>CAWGJX010000004.1:0-2754716 GCA_963823065.1 uncultured Bacteroidales bacterium
GTATTTGGCCATTGCTTCAGCAAAATTTTTCTGACTCATTTCAAATTTATCTGCCAGGCGGTCAATAATTATTTTGCTCTTGGGAGTTATGCTTATTGTGACGTATTTTTGCATAAAATAATTATTAATTAATTAGATTTAGACACAAATATATACATTTTATTGATATTTCAAAATATATATCATTATATAATAATTATAATTATTTTCCAATTACTTGATTATCAGGCGTAGCGTGATAGCAGAATCAGGCTCGCCTGATTCCATCTTGCTTTCCTTCAGAAACATTTCTGTACAACGTGAATATTGAGTTCTACTAACTTTATTTTTACTACTCGCATTAGTGCTTAGGGAATTTTTTTAAGGACAATAATATTCTGGGGAAATGAAAAGTAAAAAGATCCTCATCTGAAGATCTCTCTATTACAATTTTGAACGCCATTGTTCAAATTCAACAAAACTAATTTATAAGCTTTACGCCAAAAAGATTAACAGAATTACTATTCTTAAAGCAAATTCCATATTGACCAAGAGTAAACCGTGGAACAGTAATTAACTATGAACTGGTCCCGTACTTTTTTGCTTCGAACTCCACCTTTTCAAATATTGAAGTGTTCCAGACTCTTTTGGTGTTTTCAATTTTCATTTTAAGAATGCTAACCAGGTCGTATGGGTTAATTGAATTATCTGAGACCCGGACACTAAACTGTGAATTTAAAAATCCACAGAGACAGTGGAACAACACATTTTAAATTCTAATATCAACTGCGTTGTCATATATTTAATTTTTGTATTTACTGCTGTCTGGTGCTCCAGTAAAACACCGTTACCAATGGAATCATTTACAAATACTGCAGTCTCGGAAAAATCTGGTCGAGTATTCTGACATTTTTGAACTTCTGACAATGAGCTTGAGCTATTGAAAAAAATAAAAACGATAATATTAATAAACTCCTTTTCATGACTTAAAGCTAAGATTTACTTTTTTTGGTTTTATATATTATCTCCTCCGAATCTTCATCAATTGGCATGAAAGTATCTTCCTCAGGGAAAGGGTATATTTTCCGTTTTTTTGTACTCACCTTTCTTTTCTGTCCTGGTCCTTTAGTCGACAAAACAGAATTCTTAATTACCATTTTGGATTTTATCACCATTTTTTCAGAGTTTAAGCGAGCAGTTTCTCCAATTTCATTTTCCATTTTTCCCAATCCTTCATTTTTTCGTTTGTAAGTCAATAAATCTTTGAGTATGATCGTGATGAACCAGATGGCAAAGTTCATGAATAATAACATATTCAATGCAACCTTTAGGTGCCTTGATCAATTCTGGGTTCAGAATGATTTTACCTTTTGGTGTACAGCTTCCCCAACGGGTTGGCATATCTCTTAATACAATTGATGACGGTTCAACCTCATATATTTTGAATCTGTCTATAATTGGTTGGGCTATTGATCGAAACTTGATCTTCGCATTTCCTAAATACCAACCATTTACCAACTGCCTGACTCGTAGTTTATCTAATGTTTCCACTTCAATAAACCTTCCTTTCAACTTTACTGATTCCAGTTTTTTTTGCACGATACTCAAACGGTATTGTCTGCCGAGATATAAATGCGTTTCGCCTCCTACAAATGTTTTTGCAGGTGTCTTTGGATGGAAAGTAAGGAAGAAACTTTGTTGCCTGATTATCCAAGACGCTTTCTTTCTAAGTTTCTCTTCGACTTTTTCCAGCGTTGTATCAACAGGGGCTTTTACTAAAACTGACAGATCCGGCTTTACAGTTATCCCTAAGGTTTTTCTATTGGAATATTCCAGATGAAAATCTATTTGCTTTGAACCGAATTGAATTGCAGATTTCATTACCTGTAACGAATTTTAGCAACATCAATGCATTTGTTTGAGATCTCATCCATGTCTCCAAATGAAAAATTGAGGTGGTATTTATCCCTCACTTCATCAATCAGATAATCTCCGATTTCGATCTGCAATTTTCCGGTTATGTTGGTTTTAAATTGCCAGTCAATAATTGGCTTATTATTATCAAGAACTGCTTTTTGAATCAGCTCATCAATATTCAAGGCCGCCTGGGTCGAAATTTCTCTCCTTACAATTTCATCCTGAATAATTTCACTCAGAGACTCTACACAAAGACCATAAAATGCTTTAGCAACATCCTTTTCGCTTAATACTTCTGGTATATCACTGTCAGTGTGCGCTAAAACATTATTCATTATTTCCTGAACTCTGTTTAAATAGATAGTTTCGTTTATGCGATTTGCTTCATATTCCATAATTGCTTCCTGCAGCATCTGAGAAAACTTTTTATAGAAGGCAGGATCTTCATCCATTTTCTCTGAAATGTGTTTTGAGGTCCGGCTGGCGATCTTATCTGCTTTAGCTGCTTTGCCTATTGTTTTTTCAAGTTCTTCCTGAAATTTATCTTTTTCAAAAATATTAACCAACTCAGTAATCACTTCCACTTTATCAGTAGTGATATGTGTGTCAAATTCAAAAACTTATTGATACACACATAACTACTGACAAAGTTGAAGTAATTACAGAATTGGTAAATATTTTCGAGAAAGACAAGTTTCAGGAAGAAGTTGAGAAAACTATAGGCAAAGCTGCAAAAGCAGACAAGATTGCCAGTAGAACTGCAAAACACATTTCTGAGAAAATGGAGGAAGATCCTGCCTTCTACAAAAAATTCTCCCAAATGCTACAAGAAGCCATTATGGAGTATGAGTCAAATCGCATCAATGAAACTGTATATTTAAACAGAGTTCAGGAGATCATGAACAATGTATTGGCTCACACCGATAGTGATATTCCCGAAGCATTAAAAGATAAAGATCTAGCAAAAGCATTTTATGGTTTATGTGTAGAGTCTTTGAGTGAAAATATTCAGGATAATATTGTAAGGAGAGAAATTTCAACACAGGCGGCATTGAAAATTGACGAGTTAATTCAAAAGGCTGTTCTTGATAATAATAAACCAGTAATTGACTGGCAATATAAAACGAATATTACGGGAAAACTTCAAATTGAAATAGGCGATTATTTAATTGATGAAGTGAGAGACAAATACCATCTGGCTCTTTCATTTGGAGAAATGGATGAAATTACAAATAAGTGCATTGAAGTTGCTAAAATCCGCTACAGGTAATGACATCCACTATACAATTTGGTTCGAAACAGATAGATTTCCATTTGGAATATTCCGATCGGAAATCTTTAGGTATTACAGTTAACCCAGACTTATCTGTATTAGTAAAAGCCCCGGATAACACTTCTATTGAAAAGGTTAAAGAAAAACTCAGGAAGAAAGCACCATGGATAATAAGGCAGCAAAGTTTCTTTCTGTATTTTCATCCCAAGACGCCGGCGAGAAAATTTATTTCCGGTGAAACTCACCTCTATCTTGGAAGGCAGTACCGGCTTAAAATTATTCAGAATAAGCTTGAATCTGTAAAGTTGAAGGGAAGGTATATCCAAGTAAATGCATCTGAAAAGGCAAGTGTTAAACAATTAGTTGGCGATTGGTATTTGCAAAATGCAAAATCGAAGTTTAGAACAATTGCACAACCGCTTATAGCCAACTTTAAAAAGTACAATATTGAACCATCATCAATAATCCTGAGAAATATGCCAACCAGATGGGGAAGTTGTACTCCAAAAGGTAAAATTATTTTGAATCCTGAATTGATTAAAGCGCCAAGGGGTTGCATCGAATACGTAATTATTCATGAACTCTGTCATTTAGTTCATCACGATCACACACAGAAGTTTATAGACTTACAAACGAAAGAAATGAAGGACTGGGAAAAATGGAAAATGAAGTTGGAGATACTTCTTGCTTGAAAACCCTGAAAAAATGGTGATAAAATCCAAAATGGTAATTAAGAATTCTGTTTTGTCGACTAAAGGACCAGGACAGAAAAGAAAGGTGAGTACAAAAAAACGGAAAATATACCCTTTCCCTGAGGAAGATAGTTTCATGCCAATTGATGAAGATTCGGAGGAGATAAAATATAAAACCAAGAAAAGTATATCTTAGCTTTAAGTCATGAAAAGGAGTTTATTAATATTATCGTTTTTATTTTTTTCAATAGCTCAGGCTTATTGTCAGAAGTTCAAAAATGTCAGAATACTCGAGCCAGATTTTTCCGAGACTGCAGTATTTGTAAATGATTCCATTGGTAACGGTGTTTTACTGGAACACCAGACAGCAGTAAATACAAAAATTAAATATATGACAACGCAGTTGATATTAGAATTTAAAATGTGTTGTTCCACTGTCTCTGTGGATTCTTTAAATTCACAGTTTATTGTCCGGGTCTCAGATAATTCAATTAACCCATACGACCTGGTTAGTATTGTTAAAATGAAAATTGAAAACACCAAAAGAGTCTGGAACACTTCAAAATCTGAAAAGGTGGAGTTCAAAGCAAAAAAGTACGGGACCAGTTCATACTTAATTACTGTTCCACGGTTTACTCTTGGTCAATATGGAATTTGTTTTAAGAATAGTAATTCTGTTAATCTTTTTGGAGTAAAGCTTATAAACTAGTATTATTGAATTTAAACAAAAGCGTTCAAAATTTAATAGAGAGATCTTCAGATGAGGATCTCTTTTCTTTTTCATTTCCCCAGAATTATATTGTGCTAAAAAAATTCCCTACAGCACTAATGCGAGTAGTAAAAATAAAGTTAGTAGAACTCAATATTCACGTTGTACAGAAATGTTTCTGAAGGAAAGCAAGATGGAATCAGGCGAGCCTGATTCTGCTATCACGCTACGCCTGATAATCAAGTAATTGAAAAATAATTATAATTATTATATAATGATATATATTTTGAAATATCAATAAAATGTATATATTTGTATGTAAATCTAATTAATTAATAATTATTTTATGCAAAAATACGTCACAATAAGCATAACTCCCAAGAGCAAAATAATTATTGACCGCCTGGCAGATAAATTTGAAATGAGTCAAAAAGATTTTGCTGAAGCAATGGCCAAATACTTTGACACCACCGGGGTAAATCCGAAAGATCTGCAAGTGCTATCACCAGCAGAGGAACTTAAAAAATTTCGGGATACAATAATCTCTTTCATGCGAAAGCAGGAGAATGATTTTATTAAACCCACCTTCGGAAAAATGGATACATTAATTGCACGATTTGTAACTTACATTGATGAAGAAGCACCAAAAAGAGGAGAGGTGACGGGACAAAATAAGGTTAAATCTTTAGCTCTTTCTACAGAAATAAGTAAGGAAGAAAAGAGTGGATCCATGGTGACTGAAACATCAAAAAATGATGAACAGTCCGGGGAAATTAAATTACTTCAGGAGAAACTTAATAAAGCAGAATTGAAATTAAAAACGACCAAAGGATATCTCGAAAATATACTTTCACATACAGAAGAAAAATCCACAGGGCTAAATAGAAAACCGGTTATTGAACTTCCAATTGGTGACATTAATGAATACAGAAAATATCTAAAAACACTTTAATGTACGTTAAGATTCATTCATCTAAAAAGGATAATAACAGGGGTAGTTGCAACGACCTGATTAATTATTTGGAGAAGGAGAACCAGGAGAAGGATATCTTCAGCCAGGAGAAATTTTTTGATCAAAAAACAAGCGATGTTTCTTTTTGTACAGCACAAAGCTCAATTGATAATAACAAAGGAAAACTGGGGAAAGACGAAATCAAGTTTTACATGATCACAGTTAATCCAAGCAAGGATGAATTAAAGCATATTTGTAAATCAGTTTCCGGGAGAGAAATAAAAAATATCTCACAACTAACCACAATCGAGTTGAAGCGTTACAAGGAAGCTTTAAAAGACTACACTAGAATTGTCATGGATCAGTATGCTAAAAATTTCAACCGTGGGCTCTCCGGAGAGAACCTTGTTTATTTTGGGAAGGTCGAACATTCCCGATATTATGGAAGAGACTCTGCAGAAGTGAAAGAGGGTTTATATAAAGCGGGAGACAAGAAAGAGGGACTACAAACACACATTCATGTTGTTGTTTCAAGAATGGATCGAGTCAAAGAAGATCCGTTTAAGCCCGATGGCAAATGCTAAAAACTCCAAGAATATTTTAAATGGCAAAGAGGTCCAGATCGGCTTTGACAGGATGAAATTTGTTCAAAGCTGTGAAAAAAGCTTTGATGCAAATTTTGATTACAAAAGGGCTCATCATCATAAATTTTCTCATTATCATGCGATGAAGAACCAAATGAGAAATACCGCAAAAAGTGTTGCAATGAGCATCGCAAGAGACGTGCCGGGGGTAAAAGAATATAATAAAGCTTCCCGGGTTGTAAATACTGCTATGAAACTGGCAAATGCAAAAGATCCTCTGGATGCTCTCTCAGCAGTTTTTAAACAGGTCCCAGGAGCCAAAGAGTGTATAAAAGCAATTAATTACGCTTATAACCCATCAAAAATTGTCCTGGATATTGGTAAAAAGGTTTTAACAACTACCTTGAATACGGGTCTTTAAATACAAACATGGAACGTATAATTAATTATTTTGACCAACTAACACTTATTGCAAAGCTTATTTTAGTCGTGGTTGTTCTGGTTGTTTCATTGTTACAATTCGCAACACTTTCTTTTAAGCTGAAGTATTACTATAAGATTTTATTTATTTTGGTCATACAAGCAGGGGTTTACTTGTTTTTTCATTTTTTCAATAGTTATAGTCTGCCATTACATTTCGGGATATTTGTATTACAGCCGGTCTGCTTTCAATTATTTATTCTTTTAATTACTGGCAGCAAGTTTAGAAGTATAGCTGATAAAATTGACCCTATTTGGAGCGTTAAATTCCCAATAAGAAATTCATCCCCACTTATTATGCAAAATATAAAAAGGGGAATAGCTATTTTCGGTAGTGCCGGCAGCGGAAAAACTGAAAGTGGCTTTGTCCCAATTCTTAAACACGCCGGAGAAAGAAATATTCCCTGTCTGTGTTACGATTATAAAAACGGGGAGATAACAGAAATAGCACATTACTTCTTTCAGAATTCTACGATAAAACAAGCAACTATTATACCACATTCCCCAATGTATTCGGACCGGGTAAACCCATTTCTGCCGAAGTACATACCAACAGAGCAGCACCTACGGCAACAAACAAAGCTGATCTTTGCAAACCTGAAGAAAGTAGACAACGTGAAGGAATCAGGAAGCAGTTTCTTTGACAAGATCCCTGAGCCGACACTTGCAGCTGTTATTTGGAGGCTAAAAGTAGATTACCCTGAAATGTGTACTCTCCCTCATGCCGTTGCTTTGTGTCTGGTGAAAACGCCGACAGAGATAGTTGACTTTATCTCCAAGAATCCATATTCAAGAGCTATAGGATCTCCACTGGTTGATTCACTTATATCAGAAAACCAGGTGGCGGGTGTTAAAGCTTCGCTTTCGCTACCTTTAACAGATCTTGCACTCCCAACAATATTTTGGGTGATGAGCGCAAATGACGTTGATCTTGATATAAACAACCCGGAGAACCCAACATTTTTGAGCATCGTAAATGATCCAAGGCTTGAAAGAATAAATGCCCCATTTATTTCTGTTATAATAAGCACGGCTATAAACAGTATGCAGATCCGGAACCGGCCAGCCAGTTTTCTTTTGTTTGATGAAGGGACAACCTTTTACATCGATGGAATTTCCAAGATACCGGCAACAATGAGAAGCTATAATATTGCCACCGTATTTTCAACACAGGACCGGGCACTGGCAAAAGAAAATTATGGAGATGTTATTACAAGCTCCCTTCTCGCAAACCTTTCATATCAAATGATCGGTAAAGCTAATGACCCGGATAGTGTTAGATATTACAAGAACATAAGCGAGGAAATTGAAAAGAGGACCGTTTCCAGATCCTTTACTAATTCCGTTATTGGAGGTGACACAAGAACATCGGAGGGAACAAGGGAAACATCCAAGTATAAGAACCAGGATTTCACCGGGCTAAAGCAGGGACAATTCTTTGTTTTTGCTGACGGGAAGGACAAGCTCTATAATTTTGACCTGTTTCCTTTTAAACGATTGGAATTAAAGGTGAAGCACCATATCACAGAAAAGGATCTGAATGACAATTTTAACCGCATAATGGAAGATGTAAAAGATATAATCTAAAATTGAAAAACCGCTTTAATTTGAGGTATAATATTTTTTTCTTACTTGATAAATTGTCTTGTTTCCTCTTCGTACTTCTAAAATGCAAAAGTCCGGAATATTGACCAAAGTTTTTCCATTCAGGTATATTATAGATTATACCCGTATATTTATATATACTACCCCAAATACTATTAAGGATGCTCGACTATTTTATAGAAAATAACTATTTTATATAAAAAATGTATTTATTATCATCTACCTAGTGTCATGTCAATTATGATATGACGTAAATATTTTGTATATTTGGCGAAAAACGCCATGGAGAAATATAAAGTAACATTGACAAAAGAAGAGATTAACGAATTGATGGACATTATTAACAAAGGAAGCCATACATCTCAAAAGTTTAGAACCGCTTACATTCTGCTAAACTGCGATGAGGGGGAATTTGCTGATAAAGTAACTAATAATCAGATAAGTAGAATCTTAAAAGTGGGCATGAGGACTATAGATAGAACAAAGAAGAAGTTTGTAGAAGAAGGATTTGAAGCGGTTTTGGAACGACGACCAACCCAACGGGAATATGAGCGTAAAGCAGATGGAGATTTTGAAGCACATCTTATTGCATTATGCTGTAGTGAACCACCGAAAGGATTTGCTAAGTGGTCACTTCGTTTACTCGCAGACAAGGCCGTTGAACTTAAATATGCGGAAAGTATATCCCACGAAACCGTACGAAGAGTTTTAAAAAAACGACTTAAAACCGTGGAAGGTAAAGGGTGGGTAATCCCGCCAAAGCAAGATAGTCAGTTTGTTGCACAGATGGAACAGGTATTGGACATATATAAATTACCCTACGATAAACATTTTCCTGTTGTTTGCATGGATGAATCGCCAAAACAGTTGATAGGAACAAGTCGCTTTGAAGATCCTATAGTTGGCAACAGAGAAAAGCGAGAGGATTATGAATATGTCAGGAATGGAGTTTGTAATATCTTCATAGCTAATGAACCCTTGAAAGGCAGGCGTTTCATCAAAGTCACAGACCGTAGAACAAAAATAGATTGGGCAAAATTTATCAAAGAAATTGCAGATGAACATTATCCTAAAGCAGAAAAGATAACATTAGTAATGGATAACTTAAATACGCATACAGCATCATCGCTTTATGAAGTATATGAACCATCTGAGGCAAAAAGAATCTGGGACAGATTTAACTTTACCTACACACCAAAGCACGGAAGCTGGTTGAATATGGCAGAGATTGAATTGAATGTTCTTCATGGACAATGTCTTAACAGACGAATAGATAATTTTAAGGAAGTAAAAAGAGAAGTCAGAGCATGGACGGAAATCAGGAACAGCAAGAAATCAAAAATAAATTGGCAGTTCACGACAAAAGACGCCAGAATAAAACTCAAGAAACTTTATCCGTCAATTAACGATTGACATGACACTAGCACCTAACTCATAATCAGGGGTTCGTTGGTTCGATCTCATCGTGACCCAAAACTTCGTTACCAATCTTGAACTTGATTCCGACCTATTATTTCCATTTTTAGTTTTTGCATGCTACAAAAGCCGAAGTGATTGGCCAAATATAGCCGACATGACTATTATTACTATAAATAACATAATAACAATAACATAGCTAATTCTAGCGACGGTCAATTTTAACCTGCATTTTTTTAGGGTTATGTTCAGAATATAGAATTCAATAAAAATATTTTAAGAAAATTGTCTTTTTACTTTGTCTCCAAGCAAAATCATAATATTAAAGCTACCAGATCAATAAAAATCTTAAAATACAAATCAGCATGTGCGGCACCAATGAAGCCAATGAATCCAGCTAACATTGAACCAATCATTACCCCAAAAATCACAGAAAATGAATGCTTGCTCGTCCACTTTACATTAACTATCCATCTAGGTATAAAATAGAGTGCTATTGTCGCCAGAATTAGATCGATACCTATAGCCAGAAATGGTGGAAATGAAGGTAAAATGCCAAATGCAATCATCACTATTCCATATAAAACTATGGCCCATAACCCTCCAATAATTATCATAATCCAGGCCAAAGGTGGATTTAGTGGCGGGAATGTAGAGTCTATTCTATTCCTGAAAGGTCCTATAGCAGCAAAAATAAGGCAGCAAATCAATATGACTCCAATAATGACCAAACTAATAGGAGGATTATACAATTGAACATGAAATAACAGCGGGTCTGGCAATTTGTGTCCAGGAATACCAGGCCATAAAACTTCCTATCAAAAACAATATAATTGTTACATAAATACCCTTTTTTTAATCCATAGTTCTTTACTACGGGTCTTGAAAATAATTTCAGTAAGATTTATATTGGGATAAAAACAACAAATACTGTCTCATATATTAGTGCCCAGAAAAGGTAGACATAATTAATTCCTAATAGCCTTGCATATTCTATGCCCTTTATTTTATCACCATTGGGGCAACAGAAGTTTGCTGAATTAAAAATTCTTCTGCAATTGATAATGCAAGTCCCAGAAGAAGCATATTTATCCAGCCAAGCTGCCATTTCCTAACTGTATAACGGATCAAAAGAGCTCCTCCTCCCCATACAAGAACTTCAATAGGAAACACAAAGATTGAACTAAACCGGGTAGCTCCTGGCAATACCTCGGCTATGAGTGGGGCTAATACCATCAGTGTAATTGCCGGCAAACTGTTTTTTGTAAAATTATTCGTTTTCATAATTGGTGTTTTTTAAAATTATATTCTAAAAATGTTGATGATATAATCCTATATAATAAGCATATAGGACGAAGAACCAAAAAATATTTATCGGGTTTATGGTTTTTCTTCAATAACTTCTTTCATATGCGTCTGATAAATATTATTTAATGCGGCTGTATGTGCAATCAGAAATTTCAAATCTTTCTTACTGTAACCCGAGAATAGTGAAAAGACATCATTTGCAAATGGTTCATAGTACTTTTTCTTTTTTTCATATCTCTCAGGAATGAGCGTGACTATTACTTTTCTTCTGTCCTTTGGATCTTTCCCTCTCTTAACAAATCCTGCTTTTTCAAGTCGATCAATAACATTTGTGATTGCCCCGGTTGTAAGCCTTGTTACCATTGCCAGATCGCCTGCTGTTGATGAACCCATCTCCCTAAGGAAATCAATACATTCCGCGTCCGTAACGTCAAGACCCATTTTCTCTGCTATAGCATTTTGAAACAGTAAAGAAGTACGGGTAAGAATCTTGACTTCAGTCATAAGATCATAAACCGAATAACCAGAGGTTGTTTCCTGACTTTTGCTCATATTATAGGTTTTAGTTATTCCATTTGAACCACTTAATTCCAATTATTGCAAATATAAGTGCATATATCATAGTCAAAGCTAAGGCAATATAAACATGTGCAGAGTCCATCCTGATGCAGTTAAAACTGTCTGCAAAACCGATTGTACAGTTCCATATGGCGAACAGTCAATAATGGTTTTTGTTGTACTGCCAAACACATCCATTTCAGCAAGTGCACCTCCAAATACAATCGGGAAATAGATAAATCTCCCTGCTGAGTTTAATGTTTCTGTGGATTTAATAAATCCCACCAAAATCTGACCTATAGCTGGAAAAGCCAGTGCCCTTGAACACCTTTAGCGGGATCAAATTAACCATCTCAGACCGGTTTAAGTGCTTGTTTATAAATTTAATATAAAAATCTCAATTTAACCGGCCAGATGTGGTCAAGGTGTCCGGATTTTGCAGTTTACAGCATTATATTATTATTTACTTAAAAATTTATTACTATGATCGTAACAATTTTTACAGGCAACATCGGCTCAGTGAAGCCAGTTGCACAGGTTGGTGATTCTAAAGTTCTTAACTTTAACGTTGCTTGTGATAAACACTTCACAGCCAAAAACGGTGAAAAAGTCACTGAGACTACATGGTTCGAGTGTTCACTCTGGAACCGTGAAAAAGTCTTCCCTTTCCTTAAAGTTGGAACGCAAGTCACCATACAGGGCGACGTTTCAGCAAGGGCATACATCGACAAAGAAGATGCTAAGAAAGCAATTGCGGTTCTTACTTGTACTGTTGATACAGTGGAATTTCAAAGTAAAGTAAAAACTGAAGAAAAGTAAATTTCGGGGGGTAAACACCCCCCTTTTTTTTGTTTAAACCCTAAAATTAAATTTCCTTAGCACCTAAGAAGTGGCATAAACCACTCGATCATGGTTGTATTGCAGACATTGACTTTCACCAAAGTGCCGCCTTTTATAAATTTTATGGTTAGGATTATCAAAACAGTGAGGTAACGCATTCTGTAACAAATCAACAAGGTTGTATTATAATACTCTCCGACTTTAAGACCATTGGTTAAATTTATATTTAATAACTTTATGCCAGTGAATTATGTGGCAAAAGGACAAAAATTAAACGCATTATAAATACACTCGATATATAGAACAGTCATCCAATACTTTACTTTCCTAATTAATAAATGGAAAAAGCAAGCAAATCTGGAGTCGCCAACGTTAGTCAAGAGGACAATGAGTCAGTTATTGCTAATGCTGAGAAAGTAATACACGCAGCAGAGTTAAACAATGCTATTGTGGAGAAAGAAATACGTGCAACAGAGTTAGTCATTGCTAAAGCTGACCATGCCTCTCAAAACGGAGTGAAAGCAATACTTGCAGCGGAGTTAAACATTGCTAATGTGGAGAGAGAAATACGTGCAGCAGAGTTAGTCATTTCCGAAGCGGAACTTGCCTCTCAAAACGGAGTGAAGTCAATACTTGCAGCAGAGTTAGTTATTGCTAATGGAGATAATGCAATACGTGCAGCAGAATTAGTCATTGCGAACTTAAAGAAATTTAAGAGCCTTTGAAATATTTTTATGTAAACTGGTAACTTCCAATTTCAAAGAACGCCACATCTGTCTTTTTACTCCAAGAAAAAAGCCCCTGAAAAACGAATCTCTTGGGCTTTTTTTATTCTATTGTATTTCCGGGTGCGCTTCCCTTAGAAGTTTAATAGCATCGCTCAGGGACCTCTTTAAGGGATATTTGGAGTTACTATGAAATGCCATGTACCTTGAATAAGTTTGCAGGTATTCATAATCTTCGAGGAGCATCAGGAAAGTCTTGGGGACATCATTAGAGGCAACCTTGTTTTTTTTTGATTCATGTTTTTCATTCATTTCAGGAATCAGGTTGCTCAATCCACCTCCCAAGTGACTGTTTTTAGTGAGATTATCAAAGTTTTTCTTTGCCATGATTTAATTTTTTATAATTTCATTTACCAGACTCATGTAATCCTTTGCTCCGTTACTTTTAGGATCATATTCAAATATATCTTTTCCACTTGATTGAGCCTCGGCCAGTGCTACGTTAACTCGTATCGCTGTTTTCATTAGATTGTCGCCGAAATATCCTTTAATCTGGTTTTTGATTTCTTTTGTAAGAACCCTTTGCTCATTATATTTTGTGAAGAATACCCCTTTTATCATGAGTCCAGGGTTAAAGTGTTTCTTGACCAGGTTTATAATTCCAACAATAGAATCAATTCCCCTATATGCCAAAAATTCAGCTTCCATTGGTATGTAGACTTCGTCTGCAGCAACTAATGCATTTAGTGTAATTAAACCAAGTGAGGGAGGACAATCTATTATACAGTAGTCATAAGTTTTGTCAAGTCCTGCCATAAGTTCTTTTAGAATAATCTCTCTTGGCATTCTTCCTGCGATTTCCAATTCTATTCCAGAGAAATTCAAAGAATTTGGGACAATGGATAAATTCTTTTTCACATTTATAATTGGGAGCGGTTCTCCTTTACTGAATGACAGGTATAGATCTTTAACAGGATCAAAAATGCCAAAGCTCTCTGTAAGGTTTGATTGAGGATCTGTATCTATAATAAGTACATTCTTACCCTTTTTTGCAAGCCCGGCAGAAATGTTTATTGATGAAGTGGTTTTTCCGACTCCACCTTTGTGATTAGCAATAACTATTTTCTTCATTTATTTTCTTTATAAAAGTGCAAATATTGTAAATATTATAAATATTACATAAAAATAATATATTTTAAATATTATAACATAATAAAATATTATAAATATTTAAAAATAATATATTATTTACTTGAAATACCAGAATCGTTGAGCATGCTAAGATGAAAGTGTGACTATTTATCTTCTGAATAATGAATCATTTAGATCTTTAAATTCTGAATAGCCCGTGGACATATTGATGCATTTAGAAAGTCCAGCTCCAATAAGTTCAGCAGTAGCCTTCTTACCAGCTTCATCATTATCCAGTAAGAGTAACACTTCATTATATTCCTTTATTAAAGCTTTACCTTTGTTCAGGAATGAAAGAGTATTTAGAATTAAGAAATCATGGTTACCCGAGAAAAATTGTTTGCAACTAAACCATGATAGGAAATCTATAAATCCTTCAAATAGTAATAGTTTGTCAGAATTATTTTTAATTAAGGTTACATCTTTAGGTGAACTGGAACCTTTGAAATATTTACACCTGAGTTCATACCCTTTGGAATCGTTCTGGAATCCAATTGCGTAAAAGTTTTTATCATTTAGAATAAATGAAACTTCTTTACAATACTCTTTTGCCAGTTTAAGATTTAGTTTGCGTGATTCTAAATAGTTAATGAGCTGAATATTTGATATTTCTTTAACATTTGTGATTAATACCTTCGAGTCTGCATTAAATAAACCTTTTTGATGACTTGAATAGTGATTCACAGATAAAATCTTTAAAGCATTCGAACTATCAACCTTAAATAGCAGGCTTGTAAGTTTGATGATATCTCCGCCATCTCCGATTCCAAAGTCAAACCAGAGATTTTTATAAGAATTTACTTTAAAGGAAGGATTATTTTCTTCCCTGAGAGGAGATTTGTACCAATAGTTGACCCCTTGATTATAGTCAGGATTAATTCCATTTTTTGCAAGGAAACTAATTATGTCAATTTTTTTGGCTTCGTTACAGTTCATTCTGAACTTATTAATGATTTATAGTTCCTCTGACCAAATTGATAATTGGTTTTTATTTGACTCGGATATCTTTTTTTTCTTCTTGATATAAGAATCAGCAAACGTTATCCTGTCACCATTGAATACAACTAAAGGATTCATATAATATTTATAGGGATTTGTTGATCTGGCAATAATTCCCTGTTCTACAAGACAAGACAATCCGGCACGAATTATATTATTGGCAGAATAGCCTGTAAAGTCCTTTGCTTCACCAAAGTCTATATATAATATATCCTTGTTAGGTATAACACATTTCGTAAGAATATAACCGAATACCTTCATCGCAGCTTTATTCAAATCATAGAATGCAGCAAACCGACTTAAGTAGACCTTAACAAATTGGCTTTCATCGACTTCAATTGTTCGCAAAAAGGCACTATGGGCGACGATCTCTCCATTATCGTTGATTACCTGATTTAACACTGATTTATTCCCTCTTACAAACACCTTTTTTTGAATAGAATGTTTATTTATCTCCTGTAAAGCATTCTCCATGAATGGATTTTCGTCATACTCCGGGAATTTATTTAAGGGGATATATTTCATATAAGTAACTTTTTTACTGTAAAATGATACTTTTCGCACAACTTCTATATACCTGAAAAGTATCCATTTAGGTTAAAATAAATACCTTATTAGTATCTAGTGCATACTTTAAAAGTATCACATAGATACTTTTGCTATACTGATTATGAGCAAGTTGCATCATCTCTTCTTATATTCTTTAATACCGTTTTTAAGAAGATCAATTATTTCGCTTCTAAAAAAGAAAAGGCTTTCATTTATGTGATGGCCTTTGATTATATCGGCCTCCATCCAATTATAGATTGTCTGCTTTGATTTTTTAAGGAGTTTACAAACATCTTCAATAACCAAGATATCCTCACTATTTTCACTGTGCAGGTTTTCTTTGTCTAATTCCTCCCTTATAACTTGCTTGGTTATTTCACGATGCTTATCCCAAAAGTCGTTAGGATTAACTATAATGATATTTTCCATGTTGTACTGTTTTTATATCCAGTACAAAAAAATGACAATATTTTATCTATTTAAGTCAAATTCAGGTCTGAAAAGACTTTGTTTTTAGGTAGTTTTATCCAATGCACTAAACAAATTTTCAGTATTTCTAGTAGCAACCTGGAGTATTGTAATAGTATTTCGTAAAGACTCTTTTAGTGCTTCAATTTTTTTTAACTCACTAGCCTTCAAATCTTCTTTGTTTTTTATTTTGTTTATTACATTCAATGATGTTTTTACATTCGGGAAATCTGAATCACTAATCCTGAGAATACTTGAAAGCAGTAGTGCTCTTTCCTCATTCTGAATTGGAATCTTGGTGGTTTCAATAATTTGATCTATTGCAATCAACCTTTCAACCGGATTTGATTCATAATTTGTGGTTTTATTTTTGTTACCGTCAAATGTTGGTTTCATTAATTCATTGTACTTTTTCAAGTAGGCTAATGGTTCCAGATGATAAATCTTATCAATATCAATGATCATTTCTTTAATTTCAAGGTAATTAAAATCAAATAATTTTATTTTTTCCCGAACTAATATTATTCTGTCTCCCAAACTTATAATATCAACTAAATCAGGTGTTTTAATAAGTTTAGTTTCAACTATATAAAAGAATAATAAAATCATAAAAGGAAATACTATAAAGAAGGCCAATGGGAGCGAAGAAAAGGCAATTGTTATTGCCAAATATATTATACATACTAAGAAATATGTAAGGGTAAAACCTAATTTCCTATAATAATATTTGTCTTCAATTCTTTGATATGTATTCTGAATCAGAGAAAAAGCAGGGTGGCTACTATCCCCTGTTTGATTAGAATCATAATCCTTTTCGAGGTTTGAGATATACTCTTCAAGCAGCTCTTTAAATGGCGTTTTACTCATATTGACTTTCATTATTAAAAATAAGTCAATTTAGAGTTTTTCCAAAATAATTATTAGCACCTAATCAGCACCTACTAAATGAGGAAAGCCCCGATAAATCGAGGCTTTCTGTACCCGGAGCGGGACTTGAACCCGCACAACCGTAATGGTCACAGGATTTTAAGTCCTGCGTGTCTACCATTCCACCATCCGGGCGGAATTTTGTGGTGCAAATTTAGAATAAATAATCTTTAATAAAAACAGTCAGGTGATTTAATGTGATAAATCGTGGCCTGACTAATTGTAAAACAGTAGAGACGCCCAAATTGGGCGTCTCTGTAAAAAAACTCTATGTGCAAAAGTATTTGTTTTATCAGGCAGGGAACAGTCGCGACTGTTCCCTGCATTTGTCACAGAGAGAAAATTAATCCACCAGGATGGGTTTTCCTAAACCAACCTTCCCGAGATCTTTAAGCTGAGTTTTAGCATCACCTACAACCACATAGTACATCCTTGCCGGATTAATATACTTTTTAGCAAGTTCAAGATCCTTATCAATTGTGAGCCCGTTCACAAATGCCTCTTCCTGTTTGATATAATCAACCGGCAGGTTGTAAGCCGACATTGTATTCAACATGCCAAGCAGACTGCCAAGTGTTTCAAACCGCAGTGCGTTTCCTTTGATAAGAGATGACTTTGTAAAATCGACATACTCCTGTGGAATGGTTTTAGAATATTTCTCCATTTCGGTTTTGAAGATCGTAACAGATTCAACTGTTGAGTTGGTCCTTACTCTTGAAGTTGCAATAAATGTTCCGTAATTTTTGGCTCCGCTGAAATTTGACCTTGCGCCATAGGTAAATCCTTTTTCTTCCCTCAGTATCAGGTTGAAAATACCATTAAATGATCCGCCCAGCTTATAGTTTGCAACTGTTGCAGCATAATAATCAGGATCAGGTCTGGATAGTGATGGTGTCCCAATGGAAATAACAGACTGTTTTGCACCGGGAATATCTACAAAATATATTTGTGATTTCTCCGGAGCTGCCGGTACCTTGATTTCAGGAATGGACACATCTTTTGCCTGCCATTTCGTGTTAAGATTTTCAAGAGCTGTTTTGATCCTGGTCGAATCTGCATCACCTGCAATTATGAAACGACTGATTGAAGGTGAGATATATTTGTTATAATACTCTTTCAGGTCGTCAATTGTTATTGAACTGACAGATTCTTCAGTTCCGGTTGCATTAATGGCCAGGATATTATCCCCAAACATAAGCTTATTCAGTGTTTTTGATGCAAGGTAATCAGGACTGGCAGCATCTCTTTTCAATCCGTTTATTATACGGCTTTTTGCTAAAGGAAACTGTACTGTATCCCATCTTGGTTCAAGAAGAATCTCTTCGACCAGGGCCAGGCTCTTTTCAAAATTCTTTGCCATTGTGCTTACATTGATTGAAATATCCTCATTCCCTGAATTAACCCTGATCGAGGCGCCAAGCAAACCGATAGCTTCTTCAAGCTGTTCAGGAGTTTTATTTTTTGTTCCTTCATTCATCATTGAGGCAACCAGGTTTGCAACTCCTGCTTTTGCAACATTGTCGAGCATATGACCACCACTAATGACAATTGAATACTGTATAAGCGGCAATTCATTCTGGCTGATGCTCCATATTTTCATCCCATTTGAGAGTGACCCTTTCCAGATTGCAGGGATTGTTACAGCAGGATCTGCACTTACTGCAGGCATTACTGAACGGTCAAATTTCGTGACTGTCTTTATAACCGGTTCTTCAACATCTGATGCAGTTTCGACTTCTGCAGCTTTTGTGACATCTTCTTCGACAATACCCGCATTTACAGCGCCCTCAGCTATGAGATTCACCATTCCTTTCGGGACGAAGCTTGTCTCAACAAAATTCTTTCCTTTAATATATTTCTCATAGACAGCTTTGACATCTTCCATAGTTATAGCCTGAATTGAGGCAAGATCTTTCTGATAAAAACCCGGATCGCCAGTGTTCATGGTATATTCGGCAAGCTGAAATGCTTTCCCCTGGATGCTTGCAAAGGAATTATAAAAACGACTCTCGTATCCTGCCTTTATTATTGTGAGGTCTTTATTTGTAAAACCATCTTTTTCAAATTTTGTGAATCCTTCAAAAATTACCTTTTCAACATCTGTGAGATTTACCCCGGGGTTTGCATTAACTGTAATTGTGAAACTTCCTGCAAGCTCCTGTGAACCGTTACGTGCCATAACACGCGAGGTAAGTTTTTTATCTTTCACAAGAACAGCGTATAAAGGAGATTTTTTTGTTCCGGAAAGAAGCTGACCCAGAAAATTCAAGGCATATGAGTCTTTTGAATAACGTTCAGCCGATGGAAACACCATAGTGAGCTGAGGAGTTTTGGCAAAATTATCTTCATGATAAAGCTTCACAGTTGAAGCCAGTGTAACAGGCATTGGTAATCTTTTTTCTACCGGTTGTCCCTGTGGCATTTCGCCATAATATTTCTCAATCCATGCTTTTACCTGTTCTTTATCGAAGTTACCCGAAATAACAAGAGTTGCATTGTTCGGAGAATAGTATTTTTTGTGAAATGCCTTAACATCGTCAACAGTTGCATTTGTAAGATCAGTCATATCACCAATGACATCCCAGCTATATGGATGGCCGGCAGGGTAAAGGTTTTTAAGGATCAGATAATCTTCAAATCCATATGCTGCATTATCCACACTTTCACGTTTTTCATTCTGTACAACATTTTGCTGGTTGGTAAGAGCCGATCGGGTTACAGTATTTTCAAGATATCCCATTCTGTCGGATTCCATCCAGATCGCCATTTCAAGTGAGTTATTCGGAATTATTTCGAAGTAATTAGTCCGGTCCTGATTGGTACTGCCATTCAAAGTTCCTCCGGCACCCTGTATATTTTTAAAGAACTGATCTTCCTTTACGTTCTCTGATTTCTGAAACATCATATGTTCGAAGAGATGAGCAAACCCTGTTTTTCCCCGAACCTCACGGCTCGAACCGACATGGTAATAAACAGCCTGGATGGCAATCGGATCAGATTTATCTTCACTGAGGACAACAGTCAATCCATTAGGTAGTGTGTATTTTTCCCATGGAATTGTCAGAGGTGCTTCTTTCTTTTCAGTTTTGCATGAAAATGCGAGAAGAATCATTAGCAGGTAAAGGCAATTGATTTTTTTCATTTGAAATAATTTAGGTATTACGGGATACGTGGTTAAGTGAAACGTAAAATAGTGAAAATTTGAATTGATAATCTGAAATACATGATTTTCATGGTTAAAAAAAGTTAAAAATATAGAAAAGGGAGCACTGACACAGAAACACAGAGCAGCACGGTGTTACACAGAGATGTCAATCCTCCATAACAAAGGTTTTCGTTTTTTTATTCGGTACTGTTTGCAGATAAAAAAAAATTCTTATTTTTGCCCCTGCATTTGCGGGAGTAGCTCAGTTGGTAGAGCACGACCTTGCCAAGGTCGGGGTCGCGGGTTCGAGTCCCGTCTCCCGCTCAAAATCACAAAGGAAGTAAAGGCTTCCTTTTTTTGTACAATCTATTTCTTTACGGGACCCCATTCAAGCAGGATATTATTTTCAAAATAAAGCCAGGTATCCCTATATATCCATTCTTCCTTTATTACGTTACCGCTAACTATCCTGTTGACCTTATCAGCAGTGCCCCAGCTGTCACTGACCATTTCCGCACTCATCCCTTTCCAGATCTTTCCCTGGTTGAGTTTGGATGCCAGATTTGAGCCATATTTATTCTCAAGATATGAAAAGCGGCTTTGTTGCTGTTCCTGAACCTGCTGGCTATTCTGATCTGCATTCTGAGACTGCTGATCTGTGTTTTCAGGCTGGGTATACTGATTATTATTAATAATCGGGCTGTTAATAACTGCCTGGTGTTTGTAAATAAAACCTTCATTATTCTGAAAAACAACATGAAGATATGTACTATCTGAGTCAAGAACCTCAACAATTGAATCAGCCGGGATAATAAGAATTACCGATGTAAGATCATTTTTATCGGCAAATAAACGGCTTGCTGATTTTAGGGTTGCAGTTATAACTGTATCCTGACTGGCAGGTGTAACATTCTGATTAACAGGTTCATTTTGCTCCAGAGACAAGAGCTTATCAGTTTTATTTGTCCGGGCATTCAGTGAGATTGCACCGATTAGGAAAAGGGTAACAGATAGTATTTTTTTCATTTAATAGTTTATTCATTAGACACAAAAACTATACCAAATTATCAGGGCTTTTTCCTTATCAGCATAAGTCCGTCACGAAGAGGTATTATAACTTTCTCAACTATAATTTCATTACGGATCATTGTATTAAAATCTATTATGCCTCTTGCCTGTTGATCTGTTGTATCCTGGTCGAGGACTTGCCCGCTCCAGAGGACATTATCGACAATAATGAAACCACCAGGGTTAAGCGTTCCTATGACAAGATTATAATATTCAATGTACTCTCTTTTATCGGCATCCATGAAAATAAGATCAAACTTCAGATCTAATGCCGGGAATGATCTCCTGGGCTTTTCCGGTTAATTGTGTAATTTTTGAGTCGACACCAGCCTTTATAAAGTACGAATGAGCAAAATTAGTTAACTCATCATTGATTTCGATTGTTACAAGTTTGCCATCTGGCCTGAGACCTCTTGACAGGCATATTGCGGAATAACCTGTAAATGTTCCGATTTCCAGGATGTATCGGGGTCGTATCATCTGAGAAACAAATTGCAGGAATTTGCCCTGGAGATGACCCGAAACCATATTCGGATTTAAAAACCTGATATGGGTCTGCCTGTAAAGATCCTCAAGAATGGGATCTTCAGGTGTGGAATAGTCCTCTATATATTGTTCAAGATTTTTATTCATGGAAGGTTCATCGTTTTTGTTTATCCCTTTTTGCCCCCCTTCCCCCCTAAAGGGGGGTTAATTCTCAGTACTTCAATAAATTCACCAAGAACACCGCGTTGGTCCCCCTAGGGGACAGCCGCGAGGCGGGGTCATTGGCTCTGTGCAGCGGCAGGGGGTTATTTATATATAAGTGTTGACATTTTTTCCGGTTCAAAAATATCATTAGCAGTCTCAAGCAATTCAGATGCTGTTACCCTGTCGATTTGTTTTGACAGATCTTCAATGCTGTCAATCTTATCAAAAATAACAAGGCTTTTACCCAGACTTAACATCAGGCTTTCATGATTTTCATATCCTCTTGCCAGGTACCCTTTTATCTGGTTTTTCGCTTTGCTTAATTGTATTGTGCCAAGTTTTGTTGTACGGAGTCTTTTCAGCTCATTGGCAGCCAGCGAGATACTCTTGTTAAGTACTGACTGTCGGTACCAAAATATATAGAGAAAACACCTGTATCGTAATAAGGATTATAGCTCGATTCAATATTATACGCAAGACCATTCTTTTCACGCAGAGAAAGGTTCAGTCGTGAGTTAAGTCCTTGTCCGCCAAGGATATTGTTCAGAAGGAACATACCCATGCGTCGTTTGTCTTTCAGATTATATGCAATATTTCCCATGATGCAATGGTTCTGGTAAGTATCCATCTTCTTTGTCACAGAAGCTGGCTTGTAAATCCAGGACTCATTATATTTTTGAACTTTTTTATTAGTTACAATTCCGGCAAAATAGGTTTTGAATAATCTTAAAATATTTTCATCACTGATATTTCCAACAGAACAGAATACCATTTGGCTTGTATCATAATTGTTTGAGATAAAATTATTCAGCATCTCTGCGGAGATGGATTTTACAGATTCAGGGGTGCCCAGGATATTCCTGGCTATTGGCTGATCAGAGAAGATAAGCTCTTCAAAGTCGTCAAAAATCAGTTCTGATGGACTATCGAGATATGAATTTATCTCATCAATTACCACATCTTTTTCTTTTTCGATCTCTTTTTCAGGAAAGACTGAATTAAAGGTAATGTCGCTTATCAGTTCGATTGCTCTTTCGTAATCTTCTTTCAGAAATGAAGCGTGAATTGCGGTCTCTTCTTTTGTAGTATATGCATTCAGTTCTCCCCCACATCTTCGAGGCGGCTCAGAATATGATAGGCTCTTCTTTTTTTTGTTCCTTTAAATAACATATGTTCGATAAAATGAGCAACCCCATGTTCAGATGCTGTTTCATTTCGCGATCCTATATTTATGATCAGGCCGCAATGACCGACCAATCCGGGTATGCGGTGATGCACGAGCCTGATACCATTGTCGAGAGTATTGAGAAGGAGATCCATCTTGCTGTTTTAGTAAGGAAGCAAAGGTACCATATCAATAAAATGATTCCAAATAGAATTTTTTTCACTAAAGTATTTGGTTACTCGGATTTGAGATATATATTTGCAGTCCGAAAAGGAGGTGCCATAGCTCAGTCGGTAGAGCAATGGACTGAAAATCCATGTGTCCCCGGTTCGATTCCTGGTGGCACCACTTATTTGAAGAAACATTAAAGCTGAAAGTGTTAATTATCAATACTTTCAGTTTTTTGTTTTTATGATTTTGCTCAACTATTGCACGACTAGATCAAAAACTCCCCAAATTTTAAAGAAACGCAACACATGTATTTGTCACTGCACTAGATATGGGTTTCTCTTTTTCCCCGCTAGAATTAAAAAGAATGCTTATAATGACGGCGTGGAGTAAATTATTTCATTTTTTCTTTAAGATGACATACCCCCGTTAAACATACATTGACTCCCTGCATGTCTGCCTGTTCACTAGTTTTTTATGCCGTTCTTTTGCTTCTGTAATAATTAAGGTCTAACTTTGAATAAGTGAAATGAAAAGTTCAAAGCTTCATACCTTCTACCATCCTAAGATGTCTGTAAGCACAGATAACCTTACCGGATATTCGCTAACTCCAGCTAAGCCTAGACTTTTAATGGATTATCTTGAAAAGAAGGGACTAAGGGAATTCTTCTTAATGGATGATAATTTCTCCCCACTATCAAGAAATGATTTTTATATTGCTCACACTCATGAAATGGTTGACAATTTCTTTGACAGGGGGAAAACAAGCAAGATTCTTCATATTAATTGGACACCTGAGTATGCGGAATCAGTAACGTATGAGTGTGGAAGTTTATATCATGCAATGAGGTATGCGGTTCAACACCCTGAAAAAGTATGTTTTAGCCCATCGAGTGCTTTCCATCATGCAAACCCAACTAGAAGTGCCCTTTTCTGTGCTTTTTCAGGCCAAGTGATAGCTTCAATGAAAGTATATAATGAATTTGGCTTGTGTGGCTCGTATATTGACCTAGACGGGCATTATGGAAATAGTATTGACAATTCGAGGGATTTTGTACCTGACATTGATAAAGCAATTTCACCCGTATGTGGGAATATAAATATTATGGCTAGGCATAAGGCATACATAGAAGAGCTAAAGGCTAATCTAAAAATCCTTCGTACAGAGGTTCTTGAAAACAGAATCCATTACATAGTTTTTTGCCATGGGGCTGACAGTCATGAATGGGATGAGCTAGCTAGCCAGCTATCTACAGAAGAATGGGTAGAATGCTCTAGACTCGTTTATACATTAATACGGGATATTGAGAATGAAACCGGGAAACAGATACCATTAATATTAACATTATTTGGTGGTTACAGGAGGGATGATTATAACTCCGTGTTATCTCTTCATGCCACTGATTTAGTTACGTGTCTAAACATGCTATGCGGAAGAACAATTTATTATAAGACCGAAGTTAAACCAAGAATTTTAAAAAATGAATAACGAAGAGGAGGAAACAACAAAAATAATAGCTCACATTTGGGAACGTTATGAGAATATGTCAGAGGAAGAGAAAAAGAAGTGGAGTGAGGAGATTGACAGGAGACTAATCGAGGATGAGTTGGAAGAGGAGCAGGAGAGACTCAATCGAGAAGAAGCTTCTAAGAATGGGTCTGACCTTTGAGATACAAATAATGTGCTTAGTGACGTACATAATCTAATAGGTGAATGTTTAGATAATTCGATGGGTGGTCAACGTTCACCCAGGTGTATGTTTGTTTAGTCTTATAAATTCCAATTCAAGTAGATACACACCGTGGCTTTGCTAATTAATTATTATTCCTTAGGTGTTTCCTTCGCTTGATTCTGCTCCTCCTGTTCCGCTTGCTCCTGATCCGCTACTCTCTGAAGGTGTCTCTGCCTCCATAAAACCTTTTCTTCCTTTGATAATTTCTGAAAGTTTTCCCAAACGTCAGCTATTATCTTCGCTGTTTCCATATCTGTCGTTTAATTTATTCTTTAGAAATAGTAGCCTTTTTATTTAAAGTTTTATTACCGCCATCAAAGAAGTTTGTGACGGTGATCTCTTTGTCAGAAATAGTGATTATTCTGTCTTTTGTATCGGTTCCACTCGGTTTTGCTAATTCGTCCTGATCCTTCTGTTGAAAGTATTCCCATGCTTCGTTGGAGAAAATCTGCAATCTCATCAAATCAACATCATTAGAATTCCCTTTCATCAATGATTTGAAGATATTCATTAACCGATACCCATTTTCCTGTTTTAAGCCATTGCTGAGTATCTTCATTAAAGATATATCCTCCAGCAGATTTGGTTCTGCCATTTTCATATTTAATAACTTCTGCTTTATGTAATTCTTGATTTTTTAATGTTCCATCAGGATTATACCACTTCCATAAACCTGTTTGAATTTCAATTATACAATCTTTACAATATTCACCTTCAACTTCGATCCTCCCATTTTCATAGTACGAAACAAATTTATCTTTGCAGATATCCGCAAAAACATCTTGTGTAAACTCTTGATGAAGCTTTCCAGAGAATTCGTAAAATAATTTCCTATGAAGGACAAAATCGTCAATCGCAAAAGCTTCTTCAAGTAACCTGTTAAATTTTGAGTATATTTTTCTGGTTACCCCTTTAGATAAAATTTCACCCCCACTAAGCTCAATCCATTGTTCATCCTCGCCTAAAAACTTCCTATAGACACGTTTCCCCTTATCATATTTACTTATACCAGAAAGATTACCTATAGAATCCCAACTTTTGGACTCTCCATCTTTAAGACCTAAAAAGTAGTTACAGTCTTTAAGAAGGTTACCGTCATTATCATAAAACTTGTAATTGCCGTGTAACAAATTTCCCCCACTTCCACCTTCAGTTACTTTAATTCTTGAAAATTCAGTGTACCAGTAGTAAGATTTCTGTTCATCATAAGTGATTGCAGGATTCTTTACACAAATATTAAATACCTCAATCCCATTTGAATATCTAAGTCTAACTTCATTTGTTTGATATGTTGTTTGACTTAAAAGATTGTAAAATGATACTTGAAGTAAAAAAATCAAAACTGTTCTATACACGTTCTTACTTTTTAATGGATGTTTTATTCCCATGGCTGTTTATATAGTATTGACCTCCCCTTGATCCAGTTTGTATGGTTCTAGAACTAGAAGGGGTGTTGCTATAAGAGGGTTTTGAATAACTGTTTGAATTCCTATAAGTTGAACTACTCTTGTAAGTTGATGGCCTATAAGTTGAACTAGTATTATCTGATCTTTCACTTGCAGTTTTCCTCTTGTGCTGAGCAATTGGAATTAATTGCATATTCGAAGGTAAATCTGCCCCTCCTTCGGATAAGGGTTTTATATGATCAACCTGATATCCATATGGAATCTTATCATAACCTCTGCTTTTTAAAAATTCACTTCTCGCTGAAGAACTTCTTACAACCTTGGGCTTGCCTGTTGTTGAATATCGCTCTCCATTTACATAAGTTGTCTCGTTCACTTTATATGTTGACTTGCTTTGAGCCGATACTTTTACCGTTAGAGCAATTAAACCCAGGAATAATAAAGTAAAAGATAAATTTTTCATGATTTTGTGGGTTAGCTTAGGTTCTCTGTTACAGTGTGATCCTCCAATAAATAAACTCTCATTCTGAATCTTCAACAGTTACTAATTTTCTCTCGGATCAATGAAGTTAAAATATTCTTTAGCGATTACTTTCCATTTTGTATTTGCTTCGTTGTTTATTTGTGTGCATGGTATTTCACTATTGATACTAAAAGCGTTTTGAAAGGCTTCCCTATCAAATTCATCACCAACAGATGAAAGGAAAGCTTTTATTTCTAAAATTGCTACTTCGTCTTTGTCAAACCAAATAAGGCAATATTTTGAAAAGGAATTATATTTGAATGTAGATGTGGCTGAATTCAATTCTCGTCCTGTCATAAAGGTCACTTCAACTTTATATTCTTTACTCCAACCATATTCAGTTTCATATTTAACTTTACAGATACGTCTAATTTCAGCATTTAATTTTATTGGGATTAAAATCAGAAAAACGACTACACAAACTATAAATCTTTTCATGGTAGATCTATAAAATCAATGATCACAGTCAAATTTAAGTTTTGTTTAAGTTATATGCAACTTTAATTGATTTTTCCACAACTGATTCAAAATTCAATTTTCCCATACTTATCTTTCAAGGACAGTGAAGTGAAGTGAAGTGAAGTGAAGTACAGTGAAGTACAGTACAGTACAGTACAGTTTGCATTACGTTCGCAGTGCGTTCGCATACCATTTGGTTGGATGCAATTATTATTTTTCTTCAGGTTCATTTTTTTCTTTATCCCATCTAATTGTTGCATTTTTTGAATTTGTTTTAGAGATACCTGTCCTTCTTTGTATTTCAAGTTCCATTTCCTCATTATAATAGAGCCCATTATTGTCTATAAGGAACTTTGCAAATACAACGCTATCCACTCCCTTACAAAATGATATCATAATACTCTCAGGCATATGCCCGTTCTGGTGTTGAAAACAAAGTAGCCTTATATATCTTCCAGCCTGTTCATCGCTCATGTGAAGATTCCTTACTAGAAAATCAGAAGTATACAACTGATATGCCGGATCTTGTCTAATTGCCTGTTTCTTTGCCATTTTACTTTTGTTATTTGTAAGTTAAAAAAAATCTATTCAACACCTAGCTGTTTTAGTGCTTCAAGTTCAGCCTTACTCCAGTAGTTATCTATTAATTTGCTCGCAAATGTTTGTCTGGTAATACCTAACTCTTTTGCCACTTCTTGTTGGCTATATCGGCTTCTATGCATCCAAATGATTAATTTCTCGTTGGTTTTAAAGATTTCTGCCATGCTTTGAATATTTTAGTTTTTATCTTACCTGCGTGCTTATATCAAGTTTAAATTCCTCTTGTGGTATCTTACTATCACTTTCAGAAGATAGGTCGTCAGAAGGCTCACTGCCTTCATTTTCTAAGCAAGAAGCCCTATTTAAAGCATTCTTTTCAGGGAGGATATAACCTCTGAAGATAAATAGAGGACAATTCTCAGAAGTGCAGTTATTAATTTCAGAGGGCTGATCCACGCTGCACCACATACAATATTCTTTTATTGCTTTTCTTCTCTGTTCGGAATCTTGTTTGCTTTTAAGAGTCCGGTAACGGTAGAGGGGACAATCATCGTGAATACACTTCATAACTTCGTCTCTCTCAAATCCTGAACAGTCCAGACACTTGTATCGTATTGCACTGCGTCTGTTCAGATATACTGACTCAATACCCGCAGAAGTCAATATTTCTGCATTGGTACCTGTGTGTTTGTGCTTGCGTTTAGCTTGCTGATTCTCTCCTGAAAGAATATCAGAAGATTTGTTTCCTAATGGAAATTGATTTAATTTTGTCATATCAAATGAAAACTTAAATTATAGCCCCGGACTTGGAATTGCCGTTCCTGCCGGGGTTTTTATTTGTCATACTTTCTTGTTGGTATATCTGTTAATGCGTTTTCAATATCCTGTTCCAGATATAAAATTCTGTTCCCAATTCGTTTTGCAGGTATCAAACCAAGTCCAGAATAACGACTCAATGTCGGCAAGCTGATATTGAGAGCCTTACAAACTTCCAGTCGCGTAAGATATTTGACTTGCGCTTCCTTTTTAGGCTCAATGCCCTGCAAAGCTTCCCTAACAACGTCCATCATAAGATCGTGGAGTTGTACAACTGTGAGCGTAAATGCTGGGTTATTAATTGGTGTGTCCATTACTTAACATCCTTTTTGATTTCTTCATTAAACCCTATGCATGCGTACTTGATTATTAAATCTGCCTTTGTCGTTTTTACCCCTTTTTCAGACAGGTCTAGAATGTGTCTGGCAATCCTTAAGGAAAATTCTTTCGGGATTTCGAGTTGCATTCCGACTGTATCAACTTGTTTCTTTTCTCTTCTCATGACTTATTAAATATTTGAATTATTCACACTACAAAAGTAATAAATGTAATTTACATGCTTTTTACACCATTATATAACTATATATCAGTTTATTATAGACGCTTTAAGGTTAAAAACGGTATGAAAAACACTATAAAAGGGGGGGGGTGCGTCGGAAACATTGACTAAATGGATGTTTGCAAAGGATCAAAACAAGGATTAGTATAAAATGATCAATTTTGGACGTCATAAATTGATCTTTTAGCTGATTCAAATGTAAAATACCCATTTAAATAGATAATGCCTGTAAGATATCTTAAAATAGGTTTTAAGGGTACTCTTCTTTCCTTGAAGGATAATCTTACTGAATCCCGAATAAATGGTTCTTCCATAATTCTTGTTATTTCTGTGTTGCTAAGTTAATATGAGCACCCCTCTGAATGCAACACAGAAATTTTAAGTTCATTAACCTTTTACGGTATAGTTATTACTGTCTCAACTCGCTTAGAATTGAACGGGATTATTTTCACGTACATTCTATGGGTATGGTTAATTGTAGACGACTTAACAGAGGTTACAAACTGAGGCTAACTCCCATTAAATGGGCGTTAGCGCATGTTTTAGGGTTATATTTCACTTACTCAATCTACATGAGTATGATAGAAACAACGCATTTGCCCATGTAATGAGCGTTAAAGAACAATCATAGTATTAGAAATTACCCTCACTTAGAAAACAGTTTTTGTTCTGCAATTCCTTTAAGGGGTAAAATCATATAAAAGCTTCTCAAGTGTTCATATAATGAGGCTTTGAGTATCTTTCTATTTAATATAAAAGGAATGGGGGTGTTTTAAGGCAGGGAAGGGACATAAAAAAAGCCCTGAATCTCTTCAAGGCTTGTTACATTTAAATAAATTTTTCGCTAAACTCAATTCAGGGAAAATTGTTTCAAAACTACCCGTGCTTTACAACCACAATAGAAATCCAAAGTTGCCGCTTGTAAAATGATCTTTGCCTCTTCTTCGGCATGGCCACACCAATCATGACTTTGGGTACCCCAATAGGCAGCATTATGAATAATTTCCTTAGCAAGAGTTTGTTTTTCACTCCCCGAAAGTCTGGTTAATACGTCTTCTAGGTCTTGCAATAAATCTTCTTTTGAATCTTCAAAGTTTTCCATAGTACTCGGTTTTAGGTTAGTAATTAAATATATGGTAGTTTCTTAGTTTGCAATCTTAAGGGGACTAGTTCCGGCAAAGTAATCATACTCTAACAGCTTCTTAGCTATCTCATCCTCTGTTAATCTCAGGTATTTCATGAACTCCCGTTCCGTTCTGTGAGCTGACAGTTTCATGATAAACAGCGAAGGCACCCCGGCATTATATAAGTTGCTTATCCCTGACCTTCTGGCAGTGTGACTACTTACTAGTTTATACTTTGGATATTTGGCAGTAACTTTCTTGCCTCCCTTGATTTTGGTTATCTCTATCGGTTCTGTAATGCCTGCCAGTCGACAAACGGTTTTTATTCTCTTATTTAGTTTCTGTTCCCATACCTTTGGCAGTTGGTACTCATCCTTTGCAATCTCATATTTTTTCAATACAATATCTAATTCAGCTCTGACAGGTATAACGCATTTATTTCCTGTCTTGACCTGCACAAGCTTTATAACACGTCTGCCATCCTGAACAGTTACTTTATTGATTCGGCTGTAATCTGAGAATCTTTGACACGTCCAGCATCCGATAAGAAATACATCCCTAGCAGCGTCAAGCCCCGGCAATTCAACCGGGTCAATATCATAACCCTCTTTAACCTGTGTCAGGTCTAAATCATATATCTTCTTTAACTCATCTTCATTCAGGTAAATTGTATCTACCTCAACTGACTCAACCTTAAAAGCACTTCTTTGAAAGTCTAGGTTATTATGCTTTTTATCCTCTTTGCCTTGCTTCATTATGGTTTTTAAGGTCTTAATATGGTGTGCAATAGTGTTTTGACTATAATTCTTTTCATTAAACCAGTTTACAAAGTCTCTGAAAAAATCTATATGAATATCACTCCAGTCTAAAGGATTGTTCTGAGGGATATAAGAAACTGTTAGCTTTAACTTATTATCGGCTAATCTATCCCGTAAATCCTTTTGATACTTTTCAAACTCTGACTGAAAACTTCGGATACTTTTAAGGGTGGCCGGGGTAAAGTGTTTATTACGATATGTTTGCCTTAGCCCTGAAGTAGCATCTTCAATATAAACCTTAAGATACTCTGTCAAAGTATCAGCTTTCACCTTTACCGGATTATAAAAGTTATTTATTACTGCCTGAAGCCAGTCTTTATCTCTTTGAAAAGTTTGACCCATCTCATTCTTGATAGTATCTCTTAACTTGTTAAGTTTGTCCCCTATGGTTTTATTCTCCTCCATTTCTCCTTTGACTGGCTCCTTAAGACGTTGTTTAAAACTGCCTGTTTTATTGCTCCAATCTGAAGGCTTTACAATGACGGGAGTCTTTACCCATATATCTACTGACCTACCTTCATATAGTCTTAAATAGACTGGTACAAGCTTTTTATTAACTCCTGATCTGATTAGAAACTTAATTGTTGCCATAGTTTTGGGTATTGGTGAAAGAACAAATTTATTAAATCTGCTCGACATTTGCACAACAATATCTTTATTTCTTTTTATTTACATTGTTTTTGTTTTGTCAATAAATGAGCCACATAGCTTTGTTTTCTAGGGAGACAGTCAAAATGTATAAACGTAAATGATACGTATGTGGTACTGGTGGCACCACCCCAGAGAGGCCTGATGATAACGATCACAGGCCTCTTTTTTATTTTCATAAAAACACCACCTTCAACTCATGTTAGATTAATATCTTGTCTGATTCAATGAAACTTATTGTTCTGAATTATGTTACCAGTATCAGAAAGGTATTGAGATATTTCAAGTCTATTACAATCCGAAATGCCTCCCTGGATTTTAGATTAAATGCATAAAAAAATCTTTCAATATGAAAAGAGCGATAACTTTCTTTTTGATAATTTTCTGTGCTGAAATAATATATGCTCAAAACGCAAAAATTGATAGCCTGACCAACCTTATCAACAAAGCAAGTACTGATAGCGGAAGAATCAAGCTGATGATAATGAAGGTAAGTGTTTTTAGCAATATTAATCTGGATTCTTCTATAACCCTTGCATTGAAAACACTAAAGCAACCGGGGATAATTCATTATTACAAATGGGAATTTTACTTAAGGGAAGGACTGGCTTCCAATTATACTTTTAAAGGCAATTATAAAGCTGCATGGGAGCAGATAAATTATCTTAAGCAATCTATTAAGTCATCAAAAGATTCAACTGATTTTGGGAGGATTTATGGAAGCTCGGGTTTACTTTATGGGGTGCAAAGCAAGTATGATTCTTCTATATATTTTTATGAAAAGGCAATACGTATTTATGAGAAGCTGGGAAATAATCAGCGGTTAAGCAAGTGCTATTCTAACATTGCTATTGATTACCAGCAGGAATCAAATTTTCCCGTGGCCTTACTTTACTTCCAGAAAGCTCTGAAAATTTCTGAGGCCAGTAAGAATGAAATTGACCAGGCATTCTCCTATGTAAATATTGCAAACACTTATGATAATATGGGAGATACCGCAAGGGCAGAAAGTACATACCTGAAAGATATTGAACTGGCAAAAAAACATCAGCTGAAAAACGTTGAGTTATATGCGTATACAAATCTTTCTACATTGTATATAACAGAGAAGAAATGGCAAAAGGCTTACAAATTTGGAATGAAAGCGGCTGAATTAGGACGCATGACGGGGGACCATGGAATAGAAGCTGCCAGTCTGTCAAAGGCCGCAACTTCTCTGGCAGAGCTGAAAGAATTTGAAAAAGCAGTTGCAATTGCTAAAAAAGCAATCTCAATTGCCGATTCATCTGCACAACCATTGAATATTTCACAGGCTGATTGGAGTATGGGTTTTGTATTAAAGGCACAAGGTAAATGGAAGGAGGCTATAACTTTTTACGAAAAGGGTTTCGCATCGGTGAAAGACGCAGGTCTGATTGACGCTGCTATTGGCATTGATTATAGAGAGTTATCTGATTGCTATGAAAAGGCTGGTAACTATGTTAAAGCTTTGTCAGCCTACCAGAAATCTGCAATGATCAGCGATTCAGTGGGACGTAAGTATAATATAAGAAAAGCCACAGAGCTTACAATGAATTACGAATTTGATAAAAAAGTGCAGGTACAGAAAGCTGAGCAGAAAGCAAAGGACGCCATAACACGTGCTCAAAAATTGGCTTTAATTATTGGACTGATTCTTTCATTAATAATAATAGTTGGTGCATTTGTAGGTTACAGGAACAAGAAAAGAGCAAATGCTCTTCTTTATAGACAAAACCAGGAAATTGAGACCCAGAAGAATTACCTTACTTCCAGCATCAATTATGCACAACGAATACAATCAGCCGTGTTTCCTTCAGATGAGATCCTTTCAGATAATTTTCCGGAACATTTTATATTATTTAAACCTCTGGATATTGTGAGTGGTGATTTTTATTGGTGTAAGCAAAACAATAATGAGCTTTTTGTGGCAGTAGCAGACTGTACAGGTCATGGTGTTCCCGGAGCTTTCATGAGCATTCTTGGAATTACATTTCTAAATGAAATAGTGAATAAAGCGAACCTTTGCAGTACAAGTGAAATTTTAGACCGGCTCAGGAAGAATGTCATCAGAACTCTTCATCAATCGAAGAACAATAACCACCCAAGAGATGGAATGGAAGTTGCACTTTGCAGATTTGATTTAAAGAATAAGAAACTTCAATTTGCAGGCGCTTTTCGTCCGATATTCTTAATTAGAGAGAACTCTCTTCACCATAATTCAGGAGATAACATGCCAATAGGTATCTACGATGATGAAGGAAAATCATTCACAACTAATGAAATATCACTCCAAAAAGATGACATTATTTATTTATTTTCCGATGGTTATGTTGATCAGATAGGAGGAGCCGACAAAAAAACTTTCAGGACAAAGAGGTTCAAGGAATTATTGCTTGAAATTTTCAGACTTCCTATGAATGAGCAAAAAATAGTGCTTCAGAAAAGAATTGAAGAATGGCAGGGGGAACTGGATCAAATTGATGATATACTGGTAGTTGGAATAAAGATAAGTGCATGATAACACGACCTGGTCTGTAAATATGATTGCAGGCCGGGTGACAATCCATCTTAATGCTTTTTTTGCAACAAAATACTGATCTGATTTTGACTTAAACAGAGAGCCCTGATGATAACAATAACAGCCCTCTTTTTATAACCACAGCTTTACCTGTTAATTTCATTAAAGTTACAACTTTACTTTATTTCCATGTCGCATTGTTCCTCTTCTGTGGATCTTTTTCTTTGCTGGTTTTCTTGGCCTGCTTCCTGTTTTTGTACTTACTTTTTTGGTTTGTTCTGTTTTGACAGGTTGTGGCTTTTTAGAGATTCTTTCCTGCGAGAATCCATTCAACGAGATAACCAGGAAAGACAACAACATTAAAATAGTAACTTTTTTCACAAGGGCGAATTTAGGTTTCTGCTCTGTCCTTTTCCCAAAATTATAAAATAATCTGCTCTAAGATCTATTCTTTTGAGATTAAATGTAAAAACCCTCAAAAGTATTTTATATGAAGCATGTTAATTAAATCATTAACGCTTTTGTATATTTAAATGCGGTAAATTTAGAAATCATTTTATACAAAATGTAAAAACGATGACCTTAAGCCTTTTTTCCGACCAGCTTGCCGTAACTTATGTAACAATAATGGTTTTTTCTGTACTTATTTGTTTTTTGACTGGCGAGTTAACTGCAAATTATAGTCAGGTTGATAAAATCTGGAGTATTATGCCAATAATTTACAGTCTGACAGCACTCCACTCGTATCCATCGCCTCGTTTATGGATAATGTCTTCCCTTGTTTTAATATGGGGATTTCGTCTAAGTTTCAATTTTTACAGGAAGGGAGGTTATAATCTGATTCCCTGGAAGGGAGAGGAGGATTACAGATGGACAGTAATGCGGAAGCATCCAAGATTAAAGGGCAGAATCAGGTTTGGATTGTTTAATCTTATTTTTATCTCTTTTTATCAGAATTTCCTGATACTTCTTTTTTGCACACCACTTCTGGTTGTAGCTAAATATCAAAGCTCCGGACTGACAATTACAGATCTGGTTGCAGGAGTTCTGATGTTGTTCTTTATAACAGTTGAAAGCATAGCCGATAATCAGCAATTCAGGTTTCAAAAACTTAAACGAGAGGCAATAAATTCAAATAGTCTTTTCGAAAGATCTTTAAAGAGAGGTTTTTTGTCCGAAGGATTATGGCGTTATGCGCGACATCCCAATTACATGTCCGAGCAGGCTGTCTGGATCAGTTTTTATTTCTTTGGCGTTGCAGCGTCAGGTAATCTTGTTAACTGGACACTCGTTGGTCCATTATTCCTGATTCTGTTATTCCTTGGAAGCACTAAGCTTACAGAAAGTATCAGCTGCAGCAAATATCCCGATTATCCTGTTTATATAAAAGAGGTGCCTAAATTTCTTCCTCGATTTTTAAAGTCGAACCGGCATTGAGTTACATCTTATGAAAAAAGAGGGAGATTTTTCATTCTCCCTATTAAATTAATTTGCATTTGGCTTCTCTGGAGTGCCAGCAGTATTCGGAATACGGTATGGATCCTGAATTCCGGATATTGACGGAATGACCGGAGTTGGCATCTTTAGCGAAGTATTTGACATATATAGTGTATTTGGAAAAACCGGCAATGTTGGGGAGATATCAGGTAATTCCAAAGCCGAATTCATAGAATTAGGAATCACACCAAAATTTGGAGATATACTTGTGCCAGAAGTAATTGTCGTAGTACCTTGATTAAGTATCTGAGAGGTACCCGCAGTTGATTTCTGTCCAATTTGACTTGGGATACTGTCCCTTCCAGCCATATTATTGAGAATGCTGGAACCATTTGCGATACTATCAGCGGGTAATTTGTAGGCATTAGAAGTGGTTTGTCCATTGCTACTAAGGAAACTCATAATCCCCGCTACCATAATTATTAATATTCGTTTCATAGTTTTATGGTTTATTGGTTTAAAATATTATAAAAAACTCAAAAGGGAAGACAGCGCCTCTCCTTCTCAACATTACATTTATATATAAACAAATCAAACTTGATTATTCCGATTGAAGGGGAGTATTTATTTTATACTATTTATCACTTATCCCCCTTATTATATGATTGAAACTGCCTGTCGAAAAAATCGTTTTTCATTCTGTCCATGTTTCTGAAAAGACTATCCATTCTTGCTAAATTGTTCCTGAATCGTTTATAAAAAAAATCGTTTTTGTAGAAATCATTTTTTAAAAGCGAATCATTGAAGAAAATTTTTTTAAAAACAGGATCGTCGCCCCAGGCGAACTTCTGATCAAAGCTTTTTTCGAATTTATTAAATACGCTGTCTCTTAAAGAGGAATCGCCTTTAATATTGGAATAATACGATGAATAAGTAGAATCATATTTTACAATATTCCCATTCTTGTCATACTGTTTATTGACTTTTATGTTTGTTTGAGGTAAATTTTCCTTTGATTGTTTGTCAGTTTTCCTGGTTTGTCCACTGCAACTAACTAATGTCATCAGCAATGTAAATGAAATTGTAAATATTCGTTTCATGGCTTTACATTTATAATGGTTTAACAATTTAATTGACAACAACTAATTTGCAAAAAACATACCAGATGCATCAGGTAAAAAGTTAAAATTTAACGGCAAAAGTTTTGCAAAATCATAATTAATTCTTAAAATTTATTTCCAGAATAAATCTGAAGAATTTATAGACGGCATATCGAATAGATGGCGCAACATTGTAGATTGAAAAAATAAATAATTACAGTCAGAAACTTGTATTATTGTAACTATGAAGAACAATAATTATCAACTTTTTGTTATGTACGAAATTTGTATTATGTTTATTGCCGGGAATGAATAGAACTTATGTTTCACACTTTAGCGGTCAAGCCTTTTTCGTAAATTAATAACATTGTCAGTAAGAACAATATGAAAGTATCCGGATTTACTTTTATTCGTAATGCAATTAAATTTGATTATCCAGTAGTTGAAGCAATAAAGTCAATTTTACCCGTTTGTGATAATTTTATTGTGGCTGTCGGTAACTCTGATGATAATACTCTTGAACTCATCCAGAATATTGATAAACAAAAAATAAAGATCATAGAGACTGTGTGGGATGATTCATTGGAAATGAAAAAAGGCGGGAAGGTTTTCGCCTCGGAAACTGATAAAGCATTTAAAGCAATTCCAATGGCTTCTGATTGGGCCTTCTACATTCAGGGAGATGAGGTTGTACATGAAAAATATCTTGATACTATCTATTCCTCAATGGAGAAGTGGCAGGAAGATAAGAGTGTTGACGGACTTTTATTCAAATATCTGCATTTCTATGGTTCGTATGATTATGTTGGTATTTCACCTAAATGGTATGGACACGAGATAAGGGTTATCAGAAATGACAAATCTATTTATTCATTCAGGGATGCCCAGGGTTTTAGAAAATGTGTTGATGAAAAATTAAACGTCAAACCCATAGATGCATATATTTATCATTACGGTTGGGTAAAAGAACCGGAAACGATGATGAAAAAAGCCATTAATGCTAATTCGTTTTACCAGGAAAAGAATATCGTTAAACAAGTGAAATCCAAAGAAACAAACGGGATTAATGAGTTTGACTATTCATCAATAGATTCTTTAAAACCTTTTACCGATACACATCCCAGAGTTATGCAGGATCGCATCAAGCGGAAAAACTGGAACTTTGAACATGACATTTCTTTCAACAGGCTGTCCCTTAGATATAAAGGCAAGATCTTTATTAAGAAATATCTGGGTATCAATACTTATTACGAGAATTACCGGATTATCTGAATCTCCTCATTTTCTGTATTGGTAAATATATCCTGTCACAATTAAGTACTGAGCAGCAATGTAGGTTGCCATTATCACAATTCCCGATGAATCAAAATGATGACTGAATTTATTGACAGCGATGGCTGAATCAGAAATAACGAATAATACTGCACCAGCGAGAACCATAAAGTATGAGACCCTATTTACCTTTTCTCTCCTGTTGATAGCTCCTGCAAGCATCGAAAGAATAACTACGGCATAAAGAATTACCGGCACCCGCATTTCAGCCAGGTCGCTGAAAAGATAAGAAACAAGCGTTATTCCGTATATTAAAACAGGTATCAGCAGATATGCCCTTTTGCCAAATATAACATTATGGCCAGGAGTTTTAAAAAACACTGCCATGTACATTAAGTGTGCAAGAAGAAAACACACAAGCCCAATGGTGAAATAAACCTCATTAGTCTTGGCAAACTCAAGTGTGATATCGCCTGCCCAGGAAAAAAGAAGTCCAGCAAACAAGAACAAATGCAGCCTGCCGGAGAAAGGATTTAAGTTTAGAACAAATAAAATCCCCAGTGAAGGAATAATAAGGACTTTAGATATAAATCCCGGGTAAAAAGATGGCTGGTCCAGAAGAAAAATTGCTAAAATTCCAATAAGAAAATAGAGGATGGACAGGTAAGTATTTTTCATAGCTTTATTTAACACAATAATCTCAGAACACAAACACAAAGTAATACAAAGGAAATAAATAAAGTCAGAAAACGACTTCGCTAATGACAGAGCATCATTATATTGTCCCAAAAAAGTTCTCCTTAAACAGATTCTTATTATATTTCCGATGAAATATTAAAATGAAAATCTAAACTATATAATGATGAAGAAATATGCTTTGTTTTCAGCAAGCCTCTTACTACTTATTTCGTGTAGCCAACCAATGCCGCACCCGGGCATTCAATCAACTCCTGCAGGGAATTTCAAAACAGAAGGCAAGCATGTAATCGTCTATACGACAGCCGATAGCACCAATCTGAGACTTACTGTAACTGACACTCTCAATTTTAGGGAATTAATTCAGCCAGTTGAGACCCAGGTTTGTGTTTTTGCCGATCCTGATAAAACTTTTCAGACATTCCTGGGAATTGGCGGAGCATTGACAGATGCATCTGCTGAGACCTTCTTTAAAATGCCTCAGGCGAAGCAAGATGAGATATTGCAAGCCTATTATGATACTAAGAAAGGTATTGGTTATACTCTTGCAAGGACAAATATAAACAGTTGTGATTTTTCGAGCGCTAGTTATACATACGTCACAGAAGGTGACAAAGAACTTAAGTCGTTCAATATCGATCATGATATGCAGTTCAAGATCCCTTTTATAAAGAAAGCGATGTCAGCTGCAGGCGGGAAACTGACTTTGTTTGTCAGCCCCTGGAGTCCTCCGGCGTTTATGAAAACCAATAATAATATGTTACATGGTGGTAAACTAAAACCGGAATATTATCAGCCCTGGGCGGATTATTATGTGAAGTTTATAAATGCTTATGAAAAAACCGGGATCCCCGTCTGGGGTTTAACAATTCAAAATGAGCCAATGGCAACCCAGACCTGGGAATCATGTATCTATACTGCAAATGATGAACGTGATTTTCTTAAAAATTTTCTCGGGCCGACAATTCAGAAATCCGGACTTGGGGATAAGAAAATTATAGTGTGGGATCATAACCGGGATCTTATGGTTCAGAGAGCAAATGTCATTTTCAGCGATCCTGAAGCTTCAAAATATGCATGGGGAATGGGATTTCACTGGTACGAAAGCTGGAGTGGGGGAGATAAAATGTTTGATAATGTCAAAATCGTTCATGAAAGTTATCCTGATAAAAACCTGTTGTTCACTGAAGGATGTCCGGAAAGTTTCAATGCATCTATGTACAATAGCTGGAAACTTGGAGAAACCTATGGACGTTCAATGATAAATGATTTTAATAACGGGACTGTCGGATGGACTGACTGGAACATTTTACTTGATGAGACCGGAGGTCCTAATCATGTGGGCAATTTCTGTTTTGCACCGATTCATGGTGATACAAAAACAGGACAATTGATCTATACGAATTCTTATTATTACATTGGACACTTCTCAAAGTTTGTGCGTCCGGGTGCAAAACGTATTATCAGTTCAGCCAGCCGTAGTCAATTGCTTACAACAGCATTTATCAATGAAGATGGGACAGTGGCAGTAATTGTGATGAATCAAAGCAATCTGAAAATAACCTATAATCTGTGTATCGGGCCAAATGCAGCAGAAGTAAAAATTCCGCCGCACTCAATTCAGACCCTGGTGTTATAATTTGCCCCCCTGCCCCCCTAAAGGGGGGTAAATTCTCCCGCGTAGCGGCAGGGGGCCGACCTTGGTTATTTTAATTCCTTTATTCCCATATTATAGAGCGTAAAGCTGAAAATATCAGCATATTGCTCTATTGATTTGCTTACAGGTGTCCCGGCGCCATGGCCGGCATTTGTTTCAATACGTATAAGAATAGGATTATCGCCGGTCTGCTTTGCCTGAAGCTGGGCAGCGAACTTGAATGAATGTGCTGGTACAACCCTGTCATCATGGTCGCCGGTTGTAATGAGAGTCGCCGGATATCTGACACCTTCTTTTACATTCTGGACGGGAGAATATTTGTAAATATATTCAAACATTTCCTTGTTGTCCTCAGCAGTGCCATAATCAAAAGCCCAACCGGCTCCTGCAGTAAATTTATGGTAGTGAAGCATATCCATTACTCCAACTGCAGGAAGTGCAACCTTCATCAGGTCGGGACGTTGAGTCATCACAGCACCAACAAGCAATCCCCCATTCGATCCGCCACGGATTGCAAGAAAGTCAGAAGATGTATATTTATTTTTAATCAGATATTCGGCAGCTGCGATGAAATCATCAAATACGTTCTGCTTATTCATTTTAGTCCCTGCAAGATGCCATTTTTCACCATATTCGCCACCTCCTCTTATGTTTGGAACAGCATAAATACTGCCAGTTTGAAGCCAGAGAGCAACAGGAATACTGAAAGCCGGGGTCTCACTTATATTAAAACCTCCGTAACCATAAAGGATCGTTGGAGTAGTCCCATCAAGGGATGTACCTTTTTTATATGTGATAATCATAGGTATCCGGGTTCCATCCTTTGAATTATAAAAAATCTGGTGCGATTCATAATCTTCACTGTTAAATGCGACAACAGGTTTTTTATATATTTCAGAACTTCCATTTACAGGATCAAGTTTATATATAGTCGTTGGAGTTATATAGTTTGTGAAGGAGTAGTAAACTTCCTTGTCGGTTCTTTTTGCAGCAAAACCCGATGCACTTCCAACGCCGGGTAGTACAACTTCCCTTACGAGTTTTCCGTTTCTGTCAAATTGTTTCACTCGGGATATAGCATCAGTCATAAAGTGTGCGAAAATATATCCGCAACCGGCAGCAGGATCAAGTACGTTCTCTGTTTCAGGTATCAGGTCAACCCAGTTTTTAATACCAGGGTTTCCGGCATCAACTGTGACAACTTTTCTATTGGGTGCATTCCGATTGGTGACAATGAAAAGTTTCGAACCATCATTATCCAGAACAGCATTATCATTATCAAAATTGCCAACTATGACAGTGAACTTATCTTCTGGTTTTGTAAGGTCTTTAATATATAATTCATTGCCTGTTGTTGAAATGGCTGCAGTGACAACCAGGTACCTTCCGTCTTCTGTAACATACGCGCCAACATATCTTCTTACAATATCTGCCCCAAAAACAACTTTATCTTCCGACTGTTTGGTGCCAAGTTTATGGAAGTATAGCTTATGATGATCAGTTTTTGCAGAAAGTTGACTTCCTTTTGGCTTATCATAGCTGGAATAATAAAATCCTTCATTTTGTTTCCATGCAAGACCGCTGAATTTTACATCTTTCAAAGTATCATCCAATATCTCTTTTGTTTTGGTGTCCATTGTAATCACCTTCCTCCAGTCGGAACCACCTTCCGAAATAGAGTAGGCAACTTTACTTCCATCTTTCGTAAACTCCATTTCACCAAGGGAGGTAGTCCCATCTGCTGAAAACTTATTAGGATCGAGAAAAACCTCAGGTTCCATGTTATCTTTCTGACGGTAAATAACAAACTGGTTTTGCAAGCCGTCATTCTTGGAAAAATAAGTATAAGCTCCTTCATTGTGAGGTGCAGTATATTTCTCGTAATTCCACATCTTTTCAAGACGTGATTTGAGCTCCTCCCTGTATGGAATTTTCTCAAGATAGCCAAATGTGAGTTTATTCTGCTCCTTAACCCAGGCCATCGTTTCTGCTGATTTATCATCTTCCAGCCAATGATAAGGATCAGGGACTTTAGTTCCGAAAAAATTGTCAACAACATCACCCTTTTTTGTGACAGGGTATTCCAAATTCTTTTTCACCGGATTGTTACATGAAGTAAGAATTGTCATTACGATAATTGTAAAGATTTGTCTTTTCATTCGTATTTAAAATAAAATTCAGTAAGATTTCAGGACTTTCCATCATTCTGATATCAAAAGTAATGAATTGATTAGTTTTGACAAAAAGTAAAATCTCAAATAAGTCAAACATTTTAATATTAATTCTTGCACAGAATAATAAAAAGTGGCAAATTCAGTCAATTTTTTTATGATTAATTATGAGAAAAATTTCAAATTAAGTTTCAAAAAGTATTTGTTATGAGAAGAGGTTTAATATCAATTATTATCATTTCAGGAATGTTGACTGTTGCGAATGCACAGGAGTATAAAACAGGCATTGGTGTAAGAGCAGGATTTTCATCGGGGCTGACAATTAAACATTTTAAAAGTCAAAGTGTAGCACTGGAAGGTCTTGTTACAACAAGATGGCAGGGCTTTGATATCACAGGTCTGTATGAAGTTCATAATAGGGCTTTTGAGGTAAATCGCCTTAACTGGTATTACGGCGGCGGTGCACATCTCGGCTTCTATAATGGTAGTTATGCTTACTGGGGCGAAAGAGGGACAGCTTATACAGTTATCGGAATCGATGGCATATTAGGTCTGGAATATGACTTTGATGATGTTCCAATTAATATAGGAGTTGATTGGAAACCAGCTCTCAATTTGATAGGATATACCGGATTCTGGTCGGAGGGGGCCTTATCAATAAGATATATTTTCTAATTTTAAGTTCGATAATGTATTCAAACTAAAATTACCCGATATGAAAAGGCTAACGGCATCCTTTTTAATTATTTTTTTAATTAATTGTATAATGTCAGCCCAGACTAAATTTAACGGGCTCGATATGAATCTTGGTAATTTGTACAGGTTGTCAGACGCAAAGACCCGTTCAATCAGTCCTGAAAATTTCTCAGGTGAAAAGGGAAAAGGAGGGATGGCAGATCCGGCTGATGCGAACAAAATAAATAAGGCAAATGCGTCAAATGCTGCACGCGATCTTGGTCAGGGATGGAAAATAAATCCTTTTGTAAGAATTAAACCCGGGGAAACATTCACGATGGCAGAAATTGAAGGTTCCGGGGCTATCCAACATATCTGGATGACTCCAACCGGCATATGGAGATTTTCGATTTTAAGGATCTATTGGGACGATGAAACCGAGCCTTCAGTTGAATGTCCTGTCGGTGATTTTTTTGGAATGGGATGGAACCAATATTCTCCTCTGGTCTCATCACCGATATGCGTAAACCCGGGCAGTGCCTTCAATTCATATTGGTCGATGCCATTCCGTAAAAAATGCAGGATCACTATGGGAAACATTAATAATTCTGAAGCTATGACCTTGTATTACCAGATTGATTATACTCTTACAGAAGTCCCTTCAGATGCAGGATATTTTCACGCGCAATTCAGAAGAGAAAACCCTGATGAGACATCAGTGTACACAATAATCGATGGAGTTAAAGGAAAAGGTCAATATGTTGGAGTATATCTTGCCGTAGGAGTTAATAATAATGGTTGGTGGGGCGAAGGTGAAATTAAATTATATCTGGATGAGGATACCAAATACCCTACAATATGTGGTACAGGTACAGAAGATTATTTCTGCGGATCATATGATTTTGATACCAATAAGAAAAACCCTGAAGGTATTGAGGAATCTGCATACACAGAATTTTGTACTCCCTACTCAGGATTGGTCCAGGTTATCAAGGGTGATGGTCATTACAATGTAATGCAACGATTTGGTCTTTACAGATGGCACATAATGGATCCAATCCGTTTTGATTCAGATCTTAAAATCACAATTCAGGATCTCGGGTGGCATAAGGGAGGCCGCTACCTTCAACAAAAATCCGATATTGCCTCAACTTGTTTCTGGTACCAGACTGAACCACATGCCAAATTTCCTAAGTTGCCCGATTGGCAAAAACTTGAGGTGAATTAATTCACCCAGGTAAGAATTTTCCAGTCTTTTCTTATTGCAGCTCTTCTGAGTTTGGTGTCCGGATTAACACAAACCGGATACCCAACCTTATTTAGCGCCGGAAGATCAGATATTGAATCACCATAATACCACGAGTCTGCAGACGAATATTTATGTTTTTCACAAAATGCGAGCAATCTTAGCGCTTTTTCTTCTTCAAAACACAACCTTCCTTTGGGACGACCTGTGAGTAATCCGTCCCTGACTTCGAGTTCCGAGCAGATTATATCATCGATGTTAAGAGATTTAGCCATTTCAATGCAGATTCCCTTCAGAGCTGAAGAAAGAATTACTATCCTGGCATTGTTCGATTTATGAAATTCTATTTCTGTTATTGCATCTCTGTATACAGAAGGCAAAAGAATTTCGTGGCATACCTGCAAGCAAAGATCATTCATTACCTTCTCGGGCATTCCTTTGACCCACCGGACCATATCCACTACAATTCTGTACGGGTTCTTAAGCTTAAATCTGAACAGGAAAGAGAGAAAAATTGCGTTTACAAAATCCCAGCCGGTAAAAAGACCTTTTTTATGACCAGCAACGACTAAGGCTCTGCCACTGATTGCTTTAGTAATTGTTTGGTCAAGGTCAAAGAAAGCAATGTAGTTTTTCCGGTTACCTTCAGTTACTGAAGAAATGATTTCCATAGGGATTATAAATAATATTTAAGGCTCCGGGAATAATTGTAACCTCGAACTTGTCGGCAAAGTTCAATTCACCATCTACATGGAAAGGTACTACTTCAGGGAATTCCAGATTAATCTTTGCAGTCTGGTAGTAATTTACCCGTTTATCTTTAATATGTTTTCCCTCAGGAACTTTAAGAAGGATTGAGAATCTTTCTGTTAGTGATAGTCTTTTTATCATGCAAACATCTAGTAATCCGTCATTTGCTATAGCCTTGGGCGTGAGAAAAAACCCGCCTGCAAATCGCCTTCCAATGGCAATAGTGTTTATAAAGCAGTCTGTTTCGTGTTTTCCGGTTTCTGTATTCACGGTCATCCTTTTTTCATTGAAAAAAAGCAATGTCTTTACGATGTGCCAGATGTATTTATATTTACTTCCTCTTTTAACTTCACCTGGTTTAATGTAATTTTCTGCTGCTACCTGGGCATCAAAACCCAGACCCATTCCATTTAGAAAGATCATCCCATTGCACAATCCTGAATCCATTCCAATTGTCTGTGAATTAAAAAATATATCCCAGTCTTTTTCAGAGAACCTATTTGGAAATCCCAGAATCTGGATGAAATCATTTCCAGTACCGGCAGGAATTATCCCTGTATTGACATCTTTTTTGTTTATGAGCGGGCGGCACATTTCATTAAATGTACCATCTCCGCCAACAGCTATTATTTTTCTGAACCCCTTTTTATAAAATTTTTCTGACAATTCAGTTGCATGTCCGCTTCTTTCTGTGAATACAACTTCAGCATCAATATTATGTTTTTCGATCATTTCCCTGAGCTTAGGGATAATTGATTTTGCAAAACCGTTCCCAGCTACAGGGTTAACAATAAAAACCCATTGCTCTTTTTCATTCTCCATGTCAGAATTCTCTCGTCTTTAGATTATATTTTACGACTTTAATAGTTACCCATTTAATCTGTTTCCCGCTGATTACGCAGATTTAAACACTGTGTCTTTCTTACTTTCTTACTTTCTTACTTTCTCCTTTCTCCTTTCTCCTTTCTCCTTTCTCCTTTCTCCTTTCTCCTTTCTCCTTTCTCCTTTCTCCTTTTTCCTTTCTACTTTCTACTTTATTTACTTTCGTCTTTTTTCAATGATGTGCTGATTCAATTACACTTTTTACCTTTTCTATTATTTCACAGTCATTTTTTTCTATTAATTCTTCCCGTTTGATAGGTTTATGTATGACGATGTCAAGTTTTGAGCTAAAGTTGATATAAAACCTGTTTTTTGGTTTTAATTCGTAGAAACCGTTAAGTGTAACTGGCAATATATCGATATCTCTTGTTCTGAACAGATATATAAATCCTCTGTAAAACTGATTAATATTTCCGTTAAGAGTTCTTGTTCCTTCAGGGAAGATTGCAATAGTTTGATATTTGGAATTATTCACAAGCTGTCCTATCATCTCCCTTGTATTTGAATAGGTTGGCTCCTTAAAGGGAATATAATCTGTCATTTGTAAAATCTTCCCGAAAAGCGGTACTTTAAGCAGTCTTTCGTGTCCGAACCAGGAGATGCCAGAATAAAATGATGTTATTGCAACAATATCAAAGAGACTGCCATGATTAGCTACAAGGATATATTTTTTCTCTTTATCAATGTTTTCTTTCCCTGAAATTACAAATCTTTTCCCCAGAATATAAAAAACTGATTTTGCCCAGAACTGGAAAATCATGCGTATCGGAGTTTTTATATTTAGTAATGCAAAAATCAGAACAATGAGTACACCAATAGCAGTATAAAAATAGAGAATACCAAATAGTAATACAGTAAGTACAGAGTAAATTCCTGAGCGCATTATTATTGTTATAATTTCCCTATCCGCAAAATAGTTCTTTTTTTTATTTAAATGTAACGGAGGGTAGTTATTAAGTGGGGTTGTTGAAAAAGTCGAAATCCATTAACCGCAGAGGTCGCAAAGAAATTACGCAAAGATCGCAAAGAACTGAATTATAGTGTTTTGACTTTGCGCACTTTGCGCCTACTTAGCGTACTTTGCGGTTAAAAGTAACTTTTTCAACAACCCCATTTAGGGAGAGGTAAACAAGAAAGAAACATTTAAAAGCTCCTTCCTTTAAAATCTACTTTGTCACACCGGAATTACTTACAAATGCAACTTGTTTACTGTCAGGAGACCATGAAGGCACATTGATAGTACCCTGTCCGCCGTACAGATATGCAAGTACACGTGGTTCTCCGCCTGTAACAGGCATTATTCTTAACATAACCCTTTTGTATCCCGGATGGCTGTTCGGGTCAATATCGGGTGGAAATGAGATCATTAAGATCCATTTTCCATCAGGAGAGATATGAGGGAACCAGTTATTGTAATTATCAGATGTTAATTGTTCCCTGCCTGATCCGTCAGGGTTTATTCTCCATATCTGCATTGTACCTGTGTAATGGCCGTTGTAGTAAATATATTTACCATCGGGTGAATATTCACATCCATCTACATGCTGACCCGGCTGAATATCTGTAAGAGCCACCTCTTTACCGCCTTCTATGGAATTCCTGTATATGTTATATACTTTTTTCCCGTCACGTATTGCCACATACACAACTTCTTTATTGTCAGGAGCCCACCCATGCCAGTAAGAAGGAGTTTCCTTCGTGACCAGTTTTGGAACACCACCTGTCAGAGGGAGTACATACACAGCTGAACCTCCACCTTTGACTGAATTACTGATTGCAAGAAGCTTGCCATTGAAGGATATACCATGATCGTTATTGATATTGTCGGCAAAACCTGTATTAAGTTTTTCCAATTCTCCACCGCCGACCGGAATTTTATATAAAGAGCCATCCATATTAAATAGCAGCTTTTTACCGTCAGGCATCCAGTTAGGGGCTTCAAATCTGCCGGGTTTTTCGAATATTACTTTTCTTTTTCCATCTGCAACAGTCATGGTTTCCAATCTGCATCCTAAAGCGGGTGATCTGTAAGTGTCATAGTTATCTGCCACCGGCTGATCAATCCTTACATTCCAGATTTTCACTGCTTCAACCACATCTGAATCGTGAGAACAGATAAAAGGGCCAACCAGTACTTCATCCGGCATATTCTCCATTACATGTGAGCCAATTGTCTCAAGTGGTTTTCCATTGTGCGCACCTCTCATAGTAATATTCTTTCCAGCTCTTTCAATCTGGATGACATTAAAAGATGAATCTTTCGAAAATATTTCGTCCTGTGGATCCCTCATTGAGTCTCCTGCAGCAACCCGCCATTGAAGGACTGTCAATCCGCTTCCATGGAGTGTAGCAGAAATATGAGAGGATTTTGCATCGGTCGATTCACGAACCATCCATCCTGATTTTCTGTGAGGATTAGCGCCTTTTCCAACAAACTCGAAATTGGCTGTGAGAATAAAATCACCCTTTATCTTATTAAACAAATAATGAAATTCGTCTTTTTCGAACCAGATATTGTAACCGGCGCCTTTCAGGATATAGCTCTGATCAGCCTGGTTATAAACTGCTGAACCTTGTTTTTTTGGATTTCCTATATCAGAATTACCCTGGAATATTCCCACAGGGTTATTCTGAGCTGAAGTAATATTTACCACACAACAAAGCATAAGAATAATTAATGATTTCATATTTAAGTTTTTAACTGGTATCCACTATATAAATGACAAATTTAAAGATATGCATTTTGGATAACAGTGCACCGTATTTATATTAAAAAATATGGTGATTCAACTGGTTTGGTTTAGTGTCAGGCAGGTGATTACCTGAAATTATTCTCTGAGTTTAATTAATATTCCTCAAAATATTGAATTATTTTGGTGTTATCTTAGTAAATGCTAAAGGTTGATTTTTTTAAAAAGCTAAAATATGAACGAGATCCTCGGGAGAATAGCACAATGCATTGAATTTGGTAAGATTAACAGGGCATCTCCATACCCGCCTTCAATGAAAGATCAGGATGGTGCTGATGAACTGGCAAAGAGGGCCCTTGAAGAAGGTGTTAATCCGGATGAAATTCTTGAAAATGCCTTAGTCCCTGCTATGGCAAATGTCGGTAATAAGTTCAGCAGAAAAGAAATTTATGTTCCACAAATGCTGATGTCAGCAAAAGCCATGAATAGTGCCCTGATGCACCTGAAACCATATTTTCAGTCAGGCGAAACAAAAAGAAAGGGTAAATTTATTATTGGAACCGTGTCAGGTGATCTTCATGATATTGGAAAAAACCTGGTATCCATGATGATTGAGGGAGGCGGTTGGGAAGTGATTGACCTTGGTGTTGATGTAAGCGCTGAAAAATATCTGAAAGCTCTCGATGAGAATCCGGGTGCGTTTGTTGGTCTTTCAGCTTTGCTGACCACGACGATGGAAAATATGAAAAAGATTGTGACTGCAATAAAGGAAAATTATTCCGCATCAAAAATTCTGATAGGTGGTGCCCCGGTTACCATGGAATATTGTCAGAAAATTGGGGCTGATTTTTATTCACCCGATCCCCAGGGAGCTGTAAATTACCTGAAGCAATTTGCTTCTTAGTATTTTTTGTATGTCAGTTATTAAACCTGCCAGGAGATGGCAACCGGCATTTTTCCCTTTTAAAAAAGAACCATTTGGCAGACGGCTTCTGGCAAAAGTTGAAATTTGTATAAAAGGTCCACTGTTTGGCTGCCGTATGTGTGGCAACTGCCTTCTTCAGGAAACTTCATTTATCTGTCCCATGGAGTGTCCTAAGGGTATGAGAAACGGGCCATGCGGTGGAATAAGACCCGACAAAAGATGTTATGTCGATAATACGCGTAAGTGTGTGTGGTATGTCATCTATAAACGGGCCCTTAAAACAGGCAGGGAAGAAAAGCTGCTCGAAGTATTACCACCGCTCGACTGGAATAAAGTTGGGACAGAAACCTGGGGTGAGGTTATATCAACAATCAGAAAAGTGGGGAAAGGTAAGTTTTTTAGTTCTGTTATTTTAAAAGATAAGCTTAAAAAATCGGAAGTCTGGGATAGTGTTTTTAAGAACATCCGTCAGCCTCACTGGTGGAACGGTGATTCAGAATATCATGATTCACTTCAGGGAGAACCTGTATCTGAACTTGAAAAAAGGCTGCGATCAGGTCAATTTGTTATTGCAACAGAAGTTACTCCTCCCCACGGTACCGTCACTTCAAAGTTAATCACAGATATCGAATCAGTAAAATCGAGTGTTACTGCCATCAATTTTACAGATTCCGCCTCCGCACGTCCGAGGATGTCAAGTATTGCATGCTGCAAAATCGCAATTGATCAGAACTCTGAACCGGTACTTCAAATTGCTGCTCGTGATATAACAAGGGCAAGCCTTCAATCTTCTGTTATAGGAGCAAATGCAATTGGCGTTAAAAATATCCTGTGTATTACCGGCGACAATGCTGTAATTGGACCTTCACCAACAGGTAATATGAATATTCTTGATATTGATTCTGTACAAATGCTTTGGATACTCCGAAGAATGAGAGATGAGGGAGTATATCTCGATGGACGGACTATTAAAAATCCTCCGCGTTTTTTTCTGGGAGCTGCAACTTCTCCATTCGCATCAGATCCTGTATTACAGGCAATAAAGGATCACAAAAAGGTGAATGCCGGTGCCCAGTTCTTTCAGACTAATCTTGTATTTGAACCTGAAAAACTCGATCTGTGGCTTGAACAGCTCGACAAAAGAAATATTCTGAATAAAGTATTCATTCTTATTGGAATAGCCCCGCTAAAAACTTTAAAGGTGACTCAATATCTTCACAATAATGTACCGGGGGTATGTATACCTGAAAAAATTATGAAAAGGATGGAAATGGCTGGAGAATCTGCTTCCGAGGAAGGTGTTCAGATTGCTTTGGAGATGATTGATGCAGTAAAAGGAAAACAAGGCGTCAACGGAATACATATAATGACATTAAGCTGGGAATCGGCCGTTCAAAGAATTGTTCAGGAATCCGGACTTGCATAGAAATGTTATGGATACAAATTCAACATTACGGTTTGGTTTTGAGGATCTGAAACTAAAAGGTTCACAGATCGAGAGTGTGCTGGGTTACAAAGAAGGCGAAGACACTGAGATTGTATCGGATCTTATCTGGCAAATATTGGCGGAATGCAGCGAGATAACTGAAATTAAGGCTCAGTATGTGATATATAATGATGCATGTTTTAATGCTGAGAATAAATCTGTAGAGATCAATAAGATCCATTTCGATATACATAAAATTATTTTCGGGCAACTGAATAAATCTGAATCAATAGCCGTTTTTCTCTGTACGGCAGGAGAGGAGGTAGGAATCCGGAGCCGGGCTGCCATGAAAGACAGGGATTTTTTAAGGGGATATGTTTATGATGTTATAGGCAGTGAGATAGTTGAGGCAGCCGGAGATCTGCTGCAGGCTGATCTTGCCAGGAATATAATGGGATCAGGGAAAAAAAATACCAATCGTTTTAGTCCCGGTTATTGTGGCTGGGATGTAGCTGAACAACATAAATTATTTAAACTTATTCCTGAAAATTATTGCGGAATAAGCTTAACCTCTTCTGCACTGATGGATCCGGTAAAATCGATAAGCGGATTTATAGGTATTGGGGAAAATGTCAAGTACAATCCATATGCTTGCAGGATGTGTAACCAGCTTGATTGTGTCTACAGAAAGGTAAAAGAAAATAGAATAATGAATTCTGGTTTTTGAATAAGTAGAAATCCATTAACCGCTAAGTACGCAAAGAAGGCGCAAAGTGCGCAAAGTCAAAAAAATAATAATAAATTCTTTGCGACCTTTGCAGTTAAATTGAAAATTTTGAAATATGCTATTACTAGGAATTGATTTAGGAAGCTCTTCAGTGAAAGCTTCTGTAATTGACGGAACAACCGGTAAATGCCTTGCCACCGCTTTTTCCCCTTCAGATGAAATGAAGATAATCGCCCTGAAACCCGGGTGGGCTGAACAGGATCCTGAGACATGGTGGACAAATCTGAAGGCTGCCATCAATGAATGTACGGAAAAAATGGGATTAATGAAAGATCGAATTGGTGCAATAGGGATTTCATATCAGATGCATGGACTTGTAGCAGTTGATAAAAACAATAAAGTTCTTCGTAATTCCATAATCTGGTGCGATAGCAGGGCTGTCGGTTTTGGTGAAAAAGCTATGAAGTCTTTAGGGAATGATTTCTGCCTGTCACATCTGCTAAATTCACCAGGAAATTTCACTGCTTCAAAACTGGCGTGGGTTAAGGAGAATGAGCCTGATATTTTTCAGAAAATAAAAAAAGTGATGTTACCCGGTGATTATTTGGCACTTCGAATGACCGGAGAAATCAGTACTACCTACACAGGTCTTTCGGAAGGTATTTTCTGGGACTTTTCTCTCAATAGGGTCTCCGGTGAACTTATGAAATATTTTGGTTTTGATCCTGTGATACTGCCAGACGCTTCCGGCTCATTTTCAATATCTGGTCTGTTATTGGATTCAGTTGCAAAGGAATTGGGATTACCTGCAGGTATCCCTGTTGCATACAGGGCTGGAGACCAGCCAAATAATGCGCTGTCTCTTAATGTGTTAAACACTGGAGAAGTTGCAGCTACGGCAGGAACCTCAGGAGTAATATACGGTGTTACAGAGATGAAAAAATTTGACCCTCTTTCAAGGGTGAATACTTTTTTACACGTAAATCATACCGAATCCCGAAATCGCCTTGGCGTTTTGCTTTGCATCAATGGGACCGGCATACTGAACTCATGGCTTAAACGTAATATTGTCAATAATTTATCATATAACGACATGAATAATATTGCTGAAAAAGTTTCTCCCGGGTCAGACGGACTTTGTATAATTCCATTTGGCAACGGAGCTGAACGTATTCTTGGAAATAAAGACGTCGGAGCAAGAATTTCAGGCTTAAGTTTTAATATCCACAGCAACGCTCATATATTAAGAGCAGCACAGGAAGGAATTGCATTCTCATTCAGATATGGACTGGATATAATGAAAGAAACCGGCATTGATCCAAGGGTTATAAGGGCAGGAGAGGCAAATATGTTCCTGAGTAAGGTCTTCAGGGAAGCTTTGTCATGCATTACGGGATCTGTAATTCATCTCTATAATACTGATGGTTCTATTGGTGCTGCAAGAGGTGCCGGCATTGGATGTGGATTTTACAAATCTGAAAAAGAAGCCTTTACAGGATTGGTGGCTGTGGGAGTAACAGAACCAGATAAATTAAAATCAGGTGCATATGAAGACGCATATCTGAAATGGAAAGATTTACTCTCTGCACTCTAATCATCTGACTATTCTGTGTGTGCTTTGAGAAAACTTTGCGATATTTGTATTTAATGGCTTATTAATAAAAAACTAACAAACTTTATTATCATGAATTACAAGGGTAAAAAAGAAGCATATCCGGGAATAGGAAAAATAGAGTACGAAGGTAAAAAATCTAAAAACCCACTGGCCTTCAGATGGTACAATGCTGAGGAAGAAGTGGGCGGCAAACAGATGAAGGATCATCTGCGTTTTGCTATTGCTTACTGGCATTCATTTTGCGGAGATGGTTCTGATCCTTTTGGTGATGCAACACGATTGTATCCATGGAAGGATGCAACAATAAATGATAAGACTAAACACAAACTCGATGCAGCTTTTGAATTTTTTACAAAAATCGGCGCAGGTTATTATTGTTTTCACGATACCGATATAGTAGGAAATGGCACTGTCTTCGAAATAGAAAAGCGAATCGAGAAGATTGTACCTGTAATGAAAAAAATGCAGGACCAGACAGGTGTAAAACTTTTATGGGGTACAGCTAATCTCTTCTCAAACCCAAGGTATATGAATGGAGCCGCAACAAATCCCGATTTTACTGTTGTTTCTAATGCTGCAGTACAGCTCAGAAACGCTATTGCGGCAACTGTTGAATTAGGCGGGGAAAATTATGTTTTCTGGGGTGGAAGAGAGGGATATATGTCACTCCTCAATACAAATATGAAAAGAGAACTTGAACATATGGGTATGATGCTCTCATTGGCACGGGATTATGGCAGAAAAATTGGATTTAAGGGGACATTTCTTGTTGAGCCAAAACCAATGGAGCCTACAAAACATCAATATGATTATGACGTCTCTACGATAATTGGATTCCTGCGCGAACATGGACTCGACAAAGATTTTAAGCTGAATATTGAAGTAAATCATGCAACTCTTGCAGGTCATACCTTCCAGCATGAGCTACAGGTTGCAGCCGATGCTGGCCTTCTTGGCAGTATTGATGCGAATAAAGGTGATTACCAGAACGGATGGGATACAGATGAGTTTCCGACTAATATCTACGAGGTAACCGAAGCAATGATGGTGATCCTGCAAGCTGGTGGTTTCTCAACCGGTGGTATTAACTTTGATGCAAAGGTCAGACGTAATTCCACAGATAATGAAGATCTTTTTATCGCTCATATAAGCGGGATGGACACTTTTGCAAGGGCGTTGATTATTGCAGATAAGATTCTGAAGGATAGCGACTACCTTAAAATGAGAAAGAAAAGATACGAGTCTTTTGATAAAGGACCAGGAAGAGATTTCGAAAAAGGTAAACTTACACTTGCGAAATTAAGAGATATTGCTGCCGACCTTGGTGAACCTGAAACAAAAAGCGGTAAACAGGAGCTTTATGAGCAGCTAATAAATATGTATCTGGCATAGACCCCCTCCGCTTCGCGGTGTCCCCCTGAAGGGGGACAAATTCGGCACCATTAATGAATTAATTAATATACAGAGAATTAACCCCCCGTTAATGGGAAAGGGGGGCAATTATATTGTTGAGGTAATAACTTCAAACACAGGCTGAGCAGCTATCGCCTTTTTAACTTTACACAATTCTGCAGCTGAAATTACAGCTTCTTTATATTTCTCAGGGAAGTCTGCCGGCAGCTTAATATCTATTTTGAAATTCACAGGTAATCCTGTTTTTTCATCAAATTCAAAAGTTTGAATGATTTTGATATTATCTGTTGGGATTTTCCGGTTGTCACAGAATGATTTTACATAAATTCCTGCACAAGTTCCGATTGAAGCCAGGAACAGTTCAAAAGGTGATGGAGCAGTGTTTTGGCCTCCACTGGTCAGGGATTGATCGGTCTTTATGATATGACCGTTTAAATGAGCCGTTACTACTTTACCACCATCAAATGTTATTTCCATCATTAGAATTGTTAGATTATATTATGCAACAATAAGTTTCTTAAGAAAGTGTTTTTTAGTCTCTTTGAGCTGTCATAATAAATACCTTAAATTGTTTTGATTCAGTTTCCGAGATCTTCCGGTCAATTATAAAACAAGTCTTATCAGATACATTTTTGAAGCTTTTTTTTCTTAGAATATCCGATAACTTATCAATATTGAATCCATTATGTCCTGTAAAACCTTCACCGTGAAAAGATCCGTCTTCCTCATAAAGGTCAGCTATAGCAAGAAAGCCCCCTGGATTTAAAAGCAGATGAAATTTATTAATAATATTTTCAATATCAACTACATGATGTAAAACCATCTGGGTGAATATAAGGTCGAATTTTTTTTCTTTGTACTCATCAGACTCAAGATTAAAATTCAAAGTTCTGAGATTCTTTACCTTTGACGCTTTGATCTTTTCATTAATTACTTTGATCATTTCAGATGAGTTATCCATTAAAGTGATCTCCTTCAGGTAGTCCCTTAATAAAAAACTGGTAATACCAGTACCCGCCCCATATTCAAGAGCGGACATCTCTTTATTTAATGGAATCAGGCTCATTATCTTTTTCGCCACTGCTTCGGATCGGTCCCAGTGCATTGGATTTTTATCCCATTCACCTGCTTTGATATCAAATTCATTCATCATTTTTTCTATTTATGCCTCTGTAACATTAATTCCAAATCCTCTTTTAATGCGGTTAAGTCTTCCTCGTGTTCAACTTCCTGTGATAAGATCTGCAGGATCATATTATAGGTAACCGGATCAGCAGTCCTTGTAATATCCAGCATCTCACTATAAACACGGATTGCGCATTGTTCTCCTTTTATGTTCTGATCCAGAACCTCTTCTACATATGGATCAACAGGAGCTGCATAACCGCAATTGGTTTTTTTAAGCCATTCCTCCGGCGATAATACCGGGATTCCTCCAAGTTGTATTATCCTTGCTGAGATTAATACTGCATGATTTAACTCTTCTGTGGCATGAATCGTTAGTTCAGCAATAACTGCGTCCTTCATTGGTCCTTTTACTACTTTAGATCCAATCCAGTACTGGTAATATGCAAGCCATTCATCGGATAAAGCTTTATTTAACAGGTTGATTAATTCATCAACGTCCATTTTAACGATGTCTCTTCCTTCTTGTCCCATAGCAGATTAAGTTTAATGATTGATATTTAGTTATTTAAAATTTGTTATTAAGTACATTATCAGATTCATTTCGAATTTTATGTTTAAGTGTCTATCGATGATCTCCCATCAACTTAATAACCCAAAAAGGTATTATATATTTGGTAACCAAAATTATCAAATATTTGTAAGTAATTTGCAACGACATAAAAGATCAGGTAGCTTATTCACTAATCAGAAACAATTATTTCCCCACTTGGTTTAAAAATTTATAAAAATAAAATATTGTATGAAAAAAAAACTATTGCTCACATCTTCATTAATATACATGTTTTTTTTGCTTTCCGGACAGAAACCATTGATAAATCCTCTGTTGGTAAATACCGTTCAGGAAAAAATAACTTCCAGTCCCGGAGGTTCAGTCAGAATTGGGGGTTATCTAGGTGATAAGATAGATCTGGTGATAATGCAGCGTATTAAAAATCAGGATGTTGAACAGTTAATTGAACCTTTCCGTCATAAAAATGAAACGCATCTCTGGCAGACTGAATTCTGGGGTAAATGGATTCTCTCAGCAATTGCATCTTATGAGTACAACAAGGATCCTGAAATGTTGGCAATTATTCAGAATGCCGTTCATAAGCTTGTGGCCACGCAATTGCCTTCAGGTTACATAGGGAATTATTCCGAAAATGCCAGGTTGACGGAATGGGATATCTGGGGTAGTAAATATACCTTGTTGGGTTTACTTTCATATTATGACCTGACGGGTGATACAATTGCATTAAAAAGTTCCTGCAGACTGGCCGATAACCTTCTCAGTCTGCTTGGCCCGGGTAAAATGGATATTGTCAAAACTGGTAATTACCGGGGGATGCCAAGCTGCTCAATTCTTGAACCGATAATATTTCTTTATAGAAGGACTGACAATAAAAGATATCTTGACTTCGCAAAATATATTGTGGCAGAGTGGGAAACTCCTGATGGGCCAAATTTGATTAGCAAAGCAATATCCGGAGTACCGGTATCTGAAAGATTTCCTCATCCAACTACCTGGTGGTCCTATGAAAACGGACAAAAAGCATATGAGATGATGTCCTGTTATGATGGACTGCTTGAATTATATCGCATAACGGGGGACCCTGTTCATCTGAAAGCTGTTGAAATGGCAGTTAATGGTATAATTAAAAATGAAATAAATGTAGCAGGATCGGGCACTTCCTTTGAATGTTTTTATAATGGAGCAAAATTTCAGACTGATCCGACTTATCACACTATGGAGACATGTGTCACCATGACATGGATGAAATTGTGCTTTAATCTTTTAAGGTTGACAGGTAATACGCTGTATGCCGATCAGATTGAAAAATCGACATACAACGCTCTAATGGCCTCACTGAAAGGGGATGGGTCGCAAATTGCAAAATACAGTCCATTAGGCGGCATAAGGCATGCAGGAGAGGAACAATGCGGAATGCACATCAATTGCTGTAATGCAAATGGTCCAAGAGCGTTTATGATGCTGCCACGTTTTGCAGTGATGGGCAATGAACATGAGATTTATATTAATCTGTATGGAAAAATCCAATCCGCTGTTAAGGTAAATATGGATAATAAAGTTTCCATAGATCAGATTTCAGATTACCCGGTTTCCGACAGGATTGAGTTAAACATAAATTCTGAAAAACCTGAAAGCTTCACAATTGGATTCCGGATTCCGGAATGGAGCCAAAAGAGTTCTATGACAATAAACGGACAGACCGTTTCAGGAATTACTCCCGGAACTTATAAAAAGATTACCAGGATATGGCAAAAGTCAGACAAAGTTGTTCTGACACTTGATCTTACCGGCAGGCTTGAAGTGCTGAATGGATACCAGGCAATTTTAAGAGGACCGGTTGTTCTGGCAAGGGATACAAGATTCAATGATGGTTTTGTTTATGAGTCGGCAGTAGTAGAAACTTCTGAAAAAAAGGTGAATCTCTTACTTGCTTCAAATAAGCCTTCTGGCATGTGGATGGCCTTTACAGCACCTCTGGTTCTTGGGACTGATCTGGAGGGCGATTTTCAGCATCCACGTCAGGTTAGCTTCTGTGATTTTGCGTCTGCAGGCAATACCTGGGGAGAAGATTCACGCTACAGGGTATGGATTCCGCAAACACTTAATGTGATGAAAATGGACTATAAATCGTATTGAAGGCGTAAGGCATAAAGGTATTATGGCACAATAATGTAAGGGATTAATCGAGAAAGATAAAAGACAAAAGTTCGGTTATATAGATTGCTAAGCGAAGTTTTCAAACTTCGCTTAAGAAATGAAGTGAAGATAATTACTTATTTGTTTTGAGGCGAAGTCTGAAGACTTCGCCAAGCACTATGTGACTCAAGACTACTTGATCTTGTAATGATCCTCCAGAATCGATGCAAACAATTTCCCTGGCAGAATATATTTTAATGCAACTGCAAGTTTTTGCTCGAATGATGCTATAATATACTTTTGGTGAGGATTATTACACTCAACAATTTTGACAAGTTTCTTTGCAAGGATTACTGGTTCCCATCCGCCGGTTTCATCTTTTTCAATTATAGCCATTGTTTTAAGATACTGCTGATTATATGGATCGCTGGCATCTGTAGGAGCAAGGAAATTACGTCGGTTGGCAGAATTATTTGTATGAAAATCACCAGGATTGATGAGAACGATTTTAATATTAAACTGTTTTACTTCCATTCTCAGCGCTTCGCTGAAACCTTCGATGGCAAATTTACCTGCGGAATAGAATGCCTGGAAAGGAAGTCCCATTAATCCACCGATTGAGCTGAAGTTTATAATTGTACCGCCTCCTTGTTTCCTCATTACCGGTAAAACTTCCCGGGTGAGGTTGACCATTCCCAGGAAATTTGTATCCATCTGCAGCTTTATATTTTCAATTAGGGATGTTTCAAAAGGTCCTCCGGTATGCATACCGGCATTGTTAATAAGAACGTCAATTCTCCCTTCTTTCTCAACAATAGTATGCACTGCCTGTTTGATGGATTCGATTTTTGTAAGATCGAGTTTAAGCATTGATACTGTTGGACTGGTCTCCACATCTCTTCGTACGGTTCCATAGACCGTGTGGCCTTCTGCAGCCAGAAGTTCAGCAGTTTGTTTTCCGAAGCCTGAAGAGATCCCTGTAATGAGAATTATTTTTTTCATAAGCATATAATTGACCCCCTCCCGCGCAGCGGCAGGGGGTGCGCGGTTTTCTGCAAAACTGACTAGCCTAGAATACCTAACGCTTTTGCAGCTTTAGTAATCTTTTCTATAGATATCTCAACCTGTTCCTTAGTGTGGGTAGCCATAAGAGAATATCTTATCAGGGAATCCTCTTTTGGAACAGCTGGCGAAACAACGGGATTCACAAAAACACCATCTGCAAGGAGATTTTGTGTTAATTGTAGCGCTTTAATGTCATCCCTGATAAAAAGAGGAATAATAGGTGTTTCTGATTTACCTGTATCAAAGCCTGCTGATTTGAATCCCTCAAGAGCGAGTGCGGTCATATCCCACAAATGTTTGATCCTTTCAGGTTCATTTTCCATTATCTCAATTGAAGCAAGTACAGCTGCGGCAGAAGACGGAGTCATGCTTGCACTGAAGATCAGTGTTCTGGAATTATGTTTGATATAATTTATTATTTCTTTATCTGCGGCTATAAATCCACCCAGTGACGCGAATGATTTGGAAAATGTGCCCATAATGAGATCGACTTTATCGGTAAGTCCAAAATGTGAAGCCGTTCCCGATCCGTTTTTCCCAATTACTCCAAGAGCATGAGCATCGTCTACCATAATCGTAGCACCGTAATGTTCTGCAAGGTTAACGATCTCTGGCAAATTAGTAATGTCACCTTCCATTGAAAAGACACCATCAACAACAATGAGTTTAATACGGTCTTTATGGCATAATTTCAATTTATTCTTGAGTGACGTCATATCATTATGAGCGAACTTAAGAACTTTTGAAAATGAAAGTCTGCTTCCTTCAATAATTGAAGCATGGTCAAGCTCATCGAGCAGAAGATAATCATGGCGTCCGGCAAGAAGAGATACGACTCCCAGATTTACCTGGAAACCAGTGCTGTAGCATAATGCAGCATCTTTATTCACAAGTTGTGCCAGCTTGTTTTCAAGCTCAATGTGAATGTCAAGCGTTCCGTTCAGAAATCTTGAACCTGCACAACCTGTCCCGTATTTGTTAATTGCAGCAATAGCTGCTGCTTTAACTTTTGGATGGCATGTGAGGCCAAGGTAACTGTTAGAACCGAACATCAGGACCTTCTGACCGTTAATAACTACTACTGTATCCTGTTCGGACTCAATTGCCCTGAAATAGGGATAAATGCCAGCCTGCATGGCTTTCTGCGGGGCATCATAACCTGAAAGTTTGTCTTGTAAAATTCCCACTATAGTGCTTAAATAATTTATAATCGAGTCAAATTTAGTAAAAAAAGAATAAAACGAAAGGAAAGCAATTTATTTGAGACAGTTTATAATCATAATAGGCTTTTATACTATATAAAATTTACCGGCTCAGTTCAGTGTTTTTCTGTAAGGCCACGCCATGGCGTGGCCTTACATTTGCAGATGATAGATAATGTAGGGTCATGCCATGGCATGACCCTACTGTTCAGATTCAGTAAATAATTATATTGTTTAATGTTATTAAAAAACATTTCACAAAATATTCAGAGTTTATTTGGAAAGTAAGGATATGAAATTTACTTTTGTCCCGAAATCAATTTTTAAGTTTAATGGACGACGGCCCGGCGAGTATATTAATATCTGATCTGGAAGGATAGCCGGCATTATTGTCGCTCCTTCTTTATCAGTAAAAGCAAGGAGGTGACAATGACATCACTCACAACTTTTTATTTAAGTGGAATAATCGGTAAAGAAGCTTTTAGTTCCGATGGTGAAGCTATTGGAACTATCAAGGATTTGATGGTTAGCGAAATGCCATCAGGAAACAATGACCCGAATCAGCAGCTTGTTACAGGTGTGAGGTTGAAGATTCGGAAAGAAATAAAATTTTATTCCTTTAAAAGCTTCCTGGTAACAAAAGCACGTGAAGTGCTAAATGTGACATGCACTGCTCTGACCGAACTCGGAACCGATGAGGTTAATAATGGGCTGCTTCTTGTTGATAATATTCTTGACAAACAAATTGTTGATATGAATGGGCGCAAGCTTGTACGTGTAAATGATGTACGTCTGGCATCATTGCCGGCAGGAACATTTGCAATTGCTGTAGATATCGGAATAGAAGGGCTGTTACGACGTATTGGAATCGCTGTATTTATAAAGAGAATTCTGTCTGTTTTTAAAATTAACATACCTGCAGATTTTATTCTATGGGATGATGTGCAGGCTATTGATCATTCCAGTCTCAACATCAGACTTTCAAAAACTTATGCCAAGCTTCATACTCTTCACCCATCAGATATAGCAGATATACTGGAAGATCTGGGTAAGAAATCCAGTATGTCGGTATTCTCCTCTCTTGATGAAGAGAAAGCCGCTGACGTTCTTGAGGAACTTGAAACCAATGCCCAGATACATATTCTGGAAAACCTTCCTGTTAATAAAGCTGCTGATGTACTTGAAAAGATGCCGGCAGACGAAGTTGCCGATATACTTGATGAACTGGAAGATGAGAAAGCCGAAATGCTTTTGAAGGAAATGGATAAAGAATCGTCAGAAGAGGTAAGGGAACTTCTCGAATATGATGATGATCTTGTAGGTAGTATAATGACCACAGACTATCTGTCCTTCAGTGCTACAATGTCTGTGGCCGAAGTGCTTGTCGAATTGAGATCAAAAAAGCCTGAATCTGCAGAGCTTTACAATATGTTCGTTGTTGAAAAGAATGATGAGCTGTTAGGATCATTCAATCTCCGGGATCTTGTTGTTTCAGAACCGAACGTGAGTATCAGTCAGATTATGAAGTCTGAACCTCGGCATCTTCTTGATGATCAGAAAGTAGGTGCAATTGCCGAATTAGTCTCCAAATACAATTTATTGGCTGTACCGGTGGTAGACCAGAATAACCAATTGCAGGGTATGGTTGTAATAGATGACGTTATTGAAGACCTCACCCATAAGAGAAGGACAAATAAAAGATAAAAGCCGAAGATATGTCGGAGTCAAAGTTTAATATAAAAAGCATACTTAAGCAGCTTGCAATATTTTTTGCAATTCTGGGACCAGGAATCATTACTGGAAGTGTGGATAATGATGCCGGTGGAATAACTGTTTATTCAGTAGCCGGCGCAAAGTATGGCTACGGTCTTATATGGACACTTATCCCATCGTTTATAGTTTTGCTTGTTATCCAGGAAATGAATGCAAGGATGGGCATCGTAACCGGGAAAGGCCTGTCCGATCTGATCAGGGAAAATGCAGGCTTAAAAATTACCTTTTTCATTTTTATCGGATTATTGTTTTCAAACATCGGTAACACAACAACTGAATTTGCCGGGGTAGCAGGAAGTATGCAGATCTTTGGCGTTAGTAAGTATATTTCGGTCCCGGTCGTTGCTATAATGGTGTGGTTCCTTGTAGTAAAAGGAACCTATAAGATTGCTGAGCGTATTTTTCTGATATTCAGCCTTTCATTGCTTACCTATGTTGTTTCTGCCTTAATGAGTAAACCTCAATGGGGCGAAATTGGTTCTTCAATTATTCATCCGCAACTCGCGATGAATACTCAGAGTCTTGCCATGGTTATCGCCCTTGTCGGGACAACCATTGCCCCCTGGATGCAATTTTATATGCAGTCTACCGTAATTGAAAAGGGTTTGAAGATGAAGCATTATAAATTCACATTGATAGATATAACTGTGGGTTGTGTTGCAACAATTGTGGTAGCATTTTTTATAATGGTTGCATGCGGTTCAACTTTGTATCCTAAAGGAATTCAGATAAATGAAGCAACGGATGCAGCCTTGTCTCTTAAACCTTTGGCCGGTGCGCTGGCATCTCAGGTATTTGCTTTTGGTTTATTCGTAGCATCTGTATTTTCTGCTACAATATTACCGTTGGCTACAGCATTTTATGTATCTGAAGCATTTGGATTTGAGGCAGGGATAGATAAAAAATGGGACGAAGCAAAAGAATTTTATTCACTTTATACCGGGATTCTGATAATCTCCGCAATCATCATTCTCATTCCCAATGCTCCATTGATCCAGATTTCAATCTGGTCACAGGTGATAAATGGAGTCCTTCTCCCGGTGGTTCTGGTAAGTATGATTCTATTGATAAACAATAAAAAAATAATGGGTACCTATGTAAATAATTATTTACAAAATATAATTGGTTGGGGTGCAGTCGTTATTCTTGCAGGTTTATCGCTTACGCTGGTTGTACTTCCTTTATTAAATAAATGATACTTTTATGTTTTTTTAGGATACCATTAAATCGCCAGGTATCTTAATTATAACTACTGAGATGAATAGGTACAAGAAATTTACGGTAATTATTGTTACAGCTCTGGTTTCAATTTTTCTGTTGACCGGGGCGGATACGGATCTTAAAAATACACCATTATTGGCGGAAAGGTCCGGCACGGCCATTATACTTACTGGTGCTGCAGCAAGAATACCACAGGAAGCAGGATTACTTGAAGAACTATATAACAGGGGCCTTCTTAAAGATGTTGTTTTCATTTCAGGCGTAAGCTCCGGTGCTCTTAATGCAGTAATGCTTAATGGCATCTTAAGCGGTAAAATGACCTGGGCTGAATATAAAGAGATATTATTTAATCTTAAGAACAAAGATATTTTTATCCAGGATGGACCAAAAAGGCTTCCTGTGAACACACAGCCTGCCAGAAACCTCTATACTAAGATCGTTGAAGAGAAATTGGGTTATCATAAAATCGGAGATCTTCCGTATGTCACTTCAATTTCTTTTACTCATCTGAAACGCCTTGATCTTAAAAAAGTGGTTTACAGGATGTGCAGCCGGAAAATAAACGAGGAAACAGATACCACCCTAAGTCTGGTGGATATAATGATGGCTTCTTCCTCATTCCCGATCGCTTTTCCCCCTTGCCGGATAAAAAATGTTACAACCATTCCGGATGTAGATTACGTCGATGGCGGAATAGGCGATGATCATATACCTTACCATGCTCTGCTTGAATTCGAAAAATACAGGGGGCAGAAAGTAGCAAAAGTTTATATTATAAGCAGGAAGAGCGACAGCATACCAGAAGTGAGTGAAGAACTCAGGGGATTGGGTATTGACGATAAAGGAAGATTTGACAAAATGGGAGTTTCCCTCGATAATATTCTTCAGAAAGGCATGATTAAAAGGCTGAAAGATTATTCACAGGAAAACCCCGATATGATATTCCTGAGTTACATCTGGATGCCCGAATTTAAGAAGGATTTCCTCATGTTCAACTTCAATAACCTCAAAGAGCAATACTTGCTGACTAGTCAATGGGCTAAGACTCATGATCCAATTCCCCTGGGAGATTATCTTCTTTATAATCTCATGAAGAAAAAATAACATCTGCTTCAACACAGGAATTTCAGACTTTAAATATCAGAAATGAAGATTACCTTTGTTCTGACTTGAAGTTTTTAGAACCCAATATATATTTAATTTGATTCCTATGATGAAGAGTTATTTTGATTCTGATTTCTATCATTCTCCTGTAAAAGAAAAACTCTCGGTTTTAGAAAAAATGCGTATCGACAGTAGTATATATTTTACTTTGAAATATGCCAATGTCGTACTACGCACAAGAAAGGAGGCCATTCGTGGGGTATATGATACAAAAGCCTGGACTGATTCTTCATTTGAGATACTGAAATTCATAGAAAATACCGGCGGGATATTTCATATAACAGGTATGGAAAACATAACAAAATCACCAGGTTCCGTTCTTTTCATCAGCAATCACATGAGTACCCTCGAAACTATGATATTACCTTCAATAATCGGCACTCAGAAGGAACTTACCTTTGTTGTGAAGGAGAGCCTGGTAAAGCATCCATTATTTGGAGATGTCATGAGGACGCGAAACCCGATTGTGGTAGGAAGAACAGATCCGCGTAAGGACCTGGAAGCTGTAATGAATGAAGGAGTCGAAAAGTTGCTTAACGGCATCTCAATTGTCATTTTTCCACAAAGTACCAGGAGTGTGGTATTCAAACCTGAGGACTTCAATTCTCTGGGGGTAAAACTGGCAAAGAAAGCCGGAGTCAAAGTTGTTCCGATTGCCCTGAAAACAGATTTTTGGGGAAACGGGAAAGTCATTAAAGAAATTGGGCCTCTTGATCATAAAAAACATATTCATATTAAGTTTGGCGAACCCATGAGCATCACCGGTAACGGAAAAGACGAAAACCAGAAAATTATTGAATTCATAAAGGCGTCACTTGAGGAGTGGGGGAAAAATGGGCTCATTTAAAAAGAATCTCGTTTAACCTCTACGAGGTAAAAATGGACTCCTGGCATTCGGTCTGCAATAGTTAAAGCCCTACGGACTAAAATCCGAAATCAATAATCCGCAATTAATTTGGCTTTTTCGCCGTAGGCGATAAAGTTTTGTAGCGGTTATTCTGATCCAATTTTCTTTACCGCGTAGCGGTTAAACATCCTCTATTAATTTTTTTAAGTGTACTCCTTACATTTAAATTATTTTGTATAGATTTGCTATGAACAATTCATAAACGATGAAAAAAGTAGTCGTTGATACTGAATACTGAACCTGTTTACAATACAATTACCTTTCATAGAACCGGATTATTAAATTCATAAAACTAAGCAACTATTATGGCAACATTAGACTGGATCGTACTTGGTATCTTTTGCCTTGGACTTGTTGGAATTATCATCTGGGTTATAAGGCAAAAAGATGAGACTTCCACAGACTATTTTCTTGCTGGACGTGATGCAACATGGTTGGCAATCGGATCATCAATTTTTGCATCGAACATTGGGTCAGAGCATCTTGTTGGCCTGGCCGGGGCAGGTGCGTCAAGCGGTATGGCAATGGCACACTGGGAGATGCATGGCTGGCTTATTCTTATCCTTGGATGGTTTTTTGTTCCTTTTTATGCGAGAAGTGGTGTATTTACCATGCCTGAATTTCTCGAAAAAAGATATAATAAGGGTTCCCGAAGCGTATTATCAATAATCTCACTTGTAAGTTATGTCTTTACAAAAGTTGCCGTTACAGTCTATGCCGGGGGTATTGTTTTCAAACAGGTTTTTGGTATTGAAACAATGTTCGGAATAGATTTCTTCTGGATAAGTGCTATAGGACTGGTAGTTTTGACAGGTATTTACACTACACTGGGTGGAATGAAAGCTGTGCTATGGACTTCAGTGCTTCAGACTCCGGTGCTGCTAATTGGATCTCTTGCAGTACTTGTTATAGGTCTGATAAAACTGGGTGGATGGCAAGAGATGATGACAATATGCCGGGCAGTACCTGTGAATTCTGCGGGAAACACAATGACCCAACTGATGCGTTCCGCCAGTGACCCAGAATATCCATGGACCGGGGTAATTCTGGGTTCGGCAATTATTGGTTTCTGGTACTGGTGCACCGATCAGTTTATTGTTCAAAGAGTTCTTTCAGGTCGAAACCAGACAGAATCACGACGTGGTGCGATTCTGGGAGCTGCATTCAAACTGACACCGGTATTTATTTTCTTAATTCCGGGAATGATAGCATACTCTCTGAATGCCAAGGGAATGATTAATCTCACAAGCTCTGATGCGGCTTTTTCAATTCTTGTAAGAGAGCTGCTACCTCTCGGATTTAAAGGTTTGGTTGTTGGCGGAATACTTGCTGCACTAATGAGTTCTCTTGCTTCTCTATTTAATTCATCTGCAACACTTTTTACTGTGGATTTCTACCTGAAGTTCAAGCCTAAGGCACCTGAAAAAGAACTTGTCAGGGTTGGACGAATAGCAACAGTTGTTGTTGTTGTACTTGGGATATTATGGATTCCTGTTATGAGAGGATTGGGGAAAGTCCTATACGCTTACCTTCAGGATGTCCAGTCTCTTCTTGCTCCAGGTATAGCAGCTGTATTCCTTTTAGGAATTTCTTCAAAAAGGACTACTCCAATGGCTGGTCTGGTAGGACTGATTTCAGGATTTGTGCTTGGGATGACCCGTCTTGCTCTCAAAGTCTTTTCTTCAGGGATAAGTCACGATGGTTTGATTTACAAAGTGTTTATTGCACCCAACTGGCTTCATTATGAAATTGCACTTTTCTTCCTTGTCATAGTAATAATGATTGTCACAAGCATGACCACTGAAAAGGCTGACCAGGTTGCCATAAAAGGATTGTACTTTGGATCTGCAACCGCTGAACAAAAAGCACTTACCAGGGCTAGCTGGAATAACTGGGATCTGGTTTTCTCAGGAATGATTATAGTAGTGATTGTAGCATTTTATGCCTATTTCTGGTAGAAAAAATAAAATATATGAATAAAATAAAAGAATTTGAAATATGGTTTGTAACCGGTAGCCAGCATCTCTACGGACCCGGGACTCTTAAACAGGTAGCAATAGATTCTGCTAAAATAGCCGCATATCTTGATAAGGTTCATGCCATTTCGCAGAAAATTGTTTTCAAACCGGTTCTGACTACTCCCGATTCAATAACTGCGTTGTGCACAGATGCAAATAATTCAAAGAACTGTATCGGTCTTATAACCTGGATGCATACTTTCTCACCGGCAAAAATGTGGATAAGAGGTTTGTCTATTCTTAATAAACCTTTTCTCCATTTTCACACCCAGTTGAACAGGGATATTCCCTGGGAATCGATCGACATGAATTTCATGAACCTGAACCAGTCTGCTCACGGGGATCGTGAATTTGGTTTCATAGGTACCAGAATGAGACTTAACAGGAAAGTTGTCGTTGGCCATTTCCAGGATCCTGAGGCAATCGAACGGATTGCAGTTTGGATCAGAGCAGCATCAGCCTTTAATGATGCAATTAATATGAAAGTTGCAAGATTTGGCGATAACATGCGGGATGTGGCAGTTACTGAAGGGAACAAAGTTAGCGCCCAGATGAAAATGGGCTATTCCGTATATGGTTTCGGTATCGGCGATCTGGTAAAAAAAGTAAATGAAGTATCTCCTTCATCCATTAAAAAGTTGATTGCAGAATATGGATCGGAATATAAGCTGACTAAATCTGTTGCCTCCTCAGATGCTCTGAGAGAAGCTGCCCGGATTGAGCTTGGGATGGAAGCCTTCCTTGAAGAAGGTAATTTTAAAGCTTTCACAACTACTTTTGAAGATCTGCATGGGCTTAAACAATTGCCTGGTCTTGCAGTGCAACGGCTGATGGCAAAAGGCTACGGTTTCGGTGCGGAAGGCGATTGGAAAACGGCTGCACTTGTTCGTTCAATGAAAGTGATGTCGCAGGGATTAAAAGGCGGAACCTCATTTATGGAGGATTATACTTATCATTTTGATCCTAAAGGAATGAGGGTATTAGGCGCCCATATGCTTGAGGTCTGTCCGACAATTGCTCTTGCTAAACCTTCGGTTGAAATTCATCCCTTGTCAATCGGCGGAAAAGAAGATCCGGCCAGGCTTGTGTTCAAAACAGCACCCGGCAATGCAGTAAATGTGTCGGTAATTGACCTTGGAAACAGGTTCAGGATGATTGTGAATGAGGTTGAAGTGGTTAAATGTCCCGACATGCCGAATCTTCCTGTTGCAAGCGTTCTCTGGAAGCCACAGCCCGATTTAAAAACCGGTGCGGCGGCATGGATAATGGCAGGAGGCGCTCATCATACAGGGTTCAGTACATCAATCAATGCAGAATACCTCGAGGATTTTGCTAACATGATGGGAGTTGAATATCTGCTTATCGGCGAGAAGTTTGATCTTACATTCTTTAAAAATGAATTAAGATGGAATGAACTTTATTATCATATCTCCGATGGGATAATTTAACTTCTTATTAAACATAGATATCGAACATTGTAGAAGATGGAAATTTATTCAGAAAGTACCAGACATATAGTTGCTGTAGACTGTATTATATTTGGTTACGATATACTTGAAAAGGAATTAAAGCTTCTTCTTTTTAAACGAATGTTTGAACCTGCAAAAGGAAGGTGGTCACTCGCCGGAGGATTTGTTGAACCTGAGGAGAGCCTTGATAAAGCGGCATGTAGAATACTAAGCCATCTCACAGGACTGGAGTCAGTATATATGAAACAGTCTTTCGCATATGGTGAAACAGACAGAGATCCAGGTGACAGGGTTATTTCTGTTGCATATTATGCTCTTATAACTATAAGAGATATCAATAAGGAATATGCAGAAAAGAACGGAGTGAGCTGGTGTTCATTATCTCGTTTGCCAGGTCTGATCTTTGACCATCCTCAAATGGTCAGACAGGCTCTTATCGATTTGCAGAATCAGATCAGGATTAAGCCTGTAGGCTTTGAACTACTACCGGAGAAATTCACTCTCGTTCAGCTCCAGGATCTATATGAAGCTATTCTTAGGAAAAATATTGATAAGAGAAATTTCAGGAAAAAAATTCTGTCAATGGGAATACTTGAAAAACTAAATGAGAAAGAGAAAGAAACTTCAAAAAAGGGAGCCTTCTATTACAGGTTTAATGAAGAAAACTATAAGAGATTAAAGCAAAATGGTTTCTATTTTAGTCTGGATGTAAATTAACCTCATCCCCTTTCCCCTTCTCCTTGAGGAGAAGGGGTATTGTTAAGATAATCAGCTAGGGGTGAAGTAAAAAAAAGTTCAAGGAGAGTGGATCAGGAGTTAAGGTAAGAAATTTTTTTTAATATGCTTGAAGAATTAAAAAACACCGTATATCAGGCCAATATCGAACTGGTTAAAAAAGGATTGGTCATTCACACATGGGGTAATGTAAGCGGAAGAGATAAAGAAAGCGGTTTTATTGTAATTAAGCCATCGGGAGTTAATTACGATCAGATGAAACCTGAAGATATGGTTGTGATAGACAGGAATGGAAAGAAAGTTGAGGGGAAAATGAAGCCTTCAACAGATACACCTACTCATCTGATTCTTTATAATACGTTTGAAACATTGGGAGGAATAGTACACACCCATTCATCATATGCAACATCATGGGCTCAGGCAGGGAGAGCAATACCTCCCTTTGGGACAACCCATGCAGACCACTTCTATGGTGAGGTCCCCTGTACCAGATTACTCACCAGGAAAGAAACCGAAACAGACTATGAGATAAATACGGGCAAGATTATTATTGAAAAACTGGCTTTGGTTGATCCTCTTGTCATCAACTCGGTGTTAGTCAATGGACATGGTCCGTTCTGCTGGGGAATTGACCCTGAAAGTGCAGTTTATAATGCTGAAACTCTTGAGGAGATTGCAAAGATGGCACTTTATACTGTTTTGCTTGGAAAAACAGCACCCATTGATCAGTTCCTGATAGATAAACATTTTAAAAGGAAACATGGGAATGATGCCTATTATGGCCAAAACAAAAAACCTTTGTGAACCTTCGTGATCCTTCGTGACCCTTTGTGGTAAAAAAAAATCCAAACCACAAAGGAACACTAAGGGAACACAAAGTAACACAAAGGTGGAAAAAACAATTGTTTAAGATTTAAAATATGGCAAAGAAATATGTAATAGGGATTGATTATGGCACTGACTCAGTCCGTTCCGTAGTTGTTGACACCTCCAATGGGAAATTTGCCGGATCTTCTGTTTTTGAATATCCCCGCTGGAAAAAGGGACTTTTTTGTGATCCTTCTGTAAATCAGTTTCGTCAGCATCCTCTTGATTATATTGAAGGGCTTGAAGAATCAGTAAAAGGAGCCCTGTCCGGACTGACTCCTGATATTTTAAAAAACATTGCCGGCATTACTGTTGATACCACCGGGTCAACACCTGTGGCAGTAGATAAAGACGGGACTCCTCTGTCTTTGAAACCCGGGTATGAAAGCAATCCTGATGCAATGTTTATATTATGGAAAGACCATACAGCTGTCAAAGAAGCTGATGAAATAAATAAACTTTCAAAAACCTGGGGCGGGATTGATTTTACAAAATATGAAGGAGGAATATATTCATCTGAATGGCTCTGGGCTAAGATACTACATGTATTACGTCATAGTAAGGAAGTCAGGAAAGATGCTTACTCCTGGGTTGAGCACTGCGACTGGATATCTGGTTTACTTTCAGGAAAGGTAAACCCATTGCAGCTTAAGAGAAGCCGTTGTGCTGCCGGGCATAAGGCAATGTGGCATAAGGATTTCGGCGGACTGCCAGATGAAAAATTTCTTACAAAACTTGATCCTCTCCTGGCAGGTCTCAGGGAAAGACTTTTCAGCGAAACATATACCTGCGATACTGAGGTAGGAAATATTTCGGCCGAATGGGCTAAGAGACTTGGCCTGCCGTCAGAAGTTAAGATTGGAGTGGGCACTTTTGATGCACACACCGGGGCGGTTGGAGGAGAGATAAAACCGTATCATCTTGTGAAAGTTATGGGCACATCCACTTGCGATATGATTGTTGCTCCCTTATCAGAGGCAGGTGATAAACTTGTGGCCGGAATTTGCGGTCAGGTTGAAGGGTCAATTATCCCGGGAATGCTTGGTCTGGAAGCAGGTCAATCCGCATTCGGGGATATATATGCGTGGTTTGGCAGATTATTAATGTGGCCGGTGAATAATATAATTTCTGAAATGAAATGGCTCGATGAACAAACCCGGGATAAGATCATTAAAGAGACTACAGATAAGATGATTGCAGAACTAAGCAAACAAGCTGAATCTCTTCCTGTTGAAGAGACTTCTGTCATTGCCCTCGACTGGATGAACGGGAGACGTACTCCGGATGCAAACCAATCGCTTAAAGGGGTAATTACCGGATTATCTCTCGGATCTGATGCTCCAAGAATATTCAGGGCACTTGTTGAGGCAACTGCCTTTGGTTCAAAAATGATAAATGACCGGTTTATTTCTGAAGGTATCCGCATAGATGAAGTTATTGCCATTGGAGGTGTTGCGAAGAAGAATCCTTTTGTTATGCAGATAGTTGCCGATGTTCTTAATATGCCTATTAAAGTTGCATCTTCAGAACAGACCTGTGCACTTGGTTCTGCAATGGCCGCTTCAGTCGTTGCAGGAGTTCATAAGGATATCCCGGCAGCACAGAAAGCAATGGGAGGCGGGTTTGAAAAAGAATATCATCCTGACCCTGCAAGAGCTAAGAAGTACGAAACACTCTTTAAAAAATATAAAGACCTGGGGCAACTGATTGAAAAAGGAAAGGATTAATTTGATGATTATTAGTGTCTTAGCGCCTTGATGGCAAAAAAAGATTGAATGAACATTATAAAAATAGTATCCTATGAAAAATTCTTTTGTTGTTTTATCAATTTCATTAATTCTGGCAGTTTCCCAGACATATGCACAGGACAAAGACCAGGTTAACCAACTCGTAATTATTACAAATCATCCTGGTCCGGTTATCAGCAAAGATATTTACGGGCATTTTTCGGAACACCTTGGAAATTGTATTTATGGAGGACTGTGGGTGGGAACAGATTCCAAAATTCCAAATACATATGGCATCAGGAATGATGTTCTTTTTGCACTTCGCGAGATTAAAGTACCAAACCTTCGCTGGCCTGGCGGATGCTTTGCCGATACCTATCATTGGAAAGATGGTATAGGTCCTAAAGAAAAAAGAGCTTCTATAATTAACACCAACTGGGGAGGCGTAACAGAGGATAATTCGTTCGGGACACATGAATTTATGAAGCTGACTGAACTGCTGGGGTGTGACGCATATATTAATGGAAATGTAGGTTCGGGCTCTGTACGCGAGATGTCAGAATGGGTTGAATATCTTACTTCTGATGCTGTTAGTCCCATGACTAAACTAAGGAAAGAAAATGGACAGGATAAACCATGGAAAGTAAAATATTTTGCAATAGGTAATGAAAACTGGGGTTGCGGTGGAAATATGATTGCTGAATTTTATGCCAGCACCATGAAACAGTACTCAACCTTCCTTGGAAACTATTCAGGTAATCAGCTTTATCGTGTTGCCTGCGGTCCCTCAGATTATAACTTTGCCTGGACAGAAACATTGATGAAAGATCCGGGGACGCGCCAGATGTTTCAGGGCTTATCTATTCATTATTATTCAGTTGTGGATGGATGGGATTTTAAAGGTTCAGCCACAAAGTTCAGCGAAAGAGAATGGTTCGAAACGATGCGGTTAAACCTGGAGATGGATAAAATAATCAGGGGACATTCATCTATAATGGATCGTTATGATCCGCAGAAATCAAAAGGTCTGGTTGTTGATGAATGGGGCAACTGGTTCAATGTCGAGCCGGGTACAAATCCGGGATTTTTGTTTCAGCAGAACTCAATGCGTGATGCAATAACGGCAGCTATTCATCTTAACATTTTCAATCAGCATGCCGACAGGGTTAAAGCAGCTAACCTTGCACAGATGGTTAATGTCCTTCAATCTGTTATTCTTACGAAGGATGATAAAATTGTCCTCACACCAACTTATCATGTATTCAGAATGTTCAGGGTTCACCAGGAAGCCAGGCTACTTAATCTTGATCTCAGATGTGAGGATTATGTTTTTGGAGACAAAAAGATTCCGGCTATTTCAGCTTCGGCATCTGTTGATAAAGATGGAAGAGTTCACATTTCTCTTGCTAATCTGAATCCGGACAAACAAATAGCAGTAAGCTGCCCATTAATTGGTGACTCATTTAAAAAGGTTACAGGAGAGATTCTTACCGCAAGTGAGATGAATTCTTTTAATAGCTTTGAGAAACCAGAAACCGTAAAACCGGTTATCTTTAATGGATTTTCTTTGAAGGATGGAGTATTGAATATAATTATGCCCTCAAAATCGGTAGTTGTTTTGGAACTGACGAAATAATAATGAAATTAGACACTAAAATCACACAGAATTGGCCCCCCTGCCCCCCTAAAGGGGGGTAAATTCTCAGAATATTAGTAAATTCATCAGGACACAGAATTAGTCCCCCTTCAGGGGGACAGCCGCGTAGCGGCAGTGGGCCTTGGTTGTAAGAAATTTTGTTATGAAAAAAACATTAATTTTTGTATTTTTTATTTTGGGATTCATTTTGTTATTTTCCGAATGCACTAAGAAGTCGTTTCATACTGCTGACTACCCTATTCAACCTGTATCATTTACTGCGGTAAAGTTAACTGACAACTTCTGGGCCCCGAGAATAAAAAAGAATGCTTCTATAACCATCCCGATAGCATTTGGATATTGTGAGACTACCGGGAGGGTGAAAAATTTCGAAATAGCAGCCGGTCGTGATACCGGAAAATTTCAGACAATTTATCCCTTTGACGATTCAGACGTTTACAAAATAATTGAGGGTGCCAGTTATTCGCTTCAATCATTTCCTGATCAGAAGCTTGAGACATATCTTGATACTCTTATCGCAAAAATCGGAGCCGCCCAGGAACCTGATGGATACCTTTATACAAACCGGACAATTGCTGAAAAACATGGTGGCGCAGGGCTGCATGAATGGGCAGGCAAAAACAGGTGGGAAATGGATTCAGTACTGAGTCACGAGCTCTATAATCTTGGCCATCTGTACGAAGCGGCAGTTGCTCATTATCAGGCCACCGGGAAACGAACTCTGCTTGATATTGCACTAAAATCAGCCGATCTGGTAAATAAAGATTTTGGGTATGACCGCATTAAAGTATATCCTGGGCATCAGGTGATTGAAATGGGATTGGTGAAGTTATACAGGGTTACAGGCGAAAAAAAGTATCTCGCTCTTGCAAAGTTTTTTCTGGATGTTCGTGGCCCGGGAGGCAGAGTATATAACCAGGCTAATCTGAAACCTGTCGATCAGACTATAGCTGAAGGGCACTCGGTAAGAGCCACTTACATGTATTCAGGAATGGCAGATATTGCGGCCATTGAAAATAATTCTGCATACCTGAATGCAATAACCAGAATTTGGGAAGACCTTATTTATGGAAAAATGTATCTGACAGGTGGAATCGGAGCTTCAGGAGGGAATGAAGGATTTGCAAATCCATTCCAGTTGCCTAATATGTCAGCATATTGTGAAACCTGTGCATCAATAGGAGACATTTTTTTCAACCATAGGCTTTTCCTGTTACACGGAGAGTCAAAATACATTGACATTCTTGAAAAAACTCTTTACAATTCAATGCTTTCAGGAGTTTCTTTATCAGCCGACAGATTTTTTTACCCGAACCCTCTTGAGTCAAATGGTCAGCATCAGCGCCAGGCCTGGTTCGGCTGTGCCTGTTGCCCTTCAAATGTTGCAAGATTTGTTCCCGCAATACCCGGATATATTTATGCCGTAACAGGGAAGGATCTTTATATCAATTTATTTATTTCTGATGAGGCAAAGGTTAGCATTGGAAAAAAGAAAGTCAATATATCTCAAAAAGCAAATTTCCCCTGGGATGGGAAAGTAGAAATTACTGTTAATCCGGAATCATCGGGTAAATTCAATCTGAGAATAAGGATTCCCGGCTGGGCTCAAAATGAAGCTTTACCAGGGAGGCTTTATAAATTTACAGATCAGAGGTCAGAACCTGTAAAACTTTCAATTAACGGAAAAGAATCCCAAATTAATCTTGTTGATGGATATGCTGTAGTTTCAAGGAAATGGAAATCGGGAGACGTAGTTGAAGTCAACTTTCCTATGCCGGTGCGTAGGGTTATGGCGGATGAAAGGGTGGAAGATGACAGGGGGAAACTGGCTTTCCAGAGAGGACCGGTTATTTATTGTGCTGAATGGCCAGATAATAATACAGGGAATGTGCCCGATCTGGTTGTAAAGAAAGATGCCCCGCTTACAACCGAATTTGAATCTTCTCTCCTTAATGGAACCCAGATAATTAAAACTACAGGTACTCAGACTAAAAAAAATCCTGATGGTTCAGTTACTACTCTGGGTGAAGAGCCCGTCGAACTGATTCCTTATGCGCTCTGGAATAATCGTGGACCAGGTCAGATGATGGTCTGGATTCCTTCTTCTGTAAGTTCTTCTCATCCTTTAACCGCATCGACCATTACCAACAAGAGTAAGGCAAAATTTTGAAATTTGGAGAGACGTCGTAAATGGGAACCAAAATGAAGAAATACTTTATATTTATCCTGATAATACCTTTGATATCAATCTCTTACTGCAAATCTTTCAGAAAAAACAAACCCTCAGCTGAAAATATTAGCGCTTATTATGTTAATGGGGAAATTGGAGATGATGATAATCCGGGGACAGTCGATAAACCTGTCAAAACGATTAAGGAACTGAATCTCCGCCTTAAAAAAGAGAGTGCAGATGTTTATTTCACAAGCGGACAGGTGTATAATGGAACATTGGAATTAATTAATGTCAAAGGGCCTGATGCTCACCAGTTCAAAATAAGCTCAATGGGTGATGGGAAAGCTGTTATTAATGGAGGAAATGCTGAGGCCATCTTAATAAAAAATTGTCAGAATATCTGGATCTCAGATATTGATATCAAAGGAAACGGAAGAAAGACAGGTAACAAAACCAATGGATTATCAGTTTCGCAATCAAGTAAATGTATGATTGAAAATATCAGAGCTGAAGGATTTCAAAAGTCGGGAATAGACCTCTATGACTGTAGCGTAATAGTTGTAAAAAACGTATTTGCGACAGACAACGGTTTCTGTGGAATAAATGTTATGGGTTCAGCCAGGGATCTCTCAGGGAAAATACGGATTCAGGATTGTAAAGCTGAAAACAATCCGGGTGATCCTGCCAGGCTCGATAATCACAGTGGCAATGGAATACTGGTCGGAGTGTCAGATGGTGTTACAATAGATCACTGCAGTGCCACAAATAACGGATGGGATATGCCCCGACAAGGTAACGGACCTGTAGGTATCTGGACCTGGGAGAGTGATCATATTATAATTCAGTACTGTATAAGTTACCGGAACAAAACATCAAAAAATGCAAAGGATGGTGGGGGTTTTGACCTTGATGGCGGAGTAACCAATTCACTGATCCAGTATTGCTTATCATACGAAAATGAGGGAGCAGGTTATGGCTTGTTTCAATACGCAGGTGCATCCCCCTGGTCAAATAATGTAGTCCGGTACTGTGTAAGTATTAACGACGGGCAAACGACTGAAGGTTCAGGAAGTTTCTTTGTCTGGAATGGTTCAAATGACCAGGCTCAACTCACTAACTGTATGATATACAATAATGTAGTATATAATTCAAAAGCGCCTGTAATAAGTTTTGAAAATTCTTCGGCACATAAGGACTTTGTATTCTGTAATAATATTTTCCTTTACTCGAATCAACCGATTGCCGGGACAAATTCAGGAAGTACATTTCTGGGAAATGATTGGTGGAGTGAGAACACTAAAAAGATAATGATTTTCGATAACCTGAATGAATGGGCCAATGCCACAGGACAGGAGATGATGAAAGGTCAGCTGGTAGGGATGCAAATTGATCCGAAACTGAGAGGACCTTCCCTGACCGATATAACAGATCCTTATCAACTCGATAAGCTTACCGGTTATACTTTAAAACCTGACTCTCCTTTGAAAAATAAGGGTCTGGATCTTACAACATACCTTCATGTAATTCAACCGATAAGAGATTTTTATGGAGATCCGGTACCTCTTGGTAATGGCAATGAACCTGGAATATATGAAATGAAATGACTGAAAACTCAGGGATAAATTGAATTTATTAAAAGATTATGAAAAGCGATTTTGAAAAAAGGTTAAATATTCTGAAAGAGGAGCATCAGAATTTATTGAAGAGAAAAAATGAAAGAATTGAACCTGGAAATGGCATCTTCTATCGTTATAAATATCCTGTACTGACCGGCGATCATGCACCTCTGTTCTGGAAATACGATCTCGATCCTAAGACTAATCCTCATCTTATGGAACGCTTCGGTATTCATGCAGCGTTCAATGCAGGGGCAATGAAGTTTAACGGAAAATATGTTCTTGCAGTCCGTGTCGAGGGAAATGACAGGAAATCATTTTTTGCAATAGCTGAGAGCCCAAACGGGATTGATAATTTTAAATTCTGGGATTACCCTGTTACAATGCCGGAAACAGAAATTCCTGATACGAATGTCTATGATATGCGATTGACACGACATGAAGACGGATGGATTTACGGGATTTTCTGCTCCGAAAGAAAAGATCCTGCGGCACCAGCCGGAGATCTTTCATCAGCTGTCGCGGCAGCAGGAATAGCCAGAACGCATGATCTCAAATCCTGGGAAAGGCTTCCCGACCTCAAAACCAGAAGCCAGCAGAGAAATGTTGTTCTTCATCCTGAGTTCGTCGACGGAAAGTACGCATTATACACCCGTCCGCAGGACGGTTTTATAGACGCCGGGTCTGGCGGGGGAATCGGATGGGCTTTAATAGATGATATTGCAAATGCCGAAATAAAAGAGGAAAAAATCATTAACTTACGCTATTATCATACAATTAAGGAACAGAAAAACGGCGAGGGACCACATCCTGTGAAGACTCAGGAGGGATGGCTGCATCTTGCTCACGGGGTAAGAGGATGTGCCGCCGGATTAAGATATGTTCTATATCTCTATATGACTGATTTAAAGGATCCTTCAAAACTTATTGCAGAACCGGCAGGACTTTTTATGGCTCCTGAAGGGGAGGAAAGAGTAGGTGATGTTTCAAATGTATTATTTACCAATGGATGGATAATAGATGACGATGGGACGGTTTTTATATATTATGCTTCATCAGATACGAGAATGCATGTGGCAGTTTCAACTACAGCCAGGCTTGTTGATTATTGTTTAAATACATCTCCTGATGGTTTAAGATCGGCCGCCTCGGTTGAAACCTTGAAAAAACTTATTGATAAAAATCTTAAATTGAAAGAGTAATAATTAATCTATAACCTACCTTATAACTATTCTTATGATTTCACAAAAGCTGAGGCTTAAAGAAAAGATCGGATACGGATTTGGTGATGCAGCCAGTTCAATGTTCTGGAAACTCTTTTCGATGTACCTGATGTTCTTTTATACGGATGTTTTCGGGATTTCTGCTACACTGGTTGGAACGATGTTTCTCGTAACAAGAATATGGGATGCAGCATTTGATCCTTTTGTTGGAATTCTGGGCGATCGTACCGAAACCAGGTGGGGTAAGTTCCGGCCGTATCTGCTTTGGATGGCCATTCCTTTTGGGATCATAGGAGTTCTGACGTTCACTACACCTGCATTTTCACAATCCGGTAAAGTGATCTATGCATTTGTCACTTACTCACTCATGATGATGGTATATTCTATGATAAATGTACCATACGCTTCACTTATGGGCGTAATGACAGCCGACGGTAAAGAACGGACCAGTCTTGCCACTTTCAGGTTTATATTTGCATTTGGGGGTAGTCTTCTTGTACTCGCCCTTGCTGAACCTCTCGTTGATATTTTCAGCAAACTTGGAGGTACAGTAAACCTTCAGCAGGGTTGGCAGTTTGCCGCAATCGTCTTTGCAATCATTGCGATAATATTCTTTATGTTCACTTTTTCATGGACGCGGGAGCGCATAAAACCTGCGACTGTAAAAACATCTCTGAAAAAGGACCTTAATGACCTTCTTCATAATTCTCCCTGGTTCATTCTGCTGGGTGCAGGAATCGCTGCAATTTTCTTTAATTCAATCCGCGACGGAGCAGCAATCTATTATTTTAAGTATTACATTCAGGGACAAAGTGCATTTTCGATAAAAGCTGTCAACCTGACTATTACACTCAGCAGTCTGTATTTTGTCCTTGGCCAGGCAGCCAATATCGTAGGAGTAATACTTGCTAAACCGGTTTCAGACAGGATCGGTAAAAAATATACATTCTTATATGCTATGCTTTTTGCTGCAATATTCAGTATAGGGTTTTACTGGCTCGACAGGAGTAGTATCAGCCTTATCTTTGTATTCCAGTTTCTTATAAGCATGAGTGCCGGCATTATATTCCCATTAGTATGGTCAATGTATGCCGATGCAGCTGATTACTCGGAATGGAAGACAGGCCGGAGAGCAACTGGCCTGGTGTTTTCGGCATCGTCAATGTCTCAGAAATTCGGATGGACCATTGGCGGAGCACTAGCAGGATGGTTACTTGGTTATTATGGTTTTAAGGCAAACGTCGTTCAGACAGCCGAAGCTCAGACCGGAATTAAAATGATGTTGAGTTTCTTCCCTGCGATTGGAACATTACTGGGTGCGTTCTTCATGTTCATTTATCCACTCAGTGAAAAGAAGATGATGACAATAAGTGCTGAACTTGCAGTAAGAAGAGATGCAGAGAAAAAAGAATAACCCCTGACCCTCGTAAAGGGGATTGGACCCCCTGCCGCTAACGCGGCTGTCCCCTAGAAGGGGGACTAATTCGGCTCTCTTGAGAAATTAGCTAAAAAACAGAGGATTAACCCCCCTTTAGGGGGGCAGGGGGGCAAAGGTAAAAAGGATTTTAATGAATCAAATATGTCAAAAAACCAACTTGAAACTCTTAAATCAGAAGTACAAGACGAGCTCATAAATAACATTTTGCCTTTCTGGTCAGGAAAGATGATCGATACCGCAAACGGAGGTTTTTTTGGCCGGATTGATGGTTCAGGTCGCATATATAATGATGCCGACAAGGGATGTGTATTAAATTCAAGAATCCTGTGGACCTTTTCATCAGCCTTCAGAGTACTGAAAAATCCGGAATACCTTAAAATTGCAGAAAGATCAAAAGACTATCTCCTTAAATATTTCTTTGATAAAGCGCACGGAGGAGTGTACTGGCTTATTAATAATAAGGGAGAAATGAAAGATGGTAAAAAACAAATTTATGCCCAGGCTTTTGCAATTTATGGTCTTACCGAGTATTATCGTGTTACAATGGACAAAACTTGTCTTGAAAAAGCCATTGAGCTATTCCATCTTATCGAGAAATTCAGCTACGATGAGAAACTTGGAGGGTACTTTGAAGCTTTCGACAGGGAATGGGGACAACTTGATGACTTAAGACTTAGTGCAAAAGATGCAAATGAAAAGAAGACAATGAATACTCATCTTCATGTTCTTGAAGCTTATACTAATCTCTACAGAGTATGGAAAGATGACTTACTGAGGAAACAGCTGCGCAACCTGATCGGAAATTTCACAGATAAGATTGTAAACAGCCAGACATATAATCTCAACATGTTTTTTGATGAAGAATGGAACGATAAGACCGACCTTGTGTCATACGGTCACAACATTGAGTCTTCGTGGTTAATTTATGAGGCAGCTGTAGTACTTGGTGATGACCTGGTTTTAGAAAACGTAAAAAAGATTTGTCTTAGAATCGCCGACTCATCGAAAGAGGGTATGAGGATGGATGGCAGCATGATTTATGAAAAGTTTTTCAATTCAGAACAAAAAGACACTGACAGACACTGGTGGGTACAGGCTGAAACTGTCGTTGGATTTCTGAATGCGTATACCTTGAACGGTCAAAAGGAATATTTGGATCGTTGTCTGGCAGCATGGAGTTTTATAAAAGATCACATTATTGACAGGCAAAATGGAGAATGGTATTGGAGTGTTAATGAAATTCTTCAGCCAAACCTTAAAGAAGACAAAGCCGGATTCTGGAAATGTCCGTATCATAACTCAAGGATGTGTCTGGAAATAATTGAGAGACAGGATAATATATTTTAGTAAAGACGTTGTATGCAACGTCTCTGCAATTAATTTAAAATTCAAATTAATTATGCGAAAACTTATTTTAACAATTTTACTCTGTGCTTCGGTAATTTCTTTACTTGAGGCTCAGGATGCAAGTGGTGTAGTCCGTCTTAACCAGATTGGATTCTTTCCGAAAGCTCCAAAAGTTGCTATAATTGCTGGTGTAAATGCCAGCGATTTCATAATTAAATCGATGCCATCAGGAGAAGTAGTTTTCAGATCAAAAGTGAGTCAGCCCCATAAATCGGAATTTTCTTCAAAAACCACAAGGGTTGCCGATTTCTCACCTGTCACCAAACCTGGTACTTACGAATTGAATTTGCCTGGCACAGGTAATTCTTACACTTTTGAAATAAAACCGAAGATATTCAATAACCTTACCAGGGCTCTTATTAAAGGATTTTATTTTCAGAGAATGTCGGTACCCTTGCTACCTGAATATGCCGGAAAATGGAGCAGGGCAGAAGGACATCCCGATAATAAAGTGATTGTTCACCCGGCTGCAGCATCTCCAGACCGGCCTGCCGGAACCATCATTTCTTGTCCAAAAGGCTGGTATGATGCCGGCGATTATAATAAGTATATAGTGAATAGCGGCATAACAATGGGAACCTTACTATCATTGTACGAAGATTTCCCTTCTTATTTCGATACTCTTAATATCAATATTCCGGAAACAGGGAATGGTGCACCTGATCTGCTTAATGAAATTGTCTGGAATCTTCGCTGGATGATTACAATGCAGGATCCATACGACGGTGGTGTATACAATAAAGTGACAAATGCCAATTTTGACGGATTTGTTATGCCATCCGCTGCAGTTACTGCGCGTTACGTTGTTCCTAAAGGAACAGCGGCAACACTCGACTTCGCGGCAGTAATGGCACAATCAGCCCGTATCTTCAGAAATTTCAATAAAGTTTATCCTGGTTTGTCTGATTCATGCATGAAGTGTGCCGAAAAAGCATGGGACTGGGCTGTAAAAAACCCTAAAGTGGTATATGATCAAAACCTTATGAACAAAGAATTCAAGCCGGTAATAAATACAGGCGGTTACGGAGATTCTGATTTCAGAGATGAATTTATTTGGGCTGCCTCAGAATTGTATATAAGTACCGGCAAGGACAGTTATTATACGTCATATCCGATGTTCCCCGACACTCTTATGACATTACCTTCCTGGAATAACGTGAAACTTCTGGGATATTATACTCTTGCAAGATTTGAGAAAAAACTCACAAATTCTGCAAAGAAAGATTTCCCAGCATTGAAACAACGGATAATAAATACGGCGGATAAAATGGCATCAGGATTAAAAGACCGCGCTTATATGACTGTAATGGGTAAATCTGCAGCAGATTTTGTCTGGGGCAGCAATTCAGTTGCAACAAATGAAGGTATTTTACTTATACAGGCTTTCAGGCTCACTAATGACAGGAAATATGTAGATTATGCACTCACAAATCTTGATTATGTTCTTGGACGGAATGCAACTGGCTATTCATTTATAACAGGATACGGACATAAAACTCCTATGTTTCCGCATCATCGTTTGTCGGAAGCTGATGGTATTGCGGATCCGATTCCGGGTTTGATAGTTGGCGGCCCGAATCCAGGCCAACAGGATGGATGTAAAACCTACCCTTCACGGATACCGGATGAGTCCTATACTGATACAGTGTGTTCATACGCATCAAATGAAGTAGCGATTAACTGGAATGCACCAGCTGCTTACCTTTCGGGAGCGCTTGAAGTATTGTATTCCAAATAACATTCTGGTTTTCACTATATGGTCCTTTGTGATCTCTTTGTGTACCTTTGTGGTCAAACTTTTTAATATGAATTATATCCTTTCAAGACTATTTAATTTAGGGACAATGAAATTATCTTCATTTTTATTAATCGCATTTCTGACTTTGGACGGTTGTCAGACGAGTTCAAACCTAAAACTGCCTTCCCTTATTGGAGACAATATGGTGTTGCAGCAAAAAACCAATGCTAAAATATGGGGAAAAGCCTTTCCGGGACGTAAAATCACTGTAACGACAAGTTGGAATTCGATCGGTAAAGCTATTGCCGGAAAGGATGGAAAGTGGAAGGTAAATATACCTACTCCTGCTGCCGGCGGACCTTATACAATTTCAGTTTCATCGGGTGATACAACAATAACAATTCAAAATGTACTCATAGGAGAAGTGTGGTTCTGCTCAGGTCAGTCAAATATGGAAATGCCTTTAGCAGGCTGGCCCCCTGTTGATACTATAATGAACTCCAGAGCTGCTATAGCATCATCCGCAATATCAGGAATACGTCTTTTCAATCTTCAGAAGAAAATGTCCGATGAACCCGTCGATGAATGTACAGGCAAATGGGAAGTTAGTTCTCCGGAATCTGTAAAGCAATTCAGTGCTACTGCATATTTCTTTGGAAGAAAATTAAATAAAGAACTTAATATCCCGGTGGGTTTGATTGAATCTGCATGGGGAGGAACTCCTTCAGAATCATGGACTTCTGCAAAATCGCTAGAGCAAGCCGGAGAATTCATCAAAGAGATTAAGGCAATTAAGGAGTCAGCCCCTCTGCAAGCTGAATATCAGAATTGGCTCAACACGCTTAAACAAGTTGAAATAAAAGCCGCAGGTGAGAATCAGTGGAAAGATTTGAGTTTCAACGATTCAACCATTCCGTCGTCCGGATTTGATGATAGTGCTTGGCCGGTAATGGTTCTTCCGACACAGTTTGAATCGGTTATTGGTGAATTTGACGGAGCTGTATGGTTCCGGAAAAACATTGAAATACCGAAGATGATGAACGGAAAAGACCTGGTTCTCTCTCTCGGACCGATAGATGATATGGACCGCACATACTTTAATGGAACGCTTATTGGTGCGAATGAGACTTCAGGTCTCTGGCAGGTTGACCGTAAGTATGATGTCCCGGCATCATTGGTTAAGACAGGGGAAAATGTTATCTCCGTAAGAGTTCTTGATACTCAGGGAGGAGGTGGAATTTATGGTGCCCCTGATAAAATGAAGCTTTCGGTAAAAAATGATCCAAAGATGCTTCTGCCTCTAAAAGGTGATTGGAAATATCAGCCTGTTGCCGAATTAAAAGGTGATAAATTTTATATTTACGACATTTCAAAAAATGAGTTTCAGACCAGAAAAAGACCTCTAAGCATTGGTCCCGGAACTCCAACGGTACTTTATAATGGGATGGTTTATCCGGCATTGCAATACCAGATAAAAGGGGCAATCTGGTATCAGGGAGAGGCTAATGTAGGAAGAGCAGAGCAGTATACTAAAATTTTTCCAGCGATGATCAAAAACTGGAGAGAAAGCTGGGGGATAAAAGATTTTCCATTCTATTTTGTACAGATAGCTCCTTATGTTTATTCGGGTGTTGACTCAACTGAATCAGCATATCTTCGTGAAGCGCAGGAAAGTGCTCTTAAACTTCCAAAAACAGGGATGGCAGTAACCCTCGATATAGCCACTGTGATGAATATTCATCCTCCTTACAAAACGGAAGTAGGTGAACGGCTTGCCTGCCTTGCTTTGAACAACGATTATGGAGTTAAAAATCAATGCAACGGTCCGATCTATAAATCAATGATAATTTCTGCCGGCGGGATAAGAATACTATTCGAGAATGCCTCAGATGGTTTGATGGCAAAAAAAGACAAACTTACTGAATTCGAAATTGCAGGGAAAGATGGCCATTACGTAAAAGCAAATGCCAAAATTGTGAATAATGAAGTGTTTGTTTCTTCACCTCTGGTAAAAGATCCTGTCTCTGTAAGGTATTGTTGGAGGAATGGCGCCGAAGCTTCATTGTTTAACAAAGTCGGTTTACCGGCTTGGCAGTTCAGAACTAAATAAATACCTCTCCGAACCTCCCTTAAAGAGGGGCTAAAAAATGTAGGAAAGTTTAATCAGGGGAGTAAATAAGGGGATGTCGAAATTGTCATTTTTTAACCGCAAAGTACGCTAAGTAGGCGCAAAGTACGCAAAGTCAAAATATTATAATTCAGTTCTTTGCGATCTTTGCGTAATTTCTTTGCGAGCTCTGCGGTTAATGGATTTCGACTTCTTCAACAACCCCGGCCTCGCAACGCGTTGAGGGTTTGAAATGTTAATATACCTTAAAAGGTTCCAATTATTTTATCCACATAGTTAATGCCAAGAGGAATCTTTATTAATTTAGCGAAAATTAATCCTTCAGATAATGAATAAAATTCTATTTTTCACATTATTGCTGGTAGCAACCGCCATCATTTCATGCAATCAGACAACTAAAAATAAAGAAATGGTTAGAAAAGATGTATTTGGAAATCATAATGGGAAGGAAGTTTACCTTCTGACTCTCACGAACAAAGCTGGTAATGTTATCAGGCTTACAAACTATGGTGCCAAGATTAATTGGATTGAAGTACCCGATAAGAATGGCAGGAAGGATAATGTTACTTTTGGATATGATACTTTTGACGAAACCCTGAAAGGCGATATGTCCTTTGGATCTGTTGTAGGAAGGTACGCAAACAGGATAGCAAAGGGAAAATTTACTCTTGATGGAGTTGAATATCACACTCCGATTAACAATGGACCGAATACGCTTCATGGAGGACCTGCCGGATGGCATAGTGTTGTATGGAATACTGAGATATTAAAGGACAGCAAATATCCTGCTGTTAAGTTTACTTATGTCAGTCCTGATATGGAAGAAGGTTTCCCGGGCACAGTAAATGCTGCTATCACTTATACCTGGACGGATAACAACGAGATAGTTATGGATTATGTGTGCACCACTGATAAGAAAACAGTTATAAATGTTACCAATCATGCTTATTTCAATCTTCATGGTGCTGGTAACGGCGATATTCTTGATCATGTGTTAACACTCAAGGCATCTGCTTTCACTCCGGTTGATTCAGTTATGATTCCGACAGGTGAAATTCGCCCTGTGGCCGGAACCCCGTTTGATTTTAACACACCTCATACGATAGGCGAAAGAATAGATGACAAATATGATCAGCTTATACTCGGCAAGGGATATGATCATAATTATGTCCTCGATAATAAGGATGAAGTTGATGCAACAGTTTGGGAGCCTGAAAGCGGACGGATGCTGGAAGTAATAACCGATCAGCCCGGACTGCAATTATATACAGGAAATTTTCTCGATGGGAAACAAATAGGACATGGAGGGAAAGCTTATAATTTCCGGTCAGGATTGTGTCTTGAGTCGGGTCATTATCCTGACAGTCCTAATCATCCTGATTTCCCAACTACAGTATTGAATCCTGGTGAGACCTTTAAGACAACTACAATTTACAGATTCTCGATTAAATAAAATTTAGATTAAATAGTAATATTTTATGACAACACGAAGAGTTTTTATAAAGAATACAGCACTAACAACAGCCGCACTGGGAATTGTTCCAACCTTATCCAGCGCTTTAGCCGGTTGCGCTCCATCAGACAGGATCAATGTTGGTGTTATCGGATGTAATGGTCAGGGTTTTGCTGATCTGATACCATTTCTTGATCACAAAAATGTAGAATGTCTTGCATTAGCCGATGTCGACGAAAGTGTGCTAAACAGACGGGCAGCAGATGTAGAGAAGATAAGAGGCAAGAAACCCGCAAATCTTTACAACGACTGGAGGAAACTTATCGATAATAAAGATCTTAATGTAGTTATCGTAGGAACTCCGGATCATTGGCATTGTATGCAGATGGTAGCTGCATGTGAGGCAGGAAAAGATGTTTATTGTGAAAAACCTTTAGGCAGGACCATTGAAGAATGTAATGTTATGGTAAAGGCTGCCAAAAAGAATAAAACAATAGTTCAGGTTGGACAGTGGCAGAGAAGTGACAAGCATTGGCAGGATGCTGTAAATTTTATACAGTCAGGCAAACTAGGAAAAATCAGACTTGTTAGAGTATTTTCTTACCAGGGATGGTGTCCGTCTATCCCTGTATTACCAGATGAACCGACTCCGGCAGGAGTTGATTATGATATGTGGCTGGGCCCGGCACCAAGTCGTCCCTTCAATAGAAACCGTTTCCATTTCACTTTCAGATGGTTCTGGGACTATGCAGGCGGTCTTATGACAGACTGGGGCGTTCACCTTCTCGATTATGCTCTTTACGGAATGAACGTAACTACTCCTAAGTCGGTAATGGCTATGGGTGGCAAATATGGCTATCCCCACGACGCATGCGAGACACCCGACAGTTTGCAGGCAATATATGAGTTCGACGGATTTAATGTATTGTGGGATCATGCAATTGGGATAAATGATGGAGCATACGGACGTAATCATGGTCTTGGGTTTGTAGGTGAAAACGGAACCCTTGTTGTGGACCGTAATGGATGGGAAGTTATTCCTGAAAATGTTAATGGCAAAGATAGAATGCAGGCTGTTCCACTTGCACAGGGAGATGGTAAAGGGCTAAATAATCATGTACGAAATTTCCTTACCTGTGTGCAGAGCAGGAATCCGAATACCAATGCCACTGTTGAGATTGGTGCACACATTGCTAAGTTTTCAGCTATTGGCAATATTGCATACCGCACAGGGAAAAAACTTGCATGGGATGGCACGAAATTCGACGATGCAGACGCAAACAGTTATATGGTTCCAACTTACAGGGGGCCATGGACATTACCAAAAGTATAACACATGGTGCAATCAGAATAGTTTGAACCTGCGCTGATCATTAAGTTGAAAATATTATTGCCGGATCTGAGGAATTATATCCTTCCTGATCCGGCATATTTTTAATATATTTCCATATAAAATTTCTCCTATGAAAAGAACATTTTCGGTATTGTTGGTTTTAATAACCACTACCCTGAATTTCAATGCCAATGCACAGCAAAGTGCCTATTCCTTTCCGTTCAGAAATCCATCTCTTTCAGCGGAAGAGAGAGTCAACGATCTGGTTTCGCGAATGACGCTCCAGGAAAAAGCAGATCAGATGCTTTACACGGCACCTGCTATTCCCCGATTAGGCATTCCGGCATATACCTGGTGGAATGAAGCTCTTCATGGAGTGGCGAGAGCAGGCTATGCTACCGTTTTTCCTCAATCAATCACGATAGCGAATTCATGGGATGAAGCCCTTATGTTTAATGTAGCAAATGCTATATCTGATGAGGCAAGAGCAAAATATCATGAGTTTCAGAGAAGAGGCAAAACGGGTATTTACGAAGGATTGACCTTCTGGTCGCCAAATATTAATATATTCCGCGACCCGAGATGGGGAAGGGGACATGAGACCTACGGAGAAGATCCGTTTCTTACAGGTAGGATGGGTTATGAGTTTGTGCGAGGCATGCAGGGTGATGATCCGAAGTATTTTAAAACAATAGCAACAGCTAAACATTATGCAGTTCATTCAGGTCCGGAACCATTAAGACATTCATTTAATGCAAAAGTGAGCGAAGTTGATCTGAGGGAAACTTATCTTCCGGCATTCCGGACGCTTGTTATGGATGCCGGAGTATATTCCGTTATGGGAGCTTATAATATGTTCAGGGACTACCCTTGTTGTGCGAACCCGATTTTATTTGGGATACTCCGCAACGAATGGGGTTTCAAAGGTTATGTTGTATCCGATTGCTGGGCGATTTCTGACTTTTACAATTTTACTCACTTTGCAAAGGACCCTGCAGAAGCAGCTGCCGACGCTGTAAAAGCAGGCACTGATCTGGAGTGCGGAGTCGATTATAAAAACCTGGTTGAAGCTGTTAAACGAGGATTGCTGACAGAGGAAGATATCAATGTTGCTGTTAAAAGGCTCTTCACAGCAAGATTAAAACTTGGGATGTTTGATCCGGATGAAATAGTTCCCTATGCACAAATACCCTTTTTTGTAAATTGTTCTGATTATAATAATTCGCTTTCAAGGGAAGCAGCCCGTAAGTCAATTGTTCTTCTAAAGAATGAAAAAAATGTTCTGCCACTTTCAAAGGAAATTAAAACCATTGCAGTGATAGGACCGAATGCAGATAATTTCGAATCGCTTATTGGTAATTATAACGGAATACCTAAAGACCCTGTAACTATACTCAAAGGCATTAAAAATAAGCTATCTCCGGCTACAAAAATAATCTATGCCGAAGGAAGTGATCTCGCAGAGGGTATCCACAACCTGATTCCTATTCCTTCCCGTTATCTCGAGACAGCTGATGGTAAACAGGGAGCTTTTGGTGAGTATTTTAATAATACTGATATGAAAGGAAAACCTGTATTCACAAGGGTCGATGACAATATTGATTTTGACTGGGATAATATCTCGCCAAAATACGATATGCCTGATGATAATTTCGCAGTAAAATGGACCACCTACATTGTCCCTCCGGTTTCGGGAACTTATGCTATAGGGAGTCGTGGATCATCAGCATATGAAATCCATCTCGATGGCAAAAAGCTTATTTCCTCGACCAACGAGCATGAAGCTATTCATTTCGAGGCACCTGCTGAATTAGAGGCAGGCAAAAAGTACAAGGTTGAAGTCTTTTACAAAAATTATGCTGGTGATGCTATTATCCAACTATTATGGGCACTTCCACGACCAGATATGAAAGATCTTGCTGTAATTGCCGCAAAAGGATCTGATGCTGTAATTCTGGTTCTTGGCTTATCCCAACGTCTTGAAGGGGAAGAGATGCCTATTAAAATTAATGGTTTTAGTGGTGGCGACAGAACTAATCTGAATCTTCCGTTGGTACAGGAGCAACTTCTTGATGCCGTTGTTGCTACAGGAAAGCCGGTTATCGTTATTCTGACAAACGGTGGAGCATTATCGGTAAATACAGCACAGGAAAAAGCGTCAGCTGTTTTGCTTGCAGGATACGGCGGACAGCAAGGGGGCAATGCTGTGGCAGATGTTCTTTTCGGAGACTATAATCCTGCAGGGCGACTTCCTGTGACTTATTATAAATCAATTGACCAGATCCCGGCATTTGAGAATTATGATATGACTGGTAAGACCTACAGGTTTTTTACAGGGGAACCGTTGTATCCTTTTGGTTATGGACTTAGTTATACTTCCTTTGAATACAGCAATTTGTCAGTTCCGGAAAAAATTGCTGCCGGAGAAAAAGTAAGCGTAAAAGTTACAGTAACAAACACAGGTAAAGTTTCAGGAGATGAGGTGGTAGAACTTTATCTTACAGACGAAAAGGCTTCAACACCCCGGCCAATCAGGGAACTCGAAGGATTCACAAGGGTTTCTCTGAATCCGGGTGAAAGTAAAGTCGTTGAATTAAAACTCGAACCGAGACAATTCTCTATAATAAATAACAAAGATAAAAGGGTAGTAGAACCCGGGTATTTTACAATTTCAGTAGGTGGCAAACAACCTGGGTTCAAAGGTTATCTCGATCCTCAGTTCACACAAGTTCTGACAACCAGAATACGATTAACCGGAAAACAGGTTCCTTTTGCAAATTAATTTTAGTTGAAGATCATTAACTACAAAGGCGTAACGAAATTTTGGCCCCCCAACCCCCCTAAAGGGGGGCTAATTCTCAGTCTTTCAATAAATTCATCAAGGACACTGAATTAGTCCCTCTTCAGGGGGACAGCCGCACAGCGGCAGGGGGTTCTTCCTATTTCTTAATAAAACGGTACATCTTCACTGAATGCGGAAGGATCTCAACATACTTTGATGTTTCTTTCAGATCCAGATTTTTATGATCCCATAAATCTCTGACTGTATAATTTTCAAGTTTAAGTTGGGTATTGTTCCCCGATCTCTCTGTCATTGCGTTTGCCAGTAGTGCGAAGTCCACAAGGACAGTCTTTTTCTCATCACTGCTGTTGAGAAGACAAACTGCTTTTTCGTTATTGGCAAGTCTTTTCATCCAGATCTGGTAGCTTCCATCATCCCTCCAGCAAATACCTTGTTTACCAAGTGTATCCTGATCGACAGCAATGATTTCCTTATTTGTAAGAATTGTCCTTGTTTCAGGTGACATGTTTTGTAAGTCATTCCCGGCAAGAAGAGGAGCAGCAAGCATGCACCATAACGAAAAATGGGTTTTGTATTCTTCGGTTGTCATCCCGCCATTACCCACTTCAAGCATATCAGGATCATTCCAATGGCCTGGGCCTGCATACCTGGCAAGGCCCTTCTGAAGCGAAAAAATATTGATCATACTATTCCATGAATCAGAGATGTCCCCGGTCGTTCTCCATAAATTACCAACGCTTCCTGCCCATTCCCAGGGTTTATTAGAACCCCATTCACATATACTGAAAACGATAGGCCTGTGAGCTGCAAAAAGAGCATCACGCATCGTTGAATATGAGGCTTTTGCATCCTGTGAGCCCGTATTACACCAATCGTATTTAAGATAATCAACTCCCCAGCGGGCATAAGTGCGCGCATCCTGGAATTCGTGACCACGCCCGGCAGGACGACCCTCGCATGTCAGCGTACCGGCACAGGAATAAATTCCGAATTTTAAACCTTTTGAGTGTACATAATCAGCAAGAAACTTCATGCCGTGAGGGAACCTGTCCTTATCAACAACTATTTCACCGTTTTCGTCTCTTGCTACCTGCCAGCAATCGTCAATTACAACATACTCATAACCTGCATCTTTCATACCGTTGCTGCTTATTGCATCTGCCACTCCCATTATGAGAGTTTCACTCACATTGCAACCAAATTTGTTCCAGCTGTTCCAACCCATTGGTGGAGTCTTAGCCAACTGGCTGTATTTCTGAGCACTTACTCCTAAGAATAAAGAACTTACAAGGATTAATAAAATTAATTTTTTCATAGGTATAAATTTTATGACCTTATTATAATTAATTAAATACGAGATATCAAATTTAGCCACTTTGTTGTTAGGTTGGTTCAAAAACCCAAATAATTCAAATCTACAATCGATGAATTTTAATTATTCATTTGAATAATTAAATTTGTTAACATAAATTGGCTTTATGAAGGAAGATAACAATCTGCTACTGAAACGCGTAAATCTGTTCGATGGCATATCAATTGTTGCAGGAGCAATGATTGGTTCAGGTATCTTCATCGTGAGTGCCGACATTGCCAGGAATGTAGGTTCTCCGGGCTGGTTACTTGTAGTCTGGTTGATTACCGGAATCATTACGGTGATAGGAGCAATAAGCTATGGAGAACTTGCTTCAATGATGCCTCAGGTTGGCGGTCAGTACGTATATCTGAAAGAAGCCTATCATCCACTAATTGGATTTCTTTTTGGATGGACTACTTTCCTGGTTATTCAGTGCGGAACTATAGCTGCAGTTGCCGTCGCATTTGCCAAGTTTAGCGGTGTGCTTTTCCCATGGATATCTGAGAAGAATATTCTTTTCCATATTGGTCCGCTACCAATAAAAAGTACAATGATAGTGGCAATTGCCATGATCTCTTTTCTTACATGGTTAAATACCCGGGGAATTGTTACAGGTAAAACGGTTCAGAATATATTCACTTCAACAAAAGTGATTGCTCTTTTTGGATTTATTGCGATTGGATTTCTGGTAACTAAAAACACAAATTCCCTGGAGATCAATAAAGAGATTTTCTGGCAGGCAGGCAAGGTTGGTAGTAGTAATCAAACAATACCTATTGTAGGATTTGCATTAATTGCGGCAATAGGGTCGGCGCTTGTCGGTTCATTATTTTCTTCTGATGCATGGTATAACGTAACGTACATCTCGGGAGAGGTAATAAATCCCAAAAAAAATGTTCCTTTAAGTCTTTTGTTCGGTACTCTGATTGTTTCTGTCCTGTACCTTCTTACTAATTATGTTTACATAAAAATCCTGCCTTTACGCGGCTCACCTGATGGCGTTGATGTTTTAAGCCGGGGAATACAATACGCTACAGATGACCGGGTCGCTACTTCTGCAATGAGTGTCCTTTTTGGTAATTCCGCAGCAGTAATTATGGCAATATTTATTATGGTCAGCACTTTTGGCTGTAATAATGGCCTCATAATGGCAGGGCCCAGGGTGTATTACGCAATGGCAAAAGATGGACTTTTTTTCAAAAGAGTCGGAGAGATTAATAAAAAAGGAGTACCAGGTTTTGCGCTTGTACTTCAGGGAGTTTGGGCAATACTTCTATGTCTTTCAGGTACATATGGAAACCTGCTAGATTATGTGATCTTTGCAGTTCTGATCTTTTTCACTCTTACAATACTGGCAATCTTCATTTTAAGAGTTAAACGTCCTGACATACCAAGACCCTATAAGGCTTTGGGGTACCCGGTAATTCCGTCAATCTATATTCTTACCACCGTAACAATTATGGTAATACTCTTAATCTATAAACCTCATTATACTTTTCCGGGACTTGGAATTGTATTTCTTGGAATCCCGGTCTTTTATCTGTGGAGAAAATACAATAAAGGCAACTCTAATAATTATTAACCGCAAAGTACGCAAAGCCCGCCTTCGGCGGGAAAGAACGCAAAGCACGCAAAGGAATCTTCTTTTTCTTCATTACTTTTACAACCTTTACGGTTAATAGATTTAACTTCTTGAAATGTTTCCTGAAGAATTTGTAAAGAGAATTCATACTCAAAAATATATTGATGCTGATGCACTGTTGAGGTCTTTAGCAGAACCTTCATGCATAAGTGTAAGAGTTAATCCTGAAAAATGGGAAAAGAAACCTTTCTCCTCTACTCCGGTTCCCTGGTCCAAGAGTGGTTTTTATCTTAAAAGCCGGCCATCATATACTCTCGATCCACTATTCCATTCCGGTTGCTACTATCCGCAGGAAGCTTCCGGGATGTTTCTCGAACAAATGGTAAAGAGAACCTGTGACCTGAGAGGAAATTTAAGAGTTCTGGATCTCTGTGCAGCACCTGGCGGAAAGAGTACAATTCTTTCTGAAATTATTGGGCAGGGTAGTTTACTGATATCCAATGATGCAATAAGGTCAAGAGCAGCCATTTTGGCTGAAACAATTACAAAATGGGGATCCGGAAATACTCTTGTGACACAGAACGATCCATCGGCTTTTGGAAAATTGCCAGGGTATTTTGATTTAATTGTGGTCGATGCTCCTTGTTCTGGAGAGGGAATGTTCAGAAGCGATGTCGCGGTTAAGGAATGGTCTGTTAGTAATACAGTTCATTGCGTCGAACGGCAGAAAAGAATACTCATGGATGTTTGGCCGGCACTAAAGGAAAATGGAATACTCATTTACAGCACCTGCACTTTCAATCCTGGCGAAAATGAAGAAAACATAAAGTGGTTTACCGAAAATAGAGCAGCAGAATGTTTAACAATTGATGTATCAGGGTTTCAAGGCATTACTGAGATTGATTTTCAGGGGATTTTTGGGAATGGCTTTTATCCTGATAAAATAAAAGGGGAGGGATTTTTTATTTCAGCCATAAGGAAAACCGGTAAACAGGAGACTCTGAAAATAAAAAGTCAGAGAAGATCTGACCTTCTTTTGACTCCTGATGATATTATAATTGCAAATAAATGGACAAACTTTTCAAAAGACCGTCTTTTCAGATGGGGCGATGAAGTATTTGCAGTGCCGTGCTCAATGGAGGAATACCTGTATCTTTACGGGAATTTGAAGATAGTAAGAGCAGGGACTAAAGTCTTCACTGTTAAAAACAAAAGCTATCTGCCATCGCATGTATTAGCTTTATCTACAGGATTGAAAAAAGATCCATTCCCGGTTATTGAACTGGATCTGCCTTCAGCACTTAAGTATATGAAACGTGATTCTCTGATAATTAAAGATGCGGCAAAAGGCTGGAATATTGTAAAATACAAAGGTGTTGATATTGGATTCATCAATAATCTTGGAAACAGGATAAATAATTATTTTCCTGTTGAGTGGAGGATTAGGATGGATCTTCCTGAATCAGGAACGGAGAATTTAATAGAATGGGAGACTTGAAGCTGTTAAGGTAATTAGCAAAGAAAAGAACTGTCACAGAGGAACACAAAGAAGTACAGAGGAACACAGAGAATGGAAAATACATCAAGAGAATTCCAGGTATTTGTAAAACCTGTAGGAGCAAACTGCAATCTTAAATGCGAATATTGTTATTATCTGGAGAAGGATAAACTGTATTCTGATAAGGGACATTTTCAGATGACAGATGATATTCTTGAAAAATATATAATTCAGCATATTGATGCTTCGACAGAAGATATAATCCACTTCTCATGGCATGGTGGTGAACCCTTACTGGCAGGAATTAATTTTTACCAAAATGCCTTAAAAATTCAAAAAGCTAATAAACCAGAGGGTAAGACAATACTGAACGGCATTCAGACCAATGGTACTCTCCTCAATCAGGAATGGTGCCGGTTTCTGTCTGATAATGGTTTTGTCGTTGGTATCAGTATTGACGGGCCGGCTGAGATTCACAATAAGTTTCGCCGCACAAAAGATGACAGGGCTACCTGGGAAAATGTGTACAAGGGATTTCAGCTTCTGACCAAACATCATCTTATTCCGGAGGTACTTTGTGTTGTAAATTCAGAAAACGTTAAACATCCACACGCCATCTATGATTTTTTTAAAAAGTCAGGTGCTGAATATATTACGTTCATCCCGCTTGTCATCCCTGAAACTACATCTCCTTCAGGAGTAAGTAATTCCACAGTGCCAGCCGGGGATTTCGGGCATTTCCTTTCTGAAATCTTTGATGAATGGGTTGAAAATGATATTGGGAATATAAAAGTCCAGATCTTTGAAGAGGCAATCCGCTCGGCATTTAACCAGGAACATACTTTATGCATTTTCAAAGTGAACTGTGGTGGTGTACCGGTAGTGGAGCGCAATGGGGATTTTTATAGCTGTGACCATTATGTAGATTCTGAACATTTGCTTGGAAATATTAACGATAATTCTCTTTCCTTTTACCTCGATAATAAGCTGCAGAAAGAATTCGGGATGGCTAAATCATTAACCCTCCCTGAATATTGTACCGGGTGTGAAGTAAGGGCAATGTGTAATGGAGAATGCCCGAAGAACCGTTTTATTTTTACTCCAGAGGGTGAGTACGGATTAAACTATCTGTGTAAAGGGTATAAATATTTTTTCAACCACTGCCTTCCATTTGTGGAGGCGGTGGCTGAGGTTATTTCAGCTTCTCCTTAAAAAATGCAATCGTTCTTGACCATGCAAGCTTAGCTGCTTTTTCGTTATAACGTTCCGGATTGGAATCGTTGTTGAATGCATGCTTGGCTCCGTCATAAATAAATATCTGGTATTCTTTTTTGTATTTCTTCAGAGCTTCTTCGAAAGCCGGAATTCCGGGGTCAATAAATGGATCGTCACCGGCATAATGAGCCATAATGGGTGCTTTAATCTTAGCAACCTGTTCTTCGGTTGGCTGCTTTCCATAATAGGGGACAGCTGCATCAAGATCGGGTGAATTTACCGCAACCTGGTTGGTCATACCTCCACCCCAGCAAAAACCTGTACATCCGACCTTTCCTGTTGAAAGAGGATTTGTCTTAAGATATTTCACGGCTGCGACAAGGTTTTTGACAGTCTTGTCATAATCAAGCTGCCCGATCATTTGAACTGCTTTATCCAGATCATTTTCGGGAGTACCACCCAGCGGAGAAAGTGCGTCAGGCGCCAGGGATAGGAATCCTTCTTTAGCCATCCGCCGGGTTACATCCTTTATATGAGGCTGAAGTCCCCGGTTTTCATGAATTATGAGAACGGCAGGAAATTTTTTGCCTGTTTTTGGCCAGGCCATAAATGCTTTTATCTCACCGCTTTCCCCGGGGTATGTGATTGATTCAGTATTCAGATCCTGATCATTCTGTTTTGCGAATGACGAATTGGTTTTCTCCAAACGGGGAATGAGAGCAGCCGCAGCGGCAGAACTGCCGGCAACTATCGCAAGCTTCCTGACGAAATCACGTCGGTTTAGTCGTCCCTGCTTGTACTCAGCATAAAGATTAACGATTTTTTCATCCATGATCAGCAGATTTTATGTGTATATATTAAGTTGTATTTTTGAGCTGATTTATTTATTTACATTTGTGGATTAGCTTCTCCTTGGGACGTTTCATGCAAGGTCCTCACACACAATTTTGAGAGCTTTTCAAGTTACAAATAAAAACTGATATTGTGCAAATGAAGCTATTGAATTTTGACAAATGAATGTATTAAATACGACGGGTAAACATATGCTTCATAGTATTGCTGGAGTGATTCTTGCAGGTGGTGCAAGTAAAAGATTCAATGGTATGATAAAAGCAAAAATTGTCATTGACGGGAGGACTATAATTTCCAGGATTATTGGTACTATGAATGAATTATTTGATGAGATCATTATTGTTACAAACACACCCGATGAATTCAAAGAATTTAATAACTGCAGAATTGCCGGTGACAGGTTTCTGAATAAAGGTCCGCTCGGAGGCATCCATTCTGCAATGATAAATTCTTCATACGACACGATGTTCATTGTTGCTGGTGATATGCCATTACTTGAAAAAGACATTATTATCGAACAGATAGAATACTTCAACCATAATAATTTCGATGTTGTAATTCCCCGGATCAATCATTTTACTGAACCCCTTCATGGTATTTATAAGAAATCTCTGTTACGGAAACTTGAACAGCATTTAGAAGTTGAAACTGATTATTCTATCAGGGCATTTTTAAAAAAGACGGATGTCAGTTATTTACAATTTGATGAATCTGAAAATACCAAAAAAGCCTTCCTTAATATTAATTCATCTTCCGACATAGCCATTGTGGAAAGATTACTTGATCCGACTAAATGATTAATACCACCCTGGTGTAACTAAAACTACCGGCAAAATCCTGACGAGTACAATTTTTATTAACTTTATCTCAGTTAAAATCAGATGTTATGAAGAGAATTTCATTTTATATCCTTGTGATCATCGTTTCACTTTCCGGCTGCAAAAAATTCAGCAAATATGAAGGAATCCCCTTCACTGAAAAGGAACCCAGGGATTGGGAAAACCCTGCCGTGTTTAATATTAACCGCGATGATCCTAATGCAAGTCTTGTCAGCTATCCTGATGAAAAGTCTGCTCTTGAAGGAGTAAAAAGCAGCTCTCCAAATTATAAAAGCCTTGATGGAATATGGAAGTTCAATTGGGTAAAAACTCCCGATCAGCGTCCATATTGGTTCTTTAAAGATGATTATGACACCCGTGACTGGAAAGATATTGAAGTACCATCAAACTGGCAGATGAAAGGTTATGGCGTACCGGTTTATGTAAATATTGTCTACCCGTTTTGGGCTTATGAGGATATATTCAATCCCAAGGGTTCATATAAGAAAGTTCCTCCTGCAATCCCTCACGATTGGAATCCTGTAGGATCATATAAAAGGAGTTTCACCATACCATCAGACTGGAAAGATAAAGAAGTATTTCTCCACTTTGGAGCAGTAAGTTCTGCATTTTATGTATGGGTAAATGAAAAGCTTGTCGGGTATAGTCAGGATAGTAAGATGCCTGCGGAGTTTAATATTACAAATTTTCTGAGAAGCGGAAAAAACTTCGTATCGGTCGAAGTTTACAGATGGTGTGACGGAAGCTACCTTGAGGATCAGGATTTCTGGAGATTAAGTGGTATACAAAGGTCGGTTTTTCTGCATGCACGTCCCAAAACGTATATCAAGGACTTTTTTGCAGTCGGCGACCTTGTCAATAATTACAATGACGGTCAGTTGAAAATTGATGTTTCATTAAGAGGTAATGCTGCTGATGATAAGAAATTAGTTGTTGATGCTTCTCTCTATGATTCTGATAATAAGCTTTTCACTGAATCAAAGGAAGTTAAATTAACCGGCAATAGTGCCTTCTTCAAGTTCAATAAGAACATAAAGGATATAAAAAAATGGTCAGCTGAAAAGCCAAATCTTTATACACTGGTATTAAGTCTCAGGAACGATAAAGGTGATGTTATGGAGAGCTTATCAGCAAAAGTTGGTTTCAGAAAGGTTGAAATTATTAATTCGCAGCTTCTCGTAAATGGTGTGGCAATCAGGTTAAAAGGAGTGAACATGCACGAGCATAATGAAACAACCGGACACGTAATTGATGAAGCCACAATTCTGAAGGATATAAGAACAATGAAAAGCAACAACATAAATGCCATGCGGACTTGTCACTATCCTCAACAGGAGCTTTGGTATGAAATGTGCGATAAATATGGTCTTTATCTTATAGATGAAGCTGACATTGAATCACACGGTATGGGTTATGATAAGGATGTAACTCTGGCTGATAAACCGGAATGGGCTGCAGCCCATCTCGACAGATTGCAGCGGATGGTGGAAAGAGATAAGAATCACCCGGCTGTCATAATATGGTCGATGGGTAATGAGGCAGGCGATGGTCATAATTTTCTCAATGGGTATAAATGGATCAAGGGAAGGGATAAAACCAGACCTGTGCAATATGAACGAGCTGAAAAAGAGACCAATGCTACTGAGCGCCATACTGATATCTGGGGTGACATGTATGCTACGATTGAAGATATTGAAGCTTATGCAAAAAATCCAAAGAACGACAGACCAATGATTATGGTTGAATATGCACACGCAATGGGCAATTCAACCGGAAACCTGCAGGATTACTGGGATGTTATAGAGAAATATCCAAAACTTCAGGGTGGATTCATATGGGATTGGGTTGACCAGGGATTCCTCAAAACTGATGAAAATGGCGAAAAATATTGGACTTATGGAGGTGACTATGGTGAGGAAGGCATGCCTAGTGACGGAAATTTTTGTATAAACGGACTGGTATGGCCTGACAGGACTCCTCACCCGGGTTTGTCTGAGGTGAAAAAAGTTTATCAATATATTGGATTTGATCCTGTTAACCTTAGTCAAGGATTGGTAAAGATTACAAATAAGTATGACTTTACTAATCTCTCGGAGTTTAATTTTGAGTGGGAAGTTGTTTCTGACGGTAAAGTACTTCAATCGGGTAAATTGCCAATAACTGATCTCAAGCCCAAAGCTTCTGCTATTGTTCAGATTCCGATCTCAAAAATTGAGGCTGCGGATGGTGCAGAGTATTTCCTGAACATCAGGACATCAAGAAGCGATGCGTGGAATTATGTTCCTGAAGACAATGTTTATGCAACTGCACAATTTAAGATTCCTTCCGAAGCCAAACCTGTTTTTATGAAGGAAGCTAATCTTGCTGTTCTTCAGACAAAAACTACTGGCAAACTACTGGAAATAAGCGGAGTTGATATGAAAGTGATTTTTGATCTTGCTTCGGGAAGGCTCACTTCTTTCAATTATAAAGGAACAGAACTGTTTTTAAAAGGTCCGGCACCTGATTTCTGGAGACCACCTACTGACAATGACTATGGTTATGATATGGATAAATTATTGGGAGTCTGGAAAAAAGCAGGGGAAAGAACTATGGTTACCAAAGCCAATATCTCTCAGCCTGAATTAGGGAAAGTGTTGGTAACATTCAATTTTGACATTCCTGATGAGGCAGGGAAGAAAATTGGTGGTTACGCAACTATATATACTGTTTACGGTTCGGGAGACATAGTGATTAAAAACCAGTTTTCTAAATTGTCAGCTAAAATTCCGGAGATACCCAGAATGGGAATGCAGATGCAGCTCCCCAAGGAGTTCCTTAACCTGAAATGGTTTGGAAGGGGACCGCAGGAAAATTATGTCGACAGGAAGACAGCCGCAGATGTTGGTCTTTATGAGAGCACTGTGGCTGATCAGTATATTCACTATATCAGACCCCAGGAAAATGGTTATAAAACCGACACGAGATGGCTTGCTCTGACAAATGATAATGGGAACGGACTTCTTATAAGCGGGGATCCGTTAATCTGTTTTGCCGCTCTCAACAATATACATGATGATTTTGAATCTCCCGGTAAGCTGTCTACTTATAGAAAGGATGCCAAAACAGCTAATACTCACATGAATGATGTTAAACCCCGTGATCTGGTAAATCTTAATGTAGATCTTGGTCAGATGGGAGTGGGAGGAGATAATTCGTGGGGTGCATTAATACATCCCCAATATCGTCTGCTTGCAAATAAATACGAGTATTCGTTCAGGATAAAGCCGATCATGAAAGATGATGATATTCTGAAACTGGCAAAAGAAAAATTCTAAATATTAGCTCATCATCCTTCTCCTTAATGCCCCCCTTCCCCCCTAAAGGGGGGTTAATTCTCAGTTTTTCAATAATTTCGCTAAGGACACCGAATTAGTCCCCCTAGGGGGACAGCCGCGAAGCGGCAGGGGGTGTATGAGGTTATAGTTTTTCGTAAAAATATGCTTCCTTCTTATCTGCATCATCCCAGGTATACAACTTCTTGTCTTTATTCAGGAAGTATAAATTAAGCAAAGCGAAATCTCCTGCACACATTGTCGCATGAGCAAACAGGAATACTGAAAGGCTCCACTTCCATAGTCCGGGAAGAAGGAAAATCAGAAAGATCAGAACAGCACTTATGATAATAAAAGGGGTCACTGCTACAATTCTGAACTGGACAGGTGAAGCTACATACCTGTGAGCCGTAACATAAAAGAGATACTGTTTAAGATCCATTCCAATCCTTATGTTTCTTGCTCCTGATAAATAGTAAGGTATGACATGTAATAGTTCATGAATTGGTATAATAAGTAGAGGGAGTACTATCATTCCCAGAACAGAATGGTAAAGAATATGTGAATAAGGAAAATAATGTGTAATTCTTATTCTTATTGAAATAGTCAGACAGAGAAATACAACACAAACAGACCAGAACAGAATAGTAAGAACTGATTTTTTTTTCAGATATTCAAACACAAACTCTGCAAGATTTTTGTAAGGCACTGTAAGCAGTACTCTGAAATTTTTTGGATCATCAAGATCCTCAACGGAAAATGGCATAAGAAAAATTTGTACAAATTTACTTTATTCGGAAGGTAAATACTAATAATAAGGTTTTGCTGTTTTTCTAAATTATAAGCCCGTGTTTCAAAAAATAATATGTGGCCCGGAATTTGATAACTTTGCAAAAATAACTATTTGTGAAGATTGTATCGGCAATATTGATGTTCCTTTTTTATGCAGCGCAGTCAGCAGGACAAACTGATACTGTAAAGCAGAAGAGTGATACATTACAGGGGAGGTCTTTCCTTTTGCAGAAAGTCGATAGAAACGGGGTGACCTTACCCGAGGTTGAAATCAAGGAGGTAACTGTATATGCCCATCCGGTATTCCCCAGAAAAAGCGATTTCAGAAAATATGAAAGGCTGGTTGCAAATCTGAAGCGAGTTTATCCCTATGCTTTAATAGTCAGAAACAGGTTAGCCAAAGTGAACAACGATCTGAAAAACATTAAAACTGAGAAGGAACGAAAAGAGTACATGAGAAAGGAAGAAAAAAATGTTTTTGCTCAATACGAAGGCGATATGCGCGAGATGACAATAACACAGGGTCGTCTGTTGATAAAGCTTATAGACAGGGAAACTCAGAATACATCGTTTATCCTCATAAAGGATTATCGCGGAAAGTTTGCTGCTGCCTTCTGGCAGGGAGTTGCCCGTATTTTCGGAACAAACCTGAAGGAGGAGTACGACCCATTTGGCAATGATGCACTTATTGAATCAATTATTCAGGATATTGATGCCGGCAGACTTTAAATCGGGAGTTGCAATATGAAACGTATTTTTATAGCGATCAGAGTGATTCCGGAAGAGGCTTTTCTAAAATTAATCAACTCTTTTAAGTCAGCACTGTTCGCTGAGAATATTAAATGGATAAATCCGGAAAACATCCATATTACCCTTGTATTTCTTGGTGATACTGAGGAGAAGCTTATAAAAGATATCACACAGATGTTAGATAAGGTTTGCGTAGAATCGGGGAACTTTGAATTGATAATCAGAGGAACGGGTGTTTTCAGGAATATCAATGATCCGCGCATTATCTGGACGAATATTGATCATTCAGAAAATTTATTTAAGCTTGCTGAAAAAATTTTATCGGGTCTTACTGAAATAAATATCAGACCTCAGGACAAGCCTTTTAAACCGCATATAACAATTGGCAGGATAAAACATCTGAATGGTAAGGGAACATTTATAAAGCTGACTGAACAATATCAGAATACTGAATTACAAAAACTTCATGTAAATGAAGTAATTCTTTATGAAAGTATCCTTCTTCCTCAGGGGCCGAAGTATTTACCAATTGAGAAATTTAAATTGAAATAATGTCTTCACAATTTCTACTGAGATAAGTACCTTCAAAAGGGATTACTATCCTCATTTTTTTTATTTTTGTCGGGAATTTTAATTTTTGATCCGGAATACGATATGACTGATTCATTTGAAGCTAAAGGGAAAAGAAAAAAACTTATTGCCGAGCTTCGACAAAAAGGAATAACAGATGAGGAAGTGCTGAGAGCAATTGACACGGTACCACGTCATCTCTTCATGGATCCTGCATTTCTTAGTCATGCTTATGTTGATAAAGCTTTTCCCATAACTTCTGGTCAGACAATTTCACAGCCTTACACAGTTGCTGTGCAGACGAGTTTGTTAAGGGTAAAAAAAAGGGATAAGATCCTTGAAGTAGGTACCGGATCGGGATATCAGGCTGCGGTGCTGGCTGAAATCGGAGCAAAAGTTTATACAATTGAACGTTTCAGAGAGCTCTATTTAAAAGCTCAGGGAATTTTAACATCACTTGGTTATTCTGCAGATTTTTTTTATGGTGACGGATATGAAGGGAAACCCCAGTATGGACCTTTTGATGGTATATTAATAACAGCTGCTGCTCCTGATATTCCTGATACCCTTCTTTACCAGCTTAAAACCGGAGGACGGCTTGTTATCCCATTGGGCAGTTCGGGTACACAGGTAATGACTGTAATGGAACGTACCGGACCCGAAAGTTTTGAGAGATCTGAACATGGGAACTTTATGTTTGTGCCTATGCTGAAAGGTACCGTTAACGGGAAATAATTTATTATGAAAATATACAAACTGGTGTTTTCTCCGATTGAAGTGAATACATATATCCTTGCAGGCACGTCAGGCGATTGTGCAATAATTGATTGCGGGTGTTATGATAAAAAGGAAACGGAAGATTTTGCGAAATTTATACAGGAGAACAGCCTGAATCCTGTGCTTCTATTAAATACACATTGCCATCTTGATCATGTTTTTGGAAACAAATTTATTTTAGAAAAGTATGGTCTAAAATCTTTTTCAAGTGAGCTTGATGAAGAGAACAGGAAGAATGCAGTTCATCACGCCCTGATGTTTGGACTGAGAATGGAAAATCCTCCGGAACCTGCCGGCTTCATAAAAGATAATCAGATTATTACATTCGATGAGACAAAGCTCCTGGCGCTTCATGTTCCCGGGCATACTGCCGGCAGTCTGGCCTTCTATGACGAAAAAGAAGGGATTGTTTTTACAGGTGATGCGCTTTTTTCGGGAAGTATTGGCAGAACTGACCTGCAGGGTGGTAATTATGATACGCTTATTGCAAGCATTAAGAACAAGCTCTTTGTTTTGCCTCCCTCTACTACGGTATATCCCGGACATGGAGAAAGCACAAGTATTGAAAAGGAAATGAGGTCAAATCCGTTTTTTACATAATCGACTCAGGCAAAGTGGCTCTCAAAAAAGTTTATCCGTTCATGAGATAAATCCTGTTAATTTTGTATTCTAATTCTTATAATTATCTTTTTTAATTTTCAAGTGTTTATTGATTTCTAAATTTAAATTTATGCAATCAGATAAGTTTGTTTACCGACATATTGGCCCCAGAAAACATGATTTACCCCGGATGCTTGAAACTATAGGGGTTAATTCACTTGATGAGCTGATTGACAAAACTGTTCCCGGGAATATCAGGCTTGAAAAGCCTCTGAGACTTCCTGAAGCCATGAGTGAGTTTGAATACCTTAACCATATTAAATCTTTAGGACAGAAGAATAAAATGTTCCGGACATTTATCGGTCAGGGTTACTATGGGGTTGCTCCTCTTTCAGTAGTTACACGCAACGTTCTTGAGAATCCTGCATGGTATACATCATATACTCCTTATCAGGCTGAAATTTCACAGGGCCGCCTTGAAGCCCTGTTGAATTTTCAGACGGTGATCATTGAATTGACAGGTATGCAGATTGCCAATGCGTCCTTACTCGATGAGTCAACTGCAGCAGCTGAAGCAATGATAATGATGTATAATGCCAGGTCAAGAGCTTCAGTGAAGGCAGGTGCAAATAAATTCTTTGTTGATGACGATATCTTTCCACAGACACTCGATGTGATTACAACCAGGTCGAAACCACTTGGGATAGAACTTGTTATCGGGAAATACACCGCAATTAATTTTAATGAATCATTTTTCGGTTCATTAGTGCAATATCCTGCTTCTTCTGGTCAGGTATGTAACTATAAAGCATTCACCGACATGGCTCATACTTCAGGAATGCTTGTCGGAGTCGCAGCAGATCTTATGAGTCTCGCACTTCTTACTCCTCCGGGAGAATGGGGCGCTGATATTGTAGTTGGTTCATCTCAGAGATTTGGCCTTCCAATGAGTTTTGGAGGTCCGCATGCAGGATATTTTGCAACGAAAGATGAACTCAAAAGAAATATGCCAGGGAGAATTATCGGAATATCGATCGATGCCCAGGGTAACAGAGCTCTCAGAATGGCCTTGCAAACCAGGGAGCAGCATATTAAACGTGAAAGAGCAACATCAAATATTTGCACAGCTCAGGCACTTCTTGCAACAATATCGGGCATGTATGCTCAATATCATGGTCCGGAAGGTTTAAAAAATATTGCAAAACATATTCACAACTCCGCTTGTACCCTGAATTTTAATCTCAGGGAAGCAGGATTCAGGCAGCTTAATCCGGTTTTCTTCGATACATTAAAAATAGTTCCGGGAAACGGAGTCTCTATTGAGGCTATTAAAAAACTGGCTCTTGAAGCAGAAATGAATTTCTATTATCCTGATGATAATACAGTCGTCATAAGTACCGATGAGATTACTACCCTGAAAGAAATAGACACAATTGTAAACATATTTCTGATGGCCGCAGGTAAGGAAAAGATCAAGGTAAACTGCTACTGCAATTGTGAAATTCTCGAGGGTAAATTTCTGAGGAGCTCTGACTTCCTGCAGGGAGGAACATTTAAACGTTATCATAGCGAAACCGAAATGATGCGATATATCAAGATGCTCGAGAGGAAAGATTTTTCACTTACACATAGCATGATTTCGCTTGGTTCATGCACTATGAAGCTTAATCCGGCAAGTTCACTTTTTGCATTAAGCTGGCCTGAATTTGGTAACATACACCCTTTCGTTCCGAAAGATCAGGCTCTCGGTTATTACCAGATTATGGAAGAACTGGGTGAAGCACTTAAAGAAATAACAGGTTTTACGGCAATATCGTTTCAACCAAATTCCGGAGCTGCAGGTGAGTATGCAGGACTTATGACAATAAGGGAATATCATATTACCCGGGGAGATATTAAAAGAGATTTGGTATTAATTCCCTGTTCTGCTCATGGAACTAATCCGGCAAGTGCCGCAATGGCAGGAATGAAAATAATTGTTGTGGATTGTGATGATAGAGGGAATGTTTCTATACCTGATCTGAAAAAGAAGGCTGAAGAAAACAAAGATACCCTTGCGTGTTTCATGATCACTTATCCGTCTACTAATGGAGTATTTGAGTCGGGTATAATGGAAATGTCAGAGATTATCCATGCGAATGGCGGCCTTGTATATATGGATGGGGCAAATATGAATGCCCAGGTCGGTCTTACAAATCCCGGACATATAGGTGCAGACATCTGTCATCTGAATCTTCATAAGACCTTCGCAATACCTCATGGCGGAGGCGGTCCCGGAGTGGGTCCGATTCTTGCTAACGATAAACTGGCTGAATTCCTTCCGTCACATCATTTTGTTAAAACCGGGGGAAGTCATGGCACAACAGCTGTTGCAGGCGCACCTTTTGGCAGCGCTCATATACTCACTATATCTCATGCCTATGTTATGATGATGGGATCATACGGGTTAACCCAGGCAACGAAATATGCAATACTCAATGCCAATTATATAGCTGCGTCTTTAAAAGGCTGGTTTAAAACTCTATATACCGGCACTGAGGGCTTTGTTGCCCATGAAATGATACTTGATTGCAGGAACTTTAAAACAGAATCGGGAATCACAGAGGCAGATATTGCAAAGAGACTTATGGATTATGGATTTCATGCTCCGACTCTTTCCTTTCCGGTTCACGGCACTCTTATGGTGGAACCCACTGAATCAGAGTCGCTTCACGAACTTGATAAGTTTATAATAGCTTTGAAATCAATTTATGCCGAAATAGAAGAAATCAAGAGCGGTCAAGCGGATAAAGAGGACAATGTGCTTCATAATTCACCCCACACAGTCAAAGTTGTTACGGCAAATGATTGGAATCATAAATACGATCGCCAGAAAGCAGCTTTCCCTTTAAAGTGGGTTGAGGAGAATAAATTATGGCCTTCAGTAGGAAGAATTGATGATGGTTATGGTGACAGGAATCTCGTTTGTGTGAGTGATCCGATTGATTTGGAAAGGCAGCAGGCTTTCAATAAATAAGGATTTCTTAAAGCAAGTGTTTCAAGAACTTACACAGAGAACACTGAGAAGCACAGAGTTGCACGGAGGAAGTATATTGATATAGTAGTTCTTAACCTATCGAAATAATGAATAAGTTTATACTTTTCATCGTACCCTGTATTATTCTAAATTCATGTGGAACCAGTGGCTCTAAGCAAGTCACCAAACCAACTGTTGCATTGGAAAAAACCTATCCTGTAAAATTAATAACTGTTGATCCTGGTCATTTTCATGCTGCTCTTGTTCAGAAAATTATGTATGATCAGGTTTCCCCCGATGTTCACGTTTATGCACCGGAAGGACCTGATTATCTTCAACATCTTGAAAGGATCAAATTATATAATACCAGGGCACAAAATCCTACTACCTGGAACGAAATTGTATATACGGGACCCGATTTCTTTGAGAAAATGCTTGCCGAAAAAGCAGGCAATGTCGTGGTATTAGCAGGGAACAACAGGAAAAAAGCAGAATACATTACAAAATCGATTAATGCAGGGTTGAACGTGCTTGCAGATAAGCCTATGATAATAGATCCTGCTGATTTCCCTGTGCTTGAAGCAGCATTTAAAACGGCTGGAGAAAAAGGTGTTTTGCTATATGATATTATGACTGAAAGGTTTGAGATAACCACAATTCTTCAGAAGCTTCTCTCGCAAAACCGTGAAATTTTTGGCTCATTGACAAATGGCAGCAAACAAGAACCGTCGGTAACAAAAATAAGCGTACATCATTTTTCTAAGACGGTTTCAGGAAATGCATTGCTACGACCGGCCTGGTATTTTGATGTTCAGCAACAGGGCGAAGGCATTGTTGATGTAACAACCCATCTTGTCGACCTCGTTCAATGGGAGTGTTTTCCTGACCAAATACTGAATCCTTCAGATATAGAGATGATTAATGCAAAAAGATGGCCTACTCTGATATCCAAAGAAGAATTTAAACGTGTTACAGGTTTAGATGACTATCCTTCATACCTCAATAAGGATATTAAAAACGGGCAACTGAATGTATTTGCAAACGGGGAAATGGTTTATAAGATCAAAGGTGTTTTTGTGAAGGTTTCTGTTGAATGGAAATTTGAAGCTCCCCCCGGAGGAGGTGATACTCATTATTCAGTGATGCATGGTACAAAATGTGATCTTATGATAAGACAGGGTGCTGAGGAAAAATATTTACCAACATTATATATTGAAAATATTAAAGGGTTAGCATTTAACAACTTTGCTTCAAAATTGAAAGCAGCCGTTAACGCGTTACCCTATGATAGTTTGCAGATCGAAGAAGTAAACAATAATGCGTTTAAGTTGATGATTCCCGGCAAATACCGGGTTTCACACGAGGAACATTTCGGACAGGTGATGGTCCGTTTTCTGCAATATCTTAAGGATGGTAAATTACCTGAATGGGAGGTGCCGGGCATGATCACAAAATACTATACAACAACCAATGCTCTGAAGCTGTCAAGGGAAAAATAATTGCAGTAAAACCTCTCCCCAAATCCCTCCCCCAAGGGGGAGGGACTTAACTATTAAGTAAAAAGTTTTTCGTGGATGAGTTAAATCGCACTAAGCCATTAAGCCTTTATGCCTTTGTGCCTTTAAGCCGTTTAATTAAACATATTTTCAACCGACATAGAGTATAACTCTTCAAGGGAAATTCCGGCAGCTACTGCCTGTTTTGGAACAATGCTTTCTTTCGTCATTCCGGGAACGGTATTGATCTCTATAAAATAGGGTTTCTCCCCAATAACAATAAAATCAACTCTCACAATTCCTTTGCAACCCAGAATATTATAAACAAACTTACTTATTTTCTGGATTTCGTTCGTGATTGCCAGCGACATTTCGGCAGGGGTAATTTCCTCTGAATGTCCCGGTATATATTTAGCCTCGTAATCAAAAAACTCATTTTTACTTATGATCTCAGTGACCGGTAAGACGATCATTTTATTTTTGGTTTTCAATACTCCGCAGGCGACTTCTCTTCCGTTCATGAAAGCTTCAATGAGTACATCGTTACTCTCTTTATAAGCGATATCAATCGCACCTTGCAATTCTTCTTTATGTTTTACTTTAGTAACACCGAAGCTCGATCCGCTGTCGTTTGGTTTAACAAAACAGGGAAGCCCTGTTTGCTCTAATATGTTCACCAGATCCACTTTTTCCCCTTTTCTTACCAGGACTGCGTTAGCCATTGAAATTCCGTACTCCTTAAGATAAAGTTTGCAGGCTTGTTTATTGAATGTAAGAGAAGAACAGAAAGCACCACAACTTGTATATGGAATACCCATCATGTCGAAGTATCCCTGGAGCAGACCATTTTCACCCGGAGTACCATGTATAGCAACGAAAACCCCATCAAATTTTATTTTTTTATCATTATAGGTAAGGCTAAAATCGTTTTTATCAATATTATGATACATGCCCTTCTGGTCTTCCCAGTACCAGTTTGTATCCCGGATTATGATGACATAGATCATATATCGAAATGAAAGGATCTGGCCAACTTCCCGGGCACTCTTTACGGATATTTCGAACTCGGAGGAATTACCTCCGGCAGCAATTGCAATGGTCTTCATATTAAATAAATAATTTTTCAATTCAAAAATAAGCATTTTGTGGATGAACTAAACCTGAGTCTTTCGTCTAGGAATATTTGCTTAAGGATCGACTTAAGGTGGGAAGGGTTAAGAAAAAATATATTACCTTTGATGTGAAATTTAAAAAATTAAAAAAAATGAAAAAAGGTTGTCTGATTTCGATCATAGTAGTCGCTTTTCTGGCGCTTATCGTATTAGGTGGAGTTCTCTGGGGCACAAAAGTTTACAATGGTATGGTAACGATGCAGGAGTCGGTTACTAGTCAATGGGGAAATGTGGAAACAGCATATCAGCGCCGATCCGACCTTATACCAAATTTTGTAAATACTGTAAAAGGCGCTGCTAATTTCGAACAAACTACACTAACCCAGGTTATTGAAGCCAGATCAAAAGCTACTTCTGTAACAATTGATCCTACAAAGATGACCGCGGCAAACATGCAGCAATTCCAGCAGGCACAGGGGCAGCTTTCATCTGCACTCTCACGTCTTATGGTAGTCGTTGAACAATATCCTGAGCTCAAAGCCACACAGAATTTCAGGGATCTTCAGGTTGAACTTGAGGGCACTGAAAACAGTATCTCAGTGGAGAGGAAGAAATTCAATGACGTTGCGCTTACTTATAATACTTACATCAGGAGATTTCCACAAAATTTTCTCGCCGGGATGTTTTCATTCCAGTCTAAACCCTATTTTGAGGCTGAAAAAGGTGCTGAGAAAGCTCCTGAAGTCAAATTTTGAAATTTAATTACAATATAAAATGAAAGCTTCATCGTTCTTTACAAAAGAACAACAGGCACAAATTCTTGCAGCTGTCAAAGAGGCCGAGAAAGAAACATCGGGAGAGATCAGAGTACATATCGAATCATCCCTTAAGGGTGACGTTATGGACAGGGCCGCCTGGCTTTTCAATAAACTCGGCATGGACAAAACTGCTGCACGTAATGGTGTTCTATTTTATCTCGCTGTGAATGACAAAAAATTTGCGATAATAGGGGATGCCGGTATAAATTCAAAAGTACAGACAGGTTTCTGGGATGAAATAAGTGAATTCCTGCTAAAGAATTTTAAAGAGGGCAAATTTACTGAAGGTCTTTCTCAGGGAATAATTATGGCCGGGGAACAGCTTAAAACTCATTTTCCTTATAAAGAGGATGATGTTAATGAACTGCCAGATGAAATTTCATTTGATAAATAAAGGGAGTAATGATAATGATAAAAAGAGGTTTGTTTTTAATAACCCTTTCAATTCTCGTTTGCACAATGTACAATTGAAAGCGTTTTTGCTCAAAAGATTCCTGACCGCCCATCACCTCCAAGATTAGTGAATGATTTCGCAGGGATGCTTAAACCGGATGAGGCAAATATGCTTGAACAAAAGCTTGTTGCTTTCAACGATTCAACTTCAACCCAGATTGCCATTGTCATAGTTTCTACACTTGATGGAGATGATAGAGCCGATTATGCACAGCAACTGGCAGAAAAGTGGGGTATTGGCCGGAAAGGACTGAACAATGGGATTCTTGTTTTGGTGAAACCTAAAACTGGAGAATCAGAAGGTCAGGTACAAATTGCTCCTGGTTATGGATTGGAGGGAGCTATACCTGATATTACCTGTGCTGAAATCGTTGACAGAGAAATACTACCAGCCTTCAGAAACGGAGACTATTATGGTGGTTTAAACAATGCCACCAATGTTCTAATGTCACTTGCGAGGGGTGAATTTTCTGCAGCTCAATATGGGAATAAAGCAAAGAAGGGTTCAGGAAAAAGTTCCCCGATAGGATTTATTATAATTGTTGTGATCCTCATTGCTGTTATCAGCAGGGGAAGTTCCGGCGGATCGAATAACAAACATATAAGCACAGGGGGATTGCCCTTCTGGATGCTATTGGGAATGATGAACTCTGGTCGTGGCTCAAGCGGAAGCTGGGGCGGCTTCTCAGGAGGCGGCGGTGGTGGAGGCGGTTTTGGCGGCTTCGGTGGCGGCAGCTTTGGAGGCGGCGGAGCCGGAGGAAGCTGGTAATAGCTTATATTTCAGATTCCCTTCCTGAAATATATTTTCTCCATTTCTCTATTACCTGTACCATATCATCGGGTAAATCGGAATCAAAAGAAAGTCTTTCCCCTGTTACAGGATGGTTGAATGCAAGCGATTTTGCATGTAATGCCTGGCGGGGTAAAATCTTGAAACAGTTCCTGATAAATTGCTGGTACTTTGTGAAAGTAGTACCTTTTAGTATTTGATTTCCTCCGTATTCCTCATCATTGAAGAGCGGATGTTTAATATGACTGAAATGCACACGGATCTGATGTGTCCGTCCGGTCTCAAGCTTGCATTCTATAAGTGAAATATATCCCAGGTCTTCAAGTACTTTGTAATGAGTAATTGCTGTTTTCCCTTCAGTTTCATCTTTAAAAACCTGCATGACCTTCCTGTCTTTAATACTCCTGCCGACATTCCCGGTAATTGTCCCTTCCATGGTATCGGGAATTCCCCATATCAGAGCATTATATCTCCTGTCGGTAGTACGGTCATAAAATTGTTTGGAAAGTCTGTTAAGAGCATATTCATTTTTTGCAATAACAAGAATTCCTGATGTATTTTTATCAAGACGATGCACCAGACCTGGCCTGCTCTCACCTGAATTAAAAAGAGGAAGATCTTTGAAGTGCCACATAAGTGCATTGACAAGTGTGCCGGTATAATTGCCATGAGCCGGATGTACCACCATTCCCGGTTGTTTGTTTACAACGAGCACATCATCATCTTCATATACAATATTCAGTGGAATATTCTCAGGAATAAGTTCAATTTCACGGGGAGGTATAGGCAATACAACCTGAACTAAATCACCGGGTTTTATTTTATAATTTGGCTTGACCGCTTTATTATTTACCAGGATATTTCCTGCATTGGCAGCATTCTGAATGCGTGTCCTGGAGGCATTTTCAACCCTGTCAGAGAGAAATTTATCAATCCGCAATAACGATTGTCCCGGATCGGCTGTAAACCTGAAATGTTCAAAGAGATCCTGTTGTTCTGCTAATTCTTCGTCTGTCATCTGTATTCCTTACCTTATTTTAATCAGCCTGTTATAACCAACAGGAAGGCCATTTGTACTTATTACCAGAATATACATTCCTTCATGAAGTGAAGAGATATCAACCCTTTCGCTGAAAGGTATGTTAATTATCTGCCGCCCGTTGAGATCGGAAATTGTAATATATGATGTCCCAAGCCAATTGCTATCACCCTGATCAATATTGATAAAATCTCTGGCGGGATTTGGCCATATGTACTTTAATTTTGTATTCTTAATATGAGTATCATTAACCGAAGTAATCAAAAGGGGTCCACCGACAACAGGTCGTACCATAATGCTGCCCGGAACCTCTGACTGTCTCCAATCTCCATTGAGCCAGTAAAATTGTTTGCCTGAATTTGGAGTATTTACATCATAACCTACATTAAGAAACGATTCAGATCGCTGTCTCCAGCCGACGTAAAATGTACCATTTATTAATAAACCCTCAGGAATAGTGTAATTATAAAATCCATTTATCACACTACCTTGTTCCACTGTTACAGACTCCCTGGTATAAAGAACATTCCCGGGTATTCCATTATTATTATCCCAGACCATCAGATCAAAATCTCTTTTATTTGCATCAAGATAACTGTCGTTGAAACAAATCCGTACAGCTCTTAAAGTATCCGGCATGGACGAAACAAACCTGTATGCAACCATTGCATTTCTTGACCCCAGTCCGTTTACACCATATCCCCCCTCAGATGTACCGTCATCAAATGCAAAATAGTTTTTGAACACCTGGTAATAGATCAGAGTGTCATTGCCCTTTGGATCAAAATTATCAGTCTTAAGCGACGCGGTAATCCTGAAAAGGGCAGAATCCTTAAACGTTGTGTTGAAGGTGTAGATCAGGTTAGCACTATAATCAACGCTGGTTAAAGGACCTATGTTTGTTGCTCCTGCTGAAAAAGATGTTGCAAGGGAATTTTTATAGACATCAAAAATTTCAAAATTTCGTGTGACATTTCTGGTTATTGTATCATTATTACGATAATGAACCGGAAATGCAGACGCCATTTCCTGGAGATACACCTGTCTGAATTGTTTCCAGGGCATAGCTTCGTGACTTTTGAGGAGAGAACGCAATGGGAGTGTATAGGCTATATCAGGGAAAATAGTATCTCCTGCATTCCTGTTTTTATTAAGAAGTACGTAATCAATATTCCAGATATCACAGTTGCCAACCATCGATGGATCACTAAGATCAGCGCTCAGACTCGCATAATTAACGAATCTGAATTGAAATCCTTTCTGAAGATAACGGTCATTATCAATCCTGATAATAGCCGGTTTAAATCTTTGGTCAAGGCTGCCTTCAGATTTCCAAACGGAATACCACTTCTGATCTACCGGTGAATAAAACTGAAGCGTCAGACTATCATTTGCTTCAGGCGGATCAGAAAGACCGCCAGCCTGATAAAAGAAACTCAGGAAAACGTTATCTGAAGCATTATAATTCAGGTTAATAGGCTGTGATGTGAGCTGATCAGCTCTGAATCCTGTGGAATTGGCATCCGCATACATTTTGCCTGAATTATCGAGGGCATCGAAAGTTGCAATTCCTTCAGTTATTTGTTTGTCAGAGTAAGTGTTATTTATGAATACAAAGTTATCGATCCACTTTTTACTGTCAGGATATATTGAATGTCCTGAAAAATCATCAAAAAAGGGAAGTGCGAGTGTGTCAGGTACGCTCAGGTCCTTGATTTCATTATAGACTTTTTTATTATTGATAATTAAAGGATTCGACCGGAGCCCGGTGATTATTTCCTGAGCTGAAGCAGTAATCAGAAATGCATGAATAAGAATTACATATGACAATATTCTTTTTAGCATCGGGTTAATTAGACTGGTTGTCAGAAACAGCTGCAGGTGGGATTGAATCTGCGTTTATAATGTCAGGTGTCGTATGTAGTTTTGTCGAATCAACAGTAAGCCACAGATATATTGATGAACCGAGCTTGAGTGTAGCATCCTCTTTATACTCGGGATTCTGTTTATAAACAAAAGCATTCAGTGTATCGGCATTTTTACGTATGGTATTGTCATAAACATAAGTGCCAAGATTAAGTGATGATGCCAGAATTTTATTCTTTGATGGATTCAGTTTCATTCCAATAAGGTCCGGAACGGGGGTATGCTGGTCACTCAATCCTTTTCCCAGCACAAGATCAACCACCGAACCTTTTTGGATCGAATCACCGTCAATAATTTTTTTCCCGTTATACTCCTGATCAATTACCATATCAGTTGAAAGGTCGGGGCGGTATTTTAAAAGGCCTATTTCAAGTCCGGAACTTTCTGCAAGTAAGATTGCCTGTCTTTTAGGAAGATTGATAAGATTTGGCATAGCTACCATTTCAGGATGGAAAGCATTGATTGTTAATACGATATTTCTCCATTTTTTCACCTTGAATCCGGGTTTCGGATTTTGTTCTGCTATACAGCCGCGCTGAACTTCCGTGGAATAAATTGAATCTATTATCTGATACCGGAGTTTGCTCTGTTTTGCAAGCTTAATGGTCTGATCCATTGTGAGTCCAACAAAATTTGGAACAGGGCGTGCCTGTCCATGCCTGGTATATATATTCAACCAGAGCAAAAGTATCATTATTGCTCCGAAAGTAATTATGACTGCATACCCAAGGTTTTTAAAGAATATTCTGCTCAGGAGAAACTTTTTTAAACTCATATGATCAGTTTGAACATTAGTAATAACGCAAAGGTACTGATAAAATTATAAGAATAATTGCCGGTAATTTGACGTTTTAATATATCAGGTTTTGTTGAAAAAATGGAATTCTTAAGCACTCTGATCCCAAAGGCTTGCAAAATGGAACTAAGAATGTGTTTACAAACAAATTTCACAAATTTATGTCCCGATCTGGGTTACAGGATTATAAAGAGAATCTCTTTCTACCGGAATGAATCCTGCCTGTCGTATTAAAGTACAGATCTCATCAGAGTTCATTGCCGGATTTTCCTTCGATCCTGCCATAGAATAAATTCTGGTTGTGTCATCGATAGTACCATCCATATCATCGGTTCCAAATGAGAGAGACATCTGAGCCGATTCCTTACCCGTCATGGGCCAGTATGCCTTAATGTGAGGAAAATTATCGAGATAAATTCTTGAGACCGCATAATTGCGCAAGTCCTCAATTGAACTTACTTCACCAAGAAACGACATACTGTTGTTCGACTTCTTATATTTCAGAGGAATAAAGGCATTGAACCCCCCGGTTTTATCCTGAAGCTGACGGAGTCGTTCCATATGATCGATACGGTGAGAGTAATTTTCAATATGACCATACAACATTGTGGCATTTGAGGCGATTCCAAGTTTGTGCGCAGTTTCATGTATATCAAGCCACATTTTTGAAGACGATTTTTCGTCGCATATATGCTTTCTGATGCTTTCATCGAATATTTCGGCTCCGCCTCCTGGTATAGAATTAAGACCGTATTCTTTCAACAAGGTCAATCCCTCTTCCAGCGAAAGACCTGCGCGGGAAATCATATAATCAAGTTCAATAGCAGAAAAGGCTTTTATATGTAATGAAGGCCGGTATTCTTTAATTTTTTTTATCAATGAACCCCAATAGTGAAGATCATATGACGGATGAACTCCGCCTACAATATGAACCTCAGTAACCGGCTTGTCATCAAATTTTTTTACAATATTCAGCATCTCCTCATGACTGTATTCCCAGCTTTCCGGATCACCCTTGGCTTTATGATATGAGCAAAATTTGCAGTTATAGATGCATATATTAGTTGGTTCAATATGGAAATTCAGGTTATAGTAGGCAAGGTTCCTGTTATGCCTTCTTCTTACTATTCCTGCAAGTAAACCCAGCACAGCCAGATCGGCATTTTTATATAAAAATAGTCCGTCATCAGGTGTTATGCGGATGTTGTTGGAAATCTTCTCAGCTACCAGTCTGAGATCTTTATCGGTTATTTGGCTAATCAGTTCAGGCATATAAAAATTTAAAAGTTTGTAAAGGTAAGAAAAATTTACCCCCTCCCGCTTAGTGGTATCCCCCTAAAGGCATAGGCGTAAACTTAAGCTTCGGGAATGAATGAGATACTGCATAAAAAAGTTTCCCCTCCTTCAAAAGGAGGGGAAATGTATCAGATTCAAATTAAACACTTTACAGGTTATGTATGCTAAACTCTCTCCATGTTTTGCTATATGCAACTCCTTAAGTTTACGTGGGGGGTTATGGGAGCAAGAAAGAGGCAAACAAAAAAGGCGTCCTGTTGAAGACACCTTTAATAAATTATCGTAGATTATTATTATCCTTTCAACTTAAGTTCAGGTGAAGCTGATAATTTCTTTCTGCCTTTTGCTCTTCGTGAAGCAAGAACTCTTCTCCCGTTAGGAGTTGACATTCTTTCCCTGAAACCGTGCTTATTTACTCTCTTCCTTCTTGATGGCTGATATGTTCTTTTCATCTTTTCAGTAATATTTATTGGCTAACCTCTGTTTTGAGTCTGCAAATGTAGTACTTTTTTGAAATATAAAAACCGGTAAGGAGTTTTTTTTGAAAAAAATCAAACAGGCAGATATACAATCACTTTAGTTTCAAAAAATGATTCCGCAAAAAAATCTTTAATTTGCCATACTTTAGTTTTACCTTTAAAAGGCAGTAATTCATCACTTAGGTCTCCACCCTTAAGATATAATATTCCATTTGTCAGACTATTTGATCCGTTATTGCTGATGTTTTTTGAGGTGAGTTTTACAAATTCAGGAAACCCGGTCACTGCTCTGCTCAAAACGAATTGGAATATACTTTTTTCTTCTTCTATTCTTTTTCGAACACCAATTACATTTGATAAGCCCAGTTCCTCTGAGACTGCCTTAACTACCTTAATCTTCTTTTCAATTGAATCAAGCAGCGTGAACTCAGAATCGGGAAAGAGGATTGCCAGGGGAATACCGGGAAATCCACCTCCCGTCCCGACATCCAGAATACGTGTTCCAGGAACAAATTTAATAACTTTGGCAATGGACAAAGAATGCAGAACATGATGAACAAAGAAATTGTCCATATCCTTCCGGGATATTACATTAATCTTGCTGTTCCAACTGTCGTATAATACTTTTAATTCGACAGTCTGTCTTTCTGAACATCAGATAATAACGGGAAATATCTGAAGATACTTTCTGACACTACCGGTTATCTGTTTTGATTAATATATTATAAAGTAAAGTTTTAGCCCTGAATAACTGGGCTTTTACTGTTCCTATCGGAAGATTGAATTCATGTTGAGATTTCCTCGTAGGAATATTCCTTGTAGTAGCGCAATTCTATAAGAGATTTATATCTGGGTTTTAGCTGATTCACTATATTTTTCAGAGCGGCGATCTTCTGATGATTGATCAGTGATTCCTCCGGATCGGGAAGATCTGACTGAATATTAACTGTGATAGTTATCCAGATTATCCTGTAGATGATCAAATGGAGTGGGAGAGAGCTGCTTTTTCCTGATAAAATCTACACAATTATTGGTGGCAATTTTAAATAGCCAGGTGCTGAATGCAAATTTTGGAGCATAGGAATCAATATTTCTGAATGCTTTTCCAAATGCTTCTATGGTAAGATCTTCCGCATCGGATGGGTTATTGACCATTTTCAGAAGCATGTAATAGATCGAATCTCTGTACCGGTTCATCAGACTGGCAAATGCTTTTTCATTTCCCTTTTTTGCTTCATCAACAAGCAATAGGTCGCCTTTAGCTTTATCTGATAATTCGTGAACTACTTCCATCTGTTTTTGCCGGATATGATCCTGTTATTGCTTAAAAATATAATTCCGTTGATCAGCGGTGAAAAGATATCGAATATTAACAAATAAGCCAATAATCCTGGTTCATTTAATTTTTTGCGAACCAGGGTGAAAACTGTGATTTGAGTTATTAGTCTTACAGCAAAGACAGTCAAAACCCATGGCCAGAAGAAAAGATAACACAACAAGATAATTAATGCGGAATAGAAAAGAACCCTTGTAAATGGTTCAGCTATAAGAAGGAACTTGTCTCTTGGTTTATAAAAAGGTGCTGTTGTCAAATGTCTTTTTTTCTGTGTTATCCATTCCTCTATTGTGGCGGCAGGAACGGATCTTGTGTGAGTTTCCTTGCTGAACTCGACTGAGTGTTTTCTCCTTTTGCAATATTATTAACAAGCAGATCATCATCTCCCGATACGACATGTTTATGTGAACCAAAACCTTTATTCGCGAAGAAAACTGATCGCCGGTATGCCATATTTCGTCCAACACCCATATATGGCACTCCGCGGATAGCCATTCCAAGATACTGCATAGCAATTGTTACGGTATCATACCTTATATATTTGTTAAGTAGCCCCTTTTCACTTATAATATCCTCCGTACCCTAGTACAAAATCGACATTTTCCTCAAAATGTGATGTCATTCCCTCGAGCCATTTATTTGATTCGGGCCGGCAATCAGCATCGGTAAAGAGCAATATTTCATTTTTAGCCGCTTTTATTCCTATGAACTGGGCAAATTTTTTGTTATGTGTAAATTTTGGATCTTTATTGACGTTTGAAATTCTGAGATTAGGATATTCTTCCAGAATACTTTGCAAGAATATCATATGAATTATCTTCAGAACAGTCATTTACAACAATCACTTCAAAATATGGGATAATCCTGTTCAAGAACTGAAGGTAAAAAGTTCTTCAGATTTTCGGCTTCATTCCGTGGCACAGATAATTATTGATACCGGTTGCTTATCCTTCTTTGTTCATAAGGTTCTTTCAGATAAACAGAGAGATAAAAGAACAGATAGTAAAATAATTGTATAGCGGCGGCCGAGGCAAAAATGCAGAAACACGATTAAAAGAGAGATTATACTATGGTCAGTCATTTGACTTCCAAATAAGTCAGCAATATTAATAAGATTAACGGAAAGGCGAAGAATATATTTTAACAATAGTGATCGAAATTATGCCGGACCAACCTGTAATTTCAGACAGGGGTCCGGGATAACTATTGAAACACGTCTCAAACCTGTCTCAATTAAAAATTATTCCTTATAATTTTATAAGCCGTACGGAAAAATTACCTTTGTGCACGAAAAACGGAGATAGATCAAATATGTTTACAATTGAGAGCAGGGATAAGGAATCAAAAGCACGGACTGGTATTCTGAAAACTCCGCATGGGGATATCCCGACTCCGATATTCATGCCTGTAGGAACAGGCGGTACAGTTAAAGGTATACTTCAGCGCGAACTGACTGACGATATAAATGCAAAAATAATTCTTGGAAATACATACCATCTTTATTTGCGTCCCGGTATTGAAATTCTGAAAAAGGCCGCGAGGACTGCATAATTTCATGTCATGGAAGCGTCCAATCCTCACAGATAGCGGAGGATATCAGGTCTTTTCTCTAACCGGGAACAGGAAACTTACAGAGGAAGGAGCTATATTTAAATCTCACATTGATGGATCAAGACATGTATTTACTCCTGAGAATACATTGATATTCAGCGTATTATCGGAGCTGATATTATGATGGCATTTGATGAATGTGCTCCATGGCCCTGTGATTATTCATATGCCAAAAAATCTGTTGCGCTGACACATCGCTGGCTTGACCGTGCAGTTGTAAGATACCGGGAAACAACGCCCTTGTGGGGCAATGAACAACTTCTTTTTCCAATCGTTCAGGGAGGAACATTTGATGATTTGAGAAGGGAATCAGCTGAAAAAACAGCTATGTCCGGACTTGAGGGGAATGCAATTGGAGGATTATCCGTTGGTGAGCCGGCTGAGGAGATGTACCGTATTATTGAGATTGTAAATGAGATACTTCCGGAGGATAAACCACGTTATCTTATGGGAGTAGGCACCCCTGTAAATCTCCTTGAATGTATTGACAGGGGAATTGACATGTTCGATTGTGTTATGCCAACAAGAAATGGAAGAAATGGTATGTTGTTTACCAGCGAAGGCACCTTGAATATGCGGAACAGAAAATGGATAGATGATTTCAGTCCGATAGATCCCGAAGGTCCGTCTGCCGTCAGTCTATTCTATTCAAAAGCTTATCTGAGACACCTTATAATGTCGGGTGAAAATCTAGGAGCACAGATTGCAAGCATACATAATCTGGCCTTTTATCTTAAGTTGGTGAAGGAGGCAAGGGCTAAAATTAATGAAGGAATTTTTAAAAAATGGAAAAACTCAATGATAAAAAAACTTTCAGAAAGGGTTTAGGATTTCTGAAGTTGAAACTTATCGATGTTTACATTATCAGGAAGTTTCTTGGTACCTTCTTTTTTTGTATCGTCCTGATACTAACCATTGCAGTTGTATTCGATTTTGCAGAGAAAATTGATAATTTCATGGAGAGGCATGCTCCGGTGAGAGCCATAATCTTCGATTATTACCTGAACTTTATTCCATATTTTGCAATGCTCTTTGCCCCATTGTTTGTGTTTATTGCCGTTATTTTCTTCACCTCAAAAATGGCAATAAGCACTGAAATAATTGCAATTCTGAACAGCGGAATGAGCTTCAGGCGAATGATGCTTCCGTATTTCCTCTCAGCATTAATTATTGCTTCATTTACATTTGCGCTGACTAATTACGTTATTCCCAAATCAAACCGCATAAGGATGGAATTTGAGGATAAATATTATCATCCGTCAAACAAAAGGATTACTGTGGAGAATATTCACAGGCAGGTATCCAAAAATGTATATGTATACATGGGGACATTCAATCCCTTAAGCCAGCGGGGTCAGAACTTTACAATTGAAAAATTCAACGACAAGGGGGAGCTTGAATCTAAACTGTCGTCATCTTCTGTGGTCTATGATACTGCATTACATAAATGGAATGCTCTTAATTATTACGTGCGGGTGATGAATGCTAACGGGGAAACAATAACCAAAGGAAAACAAATTGATACCACGCTTAATGCCATGAAGCCTGAAGATTTTTCGAGGGATCCCAGTTTTGTCGGAACCATGACCTCCCGTGAGCTTGATAATTATATAAAGCTACTTCGCCTTCAGGGTTCTGACGAACTAAAACTTTTCCTTATTGAGAAATACAGAAGATTTTCCAACCCGTTTGCTGTGTTTATACTAACACTTATTGGTGTTACTTTATCCTCGAGGAAGATCAGGGGGGGCCTTGGTATGAACATAGGTATAGGTCTCGGGCTTAGTTTTTCCTACATCCTGTTTTTGCAGTTTGCATCTCAATTTTCACTGAAAGGCAGCCTTGGTCCAATGCTGGCGATGTGGATTCCGAATATTTTATATGCAATAATAGGAATGGTGCTTTATAAATTAGCTCCAAAATAAAGTGTAACCCGAACAATTTTCTTAAAATTGTACCCTTCAAAATAAACCTTAATCAATAAATTCATATGCCAGTCAATAAAAAGATACATGAACTTCAGGAAAAGCGTGAAAAAGTTCTGCTTGGAGGCGGAGAACAGGCTATTGAGAAACAAAAAGCCATGGGGAAACGTACAGCCCGTGAACGAATCATGGCACTTCTTGATGAGAATTCATTTAATGAATATGACATGTTTGTTGAACATGATGCCCGCGATTTTGATATGGATAAAAAATCACTGCCAAGCGACGGTGTAATTATCGGTTCCGGAACAATATACGGTGCTCCAGTTGCGATCTTTGCACAGGATTTTACAGTTGCCGGTGGTTCGCTGGGCTTAATGCACTCGAGAAAGATCACCAAGATTATGGATCATGCGCTGAAAATGCGGATGCCTCTCATTGGAATTAACGATTCAGGAGGAGCCAGAATTCAGGAGGGAGTGAATTCACTGGCAGGTTATGGAGAAATTTTCTTCCGCAATACAATATCGAGTGGTGTTATTCCACAGATATCTGTCATTCTTGGTCCATGTGCCGGTGGCGCTGTTTATTCGCCAGCTTTAACTGATTTCGTATTTGTGGTTGACAATATTTCCAAGATGTTTATTACCGGACCAGAAGTAATAAAAACGGTTCTTGGTGAAGAAATCTCAATGGAAGATCTTGGAGGTGCAAGGGTTCATAGCGAAATAACCGGAAATGCTCATTTCTTTGCTTTAAGCGAAGAGGAATGTTTTGAGCAGATCAAAAAGCTTATAACTTTTATCCCGTGGAATAATGGTCAGAAGGCCAGAACGTTTGAGCCTGCAGAACCAAAACCTGAATATAATATTAACAAGATAGTCCCCGAGGATCCAACACTTCCATATGATGTCAAAGATGTAATAAGAGCCATTGTCGATAATTCAGACTTCTTTGAAATAATGGAGCTTTATGCAAAAAATATTGTGATTGGGTTTGGCAGAATGGGCGGCCGTACAACTGGTTTTGTAGCAAATCAGCCTATTGAAATGGCAGGTGTTCTCGACGTTGATTCATCTGACAAAGCTGCAAGATTCATTCGCTATTGCGATGCTTTTAATATTCCGATAATTACACTTGTTGACCTTCCGGGGTATCTGCCAGGCGTGGATCAGGAACATGCCGGAGTTATACGACATGGAGCAAAAGTTCTGTATGCATATAGCGAAGCTACAGTTCCTAAGCTTACCGTAATCATCAGGAAAGCTTATGGAGGTGGTTATATCGCAATGAGCTCGAGACATCTTCGCGCAGATTTTGTTTTTGCATGGCCTTCAGCTGAGATTGCTGTAATGGGTCCCGAAGGAGCAGCAAACATAATTTTCAGAAAAGAGATAATGTCTTCCGCCGATCCTGATGGAATGAGAAAACAGAAGGTTGAAGAGTATAAAACCAAATTTGCCAATCCTTATGTTGCTGCTTCGAGAGGATATGTCGATGCGGTAATTGAGCCTTCTGAAACGAGGAAATTCCTTTTGCATTCAATTGAAGTGTCAGAAAATAAAGAGGTATCAATGCCTCATAAAAAACACGGACTTCCGCCATTTTAATATTTATCCAAAACCTTTAATGTGACTATCATGAAAGAAAATGATGAACTGGGATTCCTTAATATTGATACCAGTCTCTATAAAACCCGGATCAGTGAAAAGTTCCGCAACAGGAAGTCTTATAAACCTGCGGATCCCAGGATAATCCTGAGTTTTATCCCGGGAACGGTTCTTAATATCTTTATTGAAAAGGGGCAACTTGTTAAGAAAGGTGAAGTTCTGATGATCCTTGATGCCATGAAGATGCAGAATAAGTTGAAATGCATTATGGATGGGAAAGTAAAATCGATTTCAGTAAATAAAGGAGATAAGGTTTCAAAAGGTACTGTATTGCTGGTTTTAGAATAACCTCTCCCTAAATCCATCCCCCAAGGGGGAGGGACTTAATTAACTGATTATGATTCAACTATTCCCCTTCTCCCTTGGGATAAGGGGTTAGGGGATGAGGTAATTTAGGTTACAATTTCCCTTCCCAGATCACATATTCCTTAATTTCCGGTGGCAGATTGGGCTTTTTCGGGAAAATCCCATAAACACTTGATCCGCTTCCCGACATCAGGCTAAAAAGAGCACCCGATTTATAAAATTCTTCTTTCAGATCGCCAATCAGTGGATGTTTTTTAAAGGCAAATTCCTCAAAATCATTCAGTATAAGTTTTTTCCAGTTGCTTAAAGGAAGCTTGAATAAATCGGGAAGACTTGCTGAAGGTTTTTCAGGCTTACAGTTTCTGTAAGCTTCAGCTGTACTGATCCCGCTTCCGGGATTCACTAAAACAAGATAAAGACCGGACAGAACCTTATTTGCTGGTGTTAGCATTTCACCTCTTCCTGAGGCAAATGAGGGAATCCCCTCAAGAAAAAAAGAACAATCACTCCCGATCTCAAGAGCAATGGAGCCAAGGTCGTTATTCTTAATTTTCAGGTCAAAATGTCTTCTGACTGTTTTCAAAAGGCATGCTGCATCTGATGAGCCACCTCCTAATCCAGCTCCGACAGGGATAGCTTTGTGAAGATGCACTTTTAGAAAAGGGAAGGACTTCATTTCGCGAAGCCTGATTATGCTTTTCATAACCAGATTGTCCTCAGGTTTGCTTCCGGGGTCTATTCCAGTCACCTGGAGAATATCTTTATTTGCTGATGGGTCTGCGACAACAAATTCAAGAGCATCACATAATCGAATCGGGTAGAATATTGTTTCAATATCATGAAAGCCATCCTGCCGTCTTCCCGTAATCCGTAATCCTATATTTATTTTTGCAATAGGAAATACAACCATATTCCTTTATTTGATGTAAAAATACCATATGGTTTTGAATATATTACTACTGATCCTTTTTTTAGCTTTTCAACAAGTTTTTAACATTTTTTGTTTGTAACAAAACTACGGGCTTTCAGTCCTTAATACGCTTAATTTATACCTTTGAAACTTAAGGAAGAAATCTCCCAGATCGTTATAATCATTTATAATTCAGTCAAATAAGTATGATGGCAAAACAAAGAAACAGCCTAAGGCCAGCTGTAACTACACTACCTGATTTTGGTAAGGTCCCACCCCAGGCGAATGATATGGAGGAGGCTGTTCTTGGCGCAGTTATGCTGGAAAAAGAGGCCGTAATTACGATACTCGATATTCTTAAACCGGAAAGTTTCTATAAAGAATCTCATCAAAGGATTTTTAAAGCAATATCTGATCTTTCTTCAAGGGAATTCCCGGTGGACCTTTATACTGTTACCGAAGAGCTGCGATCACATAATGAATTGGACAGCGTTGGAGGTCCTGTTTATCTCACACAGCTCACAGCAAAGGTTGTATCAGCTGCAAACGTTGACTATCATGCAAGAATTGTCGCACAAAAATATATACAGCGCGAACTCATAAGAGTTTCTACAGAAATACAGACAAGATCTTTTGATGACACCTATGATGTAACGGAACTTCTTGATTATTCGGAAAATGCTCTTTTCCAGATTGCTGAAGGAAATATCAAACGTGAAGTAGCGCCAATAAATATTGTAATAAAAGAGGCGATACGGGAAATAGAAGAAGCCGGGAAAAGGGAAGATGCGCTTGTTGGCACTCCTTCGGGATTCACAAAGCTTGACAGACTTACTTCAGGATGGCAGAAATCCGAATTGGTTATAATTGCCGCACGTCCTTCAATGGGGAAAACTGCATTTGCACTTTCAATGGCCAGGAATATGGCCATTGATCATGGGAAAAACGTGGCTATTTTTTCATGTGAGATGTCTTCAATTCAGCTTGTTAACAGGTTAATAATAGCCGAAACCGACATCCCGGGTGATAAGATAAAAAACGGACGCCTTTCAGAAGAAGAATGGAAACAACTTGACACGAGGATAAAGAACCTTGTACAGGCACCAATATTCATCGACGACACTCCGGCCATTTCTATATTTGAGCTCCGGGCAAAGTGCAGAAGACTGATGGCTCAGCATAAACTCGATATTGTAATTGTAGATTATCTTCAGCTCATGTCGGGACCGGAAAATGCCGGAAGCAGAGAACAGGAGGTAAGTAACATCTCACGTTCGCTTAAGAGTATTGCCAAAGAACTCAATATTCCAATACTTGCCCTTTCTCAGCTTAACCGTTCAGTTGAAATGAGAGGCGGGACCAAGAGGCCTCTATTGTCGGACCTACGTGAATCGGGAGCAATTGAACAGGATGCCGATATGGTTGTATTTATTCACAGACAGGATAAATTTGGCATTCCGACATTTGAGGATGGTTCATCGACAAAGGGAATCGCTGAAATCATACTTGCGAAAAACAGGAATGGTCCTGTCGATGACGTCAGACTGAGATTTCGTGAGGAGAAGGCTCAATTTGTTGATATTGATGATTTTGATATGGACGGCTCTGATAAGAGCTTATCGCAAAGCATCACCCTGGGCTCGAAGATGAATCACGATAATTTCAGAAAACTTGGAGGCGGATTTGACAATGAATCGGAAGTACATGATGAGCCTCCGTTTGCCTGAAAATCTTAAACAAATACAATAAGCATAGAGGCTATGGATTGAAAAGGATTATTTTTAATCGTGGTCTCCAGGTTCCCTGTCGTAATCATTTAAATTTCAAGATTGCCCTTAAACCAACGCTTCTGTATTTCAGGTCATCAAAACCTGCATAAACGCCTAATTCGCCGATAAACAATATTTCACTGATGCTGTAACCTAATTCAGTGTAATTTGCATGGTATCTTGAACCAAGATAAGAGAAGCTGATATTTTCACGCATCAGGGTATTACTTAGCCCGGGAAGTAGTTTTAACAGTAAATAGGGCGATGTGTATTTAAGATGAGCTTCGGCGTAAAACTCCGGTGTACTTAATGAATAAAAGCCCGGTATCATGAATGCATCTTCATAATTGTTAATAAGAACAGGTAATGGTTGTGAATTGATATGGAAAAAATCATAAAATGTTAAATTCCTGTTATCAAAAAATCCGGCTGTTCTTACTCTCCAATTGAAATTACTGAAAGCTCCGATAGTTGTATTCCTTGAAACTTCAAACCTTATCATATCGAATTGTCTGATACCTGAAGTAATTTCACTGAAATCATTTAATCCATGTTTCCATGTCAATTCAAAAGTTGGCCAGTCAGAGCCTTCAGGTATCTTGGCACCCTTATTTATTCTGTATTTTTGGTACGGTGTATAAGATATTTCAGTAAGAAAATCAAAGTGCTTCTGATTCCGTAATTGATTTATTTCCCTGGACCCGGGCTGAAGATAAGGGTTCTCCGGTACATTAGGCGAATATACTTTTGAAGACTTAAATATTGAGAAGTTGGTTGTATTTTGTAGCGTGCTTCTGTCTTCATAATTAGCAGAAAGACTAATAGTTAATCCATTTGAGATTTCGGTTGAATATCCCAGAGTCAAATACTTCGATTCATAAAGTTTCAGATAATTTTCCTTTAACCAAAGGGAGTATATCGAATTGATTAATGGATTTATTCCACCGCCGTTATTAATATCTTTACTTGTAACACCCATCCTGGCAAAGATTTGTCTGTTTTTCATTTTATTAAAAGAATAAGCAGAACTTATTCCCCAGATTAGTTTTTCTCTGCTGAAGGCCCATCTGATGTCAGGAACAAAACTGAAAGAATTACCTGTTTTCTTCCACGATTTTAAGAGTGAGAAATCAAGGCCATAGATAAATCCATCCACGGAATTGAATCTCAGATTGGACAAGTCAAGCAGGCCGTTATATGAAAATCTGAATCCGGTTGTATCGCTCCAGGTGTGACCAAGCACTATATCGTGAACTGTTCCTTTAAATGTGCTTTTCTTTTTCTGGCTGGCTGCTTTTATTGTATCTGATTTTGATTCATTATTAGTAGTAAGTGACTTTATACTATCGCTTATTCTTAAACTCTTTAACTCAATAGCTGATAGTGGAATAGGACGGACCTTCGCCCAATAGGAGCTATCTCTTTTATTAGCGTCCTTTTCAACAATCTGCCTTATATTGTCTTTTATCTCAAGAGATTTCCTGGCACTGTCGCTCCTGCTTTCTTCAGATTCCTTCTGCATTAGTCTGGCCAGTTTTGCCATATCACGGTTAGATAACTGGTCCTTTTCAAGAATTTTATTTATCTGTTGTTTTGATTTAGGAATTATTGTGTCTGAGACTTTTTGTTTCATCTCCATCCTTGCTGAATAATCAGTAGTTAATGAAGGAGGTTTCTTAAGGGACAGGTTTTGTCTGACCTCATCATATTTTACGGAGCCTGAATAACCTGCATCAGCCCTGAAACCCATTATTGCGATGTTTACCTCAAATTTATGACTCACCGGCATCCAGATATCATCCTGAACCGGTGTGTATAATTGCTCGACCCTTATTTTACCAATAAGATTCTCATTTGTAAGATCAACACTCTGGAGGCACCACAGATCTTCTACGATATAAATGGTTCCTTCAAATAATTGCTGGCTTTTCCGTTTTGGGATTACCTCGATTTTATTTATTGTAAAACTTCCCTGTTTAGAGGCACCCAGATATTTATAATTATAGTGAGTGAATGCATTCGGGGCAAGAGGTGATATTGCCATTTCAGCAAGAACGGGCTGATAAAAGCTTGCCTGGATAAAACTCATTGGTGATATCTCGTTTCCTTCGGCCGGGAATGTACTATTATAAGAAATCATTTTCTGGAAATATTTATCGGGAGCGGTAAACTCTATTTCATTCATTGATTCCATCAGGAAAGAGTCACCTGCTTTCAAAAGCTTGTCTTCTTTTTTGGGTTTTGATCCTGCGGAGACTGAGGTTTCATTGCCCGACTCAATTTTCATCGATTTCTGTAATAGCTTTGGGATTTTTCTTATTACCAGGTTCCCTTTTAAATAGACTTCTGCTTTATAATAACTTACATTGTTAAGATAATATGGTGCAAGTCCGATTGCCTTCCTCATTATGCCATATGCCGGATCTTCTCCTGAAGCTGTGATCTTTACTTCCCCTATTTCATATACCTGCTGTGTAAGAACAACATTTTTAATGGTTGGCCCTGACAAAGTAATATTTGCTGTTACAGGCTGATAACCAAGGCTCTGATAAGTAACCATGTAGTTACCTGTTGGAAGGTTGATCTCATAATCGCCGTTTGAATTTGAAGTAGTTCCCTGTCGAAGTTCCCTGATATAGACAGTTGAATACTCAACTGGCTTTCCTGACTGGTCGGTTACTTTGCCCTTAAGTGTTTGTGCAGACGCAAAAAAAGGAATTGTCAAAAAGGCTGCGGTCAACAGGACGGAATGTTTCATAAAAAATTAAAAATTAATAGTTTAACCGCCTTTCATTGAAAATTACCTTACCCCCTCCCGTACCCCGTTCCCATGAGAGAGGGGGAGGCCAGGAATTTTTAACTTTTGAAAGTCCCTCCCCCCTCAGGGAGGGATTTAGGGAGAGGTTTCCCTGCCACAACTATAACTATCTCACCTTTTGGTGGTTTGTTTGTGTAATATTCTGAAAGGAACGAAAGAGTTCCTTTTACATTTTCTTCGTATATTTTGCTTAACTCTCTGGAAACGCATGCATTACGGTCTGGCCCAAAATGAATGGCCAATTCATCAAGCGTTTTGATCAATCTATAGGGAGATTCATAAAAAACCATTGTCCTCGTCTCTTCTTCTAAGGCAGTTATCCTTTTATTTCTGCCTTTTTTAGGCGGAAGAAAACCTTCAAAACAGAACCGATCAGAAGGCAATCCTGAGTTTACAAGAGCGGGGATAAGTGCAGTCGGGCCTGGTAATGTTTCAACCTCGATTTCTCTTTCAAGGCATGTTCTTACGAGTAAAAATCCGGGATCTGAAATGCCGGGAGTGCCGGCATCAGACACGAGTGCAATTGTCTGTCCGTTCAGAATTTTTGCGCATATAGATTCAGCACTTTTGTGCTCATTATACATATGGTGCGACTGAAGCGGGGTACTAATATTATAATGATCTAGTAACTTTTTGGTTTGTCGTGTGTCTTCTGCAAGGATAAGATCAACACTGCCAAGAACTTCTAAGGCCCTTAAAGTGATATCTTTAAGATTACCTATGGGAGTTGGAACGAGGAAAAGTTTATTCATTACCAGGAATTTTGAGCTTTACAAGATCGAGAAGTGCTTCGACAGCCTCATTTTCATGTTTCTCATCAATGTAGCTCATAATTATCTCCCTTGCATCCTGCAGATTTTCAGCTTTGTCGAGTCTTGAAATTGCCTGCATATAAACATCTTTATTCCCATCAAAAATCTCCCGTATGAAAAGGAACTTGTCATTGATTCCGATAGCTTCCAATAAACTTGTGACTGGTTTGCTTTTCAGATGTTTTGAAACTTCTTTTTTACTGATTTCCGGATTTTCTTTATAGTTATCATCGATATGTCCGAATCTGTCGGCTACTATTGGCACTGAAAGTGGTTTTTTCTCTGATTCTTTTGATTCTGGTTTTTTCTCAGCTTCTTTTGATTCTGGTTTATTCTCAGATTCTTTTGATTCTGGCTTTTTCTCAGCAAGTGTAATGGGAGGCGTTGTTGGGTCAGGTTTTTCTGTTATAGGTTGCTGATTAACCGGAACAAACTCAATCAGATTTTTAAGAAGCGCGATTACCTCACCAGCGCTTTTACATTTCGATTTTGCCAGCTCCACCTGCAAAGCGGGAACTCCGGGGTATTTCTTCAGATCATCAATTATCTCTGAGGCTTCGTTGAGATCTTTTATAATTAAATCGATGGTTGACTTGAAATCCATACCTTTTCGTGTTAATATAACAAAGCATTTTCTTTATTTTGTAAAAGTAACGATTATTCAGCAAGTCAGCGTCGAATAAAACTACAAATTAAGCATTGAAATCAGATACTCATTACAGATGGACTTTCTTGAAAATTCGGTGAGGGTAACGGGGAAAAGGGGATCAATTGAACTCATTACAGGGTCAATGTTCTCCGGAAAGACTGAAGAGCTGATAAGACGTTTACGAAGGGCTCAGTTTGCAGGCCTTAAAGTAGAAATATTTAAACCATCTCTCGATAAAAGATATTCCGAAACAAGGGTTGTTTCTCACGATGACAAATCAATCGTTTCAACTCCGGTCGATAATGCTTCTGCAATCCTGCTATTATCAGGTAACGTGGATGTTATAGGAATAGATGAAGCTCAGTTTTTCGATGACTCTATAGTTGAAGTCTGTAATACACTGGCCGATAATGGCATTCGGATTATTGTTGCAGGTCTTGATATGGATTTTATGGGAAAACCTTTCGGCCCGATGCCTGCACTTCTCTCTGTGGCAGAATTCGTAACTAAAGTGCATGCCATATGTATGCGTTGCGGAAATCTTGCTCAATATTCATTCAGGAAATCAGAAGATGAACAGGTCGTTCTCCTGGGTGAAAAGAATCTGTATGAACCTCTTTGCCGGAATTGTTATAACGCGGCATTAAATAAAGAATCTTGAAATTCCTGTCTTCAGATATTGCCAGGATTGTTAACGGAAGATTAGCGGGTTCTCCCGATCTTTCAGTAACTGATATTGTGACTGACACCAGGCAATTGAGCTTTACAGACGGGCTGTTGTTCTTTGCTTTAAAAGGAAAGAATCATGACGGACATAGTTTTATTGATAATCTTTACCAGAAAGGCATCAGGACTTTTGTAGTTGAAAAGATGCCTGAACATCAGGATAAATATGATGGAGCAGCCTTTATTGTAACAGACAATACAGTCAAGGCTTTGCAATTACTGGCAGCTTTTATAAGGAAGTCATTTAAATCACCGGTAATTGCTATCACAGGGAGTGCAGGTAAAACAGTTGTAAAAGAGTGGCTGGCAGAGATTCTTGGTCTGACGACATCAGTAGTAAGAAGTCCAAAAAGCTATAATTCCCAGATTGGTGTTCCACTTTCGCTTCTGAAACTTGACGATAAGTACAAGCTGGGAATATTTGAGGCAGGAATTTCATTTCCCGGTGAAATGGAAAAGTTGCAGCAGATAATCGATCCTGATATCGGAGTTATCACAAATATTGGTGATGCACACAATGAGAACTTTACTGATAACAGGAGCAAAGCTGAGGAGAAACTCAAACTTTTTATTAATTCCTCTTTGATAATTTATTGCAGAGACCAGGAACTGATTCATCAGTCAATTATCCAAACTAAAACAATTAAAACAAGGAAACTGGTTGACTGGTCGACAGAAACCAGAGATGCAAAAATATTTGTGAAATCAAGCTCTTTGGCTAATGGGCACACGAATATTCAAATGACCTTTGAAGGTTCCAAAAATGAATTTGAAATTCCATTTAGCGACAGAGCTTCTGTTGAGAATGCAATTACAGTTGCATCAGTATGCCTGGCATTGAAAACTCCGTCTGAAATTATCTCAAAAGGACTCCTTGGACTCGTTTCTGTGGCGATGAGGATGGAAATGAAGAGTGGTATTAATAATTGTCAGTTAATTGAGGACTATTATAATTCAGATCCGGGTTCTCTTGGGATGGCTCTCGAATATCTCAGATCAACTCATGGAAGGGATACAACGCTTATACTCTCAGATTTTGTACAGAGTGGCAGAAATGAAATTGAATTATATGGTGAAGTAGCCAGCCGGATAAAGAAAACTGGAATAAAAAAGTTTATTGGTATTGGAGATGCTCTTGTCAGGAACCAAACACTCTTTGGAGGGGATGCTCAATTTTTTAATACCACTGATGAGTTTGTAAATAGTTATAGTACTGTAAACTTCAGAAATGAAATAATACTGATAAAAGGAGCAAGGATATATGAGTTCGAAAAGATAGGGACTCTTCTTGAACGGCAGATTCACCAGACAGTACTGGAGGTGAATCTCGATGCAATATCTCACAACCTTAATGAATTCAGGCGATATCTTAACCCTGGAACACATATTATGGCAATGGTCAAAGCATTTGCTTATGGGGCTGGTCCTGCCGAAATATCAGCACTTCTTGAATACCATCGGGTAGATTATCTGGCTGTTGCTTATGCTGATGAAGGCGTAGAGCTTAGAAATTCAGGAGTAACCTTACCGGTAATGGTAATGAATCCTGATCCCTCCGCATCAGAAATGATGATAAAGTATTCTCTGGAACCTGAAATATATAGCCTCTCTTCACTGGATCAGTTTTTAGCTGTAGCTTCACGGCACGGCCTTTTCAATTATCCGGTCCATATAAAGATCGATTCCGGAATGCATCGCTTAGGTTTTATGCCTGAGGATATTAGTACATTGACAAAACGGATTAAAAATCAGGAGATTATCCGGATCGCTTCTGTGTTTTCACATCTCGCCGGCAGTGAAAATCCTGACCTTGATAATTTTAGCCTTCATCAGGTTAAAGTCTTCCTGCAGGCGGTCAGTTATATTCAGGATGCTACAGGTTATTCATTTCTTCGACATATTCTGAATTCTTCAGGTATAGCACGATTTCCTCAATATCAGTTTGAAATGGTCCGTCCAGGAATCGGAATGTACGGGGTTGGACATTTTGAAGGTCTCAATCTCAGAACGGCAGGTCGTTTTAAAACGAGGATTTCCCAGGTAAAAAGAATAAAAGCGGGAGAGCCGGTAGGTTACGGATGTGCTGATGTATCCGATGAGGAAAGAATTATTGCAATATTGTCAGCAGGTTATGCTGACGGGTTGAACCGTAAACTGGGAAACAGGAATGGTTTTCTTTATGTAAGAGGCTCAAGAGTGCCAATAATAGGGAATGTCTGTATGGATATGTGTATGATTGATATTACGGGATTAAATGTTGAAACCGGAGATGAAGTCGAAATATTCGGTGAAAAAATATCAATTGATGAAATTGCATCTAAAAGTCAGACAATACCATATGAGATTCTTACATCAATTCCAAGAAGGGTGAAGAGAGTTTTTTTCAGGGAATAGGGTCTCAGCCCAGCTCATTTATATGTTCAAGATGCTGGCTCTCGATAATGCTTATCCGCCTTCCGGCAATTTCTATGATGCCTTCAGATGCCAGATTAGAAAGTGTGCGAATTGCGTTTGATGTTGTCATGTTCGATAAATGAGCAATATCTTCTCTTGAGAGCGAGACTTTTATTGTCCGGCCATCAGCTTCATAACCATAGGTGTCTCGCAGAATCAATAATGATTCTGCGAGACGGCCTCTGATATGTTTTTGTGTCAGAGAGACTGTCCTCGCATTGGCATATCCTAATTCCTCAATTATTACTTTCATTAGCTTTATTGAGAGATCAGGGTTTCTTTTGAGGATCTTTCCAAAGGAATTCCTATCAAGAATACAAATAGCCGTATCCTCAATAGCAATAGCTGAAAAAAGCCATGGATTATCAGAAAATAACGCTTTGTATCCAATAAAGCCCTGCGGACGAACCATCTTGAGTATCTGTGCCCTGCCTCCGACGCCTTCTTTAAAAACTTTTACCTTACCTGATGCAATGCATACTAAACCTTTTGGTTTTTCACCTTCTTTAAATAAGTACTGGTTTCTTTTAATAATTATATATGAATGCTGATGTATGAGAGCCTCTTTATCTTTTTGGCTTAATCCTTTGAAAATTGAAGATGATCCTTCAATACATAACTCGATATAGGGATTAATATATTGCATGATTTTAACATGTTTAATAGCATATCAAAGGTAGTAAAAAAACCCAACGAAAAGCAAATTAACATTTTTTAACATATTAAACCACAGGTAGTTGTAAAGTTCACATTAACAGTTTTCTGCAAAATTTGCGGTTAATATCTGGCTACAAGTGGCATGCGACGCCCCGCGCCAAATGCTTTTGAGGATATTCTAAGGACCGGTGGTGCCTGGTACCTTTTGTATTCATTAAAATTGATCATCCTGATGACTTTTAATACAATGTCCCTGTCAGCACCATCCTTAATAATACGTTCAGGAGGTTTTTGCAGCTCGATATATTGATAAAGGATCGAATCAAGAACTTCATAGTCGGGAAGCGAATCGGTATCAAATTGCCCAGGCCTTAGTTCGGCGGAAGGCAATTTTCTTATAATGTTCTCAGGGATGATTTCTTTATTTCTGTTTATATAGCGTGCCAGGCGGTAGACATCAGTTTTATAGACATCACCAATTAATGAAAGGCCCCCTGACATATCTCCATATAGAGTACCATATCCAACCGAAGCTTCACTTTTGTTAGAAGTATTCAACAAAATACAGCCATATTTATTTGAGATAGCCATAAGCAGAACAGCTCTTATCCTTGCCTGAATATTTTCTTCTGTAACATCCGGGCTTGATCCAATAAAAGCGGGAGCAAGTACTTCCTCAAATGCTGTAAATGGTTTTTCAATATTAATAATATCATAATGTACCCTCAGGGTCTTTGCGAGGGCTACCGCATCGGTCACGGAGTGATCAGAGGAATAGCGTGAAGGCATTAGCAGGGCCCGGACATTTTCATTTCCCAGTGCTTCAACTGCAAGACAAAGACAGAGTGCAGAATCGATGCCACCTGAAAGCCCTATTATGCTCTTTGTTAACCCTGATTTGATAAAATAGTCGCGTAACCCCATTACCAGCGCCTTATATATGAGAGCAATTGTTTCAGTCGTGTCAGGACCGCTAATTGACCCTGAATTCAGGTCATCAAATGAATATGTCTCAACGGTCTCTTCAAAAAACGGAAGTTGTCTGAATATTTCTCCTTTATTGTTGACAAGGATGGATGCACCGTCGAATATAAGTTCCGTTTGAGCGCCTGTCTGATTAACTGATATTACCGGGATTTTATACTTTAATGCTTTTGAGATGAATATGTTCTCTTTTGCTTCAATCTTGGAATAAGAAAAAGGTGAAGCAGCAATGTTTACTATGACATCAGGGTTTTGTTTCGAAAGCTCCTCCATTGGTGATATTGTGTACAGCCGGGTCTTCTCAAACTCGTTGTCAAAAGGCTGTTCGTCCCAGAGATCCTCGCAGATAGTCAATGCGATTTTTAAACCTTTAAATTGAAAAACAGAGAATTGTTTCTCAGGTTCAAAATATCTGTATTCATCAAAAATGTCGTAAGTGGGAAGCAGTGCTTTATTCGCTGAAAAAAGAATTTCTCCTTCTGATAAAAGGAGTGCTGAATTAAAGAGTTTTTTGCCTTCCGGTTTCTTGTTTAGTGTGGGAGAACCCACAATGGCAGCAATGCCAATGCATTCCCTGGCAATCTCAAGAACCGTCTGATTGCATTTTTCAATGAAATCAAAACGGTCAAGCAGATCAAGCGGCGGATAACCCGGAATACATAGTTCGGAAAACACAATCAGATCTGAACCTTCAGTCTTTGCTTTTCTGATAGCGCTGCATATCAGATCCTTATTTCCCGAAAAATTGCCGATATGATAATTCAGTTGAGCGACTGTGAATTTCATTCCTTAATTGTTAAAAATTTATTCCAAATCTGAAGCTTAATATTTTTTGCGACACAATATCCTTCAGATGCTTTCCAGTGTCATTCGTAATGTCAAGAAAATTATTGTCAAAATCAATGCCAAATGATAATGCAGTGGACCCACCCAGAGAGTACTCAATACCACCAGTAATATGATATGATAGATTTATCATTCTTAATTCATTCAGAGCGTTCTCCCCGGATATATTAAGAGATGGAATGTCTGCTCTTCTGCTTATCGCAATTTTAGGTACAAACCCCAGATCAGAAAAGAATGTCACATAACCTATCTGGTTAGTCTGGAGCTTCAATCCCAGGGGAATAGCCAGGTATTGTAATTTATAAATTACCTGATTTCCAGGCAGCACTTTCACACTCGAATTTGTAAATTTCAATACTGTTGTGTCACTGCTTACAAGTCTGCCCCCAGCATTCAAAAGGGAAATGCCTGTTGAAAAAGAATAATTCCGGGTAAAATAATTGTTAAAAGTAAGTCCGAAATTAAAGCCTGGTCGCGCACCATTATTTTTTACCTGGGTGATATCAGTTGAGAACCAGCTTATCACAGGATCAGCATGAATTCCGAAACTTATAACATGCTGTTGCTGCTGCTGCTGTGCATTTGAAATTACAGAAACTAAAAGCATAATAATTCCAAAAGTAACTTTGAGAACTTCCGGAATTGCGGATTTTGAATATCTCATAAGAAATGTGGTTTTTTTAAATTTAAATTTTTACGCCACCAAGGCACTAAGACAACAAGAATCACCAGGTTAAAACTCCTGTATACAGATCTTGGTGTAACTTTGTGTCACGGTGTCTTTGTGGCAAAAAAAAATGAAAAAAATCAAATTCATTTGTAAAAATAGTAAATTATAGATGAAGTTGCCTTATAAGATAAAATGTGCTTATTTTATGATCTGAATAAAAGGAGAAAAAAATGAAAATGCGATTTATAGCTTTTGCACTTTTACTATCAGCAGGTGCAGTAATGACTTCCTGTAAAAAGAATCATTATAAGGTAAACACATCTTCAATTGAGGTAAATATTAAAATTAAGAGATTGGAACAGGATCTTTTCTCCCTGAATCCCGATGAAGTAATATCAAAGGTACCATTCCTCAAGAATAAGTATGACGGTTTCCTTCAATTATTCAGCTATGTTATAAATACAGGAAATATTAATGAAACCTCATTCGGAGATTTACTTTTACGGTTCTGTTCTGATAAACAAAATAATGAAGTCTATGCACTTACGATGAAAAAGTATCCCAATGTCAATGCGATAGAGGCTGGCCTGAGTGATGCATTCAAACATTACAGATATTATTTCCCAAATAAACAGGTTCCCGGTGTGTTTACATGTATCACTGGCTTTAATAACAGTATAATTACCGGCGATTCATTACTTGGCATAAGTCTTGACAGGTATCTGGGAGCCGATTGTGAGTATTATCCCCGTCTTAATATTTTCAAATATATCTCTGACAGGATGACTTCGGAGTATATTGTTCCTGATTGTGTGTATGGATGGGGAACATCGGAATGGGATTTTTCAACTTTACATTATCCAGCTGATAACCTTCTTGCCGAGATAATTCACAATGGCAAACTTAAATACTTTGAAAAATGTATGTTACCTGAAACCTCTGATGAAATTATCTTTGGTTTTACCCCTGATCAAATGAAATTCTGCAGGAATAATGAAGGTCAGATGTGGCTGTATCTTGTTGAACATAATCTTCTTTTCAGTACTGATCAGTTTACTATCCGAAAACTTACAGGCGAAGCTCCTTTTACAGGATATTTTACAAGAGAATCTCCTGGTAGAGCTGCTGTATGGTTAGGATTCAGGATTGTTGAATCATATATGATGAGAAACCCCGGAACAAAAATTGAGGATATAATAAAAGACACAAATGTACAGGGGATACTTGAAAAAGCCAGGTATAGTCCACAGTAGAAAATAAAAAAGGGCATACCCTGTAAGCCCTTTTTTAAGTTATTTGATAGTACTATGCCGGATGAATAGCCTCTACCGGACAAACATCAGAACAAGCACCACAGTCAGTGCAAACATCCGGATCTATTTTATAGATGTCGCCTTCTGATATCGCTTCAACAGGACATTCATCAATACATGTACCGCAAGCAGTACAATCATCGTTAATTTTGTAAGCCATTTCGATTATTTTTTGATTAATTAATTTACAATTAGTGCCCAAAATTACCTTAATTTTTTTAATTGAAGAAGAAACATGATAAATATATGATCAGAAAGTTCTCTTTTGATCACAAGATCCACCAATAGATTACACCCCCTGCCGCTGCGCTACCGATAGCTATCGGGATGTCCCCCTAAAAGAGGACTAAAACAGGTCCTTAAATAAAATTCTTCCGGAACAAAGTTGTAAAAAGCTCCCCTTTAGGGCATAGGCGTAAACTTAAGGAGTTGAATATAGTAAAATAGAGAGAGTTCAGTATAAACCAGAATGTAATATATTGATATTAAGCCTGATACATTTCCCCTCCTTTTGAAGGCTCATCTTTATACACATCTTTCAAATTCATTGATGGTAAATAGGATTATCCACGAAGTGGATAAATATGAATAACCCCCGGCGTCACTGGCGCCGGGGGTTATTCACATTTAGCTCTTTCAGAGCTAAAATAAAATTATAATTCGAAGTAAGTAATAAAGATGTGATGTAAGATTAGTTTTGAAGGAGGGGAAACCTTTTTATGCAGTATCTCATATATCCCCAAAGCTTAAGTTTACACCTGTGCCTTTAGGGGGGTTGGGGGGTTAACCAGATTAAAGCAAGAAATTGTAAATCAGCCACGAGAGATTTGCAATGCCGGTTTCAAGGCCATTCTCATCTATATCAAAATCGGGGGTATGCAATTTCAGCATTTCCGTGTCTTTTTTTCTTATGCCAATCCTGTAATAAAGAGAAGGGGCCAGAGCAGAATAGAATGAGAAATCATCAGAACTCATACGATTATCATAAGTTTCGACTCTTTCAGTGCCAAGAAGCTCCTTGCTAAATTTAATTGCCTTTGATGTCAGATTGTCATCGTTAACCAGAACAGGGTAACCTTCAACAATATTTACATCAATAGTAACGCCGAACTCAATAGCAGTTTCTGAAGAAACTGTTCTTATTAAATCCAGACCTTCGCTTCTCCATTTTTCATCAAATGTTCTGAAAGTACCGGAAATATTTACTTTTTCAGGAATAACGTTTGTTGCCCCTTCACCTGATATCCTTCCAATACCTAGAACAGTTGGTATCTGATTCGCGTTCTGCCGGGCTTTCATTCTGTCTTTCAATCTCACTATCAGATTTGATGCTATATATATCTGATCGGTAGATAAAGCAGGCAGGGCAGCGTGACCTCCTTTACCTCTGACAGTTATATAGATCTCATCGCATGAAGCCATATGTCTTCCTGACTTATAGCCTACTTTCCCGGTCTCAAGTTCCGGTAGAATATGCTGAGCGATTATAATATCGGGTTTAGGATTGTCAAGTTCTCCGGATTCAATAACCAGCCTGGCACCTCCGGGAGATTTCTCTTCCCCGGGCTGAAAAATCAATATGATTTTCCCTCCAAACTGATCTCTGATTTCATTTAGCAATTTAGTTGCGCCCATTAGCATCGCCAGATGAGCGTCATGACCGCAAGCATGCATCTTCCCGGGATTGAGGCTGGAATACCCGGTCTTTTTTCTTTCAGATATTGGCAAGGCGTCCATTTCAGCTCTAACGGCAATGACTTTACCTCCACCGGCATTTCCGGTTATTTTTCCTATTATGCCGGTTCCGGCTATTCTGTTTTTATATTCGATATTGTTTTTTTCAAGCCATTCACAGATGTATGCAGATGTTTCTGTTTCTTCATAAGAAAGTTCAGGATTCCTGTGAAAATGCCTGCGGAGACTGATCACCTCTTCTTTCAGATCAGCAGATTTTTCAAGGATCAATTCTTTAATTCCGGGCATTGGACGAAGGTTTTAGAAATCAAGACTGAAAGACAAATAGAAAATTCTTGGCAGTACATAATTATTCTCAACGCCCCAGGCCCAGTCGGCTCTTATAAAGTAGCCCAGTAGCTGAGCTCTGAGACCTGCTCCAAAACCTTCCACGATAGGATTTTTGTTTGAATCGAGTGAAACTGAGACAGGGCCATTGGTTAGCTTTTGAGTATCATATCCGTTGGTACTTCTCCATGGTGATGGACCTGACCATGCAGAGCCGACATCACCGAATCCAATGACCTGCAGACTATTGAGGAAATTAGATCGCAGTGGATGACCGGCAAAATACCTGACAAAGGGCCATCTTAATTCACTGTTAATGAGGGCGAAACTATTTCCGTTCCTGACATTCTGAGAAAACCCTCTCATATTAGTTGCCAGTGCCTGGAAACCATAGTTTACATTTGGAGTTACAGGAATAGTATTATCGAACATCGGGTATTTATTAAACAGATATCCCATCCAGTTATCAACGCCGCCAAGATAATACAGCAATTTTGTTGGTCCGAAAGATGTACTCGCTGCAAACCGGTTTGCCCAGATCAATTCTCTGTGAATCCGTGTGTATTTTCTGAAATCAATGCCAAGAACGATCATGTCTGATTTATTTCTGTTCAGCTCTTTATAGTATTCACCCCAAATCTTGAATCTGGTTCCGAAATAGATATTTATAGTTCTCTTCCGGGTATTGTCAAAAATAATCTCCCCTTTGAGACTTGCCCAGTGTTGTGTAATGTTTTCGTAGTTGAGCGTAGGTACATCTGTGGCCAGATATACATGTCTGTCAATCCTGTAGGAAATAGTACCTCTTAAAGCCAGTACGGGTGTTATTGGCTTAGAAAGAGAGAAATATACATTCTGGGAATAAGTTTTGAAAAGAGAAGTGTCATTTGAGCTAAAATAGACTTGCCGGTGGTAGATCAGTTGTTTGTCAAATGTCCCTTTCAGACTCTCGGCACTAAGTAAATATTCATTACTGTCAAAATTTCCGGCGAACCTGAATCCTCCGGTGATCCTGTAGTCTTCAAATAAGTCCACCGTTCCGATCTTAGTCAGAAGATTAATTCCGGGGTTAAAATATGGTGCTCCTCCACTATATACCTGGTAGGAATTATCCAGAAAACTAAAGTCAATCTGGGTAGCAATATAATTATTATAAAACGATGTTTCATAGATTCTGATAAGCGGAAGATTAATATGACCGGTATCAAGATCAATATTCATATATTTTTTACGCCATAGCTGATTGTAGTAGTTTTGTTTCTCCTTCTCAAAAATATAATGATTTATATCGATGGGTTCATTCTTAATATAATACTCATATAAAGGTTTTGTGAGAGTGTCGCGTATTTTTTTATCTTCAGCAATAAGCCATTGTCTCAATTGTTCCACACTGTCAGCCTTATGGAAATATAGATTTTTTTCATTTCTCAATCTGGTATTTACCAAATCCAGTGGCGAACAGGGTTTGACTCATCGAGCTTACCTTTCCTTAAGATATATTTACGGTTAGTGAACAATACTTCACCAAAAGGATCGGTTTCATTATTTACAGAGTGATTAATAATATTCCTGTCATAATTTGTAATGGGCTGTGAATTAATATAATATCTGTAATGTGCAATAGTATCTATAAAGTTGATTGAACTGTCGAATCTGGCGGTATATCTGTTAAAGATTCCATTCTGATTTCCGATATACTCGAACTTGTTTTTTCCAAGTTCCGATGCCTGGAATCTGTCGACGTATATTTCCTTCTGTAAGACTTACAAGAAGGTTGCCTTTTTGCGCAAGGTCGTAAGTAAACAGATCGAAATTTTTTGATACTTTTTCAAACGGGCTTGCAGTATTTGTCAGAGTATCGGTTAGCCTGTTTGATGAAAAAATAATTTTTTCCGGAGAATTTCATGAAAGAAGGATTCAGATCATCCGCAATATCATGAGTTATCTGTTCATTTGTTCCCGAAGCAATAGTGTGAATATAAATGTCTGTAATTCCGTCCTTAACAGCAGAGAAAACAAGACGCGAACCCTCCGGAGAATATGAAAAGTCGAGTACTTTATCAAAGTACAGCAGAACCCTTTTTTCTGTTTTCTTTTCATTAATCCTGTAAAAATACATTTCGAGATGGGCCTTCTCATCATTAATAAAAGTCAGGATTTTACCCGTTGGGTGCCATGCGATTACCGGATAGGTGTTATCAATAATCTGTTCATATTTTGGTTCTTTTCTGAATATGATTTTTCGTTTTCCTGTGGCCTGGTTGTATAACCAGATCCGTTTCCTTCCCCAATCATTGGTAACATAAGCAATATAGTCTCCGCCCGGACTAACCTTAACCTGCTGGTATATCTGTTCTTTTTTTGATTTTCTTATAGTATTTGCATCAATTGCAGGCTCACTTTTATCACCTGAGTATTCATCGGCATAGTAACTTTTCCATTCTTTTAAAAGATTTTTAAGCTTTTCACCAATAACATAATCGAGGCCATCATCAATATTTTTATAAATTTTAGTCAGATAAATTATATTGGGAATAAGTGCATCGCCATATTTTTTCCCTATAAATCTCCAGAAAGAGATTCCGGCATCGATGGCATCATCATATTCAAGATGATTTATGTTTTTATATTTTTTGGATTTAAAACCATCTTTTACACGGTTCTCTGTCTCATAATTCCAGCTGCCTGCAACATACTGAACAAGACCCTTGATGTACCAGTCAGGCATTGTAATAATTGAAGAACTAGATATTCTGTCCCTGATATCGGCATTGTACAACATCTCATTAATTATAACCTCAGCTATTGAAGCAGCGATTTGCTTCTCATAGTCAACATGGTCACCTTCATAATAAAGCATGACTTTATTCTTAATGATCCTGTTGAAGCCTCCGGTATTGTAGCTTTCTTCATCGAAGGTGACAAGTCCAATGTTTGTTTGTTTGTATTCGTTATTCTTATTATAGATGATAAAAATTATTCTTTTTTCAAGGGTATAATCGAAAAAATCCTCAATTTCAGCAAGTTTTTTCGAGGCATAGTTTGCAGTATACTGAGCCAGATCGCGGCCATACTCATTAAAATAACAATCAAAATTGTCAAATCTGTAGAATTGCCAGTAGAAATCAGTGTACTGAACTCTGTTTTTACCAAATGACATTTGAAGACCATTATAAAACTGGCCATATGCATTTGAATACAAAATGCATGTTATTACTATGATAATCAGTTTCTTGATTATATTTTTTGCAAAGGTTCTCATAGGGTTACCCGACGTTAAACAGAATTTTTCTGTTTAATTTATCATGTCAGAATAACAAAACTAATGATATATCTGTTTTAAACTATCTAAAAATCTCAAACTTTATTATTTTTACAGCATGAAATATGATAGGATTCCGTGCATGATTTTTGTATCATCATGCAACGTTAAATGTAAGGAAGCAGTCATATTGAAGGAGAAATTGAAATTCCGTCTATCATATTTATGAAATTTCTTAAAATTTATTAATATGAAACATCTATTTTTTATTATTTGCCTTTTGATTTTTGGGATGACTGCACAGTCGCAGATAGCAACAACAAAAATGAAGCTGGCGGCTACAGAGCATGATTTTGGAACATTCAAGGAAGAAGCAGGCAGGCAGACATTCGATTTTATTCTGACAAATACAGGTACCGAACCTCTGGTAATTCAAAATGTCGTTGCATCATGTGGCTGTACGACACCAGACTGGACAAAACAACCCATTCCTGCAGGTGCAAATGGCAAGGTTACTGCTATTTATGATCCTAAGGACAGACCAGGGCAATTTAACAAGACTCTCTCTGTATATACAAATACAAAACCTGAAGTAGTTGTTCTCACAATTAAAGGAGAAGTTATTCCTCATGAAAAAACTATTGAGGAGCTGTTCACATTTGCTGTTGGAGATGTAAGATTTGAAAGTAATCATCTTGCATTCACAAATGTTAAGAAGACAGAAAAGAAAATGAGGGTTATGCAGGTTATAAACACCTCCGCGAATCCGGTTAAAGTTGAATTTGATGGTTTACCGCAGCATCTTAACGCTTAAATGCAATCCCGAAACTCTTAAACCAGGGCAAAAAGGATTAGTTGAAGGTACTTACGATGCTACTAAAAATGCAGGGTGGGGAAATGTAAATGATATGGTAAAAGTTGTGCTGAATGGGGTAAAACAGGAGAATTTCTATTATTATGTATCTGCAAACCTTGTTGAAGATTTTTCATCTTTATCGAAAGAAGAATTGGAAAATGCTCCGGTATTCAAAGTTGAAGCAACAACTGTTGATCTTGGAAAAATAAAAGGATCAACACAAAATGAGGTTGAATTCAAATTCAAAAATGAAGGTAAAAGCGATCTTCTCATCAGGTTCATAAGATCTACCTGTGGTTGTACAGCTGTTCAGCAGGGAACTCAGGGAGTCGGTATTAAACCAGGTCAGACAAGTACTATAAAAGCTGTATTTAATTCAGGATCTTACAGCGGAAAAGTTACAAAAGCAATTTATGTATATACCAATGATCCAAAAAATTCTGAATCTGTTCTCATGCTGACCGCCGACGTTGAACAACCGCCTGTTCCCAGGTAGTTCAGAAAACAGGACAAATAATATTTCATCTTAGAAAGGGGTGTTGGATACAATCTGACACCCTTTTGTTATTTTTGTAACAGTAAATTGATATTAATGAATAAGAAAACAGAATATAAAAGCGCACTGACGATTAACAAAGGAATAAATCAACCTCCAAGCATTAATCCGGATGTTCTGAAAAAATCGGACGGAAAAGGCGCAAAAAATATTCAGCTGATGAATTTGTCGATGGCATCGTTTCCGGGAACAGAACTATTTTAAGTCAGGCTATCACAATGGTGGAGAGCTCTTTACCCGAACATTATGAGATCGCTCAGATTGATCGTTGAGAAATGTCTGCCGTTAAGCGGACGATCAGTAAGAATCGGGATAACAGGAGTTCCCGGGGCTGGGAAAAGCACATTTATTGAAACATTCGGATTATATATCACAAGTGAGAACAGGAACCTGGCCGTTCTCACCGTGGATCCCAGCAGCGAACAAACCAAAGGAAGTATCCTCGGTGATAAAACCAGGATGGAATTATTGAGTGTACATCCTCAGGCATTTATAAGACCTTCACCGTCTGCAGGCACACTGGGTGGCGTTGCCCGCAAAACACGTGAAACAATAATTCTGTGTGAAGCAGCGGGATTCGACACTATACTTATTGAAACGGTAGGAGTCGGACAATCCGAAACAACTGTTCATTCGATGGTAGATTTCTTTCTTCTGCTGATGCTGGCAGGAGCAGGGGATGAACTTCAGGGTATTAAACGAGGAATAATGGAAATGGCCGACCTCATTGCCATTACAAAAGCAGACGGTGCCAATATACACATCGCTGAAAATGCCCGGATAGCTTATCAGAATGCATTGCATCTTTTTCCAAAAAAACTATCGGGATGGTCCCCTCAGGTCCATACATGTTCTGCGATAACCAATACCGGAATAAAGGAACTTTGGGAAATAATTATGGAATACGTTGATTTTACAAAAAAATCCGGATATTTCGAAACATTCAGAAAAGAGCAGGCTATAATAAGAATGCATAATACAATTATTGAATATCTTAATAATTCATTTTATAATCACAGGGATGTAAAATCACTGGTTCCTGAAATTGAAAAGCAATTGCATGAAGGGTCAATAACTTCTTATAAAGCAGCATTCAAACTTCTCGATAAATATTTCAGGAGGCAGCTTTAAAATAAATTCTATCTTTGTTGCCTTAGAATGCAAATTAATCTGTTACCCCTCAAAAATTGTTAAATATGAAAAAAGTAATTTATTTGTTTTTATTAGCTGCGATTTTATCATCATGCTCATCGAAACCTCATTATGTTGTTAAAGGAAACATTGATGGATCGGATAGTCTCACTTTTTACCTTCAGAAAAGAGTAGATGGAAAAATTGTTTCAATAGATTCTGCTGTTTCGAAAAAAGGTCAATTCACAATGAAAGGAGGAGCGATAGAATATCCTCAAATGGTTCAACTTGTTGCAGGAAATACAAGAAAAAGAACATCATTTTTTCTTGAAAATTCCGATATTACCGTAAAAGGTAGTCTGGATTCTCTTTATAAAGCTGTTTTCACAGGTTCAAAGACACAAAGTCAATATGACAGCCTCTTAAAATCCAATAAAATATTGAGCGACAAGTATGGTAAAATATTACGACATATCAGGCTGCAAGCCAGACAGGTGATGCAGCACAACTTCAAAAATTGAGAAACAGCTCGATTCAATTCAAACTGAGATGATCAATCTTCAGAAGACTTTTGTTAAGACTCATCCCTCGTCATATGTTACTCCTTCAATCCTTGTAAGCCTGAGTTATGAGATGGATGCAGATGAGATTGAATCAATGGTAAATAAACTTGATACAGCAATTGCTGCATTACCACCTATCAAAGCCCTGAAAGAAAGAGTGAATGTGATGAAAACAGTAGCTGTTGGCCAGAAAGCTCCTGATTTTACGCTTAACGATGTAAATGATAAACCGGTTTCCTTATATCCAAGATAGGTTCGAAACTTTTACTGATCGATTTCTGGGCATCATGGTGCAATCCTTGCCGTCAGGAAAACCCGAACGTAGTGAAAGTTTATAACGAATTTCATAAAAAAGGATTTGACATATTCAGTGTTTCTCTCGATCAGAAAAAGGATCCATGGGTAAAAGCAATTGCTGATGATAAACTTACCTGGACACATGTATCCGATCTTCAATACTGGAATAGTGCAGCGGCAAAACTGTATGCGGTGAACTCAATCCCTGCTAACTTCCTTCTCGATGAAACAGGTAAAATTATTGCCAGAAACCTTAGAGGAGAAGATTTGTATAATAAGGTAAATGAGATCCTTGGTACAAAAAAATAATTACGAATTAGGAATTACGAATTACGAATTACCAAAATCAGATTATTAAAAGACTGCTCCTCAAGAGGGCAGTTTTTTAATTTTTCCTCTCTTCAAGCAAAACGCCTCTCACCTTACGCTTCATTCTTTACACCCAGTGGTGCTTCATCTTTTTTTAGCTCTTCGAGTATGAATCCGGTACCCCTGACAGTGCGGATATCCAGGTTCTTATCCTCAGAGACATATTTTCTTAAGCGACTTATAAATACATCCATGCTTCTTCCAAGAAAATAATCATCTTCACCCCAGATCTCAGTGAGAATGTCTTCACGCGCCAGTACTTTGTTTTTATTAACAATGAAATACTTTAAAAGCTGGGCCTCCTTAAGAGTAAGCTTTTCTTTTGTACTTCCGCAGATCAGTTCAAGCGTATTATATTTCAAAACGGTATCTGATAATTTATATTCATCATTTGCTGAAGAATAGGCACGTTTAAGAATATTATTAATGCGAAGGATAAGAACCTCAGGATCAAATGGCTTTGTTATGTAATCGTCAGCACCTATCTTCAGTCCTCTTACTATATCTTCCTTAAGACTTTTAGCAGTAAGAAATATTACAGGAACATCGGGTTGGGCTGCTTTCACTTTCTCGGCAAGTGTGAATCCGTCCATTTCAGGCATCATAACATCAAAAACACAAATATCAGGCTTGTCCTGGTTAAATAATTCCCAGGCTTCCTTTCCGTCGCGACCAAGTTTTACATCAAACCCGCTTATTGTAATATATTGAGTTAAGATATTCCCAAAATCCCTGTCATCTTCTGCAACTAATACTTTCATTTTTCTTGCATTTTAGTAATTGTAGCTTGTTATTGTAAAGATACTAACTTTTAGCGGTTAACTCATTAGCGCGGTTTCCCTTGATTTATGTGAAAAAATCAGGGTCCCAGCCACCATATTTAAATTATTCATGAATCGTATGGTAGCATTATTGTGAATGTACTTCCTTTTCCGGGCCTGCTTGTAACCTCAACATCCCCGTTGTGCGCTTCAGCTATTTTTTTTACATAATAGAGCCCAAGCCCAAGTCCCTTGAATTTATGAATATTTCCGGTTGAGGCCCTGTAAAACTTATCAAAAACATGTTTCTGATCGATCTTATTAATTCCAATTCCATTATCAGAAACTTTAATATAGATATTATCGTTTTGGGTGAAACCTTCAATTTCTATTTCAGGTACTTTGTCGGAGTACTTAACTGCGTTTGAAAGAAGATTGTTGAGAAGCGTTGTGAAATAAACAACATCGAGATCAATTTTTGCTCCTTTGAAGTCATATTTCTGCCTTATTGTGGAGTTATTGCCGCCACCAGCCTTGAAACTATCTACGACATCCTTCATTACTTCTTCAATGTCCACGGTTTTTTTATCAAGTTGGAACTGGGTTCTTTCCCACATGCTTATCTCAAGGATCATATTAATGAGTTGATTGAGATGAAGGCTTTGTTTTCCAATGAGTTTTGCAGTCTCAAGAATTTTGGAATCATCATTTCTTATTTGGGGCATTTCGAGAGTTTTGCCTGCAACGGTAATGGTTGACAATGGAGTTTTTAACTCATGTGTCATATTATTAATGAAATCAGTTTTAAGATTGGAGAGTCTCCTTTCTTCCATCAGATTTTTGTAAGTGATCATAAAAATAATTACTACGATAATTATACTTAATATGGCCATTGCAAGGGAAAGAGCTGTTTCTTCCCATACCTGTATGTTCTTGTCAGAAAAATCGATAAAATATGAAAAACTTAATCTGTAATTATTACCCTCCAGATGTGGCTCTCTGATCAGAATGCTGGAACCTGTAATTTCAAAAGGAGATCTTCTTCCCTGGTTTAATAGACCATCTTTCCTGTATATTACAATGGTGTCATTATCAATCATTTCCAGGTCGTTTATTGTGATCCTGTGTTTGAAATTCTTATCGAATCCACGGCTCTCAAAATATGCTGAAAGTAATTGAGACAGATCTTGTTCCTGGTTAACTACTTTAGTAAAATAATCAAAAATGTCTTTCTTCCTGCTGGCGAGTTCTTGTGCATCCTTTACATCATGTAAACTTCTTACAGCTTCTCCTGAATACTGGTCTAACAGCAATCTTACTGTGTCAAATCCGTCAGTAGTCATACTCCTTCGAATAGAATTCAAGGCCTCTTGCGAATATATTGTATATGTGATAGCGAATAACTGATCCTTTTGCTGCCATATCCCTTTTATTATATAGACCTGTACAGAAATCAGGATTAATATTGATGCAATTCCAAAAATAAGAACCGTATTCTTTTTTTCCATTTAACAAGATTTGACATTACAGGGCGGAAATTATTGTATTTTATTTGCTTTCCCAAAATTATTCAAATTATTAATACCCATGATTAGTCTGAGAAACATTAACCCGACGTTAACCCGGTGTTAACAAAATACGGAGTTGATCGGCTCTATCTTTACACTGTAAAACTAAAAACCAGGCAGTCATGAAAAAGTACAGTTTATTTTTATTAGCAGTTTTCTTTATCTCAATAGCTTCCATGCAGCAATTAACTGCCCAGGATAAAACCAAACAGGATAAGGAAAAGGAAATGCAGCAATCCATTGAGCAGCAGAAGAAGGCAATGGGCGATCAGGTTAAAGCCAAAGCAGAAGCTGAACAAAATCTTAAACAGGTGGAGGTCGAATACTATAATAAGGACACCATGGACATTAACAATCCTGATAGAGGCAAGACTAAAATATTTATGAATGTTTCGCACGACAGGGGCAGATCATTTAATTATGATGAACCATTTGTATTTGCCGGGCAGGATATGAATAATTGGTTCGAACATGGCATGGGAGATTCTGAAAGATCAACATGGGATTTTTCAAAGACTATGAAAGAAAATACGTTTTCAAAAGATTATTCCTTTGATGTAGAGAAGACAGCAAAAACAGTTGTTATGTCGGTTATGGGTGATTGTAAATCGGGCGAAATAAGGATAAAAATTAACATGCCCAACGGAAAAAACTATTCTGATATTTTAATCGATGAATCAGGTAATCTTAACTGGAGAAAATCATTTTCCATATCTGAAACTGAGAATCAGGATAAAGCGGGCGACTGGAAATTTCAGATATCATCAACCAAGGCGACAGGATTCTTTAAGATATCGCTTCAGACATTTTAGGTTTTTCATTCATTTTTAAAGAGGGGACCGGTTGAGGGGCGGGTTCCCTCTTTTTTATTTCTATCTGAACTCACTGATTTTTCTGATGATGTTTTACCAGACAGTTGTTAAAGAATGGGTCCCAGTTCCTGTTCTGGTAAAATTCTGATGATTTAATGTTGAAGTATCCCAGGACATGCTTTGGTGAAATTGTATAAATTAATTCATCATTATCACCGTAATAAGGCTCTGTAATACTAAGTATTTCCTCAATACCGACATCTTTCTTATTAGAAATTCCTGTATACATTTCATAGATAACCTTTGGAATTGCTATTATTATTGTATATGAACCATAATCCTTTCTCTGGAACATAAAATAAGTGACTTCAATAGGTTCGTTCGGATTAACCCTGTCGGTGGAATGAGGTAACTGACTCTCGAAACTAAAGCCCTCATTCATTATTTTTTCAACAATATTGAACTCCCTGGTATTATGGAGGAAGAAATAGCAGTCTTTAAAATTTTTTAATATTGACGCAAGTATCTCTCCTTTATTCGTCATCCTACTGGTTATCAATATTCCTTTAATCTTACTCAAAAATAACTTATATTATTTTATTTGCAACACTTAAACCATTTGTTCTGTTATATGTTAAATTTGTGCTATTGATCATTTTCCCTTATAATGAGAAGAATATTCTTTTTTTTGTTGACCTTTCTGATGATTTCCTGCGGACGAAATGTTGTTAAACTTAATAACAGTATAATTACTGTCAGCATTGCCCCTTTTAAGTATTTTGTTGAGGAGATTGGCGGAAATGATTTTACAGTTAATGTAATGGTACCTGCAGGAGCTGATCCTCATGTATATGAACCTTTTCCTGAACAGATTAATAAACTCAGGGAATCGGCGGCCTACATAAGTAACGGATTTCTTGGTTTCGAGATGAACTGGCTAGACAGGTTCTATGAAACTAACCCTTCAATGAAGCGGTTGTCATTAGGGGATAGTATTACACCGATTGCCCCTGAACATCAGCATGCTGGTGGACACATTGAAGGAGCAGACCCTCATTACTGGGAATCACCAAAATGTGCTCTGGTTATAGCTGGATCTGTCAGAGCGTTGCTTTGTGAATTGAAACCTTCACAAAAACTGAAATACGATTCGAATTATAATGTTCTTATTTCAAAAATACAGGACATAGATAAAAAAGCCAGAGAGTACTTTTCTGATACCAGGGCAAGAAGTTTCATGATATATCATCCTAATCTTGCTTACCTGGCAAAAGATTACGACCTGGAAGAAATACCTGTGGAATATGAGGGAAAGGAGCCAACACCTTCTAGATTGCGTGACCTTATTGACCTTTCACGTAAAGATCACATAAAAACAATATTTGTACAAAGAGAATATGACACTAAAAATGCCAGTGTAATTGCCGATGAAATAGGGGCTCAGATCACAATTATAGATCCTCTGGCAGAAAACTGGGCAAAATCGATGGAGGAAATCATCGGGGAGTTGCATAAAAGTTTAATTGAGAGTTCAAAATAATCGGTTTATGGCATATTTGTTCGAAATGCATTCATTGTCAGCTTCATATGGGGCAAACATGGTATTGAAGGATGTTGATTTCAGAGTGAATGAAAAGGATTTCATTGGAGTAATCGGCCCTAATGGGGGAGGCAAAACAACTCTTTTGAAAATTATTCTCGGATTGCTGAAACCGGTAAAAGGGGATCTGGTTTTCAATAAAGAGCTTTTAAATGGCAAAAGCATCGGATATCTGCCGCAAATATCTACAGGTGACATTAACTATCCGGTTTCTGTAACTGATATTATTCTTTCAGGCCTCATGATCAGAAAGGGAATAATTTCAAGAATGTCTCTATCGGATAAGAAAAAAGCAGACAAAGTGATCGATGAACTTGGTCTGGAAGGAATGCAGAAAGCTAAACTGAACGAACTGTCAGGCGGGCAAATGCAAAGGGTATTTCTGGGTCGTGCTATTATAGGAAATCCCCGTTTACTTTTACTTGATGAACCTGGAAATTTCGTTGATACGTCATTTGAAAATGATTTTTATGAAAAGCTGAAAGATCTGAATAATCGTATGGCAATATTAATGGTGTCACATGATATTGGAACGATTTCTGCGCATATCAAATCTTTTGCCTGTGTGAACAGGAATCTTCATTACCATCCGTCGTCTGAGATTACAAACGAAGATCTTCTTGCATACGGTTGTCCGATTCAGCTTATAACACATGGAGATGTTCCTCATACCGTACTTAAATACCATAACTAGTGGAATCAAATATCTTTCAATATAGTTTTATAATTAAGGGACTTCTTGGTGCTGTTTTTGCAAGTATAACGGCCGGATTAGCTGGCACATACGTTGTTTCAAAAAAAATGGTTTTCCTTAGCGGAGGTATTACCCATGCTTCATTTGGCGGCATAGGTATTGGGTATTTTATAGGAATTAACCCGATTATCGGGGCAGCAGTTTTTGGAATCCTGTCAGCTCTTGGTGTTGAGTATCTTTCTGTGAGGCAGGAAATCAGGGAAGATTCTGCAATAGGTATTTTATGGGCATTTGGTATGGCAATAGGAATAATTTTTATATATATGACACCAGGTTATTCACCTAACCTGATGAGTTATCTGTTTGGAAGTATTCTTACAGTTTCCAATGCTGATATAATAGCGCTGGGAACCATGTCAGTTATACTAATCCTTTACTTCGGGATTTTCTACAGGACAATACTTTATATCTCTTTTGACGAAGTGTTTGCCAGAACCTATTCTTCCTATGTTGATATAATAAAATATATCACCACTTCACTCATAGCTCTTACAATAGTATTGAATATAAGAATGGCTGGAGTGGTTCTGGTTATCTCTTTGCTGACAATACCGCCAAACATTGCCATGTTATTCACTAGGGTTTATTTCAGAATAGTCTTATGGTCAATTGTCGCCGGATTTATAGGAACAGCAACAGGATATGTTATTTCCTATTATGCCGGAATACCGGTTGGAGCGACTATAATCTTCACACTTGTAATAATCTGGGTACTCGTAAAAATAACTACTTTGATAACTATGAAGTTGACAAAGAAAGAAACTATTCATGCTTAGTATGTCTAAAAAAATTAAAATTCAAATACAATGGATTACGATCTTATAGTAATTGGCAGCGGCCCTGGTGGTTATGTAGCAGCAATCAGGGCATCGCAACTGAAAATGAAAGTAGCAGTTATTGAGAAAGCCGAGCTCGGCGGAATTTGTCTCAACTGGGGTTGTATACCTACCAAATCACTCCTTAAAAGTGCTCAGGTCTTTGAATATCTGAATCATGCTTCAGATTATGGAATTACAATTTCGGGTGAAATTAAACCCGATTTCCCGGCAATGATTTCGCGAAGCAGAAGTATTGCAGGTGGTATGAGCAAGGGAGTTCAGTTCCTTTTCAGGAAAAATAATATTGAACACATTAATGGGTTTGGTCGCCTGGCAGGGAAAAATGGTGTTGAAGTGACAGATGATGCTGGGGGAAAGAGAAATTTAACTGCCAAAAACATAATTTTGGCAACCGGAGCAAGGTCAAAAGAACTTCCTAATCTGAAACAGGATGGCAGGAAGATCATCGGATACCGCGAAGCGATGTCGCTTGAGAAACTACCAGGTTCAATGGTTGTGGTTGGATCAGGTGCAATCGGAAGTGAATTTGCTAATTTTTATCAATCTCTCGGGACACAGGTTACTCTCGTTGAGTTCTTGCCAAGGATTGTCCCCATTGAAGATGAAGAGGTTTCAAAACAGCTTGAAAGATCATTCAAGAAGATAGGAATGAAAGTAATGACAAGCTCCACAGTTGAGTCTGTTGAGATAGTTAAAGATAAATGTAAGGTGACAATAACAACTCCAAAGGGGAAGGAAGTGGTGGAAGTTGACATTGTACTATCTGCTGTCGGAATTACTACTAATGTTGAAGGTATTGGACTCGAGGAGACCGGGGTTAAAATTGAGAAAGGGAAAGTGGTTGTTGATGACTTTTATCGCACATCGGTGCCTGGTATATTCGCTATAGGAGATATCGTTCATGGACCCGCTCTTGCACATGTAGCATCAGCGGAAGGTATAATCTGTGTTGAAAAAATATCGGGCCTTGAAGTAGATCCTTTAGATTACAGGAATATTCCGGGATGCACATATACCACTCCCGAAATTGCATCGTGTGGTCTTACGGAAGCTGCAGCAAGGGAAGCTGGTTATGATATCAAAGTAGGTAAATTCCCATATACGGCATCTGGTAAGGCAAGTGCTGCCGGGGCAAAAGATGGCTTCGTAAAACTTATCTTTGATGCAAAATATGGGGAGTTGCTTGGTGCACATATGATAGGCGCAAATGTCACAGAGATGATTGGTGAGATTATTGTAGCAAGGAAACTTGAAGCAACAGGACATGAAATAATAAAATCAGTGCATCCTCATCCGACCATGTCGGAAGCTATAATGGAAGCTGCCGCCGCCGCATACGGGGAAGCAATTCATTTATAAATTCATGTTACTTTCTTTGTCTTGAAGAGTCCACTCTAAAAACAAATTCACAATATCATCAGCATACTGGTTTTGCGAGTTTCTTTTACCATAGATGGATTATAAACTATTAAAAGTGGGTCTGTTTTTGGCAAGAGACCCTTCAGTATGTGACACAAATAGTCGAACAAGACTTTATTAATCTCGTATTTATGTATTCGAGTTAGATTTACTGAAATCGAGGTAAGGGTTAAATAAAATCTATTTCTCACAAGTCCTCTTAATCTTGATTTTCCGTTCTTAATTCCACGTTTTACCTCCTTAATCGTTGCTTCTACATTTGCCCTTAGCTTTCTTCTTTCCTCTGGTATCTTGTAAATGTTATGCAATCGTTGATGGGATAATATTCTCATCTCATTAAAATACCATATGTGTTTTTTTTCTGTCCTTTTTCCTCCAGCTGCCTTTGCTAGGCATTTGTCCTGATATGGACATAATTGGCATCGTTCATCATTAAAAACAGCTTTCCCAATTCTCGCACCTTCTTTATGTGTTGTAATCTCTCCTTTTACTCTTTGACCTTGACTACAACTTACCCATAAATCGCCAACCTCGTCCTTCTCTATCTTTATCTTCGTTTGAGATTTCCTTCCTCTCACGGCGGTTTGAACAAGCATTATTGAGTCATTCTTTGTAATAACATCTACAGCTGGGCTGCCATAATTCCCATCTGCATGATATTCAGATAAATCAGGTGTCTTTTCTATCATAGAGGGTAACCTGTATGCTAATATCTTCGCATCATCTTCATTGTTAGGAGTCACCGCTACATCTGTTATCAAGTTAAACTTATTCCCTGGATTCGCAGTCTCCGAAATATGCCCATTATAGCCTTTGCTGTTAGCACCTCTTTTATACCTAAATGTGGCTTCTGTATCATCGGGAGAAAGTAGTATAGCACTATGTAATTCGTTGGATGGTATAACTTCTACTTTGTTTTCTGCGACTACGAAATGTTCGTTATAAACGCGATTAAATATTGAGAAAACAGCAACATTTTTATACTTCTCCCCTAACTGGACATACAGCTTGTGATAAATTTCCGCTAGTTGCTTGATCTCTTTTGGCAAATCATCCTTTTCTATCTTGTATATATATTGACCTGCAGTTTGCCTGGTGTAAACAGATAACAACTTTAAATAAGTCTCTTTATCTTCATCATCTAAAATACGGGAAAAGCGGAGTAATACCTCTATCAACAACTGCAAACGTGTGTAGTCAAATATGTTAGAGCCTAACAAGAAGCTATCTCCTCGCTGTATGTCGGTCTTTATTCCAAATTCTTTTAATTGAGCTGAGGTCAGGCTGTCAAACACCTCCGTTAACAAATCCTTGCCTGTTTGAATATAATATTCTATTACTTTATTCTGGAAATTAAAGATGCTTGCCTCGGCAAAAACACTACCACCTAGACTCTGCACGCCTAAAGCATGCCTTGTTAAAAGATTGAAATTCAAGTTCATGAATAACTGTTGGTAGGTCCAGTTATAAAGGTTTTTTAGTATTAACGCACCAACCAATTGATTAACAGGTACATTAGGTCTGCTTTTCTTAGTTGAGTATAATACATCGAAGTCCTTTTCATTAATCTTCGAAAAGATGTTAACGAAAAAACTATGCTCGATAGAGGTTCCCATCAAGGAACGTTGACTGTCAGACAATGAGTCAGTTACACCAAAAAGACTATATTGCTTATACGATTCGTTTTTCTTGAACATCGAGTGACTTATTATTCTGCAATATAATCAAAATAAATCACTTAAACAATTGTAGATCAAATATATAAATAAATATTTTACCTTTTTAGAGTGGACTCCTTGATACAAAGAAAGTAACCAAAGAAAATTCAAGGCTGCAGATTATTTTGGGGCTCCTGTTTTTCGGATTGCCCACGCAATACAACTCGCGACCCCTCGGCTAAGCTCGGGGTCGCTCAAACAGTATTGCTTACTTTTAGCCACCATAGCAATCCTCAAAACAGTCGCTATTTCCCAAAATAATCTAAGGCCATTAGAAATCCAAAAACTATGTTTATAAAAATCTAAATTCTAGGTAATTAGTACTGTAATCTCTAAGTGACGGCGCGAAGGCAACACGGAAATGGTGCGAACCTCAGGCAAAATGGTAGTGCGGAAGCTTGTGTAGCGAGCGCCCATTTTGACTGAGGTTGGCATTTCCGGACTCTTTTTCTTTGGTTCATTTCTTTTGGAGGAGCAAAAGAAATGAACATCCTGCTTACGCAACCTTTTCTTCATTATTTCCATCAATCTTTTGCAGAATTACTGGCATTTGAGATATTAATTTTATATTTTTATAATCTCATTCAGGTGAAAAAAACCTTGTCGGAGATAAAAAAAATAATAAAAGGTTGTCTGGCCGGTAACAGAAGGGATCAGGAATTGCTGTACAGAAGACATGCGTCGAAATTATACGCTGTTTGTCTGCAGTATTCCGGTAACGACGAGGAAGCGAGAGATATTTTACAGGAAGGGTTTATTAAAATTTTTGCAAACCTCGATCATTACAAAAATGAAGGTTCTTTTGAAGGATGGATGCGCAAAATAACAGTTAATACAGCGCTTGAAAAATTCCGGTGCAGGCATAACCTTTATCGCGTGGATGATATAGACTCGATAAAGGAACCTGATGCCGAACCCGATAATCACGATTATGCAGGTCTGGAAGCTAATGATCTGCTCGAGATCATCAGGGAATTGCCTACAAAATACAGAATGGTGTTTAACCTTTATGCCATTGAAGGTTACTCACACAAGGAAATCAGTAAAATGGTGAATATATCAGAAGGTACTTCAAAATCAAATCTTTCACGTGCAAGGGTAATCCTTCAGAGAAGAGTTGGATCATATACAGGTATAAAGAAAAAAGCAGTAAATGAGTGAGCCCGGTGCAAATATTGATCTCCTCTTCAGAAACGGACTAAAGGATTTCGAAGTACTTCCACCTCCGGATGTATGGGATGGTATTTGTTCTTCAGGCAAAATAGAAAGACACCCTATAATATTTTTCAGAGTTGCAGCAGTGGCTGCCGTTCTGATGGCAGTTGGTTTCTTAACCTTCAGATTAAGCCGTGAAACAGCAACAGTCACTGACTCAGTATTGGCTTTTAACATAGAGAAGACTTATCCCGTCATTCATAATGAGATTATTCTAAAAGAAACCATTCCCACGAAGCAAATTACAAACATCTCTGCTTCTGCTGTTTCAGACAGAACAGAATATATGAATCCGATTAATATCGAGAAACAAGCAGTTTCCAAAGAATCAATAGTTCCATTGAATGCACGAAGTAACCATATACTTACTAATAGTGAATCTTCGTTACAATCATTATTTAATCCTCAAAATTCTTCCGGAAGCAAAACACTCTTTATCAGATATGCCGATCTTCAGTATATGCCTGCTGATAAACTAATAGACAGATGGTCAATAGCTGCTATGGCGTCACCTACGTATTATTCACAGTTTAATTCAGGGAGTGATGCTTTTTCGAAAGAGCTTATGAAATCTGAACAACCACTTGTTTCTTATTCGGGAGGAGTTTCTTTTTCTTATAAGGTAAGCAAAAGATTCAGTATACAGTCGGGACTATATTATTCTTCGCTTGGACAAAAACTCGAAGGTATTAATTCCTTTGCTGGATTTAAGCAGTTCGACAACACCAAGGGAGGGAATAACTTTGAAGTCCCGACCACAACAGGTACCGTTCAGGCAAGCAACCCTGATGTTTTCCTTAATTCCAACGCAGCAAACAGGGTTGTTACTCCATTTACTAGTAATGTGTTCGATCCTAATAAAGCCAGTTTGCAATATATTAACAGTTCTCTTACTCAAAGCCTTAGTTACCTTGAATTGCCGGTTTTTGTGAAATATAAAATTGTGGATAAAACAATTGGAATAAATCTTATCGGCGGATTATCATATAATCTCCTTGTACACAATTCAGTATATACCGACATTGACGGTGGTAAATATCTTATTGGCGATACAAAAGGACTTAATCCTCTTACATTAAGCAGTTCTCTTGGTATGGGTATGGAATATAATTTTTCTGAAAAACTGTCTATTAACCTCGAACCGACTTTCCGATATTACCTGAATCCTTTCAGCGTGTCTACAGGTTCATTTATTCATCCTTATTCCTTCGGGATATTCTCAGGAGTCTCTTATAAATTCTGATGGTTTGATGGTTTTGTTTTACGCGCCTGAGACACAAATTTCCTGATTAATTTTACATTGTATCAATTATTTTTAATGTTCTGAATTGTTACCTTTGCACATTATTTCTAACTGCATCGCTAAAAATGATAAAAATAAACAGAAAAACTTTACATACTGCTTTTGTGTTAGCCGGGACAATTATTATTATACTCTCAATTGCTGAGAGTTTTAATGGTTTTAGTGACAAACCGGTTGTGTTGCACCATGCAACCGATACCCTTTATAATATTAAATCATTTAATTTGCCTGACGAGGTAACTTTTGCAGGTGAAAAGATGCCTCTCGATAATTTTGATACCAGGGAAAGTCTTGAAAGGGAAATTCTTACAAGCGCATACAGACATTCATCAACAATTCTTATAATAATGAGGGCTAACAGGTACCTGCCTCTTATTGAGAAGATTCTTAAGAAAAACAATGTTCCTGATGATTTCAAATACCTGGTAGCTGCTGAAAGTGAGTATAGTAACATGGTTTCTCCGGCCGGGGCAACAGGGTTCTGGCAGATTATGCCTGAGACTGGAAGAGAGGAAGGAATGGAGATAAATACTGTTGTCGACGAAAGATATGATGTCGAGAAATCAACACAATTTGCATGTGATTATTTTCTCAGATCTTATGAGAAATACGGCAACTGGACACTGGCTGCGGCATCTTATAACGGAGGCAGAAATGGTATCGACGAACAGATTGATATACAACATGAAAAAAATTATTACGATCTTCTGTTAACGGAGGAAACGGCAAGGTACATTTTCAGGGCTGTTGCTTATAAACTGGTAATTACAGATCCTCAGAACTACGGATTTAAAATAGCAAAGAAAGATTTATTCCCTGAGCTGAAATATTATGAAGTTAAAGTTGATACTGCGATAACTGACTTTTCAGAGTTTGCAAAGAAGTTCGGAACTAATTATAAGATGCTGAAAATCCTTAATCCCTGGCTTCGAAAACCTTACCTTACCCTCAAACCGAATAAAGAATACATGATAAAAATACCGACAGAGGGAATGCGTAATTTTGAGAAGTTGGAAACAATGAACTGAACTTTGTGAGGAGAAGTGATAATGAAGGATGAGATTAATGTCCTTGGGGCAAGAGTTCATAACTTAAAAAATATAGATGTTAGTATTCCGCGAAACAAACTTGTAGTAATTACTGGTTTAAGTGGCAGTGGAAAGTCATCGCTGGCATTTGATACAATATATGCTGAAGGACAGAGACGTTACATGGAAACTCTTTCAGCTTATGCCCGTCAGTTTCTTGGAGGGATGGAACGCCCTGACGTTGATAAAATAACCGGATTGAGTCCTGTCATATCTATTGAACAAAAAACGACAAACAAGAACCCCCGCTCAACGGTCGGAACAATTACAGAGATCTATGATTTCCTTAGACTTTTATATGCCAGAGCATCAGTAGCATATTCATATGCCTCGGGTGAAAAAATGGTTAAATATTCAGATACTCAGATTCTTGAACTTGTCAATAGCCGGTTTCTCGGTAAGAAAGTATTTTTTCTTGCTCCCATCGTTAAAGGAAGAAAGGGTCATTATAAAGAGTTATTCGAACAGCTGCGGAGAAAAGGGTTTCTGAATGTCAGGATTAACAACGAAATAAAGGAACTTACTCCAGGCATGAAGCTTGACAGGTATAAGACACATTTTATTGAACTTGTTGTTGATAAGTTCAAAGTGGGAGATACCTCCGATAAACGTCTGACCGATTCAATCCTGATGTCGCTTGATCAGGGCGACGGAGTGATGATGGTTCTCGACAGCGATAATAATGAACCAAGATACTTCAGCCGTCATCTTATGGATCCGGTGACCGGTTTATCATATAATGAACCTGCTCCTCATACCTTTTCCTTTAACTCACCTCAGGGTGCCTGTCCTTACTGCAACGGGCTGGGTGAGGTTTCGAGTATAGATGAAGAAAAGCTTATTCCTGATAAAGAACTAAGCATAAGAAAAGGAGGGATTGAGCCTCTTGGGAAGTACAAAAATACATGGATTTTCTGGCAGATTGAGGCAATTGCGGAAAAAAACGGATTTACCTTAGATACTCCAATCAGAGAGATCCCTGAAGATGCTCTTCAAAAGGTTCTCTATGGTTCAGAAGAGGTACTTAAGCTTTCAAATACTCCTCTGGGGATGACTTCCAACTATTTTTTAACATTTGAAGGGGTTGTTAATTTTGTTGGCAACGTCGAATCAATAAACGGCAAGAAAAACGGAACTAAAATAAAGGACCAGTACGTTCAGTATAATGTTTGTCCCGAATGTAACGGAACGCGTTTGAAAAAAGAGTCTTTATTTTTCAGGATTGCCGATAAAAATATTGGTGAACTCTCGGCTATGGATATCAAAGAGTTATCTCTGTTTCTCACAGATATTGAAGAGAAAATGACCGGGAATCAAAAGATTATTGCGTCAGAAATTCTTAAAGAGATCAGAACGAGGCTTGGTTTTCTTCTTGAAGTGGGGTTGGAATATCTCTCAATGAACAGAGGGGCAAGAACGCTATCGGGGGGAGAGAGTCAAAGGATTAGACTGGCTACACAAATCGGATCAAGACTGGTAAATGTATTATATATTCTTGATGAACCAAGCATCGGGCTTCATCAGAGGGATAACAGGCGTTTAATCTCTGCATTAAAGCAGTTAAGAGATGCCGGGAACTCAGTAATCGTGGTGGAGCACGACAGAGAAATGATAATGTCGGCCGATCATGTTATTGATATGGGTCCGGGTGCGGGGCGGTTTGGAGGTCTTGTCGTAGCCTACGGCAATCCCAATGAACTTATGATGAAAGACACTTTAACTTCTGAATATCTTAATTACAAAAAGAAGTTTCATATTCCCGATCATAGAAGAAAAGGTAACGGCAAGTATCTTGTTCTTTCGGGTGCCTCCGGACATAATCTTAATGATGTTAATGTAACATTGCCCCTTGGAACCTTCATTTGTATCACAGGTGTATCAGGAAGCGGTAAATCATCTCTGATTAATCAGACTCTTCACCCTGCTCTTGCAAAAAGATATCATAATGCCGGAAAAGCTCCCTTACCTTACAGGGACTTAAAAGGACTCGAAAATCTCGATAAAGTTATAGAAGTAAACCAGTCACCTATTGGAAGAACACCAAGGTCAAATCCTGCCACTTATACCGGAGTCTTTACTGATATAAGAAAGCTTTTTGAACAGACAACAGAGGCAAAAATCAGGGGTTTCGGCGCAGGTAGATTCTCATTTAACGTAAAAGGAGGCAGGTGCGAAGGATGCGAAGGAGCTGGAATGAAAACCATAGAAATGAATTTTCTTCCCGATGTTTATATACACTGTACTGAGTGCAATGGGAAAAGGTATAATAGGGAAACTCTTGAAGTAAAGTATAAAGGCAAGTCAATCAGTGATGTTCTTGAAATGACAATTGATAATGCAGTTGAGTTTTTTACTAATGTTCCTTCTATTTTTCATAAAATTAAAACACTCCAGGATGTAGGTCTTGGATATATCAAGCTGGGGCAACAATCCACTACATTATCGGGTGGTGAAGCTCAGCGTGTTAAACTGGCAACCGAATTGGCAAGAAGGGATACAGGCAAAACACTTTACATACTCGATGAACCTACGACCGGATTACATTTTGAAGATGTAAATGTGTTGCTCGATGTGCTTAATAAGTTGGTTGACAGAGGAAATACTATTATCGTTATTGAACATAATCTGGATGTAGTGAAAATGGCAGATTATATTGTTGATCTTGGCAAGGAAGGAGGGAAGGCAGGAGGCAACATTTTGTTTGAGGGATCACCTGAAAAACTTGCAGAATGTTCAGAAAGTTATACCGGTAAATATCTTAAAGAAGAGCTCAAGGCTTGAGAATTTAGTTATATTTGAGTCGATTAATCTATTATTATGGCCAAAATTGATAATCCTGCTGATCTTATAAAAGACGCCTTTGAACAGAAAACATGGCATGAAATACATACAACAGATTCATGGAGAGTTTTTAAAATAATCTCTGAATTGGTTGAAGGTTTCGAAAAACTTGCTCGTATTGGTCCTTGTGTCTCAATATTTGGTTCAGCACGTGCTCCTGTTAATAGTAAGTATTATTTACTTGCTGAAGATATAGCATATAAACTTACACAGAATGGCTATGGTGTAATTACCGGTGGAGGCCCTGGTATAATGGAGGCTGCAAATAAAGGAGCTTCAAGAGGTAAGGGCAAGTCAGTCGGAATAAATATTGATCTTCCCTTTGAACAACATGCCAATCCATATATTGATTCGGACAAACTTATAACTTTCGATCACTTTTTCGTGAGGAAAGTTATGTTTATGAAATACGCCCAGGGATTCGTTGTTCTTCCCGGCGGATTCGGAACCTTCGATGAACTTTTTGAAGCTATCACGCTGATCCAGACAAGAAAGATCGGCAAATTTCCAATCATACTTGTCGGGAAACGATACTGGGGCGGATTAATGGATTGGATAAAAGATGAAATGCTTGCAGAGGAGCATGCTATTAAACCTGAAGATCTTAATCTCTTTACTCTGGTTGATTCAGGTGATGAGGCTGTTGAATATATTGTCAAATTCTATTCAAGATATCTGCTGAGTCCGAATTTCTAGGAATCAGACTTTTCTCATTCTATCCATTTCCCTGGCTGCGTCTTTACGTTTCAGGGTCTCGCGCTTATCGTATTCTTTCTTACCTCTTGAAATTGCTATCTCAGCTTTAGCCAATCCTCTTTCGTTGATAAAGACCTTTATGACAATTATGGTTAATCCGCTTTCCTTGATTTTACGTTCAATCTTTCTTAATTCACGCGATGTCAGAAGCAGTTTCCTCTCCCGGAGCGGGTCGTGATTATTAAGATTACCCCACCAGTATTCAGCAATATGCATCCCTTTTATGAAAAGTTCGCCATTATTGAAAAAACAGTAAGAGTCAGCCAGAGTTGCCTTCCCCAGCCTGAGTGATTTTATTTCAGTCCCTGAAAGCTTAATTCCTGCAATAAATTTTTCAATGAACTCATAATCGTGAGACGACTTTTTATTTTTGATCACAATATTTCCGGTCCCGCCTTTCATTCTGAGTACAAAAATTCATATCTAAATGCCCGGCAAAATTAAATAAATTTATGGTATATTGCTTTACCAATAGGAATGATTAAAAATTTGAACGTGGAACTTGAATCTATTTATGAATTATTAGTTGTTACTGGTCCCACCGCTTCAGGTAAAACTGCTCTGGCTGCAGCTATTGCTTCCAGACTTAATGGTGAGATAATCAGTGCAGATTCACGTCAGGTTTATAAGGGGATGAATCTTGGTACAGGGAAAGACTATGATGATTATCTCGTCAATGGCACCAAAATTCCATGTCATTTGATAGATATAGCCGAGCCAGGCTATAAGTACAATGTGTTTGAATATCAGCGCGATTTTATGAAGGTTTATTCCAATATGAAAAAACGGAATATTTTCCCGGTCGTTTGCGGAGGTTCAGGTATGTACGCTGATAGTATTATTACCGGGTATAAAATGTTTGAAGTTCCTCCCGACAGTGGATTGAGAGTTGAACTTGAAAAAAAATCAATAGAGGAACTCAAAGAGATATTATTGACCTTTAAAAACCTTCATAATTCGACGGATATTGACACCAGAAAAAGAGTTATACGGGCAATTGAAATTGAGCATTCCAGCAGGGATAAAGGAAAGCAGGGAAATCAATTTCCAAAAATCAATGCGTTACTTGTCGGAATTGTTTTTGACAGGGATACGAGGAGAAAAAGGATTTCTGAGAGACTAAAGCAGCGTCTGAATTCAGGTATGATCAATGAAGTAAAGCATCTGATTGATATTGGCATCAGTCCGGAAACATTGATTTATTATGGACTGGAATATAAGTTCATCACTCTGTATCTGATGGGGAAATTAACTCATGATGAGATGGTCAGGGATCTTGAAACAGCAATCCATCAGTTTGCGAAAAGGCAGATGACCTGGTTCAGGGGAATGGAGCGTAAGGGCATTATCATTAATTGGATCGAAGGTTCATTGCCCATGGAAGAGAAAGTTGAGAAGGTGATGGGATTATTGGGAAATTCACCTCATCCCCCAGGTGCGCCCCCTGCCGCTGCGCGGCTGTCCCCCTAAAGGGGGACTAATTCGGTGTCCTTAATGAAATTATTGAAAGACTGAGAATTAACCCCCCTTTAGGGGGGCAGGGGGGCCAAGATTTAAGAGTGAGGTAACCTTATTTCAGATACTTATCGAGCCATTCAAAGAACTCATATTGCCAGATAATTGAATTCTGCGGTTTTGTTACCCAATGACATTCATCCTCAAAGAATAAAAGCCTGCTTGGAACATTATGCAACTGAGCAGCCGTGAAAGCCTCCAGACTTTGTGTATAAGGAATCCTGAAATCATTCGCTCCGGTAATTATAAGTATAGGTGTGTCCCATTTCTCAACCATGAGATGCGGTGAGAATTTATAACTGGGCGTGTTTTTCCAGTATGGTCCACCATAGTCTTTATTTGGAAACCATAACTCTTCAGTAGATCCGTATTCACTTACAAAATCGAAAACACCGGCATGGGCAATAAACGCTTTGTACCTTCCCTGATGTATACCTGCCAGATAAAATATGGAAAAACCTCCATAACTGGCTCCAACAGCACCCATCCTTTTTGCATCAACATAGGGTTCTTTAGCCATGGCATCAGTTGCATCAAGATAGTCTTGCATGTTTTTTCCACCATAATCTCCCGAAATCTCTTCTTTCCATGCCTGACCGAAACCAGCAACTCCGCGTCTGTTTGGCGCAAATACAATATAACCTTTTGCTGCGATCATCTGCATGTTCCATCTGTATGACCAGAACTGGTCAAGCGACGACTGAGGTCCGCCTTCGCAGAAAAGTAATGCCGGATATTTCTTTGACGCATCGAAATCAGGAGGATAGATAACCCACATCTGAAGATCCATGTTATCTTTGGTTTTGGTATGTTTCTCCTCCACCTTGCCCATTTTGATGCTTTCGTAGATAGGTCCATTAATTGATGTCAGCTTATTTACTGACCCGTTTTTTAGATCAATAATGGAAAGCTCAGGAGCCATTGACATTGAAGTAAGTTCCGAAACCATAACCCCCGATTTTAAAGTAAATGGCCCGAGATTATGAACTCCTTCTGTTACTTTTTTTACGCCAGTACCTTTTAGGGAAGTTTTGAATATCTGGGCGGTGCCTAAATGAGAACATGCGAAGTATAAAGCACTATCGCCTTCCCATGTAATATTAGATACATCAAAATCCCAACCTTTTGAAACCCATGTTCTTTTTCCAGCTTTGATATCATAGCAAAATAAACGATCGAGATCCGATTCATAACCATCATGCTCCATACTCTGGTAGGCTATCTTTGAACCATCAGGAGAGAAGACCGGGTATCGGTCATAGCCTTTGTTGCCTTCAGTAATATCGATCTCTTTTCCTGTTTCGAGATTGTACAAATAGATGTCTGAATTCGTGCTTACAGCGTCAGCTTTTCCAAATAGTTTCTTACATGTGTAAGCTATTGATTTTCCGTCGGGGGACCAGGCAATTTCAGTCTCATCGAAATATGGTGCGGTTGGGGATTCGAATCTTTGTCCCTCCATAATATCTTTTAAATCAGTAACTGTGCTTCCATTAAAAGAAGCAACCAGGATATGGCTATAGGAAAAATCACTCCAGTAGTTCCAGTGACGATACATCAGATCATTGATAATTCTGACATGTGCTTTTGGGAGATTATATTTTTCATTAGCTGTTTGATCAAGTTTGACTCTCTTTGTAAAATATATTTTTCCGCCATCAGGAGAAACATTGAAAGCATCGAAATCGGTTATTCCGGATATTTCTTTGGTTCCGGATCCATCGGAATTCATAGTATACAATTTCCCGTTTTTAATAAATGCTATTGACTTTCCATTATTGAACCACTGTGGAGAACTTCCATCTTCAGTTGTCAGTTGAATGGAACTTCCTCCATTTGTAGCAGTTTTAAAAATGTTAGTTCGTCTTGCCTCACTCTTAAGATCTATATCTGTGACAGTATATAAAACAGTTGATCCATCAGGAGAAAGTGCAAAAGATCCCAGCCGGCCGAATTTCCACATTATTTCAGGAGTCATTACTCCTCCGGTTTTCTCTTCAGCTGTGAGCTGGTTATTAAATTGAGGCAACGCCTCCTTTGCAACCGGTGGTTGTTGTTTACAGGAAAATGTAAACAAAAGTGTTACAAGTGTTATGGGCAGAAAATATTTTTTCATATAAGTGAGTAATTTATTCATATCTGAAATCCATTTTACCATAAAAGTTGCGCCCCCCTGCCCTCCTAAAGGGGGACAGCCGCGCAGCGGCAGGGGGTGAGCCTTCTCTTTATACTTTGTGGTTAAAAGAGCAATTTAATGTTATTTCTTGAGAGCCTCTGATACCTTAAGTTTCAGCTCTTCATACAATTCAGGGTTGTCCTTGAGGATCTGTTTCACTGCATCGCGTCCCTGTCCAAGCTTAGTATCTCCGTAACTGAACCATGATCCGCTTTTCTTGATAATCTCAAAATCGACGCCAAGGTCTACAATCTCTCCAAGTTGTGATATCCCTTCTCCATAAAGTATATCGAAATCGGCTTTTCTAAACGGTGGAGCAAGCTTATTCTTAACTATCTTAACCCTTGTGCGGCTGCCAATAATTTCTTCACCTTCTTTTAACTGGCTTGTACGGCGAATATCTAATCTTACAGATGCATAGAATTTCAGGGCATTACCACCGGTTGTAGTTTCAGGGTTACCAAACATGACACCTATTTTATCCCTGAGCTGGTTAATAAATACACAGGATGTATTTGTCTTATTAATGTTAGCAGTTAATTTTCTCAGAGCCTGTGACATCAGTCTTGCCTGGAGTCCCATTTTTGAATCGCCCATCTCACCCTCAATTTCTGCTTTTGGTGTGAGAGCAGCAACTGAATCAATAACAACAATATCAATTGCTCCTGATCTGATAAGGTTATCTGTTATCTCAAGCGCCTGTTCCCCATTGTCAGGTTGGGAGATAAGTAAATTTTCAACGTCCACTCCTAATTTTTCTGCATAATTCCGGTCAAATGTATGTTCAGCATCAATTATAGCAGCAATTCCTCCGTTTTTCTGTGCTTCAGCGATACAATGAATAGCCAGGGTTGTTTTTCCTGATGCTTCAGGCCCATATATCTCTATTACCCGTCCGCGTGGAATACCACCTATCCCTAATGCAGCATCGAGCCCGATGGAACCTGTTGAAATTATCTGGACATTGTCAACTGCATGATCCCCTAATTTCATTATAGTACCCTTACCATAATCTTTTTCAATCTTTCCAAGAGTAATCTCAAGTGCCTTAAGCTTTTCTTTATTTATTTCTTTACGTTCTGTTCCTTTGCTCATATAATATGTTTTATTGATTGTACAAATCGAAAATCTGTTTGGTGTGTTCGCCTGTATCAACTTTTGTGATTATTTTCTCAATTACCCCTTTTTCATTAATGATGAATGTTGTTCTTATCACTCCCATGAAGGACTTACCATACATTTTTTTTTCTCCCCAGACACCATAATCATTGATTATTTTCTTAGTTTCATCAGCAATAATAGGAAACGGAAGGGAGAATTTTCCGGCAAAGCTTTTGTGGGATTTTTCTGAGTCGGGACTCACTCCGATAACAACAAATCCTTCTTTTAACAATGAATCCCAATTATCGCGCAGATTACAGGCTTCCGCTGTACATCCGGGAGTATCATCTTTGGGATAGAAATACAAAACTACCTTTTTCCCCGTAAAATCACTTAGTTTTACAGTTACGCCCTTCTGGTCGATACCCTCAAATCCAGGGGCTTTCATTCCCTCTTTTAATTGTATCATAATAGGTTTATTTTGTTATTATGGGTAAATTTACGAAGTTTGAATTATTATTTGCAAAAAAACAATCAATTGTTATTAACATAAATCTTCCTCGCCCTTATTTGAGTTACAAAGAAATATATTGAAAATCAATTATATGCTAGTTGCAATACAAATTATGAAATTGAAAAAACAGGTAATATTTATCTGCTTTTTACTTGTAGCTGAATTACCATTTAACAATCTCTTTTCCCAGAACATCCAAAAGCCTACACGACAATCTTCTTTTGAAGCATTTTCACAGGGAAATTACGAGAAAGCCTATGCTGAATTTCGTGAATTGTTATTGACTTATAGCAAGGATCCATTATATAAATATTATTCCGGAGTATGCCTGGTAAAATTGAATAAGGATCCCGGCGAAGCTACAAGTCTGTTACAACAGGCCATTCAGACTACCGTTTCGTTGAAGACACTTCCAGCTGATGGATTATTTTATCTTGGCCGGGCTCAGCAAATGTCAGGCAGATACGCTGATGCAACAGCAAGCTATCGTTCATATACTGAACAGGTTGGAAAGAAAACGGCCAGAGAAATGGGAGTGCCTGAATTTTTAAAGGAATGTACAGAAAATAAAGGTCAGGTTGCAATTCCTGAAGTTAAAGCTCCTGTCGTCATAAAAGATAACAAAACTGATTCAATTAAATCTCAACCTAAGCCGGAAATAATTAAGCCTGTTCAGAATACTCTCAATAATCCTCCGATCGCAAAAGAGAGTCTTCCGGGTAAGTATGAGAAGGTTCTGGGAGAAGCCATCGAATTACAGTTTAAGGCCGACTCTGTTACAACTTTTGTAAGCGGGCAGAAAAAAGAATCGGAAAATCTTACAGGCGACCAGAGATCAGTACTTAAAGCGAAGATTGCTGAGAATGAAAAAATTGCAGCCTCTTTTCAGGCACTTGCTGATATGAAATACAGGGAAGCACAACTTGCTATGCACCCTGATATAGATACTACCAGAAATCTGACTAAACGACCCGCTGAAAATAAACTTGTTTCTGATTCAATAAAAAAAACAGAGGCTTCTGCTTTTAGGACATCCGACAAAAACACTGCGATGACCGGGGAAGTAACTCCTCCGGAAAGTCATTTGGTGGGGGTTTTTGCTTTTTTCGATGTCGCGGGAAAAACGGAAACTGATCCGGATGCGAAAATCACTATTGATCCTGAAGTGCCCCCCGGACTTATATATAGAATTCAGATAGCTGTTTTCCGGAATCCGGTTTCACTGGCATATTTTAAAGGTATAACTCCGGTTTACGGTTTTACGATTGAAGGAACCGACAAGACCAGTTACTCTGTGGGTATGTTTCGCAAGCCTTCAGATGCCTCTAAAGCTTTGTTGTCTGTAAAAAGGAAAGGTTTCAAAGATGCTTTTATAATTGCTTTGGTCGATAATAAACGCGTTTCGGCCGACAGAGCAGCATTATTAGAGAAGGAGTGGGGAGAAAAGCCTTTCTACTCACTTGAAAAGACGGTGCCAAAAACTGATGCAGACACCATAACACCAACTCTGGTTTTCAGAGTTGAAGTAATAAGATCAGTAAAACCCCTTACTGAAGATGTTGTTGAAAATATCAGGAAAATGGCCGGAACAAGGGGATTGGATATTCAACTCCTTGATGACGGGAAAATCGATTATTTGATTGGGAAATTTATTACTTTTGAAACGGCTTCAACATATGCAGATCTTCTAAAAAGAAATGGATATAGGGAATCGCAGGTATCGGCCTGGCTTGGGAAGAAGGAAATAACAATTGAAACGGCAAAAAAGCTTTTTGATAAATTGAAATGAAAGAAAAGATACTACATAAAGACGATAAACAGAGGAGCGGAAGTGAAACCGGTACCCTGATACTATATAATGATGATATAAATACCTTTGAGCATGTCATCAAATCTTTAGTTGAAATTTGCGGTCACGATGCTGTTCAGGCAGAACAATGTGCAATGATTGTACATTTTAAAGGAAGCTGCGAAGTGAGAATAGGTGTTGTGGAAGTGCTTAATGCTATGAGCAGGTCGCTCAATGCAACTGGACTTACATCTAAAGTCGAAAGTCTCTAACCCCCTTGTCTGTTTTAAAAAAATCTTAACCGCAAAGTACGCTAAGAAGGCGACCCCCTGCCGCTACGCGGCTGTCCCCCTTTAGGGGGACCAAATCTGTTCTTTTAATGGATTCAACTTATACACAGTAGTTTAAAGCCCCCTTTTAGGGGGGTTGGGAGGTGCGGTTAAAGGATTTCTTATTTTTCTTTCTTAAAAAATCCGTATAGTGCTCTGTCGAAAACAGTCAGTACTAAAATTCCGATAAAAGCATATGTAACTACTGCCGGCATACTTAACTGGAATATTGCTGACAGGTTCATTTTGGGAACAGAGAAATTAATTCCTTTAATAAAACTCATTAATGTCAGGGAGAACGAGTCGGTATCGTTGTGAGGGATCAGAAATGCCGTTGTAATCAGCAGAATAGTTACAAGAACTGATATATATGGGACAAGATTTCTTTTCCGTGAACCTTCTATCACGGGAATTGTATCGAGCCCGATACGAGTCATTACTTTTGAAGTAAATCCTCCAGGTGCTTCTTCCCGTCTATCAGGCATGATATACTTCCTTAGAGGATCTTCCTGAAATTTTTCCTTGTCATTCATGATATATTAATTTTTTCTTTTCTACTTTTTCAATTATTCCGAGCATCTTTTGACGGGCACGGAATAACTTTACTTTTATATTTGATTTGGAAATCCCGGTGACTTCCGATATTTCATCGGTTGTCATCTCCTCATAATAATACAGACTTATTAAACCTCTTTCTTCTTCATTTATTTTCTGGAGAGCAAAGTTTACCAGTGAATTTCTATATTCCAGTTCTGCTTCTTCCTCACTTGTATTAGTTCCAATAAAATCTGTGGCGTCAGCCGGGAAATCTTCGAGTGAGAGAACACCTTTTCTCTTTATCCTTACGTGTGATATAGAAGTATTATATACTATCCTGTAAAGCCATGTGGCAAAACTGCTTTTCATTTTAAAAGACCTGAGCGATCTGTAAGCTTTTAAAAAAGAATCTTGTGCCAGTTCTTCAGCCTCTTCGTGATTGCCGCATATTCTGAATGCAAGATTGTACGCCTTACTTTTATGTCTGTCAACAATATAGCTGAATGAATTATTGTTTCCAGCCAGGATCTGTTCTATATAATATTTGTCTCCTTTATAATCCATTCCGACAGTTTGACGAGTAAAGATATTAAATGGTTACGGAGAATTATAAAAATATTTTTCTTCTTTTTTGTAACCGACCCAGTAATCATAATGTCTAAAAGGCAAAAGAGTTCTTAAACAATCATAATTAATAATTAAAGTCATGGGAGTATTAGTAGCATTTATCGCACTTTTCGCAACAGTATTTGGAATTTATTATGTCAGTGTCACCACACGCAACAAAGAAAGAATGGCACTCATTGAAAAAGGAGCTGATGCGAGTCTCTTTAATACTGGTAAGGAAGTCCAGCCTTTGTTTAACTGGAACAAACTCACTCTGAAAATCGGTATGCTCTTTATGGGTATTGCAGCCGGTATAATAGCAGGATCAATTCTTGATAATATGAACGTCATGGAAAATGGTCCCGATTATGTATCAATGATTTTCTTATTCGGTGGCTTCAGTCTTGTTCTGTTCTATCTGATAGACAGAAGGAAATAAAAACATCTGGTAAAGAAGGGTCGCGACCATTCCCAACCGAGCTCCCTGCCGCTGCGCGGCTGTCCCCTAGGGGGACTAATTCGGAGTCCTTATGAATTTAGTAACAGACTGAAAATTTACCCCCCCCCTTTAGGGGGCTAATCTTTATACACATCTTTGGCAATTCTGTTTTATAAGCCACGAAGTGGCTTAATATGAATAACCCCTGGCGCCAGCCAGGGGTACAGCTAACCCTCTGATCTCAAGCCCTGAAAGGGCTTAATATATTCTTTTAGAATACGCCATAACGCCGGATGAAAAGTTTTTCCCATAACTAATATATTCAGCTCCTTCAGAGCTGGGAAGTTTTTGGTAGACATCTACCCCTGGCTGGCGCCAGGGGTTATTCATATTTGGCTCTTTCAGAGCCATCTGTAATAATAATTGAAGAGTATGTTATTAGGACTTAAAATGACGGAGTAAATTCGAAATTTTAAAAGATGTGTATAAAGATTAGCTTTAGGGGGGCAGGGGGCTAAAATTATTTCGTATAGAATTCAATCATTTCTTTAAGAGCGTTCCTGCAGACTGAGCAATATCCTTTTGTATCATTGCTTTTCATCCGGCAATCCAACTCAGGTCGGTAAATTCCTTTTGCAGAATATCCGCCTCCTTCAAACAGACCAGTAACATTCGCATATTTTTCTTCAGAAGGGGTTGGAATCGGCGTCTCTTTACTAATCATCTTTTTCCATTTTGAATCAAAATTTACGAGTGTCGTAATATTAGGTTCCCATGGCTCAACATTAAGAGGATAAAACTCATCGTAGGCTACTGATGATGAATAATACTCATCAGCCAAACCCGCAAATCCATGGCCTAATTCGTGGACAAAAACCTTAGGTGAAAGCGGATGGTCTGTTGTTGTGCCGATATAATAATTATAAACACCTCCTCCTCCGTACCTGGGGCTGTTAATCAGAACAATGATACAGTCATGAGGGACGGCAGCTGCATAATCATTTACTGATTTAATATCCTGGGTCGTGAGATACCGATCAATATTAAACGTATAAAAACTTGAATTCAAAACGGTATTTACGTATATATTCTCACCTGGCACATCAGTTCCGGAGTCCTGTGATACAGATTCAACTGCCCAGATGTTAAATCTATCTTTATACTCGCTGAATGGTGGTTCAGCGAAAAGATAGTTCGCCATCTTTTTTACATCGTTCCTGAATTTTCCCATTTCATCAGCTTTGTACCCTTCTGCCAGAAAGGCAAGATCTACAGAGTTATGAGGATCGCCTTTTCCATAGATTTTCGTTACACTCACATTTACCGGATTCTCTTTTCTTATGAAGTAATCAGCCGGATCAATCTTCGTTTCATACAATTTTGTAAAAAGACCGTTACGTTCCCTTTTGCTTAGTATAAACCTGACTTTATCTTTTGGGTATGGCATTGTAGCCACTTCATAAAAACTCCTGTTAATTTTTTTTGCTTCGTCGGTAGTCTGCCATTCCTGAAAGAGCGTGCAAAATGCTCTTGAGTAGAGAAGCGTTATTCCGGTACTGTCAAAAAGTTCATATTTAAAGTTGCCTGTATTAAATGGATTTATTAGAGTGGAATTTGAACCTGCCCAGAATGGTTCCTGTTTCATTCCAACAGGATAAACAGAAGTTTCGCGGCTGTTTCCCGCCAGCATAAAATCAAATCTCAGGACTTTGTCAGTGAAAAATTTGTCGAAGTTATTTTGTCCCTGAATTGTAAGCGAAACAATAAACAAAATGAATGAAATGATTGTTCTCATACGAATCAATTTTTAACTGAATAATGTAAAGCTAAAAATATTCGTTAAGACCGATTGATTATTTTATCTATTTTTGCCGTAAATATTTGCATATATGACTATGGTAAATGATCCGGCTCTCTGGTTTAAGAACGTATTTATAAATGCCGGTATAAGTTATAGCATTTCTTCTTTGCTAAGTGCTATAGCTCTTGTATTGATTGTCATAGTGTTAAGCTGGCTTTCCAACCTTATTGCAAAATCAATTATACTCAATATCGTCACCAGAATAGTCAAAAAAACCACTAATACATGGGATGATATCTTCCTTGAACAAAAGGTTTTTACACGTTTATCTCATTTTGCTCCTGCTCTGGTTTTATGGTTCACTGCCGCTCTGGCACTGAAAGATTACCCTGTTTGGTTAATTGCAGTCCACAAACTAACATATATTTATATGGTAGTAGTGACGATGGTTGTGGTAATTTCATTTATTGAGGCCTGGCATGAAATTTATAAAACACTTTCAATTGCGAAGCATCGTCACATAAAAGGGTATGTTCAGCTTTTTAAAATTATTGTAATCATTATCACAATACTGGTTATTGTATCAGTAATTTTCAAAAAAGATATAAGCACTCTGATTGCCGGGCTGGGTGCTATGGCTGCAGTTATTATACTTGTTTTTAAAGATACTCTTCTTGGCCTCGTAGCCAGTATCCAACTTTCGGCTGACAAAATGCTGAAAATTGGCGACTGGATTTCGATTCCGCAGAGAGATGTTGATGGTATAGTTTCTGACATTACGCTTACATCGGTAAAGGTCCAGAATTTTGATAAGACCATTATAAATGTACCCACATATTCGCTCATAAGTGATTCTTTTCAGAACTGGAAGGGCATGGAGGAAGCGGGGATTCGTCAGGTAAAAAGATCGTTATTCATCGATATTAAAAGCATAAGGTTTCTTGATGCAGGTTTGAAAGAGAGACTCAGTTTGGTCCCGGAGTTAAAGAAATTCATTGATTCAAAGGTGAAAAATGAAGTAACAGAATATTCTGATTCTCCTGGCTTGCAGAGTTCTCCTTTTTTCAATTCATCACAGATTACAAATCTTGGGATTTTCAGATTTTACGCTGAAGCATATTTAAAGAAGCACCATTTGGTTGATCCCGGGCAGACAATTATTATGAGGCACCGGCCCTATGAAGGGAACGGCATCCATATGCAGCTCAATCTCTTCGCTAAAAACACTCAGTTTGTGCCTTATGAAAACTTTCAGTCAGAAGTGATGGAACATTTACTGGCGATAATGAATGAATTCGGACTTAAAGTTTTTCAACAACCATCAGGGGATGACTTGCAGTCAATATTGAGAAAATGAATTAGTTGAATATATATCAATACTTGAAACCATGGCGGACATTAATACCAGAATCAGCGACTTTGTTTGGAAGAATCTAAATGAAAAACATGTGACGGGTAAAAGCGATCCCTTTTGGCAATCGCTTGTTAAATGCAGGTACAGAACTCTGGCTTGATACGGGTGATGTGGAAGAAGCCGAAGCTAACTGGTCAGCAGAAATGGCGGCTTTAACAACAAACAATTCATTGCTAAACAATGAAATTCAAAAAGGTATTTACGATATATTTATTTCTGAGGCAAAAAGTGTCGTAAGAGAATTACCGGAGGAAGAAAGAGTAAGGGAAATTGCTTTTATACTTAATGCCCGGCATGCTCTCAGACTGGCATCAAAGTTCGGGGGTCTGGTGAGCGTCGAACTTCATACTGACACAGCGCATGATATTAAGGCTATTCTGAACTATGGCCACAGATTTCATGATATTTGTCCGGAACAGTTTATAGTCAAAGTTCCGTATACTGCTGAAGGTTTAATTGGTGCCAGATTATTGAGAGATTCTGGTGTAAAAGTCAATTTTACGCTTGGGTTCAGTGCACGTGAAAACGTGCTCGTAACGAAAGTTTCACGGCCTGATTATGTTAACGTCTTCCTGGGCAGAATTGGTGCCTATATGATTAATAACAAGCTTGGTGACGGCTCAGGAGCTGGAGAAAAAGCAGTTATTTCATCGCAGAACTGGGTGACAGGTCTTTCAGCCGATAATCCATGGCAGACAAAACAGATAGCAGCAAGTTTAAGAAATTATAATCAGCTTGAACTTCTTGCAGGGGTGGATGTATTTACAATGCCTCCAAAGGTTGCTGCTGCAGGACATAAAGAATTAAAAGGTAAATTCACGTCACGAACTCATGAGAACTACGATGTAAATATGCTCGATTCTGCAAAGGACGCTCACATCGAAAAATTCTGGGAAGTTGATGATAAAGTGCTTAAGCTTTCTGAAAGATTAGCCGGAAAATTACCCTCAACAGGTCAGGAACTTATTCATATTGCTCATGAAGAAGGATGTGAAGATATGTTCCCTTCTCTTTCAAAAGAGGAAAAGGGCTTTATCGCATCCGACGGAAAAATTCCTGTACATGCAGAGATGGGAGAATAAGATCAAAGATGGGAAAATTGCCCCTGATACATCTACTGACACTTGCCGGTCTGGCATCATTTACCTTTGACCAGGAAAAGCTTGATCAGAGGATAAGAGGTATTATTGAATAGATCAGACGGTCCTTTGTCTGATAATCTCATAAAGCAGAATACCTGCAGCCACAGATACATTGAGTGATCCGATAGTGCCGGTCATTGGTATTTTTATCTGCTGATCGGATATAGCAATAAGTTCACGGCTTATACCTTTATCTTCTGATCCAAGAATCAAAACTGACGGTCCGGTTAGCGAGGTTTCTGAGACCGACTTGCCTGATTTTTCTCCTCCGCAAAAGACTTTAAGTCCTGATTCTTTAAGGAACTCAATGCTTCTGACAATACTTTTTTCCCGGCATACCGGAAAAGAATGAATGCTCCTGCTGATGTTTTAACTGCATCAGCCGTTATCCTGGCTGATCCTTTTTCAGGAATGATAATTGCATGCGCTCCCAGACATTCTGCTGTGCGGACAATTGCACCGAAATTCCTGACATCTGAGACTCCGTCGAGTGCGATTATCAAAGGATCTTCACCCTTTTCAAATATCATAGGAAGAAGATTAGCGATATATTGATATTCAATTACTGAAAGCCATGCAAGAACGCCCTGATGATTTTTCCTGGTAACAAGCTCGATCCTTTCGACAGGTACAATCTGATAGACAATATTATGTGTCCTGACTTCCGTCATAAGCTCATGATACAGAGCACCCTGAAGACCCTGTTTAATAAGAAGCCGGTCGATTTGCTTTCCTGCTTTAATTGCCTCAATCACTGCATGTAACCCAAAAATACAATCTGTTTCTTTCTGCATAAAAATGTTATGTAAATTTTCATAATTACCCTTAAAGTCTTGAGTGCCTAAATTGCCTTGAGTGCCTAAAGTGCCTAAAGTGCCTAAAGTGCCTAAAGTGCCTAAAGTACCTAATAGTTTCAAACTTTAGACACTCCGAACTCTCTATAAATCTTTAGGATTATCAACTCTGAATACGATTCCTTTTCTCCAGCTTGCAATAGCTTTATCCCAGAATGTTACAAGACTTTCGCTGCGGCTAAGGTAAAAATCATTATCTGAGAAGATATTTTCTTTCTTTTTAAAATTGAAGAAAAGATAAGAATCCCTATATTGTATCTGCTTCCCCATTTGGATTTCACACTAGGTTTTTTATAACCCCAGCTTTCTCCATCGGCTGTTTTATATACTTTATCAGGAGGTCCATAAATAATATAGATCATTCCTCTTTCGGTTCTCCATCCTTCCTTATATGAAGTAAAATAGTAATTTGAATACATTACTCTGGTATAATAGATCCTTATCAAGTTCACGTGATTTATCAACATTTCCTCCGCATTTAATCCAGAAATCATCGAGTGCTGCCTTTGGTTTACGCGGCTTTCCCGCAAAGCAGTCATTTCGTCCTGGGAAGCAAGATAAGCCAGTGGTTCTATCATCGCTTCCGGAGTTGTAAGTTTTGGATAGGTGGGTCCAAAATTTAAAAATGTGAAGCCGTCCTTTATATTCCTGGCAATGGAACATAGATATATTCCTTCCTTCGGGAACATCATTGGCAACGTATCAGAATAAGGCAGTGCTACAACCTGACGAGGTTCATAATCAAGAGTTTTTTCAGGAAGAAGCATTGAAGGCGGATCCGGAACTTCCTTGAATGGTTTATAGAATGAAACAAAAAGGCTGTCGATATGTCCTCGTGTATAAACCAGATTTACATATTCATCTATTCTCAGTACGGGTGTAAACAGCTGGTGTTTTTCAAAATGAGAATTGACCCTGAAATTATATCTGTTGGTTTCTGAAAGTGTATTAAACTGTACAAATGCCTGCGCCGTAATAAGCCGCAAATGGTCGAGGATCTTTACTTCAACAACATACTCATTGCCCTTCTCAACTTTCAGCGGGATATGATATATATAATCCTGTTTAGATTTATCCTTAACTATCGCCAATTTTAATATAGCTGTATCAACTATGTTTTTACGTTCTTTCATGTTGTATAGCTTGACGTTCACTGTCACACTGGCAGCGGGGACTCCCTGAGAATTAGCTTCTGAGAAAAAGAGATCGCCGGTTGCAAATCTGATTGATAAAACCGATAATTGATCAGTTTGATTAATAATATTATAGAAAGGGTTAATAGGACTTTTTGTGGGATTGTAAAGATAGGAGAGGTCTTTGTAATCAGCTGCTTGCTGGGTAGTTTTACAGTAACTGAATACTAACGAAAACAGAACACTGCCCAGAAGTAACCAGATCATCCTGATATTTACTCTATTCTTCATGCCCGAAGTTAGTTTATTTTTTTTCTTAACTTTTTCTCCATTCTATTCTTAACCTGCAGAGTTCCTTATTATCATTGGTTCTGAAAATTGAGTGATTAAAACAGTTATCAATACCATTTTCTGCAGATGTTTTTATCAGAATTTCCTCATCGAATCTTGACTCTGCAAGATAGTTAATTTCAGTAGATTGAGGAACATTATTCATAATGAAGTCGAGGTTGTAACTATCATTAACCCATTTCAGATACCTGACGTTATTTGTATGAAGATTTACATCCAGATCGGTGACCCTGACTCTGAACACCGGAGAGATTTTCCCGTTATCCGATGCCGGATCTATTTTGTTTGCATATCTGATAGGAGAATTATCTGAATGCAGGTTTGGATTGTATTCTGACAGTATTGAATCAGGTCTCTGTACTCTTTTTGTGGTTAGGTCTAATATCAGCCACGATGAGGTTCCGGAAGCGACATGAGTTCCGTCGGGATAGATGACTTCATAGTTCCTGAGAGCAAATAATTTGTCAGTTCCGTTTGGCCAGGTTCTGATATTTAAAGTCTCTCCCCACAAGGGCCATTTATCTATTACTACATAAATTCTCGAAAGCACCCAAAACCGGTTATCCTTCATTAAATCATCCCTTCCAAACCCAAGTTTGACAGCGTGGTCGGAAGCAATATCCTGCATGTAATTGAAGAGAGAAAACAGATTAAGTTTTCCGTCTGGTCCTGTCTCATAAACGTGCACCCGGTACTCTTTTTCGAACTGAAGTGGATCCATATTAGATGTTATTTTGTAAAAACTCTTCTATTTCCTGACTGTACTGAGCCCAGTTATTCATTTCATCATTCAGTTTTTCTTTTAGTTCCTGGTACTTTCTATAATCTACATCATGCGCTTCCGATGTGTTCCCCGGCTCCATAAATGATTTATCGACAGCAATTATCTCCGCTTCAATCTTCTCAATAACTGTTTCTGATTCTTCGAGTCTTTTTCTTAGTTTTCTGAGATTACGTTCGTACTCCTTCTTCTCAAGATATTTTTGTTTATTTGATGAAACATTCTCCTGTGATGCAACAGTTTTAGCCTTATCCTTCCTCTCGATTTCCTTAAGATTTTCAATCTTTTTCTTTCTGAGGAAATCATAAATTCCTCCAATGTTTTCCCTGACTTTATTATGCTTGAACTCGTATACTTTACTGACGATACCATCGAGGAAATCTCTGTCGTGTGATACCACAATCAGAGTGCCATCGAATTTTATAAGGGCTTGTTTTAGGATATCCTTTGACCGCATATCAAGATGATTCGTCGGTTCGTCAAGAACAAGGAGATTACTGGGTTCAAGAAGGAGTTTTACAAGCGCCAGTCTGGCCCGTTCGCCGCCAGAAAGGACTTTTACTTTTTTCTCCACGTCATCACCCCTGAATAAAAATGCACCAAGCATATCGCGGATTTTTGTTCTGATGTCCCCCTTGGCAATATCATCAATAGTCTGCAGGACTGTTCTGCTTTCATCGAGTAAAACATCCTGATTCTGAGCAAAATAACCTATTTTAACGTTGTGTCCTATCTTCAGATCACCAATACTGTCTATTTCACCTATAATAATTTTTGAGAGAGTGGTTTTACCCTCACCATTACGACCTACGAATGCAACTTTTTCTCCTCTGGAAATTTTAAAATCGATCTTGTTAAGGACGGTGAGTGATCCGTACTTTTTTGTAAGACCTTCTGCCTCAACCACCACGGTTCCTGACCGGGGAGCAGCAGGAAATCTCAAGTTTATTGCACTTTTATCTTCTTCATCAACTTCCAGACGTTCAACCTTATCGAGTTGTTTGATCTTCGACTGAACCTGAACCGATTTTGTTGCTTTATATCTGAAACGCTCAATAAATCTTTCGGTATCCCCGATCATCTTCTGCTGATTTCTGAATGAAGCGATCTGCTGTTCCCTGCGCTCCTCTCGCAGTACAAGATATTTCGACCATGAAGCTTTGTAATCGTAAATTTTACCCAGCGATATTTCGATTGTCCTTTTTGTAACATTATCAAGAAAAGCTTTGTCGTGCGATACGAGTAATACTGCTCCTGAATATCCTGCCAGAAAAGTTTCAAGCCATTGTATAGATTCAATATCAAGATGATTGGTAGGTTCATCCAGAAGAAACAGCGCAGGTTTTCTCAGCAGGATCTTTGCCAGCTCAATACGCATTCTCCATCCGCCACTTAACTCAACTGTTGGTCTTTCAAAATCTTTTCGTTCAAAACCCAGACCCAGAAGAGTGACCTCAGCCTCAGCCATAAAGTTAGTTCCTCCCATCATCCTGTATCTCTCTTCAACCACTGTCAGATGATCACATAGCTTCAGATACTCAGATGATTCATAATCTTCCCTCCTGGCAATTTCCGAACTGCAATATTCTATTTCCTCCGAAAGGTTTATAAGTTCAGAAAAAGCAGTAATCGTTTCGTTCATTACTGTTGTCGTATCATCAACTTTCATTTGCTGTGGCAGATAGCCTATTGAAACATCTTTCGACATATCAATAACCCCCGAAGTGGGACTTTGACGGCCTGAAATAATCTTAAGTAAAGTTGATTTTCCGGCACCATTCTTTCCGGCAAGGCCAATCCTGTCCTGATCATTTATCAGAAAGGATATATTCGTTAATAAATCAAAACTTCCAAATGATACTGATATATCCTGAACAGAAACCATAAAAAAAAATAAATGTCTGCAAATATAGGAAAAGTATGGCAGCCATGAAAAGCTTCAGATGGCAATAGCTGCTTAAAAAACTATAAACAATTTTGTTTTCAGATTAGTTTCGTGCCGGTTAAATGCGAACAAAAGTCGATTAAGAAAGGTTATCTTTGCACTGGTTTTCTTAACTGCCAGTGATTTAGGGTTAATTGGAAAATTCTGATATTATGAAGATTAAAAGAAGCGTTTTAAAGTTGTCTGTTGTTGCTGCATTATTATTTGTAATTTCTTACTCCTGCAAAAAAGAAGATTCGGCAAATACTTATTCCTATTTTGTTTCAAAGAAACTTGCTGTTGAATTTAAGAAGGATTATATAACAAGTATGATTGATTTAGCCTCAATCCAGATTCCTGAAGTCGCATCGATTAAGTCGCTTATTATAAGCGATATAAGTGTTTATAAAGTTGTATATAAAACCACTGTACTGGGGAATGATATTAATGCCTCGGGATTAATATGTGTACCGAAATCTCCCGGGAACTATCCGGTACTTTCTTTTCAGAATGGTACAAATACGGTTAACGCTGACGCACCGAGCGTATCTCCCTCAGAGTATACACATCAGTTGATTGAGATTATTGCTTCAATGGGATACGTTGTTTTGTTTGCTGATTATCCAGGGTTTGGAGAATCCTCTCAGATTCCACATCCTTACCTGGTAAAAGAGCCTACTGTAAAATCGCTTGTCGACTTTTTATATACAGCCAAAGAAATCGGCAGTTCAGAATTTCCGGGTATAACTTTTAAGAATGAGTATTATCTTCTGGGCTATTCCCAGGGTGGATGGGCAACTCTTGCTTTAGACAAAGCCCTTGAATCAGATTATGGAAATGATTTCATTGTTAAAGGCACGTCCTGCGGTGCCGGATCATATAACATTCCGCTGCTTCTTACAAACCTGATAAATCAGCAGACTTATCCCGTACCTGCCTACATGGCGTATATTGTAAATGCCTACCTTGCCTATAATCAGTTTACCAACCCTGTCTCAGATATCTTTAATGCGCCTTATTCTTCAAAGATCAGTTCACTTTTCACGGGCCAGCTCACTCTTGACCAGATTGATTCTCAACTGACTACTTCAATACCCGATTTACTAAATCCGGACTTCATTTCAGGTTTTGTGACTTCTTCGCGATATTCAGCTGTCAGGGATGCCCTAAATAATAACAGCATAACTGCCTGGCATAGCTCTGTACCCGTTCTATTTACTCACGGAGAAAAAGATACTGAAGTAGATCCGGTTTCAACAGATATTATCTATAATGAAATGATTGCGGCAGGAACATCGCCTGATATCTGCAAAAAGATTACAGTTCCGGGTGTGGATCATAGTGCCGGGGCTATACCATGCATGATAGATGGACTCTTGTTCCTTGATAACCTGAGAAATTCAAAGTGATTATAATTAAAATCTAAAGAAAGAAATAAGTGGGAAGAAGAAAAGAACTGCCAATGCTGGAAAAGGTCAGAATAACTGATATTGGAGCAGAAGGAAATGCATTGGCAAGAGTGAATAATCTTGTGGTTTTTGTACCTATGCTTATACCCGGGGATGTTGTCGACATTCAGGTTATTAAGAAAAGAAAGAAATATATGGAAGGCAGAGTTGTAAGGTTTCATGAATACTCTCCTGACAGAATAATTCCACGTTGTAAACATTTCGGTGTATGCGGAGGCTGCAAATGGCAGCATCTTCCATACACACTGCAGCTTAAATTTAAAGAAAAACAGGTAAAGGATAACCTTACAAGGATAGGCAAGATTGATCTTCCCGAGATAAGGCCAATATTAGAATCTTCAGAAATTTTCCTGTACCGCAATAAGCTGGAATATACATTTTCAGACAAACGATGGCTAACTTCCGAGGAAGTAAATTCTGATGATAAATTTGAAAAGGAAGGAGCGCTTGGATTTCATATTCCGGGGCTATTTGATAAAGTACTCGACATTGAGGAATGCCATCTTCAGCCCGAACCTTCTAATGCAATAAAAAATGCCGTAAAACAATATGCAACTCAAAATCATCTGGAGTTTTTCAACCTTCGGGAACAGCAAGGATTTCTCAGGAATCTGGTGATAAGGACTACTCCCGGAGGCAAGGTTATGGTAATTGTGGTCTTCTTTCATGAGGATGTTGAAAAAAGAACAGGTTTACTGGAATTTCTCGCTTCAGAATTTCCTCAGATCAGTTCTCTCTTTTACGTAATTAATTCAAAAAGAAATGATTCCCTGAATGATCAGGAGCCAATTAACTTTAAAGGTGAGAATTTTTTAGTTGAAGAGATGGAGGGACTTAAGTTCAGAATCGGCCCCAAATCATTTTATCAGACAAATTCAAGACAGGCACTTGAACTTTATCGTATTGCGAGGGAATTCGCAGGACTCACCGGCAATGAAGTAGTATACGATCTTTACACCGGTACAGGAACTATAGCCAATTTTATAGCTGCTGGCGCGAGAAAAGTTATTGGTATTGAATATGTCGAAGAGGCGATTCAGGATGCAAGAATTAACTCGGAATTTAACGGAATATTAAATACTGAATTCTTTTCAGGTGATATGAAAGATGTACTATCTGAGTCATTCTTCATGTCCAATGGTCACCCGGATGTTATTATTACTGATCCGCCCAGGGCTGGTATGCATGAGGATGTAATCAGGTCAATTGCAAGCGCATCACCTGAAAAAATCGTTTACATCAGCTGTAATCCATCCACCCAGTCGCGTGATATACAATTACTTTCAGATAAATATATGGTACTGGCAGTTCAACCGGTAGATATGTTTCCTCACACACATCATGTTGAAAATATTGTTCTTCTTCAAAAACGACAAAACCAAAATGTACAGATGCTGATAGGACAGGTTTAAAAAAAATGTATATTTATTGTCCAGATCAACCTTAAAACCTGACATGAGCATCGAAAAGCATGCAAATTCCGATTTGCTTTCATTGCTTCCTAAACCGGTTCCAAATGACCATGTAGCCAGTCTTAGGTATGCACAGATGATACAGCATGCATTAATGCCGGATCCTTTTATACTGAAGGATAAGCTTAAGGATTTTTTTATATTTTTTCTCCCGCGTGATATTGTCAGTGGTGATTTTTATTACGTATTCAGTAATAAACAAAAAATTTGTATTGCTGCAGGAGATTGCACAGGACATGGAGTCCCGGGAGCTTTGATGAGTATCCTTGGGATTAGCTTTCTGAATGAGATAATGAAAAGCGACATGAATCTGAATGCCAACAGGATACTTAACCTGATGAGAGAGAAGATTATGTATGCACTTCATCAGACAGGAGGATGTCATGAGGCACTTGATAGCATTGATATAGGACTATGTATAATAGATTTATCTTCGGGGAGGTTGCAGTTTTCTGGTGCTAACAGACCTCTGATTATGATAAGAAATGGTGATTTGACTGAATACAAGCCTGATAAGATGACCCTGGGCATTGCACCGCTGAAGGAAGCATCATTTGCCAATATATCAATTGATACAAAACCGGGAGATGCTTTCTATCTGTTCACAGATGGTTTTGCCGATCAATTTGGTGGAATATCGGATAAGAAATTTAAATATAAGCATTTTAAACGCATTATTCATTCATTTGAAGAGCTTCCAATGATTCAGCAAAAAGAGCAACTGGAAAAAACATTTAATGAATGGAAAGGGAACTCCCAGCAGATAGATGACGTTCTGGTTATTGGGTTTCAATTATAATTCTAGAAAAAATGATGAAGCTTAACGCTTTCAGAATAAAAAATTTCCGATCAATTGTTGATACCGGCTGGCAGAATATTTCTCCTGATAACATAACCTGCCTTATCGGGCAGAACGAATCCGGGAAAACATCAGTTCTGGAAGGATTAAAAGTGTTTTATACAGGGATTATCTCTGAAGATGTTTTACGAAGTGATCTTACTTTGCCGGAAGTAAGTTGCAGGTTCAGCATTCCAAAGGGATGGTTGATTAAAGTTACAGCAAATCCGGGTACTGAATTGAAGGAATTGCTTTCCGGACTCACACATGTTGAACTTACCCGAACCTGGATTGCTGATCTTTCGTCAGTTATTAATGTCAGTGGTGAGATAAGTCAGTATCTCAATTCGCTTGAAGATGCATGGAGAATATATCTGAATGACGTCACTGTGAAACTGGATGAAGAAATCGTTTCCATTCAGGATCTTGAAAAAACACTATCGTTATTGAGCGGAGAAGAATCGTCCATTAAATCAAAACTTTCACAGGATAAACCAAAAGGATTTAGCTTTCACCTGTTTGGGAGGAAGCCTGCAGAGGACGAAAATCCAAAAAATAATCAATATCCCGGACTGATAAATCAACTAAATGAATTAAAGAAACAAAAGGAGGATCTCAATGCACTCCTGTCAAAGAAGGCGGCAATAAAAAAGGCGGGGGATACCTGGAAAAAGATGATGGAAAACTGTATCCTTACAGAAAAACATCTCAAAGAGCTATCTCTTAAACTCGAAGAACGTCACCAGAGAATGACACTGCTGATGCGCCCCATAGAAGATGAAGCAGATGGTGAATGGAAAGAAGTGCTTAATGATTTCAGAAGAACAAGGTCGGAAAGAGAAGTAAATCTTGCAGCTCTTGATAAACATATCGCGCTCTCAGGATACATAATCGAAGGAAATACTGAGGAAGAAGCAGAGATTAAGGTGAATGATATTGTTCATTCTTATAAATCACATTATAACAGTGCATTTTTAGGTAAGGAATATTTCGAATATTGTCCGGTATTTGAGTTATTTGAAGATTTTGGAAGTCTGCTGCCAAACCGGATTGATATGGAAGATATCATAAGTGGAAATGAAAACGTAGAGGGGTATAAAGCCGCCAGAAATTTTCTGTCACTGGCTCAGCTTGACTATTCTTTCTTTCAGCAGCAATCGAGTCGTATCCTGAAACAGAAAATTGAAAATCTGAATCGTACTCTGACTCATAATTTTCATGATTTCTGGCAGCAATCCATTGGAAGAAATAATAAGATACATATTCAGTTTGAACTTGATCACTATAATTCTTCTTATATAGGTAAAGCTGGCAAGCCCTATCTCGAATTCTGGATCAAAGATGAAGGGGAACGACTCTATCCAAAACAAAGGAGCAGAGGCGTAAGATGGTTCTTGTCATTTTATATGGAGCTAAAGGCTGCAAGTTTAGCTGACCGTCAAATGGTCCTTCTGGTAGATGAACCGGGAGTAAGTCTTCATGCCAGGGCCCAGGAAGATGTTTTGAAAGTATTCGAGGATATTAAAGATAAGATACAGGTTATTTATACGACGCATTCACCACATCTTGTTGAAATAAATAAATTGCACCGGGTTCTGGCAGTTCAGCGCGACGATCTCGATAGTCTGAAGAGTACTTCAAAAATACTTGATCCGCTGCAATTGTCTTCAGCATCACCTGATACACTGACTCCTCTGCAAAGTATTCTTGGCAATCCCATGGCAGATGAAAGGTACTCTTCAAAGAGATTCAATCTCATCGTAAATGATACCGGATCATTTTATATGCTAAATGCAGTTATTCTTTTAATGGGATACAAGGGCAAGGTTTGTGTGATACCATCAACCAGCATCTCTTCAATTCCTCTGCTTTGTAATATTCTGATGGGGTGGGGAATGGATTTTGGAGTTCTTTTGTTTGATAATGATGCAGAGATACAATTGGCTGAATACATGAAAAATTCAGCATTCATGACGGAAAATGCCAGCAGGGAATTAATCATTCGGATGCCACAGACGTTTTTAAATTCTGAAGATCTGTTATCTACGCTTGATTTTAAAAATCATATACTGGAAACAAGGGAGGGTATTACAGTTCGAAATTCAGTTTATGTAGTGGAAAAGGAGATTCCGCGGAATTTTATTTTAAGTAAATTTTTGTCGAATGTAAAAGAGGGAACAATAAAGCTTACCGATTTTGATGAAGAGACAATTGAGAATTTCAAACTGGTTACTGATCTGTTTGGCAGCATAAAATAAAACTTCTATTTATTTTGCACTTTATGCTTGTTTTCCTACTTTTGTCGCGCTCCACAAATCAGGCCACTTGATTTTGGAGATTAAGCTGAAGATCTTAAGGAGAGATGGGTGAGTGGCTTAAACCAGCAGTTTGCTAAACTGCCGTATGGGAAACTGTACCGGGGGTTCGAATCCCCCTCTCTCCGCAAAGCTTAAATGAACCCCGCGTCAGCGGGGTTATTTGTTTTGACGAAGTCCCTTCAGAAAGCAAGCTTTCTGAAGGGACTGAGGAAAAACAAATAAAACCCGAAGGGTTCATTTAAGCTTTGCTGGATGCTCTCCGGGGATCACGACCGAACGAAGAGAGGTCGTAATCCCTTCGCCCCAGGAGGCAGGGACTAACGTTTACCTATTTTGTTCGTTTATTTAACCCGAAGGGTTCATTTAAGCTTTTATCTCTTATCCGGTCCGGTCATTTTTGCAGGTACAATCCATTCATCGAATTGCTGTTCAGTCAGCAATCCCAGTTCAAGAGCAGCTTCTTTTAATGTAGAATTCTCGGAATAAGCTTTTTTGGCAATCCTTGCTGCATTTTCGTATCCAATATGTTTATTCAGGGCTGTAACCAGCATCAATGAGCTATTGAGATTCTTTTCTATCTGTTGAATGTTGGGTTCAATCCCCGCAACACAATAATTACTGAATGCTTTACACGCGTCAGCCATAAGTGAGGCACTTTGCAGTAATGCATTAATCATAACAGGCTTAAAAACATTAAGCTCGAAATGCCCATTTGAGCCTGCTATTGAAATTGTAGCATCATTACCCATAATCTGTGTGCAAACCATTGTCATTGCTTCCGTCTGGGTCGGGTTTACTTTGCCGGGCATAATGGACGAACCGGGTTCATTGGCAGGTATTGTTATCTCACCGATTCCTGACCTTGGGCCCGACGCCATCATCCTGATGTCGTTTGCGATTTTCATAAGGCTAACTGCTAATTGCTTTATCGCTCCGTGTGCCTCAACAATAGCGTCATTTGATGCCAGTGCTTCAAACTTGTTTTCAGCTGTAATAAATGGCATTTTCGTCAACCTGGCGATTTCACTGGCAACCATAACGTCGAACTTTTCAGGTGTATTCAGCCCGGTTCCGACAGCAGTTCCTCCCAAAGCTAACTCTGAAAGATGTGGTAAGGTGTTTACCAGCGCTTTCAGTCCATGTTTCAACTGGGATACATACCCTGAAAATTCCTGACCTAGTGACAACGGAGTTGCATCCATTAAATGAGTACGGCCAATCTTGATTATTCCAGCCATTGACAGTGACTTGTCCGATAAAGTATTTGTTAACAGCTCCAGAGCAGGGATAGTATATTCAGTTATCTTTTTGTACGCAGCGATATGCATTGCAGTCGGGAATGTGTCATTTGACGACTGCGACATATTCACATCATCATTTGGATGGATGAGTCTTTTTCCTTCTCCCAACCTGTTCCCCAGCAAAACATGTGCACGGTTTGCAATTACCTCATTACAATTCATATTGGTATGCGTTCCCGATCCGGTTTGCCATATAACAAGTGGAAACTGGTCGTCAAGTTTACCATCAATAATTTCATCGCATACCTGCGAAATAATTTTCATTTTAATATCCGGAAGCAATCCGAATTTATTATTTAGGACAGCTGCTGCTTTTTTCAGGTACCCAAAAGAATGTATTATCTCAATTGGCATGGAACCAGGCTGACCTATTGGGAAATACATAATTGATCGTTGGGTCTGAGCTCCCCAATATTTATCAGAGGGGACCTGGATCTCTCCCATAGTATCTTTTTCAAGCCGGTATTCCATCACTTCAATTTTGGATTATTTTTTACTGATCGGTTTTTTTCAGTTTTAAGAACATTTCTTAACACATATTGAAGTATTCCGTTACTCTTAAAATATGCTACTTCCATTGAAGAATCAAGTCTTGCTACTGTCTTGAACTCTAATTTTGATCCATCAGGTCTGGTTGCTGACACTTTTATTTCCATATTAGGGTGCAGTTCACCAAGGTTAAAAATGTCATATGTTTCATTACCTGATAATTTGCATGTCATAGCATTTTCTCCATCCTTGAACTGCAGGGGCAGAACTCCCATTCCTACCAGATTACTCCTGTGAATGCGTTCGAAACTTTCGGCAATAATCGCTCTGATCCCTAAAAGAGATACTCCTTTTGCCGCCCAGTCACGTGATGAACCGCTGCCATATTCCTTACCCGCAATTACAAGAAGGGGAGTATTATCTGCTTTATACTTTTCAGATGCCTCAAAAACTGACATCACCTTGTTATCGGGCAAGTAATTTGTGAATCCACCTTCCCTTTCGACTAATTCATTTTTCAAACGGACATTGGCAAAAGTCCCTCTCATCATTATCTCATGATTACCCCTTCGTGAGCCATATGAGTTAAAATCCTTTTTATCAATACCCAGACTTTTCAGATACTCTCCTGCAGAGGAGTTCTCCGCTATAGATCCTGCAGGCGAGATATGATCTGTCGTTACCGAATCTCCAAGTTTGAGCAATACCCTTGCTGCCCTGATATCAGAAATTTCATCTGCTTCTGCTGAAATATCCTTAAAAAATGGAGCTTCCTTTATATATGAGGACTTTTCATCCCATTCAAATATTTCACTTTTCGGTGTATCAAGTATTTCCCACTTTTCATCACCTTTAAAAATGTTTTCATAATTCTTTATAAAATCTTTTGAATCAAGAACTTTGTTCATGACCGCCTCTATTTCTTCAGCAGAAGGCCAGATATCACGCAGGTAAACCGGTTCCAGGTTAGGGTCAAATCCTAATGGCTCGTTTTGAAAATCAATATCTATCCTTCCAGGCAATGCATATGCAATTACAAGCGGTGGAGAGGCCAGAAAATTCATTTTTACAAGAGGATGAATCCTGGCCTCAAAATTTCTGTTTCCTGAAAGAACCGATGCTACAACTAACTTATTGTCAGTTACGGCTTTATTGATGTGAGGAGGTAATGGGCCGCTGTTCCCTATACAGGTTGTACAACCATACCCGACTGTGTGAAATCCCAGAGCTTCAAGGAAAGGAAGCAAATTAGCTTTTTCAAGGTACGTTGTCACAACCTTAGATCCTGGCGCAAGGCTTGTCTTAACCCATGGCCTTGTCCTCAGCCCTCTCTCCACAGCTTTCTTTGCAAGCAATCCTGCTGCTATCATAACGCTGGGGTTAGAGGTATTTGTGCAACTTGTAATTGCAGCAATTACAACAGATCCGTCACTGATCAGAAATTCTGAGTTATCAGTTTTTATAGTTACACTTTTAAGGCCATTTTTTATTTCTGCCCAAGTTTCCACTTCTATCCCTGCCTCTTCAATCTTATGCGACTCTGATTTAGTTTGCCTTACTTGTTGTTCAAGATGGCCGCCCTCGTTTGACCATTGACCTCCTGATCTCGATTCAAGAGCGACATAATCTCTCTCATAGCTTTTCTTAAGAATTTCAATAAAACTGTTTTTTACTCCTGATAATGCAATCTTATCCTGTGGTCTTCTCGGACCGGCGACAGACGGCTCTATATCGTTTAAATTCAATTGTATAACCTCAGTATACTTAATCTTATCCTCATTCTCACGCCATAAAAGATTCGTCTTAAGATATTTCTCAACCGTATCAATATGTTTTTTATCCCTTCCTGTTATTCTTAGATAATCGAGTGTTTTAGAGTCAGGAGGGAAATAAGTTACGGTGCATCCGAACTCAGGCGACATATTGGAAATTGTTGCCCTGTCGGGTACACTCAGGTTATTTAGCCCATCTCCGAAAACCTCAACAAATTTATTCACGACTCCTTTTTTTCTTAATAATTCGGCTACCGTAAGTACTAAATCAGTGGATGTTATACCATCTTTCAGGTGACCGGTCAATTTCAAGCCGACAACCTCCGGAAGCATTATGTAAATAGGTTGTCCAAGCATTACAGCTTCTGCTTCTATTCCACCAACACCCCAGCCAATCACACCAATACCATTAACCATCGGGGTATGTGAGTCAGTTCCAACTAAAGTATCGGGAAATAAAATCCCGTTTCTTGCAGTAACAACCTTTGCAAGATATTCCAGATTTACCTGGTGACAAATGCCCAGTCCGGGAGGAAGGACATTAAAATTTTCAAATGACGACTGTGCCCATTTTAATAAGGAATATCTTTCTGAGTTGCGTTCATATTCCAGGTCCACATTTCTCTGGTAAGCATAATTTGTACTAAAAAAATCGACCTGAACCGAGTGGTCAATTATTAAGTCAACTGGTACCTGAGGGTTAATTAATCCGGCATTTATATTTTTCCGGGCTACCTCTGACCGGATTGACGCAATGTCCACAATTGAAGGAACGCCGGTGAAATCCTGCATCAGTACTCTTGAGGGTAAATATGGGATTTCCTTGAAAGTAAGATTAAGATTCCAGTTTAAAATATTGTCGACGTGAGTTTTATGGAAACCTGTGTTGTCGAAATTCCTGATTATATTTTCGAGTAGAATTCTTATTGAAAAAGGCAATTCATCTATCTTGTGACCATCTTTAGAAAGTTCAGACAAGGAGAAGTATCTGAACTTTCCCAGCGGTGTGTCAATACTTTTAGATAATTTTTCTATTCCGGCCATGACATACGTTCATTAAAATTATAATTCAGGAACAAATTAAAACCTGTCCGTCGAATACTGGTTAAACAACAGCTGACTCAAAGAGTTGATGAATTGATGATTTTTTATTTCTTTGGCCAGCATAATCAGTTTATCCGGAGAGGAAATACGAACACTTGATGCTTTTTGCAGGACACACTTCATTGATCTTGTACCAAACCATAATTCCCTTGGTAATATGATGGCATGGGGATTCTGGAGAAAATTGGTACAGCAGGCGTTGTTTTGTATTTGAAATTTGCATCATAGCAGAAGTAAGCAAGCAAGTTAAACCAGAATGAATTCATAGCCGCACTGATATTGTGCATTGGGAAAATAACTTATCCAAATAGTTATCTGAATTTTAGGTAATCTCTTTTTACATCTGAAAATAATCCTGCCTTTTCTCAGAACATTTTTAAAGTGTCAATGGTTATTGTTACCGAGACCTAGTTTTGATAATCCTTTTATAAATTGTTCCAGCCTATGAAAAAGATAATTCTGCTTTTAATTTCACTGGTTATTTTTCAAAATGTTTTTTCTCAGCAATCAGTGAAAGGGAAGATTACGGACGCACAGAATAATCCTGTTGCAGGGGCATCTGTGCAGGTTAAAAATACATTGCGCGGTACTTTCAGTGGTATAGATGGAGGATACGAAATAGTTGCTTCGCCGACTGACACGTTAGTATTCTCAATGTTAGGTATGTCAACTCAGACAATTCCTGTTGCGGATAAAGAAATCGTAAACGTGAAATTACTTGTCGAATCAACGGAATTAAGTGAGGTTGTTGTAATAGGTTACGGAACAGTTAAAAAGAGCGATTTGACCGGCTCCGTATCAGTGGTAAAATCCGCTGACCTTACAAAAATAACAACATTAAACCCGGAACAGGAGTTGCAGGGAAAAGTTACAGGGGTGCAGGTGGCCAGTACTTCAGGCGCACCAGGAGCCGTACCTTCAATTCTTATAAGGGGCGTGGGTACCTTTAACGACAGTTCACCGATCTTTGTTGTAGATGGGGTAATTACGGATGATGTCTCTTTTCTTAACCCTGAAGATATTGCTTCAATGAGTATTCTCAAAGATGCTTCAGCCACTGCAATATATGGTTCAAGGGGTGCTAATGGGGTCATATTAATTACCACAAAAACAGGCAAAAAAGGCAAAACAATATTTAGCTATTCAGGAGACTATGGAGTACAGATATTGGAAAAGAAAATCAATTTGCTGACCGGAAAAGAATATGCAACCGTAGTTAATGAGATTACACCAACCTACAATAATGTGAACCTTGTTCCTAATACCGACTGGCAGTCTTTGATATTTCATCCGGCATCCATTCAGAGCCACCAGTTCTCTGCCTCAGGCGCTACCGAAAACAATAAGTTTTATTTGAGTATGGGATATTTTAATCAGGATGGAATAGTAGATAAGTCAAGCTATAAAAGGCTCACTTTCCAATTAAATAATAGCTATTCCCTGACAAAAAATATTACATTAAGCAATTTCTTAACAATAACCCCTTATAAGCAGCAAAACGCGCCTAATGTGGTCTATTCTGCTTATCGTGCCCGCCCGGATCTTCTTCCATATAATTCTGATGGAAGTTATGCAGAAATTTTTAATGTGGGAAATCCTTTGGCCGACCTGCAATATTCCAATAATTATAATAATGGAGTTCGTGGTGTCGGAAATCTCATTGCTGAAGCAACGGTCCTGAAAGACTTTAAAGCAAAAAGCAGCTTTGGTCTTGATGCCGCGTACAATCAAGGCACAAGTTTTACTCCTGCTTATTATGTATCCTCTCAACAACAAAATCTTTTGAATACGCTTAATAAGGGTAACAGTCACAATATAACCTGGATATGGGAAAACACCCTTACTTTTGATCACCAGTTCGGTAAACACTCTATAAATGCTCTAGCAGGATATACTATGCAGAGAGCTACTTCTGAAAATTCCTCCATGTCAGGGAAAAACATTATCCGGACCTCTCCTGATTTCTGGTACTTCAATCCGAACTATATTTACGATCCTACAAGCGGTGTAAATACCATTAGCAGCATCTCCAACGGGGTTGATGCCAACCTGAACTATTCAATGATGTCGTACCTTTTCAGGGCAAATTATACATATAATTCAAAATATGTTTTAACAGGTACCTTTCGCCGCGACGGCTCCTCCAAATTCAGTTCATCTAACAGGTATGGTAATTTCCCTTCCTTCGCGGCAGGCTGGATTGTATCAAGAGAAAGTTTTATGGAGAACCTGAGCTTTCTTTCTAATTTAAAGCTGCGAGCAAGCTGGGGGATCATAGGTAATGATAAAATACCCTATCTTGGACGATATTCCGTTACTCTGCCACTGGTGACAGTACTGGGAGTTCCCCCCACTGTGAATTCAGCTGTCACTTATGATGTTTCCGGTAACCCAAACCTGAAATGGGAAAGCACCAGGCAAGGCGATGCTGGTCTGGAAATTGGTCTTTTCAATGACAAACTATCGGGCGAATTTGACTATTATAACCGTGTCACTTACAACATCCTGCTTGCATTAGCCACACCTGATTATCTGGGAAATGGATCGGGTGCCCTGGAATATTTCAATGCGGCTTCAGTGAAAAATACCGGCTTTGAGGGCAAGATTACATGGAAAGCAAAACTAGGAGAGGTAAATTATAGCGTCTCCTTATTGGGATCGACTACCAGGAATAAAGTATTAAAAGTAGGTGGAAGCAGTGGAATCGATTCGGTGTTGTTAGGAGGATACTTGTCTAATGGGATTGCTGTGACTCAAAGCAGGGTAGGTCTGCCCATTGGAGCATTTTACGGATACAAAACCAACGGGATTTTTCAAAGTGTGGCCGACCTGAATGCCTACCCGCATTTATCAACGGCAGTGCCAGGCGACTTACGATTTGTTGATGTGAACCATGACGGGAAGATTGATGGTAATGACCGTACCTATATCGGATCACCAATTCCGAAATTTCTCATGGGATTTAATTTTGAAGTCGACTATAAAGGATTCGACTTCTCCTTAGATATACAGGGAGTTTATGGGAATAAGATTTTCAACGCCAAAGAAGATGTAAGGCCTGACCCATATAACTGGGAAAAGCATGTTCTTGGGGCATGGACGGGTCCTGGAACAAGTAATTCTGAACCCAGAGCTACATATGGCGGCAACAATTACCTGCCTTCTGATAAATTTATACTGGACGGTTCTTTTACAAGGTTGAGAAATGTCAACCTGGGTTATACACTGCCTTCTGCCATTACCAAAAAACTGGCAATCAGCAGATTGAGAATCTATGTGAAAGGGTCCAACTTATACACACTGACTAAGTTTACAGGGTACTCACCTGAGATAGGAAGCTCCTCTGTTATTTCGGGCGCAATAGATAACGGAACCTATCCTGTCACTTCTGTATATTCCTTTGGAATTAACTTAACCTTTTGATCATCATGAAAATAATAAACATTATCTTACTTTGTTTCTACATCCTTGCTGCAGGATGTAAAGACTATTTGCAGATTAATCCACAGGGAGAATTAACACAGGCTTCCTTCCCGGTATCTTCTGCGGATGCATTGCAGGCGACAAATGCCGTATATGCTGCTGTGAGAAATTGGTATTATAATTCGGGCGGCTACCCAATTCTGGATATCATGTCTGATGATGCTTATAAAGGAAGTAATACCAACGATCAGTTGTCGACGGTTGGAGCCTACGATAATTTTACTTTCAACACCACTGGCGATGGATTGGACAGGTGGTGGGCCACCTTATACCAGGGCATCAAATGGGCTAATGTTGTTATTGAGAAGGTACCGGCCATTACCATGGATACTACCTTAAGAAACCGGTATGTCGGAGAAGCGCGGTTCCTTCGGGGACTATTCTACTTTGATCTGGTCCGTGCCTGGGGAGGCGTTCCTGAAATGACAACCACTGAGCCTGTATTGCATCTCAAGCGGTCTACCAGCGATGAAATCTACTCACTGATTATTTCGGACTTATTATATGCAGAAGCCCACCTTCCCCCTAAAAGTCAGTATACGTCATCAGATAGGGGCAGGGCTACTTCAGGCGCTTCCGAAGCTCTTCTGGCAAGAGTATATCTTTTTAAAAAGGATTTTGCTAATGCGGAAATTTATGCGCTTAAAGTAATCCAGTCAAATGAATATTCTCTGGAACCTCGATTTATTGATGCTAACGGAGTGAATGGCAATAATGGAGTCGAGTCAATTTTCGAAGTGGGGGCCCTGGGAGTTGAAGATTATGAGGGAGGAGGGGCACAGTACGCCAATACCCAGGGAGTGAGGGGAGCGCCAAACAGGGGATGGGGTTTCAACCGGCCATCCATCGATTTGAGAAAGTCGTTTGAACCTGGAGATCCTCGTCTGAAAGGTACAATAATCGATCTCGGTGACACAATTGACGGTATTCCCATTATAGGCGATCCTAATCCTTCAACTGATCCTGTGGTTACGCTGGGTCCAAATGGAGATACACTCAATATACAGTGTTATAACCGGAAAGTATGGACCCCTGGAAATGACACCCCAACACAGTGGTCGCATCATCGAAGGTTGATTCGATATGCTGATGTTTTGCTGATGGCTGCCGAAGCTCTTAACGAAAACGGGAAACAAGCGGATGCACTTATTTACCTCAACCAGGTAAGAAAAAGAGCGAGAGGCGGAAACAATTCGATACTACCAGATGTTTCTATCGTTGATGTAAATTTGCTAAGGGATAAGATTTTGCTAGAACGTCGGCATGAACTTGCCCTTGAAGGTGAAAGGTTCTGGGATCTTGTTCGAACTGGTAACGCAGCTGCAGTTCTTGGGCCCCTGGGATTTGTTTCCGGTAAAAACGAATTGTTGCCTATTCACCAGAGTGAAATCGATATTTCACAAGGTTCCTTAACACAAAATCCTAATTACTAAGGTAAATCAATTTCATTAAGATATGTTTAACTAAATAATTAACAATTATGAAAAGAAAGATTTTGATTCTTGGTATTTCAACGGTAATTACATCTGTTCTCCTGTTGGATAGTTGTAAAAAAAGTACTCCGACTGCTCTCAATCTGGGAACACTGATGGTTGGAACTATTGATTTGAATGCCGCTACTGCTCCCACTAATGTGCCTGTCAATCCGACTATTACAGCCATTTTTACTACTGACGTCGATGTGACGACCGCGACTGCAAGTAATATAACTCTTACAGAGAACTATGATAATGTTGTAATTCCTTTGACCATTTCAGCTTCAGGAACGACAATCACAGTTACTCCTAAAGCTAATCTGGCTAATGGTGCGCTCTATCAGCTTGATTTCGCTGTAGGGTTAAAAGCAACAAATGGGGAAACGCTTCCGGCTGTTAACCGCTCGTTTACTACATTAGGTTCATTTCTTCCTTCAGGTGTGTATGCTTACTGGAACTTTGACGGTAACGCCAATGATCAGACAGGAAAATATAACGCTACAAGCGGAGGAATAACAGATATTACCTATGTGACAGGCCGTAATGCAGCATCCGGTCAGGCTGCACAGTTTAATGGTACCACCTCTCTCATTGAGATTCCCGGCGGTGATTCTCTTGCAACTGCCAAGGACTTTTCATTGAGTTTTTGGGTAAAAGAAGACACTACCGCAAAACGTGATCAGTTTGTAATGGGTGTTGCAGGGTGGTATGGTTTCCAGTTCGAAATCAACAGCAATGTTTATGGTACACAGAAGGGCCAGTGTAAACTGGCTGCCACATATAGCATAAGCGATGGAACCACAGCCTCACAGGATTTGTGGTTTGATGGCAGTGGCAGTACCAAAGACAATGGGGGTTGGCAGGGCTGGACATTCTGCAAGGACCTTAATTCGGGTACAGGAACAGGTGTAAATGGACTGTTAGCTCAACAATGGGCACATGTTGTGGCCACATATGATCATACAACAAAAATTGGAACCATATACATAAACGGACAGGAAATGAAAGCCCAGGATTTTAATCTTTATCCTGTTCCATTGTTGAACGCTACCGGACTGAAGTATAACGGAGCTCCCGGTAATAATACTTTTGTCTTCGGCTTTATCCAGGATAAAGTCAGCCCAACAATACCTGATAGCTGGGCAAGTTATGCAGATCCGACTAATGGTCATTTTAAGGGTCAATTAGATGATGTAGCCATATATCATTCGGTGCTTACACCAACTTTGATTACATTAATTTATAACTCGGGCAAACCGCAATAAAGTTTTAAACAAAAAGTAAGGGAGGGTAAAGAAACCCTTCCTTTACTTTTTATTCTTATCTTTTGGGTATGAAATATAAAGTATCTGCGCTTTCTTGTCTCATGCTCTTTATTGGTATTATATCGTGCAGAAAAGAGGCAACTTCGAATATAAATGCAGGACTTGTTCAGTTGGTCAGCGTTAAAATAGGACCTTCTACCCTGAGTGCTGACAGCACTATAAAAAACGTACCCGCTGATCAACCAATCCAATTTGCATTCACAAGTGCTGTGGATACCAATTCCATTCTTAAGGTTATTACTCTTAAAAATTCTCTCGGGGTTGTCACTTCTTATAAGTACTCATCAACAACCAATTCCACAGTTCTTATTATCACTCCGTCTCAAATATTACAGTATTCCACCGATTATGACCTGACTATCTCTTCTGCATTTCGGGGAACAAAAGGCGAAACTTTCCCTGGAATCCAGTTTAAATTTACTACTGTCCGGGGTTCAATGATAATTGATTCAATAAGTCTCAATGGAAAAGCGGTGACAAGTACACTTTTACAAAACATCGATCCTAAAACTATCAACTTTAAAGTTACCTTTTCACAAGCTCTGGATCCTGCAAATTATAAGTCGTCACTATCATTTACTGGTCCACCTTTGTCCTTCACACTTTCCAGCGATAATAAAACATTTATGGCAACGAATACGGTGAAGGCAAAAGGACTTACGAAGTATTCATTTTCAATTTCCTCTGCATTGACCTCGGCAGGCGGCTATTCTTTCGCTGGTTTTTCTTCTTCATTTTATACGATGGTCGATTCGACATATCAATTCGCTCAGATAACAGATGATGACCTGCTGACACTCGTGCAACAACAAACCTTTAAATATTTCTGGGATTTTGGACATCCTTCCAGCGGTATGGCCCGCGAGAGGAATTCTTCAGGCGATGTGGTTACAACCGGCGGTTCCGGATTTGGCATTATGGCTATGATTGTGGGTATGGAACGAGGATTCATTTCAAGGGCAGACGGTTTAACGAGACTCGATAAAATCCTTAGTTTTTTAGAAACATGTGACCGTTTTCATGGGGTATGGCCACACTGGCTAAATGGTGTAACAGGAAAAACAGTACCTTTTAGCGCTACTGACAATGGAGGGGATATCGTTGAGACTTCCTATATGATACAAGGCTTACTATGCATGAGACAATACCTCGATTCCACAGTAGTCGCAGAGAAAACAGAAATCAACCGGATCAATAATTTATTCCATTCAGTTGAGTTTGATTGGTTTACAAATGGTCAGAAAACTCTTTACTGGGAATGGTCACCTGATTTTGGGTACAACCTAAAAGTCCAGGGTTACAATGAGACCCTCATCACATACGTAATTGCAGCCTCATCGCCAACTCATTCCATTACAGCAGATACTTACACCACAGGTTATGCAAATAACGGAGGTATCAAAAATGGGAAAAGCTATTACGGATACGTTTTGCCTCTGGGGCAAGACTATGGCGGACCATTATTTTTTACTCAATATTCATTTCTTGGCATCGATCCCCGTCATCTCAAAGACCAATATGCTGATTATTGGGAACAGAATGTGAATCAATCTCTGATAAATTGGGCCTATTGCCAGGCAAATCCCCAAAAGTACCCGGGTTATGGACCAGGTATCTGGGGTCTGACTGCTTCCGACAACCCATCGGGATATAGTGCACAATCCCCTACAAATGACCTCGGGGTAATAACACCAACAGCTGCCATTTCATCAATTGTATATACTCCCGTCAACTCGCTGAATGCTTTAAAAACAGATTACTATTTTCTTGGAGACCATCTATGGGGTAATTATGGCTTTTTCGATGCTTTTGATGTGAAGGCAGGCTGGTGGGCAAATTCAACTCTGGCAATAGATCAGGGCCCAATAATTTGTATGATTGAAAATTACAGGACAGGACTTCTCTGGAATTTATTTATGTCAGCTCCTGAAGTACGAACCGGGTTGACGAAACTTGGCTTTACATATTAATCGCAATGAAAAAACTTTGGTCATTTACTCTGTTATCTCTCATTCTTGTAAGTGTAAACTGTTACGCCGGAAGCGGATACAAAAAAACGGGCAAAAACAGTCAGACTGAATTTAAATCGATCTCGGATGATTCACTTCTCACACTGGTTCAATACAGGACCTTCAGATACTTTTGGGACGGGGCTGAGCCCAATTCCGGAATGGCCCGAGAACGCTATAATGAAGACGGAATATATCCTGAAAATGATAAGAACGTAGTAACTTCAGGCGGAAGCGGTTTTGGTCTGATGGCAATACTGGTTGGTATTGAACGAGGATTTATTACAAAGGAAGAAGGAATCGCACGGTTTTCGAAAATTGTTGAGTTTCTGAAACGAGCTGACAGATTCCATGGTGCTTGGCCACATTGGATCTACGGCGAAACAGGAAAGGTAAAACCGTTCAGCCCTAAGGATGATGGTGCTGATATAGTTGAGACTGCTTACCTGATGCAGGGATTACTTTCTGTCAGACAATATTATATAAATGGTTCAGAACGAGGAAAGTTGCTTGCCTCAAAGATAGACAGCTTATGGAGAGGAGTTCAATGGAACTGGTTTACAAAAGGAGGGGAGGATGTCCTATACTGGCACTGGTCTCCTGATTTTGGTTGGGCAATGAACTTTCCGGTTGAAGGATATAATGAATGTTTAATTTTGTACATCCTGGCTGCATCGTCGCCTACTTACCCCATTAAACCCGAGGTTTACCATAAGGGTTGGGCCCGTTCAGGAGCCATAACTACACATTCTGGCATGTACGGATACGTTCTTTCACTAAAGCATAATGGAGCTGAGGAATACGGGGGACCACTTTTCTGGGCGCAATATTCATATCTTGGTCTTGACCCACGGTTCCTGAAAGATGAATATGCAGATTACTGGATTGAGAACAAGAATCAGACTCTCATTAATTGGACATGGTGTTCCCTTAATCCTGACCATTTTGCGGGTTATAGTGAAGATTGCTGGGGTCTCACGGCCTCCTATTCTATGAAAGGGTATTTTGCGCACTCTCCGGGAAGCACTACTGATCTTGGTGTAATTTCTCCTACTGCTGCTATTTCTTCAATGCCTTATACCCCTGATCAATCGATGAATGCCCTGAAATATTTTTATTATACTATGGGATCGAAAATATGGGGCGAGTATGGGTTCTATGATGCTTTCAGTGAGCAGAATAGTTGGTATCCTGAGAAATATCTTGCTATTGATCAGGGCCCTGAAGTGGTTATGATTGAGAATTACAGAACCGGGCTGCTATGGAGTCTGTTCATGTCTGCCCCTGAGGTTAAGAATGGCTTAAATCTCTTAGGTTTTACATCAAATTGAAAAGGTTTTAGGATGGTTTATTTTTGCACTATAGTTAAGAAAAATTGATTTAACTGTTGTTATATTCCGTAATTTTAATATCTTTGCCCCGTAATTTTAAAGTGAAACGATTATCTATAAATAGATCGGTTGAATAAATAAACAAAGTATTAAAAAGGTTAGAAAAATGAAGAACAAAGTTTTAATGGGTTTAGCAGCTATCGCAATGGTTGCTTTCCTTTCTAGTTGTGGAAAAGTTCCACAGGCAAAAGTAGATGCTACTAATGCAGCCATCACAGCTGCACAGACTGCTGAAGCAGCTGTTTATGTACCGGCTGAATTTACAGCTGTACAGGATTCAATGAATGCTATTAACGCTGCAATTGAAGTTCAGAAATCAAAATTATTCAAGAAATTCGGACCTATCGAAGTTAAATTGGATGCCACACTTGCACAGGCAAACAAAGTAGCTTCTGATGCAACGGCTAAGAAAGATGAAGTTAAGAAAGAAGTAGAAACAACAATGGCTGCAGTTAAAGCTACTGTTGAAGAAAACGGAACTCTTATGAAAAAAGCTCCAAGAGGAAAAGAAGGGGCTGCAGTTCTTGAAGCAATGAAAACTGATATGGCAGCAATTGAAGCTACTATAACTGAAGCTCAGGGTTTGTATGACAAAGGTTCCTACATGGATGCTCTGAACAAAATTAAAGCAGCAAGCGAAAAAGCAAACGGTATTAATACCGAATTGAAGGATGCTATTGAAAAAGTTCATGGCAAAACCGCAACAAAACCAGCTGCAACAAAACCAGCTGCTGCACCAAAGAAAAAATAAATAATAAGTATTAACTTATTTATATGAGATCCCCGGGAAGTTCCCGGGGATTTTTTTAAAATCGTCACGGGTGTTTCACATGAGAAAGAATTGGAGAGATGTGTTGATTTTTTCTGCAATTGCAGTTTCAATTCCGTTAATATTCCTTTTATTAATTCGATTTACCCCTAAACCACCGGTACGTAAGGTGGAAAATGCCAGGATAATTCTATCTAAAGCAGGAACAAGTAAAGCAGATACTTATTCTAAAAAACTTTTTGCCGAGGCAAGGATCTATTATGATTCGGCAATGATTAGCTGGAAGAAAGAAAATAAAAGATTTATTTATTTCAGGAATTATGATAAGGTCCTCAGGTTTGCTGAACTATCAGCAAAAAAAGCCGGTATGGCTAATGATAGTTCTATAAGCAGTGAATCGGACCTTAAAATAAGACTAAGGCAAAAAATTGACACACTTAATGATTTGGTGACGCAAATTGATGCCCTTTTCGAAACTTATCCCCTGACTTCGGAGGTACGTAACCGGATCTCAAAAGGAAAAATATTACTGGAAGAAGGAAAGATTATTTTTACTAAAGGTCAGTTCGTCCAGGCAAGCAGGAAGATTAATGATTCAGAATATCTGCTTACCGGTTCATACGAAAACGCATCGGAAAATCTTAAAAATTATTTTAAATCATTTCCTGTTTGGACCAAATGGGTTAATTTGACATTAAATGATTCTAAAAAAAATAATGATTTCTCAATAATTATTGATAAATTTTCACGTAAATTTTTTATTTACCGCAATGGTGCCCAGAAATACGTGTTTGAGGCTGAATTAGGTAAGAACTGGGTTGGAAATAAGAGAGTCAGGGGTGATAATGCAACTCCTGAAGGAATGTACAAGATTACTAAAAAGTTCGACAGCAATAAAACAAAGTACTATAAAGCTCTTTTAATTGATTATCCCAATGATGAGGATTTGCGAAAATTCAAAGCTGAGGTGTCAAAAGGATCACTTCCTAACACTGCAAAAATAGGTGGTCTGATAGAGATTCATGGCAACGGAGGGAAAGGAATTGACTGGACCGAGGGATGTATTGCTCTTACTGATTCTGAAATGGATATTGTATTTAAGATTGTAAAAGTTGGTACACCTGTTACAATTGTAGGATCAATGGTTAATTTGAAGGAAATAGTGAATAAGTAAATTGTCTGATATGGAAAACGAGAATATAATACCCGGGAGTACTCAACCTAAACCTGAACCTGACTCAATTCTTGCAAATGTTGATGCAAAAAAAACAGATTCTGCGCCAACACCTGTAGTGAATACCGGTATTGGAAGATTTTTACGGGGGGTCGCAATATTCTTTGGCACTGTTATATTTATACTGGCCATGGCGTTCTTTATCGTATATCTTGTTCCTGTTCTCAACGAAATTCTGCCGGGTAAAAAGTCTGAAATTGTTAAAAATACGGAACTAAAGAATTCTGCTGATTATAAGAAACAGTTGAGCATGCTCAATAAGGATATCCAGCGTTTTACTTTGAAATCTAATGGATATACCTCGGGGCAGTCATATATTGTTGTAAATACTACGGAAAACAGGTTTTATCTTTATACAAACAAGAAGCTTATCAGAGAAGGTTTCTGCAGTACAGGAAGTTTAATGATGCTCAAAACTGATAAAGGGAAAGTCTGGGTATTTAAAACACCAAGGGGAAAACGGACGATTCAGGGGAAAATAGCTAATCCTTCATGGAAAAGGCCCGACTGGTCATTTATTGAAGAAGGTTCACCTGTTCCACCGAAGGATGACCCATCGCGATGGGAATCAGGTGTGTTGGGCGATTATGCACTTGGTATCGGCGACGGATACCTCATACACGGGACAATCTATAAACGTTTTCTTGGAATGCCCGTAACGCACGGTTGCGTAAGGCTTAATGATGCTGATCTGAAAGTAATATTCAATACCCTGAATGTCGGATCGAAAGTTTATATTTTCTGATCTTATTTAATGCAATATGGAAACTGAAGTCAAGAAGTCTAATTTTAAAACAACTTTCATAGTTCTGATAAGCATTGTTTTGGCGTTTGCAATTTATTATTCTATTATGTCAATGCTTAGTCCGGAAAGGAAACTTGAACGAGATAAAAAGTGAATTCATCGGTAAAGCTTCTGAAAAAAATGAAAACGAACAGCAGATACTAACTGATTCGACATATCTTAAACTTCTGAAAGAAAAAGCGTTCCTTCAGTCCAGACTTGCAATGGCTCAAACCGATTCAATTTATCTCAGTATAAATCTGGAAGACAGCACTATTAATCTTGAGATAAGCGGGGTGGTAGTACATAAAGCTAAGATAAACAGCTTTCAAATAAGTAAGATTCTTTCAGGAAGTGATTATTCGATATTATCGATGTTGTCAACACCATTTATAATATCAAGTTCGATTGCAACTATTAAAAAAGAACCGGTAATGCTCAAAATGGCACCTAAAGATACGTCAGAATATAAACCGGACATCATGCCCGACACCTCTATTGCCGAGCCGGTAAATTATATTCTTGAGCTGAACCATGGAATCAGAATCTATGTTTATCAGGCAGATAAAACAAAATTCGTTGACAAGATGAGTCAGTTTAAGTTTGATTTAAAAGACCGCCTTAACAATATATGGAGTTCATTAAAGAGCATTGTTGTGCTGAAAGTACCCGAATATCATCCTTTTATCAGAATAAAACTGCTCAGGACAGATGCAAAAATAATATACAGGGCTATACCAAAAAATGGGCAGATTGCAGTTCTTACCTGAAGAAATATGTAAACCACTTTTAATTATATTTTATTGTTCTTAAACTAATAGTCTAATCTCTGAAAGAATGAAAAAAATCATCTGTCGTTCATTGTTGAATACAGCTGTCTTAACGCTTGTTCTCCTCTTTGTGAACCTATCAGCTAAAGGCCAGGATAATGCAAAATTGGTTGCCTCTTTTCCTGATAATGTAAATAAAATTATTTCTACATCCTGCACTCCTTGTCATACCGATAAAGGTGGAACAATGTCAAAATCCAAATTAAATTTTTCAGCCTGGGAAAAATATTCGCCTGAAAAGCAGAATGAAAAGGCTAAAAAGATGTACTCCGAACTGGATAAAGGTAAAATGCCTCCTAAAGCTGCAAGGCAAAAAAGACCAGACCTGATTCCAACTGCAGAACAGGTAGCAATCATAAAGAAGTGGTCAGAGACCTACTCTGCGAATAAATAGAGAATATCAAATAAACTGTTATCGTACAACCTATTCTCAATGTTGGTTATTTCAGAAGTTACTTTCTTTTGAAACGGTAATGCTTTTTCCCTTAATCCTTCGTTAATTTTCAAAAAAAAATGTAGGTTTGAAATCTACACTTTTAATTAACCAAATTGAAAAATGGGAAGATTTACTGGCGTCATAGGAATCATTGTTATTCTGGGACTTGCATTTCTATGGTCAAATAACAGAAGAAAAATTAATTACCGCGTTGTAATTGTTGGTCTCCTTTTACAAATAACACTTGCGATTTTTATTCTGAAAGTCCCAATCGGGCGGGAGATATTTTTCTGGCTGGGCAAGGGTATTAATAAAATTCTTGACTTCTCTATGGTAGGTGGTCTTTTTGTTTTTGGCGATCTTACTAAAGTAACGCAGATACTTCCCGAGGGAATTGTAAGAAGCGGCGTATTCCTTTTCATTCTGTTACCCACAATTATTTTTGTTTGTGTACTTGTTGCAATAGCATATCATATCGGTCTGATGCAAAGAGTAATAGCAGTAATCGCCCGATTCGTACATTGGGCAATGAGGGTGAGCGGAAGCGAGGCATTATCGAATGTGGCAAGTGCCTTCGTAGGCCAGGTCGAGGCCCAGATAATGATTCGGCCATACCTGTCGGGAATGACAATGTCTGAATTGCTGGCCTCAATGACAGGAAGTATGGCCTGTATAGCGGGTGGCGTGATGGCAGTCTACATATCAATGGGTGTGCCGGCTTCCTACCTGCTGGCTGCAAGCCTCATGGCCGCTCCGGGGGCTCTGGTTATTGCAAAAATAGTATACCCCGAGACTGAAGAATCTGAAACCCAGGGAACTGTAAAGCTTGAAGTTAAACAAGAATATTCAAATATTATGGATGCTATCTCCCATGGCGCCAGTGATGGAATGAAAATATCAATAAATGTCATTGCAATGCTAATTGGAGTTATTGCATTGATAGCCCTGCTGGATGCACTTCTTGGATATTTCGGACATTTTCTTTCATGGACCGGATTGTCGCTTAATGCATTGGGTCTGAACGTAGATAATCTTCGTCTGAAAGATGTAGTGGGAGCCTTTTTCAGCCTCTTTGCAGTGGTCATGGGGGTTCCTCCATCCGAATCATTACATGTAGGTTCTCTTTTGGGAACTAAAATGGTAATAAATGAATTTGTAGCATATTCCGATCTTACTCCCATGATCCATCAGGGATTGTTAAGTGCAAAATCAGTTGTAATTGCCAGTTTTGCGTTATGCGGTTTTGCAAACTTCAGTTCAATAGCTATCCAGCTAGGTGGTATTGGAGTATTGGTGCCAAACCGTAAAGCCGACCTTGCGCGACTTGGCTTCAAAGCGATGCTCTGCGGAACAATGGCTTCATATATTTCAGCTTCACTGGCCGGGATACTTCTTTGAAAAAATTGAACTCTATTGCTTTGCAGCAACGGTCTGTAAGTATTTTATAATTGAGTTTCCTTCTTCATCTGTAATAGCTGCCATATTATAATCCTTCATACGCTTCCTCATACGTTCTACAACAGCAGGCCATTGTTCAGCAGTATGTTGATATGGAGATGGCAGGGCATGACATCTCGAGCAACTGTTCTTAAATTCTTCTGTTTGTGAGCCAGAGAGATCGGGGAGCTCATTTTCCTCGATAGTTTTCAGGCTATTGGCCTGAAGGTATGATAGAATCTCTTTTTGTTCAGTTTGTGTGGGTACTTTTGCACTCATCATTCCCATAGGCATATTTCTTCTACGCATCATTCCTCTTCTCATTCCTCCCATCATTCCACCCCTGGAACCCAGGTCTTCAGACTGCTGCGTTAAAAGCATCATCTTCCTCATGATTACTACCCAGTCTGATGCACTATGTCCAGCTGGATATGGGATCCCATGGCACTGAGAACAATACTGGACAGTCAGCTTGGCCCCTTCCGAATTTGGATCTGGCATCTGTTCCTTTTTTAATCCCTCTGGCATAAGTAATAGGGATGAGGGCCATGCACTTTTATCCGATGCCTTGTTTTGACAACTAGCAGTAAGTGCTGTTAGAATGAAAAATGTAATTATCAAACAGATTGGTTTTGGAAACGTGAAATCAGTCATCATGGTCAATTATTTTAGGTAGATGTTAGCCAATGAGCTGTAAACTTTGTTCTGTTAACAATATAACAATTGTAATTACTTAAAAGTTTAAATAAAAGTTTATCTGCTTATTCTGAAATGATATCTTACATATCTTTTATCAGATTGGTTCTATGATTGTTTCAGCGGAGAGAGAAGCCTGATTCGTCCAGCTCTGAATTAAAAATCCCCCCGGCGTCGCCGGGAGGAGTAATTTGATCTGCGGAGAGAGGGGGATTATTTTCAATGATCCCGGTGGGGCATCCAGCAAAGCTTAAATGAACCCTTCGGGTTTTATTTGTTTTTCCTCAGTCCCTCCAGAAAGCAAGCTTTCTTCGGGATTTCGTCAAAACAAATAACCCCGCTGACGCGGGGTTCATTTAAGCTTTGCGGAGAGAGGGGGATTCGAACCCCCGGTTCGCCGGAAGGCGAACAACGGTTTTCGAGACCGCCGCATTCGACCACTCTGCCATCTCTCCTTAACCTTAGACAATCGATTACTTCTCTGCTTCTTAAAGGATTTCAAAAATAGCAATTATTTGGATTCTTCTCATTCTTTATTTATAATTAGATGATCCTTCTGTTTTGTATTCTGTAAGTTAATCTGTTAAATTCGTTAAGATTCTTTTGATTCCAAAATTGAAACCTTTAATTTGCACTTCCTTAAATTATAAATAAATTCTAATCACTCTTTCAAATCATGAAAAAGCTTTATAAAACATTATTAATTTGCGGTTTCATCTGCATCGCGATTGCAGGATGCAAAACTAAACCAGTAACCAAGGTGGATAATTCAAATCCTTTTTTTACTTCTTTTAATACCCCTTTCGAAGTACCTCCATTTGAAAAGATAATGGCGAAACATTATATGCCTGCTTTTATAAAAGGAATGGCAGAAGGAAGGGAAGATATTAAGAATCTTGTTAATAATTCAACCAACCCGACTTTTGAGAACACTATTGGAGCCTTAGACAAGTCAGGTGAGCTTTTGACTAAAGTATCTGCTGTTTTTTTCTCCCAGACATCAGCAAATACTAATGACTCACTTCAACAGATTGAAGTTGAAGTTTCTCCTTTACTATCGGCATACCATGACGAAATCCTCCTTGATTCAGCGCTTTTCAGAAGGATCAAAACTTTATATGATGGTAAGGATAAGCTCTCACTTACTCCGGAACAGGATTTTCTTCTTGTAAATCTGTATAAAAATTTTGTTCGTAACGGAGCTCTTCTTAAAGGAGCCGATCAGGATACTTTGAAAAAACTAAATGAGAAACTATCAGTACTGTCAGTGAAATTCGGGCAGAATGTGTTAGGAGAAAATAATAAATTTAAACTTGTAATTGATAATAAAGATGATCTGAAGGGATTACCTGAGGGCGTTATCAATGGAGCCGCTGATCTTGCTAAAAAAGATAGCCTTGACGGGAAATGGGTATTTACAATACAAAAACCAAGCATGCTTCCTTTCCTTACTTATGATGAAAACAGTGATTTGCGAAAAACATTGTATGATGGATATATAACAAAAGGGAATCATGGCGACAATCTGGATAACAATAAAATCCTGGCTGATATCGTAACTCTCAGGGCAGAACGCGCAAAACTGCTGGGTTTTAAATCATATGCTGACCTGAATCTCGACAACAGGATGGCTAAGACTCCTGCGAATGTCTATGCACTTTTGAATCAGCTTTGGTCACCTGCTTTAAAAGTAGCAGGACAGGAGCTTAACGAAATGCAAAAAATTGCCGGCAGGGAAAATACAAAATTTAAAATTGAACCTTCAGACTGGTGGTACTACGCTGAGAAACTACGTAAAGAAAAATATAATCTTGATGATAATGAGCTCAGACCGTATTTTCAACTCGATAACGTGAGAGAAGGCGCGTTCTCCGTTGCAAATAAGCTATATGGTATAACTTTCACTCAAATATCTGACATTCCGCTTCCCCATCCTGATGCTAAGGCTTTTGAAGTTAAAGAGGCTGACGGAACTCCTGTTGGTGTTCTGTATATGGATTTTTATACAAGGGCAAGCAAAGGTCAGGGTGCCTGGTGCGGCAGCTTCCGCGATCATAAATGGGCGGACGGTAAAGAAATTAAACCTATAGTAACAATCGTATGTAATTTCACTAATCCGTCGGGCGATACTCCCTCTTTGTTAAGTCTTGATGATGTGCAGACTCTTTTTCATGAATTCGGGCATGGACTCCAGGGTCTCTTCTCAGTAAATAAATACAGCATGACAAATACAGCTCAGGATATTGTGGAATTGCCTTCGCAGATAATGGAACATTGGGCAACAGAACCTGAAGTACTAAAGATGTATGCAAAGAATTACAAAACAGGGGAAGTAATACCTGAAACACTTATCAGCAAAATTCAGAAAAGCAGATATTTTAATACCGGTTTTGATAATGTAGAATTGCTTGCAGCTTCACTTCTTGATATGGACTATCATACCCTTGAAGCACCTGTACATATCGATATTCAAAATTTTGAAAAAGAGCATCTTCAGAAAATGGGGCTCATTAAAGAAATTTTACCACGATACAGAAGTACTTATTTTCTGCATATATCGGGCGATGGATATGCTGCCGGATATTATTGCTACACATGGGCTGCAGTACTGGACAACGATGCATTCGAAGCATTTAAGGAAAAAGGTATTTTTGACAAAGCAACCGCTGAATCTTTTAGAAAGAATGTACTGGCTCCGATGGGAATCATGGATGCCGAACAGAGCTATATCAATTTCAGAGGCCGTAAACCTGTTATAGAACCTTTATTGAAAAACAGGGGACTTATCTAAAATGCCTTGCTGATTTCTTCATGACTGACACCACGGACTTTACGAGATACTTTATCAAGTTCCTGTTTGTCACCTGTTAAATGCAAGGTATATTGTATATGACTGAGGTTTTCTCCCGGCTTAAGATCAGCTGCCGGTGAGGAAGTCTCAAGTTCATAAAACGGCCCCATCTGCGAACCATCTTCAAGCGGACCGTCATTATATGAATTGAGAATCTTCACCCTCAAACTCTGGCTTGCCAGACTTGTCATTTTTTTTCTTTTCATACCTTCTCCAGAAGGGGAGAGATGTAAGTGAGGTAAAGCGAATAATAAACCGGATCGGATTCAATGCAATTACCACCGCTTACCCGATAATTATAACCAGGATATTGATAATCGCTCTATTTTTGCAAATATCTGATGAATATGGTTAGGAAAAGTATCTGCGGATTGACTTCTGATGAAATATATGAATTTATAAGATCAGATGGATTCACTGCCGGGCATGCGATAACACTCGCACATAACGTTTATAAAAAACACAGATCAGATATATCATTGTTTGAAAAAATTCCGAAAACGCTCAAATTAATGCTTTCTGCTTCTGCAGTGAGTGGAATCTTCGTCCCAAAGAATGAACTGGTTTCCGAAGACAAATCAGTTAAGTATCTGTTCGTCTCGGAATTGGGGAACATGTTCGAAACTGTTTACATTCCGGAAGGTAGGAGACATACTGTATGTGTTTCAACGCAGTCAGGATGCAGAATGGGGTGTACATTTTGTGCAACCGGGGAATATGGCTACAAAGGCAATCTTACTCCGGCAGAAATTGTGAATCAAATCATAGCCATTCCACAGTCTGAAAAGATTACTCATGTTGTTTTTATGGGCATGGGAGAGCCAATGGATAATCTGGAAAATGTTCTTAGGGCATGTAATATCATTACAGCCGAATGGGGTTTGGCATTGAGTCCAAGAAATGTAACTGTTTCAACTGTAGGAATTTTGCCCGGAATTGAAAAATTTCTTAAAGCTTCTGACTGTAATATGACTTTAAGTCTTTTTTCTCCATTTACTGATGAACGGGTTAAGGGAGTCCCGATAGAAAGGCTATATCCTTTTCAAAAGATATTGGGTCTTATGAAACAATTTAAGGTCAGGAAGGGGAGGAGATTAACCGTGGCTTATATGATGATACAAAATGTAAATGATACAGATTCGCATCTCAGAGAACTGATATCTCTTGTTAAAGGGTCCTCAATACGGGTAAATTTAATACCATATCATCCGCATCCTGGCTTGCCGAACTTATCATCGTCCAGAGAGAGGATGCAGTATTTTAAACATAATCTGGTAATTTCAGGAATATCCGCTTCAATTCGAAAATCAAGAGGATCAGATATTTCAGCTGCTTGCGGGTTACTGGCAGCAAGGACTATTTATTAATCAATTGGAACATAAATTCATCGAGGTAGCCATCATCTGTTTTGATCCAGTCTTTTTTTGTTCCGCTTTTCACAAATCCTTGCTTCACGAACAGATCAATGCTTTCAGCATTATTTGAAATTATGTTGCAGAATACCTGGTGCAACTTCAGAATTTCAAAACAATAATTTAAAAGACATGTTAGTGACATCGATGCAAATCCCTTTTTCCTGTAGCATTCGTAGGCTATGAGTATTCCAATTCCTGCTCTTTTATGAAATGGATCGAATTCAAATACATCGATGGTCCCAATAGTTTTTTTATCATCAATATGGTCAATCATAAGCCTGAGTTGTCCTGTCTCATAGATATTTTTATTAGAATTTTCAATGTACTGTTTGAGGTTATATCTTGAAAAAGGAGTAATGGTATTGCTTATTGACCAGAAACTCTGATTGTTTTCCCACTCGTAAAGCAACTCCAGGTCCTCAGGTTCCACCGCCCTGAGTTTGATATTTTTATACTTCATGGTCTCTTCTATTTGGTTACCAATTCGTAGAGATTTCTGATATATGCATCATCATATCCTGTTTTGTGGACTATTAAAAGTGCATTTTTAGCATCTGAAAGAGAGGTATATTCGCCATAGTAATATTTATAATATCCATCGTTGGCTTTTATCTCAGAAACTCCTTGAAGTCCGCTGAATATTTTCCCGGCATTTATAGGATTTCTTGTAGCTCCAAGCTGAATAGTATATTTCTTGTGATCCAGATGACTTAAAAATGAGTTTTTTCCACCGGGGTTTAATATTGCGTTTGATTCATTTTCCAGGTCATACTGGTTCAATATATAGGCATTTTTGAATCCATTATCCCGGGCATATCCAAGATATTTCAAAGCGTCTGTCTTATTGTAGAATACTCCCAGAACGTACATTGAGATTGTATCGGATTTAATCGTCCTGATAAAGAATAGTTTATCATTTGTTAATGAAGAAAAGTAATCGGGTGTCAGTTTCCTGGCTGATTTTAGTAAAACAATACTGTATCTAAGTGAAAATGGTTGTCGGAGTTGCTCCGGTGTGTAGGTTTCCTGCCGGATTATAATACCGGTTTTATGATCGACAATTCCAAATGTAACACGCCGGTTATACTTTCTCCCTTCCGGATTATCTGAACCATCAGGATTTGAGTTTAGAGCAACATAATCAGCTTTTCCGTATGATTTTTTAATAAACATTCTGATTGATGCTCCATTCTGCGTTAGGTAATCTATTACAGCCTGAGCTCTCTTATCAGCGAGCATTTCATTATATTCTTTGGTACCTTTTCCATCGGTATATCCTGCAACCTCCACTTTTAATTCAGGATAATTGGTGAGGACAGATCTTAACCTTTCAAGAACTGATAGAGCCTGATCGTTCAGTTTAAAACTATTAAAGTCAAAAAGGACATTGTTTAATGACAGAAACTCGCCGTCAAATACTTTATCTGGTACAAGAGAGGAGCTGACAAAAACATAGTTACCTCCGAAATTTACCGGGATACTCAGATTAATTGAATCTGTCTTATACCCGGTATGACTTATATAAAGCTGATATTCACCCGGTTTAATATCAAAAGAGTAATTAGCTGAATCGAGTAGATCTATTTTTTTTGTTTCTTTTTGGTCAACAAGCAGTATTTTTGTCTGTTTGGGATCTGCTGTTATTCCATCCTGAAGTTCAATATCTCCTTTTAATTTTATAACTCTTTCTACTGGTATTTCAGTAGTAAGCGTATATATATTCCGTGTACGTGATTTTTCGTCAAAAAGGCTGGTTATATAGCTATTTTTTTGATCACTCTGGATAAAGAAGTTGTTGCTAACAGTATTATTTAATGGATAAGGCAATCCCACGGGATTAGACCATGTTCCATTCTTCTTCTGAGAACTGAATACATCGTAACCTCCCATGCTGATATGACCCATTGAACTGAATAGCATAGTTCCCTTATCCTGATCGAAGAAAGGAGTATCTTCATTATAAGGAGTATTAATGACATTCCCGCAATTGACTGGTTCAGACCATTTCCCAGCATCATTTTTTTCAGAAAACCATATGTCAAGCTCACCGTAACCGCCAGGCCTGTTGCTTGAAAAGTATATAGATTTACCATCAGGGGTAATAAAGCCAGAGGACTGCCAGTAAATGGAATTAACAGGTTTTGGGAAACTTTTGATCCTGGTCCAGGTGGAATCTTTCCTCTGTGAATAATATAGATTTCCGTTTCCCCCTTCTTCGAGATAAATGACCAAAAACTTTCCATCACCTGTAATCGAGTTCGAATAAAATTTATCAGCTCCTCCAAGTTGTCTGGAGATATCAACAGGCTTTTTCCATGTTCCTGTATTGTAAGAGCAGAAAATGTGAGTTTTGCCGTTTTCTTTCCGGGTAAAAATAAATACAGAATCATTTTTTGAAAGTACCGGATTGCATGCTCCGGGATAATCACTTAGCCATCCTGTAAATAATTGTGAGAATAACCTTATAGGTTTTTTCTCCATATCAATCGCATACTTACAATCTTTTATCTGATTGTCAATGTATTCGTCCTTGAAGATTTTTGTGCCGCTTAAACGTTTTCTGGCGGCAGAGTAGAGCGTGATTGCTTTTTGGAGACTATCACTCTGATGATATGCAGTTGCAAGGTACAGATAAGTATCAATCGGCGCCTTTTCGCCATATTCAATATATTCCTTGTCAGTGCCGGCTACATTCAAAATCGCTTTTGAAAGAAGTTTCAGTGCTTCGTAGTTTCTTCCATCGAGATTCAAATAGCATATTCCAAGTTTAGCTGCAAGGTTAGAGTTCTCGGGATAAATCTTATAGAGCGCTTCATACAGACTGGCAGCTTTTTCGTAATTCTGATCGTAATAGTAATAAATATCAGCTTCCTGAACGGCATTAATGAATCCTCTTTTGGAAAGTGTTTGAGAGAAAGAAGACAGGTACAAGAAAATCAACAGGGATAGAATAACTGTCCTCCTGAGCGCAGTTTTCATTATTTTGAGACTTTCTTGATAAAGATTTCTTCAGGATACCCTTTCCTTATCAACTCGAGTCTTAATGAATAAGCTTCATCCCGTGTCGCAAATCTACCTGTGGTGTACCTGTAGAACTTATCGAGATCATTATACAGGACTTTCATATCGGTGATATATTTAAAATACGTTACATCAACAGGACGATGGAGAGCCATAACCTGTACTGTATAATAAAGTACATCAGAATCTTTTATATTAACGTCACTTACATCGCTTACATTGAGGTTTCTGATCAGAGTACTGGTATCTGCTTCTGCAATGGTAGGGATTAACGAAAGATTTATTTTATCATAAACAACAGGGTGGCTGGTAATCCTCTTTATGGTTGTATCTCTTTCAAGTGACACATCTATATTTATCGAGAGGTTAGGGCTATCCTGCAAAATGGCGGTATCAATTATCTGAGTTTTATAGCCATACCCTTTATAATAGATTCTGAATTGCCCCGGCGCAACAATAAAATTATAAAGGCCTGTATATTTATTCGGGAATCCTACATCGAGAGTATCTCCTGATGTTTTATTTAAAAGATCAATGGAGTAATTTTTATCAAACGTTACTGTTGTATCTCTAAGACTGAATCTGCCTTTTATTTCAAAGGACTGGTTTACGTCAGTATTTCCCATCCCGAGATAAAATATTTCTTTCTGTTTATAATCAGTTGGCATCGAATAATAGGCATTCTTTCCATTATTTACTGGTTGAAAGAATTTGTCATCGTCAGTTGTATTAATGGGATACCCTAAATTTGTTGGCGTTTTCCAGCCTGATCCTATCTTCTGACTCTTAAAATTATCAAATCCGCCCATTGAGCTATGTCCCTCAGAAGAAAAATAAAGCACTGAATCATTCTGGGTTATGAAAGGTGTATCTTCATTAAATGGAGTATTGATAGCTGAGCCAAGGTTTACAGCAGGACCCCAATCGCCATTTTCATCTTTTTCAGAAACATAAATGTCGAGGTTTCCCTGACCACCGTCTCTGTTGCTGGAAAAATATAGTTTCTTCGAATCGGCAGAAATAGAGGCATGCGATTCATAAAATTTCGTATTTATGTTCTTATTTAATTTTTTAATTGGCGTCCAGGCGCCATCAACGAAATTCGAGGAATATATTGCTCCATCGTAGTTATCAGTTTTGTACAGGAAGAGCTCTGTTCCATCAAAGTTAAGCGAACAGGATGAACAATCGTCACCCGCATTTAATTGAGCGGTTATTTCAATTGGAGTCTGCCATTTGCCTCTTTCTTTCTTTGAAAAGAAAAGTGCATTAACTGCTCCTCTGCGTTCGGTATATACAATTGTGTTGCCATCGAAGCTAACAGCAGGATTCTCATTTATTGAGCCCTGGTTGAATTCACTTCCCATTGGTTTTTTACTGAACGTTACAGGATTCTTTTCATAATCAATTGCGTTCTTGCATGCCTGAATCTGTTGTTCAATGTAATCAAGATTCTTCATGCCTCCCCTGGAAGATGTTTCTCTGGCAAGCTTATTAAAAGTCTGAAGAGTGCTTAGAGCTTTATATAGTTGATTATTAATAAGATATGCCTTGGATAGAGAGAAGTATGAATCAAGTGGGGCCCTCTTTTCCTTGAAAGATTCGGGTTTTGACTCGTAAGATGCTGATTTAACAGCTCTCTCGAGATATGGAATTGATTTTTCTTTCTCTCCGGGAATATTAAGATAACAATTGCCTATTTTATATTGAATGTTTCCATTGCCGGTGGTATCCATTATAAGATATAATTGATTTGCCAGATCATATTCTTCATAAAGATAATATGACTCGGCTTTCTCAAATATTTTCTTCATCTCACCTGAAGACTGGGCAGAAACCGTGATTGGAATTATTACCAAAGCTGTCAGCTGCAGTAAGCCCCTTACGATTTTTACTCTGAAGTTATCCATTAAAACAAATATAGCATTATTTAAAAGGGATTTTGCAAACGGGTCGATTTTTATTTAAATGTTATTTTATAGATGTCTTCCTTACCATATCCGCCTGTTTCTTTATATCTTGAATAATAGCCCGATTTACCGTCACCTATAGGCATAAAGAATACGTCATCATCGGGTGTATTGATAGGATATCCAAGATTTTTTGGATTACTCCATAGACCATTCGATTGGAGATCAGATCTGAATATGTCATAACCTCCTATCGTTTCATGTCCCTGGGAACTGAAAAAAATGGTTTTTCCATTATTAATCAGAAATGGTCTGTCCTCATTGAATTGTGTATTAATTTCCGGGCCAAGATTGACTGGTGGACCCCAGTCGCCATTTACTTTTTGGGAAATGTACAGATCAAGTCCGCCGAAGCCTCCTGGTCTGTCCGATGCGAAAATCAGCTGATTCCCGTCTTCTGAAATAAATCCGTGTGATTCCCAGTATTTTGTATTAATGTTTTTGTTTAGTTTGACAATTTTTGTCCAGGTCTCTCCGACAAGAGAGCTCACATATATATCGCTGTTATCGTTATCATCTTTGGAAAGAAATAGTAATTTCCCATCGGCAGAAAGACATGAGATATAAAAATCTCCATCGGTTTGGAGGTCAGGTGTGATATTAACAGGAGCTGACCATTTCCCATTTATAAGTTTGGAAAACATAACAGCATCATAGAATTTGAGAGAAACCATATAAGCAAAAGACTTGCCATCTGCTGATATCAGAGGATTAAACTGAGACTTTTCATCATTAAACTGTTCTCCAATGTTTTCTTCAGTAAAAGATACCGGCTTAGCTATAAAATCTTTAGCCTTATCGCATACTTCAATTTCATGTTTTACGAACTCCACATTCTCATGATCGTCAGGCAGAAGTGTAGCAAGATATTTAGTGAAAGCCTCTTTTGCCTGATCGAACTTGAAATTAACGCGATAAGCTTTCCCAAGCTGAAATAATGCATCATATGGAGCTGCTACCTGGTTAATGCTTCCTTCTTTGCGCTTGGCTGACATATTCTTTGATGCAATACTGAGATAATCTACAGATAGATTCTTTTTTGAAGGAATATTAAGATAGCACACTCCTATGCGGTATGCAAGGTTCGCATTGGAAGGCAATTTCTCATATAAAGGCAGATAATATGTGAGAGCATCAGAATAATCTCCGTTCATCATGAAATATTCAGCTTCAAGGAATGCATCCTGAAGCTCTTTATTTCCCTGAGCACGTAGCGGAATGATGAAAATAAATATACTAAACAGACACATTACTCTTTTGCGCATAGACAGAGATTTTGTTAGTCAAATTTATTAAAAAATCGGCAATAGAATGTTAAACCTGTAATATTTTATGAAAATGACCGGCGAGGACCAGTCATTTTCATTCATTTATTTTTTGTTTTTGTTTTTTCTTCTCCAAAGAATAAGGAATAAACTAAATATTCCGAGAAGTATCAGCAGCCATAATATCCACAACCCATTTTTATTTCCGGATGACACTATTGATTTAGAATTTTCAGGTGAAATGTTTTTTGAAAGTATCAGGTTGGCTATACTTCCAAAAACAAATTCCTGTGGATACTTTTCTTTATTAGTAATAAGATATTTTATAAGGTTCTCTGGCGTTTTGATTTTTTCTTTCTTCAGTTCAATAGATTTCAGTACTGAAATGAATTGTTCATCTGATTGTCCGATCAAATCATTGAGATATTGGTCCATTTTAGTATCAGGCAATGAGCTCAGTCTTACAAGCAACTCTACAAGCTGAGCCTGTGAGAGCCCCTGCCTGAGAGATTCATTATAAAATGATTGCAGCCATTTCCAGGTTGTTTTAGAGTTGCTGTTATCGGCAGAAGTCACAGCCCCTTTGACGAGCAATCCTATTGAAGAGTTTTCAGTGAATGACAGAATCTTAGATCTCAAAATATCTATATTCGGGTCAATCCCGTTCAGGATGGCTGCGGCAATCCTGTTCAGGTCGCGTGGACTTATCCTTCCACCGGTTTTTTCTGAAATATATTGCTGCAGATCAGTCCATGTCTTCAAATTGGACGTATGTATATCAAGGCCAGAGAGAAGCTTTTGCAGTTCGCCATCTGAATATTTTGCAAGTAAATCGACTGCAGCCTGGGTAAGAATATTATCAAATACAGCTACCGTAAGTGCCAGCCTGTCAATGTCTTCTGGGTTTATGCCTTTTTTAACAGCTTCTTCCTTAAGTAATGAAATATAGTCGTCGATTTTTCCGAATTCCTTTTGTTTTATATTAGCATTCGTGATAAGATCAAGAAGTTTGTCCCCGGCGCGGCTTTTAAGCATCTCGACAAAGATGGAGATCTGTTTCTGAGAAATAATTCTGTTGTATTCAGGTCTCTTAACCGGTTGATTTGTAATGTTTCTTTCACGGGTAATCAGAACTTCGGTCTGGGTTTGGTTATTGTATCTGTCGGCAAGTTTAAACACAACCCTGTTTTTACCGTTAGCGGGTGCCATTTTATAATTAAAAACTGAATCGCGCACAGTAAAATGCTGCACAGATACTAATGAATCACCAACCCAGTTCTCGACAGTAAGGATCGATTTCGGTTCAATTTTCATTGGAATGACAATTGAGTCGCCTCCGCTGACAGATATGCTTTTATTTGATTCCACGTTTAAATCAGCCTCAAAATCTGTTCTTGGTATAATTGTTCCGGGAAGTATCAAGCTGTCGGAGGGATTTAGCAGAGGAAGATTTAAATTTTTGATAACTGTTTGACCTCCATCTCCCTGATATGTAATTTGATAATCCCCCTGTGGAAGCTGGAATTCGTACTGACCGGTCTGAGGATTCGAATATACAATCATCGTCTGATCAGGATTCTTTATATTCATAGCGCTGATCTTAACGCTGTCATTCATGTTATTTATCAAATCGGCAACCTTTACCATCCCTCTGACAAAGAATTTTCTGGGATGATCATTTGAAAAGATTTCGACACGGTATATATCCTGTTTCCCAAACCCTCCCGGAAGTTCTTTCGAAATATAACCTTCATAGCCTTGATTCAAAGGTCTGAAGAATACATCATCATCAGTAGTATTTAAAGGGAAACCTACATTCAGGGGTACTGACCATTCTCCGTTATCAAGTAATGTTGAGTAAAAAATATCATACCCACCCATGTTAAAGTGACCCCTTGAACTGAAAAACAGTGTTTTGTCATCCTGACTCAAAAATGGAGATTCTTCATTATAAGGTGTGTTTATCTTCGGTCCAAGATTAACTGCCGGACCCCAATCCCCGATACTGTCGCGGGTAGATACATATATATCCAGTCCGCCATATGTACCTTTCCTGTTACTGGTGAAATAAAGCTTTTTGTTATCGTGAGAAATAGTTGCATGTGATTCCCAGTATTTGGTATTTATTTTATCATTCAGCTTTACGATAGGAGACCATTTCCCATTCACAAGCCGTGAGGTATAAATTATCCCATCATAATCAGCTGAACTGTATAAATAAAGATCCTTACCGTCCTTCGAGATTGAAGTAGGAAAAAGATCACGGTCTACTTTTAAGAGCTCATTCATATTCTGAGGATCCGTCCATACACCATTGACTTTAGTTGAAAAAAGAATAGCATCATAAAAAGCCTGGCTCCTTGAAAAAACAATCATATCCTCTTTATCAGATACCACAGGATTGTAATCATTATTACTACTGTTTATTACATTCCCGAGGTTCTTCTCTTTGAGATAGAGAGGCATCCTCATAAGCTCCTGGGCATTCCGGCAACTCTGTATCTGGAGATTCACAACTGTCGTATCATATACCGCAGGGTTCATATTTAATTTGAAAAGTTCATATGTTTTTAGTGCTTTATCTATCTGATTATTGATGCGGTATGCATTTGCAAGATAGTACAGAGCATCATACGGAGCACCTGTTTCATTAAATCTGCCTTCTTTATATTTCGGATCAATATCTGCAACAGCGTCCTCAAGATAACTGATGGCTTTAAATTTCTCACCCGGTATATTGATATAACATTGACCTGTCCTGTATTTGTAATTTGAATTTTCAGGGTATTTTTTCAGTAGTTGCAGATATAATGGCAGGGCATCCTGATACGACTCAAATAAGATCCAACTCTCAGCTTCGAAAAAATTTTGCCTGCTCTCTTCCTTAGATTGTGAGCGTAACTCAGGATTGATAAATGTAGCCAGCAGCCACATTATGATAACTAATCTTTTCATCATAATACAATTAATCTAAATGGAATTAGGGCACATAAATCATATGTGAAAATTAAGATCCTTAGGTTCTATTTTTAGAATGGAGGAAGTCAAACTGTTATTTCTCTACTCAAGGCTACTAATATAGGATAAATATTAGAAAAAAGGACTATTTGAAGTAGTCCTTTTTACCTTTTTTTTTCAAACAGCGATTATTCGCTGATGAAATTCATAACAAATATACCTTCTTAACTTTTAATCAGATATAGTCCGGAGTATAATTCTCAAGGATTTCTTTTATTTTATGAATGAATTTTCCTGCCAGTGCCCCATCAATAACCCGGTGGTCGTAACTTAACGACAGAATCATTATTTGTCTTATTCCAATCATATCCCCTTCTTCTGTTTCAATAACCACAGGAGTTTTTCTTACAACACCCGTACCCAGGATAGCAGCCTGTGGCTGATTTATTATTGGTGTTCCTGCAAGATTTTGATAACTTCCAAAATTCGTAATTGTAAATGTACCACCCGTAATTTCATCAGGTTTTAATTTATTGATCCTTGCTCTTTCAGCCAGATCGTTGACTGTTTTGGCCAGACCGGTAAGGCTTTTCTCATTAGCATTTTTAATGACCGGGACAATCAGGTTGCCATCGGGTAGGGCAGTGGCCATTCCAATATTAATATTCTTCTTTTTGATTATGTTTTCTCCATCAACTGATATATTTACCATAGGAAATTCATGCAGAGCTTTGGCAACAGCATCAATAAAAATTGGGGTAAGTGTAAGCTTTTGACCCTCTGATGCCAGGAAACGATCCTTATTTGCGTTTCTCCAGTTGACAAGACGAGTAACATCAGCATCAATAAAAGATGTAACATGGGGAGATGTTCGTTTAGACATAACCATATGCTCTGCAATTATTTTGCGGATTCTGTCCATGGGAATAACTTCATCCCCTGCCGATTTTGTTACCGGATTTTCTTTCTTTTCACTCCTTTCAATAGCTGGAACTGCTTTTGTCTCAACAATCTTTTTAGATTCTATTGGTGAAATTACTGAATCAGGAATTTCCTTGCTTGCGACAGTTTTTACGGGCTCAACTGACTCTTTTCCTGTATTCCTCTCATCAAGTATTTTTAAGATATCATCTTTTGTAATCCGGCCATCCATTCCTGTTCCTGTAACATTATCAAGATCGTCATAACTAATACCTTCACGTGAAGCAATACTCCTTACTAATGGAGAAATAAACTTACCCGAAGGCGTCCTGCTTTTCATATCATGCGACAAGTTCTCCGTTTCAGTTTTTTCACGCTTTGAAGATTCGATTGTTTCACGGACTCTTTCAACCTCCTTATCAACTTTTTTCAAATCTTCTTTTGTCGGAGTGGCATTATTTTCAATCACGGCCAGAATCTCACCGATTTTAGCAATTGAGCCTTCTTTTACATTTATCGATATGAGAGTACCAGCCACAGGGGCCGGAACTTCAGAATCCACTTTATCAGTAGCTACTTCAACCAGCGGATCATCTTCCTTAACCTGTGAACCTTCAGAAACCAGCCATTTATTTATTGTTGCTTCTATTACGCCTTCTCCCATTGCAGGTAATGTGATATTCAATCTTGCCATATTTTAATATTTTGAGTATAATTTTCTTTTCAACGGTTATTCAATGATTTTGCCGTAAACTAGTTACTATTGCTTAACAGGTAGAAATTTCATAAATATTAAACAAGCGGATTGAAAAAATGTTTCAGATTAAAGTTGCATCATGAAACAATAGACGCTTGACCCTATCCAAAATATCATCAAGGCTTTTGAGAAGGTTGAAATCCAATTATTGCTAAGGTCGTGCCCCCCTTACACCCTAAAGGGAGCTATCAGGACCGTCCTTTTCAAGTATCTCACAGACAATTTGTTTTAGATCATGAACGGGAAGTGTTTCAGGTGCGGGAAGCCCTCCGGCAAAGGATATCATACCTGGTTCCCGGAGATGTTTTAGTATTTCCCTGATCGCCGACCGTTTTATACGCTTACCCGAATCGGAGAGTAAATGATTTATTGATTTTATCATTGCTGGTAAGGGTTTCTGTTATTAATGGCGCGTCCTAATGTTATCTCATCAGTATATTCAAGTTCATCCCCTACTGCTACTCCTCTTGCAAGTGTTGTTATTTGTATGTTATACTTACTGAGTCTTTTATAAAGGTAGTAATTTGTTGTATCACCTTCCATTGTTGTGCTGAGAGCAAGAATTAGTTCGGTTATTCCTCCGGATTTCACCTTTTCTTCAAGATTGTCGATTTTCAGATCGGAAGGACCTATTCCGTCAATCGGCGAAATGATTCCTCCCAGAACATGATATACTCCCCTGAATTGCCGCGTATTTTCAATAGCCATCACGTCCTGAATGTTTTCAACAACGCAGATTACAGATTTCTCCCTTTTATCATCATTACAGATATTGCATATTTCGGTATCGGAAATATTATTGCAGATCTTGCAGTAATGAATTTCTTCATGAAGTCTTATAATACTCTCACCAAACTTTTTCACCTCTTCTGAGTCTCTTCTTAATAAATTCATTACCAGACGGAACGCTGTTTTTCTGCCAACACCCGGGAGTGAAGCAAATTCATTTACGGCATTTTCTAAAAGCCTCGATGGAAATTCAGTAAAACTCATGATTTAAATCTTTCAGACAAAATTAGTTCAAATTTCCAGTGTTATTTATACAGTACGGAATTTTTTGTACTGCGTTCTTTTTGTTATTCTTGTGTCCTAATTGTTTTTTATATGTCACCTTTCCTTATACTCGGAATTTTCCTCATTTACACAATAGTTTTGTTTTCTGTTACCTGGTTCACTGCAAGGAAAGCTGACAACCAGTCATTTTTTATCGGGAATAAGGTTTCTCCATGGTTTGTGGTTGCATACGGTATGATAGGCGCTTCTCTCTCGGGAGTGACTTTTATGTCGGTGCCCGGTTGGGTAAAAGATACCCAGTTCAGCTATATGGTTGTTGTTTTTGGGTATTTGTTTGGTTATCTGGTAATCGCACTTGTCCTTCTTCCAATGTATTACAGATTAAAACTTACATCTATTTATGCTTACCTCGGACAAAGGTTCGGATCGTGGTCATATAAAACCGGTGCCGGTTTTTTCATCCTTTCAAGAACACTGGGAGCTTCCCTCCGGATGTTTCTTGTTATTAATGTTCTTCAGATTTTTGTATTCGATGCATGGAATGTACCATTTTGGATCAATGTTCTGATATTTATTACTTTAATTATATTGTATACCCTGAAAGGAGGGATAAGGACAATTATCTGGACTGACACTTTGCAAACAACGTTTATGTTACTTGCTGTAGTACTGTCAGTGATTTATATAGGAAAGAATCTTCATCTGCCACTGGTTAAGCTGGTGTCAATAGTCAGGGAGAGTCACTCCTCTCAGATTTTTATCACTGACTGGCATAATCCGCGATTTTTTGTCAAACAATTTTTCAGCGGAATATTCATCACGATAGCCATGACAGGTCTGGATCAGGAAATGATGCAAAAGAATCTAAGCTGCAGGAATATTAAGGATGCACAAAAAAATATGTTCACATTCAGCGGTACACTAGTTATTGTAAACCTGCTGTTTCTTTTTCTTGGTGCTATACTGCTGATCTTTGTTAAAGACAAAGGACTTACAATTTTATCAAGTGATGATATATTCCCGACAATTGCAATAAGTTATCTTGGCCCGGTTGCAGGCATCGTATTTCTTATAGGACTCATTTCAGCGGCGTTCCCCAGTGCCGATGGTGCTATAACCTCACTTACAACATCGGTGAGTATCGATTTCATAGGCCTCGAACAAAGAGCTATATCAGAAAAGGCAAAGACCAGGATACGCTATATCGTGCACTTGTCAATAGGTCTGGTATTCTTTGTAAGTGTAATGATGTTCAGTGTTCTGAATGATAAAGCAGTGATTGACAAGCTTTTCACCATTGCAGGTTATACTTATGGTCCGCTTCTGGGTTTATATTCTTTTGGGTTGTTTACGAAACGAGTTGTAAATGATAAAATGACACCGGCTATTGCTATTTTCTCCCCACTTGCATGCTTCTTCCTAAGCAAATATTCAGTAGAATTATTTAATGGATATAAGTTCGGGTTTGAATTGCTTCTTCTGAACGGCTTGCTAACCTTTGCAGGTTTATATATTTTCAGCAACCCCCCAACCCCCCTAAAGGGGGGCAATTAGATCCTATGGAGGCATCCTGCAAAACGAGAGGTATCTCTTCTTTGTGACCTTTGTGTCAACCTTTGTGTCCTTTGTGGTTAATGGATTTCGACCCCTATTGCCTTATAATTGAACCGTCAGTAGTACCCGAATTTTCTTTATTCCCTTCTGTATTATCCTCTGGTTCTTCGGGAGCTGGTTTTTTCATTATTACATTTTTCGTTTTAAACGGAATATTCCATACCAGAAAATAGTTCACTCCGGCCGTAATAATCTTTGCGGCATTTCCAAATCCTGGTAAATAGATGGGTCTTACATCACTGCCTGAGCCTGAGCTAACCAATAACCTCATGCCTATAGACCAACCCATGCTGAAATTCTTAAAAATCTCAGTACGTACACCTGGAGATATTTCAACAAATTGAGCCAGCGCTTTCCTTGAAGGAATAGAAGATGAAGTAGTACCCCAATACCCTGTTTTATCAAAAAAGGGTACCTTGGAATTAAAACTGCTCAAACCATATCTTAAGCCAATACCAAACCAATATTTGCCCTGCGATTTGTCGGGCTTCAGGAGGTTAAAGTCCATTCCAAAACGGACAAATTGACCACTACTCATATAAGAGTAATTATATTGACTGAATTTGTAATTAGAAGAACCCACAGAAACCACAACAGCTTTCGATTCATCCAGATCGACAGACATATATGCCTCGAGGTTAAGAACATTTTTATTTGAATAATAAGTAGCCGGCCCTAATACATCTATCCCGATCTTTATTTTAAGAGGGATAGGTATTGTATCCTGGGCATAAACCTGACATACAGTTAGTACCAGAATACCAATGAGACTAATATTTAATCGTAATGTTCTCAATTTTTAAATTCGTAACGGTCGGGCTATCTATTATAATACTGTCGATTATGTGTTTTGTAAATATTGGTAAAGAGTCAAGATGATGATAATAAGTGTAACCGCATTCCTTCGAAATCAGATGTGGATAACTGCTGTAATGGAATTGAATGGTGTCGGTTATTCCGTCTATTTTAATGACAAATGTCGAGCTTTGGGCAGTGTCATTCAAAGGGATCAGAGCCAGAGCTACATCGGCAACTTTATTATAAATAATTGAATCACGATTCAGTCCATAGAGGGAAAGACTATCAGGAGCAAGGATTTTACTGAAAGAAGTATTATATAAGGAAGCTTTCAGATATGATTCTGTTTCATCAAAACATGATGCCTGGGCACACGAATATAAAATTATTATTAAACCAGACAGAACAGGAATAAGGCTTCGCGGGACAACTTTTCTCATTTGCAATTTAAAAACTCAAAATTACAAAAATATTGGTTAACAGCAACCCTTTTGCAGGATGTTGAAAAAGTCCTTTTTAACCGTAAAGTACGCTAAGCCGGAGACCCCCTGGCCGCTATGCGGCCGTCCCCATTTAGAATTTAGGCAGATTCTTAAGAACTCCATTTATCCCGTTTTTAATCCGGATCAGAACATTAGAGTCTTTTTCTCCGTTGAAATATATTTCGTCAATTATTTCCTTGTATTCTTTGGACAGGTAATTTCTTTTAAGCTTCAGGGTAGGGGATAATTCTCCTGTCTGAGGACTCCATTCCTCTGTTACTAACCTGATTCTCTTTATCTGCTCAAATTCACCAAGTGATTTATTTACTTCTTTAACCTCTTTACTGAATCGTTCGGTTACTTCGGAAAGCTCAATTAGTTCTCTGTTATCCCTGAACTGGATTTTATGAATTGAGCACCAGTCGTGCAGGAAGGTGAAATTCGGTGAAAGAATGGCACTGGCAAATTTCTGATTTTCACCGATTACCATTGCCTGCTCTATAAAAAACGATTCTTTTAGCTTGTTCTCAATTACCTGGGGCGCTATATATTTCCCTGCACTGAGTTTAAACATTTCTTTTTTCCTGTCTGTAATCTTGAGAAATTTTCCATCTTCAATCACACCTATATCTCCGGTATGCAGCCATCCATCACTGTCTATCATTTCTGCAGTCAGATCAGGGGCTTTATAATAACCCATCATGACATTGACCCCTTTGCATAAAATTTCACCGTCGTCAGCTATTTTTACTTCACAACCTTCAATAACAGGACCGCAGGTACCAAACCCGATTTCATCAATTCTGAATGGATTGACTGCAATTACCGGAGAAGTCTCAGTGAGACCATATCCCTGGATTACCGGTATTCCTGCAGCCCAGAAGATTTTTTCAAGTCTCGATTGAAGAGCAGCGCCGCCTGAAACAAGTACTTGTAGTTCACCACCCAGAGCTTCCTGCCATTTGCTGAAAATCAGTTTTCTGGCAATCCTGAGACGGAATTTGTAAAACTGTGAATTGTCTCTTAACCTGAATTTAAGTCCGAGATTTACTGCCCAGAAAAAAATCTGTTTTTTTAGCCATGGAAGATTTCGGCCTTTGCTGATTATGTTATCGTAGATTTTCTCAAGAAGACGTGGAACAGTATTAAAAATGTGAGGTTTAATCTCTTTGACAGTTTCCGAGACGGTACCCATATTTTCAACATAATAAACACTTATCCCTTTATATTGGAAATGATAGTTTACCATTCTTTCGTATACATGACACAATGGAAGGAAGCTTATAGCCCTGTGTCCATAACCAAGATGATGAGCCTTAGATGTTGTAATTGCATTCTTCACCAGGTTATTGTGCGACAGCATGACACCCTTTGAATTTCCGGTAGTTCCGGATGTATAAATTATGGTAACGAGATCTTCCGGTTTAATACTTTCTTTTATTTTCTCAACTTCTTCACGAAATTTGTCAGCATTCTTTCTGCCTGCTTCTAAAATTTCCTCAAATGGTTTCAACTCATCAACTGGATCGAAAGAATAAATTTCCCTGAGTCCGTGAATCTTATTGGCAATGGGCTTTACCTTGTTATAGATAGTTTTATTGCCGAGGATAATTACTTTGACATCAGAATGTTCTAAAATATATTCATACTCATCGGTCCCGATTGTCGGATATATAGGTACATGAATAATCCCAATCTGTGCAATCCCCATATCAACAAAATTCCATTCAGGTTTATTCCCACTTATAGTTGCAATTTTATCTCCCGTTTTATAGCCAAGTGAAAGAAGTCCATAACTGACGAGGTTCACATAATTGCTTACTTCCTCGGTCGAGTATGTTATCCATGCTTTGTCTTTTTTTCCGGCATACATATCCTTACGCGGATATTTCTCAAGATTCCACTGAATTATGTCAAAGGTCCTTCTAACTTCCATAGTTATTTACGAATTGAGTGTTTATCGATCTTTACATACAAATCAATCAGGCAACAAGTCTAATGATAATTTTCGAACAAATATTAATGCGAATGCAATCTAAAACTAAATATGTATGTAAGTAGCATATAATCAGTATATTATTAAAATATGTTTTATAATATATTTCGAATAGGTAAATATAAATGTATTAATTGTAGGGCCACGCCATGGCGTGGCTCTACAATTTACACCATATAATAAAGTAGGGTCATGCCATGGCATGACCCTACAATTAACAATTAATTCACGATTTTAGAATGAATTCGGCTGCTTTCGCAATGGCATTTGTTATCCCATTCGGATTTTTGCCTCCTGCCGTAGCCAGAAATGGCTGACCACCACCTCCTCCATTAATTTCGCCCGAAATTTCCTTAATTATGCTTACAGCATTGATGTTTTTCCCTTTGATAAGATCATCGGTGACAGTAACCAGGATATTGGCTTTACCAGCGTTTTTAGAACCAATGACCATTACTGTATTCTCCGAAGAGTTTCTGATCTGGTAAGCGACATTTTTCAATATCTCGGTTGAATCGGAATCAATAACTCCCGACACAAAATTTATGTTATTGATTTTTGTCCCTTTCTCTATTATCTCTCTTACCATTGCAGTTGTGGACTGAATCTGAAATTTTTCAACACTTTTCCTGAGCGTTTTATTTTCAGTCAGTAGTTTTTCTATACTTTCGGATATGCTGCCTTTACTATCCAGAAGCGATGCAATTTCATCGTTAATCTTTAATTTTTCATTAATATACTCCTCCGCGTTTGAAGCAGTTAATGCTTCAATTCTTCTTATCCCGGCAGCAATTGCACTTTCAGACACAATTTTCACAATCCCGATGTTCCCGGTTGATTGTACATGTGTACCACCGCAGAGTTCTATTGATTTTCCAAATTGAACAACGCGTACAAGATCACCGTATTTTTCACCAAAAAGTGCCATTGCACCCATTTTTTTGGCATTGTCCATTGAAACCTCGGTAATCTTACCTGTATTATTTTCCCGTACCATCAGGTTTACCAGAGCTTCAACCTTTGATAATTCTTCCTTGCTCATTTTAGCGAAATGACTAAAGTCGAAACGCAGCCGATCGGGAGTTACAAGAGAGCCTTTTTGTTCAACATGTTTGCCAAGTACTGAACGTAATGCAAAATGAATAAGATGAGTAGCTGTATGGTTATTAGCTGTCATCTGACGTTTTTCACTATCAACGCTTGCCCTGAATTGAACTGATAAGCCGGTTGGCAATTTGTCTGAAAAATGAATAACCAGATTATTTTCTTTAATAGTGTCTGTAATGTAAATCTTTTCGTTCTCTGACTCTAAATAGCCTGTGTCACCAACCTGACCACCCGATTCAGCATAAAAGGGGGTTTTATCAAAAACAAGTTGAAAAATTTCCTTGCCTTTATTCTTAACTTTTCGATATTTTGAAATGTATACCTTATCCTCTGTCTTGTGATAACCGGTAAATTCGGTGCCCTCTATTTCCTTAAGAATCGTCCAGTCAGCTGCCTCAACAGATGCATCTTCTCTTGAGCGGACTTTCTGATTTTTCATCTCCTCTTCAAATCCCTTCATGTCGAGATTCATATCATTCTCTTTAAGAATTAGCTGGGTGAGGTCAACGGGAAATCCAAAAGTATCATACATCTCAAAAGCTACTTTCCCGGGAAGTAAATTCTTTTTGGAATTTCTTAGATCGGCAATCATTTTTTCAATCATTTTTAAGCCCTTCCCAAGTGTTTTCAGAAAGGCAGTTTCCTCTTCAAAAATGATTTTAGCAATTTGTTCTTTACCTGACTGAAGTTCAGGGTACTGATTCCCCATAGTTGAGGCGAGGACAGGCACCAGTTTGTACATAAAAGGTTCCTCAATGCCTAAATTATTATATCCATATCTTACTGCACGACGAAGGATCCTTCTTATTACATAACCTGCTTTATTATTAGTGGGAAGTTGTCCATCAGCAATGGAAAAGGAGACTGCTCTTACATGATCAGCCACCACCCGAAGAGCAATATCCCATTTTTCGTTTATTCCATAAGCCTTGCCTGTAATCTCTGATATTTTACTTATAATATCCTGAAAAATATCCGTTTCGTAATTTGATTTCTTGCCCTGAACAATCATACAGAGCCTTTCAAACCCCATTCCTGTATCTACATGTCTTGCAGGAAGTTGTTCAAGTATTCCGTCAGTACGCCGGTTATATTGTATGAAAACAAGGTTCCATATTTCAATTACCTGGGGGTGACCTTTATTTACAAGGTCTTTTCCAGGAATCTTTTTTCTTTCAGCATCGTCACGTATATCCACATGAATTTCCGAACATGGTCCGCAGGGCCCGGTTTCACCCATTTCCCAGAAATTATCTTTTTTCGAACCATCAAGAATCCTGCCTTCAGGGTGTGCAAAACATTTTTCCCAGATCTCAAATGCTTCATTATCACGGGGTACTTTGTCTTCCTTGCTTCCTTCAAATATTGTTGTATACAGACGATCCTGCGGAATCCCGAGTTTATTTACCAGCAATTCCCAACTCCATTCAATCGCTTCTTTTTTAAAATAATCGCCGAACGACCAGTTACCCAGCATCTCAAACATAGTATGGTGATAAGTATCGTGCCCGACTTCTTCGAGATCATTATGTTTACCCGATACTCTTAAACATTTCTGAGAGTTTGCAACTCTCTTGTTCACCGCCAGTCGGTTTCCAAGGAAAATATCTTTGAATTGATTCATCCCGGCATTGGTGAACATCAGAGTAGGGTCATTTTTGATTACCATGGGAGCTGAAGGCACAATCAGATGACCTTTAGATTCAAAAAAATCGAAAAACAATTGCCTCAGTTCCTGCGCCTTCATCTTATTTAGAATTGTGTTAAATAAATATTAGTCAAATTTTAGCTTGTAAAATTAATTTTTTTGGTTTAGATTTGTCAAATAGCGTAATATATTTTAAATAACCTCTACCTGTTGTTACGGAGCCGGAAATACATTCTCGACTTATCTGATCTGCAATATAAGCAAGTCAGGCTGCCATGGAAAAAGAAGCTGCTACAGTTTCTATTATGGTTCGCCGGATCACTTGCTCTTGCATTCATGTACGGATCATTTATCAGCAATATTTTCGGATCACCAAAAGAAAGAATGCTCACTCAGCAAATAGAAAATCTCAAACTTCAATATACACTTATTGGCAGGGAACTTGATAATTCCCTCGAGTCTCTGAATAGTTTCAGACTCTCTGATGACAAACGCTACAGACCGATTCTTCATATGGAGACTGTTCCTGAAACTTACAGGAAAGCAGGATTTGGAGGGGTCGACAGGTATAGTGATCTCGCTGGATATCGGAACTCGGATTTGCTCATTGAATATAAAAGCAAAATAGATGAGATAAAAAGCATGTCTACAGTGCAGAAAGAGTCCTTTAAAACATTATCTGAACGAAGTTTAGAATGGCGGAGAGAAATAGATCATTTCCCGGGTATTAGTCCGGTAAATATTAAGTTCAGACTTGGCGACGGATATAAGTGGCGTCCAATTCATCCTGTTTTAGGAACGGCACGAATGCATAATGGTCAGGATTTTGAGGTTCCATACGGTACTGAAGTATATGCTACGGGTGATGGTACAATCGTGGAATCAGGATGGAATTCAGGAGGTTTTGGAAATTGCATTGTAATAGATCACGGTTATGGTTTTCAAACTGTCTATGGTCATCTCAGCGACATTAAAGTGACCAGAGGACAGAATGTAAAGCGTGGTGATCTGATAGGAATAAGCGGAAGCACAGGCTTATCTTCAGGCCCTCATCTTCATTACCAGGTTGAGGAGTTTGGAAAACATGAGAACCCGGTCAATTTTTTTAATAATGATGTGAGTGCCGATGAATACAATGATATGATTCAGGCTTTTGCATCAAGAGCAAAATTAAGATAACATTCTCCCTTAATTAGTTTGTTAATATCGTATTCAAAGATGATATGAATTTCTTATTTTTTAAGAATTGATTATCTTTGACGCATTATGCCACCTACAAAATATAAATTCGATCCCGATTCACTGAGCTTTGATAAAATAAAACTCGGAATAAAGACTTTATTTCTGCGATCACTTGCATTCTTTGGCGGGTCGGTGTTGATTGCCATGATTTATTGGGTAGTTTTTGCATCATTCTTTGATTCCCCAAAGGAAAAAGCGCTTAAGCGTGAGGTTGCACAGATGACAATTCAATATGATCTTATTCACAGGGAGATGGGTGATGTAGAAAATGTTCTTGAAGATCTTCAGAAAACCGACGATAATCTTTACAGAACTATTTTCGAAGCTGAACCTATTCCATCCACACTGCGAGACGGTGGAATAGGAGGAGTAAACAGATATGAAGCTCTTGAAGGTTACGACAACTCCAAACTGGTAATAGAAACTGCTAACAGGCTTGATAAGATCAGGAAAAAGATATATATACAATCCAAATCATACGATCAACTTATCAGACTGGCAAAAGACAAAGAGGAGATGCTTAAATCTATACCTGCAATCATTCCGGTCACCAATAAAGATCTGACAAGAACTGCTTCAGGCTATGGCTGGCGGATACATCCCATTTATAAAATCAGTAAATTTCACTATGGCATGGACTTTACAGCCCCTCTTGGAACTGACGTCTATGCTACCGGCAACGGAACCGTAGTCGGAATGGTTTCTTCACAAAGAGGTTTTGGTAAACATATTATTATTGATCATGGTTTCGGCTATTCCAGTGTATATGCACATCTGAGCAATTTTAATGTAAAGGTTGGACAGAAAGTAAAAAGGGGTGATATTATTGGTTATGTTGGCAATACAGGCACTTCAGTTGCTAACCATCTTCACTATGAAATTAAACTTAACGGAGTAAATGTCGATCCGGTCAACTACTTTTTCGAAGAACTCAGTTCGGAAGAATATGAAAAAATGGTTGAAATTGCTTCAAAAACCGGGCAGTCTTTCGATTAGTCATTTTCTTAAAACTTATTATGAAGAGACGGGACGTTCTGCTGATACTTGCAAGAATTGCCAGTGCACGGCAGGTTATATATAAATTAAGAGAATTGGTTGCTCAGGATTTTCCTGATGGAGTGGTGAATAGATAATAAGATGGTGAAATCACATATAAATGACAGAAATGCCTTATAAAGAAAAAAAAGTCGAAAAACTCTATTATTCGATAGGGGAAGTTGCTGAAATGTTGGATGTTCCGGTTTCCACAATCCGTTTTTGGGAGAATGAGTTTGATATTCTCAAGCCGATGAAAAACAAAAAAGGAAACAGGATGTTTACACCGGAAGACATCAAGAACCTAAAAATTCTCCATCATCTTGTTAAGGAAGAAGGGATGACCCTCTCGGGTGCGAAAAAGAAACTCTCCGAAAAGTGGGGCGAAACTGAATATAAGTATGAGATTAATGAATCTCTTCTTAAAATTAAAACTTTATTACTTGATATCAGGGATAGTATCTAATACCTCATCCCCCTGGCCCCCTTCTCCCAAGGGAGAAGGGGGAAGCCCGGTTACATAAGAAAAAGTCCCTCCTCCTTGGGGGAGGGATTTAGGGAGAGGTAAAAAAACAGAACTATGAAACTAAAAGAACTTTGTTCATATCTGGATACAGCAGTCCCATTGTCATTTCAGGAGGACTACGATAATTGCGGATTACAGGTCGGTTTACCCAACGCTGAAATATCTTCAGCTCTGGTTACTATTGACGTTACCGAGGAAGTTATAGAAGAAGCAATAGCAAATAAATGTAATGTGATCGTTTCTCATCATCCTCTGATATTCAGGGGGATAAAAAGTCTGACAGGAAGTTCCTATGTCGAGAGGATCATTCATAGTGCGATAAAGAATGATCTGGCAATTTATTCTTCTCATACCAATCTTGACGTGTTCAGTGACGGAGTAAGCAGGAAAATGGCAGAAAAGCTGGGTATGGAGGACATTACTGTTTTGTCTCCTTCAGAAAACACTCTTCTGAAGCTTGTAACTTATATTCCGGAAACTCATTTTGAAAAAGTCAGGGACAAACTTTTTGAAGCAGGGGCCGGAAAGACAGGAAATTATGATAAATGCGGATTCTCGGTGTCAGGAACCGGAAGTTTCAGAGCAAACGAAAAAGCCAATCCGTTTGTTGGCGAAAAAGACAAACTGCATTTTGAAAATGAAATAAGGTTTGAAACAATTTTGTTTTCCCACCTGCAGGATAAAGTAACTAAAGCTCTGCTTGAGACACATCCTTATGAAGAAGTTGCTTATGATTTTTATGTCCTCGAAAATAAAAATGCAGAAATTGGTTTGGGATGTGTCGGAAAATTACCCCAACCGGTTTCAGAGGAGGAATTCCTGAAAATTGCTTCATCCGTTTTTGACGCGAAGGGGTTAAGATTTTCAAAGCTGACTGGGAAACCAGTCAGTAAAGTAGCACTCTGTGGCGGTTCTGGAATATCACTATTAGATTGTGCAATCAATTCAGGAGCTGAAGTATTTTTGACTGCTGATATTAAATATCATGATTTTTTTAACACAGAAAATAGAATACTTCTTGTTGATACTGGTCATTATGAGAGCGAAAAATTCTCAACTGAAATATTAAAAGACCTAATTATTAAAAAATTCCCTAAATTTGCAGTCCGGTTTTCAGAAACAAATACGAATCCGATAAATTATTTTTAAAAATGGAAAAAGCAAAATCACATGAATCTGAAATTTCTGTTGAAGAGAGATTAAGAGCATTATATGGTTTACAATTAGTTGATTCAGAAATAGATAAGATTAGAACCCTGAGAGGTGAACTTCCTCTGGAAGTACAAGATCTGGAAGATGAAATCGCAGGATTGGAGACAAGGTTAGGTAACGTGAAAGATGAAGTATCGAATCTTGAAAAGTCGGTTTTAAAGAAGAATAATGAGATTGCTGATGCTGAAGGACTAATAAAAAAATATGAAGAACAGCAAAAAAACGTAAGAAATAACAGAGAATTTGACTCTCTTTCAAAAGAGATAGAATATCAAAACCTGGAGATTGAATTGTTCAATAAAAAAATCAAAGAATTCAATTTTCTGATAGATGAGAAGAATCTGGTTATTGCTGATTCAGAAACCACTCTTGCTGATCGAAAGACTGACCTGGAAAATAAAAAGTCAGAACTGGATGAGATAATATCCGATACCCAGAAAGAGGAAGAAGGACTATATAAAAAATCTGAAAAAGTAGAAGCTATTATTGAGGAAAGACTTCTCACCGCTTATAAAAGAATTAGGTCAAATGCCAGAAATGGTCTCGCCGTAGTTCCTGTTCAGAGGGATGCCTGCGGAGGTTGTTTTAACCAGATACCTCCTCAGAGACAGCTTGATATCAAATCGAGAAAGAAAATTATAGTATGCGAATATTGCGGCCGTATTCTCGTCGATGATGAAATTATTAAGGAAGGTCATTTATAGACCAATCTCCAGAAATATAGAAGAGCTGACTTTTTAAGGGTCAGCTTTTTTTTTGGACCCTCTTGCCCTACGGGCACTCCCCCTGACAGGGGAAAAAAATTCTGGAAGTATTTGAAATCTCACTAAACAGACGAGTATTATCGCCCCTTTAGGGGAGATGTCGCGAAGCGACAGAGGGGATTTCCTCTTCCGAAAAAAAATTAACTTTACATTATATTTCACAATCAGATTTCATGACAAACGCTGAATTCAAAAAACAAGTCGCGGAAGGAATTCCATCAGAGCTTCCGGCTATCAGGTTGTATGATAAAAATCTTAATCATGCACCTAAAAGAAAAGATATTCTGAATGATAATGAAAAACACCTTGCAATTAAGAATGCCCTCAGATACTTTCCTGAAAAATTTCATTCCGTTCTTGCGGGAGAGTTTGCCCTGGAACTGAAAACCTACGGAAGGATTTATATGTACCGGTTCAGGCCCGATTATGAGATAAAAGCCCGGCACATAGATGACTTTCCTTACAAATCGAGAAGTGCGGCTGCTATTATGCTAATGATCTCCAATAACCTCGATATATCTGTTGCACAGCATCCCCACGAGCTTATTACATATGGAGGGAATGGGGCAGTTTTCCAGAACTGGGCCCAATACAGGTTAACGATGAAATATCTTTCGGAAATGACCGATGAGCAAACTCTCGTTATATACTCAGGTCATCCTCTTGGTATTTTCCCTTCACAAAAGTTAGCTCCCAGATTGGTGGTGACAAATGGAATGGTAATACCAAATTACTCCTCGCAGGATGACTGGGAGAAATTCAATGCATTAGGCGTATCACAATATGGTCAGATGACTGCTGGATCATATATGTACATTGGACCCCAGGGGATTGTTCATGGCACTACCATTACAATTCTTAATGCTGCAAGGATAATAAGCAGATCGATGAATAAACCCGGAATTAAATTATTTGTATCATCTGGTCTGGGTGGAATGTCGGGAGCTCAACCTAAAGCTGCAAGTATAGCGGGTGTGATTTCAGTAATTGCCGAAGTGAATCCGAAAGCTTTAAAAACCAGACATTCGCAGGGATGGGTGGACGAGATATTCAAGGATTTAGATAAACTTATATCCAGACTTAGGCATCTGATTGACAATAAAACGGTTACTTCAATTGGTTACGAGGGTAATATTGTTGATTTATGGGAGAAGTTAGCAGAGGAAAATATCTATGTAGATCTAGGCTCTGATCAGACATCTCTTCATAATCCATGGTCGGGCGGTTATTATCCCGCCGGATTAAGTTTTGATGAATCGAACAGAATGTTATCAGAGAAGTCCGAAATGTTTAAAGATGAGGTTCGGAAATCATTAAGGCGTCAGGTGGAAGCAATAAACAAACACACCTCCAGGGGTACTTACTTTTTCGATTACGGGAACGCATTTCTTCTGGAAGCTTCAAGAGCCGGAGGAGATATTCTTAAAAAAAATGGTGATTTCAAATATCCTTCATATGTTCAGGATATTATCGGTCCCATGTGTTTTGACTATGGTTTCGGACCATTCAGATGGGTTTGTTGTTCAAATAATGCATCTGACCTGGCGGCAACAGATAGTATTGCTCTTAATGTACTCCTGAAATTAATCAAGGAATCACCTGATGAAATTACTCAGCAATTGAAAGACAATATTCAATGGATTCGGGAAGCCGGAAGGAATAATCTTGTAGTTGGTTCCCAGGCGCGCATTCTTTACGCTGATGCCAGAGGAAGGATGGAGATTGCCTCAGCTTTTAATAAGGCTATTGCTGATGGAATAGTTTCAGCACCGGTAGTTATTGGTCGCGATCATCATGATGTTTCGGGCACAGATTCTCCTTACCGTGAGACTTCAAATATCTACGACGGATCTAAATTCACCGCCGATATGGCGGTTCAGAATGTAATTGGAGATTCCTTCCGCGGCGCTACATGGGTCTCATTGCATAATGGTGGTGGAGTGGGATGGGGAGAGGTAATAAATGGAGGATTTGGTATGGTACTTGATGGTTCTTCCGAATCTGAAACTAAACTGAGGAACATGCTTCATTGGGATGTAAACAACGGAATTGCCCGTCGTAGCTGGGCCAGAAATAAAGAAGCAATATTTACACTTCGAAAGGAGATGGAAAGAACTCCCGGTCTTAAGGTTACAATTCCTTATATTGCTGATGATAAGATAATTGATGAAGCGTTGTCCTTCTAGAATTGCCGGCAAGCCATCATTGCCAGAAGACAATCGGTGACTACTTCAATGTTCTCCTTCTCGAGGATATCCTCAAATTCAGGATTTGTAGCTCCCGGATTGAAAATGACTCTCTTTGGATGGAGCGATAATATGTAATCGTAGTACTCCTTCTGGTTTTTTGCATTGAGATACATAGCTACTGTATGTACCGGACCTATATCTTCCGGTGTACCTGAAATTATTTTCAGGTCCCCGGCATCATAATTTCTTTTTCCGATTGCAATAACAGGTATGTTATTGTTTTTAAGAGTCCTGACTGCTCTGTATGAATATCTTTCGGGCTTTGGACTCGCACCAAGGACCAACGTTATCTTTTCCATTTAGTAGTTCTTGTATTTTATTCCTTCTTAATTAACAGAACAACTGCCAAAGCGACAATTCCTTCACCTCTGCCGGTAAAACCGAGTTTCTCAGTGGTGGTTGCTTTGATTGCTATGTTTTCAGGTTCTGTTTCAAGAATTATTGAAATTGCGCTTTTCATTTCCTGGATGAAGGAGGATATTTTAGGTTCTTCCAGGCATATAGTACTATCTAAATTTACAATTTTGTATCCTTTTTCACTGATTAGTTCAAAGGTGTTTGTTAGCAGGATTTTGCTGTCGATGTTTTTAAACCTGGCATCTGTATCAGGAAAATAATGTCCGATATCTTTTAAACCTGCTGCTCCCAGAAGAGCGTCACATATTGCGTGAATCAGAACATCGCCATCTGAGTGAGCAACACAACCCTTTTTATAAGGTATTTTTATTCCTCCCAACCATAAATCTAAACCTGTTTCGAGTTTGTGAAAATCAATTCCCTGACCAATTCTGATATTCATCCTTTTGACCTGTTTGCGTTTCTTAGAGCGTTGAAATCAAAAGCTATGGAAAACCTGAGAGTATGAGCAAGAGGATTATTTTGTGCAAGCGGCATAAGATAGGAGAAATCGAGTGTAAATGCTTTGAGCCTGAATCCGGCGCCAGTTGTAAAGTATTTCCTATTCCCTTTTGAAGGATCTTCATAAAAAAAGCCACCCCTGAGAGCGAACTGATTATTATACCAATACTCAATTCCCGTCGAATAGGTAATTTCATGCATTTCTTCCTTAAATCCGCCGGGTGCATCAAAAAATGATTGAAAGATTGCAACAGGAACCGAAACATTAGGATCTTTTCCTTTAATAATGCTATCTGGTTTTGCACTGCTGTATAACGGAGGAGTGGGAACAAGCAGTTTATTCAGATCGAGAGTGAGGGTAATTTTATTATAGGTATCAAGATTAATTGTGGTAGCAGCACCAATACGCATGTTCATCGGAATGAAATCAGCTGTTTGAGACTGTGAATAACTCATTTTTGTCCCGATGTTTGAAAAATTAATTCCCACTCCCAACTGAGCATCCTTATTGAAAAGCGATATTTTTTTCTGGTAATATCCTGAAATGTCTGATGCAAAGGATATTCCTGGTCTTGTAGCAACTCCGCCCGAATATGATCCCCCGGTTAAATTTGAATATATAAATCTAAAAGCAATACTTCCGGAAATGTTTTCGCTGAATAGTCTTGCATAAGCTGCATCAAAAGCAAATTCGTTTGGGTTAAAAGTACGTTCAAGATTACCAAATTCATCGGTGAAAGGAACATCGCCAAGTGATGAATAAACCAGGCTGGTGGCAATTACCTGCTTGGTATCAATTCTCTTATATCCTGTGAGATATGCTATATTTATATCAGGTACCAGATTTCTAAGCCAGGGAGAATAAGAAATTCCTATGCCGCCATTTCCGTCGATAAAAGCAAATTTAGAAGGATTCCAGTGCATACTGTAAACATCTGGAGAGGTCGCAACTCCTGCATCCCCCATGGCGCCGGCTCTTGAGTCAGGAGCTATGGTTAGAAACGGAACGACAGTCTGAATTGCATTAAGTCCACCTGAACTCTGTTGAGAGAAAAGTAATGTTTCACCGGAAAAGGCGATGATAAGCAGGAAAATTGCAATTCTCTTTATCTTCATATCTAGGTTTATCATTCTACGATCTTTACAAATATAAAACTATTTTTCATCCTTAATATTGTGTGTATATCACAAAATGATCATTCGTCCTGCAACCACGGCTATCTCACCACTTGCAGTTGTAACTGTTACGGTATAAGGATACAATCCTTTTCCTGCTCTTTGTCCGTTCTCATCATTTCCATTCCAGGTTAAAGGTGGCAATGTATAACCATCGGGAATAGTTTTTGTTTGAAGGATCCTGATCAATTTCCCGGCAATATTATAAATTCTAATAATTATATCTAACTCGTTATCAGGTCTGTTGTGTTCCAGAATGATTTTTGTTTCATTAGTAAACGGATTCGGATAATTAATCAGGTTACTGAGTATGAATTTATGTTCTGTTACCCGAAAAGAAATCGTTTTTTCAGATGAGTTGTTAAAATTGTCCCAGGCTTTAACTGTAAGATAATGAAGACCTTCATTCAATCCGTACAGATCATAGTTAATTCGCCCCTTCATAAAATTATTGAAATCGTTTTCAAAATAATTATTCAGAATAAAGGAATTATCCGGGTTATTATCAAGAAAACCTGTTAAATCGTGGCCAATACCTGATCCTGAAGTATTTATGCCATCGGGGTCATTAATCACTGCAAGGAGCCTGGGATTACTGTCTGTAAGACCTCCATTTCTGAAAAGAGTATCATTCATGTATAACTTAATATCAGGACCAAGAGTATCAGAAATCATCGTTTTTGAAAACCCGCCAACGGTTATGTTGCTAAAGCTGCCATTCATATCTTCCTGGTTATTACTTGCATAATAACTGATTTTTCCGGGACCGAAAGTGTAATTTATATCCCTTGGTACAATAAAAGAAAATCTGAAGGATCCATTCTTAGCTATCGTCTTGCCACTGTAAAGAATGTTGTTCATCTGGTCAAAAATCATGCTTTGTCCCCCGTCATTTGCAAGAGTTTTTATTTTATTTGGTTTATCAAAAACTATCGGAGAGATTATCCCATTGAAATTGTGCAAGGTATCACCCAGCAGGTTTTCAACATGTCCGGCGATTGTAATTAATGAAAGTGCTTTCAGGCTGTCGATATTTTTGTAAACTGAAACATTATTTATTGAATCAGTTACGACCTTACCATAATAAGGGTAAGCCAGTTTTAGAGCGGGGTCCCCGAGCAGAGTAAAATTTCGTTTGTTTGGGCCGCTCCCGGAGTTGTTTTTCGCCAGTTTAATTATGTCACCAAAGGCCAATGGATTTCCATTTTCATCACGACTAAATGCGATACTGAAAATGTTTTTGTTAAGGTCATAATTCGGGGAGGAATAGACAACCCTGGTAGTCGACATAAGTGCAATGCCTCCTCCATTTTTATTCAGGAGAACCATTTCACCTCCGGACAGATTCTCTGTCATTTGCCGGGTAGCCACGTTAAGTATTATATCATCGAAACGGCTGAATTCGCAGGTCGCAGTAATAAATAAGGGCAGTTTTCCGCCATTATCCCACGAATTAATATCGGTCGTTGTGACAACTCCCTCGGCAGCAAAACCATTCTCATTACCGTGCCCTGTGTAATTAAAAATAAGACATCCTGCATTTATACGATCATTAATAGCCTTATTTACATCGGGATAAGACTGTCCATTTACTGAAGTTATTTGTTTGAAAGCATCAAGGTAAATTTTATCAATATTATATACTGGAACGCTATCTTTCAGAACCGCTGCAAGACCTTCAGCATCAATCATGTGGGTATTAGCGTCTTCGTCATCTGCTGTAAGGCAAATAATATTCTTCCATTCGCCCATATTAGCCGGATCCAGATATTTTTTGATTTTTGAAAGAACTATTCCGGCCTGGGTAGTATCCGATACGGGTAGCCGTCCAATTCCAATATCAAGCGTGCCTTCTGCTTCCCCTTCTCCGTCATCCAACAGACCAAAAAAGTCATCAGATGTAAAGGAAGATACAACATCATTTGAGTTCTGTGACTGATATGTAGGTATATAATCCGGATTATTTGGCGGAGGTGTTTTATTCTCGTATGAGCCATCACCGAAGAGGAGCGCATATTTTAAAGGATGGCCACTGTCTTTTTGTCTCAGGTACTTCATTCGCAAAAAATTCCTGATAGCGACCATATCTGGGATGCCTCCGGAAAACTCGTTATATATTTGTTGAGGAGTGACTATCTGAGAAATCAATCCATCAGTTTTCAGATGAATAGCTGCCAGTTTTTCAGCGTAGCTTTTGAAGAGGGGGTGGGTAATAATAATCATATCTGCAGATTCTGTTCCGTGCAGATCCTGATTCGGAATTGGAGCTGGTTTAATAACCGGAACAAGGGCACTTGCTGCGGAAAAAGCGATAAATGTTCTTAAAGTATCTGTGGCGATTCTAAATGTAATATTCTCGCTGTTTCTCGTATATTGAATGAGTTTGGAGTTGAATGGATCTGTTACATCCCATATTATAGGATCGATGTCGGGTGTCATTATTGAAAATGCAGTTATTCTCCCTGGTTCCATTGATCTTGAATCGGTATATTGCACTTCTGATCCTGAAAATGAATTTAATCCTCTTCCTTGCAATATTATCCGGTCAAGCCATCCATGAGCACCTGTTTCGCCATTGTCAAAGAACCTGATATCATATGTCGGATTTTGGGATGTGGTTTGCATCGATCCTGAAGAATCGCTTATCTGCGCATAAATTCCATTGTCATCATAAAGATTGACTCCCTGTATATCGACGCTTTTTTTCAAAGATGAGCCTTCATATATTCTGAAAGTTGTTGAAGCGGAGGCCCTGCCTGCTACTCTGATGTCATAATTTATCTTTTCTGCCGGAAGGAGATCAGTAAAACCGGGGTCTATATGAAGCGAAGAAACCGGCTGAAACCATTCTCTTCCTGATTTGATAAGATTTTCATCATCCTGATCATGCACAAATACCAAATCTGATTCGGTTGAACTATAATTTATTGATGATGAAGGTTCAACTGAAGGAGTAATTTCTTTCCGGGGCGATGGATCTGATGTTATAAAATAGAAAGCAGTATCTGAATAATTGTGGGGCAGATATTCGTATCTTCCATTGCTCTGGTTGTATTTCCATCTTACAGTACCTTTTCCATAAAATAACAGATAATCCCCTTCATTGAAAATCCCATCACTCCCGGTATTAATCTGAATTGCGATTTCATTCAAATCATCTGGTTGTGTGTCATCATTATAGTAAGACAATTGTCCGTAATTATTGCCAAAAATCCTTGGATGAGATGGGTCCGTTAATCCTAATTGCCTGAGTTTTGAGTAATCAATTCTGTATACTCCATCTTTAGTTAATGCAATACGGAACCATAAACCATGCGAGAGTTTAGAAGCTGAAGAATAACTATCTTTGATGATCTGCGCATAAAGATTAACTGATAAAAACAACAGAACCGCCAGCAATATTTGAAATCTTCTTCTCATTATACCGACAAAGATAGAAATGTGCTAATTGAATGCCGTTTTATTTGGTTTTTTTGTTATTTATTTTAACATAATAATAACGAGTTCATTACGTTGATATTGCAGTATTTTTATATGTTGAGGAAATTAAATATAATATTCATATTCAACTGCTTCATGCTGGTCTGCTGTTTCGGTCAGGAACCTGATCCGGGACCCGGATATCAGATGATGATGATTAATAACCCGTCACTTGCCGGGAGTACTGGTGAGGGTGAATTAAGACTTTCATACCTGAATTTTTTCCCTGGCAATGGCTATAATCTGCATTCAGTCTACTTTTCGTATGATTCATATTTTCAAACATTGCATGGGGGAGCAGGTATATATCTGGCTGATGATTATTTGGGAGGTATTATAAATGATTTCAGGGGAGGTTTGTCATACGCGTATTTTCTACAGGCAGGGAAGAATCTTTTTATCAACGCAGGACTTTCAGCGTCGATCTATCACCGGGGCTTCAACTTTGACAATGCTATTTTGCCTGACCAGATTGATCCACTTGGCGGTGTAACTGTTCCTTCGTCTGAGGTACTTGCTTTATCAGGCAGAACAGTATTTGATGTAGCTGCCGGGTTCCTTTTCATTTCCGGTGAGTTTTCAGGAGGATTTTCCATTAATCATCTGGCTGAACCCGACTTATCCACTACCGGCAACTCTAACGAAAGACTTAAAAGAAAAGTTTTAATTCATTTATCGGGCGATTTTTTTCTTAATGAATCGCAGAATCTAAAAATTCAGCCACTGACATATCTGGAATTTCAAAGGAGTTATCTTGTATATGGGGCAGGTGCCGCATTAGCAAGCAAATATCTGTCTGTCAATGCAATCATTATGCGAGATAATTCACAAAATCTAAATATCCAGACAGGATTTTCTTTGACAACAGGGAGGATATCAGTTTATTACAACTATCGTTTTAATGCAATATCCGGAAATAAATTTCTGCCATTCTCCCTTCTTCACGAAACAGGACTAGCTTTCGGTTTGAGTAATGTTGAAAAAAGAAATACAATCAAAACAATAAATTTTCCTAAAATGTAGTTATATTTGGTGAGTAAAAAGATCGTTCGATAATATCTTATTGTATTTGAGTATTCTTAAAAGCCATAAAAATAAAGGAGTTATGTATAAATTCAGAGCCTTACCAGTTGTTCTAATCACTGTCTTGCTTTTTACATCCTGCATATTTAAGAAAAAAGGGAAAGATGATGTTTCCACTTCAACAGGCTGGAAGTATAATGATCCTGACAATGGCGGATTTGAAGTTGCTTTGGGAGCTGAACAGAAAACAGGTCCTGGCCTTGTATTGATTGAAGGTGGTCGCTTTACCATGGGCCAGGTTCAGCAGGATGTGATGTTTGATTGGAATAATATGCCAAGAACGGTCACAGTATCATCATTCTATATGGACGAAACTGAAGTAAAAAATATTGATTACCGTGAATACCTTTTCTGGCTGCGGAGGGTTTACAAAGATTATCCTGAAGTTTATAGAAGAGCACTCCCTGACACTTTAGTCTGGAGAAGTCCGATGGGTTTTAATGATCCTTATGTTGAGTATTATTTCAGGCACCCATCCTATAATAATTATCCGGTTGTCGGAGTAAGCTGGGTAAAAGCAAATGACTTCTGCCTTTGGAGAACTGACAGGGTGAATGAACAATTGCTGATAGATGAAGGTGAACTTAACCCTGATCCCAACCAGACAAATGAAAAGAGTTTCAATACTGAAGCATATCTGGCCGGACAATATGAAGGTGTTGTAAACCAGCTAAGACCCAGCCTTAATCCGAATCAGACAGAACGCAGGACTAACTTTGAAGATGGAATTCTTCTGCCAAGTTACAGGCTGCCAACAGAGGCTGAATGGGAATTTGCTGCTTATGCACTCAGAGGGAATACTTTTGAGGAAAGAATATATGAAAGAAGAATTTATCCATGGGACGGACATAACGTCAGAAACTCAGACAATAAAAACAGGGGCCAGATGATGGCTAACTTCGTACGCGGAAGAGGTGACCTTATGGGAGTTGCTGGCAGTTTGAACGATAATGGAAGTATTACTGTTGATGTTAAATCTTACTGGCCAAATGATTATGGACTTTATTGTATGGCTGGTAATGTGAATGAATGGGTACAGGACGTATACAGACCGCTTACTTCAGAAGATGTTGATGGATTTAATCCTTTCAGAGGGAATGTTTATACTGATCTGCGTCGCGATGCAAATGGTTCAGTAGTCGCTAAAGATAAACTCGGCCGTTTGATAGTAGACACTGTTAAAGATGCTGATGTGGCAAACAGATATAATTATCAGAAAGCCGATTACAGAAACTTCAGAGACGGTGATCTTCAGTCAGCTATCCCGTCTGGCGGAGGATCTGATTTTAACGTTGAGGATGGTAAAAAGGCTTCCCTCAGGATGTACGCACAAGACGCCAATTCAGGAACCAACGATTTTGTTACTCTTATTAATGATAATGCCAGAGTTTATAAAGGTGGCTCCTGGAAAGACAGAGCCTACTGGCTGAATCCTGCTACAAGAAGATTCCTTGATCAGGAAAGCTCACGCGATGATATAGGCTTCAGGTGCGCGATGATAAGGGTTGGAAGTCCATCAGGATTATAAAAAGTGATTCTCTGACAATATAAGCCTCATTATTTAATCGTAATGAGGCATTTTTTTAACAAAATGAAAACAGAACAACTATACAAGCTATTTAAAGAGTCCTCAGGAGTGGTTACTGACTCCCGTAATGTTGGTAAAGGGCAGATTTTCTTTGCTCTCTGGGGTGACAAATACAACGGTAATAAATATGCTTCAGAAGCGCTTGCAAAAGGAGCTTTATGTGCTGTTATTGACGATCCTCTTTTTGAAACTGAAAACACAATACTTGTTGATGACTGCCTTTTCGAACTGCAGGCTCTGGCTGCATATTACCGTAAAGCATTAAATGTCCCGATACTGGCAATAACAGGCACAAATGGCAAAACAACTACCAAGGAACTACTTGCCACCATCCTTTCAAAGAAACTCAGAGTTCATTATACAAAGGGGAACCTGAATAATCATATTGGTGTTCCGCTTACAATTCTATCTGCTCCTGTCGATACGGAAATGTTGATTATTGAGATGGGAGCCAGCCATCTTGGTGAAATACGTACATTATGCTTAATTGCAAAACCTGATTATGGCATAATTACAAATATTGGAACCGCACATATTGAAGGATTTGGTTCTTTCGAAGGTGTCGCCAGAGCAAAGACTGAACTGTATGAACACCTTAGGAAGGTTAATGGAGTCGCACTTTATAATGATAAAGATCTGCTACTAAGTGAGAAAATTTTCGGAATCATAAACAGAGCTATACCCTTTTCTGACCCTACCGGTACGGAGCTGAACATTGATATGATTCCTTCAGACATTAATCTGAAGCTATCTGTAACCTATCTTCATCATACCTACAGTCTGAATACCAATCTTTTTGGAAGCTATAATCTTGAAAATGTCAGAGCTGCAATAGCAACCGGTTTGTTTTTTGAGGTCGATATAAAAGATATTATTGATGCAGTTGAGAAATATCAGCCGGCCAACAACAGATCTCAGATTAAAATCACAAAAAGTAATACTCTTATTTGCGATTCATATAATGCAAATCCTACGAGTATGTCACTTAGTATCGGTTCTTTTTCAAAATTAAAAGCCGACAGGAAAATTGTAATCCTGGGTGATATGCTTGAATTGGGAGAAAAGAGCGGTGAAGAGCATCTGAAAATTCTGAAATTAATACAATCGGATTTTGGTGGAAATGGTTACCTGGTGGGTCCTGAATTTCAGAAAGTATCTTCCGATTCGGGGTGCAGATCATTTTATAATACTGATAAGCTTATTGAGTTCTTAAAATCGGAACCTTTAAAAGGAAACACTATTCTTATTAAAGGTTCAAGAGGAATGGGGCTTGAAAAGATCTATGATCTGCTGTAGCCATTAATTTGCCGTTGGTTTAAACCAACGGCAAATTAATGGTTCCCCGTAAAAGTCAAATTAATCAGCAGTACTTCCGATCTGCTAGCGGATCTGACTCTTGGTCCCCATAAGCCATAACCTGAAGAGACGATGAAATTAGTATTCTTTTTTTTAAGATAGCCTGTGCTCAATTCATAGATCATCGCGGTTACATGATTCAGAGGCCACATCTGTCCGTTGTGAGTATGTCCTGAAAGCTGAAGATCAATACCGTACTTTGCTGTTTCGTCAAGGTGGAAAGGTTGATGATCAAGCAGAATGACCGGCCGGGTTGTATCAGCCTGGTTCATCAATTCAGCAAGCGACAGCCGTTCTTTTCTGTAAAATCGATATGAATCCCTGTCGAGCCGGCCAATGAGCTGAATTCCACCTGGCAGAGTAACCATTTCATCCTTTAGAATTCTTATCCCCTTGCTCTCAATATATGGAATAGTGCGCGCAGCTCCACCGATGAATTCGTGGTTACCGGTGATGGCATACAGACCATCTGTACAATCGGGGTAAGAAAAATACCGGAGAAGATCACCTCTCATTACCGGACCAATTTCGCCATCTACAATATCCCCAAGCAGCAAAACAAGATCGGGCTTCAGATCTTTTATAATGCCCGACATCTTTTTTAAACTTCTTTTTCTGATGATACTCCCTAAATGAATATCAGACACTGCAGCAATTCTTAGTGTTTTAACCTGGCCGGCAGATTTATTTATTGTTATGTTATATTCCCTGGTAAAAGGAATTATTGCATTGATAAATCCTCCGATAATAAGTAAGGCGGATGTTGTAATAATAATGATAAAGGACCATTTTCTAAAGATCGCTATGCTATCTCCTTTTACAATTCCGGGAATTCTGAGTATCAGTAAAATAATGTCTGAAAGGATGAAGAATAAAAAACCATACAGCATAAATGCGAGCCAGAATCCTCCTATAATATTAAGAGCGTCGGTAATTACTGATGAATGTTTTGACTCAAGAATCTTAGCAAAAATAAAGAGGCCGGCCAACACAAAAAAAGATATTGCATATATGAACTTGTTTTTTTGCAAGAGAGGAACAGCCTGGTATCCCTTATAATATAAATAGATATTTACCAGTGAGTAAATAGAAAGTGCTATTGTAAAAAATACAATCATTTGATATCTTTTCATTTAGTTCAGTTTATGGTACCAGGCTCTTATATGTTTTATTTCCTTTTACATAAAACTCAAATACAATACTCTTGTTCAAAACTTCTGGTTCGGTTTTACTTATTTCCAGTTCCTTAACTTTTTCTCTTTTCTTCCTGAGGTCAGCCATTGCCTTGTAATAATCCATATGAGCTTTCCATACAGCTCTTATACTTTCGAGACTGCCCTTTGAAAGAAAAAATACAGCAGCCATTCCATCTAAAATTTTTCTGACAAATAAAACTCTATGAAGTCTTTTATCAGGAAGGTTTTTATAAAGAAGAAAAAGACTGTTTCTGAAGTTCAGGTAAGTTTTCAAAGGTGAACTGTACGGAAGCGTGCCTCCACCTACATGATAAATGACAGAGTCAGGCAAAAAACATACCCGGTAACCTGCTTTGTGGAAACGCCAGCACAGATCAATTTCTTCCATATGGGCAAAGAAATCAGGATCAAACCCGCCGCATTTTTTCCAGGCGTCAGCTCTTACAATCATACATGCGCCACTTGACCAGAAAACATCTATCTGAGAATCGTATTGCCCTATATCTTTTTCAATTTTATTCAAAATTCTTCCACGACAGAAGGGATAGCCGTATTTATCAATAAAACAACCTGCTGCTCCTGCATGCTCAAAATGATCTTTCTGATTATATGAAAGTATTTTTGGCTGACATGATGCAACATCGTGGTTGTTATCCATGAAACTGACAAGGGGTTGTAGCCAGCCTTCGGTAACTTCAATATCGGAATTTAACAAAAGGAAGTATTTTGCATCAAGTTGAGCTATCGCCTGATTATATCCGCCCGCAAATCCGTAGTTTTTGTCAAGCATTATAAGTCTGACATTGCTGAAGTTCTCTTTTACCCACTCAGGGGAACCGTCAGTTGATCCATTGTCAGCAACACAGATAAGGGTATCTTTATCGCCGGAATTCTTAATAACTGTTCCAAGGAACTTTTTCAAAAAGCCAAGCCCATTCCAGTTTAATATGACAATAACTGTTTTATGCATTTTCAACAGGCCTCGAATGCTTCCAGCGACGATGACTCCATATCCAGTATTCCGGTTTGTTCTTTATGATCTGTTCAAGCCTTCTGACATGAACTTCTGTGATATCATTCTCTGAGAGTCCCTTCGGGTGATCAATCAGAAGCTCTACATCAAGATTGTAATGACCCCTTTTTATTTTCCGGACATGAAAAAAGACAATAGCCATATCGTATTTTGAGGCGATTTTCCCTGCACCGGTAAATACGGCAGTATCCTGGTTTAAAAAAGTAGTCCAGTACTTAATATCGCCTTTTGCCGGAATCTGGTCGGAAATGAATACTGAAACTGTATTTATTTTATTTAGTCTGTAATTAATTATTTCTCGTATAATCTGAGAAGTCGGAGTGAGCACTATCCCATGTTTTGATCTCGAAGAATTAACGAAATTGTTAAAATATTTGTTCTGCAAAGGCTTATAAATTATTATAGTCTTGTACTTGAGATAATAGGGAAGCAAGGTTGGCCACTCCCAGTTGTTATAATGCCCGACAATAGCAATTATATCTCGTTTATCCTCCCTGAGTTTGTCTATAACATTAAGATTTGTATAGGTAAAGCGTTTCTTTTGCTCTTTTTCTGACATATGTGTGAGCTTGAGAGTCTCAACAAAAAGGTCTGCAAGATGTCTGTAAAATTTTTTTTCGATAATTTTAAGTTCCTCTTCGGTTTTTTCAGGAAAGGAATTTTTTAAATTAGTCTCTACTACTTTCCTGCGATATGAAGGGAAATAGTAAAGTATATAGTAAAGCAGGTCTGCAAAAACGTATAAAACGCTTAATGGCAAGAGAGTTATAATCCAGTTTACTCCGTAAAAAATATAATACGCAATGGCGTTCATCACCAGGATTATTAATTTTTCATAAATTTATTCACTATTTCCAGTATTTCTGAAAAAATAAGACTATTTGATGCCAGGAATTCCTCCCCAGTCAGATTCTTATCATTTCCTGAAAAATCGCTAACCCTTCCACCGGCTTCTTTTACTAATAATATTCCGGCCGCAATATCCCACGGATGCAACCCATATTCATAGAATGCTTCAAATCGCCCGCATGCCAGATAAGCAAGATCGATTGCTGCGGAACCAAACCTCCTTATTCCATGAGTATTTTTACAAAAATAGGTGAAACAGTTCATATACGAATTAAGTCTGCTGAAATCACTATATGGAAATCCGGTTGCCACAAGACTGTCAGCCAGCTTTGTAGCTTCTGAGACATGAATAGCAGAACCATTAAGCCATGCACCGCCATTTTTCCATGCCGTGAATGTTTCATTTCCGCTTACTTCATGAACCACGCCGGCAACGATCTCGTCTTCTTCCTTTAGTCCGATGCTTATCGCATAGGGATGGAGCCCGTGAAGAAAGTTTGTAGTACCATCAAGGGGATCAATAACCCAGCAATATTTCAATCCTACCTTTTTTGAAGTACCTTCTTCTGCCAGGAACCCGGCCTCTGGCAGGATATTCCCGAGCTTTTCCACAAGCAATTTTTCGGAGCCCTTATCAACATAACTGACAAAATTATTCAGTCCCTTTTTTTCTGTCCTGTTAATGTCAAATCCGACGGATTCCTTTTGAATGAATTCTCCTGCTTCAAGAGCAGCTATTTCAATTTCCCTGCAAACTTTCTTAAGATCGAGCATTACTAATTAATTATTTCAATATTCATTCTTCCTGAGGATGAGATACCTGTAAGTCTTACTTTTCTTATATTTCCTGCGAGTCTGGCATCCCATGGATGACTCAACTCTTATATAATTGGAGGTGAAACCTGTTATTGATCCATCATCGCGGGCCTTTTCAAAAAGAACATTTGTTTCCTGACCAATATTCAGTTTATTAAATATAATGTTTTTCTTTTTAGAAAGTGATATAAGTCTTTTACTTCTTGCTTCTTTGTCCTTATACGGAATTTTCGAAGGCAATTTCTCTGCTATTGTTCCAGGTCTCTCTGAAAATGTGAAAACATGCAAATAGGAGAGTGACAGATTTTCAAGAAATGAATAAGTGTCCTCAAAATCAGAGTCTGTTTCCCCCGGGAAACCCACTATTACATCTGCTCCAATTCCTGCATAGGGCAGATTTTCCAGGATTTTACTTACTCTTGATGCAAAAACATCGCGCGTATATCTGCTTCTCATAAGACCAAGAATTTTATTATTTCCGCTTTGCAGAGGAATATGGAAATGTGGCAGGATCTTGTCATTCGTTGCTGACAGCTCTATCAGCTCATCAGTTAAAAGGTTCGGTTCGATTGAAGATATTCTTAATCTTTTTACACCTTCTATAGTAGTGAGCTCTTTTAGTAAATCTGTAAAAGATACTCCGGTTGATTTTCCAAAATCTCCTATATTCACACCAGTTATAACAATCTCCTTTATCCTTTTGGTAGCGATGAGCTTTGCCTCAGCAATTATTGAGGATATGTCCGGATTCCTGCTTCGTCCGCGTGCAATCGGTATGGTGCAATATGAACAGCCATAATCGCAACCATCCTGAACTTTCAAAAATGAACGCGTCCTGTCATTCAAGGAGTAGGATATATTAAAATTGTTTGTTAATGACGGATCACAAGAATGGACCTCAGTAGTTTGTTTCTTATTAAAATTTTTTAAATAATCAGTAATGTCAAATTTTTCATTAGTACCCAGCACAAGATCTACTCCTGGGATTGAAGAAATTTCCTGTGGGTTCAACTGGGCATAACAGCCGACTACAGCAATGAAAGCACCGGGAGAAAGGCTCACAAATTTTTTTATTGCCTGCCTGCACTTCTTATCAGCTGAATCAGTTACAGAACAGGTGTTAATCACATAAACGTCGGCCCTGGAGTTCGCAGAAACCCTTTCAAACAAATCCTCCGGGAATGATCGTGAAATAGTTGATGTCTCGGCAAAATTCAACTTACAGCCAAGAGTATGGAAAGCAATTTTTTTCTTTTCTATAACCATTAATTGATTTTCTTCGTTTACCCCGGCCCCAAGGGGAGCGAAGAAAATCAATTAACTCCCCCTGGGGCTGGGGTAAATAAATTGATTTTCAAGCGACCTTGGAAAGAAGTTATTTATCCAAAAGTTAGCATCTTATTTTCCTAATCTATCCAAAAATACATTTCTGAATTCAATAGTCTTTCCTTCACTTTGCAAACAGATAGATCCCTTTGGAGAGATTGATATTGGTTCCTTTATTCTGGAGTACCCCATTTACATGCACTTCGATAGTATTTGACTTTACAAATAACTTCCATAATATTCCATTCACCTGCAGGCTTTTCTGAAGAAGCGGCAAGTTTTTTTACAAATGGTTTTGTTTTATCAGTTCTCTCAGTCATATCTGCACCGTTCATACAAACAAAATCCCCGGCATCACCGGCTTTAAGCTGGCATTCAACACATTTTAACCAAATTGAATCAGGTGGCTGAGCATGAACAAAAACACCGCTGTTTGTTGGCTCAGATGGCCAGCGCCATTCAACATGAAGTTTGTAATCAGAATAGGTGTTCTTTTGTTCTCATGTATCCGAACGGATTTCCGGAAATCTGAATGATTCCGTCTTGAACTGTAAAGACAGTTGAAGGATCAACAGAAGGATCCTTAAGTTTAAAGACCCAGTTACTAAGATCTTTTCCATTAAAAAGCCGGATAGTCTTGACCCTCATTTTTATTTTTGTCTTTCTTTTTATCACCTGCCATAAGTACTGCAGGAGTTGCAAGTAAAATAATAATCAGTAATGTTACCAGACGGAAAGTTTTGGTTTTCATAGTATTTCTCTAATTTGTTTTTCTCTGTGTAAATGTGCAAGTCTAATTACTTTCATTTGAAATATGCTGCAGCCGAAAGACGTCAGGAGTCAGAAAATCCAGACCCAACGCCCGATGCCATACGCCTTTCTCATAATAATTTACTGGCGAGTTCGGCAAGAAAGCTCCGTTCTCCTTTAACCAGGTTTACATGTGCGAAAATGTCCTGGTCTTTCATTTTATCCGAAAGGTAGCTTAACCCGTTTGACGCAATATCGAGATATGGTGAATCAATCTGTTCAATATCTCCTGTAAATACCATTTTGGTGCCTTCTCCGGCCCTTGTTATAATTGTTTTAATCTCATGAGGAGTAAGATTCTGTGCTTCATCAACAATGAAGAAAATGCTGGAAAGACTTCTGCCGCGTATATAAGCAAGAGGAGTTATCACAAGTTTGTCCTCTTTCATCATATCATTGATCCGCAGAAACTCCGGACTCTGGTGGCTGAATTTATGTTTGATAACAGTAAGATTGTCATACAGAGGTTGCATATAAGGATCCATTTTCTCTTTAACGTCACCAGGTAAAAATCCCAGGTCGCGGTTCGCAAGCGGAACAATCGGGCGGGCCAGAAAAATCTGTTTATATCTTTTGTGCTGTTGAAATGCAGCTGCAAGGGCAAGCAGGGTCTTCCCGGTTCCGGCTTTGCCAGTTAAGGAAACAAGTTGAATATCGGGGTTGGAAAGAGCTTCAATAGCAAATGTCTGCTCGGCATTTCGTGGATCAATACCATAGGTTGTTTGTTTGATTACCCTGTTAAGCATTTTATTAACCGGATTGTAGTGTGCCAAGTGCACTCGATCCATTATTTTTCATGATATAAAACTGGTGCCCTAGATGTTTGTTCCAGATCTGAATTCTGTCGTGACTGACACCCTCAGGAAGTTCATAAAGTTTATGATTGATTCCTGGGTGACACTTATCCAGTATTCTTATTCCTTTATACAGATCATCAATATTGGCAACCTTGTCGTTTTCATAATCCTGAGCAATAATTCCAAGGGATTTGGCTTTCATTCTGCAGATTGATATCTTTGGTGATAAGGACAACTGTTTTATCCTTATTGGCATTGCATACATATTCGGCAATTGCAAGAATTCTATGATCGGCGGTTCTTTCAGGAAATGACTGGTTTACTTTATCTGAAAAATCTTTCCCTGTTTCAATATGCATATTTCCAAGATTTTCTCCAAGAGGAATATTGGCAGTAAGCAGCATATCTCCAGAGAGTTTATCAAGCTCCCTGGTAAACTCCCTCGCATGAAAATTGATCAGGTCATTTCCTCTTTTAAATTTGTCAAGCTCCTCAAGAACAACAATAGGAATGATAATATCATTTTCTTCAAAATTGTAAATGCATTTATAATCATGAAGCAAAACATTGGTATCAATTATGAAAAGTTTTTTATTGTGTTTTCTTTTCATCGTTAAGTATTTAATATCAATAGTTTAGTCCTTTTTACCTGGCTTCATCACTGCTGCAAAAGTAACTATTTTAAGGCAGAAATTGTCATCAAATTATTAAGTTTGTTGTTTTGCAATTAAATTGAATTTTGAACTTTTGCATTTACCCCATCCTTTAACCACTAAGTTCACAAATGATTAACACAAAGGACACAAAGTTGTGATGCAAATGACAAAAAGTAATTACCCAACTTTATAAACCTGATTTCGATAAATATTAACTGATGAATTATTCCGAAGCCCTTGAGTTCCTGTTCAGTCAATTTCCTTCATATCACAACATAGGGAAGGCTGCATACCGGAACGATTTGAAAAATATTATATTACTCGATAACTATTTTAAAAACCCGCATAATAGATTTCGTACTATTCATGTTGCAGGAACAAATGGCAAAGGGTCAGTTTCACATATGATTGCTTCTGTTTTGCAGGAAGCCGGATATAAAACAGGATTATTCACTTCACCCCATCTTAGAGATTTCAGGGAAAGAATCAGAGTAAACGGAGAAATGATTCCTGAGACCAATGTTGTAACATTTGTTACAAATCATAATAAGATTATCAAAGAAGTGAATCCTTCTTTTTTCGAAATGACAGTTGCGATGGCATTCAGATTATTTCGCTGAATGCAAAGTTGATGTGGCGGTTATAGAAGTTGGTCTTGGGGGAAGGCTTGATTCTACAAATATTATTACTCCTGTTCTGTCAGTCATAACTAATATCGGACATGACCACATGGATCTTCTTGGCGATACCCTGGAGAAAATTGCCTTCGAAAAAGCAGGAATTATTAAGAAAAATATACCGGTTGTCATTAGTGAAACACAACCTGAAACAGAAAATGTTTTTCTGAGGAAAGCCGGTGATCTTAATGCACCAATCTATTTTGCTGACAAGATCTTTTCATGTGAACTATCAAAAAGTAAAATAATAACCACGGAAAGAAAATTTTTAATAACTGAACTATCCACAGGTAATGAATTATACGGTATAACTGCACTATCTGGTAATTACCAGGCCAAAAATCTTATTGCTGTATTTTCAGCCATAAATTTACTGAAGAAGGTTTTAAATATCACAAAAGAGAATATTACCGATGGGATAAGAAAAGTAATCCTCAACACTGGTCTTGCAGGCCGGTGGCAGATACTGAGCAAATCCCCGCTGACTATTTGTGATACGGGACATAATAAGGAAGGACTTGAGTACGTGGTCGCTCAGCTTCAGAGTATTCCAAAATCTGCTTTGCATATGGTAATCGGATTTGTAAATGACAAGGATCTGCAATCTGTTCTGCCTCTTTTCCCACAGGATGCTATATATTATTTTACAAAAGCCTCCCTTCCAAGGGCACTTAACGAATCAATTCTTAAGTCAGAAGCAACAAAATACGGACTTTCAGGAGAAAGTTTCCCTGATGTTTGCAGTGCGCTTAATGCTGCCAGAATTGCGGCAAAACCAACAGATTTGATTTTTGTCGGCGGCAGCACTTTTGTTGTTGCTGAAGTGATATAGTCTTGCGGGGGCTCTTGAAAAAGTCTTTTTTAACCGCAAAGCACGCTAAGTAGGCGCACCCCCTGCCGCTGCGCGGCTGTCCCCCTAAGGGGGGACTAAAACTGTTATTTAAAAGGAATTTCATTAGATTACAAAACATAAAGCCCCCCCTTGGGGGGGTTGGGGGGTGCGTCCTTTGCGAATCCCGAGTACTCGGGATTGCGAACTCTGCGGTTAATGGATTCGACTTTTCAACATCTTTAATTCAAAGTATAGTCTCGTTATTTAACCCGGCATTATAATCAGATATTTAGTTTAAATTTGTCTCTAACCATTCTGCCTATTTTATGAAAAAGTTGTTAGGAATTATATTCAGTTTTGTATCAATTATAGTACTCAACGGTCAAACTGAGAAAAAGATAACGATCCTGCATACCAATGACCTTCATTCACATATAATCGGATTCGGACCGGAACTTGCTTACACTCCTTTGACAGTAAATGACGATAAAACAATCGGAGGATTTGCCAGAATTGCCACTATTATAAAAGATGAAAAAGAAGGCAATGAAGGCACTACACTTGTCATTGATGCAGGTGATTTCCTGATGGGTACTCTTTTCCAGGCTCTTGAAAAAGAAACAGGTTTTCAGCTTCGTTTAATGAATACAATGGGGTATGACGTGACATGCCTTGGGAATCATGAATTTGATTTCGGACCGGAATGGCTGGCCTCAATGATAAGTGCAGCTAATGATAAAGGAAAAATTCCTTCAATACTCATTGGAAATACTGTATTCGACAGGAAAGACAATAGAGATGACGGACTCGAAAAATTACTGTCCGGCAATGTTATCTGCAGAAAACTGATCCTGGTTAAAGACGGTATTAAGTTTGGTTTGTTTTCCATCATTGGCAAAAATGCAGTAGATGATTCGCCCAGGGCAATACCGTTAACCTTTGAAAAACAAACATCATTTGCAAAGAAAATGGTGAAGGAGCTTAGAGATGAAAAATGCGATATTATAATTTGTGTTTCTCATTCAGGAGTTACAAAAGACAAAAGCGGCGCATGGGGTGGCGAGGATGTTGAACTTGCCAAAAAAGTAAGGGGAATTGACTTGATAATCGGAGGTCATACTCATACAAAACTTGATCAGCCAATAATTGTGAATGGAATTCCTATAGTACAGACCGGAGAGTATGGTGAGTTTGTCGGACGGATATCATTAACCTATTCCAATAAACATCTTAAAGTTAAAGATTATAAACTAATACCGGTGGACGATAAGATACCAGGTGACAAAAATATAAATCAGCTTGTCCAGGAACAAAAAGAAAGAATTACTGCTGAAATTCTAAAACCACTTGGTTTGAATTATGATAAGCCAGTTGCTGAAACCAGGTTTATTCTTGAAGGAAATGAATCGGGGAATTTTATGGCGAGCAATCTGGGTCCGCTGGTTGCCGATGCTATACAATATTACATAAATAAACATGGAGGCAAAGGTACAGATGTCAGTATGGTAGCGGCAGGTGTATTACGCGATAGAATTTTGGTTGGAAAACTGACGGCACCAGATATTTTCAGGGTTATGTCGCTTGGATCAGGTAATGATAATGTTCCAGGATATGCACTTTCGAGGATGTATGTTACAGGTAAAGAACTTAAGAGTATTCTGGAAATCTTACAGGTAGCTTATAAATCAAGTCCCGATTATTATTGTTACTATTCGGGAATAAGAGTTGAATATAATCCTGAAAAAGGACTTCTGAAAAAAATAAAAAAGATTGAAATCGTTCATTCGGATGGGAGTCTTATAAATGTTGACTTTTCGAAAAAAAACAAAGCATTATATTCTGTTACCGCGAATTCTTATATGGTTGAATTTATGGGAATCATTAAGAAGATGAGTTTTGGTCTGATAAAAGTGATCCCTAAGGATGTTTCAGGTAATAAGATCAAGGATATGAAAACTGCCGTTATCGACATGGATGAAAACCGTCCCGGAGTTCAGGAAGGAAAAGAATGGCTGGCTTTATTAGATTACCTGACATCAATGCAGGATACTGATGGCGACAAAATCCCTGATATTGATCAGAAATATAATGTCCCTATAAAAACTTTTATACAGGTAAAAGCTTATAAATAGCAAAAAAGAAAGATCAGATTGTTTTTAGGAGAGGGGCATATTCATCGAACTGCTCAAAGATTGACGTCGCAAGATTTGAGGATTTATTTTCATAAGTTTGCATTCTAATGTAAATTAAATGGGTGTAAGCATTTACTTCTGGATTGGATTTCATTTGTTTGTATTTGCAATGCTTACAATTGACCTGGGGATCTTTAATAAAAAATCTCATGAGATTTCCGTGAAGGAGGCAATTCTATGGAGTTCTGTCTGGATCATACTAGCCCTGTTATTTGATTTATTTGTATTCCTGGAATTTGGAAAGACAAAAGCACTGGAATTTATTACAGGATATGTGATCGAGTATTCTTTGAGTGTCGACAATATATTTGTTTTCATACTGATATTTTCTTTTTTTGCTGTTAATAAAAAATATCAGCATAAAATATTATTCTGGGGTATTCTTGGTGCTCTGATTATGAGAGGTATCTTCATCTTTGCGGGTGTGGCTCTTATTAACCGTTTTGAGTGGATCGTTGTTATTTTCGGAGGCTTTCTTTTATTTTCAGGTATAAGAATGCTTTTTCAGAAGGAAAATGTAGTTGATGCTGATAGAAATCCGGTTATAAAATTTTTCAGGCGGATTCTTCCTGTAACCAAATCTCTCCATGGTGATAGATTACTTATTGCCGAAAACGGGAAGTTATTCGCCACACCGCTATTCCTGGTGCTCGTAATAATTGAATCATCTGACCTGATATTTGCTGTCGACAGTATTCCTGCGATTCTGGCGATAAGTAAATCAACTTTCGTAGTATATACATCAAACATTTTCGCAATTCTTGGTTTACGTTCACTTTATTTCGCTATTTCGGGAATGATGAGTTACTTCCGTTTTCTGAAAGTGGGCTTATCATTTGTTTTAATATTTGTAGGCTTGAAAATGCTTTCTTCTTTTTTCCATTTTGAGATATCCATAATATTATCACTTGGAATAATAGTTTCTATTCTTCTGGTTTCAATTCTGGCTTCAGTATTTATTAAAAAAGAAGAATAATGGGAACGGCAAAGAGAAGACCCCCGTCGTCAGGACCATTACTTATACTTTTTATTGTTATTGCTCTCGTTTCAGTAACATCAGGTATTATTTATTATAATTATCAGAAAAAGAGCCTTTTAAATGAAAAACAGCTTGAATTATCAGGTATCTCGTATCTGAAAATACATCAAATTTCCCAATGGCGGGCAGAAAGGATTGGAGATGGAAGATTTTTAGGAGGAAACATCCTATTTGTAAGTAAAATTCTGGAATATCTGCAAAATAAATCTAATGTAAAATTAGAGAGTAATGTTATTCAGAGTCTTAAATCTTTGACTGAGAACTATGATTATAAAAGCGTGATCCTGCTTGATAAAAGGGGGAAAGCGATAATTGGCTACCCCATGGAAGATACTGCGATGGGGAATCCCATGAAACAGATATTACCATTTATTTTAAAGCAACATACTGTTTTTCTGACAGATCTGCATAAGTCAGAGCAAGCCAATTTTGTTCATCTTGACATGATCATACCTCTTATAAATCAAAGTCAGAATGATACTCTGGTTGTTGGATTGCTTGCATTACGTATTGATCCTCAACAAGTTCTTTATCCACTCATAAAATCATGGCCGGCTGAGAGCAGGAGTGCAGAAACCCTTTTGGTTAGAAAGGAGGGTGATGAAATAGTATACCTCAATGAACTTAAATATCTTAATAATAGCGAACTGGTATTAAAAAAACCAGTGTCATCAAAAAACTTACCGGCAGCGATGGCAACAAGAGGTGAAACTTCTATGCTTGATGGAATTGATTACAGAAACGTTCATGTAGTGGCTTCAATGAATAAGGTCCCGGGAACATCGTGGTATATGGTTGCCAAAATGGATAGGGATGAGATCTTATCTGAATTGACCTCTCAAATGAAAATGATTGGCGCTATCATTATTCTTATAATTATTACTGCAGGTTCTTTGCTGGGATTTCTATTCAGGAATCAACGGGTAGCATACTATCGTGAAAAATATGAAAATGAACTTAACAGGCTGACCCTCGTGAAGCACTTTGATTATATATTGAAATATGCAAATGATATTATTTTATTAATTGACGAAGATTGGAATATCGTTGAGGCAAATGATTGTGCATTGGATTACTACCAGTATCCACGGGAAGAATTCATAGGCATGAAAGTAGAGAACATACGCACTCCGGAAACCAGATTAGACCTGTCAGATAATCTGCATATGCTTGATGAAAAGGGATATTCTACTTTTGAGACTGTTCATATGAGAAAAGATAAAACGACATTTCCTGTTGAGCTTAGTTCCAGAGTCGTTATGATTGAAGGACGCAAATATTATCAGACTATTGGCAGGGATATCACTGATAGAAAACGTATTGAAAAAACTCTTAAAGAAAGCGAGGACAAATTCAGAAAAATATTTGAGGAAAGTCCTTTTTCTATGCTCATGACCGATAAGGATTTTGCTATAATGAGAGCAAATTCGACTTTTTGTAAAGTTATTGGTTACACGGAGGATGAACTGAAAACAAACACTTTTAGGTTTTTTACACATCCTGAATATATTGAGAATGATGAAATTTCTCTACTAAAGCTTACGGCAGGTGAAATTCCTATCTATCAAATAGAAAAAAGGTATGTCAGAAAAGATGGTTCTTATATTTGGGGATCGACAACGGTGAGCATTATCCGGGACAAAAATGAAGCGGTTCAGTTTTTTCTTGTAATGATTGAAGATATCTCAGCAAAGAAGAAGGTAACTTCCGAGCTTGATAATTCTATTTCTCTTTTAAAGGCCACTCTTGAATCAACTGAGGACGGGCTTCTTGTAGTCGACTTGTCGGGGAAAACTATTCAGTTCAATCAGAAATTTGTCGAGATGTGGAGAATCCCGGAAGAGATACTGGCGACAGGAGAAGACAGTATTGCATTAAATTATGTTCAGCGTGAATTAAACAATCCTGAATCATTTCTTGAAAATGTAAAACATCTATATTCTGAACCGGAGGCTACAAGTTTTGATATGCTGGAATTCAAGGACGGACGGTTCTTTGAAAGATATTCCCAACCTCAGATAATAAATGGAAAGAGTGTAGGCAGAGTTTGGAGCTTTCGCGACATTACCAAAAAGAAAACAGCTGAAAAAGAACTTGTTGCTGCAAAAGAAAAGGCTGAAGAAAGTGACAGATTAAAGACCGCCTTTTTACATAATGTCTCACATGAGATACGGACACCAATGAATGCAATCATTGGATTTTCATCTCTGCTTAATGACCCGGGGTTGAAAGCAGCGGAGCGAAAGCAGTATGTTGATGTTATTTTCCAAAGCGGGGGACAGCTCCTTTCCATAATAAATGATATTGTTGATATTGCGAGCGTTGAAAGCGGTCAGGCAAAGGTAAATCTCACAGAGTTTAATATAAATGCTGTATTGAGAAGTCTGAATGAACAATTCAGCCTAAACGGGAAAGCGAATAATGTAACTACTATTTTTAATTCAGGATTACCTGATGGAAAGTGTATCGTTTTGACAGATAATACCAAGCTGGTTCAGATATTATCAAACTTAATAAACAATGCCATTAAGTTCACAAAAAATGGTTATGTTACCTTTGGATACTCTCTTAAAAATGAGTTACTCGAATTTTTTGTAAAAGACACAGGAATAGGAATTCCTCAGGAGTTTCATTCAAAGATATTTGATCGGTTTTATCAGGTTGATAGTGCAATATCGCGACAATACAGCGGCACAGGACTGGGACTTTCAATTTGTAAAGGATATGTTGAACTTCTCGGTGGCACAATAAGGGTGGAATCTGAACCTGGAAAAGGAACTCAATTTGTATTTACAATTCCCTATATTAAAGTCTGAATCGGAGCAGTGCATTCTATTAACATCAATCGTATGTTATTATTTAGTTAAAGAAATGTCAGGTTAATGCCTGGCATTTTGTGTTTTACGCAATTAGTAATATTTATTTCCGGATAATCTTTGCAGAAAAGAAAATGTAATTTATATTTGCACTCTCATTTAAGGGGGGTTTAGCTCAGCTGGTTCAGAGCATCTGCCTTACAAGCAGAGGGTCGGCGGTTCGAACCCGTCAACCCCCACAGCCAAAAACCGGACACAAAGTGTCGGGTTTTTCTTTTTTAAGTGCGTTCAATGCTTGCCACCAAACGGCTCAGCGAAGCTAACCCGTCACATGTTCATTTCTTTTGCTCCTCCAAAAGAAATGAACCAAAGAAAAGGAGGCCGGAAATGATAACTTCAGCCTTTTTTGGCAAAATGCCTTAGGCGTCACGCTCCCAAAAAAGGCTGAAGTTCGCGCCATTTCCGGTTTGCCATCGCACATTTTGATTTTTGTTAAAAACTGAAGGATCGTTGTTAACCAGAAGATGATGGCTCAAAAGGTCACATTATTTATTTATTACCCTTTATACACATCTATAATGATCAGGCATTTTATCATTATATTCAGAATTAGTGAGGGATCCCTTTCTCTTTTTAACCCTATTGGTAAAGGATTTCTAAAACCGCAAATAATAACTGCGAAAATGTTATTCAACTCATAGCTCGGGTTATTGATTGTCATTGTAATGATCAATGAAAGATGCGTAGAAAATGTAGTTATTGCGGCATGACTTTATAGATGAAGTTTTTCAAAATCAGCCGCATTGGAAATTTAGTCAATTAAAATTAGCCATTGGTCAAACATTATACACCATTGGTCAAAGAATTTCAATTTATTCCTTGAAGGGAAAATCCAATGCAACTATCCGACAAATATTCAGGTCTTCTAACAGGGATTGCTAAACATTTTAAGTTCATTTAATAAGTCTGTTAATATGTTAAAAATACATTTTGCGCAGGGGTATACAGGTGAACAAAAAATGATTACATTCGCTAGATTAAGATTTTGATAAACCTGAACATGACTTTTGAGGGAATGCTATATCCCCATTAAAGTCATATTTGCTTGATAGATTGTTGATTATTTCGTTTAAATATATTTGAACCTGACCTGTATGAGACTTTCCAAAATTAATCCATTCCTGATTTCTGTGTTTTTATGCCTCATAATGCCTTCTGCTTTTTCGCAGTCAGGTCCGGGCGGAGTTGGAAACAGTGCTTCAAACAAATTATGGTTAAAAGCCGATGGACCAGTTTTTCGTGATTTGGGTGTTACTCCAGCTATTGATGGTGATCAGGTTCAACAATGGAATGACTTTTCTGGAAATGACAATCATGCTATTCAAAACACTCCGGGAAATAGACCTTTCTATAAAGTTAATATATTAAACAGCAATCCTGCAATTCAATTCACCGGTGATACATATGTAGATCCACCAGATCTTGGAATCCCTGGTACAGGAGGGTTCTCTGTAATAACAGTATTTGAAACTACTTCATATGTTGCGGGTGGTTTGAATGATGGCTCAGGTGATTTTATTATTGACAGGACAACTGCTACAAATGAGTTAACAAGTCTTAAAATAGCAAGCACAAATAAATATTATTTTCAGAAACGCGATAATATCGGTGGTGGTTTAGGGGGACCAATCAGTACCTCTGATGTATCTACAACTTCGTTTGCTCTTATTGATTATATGCGGAACAGGGGAGTTGATTACAGACTTTACCTAAATGGGTCCCTCGAAAATTCAATTGTTGATGGTGATGGCAATCTTACGCCTCCCCAGCTCAGAATAGGAAGACATGCTACCGGCGCCGGGAATGGCATTAAGGGATATATTGCTGAAATGATGTTTTATAATTATAGGATCAACAATGCTCAGATTAATATAATAAATAGTTATCTGGCTGCAAAATATGGACTCACTGTAACAAATAATAAATATGCTTATGGAGCAACTCATAAGTACGATGTAGCAGGTATCGGACGTGAGGATGCCGCGAATCTGCATAATGATGCAATGTCCGGCAATATTCTTGAAGTCAATACTCCAAGCGCCCTAGATAACGGGGACTATCTGCTTTTTGGTCATGACAATGGATCAATTGCGTCATGGACAACGACCGAAGCTCCTGATGCTGGCGTGAATATTTCCAGACTGGCGCGAGAATGGCGGTTAAATGAAACTGATGGAGGCCTTGGCAATGGTGTCGGTACTGTAAAATTTATAATAAATACTTCAACTTTCCCAGCTCTGCCTGTAGGCTATACCAAATATGCGCTTATGGTGGATGCTGATGGTGACTTCAGCAGCGGAGCAAAAGTTTACGAAATGTATTCTCCCGGAAGCAATCAGTATTATGAAGTCCCGGGAATAGATATTAATAATGGAGATTATGTCTCAATAGCTGCTGTTAAACCTACAGTTAATTTTCTGGCAGCCGCTTCTTCAGGTTCAGAAAGCCTCAGTCCTGCTATTATTCCTGTAAGGTTGAATTACAGACCACTTTCATTATTGGTAGTTGATTTTGCAACAGCTGATGGAACTGCAGTATCTCCTGGTGATTATACTGCTCTGGCAGATACAATCGCTTTTCAACCCGGAAATTCATTTGCACATATTGGAATAAATGTTGTAAATGATGCCATTCCGGAAGGTAATGAAACATTTACTGTAACACTAAGCAACCCACCTGCAGGTGTTAATCTGGGAACCACAATTGTACACACTTATACAATTCTGGATTGTGTTACTCTTCCAACAGCTTTCAATGTTGGAGCTTCTGCCACATCATATTGTATAGGCGATCCCGGGGTTAATATAACCCTCAGCGGGTCTGAGGCAGGAATAAATTATCAGTTAAAGAAAAATGGTGTTAATGATGGCGCAGCTTTACCTGGAACAGGAGCTCCTCTGGTCTGGAATAACAGATTAAATGGTGTTTATACTGTCGTTGCGACAAACACAACTACTTTTTGTATTAATAATATGACTGGGTCTCAGACAATTACTGAGAATCCTTTACCAGCGGCCTTTATTTTAGGGTCCTCTGCTAATTCATATTGTTCAGGAGGATCGGGTGTTAATATAACACTTAGCGGGTCTGAAGCAGGAGTTAACTATCAGCTAAAGATTGGCGGTGTAAACGATGGAGCTGCAATTGGAGGTACTGGTTCTCCATTATCATGGAATAATAAGACTTCCGGAACCTATACAGTTGTCGCAACTAACACTACATCATTATGCTCTGGCAATATGACCGGTTCTCAAACTATTACCGTGGATCCTCTTCCTGCTACTTATATTGTAGGGGCTTCCGCAACAACATATTGTTCATCAGGCACCGGTGTTGATATTACATTGAGTAATTCTGATCTCGGAGTAAATTATCAGTTGAAGAAAGGAGGAGCAGATGAGGATGCCCCTCAAGCAGGTTCAGGGGCTCTGATTACCTGGAGTAATAAAACTGCAGGAGTTTATACAATTGTTGCTACTAATACTACAACCTTGTGTACCAATAATATGGCAGGTTCACAGACGATAGCTGTTAATCCATCTCCTGCACCTTCGATTGGAGGGCCAATTAGTGTTTGCCCGAATTCTACAGGGATTGTTTATTCAACAACTAATAACCCGCCAAACATCTATAGCTGGTCAGTTACTGGCGGATCAATAAATGGTTCAATTACAGGAAGCAGCATAACTGTTGATTGGGGACCTGCCGGTCCAGGAACAGTAACAGTTACTGAGACAACAGCTCTTCTCTGTGCAACAACAACAGCCCCTTATGCAGTTACAATACAGGATATAATTGCTCCTACTGCGATTTGTAAAAATATTTCAGTAAATCTTGATGCTCTTGGAAACGCTACAATTACGGGAGCTGATGTAAATAACGGATCAACAGACAATTGCGGAATTTCTACAATGACCGTTCTTCCTAATACATTTAATAGTTCAAATATTGGCCCGAATACTGTTACGCTGACTGTTACAGACGTTAATGGAAATATTTCCACTTGTACTTCTACTGTTACTATTATTGGCACCCTTCCGCCTACAGCTTACTATTCCTACCAGACAGGTAACTGGAATCAGGCCAGTACATGGACAACAGATCCCGGCGGTACAACTGGTCCGGGCACCACTGTTCCTGGTAACAATGACAAAGTTGTTATTCTTTCTGGTCGTACTGTATATCTTACTGCGGATGTAACTTCAACAAATCTTGATGTTACTATTAATGGAGGAGGAATTCTCGATCAGACGACTTTTAGATTTACAAATACTCTTACAGCTTTAAAGGGTGACGGTTTTCTTAAGCTAAATTCATCTAATTTCCCAACTGCAACAACCAACACCTTTGTAACAACAGACGGAGGTACCACTGAATATAATAATAATGGTAACATGTCGGCGACTCAGGCGATATATTATCACCTTATTATACGATCAGCAGGTACTGTAACTCAGGTATCAAATATTACTTTGAATGGAAATTTGAATGTAAAACAGGGAACATTCAAGATAAATGATGCAACAGCCAGAAGATTACAGCTACTTGTTTCCGGCAACATTACAGTTGACGCAACGGGATTGATCACCGTTGGAACTGGAAAAACAGTTACGGGAGGCCATACTCCTACAACTACGGGAAATGGAGGTGTCGCTCCGTTTATTAATTATTATGATCAGGAGACTCACAGGATTGTCGTTAATGGTGACTTCATAAACAACGGTTCAGTAAAATTTACAAATCAGGCTTATCCCCAATACGGTGCTTTCCCATTAAATGGAGCTGCAACTGTTTATTTTCGGGGTTTGAGTGATAATGTCTTGAATTGTAATGGAATAACAGATTTTTACAACCTTGTAATTGATAAGGGTACAGATCAGACATTTAAGCTCGCAATAAACTCGGCAGCATATAATTATTTCAGACTTTTCGGAGCTAATATTGCAGCAGGTGATGTAACCGGTACCTCAACAACAGCAAATCCAAACCTTAAAAAAGCATTATGGATTAGAACAGGTACTCTTGAATTGCAGGGTCTGGTAGTGATTCCTTCTCTTTCTGAAGGTGCGATTGCAGGTCCCCCTTCCAGTGATTTCTTCATTCCTGGAAATGGAGCTTTATTAATCACTGGACCTGGTGTTATCATTTTAACTTCAGCAGATGATTATAAAGAAGTTAATGGAGCATACTCCGTTGCCGCACCAGATAATGTTGCGATGGGGATAAATACAGCTGGTGGAAACAGCGCTTTATCTATCCTTGGGAAACTGCAAATGAATGATGGTTATCTTTCTACACGTGAATCGAGTGGAATTCTGTACTGGAGTTACGCTCCGGGTCAGTTTATTTTGAACGGAGGAACAGTTGATACAAAACAGTTCCATACATCTTCCACAGCTAATAGTCTTATCTCATATAATCAGACTGGAGGAACATTATTGCTTCGCGGACGTTTTCAAAGAACTACAGCCGTGTATACTCCTGCCGGACTTGTCAGTGCACCTCTCAATACTGCACGGGCTTCGAATAGCATTACAACAACCGATGGCTCTTTTAATATTACCAATAGTGGTGGAGCGAACGCTTTTTCAATGTCAGGAGGTACCATAAGGATTTTCGATGTTTGTGGTACAACTGCTCCTACTTATGCATTTCAGGTTTTGTGTTCTCCTTCAGGTATTAATGTCACTGGAGGAACCGTTGAGATCGATCCTACGCTCGGTAGCGTATTTGCTGATGCAAGTTATTTAATCAACTCAACCACTCCATTTTATAATCTTATAATTAACAGGTCAAGTGGTGCTGCAATTGCCCAGTTGAATATAAATACTCTTGTTGTAAAAAATGACCTGACTTTAAGTTCAGGAGATTTTAATGCGAATAACCTGGATGTTACTGTCGGTGGGAACTATACAGTTGCTGCAGGAACAACATACACCCCTGGCACAAATACTACTATTTTTAACGGGGCAGGTGCACAGACTTTTACTGTAGATCTTGCTACACCTCTGACTTTGAATAAGCTTACTATTGATAAGTCAGCAGGAATTGTTTTAAATCTTGCCGGTGCTCAACCCACACTGAATGTTGCCAGCGATTTCAGACTTGTATTAGGTACTTTGAATGACAATGGTAAAACAGTAAATATTGCCGGAAACGTATTTAACTCAGGTATTCATACCGGTTCAGGTATAGGCAAAATTTCGCTCAACGGGACATTACTGCAAAGCATAGACGGAAATGGAATTTTCCGGAATCTTGAACTTAATAATACAAATGCTGCTCAGGCTCCTGTTTCCCTTGCAGCAAATATGACAGTTAATGGCTCACTGACTTTTTCACAGGATAAGTTATTTGATCTAAAATCAAATAATCTGACTCTAAATACTTCAGCGACAATAGTTAATGAAGGACCGTTAAGATATCTTATGACTTCGGGTAATTCCGGAGATGGAGGTCTAACAAAGGTATTTTCGTCAGTTACCCCGTTTGTTTTTCCAATTGGAGCGCCAACAATAACCCCTGCTGGTGCAGTTAAATATACACCTGCAACAATTGGATTTACATCTGCTCCCACTACCTATGGTTCTGTAACTGTCGTTCCGGTTGGGTACGAGCATCCTGCCACTTCAGTTAAGGGACAAAGTCTGACCTATTTCTGGCGAATTAAATCATCAGGATTTGTTGGAATTCCAGCAAATTCAGTTATTCATACTTTTGTTTATGGAACGAGCGATGTTGTTGGTACTGAAGCCAATTATATCCCCGCGTTATTTGATAACACTGCCTCCATTTGGAAAGTAGGTACAAACGCTAATCCACCGATAGACATAACCAATAATATTATAACAGACTGGACAACTCCTGACAATAGTACCGGGTATCTTAATGCTGATTATACGGCAGGTGATGCGGCTTTTGTTGCTCCAAAGGTATATTATAGTCGTATAAATGGAGCTGGTATTGGAAGTGGGCTTTGGGGTGATCCTAACACATGGTCTACTACGAGTAATACTGGCGGAGTTGATGGAGGTATTCCCGGTCAATCTGATGTTGTAATAATTGGAGGTCTCGATTCTGTTTACTTAGGAACACTACCTACAACAGCCGACAATGACGTTCGGAAATGTTCAACTCTTAAAATTGAAAAGGGATCTGCCCTGGATATAGGGTTTAACCCGAGTTGCGTTTTCAGGATGGTAATGACACACCCTAACGGGAATGGAGATTTTAGATTAACAACATCTAAGAACAGTGGAGCCACTTATGTTTTTCCGACAGGTGATTTTTCTGATTTTAATGTAAATCTAGGAACAACTGTATTATATTCTACTAACCCTGCAGCAGGTACTACATTTTGGTTGCCTCAGGGAGTTGCAAGTTATGGCAATTTAATAATTGCCCCCTTAGGTGGGTCAAATATTATCTTTGGAAACTTAAGTATAACAGTCTATGGAAACGTTACAATCGCTGGAACAGATCCAACCTCATGGTTTCTTCCGACATGGGATAGTGATTATCCTACAGCCCCAACTACAAGAATTTCAAAAACGATAACAATAAAAGGGAACTTGAGATTGAAAGGTGGCGATTTTGGGTGGTATGGAGCAGGAGGAGGCGGTTCTCAAGATGTGGTTGTAAATGGGGATGTTATTGTTGGCCCATTATCCGGAATAGATGTTTGGGCAGGTAATACAAGTCAGTCATTTTCTATAGGAGGAAACTTCATTAACAATACAACTGGTACTCAATGGGATGGATGGTCGTGGAGCAGGTGTAATTTTCAAAATGCTCCACTTACCTTCTTCGGAAATACTTCCACAACAGTATCAAATACTTCCGGAACCCCTGTAACTACTTTTGGGAAAGTAATTATAAACAAAGGAGCTTCACAATCCACAACACTTTCTTGGAATATTGGGGGAACCTTAGCTACTTCGGCAGACAACTGGCTTACTTTACAAAACGGCACATTAATATATAACAGGCCAGGAACTATTTTTAATATAACAACTAATAGTTCATTCTCTATTCCAGCAACAGCCGGGCTAAATATTACAAATGCAAATAATGTTTATATAGGTAATGCCAATATAAACACAAATGATTTGTTCCTGAGTGGGAAGCTTACAATATTTAATGGCAATGTTTACGTTGGACCATCCGCTTCACCTTCAAATAATAATGATATTGAATATTCATCAAGTGGGGCTTCTGTAATTGATATTAAGGGTGGAACGTTGGTTGTTAACGGACAGATTAGGCGCAATCCGTTAAATGCAGGTGCTATTCTGAAATACTCTCAAAGCGGAGGAACAGTGACAATTAATGGGCAAGCTTCCAATGTCTCTAATGCCAAGCTGGAAGTACTTAATGGCGGTAGTGATTTCTCCATGTCGGGAGGAACATTGAATATCGTCAGAGGCAATGGAGCAATTACCACTCCTTCTACTCCATTTGGAGATTTGTATTTAAGACCTGAAACAAGTTCCGTAACAGGAGGAACAATTGTATTCCTGCCAGGAGCAAGTGCGCCTCAGAACTATTTTCTTGATGCAAATATTCCCTTAAATAATCTTACAATAGCAGGTGCTGCAGGTCAGGCTGCCACAGTTCGTCTTTTGGTAAGCCCGTTAGTACTTAACGGAGATATGACGATTAATACAAACAGTATTCTGAATGCGAATAATATAAATGTGACTTTTAATGGGAACCTTGTTAATACTCCTGGTACGGGCGGTTATGTTTACGGAACTAACCTTACTACTTTTAGTGCATCAAACACCCCTCCATTAAATGGGATTCAAACTGTAACAGGTGCCACTGATTTCTACAACCTTACAGTAAACCCTGCAGTTTCATTAACTCTGAGTAATCCGTCAACGGTTAATCATAATCTGATTCTCAATACAGGAAACTTCATTCTTGGAGCTAATCCGGTTACTGTAAAAGGTGATTTTGCGAATAATGCAACATATCTTGATAATAACCTTGCTGGCCAGGGTATAATTCTGAATGGGACGATTGTTCAGAAAATAACCGGTACCGGGGCATATGCACGATTAACATTAAATAATGCAGCCGGGGCTCAGATTGAAAATGATATTACTCTACAGGAAGATCTGACAATGACTCTTGGAATACTCGATATTAAAAAGAATCTTGTTTCTCTTGGTGTGAACAGTTTAATTCAGGGTGCTCCGTTCAGTGATACAAAAATGATTACATCTGATGGTGTATTCAGCAATGTTGGTTTGAGGAAATTCTTTAATACAGGAGCCAATACCTTTTTATATCCAATTGGGACTTCAGGTAAATACACACCTGCACTGCTGACAATAACAGCCAGTAGCACAGTTGGCTATGTCAGAATAAATAATATTAACAGCAGACATCCTGCAATTCTTGTTCCAGGTAATGCTCTTGATTATTATTGGGAAGTTCAAAGTTCGGGTATTACAGGATTTTCCGGAAACCTGGTGCTGAATTATTATCAGGAAGACGTTTTAGGCGATGAATCCTCTTATCTGGCTGCCAGACTTATGGTGCCCGGAACGACCTGGAATTTAACTCCAGGGGTAGATCCAGTTTTGAACACGATTACCAACAACTATGCAGGCTCAAATAACCTTAGTGGGGAATATACTGCAGGTATTCCAACAGCATTCTTTACCGATGTTCCTGAGTTTACAAGTAATAAAGACGGTAACTGGACCGATAAGACCATATGGACTCAAACAGGTGGTGATCATTATACTCTTACAGGAGGTCCAAATGGTTTCATTGTTAAAGTTAATCATGTAGTAACATTAGATGCAAATTTCTGCACAGCTTACAGGACCACCATAAATAATGAACTTAAAGTTACATCTTTATTTTATGGCCATAACCTGGGTACAGTTGATGGGAGCGGAACCTTGTATCTTGAGAGTGGTTCATTCCCGGCAGGAGTATATACCTCATTCCTTAGTTGTTCGAATAATTCTACTGTAGAATATGGAGGCACAGGAACTTATACAATAATTGCCGACCTGTACGATAATATTGCAAATATTACTTTTTCAGGAACAGGTACGCGTGTATTACCTGATAAAAATCTCACTATCTGTAATAGACTAAAAATTGACGGACCTAATCTGGATAACAGTGTTTACAATAGGAAACTCATCATTCAGGGTACAATGGAGCGTTATAACACTGGTTCATTCATCAGTGGTACAGGGGCCGGGGCGACAGTTTCATTTGCAGGAACCGGACCTCAGAATATTGCGGGTGCATTAGGCGATTTTACAGGAACAAATTCATTTAATAATCTTGAAATTAATAATAACGCAGGTCTACATGTAAACAATTTAGGTGCAATTGAAGTCAAAGGAAATCTATTGCTTACTAACGGATTAATTAATACAGGTGCCGGTAGATCACTTACAATCACAAATTCCATAATCAATTGTGTAATTCCTGCCGGAGGAAGTGCAAGTTCATTTGTTGACGGCCCGCTTATCAAAAGTATAAGTCAATATGATAATTTCCTTTTCCCGATAGGAAAGTCAGGTTCCCCAAATGTTCTTGGAAACAATATTAAGCTTTCTTCAACTCAAACAGGGCCATTGTTGTGGTCAGCTGAGTATATTACCCCGAATCTGACATCTGCTAATATCACTGCTCCACTTCTGGGTGTCAGCTCTCAGGAATACTATAGAGTCTTATCGACAATTGGCAGCCAGTCTATATTAAATCTTAACTGGACACCATCAAGTGATGTGACACCTTTAATTACAGGTGGTCTGTCAAACATAAGATTGGCCAATTATAATACTGGGACAAGCAAATGGGTTGAGATTCCCACCACATCTGTTGGTAATAATTCAAATGGGACTTCTACTTCAACTGTCTTGGTTACCTCAACCGGATCCGATGATTATACTCTTGGTTCAGAAACAGACCTTAAACCAAGAGCAAAATTATCACCTGCCGGTCCTGTTTGCGGTGCATCAGGAATCCCTGTTACTTTCACTGCTCCTTATGCTATACCTCTGCCTTATACTCTTAGTTATAAAATTGGTCTGATAGCTCAGACCCCAATTATAATTAATTCAATTCCAGTTGGTGGATATATTCTGCCCACACCAATTGCAGGTGACTATAAACTCACAGACTTTACCTATAATGGTGGATCCATAGGGGTAGTTGACGCAAGTGTAATTACCGTAAATCTGGATCCGACAGTGTCTAATGCCGGATCTGATCAGGCTATCTGTGGAATAACAACTGCTAATCTTACGGGAAATACTCCGACAGTGGGTACGGGTCTTTGGAGTATAATAGCAGGAGCAGGCGGAACTTTAATAACACCTGCCAGTCCGGCAAGTCAGTTTATTGGATTGAACGGTACAATTTATACTTTAAGATGGACTATCAGCAGTGGTACCTGCAAATCGACAGATGATGTTATAATTAATTTTACTCTTCCTCCGGCTGCACCTGCTGTCGCAGCAAATCAAAGTTTCTGTGGACCATCAACCATCGCAAATCTTGTAGCAACTCCACCTGTGGGTTGTACGGTTGATTGGTACAGCGCAGCCATAGGTGGTGTTTTATTGCCTCCGGGAACTGCATTGGTAAACGGAACGACTTATTATGGTGAATCCAAAGTAACCATAGGTGGGTGTATAAGCGCGACACGAACAGCGGTTACGGTTACAATAAATTCTCTTCCCACTCCTGGGTTAGTAGGTCCAAATTCAGTTTGTGAGAGTGTACCCGGGAACGTTTATGCAACGGAATCAGGCAAGTCTAATTATGTTTGGACAGTCGTTGGAGGTACTATAATTTCAGGAGGGTTGGGTACTGATCCTACTGCAACGGTTACATGGAATACACCTGGCCCGCAATCAATTAGTGTTAACTATCAGACAGCAGACGGATGTAGTGCGGCTTCTCCGACAGTTTATAACGTTACAGTAAATGATTCTCCGACTATTACTTTAGGAACTAATCCTTCAGTATGTTCGGGGACTGTTACTGCTAATCTGACGTATACTGGTACAACCGGGAGTCCTGATCGATACAGTATTGATTATGATGCTACAGCAAATTCAGCAGGTTTTGTGGATGTTACTAACATAGTCTTGCCTGCAAGCCCAATTGGACTTGTAGTTCCAGGTTCAGCAGCAGCAGGTACTTATAATGGTACCTTGACTGTCACTAATAGTATTACTGGTTGTGTGAGCGGGACATATGCGATAAGTGTAGTAATCAATGCATTGCCGGTACCTACGTTCACGGCACAGCCGGGAGCAAATACGTGTGCAGGTATAGGAGTAACATATACGACCCAGGCAACCCAGACGAACTATGTATGGGTAGTACCGGGAGTATCAGGAACGGATTACACTATAACAGCAGGCGGCATAAGTGCAACAGATAATACGGTTACCTTAAAATGGCTGACGACAGGGAGCAAGACCGTCACCATCAATTACAATAATGGAAGCGGCTGTACGGGAGCAAGTGCAGCAGCGAATACTACGACAGTCAATGCATTACCGGTACCTACGTTTATATTAGCACCGACACCAGTATGTGCCAACTCTACGGGGAAAGTCTATAGCACCCAGGCGGGAATGAGCGCTTACGTATGGACCGTCACTGGCGGGGCCATCACAGCAGGCGGAACAGGGACAGATAATACAGTAACAGTAACGTGGGGTGCCGCAGGCACAGGCCATGTCACCGTCAACTATACCAATGTAAGTGGATGTACGGCAGCAGCAGCAACGGATCAGAGTGTAGTTATCAATGCATTACCGGTACCTACGTTCACGGCACAGCCGGGAGCAAATACGTGTGCAGGTATAGGAGTAACATATACGACCCAGGCAGCCCAGACGAACTATGTATGGGTAGTACCGGGAGTATCAGGAACGGATTACACTATCACAGCAGGCGGCATAAGTGCAACAGATAATACGGTTACCTTAAAATGGCTGACGACAGGGAGCAAGACCGTCACCGTCAATTACAATAATGGAAGCGGCTGTACGGGAGCAAGTGCAGCAACGAATACTACGACAGTCAATGCATTACCGGTACCTACGTTTATATTAGCACCGACACCAGTATGTGCCAACTCTACGGGGAAAATCTATAGCACCCAGGCGGGAATGAGCGCTTACGTATGGACCGTCACTGGCGGGGCCATCACAGCAGGCGGAACAGGGACAGATAATACAGTAACAGTAACGTGGGGTGCCGCAGGCACAGGCCATGTCACCGTCAACTATACCAATGTAAGTGGATGTACGGCAGCAGCAGCAACGGATCAGAGTGTAGTTATCAATGCATTACCGGTACCTACGTTCACGGCACAGCCGGGAGCAAATACGTGTGCAGGTATAGGAGTAACATATACGACCCAGGCAGCCCAGACGAACTATGTATGGGTAGTACCGGGAGTATCAGGAACGGATTACACTATAACAGCAGGCGGCATAAGTGCAACAGATAATACGGTTACCTTAAAATGGCTGACGACAGGGAGCAAGACCGTCACCATCAATTACAATAATGGAAGCGGCTGTACGGGAGCAAGTGCAGCAGCGAATACTACGACAGTCAATGCATTACCGGTACCTACGTTTATATTAGCACCGACACCAGTATGTGCCAACTCTACGGGGAAAGTCTATAGCACCCAGGCGGGAATGAGCGCTTACGTATGGACCGTCACTGGCGGGGCCATCACAGCAGGCGGAACAGGGACAGATAATACAGTAACAGTAACGTGGGGTGCCGCAGGCACAGGCCATGTCACCGTCAACTATACCAATGTAAGTGGATGTACGGCAGCAGCAGCAACGGATCAGAGTGTAGTTATCAATGCATTACCGGTACCTACGTTCACGGCACAGCCGGGAGCAAATACGTGTGCAGGTATAGGAGTAACATATACAACCCAGGCAACCCAGACGAACTATGTATGGGTAGTACCGGGAGTATCAGGAACGGATTACACTATAACAGCAGGCGGCATAAGTGCAACAGATAATACGGTTACCTTAAAATGGCTGACGACAGGGAGCAAGACCGTCACCGTCAATTACAATAATGGAAGCGGCTGTACGGGAGCAAGTGCAGCAACGAATACTACGACAGTTAATGCATTACCGGTACCTACGTTCACGGCACAGCCGGGAGCAAATACGTGTGCAGGTATAGGAGTAACATATAAGACCCAGGCAGCCCATACGAACTATGTATGGGTAGTACCGGGAGTATCAGGAACAGATTACACTATCACAGCAGGCGGCATAGGCAATGCAAGCAATACTGTTACCTTAAAATGGCTGACGACAGGGAGCAAGACCGTCACCGTCAATTACAATAATGGAAGCGGCTGTACGGGAGCAAGTGCAGCAACAAATACTACGACAGTCAATGCATTACCGGTACCTACGTTTATATTAGCACCGACACCAGTATGTGCCAACTCTACGGGGAAAATCTATAGCACCCAGGCGGGAATGAGCGCTTACGTATGGACCGTCACTGGCGGGGCCATCACAGCAGGCGGAACAGGGACAGATAATACAGTAACAGTAACGTGGGGTGCCGCAGGCACAGGCCATGTCACCGTCAACTATACCAATGTAAGTGGATGTACGGCAGCAGCAGCAACGGATCAGAGTGTAGTTATCAATGCATTACCGGTACCTACGTTCACGGCACAGCCGGGAGCAAATACGTGTGCAGGTATAGGAGTAACATATACGACCCAGGCAGCCCAGACGAACTATGTATGGGTAGTACCGGGAGTATCAGGAACGGATTACACTATAACAGCAGGCGGCATAAGTGCAACAGATAATACGGTTACCTTAAAATGGCTGACGACAGGGAGCAAGACCGTCACCGTCAATTACAATAATGGAAGCGGCTGTACGGGAGCAAGTGCAGCAACGAATACTACGACAGTCAATGCATTACCGGTACCTACGTTTATATTAGCACCGACACCAGTATGTGCCAACTCTACGGGGAAAGTCTATAGCACCCAGGCGGGAATGAGCGCTTACGTATGGACCGTCACTGGCGGGGCCATCACAGCAGGCGGAACAGGGACAGATAATACAGTAACAGTAACGTGGGGTGCCGCAGGCACAGGCCATGTCACCGTCAACTATACCAATGTAAGTGGATGTACGGCAGCAGCAGCAACGGATCAGAGTGTAGTTATCAATGCATTACCGGTACCTACGTTCACGGCACAGCCGGGAGCAAATACGTGTGCAGGTATAGGAGTAACATATACAACCCAGGCAACCCAGACGAACTATGTATGGGTAGTACCGGGAGTATCAGGAACGGATTACACTATCACAGCAGGCGGCATAAGTGCAACAGATAATACGGTTACCTTAAAATGGCTGACGACAGGGAGCAAGACCGTCACCATCAATTACAATAATGGAAGCGGCTGTACGGGAGCAAGTGCAGCAGCGAATACTACGACAGTCAATGCATTACCGGTACCTACGTTTATATTAGCACCGACACCAGTATGTGCCAACTCTACGGGGAAAGTCTATAGCACCCAGGCGGGAATGAGCGCTTACGTATGGACCGTCACTGGCGGGGCCATCACAGCAGGCGGAACAGGGACAGATAATACAGTAACAGTAACGTGGGGTGCCGCAGGCACAGGCCATGTCACCGTCAACTATACCAATGTAAGTGGATGTACGGCAGCAGCAGCAACGGATCAGAGTGTAGTTATCAATGCATTACCGGTACCTACGTTCACGGCACAGCCGGGAGCAAATACGTGTGCAGGTATAGGAGTAACATATACGACCCAGGCAGCCCAGACGAACTATGTATGGGTAGTACCGGGAGTATCAGGAACGGATTACACTATCACAGCAGGCGGCATAAGTGCAACAGATAATACGGTTACCTTAAAATGGCTGACGACAGGGAGCAAGACCGTCACCGTCAATTACAATAATGGAAGCGGCTGTACGGGAGCAAGTGCAGCAACGAATACTACGACAGTCAATGCATTACCGGTACCTACGTTTATATTAGCACCGACACCAGTATGTGCCAACTCTACGGGGAAAATCTATAGCACCCAGGCGGGAATGAGCGCTTACGTATGGACCGTCACTGGCGGGGCCATCACAGCAGGCGGAACAGGGACAGATAATACAGTAACAGTAACGTGGGGTGCCGCAGGCACAGGCCATGTCACCGTCAACTATACCAATGTAAGTGGATGTACGGCAGCAGCAGCAACGGATCAGAGTGTAGTTATCAATGCATTACCGGTACCTACGTTCACGGCACAGCCGGGAGCAAATACGTGTGCAGGTATAGGAGTAACATATACGACCCAGGCAGCCCAGACGAACTATGTATGGGTAGTACCGGGAGTATCAGGAACGGATTACACTATAACAGCAGGCGGCATAAGTGCAACAGATAATACGGTTACCTTAAAATGGCTGACGACAGGGAGCAAGACCGTCACCGTCAATTACAATAATGGAAGCGGCTGTACGGGAGCAAGTGCAGCAACGAATACTACGACAGTCAATGCATTACCGGTACCTACGTTTATATTAGCACCGACACCAGTATGTGCCAACTCTACGGGGAAAATCTATAGCACCCAGGCGGGAATGAGCGCTTACGTATGGACCGTCACTGGCGGGGCCATCACAGCAGGCGGAACAGGGACAGATAATACAGTAACAGTAACGTGGGGTGCCGCAGGCACAGGCCATGTCACCGTCAACTATACCAATGTAAGTGGATGTACGGCAGCAGCAGCAACGGATCAGAGTGTAGTTATCAATGCATTACCGGTACCTACGTTCACGGCACAGCCGGGAGCAAATACGTGTGCAGGTATAGGAGTAACATATACGACCCAGGCAGCCCAGACGAACTATGTATGGGTAGTACCGGGAGTATCAGGAACGGATTACACTATAACAGCAGGCGGCATAAGTGCAACAGATAATACGGTTACCTTAAAATGGCTGACGACAGGGAGCAAGACCGTCACCGTCAATTACAATAATGGAAGCGGCTGTACGGGAGCAAGTGCAGCAACGAATACTACGACAGTCAATGCATTACCGGTACCTACGTTTATATTAGCACCGACACCAGTATGTGCCAACTCTACGGGGAAAATCTATAGCACCCAGGCGGGAATGAGCGCTTACGTATGGACCGTCACTGGCGGGGCCATCACAGCAGGCGGAACAGGGACAGATAATACAGTAACAGTAACGTGGGGTGCCGCAGGCACAGGCCATGTCACCGTCAACTATACCAATGTAAGTGGATGTACGGCAGCAGCAGCAACGGATCAGAGTGTAGTTATCAATGCATTACCGGTACCTACGTTCACGGCACAGCCGGGAGCAAATACGTGTGCAGGTATAGGAGTAACATATACGACCCAGGCAGCCCAGACGAACTATGTATGGGTAGTACCGGGAGTATCAGGAACGGATTACACTATAACAGCAGGCGGCATAAGTGCAACAGATAATACGGTTACCTTAAAATGGCTGACGACAGGGAGCAAGACCGTCACCGTCAATTACAATAATGGAAGCGGCTGTACGGGAGCAAGTGCAGCAACGAATACTACGACAGTTAATGCATTACCGGTACCTACGTTCACGGCACAGCCGGGAGCAAATACGTGTGCAGGTATAGGAGTAACATATAAGACCCAGGCAGCCCATACGAACTATGTATGGGTAGTACCGGGAGTATCAGGAACAGATTACACTATCACAGCAGGCGGCATAGGCAATGCAAGCAATACTGTTACCTTAAAATGGCTGACGACAGGGAGCAAGACCGTCACCGTCAATTACAATAATGGAAGCGGCTGTACGGGAGCAAGTGCAGCAACAAATACTACGACAGTCAATGCATTACCGGTACCTACGTTCACGGCACAGCCGGGAGCAAATACGTGTGCAGGTATAGGAGTAACATATACGACCCAGGCAGCCCATACGAACTATGTATGGGTAGTACCGGGAGTATCAGGAACAGATTACACTATCACAGCAGGCGGCATAGGCAATGCAAGCAATACTGTTACCTTAAAATGGCTGACGACAGGGAGCAAGACCGTCACTGTCAATTACAATAATGGAAGCGGCTGTACGGGAGCAAGTGCAGCAACAAATACTACGACAATCAATGCACTGCCGGTTATCACCTTTACCACAGCCCCGACACCGGTATGTGCCAACTCAACAGGTAATGTCTATACGACACAACCGGGTATGAGCAGTTATGTATGGACAGTCACGGGTGGCGCTATCACATCAGGCGGTACGGGAACAGATAATACAGTAACGGTAACCTGGGGTGCAGCAGGCACAGGTCATGTTACAGTTAACTATACCAACGGCAGCGGATGTATAGCAGCTGCAGCAAAAGATCAGGCAGTAACAATCAATGCACTGCCGGTTATCACCTTTACCACAGCCCCGACACCGGTATGTGCCAACTCAACAGGTAATGTCTATACGACACAACCGGGTATGAGCAGTTATGTATGGACAGTCACGGGTGGCGCTATCACATCAGGCGGTACGGGAACAGATAATACAGTAACGGTAACCTGGGGTGCAGCAGGCACAGGCCATGTTACAGTTAACTATACCAACGGCAGCGGATGTATAGCAGCTGCAGCAAAAGATCAGGCAGTAACAATCAATGCACTGCCGGTTATCACCTTTACCACAGCCCCGACACCGGTATGTGCCAACTCAACAGGTAATGTCTATACGACACAACCGGGTATGAGCAGTTATGTATGGACAGTCACGGGTGGCGCTATCACATCAGGCGGTACGGGAACAGATAATACAGTAACGGTAACCTGGGGTGCAGCAGGCACAGGCCATGTCACAGTTAACTATACCAACGGCAGCGGATGTATAGCAGCTGCAGCAAAAGATCAGGCAGTAACAATCAATGCACTGCCGGTTATCACCTTTACCACAGCCCCGACACCGGTATGTGCCAACTCAACAGGTAATGTCTATACGACACAGCCGGGTATGAGCAGTTATGTATGGACAGTCACGGGTGGCGCTATCACATCAGGCGGTACGGGAACAGATAATACAGTAACGGTAACCTGGGGTGCAGCAGGCACAGGTCATGTCACAGTTAACTATACCAACGGCAGCGGATGTATAGCAGCTGCAGCAAAAGATCAGGCAGTAACAATCAATGCACTGCCGGTTATCACCTTTACCACAGCCCCGACACCGGTATGTGCCAACTCAACAGGTAATGTCTATACGACACAGCCGGGTATGAGCAGTTATGTATGGACAGTCACGGGTGGCGCTATCACATCAGGCGGTACGGGAACAGATAATACAGTAACGGTAACCTGGGGTGCAGCAGGCACAGGTCATGTTACAGTTAACTATACCAACGGCAGCGGATGTATAGCAGCTGCAGCAAAAGATCAGGCAGTAACAATCAATGCACTGCCGGTTATCACCTTTACCACAGCCCCTACACCGGTATGTGCCAACTCAACAGGTAATGTCTATACGACACAGCCGGGTATGAGCAGTTATGTATGGACAGTCACGGGTGGCGCTATCACATCAGGCGGTACGGGAACAGATAATACAGTAACGGTAACCTGGGGTGCAGCAGGCACAGGTCATGTTACAGTTAACTATACCAACGGCAGCGGATGTATAGCAGCTGCAGCAAAAGATCAGGCAGTAACAATCAATGCACTGCCGGTTATCACCTTTACCACAGCCCCGACACCGGTATGTGCCAACTCAACAGGTAATGTCTATACGACACAACCGGGTATGAGCAGTTATGTATGGACAGTCACGGGTGGCGCTATCACATCAGGCGGTACGGGAACAGATAATACAGTAACGGTAACCTGGGGTGCAGCAGGCACAGGCCATGTCACAGTTAACTATACCAACGGCAGCGGATGTATAGCAGCTGCAGCAAAAGATCAGGCAGTAACAATCAATGCACTGCCGGTTATCACCTTTACCACAGCCCCGACACCGGTATGTGCCAACTCAACAGGTAATGTCTATACGACACAGCCGGGTATGAGCAGTTATGTATGGACAGTCACGGGTGGCGCTATCACATCAGGCGGTACGGGAACAGATAATACAGTAACGGTAACCTGGGGTGCAGCAGACACAGGTCATGTCACAGTTAACTATACCAACGGCAGCGGATGTATAGCAGCTGCAGCAAAAGATCAGGCAGTAACAATCAATGCACTGCCGGTTATCACCTTTACCACAGCCCCGACACCGGTATGTGCCAACTCAACAGGTAATGTCTATACGACACAGCCGGGTATGAGCAGTTATGTATGGACAGTCACGGGTGGCGCTATCACATCAGGCGGTACGGGAACAGATAATACAGTAACGGTAACCTGGGGTGCAGCAGGCACAGGTCATGTTACAGTTAACTATACCAACGGCAGCGGATGTATAGCAGCTGCAGCAAAAGATCAGGCAGTAACAATCAATGCACTGCCGGTTATCACATTTACCACAGCCCCGACACCGGTATGTGCCAACTCAACAGGTAATGTCTATACGACACAGCCGGGTATGAGCAGTTATGTATGGACAGTCACGGGTGGCGCTATCACATCAGGCGGTACGGGAACAGATAATACAGTAACGGTAACCTGGGGTGCAGCAGGCACAGGCCATGTCACAGTTAACTATACCAACGGCAGCGGATGTATAGCAGCTGCAGCAAAAGATCAGGCAGTAACAATCAATGCACTGCCGGTTATCACCTTTACCACAGCCCCGACACCGGTATGTGCCAACTCAACAGGTAATGTCTATACGACACAACCGGGTATGAGCAGTTATGTATGGACAGTCACGGGTGGCGCTATCACATCAGGCGGTACGGGAACAGATAATACAGTAACGGTAACCTGGGGTGCAGCAGGCACAGGCCATGTCACCGTCAACTATACCAATGTAAGTGGATGTACGGCATTAACACCAGCCACAAGCATAGTAGTAGTTAATGCTATTAATTCAGTTGCACTCACTTCAGCTGCAGGCACTGATGCACAATCAGTTTGTGTCAATACAGCGATAACGGATATCACGTATGCAACGACAGGAGCAACAGGCGCGACCGTGACCAGCTTACCGTCAGGTGTAAGCGGCACCTGGCTGGCAGACGTAGTAACAATCACAGGTATACCAACTGTATCAGGGCCATTTAGTTATACAGTGACCTTAACAGGAGGTTGCGCAGTAGTGACAACGATAGGGACGATTGATGTGACTTTGGATAATACAGTTGCACTCACTTCAGCTGCAGGCACCGATGCACAATCAGTTTGTGTCAATACGGCGATAGCGGATATCAAGTATGCAACAACAGGAGCAACAGGCGCGACCGTGACCGGTTTACCGGCAGGGGTAAGCGGCACCTGGCTTGCAGACGTAGTAACAATCACAGGTATCCCAACTGTATCCGGGCCATTTACATATACAGTGACCTTAACAGGAGGTTGCGGAGCAGTGACAACAACAGGGATAATTACAGTAACAGCTGATAATACAGTTGCACTCACTTCTGCTGCAGGCACCGATGCACAATCAGACTGTGTCAATACAGCGATAACGGATATCACGTATGCAACAACAGGAGCAACAGACGCCACCGTTACCGGTTTACCGGCAGGCGTAAGCGGCACCTGGCTTGCAGACGTAGTAACCATCACAGGCACACCAACGGTATCAGGGTCATTTAGTTATACAGTGACCTTAACAGGAGGTTGCGGAGTAGTGACGACAACCGGGACAATTACAGTAACAGCTGATAATACAGTTGCACTCACTTCAGCTGCAGGCACCGATGCACAATCAGTCTGTGTCAATACAGCGATAACGGATATCACATATGCAACAACAGGAGCAACAGGCGCGAGCGTGACCGGCTTACCGGCAGGCGTAAGCGGCACCTGGCTGGCAGACGTAATAACCATCACAGGTATACCAACTGTATCCGGGCCATTTAGTTATACAGTGACCTTAACGGGAGGATGCGGAGTAGTGACAACAACAGGGGCAATAACAATTAATTCTGTTCCAACAGTAACAACTTCACATGTTGATGTTGCATGTTTCAATGGAACAACCGGAACAGCCACAGCAATACCAGCCGGAGGGACGGGAATATATACTTATACATGGAACACCACACCTGTTCAGACAACAATAACTGCAACAGGACTGCCAGCCGGAACCTACACCGTAGTTGTTTCAGACGGAAATAATTGTATAGCCACATCAAGTGAAACAATTTCTCAACCAGCCTCAGCTTTAGCAGGATCTATCAGCTCACAAACAGACGTTTCTGTTAACGGCGGCAATGACGGTAGTGTTACTATTGATGGTTCTGGAGGAACAGCTCCTTATATGTATCAACTGGGATCTGGAACACCACAAGCTTCAGGTACCTTTGGAACATTGACAGCCGGATCTTATACAGTGACCGTTCAGGATAATAATGGATGTACCGTTCCTGTATTAGTTACAATTACTCAACCTGCCGTATTATTGTCAGGAACTGCTACCCAAACAAATGTTTCATGTTTTGGATCATCCAATGGGATTATAACAGTAAGCGGAACAGGCGGAGTACCTCCTTATGACTATAGTCTCAACGGTGGAACATTCCAGACATCCGGTACTTTCGGATCATTGGCAGCAGGAACCTACACCGTGACAGTCAGAGATGCTGCTCTTACTTCCTTTGATATAAGTGTAACAATCACTCAACCGGCTTCATTGGTGGCAGGATCAATAAGTTCACAGACAAATGTCCTTTGTTTCGGTAGTTTAACAGGAAGTGTTACTGTAGCCGGATCAGGAGGAACACCTCCGTATCTCTACAAACTCGGATCAGACACATATCAGGCATCAGGATCATTTACTGCTCTTGCTGCAGGGACCTACACTTTTACAGTTCAGGATGCAAATCTTTGCTCATCTGACTTTTCAGTGACTATTACACAACCTGCAGTTGCGTTTACAGTTAATAATGTTGCTACAACCAACGCATCATGCGCCGGATCGACAAACGGGAGCATTTCAGTAAGTGCAGCCGGAGGAACTTCCCCATATTCTTACAGCTTAAATGGAGGAACCGCACAGATTACCGGAATATTTGGAAATCTCGCCGCGGCTACATATACAATTACAGCTACAGATGCAAATCTTTGTACTGTAACTACCCAGATAACTGTGAGTGAACCGGAAGTAATCTCAATAGGTAGTACCGTTACCAATGTTTCATGTCCGGGAGAAGCAGATGGATCAATTACCCTCGCTATCACTGGTGGCTCCCAGCCGTACAACGTAATATGGTCTGACGGAGTGCTTACTCAGGATCGTAAGAATATAACCGATGGGACCTACAGTGTTGTTGTGACAGATATTAATGGATGTGCAAAATCGCTGGATGTAGTTTTGGGCATAACAGGTTCAGATAAATGTATAGAAATACCGGATGTCATTACACCGAACAATGATGGATTTAACGATACCTGGAAGATCAAAAACATCGACATGTTCCCGAATGCAGAAGTATTCGTATTTACCAGATGGGGGAAACTTGTTTTCAAGAGCAAAAATCTTGCTGCAAACCCATGGAACGGTACCTTTAAAGGCAAATTATTACCAGCTGATTCTTATCATTATATATTACATCTTAATGATGGATCTAAACCCCGGTCAGGTGCAATAAGTATAATAAGATAAAATTTACGATATTTGAATAATAAATTTATGAGGTACCTAAAAAGTATATTGTCAGCAATAGTTCTCTGCTTCATTTCAGGAGCAGCTATTGCGCAGACTGTCCCGATGTACAGCCAGTACATAATGAATGGATTTTTGGTAAACCCTTCATTTGCCGGACGCGACGGCTATACTACCATTAATCTCACAGTGAGGGAACAGTGGGTCGGGATGGCCGGAGCCCCAAGTACTTATGCTCTCAGCTTTCAGACAAGGATCCTCAAAAACAGTTTTATTTCAAAGGCCACTGCGGTCCGTAAAAAAATTATAAAGCCAACAAAAGGCGGCAAGGTTGGACTTGGTGGATATGTTTTCAATGATAATAATGCAATTTTCCATCGTACCGGTTTCCAATTGGCTTATGCTTATCATATAGCAATGGGAAGAACTGATGGTGTCCCGAATGATCTGTCATTTGGCCTTGCAATGACAGCATATCAATTATCGGTTAATCTGGACGGTCTGATTTATGATCACACAGACCCCTTACTGCTTTCCTACGCCCGTTCAGTTTTTATTCCCGATTTTAACTTTGGAGCAAGTTTTACTACTACAAAGTATTATGTCGGATTTGCCATGACTAATCTGCTCAGAGGAGCATTGATGTTTGCTGATACTTCGACTGTTAACAGATCTGAATTGGGTAACTTTTTCATTACTGGTGGAATTAAATTCCCGTTGGCGCCTGATTGGGTTCTGGAACCATCTGCTTTTATTAAGGCATCTGATATGTTTTTCAGGTCGATTCAGATGGACCTTACTGCCAGGATGTATTTTAAAGAGGATTACTGGGCAGGAATTTCATACAGAACCAATGACGCAATCATAGCTATGTTAGGCTTAAAATATGACAGATTCTATTTTGCATATGCTTTTGACTTCACTCTGACTGATATCAGGAACCAGAGTTATGGAACTCACGAACTTTCTCTTGCAGTTAAATTCGGAGAAAGCGCCCGCAGATACCGATGGATAAATGCTTATTAAAAAAATAAAAAAAATAGAAAAGGCTGATATAATTTCAGCCTTTTTTTTTGAAATAAATTAATCTGTCCCCGGAAAATTTTAATTTGGATCGGATCTCAAACAGAGTTCAGATTCATGGTAAAGCATTTTCACCTTAAGATCTCATTTCTGGTACTGCTGTGCATTTTTAATTCCAGTCAGTCCTGTTCCCAGGGTTCTAAGACGGGAGTCAGACTTATGTTTTATAATGTCGAGAATTTCTTTGATATTTATAATGATTCACTGACTGATGATGATGCTTTCCTACCGGAAGGCGTGATGAGATGGAATTATAAAAGATATACAAATAAATTAAATTCACTTTATAAAACTATTGTTGCAGCAGGTGAATGGGAGCCACCTCCGGTCATTGGATTCTGCGAAATAGAAAATAGAAAAATCCTCGAAGATCTTATTTACGGAACATACCTGTCAAAATTTAAGTACAGTATTATTCATGAGGAATCTCCTGACAGAAGAGGGATTGATGTATGCCTTATTTACAGGAAAGAAATTATGAAGCTGATTCGTTATAAGTATTGGATTCCCGGAAAAGATATTTTACCGTTTTTTGATTCAAGGAGTGTCTTATATACCAAATTTTTAATCGGGACAGATACTCTTCATCTGATTGTTAACCACTGGCCTTCGAGGAGGGGAGGAGTATTGGCAGGAGAAAGTATCAGGTTTCTGATTGCTGCAATGATAAGGGGGAAAGTAGATTCTATTCTTAAGAAAAACATAAATGAAGAGAAAGTAGTAATCGTTGGTGATTTTAATTGTACTCCCCGGGATGAAGTTATTAAATCTTTGGTTTATTCTGATGATCGGGCAATAACTATGATAAATTTATCTGACAGCCTTGAGAAAACCGGTCTGGGAACCTATCGCTATATGGGTAACTGGGAAATGATTGATCAGGTGCTCGTCAACCGCAATATGCTTCAATGTAAGAATGGAATACATACGAGTCAAAACCTGGTAACTATTTTTAAACCTGATTTCCTTTTGTATAAAGATCCCAAATATCCTGGTTATAGTCCCTATCCAACCTACCGTGGCTTCAAATATCAGGGAGGTTATAGCGATCATCTCCCAATATTGCTTGATCTTAAGATGAAGTAGTTTTAACAGAGAGACCGAGCTCAACTCCTTTTTGAAGCATAAGCTTTCTTGCAGCTTCATGATCATTAGGAATAATCCCGTCGAGTATAGCCTCTCTGATCGCATTTTTAATTATTCCGACGTCTCTTCCTGGTTTAATACCAAAAGTCGAGATAATCTCACTTCCATCTATTGGTGGTTGAAAGTTTCTTACAGCGTCCTTTTCTTCAATCTCCCTGAGCTTAATTCTTACAAGCCTGAAGTTTTCAAGATGTTTTGTCTTCTTGGCTTCATTATTTGAAGTTATGTCAGCTTCACATAATACCATAAGATCATCAATATCGTCACCCGCTTCAAAAAGTAATCTCCTGATAGCTGAATCAGTCACTACATTTTGTGATAAAGCTATGGGGCGCAGATGCAGGTCGACAATTTTTTGAACATATTTCATCTTTTCATTAAGTGGAAGCTTCAGTTTTCTGAAGATATCCGGAATCATTTTTGAACCTATAAATTCATGACCATGAAAGGACCAACCTGTTTCAGGAATGTATTTTTTTGTTGCAGGTTTTGCAATGTCGTGCACTAAAGCCGCCCATCTAAGCCAAAGATTATCAGTATTTTTGCTGATATTATCGAGGACTTTTATTGAATGATGAAAATTGTCTTTATGCGCCCGGCCATCTTTAGTCTCGACTCCTTTCAGATTATCAAGTTCAGGAAATATGATTCTTAGCAGCCCGGCTTTCTCGAGGAGAATGAATCCCTTTGAAGGATGAGAGCACATTATTATTTTATTAAGTTCAGTTACAATCCTTTCTGCGGAAACAATTTTAATTCTCTCAGCATTTTCAATTATAGAATTAAACGTTTTATCCTCAATGGTGAAATTAAGCTGGGTTGCAAATCTGATTGCTCTCATCATCCTCAGAGGATCATCTGAAAATGTCTTATCAGGCTCGAGGGGTGTTCTAATTATTTTTTTCTTCAGATCATCAAGACCTCCAAATGGATCAAGAAAAGCTCCGAAAGTCTCTTGGTTCAAACTGATTGCCAACGTATTAATTGTGAAGTCTCTCCGTTTCTGGTCATCTTCAAGGGTTCCATCTTCTACAATTGGTTTCCGCGAATTCCTGTCATATGATTCTTTTCTGGCACCTACGAACTCGATTTCATATTCCTTGTTCCTGAACATCGCTGTTCCAAATGTTTTAAATATGCTGACCTTGATTCCGGGATGTATCTTTTTTGCTGCCTTTTGGGCAATTTCTATACCACTTCCAATGACAACAATATCAATATCCTTGTCAGGATGTTCTCTTTTAAGAAGACAATCTCTTACCCAACCCCCTATTACATATGCCTGTACATTCTCGCTTGTAACTACAGCTGAAAGTGTTTGGAAAATCTTGTCACTAAGACATATATTCATATATAGATATGACAATTTGTTTATTAATCATGACAAAGTTACAATTAATACTCAATTATAAGGTAATATCGATCTCTGGTATTGATTGGCATAAAGGTTGCATGAATGTAAACAATTACAATTTCTTTATGTTTATTAAAAAAATTTATATGATAGAGCATCTTACTAAAGAAACATTTTTGAATAAGGTATTCAATTATGAAAAAAACAAAGACTGGAAATTTGAAGGAGAAAAGCCATGCATAATAGATTTTTATGCTGACTGGTGTGGACCGTGTAAAATGGTAGCACCCGTACTTGAAGAACTGGCAGGCGATTTTGATGGTAAAATCAATGTTTTCAAAGTCGACACCGAGGCTGAGCAGGAACTTGCATCAGTGTTTGGCATAAGAAGCATCCCTTCATTTTTGTTCGTGCCTGCGCAGGGTCAACCTCAGATGGCTATGGGTGCATTACCAAAGGAGACTTTTGTTAAAGCGTTCAAAGATGTACTTGGTATAGAAAAATAACATGTTCGTCAAAAAATATAAAAGATTTGAGAAATAATTTTTAAAAAAGGAAACATTTTCTGTCTGATAAACGTTTAATATACAGAAGCTAGTAAGTTAGGTTATAAGGGTTTTTTTCATGGATTTAGGTTTAGGGTAGTAAAGTAGTAAATCAGGACTTCGGTCCTGATTTATTTTTATACCAGGTCTTTAAAGATACTATTTATCTCTTCTTCGGTTGTTCTTAGCTTCTTCTGACATTCTTTTATTAAGTCCGATGCACGTTTCACCTCCACCGAAAGTTTATCGATGTCGAGGTCACCGCTTTCAATATTGTTCAGAATGGTTTCTATTTCGGCTACCGCGCCGTTAAATGAAAATTCTTTTTTTGCCATAGAGTCAAATTTTTTATAATCGCCTTATACTATAATTCCCAAAGTTTCAGATCTGAACCTTTCTTATCAGGAGAGAGTTTGTTTTTTTGTTTTTTAACTTGTGATTTATTTTTTTTGACATTTTCAACGATCCTGCTTTTTAAAATTCCTTCAAATAATTGTGTATCAATTATATCATATTGTTTTATCTGCTTGCTGCTCCTAAGTATTCTGCCGTTTACCGACGTTATAGAATATCCTCTCCGAAGAATATTCGCAGGATTAAGAAGCGTCAATTTACTTTCCAGTCCACTTGTCTTTACATTATTGATCCCCATTAAATTAGTTGTTGCTGTAACAAGTCTTTGGTTGCCTCTTTTTAGCATAAGATTACTCTCTGAAAAGATGGTCCCCGCTCTTGAAAACAGCCTGGATTTGTGGTTTGCAGGAATCTGACCAGCTTTGATAACTAATTCTTTTACAGTATTTATTACGTCAATTATCTTAGTTGAAAGTTTATCCTTAAGTTGCGACATCATTATTCTTGCAAGGGGAAACAATCTTATCCGTGACGTTTCAAGCCTTGTCCTGTTTTTTTCAATAATCAATCGTGATGCAGCAATTATTTCTGAACTTATTCCGATTATATGATTTTCCGCTGCCGCAACAGAATCAATAAGAAAATCTGCAACTGCAGTAGGTGTTTTTAATGAAGTGTTAGCGACCATATCGGTGACAGATATATCTTTATCATGACCTATTCCGGTAACTACAGGTAAGGGGAATTGTGTTACATGATATGCAATGTTATAGTTGTCAAACCAGCTAAGATCTGATTGTGAACCTCCTCCTCTGATTATTACTGCCAGATCAAAAAGATGCGAGTTTAATGCGATTTTATCAAGTGCACTTATTATGCTCCTCTCGGTTTCAGGTCCCTGAAGTGAGGATTCAATCAAGCAGGTATAAAAAGCATATCCAGAGCTATTGTTTGTCAGGTGGTTCACAAAATCAGAGTAGCCGGCAGCATTTTTTGAGGAAATTACTGCAATTCTTTGAGGGGCGATCGGAAAGGGGAGTCCCTTATTCATTGAAAATACGCCATCCTGTTCAAGCTTTTTAATAATGAGCTGGCGTTTTAAAGCCATTTCTCCAAGCGTAAATGCCGGATCGATATCAGAGATAATAAGACTTAGTCCATAAACCTCATGATATTCTACTTTCGTTTTAACGAGTATTTTTATTCCATTCCTGAGTTGTTCTCCTGTACTGTCCTCAAATAATGCTTTAAGAAACCTGTACCGGTTGTTCCAGATTATTGCTTTTACACGTGCCCGAACATTTGTTTCATCAGGATTTTTTTCAATTAACTCAAGATAACAATGCCCGGCACTATTCTCATTAATCTCTGATATCTCAGCCATAACCCAATATGAGTCAGGGAAAGACATATATAAAGAGTCTCTTATAATCAGCTGAAGCTCTGTTAATGATATTTTGTCAGACATGAGAACAAATTATTTTTATTTCTGTAGCCATCGGTATCATTAAAATATTTATAAAATGATCTGGCGCGTCACCTAATAATCCCGGATTTTTCCGGATCTGCAATTTTCCCCTTATTATTTTCCAGGGAATCGAGAAAATCAGATTCATCAATATCCATCTGACGATCATGAGTAATTCCTGACTTATAGTTTAATTGATATTTGATTGAACCATCATTTTTATAGATAGTCCAGAGACCGTCTCTCGAATCATCTTTATACTGTCCGGAAAATTCTATCGTGCCATTCTCGAACCAGAATTCAAATTTGCCATTGATTTTTCCGTTCAGATAGGTTGATTTCAGACATATTTTACCGGTAGGGTAATATTGAGTCCATTCTCCTTGTTTGATATCGTTCACATAATTAGTTTTTTCTGCTATAGTACTATCAGCATAAAATTTCAGTGATAGACCGTTCCTGAGATTGTCAGAATAGTATTCTTCAGAAACGAGAGAGCCATTCTTAAAAGAAGAGTAGAATTGCCATTTGCCTTCCTTCTTCTGATCGAGGTAAGTTCCTTTTGCTGAAATATTACCATTAGGATGATATATAACCGCAACAGCCTTCCTGCCGTTTTCACTGTATATGAGAACGGATTTTAATGTATGGTCTTCATAGTATCTTTTCATTTCACCAACAGGATGATCGTCCTTAAAGTAACCATCATACATAATACTCTCATTGGGATACTTTTTAATCCAGTGTCCCTGCTTTTTTCCCTGACTATCAGTTACATTCACAGATGTATCTGTCTGACCTGCCACATTAGCAGAGATAACCAGAAGAGTTGCAGCTATTAATAATTTAAGATTCATCTGGCGGGATATCATTAATTTCATGTAAAAGTACAAAAATCAAATGTTATTTATAAGCAGGTGAAAGTTGAGTTTTTAAGTAAAATTACTTTAAGGTTGACACACCAAAACTGTTCTTTAAAGAGGTTTCAATTTAGTTCACAAAATTTAAAGCCCGCTTTAGGGGGATGGCCGCGTAGCGGCCAGGGGGTGCATAAAAAAAGAGGTTGAAAAAACTTTCAACCTCTTTTGACACTGTCAATTATAAATTATTTTACTTCTTCAAAATCTACATCTGTGACTTCTTCGTTTCCTGGTTTACTGTCTTTTCCCTGATGGTTGTTCAGCTCCTGGTTGAGTTGTAGTCTGATTTGTATTTTGCGCAGTTTTGTACATCTCTTCTGAAGCTACCTGCCATACAGAATTTAGTTCCGCCAGAGCCTTATCAATGGCATCAACATCCTGTGATTTATGCGCTTCTTTTAATTTTGCAAGTGCACTTTCAATTGCAGGTTTTTTATCAGCAGGAAGTTTATCGCCAAATTCTTTGAGCTGTTTTTCGGTTGTAAAGATCATACTATCGGCAGTATTGATCTTATCGATTTTTTCTTTAGCCTTATTATCAGCTTCAGCATTGGCTTTTGCTTCTTCCCTCATTCTTCTTGATTTCATCATCATTCAATCCTGACGATGCTTCAATCCTTATCCTTTGCTCTTTTCCTGTTCCTCTGTCTTTTGCAGCAACATGTAGTATTCCGTTAGCATCAATATCAAAGCTTACTTCAATCTGAGGAATACCTCGTGGAGCTGGCGGCAAGCCATCGAGATGGAAACGGCCGATTGTTTTATTTCCTGCTGCCATTGGTCTTTCACCCTGAAGAACATGAATTTCAACAGAAGGCTGACTGTCGGCTGCAGTAGTAAATACTTCAGTTTTCTTGGTTGGAATGGTTGTATTTGATTCGATCAGTTTGGTCATAACACCACCCATTGTTTCGATACCGAGTGATAAAGGTGTCACATCAAGCAAAAGTACATCTTTTACTTCTCCTGTCAATACTCCACCTTGAATAGCAGCTCCTACGGCAACAACTTCGTCAGGATTGACTCCTTTAGATGGGACACGTCCGAAGAATTTTTCAACAAGCTGCTGAATAGCTGGTATACGGGTCGATCCTCCAACAAGAAGAACTTCATTTATATCTGTTACGGCAAGACCGGAATCTTTCAGAGCGATCTTACATGGTTCGATACAAGCCTGGATAAGTTTATCACATATTTTTTCAAAATTTGCCCGGGTGAGTGTTTTTACAAGATGCTTTGGAATTCCATCTACAGGCATGATATATGGAAGATTAATTTCTGTTGTTGTTGCGCTCGAGAGTTCAATTTTCGCTTTTTCAGCAGCTTCTTTCAGTCGTCTGCAGAGCCATAGGATCTTTCCTCAGGTCAACACCTTCCTCTTTAAGAAATTCATCTGCCATCCAGTCAATAATCAGATGATCAAAATCGTCACCTCCAAGGTGTGTATCTCCATTTGTTGATTTAACTTCAAAAACACCATCTCCGAGTTCAAGAATTGAAATATCAAAAGTTCCTCCTCCGAGATCAAATACAGCAATTTTCAGATCCTGTGATTTCTTGTCGAGGCCGTAAGCAAGGGAAGCGGCTGTTGGTTCATTTATAATTCTTTTAACATTCAGTCCTGCAATTTCACCTGCTTCTTTTGTAGCCTGACGCTGTGAATCACTGAAATATGCGGGAACCGTAATAACTGCCTCAGTAACTTCCTGTCCAAGATAATCTTCAGCAGTTTTCTTCATTTTTTGAAGAATCATTGCCGAGATTTCCTGCGGAGAATACAGACGATCATCAATCTGAACTCTGGGAGTATTGTTGTCACCCTTGACAACAGTATATGATACCCTTTTAATTTCTTTTGTTACTTTGTCATAGGTTTCGCCCATGAATCGTTTGATTGAGAATACTGTTTTCTTTGAATTGGTAATAGCCTGTCGTTTCGCCGGATCTCCAACTTTGCGTTCTCCGTTTTCAACAAATGCAACTATTGAAGGAGTTGTTCTTTTTCCTTCGCTGTTAGGGATAACAACAGGTTCGTTACCTTCCATTACTGCAACGCAAGAATTTGTTGTTCCCAAATCAATTCCAATGATTTTTCCCATTTTATAATAATTTAAAAATTTTCATTTTAACATTTAAGAACAGCACTCATTCTTTTGGTGTTTGTTCTGTTTCCAATTTACTACAATGTATAAGCAATGATTATGCCATTAAAGAATTTAAAGTTTTTTATGACAAAACGACAGATTTGTGAATTGATCTGCCAAATTAAAAAGAAGACGCACTGAACATATATCATCCGATTCAATTCTGTAACTTTGCAAAAATAATTTAACACATTTATTATTATGTCAATACATGAATCTGTAAGAAGAGTCACAACTCATGTTTTGAATGAGATGAAGCTCAAAGGTGAAAAAATTGCCATGCTGACTGCCTATGACTATTCCATTGCAAAAATTCTGGATCAGGCTGAGATTGATGTAATTCTGGTTGGTGATTCTGCTTCGAATGTCATGGCTGGTTATGACACAACTCTTCCAATCACCCTTGATAATATGATTTATCATGCTGCTTCAGTTGTAAGAGGTGTAAAAAGAGCTCTTGTTGTAGTGGATCTCCCCTTTGGAACCTACCAGGGGAATTCAAAAGAAGCTCTTGTATCTTCTATTAGAATAATGAAAGAGACAGGAGCTCATGCTGTTAAACTTGAAGGAGGATCACAGGTTGTTGAATCTGTAGAACGTATTCTGTCAGCGGGGATTCCCGTGATGGGGCATCTTGGATTGACTCCGCAGGCTATTCATAAATTCGGTACATACGTTGTCAGGGCAAAGGAAGAAGAGGAGGCACGCAAACTGATGGAAGATGCACATTTGCTTGAAGAAACCGGCTGTTTTGCAATCGTCCTCGAGAAAATTCCGGCTAAATTGGCTGAAGAAGTAACTAACAGCCTGAAAATCCCGACTATAGGTATTGGAGCTGGTGGCAAAACTGACGGACAGGTGCTTGTTTTGCATGATATGCTGGGAATTACTCAGGAATTTTCTCCACGCTTTCTCAGGAGATACCATAATCTTTACGATGAGATAAAAGGTGCTGTACAATCATATATAAAGGATGTAAGATCAATGGATTTCCCAAACGAAAAAGAGCAGTATTAACAAAATCTGAGATGGCTGAAATTTTATACGAAGACAATCATATAATAGCAGTATATAAAAGATCCTCTGACCTTGCCCAGGGTGACAAAACCGGTGATATTCCACTTGAAGTTGAGATAAAAAAATATCTTGCTGAGAAATACAAAAAACCAGGGGAAGTTTTTTTGGGAATAGTGCACCGGCTTGATCGACCAGTAAGCGGAATCATGTTATTTGCAAGAACATCAAAAGCATTATCAAGGCTTAATGAAATGTTCAAAACAAAACAGGTAAAAAAGACTTACCTGGCAATTGTTAAAGAAAGACCTCCCGAGGATGAAGCTACCATAACCCATTTCCTGAAAAAGAATGAATCTCAGAACAAAACTTACGTTTATGATCATGAGGTAAAAGGATCAAAAGAAGGAAGTCTGACTTACAGACTGAAAGGAAGATCAGAGAAATACTATCTTATTGAGGTGGATCTTCATTCAGGAAGGCACCACCAGATCAGAGCTCAACTGGCCAAAATAGGTTGTCCTATTAAAGGTGATCTGAAGTATGGTTTTGCGAGGTCAAATGAAGATGGAGGGATAAGTCTTTTTGCCCGCAAGCTTGAATTCATTCATCCTGTCAAAAAGGAACCTGTTACAATAATCGGCCATTTTCCGGAAGGCGATATCTGGTCGGTTTTTATGGATTCAGTCGAGTAAAAAAAATGAGCCGGTATTACCGGCCCATCCTCTTGTTGAAAAAACTAACCTGTGTTCTTCGCTATATTGCTGTAAAAATAATTCTTCTTTTCATTGGAGTTGGTTGTAATTGTATGTGTCAAAATTACTCCTTTCTGTAAATTTCACAGTTAACGTTGGGTTAATAAGAGTTAATGAAAAGTTAAATACTTATTGTTTAATAACTTTATGAATTAATTTTGCACTATGAACAGGAAAAAATTCATAGGTCTCATCATTATGATGTTGCTATCAATTATTGGCATCATATGGGTACAGTTGGTTTGGATAAAAAATGCTATCGAAATTCAGAACGATAGTTTCAACAGCGCCGTACGAATGAGTCTTATAAATGCTGCTTCCTCTATTGAATCATCACGACAAAGGAACTTTTTTAATAACTTCATGCCTACGGATCCGCTCTCTATGAACGATTCATCAGGAGACGTCAGTGGGTATACGAGTATTGGAAATTCTTCACCTGGAAATAAATTAAGTATCAGCATAACGAACCAGCACCTTGAAGGGGATCCTGCTACAGGGAAAATTACAACAACCAATAAATCTTATATAATAAAAAATGATAATTCAATCGTAACTGACTCAGTTACTTATGTTTCTTCTCCTAATCAGTATGGGACGCTTGACACTGCAAAAGGAGGTGACGATTTTAAAACAAATTCCAGGTCGGTTTATCTGAAGCGTAATGAATTTCTGAAATGGGAAAAGAAAAGGTCAGCTGAATTTCAGAATATGAGTGATCAGCTGATAAGTGAAAGATACCTATGGGAAAAAACACTCCAGCTCGATAATAATGAGATTGAAAACACTCTTACGCAAACAATGGCCTATACAGGGATTAAAACACCATATGAATATGCTATCATAAAAAACGGGGTTGTTCAGGATGGAACCTTTAAAAAGGAGCAAAAAAGCGATTTTCAGAAGAGCAAGTATATGGTAAGATTGTTTCCTGATAATCCTTTAAACCAGGATCTGATTCTGTCAGTGATATTCCCTAAACAGACAAATTATGTACTTGGATCAATGGTATGGATTCTGGGCGGATCATTGCTTTTCTCACTTTTTATTCTGGCAACTTTTGCTCTAAGCCTGTATTTTATTATAAGACAGAAAAAAATCTCGGAGATGAAATCTGATTTCATCAATAATATGACTCATGAGTTTAAAACTCCTATCGCAACAATTTCCCTTGCTGCCGATACTATTGTGAATTCTAGGGTAATTAAAGATGAAACGAGTATCAGACATTTCATTGGAATGATAAAAAAAGAGAACAGCAGGATGAATAAGAAGGTAGAAACTATCCTGCAGATTGCTTCACTCGATAAAAAAGAGATAGAATTTAAATTTGAAAACATCTCTCTTCATACAGTAATAGAACACGCAGTTGAAACTATTGAGATCCAGGTTCATCAGCGCAAAGGCAAAATTAATTTATCACTGAATGCAAAACAACCCTTTATCTGTGGCGATGGTGAACATCTTTCAAATCTTGTGAGCAATCTTCTTGACAATGCAATAAAATATTCAACCGAAATACCTCTGATTTCGTTAACGACAAATAATATTGAAAGAGGAATAAAATTTTGTGTAGAAGATAAGGGAATTGGAATGACAAAAGCTGTTCAAAGTAAAATATTTGAAAGGTTTTACCGTCAGAGTTCAGGCAATATCCATGATGTTAAGGGATTTGGCCTTGGTTTGAACTATGTACGTTCTATAATAGAAGCCCATAAGGGCAGTATTGAAGTTTTCAGTGAACCTGGGAAGGGAAGCAGGTTCGAAATATTTTTACCTTTTAACTCAGAGAATTGATATGAGCAACAAACCTGTGAAGATTTTTCTGGTAGAAGATGATTTAAGTTTTGGATCAGTCCTTAAATCATATCTGGAAATCAACGATTATTCTGTTGAATGGGTCGATGATGGGAAATATGCAATCGACCATTTCAGAAAAGGTGTCTTTAATGTCTGCATCCTCGACATTATGCTTCCGCATGTTGATGGTTTTACAATTGCTAACGAGATAAGACAGATTAACAATGAAGTCCCTATTATTTTTCTGACAGCGAAAAAGCTTAAAGAAGATGTCCTGAAAGGTTACGGAGTAGGAGGGGATGACTATGTAACCAAACCGTTTGACACCGAAATACTCCTTGCTAAGATTAAAGCGATAATTTCAAGACGCGATTTTCAGGCCGGCACAAAAGACTTTTATGAGCTCGGGAAATTCGTTTTTAACTCGAAGCTTAGGACATTGACAATCGGAAATGATGAAAAGAAACTATCGCCAAAAGAAGCACAATTGCTTGAGTTATTAGCTATTAATCCTAATGCATTGATCAGCAGGGAGATGGCTCTTAAAAAGATTTGGGGATCCGACGATTATTTTACTGCCAGAAGTATGGATGTGTATATAACCAAATTGAGAAAATTTTTATCAGAGGACCCCGATCTGAATATTAAAAATATTCATGGGGCTGGTTTTCAGCTAATTGTAAAGGAAGATTAGACATTAAGATTCTTCCTGTTAAATTGCAATGGCAGAAGGTCACCTATCCCATCAATAACTATTGTTTTATTATTTCCCGATAATATTAATTTTATTTTCCCCCCGATTCTCGATTCTTCCTCTGCAATCACCTGGCGACAGTTGCCGCACGGAGAAGGAGTATCATCTGTAAAAGTATCCCCTTTCATGGAGGCTATTGCCATCGCAACTGGTTCGTCATTTAAGTGATTTGATACAGAATTTGACAGGGCGCTTCGCTCAGCACAAATGCCAGAAGGGAAAGCTGCATTTTCAACATTTGCTCCAGTGATTACAATTCCGCTTTTTAGCTTCACAGCTGCTCCTACCTTAAATTTAGAATAGGGAGCATAGGCATTGATGGCTGCTTCTCTTGCAGCCATGACAAGTTTCAGATCAACAGAATTCAGATCTTCAATTTTATCATATTCTGTATATGAAAATGATATATTCTTCGTTTTGATCATAATACTCAAATTAAGAGTGTAAAGGTAATTAAAATAAGTTGGGAGTGCCTAAAGTTTGGAGTGCCTTAAGTATTTGAAGTAATAGGGAAGATATGCGTAGGATTGAACTTATTTAAATACTATTCAGTGCTTCCCATTTACTTCAGGCACTTCAGGCACTTCAGGCACTTTAGGCACTTCAGGCACTTTAGGCACTTCAGGCACTTTAGGCACTCCAAATTCTATCCTGCTTTGATTTTTTTCTATTTTTGTCACAAATAAATTGTTTTATGCGAAACAGACTTTTTCCTATCCTTCCTATGGCACTTACACTTTGTCTGATTTCCTGTAGGACCTATAAACCTCTTGTCTCTTCTGCAGTTCCTGCACAGTCAGTCAGTGATTATGTCAATCAGTATAAAGATATTGCAATCAGTGAAATGAAACGAACAGGTATCCCTGCAAGTATTACACTCGCTCAGGCCATAATCGAGTCTGATTGTGGTCGAAGCACTCTGGCTCGTGAGGCTAATAATCATTTTGGAATTAAGTGTCATGATGATTGGACGGGCCCAACTATCAGACATAATGATAATAGCAGAAATGAATGTTTCAGGAAGTATAAGAAGGCCGAAGAGTCTTTTTATGACCATTCTGATTTCCTTAAAGCTGCCCGTTATAGTTTTCTTTTTAATAACAGACCTACTGATTACAAAGCATGGGCTTATGGATTGAAAAAAGCAGGTTATGCGACAAACCCCGATTATGCTAATATGCTTATAAGAACCATTGAAGCGAATGGCCTCTGGGCTTATGATAGCGGGAATAATCCTGCGGTTCAGTACGCACAGGATATCGTTCCCATAAAAGAACCCTTCAAAATGTCGGGTGACAGTTCTAAAAAAAATACGGAACCTTCTTACCGGAATAACACGGTTTCAGCACGTGTGCCAAGGATAATGGAAAATAACAGGATCCAGTATATCATTGTTAAGGACGGCGATACAAGGGAAAAACTTGAGAATGAGTTTCAGCTGCTAAGATGGGAACTACCTAAATATAACGAAATTAAAAACGATTTTGTACCGGAACCAGGACAGATCTTATATCTTCAACCCAAACGTGATAAAGCAGAACCCGGGAATGAGTATTATACTACAATAGAAGGAGATACCATGTATCATATTTCTCAGCAATTTGGAGTAAAGCTGAAAAGGCTTTATGAGATGAACAGGATGACCGATGGTTCAGAACCCGGAACAGGGAAGAAGATATGGTTGCGAAGTACTAAGCCTGTTGATTGATTGGAACAGTGAATTTAGTAACGTCAAATCCGTTTAAAAACTCATTGGTATTCATGCGATTTTTTCCTTCAATCTGGAGACTGATGATCTTCAGAAACCCGTCTTTACAGCTAATCTTGATATAATTCTTTCCATCGGAGAAAATAGTTCCCGGGCTATAAGAATGTTTTTCAATTTCAGGCTGGCTGTTGAATATTTTAAATGAAAACGTTGCTGTATCATTCTTAAAGCATGATCTTGCACAGGGATAAGGAGAAAGCCCTCTTACCAGGTTATGAATTCTTGTTACATCTGAATTCCAATCAATTATACAATCTTCAGGATGGATTTTTGGCGCGGGTTTTGGGGAAATTGTAGAATCGATCATATCAGTCTGAGAAAGTGGCTTGAGTCTGTTTTTACTTATTTCTTCGATAGTCTTAATTACCAGTCTTGCTCCTAGTTTCATCAGTTTCTCATGAAGATCGCCTGCGTTTTCGAAGGGGAAAATCGGAATTTCTTCCCTTAACAGAATATTTCCCGTATCTATTTTTTCATCGATCAGGAATGTTGTAACCCCTGTTTTAGTCTCACCATTAATAATGGCATGATTGATAGGTGCTGCTCCCCTGTAGTTGGGAAGTAAAGATGCATGAAGGTTAATTGTTCCGAGAGGAGGCATTTTCCATACTTCTTCAGGCAACATTCTAAAAGCCACCACGATAAATATATCTGCATTTAAACCTTTTAGCTGGCTGATAAATTCAGGATCCTTAAGAGATACTGGCTGCAAAACAGGAAGTTTGCTGGATTCAGCAAACATTTTAACAGCAGATTTTGTAATTTTTCTTCCTCTGCCAGAAGGTTTGTCGGGTGCTGTTACAACCGAAATTACGTTAAATTCATTAATCAGCAGTGATCCAAGTGTTGCAACTGCGAACTCAGGCGTGCCCATAAAAACTATCCTGAGATTTTTCATAAACGGCTAAACATTATATATTTAATCTATGATTTAGTTTCGATTTAATTATCTAAAAAATGTGATGTCCCATCTTATTTGCTTTGGTCTCAAGATAGAATTTGTTGTGTGGATTTGACTCTATTATAAGAGGAATTGTTTCGACAATTTTTATCCCGTAACCTTCTAATCCGGCTCTTTTCACAGGGTTATTTGAAATAAGACGAACCTTTCCAAGTCCAAGTTCGCGCATTATGCTTGCACCAACGCCATAATCCCTCTCATCTTCAGCAAAACCTAATTTAATATTTGCCTGAACGGTATCCATTCCTTCATCCTGAAGCCTGTATGCTTTTATCTTATTCAGAAGCCCGATACCACGGCCCTCCTGGCTGAGATAAATTACCACTCCTTTTCCTTCAGCCTCAACCATCGCCATAGCTTTCTGCAATTGAGGACCGCAATCACAACGCAATGAACCAAAAATATCACCTGTAAAGCATGATGAATGAAGTCTTACCATGACGGGTTCATCTTTTGTCCATTTACCTTTAATGAGAGCAGCGTGTTCAATACCGTTACTTGTTTGCCGGAATGGTATAAATTCAAAATCTCCCAGTTTGGTGGGCAGTCTGACCCTGTCGCCTTTCTCAATTATTGAATCTCGTTCAAGGGTATATTTTATAAGGTCTTTTATTGTAATTATTTTTATGTTGAATTTTTCTCTGATCTTAACAAGATCATTCAGTCTGGCCATTGTTCCATCCTCTTTCATTATTTCAACAAGTGCACCACCTGGCCGTAAATTTGCATAGCGTGTAAGATCCACAACTGCTTCGGTATGTCCGGCCCTTCTTAATACGCCCTTTGACCTTGCTTTCAGCGGGAAAATATGTCCGGGTCTTCCAAGGTCTGAAGGTTTTGTGGCAGGATCAACCAGTGCCTTAATTGTCATGGCCCTGTCAAAAGCTGATACGCCTGTTGTTGTTTCAGCGCTTAACAAGTCGACTGTTACAGTAAACTGGGTTTCATGGATGGAGGTATTATTCCCAACCATGAGGTTAAGATCCAGTTCTTCACATCTCTCTTCAGGTAAGGCGGCACAAATCAGCCCGCGGCCGTGTGTTGCCATAAAATTAACAAGTTCAGGTGTAATTAATTCGGCAGAACAGATGAAATCGCCTTCATTTTCACGATCTTCATCGTCGACAACAATTAAAAGTTTTCCGAATTTTATATCCTCAATTGCTTCTTCAATAGTATTCAGAATAATATCATTCATTTTAATATTTTTTTTTAATAAGTATCAGGAATCATGCATATACCCTCATTGATTTTCAAGCGTTTTTGGTTTTTGTTTGTATCATTACAGATAGGCATATAATTTTTTAATCCGTTGAATTATTTTTTCGAGATCCATTTATAAAGATTCTGTATATTTTATCTCCAATTTTTTTGAAAAACATCAGATAGGTTTCAATGTTCAATATTACTGAATCGGTTGTCGCTTTGTAAGTCAGGAAAATCCCGATTGGTAGTAATATATAAGACGCAGCCCACATTCCGGCAAATGGCCCAACAACCTCTTCTTCTACAAATTTCTGTCCGGTAATCGAAATGACATAATATACAACGAAGAAGAAGATTGAAATAACAGCTGGTGTTCCCAGTCCTCCTTTCCTTATTATGGCTCCAAGAGGAGCGCCTATCAGGAAAAATACGATACAGGCAAAAGACAATGTAAGTTTTTTGTTCCACTCAACTTCAAATCTTCTGATTGCCCTGATTTCATATCGGGATGATTCATTTTTCTCAAATATTATGCTTGTTCCTTCTTTTAGACTTTCGATAGCCCTTGACAGAACATCGCTCTTTTCAGAAGTTGTTAAAGAATCAAACAAGGTTTTCGGATCAAATTTTACTTGTTTTTTTGTGTTAACGGGGATTGCTGCAGGCCCTTCTTTTTTAGGGCCTTCCACATGCGGGTTTCTTACAGAATATAGTTTAATATTTTTGAAATCTTTGAATTCTTTTTCAATTTTCTCATTATGTTTTCTATAAAGAGAATCTATTGTAAAAGTCAACTGGGAAATATTCAGCATTGCTGCATTTGATTTGAATAAACCTTCTTCGCTTCTCTGCAAATCAAATCCTGTGAGAGGTATGACTATTGTCTCTTCTTTGAAATCGTCGATCCTGGAAGGATATTTTCGTAATGAAGGACTGACATTTTTTTCTTCCATTTCAGTATACCCATGGCCATTATAGAGTGTCATAATCAACCCTGTCTCATCTTTCGTCGATTTCATGTAACCTGAATCAGCTAATATCACAGAGTAGTTTCCTCTTCTTTCACGATGATCGTAGATGATCACATTGTTCATCCGATTATTTACAGGGTCTTTAGTAGTGATTTTTATGCTGAAATCAGGCACTCCGTTATAGAATGTTCCGGCCTGGATATTTATATCGGGTTTCTTACGGCGTATATCCCATAAGAGAGTTCGTGCCTTATCAGTGGAATAAGGCAGGACATTATTTGAAAAGAAGAATGAGATTATAGAAACAAAACCGATGAGTATGACCAGCGGACGCATAATGCGTTGAAGTGAAATACCTGATGATTTGAGAGCCGACAGTTCGCTGAATTCACCCATATTACCGAATGTCATCAACGAGGCAAGCAGTATTCCAAGCGGCAGGGCAGTCGGAACGAAAGTCAGGGCAAAATGATAAAGCAATTCTGCAACAACCTTAAAATCAAGTCCTTTGCCCGCAAGTTCATCAACATACATCCAGAGGAATTGCAGAAGCAGTATGATAAGCACAATGAAGAATGTGAATATCAAAGGCCCGATAAATGACTTTAATAAGAAGCGGTCAACCTTTTTCACTGTCTGTTTGCATTTGAAGTGCAAAAATACTTCATTTTTGTGAAATATCATGTTACTTTCTTTGTCTTGAAGAGTCCACTCTAAAAACAAATTCACAATATCATCAGCATACTGGTTTTGCGAGTTTCTTTTACCATAGATGGATTATAAACTATTAAAAGTGGGTCTGTTTTTGGCAAGAGACCCTTCAGTATGTGACACAAATAGTCGAACAAGACTTTATTAATCTCGTATTTATGTATTCGAGTTAGATTTACTGAAATCGAGGTAAGGGTTAAATAAAATCTATTTCTCACAAGTCCTCTTAATCTTGATTTTCCGTTCTTAATTCCACGTTTTACCTCCTTAATCGTTGCTTCTACATTTGCCCTTAGCTTTCTTCTTTCCTCTGGTATCTTGTAAATGTTATGCAATCGTTGATGGGATAATATTCTCATCTCATTAAAATACCATATGTGTTTTTTTTCTGTCCTTTTTCCTCCAGCTGCCTTTGCTAGGCATTTGTCCTGATATGGACATAATTGGCATCGTTCATCATTAAAAACAGCTTTCCCAATTCTCGCACCTTCTTTATGTGTTGTAATCTCTCCTTTTACTCTTTGACCTTGACTACAACTTACCCATAAATCGCCAACCTCGTCCTTCTCTATCTTTATCTTCGTTTGAGATTTCCTTCCTCTCACGGCGGTTTGAACAAGCATTATTGAGTCATTCTTTGTAATAACATCTACAGCTGGGCTGCCATAATTCCCATCTGCATGATATTCAGATAAATCAGGTGTCTTTTCTATCATAGAGGGTAACCTGTATGCTAATATCTTCGCATCATCTTCATTGTTAGGAGTCACCGCTACATCTGTTATCAAGTTAAACTTATTCCCTGGATTCGCAGTCTCCGAAATATGCCCATTATAGCCTTTGCTGTTAGCACCTCTTTTATACCTAAATGTGGCTTCTGTATCATCGGGAGAAAGTAGTATAGCACTATGTAATTCGTTGGATGGTATAACTTCTACTTTGTTTTCTGCGACTACGAAATGTTCGTTATAAACGCGATTAAATATTGAGAAAACAGCAACATTTTTATACTTCTCCCCTAACTGGACATACAGCTTGTGATAAATTTCCGCTAGTTGCTTGATCTCTTTTGGCAAATCATCCTTTTCTATCTTGTATATATATTGACCTGCAGTTTGCCTGGTGTAAACAGATAACAACTTTAAATAAGTCTCTTTATCTTCATCATCTAAAATACGGGAAAAGCGGAGTAATACCTCTATCAACAACTGCAAACGTGTGTAGTCAAATATGTTAGAGCCTAACAAGAAGCTATCTCCTCGCTGTATGTCGGTCTTTATTCCAAATTCTTTTAATTGAGCTGAGGTCAGGCTGTCAAACACCTCCGTTAACAAATCCTTGCCTGTTTGAATATAATATTCTATTACTTTATTCTGGAAATTAAAGATGCTTGCCTCGGCAAAAACACTACCACCTAGACTCTGCACGCCTAAAGCATGCCTTGTTAAAAGATTGAAATTCAAGTTCATGAATAACTGTTGGTAGGTCCAGTTATAAAGGTTTTTTAGTATTAACGCACCAACCAATTGATTAACAGGTACATTAGGTCTGCTTTTCTTAGTTGAGTATAATACATCGAAGTCCTTTTCATTAATCTTCGAAAAGATGTTAACGAAAAAACTATGCTCGATAGAGGTTCCCATCAAGGAACGTTGACTGTCAGACAATGAGTCAGTTACACCAAAAAGACTATATTGCTTATACGATTCGTTTTTCTTGAACATCGAGTGACTTATTATTCTGCAATATAATCAAAATAAATCACTTAAACAATTGTAGATCAAATATATAAATAAATATTTTACCTTTTTAGAGTGGACTCCTTGAAACAAAGAAAGTAACCAAAGAAAGTTCAAGGCTGCAGATAATTTTGGGGCTCCTGTTTTTCGGTACCCCGCGCAATACAACTCGCTCTTCCGCTTATGCTGAATCGCTCAAACAGTATTGCTTACTTTAAGCCCTCGCAGCAAGCCTCAAAACATGCGCATTTTCCCAAAATTATCTGAGGCCATTTGAAATCCAAAAACCAAAAGGCTAGTAAGATTTTAGAAATTGGAATTATTATGTGAGTATTCTAGGTAACGGCGCGAAGGCAACCCGGAAATGGTGCGAACTGCAGTCAAAACGGTAGCGCGAATGGATTGTGTAGCAGGCGCCCGTTTTGGCTGAAGTTGGCATTTCCGGCCTCTTTTTCTTTGATTCATTTCTTTTGGAGGAGCAAAAGAAATGAATAATTAAATGCCGAGGGCTCTTTTCAGATCATTTATTTGGGAGTCCCAAAGATAGATGGAATCTTCTTTTTCCTCAGCTTCAGCGAAATCAGTAATAATGAGGGCAAGTTCGTTTGTAAGTTCTTCCATATTTATCCTGAATTCAAAGAAATTTGAATCCTTATCCATTCCGAGCCACTCAAATCTGACCATTTTATTTTCTTTCATGGCAGAAAGCCTGGCTTTTGACTCGGAGCTATTCCAGAAAAATGTAAAGAGATCTCCGTCAACATTCACCTGTTCAGCAAACCACTCCCCGAGTCCCTCAGGAGTACTGAGTCGGGAGAAGAGCACTTTCGGCGAACAGTTAAGATTATATTCTAATTCGAACTTTGATCTCATGTTAAGATTTTGGTACTGACTTGCATACTATTTCTGCAATATAGAAAAAATATTGAAACTAAAAAACCTTATTGCTAATTTGTAACAAACTGATTATATTTGCACCCGCAAAAAGCATAGTTAAGAAACATTATTTGGCGAGATAGCTCAGTTGGTTAGAGCGCATGATTCATAATCATGAGGTCGGGAGATCATTCCTCCCTCTCGCTACCAGCCATTCAGACACTTACACATTGAATTGTGTAGGTGTTTTTGATTTTAGATAACTTTGCTACATGGTTTTTAAGTTTTGGTCCTATGAATGAGAAGATATGGAACAGAGATTTTGTTCTTCTTATATTGTCGAACTTTTTAATGTACATCACTTATTATGCGATACTTTCTGCTTTACCAATTTATTTAGTCACTGATCTTCATGCATCAAAAATGCAGGTAGGCGTTGTAGTTGGAGCTTATACTATCGCTTCGGTGCTTGTTCGTCCGTTTTCGGGCTTTGCACTCGACAAGTTTGGACGTCGTACCATTTTTTTATCTGCGTTGATAATTTATTCACTGTTATTTGCGGGTTATCTGGTTGCAATAACCATCACATCAATTATCCTACTTCGCTTTGCCCAGGGACTTACATGGGGATTTACAACTGTTTCAGGATCAACAATTGCAATTGATAATATTCCTGCATCCAGAAGAGGCGAGGGTATAGGGTACTTTGCACTTTCTACTACCCTGGGAATGTCGGTAGGCCCCATTGTAGGATTATATATTTGTCATCAGTGGGGCTACGTCGCCATGTTTGTTTCGGGGTGTATAATCAGTTTCATAAGTCTGGCGTGTGCTTATGCCGTACATTTTCGTAAACGATTTTTAGTCGGGAAAAGAATTCAGTTACATTTGAATAATTTGTTCGAAAAAAACTCTATTCGCCCATCTATAAACGTATTTATAACTATGATTGCCTACGGAGGGCTGCTTTCATTTATTGCACTCTACGGCCGTGAGATAGGAGTTCAGAATTCCTCTCTTTACTTTCTGATTTTTTCTATCGGTATTGCTGCAGCAAGGATTACTGCAGGGAAAGTGTTTGACAGGAAAGGTCCCGGTAAGATTATTACGCTATGTCTGATTTTACTTATAATAGGCTTTCCAATTCTCGCCCTGGCAAAAAATGAAGTGCTATTCTATTTATCGGCAATAATTATAGGATTTGGTAATGGTGTTATATTTCCGACGTTTCAGTCTATGGTTAATAATCTTGCAGAGTCAAAGAACCGCGGAATCGCAAATTCAACCCTTTACACAGCTGTAGATCTTGGTATGGGATTTGGAATGATTATGGCAGGGTTAATTGCCCAGCATATCTCTATATCAGCTATCTTTTGGATAGATTCCCTTGTATGTGCAGCTGGGCTGATATTTTTCCGCAGTCTGGTACTTGACTTTTACAAAAGTCATTTGAGTTAATTTTGAAGCTAAGATTGCCAAATATCAGCGATACACTCTGGAGAATCAGTTTATGTGGAAATTATCAGGAAGCAAACAAAGAAATGAATAATGAGTGTATAAGAGAGGTTACGGGAATGTCAAAATGGAAACCCGGAATACCAGTTGGAACCGAGTCTCTGTTTCAAGAAATTTAACCTACTGCTTTTTTTTAATTCCGGAAATACATACCCTTATGGACGATTTTCCGGAGTTGGTCAAATAAAAAACCTACATACTTTTATTGTTATTACCTTAGCTTTTAATGACTGAACTTTAAGATGAGTCTTAACGTTTTTCAGTTATTCTGAAGGTCTCTTTTTTGGGACTGACAGAGCGGAAGCATTTCCCACGAAAACTGCTATAACTGGCCATATGAAAATCAAAAATATTGTTAAGATCTGGATAACCAGGTTTTTGATGGGTATGATTATTTCGGTTTCGATCCTAGAAACATGTCATGCGCAATTCACTGTAACACCAACAGCTAATTTTTCAACAAATCCACTACCAGTTTGTGCAGGAAGTAATATACAACTCGATGCAGGAGTTATTGGAGTGACAGGACCCTATTCTTATTCATGGACTTCTACTCCGGTAGGTTTTACGTCAACTCAGTCATCACCAACTGATAACCCGACTGTTACTACTAAATATATCGTGGAGGTGACGGATGCTAATAACATTACTTTTGGTGGTCAGGTTACAGTTATTGTCAATGCACTTCCAGTACCTAGCTTTACGACGCAGCCAGGCACGAATACCTGTGCCGGAGTGAGTGTTACGTACACGACCCAGACAGGGGGTATAACGAATTATATATGGGTAGTGCCGGGAACCTCAGGAATAGATTATAACATAACAGCAGGTGGAATAGGCACTTCAAGCAATACAGTTACCTTACACTGGCTAACGATAGGTCCAAAGACAGTAACAGTCAATTACACAAATTCTGGCGGATGTGTTGGCACGAGTGCAGCATCAAATAGCACAACTGTTGATGCACAACCTGTACCGACGTTTATCGTACAACCAGGCGCGAATACCTGTGTTGGAGTGAGTGTTACGTACACGACTCAGACAGGAGGTGGAATAACGAATTATGTATGGGGAGTACCGGGAGCCTCAGGAACAGATTACAATATAATAGCAGGTGGAATAAGTAATACAAGCAGTACTGTTACTTTACAATGGCTAACGACAGGCATAAAGACAGTAACAGTCACTTACACAAATGCTAGCGGATGTGTTGGCACGAATGCAGCATCAAATAGCACAACTGTTGATGCAGTTCCAGTGCCGACGTTTACAACGCAACCAGGCGCGAATACCTGTGCTGGAGTGAGTGTTACATACACGACCCAGACAGGCGGTGGAATAACGAATTACGTATGGGCAGTACAGGGAGGGGCAGGAACAGATTACAATATAACAGCTGGTGGAACAGGCAATACAAGCAATACTGTTACCTTACACTGGCTAACGACAGGCTCAAAGACAGTAACAGTCAATTACACAGATGCTGGCGGATGTGTTGGCACGAGTGTAGCATCAAACACCACAACTGTCGATGCACTCCCAGTGCCAACCTTTACAGTACAGCCAGGCGCGAATACCTGTGCCGGAGTGGATGTTACATATACGACCCAGGCAGGAGGCGGAATAACGAATTACCTATGGGCAGTACCGGGAGTCGCAGGAACAGATTACAACATAACCTCAGGTGGAACAGGCAATGCAAGCACTACTGTTACCTTACAATGGCTAACGGCAGGCTCAAAGACAGTAACAGTCAATTACACAAATGCGAACGGATGCGTTGGCACGAGTGCAGCATCAAACACCACAACTGTCGATGCACTTCCAGTGCCAACATTTACAGTGCAGCCAGGCGCGAATACCTGTGCTGGAGTGAGTGTTACATACACGACCCAGTCAGTCGGTGGAATAACGAATTACATATGGGTAGTACCTGGAGTCGCAGGAATTGATTACAACATAACAGCGGGCGGAACAGGCAATACGAGCAATACAGTTACATTGCACTGGCTAACGACAGGCACAAAGACAGTAACAGTCACTTACACAAATGCGAGCGGATGTATTGGTACGAGTGTAGCATCAAATACCACAACGGTCAATGCATTAATTGTACCAACAATAACGAGTTCAATAGTGAGTAATTCTTTTTGTGCCGGAACAAGCGTCACGTTCACCGCATCGGGCGGGAGTAATTATAATTTCAGAATAGCTGGTATCTCGGTTCAGAATGGCACCTCTGCCAGCTATACAACGAGTTCACTTACAAACGGACAGGTTGTAGATGTCGTAGTTTCAAATGCTGGTGGATGTGCTGCAACTTCAGCCGGAATAACTAATACAGTAAATCCTCAACCAACCGCCAATGCAGGTACTGGTGGCAGTGTTTGCGGTCTGTCATTTAAATTAAATGCAGTGCCCAGTGTTGGTATTGGTACCTGGACCAAAATTACAGGACCAGGGACAGCAACTTTCAGCCCTAATGCTAATACTGCCGGGGCAACAGTCACTGTATCACAATATGGTTCGTATTCTTTTACCTGGACAGAAGTGAACGGACAATGTTCCTCCACCTCTTTAGTAGCCGTTACTTTTCTTTTGCAACCGGTGGCTAATGCAGGGACAGGAGGAAATAACTGCGGTATGGGTTTTCATCTGAGTGGAACTATGAATGCCGGAACCGGTACCTGGGCGAAAATAAGCGGACCAGGAAACGTATCATTCGCTCCCGATGCTAATACTGCAAATGCTCTTGTCACTGTGACTGCGTTTGGGACTTATACATTCAGCTGGACAGTAATCAACGGAACATGTTCAAATAGTGCTAATGTAACTGTGATATTTATTCAGGAAATTCCGGCCAGCGGTGGTCCTGGAGGTGATGTATGTGGTAAGATCTTCACACTGAATGCAATGACTCCTGCTATTGGCACCGGAACATGGAGTAAATACTCAGGTCCCGGAAATGCGACATTTGCACCCGACATACACCAACCCGGGGCTAAAGTCACTGTTGATCAGTTTGGAGTTTATGATTTTGCCTGGACCGTCATTAGTGGGGCTTGTTCGTCAAGTGATAATATTAAGGTTGCTTTTCATGGCCCGCCATTAATAAATGCAGGTCGTGATACAGCAGTGTGTAAAGGCGGGAGCGTTCAGCTAAAAGCAGTCGGAACCGGTTCTGTTTCATGGACACCTGTTCAACTGTTAAATAATCCAAATATCACCAACCCGATAGCAACTCCTGATACTACCATTAAATTTACAGTTAACCTGACGGATCAGTTCGGATGTAAGAACTCTGATACTGTTATTGTTGAAGTCAGAAATAAAGTAGTCGCAGATGCCGGCCCCGATCAGGTGCTCAACTCGGTGTTCACAACACAACTTGATGCGAAACTCGCTCACAGCTACGAGAAAGGCATTTGGTCGATAATTTCAGGAACAGGAGAATTCAATGATAGTACCAGTGCCACTACCATTGTCAAAGGACTTTCCATGGGAATTAACAAGCTTTTATGGACTGTAACAAATGGGTATTGCCCTACAGCGAATGACTCGACAAACATTACTGTAAAGAATTTTGTTATTCCCACATTGATAACACCTAACATGGATGGCAGAAATGACTATTTCGTAGTTGAAGGACTGACAAGTCAGAGCAAAACTGAATTGTTAATTTTTGACAGAAGAGGAGTTCAGGTATACAAAAACCTGAACTATGATAATTCATGGAATGGAGTTGACTATAACAATAATCCCTTACCCGATGATACCTATTTCTATGTTTTAAAATATGCAGATGGAAAATCATATCGAGGTTATATCGTAATTAGAAGATAGTGAAAAAGAAAATATTTAATTCGTTAATGGTCATGCTGATTCCTTTGGGTCTGGCAGGCCAGCTTGCTCCGGTCACGAGTCAGTATGTACTCAATCCGCTCAGCATAAACCCGGCTTTTGCAGGCAATAGAGGTGCTTTAAACATTGCAGCTTTCTACAGACTGCAATGGACAGGTATCCCCGGCGCTCCCGAAACGATGACTCTGGAATCGGATGCTCCTTTCCTCAACTCAAAACTTGGTTTGGGCATCGTTATAACAAATGATAAAATCGGTGTAACAAAAGAAACACATTTTGTTACAAACTATTCATATAAAATAAATATGCGTAACGGAGAGCTTTCTTTTGGACTAGGTGCAGGTCTGATTACTACAAATACTGCTTGGTCGGATCTTGTGGTTCTTGATCAGGGTGATGAAAATATGCTCGTCGATTCACGTGTGTTCGTTGTACCTGACTTTAGTTTTGGAACTTATTACTCATCCAATAATTATTTTGCCGGTTTCTCAATTCCCAAATTATTGGGATATAGATTTGATTTTAATAAAAATAAATATACACTTTACTTTAATCCTCATCAATATGACTATCTGATTAATTTTGGATATGTTTATGCTCTTACATCCAAAATTAAACTTCTGCCTTCTGTTCTGATAACTTATACACCATCCCAAAAGCTTCTGTATGATCTGAACTTATACACAAGTCTGAATGACAGAATCTGGGGTGGGTTATCCTATCGTAACATGCGTTCCTTCGGAGCCCTGATTCAATTTGCACTGAACAATCAAATACGTGTAGCATATACCTATGATTTTGATTTTGGTCAGTTAGGCCATTATAGTAACGGGTCGCATGAAATAATGCTCAGATATGTGTTTCATTATAAAATAGAGGCAACAAGTCCATTGAATTTTTAAATTGTAACACTTATATAGACCCTGGGTAAAAGCAACAACATGACAAAAAAATTGGTTATAGTAATTCTGATCTGTACTTTTTCGCAATTTATTTCAGCCCAATCATATACATATACTATTGAAAAAACCCGTTTCAGTTCTGATAAATATGATGAATTTTCGCCTGTATATTATAATAATGGAATAGTTTATTCTTCAAATCGTAATACCGGCATATCAAGTTACTCGACTGATCAGGATAAAGGACTCTTACAAATATATTTTGCAGACACTACCGGGAAAGGGCAACCTTCCAGACTGTTTTCAAAAAATCTGAGCTCATTGTCGAACAATGGCCCCGTTACTTTTAATAAAAGAAGGGATACTATCTATTTTTCAAGAAATCAGGATATCACCAGAAACTCCGGAGCACGTAATAAACTTGGCATTTATTCAGCGGTATTGGTCGATGGCCAATGGTCTAAAATAAGGGAATTAAGAATAGATAATGAATGGTATAACGTAACAACTCCATGTCTTTCTCCTGACGGGAAAAAGTTATTTTTTGCATCTGACAAACCCGGAGGTTACGGAGGATCAGATCTCTATTACAGCCAATGGACCGGAGATAGATGGGGAGATCCGGTAAATTTAGGCAATGTGATAAACACAAAAGGGGACGAGTCATTTCCCTTTATTAATTATGAAGGAGAACTTTTCTTTTCTTCTGATGGGCATCCTGGTCTTGGAGGGAAGGATATTTACTTTTCTGTATACTCTGACTTAGACTCTGCCTGGCAGAAACCTGTGAGGCTTGATCCGCCAATTAACTCTGCAAGTGATGATTTCGGTATTGTGACTGATCCATTGATGCGTGAGGGCTATTTTTCTTCTAACAGGGATAAATCAGTTGATATTTTTCATTTCAGGACAAACTCTCCTCAGGTACTTTATGATAATATCCAGAAAGAAAATCAACATTGTTTTATGCTTGCCGACAGCGGATCAATCGTGATTGATACACTGAATTTGAAATATGTATGGAGTTTTGGAGATGGTGAAAAAGCTACAGGGATGAAAGTAAAACACTGTTTCCCAAGAGCTGGCAGGTATACAATAAGACTCGATATTATTGATAAGAAAACCGGAGATCTGTTTTTTACAAAATTGATTTATCATTTTGAAATTCAAGATTATAAGCAGGCATATATAAATGCTCCTGATATGGTTCTTAAAGGTGATATTATAAAACTTGACGGGATGTCTTCTAACCTTCCGGGATTTAAAATAACAGAGTATGACTGGAATTTCAGGGATGGTGGGCGAGCCAGGGGTGAAACGGTTACGCACTCTTTCAAAAAGGAAGGAGAGTACCTGGTCAATCTGGAAGTGGTTTTAAGTTCAACTTCCACAGGTAAAATCCACAAGACTGGCGTTTCAAAAAGCATCCATGTCTTTGATGATAACAGTGAAAGGAGCTCTTTTGCAAAAAGCATCGCTTCATTAAAAAGCATTGGATCAGGAAAAAGCACGAATACAAAGATAACAGCTCAATACTCTGCGGAAGAGGAGTTTAGAAAAGATGCAGTTTATAATGTTGAATTAGTTTCGTCTAAGGTGAAAATTAGAATGGATAATCCTGTCTTCAGAAATGTCCCAAGAAAATACACTGTAACTGAAAAATACATACCTGAAGACAGTACTTATATTTATGTTGTAGACCAGCAGATGAATTTAATGGCAACATATCCTGCTTTTAGTGAACTATATAGCCTTGGATATAAGAATGTAAAAATAAAAGCTTTTGTACTTAAAGATCCCGCTGAAAAGGAACTTTATAATCTGATTAAACTAAACGGTGCATTTGCCGATTCCTATTTCGATAGCAATGAAAGACTTACTTCAAGTGCATTTATCATGCTTGATCAGATTGTAAGACTCATGAGCAAATATCCTTCGATGAGGCTTGTTGTAGCGGTTCATACTGACGATAGTGGCCTTGCCCAGGCCAGCCTTACGCTTTCTCAGATGCGGGCCCAAGCACTTGTTTCCTATTTAATTAAAAGGGGAATCAGCTCAAAGAGGCTGGTTGCAACAGGTTTTGGGTCATCAAAACCTATAGCTTCAAATATTCTGGAAAAAGACAAAAAACTGAACAGGAGAATAGATTTTATTATCTTAAAATAAAATTTGTATAAGACATCATTGCGTCAGGTATTAAGGTCAATATGGTATTAAAATCAACCAGTAATAAATTATTCCTATGGTTTCACGCAGAGTCTTTAGCAATTTATTTTCTCTTGAACGGTTTAAATAATCAGGAACAGAAATTATGCCTATTTGATACTTTTCATTGAGTAATTTGTTAAAGGTCATCCAAGTGCGCCTGGCATGCGTACCCATGCTGAATATGTTTATTCCCCTGATATCAATATTTGAAGTTTTAAGCCAGTTACGAAATGCAACTGCACTTGTCAGTGTCCGGTTGATTCTGACTCTTTCTCCGGGGGTTGCTATTATTCTGGATGAATCGATGCCCATCGAGATTAATCTGTTCCTTGCCAATTCAGCATTTGAATTAAAATGTATCAGGATTTCATGTTTATTCTTCAGGTTGTTCTCAACGAAAGCGGAATTGTTCCCGTAAGGAATAATTATTTGCTTATCAATGATGATATCTTTAACAAAAAGATTTCGGTCCCCAAATTGACCCCAGCTATCGTTGTCGAACTGGATGAGAAGGGAATCGATTTTTGCAAGCGACCCTTTCCACCCGATCATGTATTTCCGGTTTCTTTTATCGGCATAAAAATTACCAGCCAGTGAATCGTTAATATACACGTTAAAATGAGCCCGATTGACACCGTTTAATTCACTGTAAGCCTCTACTTCAATGGAGTGTTTCCTATATTCATTTTTACCTGATAATTTTGAGTGTGGATAGAAGACGAGGAAACCATTGCTATATAATCCGAAATAATCAATCTTCGATTTGATTCCTGTTGTTACAATGTATTCATAATCATGTTTCTTAAATTCTTCCGATGCCAGTTTCAATGCATAATCAGGAAGCCAGCCTTCAACAATCAGGATGTTCGCATTAACAATTTCTGATTTTGATAAATACTCTGAAAGATAATTAAATGCAGGTTTTATTAGAAATAACCCGAAGATCAGAACCAAAAGAATAATTATTGATATAGCCAGCAGAAGTTTTCTTATCATAAGCAATTAAATCATGTCAATTATTTGCTGGTTTTTTTGTCTTTAAATTTTTATTTGTTTCTTTCAGATCCTGTTTTATCTCGAAGGCTCCAATATCCGGAGCTTTCCCATAGAAGGGAAGTCCCACGTTTATTCCTTTATCTATTAAATGTGATTTTTTCGAAAGACGTAAAAAACTTAAATCAGGCAAACTTCCATCCTTCTGCCGGGGACCATCAATTCCTTTTGAATCAAGACTCATAAAATCATCAGCTGAAACAGTGACAGGCATATCGAAAGTGTTGTGATCATGGGGCGCTGATGATTGCATCCATGAGCCCTTCCCGTTATTGTCGAAATCGATGCAATTCTTTACGATTGTGTAATTATTATAGCCTCCGGTGTTTATTCCATTTCCCCAGCCTGAAGAATTATCATAAGCAGTGCAATTATAAATCACGACACCAAGGGTCAGGTTTGAGCCATCCGGTTCAGGAGTTATTCCTGTTCCTCTGTTTTTAAAAGCCAGTGAGCGTGTGATAGTTCTTAATATATCATTTGTAGGTGGTGGTGTCTTTCCCCCTAGCTTATATCCGTCGCCATCCCCCCCTTTAGTGAAGGTATCAGGTATATATCCATTCCAGAACGACCAGCAATTATCAATTTTATAAACACCGTTTGCCTGCCTTAAATCAAAACCATCATCACTATTTGACCAGGCTCTGCATCCGATGAAACTAATATTTGTTGATGTCTTGCTTCCTGTTTCAAAGCCATCAGATCCACCGTAGGGTTCTTCGCTGAAAGGATCCGCATTGTGATGACTATCGCAATTGAGAAACAGGATATTGTCTGAGTGATCTCCGATAACAACTCCCCATCCGCCTATATGATCTGTTTCTAATAATTCAAACATACAATTATGAACACTGTCCGTAAGTATAAGTCCATATAATCCGCTTATTGATTTTTTAGGCTGTACTAAATTTGTGATTCTTAAGCCTTTAATATGGATATAATTACAATTCTCCAGACATATTCCAATATAAACTCCGGCAGATCTGCTGTAGTCAATAACCGGATATTCTCCGGGATAAGCAAGAATCTCAATAAGGTTTCCCGGGCTGCCTGACTTCTTTGCTAAATATTGCTTCTCAGTATAATGGTAAATTCCTCCATGTAAATACACTGTATCGCCGGCTAAAACAACTGTCCAGGCTCTGTTTAAAGTATAGAACGGTTTTTTGATATTCCCGGGATTAAAATCATTGCCATCAGGCGAAATATGATAGGTGACACCTGAAAGTGCGGTACAAATTGAAAAATACAATATTGTAAGTAGTTTTTTTTTCAAAACGGTAACTTATTTTGGCCTGCTGCATAAAAGAGGTGACAAACATCAATTATAAAATGATTAGCAGGCTGTTTTACACGATAACAAATTTATAATAATTTTTCAATTATTGACTATAAATCTAAAAACAAATAGTAAATTTTATGCTTCTCAATAGGCCAATAAATGGACTGTTGGCACCTCATGACCTAATGTTTCAGGAGTCTGAAAAATCAAATTTCCAGAAGCTGGTCCGATATTCGGTCTCTATGGTCGGGAGAACTGAAATGGACTTAATGGGTTATCTTTGTAAACTTGCTAATTGATATAAAAAGCTATTAAACTGGTAGAAAAAACTGATGGCAGAAATTGTTAAGGAATTCGATCTGGTAGTTGAGCCGGGAAGGGCAGAAAAAAATTATTGGCATGACCTTTGGAGATTCAGGGAGCTTTTCTTTTTTTTAGCGTGGCGTGATATCCTTGTAAGATATAAACAAACCGCTATCGGACTCGCATGGAGTGTTATTCGTCCTTTCCTAACGATGATTGTTCTTACTTTCATTTTTGGAAGGGTTGCTAAATTGCCAAATGAAGGTGTACCATATCAGATCCTGGTGTACGCAGCAATGCTTCCATGGCAGTTTTTTTCTACTTCATTCAGTGATGCAAGCAATTCACTGATTACCAATACAAATATGCTTACCAAGATTTATTTCCCACGGTTAATCATTCCGGTCAGTACAGTAATTGTTAATGTGGTTGACTTCCTGATATCTTTTGTTATACTGATTGGCTTAATGATATATTACCATTTTTTGCCTCCCTGGCATATCGTTTTCCTTCCCTTATTCCTTCTTTTGGCATTTCTCACTTCCATGGGAGCAGGACTGTATGTAGCAGCACTTAATGTCAAATACCGTGATTTTAAATATATTGTTCCATTTGTTGTTCAGTTTGGAATGTATATCTCCCCGGTAGGTTTTAGCATTAATGTATTATCTGAAAAGATGAAATTAGTATATTCATTGAATCCAATGGTAGGTGTTATTGATGGTTTCCGTTGGTGCATACTGGGAGGACAGAGTAAAATATATGTCCCCGGATTGATTCTTTCGATTGTATTTACTTTTCTCCTTCTCTTTTTTGGTATCTGGTATTTCAGAAGAACAGAGAGGACCTTTGCTGACATTATATAAATTTTTTTATGGGTGTAGTAATAAAAGTTGAAGATTTAGGTAAGAGTTATATTATAAGTCATCAGGGTCAATCAGGTTATGTTGCCCTCAGAGATGTTATTGCCGAAAAGGTTAAGGATACATTTTCAAAAACAAAACATCTGGTAACGAATACCCCTATTCCAAAAATAGCTGCAAAAGAAGAGTTCTGGTCCCTTAAGGATGTGAGTTTTGAAGTAAACCAAAGCGATAGAGTTGGTATCATTGGCCGCAATGGAGCCGGAAAATCTACCCTGTTAAAGATACTGAGCCGAATCACGGAACCTACGCTTGGCCGTTTTTCAACTAAGGGAAGAATAGCCAGTTTACTCGAAGTTGGAACTGGTTTTCACCCCGAGCTTACCGGCCGTGAGAATATTTTCTTAAATGGTGCAGTTCTGGGTATGCACAGGGCGGAGATAAAAAAGAAATTTGACGAAATAGTGGATTTCTCTGAAGTCGAAAAATTTTTGGACACTCCTGTTAAACGATATTCAAGTGGAATGTATGTGAGACTGGCATTTGCCGTCGCAGCTTATCTTGAATCCGAAATACTGGTAGTTGATGAGGTTCTTGCTGTCGGAGATCTACAGTTTCAGAAAAAATGTTTGGGTAAAATGCAGGACGTCTCTCAATCTGAAGGCAGGACAGTGCTTTTTGTAAGCCATAACATGGGTACTATAAATCAGTTATGTAACAAAGGTATTCTTCTGAAAGCCGGGAGAATAAGCGATATGGGGTCAACTGGAGATATTGTAAGACGATATATGAAGTCAGGTTCTACGAATGGACAAATCGAAAGAAGTTCCGTGTCCGGCACTCTGGTCCCTATTATTAATTTCTCTGAGATTTCAATCAACGGACTGCATAGCAACGACATTTATATCTCTCCATCAAATGAATTAAGGATAGGATTAAAAGGTGTCTGTAACCACGATATGGATTATTTCCGAACTGGAATTACTATACTGAAAGATGGCATAAAATTGTTCTCGTCACATAATCATCCCGAACCTCAGCCGATTAAAAAGGGGAAATTTCAATCGGAATTTTTCATTCCAAAGTATGTACTTCGGCCAGGCGATTATTCTATATCTATTTTCGGCCATGATAATGGCAATAACAGGAAAGGTACAGAATGGATATATGGTAATGAAGTTCTTACTTTCACAATTCTGGAAGAATGGGATACCATAAATGATTTTAATAATGAAGGGATATTTAACCTGCCAGTAGAGCCTTAAACTTAATTTTACGCTCAGATTATGAAGATAGCATTTGTCACTACTTATAATGCACGTGATATTAATAGTTGGTCGGGTACTCCGTACTTCATGTCAAAGTCATTCATTGACGCAGGGGTGGAGGTGGAATTTATCGGAGAACTTGAGTCATTACCAAAAGCGTCTTTCTCTTCAAAGTTAAAAGAAGCTTTTTACGAAAGATTATTCAAGGGGAAAAAGGGGAAATTTGTAATGGATTATGAACCTGAATATCTAAAATATTATGCGTCGCAGGTTCAAAAGAAATTGGAAAACTCAGATGCCGATATTGTATTTAGCCCTGGTGCAATTCCGATTGCATATCTTTCAACCAATAAGCCTATTGTAATGTGGTCAGATGCAACGTTTGCTGTTATGCATAATTATTATGACGGGTATACTGATTTCAGCTCCTCAAGCATCAGGAGTTGTCATCTGTACGAAAAGAATGTAATAAAAAGACTTTCGCTGGCAATTTTTTCTTCTGAATGGGCCGCACAATCAGCAGTTAAATATTATGGGGCTAAGGAGAATAATACTAAGGTAATACCGTACGGGGCAAATATTCAATTCAATAAAACAGTAAAGGACATCATTGAGTTTAATAATAAGAAATCGAGGAAAATTTGTAAACTCTTGTTTATTGGACGCGACTGGATAAGAAAAGGAGGTCCTGTTGCTGTAAAAATTGCTCAGGAACTGAATAATCAGAATATTAAAACTGAACTTACTGTCCTCGGATGTAATCCTGCAGAAGCTTCAACACTACCCGGATTTGTTAAAATTCTAGGGTTTGTTGATAAATCGCAAAATGAAGGAGGCGATCTGATTGACAACCTGTACCGGGAAAGCCACTTTTTTGTTTTACCTACAATTGCCGATTGTACTCCTATCGTATTCTCAGAATCAAACTCTTATGGACTCCCTGTAATAACAACCAATACAGGGGGAATTCCTTCAATTATCAAAGATGATATCAATGGGAAAATGTTCGATGTTAATATTAATGTCATAAAATGTGCTGAGTATATCGGGAAAATGTTCAGCGATTTTGAAAAATATGAAGAGTTTTCAATAAAAGCTTTTGCAGAATATAATAAAGAATTGAACTGGAAGGTATCTATAGCCAAGACTATAAAATATCTTGAAGAAATCCTTGACAATTAATTTAGCAGAAGTTCCAAGTATGCCAAATGCCTTAATTTATTCCCCTGATTTCGATGGACACAGACAAGTTTATGTGTTTGTACTGGCTCATGTTCTGAGAGAAGAAGGTTTTAAAATATTCATAGCAGGAAATACGCAGAAGATATTATTTAATTCCTTTTATATTGATCAGCTTAAAAGACAAACAGAAACATATATTATTGACACAAGTAAATATTCAGATGGAGGCCTTAACATAAATCATTCCGAATTCCTTAAATTACAAAACGAATGCGAATGCGATCTCACAATTTTTGCTGAAGCTGATAATCATATATCTCTCCTTAATTCTCAAATTTCAGGCAATAACAGATTCAGAGGAAAACTGGCAGGAATTTTTCTCAGACCTTTTTACTATTACGAAAAATCTGGATTTTTAGATAAACTCAGATACTTGAAGCATTTCCCTGAGCGATGGAGGAAAGATGACCGGATGTTTCATGAAATCCTTCTTAAGCACTACTCGCTTCTTGATATAGCTTTTTATATTGATGAGAATTATGTAGGCTCTCATAAATTCTCAACTTGGTTGCCAGATGTTTTTCAGGAATATGCCGATCGTATAATTAAGGATGAAAAATCTGAACAAAGAGACTGGATCGTGAAATTAGAGAGTTTCAAAGAAAAAAACAGGGGACGATTTCCTTTTCTTTATTTCGGAACAGCACAATTCCGACGGGGATATGATACTCTGTTAAAATTAGCTGTTGATAGCGGGGGATGCTTTATTCACTGCGGATTGAACAACAGGGAGGAGAAATACGTTTTAGATACAGATGAGCTGAAGTCATTATTGAGAAAAGAAGGCCGCTTATTTGAAACTAACCAGTTTATTGAGGACCCGTTTTGCATTGAATATTTTTTTAAATCAGTTAGTCATTTGGTTCTTCCATACAGAAACTTTTATGGTTCGAGCGGAGTTATGCTGCAGGCTTTGAGTTTTGGAATTCCCGTTTTGGCTCCTGAAGATGGAATAATAGGATACAGAATAAAGAAATATCAGATGGGAAGTATCTATACCGATGGGAAAAATAACTCCTTGGAGAGTCAATTTGACAGGTTTAAGAATACTGATTCTGAAACGTTCAGGAGCAACATAAAGGATTATATGAATTATCAGACAGCAGAACAATTAAGAAAAACATTAATTAATAGTTTCACTTTTTCCAAAGAAATTGTAAAGCACCCATAAGTATGATTTCATTATTCCGCGAAATATTTCCCTATTTATTAGTGCTCTACTTTGTCATAAGAGGAATAAGAGAGCCATTTTTTTTCCTTGGCATTCCCTTTCTGATGTTTATGGATCAATCAATATTTATTGATGGTGCTAAACTTTTTAAGATCCCGGGAAGTTTAACATATGGTCTTATGTTTTTCTGGCTCATTTTATTGCGCCTGGTAGCTGTATTCCTTGCCAGATCCGATGAGAAAAAAGAATATAGTTATATTGGCCGCTTTAATGCTATGGACATCTGCATCCTTGGGCTATTGCTGATTTCATTTTTCGGTGCGGGGTCTACACTGTTACATTATGCTGATACTACTGATGTGGTTAAAGAGTTCATAGTTCTGATTTCATTGTTTGTATCCTATTTTATTATTAAGAACTGGACTTCACGAATTACACCTGAAGTACTGGTAGACTTTTTATTCAGTATTGTCGTGGTTAACAGCTTAGCGGCATGTTTGTATATTTTACATCAGGGTTTGCATTTTGATATTTATCCGGAGGCAGAATATTCAGTCGATATTGTCCAGGGAGTGGCAATTACCCGCACATTCTATTTTATGCCTCAGTTTTTAGCACTATCGGTAGCATTCCTCTTGATTTTCAGACACAAAAAACCTTTTGTATATTATGTTCTGCTGATAATAAATGTGCTGGCAATATTCATTTCATATACCCGGTCATTTCTGATTAACGCAATGTTAATTTTTATCCTGTATTTTATTGTGATAGGGTTGAAGGAAGGGAGAATGTGGATGGTTCTTAAAAATATTCTAGTCTTTGGTTTTATTGGTATTCTGGGATTATTTGTTCTATCAAAATTTTTGCCGGCAAATACTCAGTTCTTTTTAAACAGATTTTCAGAGTTGAAACAATCCTCAGCTACCAGTGACCCGAATAATATTGAGTTTCGTTTCCAGATGACAGGATTAATTATCGCCAGTATGGATGAGGACAAAAAAATTCTGGGTATGGGGCCCGTTACCGAAAACCAGGTCTCATGGGTCAAAGCTATGAGAGCTACCACAGCAGATATGGTTTGGACAGGTGTGATTTTCAGGTGGGGCATTGTTGGATTGATAATTTTTATTCTGCTTTATATCTTTTCAGGTTATAATGCATTAAATTTTTATCTGAAATCGGAAGGATTGCTGTCCGACCTGGGCTTACTGTTTTTTCTTTATATTTTTTCACAGATAATTGAAAGTTTTGTTTCATGGACATTCATGTCGGCACATGGGTTTGCCACCGGCTTATGGTATTTTGGCATGTTATCCGCATTGGTGGGAATGAGTAAAAACGAAGAATCACTTATTGAAAAAGTTGCATAGAGTATGGTTAATAATAATTTCCCCAAAATTACATTTGGTATTATAGTTCTGAATGGTGAACCGTTTACCAGGTACTGTCTGCGTTCACTTTATCCATTTGCTTACGAGATTATAGTTGTTGAAGGCGGGCACATTGATACAAAATCGGTGACCACCCCTGACGGTCATTCTGTTGATGGGACGTTGGAGACGTTGTATAATTTTAAAAAGGAAGAAGATACTGAAAACAAACTTACAATTATAACCAGGGACGGATTCTGGCCAAAAACAGATGAATTGGGAAACCACAGAACTCCTCAAAGCCGTGCGTATGCTGAACGTGCAACAGGAGATTATCTCTGGCAGATTGATATCGATGAGTTTTATCGATCATCAGACATGCAACGAATTATCGGATTATTACAAAATGACCCGACAATCTCATCCATTTCATTTAAACAAAAAAGCTTCTGGGGTAATATTAATTATATTTCTGACTCAATATATCTAAGAAGGAACGTAGGTGGCTGGCATCGAATCTTTAAATGGGATAAAAGTTATAAATATCTTACACACGAACCTCCCACTATAATAGATGAAAATGGAGTCGACATTAGATCCATACATTGGATAAGGGGTGAGAAGATGGCAAGAAAAGACATTTTCATGTATCATTACTGCCTTCTGTTTCCCTGGCAGGTTGAACAGAAAGTAAAAATATACCGCGATGAAAAGCCCGATGACCTGTTTGAATCAATTCAATGGGCCGAAAACAATTACTTCAGGTTAGGAAATCCTTACAGGGTTCATAATGTTTACAGATTTCCAAGCTGGCTCATACGGTTCCGCGGTCAACATCCGGAACAGATTATATGCATGATGAAAGACATCAGGGAGGGCAAGCTTGATGTAAAATTGAGACAAACCGATGATGTCGAATCAATAATCGACACTGGAAGTTATAAGATGGGTATAGTGCTGATACGGATTAAAGCACCTTTGAAACAATTAGCTTATCAGTTGAGTCGTATTAAGAATATACCAAACAGAATCAGAAAAATTATGATTAAATATAAATTAGCATGAGAGTTTTATGGTTTACAAATACCCCTTCTTTGGGTGCAAATTATTTAAATTCAAATGAAATTGGAGGTGGGTGGATTGAGTCATTAGAAGCTGAGTTAACCAAGATCCCATTCATTCAGTTAGGTATATCATTTAACTTAAATAATACTGATGTTAAGCCATTTACTATAAGCAATACCAGGTACTACCCTATAAATATTAAATCGGCTAAAAGCAAATTCAAGCAAATGTTTTTCCGTTGGTCCCATACTATAGAAAATGAAAACAATATTCAACCGTATTTAGATATTATTCAGCAATTTAAACCTGATCTAATCCATATTTTTGGAACTGAAGGCGCTTTTGGCTTAATTGTTTCAAAAACGACTGTTCCTTGTGTAATTCATATACAGGGAAATTTAATTGTCTATACTCATAAATGGTTTAGTGGCCTCACTGCATCTGAGATTATAAAATATTCTAAAAAATGGCTTTTATTGAGAGGTCATGGTCTTTATCATGATTATTATGTCAAAAAAAAAGCTGCTGAGAGAGAAAATAGAATATTCAGATCTTGTAGATATTTTATGGGAAGAACCGATTGGGACAGAAGATTATCTGCTGTCTTATCTCCGGATTCCAAATATTTTATTTGCGATGAAATTATGCGCCCAGGGTTTTATATTCAAAAGTGGCAACCACAATCAAACCAAACAACTTTTACTATAACAAGTACTATAAGAAATAATATTTATAAGGGTCTTGACACGATATTTGAATCTAAAAAAATACTGAGCCAAAATTTCCCGGAAATCGAAATAATCTGGAAAATTGCCGGAATAAAAGAGGCGGATGAAATATCTTATCTTGTAGAGCGAAAGTTCAAAGCTAACTTCAGAGATTTTAATATTCAATTGTTAGGGGCTTTAAATGAAGATGATCTAATTAGTGAAATGTTGAAATCCAATCTATTTGTTCATTCATCTCATATAGACAATAGTCCTAATAGTGTCTGTGAAGCAATGTTGCTTGGAATGCCTGTGATTACTTCTTATGCAGGAGGAACACCAAGTTTAATAAGTGATAAAAAAGAAGGGCTTTTGGTTCAGGATGGAGATCCTTTTGCTTTAGCCGGTGCAATTATTGAATTAATTAAAGACAGAAATTATGCCAGGAGTTTAGGAACTAACGCAAGGGAAAGAGCTATTATCAGGCATAACCCTGATAGAGTCGTAGCGGAACTTTTGAATATTTATGATGCCGTGTTGTCAAAAATTTAATACTTTCTTCATATGAGACTAAGATATCGATTAACTCAATTGACCCAGGATAAAGGAAGTTGGTGGGTTTTTAAGCTATATAATTTTAAATTGTGGTGTTTTAAATTTTATTCAGGTTTTTTAGTTAAAATCATCTCTTTTATAAAAGGTATTAAGACAGACACTGGCTGTGAATTTTATGGTTTGCCAAGTTTTTATCGTTTTCCTTTTTCAAGTATTGAGATAGGTAAAAACTGTAGATTCCGCTCGGATCATACATCCAATCTTATTGGAGTGAACCATAGATGTATCATTTCGACTCATCAAAAGGGATCAGTTATAATTATCGGAGATAATTGTGGCTTTAGCGGTGTAAGTATTGGTGCTGCTATGGAAATAAGGATTGGCAATAATGTTCTTTGCGGAGCTAATGATATTATAACTGACAATGATTGGCATTCGGACAGAATTAATAGCCAGCCAAAACCAGTGATTATCAAAGATAACGTTTGGATTGGAGTAAACACTACTATTCTGAAAGGTGTTACAATTGGTGAAAATAGTATAATTGGAGCTAATAGCCTGGTTGTAAAAGATATTCCCCCCAATGTGATAGCAGGGGGCAATCCTTGCAAAGTTTTAAAAGCAAAATAATAATAAAATGAGCTTTATAATATTTGGGGATTTATTTTCTTTTCCTGAAGGGGATGCTTCTACTAACGAGTTTATACTTATGCAAAAGGACTTATCGAAAATGGAGTAGGTGTTTCTGTGGTCTGTTTTGAGAACGAATATACAAATGACCAGGAAGGTATTACCGAGGGTATCAGATATTATCATCCTTTTGGGCAGAGCCGGAAGAAGTAAATATTTTTTAATAAGACGCTGGCAGAAATTCGTGAAATACTTTAAAGCCATAAGATTATTCAGAAGAATTTTAAAAACGGAGAAAATTGAAACAATTATGGTATATACTATGCGGCTTTCCACTCATGTGTTCGCATGGTATTTATCCAAAATTACCAGGTCAAAACTGGTTAAAGAATGCAGTGAACATCCATTAATTAATTATCAGAACAGCAGTCTGAAACAGATGGAGGGATTTTTAAACTCAAAATTGAGAATAAATTATGTGATGGCATATTCTGTATTTCGCAATTTCTTGTAGATTTTTTTAAACGTAATGGAGTGCCTGATAATAAACTATTTCTGATCCCAAGCACTGTTGATCCTGCAAGGTTTTACCCCAATGGAGAAACGCCTTTCCCTCATCCGTACATTGGCTATTTTGGAGGACTGACTTTCAACAGGGATAATGTAGATATCTTAATAAAAGCATTTGCTTCACTTACGAATAATCATCCGGATATGAATCTTATACTTGGAGGATTCTGTTCTGAAAAAGAAATGACCCAAATAAAAAATCTGATTAAAGACCTTAATCTGACCTCAAAAGTGACAGTACTGGAATATTTATCACGTAATGAAATTATCAGATATATTATCCACTCGGAAGATTTTAGTGATGGTCAGGGCAAAAGACCTGGAAACACAGGCTTCATTCCCATCAAAACTTACTGAATATATGGCAACATCCAAACCTGTAATAACAGTAAAGGTTGGCGAAATTCCCGATTATTTAACCGACGGCGTTGACTCATTCCTTGTCGAACCAGGAAACACTTCTGAACTGGCTGAAAAATTAGATTACGTTCTCAATAATTATGATCTCGCATTGAAAATTGCACGTAAGGGAAAAGAGCTGACGCGACAATCATTTAACTATAACTTTCAGGCTAAAAGGATCATCAGTTTCTCGAAACTTTAAATTAATTTAATGAAGATTATTCAACTTGTATATTCTCTTGGGCCGGGTGGGGCGGAACGATTTGTGGTGGATCTGTCGAATGAACTGGCACGTCAGGGTAATGATGTGACATTATGTGTTTTGCGTGATGACCAGCAGGGTAATTCCGGGTTTTACAAAAGAGACTTATCTGATAAACTGAATTATATAAATCTTAATATTCCCAAAGGACTTAGGTTTAAAATATTCTAATTATCAATCGGTTAATTAAAAAGCTTAATCCTGAAGTTGTTCATTCACATCTTAACCTGGTAAACTATGTTTTTCCCCTGACCCTGATTCACCCGAAAATCAGATTTTTTCATACAATACACAGTATACCAAAGAGTGAAGTGAAAAGCTCAGTTGAATATTGGATAAGAAGGTATTTCTATTCAACATTTAAAATGAAAGCTATCACCATTTCGGAAGAGGTATCCCGATCCTTTTTTATCTTATTATAAATTTTCGTCTTATAATGAAATATATAATGGCAGGGCTATCCCACAAGCCAACATCAGCTTTTTCGGAAGTAAAAAATGATATTCAGAAATTCAGCGATAATGGAAGCACGATATTTCTGCACATTGGTACGTGTAATGCCGCTAAAAATCAGCGTATGCTGATTGGGGCTTTCAACAAAATAATGGCGAATGGAAATGGCGCAATGTTGATGATAATTGGCTCAGGATTTGATTCGGAGGAAGGAAGAAAACTTAAGAGTTTAGCCTGTGATAAAATTATATTTCTTGGTGAGAAACACAATGTATCAGACTATCTGTTAAATGCTGATGCCTTCTGTCTGAGTTCTGTCCGCGAAGGAATGCCAATCAGTCTTATCGAAGCATTCGCTTGTGGTTGTACTCCAATCTGTACACCCATTGGAGGGTTAATCAATACAATTAAAAATGGAGAGACAGGGTACTTGTCAAAATCTGTTTCTGAAGATGATTATTCTTTTGCTATCAGAGATTATCTTAAAAATAAGAATAAGATCAGGAAAGAGGATCTGATAAGGTATTACAGCAATAATTTCAGCATTGAAGAATGTGCTAGAAAGTATACAGCATTATATAAGATGGAAGTAACTAGCAGTCATTACAAGGAAAAATATAAAATTAGAAATATGAAAATATGTTTTTGGGGCGATATAGGTAAAGCTCTTAGCGGGAATACCAGCGGAGGAGGTGAATTGCAGATTGCCCTGCTTGCAAGAGCATTGGCAAAAGCGGGTCATGAAGTTGTTGTTAGTTGATTATGAAGCTGACGAAGAGATTTGAAAGCCCTGATGGCATTAAAATCTTCCAGTTGAAGGATGGAATAAAGGTATAAGAGGATCCGGACATTTACGCACCGGCTTCCCCGACTTTACTCCACACTCAGAAACCAGAAAGCTGATGTATATTATTGCCGTATACGTGATTCAAGGCATATCATTGCCTGGTGGGCTGCCCGTAAAGTAAGAGCTAAATTCATTCTTGGACTGGCAGAAGATCTGGATGTCCTGAGTTTCAGAATGAGATGGAAATATTTTTACATAAATCATCTGCGTAAATCTATGGGTTATAGTTGATGGATTTTTCTGTGAGATTGTATATCCATTATTACTCCACAAATCGGACATAGTATTTGCGCAGCATGAAGGACAAAAGGAAATTCTTGCAGAAAAGGGGTATTAAATCTTTGGTATTTAGCAATCTGATTGATCTGTCACTTTTACCCTCAATAAAATCCGCAGAACATAAAATTTTATTTATGTTGGATGGATAGATAAGCGAAAAGGATTTGCACAATTTTTCGAATTGGTTAAGAAATTCACCGAAACACACATTTAAAGTTATCGGTCCGCCCAGCGACAACGAAGGACATTTTTATTCCGAAAAATTGAAATCTTTCCAGAATGTAACACTTTTGGGAAATTAGATCATTCCGATACATTATATCAAATTGCAACTTCAAAGGCCATGATAAGCACCTCCATGATGGAAGGCTTCCCTAACATCTTTATTGAAGCATGGGCCTATGGAATTCCTGTTTTATCATTAAATGTTGACCCGGGTTCAATTATTAAAAAAGAAAGACTGGGTGAAGTTTTAAACGGGGACATGAACGGTATGCTGCATGCAATAGATGCTTTCAGGTACACAAATGACTTTGCTGAAAGAGCTAAAGGCATATGTTGAACGAACCCATGTACTAAATGAGACAAAAATAAATGCAGATTAGCCAGATTTTCACTGGATTGTAGCAAACACAGGAAGAACCAAATGAAATCACAGAAAAACTGGCAAATCAAAATTAGTTTGTAAAGGCTTAACAATTAGCATCTTTAATAGATGAAACAAGTGTACTCCAAATACATCGACAAATTATTCTACAAGAACTGGACGATAGGAATTTGCAGGGCTAATATAAAAGACATTATCAGAAACAAATCATTTGATCCGGATATAACATGGTTGTTCGACAATTCATATGATAAGTACTATGCTGATCCGTTTATTATGAATTCTGCAAATGGTGAATTCAAGATCCTTCACGAGGAGTTTCCTTATGAAACCGATTATGGCGTTCTTTCACTTAGTGACATTGATAAAGATTTTAAACCAATTGATTATAAGACACTTTTAGACACCAAAAGCCATATTTCTTATCCTTTTTATTATACTGAAAATGATAAAACTTACATTTTCCCTGAAGCTGGGCAAAGCGGCAAACTTTCATGTTATGAATATGACATTGTAAATGAGTCAATGAGATTCTTAAAAGATATCATTGATCTTCCATTGAGAGATTCTACGATTTTAAAAAAGATAATATATACTGGATTTTTGGAACCATAGGTTATACAGAAACTGGTTATAAGTTATATGTCTATTACTCAGATAGTTTGTTAGGCCCATACAGCTCATCGCAATAATCCTGTGAAAGAAGGATTGGATGGCAACAGGCCTGCAGGAAACTTTATTGAAGTTGATGGGGAAATATACAGGCCGACACAAAACTGTAAAAATATCTATGGCGAATCAATTACGATCAACAAGGTAACTGAACTGAATGACAAAAATGTTACCGAACAACCTTATCTGGATATTTTTATAAATAAAAAGAATAAACATAATCCTGGTATCATGACAATCCATACTCTCAATGTCGTAGATAATTGCATCGTTGTTGATGGAATAAAATGGACTTTTTCTCCGGTAAAGGTGTTCAAAGGACATTTCAGATACAAGCGAATCCGAGCAAAAAACAGGGAACATCTTAAGTCAGGAGACTGATCTCGAATGACATTTCTAATTCTTAAAAAGAAAATGGAACTACTATCATCTGAATTATCATCAAAAGTACTTACTGTGGGTCCGGATTACAAAAATCATCGCGGAGGAGTTGGAGCTGTAATCAGTGTTTACAGTAAGTACTTCGAGGTGTTTAATTTCATACCGAGTTATAAAGTAGGTTCTTTTGTTTACAAGTGCTATGTTTTCTTAAAAAGTTTATTCAAAATTTTTTTTACACTTATTTCAAACCGGAGAATAAAAATCATCCATATCCATGGAGCATCGAATGGAAGTTTCTACCGGAAATTCATTATTTTCTTTATCTGCAGATATCTTTTCAGGAAAAAAATTGTTTATCATATACATGGAGGGGGTTTCGATAATTTTTATAAAAAAAGCGAAAGCTTTTCACGACGTTAATAAGAATTCTCTTAAATAATTCTGACTGTGTAATAACTCTTGTCTCATCGTGGTATAAGTATTTCAATGATAACTTCAGTATAAAGAAACTGGTCGTATTGCCCAATATAATTGACTATCCTCATAAACTAAACAGAACAGTAAACCATGATTCTTTAACTTTTTTATTTTTTGGTTTAATAAGTGAAGCTAAGGGTATCTTCGATCTTTTAAATGTGATTGAGAATAATAAAGACGAATACAGATCGAGGATGAAATTACTTATCGGAGGTAATGGTGATACCCAAAAGTTAAAAACTCTGATCTCTAAGCACCACACGGGAGATATAATTGAATTTTTAGGATGGGTGGATAATGAAGAAAAAATAGCGGCTTTTAATAATTCAGATGTGTTTATACTTCCATCATATGCTGAGGGCTTGCCTATATCAATTCTTGAGGCAATGTCATATGGAAAAGCAATCATTGCCACAGATGTTGGTGGCGTCTCAGAAATTGTAAAAGAAAATGAAAATGGAATATTAATTGAACCTGGGAGCCTGCCGCAGATCAGGCAGGCAATAAACAAGATGCTCGATCAAAAGGACCTTGTTAAGAGATTTGGAGAGGTGTCTGAGCTTCGTGTTCAAAAATACCTTCCGGGTGCAGTCGTAAAGAATTTAGAAGATATATATAAATCCCTTCTGTAAGAAATGAATAAACGCTTCCTTAAAAAACTAAGAGATAATATGCCGGAATCTCTGAAATACGTTACATCTTATTTTATTCGGAATAAGTTACTCACTAACAAAGAATTCCGTAAATACTACGATTTACTTCAGAAGAGGGAAACCATTTCGCCTGAATTAATTAAGGAATTCCAATTAAATGAACTTAGGAATATCCTGATCCATTCGTTCGAAAATGTACCTTACTATACTAAACTATTTAAGAGCATTAATTTCAACCCTGAAAACGTTAATTCTTTTGAAGATATCAATGTTATCCCATTTTTAACAAAGGATTTAATCCGCCGGAATTTCGAGGACCTTAAATCGCTAAAGAAAATAAGAGGAGGAAGTTATAGTACAACAACAAGCGGAAGTACCGGTGAACCTTTAAAGGTCTTCCTTGATTATGAATCTTTTTTCAGAGAAACTGCATTTATTTATTATTACAGAAGAAAACTCGGATACCGGTTTGAGGACAGGGTAGTTACTTTCAGAGGCATAGGTTTTGGGGATAAGCTTTACAGCTTTAACCCCGTAAATAATGAAACAATTTTTTCGCCTTTTAAGTTATCAGCAGGGAATCTCAACCTGTACCTTGAGAAGATTAATGAGATAAAACCAGCATATTTAAATGGATATAATTCGGCTATCTATTATTTCGCAAAATTACTTTCTGAGAACAATCAATCGCTTGACTTCCAATTAAAAGGTATATTTCTCACCTCAGAAAATATTAGTGACTCAGAACGCCTTTTTGTCGAATTATTTTTTAAAGTAAAAACCATCACATTCTACGGACACACAGAAAGATGTGTTATCGCCCAGGAAATTAAACCAGGTGAATATAAGTTTGATCCATTTTATGGTTATACCGAGAATCTAAACCTGCATGATGATGTTCTTGAAATTATCGGAACAGGATTTATGAATAAGACTATGCCATTGATAAGATATAGAACAAATGATACATGCCATATCACCGAAGATAATATGATTTTCATTTCAGGGAGAAGGGATATCAACGATTTTATGTTAGGGATCAATGATGAAAAAATAACTCACCCAGCCTTACATATCCTGAGCGATATACTTGTAAATGTAACTAATTATCAATTCATTCAGGAGAGAAAAGGTCATGCTGTTCTGTTAATTGTACCAAATAAGGATTTTCATCAGTCTGAAATACCTCTTATCAAAAATGCAATTGAAAGAAATATGAAAGGGGTTATTGAATTTGATATTAAAATCTCTGATAAGTTGACTTTATCACCAGGAGGGAAATATCAGATGTTTATTAATAATCTAAGAAACCAGCAATCTTAATGGATTAATAAAATGTTAAAGCTATGAAAAAACAGTTTATGAAAAACCTCCGGGATAGTATACCAGAGCCTCTGATATATATGGCATCCCCTTTGTTTCGGAATATGCTGATACAAAATGCGGAGTTCTGTAAATATTATAAGATGCTAGAAGACAGAAAGGTATTGAGCGCTGAGGCGACTAAAGAATATCAGTTTAATAAATTAAAGGAGATTTTAACTTATTCTTATACCCATGTTCCCTATTATCATGAGTTATTCAAAAAGATATCATTTGATCCATTTAAATTTTCTGACTTTAAACAGATTGAACAGATTCCTTTACTTACAAGAGAATTAGTCACACAAAATTTTAATAAACTTATTTCAACGAAAAAAGCTAAAAATGGTCACTATGTCGGAAAAACCGGAGGCAGCACTGGTAACCCTCTCACGTTTTATCTTGATTATGATTCTATTTATAAGGAGAATGCCTTTATCTATTTCTACCGTAAAAAATTAGGATATTGTTTTAACGATAAGTTGGCCACTTTCAGAGTTCTTGGTTATGGCGATAAGCTCTGGAGATATAATCCAATGTACAACGAAATTCTATTTTCAACTACAAAATTGTCTAAGTCAACGATATCAGAATATGCAAGGAAGATTAATGAGTTTAAACCTCAATACCTGAATGGGTACCTTTCCGCAATATGGTATCTGGCTAAACTATTAAAGGAATATAAGATAGATATTAAATTCAAACTGAAAGGTATTTTCCTGATTTCTGAAAATATCGACAACAGTCAACGCGAGTTCATTCACCAGTTCTTCGGTACAAAGTCATCTACTTTTTACGGTCATAGTGAACGCGCCGTTATTGCCGAAGAGATTGAACCGAACAGATATATATTTGACCCATATTATGGATACGCAGAGCAGATTCATTGTGAAGGAGATGAATATTATATTGTGAGCACGGGATTTTTAAACAAAACTATGCCTTTTATCCGTTATAAGACAGATGATGTCTGCATACCTGAAAATCAACATTATAGAATAGATGGCAAAAGATGCAGCACGATTGGTCTCATCGGGAAAAATAGTGAGTTTCTGACATCGACCGGATTTAATCTTGGGATTGAAATATTCGCAAAATTCATTAATTATCAGTTTATACAAAAGGAGAAAGGGAAAGCAGATTTATTTGTTATCGTAAATAATGAATTTCAAACAAGAGAATTAATTGCTCTCCAAAAAAAACTTGATAGACAAACAAATGGAGTTATTGACATTAAGATCAAAATAGTTGACAAGCTTTTGTTAACCGAACGTGGTAAATTTCAACAGTATATTTCCAACATACCTTGCTAATATCCCGAATATAAGATACATGCCAGGATTACCCGAAAACGGCAATCTCAAACCTTATGCTATCTGAAAACAAAAAACAGGATCTGAATGAAAAAGCAATTCTTGAAAAGTATTCGCGACAAGATGCCTGAAAGTCTGAAATATGTAGTAGCACCCTTGTTCAGAAATAAACTGTTGGGCAATAAAGAATTCCGTAACTATTACATGTTGCTGGGAAAAAGAGAATTATTAAGTCAGGAAGCAATACGTGATTTTCAATTTAATCAATTGAAGGGAGTTTTGATTTATTCGTACAGGAATGTACCCTATTACACTGAATTATTTGATAAGATATCTTTTGACCCTCTGAAATTTACTGAGTTCAACCAGATTGAGAAAATTCCTTTTCTTACACGAGAAATAATCACAGAAAAATTTGATAAGCTTATTTCAACAAACCGGGTTAAAAACGGTTATTATATCGGAACAACAGGTGGAAGCTCTGGTATCCCTCTTAAGTTCTATCTCGACTATGATTCGATTTATAAAGAAAACGCATTTATTTATTTCTATCGTAAACGATTGGGTTATAATTTTAATGACAGGATGGCGACTTTCAGAAACCTTGGAGACGGGAATAAATTCTGGAGCTACAATCCTATGCAAAATGAATTAATATTTTCAAATACAAAACTGTCAAAAGTTACTTTATCAGAATACGTAAGAAAAATTAACGAAATCAAACCTAAATACCTGAATGGCTATCTTTCATCTATATGGTATTTTGCGAAATTGATAAAAGAGTTTAATGCTGATCTTAATTTCAATCTGAAAGGTATTTTTCTCATCTCTGAAAATATTGACTCTGAACAACGCGATTTTATTGAACAATTTTTTAATGTTAAAGCACTGGCTTTTTATGGACATAGTGAGCGGGTTGTAATAGCTGAAGAGACAGAACCGTATAAGTACTCTTTTGATCCTTATTATGGATATACGGAGAAAATACCTAATAAGGATGGGGAATACTCAATTGTTGGGACAGGATTCTTAAATAAAACCATGCCTTTTATCAGATATAAAACTGACGATATCTGTATCCGGGAAGATCAGTTTTACAGGATTGAGGGAAAAAGGCAAAGCAATATAGGATTATACGGGAAGAATAATGAATTTCTTACAGGAACCGGGTTTATACTTGGAATTCAGGTATTCAAAAATATTATTACTTATCAGTTTGTTCAAAAGGAGAAGGGAAAGGCTGATATGTATATTGTCGTAAATAAAGATTTTCATGAGGAAGAGTTGAAGAGCATTAAAAAAGAAATTGATTTTCAAACTAATAGCATTATTGATATCGATATCAAAGTAGTTGACAATTTAGTTTTTACAGAACGCGGTAAATTTCAAAAGTACATTTCCTATGTTGAAGCCGAATAATAAAAATAAGGCCTTACTTACTTCAAATTTCTTCTGATGGATAACTGGTATATCAACAGGCTAATGACGATGTCTGCCGGTGAAGTCTGGTACAGGATATTGCAACAGATCAGAGGATATTTCGAACAGAAATTCACCCGGAAAACCAATTTCAAATCGGAAAAAGTTGATTCGAGAAGTGATATACTTGGAATTGAAATCGGCGATTCCGTGGAAATTCCCTATTCTCTGAAAATATTTGGGACTGATTTTAACTTTAAAAACCCTGTTGAAATCAACTGGCAGAAGGACATACTATCGGGTGAAATCTTCAAGCCAGTCTTTTACAGGAAAATAAATATCAGGGGAAATCCTGATCGTTCTGCAAAATGTGTATGGGAAATAAACAGGCTTCAGTATTTAACAGGAATTTGTATTAATTACCAGTCAGCAAAAAAACAGCAGGATTTAGATCTCTTCATTCAAATAATAAAATCATGGTCTTCACAGAATCCTTTTCTTGCAGGAGTCAACTGGTACAGCAATATTGAAGTAAACCTCCGACTGATAACATGGTTTCTTTGCTGGGAAATACTGGAAGCCGAGAATCTTACGACCCGTAATACTGAATTCAATGGATTCGTTCAAAAGGAATGGCTTCCACTGATAAAGCGGCATTGTATTTATTCTTACAAAAATCCTTCAAAATATTCATCTGCAAATAACCATCTGATATCTGAATATGCCGGTCTGTTTGTCGCTTCTTCAAAATGGAATTTCAAAGAGTCAAAAAAATGGTTGAGATATTCACAGAAAGGACTGGAAAGGGAAATAATCAAACAGCATTCTAAAGAGGGTATAAATAAAGAAGAAGCAGCGGAATATATTCAGTTTATAACTGATTTTTTCCTATTGGCATTCATAATCGGAGAGAAAACAGGGAACTCTTTTTCCGCGCGGTACAAACAGCGTCTTTTTAAAATCTTTTGTTTTATCAACGATCTTCTTGACAGCAAAGGGAATTTTCCAAAATATGGTGATGAGGATGATGGCAGATGTTTCTTACTTGATTTTGATGAAAAAGGCAATAATTTCCAATCATTAATGACTTCTGCAGCTATTCTGTTCAGCAACCCGGAATTTAAATCCAAAAGCAAGGGATTTGATATGAAGAATCAATTTCTGTTCGGGAATGAAGGAAAGAAGACATATGATTCAATTCCTGACGTTAGAAAATCTGAAGGTTCAAGGTTTTATGTTGAGGAGGGTCATTTCTTTTTTCGCAAACGACAGGATGACCAGGAAATTTATTTGCATTTTGATGCTGCTCCGCTTGGATTCCTGTCAATTGCAGCTCATGGACATGCAGATGCCTTATCATTTACTTTAAATGTTGACGGACAACCTGTTTTTATTGATCCCGGAACCTATACTTATCATACCGAACCTGAATGGAGAAGTTATTTTATTGGCACCCTCGCGCATAATACCATTAGAGTAAACGACAGAGATCAGGCAGTAAACGGGGGACCTACATTATGGGCAAAAAAATATAAATCCAGTATTTTAGATCTTGCATTAAATAAAAACATTGATCACGTCAGGGCAACACACGACGGGTATCAGAAGGAAGGCGTTCAGCATATCCGTGATATCGTATTTGACCGACTGCAAAACGAATTTCAAATTTTTGACTCCTTAATTTTAACGAAAAACAGGAAGGTGGAGATTGAGATTCCATTTCACATTCATCCCGAAATGTCAGTTGTCAGTACCGCTGATAATTGTTACCTTATAACTAAAGATAACATTAGAACGACAGAATTTTATCTGGATGAAAAACTTAGCTCAAAAATTATAAAAGGTCAGGTAAGTCCTCAGATTCTTGGATGGTATTCCGGGTCATTTTTAAAAAAAGAACCCACGAATGTTATTTACTGTAAAACCCAAATTGAATGCTCAACATCTTTTAAATTTGTAATTAAGATTAAATAATATGAATATTAGCATTTTCGGTCTTGGATATGTAGGTTGTGTCAGCCTTGGATGTCTGGCAAAAAACGGACATTATGTAATCGGTGTGGATACAAATCCAACTAAGATTAATCAGATAAACTCAGGAAAAGCAACAATAATTGAGAAAGAAGTTGATACAATAATAGCTGAACAAAGATCAGCCGGACACATTTCTGCAACAGACGATGTTACAGCTGCAATATCAGGATCAGATATATCAATAATTGCTGTTGGTACTCCGAGTACAGAAAAGGGACATTTAAATCTGCAGTTTATTTTTAAGGTGGCTGAGAATATCGGAGAAGCTTTGCGGAATAAACCGTCTTTTCACATTATCGCTATAAGATCTACAATAATGCCTGGTACGTGCGACAAAGTAGCTTCTGAAATTGAAAAAATCTCAGGGAAAAAGCGGAATGTTGATTTTGCTATTGTTGATAATCCGGAGTTTCTGAGAGAAGGAACTGCTGTTCGTGATTATTATAACCCTCCGCTTACACTTATAGGTTCAGATAATCAGGCAGCAGCAGAAAAAGTGGCAGAACTTTACAGGCAATTGCCTGCGGAAATCATAATCACTGATCTTAAAACTGCAGAGATTATGAAGTATATCAATAATACCTACCATGCTCTAAAGATCTCTTTTGGCAATGAAGTCGGAAATATTTGTGCCGAATTGGGAATTGATTCTCATAAAGTAATGGAAATATTCTGCAAAGATAAACAGCTTAACATATCACCTTATTATTTTAAGCCTGGCTTTGCATTTGGAGGCTCTTGTCTGCCAAAGGACCTGAAAGGACTTCAGACCCTTGCTCATGACCTTTATGTTGAAGTGCCACTGATAGAAAGTATCAACAGGACAAATGAAATTCAGATACAGCGTGCTATAAAACTAATATACAAATACAATAATAAAAAACTCGGATTCCTGGGATTAAGCTTTAAAGCCGGAACGGATGACCTGAGAAACAGTCCGACAGTAAGCATAATTGAAGCTTTACTTGGAAAGGGATGCAACATAGGTATTTATGATAAGAATATAAATCTTGCTATGCTTACCGGAACGAACAAGGATTATATCGATTCCCGTATTCCGCATCTGTCAAGTTTACTTGTAAATGATCCGGAGAAATTAGTTCATAATTGTGATATAGTGGTAATTAACACTAAGGAACCGGAATTCCGCGATCTGGTCAAAGGAATAGATGATAAACTTATTATCGATTTCGTAAGGTTAGATGAAGCATTATTAACCAAGAGTAATTATATCGGCATAAACTGGTAAAATGAGATCTTTTCAAAATAAACACATTCTGATAATCGTCGAAAATCTCCCGGTTCCTTTTGACAGGAGGGTATGGCAGGAAGCATCCACCTTAAAAGAAAATGGGGCTGAGGTAAGTATCATTTGTCCCAAAATGAAAGGCTATATGTCGTCTTTTGAGGTTATAAATGGTATAGAAATCTACCGACATTCTCTTCCGCTTGAAGCAAGAGGTGCTTTTGGTTACTTTCTCGAATACACTACTGCCTTGTTCTGGGAGTTTGTTCTAAGCTGGAAAATATTTTTCAAAAAAAGATTTCAGGTAATCCACGGTTGTAATCCTCCCGATTTGATTTTTCTTGTCGCTCTTTGGTTTAAACTATTTGGAGTTAAATATGTGTTTGATCATCACGATATTAACCCTGAATTGTATTTTGCAAAATTCAGCAGAAAAGGATTTTTTTATAAAGTTATGGTCTTTTTTGAAAGGCTTACTTTCCTTACAGCCGATTTCAGTATTGCCACAAATGAATCATATAAAGAAATTGCGATAAGACGGGGGAAAATGGATAAAAACAAAATTCAGGTAATCAGAAGCGGCCCAAAGCTTGACAGGCTTAAATTGCTTCCACCCGATAAACAGTTTTTCAAGGGAAGAAAATACCTGGTTGGCTATGTTGGTGTGATAGGAGAGCAGGAGGGCATTGATCTTTTACTTGAAAGCGTGAAATACATTGTTTCACAAAGAAATGATATTCAGTTTGCCATTGTTGGAGGTGGAAGCGATCTCGAAAAAATGAAACAACTCACTGCCTCCCAGCGATTAGATGAGTACGTCGATTTCTATGGAAGAGTACCTGACGACTTAATGATTGCAGTACTCAATTCTTCTGATATATGCGTAAATCCTGATAAGCCGACAGAGATGAATAATCTTTCAACTATGAATAAGATTATGGAATACATGGCACTGAAAAAGCCTGTAGTTCAGTATGATCTGAAAGAAGGAAGATTCTCGGCACAGGGAGCTTCATTGTACGCTTTAAATGGTGATACCCGTGATTTCGCAAATAAGATAATTCAATTGATAGATGATCAGGACCTCAGAATTAAAATGGGCAATCTGGGGTACAACAGGGTGCTAAATGAGCTATCGTGGGAATATGAAAAGGATAAGTTATTAGGTTTTTATACCTGGATTCTTTTTAATGAAAGGGAGGCCTCAATTATAAGTAATAAAATACCAGTATGAAAATTGATCACATATGTTTTGCGGTTAAGAATCTGCAAGAGGGAATTGGATATTGGGACCGGGTTTTCGGTTATAAGCAGATGACAGAAATTGTTATAAACTCACGCCAGAAGGTGAAAGTGACTTTTCTTAAAAAGGAAAACAGCATCATAATAAAACTTATTGAACCCGTGGAAGGCAATCTGTCGCTCACGAATTTTGTTAATAAAGGCGGCGGCTTTCATCACCTTTGTTTTAAATGTGATGATGTTAGTGATAGTTTGAAAGATCTGAAGGAGAAAGGTTTGTTAACGCTTGTCCCGCCTCAGAAAGGAGAAGCATTTAATAACCACGATATTGCGTTTCTGCTGGCAAAATATGGGATCAATATTGAATTAATTGATACGGACGAGAAAGCAGGGATACTACCTCCTGAACCCCCTGCCGCTTCGCGGCTGTCCCCCTAGGGGGACCAATACGGTGTCCTTGATGAATTTATTGAAAGACTGAGAATTAATCCCGATTAGGCAGAAGATGGCTGACGATCTTTGGGGTTACTCTATCCCAAAATGTTTTTTAATAATTTTAGCTTTTTTATAATCAGGGATATCCGCCGTTCTGAGCATTCCCTGATTCTGAGTATAAAGAAATTTTATCATACTCGTTTTCAGAACCACTTTTGCCGGATTACCTACAATCACTGAATTTGCAGGAAATTTTCCTCTCACTACACTACCTGCACCAACCACACTATTGTCGCCGATAACTGTATTTGGAAGAATTGTACAGTTATCTCCTATGAATACATTATTACCAATAATTACTTTGCCGAATACATCTGCATTTGGAAAATCTTCCTCGAATGACCAGATAGCTCCGTCGTGAGTTATTATTTCAGAACCTCCGGCGATTGCCACATGATTTCCGATTTCAATAAGATAAGGTTCTGTTGAAAATGACAATGTATTTAACCGGCAACCTTCCCCAATCTTCATCCCTTGCCTTCGCAGGTAATTAACTTTTCTTTTTGTAGATGCTTTTTTCAGAATCATTAATTGAAAACGATTCACAATATTAGCTAACTGCATATGTCCGTTTTAAAAGATTGAGGTTATTAATCCGGGTTAAGATTCTATAGTATCAATTATATATTTACAAAAAAGGGGTGCAACTTTTGCCGAAAATTCTGCATTTGGATGAGAGTTATCCGGGTCAGTGGCATTTTTGTCAGGTAAATATAAATTGCCTTCTGTCTGAAGCTTGTAGTAATCCCAGATATATATATTATCTCCATTCTCATTCCAGTCATTCATCATCCATTTATAGAACTGATAGGTCCTTTTGGCTTCATCTTCAGTCATCTGATTTTTTGTACACACAACTGGTGTCCATACAATAAACTTTGTGTTGGGAAATTTATGCATTTTTTTCTTGAGCGAATCATATTGTAATTTATAATTCTCAACACTCTTTACATCTGAGTTAACATCCGGAGTACCTGTATCTTCCGAAATTCTGCTTACGGGAAAACAGTGTTTGAGTATAATAACATCATATTCTTTTGTAAGCATTTCAAGGGTCGGTTCATCCATAAAGGATTGTTCTCCGGCATTTTTAACCCAGATATTGTAATAATCATAAGGATAATTGTTCCAGCCGTAAGGTGAGGATTTAGGAAATGATACCTCTTTTATTTCATAATTCTTATTATTTACCCGATTGTATTTAGTAAAGAACTTTTGAATATCACCTTTGTGAGTCAACTTATAGAAGTACCTGTTGGATTTCCCAAGCCAGATGCTCATACCAGTACTATGATGCAGAAAAACTATTTTCTTCATGGATTTTACCCGATTACGCTCAAACCCATGTTAATGAACGCATCTTACATATTTTCCTCCCGTATATACTACACCTGACCTGAAAACCATGTTCTGAGGTAATCCAGTGACCGCGTCTGCTCCATCAAGCCTTCGGTACGTTGCATTCAAAGGGTCAAAGGAAGCAGTCCACCAGTAGGAGAGTTGCCCGGCATCATTGAAAACACCACTTGGACCATAACGGTATCCTCCCGGAAGGGCTGACCAGCCGCTGGTATTTGTTCCATTCATCCCTGTGGCCCATCCTGTAGTGCTTTTCATCTGAGCTCCCTGGTCAGTACCACGCCAATCATAGGCACCAACTTGTCCGGTAGCCGTACCTTGAGCCATCCCTAGGGCTAATTCAAGAGTCATGTATTCTTCATCAGTTGGTACATGCCAGCCGGCCGGGCAAAGTTTCCCGGTATTAACTGTATAGAAGTTGTATATTGCGCCGTATAGGGGTTTATTTGTAGTCTGATCGTTTGCATACCAGCAATAGGCTGCAGACGTTAATGCTCCCCAGGCTGTGTTATCGGTGATTAAAGGAATCGGAGTGTTATCATTATACTTCGTGGTTTTCAGGTTTTCTGCCATCCATAATTGTGTTCCGATTGTGACAGTCTTATACGTATTTCCATCCACATCAGCAATTTTGGTACTGAAGATAATCTGATTGCCATAAGCCGTACCCTGGCTATTTGTTGCATAAGCCCTTACATAATATGTTGTTCCGTTTGTCAATCCAGTTATGTTACTGATAAAACTGCCAGAACCTGTTCCGCCTGATGTTTTGGAACTAACTGTTGTAGGAGTGGGTGTCGTCGCCCAACATACACCTTTTGCAGTAACTGCAGTGCCTCCGTCAGAAGTAATGTTGCCTCCAGTGACTGCTGTAGTTAAATCAGGAACAACAATTGATGTGGTAAGCGTTGGAACCGAGAGTGAAGCAGAGGTAAAGGAGATATCATCTCCATAAGCTGTACTAATGCTGTTGGTAGCATATGCTCTGACGTGGTATACTGTTGCAGGAAGTAATGCTGTCAGATTGCTTGAAAAACTTCCTTTTCCGGTTCCGTCTGTACTCTTGGAGTCAGCCACTGTCGGATTTAATGTTGTCGACCAGCAAACGCCTCTGGCAGTTATAGTTGCACCTCCATCATCTGTAATATTTCCACCCGAAAGAGCAGTTGTCTGAGTTATAGCTGTAACAGCAACTGTTGTAAGAACCGGAATTCCCTGTGTTGTAAAAGATATCTCATCACCGTAAGCAGTGCCCGCATTGTTGGTAGCATAAGCTCGTACATAATAAGTTACTCCGGATTGCAATCCGGTTAGATTGCTTACGAAATTGCCGGTACCCGCTCCGTCCGTTGTCTTATCATTTGCTGTTGTGGGACCAGTTGCAGTAGCCCAGCACACACCTCTTACTGTTATTGAGTCGTTCCCTCCTGAAGTAATATCTCCTCCGGAAACTGCTGAAGTCATGGTAATTAAACTGATCGGTGTTGTTGTCAGAGCTGACAAGGATGCGGGAGCAGTTGTTGCAGTAACTTCATTTCCATATGCAGTACCTACGTTATTGGTAGCGTAGGCCCTGATATAGTACATTGTATTCTGTGCCAAGCCTGTAATTTTACTTACAAAACTTCCGGACAAACTGCCATCAGTCGTGTGCGTATCTGCTGTTGTTGGCCCGGTAGTTGTCCCATAACATATACCTGAGGCTGTTACCATTGATCCACCGTCATTAGTGATGTTACCTCCGCTTGTGAGAGAGGTTACAGTAATGTTTGTTACATCCGAAGTAGTCAATGTTGGTATTACCGGATTCTTTTTGCAGCTATTGAAAATAATCATAGAACAAATCATGCATAAAGCAGATACTGAGTAAAATATTTTTTTCATCATAATTGTTGTTTAAACATTAAACAGTTGAAAAGGGAAAGTGTTCTAATCTTTCACACACCTCACATATTTCCCGGCTTGTTTTAAGACCCCAGCTCTCCAAACGCCATTATTACTTCCATCTAGTCTTCTGTATATCCCAGTTCCTGTAATATTATCTCCAAATCCATCTGAAGCCCACCAGAAAGAAAGGTCGCCTACATTATTGAAGACACCGCTTCCCCCATAACGGTAACCCCCCGGAAGAGCTGACCACCCGCTTGTGTTTGTTCCGTTCATTCCTGTAGCCCATCCGGTTGTGTTTTTCATCTTACTTCCCTGATCAGTACCACGCCAATCCCAGTTCTCAACCTGGCCCGGAGCTGATCCGGGAGCCATTCCAAGGTACAATTCAAGGGTCATGTACTCTGCATCAGAAGGCACATGCCAGCCTACAGGGCATAACTTACCTGTATTGACTGCGAACCAGTTGTATATCGCACCATATAACGGCTTGTTCGTAGTTTCAACGTTGGCATACCAGCAATAGGCATCAGTGGTTGTAGCGGCCCATGCTCCATCAGCAGTTATGAGAGGAATACCTGTATTGTCATTATATTTTGTTGTTTTAAGGTTTTCAGCCATCCATACCTGTGTTCCAATCAATACAGTATTATAGGTATTGCCATCGACGTCAGCTATTTTTGTGTTAAAGCTGACCTGATTACCATAAGTTGTCCCTGCACTATTAGTTGCATAGGCACGAACATAATAATTTGTTCCGGTTGACAAACTTATCAGATTACTCACGAAACTGGCCGTACCTGTACCATCAGTGGTTTTTGAATCGGCTGTTGTGGGAGTTGTAGTAGTGGCCCAACAAACACCTTTGGCAGAAATAGCTCCGCCGCCATCAGATGTAATGGTTCCTCCTGAGGTAGCTGTAGTAAGGTCGATTGCTGTAACCGCTGCGGTAGTAAGTGAGGGTGCAACAACAGCAACTGTTGTAAATTGTACATCAGTTCCATAAGCTGTTCCGATTGCATTCACCGCATATGCACGTAAATGATACACTGTCCCCGGAAGCAATCCCGTAAGATTACTTGTGAAACTTCCGGTTCCTGTTCCGTCAGTTGTTTTAGAGTTTGCCGTTGTCGGGGCAGGAGTAGTTGCGTAACAAATACCTCTTGAGGTTACTGCGGATCCTCCATCAGCAGAAATATTTCCACCCGAAGAAGCAGTTGTTAATGTAATCGAAGTGACTACGGTTGTTGTAAGAGTAGGAATAAGCAGAGGATTTGTTGTAAAAACAACTTCGTTCCCGTATGCTGTACCCGCACCGTTCACTGCATAAGCGCGTACATGATAGACAGTACCAGGCAATAAGCCGGTAAGACTGCTGACAAAGCTTCCTTCTGCGGTTCCGTCGGAAGTCAGGGAACTGCTTATTGTAGGATTTATAGCTGTTGACCAGCAAACACCCCGACCGGTTACAGTACCACCTCCGCTTGAGAGGACATTCCCGCCAAGTGTAGCAGAAGTCTGGGTAATTGAAGAAACAGCAGTGGTTGTAATAGTAGGAATCACTACAAGACCTGAAGCAAAAGATACTTCATTGCCATAAGCTGTGCCGGCAGAATTTGTTGCGTAAGCCCGTATATAATATGTCGTACCTGCAGTTAATCCTGTCAGGTTACTAACAAAGCTTCCCGTTCCTGTTCCATTTGATGTTGTTGAATTAGCTAAAGTGGGACCTGTTACCGTATTCCAGCAGATACCTCTTGCTGTCACGCTTCCTCCTCCGTCTGTAGCAATAATACCTCCTGAAACCGCGCTCGTGAGAGTTATTGAGGTTACAGAAGCAGTGAGAAGAGTGGGTACTGTTACTGCAGCGGTATTAAAGGATATCTCATTCCCATATGCAGTTCCGGCGCTGTTTGTTGCATAAGCCCGTAAATAATAAGTTACTCCTGATTGTAATCCGGTAAGGTTGCTGATAAAGCTTCCAACGCCTGTACCGTCTGTAGTTTTATCGTTAGCAATTGTTGGTCCTGTTGTTGTTGCCCAGCAGACACCTCTTGCTGTTATGGCATCGTTGCCATCAGCAGTAATATTTCCTCCTGAAATAGCAGAGGTGAGAGTTATCGATGAGACATCTACGGTTGTAAGAGTGGGAACAACTATCGGGGTAGTGGTAGCTGTTATTTCATTTCCATAAGCAGTTCCGGCACTGTTGGTCGCATAAGCTCTTATATAATATAGAGTATTAGGAGTAAGACCTGTGACATTGCTCACAAAACTCCCGACACCACTGTCATCTGTAGTATGGTTACCAGAAGCAAGCGGTCCGCTGCTTGTTCCATAGCAGACCCCACGTTCAGTGACAGTTGCGCCACCGTCTTTTGTAATTGACCCTCCACTCATAAGAGAGGTAACCGTTATGTTAGTGATGTCAGTTGTAGTCAGGGTTGGAATTACCGGATCCTTCTTACAACTGTTAAACAAAACCATTCCACTGATCAGAAAACAACTTGATACAATACGCACTACATTTTTTTTCATAATTTGAAGTTTTATCAAACAGTTGAAGATAAAAGAATTCTAATTTTTTATACACCTTACATATTTCCCGCCTTGTTTTATGACCCCACTTCTGTAAACCTGATTCTGAGCTAATCCCGTGACTGGGTCAACTCCATCAAGTCTCCGGTAGAATGCATTTACAGGGTCAGCTGTAGCGGTCCACCAGTAAGAAAGGTTGCCCGCATCATTGTAAACGCCACTACCTCCATAACGGTAACCTCCCGGAAGAGCTGACCACCCGCTTTTGTTTGTTCCGTTCATTCCTGCGGCCCACCCTGTGGTGCTCTTCATCTGGGCTCCCTGGTCAGTTCCACGCCATTCATATAGAGATAACTCCGATGGATCCATGCCAAGAAATTGTTCAAGAGTCTGGTATTCAACCTCACTAGGCACATGCCAGCCTACAGGGCATAACTTACCTGTATTGACTGCGAACCAGTTGTATATCGCACCATATAACGGCTTGTTCGTAGTTTCAACGTTGGCATACCAGCAATAGGCATCAGTGGTTGTAGCGGCCCATGCTCCATCAGCAGTTATGAGAGGAATACCTGTATTGTCATTATATTTTGTTGTTTTAAGGTTTTCAGCCATCCATACCTGTGTTCCAATCAATACAGTATTATAGGTATTGCCATCGACGTCAGCTATTTTTGTGTTAAAGCTGACCTGATTACCATAAGTTGTCCCTGCACTATTAGTTGCATAGGCACGAACATAATAATTTGTTCCGGTTGACAAACTTATCAGATTACTCACGAAACTGGCCGTACCTGTACCATCAGTGGTTTTTGAATCGGCTGTTGTGGGAGTTGTAGTAGTGGCCCAACAAACACCTTTGGCAGAAATAGCTCCGCCGCCATCAGATGAAATTGTTCCTCCCGAGGTAGCTGTAGTGAGGTCGATTGCTGTAACCGCTGCGGTAGTAAGTGAGGGTGCAACAACAGCAACTGTTGTAAATTGTACATCAGTTCCATAAGCTGTTCCGGTTGCATTCACCGCATATGCACGTAAATGATACACTGTACCCGGAAGCAATCCCGTAAGATTACTTGTGAAACTTCCGGTTCCTGTTCCGTCAGTTGTTTTAGAGTTTGCCGTTGTCGGGGCAGGAGTAGTTGCGTAACAAATACCTCTTGAGGTTACTGCGGATCCTCCATCAGCAGAAATATTTCCACCCGAAGAAGCAGTTGTTAATGTAATCGAAGTGATTCCGGTTGTTGTAAGAGTAGGAACGACAAGCGGATTTGATGTAGTTGTAAAAGGAACTTCATTGCCATAAGCTGTACCGGCAGAATTTGTTGCGTAAGCCCGTATATAATATGTTGTACCTGCAGTTAATCCTGTCAGGTTACTAGCGAAGCTTCCCGTTCCTGTTCCATTTGATGTTGTTGAATTAGCTAAAGTGGGACCTGTTACCGTATTCCAGCAGATACCTCTTGCTGTCACGCTTCCTCCGCCATCTGCTGTAATATCACCTCCTGAAACCGCGCTCGTGAGAGTTATTGAGGTTACAGAAGCAGTGAGAAGAGTGGGTATTGTTACTGCAGCGGTATTAAAGGATATCTCATTCCCATAAGCAGTTCCGGCGCTGTTTGTTGCATAAGCCCGTAAGTAATAGGTCAGGCCTGACTGTAATCCTGTAAGGTTGCTGATAAAGCTTCCTTTGCCAGTCCCGTCTGTAGTTTTATCGTTAGCAATTGTTGGACCTGTTGTTGTTGCCCAGCAGACCCCTCTTACAGTTATTGAGTCGTTGCCTCCTGAGGTAATATTTCCTCCGGAAACTGCTGAAGTGAGAGTAACCGACGAAACATCAACGGTTGTCAGTGTGGGAACAACTATCGGGGTAGTGGTAACTGTTATTTCATTTCCATAAGCAGTTCCGGCACTGTTGGTCGCATAAGCTCTTATATAATATAGAGTATTAGGAGCAAGACCTGTGACATCGCTCACGAAACTCCCGGCACCACTATCATCTGTAGTATGGTTACCAGAAGCAAGCGGTCCGCTGCTTGTTCCATAGCAAACCCCACGTTCAGTGACAGTTGCGCCACCGTCTTTTGTAATTGACCCTCCACTCACAAGAGAGGTAACCGTTATGTTAGTGATGTCAGTTGTAGTCAGGGTGGGTATTACCGGATCTTTTTTGCAACTATTTATAATAGTAACAGAGCTTATTAGCGTGGCCAAAACCAGAAAAGACATCATTTTTTTCATAACAGAACCAAATTTTAAATTATAGTATAAAAAACAAGTTGAATTAATACCCCCCAAAAGAAGATTACCTACCCCAGGAATGTATAAGAAACAGTAATTATTTAAGCAAATAAAATGTATTTTTTTTTCTTAGAATTATTATTTTGATCAACAGCCTGAAAGTGATGATCAACTGATGTTTTTAAAGTGCGCTAACAATGACCAGTTCTTGAGATTGAGCTTAAATTACTTTTTAATTTTTTTCCCTGTTGCGCTTATTGTCAACTCTTGTTTCAGATCATAAACATGAGGAATTTTATGCAAGGCAAGATGTTTCGAGCAATGTGCAATAATTGATTCCTTACTAACCGTATTTACAGCATCTTTTCTGATTACTACGGTTGCCTTTAACATCTCTCCTTCTACATCATCTTCAATTCCTTCCACTAAACAGTCAATGACTTCAGTAATTTCCAGAATGACAGCTTCTATTTCTTTGGGACTTACTCTTTTTCCGCGGACTTTAATAATCTCTTTTTTCCGGGCTGATAAAAATATGTAGCCATCATCATCTATTGTTCCCAGATCTCCTGTAAAAAGCCAGCCATTTCTTAGTGTATTTTTGGTTCCTTCTTCATCGGCAAAATATCCCTTCATTATATTATCTCCTTTGGCTATCACTTCCCCTGTTTCCCCGGGTTTCACAATCTCTCCTGATTCATTAATGACTTTGAGTTCCACCCCCGGAATTCCTTTTCCTATCGATCCTTTTTTCTTTTCGTACATATCATGCGGCAAATAGGAAAGTCTTGCGGTTGCTTCTGTCTGACCATACATTACAATGAATTTTACTGAAGGAAGGCTTTCCCTGAATTCGTCAATAAAAATGAATGGTAATTTACCTCCGGCTTGTGTAACATATTTTAAATCAGGGAAATCAGTTTTTTTGAAAGAGTCAGATTTTCTAAGAAGAATTTGAAAATGACTTGGAACACCTGCAAACCCTGTGCATTTGTATTCCTTGAGATCCTTTATAACGCTTCCAAGAAAAATGAAAGAATTATTCAGAACAATCGACCCGCCAACCCGTAAATGTGTATGTAATAGTGAAAGTCCGTAACAATAATAGAATGGAAGGACAACCAGCATTCTGTCATTATTGGTTAATTTGAGGTACTTTACAATTGATTCTGTATTTGCAATGAGATTTTTGTGGGAGATCACCACCCCTTTTGGTTTCCCGGTAGATCCTGATGTAAAGATAATCTCGGCAGTTGTTTCCTGGTTAAAGTTCTTATCAACCACAATGTTAGCATTAGTGCCATTATTGGTGATTCCCTCCGGGAAGATGCATTTCTCAGATTGAAGTGAAAGCCTTCTTTCAATATCCCTTGTTATAAACATCAGACCCGGGTCAGTGAGATCGCGGATAAAAGTGAAGTTTTCTTTTTCAATAGCTGGATCAAGAGGGATACAGACATTTCCAGATTTAATGATTGCCAGATATGCAGTTATAAAAAACAGGTTATTTACTGAAATAAGAATAATGTTTTTATTCTGCCCAATCTCATCTTCTAATCTGGATGCAAGATTCAGGCATGATTTATAAAGTTGTTTATAAGTGATCTCTTCTTTCCCGACAAGTAAAAGGCTATCCATTCCGGCACTGTGCTCGAAAAAATAATCAAACGCATTCATAGATAAATTCGTTAGATGTAAAGACTTAGACTTTAACACCGTAGTAGTCTCTTATCGGTGACATTCTCAGGTATTCGGTTGTTTTCTTCTTCCTTTCAAAATTACCAAACAACGCTTTTACTTTATCAACCGGCTCACCCATTACTTCTGCTACTTCTTCAGGAGAATAATCATTCTCAAATCCGTACCAGTATCTATCCATAAGTCCGTAAGGCAGCTGAAAAAAGAACTCCTCCTGGGTTTGTTCAGCAGAATATGTATCGGTCGTTGGGGTCCTTTCTATAATGGCTTTTGGAACACCGAGATATTTTGCCAATTGATATACCTGGGTTTTATAAAGATTACCGATTGGCATGATATCAGCTCCTCCATCCCCATATTTCACAAAGAATCCTTGTTCCTGTTCATGTTTATTCGGGGTTCCGATAACTGCATAATGAAGAGCCTCGGCATGATAATACAATGTTGCCATTCTGCATCTTTGTTTGAAATTTGAAGCAGCTACAATCTGAAGATAATCTTTAACAGGAAGAATCTGATCTTCCTGGATTCCCTTATTATCAATTATTGAAAGTGTGAAGATGGGAGGAAGGTTATTAGATAGTCCGCTTTGTTTAATTCCGATTTTCATTTTGTAGCTTTTTGGATCATACACCGGAAAAACATGTCTGACTGCCTCATCCCGTCTTTCATAACATTTAAATCCGTCCAGGGCATCAGTAATATCTTCTTTTATTGCCTTTACGCCAAATTTTGCATTAAGTTCCCTTGCCAGGGCCTCGCTATCCTTGCTTGAATCTTTTTCAGGCATCATAATGGCAACAACCTTATCAGGTCCAAATGCTTTTGCAGAAAGGGCCAGACAGACAGAAGAGTCTATTCCTCCACTTGTACCTACTATTGCTCCAATGCGTCTTATATTATGCAGTACGTCTTTTTGTAGTTTATTGATTATTTCGCTTACTACTGCCCCTACATCATCGAGAAGGATAATATCTTTTGAAAATGGTTTTTTTGAGCCCATAATAATTTTGCTGTTTTTTGTTTTAGTGTTAAGTATGAAGTTGGAAATCGCTTATTATTCTAAGTTTACTTAGATCTCTTGGAGCAAACTCTTCATTATGATTTTCAATAAATTGATAATGAAGAAGATGGGTAGATATCACGCTGGAGAGAACCATGTTTTCAATCTCTGATGAAGTACCTGATTTTTCTATTCTTGAAATCAATCCTGAAACTGAATCATAATTAAAAATTCCTGCTTTTCTGAAATATGATTCCGAAAGCATAGTTTTTACGTATTCGGGAGAATCTTTTGACAAAAAAACATTTTGAATAGGAGCTCTGTATGGTTGTTTTTGTCTTTTAAGTATTCTTTCTGGTATTTTATTTTTTAGTAATCGTTTTAATAAGTATTTCTCATTTAGGCCTTTAAGCTTATACTCAGACGGTAATGAAGAACAAAATTCTATTACACGATAATCGAGAAACGGATACCTGCCTTCAACTGAATTTGCCATACCCATTCTGTCGCCCTGGGAAGAAAGAAGATATCCCGACATAAACACTGTTGTTTCCAGCCATTGTGATTTGGCCAGCTGATTCCATGAGTCAAAGCTTTCAGGTAGTTTTTTTAGCAATTCACCCAGGACAGAATAATCGAGCAGTTCATTTTTTATACTCTCTGAAAAATGTTTCTTAATGTGATTTGCATTATTCCACCTGAGTAGATGAGAATAGAATGGATTATCAACATCCTCAAGTTTGTATCCATAGAACATTCTGAGCATATTCGGACTTAAATCCTTCATCTGTGTGAGGTAAGGATAGAGTTTCCTGAAGAGCAATGGCCTGAACTTTGAATTGGGTTGAGATGCCCAGAATCTTTTTATTTTTGCTTCCTTGAAAATATCATAACCTGCAAGAATCTCGTCTGATCCTTCACCGGTAACAACAACTTTGATATTATTCTTTCTCACAAGTTCGGAAAGAAGGAGCATTGGTGCAGGTGCAGTTCTGAGAATTGGTATTTCCGAATGCCAGATAACCTTTTTAAAAGAATCTGAAATATCTTTTGATGTGCAAGTCATTGATTTATGGGCCGTATCAAAATATCTTGCAGCCTCATTCTGGAAGTCACTTTCATCAAAATCCTTCTCGTCAAAACCAATAGAAAAAGTATTAAGAACTCCGGGTTCAATATCCTTTATATAGGCAACTGTAGCGCTTGAGTCAATCCCCCCGCTTAAATATGCTGCAACTTCCACGTCTGCTCTTAAACGGATTCTTACCGCGTCGCTAAACAGCTCATGAAATTTGTCCATAGCGTCCTGAAAAGAGATTTCTGAATCAGTGTAATTAAAATTCAGATCCCAGAATTTTTCAATAACCAGTCCATTCCTGCTATAGGTACCGAAGTGCCCGGGAGGTAACTCGAAAATGCCTTTGAAAGCGGTATTTGGTGTAATAGTTGTCCAGTAAGTATAAACCTGAGATAAACTTTCAGCATTAAACTCGCGCGATAAATTTTTTTGTTGAAAAAGGGCTTTAATTTCGGAAGCGAAAGATAATACTCCATCGCTGATATTATAAAAAAATGGACGGATACCAACCCGGTCTCTTGCTATAAAGACCTCTTCTTTGAATTTATCCCATATAGCAAAAGAAAACTGACCGTTTAATAAGCCGAGACATTTTTTGCCATGAACTATGTAAAGCTGTATAAGCACTTCGGTGTCGGAATTCGTATTGAAAGTGCATCCTCTTTGTTCAAGATCCAGACGTAGTTCTTTATAGTTAAATATTTCGCCATTGAAAACAATCCAGTACCTTCCCGACTGATCAGTCAGTGGTTGTTGTCCTCCTTCTATGTCAATTATACTTAATCTGACGCTTCCCAGAGTCGCACAGGGAGAATGGTAGATGCCACTTTCGTCCGGTCCCCTGTAACTGATAGAATGGAGCATTGATTCCATAACAGAGCGGTTATCTCTGAATGAGTAATCAATTATGCCTGCTATACCACACATGACTAATTGCTTTTCCGGGTTACAAATTCACTTATTGCATTTATCGATTCAAAGTTTTCCTCTAAAAGGTCAGAGTCATTTGTTTTTATTCCAAACTCTTCCTCAAGGAAAGCTATCAGTACCATAAATCCCATTGAATCAAAATATCCCTCTTTGAAGATAAGTGAAGTATCTTTGATCTTTTCTTTATCAGCTGAAGCAGCCTGTAAAACATAGCTCTTCACTTTGTCCCTGATTTTTAAAGTGTCCTCTGTCATAAATATTAATTATTGAATTATAAATTTTTGGATTAGCATTATCTGCTCATTAGTAGTTACACAGATATATTTTTGTAATAGTTATTATACCGGCCGTAACGGCTTCTCTTTAAATTAAGGTCATTGAATATAACATCAAAATTATCGATTCTGTTCGCTGATAACATGGTAATGACATCTTTAAAGACATCTTTCCTTGTGTAGTTCGCTCTGCAAATAAGAAGATTAACATTTGCATATTTCATCATCAGTGCAGCATCAGCTACCAGACCTACTGGTGTTGTATCTATAATAATATAATCATAAACAGTTTTAAGATATTTTATAAGGTCGTCGAGTGCTCCTGATTCAATTAATTCAGCAGAATTTGGCAAAATCGGTCCTGATGGTATAAAGAAGAGATTTTTGACATCAGTTTTTTGTATAATGTCATCTGTTTTTGATTTGCCGATCATATATGTAGAGAGACCTGAGGTGTTGTCATCCCTAAATTTAAGATGAAGTGTAGGTCTCCTGAGATCACAATCAATAACTATCGTCTTGTAACCAACAGAGGCAATTGATGCCGAAAGGTTATAGGATATAAAACTTTTTCCATCTTGTGGCTGGGAAGAGGTAATCCCTATGACTTTTAGAGAATGTGGCCGCAACCGGAGGAACAGACTGCTTCTGAGATTTCTGAATGATTCTGCAATAGGTGAGCCCGGATATTTGGAAACAACGTCTTCCGACTTAAATGTATTTGCATATATCGTGCTTAAAACAGGGCGATCTATCAGGTTTTCAATATCATGAACACTTGTAATATTTTCGTTAAAGAAATTTTTCAGGACTATCCAGCTTGTGGGGAACATAATAGCCAGGAAAAATGCTAGCAGCATATTCAGCTTCTTGCGGGGTGAAAGTACTACACTTGAAGTCTCACGTGCAGGTTCAAGAATTTCATAATCTGGAGTATTAGATGCCAGCGTTATTGCAGATTCATACCTCTTCTGAAGGAGAAAAGTCTGGATAGCACCTGACAAATCGAATTTCCTCTGCATACTTACCATATTAAGTTCAGTGCGCGGTAATTTTGAAATTTCCTTTGAAAGTTTATCCTCCCTGTAATTCAATTCATTCTGGGTAAGGTTAAGTGTATTAAGGCTGTTTCTCACATTCTCAATAATTGTCTGTCTCTGAAGTTTGATTTGATTATCCAGTTTCCCCAGAAACAGATTCTTTCCAGTGTTATTAGTTAAAATACTTGATCTTTGTGAGTTGAGATTTATAAACTCAGTAACAAGAGTGTTCATTATCGGATCCGCAATAGCCGATGATGGTGGCGCGAGCCCGGCTCCGTCCGGATTCTTATCAAAATAGTCAAGGATATAATTATAATAACGTTCCTGAACCTGGAGATTTGTTTTGTCTGATTCTATTTTTGTCATCTCCTGCAAAGCCTGTTGTCCCTGGTAACTTAAATCCGTAACCTGATTAGCAGACCGGTAATCTTTTAATTTTGATTCTGATTTAACGAGAGAATCAGATATTGTCGAGATTTGTGAATTAATAAAATTTACAGTACTTAAAGCGATTTTGTTCTTTTTTGAAAGATCGTCATCTAAATAGATTTGAAGGTATTTGTTCAGAAAGTCAATAGTTAAATCGCGGTTCTCTCCCTGGAATGACACTTTTATTAATGAAGATTTCAGGCTCACCGGTTCTACTTTTAATTTACTCAGGTAACTGCTTGCAAGTATGTCCTGATGATAAAAAGTGAAATACATTAAGTTCTCATCTTTTAATGCAGACAAAAATTCATCTCTGTTCAGGAATACTGAGAACTTGCAATATTTATTTGAGATTGTTTCATTAAACTTGCAGATCGTATCTATCTTAATAACATTATTGTTGCTTATTTCATTATTATCGATATAATTATACATTGTAGCTTTGTCAGCTGAGGCTCTTAATCTGTAGGACTTGTTATCGATGAATTTTATATAAAACCTGACATTAATAGGTTGGTTATGGGATTTGTCAATTGTAACAGTATAAGGTGATCCTGAATATATCTGAATAGATTTCTTGAGTATTTTGTGTTTTTCAGAAAAATATCCAACATCAAGATTAAGTTCCTTTAATGCAGTTTCTACAAGTCTGAATGAACTAAGACTGGCAATGTCATTTTCAAGATTCCTTGACTGTGGAACAGCTTCTGAATTGTTGAAAAAACTATTTGAACCAAGAAGTGAAGATCTCTTATCTTCAACCGGACCTATTATTGAACTTACGCCATAAATAGTAGGCGAAATTTTATCAATTAGTATGGCCAGCGTTAAACAGATTATAAAACTGGCTATATAATAGTACTTATAAGAGAGGGCTGTTAAAAGGAACTCCTTTATAACATATGCCTCCGAGTTGGATTCTTTTTGATTTGACATTCGGATGACTTAAAATTTAACATTTGTAAATAGAAGAACAGCAATGAGAGTGGTAATAGAACTGAGAATAGTGGTATAAGTGATATTCTGATAACTGGATGATATAGCGTTCATAGGTTCGACTATTATTACATCATTGGGAAGAATATAGTAATAGTCCTTGTTTGCAATCTTTGAATCTGACAGGTTTAACCTGTAATGCATTATCTTATCGCCTACGTTCCTGATAAGTATTACTTTCTTTCGGTCGCCATATTGAGTAAGTCCCCCTCCTAAACCCAATGCTTCATAGATATTGAGTTTATCCTGTATAAAATTGTAAACGCCCTGCTGCTTAACTTCACCCATAACGGTTATCTGGTTGTCAATATATTTTACTGTAACAGAAATTTGCGAAACATAGTCGCTTAATGCTTTCTGAATTTTTTCTGCAGCCTGTGAAGTTGTAAGAGAGGCTACATTAATATTTCCTACAAAGGGGAAATTTACGTTACCCTTTTCATCAACGAGATATCCAAGTACACCATTAGAAACCCCGCTTCTCATCTCTTCAGTGGTATTAAATATTTGATTTGTCTTCTCATCAATACTCAATACCTTAATATAGAGTTTATCGAACGGCATTATGAGTTTCTGCGTTCTTGGATTAATGCCAGGTTCCTTAAGATCATCGAGGTCATTGAAATAATTCAACTGTTTGATGGGAACACATGAAGCAGTTAAAAGCAGTAGCAGGAAAGCAACCGCTTTGGATAAATTAAAATTCATTCTTTTTAACATATGTATTATTTATGGAATAGTTATAAACCCGTTCTTAGAAAAACCGTTCTGATTGTTTTTAATAATATTATAAAGTCCAGTCGCAGTGACCAGTTATCTATATATGCCAAATCCAATTCCATCCATTTTTCGAACTTAATATTATTCCTGTCAGGCTTTATTTGCCAAAAACACGATAAGCCGGGTTTAACAGATAGTCTTCTTAGTTGCCAACGTTTATATTGAACCGTTTCGCTTGGAAGCGGTGGACGAGGACCAATTAAAGACATCTCACCCCTAAGAACATTAAAAAGCTGAGGAAGTTCATCGAGACCTGTTTTTCTTAAGAATTTTCCTGTTCTTGTAACACGCGGATCGTCCTTAATTTTGAAAACAGGTCCATCAGCTTCATTATCGGCCTCAAGTTCTTTCTTAAGGTTTTCCGCATTTGTGATCATTGTTCTGAACTTATACAATCCGAATTGCCGGCCCCTTAATCCTACACGTGCCTGTTTAAATAAAACAGGTCCGCGCGAGTCGATTTTTATAATCAGAGCTATAGCTAGTATTATAGGAGAGAGACATATTATTATGAAAACAGATAGAATGATATCCATTATTTTCTTTATCCCAAGAGCAAATGAATTATGCGGTATATTAATAAATGTCAGGAACTTCAGGTTACCTATTACGGTTTTAATGGCGTTAGTTAATTTATTATCCTGGCCTGTATAATTTAAACTGAACACCACTCCCAGTTCTTCACAAGATCTGACAGTATCCCTTACTTCAGCCGGTATTACCCTGGTTTTAAAATATATTACTTCATCAATTATGTCGACTTCCATAAGATCATGAAGAACAGTAAGATATTCATCAGGAAGAAGAATTATTGCTTTTTCATATTTTTCCTTAATTTTTACCGATCCGGTGAATATTGCAATTATCCTGTAACCCCAGTCCTTATTCAATAACATGCTCTCAATAAATGGAATAGCCGTATCATCGGCAATGATTACAATGTTTATATAGTTATATCCTTTTGACCGGTATATTTTAAACACCTTGTATTCCAGCGATCGGGCCAGGAAGAGGAACAGAAGACCGATAAATGCAAATTCAATCAGGAAAAGCGGCGATATGAAATAGAGCTTAAAAACAACATAAAATGCCATCAAAAAGGTGATGACAAGAGCAGTAGATTGAAAATACTGGTAGAAAAGGACCCTGTAGCGTTTTGTCCGGGGGATTTCGGCAACCTGTATTAAATATAATATTACAAGCCAGATTGGTAGTATTAATATGAAAAGCTCTAAATCTCTCGAGTTGGAAAAAAAGTATGTTGCTTCATTATGATAATTAAAATAAAATGCAAACTGAAATGCCAGTGCAATTGCAAAAATGTCAATTGAACCCAGCAGTGAATTCAAAAGATTCCATTTCTTCAAAAATGGAATTATTTTCACACGAATCAGATACTTAATAAGATCTATAATCAGTAACATTTCACCTTTATTTTAGTTCTGATAATATGAAAAGAGTAACCGTAGAAGAGATTTGGTGATTTATAAGAAGTCAGTCATGTTTAATAAAAACTTATCTGGTCAACTGTATCGGTTACATTAAAGATATGTCTCCCGTATATGAAGAAAAATCTCTTCAGACTTCTTGATTTATCGAATCGCAATCTCATTTTTATAAATCGATCACTCATACTCTCATCTTTTCATTTTATCAGAATTCCATTAAAACCTGTCCAATTTCAACAATAATTGTAATTATTTGATTATTAATAATATCCAGATTTTATGTAGTATAATTTAATATAATCATTTTATTAACAACTTTAAAAACAAAAATAGTGAAAAGCATACCTACAATCAATAGCTGAGGCTCTCCGCACCTGCTAAACAGGCGTTTTTGATATATGCTTAATCACCTGAATAATTATTTACATCTATAGTTAAACTTCATTGATAACCTTAAAGTTCAGTTTTGTCAAAAATCGATATAATTTACCGGCCATTTTGGAGATTTTAGTGGAATGAATATCCTGTTTGGTTTTAAAAAACAGATAATCAGGGTTCTGTCGTACATTAATGCGGATAAACGACACCAAATGGATTTACAGATTATTTTGACAAACGATAGCTAAATTTAGATGAAAATTTAGGTCATTAATCTGACCCGACAGGGCGCATAGTGGCCTTTATATATTATTGACCGGAAACCATTGAAAAAATATAGCTTCCTGATTTTTTTTAAGAATCGAGGTCTGTGAGACGGCACTTTGCTAATTATATTTATGAAGTGCCATTATTAATTGATGATTGATATTCAGAATTTGATTAAGGTTTGTTATCGTTCTCATGTATGTTTTAATTTTGATGATTATTAAGTCAAGTAATTTTTTCTGCTTTAAAGTCCTCAAAATAACGAAAATGAAAGATTTTCAGAGTTTGATAATAGATGGTACACCAAAATCTCCCCAAATTGAGTTGAATCCGATTACAGGAGACTTTATTTTTTCAGGAAGATCAATTCCTGAAAATGCTGCGAAAATATACGAGCCTATATTTAACTGGGTGTCAGAATATGTTCTGGATGCAAGACCGGTAACTAACCTGAGATTCAACATAGAATATTTCAATACTTCGTCCTCCCTGTGGTTTGCGAAAATACTCAAAGTGTTGTCCAGGATTAAAGATCCCGATTATGTCTTATTTCTTCACCTTTATCTGCCACTTGAAGAATTTGATGAGCTTAAAGGGTTTGAAGATATTAAAGATGTCTTTTCTCCTATCGAAGATATTTTTCAATCTGCCATACCAAGCATTGGTATTAAACTTTACGGCACCAATGAACATGAGGAGATTATAAGAGATAAAATGGTTTATATCTGATCGGAGGTATCACTTCCGGCAATTTAATAGGGAGCGGTGATTCATTTAGCGAATCACCGCTCCTTATTTTGATACCCTGTTTGATTTGTCATCCCGGGCCGGGGTGATGAATCTATGATTATATGTTTTTAAAAACAACTGCTGTTGCACCATTGAGGAATCCTCAGCTAAAATGATCTGTTTGCTCTCTATTTTGAATTTCAGTTTTTGAGAATTAATAAGTATTCATTTAACTTTACTAAAAAATTCTGACTATGATAGTAAACTGTGTAAATATACATGTTAAGACTAAGGCAATCACGAACTTTATTGATGCAACAAGAGCAAATCATTCAGAATCTGTGAAAGAACCGGGGAACCTCAGGTTCGACCTGATTCAACAGGCTGATGATCCAAGCAGGTTCATGATATATGAAGCCTTCGAATCTGATGAAGCTGCTGCTTTCCACAAGACCACGGCGCATTATCTTTCATGGCGCGATCTGGTTAAGGATTATATGGCTGAACCACGAAAAGGAGTAAAATATAAAATCATAGTACCAAACGACAGATCCGAATGGTAAAGCCTTTTCAGTTTTCACATTTACCAAAAATTAGTTTTAAAAACGGGCTTATCTCTGAATTGCCTTCAATAGCATTTAACTATGGCAACAGAATACTGGTGGTAACCGGTATGAATTCATTTCTTAAATCGATTCAGGCAGAAAAACTGTTCAGCGATCTTGAAAAGAAGAAAATAGATTATCATTTAATAAAGGTGCCCGGAGAACCAACCCCTGAGTCTATTGATAATGCGGTAGTATCTTTTAAAAACCAAGATATCAACCTGATAATTGGTATTGGAGGAGGCAGTTCTATTGATGCGGGAAAGGCAATTTCTGCAATGATGGGCAGATCAGAATCGATAGTTGAATATCTTGAAGGTGTGGGAAACAAAGAACATCCGGGTACTAAAATCCCATATATTGCAGTACCCACAACATCAGGAACTGGTAGTGAAGCAACAAAAAATGCTGTGATCTCGAAGATCGGTAAAAATGGGTTCAAACGTTCACTGCGACATGACAATTTCGTGCCCGATATTGCAATTGTCGACCCGGAACTTACTTATAATTGTCCGAAAAATATCACCGCATCCAGCGGAATGGATTGCTTTACACAACTCACTGAGGCATATCTTTCTGATAAATCTAATGAATACACAGATGCGCTGGCATTTGAGGGACTCAAATCAATAAAAAATTCATTGCGTCGGAGTTATGAGGACGGGAATGATAAGGAAGCAAGGACAGGAATGTCATTTGCAGCTCTGACATCGGGCATCTGTCTTGCAAATGCCGGTCTTGGAGTTGTCCATGGTTTTGCATCATCCATAGGCGGAATGTATAATATTCCCCATGGTCTTATATGCGGGACTCTTATGTCAAAATCGAATGAGCTAAATGTCAGGGAACTCAGAAAAAGTGGCAGTAATATATCTGCTCTGAAAAAATATTCACTCCTGGGGAAACTTTTTGTTGATGAGAGCGGCAAAACAGAAAATTACTACATTGATGGATTCATTCAATATCTTTATAAATTAAGCAATGAACTGGGTCTTACCGGATTAAAATCGTTTAAAATAGAGAAAAAAGATATTGAAGTGATTTGCTCAAAGACTGAGCTTAAAAACAACCCTGTAGTCTTAACCTCAGAGAATTTGCAGGAAATAATCATCTCAGCAATTAAATAACTTTTTATGAAATGTACGTCGGTTGGTTTAAAAATGTAAATTACAGAACTCAATTAAGCCTTCCTGAAAGAAACTAAAAGTATAACCAATGAAAAGAAAAACCATCATTACCTCAATCTTTCTTGTTTGTGTCCTGACCAATTTTCAGTATGTCTCTGCCCAGCTTCCTAAGGAAACAGAAGCTCAGAAAACCGAACGGATGAAATGGTGGACGGATGCCCGTTTTGGAATGTTCATTCACTGGGGGCTGTATGCTTTACCGGCACGACATGAGTGGGTAAAAAATGCAGAACGATTGACAAATGATCAGTATCAGAAGTATTTCAACATGTTTAATCCCGACATGTGGGATCCACATGAATGGGCGAAGATGGCAAAAGCTGCCGGTATGAAGTATGTAGTTCTTACAGCAAAACATCATGAAGGTTTCTGTCTGTTTGATTCAAAGTTCACCGATTACAAAGTCACGAATACTCCATACGGCAAAGATATTATTAAAGAATATGTCGAAGCCTTCAGGGCTGAAGGCTTAAAGGTCGGATTCTACTATTCCCTTATTGACTGGCATCACCCTGATTATACTATTGATCGTGTTCATCCTCAGCGCCAGGACTCTGATACTGCCTACGCAAGATTGAATAAAGGAAGGGATATGAATAAATATCGTGCGTATATTAAGAATCAGGTTCGCGAGTTACTTACGAATTATGGGGAGATAAGTATTATCTGGTTTGATTTCTCGTTTCCGGGCAAGAACGGGAAAGGTCACGATGACTGGGATTCTGAAAATCTTCTTAAAATGGTGCGTTCATTACAACCTGGTATTATTGTAGATGACAGGCTCGACCTTGAAAATGTCGAAGGAGGATGGGATTTCACGACACCTGAGCAGGTTCAGGTTTCAAAATGGCCTGAAGTAAATGGTAAAAGAGTGCCATGGGAAACATGTCAGACATTCTCAGGTTCGTGGGGATATTACCGTGACGAATATACCTGGAAAAGTCCGGCCCAGCTTCTTGGATTGCTAATAGAATCTGTCAGCAAAGGAGGGAATCTTTTATTGAATGTCGGACCTACCGCACGAGGAGTCTTTGACTCAAGAGCACAGGAAAGGTTAAGAGCAATGGGAGAGTGGATGAGATTTAATAATCGTTCGATTTACAATTGTACTGAGGCTCCATCAGGATTTATTGCTCCAGCGAATAGCCTCCTTACCTATAACCCGGTATCAAAAAGATTATATGTTCATTTGCTTGCGTACCCTTTGGAAACAATGATTTTACCAAATATGGCTGATAAGGTTAAATATGTCCAATTTCTTCATGATGCTTCTGAAATAAGATTCAGTCCATCAGATGAGTCTCCAAATGATCTCGTGCTTTCGCTTCCTGTTCAAAAGCCCGATGTTCTGATTCCTGTTCTTGAGGTGTTTCTGAAATAAAAGCACTTTTTCGCTTAAATCCTTAAATTTGAGAAATAAATGATTATTGAATGGGAACACTATTATACATAGTTATTGGACTGATTACAGGTGCATTAGTAGCTTATTTAGCTACAAAAACAAGTCTGACTGCCAGGCACCAGAAGGAACTGCAGACTAAAGCTGATGAGAATAATATTCTTAACAGGCAGATAAGTGCATTAGAGGCCAGGGTGGAGGCTCAGGCAAGCAGTCTGGAAGAGGTTAGAAAAGCAATGGTTGATACATTTAAATCAGCTGCTTCTGATGCGCTTACTCAGAATAACAAGCAATTTCTTGACCTTGCAAAATCGCAGCTCGAAACTCATGTCAAAGACGCTGAAGGTAATCTTGATGAGCGAAAATCGGCAATAGCTGAGATGTTAAAGCCAGTAAAAGAATCGATTGATAGCTATAAAAAACGTATTGAGGAACTGGAAAAAGGATCAGAGAAAACATTTGGTCAGGTTACAGAAATGTTGTCAAATATCCAGGTGACTAATGCCAGCTTGCAGAAAGAAACCGGGGCTCTTGTTAATGCATTAAGAAATCCGCGCGTGAGAGGAAGATGGGGAGAAATTGGATTAAAAAGGGTTGTCGAGTTTTCCGGCTTATCTGCTCATTGTGATTTTGTGGAACAAGTTTTCACTGAGGGTGAAGATTCGGTTTTAAAACCAGATATGATCATAAATCTGCCTGGAAACAGCCATGTGGTTGTGGACTCTAAATTACCGCTTGACGCCTATCTGTCGGCACTTGAAACGGATGATGAGATTCCGCGTAATCTTCTTTTCACAAAACATGCCAAGGATCTGAGAGATCATGTTAACCGTTTAAGCAAGAAACAATACTGGTCGCAATTTCAGAATACACCTGATTTTGTTGTTTTGTATATGGAAGTAGAATCTGCATTGAACGTGGCTCTGATGACTGATAAAACTTTGTTGCAGGATGCTATGAATAATAAGATAATACTGGCCACTCCGACTACCCTGATCGTAATACTTAAATCGGTGGCTATGTCGTGGCAGCAACATACCATTACAACAAATGCTTTGGAGATTATGGCTGCTGCAAATGATTTTTATAGCAGAGTAAATGTGTTTGCCGAACATCTGGATAAGGTAGGAGGAGGATTAAAGTCAGCTCTTAAAGGATTCAATGATGCGGTCGGATCATGGGAAAGCCGCGTGTTGCCGGCAGGCAGAAAACTTGAACAGCTGAAAGCAACTGACAATAAAAATGTTTTGCCTGATTTTGAAGTTATCGACAGACCTGTCCGGGAGCTAAAAAAGCCCGGAGAGGATATTTAATCAGGGTCAGTTAATAATAAACCAAAATGAACTCATGAAAAATCCAGTTATCCTCCTTTTCCTTTTTTTGACAATAAATATGAACGGACAAAAATTCAAATCAAACTGGGAATCGCTTGATAGCAGGCCAGTTCCGCAATGGTTTTCTGATTCCAAATTCGGAATATTTATTCACTGGGGTGTCTATTCTGTTCCATCATGGGGACCAACCGGAGATAGTATCGGTGTATACGACAAATATGCTGAATGGTACTGGAGAAAAATGGATCAACCCGGAAAGGTCCAAAAATATTTCAAAGATTTCCATTCTAAAACTTATGGGCCTAATTTCAGATATCAGGATTTTGCTCCAATGTTCAAAGCTGAGTTGTTTGAACCCGATAAATGGGCCGAGTTATTTAAAGAATCAGGAGCAAAATATGTGGTTCTCACTTCAAAGCATCATGAAGGATTTACTCTCTGGCCCAGTGCCCAGAGCTGGAATTGGAATAGTGTTGACGTAGGGCCCCATCGCGATCTTTGCGGTGACTTGTCAGCTGCTGTTAAAAAGACAGGTCTTCACATGGGATTTTATTATTCCTTATATGAATGGTACAATCCGACTTATCAGAATGATTTTCCCGCTTATGTTGATCAGCACATGATACCCCAGATGAAAGATCTTGTGACACGTTATACTCCGGATATACTATGGACCGACGGGGAATGGGAAAAATCGAGTAAAGAATGGAAGAGCGAGGAATTTCTTAGCTGGCTCTTTAACGATTCTCCGGTAAAGAATAACATTGTGGTAAATGACAGATGGGGAAGTGAAACAAGAAGCAAACATGGAGGTTTCTATACCACTGAATATGGTCTTATAGGAGATAAAGAAGGAATTGACAATTCAGTTCCGCATCCGTGGGAAGAATGCAGAGGGATTGGTACTTCATTCGGATACAATCGTACAGAAGGCCTTTCTGATTACTCTTCTGCAGAACAGCTCATAAAACTTCTTATATCAACCGTCTCAGCAGGAGGTAACTTACTCCTGGATATCGGACCTGCGTCTGACGGAACAATACCCGTAATTATGCAGCAACGACTTCTTGAATTAGGAAAGTGGTTAAAAACAAATGGTGAGGCAATTTATTCTACCAGCCCTTATATTAAGAGGAAGAATGACGAAGCTATTAACCCTGAAACAAACAAAACCATATTTTTTACTCAAAAGGACAAAAATGTCTATGTTTTATGCCTTAATTGGCCAAAGAATGACATCGTACTTGATGGAATTTCTCCGGAGAATAATGTAAATGCAGTTCTTTTGGGTGTTGATCGGAAAGTTATCATAAGCAAAAAAGGGAAAAGCCTGATTTTAAAGGCTCCGTTGTTAACCCCTGATGATCATCAGCTTGCATATGTTTTCAGGATCAGCGGCCTGCTAAAATAAACTGGCAGGATGTTAAGATGTGTAAAAACAGATGTCGTACGCGACAAGTACAGCATTCTCACATTTATTAAAGGTTGTGCTGATTGTACAACAAAAGGCACAACAGTTGATTCTGACTTCTGGAAAGAATCCGGAAAATTATTATTTATTTTATAAAATGTTTGAACCCGGATTGTCTCTTAAAAAATATCAACTTAATTAATCTTTAAAATGCTGAGATTTACTCTCCTGAGTTTATTCCTTTTTACTCTTCTTTCCGGATTTAAGATTAACGCAGGTAATCAGGATATTTTGCCAAAACCGGTTATAGCGATTCAATCAGATACTCTATTCGATAATCAGACCCTCTATAATGGAAGAATCTGGAGAAATCTCCATTACCTCGTTCAGGATGACCAGTTCCTTTTCTCAAAGGAATTCTTAACGGGCGTTTTGACAATAAGAAGTAAAACTTTTAATAATGTCTTGCTTAAATACGATATTTTTACTGACGAATTACTTACACCAATTGACTCCGGAAGAATACTTCAGCTTAATAAGGAACTGATTGACAGTTTTTCCCTTTCATTTCAAAATAGAAGATATCTTTTTATAAAGATAACAGAAGATACGCTGAAAGCCTCTGAATCATTTTTTAATGTTTTGTATAAAGGTAAGACAACTCTTTTACTTAAGCATGAAAAAAAGATTGACGAACTCGCAGTTGACGGGAAATATGATAAATTCTACCAGGTTAACAGGATTTTTATTGTTTCAGGTGAAAGGCTTTATCCGGTGAAAGGGAAGGCTGACCTCTTTAAGCTTATGCCGGAAGATAAGAGCCAGCTGAAAGATTTTATGAAAAATAACAAGATCAGGATCTCAGGAAAGAATCCTGAAAGTTTTATTCCGGTAATCAGGTTTCATGATAGAAATAAGTAAACTTAAATTATGAAATCCAGATACCTGATTCTGATGATTTTCCTGCTTTTAACCGCAAAGGCAGGAGCTCAGGAAAAATATAAGTTGCCGGGAAATTTTAAGGACCTTACTTTTAAAGAGTTTGTAGCTAAGACAGAAAAACTATTGCCAGTCAAATTTTTTTATAAGGATGAATGGGTTAATGGATTGAAATTGGGAGAATATCCTGACTGCTCAACCTTATCGTGCATACTTGATAATCTTTTTAAAGGTTCTGCACTATTCTATTTCATTGAAGAATCAGGGAACATAGTTATCACAAATCATTATGCAGTTAAAGTATCTGAATCTTCAGTTGAGAAAGATAATAAATTTCTGCCGCCTTCGGATTTTTCAGGTTCGTCTGAAACACAACGGACCTCAGAAATCTCATCTGTGGAGATCGGTAACCCTGCGGAAAAAAATAACCCCGGAAAAGTTGTGGTCTCAGGATATGTCACTAACAAAGACACACGGGAACCTGTTCCGGGTGTAACAGTTTTTATTCAGAAGCTTTCGCTTGGTGCTATTACTAATGAATATGGTTTTTACACATTAACCCTTCCACGGGGAATTTACCAGGTTAAGTTTTCATTCATCGGGATGAGAGAAAAGACTCTCAACCTGAAGCTTTACGGAACAGGAGAGCTGAATACTGATATGACCAGTGTTCTTATCCCGCTAAAAGAAACGGTTATTTCAGCTCAGAAAAGTGTTACACTCCAGCGCTTTGAAGTGGGAGCTGAAAAGATCAATATAAATTCTTTTAAGTTACTGCCAACATCAATGGGTGAATCTGATATTATCAAAAGTGTTCTTCTGATACCCGGAGTTCAGTCAGTTGGCGAAGGTTCGTCAGGTTTTAATGTCAGAGGAGGATCGGCTGATCAGAACCTGATTCTGCTTTATGGGGCACCGATATACAATTCTTCGCATTTCTTCGGATTCTTTTCAGCGGTCAATTCAGATATTATTAAGGATGTTACTCTGTATAAGGGAGGTATTCCAAGCAAGTATGGAGGAAGAATTTCCTCAGTTCTTGATATTGGGACTAAAGAAGGTAACAGAAAAGAATTTGCAGGAAATGCGGGAATCAGCCCGATCACAGCACACGTTTCAGTAGAAGGTCCTATAATAAAGGATACACTCACTTATGACTTTACGGCCCGCACAACTTATTCTAACTGGATTTTTGGCCTGATAAAAGATCCGTCACTTCATAATAGCAGAGCCTCTTTTTATGATTTTAACGGTAAGGTGACTTACGACTTTAATAAAAACAATAAGATTGATCTTAGTGGCTATACCAGTCATGATGCATTCCGGTTTAATTCTGACACAACTTATAGGTATAATAATAATATTCTTGCCCTGAAATGGAGACATTTTTTCAGCAGCCGGTTTTTTTCTTCAGTTTCAGTGAATAACAGTTCTTATGATTATAATGTATCAAGTCAGTACTCACAAACTGAAGCCTTTATTCTGGCTCATAAAATTAACAGCACAGGTTTCAAAGCTGATTTTAACTGGTTCCTTGGAAGGAATGAAATTAATTTTGGCCTCGATCTTACCAGGTACGCAATCAACCCGGGAAGTTATCTGCCAAATGGTGATTCCTCGCTTGTCGCCCCTAAAAAGCTCCAGATGGAACACTCATGGGAAGGCGCGCTGTACATTGACGACAAATTCCTTCTGACAGATTTGCTGTCAGTCAATTTAGGACTGAGAATGTCTTCCTATTTCGCTCTTGGACCTAAGGAAGTTATGATCTACAATCCTGCTTTTTCAAAAAGCACCTCAACTATTATTGATACATTGAATTTTAAGTCGGGAAAGATCATAAAGAAATATGCTGGTCCTGAATTCAGAGTGTCGCTTAATTTCCGGATCACCGACAAGAGTTCCTTTAAAATAAATTACAACAGAACCCGACAATACCTTCATTTACTGTCAAATTCAACTTCGATTTCTCCGACTGATACCTGGAAACTAAGTGATTATTATCTGAAACCTGAGATAGGAGATCAGATCGGAGCAGGGTTTTATGAAGTGTTTAGAAATTCCTTTGAAGCATCCGCCGAGATATATTATAAGAGTATCCGGAATATGATTGATTTCAAAGGCGGCACAAATTTCATTATGGACGATAACATTGAAAAAGACATAGTAAATGTAAAAGGAAAAGCATATGGCCTCGAACTTGTTCTGAAAAGGACTGAAGGAAAATTCAAATATAGTATCGGATATACATATTCCAGGACATTTGTACGAAGTATCAGTGCATTCAGTGAAGATATGATTAATGCAGGAAAATGGTTCCCTGCCAACTTCGATAAGCCGAATGACCTGATTATTACTTTCAACTATATTTTCTCCCGACGGTTTAGTATCTCATCAAACTATACATGGAGCACAGGACGACCCATAACATATCCTGTTGCCACATATACTATGTATGATGAAGTACTCGTACACTATTCCGACAGAAATAAATACAGAATCCCTGATTATTCGAGGCTGGATCTCTCTTTCCAGATAAACGGAAATCTGAGAGCGCACAGATTGATTCATCCAAACTGGACATTCTCAGTTTATAACCTTCTTGGAAGAGAAAACGTATATTCAATATATTTCAAAAAGGTGGGCGATTTATATACCGGATACAAACTGTCAGTTTTTGGCAGAGCAATTCCATCAGTTACCTGCAGTTTTGATTTTTAGATGAAATGATATCAAATATTCACAAATATGATCACTTTGCACTCCTCAGGGGTGGGGTGAATAATTGCAAATTTTCTTTTCCGGTATTCCTTATGATTTTTATTCTGATATTAGCTCTCCTGAATAGCTGTATTACTCAATTTGTGCCACAGGTCAGGGAGGAGAAGGAACTGCTCGTTGTTCAGGGTTTAATAACAAATCAGCCTGAAACCGATACAATTAAACTATCGATATCTCTACCGCTTGGACAGGTAAGTGATGCACGACCTGTACACGGAGGTACTGTAACTATAACCGATAATCTTGGAAATATTTTCAATCTCTCAGAATCATCTGCAGGAAAATACCTTACCCCATCATCTTTTCAAGGTGTAGTTGGGCGATTTTATACTCTGCATGTGAAAACAAATTCCGGAAATAATTTTAATTATGAGTCTAATCCAATGGAGCTGAAACCGGTTCCTCCAATTGATAGTCTATATTATGAAAAAACAGTTATTGAAAAGGCAATTCCTGAAAAGTATTTTGCGGGAGTTGATGGCTGCCAGATTTACCTTAACACACATGATCCGGAAAATAAATGCCGGTTTTTCAGATGGGATTTTGCTGAAACATGGGTACTCAGGCTACTTTTTCCGGTTCAAAATCAAACATGCTGGATATCAGATAAATCATATGTCATAAATATTAAAAGCACAGCCGCATTTGATGAATCAGTGGTAACCAGGCACCCAATAAATTACATTACAAATGTTACTGACAGATTGAAAACGAAATATAGTATCCTTGTGAATCAATATTCTTTGAATGAAGAAGAATACAACTATTGGGAAAAAATTCAAAATGTTGCGGTTGAGGTAGGAGGCTTATTTGATATCATTCCTGCTTCAGTACAAGGCAATCTCAAATGCATTGAAGATCCATCCGAAAATGTATTAGGTTATTTCAGTGTTTCTGCAAAATCCTCAAAGAGGCTATTCATTAAAGATAAATTTGAAGGGATTATTAACAGGTATGGCGATTGTGCTACCGATACAATACCTTATGTTGATCCTCCGGGATTGGGTGTAATTGTCTGGATTCTTGAAGATGAACCAAATTTTTATCCTCCCTTCAGGGTACTGACCGATAAAAAGGGATGTGCAGATTGTACAGTACGTGGCTCAAATGTAAGACCAGATTTCTGGGAAGATAAATAATTGATTATGACGAAAAGGAACTCTATAATAATTTTACTGATCTCACAATTCCTGAGTAGTTGTATAACTCAATTTATTCCTCAGATTACAGAGGAAAAGGAACTTCTCGTCGTTCAGGGTCTGATAACTGATCAACAGGAGACTGACACGATAAAACTTTCGAAATCGTTACCGTTTGGGCATGTAAATGAAGCAACTCCTGTAAGTGGAAGCATAGTGAGCATATCAGATAATATGGGGAATTCCTTTGGATTAAAAGAAATCAAAAATGGAACTTATATAACCGATGTTACCAGTTTCAGAGGTATTCCGGGAAGATACTATACTTTGCATATTAACACAAATTCTGATAATCTTAATTACGAATCATTGCCGGTTGAAATGAAAGGAGTGCCCCCGATTGACAGCCTCTATTATGACAAAATAGTTGTTGAACAACCATATGAAAACTTTAAAGGAATTGACGCCTGCCAGATCTACCTGAATACCTATGACCCTTCAGATAATTGCAAATATTTTAGATGGGATTATTCGGAGACATGGGAACTGAGGCTTCTTTTTGATGTTCCGAACCAGACGTGCTGGATATCAGATAAATCACATGCAATAAATATTAAAAGTACAGTAGCCTTTAATGAAGCAAGGATAAACCGGCTGCCGGTTAATTATATTACAAATGCAACTGACAGGTTAAAAACCAAATACAGCATAGTAGTGAATCAATATTCACTTAATGAAGATGAATTTAACTATTGGGAGAAAATTCAAGATGTTGCTATTCAGGTAGGTGGACTTTATGATATAATTCCTTCTTCAATTCCCGGCAATATTCACTGTATTGAAAATCCGGAAAAAGTCGTTTTAGGCTATTTCTCAGTTTCAGCAAAATCTTCAAAAAGAATTTTCATTAAAGATAACTTTGAGGGTATTATTAACCCGTATGCCAACTGTGTTACGGACACTATTGGCACCGATAAGCCTGTTGGATTAAACGAAACTGTTTGGATATTAGTCTATCATAAGTGTTCAATACCTTGCAGTTCGACTTTTGAAATTACAACACACAGGGAATGTGCGGATTGTACCACACGAGGGACAACCATCAAACCCGATTTCTGGACGGATGATAAAAAGTAGTTTTTGTAGAGAAGAATCAAATGATAAAAAAAATAAAACCTGCAATTCTGATTCTGATACACCTTCTGCTTCTGCAGGGTATATCCGGTCAGTCTCCTTCCAATATGACAGATTATCTCCGGCAGAAATTTATTAAATATTGCAAATCTGTACCAAGAGAAGAAATATTTATTCATACCGACCGTGAAGATTATATTTCAGGAGAAAATCTTTGGTTTAATATATATGTAATAGACAGACAGAGTTTTAAACAATCGAATAATAGTTCAATCGTATACTTTGAGTTATTAAATAGTCAAAATCGCCCCGTAGTCCAAAAGAGAATTCTTATTATTCATGGTTTGGGCCCTGGACAAATAATACTGCCTGATACCTTGAGTACAGGTACTTATACAATCAGAGCATATACAGACTGGATGAAGAATTTTCTTCCATATAATTGTTTTATGAAAAACATACTGGTTTATAATGCTATAAATACCAGGCCTTCAAATACTATTGGCCAGTCTGTCAGTACTGTTGCACCAAAACAAAACATAGGGCAGAACAGAAACCCCGAAGTAGCTGTAAGAATTAATAATTTGAAATCCGATACGCTTGAAATGTTTCTGGATGCTGATAAAAAATTCAGGGATGAAAACAAAAATACTTTTTACATTTTTATTCAGACTCACGGTAATATAAACTATATAGCTTCTGAAAAGATGACCGGTGAAAATACCGGTATTTCATTACCAAAGTCTTTACTGAGTTCTGGGATCAATCAGATCACATTTTTTAATTCTTCAGGTGAACCTATTTATGAAAGTTATATTTATACTCCTCCATTCAAATCAAATCAAATTACTTTGAAATCTGCAGACAGTTGCAATCTGAGAGATAAAGTTGTTCTTGACATCGGACTACAAAGCAGCACACTTTCCAGCACTGACTCATCTGGTCTGAGCATATCTGTATCTCCTGTGCTGGAGGATCAATATGATAATATATCTGATTATCTGTTATTTGGAACAGAATTTGGACCTGATATTTACAAAAAGGAATTAAATAAACTTCCTGCAGGTAAAATGGACAGTATCCTTTCATCTCTGTGGAGTAATTGGTTAAACTGGAAAGAAATCCTTTCCGGAGATTTACCTTATTTTAAATACCCTGCTGAAAAAGAAGATCATTTCCTGATGGGAGATCTTAATGCAAATGAAGGGAATTCAGACAGTATCCCTGAATATCTTCTTATGTGTAAACCTGGCAAACAAGCAGATTTTCAATATGCAAAAACTGACAATCAAGGTCATTTTTATTTCAGGATACATATAGATGAAGGCTTAAAAGATTTGATTATAATGCCTGATAATGTAAATAAAAAACACAAAATAAACATCGAATCATCGTTTTCTGATAAATACATAAGTCAGGGAACTGATAAGGATTCCTCTAATAAAACTGTTCAGGCTCTTATCTCTAAATTAAGCGTGAATTTTCAGGTTCAGAGAATATATGGAAATCCGTCCGTCGGGAAACCACAAAATGCAGTCTGTAAGCCGGTAATACCGATAAGATTCTATGGTAAACCTGATTTTGAACTTATTCTTTCAGATTACATTAATCTGCCGGTTATGAGTGAAATCATTTTTGAGCTTTTACCAGGGGTTTCGTTAAAAAAGAAGAAATCGGGAGATGAAATATCTATAACATATCATATAGCAGACAATCAGTATACAACTTATCCATGTTTAATGATAGATGGTGTAATAATAAAAGATGCTTCATTGATTGACAACCTCGATCCTGATATTGTTGAAAAAATAGACGTAATCAGGGAAAAATATTTGGTTGGAAGATATTTTTTCCCCGGAATAATAAACGTAATTACCAAAGCCGGTGATTTCAGTTGTGTTTTATTACCTGATTATATGATCAGGATGCGGTACAGAGTATTAGACCCGGTCGATACTTTTGTTTCTCCTGATTATTCAGAAGCACAAACCATGGAAAGCAGGATACCTGATTACAGAAATACGCTATATTGGAATCCTTCAGTTAAAACAGACAAAGAAGGCAAAGCCAGAGTTGAATTCTGGAGCTCTGATAACAAGGCTGACTATTTAATCAATATTCAGGGAATTACACGAGACGGTAAACCTTTCTCGTGTCAAAAAGTAATAAAAGTTAAATAGATGTCTTTCATTTGGGGGCTGTTGAAAAAGTCTAAATCAATTAACCGCAGAGGGGGCCGAACGTTAAGAAATAGCCCAGAGGGCTATTTTAGCGATGGAGCCAGACTGTAGGGTTGGCTTACGTAAAGATCGCAAAGAGCTGAATTATAATGTTTTGACTTTGCTTACTTTGCGCCTACTTAGCGTACTTTGCAGTTTAAAAGGACTTTTTCAACAACCCCAAAACCGTCAAATTATTCCGGGAGCTTTGAAGTTTTTTGAGGCATCATCCAATACCAGAATCCAATCATTTCCTCTTCCGCCTGTTGGAGGGGTAAATTTTTGAGTTACATTTCCGGGTATTGTCCCGATAAGTTGGTTCTGGCCTGTTCGGGGATCGAACCAGTATGCAATGATTGATTTTGCCCCGATTTTTTCAAGATGTATTTCTGCAGACCAGCCAGTAGGGAAATAAACAAATGCATATCCATTCCCTCTTGTTGCAACTACGTAGTCAGTCTCGGGAAAATAAGCAGGGGTGATTAAGGATTGATCTGGTATTCTTGAAAGGAACGGACGAGATTCAATTAATCTCCGTGCATTTATCAGATCGCATGCACCAGGCAGATCAAGTACATCATACCAGTTGTGTCTGGCCAGTCCGATTGGTTCCCTTGCCGGCGTCAGAAATTGCCATATTGGATGACAACCGTATGTGTGACCGAAAGAACCGCTAAACAGGTTCCAATACAATGCCTGCCGTATATCAGCATCATTAAACCAACCCAGTACCTCTGGATTCCAGTTCACCGGATGATCTTCATATCTTGGTTCACCATCAAAACAAGGCTTAGTCGGTTTTAAGTCGTAATCTCTGACAATAATTCTTTTGTAGATTGAATAACTCCGTTGACCATGTCCGGTCTGACACATATTAAAATCGAGCCAGGCACTATTTTGGAACCAGTCAGAAGAACTGCGCTCACCGCCCGGATGAAATGTCATTAAATGATTCTTATCAACTGATTTTATTCCGTCTGCAAGTGCATCCCAGACAGCTTTATTTTCTCCTCCGCCATCCCTGTCGCCACCTATTATCCAGATTATATTCTTGTAATCTTTGTACCTTTTCCCGATCCATTTTCCATAACCCGACGCGTTTTCTTTGTTGAATATCACCGGACCGATACCCCATTTTTTGTCAACTTTATCTCCCCAGGTAGGCAATAATCCTATGAAAATGCCTTTTTCATAAGCCTTATTAATTATCATATCCACATACTTAAAATAGGCCTCATTCGGGTTGAGCGGGTCATTGTTGATCAAGGGCTTATTCCCTTCTGTGTTGGGAGTATTTAAGCCATCAAATTCAGCGAGAGCAACTGCCTGAATGACAGAGAAACCTTTTGCACGACGGTTTTCAAGATATTTTTCAGCATCATCAATATTCAGCCTGTGAAACAATTCCCATCCTGTATCGCCTAAATAAAAAAACGGTGTACCGTCTTCAAAAACCAAAAATCGTTTATTTTCTGAAATTTTCAGTCTCCCATGATTAAAGTCAACTGAGATCCCCTGCCATGGTTTTCCCTGTCCTGACAGAATGAGTATTCCAAAAAGTATTAATACAATTGAAATTAATGGTCGTTTCATGTTTTGCTTTTTATCTTACAAAATACTGATTTTCTCCGACTTTGGTTGGATAAAAAATATACTAATGTTTAACTTTACGTTCATCTTTAAACCGATGTGATATGAAAAGGACAAGTTTTATATTCTTTTTGTTATTTGTAAATTTGATTGCGAAAGCACAAAATTATCCTTTCCAGGATATAAAATTAAGTGAAGACGAGCGACTTAAAAACCTTATTTCGTTACTCACCACAGATGAAAAAATCAACTGTCTCTCACCACGGATCTCAATTCCCCGCCTCGGAATAAAATCGCGGACAGTTGAGGGACTTCATGGCCTGGCTTATAGTGGTCCTGCAAACTGGGCAGTCAAAGGCGCAAAAGCTTCACCAACAACTACTTTCCCCCAGGCAATTGGTTTGGCTGAAATGTGGGATCCGGAGATGATCAAAAAGGTCGCCGACTGGGAAGCAACAGAATGCAGATATCTCGCTCAGAATAAAAATTTCGGAGCATCGGGATTAATAGTTTTTGCCCCTAATGCCGACCTGGGCAGAGACATAAGATGGGGCAGGACTGAAGAGTGTTACGGTGAGGATCCTTTTCTGACAGGAGTCCTTGTAACTGCATTCGTTAAAGGACTGCAGGGTAGTGACCCGGTATATTGGAAAACAGCCTCACTGATGAAACACTTTCTGGCAAACAGTAATGAGAATAACAGGGCTTTCAACAGTTCTGATTTCGATGAAAGATTGTTCCGTGAATATTATTCTTATGGATTTTATAAAGGTGTGACAGATGGCGGATCTCAGGCTTTTATGGCTGCATACAATAAATACAATGGTATTCCATGTACAGTCAATCCTGTTTTGCGTAATGTTACAATGAAAGACTGGGGATTAAGAGGTATAATTTCAACTGACGGTGGTGCATTTAAACAACTGATAACGACACATGCCTATTATTCTTCTTTACCGGTTGCTGCTGCTGAATGTTTAAAAGCAGGTATAACAATGTTTCTCGATGATTACAGGTCATCTGTAAAAGAAGCTCTGGACAAAAAGTTAATTACTGAAAAAGATATCGAAGAGGCTATTTATGGAAATTTCAGAGTTCTGCTTAAGCTGGGATTACTTGATAAGGGATCGAATCCCTATTCTGAAATAGGTATTACGGATACAATTGCTCCATGGACAAAACAAGATGCCCATGAACTTGCAAGGGAAGCTACAGTAAAATCTATTGTACTTCTGAAAAATGATAATATGATACTTCCTTTTCAGAAAGAGAAAATCAAATCAATTGCAGTTATAGGTCCTTCTGCAAATTCAGTTATTTCTGACTGGTATTCCGGAACGCCGCCATACAGGGTAAGTATATTGAAGGGTATCAGAAATGAAGCCGGGGAGAATATTACAGTCAGGTTTGCAGCAAGCAACAAAGCCGATTCTGCCGTAATTGCCGCCAGGGAGAGTGATGTGGCAATCGTATGCATCGGTAATAACCCACTTAGTTACGGTTTGGGATGGGGCCAAAACTATGTTGCCAGTGATGGGAGGGAAGACGTTGACAGACAAGCTATTTCTTTGGAACAGGAGGATCTGGTGAAGCTGGTTCTGGCAGTAAACCCCAAAACTGTTCTTGTAATGGTATCCAGTTTTCCTTATGCAATAAATTGGTCAAAGGAACATGTACCTGCAATATTGCATGTAAGCCAGTCAAGTCAGGAAATGGGGAATGCAATTTCTGATGTGATCTTCGGAAAAGTAAGTCCTGCCGGGAGACTGGTACAGACATGGATTACTTCAATAGACCAGTTGCCCCCGATTCTCGATTATAATATCAGGCACGGAAGAACTTATATGTATAAAAAGAATAAAACACTCTTCCCTTTTGGATATGGCTTGACATATACGAGTTTTAGTTATTCAGGATTAAAATCAGATAAGAGTACTTTAAAAAACAATGAGATTGTAAGTCTCACTTTCGATCTTAAGAATACAGGAAATTTTGACAGTGATGAAGTGACTCAGCTTATATGTGAGTTTTCCGGAATCCAAAGTTGACCGACCCTCATATTGCCTTAAAAGGGTTTAAACGTGTTTTTGTCAGGAAAGGAGAAACTGCGCGGATATCAATTCCTCTAAAAGCCTCTGATCTGACTTACTGGAATACTGCAAGCCAGAAATTTGTACTTGAACCCGGAAAGGTAAAGTATTCAATTGGAGCCTCTTCGGAAGATTTTAAACTCAGTGGAGAGATAACTGTACAATAAAAAGTGCGGCCCCCCTGCCCCCCTAAAGGCGGACAGCCGCGCAGCGGCAGGGGGTACGCCATCCTGACCTACTGGAACCCGGGAAATATGATAATTGTCATATATTTGAGATCTGTTTAACATTCTTTTCTAACTTGTCCAACGATTTAATTGTTAAAGGTTTCGATGAGGGATATAGATTGTGAAACCGGATTTATGTATTTCTTAAATATTCAGTATTGCTATAAAAAATTCACATATTTCTATTAAATTTGCGATCAGATTATATCATAAAGGATGTAATTAGTAGTAAATTGAAAAATAGTAAAGCAGATTTTAAAAGAATTGCAATAAAGATCGGTAGTAATGTTATTACGCAGCCGGATGGCTCACTTAATGATGGAAGAATTTTACGCATTGTTGAGGATGTTGCTATACTTTATAAACAAGGTATTGAAGTAGTTTTAATTTCATCCGGGGCAGTTGCTGCCGGCCGGAGTGAAATGAATCCTTCAAAAAGGACGAATATAGTTGCAGCCAAACAGATTTGGGCAGCAATAGGACAGGTAAAATTGATGTCGAGCTACCAGTTTCTTTTTGGGAAATACGGCATTTATGCCGGGCAGCTTCTGGCAACAAAAGAAAGCTTCAGGGACCGTAGGCATTATCTTAATATGAAGAACTGTATTTCAGCAATGCTTGAGAACCGGGTATTGCCTATTTTAAATGAGAATGATACCGTTTCAATTAATGAACTTATGTTCACTGACAATGATGAATTGTCAGGTTTTATCTCATCGATGATGGATTGCAAATCACTGATTATCCTCTCGAATGTCGACGGCGTTTTTAATGGAATTCCGGGTAATAACGGTACTGAACTGATCAGAATAATTGACGAGGAATCTGAAAATATTGAAAAATATCTCTCCGAGGTTAAATCGGGATTCGGCAGAGGCGGAATGGTTACAAAATGTTCTATTGCCCGTAAAATTGCAGCGCAGGGCATTGATGTTTTTATAGCTAATGGTAAGCGCGATTCAATAATTTCAGATATTGTCAACCGGAAGGATGTCCCTTATACTCATTTTGTTGCCAGAAGTAAAAAGGAAAAAGGAGTAAAAAAATGGCTTGTCTCATTCCGATACTTTTGCCAAAGGAGCAGTTGTTATTAATAACGGAGCCAAGGCAGCTCTTCTTGCTGAAAAGGCGACAAGCCTGCTTATGATTGGGGTAACAAAAGTCAATGGATTCTTTAAAAGCGGAGATATTATAAGAATTGTAGATGAAAAGGGGAATAATATAGGTTTGGGGAAATCGCAGTATGATTCTGAGAAAGCTGAAAAGAATATTAGGAGAAAAGCTTAGCAGACCATTTATTCATTATGATTATATGGTTATTAATGAGAAGAGTAAGACAGTTTTTCAGGAATAAATATATTTAAAATAAAGATTAATGGATTGTACACCTCTGTTCAGGATGCGAAAAAAGCCACAAAGGCATTGAATATCCTGAGCGGGCAGGTGATTAATAAAGTTCTTTTTTTAATTGCAGAAGCTGCTATTGAAAACACAGCATTCATTTTGGAAGAGAATAAAAAAGATCTGGCTCTGATGCAGGAATCAGACCCACGGTATGACCGTTTGATTCTGACAGCTGACAGAATTGAAAATATTGCAGGCGATATCCGGAAGGTTGCTGAATTGCCATCACCGATTGGTCATATTCTTTCAGATGACATAAGACAAAACGGATTGAAAATATTGAGGATCACTGTTCCATTTGGAGTTATTGGTGTTATTTATGAATCACGACCCAATGTAACATTCGATGTTTTTTCTCTTTGTCTTAAATCAGGGAATGTATGCATTCTTAAAGGCGGAAGTGATGCAATCCACTCGAATACAGCTATTGTTAACGTAATTAAGGAAGTTCTCCGGAAGAACAACATTGATCAGAATATCCTGATTTTGCTACCGGCAGGGAGGGATGAGACAAGTCAATTGTTGAATGCACGAAAGTATGTTGATCTCATCATTCCACGGGGAAGCAGGAAACTGATTGATTATGTGCGTGAAAATGCTTCTATTCCTGTAATTGAAACAGGGGCAGGAATATGTCATACATATTTTGATGAATCGGGGGATAAGGAAAAAGGACGGCAAATAATCAACAATGCTAAAACACGAAGAGTAAGCGTATGTAATGCTCTCGATTGCCTGATAATAAATGAAAAACGACTTGATGATCTTGATTATATAGTTGGTTTATGTTCTGCATCATCAGTGGTCATCTATGCAGACGAAAAAGCCTATTCAGCTTTGAAAGGCAAATATCCTTCAGAACTCCTTGAAAAAGCTACACCTGAATCTTTTGGCACTGAATTTTTGTCTTATAAGATGGCTATAAAAACTGTGACGTCATTTGATGAGGCTTTGGATCACATTTCTGAGTTCGGATCAAAGCACAGCGAAGCCATTATATCGGAGAACAAAAACAATATAAATTTGTTTTATATCGCAGTAGACGCGTCCTCAATTTTCTCAAATGCATCGACAGCTTTTACAGATGGTTCGGAGTTCGGACTGGGAGCTGAAATTGGTATCTCTACACAAAAATTGCATGCACGGGGACCTATGGCGCTTGAGGCTTTGACAACTTATAAGTGGATTATCGAAGGGAATGGACAGATAAGAAAATAACTTGAAAATATAACTCTGTATGATATTTGATTTTGCGATGATCGCTTCCTGTTATAAGTTACTGGATTCAAAAATAGCGGAAATTAGAAAAAAGCTGAACCGACCTCTGTCCCTGAGTGAGAAAGTCCTTTACAGTCATGTTTATCCACAAAATCAGATAAAGCCATTTACAAGAGGAGCTGACTATGTCGATTTCATGCCCGACAGGGTTGCAATGCAGGATGCTACGGCTCAGATGGCGATTTTGCAATTTATGATGGCAGGAAAAGACACAACGGCTGTCCCTGCCTCAGTACACTGTGATCATCTCATCCTCGCCAAATCAGGTTCTGTGGAGGACCTTAAAACAGCCGGAACAGTAAATAAAGAGGTTTATGATTTCCTGAGCTCGGTGTGTAATAAATATGATATTGGATTCTGGAACCCGGGTGCCGGTATAATCCATCAGATAGTTCTTGAAAATTATGCTTTTCCCGGGGGAATGATGATCGGAACCGATTCACATACTCCTAATGCCGGCGGTTTAGGAATGATTGCCATTGGGGTCGGTGGAGCTGATGCTGTTGACGTTCTTGCAGGTATGGGATGGGAGTTGAAATTTCCTAACCTCATAGGAATAAAACTAACAGGTAAACTAAGCGGATGGACCTCTGCAAAAGATATTATTCTCAAAATTTCCGGTTTGCTCACCGTAAAAGGTGGTACCGGTAATATTATTGAATATTTCGGAGAAGGCGCAGAATCTCTTTCATGCACCGGCAAGGCTACAATTTGCAATATGGGTGCAGAAACGGGTGCTACCTGTTCAATATTCGGTTTTGATAACTCAATGATCGATTATCTTAAAGCAACTGGAAGGAAAGAAGTTGCGGATCTGGCTATAAAAAACAGGAATCATTTAGTCGCTGACCCTGAGATCTACGCCAATCCTGAAAAGTATTTTGACCAGTTTTTCGAAATAAACTTGTCAGAGCTTGAACCTTATATAAATGGTCCTTTCACTCCTGATCTGGCAACGCCAATCTCTCAGATGAAAACGGCAGTTCTAAAAAACAATTGGCCTGTAAATGTTGAAGTCGGACTAATAGGTTCATGTACAAATTCATCTTATGAAGATATTTCACGGGCAGCGTCTGTTGTTAAAAATGCACTCGATCAAAAACTGGTTGCAAAATCTGAATTCACAGTTACTCCAGGATCGGAACAGATCAGGTCTATTGCTGAAAGGGATGGGTTTCTTGATTTATTCAGAGAATTTGGAGCTGAAGTTTTTGCAAATGCCTGCGGTCCTTGCATAGGACAATGGGCGCGTAAAAATTCAGATAATAAGCGGGTTAATACAATTATCCATTCCTTTAACAGAAACTTTGCAAAACGCAATGACTCGAATCCTAATACTAATGCGTTTGTTGCATCGCCGGAAATTGTTACTGCCATAGCTATTTCAGGAAAGCTTACTTTTAACCCTGTTACCGATACGTTAACTAATTCAGAAGGAAAAGAAATCAAGCTGGCAGAGCCAAAAGGATTTGATCTTCCTCCCAGGGGATTCGGCGTTATTGATGGAGGCTATCAGAAACCTGATCACACTAAGCATGGAGAGAAGATTATGATTAGTTCCGATTCGGACAGACTTCAGTTGCTTGCTCCCTTTAATGAGTGGGATGGTGATGACTTTCTGAATCTGCCTTTGCTGATTAAAACCAAAGGAAAATGTACAACCGATCATATCTCCATGGCCGGATACTGGTTGAAATACAGGGGTCATCTGCAAAACATTTCTGAGAATTATATGATCGGAGCTGTTAATTATTTTAATGATCAGACCAACAATATTTTTAACCAGGTCACCGGATTAAATGATACTGTTCCTCATACTGCCCGTTTATATAGGGATTCAGGTACAGGCTCTGCTGTTGTAGGAGAAGAAAATTTTGGAGAGGGATCTTCACGTGAACATGCTGCGATGGAGCCAAGATATCTGGGTGTGAAGGTAGTTCTGGTAAAATCTTTTGCCAGGATCCATGAGACAAATTTAAAAAAACAAGGTGTCCTTACACTGACCTTTCAGAATAAGGATGACTTCAATAAGATAAAGGAAGATGACAGAATTGATATTTTGGGTTTAAAAAACTTTGTGACAGGAAAACAATTAACTGTTAATCTTAATCATTCAGACGGTACAAAAGAAAAATTTCCTGCGAACCATTCTTATAATGAATCACAGATTGAATGGTTCAAAGCGGGGAGTGCATTAAACATAATCAGAAAATCAAACAAAAAGAATGTTACCTGAAAAAATCAAATTTGTTGACGGGAAACTGGTCGTACCTGACAATCCCGTGATCCCTTTTATTGAAGGTGATGGTACAGGACCCGATATATGGAAAGCATCTGTAAGAGTTTTTGATGCCGCTGTTGCCATAACTTCTAAGGGTAAAAGAAAAGTCATGTGGAAGGAAGTGCTGGCCGGAGAAAAAGCCTTCACCGTAACCGGAACCTGGATGCCTGAGGAAACGCTGGCAAGTTTCAGGGAATACCTGGTTGGTATTAAAGGACCACTTACAACCCCTGTGGGAGAGGGTATGCGTTCCTTAAATGTTGCATTGCGTCAGGTGCTGGATCTTTATACCTGTTACAGGCCTGTAAGATATTTCAAAGGAGTGCCAAGTCCGGTGAAGAATCCTGAGAAAGTAGATATGCATATTTTCAGGGAGAATACAGAAGATATTTATGCAGGTATCGAATTTATGTATGGGAATCCGGAAACTGAAAAAGTGAAAAGATTCCTGATCGACGAAATGGGAGTCAAATCGATAAGATTTCCTAAAACATCTTCTATCGGAATTAAACCTGTTTCCGTGGAGGGAACAGAACGGCTCGTTCGTCAGGCCATAAAATATGCAATTAGTAAGAAATTACCTTCTGTGACTATTGTTCACAAAGGGAATATAATGAAGTTTACAGAGGGATCTTTTATGAAATGGGGATATGCATTAGCTGAAAGGGAGTTTGGAAAAGATGTCTTTACCTGGCAGACATACAAGCAGATATCTGAAAAACAAGGCATAAAAGTGGCGGATGAAATGTTGAAGAATGCAGAAGCCTCCGGGAAAGTAATTATTAAGGATGTTATTGCTGATGCCTTTCTTCAGCAGATACTTACACGTCCTGCCGAATATTCTGTTATTGCTACTTTAAATCTGAACGGGGATTATATCTCCGATGCATTAGCAGCCATCGTTGGAGGAATAGGGATTGCTCCGGGAGCAAACATCAATTTTGAAACAGGTCATGCAATATTTGAAGCAACTCACGGCACTGCGCCAAAATATGCTAACCAGGATAAAGTGAACCCTGGCTCAGTAATTCTCTCGGGAGCCCTGATGTTTGATTATATGGGATGGAGTGAGGTTGCCGAAAGTATTTATTCAGGATTGGAACATACAATTCAGAGTAAGAAAGTCACTTACGATTTTCACAGGCTGATGGAAAATGCAACTCTATTAAAGACATCAGAATTTGCGGATGCAATAATTGCAGAAATTAGATCTCAAAAATAATAAATTACATTCTCTATGACAGACAATAATTATTTTGCAAAGCTTGAGGAGTCAGTAAGAGCTTCATGTCACATTGATACAGAGCTATTTGAAGAATTTGAAGTAAAACGAGGTCTGAGAAACAGAGATGGTACAGGTGTATTAGTGGGGCTGACAAATATCGGAGACGTAATAGGATATAAAAAAGAAGATGGGAAGGTGGTTGCTATACCTGGTAAATTACTTTACCGCGGTATTGATATAGAAGATATCGCCAAAGGATTCCAGAAAGAGGACAGGCATGGGTTTGACGAAACAGTGTTTCTTCTTCTTACAGGTCATTTGCCAAGTAAGGAAGAACTTTCTGATTTCTCAGAACATATGGCTTCAGCTGAGAGCTCTGCCTGATGATTTTGTGAAAGATATGATATTATCAATGAAAGGCAAAGACGTCCTGAACATACTTGCAAGGTCAGTATTAGGTCTTTACACCCTCGATGAAAAACCTGACGACATCTCACTCGATAACATGATTAAGCAATCGTTGAACATCATCGCCAAGTTTCCGACAATAGTTGCTTACTCTTATCAGGCATTGAGACATTTATATAAAGGAAAAACTCTGTCAATCCGCCATCCGCAGGTTAATCTTTCCCCAGCGGAGAATTTTCTTTACCTCATAAAAGGTGATTGTAAGGGTTTTTCAAAGCTTGAAGCTGACCTTCTTGATCTAATGCTTGTACTTCATGCTGAACACGGAGGCGGAAATAATTCAACCTTTACAATGCGTGTAACCAGTTCCTCGGAGACTGATATTTATTCTTCGGTGACTTCTGCAATAGGATCTTTAAAGGGACCATTACATGGCGGAGCAAATGTCAGAGTGCTCGAAATGATGGAAGATATGAAAATTCACGTAAAGAATTGGAAAGATGAAGAGGAAGTTAAAGCGCATCTACTGAAAATCCTGAATAAGAAAGCCAATGATTTAACGGGCAAGATATATGGAATAGGACACGCTGTTTATACTATTTCTGATCCAAGAGCTGCGATCTTAAAAACAAAAGCCAGAGAACTCGCAATAGAGAAAGGCCGGCTGGATGAATTTGAACTTTATTCACTTGTTGAACGCCTGACCCCGGAAGTATTCAGAGTTTTTAAAGGTGAAAAATCCACAAAAGTAGTTTGCATTAATGTTGATTTTTATTCCGGATTTGTTTACGCCTGTCTTGATATTTCAAAAGAACTTTATACTCCTCTTTTTGCAATTGCCAGAGTTTCAGGATGGTGCACTCATAGAATAGAGGAGCTCACTTTTTCTGCGAAAAGAATCATCAGACCTGCATTTAAAAATGTCTATGGCAAACATGAATATATTCCTTTAAAAATGAGAAAATAGAAAGATGAGCGAGGTTATAGCGGATTACGATGTGCTTATTATAGGAGGAGGTGTTGTAGGTACAGCATTGCTCTATACTTTAAGCAAATATACTGATGTCAAAAAGGTAGGCCTGATCGAAAAATACTCTGATTTTGGCCTGGTAAATTCAGCTTCATATAATAATAGCCAGACTCTTCATTTTGGTGATATCGAGACCAATTACTCATTTGAGAAAGCCAAATGCGTAAAAGAGATGTCGGATATGGTTATGAAATACCTCGAAGCCGAAAAGAATTCAGGTAGTGATCAGAAGCTATTCAGCAAATATTCAAAGATGGTGTTGGCAGTAGGGAAAAAACAGGTTGACGAGCTTACCGGCCGGTTTACACCATTCAGCAAACTTTTTCCAAAACTCAGATTAATAGGACGTGAAGAGATAGGTAAAATTGAACCCAGGGTGCTGGAAGGAAGAGATCCTGATCAGGCTATTGCTGCTCTTGTAACAGAAGATGGTTATACTGTTGATTTCAAAAGACTTTGTCATTCATTTGTTGACAATGCAATAAAAGCAAATCTCGATGTTGATATTCATCTTGAAACAAAGTTGCTACGGATTGAAAAAAAGGATGATCATTATATAGTCTTAACTAATAAGGGAGAATTTCACGCCACTGCAGTTGTCGTTGCTGCCGGTGGACATAGCCTGATGATAGCAAAATCGCTGGGATATGGTAAGAATTTGTCAATACTTTCTATGGCGGGCAGTTTTTATACTGCACCAAAGGTTCTTAACGGAAAGGTATATACAATACAGGTTGCTAAGCTTCCATTTGCCGCTGTTCACGGCGATCCCGAAGTGCATAATGAAAACATTACAAGATTCGGTCCCACGGCAAAACCAATATTCCAGTTAGAGCGACACAACTGGTCAACCTTCAGTGAATACTGGAAAACTTTTGGTTTTGGCTTAAAGCCGATTATTAGTCTGTTTAATATTATTTTCGACAAAGTACTCTTTAATTATGTCGTTGTAAACGTTTTGTATGATTTTCCTGTAATTGGTAAACGGTTGTTTATTAAACAAATCAGGATGATAGTCCCTTCATTAAAACTGAGTGAACTTAAATTTGCCAGAGGCATAGGAGGTACCAGACCCCAAATCGTAAATAATACTACGAAGAAACTGGAAATGGGAGAGGCAAAGCTAAACGGCGAAAAAATAATATTTAATATCACTCCCTCACCCGGAGCCTCAACGTGTTTAGGTAATGCCTATTCAGATGTACAACTCTTAATGAAGTTTCTTGATGACAAATATATGTTCTATAAGGAAGCATTTGAACAGGATCTAATGTAGTACTGTACTTAAGTTCCGGCATAAACCAGCAATGCCAGCCCTGCAAGATACGCAAGGAACATGAAGTAAATCAGGGTATTGACTGATTTTGAAGCTCCTTTGAACTCTTTCCAGATAAAGACTCCCCATAATGCTGCTATCAGTGTTGCTCCCTGCCCTAATCCGTATGAAATGGCAAATCCTGCTTTCCCCGATGCCAAAATACTCATCGACATTCCAATGTTCCAGATTACTCCTCCCAGTACTCCATACAGATGGACATCAAAACTGCCTTTTTTATAATCTTTAAAGGTAAGTGGGCTTCCTTCAAATGGCCGTTTCATAATAAGGTAGTTGAAAAGAAGATTGCTCAGGAATACGCCAACAGCAAAAAAGAATAAAGCCGAATATGGAGTCAGTTTGCCTGCTTCGGGAACTGTAAAACTGGAAACCATCGAACTTGCAACAAAGCGATAGAAAAGAGCCATGAGGATACCTGCAAACACAGAGAGAGAGATTCCTTTTCCTGATACTTTTTTCAATTGTACGCTGTGCTTTTTATAAGCAACAGCATCGATAATTATCGCTACAACAATTAGTGCAACACCACTGAATAATATGGTCGAATTACCATATGGAGCAAATACATAATTGATAATGACGCCGAGAACCAGGGCAAGTCCGATTCCGACAGGAAAGGCGACAGCCATTCCTGCTATTGCCATTGCTGCTACAAGTAAAATATTGGCAGCATTAAATATCACGCCGCCGATCATTGCATGCAGAATATTCTGATCATCAGCCTGTTTTATATCCTGGATAAACCCCCTGCCGCTTTCACCGGTACTGCCTATTGTGAAACCAAGCAATATTGAAAACAACAGGATCCCAAGGACATAGTCCCAATAAAAAAGTTCAAAACGCCACCCTTTGCCGGTTAGCTTTTGAGTATTTCCCCATGATCCCCAGCAGATCATTGTAATAAAACACAGAATTATTGCCAGTGTGTAACTTTGCGGTATGAACATGATCTAAAAGTTAAAAGTTAAAAGTTAAGTTTGAATTAATCATCCTGGCAATCGCTTGGTGTCCTGATGTCTTTGGGGCAACAAAAAATCGCCACCAAGGCACTAAGGCACAAAGATTCACCAAGTTATATAAAATTACTTATCAAATGAGAATTTATATGATTCATTAGTTTTCGGAGCGGTTTTGAAAATGGTGGCGGAGGTTATATATACTCTGGTTCCGGCTGATTCAGGTCGCTTCTGTCCTTTAACAACCAATCGGACTTTGTGGTTTCCGGGTTGGAGATTAAGTACATGCCAGATGCTGACAGTATGCTGCTGGTTTGCAAAATTATAATAAGTATCGATGCTTCTGTGAAGCTTCCCGTCAACGAATATATCGGCTTTTCCTCCGTCTTTATACCAGTTACCTTCAAAAGAAACCCCTGTGCCGGTAAAATCAAAATTCAGTTCATCACCGGCTTTTTCAGAATACATCGATTGTCTGATAAGCTTCCTGCCCTCTTCAGAAGATATTTCAAAAGGTTTCCAGCTGCCTTTAAATAACCAGGCTTTTTGATCAAAAACTGAAACCGTTTTATCGAATACAAGATCGGGGAATGATACCTCAGGAATAGCTGCAACCGGAGTCTGAACTTTAACCATTATTGATTTATCAGAAATATTACCTCCATCCTTCAGGATCAAGCTGTGGGCATACTTTTCAGTGCTCGCCACTGCAGTATTAAAGGAATAAGTGGTATTGATAAAAATCGAATCACCCATAGCTTTTACTCCATCCTGCATATCTTCCGGCAATCCGCTGAAACCCTTTATAACTCCAAGCACAGCCATGGCATTTGATGGATTGCAGTCTGAGTCCTGACCGCAACGTGTTGTTATTTCAAGTGTTTTCCGGGGGTCACCGTCTCCGTACAATAATCCCATCACAATAAAAGCTCCATTAAGCTTTGCATCGATATTGAAATCGATACCAGCTCCGCAAATATCAACATTCCCCCATTTGGCTTCGAGTTCTTTCCAGGCTGCCTGCCAGTCTGAAGGATATTGCTGATGAAGTTTTATTACATCATTTACTATCTTCGAGTAGTCACTTTCCGCGGGGATCGACTTAAGCGCTTTATCGATAATTTTGCTAATATCTGATTCGAAAAATGCTTCTGAGTACATAGCTGAAACGAAGATCCCTCCATATACACCATCACCATAATTCATAATATGTCCTATTTTCTCTGCAATGTCTGATCCTGTATTCGGCATGCCCGGACACATGAACCCAATGTAATCTGCTTCAATCTGAAAATCAATATCATCTGCATGAAGGTTATATTCAGGACTTCCCGAAGCAGGCACAAAAATGCTGTCATAATAATTTTTTCTTGCCTGCATATTGGCATGCCACAGGGGGTACCCTGCTTTGGCGAACATTTCCTGAAATTTTTTAGCTGGCGCATCAACTCCGTATTTGTCCATCGACATCAGAAAGGTGAGCTGAACATATATATCATCCTGCCACATACTCCCCCTTATGTCTGAAGGCTTCCATTTTATTGAATCGGTGAAAATCTTGCCCTGAGCTCTGAATTCTGTAGGGGCTCCATAGGTAACACCAATCATTTTTCCTGCCCAGCCACCTGCAATTTTATCTTTCAGAACCTCCGGGCTTATACTCCTGAATCCTTCCGGAGTGTTTTTACAGGATACAGCAATAGAAAACAAATAATTATTGAAAACAAGAGATTCGTTTTTTTCATGATTACGAATTTTTCTTTATTAATATTGATTTTTTAGTTACACAGAGTTGCACAGAGAATCACAGAGGTACACAGAGAAAATCCGAATCAGATTTTTTTCAACTCTGTGGTTCTCCGTGCTTCTCTGTGTCTCTCAGTGTAAGTTCTTTGATTTTTTAATTGGTACATGCATCATCCTGGCTTCGATAAATGAACCTACCTCGGAAAATGGCATTTTTTGCGTTACATAAAACTGTTTCCCATCAGCACTGTTTTCCCAGGTATTACTGCCATCATTATTCACTATAATTTTCCCTCTTACAGTATTAAAGAATCCATCAGTCCCATAAACTCCGATAAGGGCCGCAGTTTCATCCCAGCTCATCCTTCCGTTTTTGTCCTCTTCAGAAAGTGGTATACTGATTCTGAAAACATCTTTCACGGGACTATTCTTAATATCTGAATTTATCAGTTTCAGACCTGTATGTATTTCAGCGCCAATCTCATAACCTGTAAAAATAACTTCCCCTGGCCAGTTTTCATAGACAAATTTTGAAGAAACGGAATCCATAAAAATGTTGAATTCCTTCCCCTCCGGGAATCTTCCTGCCATCGATACTAATCTCGCTACTTTCCTGGTTACCAGCTCTTTCCCGCTAAGAGGCGAGTTGTTATCGGGTTCTGATTTAAGAAGATTGCTGAGGTTTGTCAAAAAACCAACTGTAACAATTGTTACACTTTTGTCGGGTTGACTGCTAAGTATCTTTCGATATATATCAACGGCATCCGGGGCTTCGGAGGTTGATTTTATCGTATGAGGATATTTTGCAACAATTGAGTCAGCCCAGTGCTGTGCTGAACCAAGATTAACTCCTGCTGTTTTCGGGGCTCCGATGGGTAATTCACTTCTTCCGAAATATGTGTTAATGACATTTATCGAAGGGGCAACGAGTTCGTTCTTATTTGATGCAATTGTTGCAAGTATCTCTACTTTTCCGCTATCAGCCATAGCATGAAGGAATGCAAGAGCACCTACGTCATCATAATCCGGGCCAAGATCGGTATCAAATATTATTTTAATTTTCTTGTCATTTGTTTTTGGTTGATTTACGCAGGCAGAAAAGCCAAGCAGGATAATCAATGCTAAGTAAAGGGAGTGTTTCATAGAATTTTTTAGTTTATAATTTGTAATATTTACCCCCTTCCCAACCTTCCCCCAAGGGGGAAGGAGTAGTGCCAGCCTTTCCCCCTTGGGGGAAACGGGGAAGGGGGTAATCTATATAAGAAATACGAAAAATCATTGTATGCTAGTATTTTAGAGCAAACATTAAAGCATTTCACTTCTATAAGGTGCTGATGCCTGTGCACCCATTCGGGTTACAGAAATTGCAGCAGCCTTATTTGCGAAGACAACTGCTTCCTGAAGTTCTTTCCCTTCTGATATGGCCACAGCCAGGGCACCATTGAACACGTCTCCTGCCGCTGTTGTATCGACAGGTATCACTTTTATCCCGGGAACTAATCCTGTGAATTTTGTGGATTTAATATAGGCTCCCATCTCTCCCAGTGTAATAATTACATTCTTCACGCCTTTCTCCTGTATTAAAACAGCTGCATGGTAAGCAGATGAAATATCCGTTATTTCTGTTCCTGTTATAGCTTCTGCTTCAGTCTCATTCGGTGTGATCAGCCACGTGTTTTGAAGCAGTTTATCGGGAAGCTTACAGGCAGGAGCCGGATTAAGAATTACTTTAACTCCTTGCTCTGTTGCTGTAACGGCAGAATATTCAACGGTTTTAATCGGTATTTCAAGCTGGAGAAGAAGTATATCGAATTTAGTATTCTCAAAGACCGCTGATGGGAGATCATCTTCAAAAAGTTTGCCATTTGATCCCGGAGCAACAACAATACTGTTTTCCCCTTGTGAATCAACAGTAATAAGCGCTACGCCTGACGGAAATTCCAGATCCTTAACTATAAATTGTGTATCTATTCCCTCTCTCATTAATAATCCTACAGCCTGATTTCCAAAAAGATCATTTCCTCTTTTGGTAATAAACGTGACCTTTCCACCAAGCCGGGCAGCAGCGACAGCCTGATTGGCTCCTTTTCCCCCCGGATTCATCAGGAAAGTACCTCCAAGAATCGTCTCCCCGGGCAAAGGAAGTTTTTCAGTTTTAATGACCATGTCGGTATTTGAACTTCCTATTACAAGTATTTTACTCATTCTAAATAATTTTGTCTCTATTGAAATATTTATCTCCCGTTAATCAATTCGAAAACTTTGTGTTTACTGAAATACACGGACATAATCAACAAACATTCTTTGAGGAAATACAGTAGTTAAATCAGGAGGACCTGGCCAATTTCCGCCGACTGCTACATTAAAAATGAAAAACTGATCAGCATTGAATGGATAAATGCCAGTACCAACATCATCAGAACTGACTGTAAGATATGATTGATCATCAATTAACCACTGAATTTTATTTTGTGACCATATAATACTGAAGACATGAAATTCTTTCGAAAAATCGCCGGTTGATAAAGCATAATCAGCACCCTTCGACAAATGGGATCCTGCGGCATTTCCCCAGTGCAAAGTGCCATATACCTTAGAGGGGTTGGTGCCTATCAGTTCCATAATATCAATTTCCCCACACACAGGCCACCCCACAGAAGTTACGTTTGCACCCAGCATCCATAGTGCCGGCCACAAGCCTTTACTCACCGGCAACTTGGCCCTGATATCAATGCGTCCGAATTTAAAGTTCTTCTTACCCTGCGTTGTCATTCTCCCTGAAGTATAGTTGAAGGAACCTGCTGTCTCCTTTCTGGCTTCAATAATTAAATTGCCATTTGAGACGAAGGTATTTTTCGGACTATTTGTATATGATTCCAGTTCATTGTTTCCCCAGCCGCCATCTCCATTGCCAGTCTCCTGATTCCAATCCCTTAAGTTCAGACTGTTTCCTTTGAATTCATCGCTCCATACAAGTGTATAACCGGGATAAGTTAAAGGTGTAGTGTAACCTGTGTTATCTGTTGATAAATTTGTACCGTCTTCAGTAATTATAGTTCCGACGGCAGAAATGCCTTTAATTGAACAGAATTTAGGATTACTTAAATTAAGATTGAAATTCAGATCAGGCTGACGGGTATCGAGAGGATCACCTTTGATTTTAACAGCAATCGTTGCTTCCATTTCATTTTTAGCTATCGATATTGTTCCCGTTGCTGATTCGTAATCCTTTGGAGATATTGCTGTCCCATCTGCCGTTGAATAATCTATGGATACAGTTTTATCTGCAGGTTTGCTCAGATATAAATGAAATGTTATAGTTGTTCCTGTAGTATTTCTCACCACTGAGACATCTGAAATACTCAATTCAGGAAGCGGATCACCTCCTTTTTTGCAAGCAAATGTATGAAGCAACCCTATAAAGGTTACTAAAAGAACCAATCCGAATCGCTTTTTTGTATCCATAATAATTATAAAATTATTTCTGAGAGGGTTATTATCATTCAATAACCAAGTTAGAATTTTCTTTTTGATTTTCTTAAATTACTGATGTTAAATATAGATATTCTATGTACCTGTTTGAAGCCTAATCAGTATATTTATTCTATAATCCATTCAACATGAAAAAGAAGATGTTCAAACCTCCGATTAATTTATAAGTGCAGCAAGTGCTGCATCTGCCAGGCTGGATTGCTTAACTTCGGAAAACTCATAATACCTTTTCTTTCATCGCTGAGATATTCTTTAAGGAACTTCTCAAAGTAACCACGTATTTTGTTCATCTTGTAAAAAGTAGTTTCTTTGTTGGGGCGGATATTGTAAATACATCCACAGGTGATGGCTTTGTAAAACAACCAAATGAAGATTTTAATTACAAAGGAGCTCCTCGTTAAGATGCAACTTCTACTGTCGTGGTGAAACCTTTGTGTCTTTGCACCTTGGTGGCATTATGAAGGAAAATACTAAAATTTAATTATACCTGATATGAATAAGAAACTAATTGGAGCAACTGCTTTATTCGTGCTGAGTTCAGCAATGCTTACAGGTCAGAAAAACAAAGAATTTGAGATAAAATCACCCGACGGTAATATTAATCTGCATGTTGAATTGGGAGCAAAACTGCAATGGTCAGTTCAGTCTGACGGACAGCAGGTTATTGCGCCTTCCCCAATTTCACTTCAGTTGACAGGAGGAGAAGTCCTTGGTGAAAATGTCAGGGTTGTATCAACAAAAACTGATAAAATTGATAATATTATCACTGCGGTCAACTATAAAAAATCAACCATTATTGATCAGTGTAATCAGTTTACAATAAGCTTTAAAGGCGATTTTGGGTTGATTTTCAGGGTATACAATGAAGGAGTGGCATATCGCTTTTTCACAAAGAGAAAAGGAGAGCTCTTTGTGAAAAATGAAGAAGCCAATTTTAATTTCACTGCTGATCAGAAAGTGTTTGTGCCCTATATGTGGGATTACCGGGAGGGTAAAATTTTCAATTCATCTTTTGAGGCTCTTTATAAAGAGATCAATATTTCAAAATTTGCAAGTGATTCCCTGGCTTTCCTTCCGGTACTTGCTGATGTCGGAAATAATAAAAAGGTTGTTATCCTTGAGGCCGACCTGGAAGATTATCCTGGTATGTATCTGAATATTAATCAAACACAAAAAGGATTTATGGGGGTATACGCTCCTTACCCGTTAGAATCTAAACTTGGTGGCTACAGCGGCATAAATTATATACCGGATAAAAGAGCAGATTATATAGCGAAAGTCAATGGTACACGTAATTTTCCGTGGCGTATAGTTGTTATAAGCAATCAGGATAAAGATTTGCTGAACGTTGATATGGTTCAGAAATTAGCTTCCCCCTCGAGATTAACCGATATCTCCTGGGTTGAACCTGGGCAGGTTGCCTGGGACTGGTGGAACGACCTTAATATATCTCATGTGGATTTTAAAGCGGGTATAAACACCCCTACTTATAAATATTACATAGATTTTGCCGCTGCAAACAAAATAAGATATATCATTATTGACGCAGGCTGGTCTGCTATGCTGGACCTGACAAAAATTAACCCTGCGATTGACATTAAGGCAATACTTGATTATGGCAAACAGAAAGGTGTTGGAGTGATTCTCTGGGCATCGTGGTATACCATTACCCAGCAGATGGATAAAGTTTTTCCTCTGTATTCAGGTATGGGCGTTAAAGGATTCAAAATTGATTTTGTCGATCGTGATGATCAGCTTGCAGTGGCTTCGCTATATGAAATTGCAAAAAAGGCATCAGATTATCATTTGCTTGTCGATTTCCACGGAGTGTTTAAGCCTACTGGTTTGCAGAAAACCTATCCGAATGTTATCGGTTTTGAAGGTGTTAAAGGATTGGAAAATTATAAGTGGGCTACTGAGGATCAGCCGCGCTATGTAGTCAGCATCCCTTACCTGCGGATGATGGCCGGACCGATGGATTACACTCCCGGTGCAATGAGAAATTCCAATAAAGAGAGCTACAGACCGATAAACGCGAATCCTATGAGCCAGGGTACGCGCTGTCAGCAGCTAGCCATGTATGTTGTTTTTGAAGCACCTCTTCAGATGCTTTCTGATAATCCCACAATCTACATGAAAGAGCAGGAATGTACTGATTTTATCACCAGTGTTCCGACTACTTTTGATGCTACAGTGCCACTTGACGGAAAAGTGGGAGAGTATGTTGCGCTTGCACGACAAAAGGGAGATAAATGGTTTGTCGGAGCAATGACCAACTGGACTGCCAGGGATCTGACTCTTGATTTTTCATTTCTTGGAAATGGAGATTATCAGGCTATTGTCTTTAAAGATGGGATTAATGCTGATCGCGATGGGACCGATTATAAAAAGGAAGTATTAAAAATATCAGGTGGCAGCAAACTGAATATTCACCTTGCATCCGGTGGAGGATGGGCAGCAAGAATTGAAAAATTAAAATGATAAGAACAACTAAACCTATGAAAAGTAAGCTATTTGAATCGCTTGTGATTGCAGGGGTCTTGATTTATAGTGGCCTTGCAGTTCCAGATTCAGTATTAGCACAGACCGCAATGATTAATGTTTCAGCCAGGCATTGTACCAGTCTTAACGGGGAATGGCAGGTTATTATTGATCCGACAGGTGCTGGTGACTGGCGACAGGTATGGCAGGAAAGGAAACCTGAGAAAAAAACTGATTTTATCGAATATTCATTCGAAGGAGGTCCTGTTTTAAATGTACCTGGCGATTTTAATACGCAGCTTCAGGAGCTGAAATACTATGAAGGAACTATCTGGTACAAAAAAACTTTCAATTACATCTCCTCAGGAAACAAGAGGCTGTTTCTGAATTTCGGTGCAGTAAATTATATTGCCAGTGTCTATCTCAATGGAAATTTAATTGGTTCTCATGAAGGTGGGTTCACACCTTTCCAATTCGAAATAGGCAGCCTGGTTAAGCCAGGCATAAACACCATCATTGTTAGGGTCAATAACCAGAGGCTTAAGGATGGGATCCCCGGTCTCGGCTATGACTGGTTCAATTACGGAGGCATCACACGTGATGTAAACCTGATTGTAACAAACAGGTCGTACATCAGTGACTATTTTATCCAACTGAAGAAGCATTCATTCAATGAGGTTCTTGGCTGGGTCAGATTAAACGGGAACAGTCTTTCACAGAATATCAGGGTAAAGATCCCTGAACTGAATCTTGATTATAAAACCAGGTCAGACGTCTCAGGGCTGGCGGAGATAAAATTCAATTCAGACTTTAAGCTATGGACGCCGGACAATCCCAGGCTTTATAAAGTAATTATACAGAGTGAAACGGATACTGTTATTGATACAATTGGGTTCAGAAGTATCGAAGTAAAAGGACCGAAGATTCTACTGAACGGGAAACCTGTTTTTCTTAAGGGGATTAACATACATGAGGAGAATCCTTTAAAGGCAGCCCGGGCTTATTCTGAATCAGATGCATTGCTTCTTTTAAAATGGGCCAAAGAAACCGGGTGTAACATGGTCCGTCTGGCTCATTATCCACACAATGAAAACATGATAAAGTCTGCTGAAAAATTGGGGATTATGGTATGGGACGAGATTCCCGTATATCAGCAAATTGAGTTTGCCGCTCCCGGGGTAACAGATAAAATGGATCTGATGATGAGGGAGATGGTGAGCAGGGATAAAAATCGCTGCGGAGTCATCGTATGGAGCCTTTCGAATGAAACAAACTCTTCTCCCGCCCGGGATAAGGCATTAATTAACATTACAGATAATTGCAGGCACCTGGACTCAACCAGGATTATTACTTCTGTTATTAATGATGAGCACTACAGTAATAATATCTTAAATGTATGGGATACACTTTATCGTCATCTTGATTTGATTTCATTAAATGAGTATCTGGGATGGTATGTTCCCTGGCAGGGGCAGCCACGGGATATAAAGTGGAATTTAGCTATCAGGGATAAACCAATTGTAATAACAGAATTTGGAGGAGAGGCTCTTTATGGAAATAATTCAGGACCAAAAGATGAGGCATCCTCATGGAGTGAGGAATATCAGGAACAGATTTACAAAGACCAGATAGTAATGTTTGGAACAATGAATAATCTGTGCGGAGTCTTTCCATGGCTTCTTGCAGATTATCGTTCATCTGGCAGGATGCACCCGTTATATCAAAAAGGGTGGAATCGCAAAGGTCTGATTTCAGAGCATGGAGAGAAGAAAAAAGCCTGGTATATCCTGAAATCTTATTACGATACTATCAAGAATACTTATTAAGCTATGCATGCGGACAGTTTTACTTAAAAATATTTATCTGACATTGTCACCTGGCTCCACAGCCTGTCGTGTGACCTCTTCTCATTCCATTGCAATACCCAGTTCTTCCAGACCCTTATCGGTTATTTGAATTTTATATTTTTTGTGAATGCATTAATTCTGAATTCAGCATCTGTCTCTCGTTTCAGCACTTTTCCACCTACCTTGCACTGATCAAAAGTAATGTCTTCTACAAGGTTATCACTCGAGAAACCGGAGATAATAAATGGCTTCCCCGGAGTCTCCCATTGGATATTTTTAAGATAAACACCTTTTATATGTCCTGGAGGATCCGCACCATATAGAGTCCCATCAGTTACAATAAATTCCAGGTTTTTAAATTCAACATTCTCTTCAACTCTGATATCTTCAAAATGTATGTTTTGAACCCAGGCTGGCCCATCACATACAATGCTGAAACCTGAATGACCATTAGTTCTTCCGCCGCCACGGGCATATAGAATGTCACAATTATTCACGAAGATGTTCTCAACCGGACCTCCATTTAGTTCAAATCCCAATGTCACTCCATCACTGCATGCCCAGCCAACCATTATACAATTGGTTACAAAAACGGAGTCTACATGAAGGTTTCTGTCTCCTGATTTAATAGCTACGCAATCATCGCGACAGCGCATAAAGCAATCATTGATTTTGAAATTGATGCATGAGACTACATCTATCCCATCAACTGAATATATTGCTTCATAACTAAATACTTTTACATTATCGTAACTTACATTGTGACAATTTGTAAGTGTGTTTGTCCATCCATTCGTATTGCAAATAAAAATACCATTCACATCGAGTTTTGACGTACCTGATATTTCCAGATTCCCCTTGAGGATTCCCCGGCCTGAAATTTTTACATTATTGAGGTTCCTTCCCCTGATATTCGTATTTAAAACTGCTCCGCCTGCAATATATAATGATTGATTACTTTTAAGATTAATTGAATCCTGAAAATATGTTCCCGGTCCAAAATAAATAACATCACGATTACCTTTTTCCGGGGGGTTGACTTCGAGCGGATTTGCAAAAACAGCCAGATGTGGCAGCCCGTTTATTTCGATGTAGAGTTTCTGAGGTCCCGGAATAGAGAAAATGAGTTCATTACCATTTACAGTAGCTGTAATATTGAGACTTTTTGGACGGATCACGAACGAATTGATCTTAGTTGCGGCTATGATTCTGAAAGTTACCTCACCAGAACAGGAAAAGTTGGCGACATTTAGATCCTCCATTTCCCTTCCGGCATAGAGGCTGTAACTAAAAGATTTCATTTTACTACCGATTCTCTCCACCCAAACCGGAATATCATTAGCTTTCAATTTAAAGTCAGGACTGGTCCGCAATCCGGGAGGCGCTGGATAAACAACAATTATAGCTGAGGCATTAGTAACAAACGTTAAAGTAATGATCATTAAGAAACATATAAACAGAATGCACTTGGACATGGATTTCATTCAATTCCTCCCGGGGTTTAAGTTGATCCTAATTTAGGAGTAATTTACACATCCGCGAATAATAGAAAATGATTATTTTCAAAAAATCGGAAAAGAAATTTATTTTTAACTAAAGGTCTATGAAACTAAATGGATGTATCAGCTGCTTTAAATTACTATATTTACCCGTGGTATAATCCTGCAACAGGTAAACTTACAGAAACAGTATCACTCAAAGGGTCCGCTTTTCTGACTTTCAGTTGTCCCGAGTCATATCCCGAATCGCTTGAATATAAAGATTGGGTATTGTATATACATAAAGAATAATTAATTGCTTTACAGGAAGGGCGTCCCAACTGATTACTAGAAATCTATCATTGCCTTCATAACTCCATCTTTATAACCGGCAACAAGATCAAAAGCTTCTTTGGTTTTCTCAAAAGTAAAACGATGTGTTACCATATTTTTTATTGAGATGGATCCGTTTTTCATCATTTCAAGTGCATCTCCCACACAATCCACCTGCCTTCTTATGAACTGAAGAGAAATTTCTTTTCCTCCTGGTTAATTCAACATTCATCGACCAGTTGTCAAATTCAGGGATCCCTATAACAATTAGCCTGCCTCCGGGTTTAAGAATTTCAATAGCCTGATCAAACGCTTCCTGCTTTCCGCAGCATTCAAAAACCAGATCGAGCCCCAAGGGTTCTGTCTGCCTGATTTTTTTCTGAATATCTTCTTTCAGAGGGTTTGCGCATAAAGTTGCACCTTCTTTTGCAGCTATTGCAAGGCGTTCATCTATTAAATCAGTTACATAAATATGTTCAACATCCTTAACTTTGGCTGCCAGCATTGTGCTCATACCAATAGGACCATATCCGAATATTCCTGTGTTCAGACCTTTTATATTCCCTGATTTTTTTACAGCGTATACACCGATAGCAAGGGGTTCGGAGATTGATCCATTATCAGGAGTAAGTTTCCCTGTGAGCGGGAAACAGCTTTCTTCAGGCATTACGATATATTCCATAAGACATCCTTCTGCCTGCCCCGGACAACCAAGAAAACGAAGTTTACGGCAAGTATGATGCCTGCCTGAAAGGCATTGATCGCATTCCCAGCAAGGCATTGCCGGATCAATTGCAATATGATCACCAGTCTTTACTCTTGTAACTGATTCCCCAGTTTCAACAACTACACCAGCTCCTTCATGCCCCACAGTAAATGGATATTGAACCTTTTGAGACCCGATCTGTCCCTGGGTATAATAGTGGATATCCGATCCGCAGATTCCCAGAACAGACATCTTAATTTTTACATCATTCGGATTTATTACGCAGGTTCAGGAATGTCTCTCATTTCCATCTTCCTGATTCCTGTCAGCATCATTGCTTTCATATAACCTTTTTAATCCTGACAAATATAATGTTCTCTTCGTCTATTAAAGAACTTACTTCTCCAAGCTTGGCAAAATGATTTTCTTCGTTTACCCCGACCCCAAGGGGAGCGAAGAAAATCAATTTACTCCCCTTGGGGATGGGGTAAATAAATTGATTTTCGAGCGATGTGTAAGAATATTCTCTGTCGACCTCATCATTGCTTTCATATAACCTTTTTAATCCTGACAAATATAATGTTCTCTTCGTCTTTGTGTCTTTGCGAGAAATAAAATTACTAATTTCACGACATAGTTGTTTTTAATCTTGTGAAAAATGAGAAAAATTTACGGAATAGGAGAAACAGTTTTTGATATTATTTTCAAAAATGAACAGCCTCAGGCTGCAAAAGCCGGGGGAGCAATGCTTAATAGCACTGTTTCACTGGGAAGAATCGGGCTGCCGGTTTCTTTTATAAGTGAATATGCAGGTGATAATGTTGGTAAAATAATTGATAGTTTTCTACTGGAAAACGGAGTAGCAACAGATTATGTAGATCATTATAAGGAAGGTAAAACAAAGCTTGCACTGGCTTTTCTTAATGAAAAGAATGATGCAAGTTACACTTTTTACCAGGATTATCCTGGAGAACAGGATGAATATTAAATTTCCTGCGATTAAAAAGGATGATATTATTCTTTGTGGTTCCATCTATGCCATCACAGATGAAATCAGGAAGAAGTTCATGGAGCTGATAAGAATGGCAAAGTAGAATGATGCGATTAGTGATTTATGATCCGAATTTCAGACCTACCGCATTCTTCTGATCTTGAAATACTTATGCCAATGATAATTGAAAATATGCAAACTGCAAAGACTGATCAGGGGTTCGGATGAGGATTTTAAAAACATTTTCGGTGCAAATACACCTGATGAAGCATGGAATGTTGTAAAGAAATATTGTAACTGTCATGGTTTATACTGCCAACGCAGAAGGTGTTTATGTCAGGACTATCAGTTATTCAGGAAAATTTTCGGAGTTAAGGCTATAAAGCCGTTGAGTACAATTGGAGCGGGCGATAATTTTAATGCAGGAATGATGGCGGCGATCTTACAGGAATAAGATAACCAGCGGATCAGCTTGAAGAAATGGGTGAGGAGAATTGGTCAAAAGTTATTACCATGGGTGTTGACTTTGCTACTAATGTATGCCTGTCGTACGAGAATTATATTTCACTGGAATTTGCTGAGAAGTTAGACAAAAGTAACCACAAAGGTCACCAAGTCATTTTCACAAAGGCCACAAAGAAGAAATATTGAAACCTTTGTGTTCTTTGTGCTTATCTTTGTGTTCTTTGTGGTTAATGGATTTAGATTGGTTTTGCATTTGCAAGCAGATATTTTTCTGCTTCCAGTGACCAGATATAATCGTTTTTTGAAACAATATCGTTGAGTCCTGCATAAAATGAATCCTTTTTCCCAGCTCTTCAAGGTTGGAAAGAGCAATAAGCGGCATCGATATATTTGTGTAAATCAGTTTTTTTCCTCCAGGAATCTGAGGCAGATTCAAAGTTGTTTCAACAACGGAATCGAGTCCACCGACATGGGTGATCATAATAGCCGGATTGATCTTTCCTTCACCCATTAGCTTTAAAGATTCCCTCATATCATCAGTATTACCCCCTGAAGTGCCCACAACATGTGTAAAAGTATAATGGACATTGTAGAAATTGAATTCAGCCTTGAATTCGGGATTCACTGGTCCTGCAAAAAAATTTAGACATCCGTCAAAGCCAAGAATGGCATCACCAAGTTCGATAACCTGTTTGACTGGTGCAAAAATGAAAACATCATCAAATCCTTTGCCTCCGGTAAGATCACGTAAATATTTGGCCGGATCGTTCATGCGACTGGTATTTACAAAAACTAATTTAACACCTTCTTTTTCAGCATGTTCAGGTGTGAAAATAGATGCGGCTCTTCAACAACCTGTTATCATCAATATCTGTAACTACTAATAATCCGGGTTTCCTATCCTGATGCAAAGCATAATCAATTGCCCCTAATCCCATAGGGCCTACACCTGCCAGGATAGCCATCTTTCCGCCTTTACGGATTCCCATATTATGTACATATGTTCCGGGAGGTATATGATAGCTGGCATGAAACGCACCAATTATACATGACATTGGTTCTGAAAGCGAAGCAGGGAAGAAGGCTTCTCCGTCATATGGAAGCAAACAATCAGCCTCCATCACTACGGAAGGGATAATAATATGTGTTGCGTCACCACCAATGAACCTGAATGAATAACCCGGTGCATTAAAGTGTCCCGGTCTGGCTCATTGCAGGTTGAATTGAAAATTTTTGTCCGGCTTTGAATTTATGTTGCCATTTCTTACCGACTTCAAGAATCATACCGGCAAACTCGTGTCCTATAATAGTAGGATTAATATGAATATCATCTGGAACCCGTTTATGTTCCGCCCCCTGGAGAGCAGCTTTATGTGACGACATGCAAATGCTGTCGGAGACCACACTGGCAAGGATCTCATCATCCTTTAGTTCAGGGAGATCAAATTCTTCCAGTCGGAGATCTTTCTTCCCATAAATCCTGACTGCTTTTGTTTTCATATTTTGTGTTTTTTTTATCACAAAGGGACACTAAGGTATACACTAAGGTTCACAAAGGATTATTTCAGGAATTTTTCATTGAGCACTGTGCCCTGTGCTCTGTGCTTTTTACCCAAGCATCACCTGTCCTCCTGTTACCGGAACAGCCTGACCTGTTTCATATTCCTGATCAATTATGTAAAGGAGAGCCTTCATAAGATCTTCAAGCTTGCAACCTCTTTTCATTGGTACTTTGTCCTCATAGAATTTTCTTACGTCATCTATATTTTTCGCACCCGGAACCTTTCCTGTTTTAAGATATTGAACAAACAATCCTGTATGAGGATCGGACCAGAGAGGTCCTTCATAAAAATTTCCCGGGCAGATTGAATTAACCTTAATTCTATATGGAGCAAGTTCCAGGGCAAAAGATTGTGTGAGACCAATCCCCCCGAATTTTGCACCTGAATAGGCGAAATTACGATTACTTCCTTTTAAGCCTGATTTGGAGTTAATCTGTATGATATCGGTAAAATAACCGGGTTTTTCCTGATTCTGAAGTTTCATCACTTCTGCGGCATATTTTGCACAATAAAAATATCCGTTATAATTTACCTGTGTTGTTTTTGAAAATGTTTCAGCATCCATTTCATCAAGTCCTCCCGCCTTTAATATTCCGGCGTTACTTACAATGAGATCGAGTCCCCCAAATTCCCTCACCGTTTTTATTATAAGATCCTTTACGGAGGAAGCATCTGATACATCGGTTCTCACGAAGACTGCTTTGTTCTTCGATTTTTTGACTGACAGAGTGGAAACAAAGGACATTCCGGATTCTTCATTAAGATCGGCAATTACCACATTAACGTTCATTGCGAATAATCGTTCCACTATTCCTGCCCCGAATCCCTGAGCGCCACCGGTGACTATTGCAATTTTATTATTTAGTTTGTTTACTGTTCCCTGGGGTTGAGCAATTTTCCTCCTGTAGTTTTCTACCTCCCACTGATCAATAAATGCAACCTGTTCAGGAATAAGGAATTTTATACCTCCGCAAAGCAAAGCGTAATGACTTATTTTAATAAGATCCTCATAGACATCCAGACATGCTTCAGCATTTGCATATGAGTCACCGATAGCAAAAACTCCCATGTCTTTTATTATAATAACCCTGGGCAGGTAACCATACTCGCTTATAAAATGAGGTAATTGATATCTGAAAGAATCAAGTATTTTTTCTGCTGTTGCTGATTGTTCGATATACAGATACCTTGTTTTACAATAGACAATAATATCGGGAGTAAGGGGAAGTGATATTTTATGAAATTCCTGCTGATTCTGTGAAAACCTGGTTATCAGGGTATTATTCCTGAACCGGATAACTCCTGGTTGATCACCGGAAAGCAAAACACGAATTGCAGGCAGTACCTTATTGAGGATCGGATTGAAAGGTAATGTAGTAATGTCAGAAACAGGTGGAACCAGTTCTTTGATTTTTTGCATTATCTCTTCATAGATCTTTTTTATTTCCTCTGTTGTATCTGCGCCGACAAAAGAGCCATGATTCTCAAGAAAAATTACTTTGGGATCATGCGAAAACTTTAGTCTGTATACTTTAATTTCTGATTCCAGCTTTTTAAATAATGTATATCCGGGGTCGGTATAAGGAACAAAGAGAACGCTTTCCCCGAACAGCTTCAGTGTAATGCTTTTTGCATTCCTGCTGCACAATATTCCGTTAATCAGGGTAGGATGGAGGTGAACAATAAATCTGTATTGGATGATCTCATGAAGTGAAGTTTCCACTGATGGCCTGTTGTTCTTCTGAGGGTCAATAATGCTCCGGTAAAGATCTTCTTTCACTTTTTCTTCTCTGGCAACACTTTCATCAGAATATACTCCGGTCGATATATTTTGAAGCTTTTGCCGGCTTAATGCAACGAGACTTTCCTCATTCAGGTCAGCAAGTGATTGACCGCTTGCCTTAATCCAAATTGTATCACTATCTTTAAAAGAAGTATTTCCTCCGCCTGCAATTACATAATCCTTATTACAACCGTAATATTTAGAAATCTCTATAAGTTCATTAATTTCCGGCTTCATTGTCATAAATGTTTATGAAATATTCAATTACCAATTGTCCAAGATTTGTCAGTTCAGTCCTTTGTTCTATGCTGCTGGAGCCATCGGGTAAGACATAACCCTGCCTGCCATCAGCTCTCAGATATTGATGGGCGGCAATAACGCAGGCACCTTCCCATGCTATTTTTTTTAATGTATCATCCAGTGGCACAGATCCTCGTGTGGTTACAGTCATTGGCAGCATTTCAGGAGTGTTGTGTTCAGTTCCAAAAGTTATAATAAAGCCCTTTTTATGAAAAAATTCCACAAAGTTCTTCAAAATTGTAAAATCATTTCTCCCCGGGATTAGTTCAATGCAGTCTATCCCAAGACGCTTAAGCGAAACATATAGTTTTTCAGGATCCGATTCAAATTCTGTAAATCTGCCATCCGGATCATCCAATAGGACCGGGTAACAGGGTATTCCGCCGGCTTTGATGATGATTTTAATTATTTTTTTGAGTTCGAGAAATGAGTTTTCATCTTCTTCAACGAAAGCTGCACCTCCGCTTTTCAGAAGGTTGGATCTTATTTCATTTTCCAGGGCAGCGAAATCTGACAATCCGGCTTTGGATTTTTTCCCGCCATATAGATTTTCAAGAAACTGAAGCTGTTCATCCGCTCTGCCTGAAATTGTAATTGCGAGTTCCCTTAGTGCTTTTGCAATATGTCTTTCTCTCACAAGTTCATGAGCATATTCTTTTTTAATTTCTTCATAAGACAATTTAAGCGAAGGTTTTGAGTGTTCTATAAGGCGATTCAGTTTTATTATCATCGCTTTGATCTGTGCCTGACTGTCTCTTTTCACAGCCCGCAGCTGTCGTTTCTGCATCCAGCCTGCCTGAAAAGGATAATCAAGCCCTTTACCGCAGAAATATATCCTCCCCGGATTATTTGGATCATTTATTCTGATTCCCAGTTTCTGTTCTTCTTTTAATAATCCAATGAACTCAATATTGAATAGAGGGAAAATTTTATTGATACGGCACCCCTTATGGAAATCATTATATCCATCTGTTACATAAAAGTCATTAATTCCCAGCACTGCTATTTTTTCTTCAACTGCCATCTTGAAAGCTACGTCGAGAGCTTTGAATGCACTGAAGGAGTAAGGAGTATGAATGTGACTGTTGGCTTCACGATATTCAGGAAATGAAACTCCCTTCATCTCTTTACCAATAATATCTAATGAAGGGAACTCTGACAGAAAATTTTTCATTATAAATTATAATAAGTTAATCTACTAAATTTTACAATCCGGTGATGCGGTAGGGGCTGTTCTTCACCAGTTCAAGGCTACTTCCGGAACTTTTAATAAGGAATCGCAAATCCAATCGGCTTCTTTTAATTTTGCCTCTTCAACTGAAGATCTTACAGCAAGACATTTGCAGCCAGCAGCTTTACCCGCTTTTATGCCACTGAAAGTATCTTCAACTACTAGACAATTTTTGGGATCCAAATCCAGACATTCAGCAGCTTTCAGATAGATATCGGGAAAGGGCTTCTTCTTTTTAACATCAAGACCAGTAATAATTGATTCGAATAAATCAGGTGACAACCCGGTTTCTCTCAGATTTATTTCCATTTTTACCCTGTCGGCACTTGTTGCCAGAGCCAGTTTTAATCCCCTGTTTCTGCATTTTGTAATAAAATTCTGCGCACCCGGAAGAGGAAGTAACTTGCCTTTGACTAATTCTCCATAGATTTTATAAGTCCGGGCTTTTACCTGTTCAATATCGACAGCAATCCCATATTTCTCAGCCACCCCTCCAATATATTTGTTTTCTCCCATCCCGGCGAATGGTTCAAAATCTTTTGGCAAAACACTGATCCCAAGTTCATTGAACATCATTATTGCTGCCTTACAAATATATGATTCTGAATCCACAAGCACTCCATCCATGTCAAAAAGCACTCCTTTTATCATCTGAATAGTCTTTCTAATTCCAAGATTCTGGCTTTATCAAGAGGTCTTTTTTTGCCGGTCATTTCCGTCATCAAAGTCATTTTGGCAGCATTTTCAAGAACCTCAATCTTATCAAATGCCTTCAAAAGATTTGAACCAACTGTAACGACACCGTGATTTTCTAACAAAAGAATATCTGATTTAAGAATATTCTCTGCTGCAACTTCTGCAAGAGCCATGGAGCCCATAACAGCATATTTTACAAATAGCGGATCACCCAGAATTGCCTTTGCTTCTGAAGTAAGTTTTGTATTTATTTTTGCTTTAATTGCGGTGAAAAGGGACGCAAACACCGGGTGTGCGTGGACAATTGCAAGTACATCATTCTTTTTCCTGTAGATTGAAAGATGCATTTCAGTCTCAATCGACGGCTTCAGGTGTGGCGTAAGGTTCTCACCGAAAATATTGATAATGGCGACCTCTTTCCATTTCATTCTGCCTTTATCAGTCGCTGATGGGGTTATCAGAATAAGATCATCAGATAACTTCAGACTTACATTTCCACCGGAAGTTGTTGTCAGGCCATTCTTATAAAGCCTCCTCATGAAGCGGGCAACTTCCTTTCGCTCAGATTTATATTTATCTGTAATTTCCATTCTATAATCAGCTGACCAGATCAATTACACCATTAAGAATAAAATGGGGACGATACGGGAACTGGTCAATGCCGTTCCTGTCAGTGATGCCGCTTAAGACGAGCAAGGTGTCAATTTCTGATTCAAGCCCGCATCTTATGTCGGTATCCATTCTGTCGCCAATTACAACTGCATCCTCTCTTTTTATACCAAGACGTTTTAGTGCACTTCTCATCATAAGAGGATTTGGTTTGCCAACAAAATAAGCTTTTTTACCGGAGGCAATTTCTATCGGAGCTATCAGTGCCTTAGTTGAGGGTGTTATTCCAACCTCTACTGGTCCGCTTATATCAGAATTGGTGCCAATCAGTTTTGCTCCTCTTATGACAAGGTTGACGGCAAGTTCAACCTTCTCAAAATTATAACCATGTGTGTCTCCTACAACCACGTAGTCGGGATTTACATTATTTACGCTGTAACCCACACTATATAAAGCATGAATGAGTCCGGCATCGCCGATAATGTAGGCACTGCCGTTTGGTTTTTGATTCGCAAGAAAACTTGCAGTTGCGAGAGCGCTTGTATAAAAATGCTCCTCGCCGACATCTATACCGAGTCTTTTCAATTTTTCGTGTAATTCCTTAGGCGTTCTTTCGCTTGAATTTGTAAGAAATAAATATTTTTTACCCGATGCCTCAAGCCAGTTTAAGAAATCAATAACACCAGGCAGAAGCTTATTTCCATGGTATATGACACCATCCATATCAATTATAAATCCTGCTTTACTTTTTATTTTTTCCAGTACATCTTCCATAAGTGGTTAATTTTGGTGCAAAGATACCTATGATTTCTTATAACTTACTTCTCCAAGCTTCGCAAATTGATTTTCTTCGTTTACCCCGACCCCAAGGGGAGCGAAGAAAATCAATTTACTCCCCTTGGGGAAGGTAAATAAATTGATTTTCGAGCGATGGCGATATTTTAATTATACTGTCTTTTTATCATCCTTCTTGTATAAGAGATGTAATAATGTAGGTAATACAATTAATAAAAGAGGAAGGGCAATGATAAAACCACCTATAACGGCAATTGCCAGTGGTTGGTGCATCTGGGCGCCAGTACCGACTCCGATAGCCAGCGGCATTAAAGCAATAATGGCTCCAAGAGCTGTCATCAGCTTTGGTCTTAGTCGGGTTGAAATAGCATAAACAAGCGATTCATCCACTGTTCCCTTTTCGCGGTTAGTATTGAATTGCTGAAATGTAAAGATTGCGTTTTCTCCGATTATTCCGACAATCATAATCAGGCCTGTATAACTTCCTACATTTAAGGGCGTATTTGTAATGAACAGAGCGATCAGACTTCCTGCTGTTCCCAGAACTGCAATGAATAGGATAGCAAATGCAGCCCTGAAATCTCTGAACAGGAATAGCATAAGTGCAAAAACAAGAAGGCTAGACAATATAAGTATCATCAGCAGTTCTTCAAATGATTTCTGCTGATCAGCATATTCACCTCCGTATTCAATATTGTATCCCTGCGGTAAAGAAATTTTAGAATCAATTGTTTTCTGAATCTCCTTCATTGCAGTACCAAGATCTTTGTTATTCAGCCTGGCAGTAACTATTGAAACTGTTTTAAGATTATCCCTGTTTATTTCTGCAACGCCCTCTTTTAATGTTATGGATGAAAGCGATGTAAGAGGTTTGAGTTTACCGTCGGGGAGGAAAATAAACTGATTTTTGACGTATTCCACGCTGTTTTTTGTGCTGTTGGGATAGATCATCCGTATAGCTGTCATCTGCTCTTTCTCAAGGATACTGCCGATTATATTTCCCTCAATCAGAGTCTGAACCTGGAACTGAAATGATGTTGGGGATAATTTATACTGAGATAGTTTTTGCTGATCAGGAACTATCTCAATCGAGGGGCCTGCTATTATTATTCCATCAAAGACATCTTCAATACCTTCTATTTTTTCAATCTTGCCGGCAACCTGCTTTGCCAGTTCATTAAGTAAGGTCTGATCGCTTCCGAATATTTTTATTTCAATCGGCTGAACTGAAGCCATCAGATCACCCAGCATATCACCAATAACCTGTCCGAAATCAATCTCAAGAGCGGGTTGTGTAGCTTCAACTCTCTTTCTTATATCATCAATTACTTCAACAGTACTTCTTTTCCTGTTATCTTTTAATTGGATCAGATAGTCCCCATCGTTAGGTTCGGTTATGAAAAAACCCATTTGTGCACCTGTTCGCCTTGAATAAGTTGGACCTCTGGTATTTTTACTATTATTTTCTCAACCTCCTTGAGTATTCTGTCAGTCTCCTCAAGGGAAGTTCCCGGAGGAGCTTTGTAATCGAGAACAATCGATCCTTCATCCATTTCAGGAAGAAATCCAGTTTCAAGACGAGGAAGGATAAAAACTATTGAAATAAGAAGAAAGAGAATAAAAAGAATGCTAAGTGCTGGTCGTCTAAGAAAAAAACTCACCCAGTTTCTTGTTTTGGTAGTTCTGACAACTGATTTTTTCTTCTGTGGGAAAAGGTCTCTTAAGTCTGAGAACCATATATAAATAACAGGTAATCCTATCCATGTTACAAAGAAGGAACAGACAAGAGTGATAATCATCGTATTTGTAAGTACATTGAAATAAGCACCGGCAACTCCTCCAAGGAGCATGAATGGGACAAATATTACGATGGTACTTATCGATGAACCGATCATGCTGGGTATCAGATACTTTATAGCCTGGTGAACGATATGATCAGATTTTCTTTCAGGGAATTCTTCATGCGTCCTGTGAATCTGCTCCACAACAACAACAGCATCATCTATGATTAATCCGATAGCTGCAGCAATAGCTCCGAAAGTCATTATATTCAGGGTATACCCTATACTGTATAGAACAATAATTGTAAGAAGAAGCGTAACAGGAATTGTCACGAGAATTGTGGCACTTGCCCTGAAGGATCTTAAAAACATTACGGCAACAATTAGAGCAAGAAGAAGTCCCAGCCACAGACTGTCGTTTACACTTTTTATTGCCTTGTTTACAAAATCCGCCTGGTCATAATAAAATGAAACGTGAACATCGGGGGGAAGAATTTTTTCAAGCTCTATTTTTCTTGATGCTACATTCTCTGAAAGTTTAATAAGGTTGGCGCTCGGCTGTTTCAGTATAGCCACGAGCAGTCCCTGACGGCCATTGGCGTTTATTCTTGTATATTCAGTTCTTTCCCTTACGTTAATGGTAGCAACATCTTTGAGCTTAATAATCCTTTTGCCATCATTTTGCAGAACCACATTTTCAATGTCGTTTAAATTATAAAGTCCTGCATCAGTAATACTCAGATACAAACGCCTGTAATCGGAAAGGAAGCCATTGGAGGTTATAAAGTGATTTTGATTCAGCATATCCCTGATAGTCTCCGGCGTTATTGAAAAGGTGCTCATTTTAAGCTGGTTAAGCTCAACCCAGTACTCTTTTGTTTTTCCGCCAATGATACCCACTGATGAGACTCCATCAATCTGTGATAAGAATGGCTTTATTATGTATGTTGCAATAAGGTTAAGTTCAATAGGCGTTTTTTTATCACTCTCAACTGTAAATCCAATAACGGGAAGAATTGACGGATTCATCTTTTCAACCTGGATCTGAACATCAGGAGGAAGAGAATTCTTTATCTGAGATATCCGCGATTCAAGCATTTGCTGATTTACATTTATATCAGCTCCCCAGTTCAGAAAAGCAGAAATTTCACAGGTTCCCCTGCTTGTGGTGCTTCTTAGTATTTTCAGATCAGGGACTTGTTTAATAGCGTCTTCAAGGGGCCGCGTAACTGTTACCATCATTTTATCAACCGGCTGTTCGCCGTTATCGGCAATGACTTTTAATTTAGGGAAAGTAATTTCAGGAAACAGTGAAACCTGTATCTGCCCGTAAAGAAAAATGCCCCCGACAATAATCACAGCAAGAATTACCGATATTGGATTCTTATATGCAAGAAAGAAATTCTTCATACTGTCATTATTTCATTATTGTTATTCTGGCAGTATCAGGTAAACCATAATTTCCTGTCAGTACCAGTCTGTCGGATGTTGAAAATACCGGGCTGGTTATTTCCACCTCTTCATTATTTTCATATCCTTTTATAACCGGAGTCTTAATTGCGGTACTGTCATTAATCAGTTTCATTACCCAGAACTTTGTTTGGGTTTCATTGCCAAGCACTGCTTGTTTTGGGAGTACAACTGCTTTTTCACTGGTTGACTTTACAATGTTTATGCTGCCTATGAGATTTCCGGGAAGTCGTGAAGCAGATGATGGTTTAACAATATATCTGACTGTCTGCGACTGCATATCCATTTCAGGCAGTTTGTGTGTTATAACTCCGCCGATCTTAGTGTCATCCGGAAGATTGATCGTGCAGTTTTTGTTTTTCTCTATATATTTATCCAGTTCAAACGGAACCGTTAGTATAAAAACCAGACTTTTTTGTTCCCAAACAACTGCCATTTCATCTCCTTCCTGTACGAAATCACCCTTCTGGTAGGAAATGGAATTTATTACACCTTCAACAGGAGCTGTAATTTTTATAATTCCCGCAAAATTAAGGCTGGTATCTGCCTGAAATTTCCTGTCAAGAGCCATCGCCTCACGTGTTTTGATTGTGAAAAGCAGTTGACCGCTGTTTACATAATCACCCTGTATAATTAATACCTGTTCTATGTTTCCGGCTGTTGTTGCACGAATAGTACTTTTATTCATGAAAGTTGCAACCGCTGGCAACGATACTGTCGAACTAAACGCTTTATATGTAACCGGTACAATTGTAACAGGAGTTTTGACTTCCGGTGTGTCTTCAGATGTCTTTGCTGTATGCTTACAGGAAATCAGGAGTCCCATTGTAATCAAAAGACATAAGAAATGATGAGTTCGGATATTTATCGGCATCAAAGTATATATTATTGAGTAAGGAGGAAATTCATTTCATTAATAATCTGCAGTTTTTGAACAGTTATCAGATTAAGGCTGCTGTTTATTGTCTTATAATTCTTAATTGCATTAATATAGTCAGTCATTTGAATAAGCCCGGCTTCAAGCTGATCTTTCAGGATATTTACCAGCTGTCCTGATGTATTAAGCTGGTTCTCTGTCTGGATCGTGGTCTCATTCAATATTTTAAGCTCATTTGAAAGTTGTATGAACTGCATTGAATATTGCTTTTTATAATTGGCTTCATAGTTTTTATTGGTGTTTTGTTCAAAGTCAAGCTTTTGTTTCTCAATTCCCCGTTGTTTCCCGTCGTATATTGGCAAATTAAGGCTGATCCCTGCACTGTAACCAAAATGACGATAAAAATTCCAGGGAGTGCTTGTAAGGAAACCTGCGTCCGCAAACCAGTTTATTTTAGCCTTATAGTTCAGATCAATAGTTGTTTTTTCGGTCTCAATGCGGGAGCTGTCAATTTTAAATTTAATATAATCAGGTGATTTCGAAATGTCAGGATTTCCGTTGGCTTTCAATTCAGGTTTGACCAGTTCGTACCACGATGAATCACTTAGTCCACAGAGCTGGTTGAGTGCAGATAGTTCTCTCCTGTATTGATTGTCAAGCTGTTTGATCATTATCTCCTGAGATTGAGTTTCTACCAGGAGTGCCAGATAATCAGACTGTTTGTAAACACCTTTTATGACAAATTGCTTAACAATCTCATTTTCTTTACTTATCAATTCAAGAAATGATTTATTAAAAAGAAGATTGCTCAGGGCTGAATAAGCAACCAGATATTGATCGGTAATAACCCTGTATAACTCTTTAGATGAGATTTTTGAGAAATTATTTATAAGTTGTTTTTGGAGATCAACCGCCTTGTATTTATTATTAATAACATTTTTGTTAAAGATATTCTGTGAAACAGATAATACTGCCGTGTAATTTCCGCCATCGGTCACTATCTCATCATACCCGAAGTTTTTGTAGGCAGGGGAATACAGGAGTTGTGATTTAGCTTCGATAAATGGTTTCCTGGCTGCCATTATAAGCAGACTATCAGCATTAGCCGAAAGGCTTTGATTTCTGTAATCATTCAATAAAGGACTGTTATGGCTGCCTTCGGTTAAATAGAATTCAAGGTTACGGGTTTGATTAAAAGCAGTCAGACTCAGACAAGCAAATAATAAAATCAGAGAAAACCTTCTAAGCATAGCTGTAATTATCAAAGTTTCGAAAATGCAATTTAAATAAATTCAGGTTCAAAATTGATAAATAATTCTGAAGATAATCTGTGTATTTTCTACTATGACAACTTAAACGCCTTTTTTATTAAGAAGGATTTCTTTATTAGTTGAAAAATCAGTTTTGACTTTGTGATCTTTGAGCGGAAGTATTCTCTGGTGAATCGCATCAATTATCCAGTCAGGCTGAGGGAAGAAATATTCTTCCATTTCATATGCCGGAGTAATCCAGTTCCTTGAGCCGACAACAACAGGCGGTGCATCGAGATAGTCAAAGGCCAGTTCGGTTATTGTCTGAGCCATCTCTTTCAAAAACGAACCTCTGGATGACGCATCGCTTGTCAGTAAAATCCTTCCTGTTTTTTTGACTGAATTTATTACAGGTTCATAATTAAACGGAACAAGAGAACGTGCATCAATTATCTCAGCAGAAAGCCCATATTTTTCAAGAAGAATATCTGCAGCTTTCAGTACCGGATATAATGTTGCTCCAATTGAAAGAATTGTAATATCACTCCCCTCTCTTTTAATGTCGGGCTCCCCGAATGGGATCTCATAATAGCCTTCGGGTACACCCTGTGTATGAAACATCTCTCCGATATCGTATATTCTCTGACTTTCAAAGAAAATGACCGGGTCTGTTCCCTGAAGGGCTGAATTCATCAATCCTTTAGCATCATAAGGTGTTGCCGGGAATACAACTTTTAACCCAGGTATATGAGCTGTAAGCGCTGACCAGTCCTGAGAGTGCTGAGCACCATATTTTGATCCGACAGAGACCCTTATCACAACAGGCATTTTGATCATATTACCGCTCATTGCCTGCCATTTGGGCAATTGATTAAAGACTTCATCTCCCGAACGCCCAAGAAAATCACAATACATTATCTCAGCAATAACCCGTCCACCGCACATACCATATCCAATTGCCGTGCCAACAATAGCTCCTTCGGAAATTGGTGAATTAAAAAGCCGGTGGTAGGGGAGTGCTTCGGTCAATCCGCGGTATACAGCGAATGCTCCTCCCCAGTCGCGATTCTCCTCTCCCCATGCTGCAAGAGTAGGATCCTTGTAAAATCGATCTATTACTGCTTCAAAAATGCCATCACGGAATTGATATAATTTTGCTTTTGATACCGGCTTGCCCTCCTTGTCCTTGAAAAATCTTTCTTTATTCTTTAATGATTTAACGTGAGGATTCTCATCAAGAGGAATGAGAACTTCCGGAATTCCATCTTCCATCCTGTCAGATGATTCATTTGAAAACATCATCGTTCCTATGAAATCAGGGTCTTGTTTAAGGTCGATCCTTGGTGTCAGCTCATCATCTATACTTAATTTAAGAAGATGCGTTAGTAGTTCTTTTGTATCGGATGTTATGTTTTCAAGTTCTTCCTGTTTAACTATCTTAGCCGAGACCAATGATTTACCGTATGCAAGAATTGAGTCCTCCTTTTGCCATGCTTCAACTTCTTCTTTTGACCTGTAAGAAGAAGCATCTGAAGGGGAATGTCCGCTAATCCTGTAAGTCAATGTGTCCAGCAAAACCGGACCTCTTTTCTCCTTCAGAATTTGTCTTTTACGACGAAAAGCATCAATTACAGCAAGAGGGTTATAACCATCTACACGTTCCGCATGCATTGATTCAGGATTGACTCCAGCGCCTACCCTTGCCAGGATATCGAATCCCATTGTCTCACCACATGTCTGGCCACCCATTCCGTAGAGATTGTTCATAAAATTAAAAATAAGAGGCAGACCTCCCCTGTATTCACCGTCCCAGAGTGTCCTATACTGATCCATTGTTGCAAAGCAGATTCCTTCCCATACCGGTCCGCAACCCATTGATGCATCACCGATATTGCATACAACTATGCCGGGTTTCCGGTTAATCTTCTTATAGAGAGCAGCTCCAACTGAAATGTCTCCTGATCCCCCTACGATGGCATTATTGGGATATATGCCGAAGGGTGTAAAAAATGCGTGCATGGAGCCTCCCAGACCTTTATTGAAACCATTTTCCCGTGCAAATATTTCTGCAAGTGCACCATATAGTAAAAAGCTGATCGACAGATCTTTAATATTTCCATGAAAACCCTTCTCAACCACTTTAAGAGCAGTGCCTCCAAAGTAGTTTTTCATTATAGTATAAAGAGTGTCTTCATCAAGACTATGAATAGCAGATAATCCTTTCGCAAGGATTTCGCCATGGCTCCGGTGAGAACCGAATATATAGTCATCGATATTCAGGGTATAAGCCATCCCAACGGCTGAAGCTTCCTGTCCTATAGATAAATGAGCCGGTCCGGGATGATTATATGGAATCCCATTATACTCGTTCGTGGTTTTAATAAGATTTAGCATTGTTTCAAACTCCCTTATAACAACCATATCGTGATATATCCTGATAAAATCTTTCTGGCTGTGGGTTAGTTTTTCCTCTTCGATGCTTTTATTATATTGATTTACAGGAATTTTACCTAATTCAATAAATTTAGGTTGCCTGATAATTTTCGGATTAAGGTTTTGACTTTTTGGCATGGCTTATTTTCTTAATGTCTTGTGGTCCTGCTGTCTTGCTGTCCTGCAGTATTTCAATAATGTTAAATTCTAATTGTAATCTGATTTTTTTCCTCAGATTACGCAGATTTGCGCAGATTAAAGCCTATTGCTTTGCGTTCTTTGCGCTTAGTTCTTTAATACCTGAAAGCTTCTATCTGATCTTTAATTTCTTTCAGGAACAATGTGGCTGGGCCTCCATCAATTGCACGATGATCGTAAGTAAGTGAAAGGCCCATATATGGAATGAAACCAAAAATATTATTTCCGATATCCGCCGGCCTGTTTATTATTGTACATACTCCGAGTATTGCAACCTGAGGCAAATTAATGACGGGGGTGAACATCTCCACGCCATAGCTGCCAAGGTTAGATACCGTGAATGTGGCTGATGTGCTTTGAATAAGTTCCGGGTTTATATTCCCTTTTTTGCAGGATTCTGCAATAGATTTTAGTTCTTTTGAGAGTCTTGTTAGGTCCATCTCATCCGAATTCCTGACCGAAGGAACCATTAGTCCGCGTGTAGTATCAACAGCAAGTCCAAGGTGTACTTTGTTGAAAGTGTTGATATGATCATCAAGAAAATGGCTGTTTGCTTCCGGAAATTTTAATAGAGCCCGTATTACACACCAGCATACCATATCATTTAGCGTAATATCCTGCTGACTTTTATCTGAAACAAGATTTCGTTTTATCTTCTGTCGGGCTTCAAGAAGTGTCCTTACATCGGCACTCATATGATGTGTCAACTGGGCCGAATTCTGAAGTGAACTATGCATTGCCTTTGCTATAAGCTTACGGACGGTGCTTAAAGGTTTTTCTGTATATTCAGCTGTTTTTTGAATGTTATCCTGAATAGATAAATCGTCTGATACCTGATTCTCAATATCTCTTGTTATAATTCTGCCGTTTGGTCCTGAACCCTTAATGTTATTGATATTAAGCCCTTTACTCATGGCCAGCCGTTTCGCCCTGGGAGAAATTCTTGTTTTAGAGGCAGCGTCTGTGTCCCTTAAAGTGTTCAAAGACTTCGTTTCATCTGCAATTCCCTGTAGAGAAGTTGCATGCAACGTCTCCACTTTTGCAGAAGCATTAGTGCCTTTCGTAGCATGAGGTCTTTCAATTGATTCCCCCGGGTTGCCTAATACTGCAACATCGACCAGAACGGGAACTTCAGCGCTTTCTTCGAAAAATATATCAAGAAGTACACCTTCCACTGGCGACTCGAGGTCAAAAGCTGCTTTGTCGGTTTCATAAGAAAACAAAATATCCCCAATGGAAATCATGTCTCCCTTTTTTTTGTACCACTTCGTAATGATGCAGGTCTCAACCGACTGTCCCTGCTTTGGCATTATTACTGTTATTGCCATTATTGTTTGTCGTTTTTCGTTTGTCGTATTTCGTTCATGAAGATCTTTGGGTTTCTTGATGAATCTAAATTTTCTTTTTGAGTTTACCCCCTTTCTTTTTTCCCCCAGGGAGGAAAGGTTTTGTTCGCGCCTTCCCCCCTGGGGGAAGGATGGGAAGGGGGTCTTTGAAAAAGAAAAGAAATATTCTATCGTTTTATTGCTTAAAATTTTTTTTCTCAAATTTCATTCTATCTTAACTTGTAATAATAAGTAAACTAAACTAATTCAGTAAATTGTGGATGTTGTTATAAATCAATGCACACAAAAATAAATTATTTAACTTGTATTTACAAGTAAAGAATATTATATTTACAAAAAGAAGTTTAAAGTGCCTGAGGTTTGAAGTGCTTAAAGTTAAAAACTTACTCTGGGCACTTTAGGCACTTTAGACACTTTAGGCACTTTAGACACTTTAGGCACTTTAGGCACTTTTAATTGTTATAAAGAATCTATAATTATACTAATGGTCTCCCAGAAAACCATACCGCAATACCGGAGGCTTTATGAGATTCTCAGAAAGCATATTCTGGATAATGTGTACAAAGAAGAGGATCTTTTGCCGTCTGAAAATGAATTATGCCAGCTTTATGGTATGACTCGTCCGACAGTCCGTCAGGCCTTAAGTACCCTGTCAAATGACGGCTATATAATTAAGCACCAGGGAAAGGGAAGCATCGTTCATCATCTGCCGAAGGCAATTGGCATTCTCTCAGTTTCAGGTACTACTTCGGCAGTAGGTGACCGTAAGCTTAAAACAAAAATCATTGTAAAACCTGTTCTCATGAAATGGCCGGAAGATTTTATGTTCCCTCTGACTGAACTTGAGCAGGAATCGGGATGCATCTATATGGAGCGTGTAAGGTTTCTTGAAGATGTGCCAATATTTTATGATATCAGTTATATAGCCAATATTAACCTCCCGAGGATCACCTCACGACAATTTGAGAATAAATCTCTTTTCCGGGTTCTTAGGGATTCGTACAGGGTGGAGGTCAGCGGAGGAGAACAAAGAATCAAAGCAATCCCGGCTACTTCAAGAATCAGCAGATTACTTCAGTTGAAAAAAGGACATCCGGTTTTGCATCTTGAAAGAAGAATGGAGACAAATAACGCGGATCTTTTTTTATACTCTTCAATTTTCTGCAATACCGAAAAATATTCAATATTCGGCAGATTTTAGTAATCGCAATATTTATTGTGGTTATAAGAAAAGTATTATTTTTATATCTCCTGATTTCGGGGAAATTGAATCAAATTAACAACTAACAACTAACAAGTATAGATATGAAAGATCAAAAAAAAGGCTGGTCAAGGCGCCAGTTTATTAATTCCGGCATTGCAGGAATAGCCGGCATGATGATTATTCCAAAGATGTACGGATCAGTTAAATCTTCTTCATCTGTAGGTCAGGATATAAGGCTTGGTTTCATTGGCATGGGCCAGCAGTCGATGTTTTTATTAAGTGGGTTTCTTCAAATCCCCGGGGTACAGGTACTTGCCGGTTGTGATGTTTATGGTGTGAAACGTAAAAGGTTTGAAAAACGTGTTACAGCATTTTATACAAAAGCCGGAAAAGAATCAAAAGTCGATACTTATGAAAAATTTGAAGATCTTCTTGCCAGAAAAGATATAGATGCTGTAGTAATAGCTGTTCCTGATCATTCACATGCCAGGATAGCCATTGCTGCATGCAAGGCAGGTAAAGATGTTTACCTCGAAAAACCTATGACTTTCACTATTAAAGAGGGTCAGGAGTTGAAAAAGGTTGTCAGGGAAACTAATAGAATCTTTGGCCTTGGAAGTCAGCAGAGATCTTCAGTTGAATTTCAGCATGCTGTGAAACTTGTTCAGGACGGGGCAATAGGCAAAATAACAAAGGTAAATGCTTATGTTGGAGCACCGCCGACTCCTTATGATCTTCCGGAAGAACCAATTCCAGCGGATCTGAACTGGGATCTATGGCTTGGATCGCTTCCTAATCCTATACATTTCAACAATCAGCTGGATCCTCCGATAACTCTCGATCCGGAACAGAATGAGAAGATCTGGGGGGCATGGCGCTGGTACAAAGAGATGGGCGGCGGCTTCACAACAGACTGGGGCGCTCATATGTTTGATATAGCCCAGTGGGGCCTGGGTATGGATAAGAATGGTCCGGTTGAGGCATCACCTATTGGTGACGGAACAGAATATATGTCATTTAAATATGCCAATGGCGTTGTAATGACTTCAGAACCTTTCGATGCTAAAAAGATGAAAGGTGTTAAGTTCTGGGGCGAAAAAGGCTGGATAGAGGTATCAAGGGGATATTTCAAAGCTTCCGATGAAAAATTAGCACTTCCTGCATCTGCTATGAAAGTGGAAGGTCCTTATGAAACAAGGATACCTCATCAGTTAAACTTTATTGAATCTGTCCGTTTGAGAAAAGATCCGGTTGTTACTGTCGAAATAGGACATAGCAGCTGTACTGTCTGTAATCTTGGAAATATTGCATGCTCGCTGAAGCGTACTGTAAAATGGAATCCGGCTACAGAAACATTTATTGACGATACTGACGGTTCCGCAACAAAACTTCTGCAATACGAGTACAGGAAAGGGTACAAACTGGTTTAGAAAGCTAAACAGTTAATATTTATCTTTTTTTAACCGCAAAGTACGCTAAGACCACCTTCGCTAAAGCTTCGGTGGTTGCAAAAGGCGCAAAGTACGCAAAGTCAGAAATATTAATTCTTTGCGATCTTTGCGCAAACCTTTGCGATCTTTGCGGTTAATGCATTTCATTTTTTTGAACAACTCCAGTTATGCGTCAACTGAAAATATTGCTTCTCCTTGTAACATGTTCTTTTTTATTGCATTCGTGTCAGTCTGAAAGGCATGACCTTACAATTCTCTCAGCACCAGCAGGCAGTCTATACACTAAGATTGATAAAAACGGCACCACCGTTATTCCTAACGGCCGTTTGCTTACACCTGCCGGTAAAAGCTTTGAAGTTGCTCCACATCCATTTGGGCTTACGATTAGTAGTGACGGGGAGACTGCTGTAACTGCAAATTCAGGAGTAAGTCCTCTTTCTATTTCAATTATTCATAATCTCAGTACAACGCCCGAAATCATCCAAGTTCCTCCGGGAAACTCAGGCAACAGTGGTGTACTTGAATCTGTTTTCATGGGACTTGCGATTTCTCCTGATAATAAAAAAGTTTTTGTAGCTGCCGGACAGGAAAATAAAGTATTGGTTTTTGATCTTCAGACCGGAAATAAGATCGACTCGGTTGATTGTTCCAGAGGCGAGAACGGGGGAAGTTATCCTGATGGCTATATCGGTGATATGACATTGACGGGAAATGGGTACTATCTTTTTGCTGTTGACCAGACAAATTTCAGAATGGTGATTATTGATACGCGAAAAATGAAGGTTATTAATTCTGTTCCTGTTGGTCGTTACCCTTTCGGTATTGCTTTGAGTCATGACGAAAAAAAGGTATACGTTGCTAATGTGGGTATGTTCCAGTACAGTAAAATCGGGAAAATAGAGGAGAAATCTGAAATCAATAAGGCACTTGCTTTTCCGGCATTCGCTTATAATACCAGCGAAATGAGAGATGGAGTTACTATCGATTCTATGTTAGTTCCGGGACTTGGGGATCCGAATAGTGATCTGGCTTTTTCTGTTTGGGCTGTTTCAATAGAAGATATTGGGAATCCAAGAGTTACTGCACGGATCAAGACAGGGGCGCTTGTGGGACAGATGGTTGATGGAATTCCTGCTGTTGGGGGATCAAGTCCTAACTCATTGGTTGCCACAACTGACTGGCTTTTTGCGAGTAACGGCAATAATGATAATATAACCGTTATTGATTTGAAGACCGACGCAGTTGTTAAGGAGGTCGCTCTGAAACCTGATGAGCCGGTGAAACAATTCAGAGGCGTGATCCCTTTTGGTCTTGCAGTTTCACCTGACGAAAAACGACTTTACGTGGCTGAGTCAGGAATAAATGCGATCGGGGTGATTGATTTGAAAACCTTCAATGTATTGGGGCATATTCCTTGCGGCTGGTTCCCCTCGAAACTTAAGGTTACTCAGGATGGTAATAATTTAATAGTAGCAAATGCTAAAGGTTACGGCAGCGGACCGAACGGAGGTAAAGAATTTAAGGAAGGAGCGGAGGGAACCTATATCGGGAATCTGATGAAAGGGACTGTCTCAGTAATTAAGGTCCCATCCCAGGATGAACTGAACCTAATGACTGATAAGGTTATTAAGAACAATTTTTTCAAACAAAATGCCGGTATGCTTCTCAGGGCTCGTAAAGACAATCCCATTCCGCTTTATGGAGGACAAAAAGAATCGCCCATAAAACATATTGTTTTCATTTCAAAAGAAAACAGGACATATGATGAAATATACGGACAGCTCAAAAACGGGGACGGTGATTCTACAATTGCACGTTATGGTCATAATGTATCATTTTCAAATAAATCCAATACCTTAAGAGTTGACGCGGCAAACATTATGCCCAATCATGAAAAACTCGCAGAACAATTTTCTGTAAGTGATAATTTCTATGTAGACTCCGATGTTTCAGCAGATGGGCACAGATGGCTTGTAAATACTTATCCGAATGAATGGGTTGAAACCTGCACACCTGCAAGTTATGGTGGAAACAGGAATTATAAACCGTTATCCAAAGCCCCCGGGAGCCTGGGGATGAATGGATCAGCGGGGGCTATATACCCTGAGGACTATAATGAATCAGGTTCAATGTGGGATCATCTCGAAAGAAACAAAATTGACTTTTTTAATTTCGGATTCAGTGTAATGTTTGAACCTGCATTTTATGATGATTCGTATAAATATACAGGCATAAAACAGTTTGCCAACTTTCCGGTACCGACGCCTTTATTCAACAAGACATCGCGACAGTATGCCACCTTCAATATGGCTATTCCGGATCAGTTCCGGATAAGTCAGTTTATCAGGGAGTTTAACGGGAAATGGATTGGGCCAGGGAAAACCATGCCGCAACTTCTTACTGTAATTATTCCTAACGATCACGGAGCAAATGAACGACCTGGTGCCGGATATCCATTCAGGGAAAGTTATATGGTCGATAATGATCTGGCTGTAGGGAGGATTGTGGAGTATCTTTCTCACACTTCTTACTGGAAGGAGATGGCAATAGTTATCACCGAAGATGATGCGCAGAATGGCGTTGATCATATTGACGCTCACAGAAGTGTATTAATTGTTGTTTCACCCTGGGTTAAGAAAAATTATGTAAGCAAAGTTCATTACAGCTTCGGCAGCATTTTCAAAACCTTCTGGAATATTCTCGGGTTACCATATCTTAATCAATATGATGCCGGAGCCACCGACCTTTCAGATATGTTCACCGGAAAACCGGATTTTACTCCATATACTGCTCTGCCGCCTGATCTGAGGATATTTGATCCCCAAAAGGCATTAACACCTCTGGATGAGAAATTTGATTGGAATTCACTGAAAGAATCACCTGCTCTTGATGATCCTCGTGAGATGATAAAGGATCAAAAGGAAAAACCGGAATACAGGACCGGAGATCAGAAAAAAAAATGAGGCTGTACTATTCAGATACAGCCTCAATTGGTATTTTTTTGAGCAAGATTAATCTACTTTTTTAACTTTGATGGCAACAGGCCCTTTTTCTCTCTGTTCAATTTCAAATTCAACTGTCTGACCTGCCTCAAGTTCGGTGTGGGAAACCTCTAAACCTGAACGGTGGATAAAGATATCCTTATCATCTTCTGTCTGAAGGAATCCATAGCCTTTTACTCTGTCATACCATTTAACAGTACCTTTCATAGTATTAGAATTTTTGTTGCCTACCTGTAGTTATCTCTTCTGTTTCCACCACCGCTACCACCTCTGCGGTCGTTGTTATCACCACCTCTGAAATTACTTCTTCTGTCTGTTCTTTCAATGGACTCGTTAACGATAATGTTTCTACCGCTAACTTCTGCACCATTTAATTCCTCGATAGCTTTTTTTGCTTCAGCATCATTCGGCATCTCAACGAAACCAAATCCTTTACTTTTCCCAGAGTACTTGTCAATAATGATTTTTGCGGATGTTACTTCGCCATACTCTTCAAAGATTTCTTTTAATTCTGCTTCACTCATTTTAAAGTGAAGACTTCCTACGTAAATGTTCATAATTCAAATAATTAAAGTATTTATAAAACAGGGACAAAGGTCATACTTATTTTTGAAAACAAAAAATAAATATCCATAATATATTGTATTTTAATAGTTTTTGGCATTCACTTCATTTTATATACAAATAAATAATATTACCGTCGGCATCGACAGTTCATATCATAAACATGTTTGATTATTGTTTTGTTCGCCCATACGGTTATAAATATTGAATTTATTGGGCTCCCTGCTCACACTTTCCGGTTTCTGATATAGATATGTTTTATGTGATTCTGCCCCGATTCCCGTTCATCTATTTCAAAATCAAGTGATCTGATAAGTGGGGTGAGTTTTGGAAAGCCGAAATTCCTTGGATCAAAATCGGGTTGTTTTTTTAGAATCAGATTGCCTACATCACCAAGATAAGCCCACCCGTTTTCATCGGCTATATCTGTAATTGATGACGCAATAAGTCGTTGAACAATGCTGGCAGGTGTCTGGATCTCAGTGGTTTCTGTCTTCTTCTTTTTTACAATGGGTTTTCCTCTTTTTTTGACTTCAGGGACAGCATCCAACGCAGCTACCGATGAGGCGATGATTTCCAGGTATATAAATTTGTCGCAAGCCACAATGAAAGGATGAGGAGTTTTTCTTTCGCCGATGCCTATTACTTTCATGCCAGCTTCACGTAACCTCGTTGCCAGACGTGTAAAATCACTATCGCTCGAGACAATACAAAACCCGTCAACTTTTCCTGAATACAGGATATCCATTCCATCGATTATTAACGCGGAATCAGTGGAGTTTTTACCCTTTGTATAACTGTATTGCTGAATTGGAGTTATGGCATTTTCGAGCAGGACAGATTTCCATCCTGAAATTGTGGGTCTTGTCCAGTCACCATAAATTCTTTTAAACGTCGGAGTTCCGTACTTTGCAATCTCCTCCAGCATCCCTTTGACATTGCTGTAAGGAATGTTGTCTGCATCGATCAATACAGCCAATCGCAGATCATTTAATGTTTGCATAATTAGTTTTTAGAAAAACGCAAGTTAGTCTTTTTTAAGGTATTGTGTACTCAACAATATGATAATCATAGGATTATTTTCTACTGATGACCACAATCTCAGGATTACCACTTCATTAGCCGGTACAATGGAAGTAAATTTATCTGAAAGCGATTTTTACATCTTCATTTTTCCGGTAATCTCAATAATCTTAAGTTTCAGGACTGTAGTTTGTTCAACAATATTGTCATCGTATGTGTATCCTTCACCTCCATAATGAGTCATTATACTATTCAACCCTGCTATTTTGTCATTGTATTCCGTTACAAAATAGATCTTCCCATATCCAACAATACTTGTGAATCTGCTTCCCCAGTCGCAGCCCCTGGTACCCGTTACAATCTCATGATCAATATCCATCTCAAAGCAAGCGTAGTTATTCTTACGTATCATATCCAGCTTTTTTCCTTCGCTGGCACAATGAAAATAAATTGTTTTCGCAGGCTTATTGATATAACCGAAATTCATTGAAACAATATATGGCATATTATCATTGGCAAGAGCTATCCTGCAGACATCAGCTTTGTTAATTATTTTTTCCAGTTCCTGATTATCACTAATCTCTCTGTCTGTGCGTCTCATTTGCCTTGATTTAATAATTTAATGTGTTCATATACAGGACAATCTGGACTATGAGCACCGGGGAGATAACCTGTGCTTATAAGAAACTCATTAACAATTTCTCCCCCTGTGAACTTAAATGTCTTTTTAAATAACCTTGTCCAGTTTTCAAGTGTCCTGTGACTTTCTGCCATGGTGTCGAGCCATTTTTTGAAGGAACCTGATTCTTCTCCTATCTTAAGAATTATTCTGGCATTTTCAATGGCAGAATTAATTTTTAATTTGTTCCTGATAATTCCCGGGTCATTCATAAGTCGCAGGAACTCTTCTTCACCATAACTTGCCACTTTCTTAATGTTGTAATTGTCAAATGCTTTGCGAAAATTGTCCTGTTTTTTCAGAATAAGAATCCAGTTGAGCCCAGCCTGATTAATTTCAAACATCAGGCGTTCAAATAATTCATCATCATTTTCAATTGGGAAACCATAGTGATTATCATGGTATTCTTTGTGTAGAGAAAGCTTATCACCTGTGAGAGTAGTTATATATTCGCAGTAAGTCATAGCTGATATTTATTAACAATTTTCCCTGATTTGTTTATTGATTCTCAAATAATATTAAATAAAAGTAAAGATTTTTATTAACTTTGCTTGCGTCCTACAAAAGGTAAAACTAATCAAATTATACGCATATGGGAAAAGGTGATAAAAAAACAAGAAGAGGCAAAATTATACTTGGATCTTATGGAGTAAGAAGACCCCGGAAAAACAATGACAAACCGGCACTTAAACCAGCTAAATCGATTGGAGTTAAACCTGCAAAAGATAAACCGGTAAAAGAAAAAAAGGAAGTACTTCCAGTGAAGGAAGATAAGGAAACCAAAGCAGTGAAGGAAGTAAAAGAAGTAAAAGAGGTAAAAGAGGTAAAAGAAGCAAAACCAGTTAAAGAGTCAAAGTCAAAAGAAAAAGCTGAGAGTAAATCACCCAAACCCGTAAAGGAAAAGAAAGAGGCAACGGAAGAGCTGAAAGAATCCAAACCAAAAAAAGAGAAGAAGAGTTAGCAATATTGATGGAGATATTTTTTGAAGGAATTAATCTCAGGCCATGGGCAATTAGTGATGCCGCGCAACTTGCACTTGTTGCCAATAATAAAAAAATAGCTGACAATATTCGCGATGGGTTACCGATTCCTTAGTTGTTTCATACGCATTCAGGAAGTTCGATATTGTCAGGATTTATGCTGAAGTTTTTTCGGACAATATTGGTTCACGCAGGGCACTTGAAAAAGCGGGTCTCAAGCTTGAAGCAACCATTAGGAATAATATTTTCAAAAACGGTGTTATTAAAGACAGTTGTATCTACTCTGTCCTGAGAGAAGATTTTAAATCATTACCTATCGAGGTTTAGGTTAAGGTTAAGGTTAAGGTTAGAATCCTCAACCTCAGCCTCAGCCTCTTCTCACGATCAGCCACTTATAATCTTCCGGATCAATAACTGCATTAATAATAATAGGTCCATTTACAGAAAGTGCCTCAATTACAGCCCGTCTCATTGTTTCGATCGAATCAGCTTTTAATACTCTGACACCAAAGAAAACTTCAGAATCAAAAAGGTCATTCTGATAAAGAAGGGTACCATATGCCGGAAGATCTTTCCATGATTGTTTGACTTTGATCAGATTTAGTTCGCCGTCTGAGAAAACAACTATTATAACCGGCAGATTGTATCTTCTTAGAGTTATCATCTCACCTGCCATCATAAGAAAACCTCCATCGCCGGTGATGCATACCACTGTAGCATCTGGTTTACTCATCTGTGCTGCCATTGCCGCAGGAATGCCAAAACCCATTGCTGACCATCCGTTTGTCATTATTAATTTCCCTTTGTTATGACAGTTCCAGAATTGGCCAATAAGATGAAGATGAGACCCAACATCAGATGTGAGGATAACATCTTCGGGCAATTCATCCTGGAGTATTTTCAATGCAGCTGCAGGTCCAAAATGCCCGGTGAAACCATTAAATACTGAAATCATCTCATCGCGAATTCCTTTTAAAATTTTGTCTTCAAATATCAATGAGCTTATATTCAGATTTTTGAGTAAAGCAAACCATTCTTCGGCCGGTCCAATAAACTGAGTGATATCCTTCTTTGCTGGCATATCAGTCTCCTTAAGATCAAAATGTAACAAAGGCACATCAGGCATCCAGGCCTCGTAATTAAACTCAACAGGATCATAACCTAATCCGATAACCAGATCAGTCTTTTCAAAAATGTCTTCAAGATAGTCGCTAAGGGAATGAAATAATACGCCTGCATAAGAAGGGTGATCGATGGGGATCAATCCTTTCGCCATGGGAGTGACAACAACAGGAATTTTATATATTTCCAGGAAGGACAGCAGTTTGTCACTTAATGCCAGGCGTTCAGCAGTAAGACCTAAGGCAATAAGAGGCCGGCGTGTTGACTCAAGGAGGGAAATAGTTTTTTGTACATTATTCTGATAATAACCAGTTTCGGTTATTCTCTCCTCGGGTGATACAGCATTTATTTCAATATCCGCGATATCAGATGGCAAACCGATATGGACAGGACCAGGATAGCTTTCATGGCAGAGCCTGAATGCTGATGCCATAACTTCAACAGTATTTTCAACCGTTAGTCTGAATGTTCCCTTAGTTATTGGTCCGAACAATTTCTGATGGTTTATATTCATCTGTGTTGTCCGGTTCAGCATGCTATCACTCATTTCGCTAGTAAATACAATCACTGGAGATCTGTCGAGCAATGCTCCGCCTACCCCTGTTGCAATGTTGGTGGCTCCGGGGCCAAAAGTAGCATGACATACGCCGGGGATTCCTGTCAGCCTTGCTGTTACATCGGCCATGATACCTGCCGAGGCCTCATTTGAGGTCAGAACAAAATCGATGCCAGCTGCTTTGAATGCTTCCATGTAAGGAATCGATGGTCCGCCCGGGATGCCGAAAACACATCTTACTCCATGTGTAAATAATTGATCTGCAATGTATTCAGCTATAGTCATTTTTCCCTGGATTAGATATTAAACAAAAATATTAAATATTATGGTGTGAAGTTAAGGTTTCTAAAGCTTTATATTTTTGGACAACAGGTCAAAGAGTTTAACGGTAACCGCTGAATACTGAAAAAATAATTTTTTTTCTGATATTTGATCCCTAATAATAGTTATATGAAAAGAAGACTTATTGCTATTTGTGGTTATACCATATTCTGGATTATTTTTTTCTTTGCTGCCAGACTGATTTTTATTCTTGCCCAATTTCATTCTTCATCTCAAAACAGTATATGGGATCTTTTTGGAACTTTCTGGCATGGGGCAAAACTTGATTTTTCCACCACAGGTTATTATCTCCTTATCCCACTACTATTAATTATTCCCGGAGTATATTTCAATGGTAACTGGTTCAGAATTCTATTGCGTTGGTACTCATACATCATGATCGTCTTCTCTTCGATAATCGTTGTTTCAGATGCGAATCTTTACTCATATTGGGGGTTCAGAATGGATTATACCCCTATGTTTTATCTGAAAACGCCTGGGGAAGCGATGGCTTCTGTGAGCACAGCCAGGATTATCCTTTTTTTAATTTCCATCGCGCTATTGGCATCAGTTATAATATTCGCCTATAACAAGTTGGTCGACAGATTATTCACTAACTTTGACAGGGTCAGGCCATGGTTCCCCGCAGTTTTAATTTTCACCTTACTCTGGGTGTCACTTATAATACCAATAAGAGGTGGATTTGGAGTTGCACCTATAAATGCAGGATCGGTTTATTTCAGCAAAAACATGTTTCTCAATCACACTGCGATTAATGCTGTGTGGAACGTCGGAACAACTGCTTTCACTCAGAAGCCGGTGAAAAACCCTTATGTTTTTGGTGATCTTTCACCGGCACAAAGAATCGTTGATTCACTGACTGTAAAAAGTGGATTACCTGAAAAAGTATTAAATACGTCCAGACCAAACATTATTATTATTGTTCTTGAAAGCTTCAGCGGGTATCTTATAGGACCTCTGGGAGGGGACTCTCTGGTAACTCCTAATTTAAACAGATATTCGAAAGAGGGAATACTTTTTTCAGAATTTTACGCCTCAGGAACAAGGACAGATAAGGCTATCCCCGCGATTTTGGATGGATATCCGGCTCAGCCTGCACAATCAATTATAAAAGAACCAAAAAAGAGCCAGTCATTACCCAGTCTTGTTAAAATTCTGATAGAAAATGGATATCATAGCGCATTCTGGTATGGAGGAGAAATTAATTTTGCAAATTTCAATTCATTCGTGATCAGCTCCGGGTTTAATCAAATTATCACCAAAAGCAATTTTGATCCTTCAGATTATAATTCTAAATGGGGAGTTCACGATCATATTCTTTTCCAGACAATTAAGGATTCCATGAAAAGAGTCAGGGAGCCATTTCTGAAGGTTATACTTACATTATCAAGCCATGAGCCCTTTGATGTTCCCATGGCGCCTGTATTTACAGGATCCGATATTGGTAACAAATACAGAAACTCAGTTTATTATACTGACAAAACTATTGGATCTTTTCTCGATTGGGCCAAACAGACCGACTGGTGGAAAAATACTTTGATCATTATGGTGGCTGACCATTGTGCCAGGATCTATGACGACATGCCTAATTATAAGCAGAATGTATTCAGGATTCCCATGCTTTGGGTTGGCGGAGCATTAACTAAACATGGCCTTAGAATCAGTAAAATCGGCAGCCAGGTTGATATTCCGGTTACACTATTAGACCAGCTTGGATTAAAAGGTGATTTCCCTTTTTCAAAAGATCTTTTATCTGATAAATCAAAATCATTTGCCTTCTATACATACAATGAAGGCTTTGGCTTCATAACGGATAGCTCCGCTGTTGGATTTGACCTGAAGAGCAGGACATCCATGATGAGCGAAGGTAAGGATCCTATTTCAGCGGAGAAAAAAGGGAAAGCATTTCTCCAGGTTTTATTCAATGACTATTTAAAAAGATAAGGCGGAATTTGAATGTCTATACTCCGGAAAAATTTGATAATAAAGGAATAATCGTGACAAAAAAGATCCCATATGTAGTTATCATGATAGGAGTGGTAAGTCTCCTCACTGACGCAGCAGCAGAAATGATATATCCTCTTGTTCCTGTTTTTATTGCTGCTTTAGGTTCAGGAGCCATATTACTCGGAATTATCGAAGGAATTGCTGAAACCACAGCATCGATGCTAAAACTGGTAAGTGGAGTATGGTCTGATAGACTGGGAAAGAGGAGGCTTTTTGTAATTGTCGGATATTCAATATCGGCATTAATAAGACCATTGACAGGAATTGTGACAGCAGGATGGCAGATCATTTTTGTAAGAATGTTTGACCGTGTGGGGAAAGGAATCAGAACATCTCCGAGAGATGCCATGATTGCATCAACAGTTGATGAAAGCATCCGGGGGAGATCTTACGGATTTGAACGTGCAATGGACCATATCGGCGCAGTAGTCGGCCCGGTATTAGCAATAATTACTCTTATTATTATTTTTGTTGGTTTCGGGTTAAAGGATCCGTTACTGGCATTAAGATGGACATTCATTGCAGCAATCATACCAGGCCTTTTAACCGTCTTGGTTTTAGTTGTATTTGTAAAGGAAGTTCCATCTCAAAAAAAAGCCGCAAAGACATTTACTTTTTCTCTTAAGAACTTTGACAGAAACTTCAAAAATTATCTTCTGGTAATGGTATTGTTCACTTTAGGCAATTCGTCCGATGCTTTCCTTTTATTCCGGGTTGAGGAGGCCATCCATAAAAGCGGAGCAGTTGTAAACTTTGTTCATAGGGTAGCTCCACTTAACCGTATGGTTTCAAATTTCGGTGACCAGGCAACACAAACAACTGTTATCAATATCCTCTTTCTGCCACTTGTCTGGGCATTCTTTCATATAATCAAGGCTTCATTTTCCACACCTTTAGGAACTCTTTCAGACAGAATAGGACGGAAGATTGTTATTAATATGGGCTGGGCAATCTATGCCTTTGTTTATATATCATTTGCCCTTCTGGTTTTCCTGCCTTCATCATGGGAGATATCTGCGACCTTTGTGCTTTTTGCAATTTATGCCTTGTTCTATGCTTTTACGGAAGGTACAGAAAAGGCATTTGTTGCTGATCTGGTAAGTGAAGAAAACAGGGGAACGGCATTTGGTTTATTCAATTTTTCCATAGGACTTGGAGCACTCCCGGCAAGTATCTTATTCGGATTCCTGTATAGTTATTTTGATAAACTGCTGCCCGGCTATGGAGGAACAGTTGCTTTTGGTTTTGGAGGCACAATAGCGATTATTGCAATGATCTTTCTGTCGATCAAAGTAAAAGAACCATCGAAGATCCGTTAGAGCCCCGATTTTGGCCCACGTGCCCCCCTAAAGGGGGGTAAATTCTCTGGTTGTTAATTAATTCATTGATGAAACCGAATAAGTCCCCCTATAGGGGAACATCCCGATAGCTGTCGGGAGCGAAGCGGCAGGGGGTCACTATCTTATCGGCTGTATTTCTTTTTATCCTTGTGGCCGAACCTGCTTTCTCTCTTATAGTCTTTGCTTCTGCTTTCTGATTTTCCCTGGTTTCTCTTTTCAGGTTTTCTGTCAGACCATTTGGCAGGTCTTTTAGCCGGATAGTCTCCACCCTGTCTTGGTTTATCAGTTTTCTCCTGGGCTATTTCTACAGCAACTCTTCTATCCATGAACGTAGTATTGCTCAATGCTTCAATCAGACCATCAGCATAACTAGTCTCGACCTCAAAAAATGAAAAAGTCTTCAAAAGATCGATTTTTCCAATTGGTACTTTCGGACCTTTTGTGTTACTGTTAACAAGTTCTATAAGTTGCTCAGGATAGAAGCCATCTGATTTTCCAAGGTTAATAAAGAGTCTTTTGTAATTACCCGTATACTCTCTGTCCCTGCCATCTCTGCCATCTCTGCCATCTCTTCTACCCGACCTTCCTTCACCTCTGTCTCTGCCATCTCTTCCATCTCTTTCAGCAACTGGTGAAATAAGATCCTCTCCATGACGGTAATCATCAAGAAAACGATCAAATTCAAGTGAAACTACTCTTTTCAGAAGTTCTTCCCTGTCAAGGCCTGGCTAATTTTTCTTTGATATCAGGAAGAAACTTTTCAATTTCCTGATGATCGGTAACTACATTTTCAAGTTTTTTGACCCAGTTATATAATTGTTTTCCGCATATTTCAGATCCTGTAGGAATAGGGATAGCCTTAAAAGGCTTTTTTACCATACGTTCGATCTGCTGAAGGATATGTCTTTCCCGAAGATGTACAAGTGAGATTGATATTCCGGTTTTTCCTGCTCTTCCGGTTCTTCCGCTTCTGTGGGTATAAACCTCAGTGTCATCGGGAAGGCTGTAATTAATTACATGAGTAAGATCATCAACATCAAGTCCGCGGGCAGCAACATCGGTAGCTACAAGAAGCTGAAGATTTCTTACCCTGAATTTCTGCATAACTGCATCACGTTGCATCTGCGACAGATCTCCATGAAGAGCATCTGCATTATAACCATCGTCAATAAGCTTTGATGCAACTTCCTGAGTTTCTTTACGGGTACGGCAGAAAACAATTCCATAGATATCAGGTTCAAAATCCGCAATTCGTTTCAGAACTTTGTATTTATCCTTTGCATGAACAAGATAATAGGCATGACTTACATTATCGGCGGAAGAATTTTTTGCACCAATCGTAATTTCAGTTGGTGAATTCATATATTTTCTGGCAATCGAAGCGATTTCCTTTGACATTGTTGCAGAAAATAAAAGTGTTCTTCTTCCATCAGGAACTTCCTCAAGTATTTCATTAATACTATCCAGAAAGCCCATATTGAGCATCTCATCTGCTTCATCGAGAATTACAGTAGTAACAGCGGATAATCGTGCAGCTCCTCTTCCGATCAGATCAATCAGTCTACCCGGGGTAGCAACAATGATATGTACTCCTTTTTTTAATCCTCTTATCTGGTTATCAATACTTGCTCCTCCATAAACAGCCTGTATCTTAAGTTTGCCGGTAAATTTGGCATAATCTGTAAGGTCACCTGTAATTTGCATACACAGTTCTCGTGTGGGGCAAAGAATCAGAGCTTGTGTATTATTTATTTCAGTATCGGTTGCCTGAACAAGAGGCAACCCGAATGCTGCAGTTTTACCAGTTCCGGTTTGTGCAAGGGCAATAATATCAACCTCTCCGCCCAGCATAAGTGGAATAACTTTTTCCTGCACGGGCATCGGGCTTTCAAATCCCAGCTCCTGAATTGCTTTCAGAATACCGGGAGTGAATCCCATCTCTTCAAAATTTATCATTATTATAATTTATGATGTGGTTTCGGGAGCGAGGGATTTGTTATCCCGGCCGAAATGAACTCATATGCAGACTGGGCAAAATGCCTAACAACGCTTCGTGGAAATCACTTTGTTAATTTGGGTGCGAAGATAAGTAATTAATTCTGATTTCAACTTAATAAAGGCGTAAAGGCTCAAAGGCATAAGGCGCATGAGTAAAAAAATAACATTCTAATGATGCACAGATGCACTTTTGCGCCATTCTGATTTGCCGTTACTACATTACACCGTTACGCCATTACGCCTTGTAATAAATACCTGAATAATATCTGGTTAATTAACAACTAATTACATAAATTTGTAAATATGGAGTCACGACCTGTTAAAATATATTCGACATACGATACCCCACGATTAAGGTATATTGCAGATGTTATTCTTGGAGATATTCTCGGGCTGAGATGGGAAGTTGTTACTGACAAGAGGAAGCTGGGCAAAGATCCTGTAATAAATTATTCGAACGACAAGCTATCAGGATCCTTTAAGATCATTCCGGAATCACTTTTATTTGAGACAGGAATAATCCAAAAGCAAATCATCATCAGTGAGTGGAAAGGATTGCCCGTATTTTTTCAGACTTCGTCAGATTCTGATCTTCCATTTGATATTTTTGCAGCTTCATTTTTTCTGGTAAGCAGATATGAGGAATATCTCGCATTCAAGCCTGATATACATGGAAGATTTCCTTCTACTTCTTCAGTCGCATGGAAGTATGGTTTTTTGGATAAGCCTGTTGTTGACCTATGGGCAAGAGAGCTGGCAAAAACACTCCTTAAGAAATTCCCTAATCTTGTTTTTATCCGAAATGAATATAAGGCTTTATTGACAATTGACACCGATGAAGCCTTCGCTTACAGGGGCAAAAATATTTTCAGATCACTAGGATCTTTCTTTAATGACAAAAACGCTGATCAGAAAAATATTAATGAAAAATACCGGATAATTTCCAAGACTGAAAAAGATCCATTTGATGTTTTTGATTACATAATGGAAAGTATTGAGAAAAATGGTGCGGATGCCAGGTTCTTTTTCCCTGTTGGCGATTCCTCAAAATTCGATAAAAATCCATCCTGGAAGAATGACGAGTACAGAACACTGATTAATAAAGTTGCAGAAAAGTTTATAACAGGTTTGCATACATCCTATTCCGCAGGCGGAGATGGTGCAATGATAAACACTGAAGCAAATCGTCTTAAGTCAATCATCCGCAAAGAAATTCAATCAGGCAGATTTCATTATCTGAGATTATATATGCCCGGGTCTTACCATCATACTTTAGAAGCAGGTATTTCTGAAGATTATTCCATGGGATATCCTGATGAACCAGGCTTCAGAGCCGGGATTGCCCGACCGTATATTTACTATAATGTAATTGAAGATAAGAGGACAACTTTAAAGATTATTCCTTTCCAGGTGATGGATGCTACACTTTTTGATTATAAAAAACTTGACCCCGACAATGCTAAAGAATTAATATTAAAACTAATAAAAGAGACCAGAAGTGCAGGAGGCTTGTTTGTGAGTATCTGGCACAATACCTCACTTCTGGAAAATGAATCAGGTAAAAAGTGGCGGCAAGTTTTTGAATTTATGGTCAAAAATCAAAAGCCATAACTGATTTACGCGAAGAACAGATTTGGTTCCCCTTCAGGGGGACATCACGATAGCTAACGGGAGCGTAGCGGCAGGGGGTCGCCTTCTTAGCGCACTTTGTCAGGGGGTCATGTCAGCAATTCCATATCCTGATCATCGATAACATCTTTCATCTCGCCATTATCGCATTTTATTGTGCGGGCTGTGAATTTTTTTAGAAGTGTATAGTTGTGTGTTGCAACGATTACCGCTCTTCCGGTCTTGCTGATATCTGTAAGCAATCGTACAATACCATCAGATGTTTCAGGATCCAGGTTCCCGGTGGGTTCATCAGCCAGGATTATCTCAGGGTCATTCAGCAGAGCCCTGCCGATTACAACACGTTGCTGTTCACCTCCCGACAGCTGATGAGGCATCTTGTATCTTTTTAAACTCAGACCGACTTTTTCAAGAACATCACCGATACGAAGATCTATTTCAAACTTACTTTTCCATCCTGTTGCCTTTAGTACAAAAGCAAGATTTTCATTAACGGTTCTGTCAGTGAGCAGCTGAAAATCCTGAAAGACAATACCAATTTTCCGGCGAAGGTAGGGAATCTCTCGCTTTTTGATTTTTGAAAGGTCATAACCTGCAATAAGCCCGATTCCTTCTTTCAGTGGTAATTGGGCATTTAATGTTTTAATAAGACTTGATTTCCCGCTTCCAACCCTACCTACAAGGTAAATAAATTCTCCTTTTCCTACCCGTAAATTAACATGAGACAGAACTAAATGATTTTCCTGCCATATAGAACAGTCTGTCAGCTCAATAATAACATCAAGTGGAAGATTTTCGGACATTTGCATGCAAATTAAGGTGCAAAATAAGGAAAGAATTGATAATTAACATTTATATGTTGATAAAATCAATACTAAAGCACAGTTGCCGGCGTTTAATAGTTGTATTTTTACGGTTGAATAAAAAAAGTCTATTTAGTATTATATGTAGCTTTTATTCAATATGTTATGTGTAAATAAATATTTTTTATATAATACTGTGTTTTTTTGTGAGGAGTCAATAATAAATAAGTTATGAACAAGAAATCAAATATATTTTATCACAAAGAAACACTATGCGCCATTAAGCATAATTTATTTCTGATAATCTTAATGTTCTTTTTTCTCTTGAAGGGCTTACAGGTCAGGTACCTTTTGTTGTAAATGAAACCGGGTCAGAATATGACAGGGCGATGGAGTTATTCAATAAAGAGAAATACCCTGCAGCAATCAGACTTTTTGATTCTTTTATCAAAAATGGCGACAAGTCAAACCCTCTTGTTATTTCAGATGCAGAATACTTCAGTTCGCTTGCAGCAGTAAAATTATTTAACCCTGATGCTGAATACAGGATGTTGATGTATATATATTCACATCCTGAGAGCCCGCACATCAATGATGCCAGGCTCGTTCTGGCAGATTATTTTTATCAGAACAAGAATTACAGAAAAGCAGCCGCGTATTACGGGAGCGTAAACAGGCAGCAATTGAAATCCGACGAGCTTGCTGAATATTTTTTCAGGTATGGTTATTCACTTTATATCAAAGGAGATCAAAGCAAGGCCCTCCTTATGTTCTCAGAGATAAAAGATATAGATACAGAATATACTCCGCCTGCAGTTTATTATTTTTCACAGATAGCGTATGAACAGAAAATGTACGAAACCGCACTTGAAGGATTTATGAAACTGAAAGACGATGAAACATTTGGCGCAGTTGTCCCATTTTATATTGTTCAGATACTTTATCTCAAAAAAGACTATGACGGGATTCTTTCAATGGCGCCAGATATGCTCAAATCGGCAGGCAAAAGCAGGGCTGTTGAATTGTACAGATTTATTGGTGATGCTTATTATAGTAAAGAGAACTATAAAGAAGCATTGCCATATCTTGAAAAGTATTCGACCGGCGCAAAAGCCAGTGACCGTGCGGATAGATATGAACTTGGCTATTGCTATTATAAAACAGGGGATATTGACAAAGCAATTATAATATTTCTGGAAGTTGGTGCAAAAAGTGATCTCCTGAGTCAGAATATCTGGAATATTCTGGGAGATTGTTATTTGCAAAAAGGTGATAAGGTACGGGCCCGGTTAGCGTTCGGACAAGCGTCGGTGCTGGATTTTGACAAAAAGATTAAGGAAGAGTCACTTTTTAATTTTGCAAAGCTGACCTATGAGACAGCATACGCGCCTTTTGGTGAAGCGATTGAAGCTTTTCAGCAGTACATTGACCTTTATCCGGGATCCAAAAGAATACAGGAGGTATACGATTACCTTGTCGGTACATTCATGCAGATTAAAAACTATAAAGCTGCCCTTGCTGCTCTTGATAAGCTGGGAAACAAGGACAGCAGGCTTGAAGAAGCTTATCAGAAAGTCGCATTTTTCAGAGGTTTGGAGCTGTTTAAAAATCTCGAGATGGAAGCTTCAATCGATATGTTTGATAAATCGCTGAAATATGATAAGTATAGCAGACAGATAAAGGCAAGAGCAATATACTGGAGAGCAGAAGCCAATTACAGACTGGGTCATTACGACCTGGCCAGACAGGACTATGAGTTATTCATGAGTTTGCCGGGCTCCTCATCATTAAGTGAATATAATCTTATAAAATATAATCTTGGGTATACTTATTTTAATCAGAAAGACTATCCTGGTGCTCTGAATAATTTTATAACCTTCGATTCGGGAAATACAAATACAAAACCGGAAGTTTCAGCTGACGTCAGGAACAGAATAGCTGATTGCTACTATATTGAAACAAATTATAAGTCTGCGATAACTTATTACGATAAAGTTATTGATTATGGAAGTCTGGATGCTGATTATGCAATGTTTCAGAAAGGTTTTTGCCTTGGACTTATGAACGATATGAGAGGCAAAATCGATGTGATGACTTCTTTACAGTTAAAATACCCCTCTTCATCATATATCCCTAACGCTATTTTCGAGAGAGGAAGAGCGTATCTGGTGCTTGAAGATTTCAAGAAAGGGGAAACAGATTTCAATACAATTCTTTCTAATTATCCGGGCAGTACCTTTGTGCCCCGTTCCATGGTTCAGCTTGGTCTTCTTTATTATAACACTGGTGACAATGACAAGGCCATTGCCGAATACAAGAAAGTTATTGAAAACTTCAAATCAACTCCCGAGGCAAGAGATGCTCTGACAGGACTGAGGAATACTTATGTTGATATGAATGAAGTCGATGCTTATTTTACTTATGTCAAAACACTGGATGGTTATGGTGATGTCAATCTTGCTCAGAAAGATTCCTTATTATATACATCAGGTGAAAATCTTTTCATGTCGGGCAAATATGACAAGGCAACCGATGTGCTGAAAAGCTATCTGAATGAATTTCCGGAAGGCAGTTTCAGACAAAATGCACAATTCTACCTGGCAGAGAGCCTGAGAACTCTGGGTAATAAAGAGGATGCATTGAAGCTCTATATTGAAGTTTCGGATCAGCCCAACAATCAATTTCTTGAGCAGTCTTTAATTGAGGCTTCATCAATACTATACGATAAGGAAGATTTTACAACAGCCCTTGAATACTATGAGAAACTTGAAAAGGTTTCTTCTAATGATGCCAACAGCCTTTTAGCCCTGAAAGGAGAACTAAGCTCTGCTTACCAGGCCGGTGACGCCCAGAAAACTATAATAGCTGCCGGGAAAATAAATAATTTACCAAATATACCTGAAGAGTTGACCCGTGAAGCAACTTTCATGAGTGCAAAAGCAAATTATAGTCTGAATAATTATGATGAAGCACTCCGTGATTTCAGAAAAGTCGGCACCGAAGTTACCAGTATCGAGGGAGCGGAATCAAAATACAGGGTTGCTGAGCTTCTTTATAAAAAAGGTAAGCAGGCTGAGGCTGAAAAAACGATTACAGAATTTATCGATCAGAAAACACCTCACCAGTACTGGATGGCAAAAGTATTCCTTCTTCTTGCCGACATAAGCATTAAGAAAGGCGATTCCCTGCAAGCTCGTGCAACACTTCAGAGTCTGAAAGATAATTACTCTGTAGATAACGACGGGATACTTGATGAAGTAAAAGAAAAATTGAGTTCACTGGATGAAACAAAGCCGGAAACCGATAAAACAGATAAGGTGCAAAACAATGTGCAGCAATAATTCTAAAATGATAAAGAAATTGATTTGACATGATAAAAAGAAACCTTATTGTACTAATAATCATAATCTTCTCTTTATCGGCCACGGCTCAGGTGAAGAAACAGGAATCCGGTTTAAAAAGGGAGGTTACTCTGTACAATCCTTACAAACCTTCACTTCCTGATTCAAAAAAGAGGAGTTTTTTGCCTGAAATCAGCGATACTTCAAAAATAAGACCTGTTTTCCGCTATGATGTAAGAACAACACCATTTTTACCGGAATATACCATCAGTCCGATAAAAGCAGCCGCTTTGCTCCCCGATCCACTGCCGAAGCTTTATAAAAGTTACATTAACCTTGGTATTGGAAATTACCTTACTCCTCTGGCAGAAATCAGTATTACCAACGGACGCTCAAAAAATGGCACAATCGGATTCTATGCCAGGCATTTTTCAACAAACAGCAAAATGGATATTGAGAATTCCAAAAAAGTTTTTGCCGGCTATATGGATAATGATGCCTCACTTTTTGGCAAAAGATTCTTCAGGAAAAATGTTCTGAAAGGCTCGTTGGATTTTAGTCAGAAAGTCAGACATGCATATGGTTATAATCCGCAAATCCTCGATTATAATCCATCCAACAAAGACATCAGAATTCCGTACAATAATTTCGGAGTGAAAACCGGATTATCTTCCATAAATTTGGATTCGACCGAGTTCTCATATGATTATAATCTTTCATTTGACTATTTCACTGCTGCTAATAATATGTATCAGAGGAAGGTTAGCGTTGATGGTATTATGGCTAAATCTTTTAAAGGATTCTATGTGGGTTCAGGCATAAGCTATGACTACTTCAAAATACCTGACTTTTTACTTGCTCCACCCAAATATATCTTTTCAATAAGCCCTTTTGTTAAGAAGAGTTCAGAGCTGTGGAATTTTAAGCTTGGATTGCAGATCCTGCTCGACAGGAATATGACTACTACTGCTAAGGTGCATGTTTACCCGGATATAAATTTTGGTTTCAGTCTTGTGCCGACTTATATTAATTTTTTTGCAGGATTATCGGGGAAGCTTGAGAAAAACGAACCCCTGAAAATAATTACAGAAAATCCTTACTTGATAGGAGATGGTAGCCTTTTCAAAATTCCTAATACAAGTCATGATCTTATTGTTGCAACCGGATTTAAGGGGAACACAGGCATAGGAGGAAATTACCTGTTATCAGCTTCATATTCTCTGATAAGCGATATGGTTTTTTTTACCAATATCTTATCAGGTGTGGAAAGAGGAAATTATTTCTCACCACTTACTGATGATGTGGAATTATTTAATATTCATGGAGAGATGAACGGTCCTGTTTCCGACAAGCTTTCTTTTATTTCTGCGGCAAACTATTACAAGTATACGCTTTCACATTTTGCATATGCCTGGAATAAGCCTGACTGGGATGCTAAGCTTGGATTAAAATACAATCTGAGAGATAAGATTATTGCCGGAATGGAAATATCCCTTGAGGGTAAACGGAAAGAGATAGTAGATGGTCAATTGCCGATTCTTTTCGATTCTGCAGGACCATTCTTCATTGATTTGCCGGCTCATTTTAATCTGAATCTTAATGCTGAGTACCGTTATTCGAAGATACTTTCATTCTGGACTAAACTGGATAATATTTCAAATAAACGCTATTACGATTGGGCTTTTTATCCAACGCGTGGATTCCTGTTCATGCTAGGCTTTACATATAGTTTATAACACTCTCATTTACCCCCAAAAGAGGGTTTGGATTACGGGTTCCAGATGAGATTTGCCTTGTATATTATTATTGTTAATTTCTTAGGCGAAAATGTGGATTAATTTTATGTTTTTTTTAACAAAAAACAATTTAAAATCTGTATATTTGCAGCTATAATTAATAATCATAATATCAATAAATTATAATAGGAAAAGTGAGGTTGATTCTGACAGTTGACAACAGTGAAAGAGACATCCTGATTTTATTACCAAAAAACAAGTTATTGTACTTATAATTGGAGTCAGATAATAATGACTTCCCGTTAATATTTTGGTACCCGTTATTTTGAGCTGATATTGAAATTTTGGACTTAAAACAAGAAGAATGAGCGAGAACGAAAAGAAATTACAAGACAGTAAGGATTATTCAGCAGATAATATCCAGGTCCTCGAAGGTCTGGAAGCCGTAAGAAAAAGACCTGCGATGTATATCGGGGATATTGGAGTGAAAGGGTTGCATCATCTTGTATATGAGGTTATTGATAATTCAATTGACGAAGCCATCGGTGGATATTGCACTAAGATTGAAGTTATAATTAATGAGGATGGCTCAGTTACTGTAAATGATGATGGCCGCGGTATCCCCACAGGTATTATGGAGAAAGAGAAAAAGTCAGCTCTTGAAGTCGTAATGACTGTTTTGCACGCGGGAGGAAAATTCGACAAGGATTCATATAAAGTTTCAGGCGGACTGCATGGAGTAGGGGTGTCATGCGTAAATGCTCTTTCAAATCAGCTTTCTGCAGTAGTAATGCGCGAAGGCACGATCTACAGGCAGCAATATGAAAAAGGTAAACCCGTAACTGCAGTGGAAGTCATTGGTAAATCGGAAAAGTCAGGAACCTCAATAACTTTTAAACCTGACGGTTCAATATTCCAGACTACTGAGTTCAATTTCGAAATTTTATCTGCACGTCTGCGTGAACTGGCATTCCTTAACAAAGGAATACTTCTCACAATTAAAGACATGCGTGAACTTATTGATGATGGTAATGGAGGAACAGCACGTTATGAGGAGTTTCATTCTGAAGAAGGGTTAAAGGAGTTTGTAGAGTATCTCGATTCAAACAGGGAGAGACTTATTGAAAAGATCATTCATATAACTTATGATAAGACTGAGATCCCGGTTGAAATTGCCCTGCAGTACAATAATTCATTTTCTGAGAATGTACATTCTTATGTAAATAATATAAATACAATTGAAGGAGGTACTCATCTTGCAGGCTTCAGAAGAGGTTTAACACGTACTCTTAAGAAATATGCCGAAGATTCAGGAGCGACATCAAAATTAAAATTTGATATCAACGGTGATGATTTCAGGGAAGGACTCACAGCGATTATCTCTGTAAAAGTTGCTGAACCACAGTTTGAAGGACAGACAAAAACCAAGCTGGGAAACTCTGAAGTAATGGGTGCTGTTGATCAGGCTGTGAGCACCATGTTATCGAACTACCTTGAAGAGAATCCAAAAGATGCAAGGATAATTGTTCAAAAGGTGATTCTTGCAGCCACAGCAAGGCATGCCGCCCGTAAGGCGAGAGAGCTTGTCCAGCGTAAGAATGTTTTATCCGGGTCAGGTCTTCCGGGTAAACTCGCCGATTGTGCCGATAGAGATCCGGCTAATTGCGAGATATACCTGGTGGAAGGTGACTCTGCAGGTGGAACTGCAAAACAGGGGCGCGATCGCGGCTTCCAGGCAATACTTCCCTTAAGAGGTAAAATACTGAATGTTGAAAAAGCAATGCAACACAGGATTTATGAGAGCGAAGAAATAAAGAACATTTTTACTGCACTTGGGGTCAATATAGGTACCGAAGATGACAGTAAAGCACTTAATACCTCAGGGCTGCGCTATCATAAAATAATTATAATGACTGATGCTGATGTAGACGGGTCACATATTACTACACTCATAATGACATTCTTTTTCAGATATATGCAGGATCTGATAAAGGGCGGAAACATCTATATCGCTACACCGCCATTATACCTTATCAAAAAAGGGAAGGCTGAACGTTATTGCTGGACAGAGGAAGAACGTGATCTGGCAGTACAGGAAATGGGACAGGGAAAAGAATCCACTGTAGGAATTCAGCGCTACAAAGGCCTAGGTGAAATGAATGCAGAACAACTATGGTCAACGACCATGAATCCTGAAACAAGAACACTCCGGCAGGTGACAATAGAAAGCGCTGCTGAAGCTGATCATATATTTTCCATGCTTATGGGTGATGAAGTGCCTCCACGCAGGGAGTTTATTGAAACCCATGCAAAGTATGCTAAAATAGACGTTTAAGAAATAGTGATGAGAAGAGCGTCAGTAGCTGTTACTATACTGTTCCTGGTCCTCAATGGATTAAAGGCACAGGATACTGGGAAAATAATACGATCAATCTTTGATGAGGCTTTAACCGACAGGACAGCGTATAATAACCTTGAATATTTGTGTAAGAACACAAAAGGCAGGATCGCAGGTTCTCCTGCTGCTGAAAAAGCAGTTGAGTTCTTAAGACAAGCTCTCATAAATGCCGGCGCAGATTCTGTATGGCTTCAGAAAGTGCCTGTTCCACATTGGGTCAGAGGAAATGAGAAATGCAGGGTGATTTCAGCAGTTCATGGGAGAAAAGACCTGGCAATAACTGCTCTTGGACTTTCTGTCGGCACGACTAAAAATGGATTAACATCGAAAGTTATAGAAGTTCATAATTTTGAAGAACTGCAAGCACTTGGCACTGAGAACATCCGGGGAAAAATAGTATTCTTTAACCGTCCTTTCGATAATAAACAGGTTAATTCATTTGCTGCCTACAGCGGTGCAGTAAATCAGCGTACATCAGGACCATCAGAAGCCTCAAAATATGGGGCAATTGCTGTAATTGTAAGATCAATGACTCAGTCACTTGATAATTTTCCGCACACCGGAGTAACCAGGTATGCCGAAAATGTAAATAAGATACCTGCAGTTGCAGTTTCAACATTGGATGCTGATCTTTTAAGTCAATGGCTGAGAACCGACCCTTCACTATCTGTTCACCTGGTTTCCACGTGCATGAATTATCCCGATACCTGGTCATATAATGTTATTGGTGAAATTCACGGATCAGTCAAACCACACGAATTCATTACCGTTGGGGGACACACTGATGCCTGGGATATTGCAGAGGGAGCTAATGACGATGGGGGTGGTTGTATTCAGGCTATTGAACTGATAAGGATTTATAAAAAACTTGGGATAAAACCTCAGAGAACGATCAGGGCAGTAATGTTTATGAATGAAGAAATTTCAGGCACGGGAGGCAAGTCTTACGCGGAAGAAGCAAAGAGAAAGGGTGAGATTCATATTGCTGCATTGGAATCTGATGGAGGCGTTATGGCTCCCCGTGGATTCGGATTTGATGCCGCTGGTACGAAACTCGAAAAGCTACAGTCTTTATCGTCGTGGTTTGAACCATATGATATAAAAGATTTCGATAGAGGAGGAGGCGGTTCAGATATTTCTCCTTTGAAAGGATTAGGAACTGTATTAATTGGGTATAAATGTGATGGACTCAAATACTTCTGGTACCATCATTCTGCAAATGACACATTTGAACAGGTGAATATCCGTGAACTTCAGATGGGTAGTGCAGCAATCGCTTCTTTAATCTATCTGATTGATAGTGTGGATTTATAAACTCCGATGGATACACCCCCTGCCGCTGCGCGGCTGTCCCCCTAAGGGACTGATCCGGATTACTTAATGAATTTATTGAAAGACCGAGAATTAACCCCCCTTTAGGGGGGCAGGGGGGCCGCTAAGAGGTAAAATAAATTATACTCCGAATACTTTCCTCCTTATCTGAACCGCATTATCAGTACAAACCTCACTGCAGCAGAAGCATCTGATACATTTCCTGTCTGTAAGTATAATATGTGTCTTTTTTAGTGGTAACGGCGCTATTGCATCAACCGGACAGATATTTACGCATTTCTGACAACCTGTGCAGTTTTCATGTATGAATACCGGTCTCCGTTCAAGCTTTTTCAGGAATTTAATCCTTTTCAATACGAACTTAAGTGCAATATTATTTGTAGTTGAAATTGGAACTTTCGTAAATCCTTTCTTAATGATACTGCCCAATTCCGGGCCATCATAGATTATTTCATCTTCTGATTGTAACCATGTTTTCCTGAAAAAAGCTGCTCTTGAAGTTGGTACGATTAAAGGTTCATAACCTGCGATCCGGCTTGCAGTAATATCAAGTGCAAGAGGATTTGTTGATCCTATTAATAATCCGATCTCAACAGGCCATCCGCGACCGGGTCCGGGACCCTCCATTCCCATAATTGCATCCATCAGAAAATAGTCAGGGGTCACTGCTTCTGTAAGATCGACAAGAAATTCTCCGAACTTACTTCTGTCCTGGTGCAAAGCATGTTGTTTACCTTTGCTGAAACCGGGTACCAGTCCAAGTGTGTTTTTAATTGCGCCTGTAAAATAAACGAGCTCATGATTTTTGAATTTTGGAAGAGAGATGATAAGATTAACCTGTTCTGTAATAGCAGCTAACCTGATCTTGCCTTTTCTTAATGGTTTTTCTATTGGATTTGCCATGAAATCAACCCATTTGGCTCCGGTAGATTCGCATACTTTGTATATACCTGATTTCTCGCCCCTGAACTTTTGTGTGTGAACAGCTGGTGAATCGCCAATAAAAACAGTGGCACCGTTAGACTGAAGGAACCTCACCATCGCCTCTACAACGACAGGATTTGTACTTATGCATTTTGCCGGATCGTCATCAGTAAGGATGTTAGGTTTAACAAGAACTTTTTTACCTTTTACATCAGGACCGTCAGTATTTTTATAAATCTCAGAAATAATGTCATAGACTTCATGAAGATCGTAATCCTTACATTTTCTGATTGCTATTTTGTTATTCATATAGTTTTTAAAATAATGGCCAAAGATAATATTTTATGAAAGAGGAAATATGCAAACCAGCAAATCCATTGACCATTGAGGTCCGGCCCCCCTTCCCACTTAAAGGGCATAAATTCTCAGTTTTTCAATATATACATCAATGACTCCGAATTAGGGGATGTCTAAAAAGTCTTTTTTAACCGCAAAGCACGCTAAGTAGGCGCAAAGTGCGCAAAACCAAAATATTATATATCAGCTCTTTGCGTTCTTTCGAATCCCGAGTATTCGGGATTGCGAACTCTGCGGTTAATTGATTTAGACTTTTCAGACAGCCCCAGCCGCTCAGCAGCAAGGGGTGAGTGGTGTGCAATATTGACTTTTTAATTGCCGAAAGCCAATACTAGTTATTGATTATCAGATCTTTGATATTTTCTTCAATAGCTGAAGTAATTATTTTTGAAGGACCTGAGTAGTTGTTAATTATTATACTGAAGACCATTTTTTTACCTGAAACAGTGGTAAAATATCCTGCAAAACTCCTGACCCTTGTCATCGAACCGCCTTTTGCTCTTAACCGTGATTCGAATACAGGATCCATAAAGTAATTTTTAAGAGTCCCGTTTTTTCCTGCATCAGGCAAAGAGGAATAAAACTCACTGAAGTGCTTTCCTTTATTCCTTAAAAAGACCAGTAAATTGACTAATTCTCTCGTATTTATAGCATTAAGAGGTGAGAGTCCGCTTCCATCCTCAATGAATGACCCATTTACATCTATACCTGATTTTTTAAGAAATTCATAAATAACCTGAATACCGGAAGCTGTAGAGCCACTATTCCTGAATCTTTTGCCTAATTCCTTAATCAGATGCTCTGCGAAAAGATTAACACTTTCATGATTTAATACAGAAATTATTTCACTGAGAGGGGGGGAGATGGTTTCAGTAATGGGGATCACTTTTGACGGTTGATAATTATGTTCCAGCCTGAGACTATTTGGATCACCTGAAATTTTGATACCAAATGCTTTAAGTTTTTCATTAAATATCTTTGCAAGAAAAAGGGGTGGATCTGTAATAGAAGCCTTCAGGATAAAATCATGCTGATTCACTGGAATTGTACCTGCAATCCACCCGGAATTACTGTATGGAGCAGCAAAAACATAACCATCATCAGAGGTTCCTGAAGAAACAAGGAAATCAGATAGTTCTGATCTGCACTCATTCGGTATAATCTCAGTCATAGAAGGAAGAGTGCCCTCAGCAGATGTTTTAAAATGAATTTCGTATGTATTGTCGTAGACGGACAATCCATAGGCACCTGCTCCATAGTAATTACCAATGTCCTCCCAGGTCCAGTTACCGGGAACAGGCTGATAATCATAGTAGGAGTCATCAGTAATAACTTTGCCTTTTATTCTTTTAATTCCCAGTTTTTTGATTTCCGACACCCAGTTGTTAAGGAAACTGGCATAATGATCAGAAAAATACTTTGAACCTAATGCCGGATCGCCTCCTCCATGGATTATTATGTTCCCTTTTAATAATCCTGATCTTTTATTCAGTGTTCCTGTATAGCCTACTGTAGTTTTAAATGTGTAGTCGGGTCCCAGTAATTCAAGAGCTGCCGATGAGGTAATTATTTTCATTACCGATGCCGGGATCAGACTTATTCCCGAATTATATTCAATAGTGATATTTCCGCTTATTGCGTCTGCCACACAAAGTGAAACCGACGCATGTGCCAGGGAGGAATCAGCATGAAAAGTATCAGAAGTAATGTTTTGTGAAAAAGAACAGATACTGGAACATGTCATTAAAATGATAAAAAATATCCTCATTGTGTTAAAGTGATTTATTCTGCTGAATTGTTGACAGGAGACCGCATGCAGCCTGAATGTCAACGCCACGGCTCTCTCTGATTGTTGTTAATACGCCTTTGTCATTAAGTGCTTCTTTGAATTTTATTGTGGCTTTCATATCAGGACTCTCGAATTCAGAATCAGGAATTGGATGAAAACGGATAATATTAATGCGACATTTAATACCGTTGAGAATTCTGGCAAGTTCCTTTACATGGTCAGGAGTGTCATTCATTCCTTTGAAAAGAATATACTCAAAGGAAACGCGACGCTGGCTATTAAAATCAAAATTGCGGATTATATCAAGTACTTCTTTAACCGTATTTGTGCGTTGAATGGGCATAAGTTTTCGCCGTTCCTCGTCAAACGGAGAATGCAGGCTTACAGCAAGATGACAACGGCTTTTCTCAAGAAAATCCCTCATTCCGGCTACTATTCCGACTGTGCTGACTGTAATCCGTGTCGGACTCCAGGCATATCCCCATTCACTGGTAAGAATATCGAGACTTTTAAGTACTTCAGTGACATTGTCTAAAGGTTCGCCCATTCCCATGTAAACCATATTAGACAGAGTTCCAAATTCAGGTAAGCTTCTGAATTGGTTAAGTATTTCATTTGTTGAAAGGTTTCCCTGGAAACCCTGTTTCCCTGTCATACAGAAAATACAACCCATTTTACATCCAACCTGCGATGAGACACATATGGTAGCACGCTCCTCATCAGGAATGTAAGCTGTCTCTATAAATTTGTCATTCATTACCTTATAGAGATATTTCTTTGTTCCGTCAGAACTTTTGGATTCATTTGCCGGAGCTGAAAGACCTATTTCATAATCTGAAGATAGGAGCTCTCTGGTTTTCATCGACAGGTTTGTCATTTCACCAACAGACTGAATCTCTTTCTTGTACAACCAGTCGGATATTTGTTTTGCGGCAAACCCGGGTAAAGCCAGCCGTTTGGTTACGACAATCAGCTCATTCAGCGTTTTCCCATATAGTTTTTCTTTCTGCATCAAACCCTTCTTCTTAATCGTTTTTTATCTACAATTGTTTCGTTGCATTTTCATATCGAAGCACCTTTGTACCTTTACCTTTTATATGTCAAAATGTCCTTTTCCGGATAAAGCTATGTAAGATGATTCAATAAGCTTGATGAGGAACATATAATATTATCATGGCGTTCATAATTAAAACGGTACCAGTTCCGTAATATTTGTTAAATACTTTCGTCATCAACGTTAAAGAGTTGTTAATTCTGCGTAATTTGTTGAAAATGATTTGAAAAATGCATGATCTTTGTAAACAAATGAGGATAAAATAAGGTTATAAAGATATTAAACTTTTATGAAGGAATTTGATCCTTCGACAAATGGACAGATAAATTAAAAACAAAAAGAAATGAAATTAAAGTATTTATTAGGCTCGTTATTAATGGCTATTTTCGGAGCAGCAATTGCATTGTTTGCTTATACTAAATTAATCGACAAGCCGGACATAGCAGCAACAAAAGATAGTTCAAGCATTGAAGTTAAACAGGCAAAAGCTTATCTTACTTCACTTCAGACCCAGGAAGGTCAGATCGATTTCACTTATGCTGCTGAACAAACTGTTCATGCCGTGGTACATGTTCATGTAAAAATGGCAGGATCACCTGATAATCCGATAACGCAATGGTTTTATGGTGACAGAAATTCAAAACCAAGAGAGGTGAATGGCTACGGGTCGGGGGTTATAATTTCCAGCGATGGATATATTATTACAAATAATCATGTCGTAGAAAGTGCTGAATCTGTTGATGTTACACTAAATGATAAAAGAACTTTCACAGCTAAGGTAGTTGGACGTGATCCATCAAGTGACATAGCTTTATTGAAAATAAAAGCTGACAACTTACCTTTTATTAAGTATGGTGATTCTGAAGCTCTTAAACTTGGCGAATGGGTTCTGGCTGTTGGAAATCCTTTCAATCTTACTTCCACAGTTACTGCTGGAATTGTAAGTGCAAAGGGCAGAAGTCTGAATCTGAATGAAGGTGCTTATAGTATTGAATCGTTTATACAGACTGATGCAGCGCTAAACATGGGTAATAGTGGTGGGGCTCTCGTAAATACGAAAGGGCTCCTTGTTGGCATTACTTCTGCTATTCTCTCTCCTAACGGTGCTTATGCCGGGAATTCCTTTGCTATTCCGGTAACGATTGTAAAGAAGGTTGTAAACGATCTCAGAGAGTATGGGCATGTTCAACGTGCTTTGATTGGTGTTAGTATCAAAGATGTTGAATCTGATGATGCTAATAAATTAAATCTTCCGGAAGTGAAAGGTGTTCTTATAACCAGAGTCACAGATGACGGTTCAGCAAAAGCTGCAGGACTTAAGGCTAATGATGTTATTATGAAATTCGATGGAATAGATGTAAATACTGTGGCGGAGTTACAGGAACAGGTAGGTCAGCATCGCCCTGGTGATAAAGCAACTGTAACATTTATCAGAAACAGTAAAGAAAATACAGTTCCTCTTGTTCTGAAAAATCAGGTAGGAACTACAAGTTTGGTGACAACTTCAATGGATAATGCAGGAGAACAAGCCTTCGGAGCACTTCTCGAACCACTAGGATCAGACGAAATGAACTCACTTGATATCGATTATGGCGTTAAAGTCACTGAAATTAATGATGGGAAATTCAAAGATATTGGAATGGCTAAAGGCTATGTAATTCTGAGTGTCAATGGTAAGAAAGTGAAAACCGCCCAGGATGTTAAAGACTATACCAATAACGAAAAATCGCTTAAATCGATCAGCGGGATACAACCCGACGGAACAATCCTGAATTACCAGTTCGGTAATTAATATTGAATAGGATATAAATCATTAAAATTCAGGGGATTTGTAAAATTTAAATCCCCTTTTTTACAACAATAGTATATAATTTTTGTTATTACATAATAAAGCAATATCTTTGCGGAAATTTTTTGGGAGGCATAAATGAGACAACTAAAGATTACCAAGTCCATAACAAACAGAGAGAGTGCATCACTCGACAAATATTTGCAGGAAATTGGTAAGGAAGAGTTGATATCGGTAGAAGAAGAAGTAGAATTGGCTCAACGGATCAAGAAAGGCGATAGAGCTGCTCTTGAAAAACTCACCAAAGCAAATTTACGTTTTGTTGTTTCTGTTGCGAAACAATATCAAAACCAGGGACTTAGTCTCCCCGATCTTATCAACGAAGGAAACTTGGGCCTTATCAAGGCTGCTGAAAAGTTTGATGAAACACGTGGTTTCAAGTTTATTTCCTATGCAGTTTGGTGGATTAGACAGTCAATCCTTCAGGCTCTTGCAGAACAGTCGAGAATAGTAAGATTACCACTTAACCAGGTTGGTTCTCTTAATAAGATAAATAAAGCATTCTCGAAATTTGAACAGGAAAATGAAAGAACACCTTCTCCTGAGGAGTTAGCCGATGTGCTTGAGCTGCCGAAGGAAAAAGTAACTGATACTTTGAAAGTATCGGGACGTCATGTATCTGTTGATGCTCCTTTTATTGAAGGAGAAGATAACAGTTTACTCGATGTGCTTACTAACTCCGATTCGCCGGTTGCTGATAAGCTTCTTATGGACGAATCGCTTTCCAGAGAGATCTACCGGGCCCTCGCCACACTTACCGAAAGAGAAAGAGACATTATCAGGTTCTTCTTCGGAATTGGCTGCCAGGAAATGACCCTCGAAGAAATAGGAGAAAAATTTGGTCTTACACGTGAAAGAGTTCGTCAGATTAAGGAGAAAGCTATAAGAAGATTAAGACACACTTCACGTAGCAGATTATTAAAAGGATATTTAGGTTAATAAACCGGATAATGACTGAAAAGGTGCTTCAATAGAGCACCTTTTCTTTTTTGATATTACGGCGCAGTCTGAAGACTACGCCGAGCTAAGTTGTTAGACAAAAAATGCGACTGAATAAAAGTAAAGCTAAGCGAAGTCTTCAGACTTCGCTTAGCCTAGGGAGAAGGGGTGTGTAATTTGGGAAAGTATAAGTCCCTCCCCCTTGGGGGAGGGATTTAGGGAGAGGCCAATGGAAATAGAGTTCTCATTTTTTCGTAATTTTGTAAACTTTTACAACGCTATAATTATGGATTTCAAACTTATATCCGATTTTCAACCTACCGGTGATCAGCCTGAAGCTATTAACCAGCTTGTGGACGGACTTAATAAGGGGGTCCCATTCCAGACTCTGCTGGGAGTTACCGGATCGGGCAAGACATTCACCATTGCCAATGTAATTGAGAAAGTTAACAGGCCGTGCCTCGTATTAAGCCACAATAAAACTCTTGCAGCCCAACTTTATGGTGAATTCAAACAGTTTTTTCCTGAAAACAAGGTAGAATATTTTGTTTCATATTATGACTATTACCAGCCTGAAGCTTATCTGCCGGTTTCGGACACGTATATTGAGAAAGATCTGTCGATTAACGAGGAAATAGAGAAACTACGGCTTAGTGCTACATCATCTCTTCTCTCCGGAAGAACAGATGTGATCGTAGTTTCTTCAGTTTCATGTATTTACGGAATTGGCAACCCCGAAGACTTTCATTCCAATACTGTTCATATAAAGAAGGGACAAACAATAGGACGAAACCTGCTGCTTCGCAAACTGGTCGACAGTCTTTACTCGCGTAATGAACTCGAATTTAAACACGGAACTTTCCGGGTCCGTGGGGATACTATCGATATTTTTCCGGCATATGCAGACATTGCGGTGCGTGTGATATTTTTTGGTGACCAGATTGAAGACATAAACACTTTCGATCCTATTACAGGGCAGAGACTTGAAATTCTTAATGAATATATAGTTTATCCGGCAAACATCTTTGTTACAACCCGGGAAAGAATTAATATGGCAGTCAGTGATATCCAGGACGATATGGTAAGGCAGGTTACCTACTTTAATGATATAGGAAAAAGAGAAGAAGCCAGGAGACTTGAACAACGGGTCTTATATGATCTTGAGATGATAAAGGAACTTGGTTATTGCAGCGGTATTGAAAACTATTCACGTTATTTTGACGGTAGAAAACCTGGAACAAGACCATTCTGCCTGCTCGATTATTTCCCAAAGGATTTCATTACTGTAATAGATGAAAGCCATGTAAGTGTACCTCAGATAAGAGCAATGTTCGGTGGTGACCATACCAGGAAACAGACGCTGGTCGAATACGGATTCAGACTCCCTGCAGCGCTTGATAACAGACCTATGAGAATCGAGGAATTCGAATCTCTGACAGGTCAGACAATTTTTGTAAGTGCCACTCCTGCAGATTATGAACTCGAAAAGAGTGAAGGCGCATTTGTTGATCAGGTGATACGGCCTACAGGCCTGCTGGATCCTCCGATAGAAATTCGTCCAAGCTTAAACCAGATCGATAACCTGATGGGAGAGATACGTTCACGAGCAAAATTGGGTGAAAGAACTCTTGTCACTACTATTACCAAGCGAATGGCCGAAGAACTTTCTTCATACCTGATAAAATATGATATTAAGTGCAGTTATATTCATTCTGATATTGATACTCTCGACCGGATTGATATAATGGAAGAACTTCGTACTGGTTCAATAGACGTACTGGTAGGAGTAAACCTGCTGAGGGAAGGGCTGGATCTTCCCGAAGTATCTCTTGTTGCAATTCTTGATGCTGATAAAGAAGGATTCCTTAGATCTTCACGTTCCCTTACACAGACTGCCGGAAGAGCAGCCCGGAATTTGAACGGGAAAGTAATAATGTATGCCGATGTTGTCACCAGAAGCATGAAACAAACTATTGATGAAACAAACAGACGCAGGAGCAAGCAGTTGAAATACAATGAAGAGATGGGTATTACTCCGGCGCAGATTATAAGAAAATCTGGCTCTGCATTAAGCGGTCTGGGAAGGAAAGGAGTCTCCGCAAAAGCATATATTGAACCTGAAAGGCCTGATGTAGCTGCCGATCCCGTAGTAAAATATATGAACAGGGAAGCCCTGGAAAAAGCTATTGAAAAATCAAGAAAGAATATGGAAAAAGCAGCAGCAGAACTCGATTTCATTGAAGCTGCAAGATACAGGGATGAAATGGCTGATCTGCAGAGTCTTCTCAGAAGTAAAGGATAGCCCCCTGGCCGCTACGCTCCTGATAGCTATCGGGGCAGGGGGGCATACCTTGGTGATTTATTATTTTCGATCAATCAGCCCTTTTACATATTTCGCAATTGCTATAGATGATGTTAATCCCGGCGATTCCATCCCGATCAGATTAATAAATCCTTTGCAGCCTCTTTCAGTTTCTTCAGCAATATAGAAATCTCTTAAAGGTTCTCCGGGCTTCTGAATCTTTGGCCGGATTCCGGCCATTTCGGGCGACAGATCATCATACTCGAGGAAAGGCAGGAATTTTTTGGCGGATTTGTAGAATGCTTCCTTTTTTGATTCAGTTACTTTATAATCATAAATATTCGATTCGAGATATCTGACATCCGGACCAAGTTTTACTCCTCCTCCCATATCAATTGTTACGTGAATCCCTATACCTTCCATGTTATGATGGGGAACAGGATAAACCAGCCTGTTAATAAGTTTGTTTTTTGGTGGGTTTAACCTGAAATACTCACCTTTGCAAAACAGAATTTTCAGATTGTCATCTTCAATGCCAACCATTGCGGCAATTTTGTCTGAGGTCAGACCTGCAGAATTGATAATTATTTTAGTTGTGAAGGCATAATCTTTATTATCTGAATCAAGAAGGCTGACTTTATAGCCGTCACTTAGCCGCTCTATTCCTGTGACTTCACTTCCATAAACAATCTGGCAACCGTTATTAATAGCATTTGTCTCATACTGTTTCATGAGAGAATGGGAATCAACGATTCCTGTTGACGGAGAATAAAGTGCTTTCAAAGCGAATATATTTGGCTCCAGTTCTGCAATCTGTTCCCGGTCCAGTACACTCAGATCATCTACCCCATTTTGGATTGCAGTCTGCTGTATTCCTTCAATTATTGAGATCTCCGCCTCGGAAGTCGCCACAATTAGTTTACCGCAATTTTTATAAGGGATGTCATATCTATTACAGTAATCATAAAGAAGTCTTTTACCTTCAAGGCATAGTTTTGATTTAAGGCTGTTTTTAGTGTAATAAATTCCGGCATGTATAACTTCACTGTTTCGACTGCTTGTTTCCTGTCCGAATGAAAGATGTTTCTCAATCAGGAATACATTTTTGTTTTCTTGTGACATATTTTCAGCAATTGCAAGTCCAATTACTCCGGCACCAATTATTGTGATTTCTGCATCCATAATATCCCGATTTCCTGAGAAACTGTTTATTTAAGTTTTCATTTGAAGATGTCAAAATAAGTGAAAAACCAGTAGTTATTCTAGCAGATCGCTATTATATTTACAATAACTAATGGAAACCTGAATATTCTTTTTTGAAATTATCATATTATGAATACAATAATCTTATTCCTTTGCTTTATTGCCTTTTCTGTGCAGGAGAATGAACCGGAATGGAAACTTGTTTGGTCAGATGAATTCAATTATAACGGTCTGCCTGATACTTCAAAATGGGGTAACGAAGTAGGCTTTGTCAGAAATAATGAGCTTCAGTATTATACAAAGCATCGTATTGAAAACACAAGAGTTTTTGGAGGCAATCTTCTGATTATTGGAAGAAAAGAAACATATAAGAATGCAAATTACACTTCTGCCAGTATCGTAACAGACGGGAAAAAGAGCTGGACTTATGGGAAGGTTGAAGCCCGGATGAAATTGCCAAAAGGTCAGGGAATGTGGCCGGCCTTCTGGATGTTGGGACAGAATATTCATTCAGTCGGATGGCCGAAGTGTGGAGAGATTGATATTATGGAACATATTAATAATGAGGATCTATTGCATGGAACACTGCACTGGTTCAACAATGAACATGTCTCCTCCGGAGGAACTTCACCCTGTGATGTTACTAAGTTTCACAACTATTCGATTGAATGGAATAAGGAATCAATAAAACTATTACTTGATGGAAATATGTACCGGGAAGTAAATATTAAAGATGGTATTAATAGTACGGAAGAATTTCATAAACCACAATATATCATTCTCAACCTTGCTATTGGCGGTGACTGGCCGAAAAATCCTGATCAGACAACTGTTTTTCCTGATACAATGTATGTTGATTATGTGAGAGTGTATCAGAAAATTCCATAAAAACAGGACTGAGGATTTGCTAATATCTCGCAATATTGATCTGTAGGTTTTACATTATTGCATAATCGGAATAGTTGATTATTTTTGCATAGGTTTTAAAATCGCCTTATCTAAAGGGCGGTACTTAGCCAGAAAATATCGGGGTGTGGCGCAGTTGGCTAGCGCACTTGCATGGGGTGCAAGGGGTCGTCTGTTCGAGTCAGATCACCCCGACTGGGTTTCAGAAGATCTGAAATTATTAAGTACATAGTTTAGTATATAACTCAAATACTGACTATGTACTTTTCTTATTCCCCGTTTGGGCATGATTTGTAGTAGTTTAAATTAGAATCCCGCGTCAGTGTACATACTGAAGAAAGGACGGAGCATTCCAAAAAACCTGAATATTATTATCAGATGATCGAAGATTTGATCAGCTTCTCCCTTTCTTTTTCCAATATTCCAAGGCTCTTTTTTCTAATTTTTTTAACCTCGTATAATAATCTGGAAACTCCTTTAAATGCGCCCAGGCAATTTTCCCAGTCATTTTTTTGTCATTTTTTGTAATGTTTGTTTCCGGATATTTTGTCCCGTGTTCAAACTCAACATTTATTCCCATTGTAAATTCATCAAGCTTTACTTCATTCCAATCGATACCGAGATCTTCACCGATCAATTTTGCGTTCTTTGAAGTTAATTTTTTCATTCAATTTTTATTATGTATAACGGGAGCAGAATAGTTCATCTGCAAGAAGCGAATTCAAGACTGTAAGTAATTCTTTGTTTCCTTACATCAGTATGAGTTTTATTAATGAATATAGAGAGAATTTAGTTATGTACTTGTAATAGTGTTTTGCTCCTATCGGTTAAATTTTGATGAACAATTACAGTAAATAATTATTAAACTATTTTACACGGAATATTCGCATCTTCATCAATTAAATATACCGAACACAACCGATGATATCCCTCCGCAATTATTAACCGCCGTTGCCTGTCATCGCGAACCAATAGAAGCGGCGGCAATCTAATTCCGGTCTGTATTTTTTTAGTACTTTTTTCCACGTGTCCGTTACTTATGCCAAGTAATGATAAACCCGATGATCTAAATATATCTTTCGCCTTAAATGACGTCATTGATGCTTTCTTGAGTGACTTTACCAATTTTTTCGTAAGCATCCGATAAAACACATATTGTAGGTATCGTTTAGGCTCAATAATTTTGTTTTAAAATTAAAAGCCATGACAATTGAGGAATATACACTCCTGGAGCAAGAGTTCTCCACATCAGAGACAGACATAAAGACCTTTCTTGGTTCAAAAGGGATCAGCATTCATAAATATTACTACTGGAAGCGTAAGTCCAAAGACCTTCAGGAGGCCTCATCACAGTCAGAAGGACAGTTCCTTCCTATCAATGTCCTCTGCGGTGGATCAATCAAACCGGGGAAACGGGGTAAAAGCTTAAAACAACCTTTTATATCCCAGGGGGAGATTGAAATAGAACTTCGGACACCATCTGGAGCTGAACTTCGTATCCGGGGGCTCATGGACTCGTTAATGGTTAGCACAATTATTGCTTCATCCGGAGGCCGACGCAATGTTTAGTCTCAATGACAGCATGCGCTACCTGCTCTATAGTGAGCCAACCGACATGCGGAAGAGTTATCATACTCTAAGCGGTCTTGTGACAAATAATCTGAGACTTAATGTACTCGATGGTGATGTCTTTATTTTCATTAACAAGTCTCGCAACCGTATCAAGCTTCTTCATATGGAGCCGGGAGGGCTTGTCATCTACTCAAAACTTCTGGAAGAGGGTCGTTTTCGTCTTCCCTCAAAGGATCCCGGTCAGGGATCGCTCAGGATCGAATGGTTGGACCTGGTGATGATGGTTGATGGAGTTATGGACGATCCGTCAACAAGGTTAAGAAGATTAAAAAGAGTAAAATTTTAACATAAAATGTTGTAAATTATTTGGTTGTCTAAACAATGTTACTATCTTTGTATCAGATAATTACAATGTTTTTATGGCATCCGGATACACCCAGCATGAGGTTGAAAAAATGGCAGAAGAGATAGAGTCTCTTCGCAATCAGCTATCTGCTAAGGAGGATGCAATATCCAAGCTCACACAAGTGATAGAGAACTTACGCAAACTGATATTTGGTAAGAAAAGCGAGCGTTTTATATCACCAGACCCGGATGCCAGGCAACTGGATATCTTCGGTGAACAGCTGAGTGACAATGAGATAGAGCAATTAGAAAAGGCTGCCAAACAAGAAGAGGAGCTTATAACCAACATCGTAACAGCAAAGAAGGCTCGCACTCCCCGCAAGGATATCTCATTGGAGAACCTGCGTGTTGAGGAGACGATTATTGACCCTGAAGGGATAAATTTTGATGAGTATGTTTGCATCGGATCTGAAGTGACAGACAAACTAGCCTACAAGCCTGCTGAGTTTTATATAAGGAGGACCACCCGCAGGAAATTTGCTCTTAAAAACCAGCCTCAGGAGCTCAACCAGCAGCAGAAAGAGAGATCAACAGTAGTGATAGCACCTCTTCCTCAGAGCCCAATACACAAATGCATGGCGGATACGACGCTCCTGACAGAGATAATCATCCAAAAATACCTTTATCACATACCTTTTCACCGGCAGATAGCCAGATTTACGGATCTTGGGGTGCGGATGTAAATTTCAATTCAATTATATACCACCATTTCAGTTAAAGAACATATCACTTCATAAAGATAAAAAGATTATTGTTGTTTGTTGTTAGCTTCATTGAAGAAAGGAAGGTACCTTCCTTTCTTCAATGAAGCTAAGGCGGTTTTTTGGGATGCCTTTTGCTCATTTTTCTATCATAAGTTTGGTTTCTTTTACTCTGAAGGATTTCCCACTCATATTGAGCATAAGTGCCCTATGAGTTAATCTATCAACCATCGCCGCCGTAAGCACTGTATCACCAAATATTTCGCTCCAGCGCTCAAAAGAGAGGTTGGTGGTAATGATAGTTGATTTACGTCCGCAACGCAGTGAAAGATGACTAAAAAGCATCTCAGCACCTTCTTTGTCGAAGGAGACATACCCGAACTCATCGCAGATAACCAGATCGAACTTCTCGAACCGGTTTTCAAGAGTACGAAGCGTTTTTTGGGATCTGCTTTCGCGTATTTGGGTAAGCAGACGAGACACTGAGGTAAACAGCACCTTATAACCTTCCTGACAAGCCTTTATGCCCAAAGCTGTTGCCAGATGGGTCTTGCCTGTTCCTGGATTTCCTGAGAGGATAAGGTTCTGACCGCTTCTTATAAAATCAAGCTGTTCAAGTTGTGGAAGTTTTACGGCAGCATCCACCGGCAGATCTTCACGAGAGAGGTCATGCAAGTATTTGTACTGCACAAAACCAGCTTGCCGTATCTGAGACTTGCGACGGTTCTCCTCACGGGTCTGAGATTCAAGCTCCATCAAACGCAGCAAAAAAGTTGCATAAGAGAGGTTTTCTGACACAGCCTGACTGGCTTGTTGCTCGTACTCACGCCGGAAAGCCGGCAGATGAAGGATTCTGCTCAGTTCATCTATTTGTTGTTTAATATCTTTTGTGTTCATCTTGTTTTAGTTTGGGTTGTTTGCCATCAATGTGATTTCCATTAGCTGCTCTCTGGAACAGGTCTCGATTTCATCTTTCCTCCCCGATGGTATTACAGGAACATTCTCCGAAGGTTGGTTGCCAAGCATGGCTAGAACCTTATCGGCAGATACGTCCTTTGGACAAAGGCGAGTGAGTTCCTGGATTGTTTTAACCAGTTTCTGGTGTGGCATATTCTTGTTTTGACAGTATTGCAGGATGTCGATAAAACCGCGGGCATTACTGCGAAAGAACTGCTCGTAAAGACTCTTTATTTCAGGCGGAGCCTGCTCTAATGCTACAGAACCGTGTAAGGCTCCGGGCTTAAAGGCAAGCGTCCTGAGATAATGCTCAAGATCGATCTGCCACTGGAACATCCCGTATTGACGCTCCTGAGAGCATACAGCAAGGTTATTATAATAAACCTTAAGGTGGTTGGCATAGATTTTAACTTCAACCATGCGCCCTACAAGATAGTCCGGAACAGAGTAGCGGTTCGTTCCGTATGAAAAAGTGGCATATTTGTCTACCTTCAGGCATTCTACCATATAGCATTCCATTGGCCCGGGATATTTCCAAAGCATGACACGTTCTTCCTCAAGCATCTGTTTTGGACTTTTTCCATTTTGAGGGGAGGGTATGTTATTGAGTCTCTCAAGGGTGGATGCCAGATGGATGCGGGCTTCTTCAAAAGTATCAAAGGTATCCCGGTCACAGAAAGCCTTTCGCCGGATCACCTCCACAGAGCGTTCCACATGACCCTTCTCGTTACCTCTGCGTACGTTGCAGAACCTCCAGCGAAATTGATACCAGCCTGAGAGATTGGTTAAAGCCCTGGTTGGCTGCTTCTCATGGCGACCTACAAACTCAGCTACTGCTACCCGCATGTTGTCGTATACCATCTCGTGATAGATACCCCCAGCATGTGCGAAGAAGTCATTATGCGACTCCATATAGGCCAAAGTGTCTTGCCTTTTGTATAGGTCACCATAGCGGTAGTTGCTGCAAGAAGCAGTAAACGCCGACATATTTAAACGCTTCTGTTCTCCTCCTATTATCAACTTCACTTCACCCCAGTCAAACTCACATTCCTCCCCAGGCAAATGAACCTGTCGGATATACGCCTCACGTAACATGATTTCATGCTCACAGATATAGTTGCATACTGTGGTGTATCCAATTTTATGTCCCTTCGAAAGAAGGTACTCGTGTATATCAATCTTACGCTTGATCTGCTTACGAAGTCCATTCCGCTTCTTATGATCATTTTCCAAAACCTGCTGCTGGATCAGCATCTTTATTTCATCGGTCAACTTACGTTTATACCGGCCTGTACTATTGAAAACCGGTGCACTACCTGCGTATTCCTGCAAGCTCTCGGTATCGCCTTCTTCCTCAGATTTCTGCTGGATTTTCAGATGTTCCAACAAATACTTCTTGACAGTTTTTCTGTTAATCTGTAAATCACGAGCAATTTTACGTTCGCTGTCACCCTCTCGTAAATAACGCCTTGTAATCTCTTGTTTCGAATCCATACTTATCATCCTGTTTTGTGTTGCTTGATCGGGACCAAAGCAACTGGTTACTTTTGATAAGTGGTATACTTTTCAACGAGAAGGTGGTATACTTTTCAATTAATATATACATGCGGATAAGCTCTTCCACTGTGGGAGACTGGTTCTCCCAGAGCTGCGAGTTGCTCAAACCACTTTATGACCATCTTCGTCGACGGGTCTTGTCCACCGATTACATTCAGGTTGACGAGAGCACCATACCAGTGATAGACAATGAGAAGAAACGGGCTGTGAAGGGTTATCTGTGGGTTGTTCGCAGTCCGGACAATGGCGAGGTCTTCTTCCACTATGACAAAGGTTCCCGATCCGAGAAGACGGCTATGGTTCTGCTGCATGACTTTAAGGGAGCAATACAGAGTGACGGTTATCAGGTTTACAAGCGCTTTGAGACCCTTGATGGGAAATTGATGCTTGGTTGCTGGGCTCACGCCAGGCGTAAGTTCGATGAAGCTCTTCAGGAGAATGAGAAACTGGCAAAGGAGGCTATGTTACAGATACAATCTCTCTATGCCTTAGAGAGAGAGGCTGATGAGATGGGGGCTACACCTGATCAGAGAAGAGAGTTACGATGCACAAAAGCATATCCCATACTGGTGACCTTTGAGAAGTGGCTTTACGACAACTACAATACTTTGCTTCCTCAGAGCAGAACAGCAAAAGCAATATCTTATACGTACTCCCTCTTTCCAAAACTCTCGAGGTATCATCTAGATGGTAGATATAGAATAGATAACAACCTTGTTGAGAACGCAATCCGTCCGCTGGCTATCGGAAGAAAGAACTATCTCTTCTGCGGTAATGCAGAAGCTGCAATCAGAGCTGCTATTGTCTACTCTCTGATTGGATCCTGCAAGGCAGCTGGTGTTAATCCTACAGAATGGCTTGAGGATGTTTTTTCAAAGATATACTCCTATAGCAATGGGAAAGGCAACATGGAGGATCTGCTTCCGCATCAGTGGAGGAAGAGTCAAACTTGTGTCAAGTAGGGAAATTATCGTGCAACTAGTGTCAAATCTGCCCGAATTGGGATCAAATCAATCAAAATTTACCCAACTTTAATCGAAATCGCTCAAACGTGTACTAAATTGGTGCAACTGTACCCAAATCAGATCAAATTTTAATCGAAGTGATCAAGAATGGTGGCTAAAAATCCACCATAATCCTTAAATTAGATGTGATTTATCGGTAAGCATCCGATAAAACACATATTGTAGGTATCGTTTAGGCTCAATAATTTTGTTTTAAAATTAAAAGCCATGACAATTGAGGAATATACACTCCTGGAGCAAGAGTTCTCCACATCAGAGACAGACATAAAGACCTTTCTTGGTTCAAAAGGGATCAGCATTCATAAATATTACTACTGGAAGCGTAAGTCCAAAGACCTTCAGGAGGCCTCATCACAGTCAGAAGGACAGTTCCTTCCTATCAATGTCCTCTGCGGTGGATCAATCAAACCGGGGAAACGGGGTAAAAGCTTAAAACAACCTTTTATATCCCAGGGGGAGATTGAAATAGAACTTCGGACACCATCTGGAGCTGAACTTCGTATCCGGGGGCTCATGGACTCGTTAATGGTTAGCACAATTATTGCTTCATCCGGAGGCCGACGCAATGTTTAGTCTCAATGACAGCATGCGCTACCTGCTCTATAGTGAGCCAACCGACATGCGGAAGAGTTATCATACTCTAAGCGGTCTTGTGACAAATAATCTGAGACTTAATGTACTCGATGGTGATGTCTTTATTTTCATTAACAAGTCTCGCAACCGTATCAAGCTTCTTCATATGGAGCCGGGAGGGCTTGTCATCTACTCAAAACTTCTGGAAGAGGGTCGTTTTCGTCTTCCCTCAAAGGATCCCGGTCAGGGATCGCTCAGGATCGAATGGTTGGACCTGGTGATGATGGTTGATGGAGTTATGGACGATCCGTCAACAAGGTTAAGAAGATTAAAAAGAGTAAAATTTTAACATAAAATGTTGTAAATTATTTGGTTGTCTAAACAATGTTACTATCTTTGTATCAGATAATTACAATGTTTTTATGGCATCCGGATACACCCAGCATGAGGTTGAAAAAATGGCAGAAGAGATAGAGTCTCTTCGCAATCAGCTATCTGCTAAGGAGGATGCAATATCCAAGCTCACACAAGTGATAGAGAACTTACGCAAACTGATATTTGGTAAGAAAAGCGAGCGTTTTATATCACCAGACCCGGATGCCAGGCAACTGGATATCTTCGGTGAACAGCTGAGTGACAATGAGATAGAGCAATTAGAAAAGGCTGCCAAACAAGAAGAGGAGCTTATAACCAACATCGTAACAGCAAAGAAGGCTCGCACTCCCCGCAAGGATATCTCATTGGAGAACCTGCGTGTTGAGGAGACGATTATTGACCCTGAAGGGATAAATTTTGATGAGTATGTTTGCATCGGATCTGAAGTGACAGACAAACTAGCCTACAAGCCTGCTGAGTTTTATATAAGGAGGACCACCCGCAGGAAATTTGCTCTTAAAAACCAGCCTCAGGAGCTCAACCAGCAGCAGAAAGAGAGATCAACAGTAGTGATAGCACCTCTTCCTCAGAGCCCAATACACAAATGCATGGCGGATACGACGCTCCTGACAGAGATAATCATCCAAAAATACCTTTATCACATACCTTTTCACCGGCAGATAGCCAGATTTACGGATCTTGGGGTGCGGATAAGCTCTTCCACTGTGGGAGACTGGTTCTCCCAGAGCTGCGAGTTGCTCAAACCACTTTATGACCATCTTCGTCGACGGGTCTTGTCCACCGATTACATTCAGGTTGACGAGAGCACCATACCAGTGATAGACAATGAGAAGAAACGGGCTGTGAAGGGTTATCTGTGGGTTGTTCGCAGTCCGGACAATGGCGAGGTCTTCTTCCACTATGACAAAGGTTCCCGATCCGAGAAGACGGCTATGGTTCTGCTGCATGACTTTAAGGGAGCAATACAGAGTGACGGTTATCAGGTTTACAAGCGCTTTGAGACCCTTGATGGGAAATTGATGCTTGGTTGCTGGGCTCACGCCAGGCGTAAGTTCGATGAAGCTCTTCAGGAGAATGAGAAACTGGCAAAGGAGGCTATGTTACAGATACAATCTCTCTATGCCTTAGAGAGAGAGGCTGATGAGATGGGGGCTACACCTGATCAGAGAAGAGAGTTACGATGCACAAAAGCATATCCCATACTGGTGACCTTTGAGAAGTGGCTTTACGACAACTACAATACTTTGCTTCCTCAGAGCAGAACAGCAAAAGCAATATCTTATACGTACTCCCTCTTTCCAAAACTCTCGAGGTATCATCTAGATGGTAGATATAGAATAGATAACAACCTTGTTGAGAACGCAATCCGTCCGCTGGCTATCGGAAGAAAGAACTATCTCTTCTGCGGTAATGCAGAAGCTGCAATCAGAGCTGCTATTGTCTACTCTCTGATTGGATCCTGCAAGGCAGCTGGTGTTAATCCTACAGAATGGCTTGAGGATGTTCTTTCAAAGATATACTCCTATAGCAATGGGAAAGGCAACATGGAGGATCTGCTTCCGCATCAGTGGAGGAAGAGTCAAACTTGTGTCAAGTAGGGAAATTATCGTGCAACTAGTGTCAAATCTGCCCGAATTGGGATCAAATCAATCAAAATTTACCCAACTTTAATCGAAATCGCTCAAACGTGTACTAAATTGGTGCAACTGTACCCAAATCAGATCAAATTTTAATCGAAGTGATCAAGAATGGTGGCTAAAAATCCACCATAATCCTTAAATTAGATGTGATTTATCGGATGCTTACATTTTTTCGCACTTTTAATGTCAAATATTAAACTAAGATATGACAATGATGCTTGATAATCATTTTTCCCCGGCTTAGTGAACCATATTATTTTAGTGTTTTTAGGCATTGTTTATCCACATTTCTAATGATTACTGCGATTTATTCCGTTGTTTTTCCGTCAAATTTTACATCGTTTTTTTCAGAATCTTTTTTTGTTGCATTTATAATGCCGTCTTTATGATTAGGAGGGCCATAGATTGTATACATTTTTAGTTCTTTTACAGCATCTGTATTTATTACATTATGCTTAGAACCTGCAGGTATAACAATTGCATCACCATTTTCCACCTTATATTCATTTCCATTAATAATGCATCTGCCCTTTCCACCTTCGAACCGGAAAAACTGATCAATATTGGGATGAGTTTCTTCACCAATATCTTCGCCTGGTTTTAAGCTCATTAGCACAACCTGAAGATGCTTGCTAGTGTATAATACTTTTCTGAAATTCTTATTTTTCAGAGCATCCTTTTCTATGTTACTATTAAACCCTTTCATATTAGCATTTTTTGGTACATAAGACAAAGGTGATTCTCTTTGTCCTGATAATTGTTACAGAATTTATGAGAAAAGTTACATGATTCGTACATTTTCTGTAAAGCCATTATTTGGACGATTGCCACTAAAAGCAATAATTTTTTTCCCTGTAAATTGTTTAACCGCTTATTTAACTTATATTATGGAACGTCCTTCGGGCATGGCCTTATGCTGATTTCCTTTTCGTAGTTCCCAAACTTGCTTTCAGCATTTCCATTAAATTGTCACTTTGTTTATGAACAACCTTCATTTTTGGAACGGTGATTTTTTTACCTTTTGATTTCTCTTTAATTATTTTTAAGAGTTTAGCAGTATAAGTGTCTTTATATTTTTCGATATTGAATTTTTCTGTAAGCAGGGCTACTAATTTATTTGCCATATCCATTTCTTTGGTTTTGGTTTTTGATAAAGGGGGTAATTTTAATTCAGTAGGTTCTATTATCTCCTGACTAAAGCGTATTCGGTTTAGAACAATCACCTTTTTATAAGACTTTAGAATTGCCAGGCCTTCTTTATTTCTTAATACAAATGTTGTCACACCAACTTTACCAGATGATTCTAAAGCGTCCCTCAATAATGCATACGCTTTCATTGCTGATTTATCAGGTTCGAGATAATACGGTTGTTCATAATAAAGGCTATCAATTTCTTGTTCTTCAACAAAACTTATGACTTCAATCGTTTTGGTTTTTATGGCATCGGCTGCTTCAAAATCTTCCGCTTCTAAAATAATATAACCACTGTCGATTTTGTATCCTTTTACAATATCTTGATAAGCAACTTCCTTACCTGTGTTTTCATTTATACGCTTGAATTTTATGTTGGAATGATCCGTACTATCCAGCATGTCAAGGTCCAGAGAACTTTCCTGCACTGCTGAAAATATTTTTACGGGAATATTTATTAACCCGAAGCTGATTGAACCTGTCCAAATTGATCTCATAATCTTATATTTAATTGTTTTCTAATATTCTTATTACTATTTTTTCCTCTGAAGTTAAATCAGTTTTACTATCGTTAACACTGATTTCATCCAACTCTCCTAAATATTTTTCTATGGATTTATTTTCATAAAGTGATAAAATGATGGTATGCACATAATATTTTTTGCAAACATTACGGGTGTTGCCCAAATGTTTTGAAACAATATCCAATGCTTCCGTAACTTTTTTCTTTGCCTCTGCATCAGTTTCAAAACCCCCTAATTGTTTAAAGGCTAAAAATGCATGAATAGTGCCTGCCCATGTTCTAAAATCTTTTGCGGTAAAATCACCACCACTTATTTTTTTAATATATTCGTTTACCATTCCTGAGTCAATGGATTTTTTTTCACCTTCAGAGGTATAATATTGAAAGAGTTCCTTCCCTGGAATATCACGACATGCTTTTACAATTTTTGCTAATCTTTTATTTTTAAGATTAAGATCATGATGCACCCCTTTCTTTCCTTTGAAAGAAAATGTAATATTATTTCCTTCAATACTAACATGCTTATCTTTTAAAGTAGTTAAACCAAATGAGCCATATAGTTTTTCATAAGCATCGTTACCCACCCTGATATTTGTAAGCTCCATTAAACTCACTGCCAGTGCCAATACTTTTTCAACCGGTAAACCGTATTTCGCCAAATCTTTTTCTACTTGTAATCTTATTGCCGGAAGTACTTTTCCAAATTGTATCATATGGTAATACTTAGTGTGATTGCGGAGAGAGTTCCATAGAGCATGATATTTATATTGTTTTCTTTTTTTTACATCAATTCCTGTTGCTTGTAAATGTCCGTTTTCTAAAATACAAATCCAGACATTTTCCCAGGCTGGGGGAATAACCAAACTTTTAATTCTGTTTAAAACAACTTTATCTTTGACCTTTGTTTCTTCTATGATATAAGTAAATTGTTTCCCCTTTTTGATTCTTTTTATTCCTTTCTCGCTATCGTGCACGTAAATAAGATTCACGGCTTGTGCACTTTTTTCAGGACTGCCAATAATGCTTTTACTTTCCCGATTGGGTAATTGCACTTTAACTTCCGTTTTATTTGGCATATTCAGTATTTATTTAGTTCAATATTATAAAGAGAATGCGGAATTTATTTTTGTTGGCATGAATGAATTTTCTTTTTGTATCGATTTTGTAAGGCATGTTATTCTTTATTAAATGTTTTAATTACTTTTTCTAAATTAATTTCATTTGTATTAATTGCTTTTTCTTTAATAACCTCTTTTGCCTTTTTATCAATGCGCATGGCTTCAAAAGATGGATGGCGCATAATTCCATCCGTTGTCATTTCAGTAAAGCTCACTTCACACACCATTTCAGGTTTCATCCATATTGCAGTGGCATGAGGAAGATTTGGACGAAAGCGAGAAGGTTTATTAATATCCGGAAGTTCTGTAAAGGGTGCAGATTTAGTTATATAAGGTTTAAATTGTTTAAGCATTTCTATTTGTTGCTTATCGTTAAAACCAGTTCCTACTTTGCCTGTATAAATCAATTTCCCTTTTTCAAATACGCCAAGTAATAATGAGCTGAATGATTTTGATGAATCATCATTTTTTGTATAACCGCCTATTACCATTTCCTGTCTTTTATTGGCTTTAATTTTTAACCATTCTTTCGAACGATTTCCTGCCGAATATACACTATCTGATTTTTTCGCCATGATTCCTTCAAGCCCCATTTTTTTTGCGGTTTCAAAAAATTCTATTCCGCTAACTTCAAAATTTTCACTTAAGCGAATGATGTCGTTTTCAGGAATGATATGTTTTAAAATGTTTCTTCTTTCAGACAATGGAATTTGCATAAGGTCCCTTCCATTCATCCAAAGCAAGTCAAAAACATAAAAATATATTTCTCCGTCTGCTTCGCTTCGCCAGTTTTGCAAGGCACCAAAATTTGATTTACCGTCTTCATCCAACACAACCACTTCACCATCTACCACTGCATTAATGTTCCATTGCTGAATGGCTTTATAAACCGGATAAAATTTTGCATTAAACGATTTATCGTTTCTGGATTTTAATGTTACTTTATTTTTATTGCAGAATGCCATCGCCCGGTAACCATCCCATTTTATTTCATATTGCCAGCCTTCTTTATCGAAAGGTTTATCAACCATTGTTGCCAGCATGGGAGATATTTTAGAAGGAAACTTTGTGCGTTTGCCTTCAGTTTCTTTTACCCGCCTTGCACCATAAAAATTAGTTGTGGTTTTTCCTACCTGCCCCAATGTTTTTTTGGAAATAACCGATTTGTCTTTCAAGGTTATATCTTCTTTGGAAACATATTTATCTTTTACCTTAAACAGCAGCCAGGCATTCTCTCCTATGCCATGCGTTTTTACAAGAGCAAATTCACCTTTTAGTTTTTTACCATGCAAAACAAAATGCAACTTGCCTGAATAAATTCCTTTTCGTAATTCTTTATCCTGCGCTTTTTTATCCTTGCCATCAGCATCAGCCAATTCATAAAAACCTTCATCCCAAACGATAACAGTTCCGGCACCGTAACCACTTGGTATGATGCCTTCAAAATTTCTATAATCATACGGATGATCTTCCACCATCATCGCAAGGCGTTTAATATCCGGGTCGGTGGAAGGGCCTTTAGGAACTGCCCAACTTTTCAGCACTCCTTCCATTTCCAATCTGAAATCATAATGCAAATGCGAAGCATCATGCTTCTGAATTACGAAGCGAAGTTTATTAATATCAGAGGCTCCACCTGTCGGTTCGGGACTTTCTTTAAAATTTCTTTTCTCTTTGTATTTGGTAAGTGCCATGTTTTATGTATTCTTATAAAACATCAGGTTTACGGTTTTAAAATTTTATCAGCATTTCTGATTATCCCAACTGGTATTATAAATACCGGGATAACAAACTAAAGGCGAGCTCAATAAAAAGCAAATGTATCAACGCAAAAACTTCTGACGTAATCTGCACATAGCGTTGATACAATTGCTACAAATACATTATTTTAGTGTGTTAATATACTATTTTCTATAACCGTCAGATAAAGTTTTCATAAAAGCAACTATTGCATTTTCTTCTTTATCAGTCAATCCAAGATTGCCAACATCAACTTTGTTAACGTTTGCAGAAACTTCGGGTGCGGGCCAGTTAGCTCCGGGTACATCGCGGGTGTTATAAAAATGAACAACTTCCTTCAATGATTTAAACACGCCGTTATGCATATAAGCTTTGGTGAATCCAATACCAGGTCTTTTGTCAACATTCCGAAGAGTAGGAACTTTTTGTTTCCCCATATTGACAGGTGCCATACCAATATAATCAGGTCTAGTTAACAGAAAACCACCCAAACCATAATCAATAAAACCTGGATCATAATCATATACAGGATTTTCCGGATTTACAGGGACACCAAGATTATCAAATGTAAAGTCAGTAAACAGAGGTGGCGTTTTTCCTGTACTTTCACTTACATGGCACGAAGCACACTTACTATTAAATAATTCAAGTCCTGATGCTTCCTCAGAGGTAAGTTCAACAAGGCTTTTGAGATAGTAATCAAATTTTGAACTAAACTGGTTGACTTCAGATGAACCTTCATAAGCTGCAATAGCTAATCCTACACGATCGAAATTTAAACTAATTTCATCTGGTGTGGAATAACGTAACTTTTCTCCCCATACTTTTTTCCACAGTGAAATATATTTTGATTTTTCAATTATCATCAGAACAGCTAGTGGATTAGCTACATTGTGCTCCCGGGGATTAAGGAATGGTCCTAAAGCCTGTTCTGCCGAAGGGCTTCCCAAACGCTCCCCAGTTGCCCTTCCATCCCAGAAATTACCTCCTGCAAATACACCTCCAACCTGACTAAGAACCGGACTAAAAGTTGCATAAGCAGCACTTGGAGGTTTGCGGTTACCAAAACTCCCATTTGCACCGTGATAAACCGAACCATGCTTATTTATCAATTCATCGGGACCTGTAAAACCAACTGATGATCCATGACAATCAGCACATGCTGTTTTATTGGCAGGAACAGAAATTTTATCCAAGAATATGTTCTTTCCTAATTGCTGTATTGAAGTGAGAGAACCGTTTTGGTACAGATTATCATAAAACTCAAGATTTTCAAGCTTATTACAGGAGGAAATAATTCCTCCTAGCAATAAGATTCCGGCCATAATTAAAGTAAATTGTCTTTTTTTCATAATTCAATTATTTAGTCTTTAGTATCAAAAGAAAAAATCTCGTGTTCAAGAAATGTGAGGCCCTTATCTGATTAATGTTGCAATAATTTTAGTTTAATTATATGCATTTAAAAACTTTGAGGAAACGAAGTTAAACACATGTGACCAAATAAGCCTTATATAAATTCAAAAGAAAGTTATATAATTCACATATTTTCTGATGTAATGCTCCTTTATGATTGAAGTCTTTTGATGAAGACCGATTAATGGTATCAGACTCTTGTGCTCAAAAAAAGGACTTAGCTTCTTATTAACTTCATGTAAATAAAGCTTTGCAGAAGGAGTAAGGGCTGTTTCAAAAAGCTCGCCGAAACTTTTAACTTTCAGATATGAATAAGGTTCATCATCAGAAAGTTCTTAGTCCCTTTAACTTCTGAAAAAAGATTGGAGAGATATATATAATTGTGATTAAGTTTTTCACTCAGGAAATCGGAAAGGTTTATTTTAATTTGTCCATCACAATTATGGATAAGTTTAATAATTATGGTTTTAATTTTCTCAACCAGGATTAACTTATTATCGACATTCAGTTCAAGACGTCCTTTACCAAATACTCATTGTTTAAGTTGAAGTCAATTATACTTATTCCAATAAAAAAATCCACCCATCCAAGACTTAGCTCAGATGAATGGAATATGCAATAAATAGCTTAAGTGAATAAGATGAACTGCTAAATGAGCTATTTTTTCTTCGGAGTCGAAGGAAGCTTCTTAACAAATACTCCATCTTTGTCAAAAACAAGTGTCTCAGTGGTGGTCCCTTTGACAATAACTACTTCATAGGTAACAATGCTGTTTTTTGTAACGCTCGCTGCTTCTTTAATAGTATAACCGACATAATCTTTAGCAATAGCGTCTGTTATAGGTTTTTGAAGATCAGCTACCATGACTGCTGTGCGTACACCTTTTTCTTTGGTGCCTGTGGTTTTGGTAGCTTGTGCATTTACTGCCAGAACTGCCATAAATAATACAATAACGATTAAAACTTTTTTCGTAATAAATAAAATATTTGGTTTAAAAACTTAAAATTCCCGATGGTTTTTTATTTTAAGCAGATGATTAAAGCGAGGCAATAATCTTGTCAAATTCTTCTTTTGATTTGCCAAGTTTGATTTGAAGTTTTCCGAACATCTCCTCTTTCTTGCCTTCTTCAAACATTAGGTCATTGTCCGTTAAGACTGCAAATTTCTTTTTGAGCTTGCCTTTCTGCTCATTCCAGTTTCCTTTTAATTCTGTTGGGTTCATTTTATTGAATTTTTAATTATGAGTGAATTTTCACGATATAAAAATAGGTCTATTAGCTCCTGAAAGCGTTACAAATATTTAGAAATAAGTTGCATAATTCACACATTTTCAACAGTGATGTGTTGTGCTTTTTGTATTTGATTTAAAAGAAAAAGGCTGCATGATTTTCTTCATAGAAAGGCTCTTTACTCCGCCCGGTAAAAAATGGAGTAACACCGCTCCTCCGGCAATAAATACGCCTTCACTTTTATAGGCAATTGCACCAAAGACATCATGAAGAATCAACTCGTTTTTTTTTTCAGATGCAGAAGTTCATTGGTAACACCTTTGTGCAAAGGATACGTCAAATTGCCTGAAAATCCAATTTGTAATACCTTGAATACAATATCTGTTATTTAAATCACAATCCTGATCTCAAAGTTGACTATATTTGCAAAAAAATAAAAGAAGAACTTATATGGATATTTTTAAGCGGATTGACGTTGAGAAAGGCACACAGAATGCTAATAATATGGAGATTACAGAGAAAGTTAAGTGTCTTATTATCGGCTCAGGACCTGCCGGATACACCGCGGCAATCTATGCATCAAGAGCCAACCTTAATCCCGTTCTGTATACAGGATTGGAAATGGGTGGTCAGTTGACTACCACAACAGATGTTGATAATTATCCTGGCTATCCTCATGGTATTTCGGGACCAAAAATGATGGAAGATTTTAAGAAACAGGCAGAACGATTCGGAGCTGATATACGATTCGGAATTGCAACAGCTGTCGACTTTTCAGGTAAGATTCATAAAGTAACTTTTGACGATAATAAGACAATTGAAGCTGATGCAGTAATTATTGCAACAGGTGCTACGGCAAAATACCTGGGTCTTGAATCAGAAACCAAATATGCAGGGATGGGTGTTTCGGCATGTGCAACCTGCGATGGATTCTTTTACAAGGGGAAGGATGTGGCTGTCGTTGGCGGAGGTGATACCGCAGCCGAAGAAGCAACATATCTGGCCGGTCTATGCCGGAAAGTGTATCTTATTGTCAGAAGGGATGAATTAAGGGCTTCAAAAGTAATGCAGAATAAGGTCTTCAAATCGGGAAACATTGAGGTTTTGTGGGAGCATCAGACAGTGGATCTGTTTGGAAATGACGGAGTGGAAGGTGCAACTCTTATAAAAAAGGAAGGAACGCCTCAGGAAGAGGTTGTAAAGATAAAAATTGATGGTTTTTTCCTTGCTATCGGGCATACACCCAATTCAAAAGTGTTTAAAGAATATCTTGACACTGACCAGGTAGGATATATAAAAACCATTCCTGGGACATCGAAAACCAATGTTGAAGGTGTCTTTGCTGCCGGTGATGTACAGGATCCTCATTACAGGCAGGCAGTAACAGCCGCAGGATCAGGATGTATGGCTGCTATCGATGCAGAAAGATATCTCTCAGAATTGCAATAATTTTCTCTGGTAATGTTGAAAAAGTTCTTTCTAACCACTAAGCACACAAAGAAGGCTCAAAGGGCACAAAGTTAAAACCTTATAATTCCCACCTTTGTGTACTTTGTGTATTGCCTTTGTGGCCTTTGTGTTTAATGGATTTCAACTTTATGATCATATCGATGAAAACTTTCAAAAAAACGTTCAAAATAAACGCAGATCCGTCTGATGTATATTCTGCAATAACTAATCCATTTACCATTGAGTTATGGTCGGGTTACCCTGCACAGATGAGTACGGAGCCGGAAAGTGAATTCTCTCTGTGGGAAGGAGATATTACAGGAAAGAATCTTGAATTTATTCAGGATAAAAAAATAGTTCAGGAATGGTATTTTGGCGATCAGCCTGAAAAATCCATAGTAACAATTACTATCTCACCCGACAGGGAAAATTCTGTCGTAACAGTTGAACAGTCAAATATTCCCGATGAAGAATTTAATGAGATCGCTGAAGGATGGCGGGAATACTACATCGGCGCAATAATCAATTTCTTCAATCCTAATTTTTAAGTCTTGTCATACTTTCTTAAAAAGGATATCTATTGATGTTCAACTCTAGTTTTTAAGAGCGTTGGATGATATAGTGGCTGCTGATTTTTGATCAAAAAATAAAAAAATATCTTCTGAGCAGGCAAGAATCAGATTACCAATGCCTTTGAATGATAATGTACGTGCGTTAAACTGAATCCTCGCATTCCAGGCAGGTACCCATGACAAAATATGAGAATTAATAAATCTTCGGATTTCCTTTCTCATCTCACCCCTGCAGGCTTCATCATCCATTACAAGATATTTATCTATCATTATGGTCAGAAAGAGTAATTCAATACCAAGGTGATCATCATCTATTCTCCCTCTGAATTTGGATCTCCAACCATAGGAGTTATAGAATTCAGTTACGTTTGAATTATCAGACAGATTATTGTTATATCTTGATTCATAAGCAGGAGCAAGCTTCTCTATATTAAAAAGTCGCAGGAAATCATCATGAAGCATTTTCCCGAAACTCGCTTTATCAGCGAATGAATCTCTCAGCTGAGAAGCGGCCTTGATAAAATTAGGGTTAGAGCTTGATACCGGCAGGTTTTTGAGTATACCTTTTTCCCAGAAATCCACAATACACTCTTCGGAAGGCTCATGCATAATCATGCTTCCTGCAAAATAGAACAGAAGATTATATCCTTTTAGAATATTATGATTATGAATTTTATTGTCCATATAGTATAAAATTATTGAGAAATTACTTGTTAATGGAAATTTCAGAAAGGTCTCGCATTGAATATAGTAACCGTTCAGTTCAGAATTTGTTCAATATTTTTATACTTGCGGCTAAGAAATTTTATAAATTAAAATCTGCAAGTTTATCAGGATATTCATTTTTGTCAACTTTTGCTTTGATTTCTTTGAAAGCCTTGATTGTATATTCAACATCTTCAAGGGTGTGGGCGGCGGTTGGAATAAGACGCAACATCACCACATCGCGCGGAACAACGGGGTAAACCACTACTGAACAAAAGATATTCCAGTTTTCCCGGAGGTCGTAAATTATCTGTGTTGCCTGGCTGACACCGCTTTTCATATACACAGGTGTAACCGGTGATTCAGTTTTTCCAAGATTAAGGTTTGCATCACGCAGCCCTTTCTGGAGGGCACGAACAATTATCCAGAGTTTTTCCTTTTGTTCAGGATGTGCCTGTATGTATTCAAGCCTCTTGATGGCACCTAAGGTCATTGCCATTGGCAATGATTTGGCATAGATCTGAGAGCGAAGACTATACCTGAGGTAGTTAACTACATCTTTTGTACTTGCAACAAATCCTCCGATACCTGCCATTGCCTTTGCGAATGTCGCAAAGTAAACATCAATCTGGTCCTGAACACCAAAATGTTCACCCGTACCGCTGCCGGTAGCTCCCATTGTTCCAAAACCATGAGCATCATCTACGAGAATGCGAAACTGGTATTTCTTTTTTAAATCTGTAATCTTGTCAAGTTTGCCAAGGTCTCCGGCCATTCCAAATACTCCTTCCGTAATAAGAAGAATGCCTCCTCCGGATTCTTCCACAAGTTTCTGAGCTCTTTGTAATTGTTTCTCACAACTCTCAATATCGTTATGCGGGTAAACAAATCTTTTTCCTATATGAAGCCTCAAACCATCCATTATGCAGGCATGCGATTCAGAATCATAAACAATAACATCATGTCTGTCTACAAGAGAATCTATAATAGAAACCATTCCCTGATAACCGAAATTCAGAAGAAATGAATCTTCTTTATGCACAAAGCGGGCAGCCATTTCTTCAAATATTTCATGATTTGTGCTGTGTCCCGACATCATCCTTGCTCCCATGGGAGCAGCCAGGCCATATTTTTCAGTTGATTCATAGTCAACTTTTCGTATTTCCGGAAGGTTGGCCAACCCGAGATAATTATTCAAACTCCAGTTCAGGACTTCTTTTCCTCTGAATATCATATGAGGACCTATTTCGCCCTCAAGTTTAGGGAACGCAAAATAGCCATGCCCGAATTCCTGATATTGTCCTAAAGCTCCTCTGTTTTTCTTGATCTTTTCAAATATATCCATGATTGAATTGTTTTGTAAAAAATTTTCCCAAAATTAATTATATAGATGTATCATTGGATACCTATTTATACCTATTTCCCTAAAGCCGCCTGTTATCTATAATAAAAGCATAATTATTACGTTTTTATGCATGAAATGAAATTTTTTCCGTAATTTTGCGCAACAATTTTTTTTATGAGATTTAGATTACACATTGTCCTGATATTCCTTGTATTGTTAAGTTCCTGTGGAGAGTACCAAAAACTACTGAAGAGTACTGATTTTGATCTCAAGAAAGCAAAAGCTAAAGAGTATTTTGATGAAGGTCAGTATGTTAAAACTACGGAATTACTTACACAGATACTTCCTAAGTACAGGGCAACTGATGAATCGGAAGACCTTAACTGGATGAATTGTCAGGCATATTTTGGTATGAAGGATTACTTTATGGCAGGCAGCTATTTTAAATCATTCATCGATCAATTTCCTTTTGGAAAACATTCCGAAGAAGCCAACTATATGGCAGCTTTATGTGATTATAATATTTCAGCCCCACCAGAACTTGACCAGGAAAATACAAAAAACGCAATTGAAGGATTCAATATCTTCTTAAATAAATTTCCTAATAGTCCGAAAGTAGGCGATTGCAAAAAGATGATCAACGATCTTCAGGATAAACTGGTTGAAAAATCATATCTGAATGCCAAGCTTTATTATGATATGAAACAGTATAAGGCGGCAATTGTAGCTCTCAGCAATAGCCTTAAAGAATTTGCAAATACAAAATACAGGGAAAAGATGATGTATCTTAAATTGAATTCTCTTTACATGTATGCAGAATTGAGTCTTCCAAATAAACAAAAGGAAAGATATCAGGCGACACTTGACGACTATTATTCATTTATGGAAGAATTTCCAAAAAGCACCTATTCAAAAGATGTCAATGGCATTTACCAGAAAACAAATAAATATTTAAAGGTAGGTATACCCGATAGCGGAGTAAAATAAAGAGAATAATTATGGATTACAGAAAATCAGTAGCACCGGTAACAACCGTTACACGTAACCTGGACCTGATGACTCAGGGAACAGGAAATATATATGAAACAGTTATTGTAGTTTCAAGGAGATCAAATCAAATCTCTGTTGAGATGAAACAGGAACTTAATAAGAAGCTCGAAGAGTTTGCTTCCTATAGCGATAATCTTGAGGAAGTTTTTGAAAACCGTGAACAAATTGAGATTTCTAAATTCTATGAAAGGCTTCCTAAACCAACGCTTATTGCATTGCAGGAACTTGAAGAAGGCAAAATTTTCTACAGGAATCCTGAAAATCCTGTAAAACCGAAGTAATAAAAGGTTTAAAAATGCTGAGAGGCAAAAACATTCTTATCGGCGTGACCGGAGGTATTGCGGCATATAAAACTGCAACTATCATCCGGTTGCTTGTTAAGAATGGTGCTGATGTCAAAGTCATAATGACTGATAATGCAAAAGAATTTATAACTCCTCTAACCCTTTCAACTTTATCAAAAAACCCTGTGTTTACAGAGTTTTTCAATCCTGTAAATGGGGACTGGAACAGTCATGTCGATTTGGGTATATGGGCAAATCTTCTTCTGGTAGCACCTGCAACAGCAAACACTATAGCAAAAATGGCAAATGGGGTGGCTGATAATTTGCTTCTTACCACTTATCTGTCAGCACGCTGCCCTGTGTTTGTAGCACCATCAATGGATATGGATATGTTGAGTCATCCGGCTACTATAATCAACATTGAAACACTGAAAGCTTTTGGGAATACCATTCTGGAACCTGCAAGCGGTGAACTGGCAAGCGGACTGACAGGCAGGGGAAGGATGGCTGAGCCTGAAGAAATAGTAGAAGAAATTGTAAATTTCTTCTCGAAAAAAAAAACTATAAGCCTCTGAGCGGAAAGCATGTTCTGATAAATGCCGGACCTACCCGCGAACCAATCGATCCGGTACGCTTTCTAAGTAATTATTCCTCTGGCAAAATGGGAGTCGCCCTTGCTGATGCTGCATCGGAATACGGTGCCGTTGTAGATCTTGTACTCGGTCCTGTGAATATTGCTCCCCGGAATAGCTCAATAAACATTATTAATGTTACAACTGCTCAATCGATGGCTGAGGAATGTATTTCGAGATTTCCATCATGCGATATTGCTATCCTTGCAGCAGCAGTAGCAGATTATACTCCAGCGGAGGTCTCTGGTGAAAAACTAAAAAAAGCAAGTTCAGACTTATTTTTAAAGCTAAAGCCGACAACCGATATAGCCGGAACTTTAGGCCAATCGAAAAAACCTTCGCAGATACTTGCAGGTTTTGCCCTGGAGACAGATAATGAACTTGATAACGCTAAAGGGAAACTAATGAGGAAAAATCTTGATATCATTATACTAAATTCACTAAGGGAAGAAGGGGCAGGTTTCGGACACGACACAAACAAGATCACAATAATTGACCGTAACAATATAATTGATAAATTTGAGTTGAAATCAAAAGAGAACGCGTCAATAGATATTCTTGATAAAATTATTTCTTTGATCCGCTAAAGAACGATGACCCGATTCAAATATTTTCTGATTTTACTTTTGATATTTACGCCTCTCACACTTGTGGGACAGGAACTTAACTGTAATGTGCAGATATCTGCTCAACGTATTCAGGGTTCGAACCGGGAGGTATTTGAAAGTATGCAGAAAGATCTCTATGAGTTCATGAATAATACTGTCTGGACCAATTATGTTTTTAGCTATGCTGAAAGGATTGATTGTAATATCCTCATAAATCTTACAGACCAGTTATCGGCAGATGAATTCAAGGGAACCATTCAGATCCAGCTCAGCAGACCGGTTTTTAATACAACATATAAATCCACAGTGCTGAATTTCATTGATAATAGTTTTCAATTCAGGTACGTGGAATTCCAGCCACTTGAATTTGATCCCACTACGTACCGGTCAAGTCTTGTTTCAGTTCTTGCATATTATTCCTACATGATCCTCGGATTTGATTATGATTCTTTTTCCCCTCTCGGCGGGACAGAATTCTATCAAATGGCAGAGAAGATTGTAACAAGCGCACAGAATGCCCCTGAACCTGGTTGGAAACCCTACGATGGCTCTCGTAATCGTAATCGTTACTGGCTGGTCAAGAATGCACTGGATAAAGAATATGAGGGAGTCAGACAATTTCTTTACGATTACGATATTAATGGTCTGGATAAGATGGAGTCGACGATAGCTGAGGCAAGAACAAGCATGGTGGAGAGCCTGAAACTTATCCAGGATGTATACAGGAAAAAGCCTGATCCGTTTATGTATCTGGTCCAGGTAGTCATGGATGCCAAGTCAGATGAATTTATTAATATTTTTTCGGGAGCCTTTCCTGAAGAGAAGAGTCGTGTTGTGCAGATACTGACCGAAATTGACCCTGCAAATAAAGCCAAATACGAAAAGATCACTGCTGCTAATATACCATAAGATCATATCATGCTCCTGAAACTGTTTGTACAGAATTATGCTCTTATTAAAGAACTGGACGTTGAACTTGAAAACGGACTGACAATTATCACCGGCGAAACAGGTGCCGGTAAGTCAATTCTTTTAGGTGCTCTTTCACTCATCCTTGGCACAAGAGCAGATTCGTCCGTCCTTCTTGACAAAAACGAAAAATGCGTAGTTGAAGGTACTTTCAGAATTGAAGAATATGAGCTCAATGAGTTTTTTTCAGCGAATGATATTGATTATGAAAGTATTACAAATCTGAGACGTGAAATTAATCCTGCCGGGAAATCAAGGGCTTTTATAAATGACACCCCGGTCACAGTGAATCAGCTTAAAGAGCTTGGCGGCAGGCTTATTGATATTCATTCGCAGCATCAGACACTGATGCTAAACGATAATTCATTCCAACTTAATCTTATTGACTCATTTTCCGGTACTGCAAATCTGAAAAGCAGGTATAGCGAGACTTATTCAGGGTACAGGAAATTGAAAAAGGAATATACGCTGCTGAAAGAAAAGGCAGACAAAAACAAAGCCGATCTGGAATATTTTCAGTTTCAGTATAATCAGCTCGATGAGGCCAGATTAAAAACCGGAGAGCAGGAAGAGCTTGAAGCAGAACATGAATTATTAAGTCATTCAGAAGAAATAAAACTGTCATTGAGCACTTCATCAAATCTCTTTTCTGCTGAGGGGATATCTATTCTGTCAATGCTAAGGGATGTTAAGGTAAACCTCGCCAAAATCAAAGCATTTTTAGCTGAGGGAGAAAATCTTCTGAACAGGACCGAATCCTCTCTTATCGAGCTCGATGACATTGCTGCCGAGATTGAGAAGCTGGCTATATCCATTGAAGCTGATCCCGGTCGTTTGGTGAAGATCAATACCAGACTTGATACTATCTATTCGCTGATGCAGAAGCACCGGGCAGGTGATCTGAATGAGCTCATAAGGAAAAAGGATGAGATAAAAGACATTATAAGCTCTATTGTGACAAGTGATGAGCGGTTAAAAGATCTGGAAGCTCTTATTAAAAAAGAAACCAGCTTATTAAAGACTTTATCTGAAGAGATATCATTAAAAAGAAAAAGTGTTCTCCCTGATATTGAATCGCGTGTTATTGATTTGCTTAAACAACTTGGAATTCCTAATGCAAAATTCAAAATATCACTTATACAGCAGCAGGAGTTTACCATTAGCGGAATCGATCAGGCCGACTTTCTCTTCTCAGCAAATAAACAGATTGCGCCTGAGAACCTTGCTAAAATAGCCTCCGGAGGTGAATTATCAAGAGTTATGCTGAGCCTGAAATCCTTACTTACAAAGAATAATAATCTGCCTACAATAATTTTTGACGAAATTGATTCAGGCGTATCAGGTGAGGTAGCCGATAAGGTAGGACAGATACTGGCGGGGATGGGAAAATATATGCAGGTAATAAATATTACTCATCTCCCACAGGTAGCCTCGAGGGGAACACGTCATTATCATGTTTATAAGGATGATACAGATAATTCCACTTTCACCCGTGTTAAACTGTTATCACCTGAAGAAAGAATTCTGGAGGTAGCAAGATTGCTTAGCGGGAGTGAAATAACTGAGACAGCAATGAAAAACGCGAAAGAGCTACTGAAATCCGGAATCAATTAGGTCATTCATTTATCTGTCAAAATTAGGTTTTCCCCTTCGTGTTACTTCGCGTATACCTTTGTGTCCCTTTGTGGTTAAAGGATTTCTTCCTTTGATCTCCAATATTTTAGTAATTTTGTAAAATTGTTATAATATATTTTCAAAAAATATAATCATGAGAGAAGGACTGTTAAAAGGGAAAAAAGGAATCATTTTTGGTGCGCTGAATGAGAAGTCTATTGCCTGGCAGGTTGCTATTAAAGCATGGGAGCAGGGTGCAGAACTGGTACTGACAAATGCTCCCGTAGCAATGAGGTTAGGCAATATCAGGGATCTCGCAAAATTGACTGGCAGTGAAGTTATTGCTGCTGATGCTACCAAAATGGAAGATATTGAAAACCTGATTACTGAAAGTTTCAGGATATTTGGCGGAAAATTCGATTTTATTCTTCATTCTATTGGAATGTCTCCTAATGTAAGAAAGGACATCCCTTACGAACAGACCAGTTATGAAAATATGTTAAAGACCTTCGATATCTCAGCGCTCAGTTTTCACCGTGTTCTTCAGACATGTTATAAGCTTGATGCTATAAAGGAGTGGGGATCTGTTGTGGCATTATCGTATGTTGCTGCCCAAAGAACACTTTCCGGATATAATGATATGGGCGACGCCAAGGCACTTCTTGAATCAATAGCTAGAAGCTTTGGCTATATTTATGGTCGCGACAGGAAGGTACGGGTTAATACCGTTTCGCAATCACCAACCGCAACTACTGCAGGCAGCGGTATTCATGGCTTCGAATCGCTGATCGACTTTTCAGAAAGAATGTCACCACTGGGTAATGCAAGTGCTGAGGAGTGTGCCGACTACTGTGTTGTGTTATTCTCTGATCTGACCCGTAAAGTGACCATGCAGAACCTGTTCCACGATGGCGGTTTTTCAAGCATGGGGATGAGCCTTAAGGCGATTGAACAGTATCAGAAAAGTTTTGAAGATTGCAAATAAGAGATAAATAAGTATAAACACCTATTTTACAGGCGGCTTGCTATTCAGTAAGTCGCTTTTTTTATATTTGATATAATTATTATCTGAACTTATGTTTAAGTTGATCCTCCTGGTCCTGTTTTATTTTACTTTTCCTTTGATAATCATTTTTTTATGTAAAAAATGGTCTGTACTTAAAAAATTGGGATCTATAGTGCTTGCTTATGGATTTGGACTTATCCTTGGCAGTACAGGCATACTTCCGCATGGCAGCGATGTTTACCGTCTAACACTGCAAGGGAGAGCAGCTCTTCCGCCTTCAGAAATGCAGGCTCTTCTGGATGCCGGGACAATAAGCCAGGGAGACATTTTTGTTAATTCGATTGCTTCAACACAGGATAATCTGGTGTCAGTAATAGTTCCTCTTTCATTTCCATTGCTTCTTTTTTCTCTTAATATAAAAAGATGGCTGAAATTTGCGAGAGATGGCTTTATTTCTATGATCCTTGCACTTATTGCTGTAATCGTGATTGTATCTTCCGGCTATTTATTATTCAGGAAAGTTGTTCCCGACTCATGGAAGGTAGCAGGGATGCTGGTGGGGGTATATACAGGAGGAACACCCAATCTTGTTTCACTTAAAGTGGCTCTCGGTGTAGACCCTAATCTTTTTGTAATGACAAGCACCTATGACATGATTGTCGGAGCAATTACTTTAATTTTCTTTATTACCATCGGGCCAAGATTTTTCCGGGCAATTTTACCACCCTTCAAACACCAGGAGAACTCAAAGGTTACCGATGACGTAATTGAAGAAGCTGAGAGTTTTGAAGATTTCTCAGGGATGTTCAAAAAAGGACATATTTTATCTCTGTTAAAAGCGTTGGGTCTTGCGCTTATAATATTTGCAGCTTCTTTTGGAATTAGTCTTTTGCTTCCAAAGATATCACAAATGGTAGTGGTAATTCTGTCTATTACAACACTCGGTATACTTGCATCGTTAATCAATTCGATAAATAAAATTGAGAAGACATTTCAGCTGGGAATGTATTTTATTCTGGTCTTTTCTTTTATTGTAGCCTCAATGGCTGACCTGAGCGTTGTATTCAGTATCGGATTCCTTGGACTTTTTGCATACATTTCGTATGCCTATTTCGGGACTCTTTTACTTCACCTGCTTCTTTCTAAGATATTTAAGGTTAATGCCGATGATTTTCTTATCACAACAACAGCATTCGTGTTTTCACCACCATTTGTACCTGTTGTGGCAGGAGCTCTGAAAAATAAAGAGGTCATTATTACAGGTATTACAGTTGGTATAATAGGTTATTTAATTGGAAATTATCTTGGTGTAGGATTGGCGTATTTTCTGAAAGGGTTTTGACATAAACACCCCCTCACGCTTCGCGTGGTCCCCCTAAAGGGGGACAAATTCGGTGTCTATGATGAATTAATTCAAATACTGAGAATTAACCCTCCTTTAGGGGGGCAGGGGGGCCAATAGAAGTGTTTTCTAGAACAGATAATTTAATCCGATCGAGAACCCGATATTCCCATCCTGTACATTGAATGCTTTACCGCAATCAATTGCAACGACGAAGTTCTGATTCATAACCAGCATTACACTCATACCTGCACTCTGATGTAACTTATCCGGGCCAGGTTTAAAGTAATCCGAATAATTTTCAGTAGGATAAATTTCATTAAATGTACTTTGAAGATTATCCGGAAGTTTAATATCCCTGGTTATTTTCCCGAAGTCATAAAATCCATTCAGCCCCATATAGCAATCCTGTTTCAGGAATTTAAAATACAAGGGTTTCCAGCGAAGTTCGATATTCCCCATAAAGAAGGCATCTCCTACAACGCGGTCTCTCAGAACTCCCCTTAATGTTTTTGCTCCTCCCAGTCCTTCAGAGGTAGCTCCTGTAAGCCTGGATGTAATCACCTGTGATTGATAAAAGAAAGGAGTATGACCTGATATTGTAGCCTGATAACCTAAACGGTATACAAGCGAAAGGTTCTTTTCTATTAATGTAAAATACTGACGATGTATTATATATAGTTTTGAAAATCCCCAGTTATTCCCCATGAACTTTGGTGCTGTTTCTATTCCTATCTCAGTCCAGAGCCCTTTCATTGGATTGGGTTTGTTATCGCGGCTGTCCCATGTGAGACCTATTTTAACGGTATTTATCCATCCTCCGTTGACTTCGTCAGCCGGAATTATACCTAATGCCTTGTATCGTTCAAAAATGCCAGGTACTGAGTCAACTGAAGGAAGTAAATCTTTTTTCCCTTTGTTTAACTTATTAATGTCTACTGAACTTGTAGTAAAATCCTGAAAAGCTAAGCCTGCGCTCCATTTGAAATGGTCTCCTGCAATTTTACCCTGAAAATCATTTTTAAAACGGAACTGATTTTTTTGAAAACGGTAAAACATTCGTGACCTGTAAATATCGGAAGGTGCTTTATTGTCCATCCAGTCTTTATTATAAACTGATTCATATCCATTGAACCCGTAAAAAGCAGCTGCCTTATCGGGAAGATAACTAAGGTCGCTTACCCATTCTACTCCCGGTATGAGGTGACGTGATTCGAACATAAATCTATAAATGCCACTACCTTTAGTGTATCGTGATATTTCAGTATAGGTGTGATCAATCCAGTCGGGATATCTGCTGCCATCTCCATAATTAAAGAACTCTGCCAGAGCTCCGTATTCCAGCCCGAGATCAGAATCATACGTAATTGCAGGTAGTGCTCCACCGAACTTCCATCCGGTCTTTACATTTTTCTCCTGGGCCGATACTGAAAGTACCAGAAGCGCCAGAAGAAAAACTAAAAAGGTTTTTTTCATACGTTATAGGTTTAGGTTCATCTCGATAAAGATAAAGAAAAAAGGAAATTACGGTCACTTTTTTTAATATTTGCTACCTTAGGCACTTATTTATACGACAAAATGCTTACAAGCCTGCTTCTAAAAAACATTAAATGTCTTGTTCAGACTGAGGAGGTACCTAAATTGAAAAAATGCGGTTCTGAAATGACGGAGTTATCTGTAATTTATGATGCCTTTGTTTTTATTAAGGATGGAGTAATAGCTGATTTTGGTACTATGGGGGATTTGCAAAAAAGGGATATGATCGAACCTCAGTCAGTTGAAACCATCGACGCGTCAGGCCGTTTCGTTTTTCCATCTTATTGCGATTCGCATACTCATATGGTATATTCCGGAAGCCGTGAAATTGAATATATTGACAAAATCAGGGGGTTTTCATATTCAGAGATAGCGAAACGCGGTGGAGGAATACTCAATTCTGCTAAAAAACTTCATGAAACGGATGAAGAAGACCTTTATAATCAATCGATCAGGAGGATAGAAGAAATCATCTCATATGGTACAGGCGCAGTTGAAATCAAAAGCGGTTACGGCCTGAACCTTGCTGACGAACTGAAGATGCTGAGAGTAATCAGGAGAATTAAAGATGCCAGTCTCATTGAAGTGAAATCTACTTTTCTTGGTGCACATGCTATTCCAGAAGAATATAAAAACAGAAGAACTAAGTACGTCGATACTATAATCAATGAAATGATCCCGGTGATCGCAGCCGAAGAACTCGCTGATTATATTGATGTTTTCTGCGACAAGGGGTTTTTTGATGTTGAGGATACCGAACGAATTTTAATGGCGGGGCTGAAACATGGACTAATTGCTAAGCTCCATGCAAATGAACTTGCCTATTCAGGAGGTATACAGACAGGTGTTAAATATAATGCACGTTCGGTGGATCACCTCGAATTTACGGGAGATGCTGAAATTGATGCACTTAATGGATCAGAAACAATGCCTACGTTGCTTCCGGGTTCAGCATTTTTTCTTGGAATGCCTGATCCTCCTGTCAGAAAAATGATCGACGCCGGTTTACCGGTTGCTTTGGCATCAGATTATAACCCCGGATCTTCACCTTCGGGAAATATGAATTTTATTATGTCTCTTGGTTGTATCAGACTAAGAATGTTGCCGGAGGAAGTGATTAATGCTGTTACGATAAATTCCGCTTATGCTATGGGTCTTTCCGAGACACACGGATCGATTGCGAAAGGGAAAGTGGCTAATGTTTTTATTACAAAAGAAATCCCATCATATGAGTTTATACCATATTCGTTTGGAAGTAATCTTATTGAAACTGTAATATTAAAAGGTAAAATTTACCCCCCAACCCCCCCAAGGGGGGGCCAAATCCATAAAATATAGAAAAGTAATCTTAAATTGAAAGAATTAACCACCCTTAGGGGGGAAGGGGGGCAAGAAACCAGAGAATCAAATAAATTTTTCTTATGGAAAAGAAAATAATCGAATGCGTTCCAAATTTCAGCGAAGGCCGGGATATGGCAATTATAAAGCAGATAACTGATGTCATTGAAGCAGTTGATGGTGTAAAATTGCTTGATGTTGATCCCGGGAAAGACACTAATAGAACTGTAGTAACATTTGTCGGGTATCCGGAAGCGGTTATTGAGGCAGCTTTCCTTTCGGTTAAAAAAGCTTCAGAGATTATTGATATGTCGAAACATCATGGAGCACATCCGCGGATGGGAGCTACTGATGTTTGTCCTTTTATTCCTGTTTCAGGAATCACTATGGAGGAGACTGTTATTATTGCCCGTAAAGTTGCTGAAAGAATCGGGACTGAATTGGGAATACCTGTTTACTGTTATGAGAATGCTGCACAAAAGCAGGAGAGGAGAAACCTTGCAAGCTGCAGGTCAGGCGAATATGAAGGACTCCCAAAAAAACTCTCTGACCCTGTTTGGAAACCCGATTTCGGACCCTCAGTATTCAATGAACGCTCCGGAGCTACAGCCGTTGGAGCCCGCGATTTTCTTGTGGCATTTAATGTAAATCTGAATACAACATCAACACGACGTGCTAATGCCATAGCCTATGATGTCAGGGAAAAAGGGAGACCGAAGAGACAAGGAAATCCTCTCACAGGAAAAATTGTGACTGATGAAAAGGGAGAAACTATCATGATAACCGGTACGCTTAAATCAGTGAAAGCAATAGGCTGGTATATTGAAGAGTATGGTATAGCCCAGATCTCAATGAATCTTACTAATATTTCCGTAACACCAGTACATATTGCATTCGATGAGGTATGCCGCAAAGCAGATGCCAGAGGAGTCAGAGTCACAGGATCTGAACTGGTGGGTCTGATCCCTTTGAAATCATTACTCGACGCCGGACGATACTATCTCGATAAACAAAAAATGTCAGTGGGAGTTTCCGACGAAGAACTCATCAAAATAGCTGTCAAATCGATGGGATTAAATGACATACATCACTTTAACCCTGAAGAAAAAGTAATTGAATTTGTTATGGATGATAACAAGAAGAATAAATTGATTGATTTGTCTCTGAGAGCCTTTATGAATGAGACTGCATCTGATTCACCTGCTCCGGGAGGAGGCTCTGTGTCAGCATATATGGGCGCACTGGGATCTTCTCTTGGGACAATGGTTGCGAATTTATCAGCGCACAAAAAAGGGTGGGAGGATAGGTGGAAAGAGTTTTCAGACTGGGCTGTTGCCGGCAAAGAAATACAGAATAGGCTCTTAAATATGGTAGATGAAGATACTGAAGCATTTAACAGAATAATGGAGGCATTTTCACTTCCGAAAAAATCTGATGAGGAAAGACGATCGAGAGAAACTGCAATTCAGGAAGCTACAAAGAATGCAACGCTTGTGCCCCTGAAAGTAATGGAGTCATCATTTTCAGTATTCGGATTATTAAAAGCAATGGCGGAATATGGTAATCCTAATTCTATCAGCGATGCAGGGGTAGGAGCTCTTGCGACACGCGCTTGCATTAAAGGAGCATTTCTGAATGTTAAAATTAACGCTTCCGGTTTAAAAGACAAAGATTTCGTAAAGAGTGTAATTGCAAGAGGAACCGAGATTGAATCTAAAACCGAGTCAGCAGAAATGGAAATCCTGAAGTTAATTAATGATAAAATGGGGTTTTAGATCTCTGTGTCCCTCTGTGCTTCTCTGTGTCCTTCAGAGTAAGTTCTTTTTTCTTGTTTTTTAGTTATACAGAGTCACACAGAGGAACACATATAGCCGCGAGAAAAATATTATTTTAGACAATTAAACTACTCTTCTGATTGTCCTAAGTTTATGTGAATAACCACCAATTTCTGATTTATAAATTCCCTGGTGATCTATTGAGTCAATTCTTATTCTGCCTGAAGCATGTATTACCAATCCTTTTGACAATACCATTCCTACATGCGTAATTATACCACGATCATTATCAAAGAAGACCAGATCTCCGGGTTCAGCCTGATCAATAAAATCAATGCTCCAACCTGCTTCAGCTTGTTTCCAGCTATCACGCGGAATGGGTATACCATGAATTTTATATACTAGTTGAGTAAATCCGGAACAATCAATTCCTGAAGGTATTCGTCCCCCCCATATATATGGACTATTGATAAATTTCATAGCAGTATCGGCAAAGGAATCATTTGTTGAAACATAATTATTGCTGAAGTCAGTACCTGCGATATATTTTTTATTACCGGCAAAGAACACCTTTTTTTCGAAATCAGGGTTGAAAATCTCACATCCTGCTTCGAGTACCATCTTTGTTTTATCTATCTTAAAACACACAATTGATCTGTTCAGTACATTTCCTGTCGTAATATCCTCAACAATAGAATGTTGCAGATGGCCAGTATCGATCCATCCTTTGTAATTATCATATACCGTTTCTATTTTTAGCCAGGTGCCGGCTTTGTCAATTACTGAGTATTTTTCGCCAAAGAGGACCTGGCTAAGCATTTCTGTTTTATGGGACGGGCCTGATCTTAAGGGTACAAAAACATTTTCACAAATAAAATATTCCATTTTATGAATTTTATAACAAAATTAGCAAAAATCAATTGATTATTATTCTTTTTAACCACACCTCCTCCCGCATCTAAGAATCACCCTAAAGGGAGATTGATTCTGTATCGACATCGTGAAATTTATGTGATAGCTACGCCTATGTCTTTAGGGGGGATGAGGGGGTCATAGGCTGTTACCTTTGGGGTTGATGGTTTTCAGAACTTGATGTTACTGAAAATTGATATATTTGTGAACTTCAAATTAAGTAATTAAATAATGTCTGAAATTCAGAATGCCTGGAAGTCCAGCAGAAAATTCATTTTGAATCTTATTTATTTCATTATTAGCATTATAATCATTACAGCTATCTGGCCTTACGGATCAAAAACAGATATTGTCAGAATTATTGGCGTTCTTATTCTCGTTTCATCCTGTTATCTGGTATTATGGCTTTTCCTTTCACATTTCCGGTCAGAAGTACTAAAGGTTACACGAAAAACTCTTTTCATTACCCTGACAATACTCTCATTCATTGCCCTGACGCGTTTCACAATAACTTATGTTAATCTGGATACTTTATACCTGATTCCTTTTGTAATTATACCTGTAGTTATCAGGACTTTCTACGATGCCAGGCTTGCATTATTCATTCTGCTGATTACTATAATGATTTCGGGTTTTATGCTTCCTGATCCTTTTGAGTTTGTTTTTATTAGTTTTATTACAGGGATGATAGCAGTATTCACACTATCCAATATATACAGAAAAGGAAAGTTTTTCTTGACCTCACTTGCAGTATTTGTGAGTTATTGTGTTCTATATTTAGGACTAAAATTAATGCATGATGGAAGTTTTGCTAAAGTAGTTTGGTCTGACTTTTACCTCTTCGCAGGAAATGGGCTTCTTGTGCTGATAAGCTATCCAATAATACTAATTTCTGAAGTTAAGTTCCTGTTTCTCTCTGATACGACCCTTCTTGAGCTTGCGGATACAAATCAGCCTCTTCTTAGAAAACTTGCAGAGGAAGCTCCCGGATCATTCCAGCATTCCTTACAGGTAGCTAATCTGGCAGAAGAAGCAGCACGAATAACAGGTGCTAATCCTTTGCTTGTCCGTGCAGGCGCTCTTTACCATGATATCGGCAAAATTGCAAATCCAAATTTCTATATTGAAAATCAGACTGACGGCGATAGCCCTCATGATTCGCTTAATCCAGAGGAAAGTGCAAAAATAATTTTAAATCATGTCAGGAATGGTGTGACACTGGCCAAAAATTTTAAACTGCCTGTTCAGATTATTGATTTCATAAGGACACACCACGGGACAACGGTCGCATATTATTTTTTCAAGAAATACACCGATAATAATCCATGGGATACCAGTAAAGAAAAGGATTTTACATATCCTGGCCCCAAGCCGTTTTCAAAAGAGACTGCATTAGTTATGATGGCTGATGCCGTTGAGGCTTCATCGCGCAGCATGCTTAGTTACTCCGAGGAATCTATAAGTGAACTTGTTGAAAGGATTGTTTATTTACAGGAGCAGGACGGGCAGTTTTCGGATATCCCTCTTACTTTCAAAGATATTTCTGATATCAAAAATGCCTTCAAAAAACGATTATTGAATATCTACCATCTGCGGATTGCTTATCCCGAACGGAATGTATAATGCCATTGAGTAAGTGCTTAACTCTAAGTAACACAAAGTAAATACTTAAAGTACATCTTTAAGAAAGCTATCTCATATCGATTACTTCGACATCTTTAAATTTAGCAGGCTGATATACAAAAGTATCCGATTCAGGTTTATCCTTAAGGTCGTAAGAGCTTACATGAAGTGTAATTACTGTACCGTCTTTCTTTTTATATTCAAGACTAATAAGATTTAACAGAGGTTTTCCTATCGTAAGTCTGATCCTTATCAACTCACTCTTTAAGTCTTCAGGATACATATCAAGTACATAGTAATCTGACTTTTCATCTATCAGTCGGTTTTTATAACCTTTTTTGTACGCGGAGAAGATCATCGATGGACGGCTCTGAAAAGTGTTATCTTTTTTATCGGCTTTGGTTATGGTTACTTCTTTTTCGGCAGGAAGGTAACTCCATGAAGTTTCACCGTTAAACCAGATGATATTATCAGGAAGGTTAAGTTTGTACTTATCTTTACTTATAATAACCGATCCTGCTAAAGTATCGGTTGAATTATCTGTCAGACTGGATGTGACAAGATTAAATTTCATTGTTATTGATGGAGCCTTGAGGGCCTTATTGGCAAAACTGTCAAGTATTTTAATGGCATTCTGGTCACCTTGTCCGGTAACATAGAATGGTAAAATAAGAAGAAGTAAAAGAACGGTCACAATAGATTTCATAATATCAGCTTTACTCAAGTCTCTTCAAAATCTGTTCCAAAGCTATAAAATCAGTACAAAGTACATCTCTTGCTTTGCTTCCTTCAAAAGGGCCTACAATACCGGCGGCTTCCAGTTGATCAATGATTCTTCCGGCCCTGTTATATCCAATGGAGAGTTTTCTCTGAATGAGGGACGTTGAACCCTGCTGATGCTGAACAACCAATTTAGCTGCTTCCTCGAACATCGGATCTCTTTTTCTCAGATCAACGTCCGATGCTCCGGATTCACTATCATCAACATATTCCGGAAGATGCATAGCGTCGGAATAACCTTTTTGAGAACCAATGAAGTCAGTAAGCTCTTCAATCTCCGGAGTGTCAATAAAAGCACACTGAACCCTTACCGGTTCATTCCCTGATGATACCAGCATATCTCCCCGACCAACAAGTCTGTCTGCACCGGTTGCATCGAGTATTGTACGTGAATCAATGGATGAGAAGACACGGAAAGCAATTCTTGTAGGGAAATTTGCTTTGATGAACCCGGTAATGATATTTGCAGATGGTCGTTGAGTAGAAATGATAAGGTGAATACCAATAGCCCTTGCTAATTGAGCCAGCCTGCCAATTGGTCCTTCTATTTCCCTGCCTGCTGTCATAATCAGGTCAGCAAATTCATCTATTATTAATACAATATATGGAAGATATTTATGCCCTTTTTCCGGACTAAGTTTTCTTGAAATAAACTTTTCGTTATACTCTTTGATGTTCCGTGATTGGGCAGCTTTAAGCAGTTCGAGTCTGTTATCCATTTCAATGCATAACGAATTCAGAGTCTTAATAACTTTTTGAGTATCAGTTATTATCGCATCTTCTTCGTCGGGTAGCTTCGCAAGAAAATGTCTTTCAATTTTCATGTAGAGAGGTAATTCAACTCTTTTGGGATCGATAAGAACAAATTTTACCTCTGCAGGATGTTTCTTATATAAAATTGAAGTTATAATGGCATTTATGCCAACTGATTTACCCTGCCCTGTGGCTCCGGCAACAAGTAAATGTGGCATTTTAGTCAGATCAACAATGTAAGGTTCATTAGTAATTGTTCTCCCTAATGCGAGAGCAATGTCGAATTTAGACTCCTGGAATGCTTTTGAAGTGATAAGCGAGCGCATAGAAACTATTTCCGGCTTCTTGTTAGGAACTTCGATACCCACTGTTCCTCTTCCCGGAATTGGAGCTATAATTCTGATTCCAAGAGCTGAAAGATTAAGGGCAATATCATCCTCGAGAGATTTAATTCTTGCAAGTCTTACTCCTCGCTCAGGAACAATCTCATAGAGTGTTACTGTTGGCCCGATAGTTGCGGAAATGCTTTTAATGCTGATCTTATGATCCCCAAGCGTTTTGATGATATTTTCTTTATTTTCAAATACTTCAGTATTATCAAAAGCGCTTTCTGATTTGTGCTCTTTAAGAATTGAAACTGGTGGAAACTTATATCTTGACAGGTCAAGACGAGGATCATAATCTCCCATTATTTTTTCGACTTCATGATCGGGAAGTGTATCCGGTGTTTCCGGCCGTGTAATATTTAATGGCAAGTCGTTACCATGTGGAATTGTTTTCTTGTCACTCTCAAAATCCCTTATTATAGAACCGCCTGACAGTACTTCTTCTTCCTCTTCCTCTTCCTCTTCCTCTTCCTCTTCATCTTCATCTTCCAGATCTTCCGGTTCTTTATATTGATTCATGTTTTTTACGAAAAATTCAACATCGTTTTTTTCACGATCAATTATTTCAGGTATTACAGGTTCAATTTCTGAATCCGTTTCATGAATTAGTATATCCGCTTTATCTGTATTGATAATTTTATCCTCCGGAATTTTTTTGAATTTCAGGAATGGAGGTATTTTTAAACCAAATGATTCGGGTTTTACCTTAAGAGCAAATACCAGGTATGATATTGTGATAAATATCAGCACAACACCTGTTCCTATCATGCCAATGAATGCTTTAAGCCACCTTGTTATATGATATCCCTGGGCTCCTCCCGGACCACTTCCGAGGTACACATTCGACTTATCAAAGATAAATCCAAGAATGAGCGATAAAATAATTGTTGCAAAAGAAAACTTGACAATCAGCCTGAACGGTTTAATATTAGGGAATTTAAGCAGGTATAATCCTATAGTCCCGAAAATCAGTGGGATAAAGAATGCACCAAATCCGAACCCATTATTAATAATCATTTTGGCCAGGAAGTGCCCGCTTTTGCCCGACCAGTTCTTTACCGCAATATCCGGACCTGAAACTATATCAGAATCTGCAATGCTGAGATCGGTTTTCCACCAGAAAAGATATGCCACACATGCCAGAAGAAGATATAAAGCAAAGCCAGTGATAAGAATTCCAATTACAAATTTGACTCTCTCATCTGTAAGTATCGATTTTCTTTTTACATTACTTTTAGCCGGTTTCGGGACCTTTTTACCGGCATCTTCCTTCTCTTTATTCATTATATGGCAAAGTTTTCAGAACGATCAATCCATTTTTAAACGCATCCAAAGGTAATAATTTTGAACCTTATCCAAAAAGTGGTCAGGATTAAGTTGTGAAACAGTAATAAAGTATAATCTGGATTGAACCGCATACCACGTATGGCTTACCTCTTTAGAGGCTGATCATTTTATTAATAAATTTATCGATCTCGGCTCTCGAAACACGCATGAATTTATCCCTTCTCTCAAATATTTCATCAGGGATATCCTTTTTGTACACAGTTTCTGCATCAAAATGCAATTCAGCTGGCCCTAAGAAGAAGAAAAAACTCATGAGCACACCGTCAATCTGACTGAATGGTGTTGCTGTATTAGGGTTTTTAATATTTATCTCGTTAGTGTACCATATTTGATAGACTTTGTTGCCAAGTGATGGAATAGTAACTTCAGCATTTTTACAGTTAAATCCGCAAATAACGGAGGTCTTGCTGGTTTTTTTGATAACAATATCTTTCATTGCTTCAAATCCCGGGAATTGCTCACCAGGCTGAACAGCATAATAATATTTTAATGTAAAAAGACTGAAATAGGTATCAACAATTCCCTTTTCAGGGTTAGACAGATTAAGTATCCCTGAATTTCCAAAGGAAGAAATCATTTCAAATATGATTTTGTTGTCTTTAAATGATACTACAAGATTCTTTGGCAAGACCTCTTTTGGCATCGGGCCAAAACTACCTATATAATCTATGTTATAATGAATTTCACCCTGACTTATATTTTTACCTCCCTTTTCTTTACAGGAGAATCCGGTCATTGCCAGGATTAGCGCAATGAACAATACAAAGCTGAATCTCACTTATCTTGTATTAGTATGAATTTCGTAAATGTAGCATTTTTTTTTAACTCTGGTTCAAGATAGTGCTATTTATTAGGTTAATACGATTATCCGGACTCTGAAAAATACTGCCGGATTTCATTCCTGATATTCTGGTTTGTAATCCTCTGATTTTTGTATTTTTGTCATCTTTCGGATGCAATATGAATAAACGAATATGGAAAAGAAACTTGCTGTAGTTGCTCTTGGGGGCAACGCTTTGTTAAGGAGTAATCAGACAGGGACGATTGATGAACAGGAACAGAATTCAACTGAAACACTTGAAAACCTTGTTTTTTTAATAAACGAAGGTTACGATCTTGTTATAACTCACGGAAATGGTCCCCAGGTTGGGAATATTCTTATGAGAAATGATGCAGGTGAACAAATGTATGGAATTGCGCAGATGCCTGTTGATATCTGTGTAGCTGATTCGCAGGGAGGAATAGGGTATATGATCGAACGTATGTTCAGAAATGTACTTAATAAGCATGGGATAAAGAAGAATGTAATCTGTATTATTACTCAGGTGCTTGTTGATATCAATGATAAAGCATTTAGCGATCCGCAAAAACGCGTAGGGAAAATCTATACAAAAGAACAGGCAGATGACCTTACATCTAAAAAAGGATGGATCTTTAAGGAAGAGATTAAATCCGAAGGTGGTTTTCGGAGGGTTGTTCCTTCTCCTGTTCCCATTGGTGTTATTAATGAGTCAATTATCTGTGATCTTGCCAGGAAAGGAAATATCGTAATTGCCGTAGGCGGCGGCGGAGTTCCTGTATATATAGACGAAAAAAACGATGTCAGACCTGCTGAAGCAGTGATTGATAAGGACCTGGCTTCCTCGCTTCTCGCAGCACAGATTCATGCCGACGAATTCTATATCTTAACAGATGTTCCATACATATTCATAAATTTTAATAAACCTGACCAGGAGATAAAAGAGTTTCTTAACTATGCTGATACTTTGAAATACTTGCATGAAGGCCAGTTTGCAAAGGGAAGTATGGCCCCAAAAATAGAAGCGTGTCTCAACTTTATTGAACGTGGTGGCAAGAAAAGCGTAATTACTGAGGCTTTTAAGCTGGCCGATAAGAAATATGGGTCCAAGATTACTATGGAGTATGAGGATGATCGAAGATAGGTGCTGGATGCTGGGTGCTGGGTACTGGGTACTGGGTACTGGGTACTGGGTACTGGTTGCTAGGTCTCCAGCACCCAGCAACTAGCAACCAGTACCAATTTTTTTTCTATTTTTGCGCTAATTAAATTAAAATATCATGTCTATAAACCTTCACAATCGTCATTTTCTGAAATTGCTTGATTTTACAACAGAAGAGATTACTTATCTTCTTGATCTTTCGGCAAAGCTTAAAGAAGCTAAACGTGCCGGTACCGAGAAACAATACCTCAAAGGGAAAAATATAGCACTCATCTTTGAAAAGGCATCGACAAGGACAAGATGTGCTTTTGAGGTGGCTTCTTACGATCAGGGGGCGCATGTAACTTATCTGGGGCCAACAGGGTCTCAAATAGGTCAGAAAGAGTCTATGAAAGATACAGCCCGGGTACTTGGTACAATGTTCGATGGAATTGAGTACCGTGGTTATGGTCAGGCTATTGTTGAGGAACTGGCCATGTATGCTGGTGTCCCGGTGTGGAACGGATTAACAAATGAATTTCATCCTACACAGATTCTTGCTGATTTTCTTACTATGAAGGAACATTCCAAAAAGCCTTTTGATAAGATGGTTTTCTGCTATCTTGGTGATGCCAGATATAATATGGGCAATTCACTCATGGTAGGTTCTGCCAAAATGGGAATTGACTTTAGAATTGCAGCTCCTTCATCATATCAGCCATCTCCTGAACTGGTTGCAAAATGCCAGACGATAGCAACAGAAACTGGTGCCAGGATCACAATTACAGAAAACGTCGAGAAGGCAGTCAAAGATGCAGATTTTCTTTATACTGATGTCTGGGTTTCAATGGGTGAACCCGATTCAGTGTGGGAAGAAAGAATCAGTCTTTTAAAACCTTACCAGATAAATATGTCAGTTTTGGAAAGTACCGGAAATCACTCCGTTAAATTTCTCCATTGCCTGCCGGCTTTTCATAACAGGGAAACAAAAGTAGGAGAGGACATTTTTAAAAAATTCGGTCTCGATGGAATGGAGGTTACTGAAGATGTTTTTGAATCTGAACATTCAATAGTATTCGATGAAGCTGAAAACCGGCTGCATACAATTAAGGCGGTGATGGTGGCGACACTGGGGCTGTAAAACCTAATTCCCAGATCCATCCATTATTGGCCCCCCTGCCCACCTAAAGGGGGGTTAATTCTCTGTTTTTTAATTAATTGGTTAAAGGCACCGAATTAGTCCCCCTTAGAGGGACAGCTGCGCAGCGGCAGGGGGTCACTTTACTTAATAAGCTCCTTCACGAAATAGAACGTCATCACAAATGAAGCTGCAAGTTTAAGCCCGACACCTGTAAGGAATCCAAGAAGACTTCCGAATCCGGCTTTAAAAGCATAATTGACATCATCCTTTAAAATCATTTCTCCAACAAAGGCACCGATCAAAGGTCCAAAAATAATTCCAAGCGGTCCGAGAAAAAAACCTATTATCAATCCGATTGTGGCTCCTCTTGTTCCATATTTTGAACCTCCGAATCTTTTAGTTCCACCAGACAGGAACAACATAATCCAGAACGGTAACTATTACGGTAAGAATCCAAGAGTAATCAAAGTAGGAGTTGTAAAATGACCGAACTTCGTGAGATGAAGAAATATTAAACCTAAGAAAACTAAAAGGAGGTCCGGGCAAAACAGGAACCAGACAGCCGATTATTCCAATGATCATAAAAATGATCCCCAGAATAAGGAGTATATAATCAGACATTTAGACTATCTCAGAAGTAAATTAAAAAGAAACTCTTTATTTTTTACCGAGGTCTTCAAATTCAACATTTGTGAATTCTTCAGCAGCAATCGTGGTTTTTTCTTCATTGATTTCAGAGAAACTCGTGTTCAGTGAGTAACAGAACGTTTCTTTGCCATTACCAATATATGTAACAGCATCTTTTAATCCTTCAGAAAATTTCTCAAAATCTTCTTTATAGAGAAAGATCTTATGTTTTTCATAAAATACTTTCCCTTCTTTGCCTAAACGTTTCTTGCTTTCAGTAATTGTCAGATAATAATCATCTTTCCTTGTGGCTTTCACATCAAAAAAATAGGTTCTCTTTCCGGCACGTACAACCTTGGTGAAAATTTCTTCCTTAATGATCTTTTCATCATGCCCGTTTATGACTTCCTTTATTCCGGCTTCTTCTTCCATTTCTAAGTCAGTTAGTGTTAGGGTTTTGTTTTGTATTGTCAAATGTAACAATTATTTTATCAAATCAAAACCAGTAAGACTTTTTGTTCTTAATTTTACATAGTTGTTTTGAGGCTAAGGGAAAAAGAGTATTTTTGCAGCGGAAAATTGAGGTTCTTTATAGATGATAAGCAGAAGATTATTACGTATAAAAGCTTTAATGGCTCTTTATGCTTTTAACCGCAGGGAGGATGAAAATCTTGTTCAGGCCGAGACAGAATTAATGTTCAGCATTGGTAAGAGTTACGATCTTTATCATTATCCTCTTGCTATCTGGTGCTTGAAGTTGCAGATATTGCACTGAGAAAATCGACCAGGCTCTTCAGAAGAGAATGCCATCTCATGAGGACCTTAATCCGAGAAAAAGGTTTATTGATAATCAACTAATCTGCTCAGCTGAGAAAAAATCTCGAGTTTAAAAACTATATCTCTTCCAAAAAGCTTTCATGGGTGAATAACTCACATATCCCACGTCTACTGTATAATAAGATGATTGTCATGGGAAGTATATGAGGAGTACATGAATTCAGAAAATACTAATTATCAGTCGGATAAAAAATTTATTATCAGGCTTATAACCGAATTGTTTTCAAATTCAGAAGATCTGCAGTCAAATCTTGAGGAACAAAGTATATACTGGAATGACGATATGGAGTACATATCATCAATGGTTGAGAAAACTCTTAAAGAAATTCAAAACTGATTCAGGTGAGAAAACTCCATTGATGCCATTATTCAAAAATGCCGAAGATGAGGAATTTGTCAAGATATTATTCAGAAAAGCAATTGTTCATTCAGAAAAATGCTCTGAACTTATTGATAAAAATACCACAAACTGGGAAGTTGATAGAATTGCTCTCATGGATATCCTTGTTATGCAACTCGCAATAACTGAGATACTTGAATTCCCGGAAATACCTGTTAAAGTTACTCTGAATGAATACATTGAAATTGCTAAATATTATTGTACTTCAAAAAGCAGTACCTTTGTTAATGGAATTCTTGATAATATTGTAAAGGAAATTCGCGATGAAGGACTCTTTAATAAATTTGGAAGAGGACTTGTTGGTGAAGCATTAACAGATGAAAGTTGATGAATACAAATTAGTTATAATGAGGAAAATCACAATAATATTCCTGATTCTCTTAGCCTTTTCAGCATCCAATTGCGGTTCTGGAACTGGTAATCATGGTACTAATTCTGCTCCAATAGGTACAACAGGAAACAGTGTGATAAGTTTCAGGGAATATCAGCATGATTTTGGTAAAGTTTCTGAAGGTGAAAAGTTAAGTTATACTTTTATATTTGACAATAAGGGAACCGGTGACCTTGTCATCACATCTGCAACAACTACCTGCGGATGTACAGTACCAAAATATGACACTAAACCCATACCTCCTGGCGGAACAGGAAATCTGGAAGTTGTTTTTGATACTTCGGGACGGGAAGGAATGCAGACAAAAACAATAACAGTAAAATCAAATGCCAAAATACCTGTGGTAATATTAAAGATTACCGCTGAAGTGATAACAGCTAATAAATAATAATAATTAATATTTTAAACAATGACCAATTTTGCATTTTTGTATTTGATGGGACAGCCGGGAGGAGCAACAGGACAGAGTAATCCTCTTATAACTTTTCTTCCTTTAATCCTTGTTTTTGTTGTTTTTTATTTCTTCATGATCAGACCACAGATGAAGAAACAAAAAGAGATGAATAATTACAGAAGTTCACTTAAAAAGAGGTGATAAAGTTATCACAACAGGCGGAATATATGGAAGGGTATATGAAGTGAAGGATAATTATGTAACTGTTGATGTAGGCGGCGATATTAAACTGAAAATTGATAAGAACGCCTTACTGAAAGATCCTTCAGTTGACGAGTAATTCTTTACAATAGACCTTCAGTGAAAGGGGAAGATGAAATACGGCCCGGGAATCTTGCGAAAGAAAGGAGTAAGAGTGATCAGAAAGACATTGCAGTTTTTGCTTTCTTCCTTTTGCTCTCTTTTATTTTCTGGTATCTTAATTCCCTTGGAAAGGAGATGGAAGCTGGTATAAAGTACCAGATAAAATACACAAACCTTCCCAGGGAGAGAGCCATTAATAAAGAACAGCCATCTGAACTCAATCTGTTCCTGAAAGGTCCGGGTTATTCTATCTTAAAGCTTAAAATATCAGGAAACAAGACTCCCCTTATCATTGATATTTCAAAAGTCAATTACAGAAGAGCACCCGGCGATAAGTCTCTCGATTATTACATTATTACATCAGGTCTCTCGAAAAGCCTGAATGTACAAATAAGATCGGGATGTGAAATTACTTCAATAAAACCCGATACCCTGTTTTTCACTCTTGTCAAAGCTACAAAAACATCATTTGTTTCTGAAGGCAGGCATGATAGCAGAAAATCAAGTTGATCATTTTGAGGCTATACTTAAATGATTAGGGAAAAATTCAAATTAGGCATTACAGGAGGGATTGGTAGCGGAAAAACCTCTGTCTGCAGGGTTTTTAAAGTTCTTGGGATTCCTGTTTTTTCTGCTGACCGGGTTGCTCAGCAAATCATGGAGAGCGATAAGGAAATCATCAAAGGAATCAATTCTATCGCAGGAATGGATCTTTATTTGAGTGGTAAGCTTGATCGCATGACTCTGGCCAGCATTATTTTTAATGATAATACACTGCTTAACAAGGTAAACTCACTGGTCCATCCTTCAGTATTTGAACAATTCAGAAGATGGGTACCTGAACAAAATGCTCCTTACGCGATTATGGAGGCTGCGATATTATTTGAAAGCGGTGCCTCGGAAATTGTTGACAGGATAGTAACCATCATCGCCCCGGAAGAAGAAAGAATACACCGCGTTATTCTCAGAAATAAACTCTCAAAAGAACAGATTACCGAGCGAATGAGAAACCAGATTGACGATGAGACCAGGGCAAAAAACTCTGATTATATAATTAGTAATTCAGAAAACGAGATGATCATCCCGGCAATTCTCACAATACATAACGATATTTTAAATTTTATTAAAAACTGAAATGGGAATATTTGGTAAATGGCTGGGCGGTGGACTTGGATTTGCAATGGGTGGACCTATCGGCGGACTTCTGGGTTTTCTCGTAGGTTCAATGATAGATGGAACAACAGTTCATACTTCAACTTATACCCCGGGAACACACCAGGGTGATTTCGGCATGAGCCTTCTGGTCCTCGTTGCAGCTGTGATGAAAGCCGATGGGAAAATAGTCAGGTCAGAACTTGACTATGTTAAACAATTCTTTATCAGGCAATTTGGACAGGAATCCGCGAAACAGGCACTTCTTACTCTCAAAGATATCCTTAAGAAGGACATTCCTGTTAGAGATGTCTGCCTGCAGATAAAAGGGAATATGGATTATGCATCCCGCTTACAGCTTCTTCATCTGTTATTTAATATTTCGCTGGCTGACACAGTAATACATCCATCTGAAATTCAAATTATTGAACAAATATCCACCTATCTTGGAGTCGGATCAAGTGATTTTTTATCAATTAAGAATATGTTTATTCCGGAAACAGATTCTTCTTATAAGATACTTGAGATAGAACGTTCTGCAACTGACGAAGAAGTAAAAAAAGCATATAGGAAAATGGCTGTGAAATATCATCCCGATAAAGTAAGTCACCTGGGTGATGACATTCAGAAAATCAGCTGATGAGAAATTCTCCATGGTTAATGAGGCATATAACAAAATTAAAAAGGAAAGGAATCTGAATTGATGATTTACTGAAAAAAATTCAGTTATGACATAGATTATACAATTCAAGAATTAAATTTGCACTTAAATAAAGAAAAAGATGATTTTAAAAGATATTCTTTCAATTTCAGGGGAACCCGGGCTTTTTAAATTTATTGCCCAGGGGAAAAATGCAATAATTGTTGAACATCTGGAAACTAAAAAAAGAAGCAGTGCTTATAGCTCAGCTAAAGTAAGCTCTCTCGAAGATATTGCGATTTTTACTGAAAAAGAAGATATGCCGCTGGGTAAAGTCTTTGACCTGATCTTTGAAAAGGAGAATGGCGGACTGGCAATAGATTCAAAATCTCAACCTGAAAAACTGAAATCATGGTTTGAGGGGATACTCCCTGAATACTCAAAAGATAAAGTGTATACCAGTGATATTAAAAAACTGGCCAACTGGTATAATCTTCTTCATGATCTCAACCTTCTTGTTAAAGAAGAACCTGAATCTGCGGAAAAGGAAGAAAAAGCTCCAAAAGAAAAAGCTCTAAAAGAAAAAGCCCCCAAAGAAAAAGCCCCCAAAGAAAAAACTCCTAAGGCGAAAAAAGCTGCATCAACTGCATCCAAAAAAAAGGCAGCTCCTAAAACCCCAAAAGATAAAGCTTAGACTCACCCCCCTGCCGTTGCGCGGCTGTCCCCCTAAAAAAGGACTGAGAATTAACCCCCCTTTAGGGGGGCAGGGGGGCCGCCATGAAGGCAGAAAAGTGGGTAGGACAGGAGAAATATAAAACGTTTAATTCTATGAATTTTGGTGGAAACGAGGTAGTTTATGATTACAATGAATCCAATATAATCATTGTGCCTGTACCTTATGATGAGACAAGTACCTGGATGAAAGGGGCTGATAAGGGGCCAGAAGCTCTTCTAGAGGCTTCAGTCAACCTTGAATTCTATGATGTGGAAACTATGACAGAAGCCCATCTTGCCGGGATACATACAATCGACCCGATTTTAGAGAAAGCAACGCCTCTTGATTTGGTTAATGCTGTGCATGATAAAGTGATCTCACTGTTATCTGAAAATAAATTTCCAGTTATTATTGGCGGAAATCATACCGTTTCCATCGGAGTTTTTAAAGCATTTTCTGAGAGATTCAAAGATCTTTCAATACTTCAGCTTGATGCCCATGCTGATCTTAGACAGGAATATGAAGGTTCTGAATTTAACCATGCATGTGCTATGGCACGTGCCCGTGAATATGCCCCTGTCGTTCAGGTTGGAATCAGAAGTATGTCGGCTGAAGAGTTGCCCTATTACGAAAAGGACCGGATGTTTTTCTCGCATGAACTCTATTATGACAAGGATTTGTATAATAAAGCGCTTGATAAGCTTTCTGAAAATGTATATATAACTATAGATCTTGATGTATTCGATCCATCATTGATACCCTCTACGGGAACACCTGAACCAGGTGGACCTGCATTTATTGAATTAATGCATTTTATGAGAGATGTTATTAAATCAAGAAATGTAGTTGGTTTCGATGTTGTCGAATTATGTCCATCTCCAGCAAATAAAGTTTCGGATTTTATTGCTGCAAAAGTTGTTTACCAGCTGCTGAGCTACAGATTTGCCTGAAAAGGCCTCTCCCTAAATCCCTCCCTCAGGGGGGAGGGACTTAATGTTCTGTGTTATTCTTAGGCTTCCAATAAATTGATAAAGTTCACCTAGTTGCGGCAGGGGGTCCAATCTAATCCTCTTTCTTCGCCTTTTCCCAGATCACATTCATATCATCGAGACTCATATCATGAAGTGAAATGCCCTTTTTAAGAGTCTCTTTTTCAAGATAGTTGAACCGTTTAATAAATTTCCTGTTGGTCTTTTCAAGAGCAGCTTCGGGATCAATTTCATAAAGTCGTGGCAGCATTTATAATTGAAAAAAGTACATCTCCTAGCTCTGATTCTATCGCTTTGGTATCATGATTTTCAATTTCTTCTTTGAGTTCTGAGATTTCCTCAAGGACTTTATCCCAGATTTGTTCCCTTTTCTCCCAGTCAAATCCAACTCCTCTTACCTTTTCCTGTATCCTGTTGGCTTTTATTATTGCAGGCAATGAAGAAGGAACCCCTGAAAGAACAGGTTTATAACCTTTATTTTCTTTTATTTTAAGTTGTTCCCAGTTCTCTTCTACCTCTGATGCATCTGTAACCTTAACATCTCCAAAAACATGAGGATGCCTGTATATAAGTTTCTTGTTTATACCTTCAAGAACATCAGTCATAGTGAAAGTGCCATTTTCGGATCCTATTTTTGCATAAAAAACAATATGCAGCATAAGATCGCCAAGCTCATTTTTTATCCCATCATCGCTTCCCGAAGAAATAGCATCGGCTAATTCATATGTCTCTTCAATCGTAAGTTTCCTCAGACTTTCATTAGTCTGCTTCATATCCCAGGGACATTTCAACCTGAGTTCATCTATAATATTCAGAAGCCTGTTAAACTCTTCAAGGCTTTTATTTTTATCATTCATATATTAATTTTTAAAATAAATGGTGCGGAGATGCGGTTTTATGCCAGATCAACCCGTAGAACTGAACCGATCGAAAGACTAAGTAATTCTGAAACATCAGCTCCATTAATAGATATCTCAAGCAGATCGAGCTGATTAAATCTTGCAAGCATTTCACCAACAGGCACATCGCTGTATTTCTGTGAAATATTTTCTGTATAATTTTTATTGCTCTGAATAAGAATCCTGTAGGCTTTGTTTTCAAACACCCTGAAAAACACCTCCCTTGTAATATTTGAAATGGCATTTCCATATGAGTCGATAAAGATAATACTGCCGATAATCACATCTTTATCAATTGTGGCTCTGAGCGGAATCCTTTCACTCAGGGTTTTAACCGATTTCCCGAGTTCGGCAGGTTTTTTCCCGGTCAGGAGATCTGATGCTGCTTTTGCAAAAATCTCCAGTTCATCTGAAGTTCCATTGTGATCTATTTTTATTACTTCATCCGGTTCCGAGTTAAGTATCAGATTAAAAATGCCATTATCTGTTCCTACGAAAAAATGGTCCCTGTGCTTTTACTACCAGATGAGCCTGTTCCTTATGGGCTTCAGAATGCACACAAATTATATGCACTGAGCCCTTAGGATAATTGTTATAAGTGTTTCTGATAATAAATGAAGCATGAGAAAGATTAAAGGCAGGTATGTTTCCCGCATTATCAATAATGGCAATACCGGGGCACTTACTGCTAAGCTTTCCTTTGATGATTCCATAATAGATATCATCAGGCTTCCATTCAGTTGTTAATGTTATTACAGGCATCTGAAAAAACTTATAACAAAGATAATCTTCTAAGCAAAAAATAACCTTACTTTGTACTTTTCAATGAATATTTTTATGAACTATTTAGCATATTTCCCGGTGAATATGGGCAGATGTTAAATTATTTCTCTAATTTTTTTTAGTTTTAATGACAGAGATAATTATTTTTCTTGAGGATATTGACCCGGTAGTCTTTTTCGGCACTAATAATTCGCTGCTTGACAAAATCCGCAGTTTCTTCCCTAAAATTAAGATCATGGCCAGAGGCAATGAGATAAAATGTATGGGAGAGGAGACAGAGATTACAATTTTTGCTGAGAAATTTAATGAACTGATCGAGTATTACCGGAAATATCACAGGCTCGATGAACAGGATATTGAGAAATATCTTTTTGATTCTGAACATATGAAGTCAGCTTCAAATGGTGAATTTGAACAGGTAATGGTTTTTGGTACAAGCGGAAAACCCGTCAGGGCCCGTACCGTGAATCAGTTGCTTTTAGTCAACGATTATAAATCCAACGACCTCATAATTGCTGAAGGACCTGCCGGTACAGGTAAAACATATACTTCTATTGCCCTGGCAGTGAAAGCGCTGAAAGAGAGGGAAGTCAAAAAGATAATTCTTACCCGCCCTGCTGTTGAAGCTGGTGAAAGATTAGGATTCCTTCCGGGGGACATGAAGGAGAAACTTGATCCTTATCTGCAGCCTCTTTACGATGCTCTTCATGATATGTTACCCTTTAAAAAGCTGGAGACGTGGATTGAGGATGGTACGGTGCAGATAGCGCCTCTTGCTTTTATGCGGGGAAGGACTCTTGAAAATGCGTTTGTGATACTCGATGAAGCTCAAAATGCAACCATAAGCCAGCTGAAAATGTTCCTGACAAGGATGGGAGTAAATTCAAAATTTATCATGACCGGTGATACAACACAGATAGATCTTCCAAGGAAAAATGATTCGGGTCTTCTTATGGCAATGCGAATACTGGCAAATATTGAGGGCATTTCTATAATTAAGTTTGATGAAGAAGACATAGTACGACATAAACTTGTTAAAAAAATTGTAAGGGCTTACGAAACTGAGGAGAATGGGGCAGATAAATTGAAAAATAACAATAATAAATAACTCAGTGTGTCTTTGCTTGTTTTACCTCTCCCTAAATCCCTCCCCCAAGGGGGAGGAACTTAAATCTCCTGCAGGAATGCCCCCTTCTCCCCTGGGAGAAGGGGGCAGGAGGATGAGGTAAAAAAGACTGAGACACAGAATATAATATCCACAAAAATGGCAAAGACAATTTTAGAATCCAATTACCATTTCCCGGGACAAAAAAGCATCTATAAGGGAAAAGTCAGGGATGTTTATAACATTGATAATAAATATCTTTTGATGATAGTTTCTGACAGAATTTCAGCATTTGATGTTGTACTTCCCAGGGGGATCCCATATAAAGGGCAGGTATTAAACCAGATAGCTGCAAAATTTCTGGATGCTACCAGCGGGATAGTTCCAAACTGGAAAATTGCGACACCTGATCCTACAGTGACATTCGGACATAAATGCGAGCCATTTCCCGTAGAAATGATTGTAAGAGCCTATCTTACTGGAAGCTCATGGCGAACCTATAAATCAGGAGCAAGAGAAATCTGCGGAATAAAAATTCCGGCCGGAATGAGAGAACACCAGCGTTTTGATTCTCCAATAATTACTCCTACAACAAAAGCTGAACAGGGAAAGCATGATGAAGATATTTCACGTTCCGGTATTATCAGCAGCGGCCTTATTTCTGAAGAAGATTATATTCTGATTGAGAAATATACAATGGATGTGTTTAATAAAGGATCTGAAATAGCCATGAAACATGGTCTGATTCTTGTAGATACAAAATATGAATTCGGAAAAAAAGATGGTAAGATTTATCTTATCGATGAGATAAATACTCCTGATTCCTCACGCTATTTTTATGCTGATAAGTATCAGGAACATTTTGAAAAAGGACTTCCCCAGAAGCAATTATCAAAAGAGTTTGTAAGGGAATGGCTTATGGATAATGGTTTCCAGGGTCAGGCAGGGCAGAAGATACCAGAAATGACTGATATATTTGTAAATCAGATATCTGATAGATACATTGAACTATATGAAAATATAACAGGCGAAAAATTTGTAAGGTCTGATATCACAAACGTTCCTGAAAGGATCGAAAATAACTGCAGAAATTTCTTAAATAGTTATATCAAATAGCGGGATTAATATTGTAAATAATGAGATTCATTAATTGGATAAAAGTTTTGCCGGTTTTTATAATTCTGCTGATCTTCAGTATTCCTGTAGATTCTCAGGTTGTTGTGGAAAGGTCGAAAAACAAAGTAGTAATTTCCGGGGTTCCGTATTTTATTCACCAGGTAAAGAAAGGTGAGACTGCATATTCAATTGCCAGGGCATATGGAATTACCGTTGAGGAACTTACCCGTCAAAACCAGTCTGCAGTGTACGGCGTAAATGAAGGACAGACTCTTAGAATTCCCGTCGGGATGGTTAAAGAATCAAAACCATTGGTAAATCAAATTGTTGCAAACCAGGTTCACGATGATACAAAATTCATATACCATGTTCTTAAACCGGGCGAAACCGTATATTCTCTCTCTAAATCTTTCGGAGTATCTGAAAACGAAATAATTCAAAGCAATCCCGGGATAGATATTACTAAACTTTCTGTGGGTGTTGAGCTGGCTATTCCCAGGAGGGAATTTATGAATGATCAACAAAAATTTGATACTGAGGCAAGTAAGTATATTTATCATAAGGTACTTATTGGGGAAACTCTCTCTTCAATCGCAAAACAATATGGACTGAGTGTCAGGCAGCTCAGAAAGGAAAACAGGGACCTGCGATTTCCACAAGTTGGTGATTTTGTAAGAATCCCCGGAGATAAGGTATCGGAAAAGCAGGAGGTTGAAAATATTAAGACCGATACGATTCCGGCTGTTGCTGAAGAGGCTCCATTAAAGATTGAACGGGCTGCCGGATTTACCCAGGTAAAGGATCTGAAGGGTACAATGGACGTCGCTGTATTGCTTCCATTTTACCTTTCGGAGAATGAAAATCGCGTTGAGATTGATTCATCCAGATTCTTAAAAGATAAGAAAATCAGAGTAAATAGTGTTGCTGACGACTGGATCTACCCGGCCAGCATGGATTTTCTCGAGATGTATGAAGGTATTTTGCTGGCTTCAGACACTCTGCGTGCGTTGGGCTTGAACATAAATTTGCACACTTACGACATTGATAGCGACACAATTGAAATTACAAAATTGATAAATTCAGGGAAACTGGCAAAAATGAACCTTATAATCGGACCGGTATATTCTCATAATCTTGCAATTGTTTCAGAATACACCCGAAGCCTTGGTATCCCGGTAGTTTCTCCTGTTCCGCTAATGAATAATAATGCGTTATTAAATAATCCTACGCTTTTTATGGCCAGTGCGCCACTTGAAGTTGCACAAAAAGCACTGGCTAAAGAAATAAGCAGATATTATGATGATAATATTGTATTTATCCATAACGACACTTCGGGGGTTGATGAGGATGTTAGAAGATTTAAACAACAGATATTCAGCGAGTTAATTTATAAAATACCATATGAGGAAATCAAATTTAAGGAATTTCCTTTTTACAGCCGGTCAATGTTTAATAACGATTCAATAAACAGATTGAGCCACTCTCTCTCGGAAACATCGAAAAACGTTGTTGTCATTGCATCTGAAGAAGCGCCGGTAATAAGCGAAGTCATTGATAATATCAGCGGGCTTTTGCGTAAATATGACATAGAGGTATTCGGATATCCTATAATCAGGGATTTAGACAGATTAGACCAGAAGGAATTATTTGACATGGGGATAATTATCTATTCTCCATTCTGGATTGACTATTCAAAACTGAATGTGAAAAAGTTTAATTTAAATTTCAGGAATAAGTTTCATACTCAGCCTCTTGAAAGAAGCTATGCATGGCAGGGATATGATATTGCATATTATTTTCTGAGCGGCCTTGCAATGCATGGTAATGAATTTATAACGCATCCTGAAATTCATTATCCCGAGCTTCTCCAAAACGATTTCGACTTTGTAAGGAATGGACCGGGCAATGGTTTTGAAAATCAAAAGCTCTTTAAAATCAGATATACAAAAGATTACCGGGTTATTTTGGAAAATGAGAATCAGCCTCCACAGTAACATCCGGAGTATAAACAAGGAGTTAGTTATTGATTTTGTGCTAATTTCCGGTTCGCAATTGTTTTTTAAATTACTGATCTTTGTTAATAAAAATTAACAATCGGGAATATTCGACTATAGTTATTTGTCTATATCAGGTAGTATGATTAAAGAGTCGTACAATGCAAGTGAAGAAAATGATCTTGTAAGGGCATCTCTGGACGGTGACCAAAAAGCTTTTGGAGAAATTGTAAACCGTTACCAGAAAATGGTCGCTCGTACGATTAAAGGTATGCTGGGGGATTCAGTTTTTGCTGAGGATATTGGACAGGAAGTATTTATAAATCTTTATCATTCTTTAAATGAATTCAGAGGCGAAGCAAAACTGTCGACTTACATTCAGAAAATTGCAATTAATCTTACTCTGAATGAGATAAAAAGAAGAAAAAGATTCTTCTCAATGTTTTCACAGAAAGCGAATAATGAAATGTATGAATTTGAAATTGCAGATCATGATGGTGAAGGAAAAAGAGAAGCATCGGAAATAGTTAACAAAGCATTATTGGCTATGGAGCCAAAATTCAGAGCCATATTAACTATGAGGATGCTTCAGGGATATTCTACTAAAGAAACGGCTGAAATACTTAATTTACCAATTGGTACTGTTCTTTCCAGATTATCACGCGCACAGGATCAAATAAGAAATATTTTGAAAAAATTATGATATGGACACTTCAGAAATTAAAGGAATAATAATTAAATCACTTGACCCTCAAATGGATACTTGTGATATCCCGGGTCAACTGGAGAAAAATGGTATCTCTTACAATTTCAGCAGTGATTTCAGAGAAAAAATTCTGAACCGGGTATTTTCTGCTGGACTAAAAGTCAGTAAGCAAGTTGAATTTGTAAAGTATATAGATTTTGCATTTTATCGTATAGCTCTGACAGGAGTCGCAGCTATAGTAGTTCTTCTTATTTCTATTTTTTTGAAAGAAGGATCTCTCTCATTCAATTCATTACTTGGCCTTAGCAATAACTATAATGAGAGCATTGTTTGCTTGTTAACGGGGAAATAGTCTGAAATGAAAACAAAATCAATAATTGTTATAGTTCTGACTCTGGTTATCGGCTTCGTCCTTGGAATGCTGACATCTGCCCAGGTGCGTTATCACAGGCTGAAACCAGTAAGAATGTATTTTTCCGAAGAAAGGTTCAGGGAAGCATTTTATAGTGCAATTCAGCCTGATGAAAAACAAAAGGCAAAGATTGATATCATCCTTGATAAATATGCTAAAATAAATACCACTCTTCAGAATAATTTCAGGAAAGAGCTTGATGCAAACATGAAAGATTTCAGAAAGGCGCTTGATTCAAACCTGACAAAGGATCAAATCTTAAGGCTAAAGGATATGGACGAGAGACGCCAGGAAATGATACGACAAAACAGAATGAACCGGGGCAATGATACTATCAATTTTCATAATGAGCGATGGCGCAACCCCAATGACAGACACGGACCCGGAGGGCTCGGCGTGGCTCATGATCAGGATAGTACGTTACGTAATGGTAAATAAAAGATAGTCAAGCAGGATCGGCAGATCGTCAGGATTTGCACCTAACGAAATAAGTAATTCCTTATCTTCAGAAAAAATTGATATAAACTGATCTTTAGTTATTTCACCGCTTAATATACTTTTTTTATAGAGTTCCACAGCTTCTCTTTTCTTTCCTCTGCATAGTTCAAGATGACCTTTGTTTATCTGATCATGTGCATTTAGTTTTCCTGCTGAAAGACGATCATAATATTTCTCCGACTCATCAAATCTTCCGAGGGCAAAATAACAGAATGCGATTGGCCTTAAAATTTTCAGGTTTCCCGGCTCCTTATACTCAACCCTGAAATAATATTTAAGAGCTTCTTCATAGTTTTTCAGGTCAATATAACTGTGTGCTATCATTATTACAGTATGAATATTTTCAGGTTCAAGGTCATAAGCCTGAAGATAATATTCCAAAGCCTCATCATTCCGTCTCAGACGCCTCAGACATAGACCAATCTTCTTAATTGTCCATACTTTTCTGTCAATCAGCTCAGCTCTTTTGTAAAACTTCAGAGCCTCTTCATAATCATTGTTCTCCTGGTAACAATAGCCTATTTTTTCGTATAATTGCGCATCTGAAGGTTTCTCATTTGCCTGTTTCAGGAAAAGTTGCAGAGCATCCCCATAAAAATTCTTACTGAAGAAATAGTCCGCCAAACCGGCTTCCGCATCGGAGGCATTGCATGTCATTCTGAAAAATTCAGAATTGTAAATGTCAAGTTTACCGATGAAAATATCTTCAAATTCTTTCTTATAAGGCGAGAGCTTAAAAAACCGGTAAATATCCTGCAGATATTGTGTCATGTTTGTTCTGAATGTTTTGTATGGATCAGTAACAGAATCTTCGTCATTTAATTGCTGCAAACCTTCAAGTTCCATCCTGAATACCTTTAGCATCATGCTTTTCTGAGATGATGGCAGATACTTCAGATTCAGAAGGAGGGAGTACTTATCTGAATTACATATGAATGGAGTCTTGTATAATGCTTCTGCAAGCTCATTTGTACCCGGACCGAGGATTTCATCGTGGTATATTTCATCGACCGTCTCATGGTCAGGATAAAATGGAATGAACCAGTTCTGGAAATCCTTGAAAAAGTCAAATTGTTTCATATTTGCAAAAGCTGACATGTATACATCTGCTCCTTCCATCTGAAGTTTCGTCAACTCTTCCATTGTTTTGAATATCTCCTCAGAGTCGCTGAACATTTCTGCCCAGTCGGGATTTTTTTCTTCATTCTTGTCTTTTGGAAGGATATTATCCAAATCAAGCTTTTCCTCAATCATCGGCTTTAGTCTGGCAACCTGCGGCAATATTTCATCCTGAAGTTTTCTGCTCAGATTTTCTGTTTCACGTGACCTGATAACCTGAAAAACAATAATTCTGCAATGCTCCCTGAATCTTGAATCCTTACTCAACTCAGCAATCTTTTCAGTAATTTCAGGATATAATAATATCCGGCCATTGTAATAATGAAGGTTAAGTATCAAACCCGAAAGAGCCCTTTCCATCACCTGATCCTGACCGGCTTCATAAAGTCTGATCAGGTGAAAAAGTTTGTCTGTTTGCCAGGTCCTGAAGGAGCTTAAGGTAATCGCTGTTGTGAATATACTTGCTTCATACCACCTGAATTTACCCGATTTCATTATAATATTTATCAGACTGTTTTCAGCTTCCCCGTAATAATCTGTTAACCAGAGATGATTGAATATATTTCTTATCAGGCGTTTGTGTTTTTTTGATATCTCTGAAGTTGGATCGGGATTAATCTCATTTGTTAATTTCAGCCATTCATCAAGTTCGTTTTTAAACATCAGATCATCAACCGTTTCCACAATGTTCTTGCCACTGAGCTTCATCTCTTTTTCAGCCTGTTGCTTTATCCAGTAGGTATGCCAACCCGAGTTATGTGACAATATGTCTTGTCGCGCCCTATCCGAAAGACTCAGAATGGACTGAATAAGTTTAAGATATACCTTGTTACGTTCAGGATCCTTTATTCCGTCAATTGTATAAGTGAGCATACTCTTATAGGTCATTTCTATATTATTGTACTCATCGCGCATGTCGCCAGATGATGCATTGGAGATCATATCATCCAGTATGTCCAGACTTTGTTTTATTTTCTTTTCTGAAATCAGATTGCAAAGTCTTTTATGTTGTTGAATTACTTTTGAGACATCCATATTTACTGCTTTAGTAATAATATCACATAATGAAATGTGACAAAATATCATTTTATTATCCTAATATCATTCATGCAACAATCAGACCGTTTTTGCTTTTAAAGTGACTCGTATCTGTGGTTCTCTCATTGTTTACCTCTCCCTAAATGGGGTTGTTGAAAATGTCACTTTTAACCGCAAAGTACGCTAAGTAGGCGCAAAGTACGCAAAGTCAAAACACTATAATTCAGCTCTTTGCGATCTTTGCTTAAATTCTTTGCGACCTTTGCGGTTAATGGATTTCTTCTTGGTAAATTTGCCCTGTGAAAATTCAGAATAATTTTAACCATAACTGGCTGCCAACTACCAAAAAGGAAGTAGAACTCCTGGGATGGGATGAACTGGATGTAATAATCTTTAGCGGCGACGCATATGTTGATCATCCTTCATTCGGACCGGCTGTTATCGGCAGAGTTATTGAGGCCGAAGGACTAAGGGTTGCTATTGTTCCGCAGCCAAACTGGCAGGATGATCTGAGGGATTTCCGTAAACTGGGGAAACCGAAATACTTTTTTGGTGTAACAGCAGGAAATATGGATTCTATGGTCAACCATTATACTGCAACACGCCGCTTGAGATCAGACGATGCGTACACTCCGGGAGGTAAAGCAGGATTCAGACCAGACTATCCGACAGTAGTTTATACAAAAATTCTGAAGAAGATATTCCCGGATGTACCTGTAGTCATCGGAGGGATAGAAGCATCAATGAGAAGGTTGACACATTATGATTACTGGAAAGATAAGCTTGAACCTTCAGTACTACAGGCAAGCGGTGCAGATCTTCTTATTTATGGTATGGGAGAACAGCCACTAAGAGAGCTTATCAGATTACTGAAGAAAGGAATTCCCTTTACAAGCCTTAAAACCGTAGCCCAGACTTCAGTAGCAATAAAAAAGGACGAACCATTACCTGAGCAGAAAATATGGAAAGATATCTCCCTTAACTCATTTGAAAAATGCGTGCAGGACAAAAATTCTTTCTCTGAAAATTTTGTGAAATTCGAAAAGGAATCAAACAAGATAATATCAGCAAGACTCAATGAAGTATCAGGCGATTTGAAAGTGATTGTCAATCCGCCATTTGCACCGATGGGGAAAGATGAAATTGACCGGTCATTTGATCTTCCATATATGTTTCTTCCTCATCCCCGGTACAACAAAAAGGAAAACATTCCTGCGTATGAAATGATAAAATTCTCGGTGAACATTCACCGGGGATGTTTTGGAGGTTGCAGCTTTTGTGCAATTGCCTCGCACCAGGGAAAACAGATTGTGAGCAGATCGGAACAGTCGATAATAAATGAGATAGCAAAAATCAGCAAACTACCTGATTTCAAGGGATATCTTACCGACCTGGGTGGACCATCGGCAAATATGTATCTGATGGGAGGGAGAGATCTGAAATTATGTCAGACCTGCTCACGACCTTCCTGTATCTGGCCGGCAGTATGTAAAAACCTCAATACCAGCCATAAGGAACTTACCGAACTTTACCGGAAGGTGGATAGATTGGAGGGGATTAAAAAATCTTTTATTGGCAGTGGAGTACGATATGATTTATTGTTTCCTGAATGGAACCAGAATGCCGGGCGGGATGAAGGTGAATATCTTGAAGAGCTTGTCATGAACCATGTTTCAGGGAGATTAAAAGTAGCACCTGAACATACATCTTCTCACGTCCTGTCAATAATGCGGAAAGTACCATTTGATCTGTTCAGGAAGTTTAAAAAGAGATTTGATGGAATAAGAACAAAGAATGATCTTAATTGTGAGATGATCCCATATTTTATATCAGGTCATCCGGGATGCACCGATGCCGATATGAAAGAACTCGAATCAGAAGTAAAGAGCATGGGTATTAAACCGGAACAGGTCCAGGATTTTACGCCAACTCCAATGACCCTTTCCACATTAATTTATTATACTGGTTTTGAACCTTATTCCGGGAAAAAGGTTTATGTTGCCAGAAGCCTCGAAGAAAAACGCCGGCAAAAGGAATATTTCTTCTGGTATAGAAAGAAACCCATACAAAACAAACGCGTAAGAAACAAATAATAAACACTTGTAGGTCAATCCAAATGACGAAGAGTAACAGCAAGATTAATTTTAATTAATTTTGGACTGATGTACGAATAATGTGTTTTACTAAGTATGACACTGCAGAAAATAATCATTACAATAATAGATAGCGAGAATGCTTTTTAATTCCCTTTCATATATTCTCTTCTTACCTGTAGTTGCCGTGATTCTATATCTTATACCGGGCAGGTATCAATGGTTTTGGTTACTGGCTTGCAGCACCTTTTTCTATTATACTTTGTTGCCGGTATACCTTATCCTCCTCTTTGCTCTTATACTTTTAAATTATTTCTTAGGAATAGCCATTGAGCGCACAGAATCAAAACGAAATTCAATATTTATCTTAGGCGTCTGTTTTAATATTATTGTATTAGCCTTTTTTAAATATTTTGGTTTTTTTCAATCACTCTTTTCCAATATTAGAGAATTATCAGTTAACGATTACTTGTTAAAGATTATCTTACCTGTAGGTCTTTCATTTATTATTTTTACTATCCTGAGCTACCTCATTGAAGTTAAACGGGGGACAATAAAGGCAGAGAGGCATATCGGGATTTTCGCATCCTCGTTAATGTTTTTTCCGAAGATAATGCAGGGGCCTATTGAGAAACCCGGTAACATTTTACCTCAGTTCCGGGAAGTAAAGAGTTTCAATTATGACATGATCGTTGAAGGTCTCAAACTTATGATATGGGGGTATTTTAAAAAACTGGTCATTGCAGACAGGTTGGCAATATATGTCAATGCTGTTTATGATAATTATGAGCATCATAGCGGGATATCTTTGCTCGTAGCAACTATTTTCTATTCCTTCCAGATATATGCTGATTTTTCAGGATATACCGATATTGCTTTAGGTTCCGCTAAAGTCCTGGGTTTCAATCTCACAAATAATTTCAACAGGCCTTATTTTTCTACCTCTGTAAGAGAATTCTGGAACCGGTGGCACATCACTCTTTCTGTATGGCTGAGAGATTATATGTTTCTTCCGCTGGCAGTTTATTTTGCCGGAAAAATTAATGACATAAAATATATGGGGATTGCCAGGGAGAAATGGATTTTCATGTTCGCCACAATAATAACCTTTAGTATATGTGGCATCTGGCATGGTGAGGGGCTTAATTTTCTGATATGGGGTTTGCTTTTTGGCATCTACCTGACTATAGCCAATTGGACACTTGGATTCGATAAGAAACTAAGAAAAATATTTGGGATATCAATAAAATCAGCATCATACAGGGTTTATGGTGTTTTGATAACATTTATCCTTGTGACATTTGCATGGATATTTTTCAGAGCAAGAAATCTTACAGACGCATTTTTAATAATAAAAAAGATCTATTTATTCTCAGGGCCTTTATATATAGGGGAAATGCGAAGATTGCTCATTTGTATAATAGAAATTATTTTTCTTATTATCATCGAGATGCGAACTGAATATTTTGGTCCTTGGACTTTCCCCTTTAAAAATAGCATTTGGCTTCAGGAGCAAATGGTTTACGCATTTCTTATAATTCTTATTTTATTACTTGGCGTTTTTGATGGAGGTCAATTTCTTTATTTTCAATTTTAAAACAATTATGAATCGAAATATATCAAGAGTAATAAAAATAGTTGTATTTATATTTATTGTTGTAATAACTGATAAAGGCCTTGGTCATATTCTGAGTAAACTCTATTTCAGCCAAAAGGAAGGTGAGATCCATTCCTTAAATTATGTCTTTTCAGATTGCAATGCTGATATTCTTATCTTTGGCAATTCACGTGCCCAACATCATTATGACTCACGTATCATCAGTACTGCCCTGAATATGAGCTGTTATAATGCAGGCGAGGATGGTGGGCATTGTATAATATTTCCATATGCCCAAATAAAGATAATAACAGAGCGCTATTCGCCCAAAATAATAATTCTTGAATTTTCCGGCATTAACAATTTCCCGGGAGCTTATGCCAGATTATCAATCCTGTTGCCCTATTATAAAGAGTATCCGGAAATACGCTCACTCATCCAATTAAGGAGTCGCTTTGAAAGAATTAAACTTATTTCATCTATTTACCCATTCAATGCTAATGTAATCGACCTTCTCAGGTTCCATACAAATATTCCGGAAGATTTTGATGGGTATATACCCCTAAAAAAAATGTTGGATGTTGACTTGCTGAAGCCAGAGCCTGAAGCTTTAAGACAATCAGAAATCAGAACACAAGTTGCAGATACTAACATGGTAAATGCATTAGAAAATATTATACACATCTGTAAAAGGAAAAACATTTCTCTGTTTATCATTACTTCACCCAATTTCCATTCAGTTAATGAAAAACAAGGTCCTCTATCCCCTGGCAATGAACTTGCTCTGGATATCATGCACCGTAATCAGGTAAAATATTTTGATTTTTCGTTTAATCCTGTTTTTGCCGGACATCCTGAATTGTTTGCAGATAAGGTTCATTTAAACGAAGAGGGAGCTACGATCTTTTCAAATATGGTAACTGATAGCATAAGGAAAACAGTAGGAACTTATGCTAAAATGAAACCAAATTGATTAGGTACTTTCGAAGTTTTGGACTATGTCTGCTGACAGCAATCATTAACTATTTTACGTATTGATTTACAAGAGCAACAATTTTATTGACACTGTCGAAAGCCTCGGGCGTTGCTTTGCTTGCGGGAATTTTTATTGTGAATTTATTCTCAAGAAAAATGAGTAATGAAATCATTGAAAAGGAATCAATATAACCGCCTGAAATTAATGGGGTATCATAGGATATTTCTTTATCCTCATCTTCCAGATATTCTTTGACAACATAATTTAAAACGAGAACTTTCATCTCTTCCGAATTCATTTTTTCCATATGTGTTATTTGTATAAGTGACAATAATCATTCAACTCAATCATCTTCAAGAGTAGAAGTATCTCCTGTTTCTTCTCCCCACTCTTTGGCGTGAAGTAACCTCCTCATTATCTTCCCACTTCTTGTTCTTGGAAGTTTATCCAAAAATTCGATTTCCTGAGGCATCGCCATCGGCGATAATTTTTTTCTGATGAAATTCATTATTTCAAGTTCAAGGTCCTTACTGGGAGTAAACCCGGGTTTCAAGGTGATAAAAGCTTTTACTACCTCCATATTTACTTCATCCGGCTTTGCAACAACCGCTGATTCACCAACCCCTTGATGTTCCAAAAGCGCTGATTCAACTTCGAAAGGACTTACCAGGTGACCTCCTGTGTTAATAACATCATCATCCCTGCCAATAAACCAAAAGTAATCCTCATTATCTATGTATGCCTTGTCACCGGTCAGGTACCAACCATTTACAAACTTTTCCTGGTATTTTTTTTGATTTTTCCAGTAACCTCTCATCATTGCCGGCCATCCCGGTCTGAACGCAATAAGGCCAATCTTACCTGGCACAGTTAAAGGTTCATATGTTTCCTGATCCAATACGACACCAGTGATACCCGGGAAGGGTTTCCCCATAGATCCTGGTTTGATCTTCATCCCCGGGAAATTTGAGATCATAATCGATCCTGTTTCTGTTTGCCAGAAAGTATCATGGAATTGTTTTCCGAACATTTTTCCCGACCATATTACTGCTTCCGAGTTTAACGGTTCTCCTACGCTGGCAAGATGACGCAAACTTGAAAGATCAAAATTTTTAACAACGTCATTCCCGGCTTTCATTAATGACCTTATTGCAGTAGGTGAAGAATACCACATTGAAATCTTGTATTTCTCAATGAAACTATACCATGCCTCTGCTGAAAACCCTGAATCCAGAATACACTGTGTAATTCCCATACTCCATGGGCCTATTATTCCATACGACGTACCTGTTACCCAACCCGGATCAGCAGTGCACCAATAAACATCATTTTCCTGAAGATCAAGTATCCATTTTGTTGTAAGATATTGTGAAACAAGTGAATAATGGACATGTTGCACACCTTTTGGTTGTCCGGTTGTCCCGGATGTATAATGTAAAACAGAAGGTGATTCAGATTTTGTCGGGAAAATATTCATATTTTCAACAGGCGGAGTCTTTTCAAGATCGAAAGCGAACTCTTTTTTCTCAAGTTTTTTTGTCTTGTTGTGATCGACAATAATAATATACTCAAGATTGGGCAGCTTTTCAAGGATTCTTCTGACCTTAGGTAAGTGTTTACTTTGAGTTATAATAGCACGGGTTTGTGCATTTTCCAATCTGACAAAAAGTGATTCATCTCCAAAGGCAGAGAATAATGGTTGTACAATCGCTCCTATCTTCAATATTCCAAGAAACGAAAAGTATAATTCAGGTATACGGTCCATAAACAGACATACCCTATCTTCATTTTTTAACCCCAGATCGCTGAGGAATGTCCCAATAGTATTGCTTGCCAGCCGGACATCATTGAAATTATACTTTTTTTCAACGCCACCAAAACCCTCATAATAAAGTGCAGGTTTATCTCCTTTTCCCTTTTCGCAAATTCTGTCGGAACAATACCAACCAATATTAATTACATCTCCTTCCTTGTATTCGAGTTCATTTTCTGCCTGTGACCAGGCAAAATTGTTTAACCGATCTTCGTACAAACCTATATTTGACATATTAAAAATTCTTGATTACCATTTGATAAACAATCAGGATTGTAAAAGGTTTATCAATCAATTCTAATTCGTCTTTGGGTAAACTGGCTTGGGTCAGGGGAGGTCCGGAGGAATTAGGAATTTTACAATCTTGCCTGTCTTAATTGCATATTCAAGCTCACTCTTTGTTGATGAACCTATATACCCACCGACATTAACAACAAATATCTCATCGGCCAGGTCGATCTTCCTTTTATGCATATCATCCAGCATCTCCTTTGTACTTTCATTCCACACCTCATCATCACCGGAATGGCCAAAGAGTCCGACACTGATAACAATGTTGCCTTCGAGAGTTAATCGTTTTTGCTCGGCAATGAATTCATCCTTGAATTTTGTGCTCCCGCAGAGAGTTATAATTTTGTATTTTCCTATCATAGTCCAAATCTAAGAAAAGATTTCGGGATTTTCTGTATCGGCCACGCCATGGCGTGGCCCTACGATTGAATGATTGGTGATGTAGGGCCATGCCATGGCATGGCCTTTACACGCACTGGTACTGGAAAAACAAAACCGGGACGAAATGTCCCGGTTTACCTCTAACCAAAGCAAAATGATTGTTAAACTATTAAAACCTGCTAATAATTTTTTAGTTTTCGTATTCTTTCAGAATATTTTTAACGTCGTCAGGTGCAACCCTGCCATAGGTTTTATCACCTACAAGAACAACAGGAGCAAGGCCGCATGCACCAACACATCTAAGGCTTGATAATGAAAACTTGTTATCTTTTGTCGACTCTCCAACCTGTATCCCGAGCTCTTTTTTGAACTCATCCAGCACTTTTTCAGCACCCCTGACGTAACATGCAGTTCCCAGACAAATACTTATCGGATGTTTTCCTTTTGGAGTCATGGTGAAGAATGAATAGAAAGTTACAACACCATAAATCTTGGCAACCGGCATATTAAGTCCGTCAGATACTACCTCCTGAACCTCTGCAGGAAGATATCCAAAATGTTCCTGGCATGTGTGAAGGACGTTTATAAGTTCCTGTGGATCATTATTAAAAGTAGCACAAACTCCTTTTATAAAGTCCACATCTTCTTTTCTTAATTCTATTTTTATATGAGACATAGCCGTGAATTTTATTATTGTCGAATATTTATTACTATTTTTTAATCATGATCTTTTTCTTTTTATCAAAATAATGAGTATGAAGCAGATGATGAGCTTTTTCACTACCAGGTTTCCCAAGAAATTCGTTATAGAGTTTTATTATGAAAGGATTCTCATGTGATTTTCTCAGGGGCTTTTTCCTGTCTTCGGTATAAAGTGCAGCTGCCCTCGACATTAATATTTCCGAATTACCATGATGCAGTGGTTGTCCGCCACCACCGATACATCCGCCCGGGCAAGCCATGACTTCAATAGCGTGGAATTGTGATTTCCCTGCTCTTACATCATCAAGAAGTTTCCTTGCATTTCCGAGTCCATGCGCAATACCTATATTGAAGAGGCAGTCCGTCAAAATCAATTGTGGCAGAACGAACTCCTTCCATGCCTCTTAGTTCAGTGAACTCAAGTCTTTCGAGTTTTTTACCTGTATAGAGTTCATAAGCAGTTCGGCATGCTGCTTCAATTACACCTCCGGTTGTGCCGAATATTACGCCGGCTCCTGTAGATTCTCCCAGCGGTGAATCAAATTCTTCATCATGAAGTGTTGTAAGATCAATATTTGCCTGTTTGATGAATGATGCCAGTTCTCTGGTTGAAATTGAATAATCAACATCAGGATTGCCGTCAACTGAAAATTCATTCCTTTGGCATTCATATTTTTTGGCAAGACAAGGCATAATTGATACTACTACCATATCCTTCCGGTTAATACCGATTTTATCGGCAAAGTATGTTTTGGCAATTGCACCGAACATTTGCTGTGGCGATTTTGCCGTTGATGGTACATCCTTAAGATCGGGGAAATATTCTTCAAAGAAATTAACCCAGCCGGGGCAACATGAAGTCAGGATAGGCATTTTGACAGTTTTGTCTCCCTTAAGATGTTTGCTCAACCTGTCGAGAAGTTCAGTACCTTCTTCCATTATCGTAAGGTCGGCAGCAAAATCCGTATCAAATACATAATCGAATCCAAGAGCTCGCAGAGCGGCTGTCATTTTCCCGGTAACAAGGGTTCCGGGAGCGAGACCGAACTCTTCACCAAGAGCAGCGCGAACGGCCGGTGCAGTCTGAACAACAACGGTTTTAGTCGGATCTGCAAGTGCTCTGAGTACCTGGGGAACATGGTTAACTTCTGTAAGTGCGCCAGTAGGACATACTGAAACACACTGTCCGCAATATGTACATGTTGAATATTCGAGATTCTGCTCAAATGCAGGAGCTACCGTAGCCATAAACCCTCTGTTTACTGCCGATATTGCGCCGACAGTCTGAACTTCATTGCACATCATTTCACAACGGCGACACATGATGCATTTATCGAGGTCCCTTATGATTGACGGTGAAGTGTCTTTTCTGTAAGTAGAAACAGCAGCATATTCAGCGCCCGGAATATCTCTTATTCCCAGCCGTTGTGCCATTGCCTGCAATTCGCATGTTCCTGATTTTGAACATACAAGGCAATCCTTTGGATGATCCGACAGGATGAATTCCATTACAGTCCGGCGGGCATTAAGAACCCTTGGTGTATGGGTCCTGACAACCATCCCGGGTTCACATTTTGTTGAACAGGTAGGGGCAAGAGTCCTTCTTCCTGAGACTTCCGCAACACAAATACGGCAGCCTGCCGGTTTGTTTTCGATACCCATGTCGTGCAGTTCCATATAACATAGGGTAGGAATATCTATTCCCAGCTCTTTTGCAGCTTTATATATTGTAGTACCTTTTGGTACATCAATCTCTTTATTATCAATTGTAAGCTTTATCGTTTCCATTATTCTATTCATTCATTAATTGATAAATATTGCGTCAAACTTGCATTTTTCCATGCATGCACCACATTTTATGCAGATAGAAGGATCAATATGATGAACCTCTTTTCTTTCGCCAGTGATTGCATTTACAGGGCAAACCCTTGCACAGGCAGTACAACCGACGCAGTTATCAGGGTTAATTACATATTCCATAAGGCTTTTGCATTGGCCGGCAGGACATTTCTTGTCAGTTACGTGTGCAACATACTCATCGTAATAGTTATCCATCATAGAGAGTACAGGATTTGGAGAGGTCTGTCCAAGGCCGCAAAGAGCTGTATCCTTTATTACAATACTCATGTTCCTCAAGCGGTCGAGGTCCTCAAGAGTTCCTTTTCCGTCACATATCTGACCTAAAAGTTCATGTAACCGTTTATTCCCGATTCTGCAGGGAGCACATTTTCCGCACGATTCTTCAACCGTGAACTCAAGAAAAAATTTTGCCATTGAGACCATACAATCATCCTCGTCGAGAACAATCATAGCTCCTGAACCCATTATTGATCCCGCTGCAATGAGGTTATCGAAATCAATAGGAATATCGAGATGTTTTTCTGAAAGGCAACCTCCTGATGGTCCGCCGGTTTGAATACCCTTGAACTTTTTACCATTTCTTATACCTCCTCCGATCTCGAAGATCACCTCTCTCAGTGTGGTTCCCATCGGGACTTCAATCAGTCCGACATTGTTGATCTTTCCGGCAAGTGCAAATACTTTGGTGCCTTTTGACTTTTCAGTTCCGATACTTGCAAACCATTTTGCACCTTTGAGAATGATAGCCGGAATTGCAGCAAATGTCTCAACATTATTAACATTTGTAGGTTTATTGAGATACCCGGCTTCTGCAGGAAATGGTGGTTTTACTGTTGGTTCACCACGAAGACCTTCCATAGAATGAATAAGAGCTGTCTCCTCACCGCATACAAATGCTCCAGCACCATAACGAAGTTTTATATCAAAGTTAAACCCTGTTCCAAATATGTTATTTCCAAGTAAACCGGATTCTCTTGCCTGGTTAATTGCGATTTTCAATCTTTCAATGGCAAGCGGATATTCGGCCCTGATATATATCAATCCATTACTTGCGCCGATACTATATCCGCAGATAGCCATAGCCTCAAGTACGGAATGAGGATCGCCTTCAAGTACCGACCGGTCCATAAATGCGCCAGGATCACCTTCATCGGCATTACATACAACATATTTCTCATCAGACTTATTTTTACGGGCAAGTTCCCACTTTAGTCCGGTTGAAAAACCTGCGCCGCCGCGACCTCTCTGACCCGAATCTTTTACCTCTTTTATTACCTGTTCCGGGGTCATCTCAGTCAATACTTTTCCAAGAGCCTGGTAACCGTCGCGGGCAATATACTCATCAATATTCTCAGGGTTAATAAAACCGCAGTTCCGGAGAACAATTCTAAGTTGTTTTTTGAAAAACCCCATGTGTTTTGAATCTGAAATAGATTCTTTTGTGACAGGATCCTGATATAAAAGCCGTGTTACTTTTCTACCTTTTATAACGTGTTCTTCAACTATTGTCTGCGCGTCTTCAGGTTTTACCCTGACATAGAATGTATTGTCGGGCATAACTTTAACAATGGGACCTTTTTCGCAAAAGCCAAAGCATCCGGTCATGATTACCTGAACAGAATCCATAAGACCTTTTGCTTCGAGTTCATCTCTTAAATTGCAGACAATAGCATCGCTTTCCGAGGCATGGCAACCTGTGCCACCGCAAACCAGAAGATGCATGCTGTATTTTGACATACTTTTTCCTCCTTATTCTTTTAAGTCAATAGTTTGATAATTAACAGGAATGATTCCATCTACAAGTTCTCCTGTCTTTATATATTTTTCAATGATCTGGTCGGCTCGTTTAAGATCAACAAAACCAAAAACGACCGGATCCTGCCCCGGAAGCTTGACCTCAATAGTTGGTTCTGCATAGCAGTATCCCATACAGCCCGTCTGTGTTACAATTGCAGCAACATTTCTCCTTTCGAGTTGCTCAAGAAAAAATTCCATTATTGTCTTGGCACCCGATGCGATGCCACAAGTTGCCATTGCAACTTTCACCTGGACGACTTTCTCAGGATCAATTGCTTTAACCCGAATGTCCAATCCGGATTTCAATTCGTCGCGTTTCTTTTTCAGATCCGCAAGTGATGTGATTTTTGACATGCTTCTTATCTGTTAGATTTAAAATTTGTATGCATTATATTTATATGTTTTACTTTGATAGATTTTTTCATTTTATTTCTGATAGCTTATGACATTTCTCTTGTCCCTTTTTTAAATTCAACTCCTGATGCATTTATTTCCTTCAGGTTTTCACTTATCATGTAACCTATCTGATCAAGCAGATCTCTCTCATTCAAAGTAGCCACCTCAAGATATATTTTGGTTTCCTCTGACGAAAATCTATATTCACCCTGATCAGTTTTGTGAAGATAGTCAAAATTTATTTCCGGGTTCGATGCCAGCAGAAGGATAAGTACTCCGATTATGTCTCCAAGTGGTTGCCTGTCAATATGTTTGAGTGAAAAGCTGGCTTCAACCCGTGTTCCTTTTCCCGGTACAGAGCTGATCGTTAATCCTCCTCCTGTGAGTTCGGCATGGTACTTTAAGAGCGGTAGACCCAAGCCCATTCTTCTTTTTGTACGCGTAGTAACAAAAGGATCCGCTACATTGTCAAGTATCTCCGCCGGTATTCCTGAACCATTGTCCGTAACCATGATCCGGTACCGATCTGCCATTGAAGACTCTTCAATTTCAACAGATATTTTATCGGCTCCTGCCCTGAGGGAGTTCTGAACAATATCCAATATGTTGAGTGATAATTCTTTCACCTGATGATAATTTTTCTGCCATTTACTCCTCTGAGAGCCATTCTTATTTCCTGAAATGAGGCCATCTCCATAAAGTATTCAGTAAAAGCCATCCCTATCTGGTCGGGGAAATGAGCATCAGAGCTTCTTATCAGCGGGAATTTTTCTATTTCTGGGTGTCCCTCGAGAAACTGTTCAATGGATGAAATCCTTGAAATCTCCAATGCTTCAGCTTTCAGATCTTCAGGAAGTAACCCCAGCTGACTGTAAAGACTGTTTTTCATTCTGTCGATATGAGCCGGGATAAAAAGACCGTCCAGACTATGAACCAAGACCTCTACCTCTCCAATACTTTTAGAAATCGCATTTGTCAGTAGTTTTTTTTCTTCATGTACAATGATCTCATTTTCATCAACCTGTATCTGATATCCGAAAATTGAAGGATTATTCGGAATGTCAGGCAGACTGTCATCAAGGAACTCCTGAAATGTATTAAGCGCATCAATGTTTTCAAAGAACGCGAGGCAATGTACCTCTTCTTTTGTTGTGACCTCGGCACCCTGCATCACAAAAATTCCCCTTTCTTGCGCCAGTCTGGCTGTCAGGGAGCAATGCAGGGTGGTATTGTGATCGGTGATCCCGATAATATCCAGACCCTTGCGGGCAGCTTCGGAAACAATATTTGCCGGGCTCATATCAAGATCTCCGCAAGGAGAGAGGACTGTATGAATATGCAAGTCGGCCCGGAAAATTTTCATTCCTTTTTTAATAATTCAAATAAACGTCCTGCAATATTGAAAGTATCCATTTCCGTACTCAAAACCGGGATATTCTCCATATTGCTCTTTAGTATCGTTTCTGCCTCGGGAATTAATCCTTTGACAATTATTACTGCCGAAATATCTTTTAGTGATGCAACGGCAATTATATTCAGATGAGTCTGAAGAGTGATCCAGATCTGTCCCTCTTTTGCATTGCCAATGACATCACTGAGAAGATCTGAGACATAGCCGCCGGTGATTTCATTTGAAAGACCGGGTTGTCCCGATATAACCTTAAGATTCAATGCAGTAATAATATCAGTTATTTTCATCTTCAGCTCCTGGTTTATTACAATTTTTTTCCAATCTTTCCTCTCCCCATATATTTCCTGTTATCCGGATAGCCTGATCCTGGCTAAGCAGGTTTTGTCTGATCATTTGTTGCTGCATAAAAATGCAATGAGATATCTGGGCATTTCCAAGAACGATATCTTCCGAGAGAGTCTTGCAGTCAGGTGCTCCGCAACCTGCACAATCGAATCCGGGAAGAAAGCACATTATGCGACGCTGTCTCTCCATTTTTTTTAATGCTGACGTAATATCTGCATCGAGCTTGCCCATTGGACGTGGTCTGATATCACCAAGAAATCCATGTTCGCTGATACTGAGAAATCCCTCCTTTAGCTTACGGTCCTTATCATCTTCCCTTGTTTTGTACTCTTCCGCCCTGCTTTTTAGTCGTTCACCCGTAAGGAATCTGTTTCCGCTGAGGAGTATTCCTCCTGCACAGCTCTCGTCACAGGCTCTTAATTCCAAAAAATCAATTTTGTCGAGCTTTTCATTTTCAATATTTTCAAGAAACTCGTTTACGTTTTTTATTCCGTCAATTGCCAGCGCACGTCCGTCTGAATGTATGACTTCACCACGGGTAAGACTCCAGAGTATTCCTCTTGAGCTTAAGAGGTTGTCAGTTTCAGGTGGTTCAGTTTCAGTATATTTTCTCTGCAGGAATTTTAAAATCCTGTTATAAAGTGAATTTATGTTAATGACACCGGTAACTGAAGAACCAATTCCTCCGACAGGACTTTTTACAGCGGCTATTTTAGCTGCGCATGGAGTTGCATAGAACATCCCTATATGATCTTCAGGGATACCGCTCACTTTTAATTTCTCCCTGTAATACGTTGCCGTCATATCGATAGGAGGGTTTACCTTCATTATATTACCCACAAGCGATGGGTACTTTACCTGGATGAGCCTGATTATAGCCGGACAATAAGAGGAGATCATTGGGCGATCTTTCTTTTCATGCATGTATTGCCTGCTCGCTTCAAGAACCATATCAACTGTGTTTTCAACTTCGTAGATATGAGTAAATCCTATCTCCTTCAATGCGTTGTATATACTTGAAGTCGTTACTTTCCTTGGAAACTGTCCAATGAGGACGCTTGGGACCAAGATTACCCTGACCGGAAATTTAAAAATCATTTCCAGATCATCCTGCTCCACAATGATGGCTCCTACCGGGCATGCTTTGTAACACTCTCCGCAATCGACACAACGGTTGGCGCTGATTATTGCCTTACCCTTTCTCACTCTTATTGCCTGGGTAGGACAGACAGTCATACAATGAGTACATCCAATACACAACTCATTGTGAACTTTCAGTGCATGGTGAAAATCCCTGTTTTGATTTTTATCATGCATTAGATTTGATATTTGTTATTAGTTCCACAACTGTACCATCTCCTGTTATACTTGAGATCTTCATAGAATCGCTGTTTTTCTTCATATTCGCCAACCCCATCCCTGCGCCGAAACCCATCTCACGTACCTGTGGTGTGGCGGTTGAATATCCCTCTTCCATAGCCTTTTCAATATCTACAATACCCGGTCCTTTATCTGTTATAGTTACTTTTATCCTTCTCTCATCTATTTCCACATCTACTATCCCTGAATAGGCATGAGCAACAACATTAACTTCACCCTCATATAATCCTATGACAACCCGTTTCGAAACTGAATGGTCAATATTCAGCTGATGGAGAATTTTTTTTACAGAACTTGCAATATTCCCGGCTTTGGTAAAATCGCCACCGGCTATTTTATGCCTGAATTGCATTGGTTAATAAATTGATTTTATTCCGGCTTTATAAAGCTCACCTGCAATAAAGAATACAGAATGAGGACTTTCTACAAGTATCATTTTGTTCTCTTTTGCGAGAGTAATCATATCTTCCCCTATCTTTTTATCGCGGGCGAAAATAATACAACTTATGTCCGACATTTCAGAGGTCCTTATTGTCTGAAGATTTGCCAGACCGGTTATCAGCAATAAATTTTCTTTTTCTATAGTAAGAACATCACTCATGAGATCAGAGGCAAAGGCATATTCCACAGTAGTTAATGTCTTCTCTTCACAGCATATCACCTTTCCGTCTATGATCCCTGTTATTTCTTTGATAGTCATTTCTGTATTTATAATCGATTGAACTACAGATATAAATTAATTTCTTGGTTTTCTTTTGCTGTAGTTACACGACACAAAGATAATACATTAGTGTGAAAAAAATAACATTGTGAATAAAATAACAGTAACTTTATACTAATTCTAAATAAGAAGACTCAATAAGTCACAAATGCAGGTATTCCAGGATTACAGTATCTGGAAATATCCGATTATGAGTGTTGCATATCTGAGCGATATGATACCTTTTCTTTTATAAAAATTCATAAATTATTATTAATCAGTATGATATACATCAGAGTCGGGGTGTGAATTATATAACTCTAATATTTTATTGTATAACATGAACAGAATGGTTAACTCTATTTTTGACAGGTTGGATTGAAAGTTTTTCCATTGTAAATAAAATGAATCCACCAATAACCTAAATAACGTAATCATGAGTTATAGTATAGCAGGATTCTGGAAGGTAAAAAAGAAAAAGCTGATAAAGATGTTTCCTTTAATTACTGATAATGATCTTAATTACCGGGAAGGGAAGGAAAAAGAAATGATAGAAATTCTTGGATTTAAACTTGGAAAATCAAATCAGGAGCTTTTGAATATTATAATAGGCCTCTGACCCTGGATGGAAAAAGGATAAATAAAAATCAGCCATAAAATGAATAACCGTGAATAATGTAAGTTATTTCCACTTTTATGTAATTTTTTTGCGATTAACAACCTCATCTTTGTAATGTTATTATTCCATTAAATGAAGAGATATGAAAAACTTAGTGACTTTAACAATCGAAGCAAAGAAAATAATGTCAGCGGAACTCAAGTCGTGTAAACATGAGATTAAAGCTAATTCGGTTGCAGGCAAACGATTGAGAAAAGTCTTTGTTTCTAATTGTATAGCCGGAATCGGAGAGCAGTTTATAAGTAGCCTTGCACCTTACAAGAATATCGAATCAGTTTATAAGCCTACCTGAAAAACTGTATTTTCGGCGGTTTATTTGTTTGACTCATAGCCGATTTCCAAATGCTCTGAAATAAATAATATAAAAAGAAGGGATGTTGCACGCAACATCCCTTCTTTTATTAAATGTGTCCTGTAGATCCTTTATTTCAGCAACTTAACTTTTCTTCCCCCACATCCGTTATGCCTTTTCGCCATTAAGCCTTTCTGCCGGTAAGCCTTTAAGCCATTTTTTAAACATGAAAATAACTATCAAGCCTTTTCCCTTTCTGCATCCTGTAGTGAACAAAAAGAAGAACCAATGCAATGGGAAGAATAGATACTGCGACAATTGCAGACCAGTGAATATCAATTTTCTTAAACAGGTAATTGTCAAGGAAAATTTCGGTAACAATACAGAATCCTGAAAGGACGATAAATGCCATTGCAAGAATGTTAAATCCTTTAAAATGAGCGACATTCCAAAGCACGATAACTATGCTGACTGATATAAAAAAAGCAACTGTAACAGGCAAGCCGATGCCATAGAACCAGTTTATGGGTGGCTTGAAGAGATTAAATAAAAACAGCATCGCGAGAATGGTGAGCATAAGTCCCGGAACTATTATAAAATACTTTCTGAAAGCCAATAAAATCAGAGTAAGGCAAATCCATGTTACCAGGATAGACGTATCTGCATAGAGTGACCATGAAAGATTTTTGAAAATAACAAAATCAACAATTGTACAGACAGCCAGGCCGGAAAAAGATATTATAATCGAAAGCTCCCAGATATGTCTCCTTGATTCTTTTTTATGAAGTAATATTATGTCAGAAGGGTAATGTTCTGATTTATCCTTTGATTCTGATACCTCATGGTTGCCAATATTAAAACCGCAAAGAGGACATGATATAAATTCTTCATCCAGTTCTACACCACAGTTTATGCAATAACTCATACTCTTGATCTTTTATTATTGTTCAGAATTTTAACCGGAATACCCGATTCGGTAAGATGTTTTAAAAAATGCATTTCAAAACGCGTTGAAGCGGATATGTTTCCAAAAACCAAATTAAGGTGATTTCCGAAGGTCACCATTGCGCTGGTTATCTTAACATGGGTATTTGGAGGAGTAGGCACAAGTTCAAATGATTCAATTAGTTCTGCCATTTCTTCAGGCAATCTGACTGCTCCAAGATTTGTCAGGATGCCTGAGCATTGATTTGATCCTAGTCGGCGGTAAACAGCCGATATGGCAAGAGTTTTAATGAATAAGGGCAGAAACCTGACTAAGGGACTTTTTTCATGACCTACATTTTGAGATAAAAACCGGGTGAGCTGTTTTAAGTCTGCACCTGTCTGAAGTTGAAATTTAACGATCATCAGAATTTCTTCAAAGGAATAAACCCCCAGACGCAGGTCGATTTCAGGAAGCACAAAGAGAGAAAAATTACGCATTGTTATACTTGGTAATTTTTTTCGAAGGTTTACCGGGACCTCTATCCGTAATACTCCCCGTTTTTGTTTCTTCACCTTTTCTTTCTCTTCCAGATAGATCTTTTGCAGAGAATACATATAAACAGAGACTAAATATTCTGTAACTGATACATTATTTTCCCGTGCAATTTCCAGCAGTTTATCGAGTGCTATTTCTGAACTGGTTATTCTTAAACGTGGTTTTTCATTGAGCACGAATGGCAGATGCCAGGCTTTAGTAAGTTTTCCGGGAGGGGGGATTTTTTTCCTGAAGAACCTTTGATATCCGTCTTCAACTTCTCCATCAGTTATCGGACTTTCAGGTAAAATAATTCCTTCTGACGAAAGTATGATATTGCCGTTTAATTTGAAATAGCTGTACAAGAGTGATTTAAGATATTCAAAAGCACCGCCGCCATCAGTCAGAATATGCATAAATTCGACTGAGATCCTGTTTTCTTTGACCAGTATCCGGTAAAGAGGTTCATCCTTTCTTCGTGCTGCGAATGCGGTGCAAGGAATTTTTTCTTCAGTCTGAATCCGTGGCAATTTATGATTATACTCAAGGTAATGCCAGAATAAACCACTTCCAAGCGAAACGCTGAAATAGGGAAAACGTTCTGAAGTAATTTCAACTGCTTTTTTAATGTCAGAGAATTTAACTGGTTTCTTCAGAAAGACAGTTATTCTGAATACGGCGGTCAGCTCACCCGACATTATTGCCGGAAATAATTTGGCTGCATTATCCAGTTTAAACCAGCCAGGTTCTTTTACCGGTCTGGCATTGTTCTCCCGCCCTTCATTTATCCCCATTCCCTTCAATTAATATGTAAAAATAAGAAAAAGAATGTCAATTTTGAGGGAGCCCCAGGCACTCGAATGAATTCAGGTTAAAAATTCCTATTTTTGTTTTGCTTTTATAAACTCATATCTAAATAATTATTCATGAGAAGATTGCATTTTTTTCAATTTGTAGTGTGTCTTGTTCTTTCTTCTACGCTTCTGATTAATACTGTAAAAGGACAGAATTTTCAACGCAACGTCAAACTGGATTCCATAGCGGGATGGACGGATGATACACATTATCGTATTAGAAAGATTGAACCGGATGGGAAAATTGATTTCCAACGCGTTGATATAAAAAGCGGGAAATCTGTTATTATACCGGCTCCTTTATCTGAAAAAGATATATTAATACGATCTCTTCCTGAAAGTATTAAATTCGGAGTGAATGATGTAATCAGTCCTGATAAGAAAAGTGCATTATTAATAAATGATAACGATCTGTTTTATTTTACTTTTGGTGATAAGGAACTTAGAAGATTGACAAATGATAATGTTCCTGAGGTCAATCCCCGTTTTTCACCTGATGGTAAGAAAATTGCTTATACCAGGAACAAGGATTTGTATGTATTTGACCTGACAACAAATAAGGAAACCCGAATCACATCTGATGCCTCCGATAAAGTTTATAACGGTTATGCATCATGGGTCTATATGGAAGAGATTCTTGGCCGTGCTAGCAGATATGCTGCATTTTGGTGGTCACCGGATGGTAATAAATTAGCATTTTTGCGGACAGATGAAACTAAGGTGCCTGTCTTTACTCTGAACAGACTTGACGAAGCTGACGGTATTCACGGACGTATCGAAGCTACTCCGTATCCCGAACCAGGAGATCCTAATCCAAAAGTTAAAATGGGAATAGCCGATTTATCTGGTGGTTTAATCACCTGGGTAAAAACAGATTACAATGTCGACCAATATATTGCATGGCCGTTCTGGACTCCGGATAGTAAAAAACTTGCCATACAGGTACTTAATCGCGATCAGAATGAGATTAAGATCATTCTGGCAGACCCGTCAACAGGTGAATACTCACAGATATATAATGAAAGAAGGAAAACCTGGGTCGAATTCTTCGAGGACGTTTATGTGATGAACGACGGATCAGGTTTTCTTTTAAGGAGCTACAGTAATGACTGGAATAATCTTTATTTCTATGGATGGGACGGGAAACTGATTTCAGCATTGACAAATCTGAATTTCAGGGTTACAGCTATAAACAGAGTCGATGAGGTTAAAAAATTAGTATATTTTTCTGCGACAGGTACGGAATCAACTGACTCGCACGAGTTCAGGGTTGGTATCGATGGGAAAAATCTTTTGCAGATGACTTCCGGTCCCGGGACACATAATGTAAGTATTTCGCCGGGAGGGTCCTACTTCATCGACACCTGGAATAGTATTACAAGTCCGGGATCGATAGTAGCTTATAATAAAAAGGGGAAAAAACTGCGTGAGATATCAAAATTAGAAAATCCTGAGTACAACCCCGCAAAAAATTCGAAATCTGTTTTTCTGAAAATATTGACATCCGATGGCCTGTTTAACATGCCGGCTATTATTACATACCCTCTTAACTTCGATTCTGTAAATAAATATCCGGTTGTCTTTACTATATATGGAGGACCCGATTCAAAAAATGTCAGTAACAGATGGCAGGGAAACAACCCATCGTGGTATTCACGTAACGGGATTATAACTTTTACAGTTGATCATAGGGGCTCAGGACAGTTTGGTAAGAAAGGTCTTGACTACCTTTATCGTAATCTTGGCAAGTGGGAAATTCTTGATTACGAGGATGCTGTGAAATGGTTAAGGACACAATCTTATGTCGATCCTGAAAAGATTGGTATTACAGGAAGCTCATATGGAGGTTATATGACCTGTCTGGCACTGACGAAAGGAGCCGGTTTCTGGACTCATGGTTTTGCTGGTTCTTCAGTCACTGACTGGCGTCTTTATGATGATGTATATACTGAAAGATACATGGATACACCTCAGGATAATCCTGATGGTTACAAAAATGCGTCAACCCTTACCTTTGTTGAAAACTATAAAGGGAAATTGTATTTAATTCATGGCGATATGGATGACAATGTACATTTTCAGAATGCAATTTATCTTATTTCAAGACTTGAGGATGATGGTAAAATATTTGAATTTATGTTATATCCCGGGGACGGCATGGATGGAGAGGATTAAAGGCTGTTCATTCCAGAAATGAATCATACAACTTCTGGCTTAGGAACTTTTTCGGAAAATATTAATTTAATTAAATCCTTTGTGAGCCTTTGTGATAACCTTAGTGTCCCTTTGTGGTAAAAAAAAATTTATTAACCACCAAGTAACACAAAGGAAAACAAAGGAAAACACAAAGTAACACTAAGGTCAAAACAAGAAACTAATAATTTACTTATAAGAATGAATTTAAAAAGCTATTTCTTCCTGAATACATTTCTACTGCTTACATTTATTGCCAGTGCTCAGAAGGATACTGTCAGGACGGATGGTATTTATGCTGATTTTAATACAAACAAAGGAAGGTTCTCTGTAACACTGTACTATAAAAAAGCTCCAATGACAGTTGCTAATTTTATAGGACTTGCCGAGGGAACAATTACAAATGCATCTTATCCGCCATCGACACCATTTTTTAAAGGATCGATATGGCATCGGGTTGTTAAAGGGCATGTTATCCAGGGTGGTGAACCCTCAATTGTGAAGGATCCGGCAAATTTTGAAGGAAGCTCAACAGGGTATGAAATTCCCAATGAAATAAGTGACCTGAGTCATAATAAAGCCGGAATGATCGGGATGGCAAATGATGGTCCTAACACCAACACTTGCGAATATTATATAACACTTGCTGACAGATCTTATCTTGATGGCAATTATACACTCTTTGGTGAGGTGATTGATGGGATGGATGTTGTCAATAAGATCGAAAAGGGTGATACAACTTTTTCGGTTACTATTGTCCGGTCAGGACCCGAAGCTGAAAAGTTTATTGTGAATGACGAAACTTTTAAAGTCCTCGTAGATAATCAATGGAAGAAAGTCAATTCTGAAATGGAATTTAAAAAAACAAAGACCAGAAAGTTTATCTCCATGAATTATTCTGGTCTGTTAACTTTGTCTGACAGCGTGAAGTACAAGATTCTGGTAAAGGGGAAAGGGAACACACCTGTTGATAGTTCATTGGTTGATTTAAAGTATAAAGGAAGACTGGTTAATGGTTTGAGTTTTGCAAGTTCGGCTGAAGATGGGAGGCCGGTACCAGGAAATCAACCTGTTATTTTTTCTCACGTTATGGGAAAAGATGGTCTGATTAAGGGGATTTCGGAGGCTTTAAAAGACATGAAGACAGGGGAAACGAGACTTTTAATAGTCCCGCCTGAACTTGGCTATGGCATAAAATCAGCCTATTATGGAAAAGAGATCAAGGGCCAGAAGCGGTTTGTAATATCACCGGGGGAAACGTTGATACTTGAAGTCTCTTTGATTAAAATCAAATGATGACAATAATTTTATCGGCCATGTTTTCATGATAAATTATTGTTTATTAATTTGGTAAAGAATTTTTTGTCATATTTAAACGGATTAAATTTCAATTTTTATGATTGTAGGTGTCCTTAAGGAATCGGAATCTGAAAACAGGGTAGCTCTGCTTCCGGCAGAAGTGGCAACTCTTAAAAAGTTAGGCATCGATGTAATAATGGAATTAAATGCAGGAGCGCGGGCATTTGCTGCTGATTCAGATTATCTCTCTGCAGGTGCACGATTGGCAGAACGCAAGGAAGTTATTTCAGTAGCTGAATTGCTGATCACTATTAATCCTCCTGTAAACGATAGTATTAATTCTTTCAGGGAAGGTCAGGTATTATGTTCTGTACTTAATCCTGTTGTAAACAGCGAATGGCTCGAAAAAGCTCGTCTTCGCGGTTTAACTGTTCTTGCACTCGATCTTATACCCCGGACTACACGGGCACAGTCAATGGATATACTGTCGTCAATGGCAACTGTAGCAGGCTACAAAGCAGTACTTGAAGCAGCATCGCTCCTGCCAAGATTTTTTCCGATGTTTATGTCAGCTGCCGGAACAATTAAACCGTCACGTGTACTTGTTTTGGGAGCCGGGGTAGCCGGATTACAGGCATTGGCGATAGCGAGGAAATTAGGGGCTGTAGTTGAAGTATTTGATGTAAGGTCAGCAGTAAAAGAGGAAGTAAAAAGCCTTGGTGGAAAATTTATTGAGGTTGCGGGAGCAAAAGAGGATGCATCAGCAGGCGGCTACGCTGTGGAACAGACAGAAGATTTCAAAAAGAAGCAACAGGATCTGATACAGGAAAGAGCCATTGCTTCAGATGTTGTAATCGCAACTGCACAGATCCCTGGAAGAAAAGCACCGGTACTTATTGTGAAAGATACGGTTTATTCTATGAGACCAGGATCAGTAATTGTTGATCTTGCAGCTTCTTCAGGCGGAAATTGCGAATTGACTGAGAATGGAAGTAACATAATTGTAAATGGTGTACATATCATAGGTAAGTCGGACTTTACTTCGGCTATGTCCTCCGACGCAAGTAAAATGTTCGGTTGCAATATTATTAACCTGTTGAAAATAATGATTGATAAAGATGGCAAATTGACACTTAATATGAATGATGATATAATCAGGGTGACAACTGCTGTCCATGCCAAAGCATATATAAGTCAGAGAGTTAAGCAAATTTTAAATATTAATTAACAGACTACATGGAAAAAATTCTGAATTTTATCCTGGTACACAGGGAGATTATTTTTATCGTTATCCTTTCCATATTTCTGGGTATCGAAGTCATAAGTCATGTTCCGGCAATTCTCCATACACCCTTAATGTCAGGCGCAAATGCAATCCATGGCGTTGTAATTATCGGAGCAATAATTGTTATGGGTCATGCAGAAACAACCAGTTCCATGATACTGGGATTTGTGGCTGTTGTGTTGGGAACCCTGAATGTTGTAGGGGGATTTATGGTAACCGACAGAATGCTTGAGATGTTTAAAAAGAAGAAGTAATCTGAGTAAAAAACAATTCTTATGGACCAGTTTGCTCAAACAATAGGTATTCCGATTCTGGAGACAACCTACATTATTGCATCAGTACTCTTCATTTTTGGTTTAAAAATGCTGAGTCATCCTCTTACAGCTCGCCGGGGAAATACTCTTGCAGCTATAGGTATGGGACTCGCAATTATTGCAACAATTTTGTTTCATCAGAAAGATGGAAAGCCAATTGGAAATATAGGATACATTTTAGTGGCAATGGGAATAGGTACTGCCATAGGATGGATAATCGCAAAACGTGTCAAGATGACTGCCATGCCCCAGCTGGTATCATTTTTTAACGGAATGGGGGGAGCCGCCGCAGCCCTGATCTCGATGGTGGAGTTTCAGCATGTTAATCCCGAATTGTTAGCCAAAAGTGGGATGGCAAATGGTGAGGTACTGGCAATTCTGCTTGGACTTATGATTGGCACTATTTCATGGGCCGGGAGTATGATCGCTTTTGGCAAGCTCGACGGATGGATAGGCGATATGCGGATAAAAGCAATGAAATATGTTAATCTGACTATCCTGGCTGTACTTATCGGATTTATTGTTTATATAATGACACGTCATGTGCAGGCAAGCAGTGAGCTTACTCCATTAATTTATATTATGTTCGCAATAGCCGTTGTCTACGGAGTACTTTTCGTAATGCCAATAGGAGGAGCTGATATGCCGGTAGTCATCTCTTTGTTGAACTCATTCACTGGTGTTGCTGCAGCAATGGGAGGTTTTCTCTATAATAACCAGGCTATGCTTACGGGAGGGATCCTGGTCGGTTCAGCTGGAACAATTCTGACAATTCTGATGTGCAGGGCAATGAACAGATCGTTGTTTAATGTGATTATCGGTGTGTTTGGCGGTAGTGGAAAGGGAAACAGTGAAGAAGTTTCGGGGTCCGTTAAAGAAATATCAATATCAGATGCTGCTGTTCTTTTGAGTTATTCAAAGAAGGTGGTAATAGTTCCCGGGTATGGACTGGCGGTAGCTCAGGCCCAGCATGTTTGCCATGAACTGGATAAGCTCCTTGAGGAGAAAGGAGTGGAGGTTAAATATGCTATTCATCCTGTTGCAGGTAGAATGCCCGGACATATGAATGTGTTGTTGGCTGAAGCCGATGTGCCTTATGAACAGCTTATTGAGAGCGATGAGATAAATCCGGATCTCCCGAATACTGATGTTCTTGTTGTTATTGGTGCAAACGATGTTGTCAACCCGGCGGCTGAAGATGATCCTTCAAGTCCTATTTATGGCATGCCAATAATAAAGGCACGCGATGCAAAAAATATCATTGTGATGAAACGTGGAATGGGTAAGGGATACGCGGCAATTGAGAATATGCTGTTTTATAACGACAAGACCCGGATGTTGTTTGGCGATGCTAAAAGTACTCTTCAGAATCTGGTTAATGAGGTCAAAAGCTTATAGTACATTATATACTCATTAACAATCAATTTAAGGAGGGTTTTTCAAAAGGTCAATTTGTTGTTTTCTTAAACCCTTGAGACTGTTGAAAAAGGCTCAAAGAGCACAAAGTTAAAATCTTATATTTCATCCCGATAGCTATTGGGACTTTGTGTACTTTGTGTAATTCTTTTGTGACCTTTGTGGTTAATGGATTTAGACTTTTTCAAGAATTCCGATAGGTTAAGAAGTGAGTTAAATGAAGATCTGAAAATTGGGTATTTTCAAAGAAAGGGGGTTGGGGGCATAACCGTCAACTTATGCGTTAGGTATGAATGAGATACTGCATAAAAAAATTTCCCCTCCTTCAAAAGGAGGGGAAATGTATCAGGCTTAAATTCAATACTTTACATTTTGTTTTGTACTCTATATTCAGCTCCTTAAGTTGACTGCTAAGAGGTTGAGGACACGACTTTTACGGATAATGCATTTAATATCATATTACAATGAACTTGGGTTCTGAAAAGCTTACTTCGCTGAGGGAAGCAATGAAATCGAAGAATGTCGATGTCTATATTATACCTTCGACGGATCCTCATCTTGGCGAATATGTTCCTGACCATTGGCGTATAATTTCCTGGCTAACGGGTTTTACCGGATCTTCCGGTACAGTAATAATATCTGACTCTATTGCAGGATTATGGACCGACTCCAGATACTATTTACAGGCTGAAAACCAGCTCCATGATTCTGGTTTTATACTTTTAAATCCGTCCAACACACTGAAACATGATTTCATATCGTGGATTGCGGAAACGATAACCGATGGAAGCAGAATTGGTATTGATGACCGCATTTTTTCAATTGAAACTATTCGAAAAATTGAAAAGTCACTCGAACACAAAAAAGTATCATTTGATTTGAATTGTGACCTTATTTCTGATCTCTGGACTGACCGTCCGGGTATGCCATATTCAATGGCATTTGATCACTTAACAAAATTTTGCGGCATGGAACGTGCTGATAAAATTGATGAAGTCAGACAGGAGATGAGAACGAAAAACATTGATTACCATCTTCTTACTTCAATTGATGATATTATGTGGATGCTTAATATCAGGGGAAACGACATTAAATATAGTCCTTTACTGATATCCTTTGCGGTTGTTGCTGAAGAGCAAATTCTGTTGTTTGCCGACGAAAGCAAATTTCCCTTGAAGCTTGCCTCGGAATTTGACAAACTTGATATTGTGATTTTACCTTATGAGGAAACCGCAGGAATTATATCAACATTTTCAAAGGATTCAACTATGCTCCTTAATCCCGCGACAACATCTGCAAATTTGTATAATGCTATTCCATCCGGAATAAATATAATTGAAGAAATAACCATCCCTACGCGGTTAAAAACTATAAAGAATAAAGTTGAAATTGACAATATCAGGGAAGTTATGATAAAGGATGGGGTTGCCCTGACAAAATTTTTCTTCTGGCTTGAAAAAAATTCAGAGACTATCTCTGAAATCTCATTAGGTTTAAAAATTGATCAGTTAAGGGGAGAGAATGAAAATTATCTTGAACCCAGTTTTTCTACAATTGCGGCCTTTAATGATCATGGTGCACTGCCTCATTATTCAGCTACTAATGAGTCAGATTACATGATAGGGAAGGGGCTCCTGCTTATTGACTCAGGAGGACAATATCTTAACGGAACAACTGATATTACCAGAACAATTTCTATAGGCAAACCTACTGAAAAACAAAAACACGATTTCTCATATGTTCTTAAAGGGCACATAAACCTTGCACTTGCAAAATTTCCTTCAGGCACAAGGGGTTCTCAGTTAGACATTCTGGCCAGAAAGCCGCTTTGGGAAAAGGGTCTGAATTATGGTCACGGAACAGGTCATGGTGTTGGTTTCTGCCTGAATGTCCATGAAGGGCCACCGGGTATCAGCCCCGCAACCGGATCTGACTCTAAAACAACCATTCAACCCGGTATGCTTATTTCAAATGAACCCGCAATTTACAGGGAAGGAGAGTATGGAATCAGAATTGAAAACCTGGTACTTTGTTCAGAAGATTATAAAAGCGAATCAGGTGAGTTTTTGAAATTTGAAACTGTTTCGCTTTGTTATATAGACAAGACTCTGGTTGACATTTCTTTACTAGATCAAAGGGAAATTGACTGGCTTAATATGTATCATGCTGAAGTGTATGAAAAATTAAGTCCATTTCTTGCAGAAGAAGAAAGATTATGGCTTAAGATCAAGACAGATCCGATTGATCATTAACTCACCCCCATCCCCTCTCAACTTCGTAAAGAGGGGCGTGGTTCCAGCTATGATTATTAAGATTCTACAATTTATATGTGGGGTATTTCCATTCGGAAAAATATGTTTATAGAAGTGGTGCATTGTAAACAAGTGCAAATGTCAATTTTTTTTGTCATACCCACAGAGCAGTGTTTTAGTAAAAATACTCTATTTCCCTTCTCATTATAGTATAATTTTGTGTAAGGAGATCTCCCCTCTTTACGAAGTAGAGAGGGGAAGGGGGTGAGTAAGTAAGGTCAAACAAGAATCAGGTTTGGGTAGGGTCAAGAAATTTGGGGGGTTATTTTGCGGACCTCATAATATCTTGCATGAGAACAACATCTATTACGGGAAACTCAGTTATTCTTAATCTTGCACACCCATAGGGTACCAGGGTAATTACTTCAGCATCGCCTTCAGGTTTAACAGGACTAACCGGGGGGACATCTGCAGAGTTATCCTTCATTGTCCATTCCGGAATCTTCATCCCTCTTGCTTTAATTACAACGGGTGCATCCTGAGTCCATTTTACATACTTGCCTGAATCTGCCGACCAGATCATATCTCCCTTATCTGAAAATGGATATTTTGTAACAGGATTTTCTATTACTTTTACTCCTCGCATCAAATCTGCCTTGCTGATGAGTAATCCGTAATTCCAGGGACTCTTAGGAGTAATTTCCCAATCAACACTTCCTTTGTAGCTGAAATTGTCGTAATTTATTTTAACGCTTTTATAATCTTTATCGATGCGTAATGAATAATAGAGAGGCCCTCTCAGGAGAGCAACTGATTTGTTATATTCTTTCTCAACCCTCAATTGCATTGGTAATTCAATAAGTATCTGATCACCATTTCGCCATCTCTCATCAAGTTTATACGTAGTAAGGTTTTTCAGTTTAACCGTCTGTCCTTTGAATTTAATTGTTACCGAGTCGGCCCATCCTGGGATTCTAAGATCAATCGGGAATCTGACAGCTTTGTCAGTAGAAATCGTAAGTTTTACCGATCCTTTAAACGGATAATCTGTTTCCTCCGAAACAGTTACTTCTTTATTGTTAGCAACACGTGCTTTCACAATTGAGGGGCCATATGCAACTAATGCCAGACCATTATCATTTGTTGCCATCCACATATTCTCAACAAATTTCGGCCATCCCTGATGCATATTTGCAAGGCAGCATGCAAAGTTTGGCATAAGACCGTAAATGTTGGAATAGTCCCCGTTGGATGTCCAGTCGCGTTTTGCCCCGTTTACCAGTACCTGATTTGCCTGCTGGTCATATTGGTGTGACCACATATCGGGAGTAGTAGTTCCGGGAAGTGAGTTATATGTGAGCAGTTCAAGTCTGTCGGCAAGTGTGTTATTTCCGAAAATGGCATAAAGCTCTTCAAGTGAAAACATATATTCAACTACAGAACACAATTCGCTTCCCTGGCTTGGACTTTTGCCTGAGAGGTGCTCATCACCTGAGAATCTTCCACCCGGTTGTCCATGATTACGATCGTATTTTTCAATTCCGGCAAAAACTGCCTTTCCGTATCTCTCATCTTTTGATTGCTGAAACCATAGTCCCGGATATTTAATGGCCATTGCATTATTCACAACATGTGCGGTAAGACCATCCGGTCCCCAGTTAAGAGGGATTTTTTTATCAGCTGAAGCGGCCGAATCCCAGGGGAATTTTTCATAGTAGCTGGTCCAGTCGGAACTGTTTTTCTGGATTGAGCTTATAGTCTCAAGAATCCATGGTTCTCCTGTTTGTCTGTACAGCCAGTACCCGACAACAGCGTTTTCCATTGCCCTGACCCCTCTCCAATCCTTATCGGGCCAATCAGGTTTTGTATTGTGCAGATACCTGAAATATTTGGTGAGTACATCCAGTGCACGTTTGTCGCCTGACCCTTCATAATACTGCATCAATACTTTATTTGCTACTGCAAGCGGCCATCGGTCTTTGTTTTTTGCAGGGCCATACCATCCACTGTCCCTGCTGCTCGCAAGGATTGGTTCGATCCATGTCTTAACTTTGCTTATCAGATGTTCATCATTCAGAAGATACGCCAGTGGAACCAGGCCATCGAGATAATACGGTCCCCGTTCCCACGCTTCTCCGTCCCCGCCTTTCCAGGATGAGTTAACCAGATCGGGCCAGAAATCATCAAGATTACCGGTAAGACCTGACGCCTGATTCTCCAGCTGCGACTTCAGCCAGCCTGCAGGTTTTACAGTTCCGAGAGGAAGCCTGATATAAGCATTTTTGTATAATGGAGCAGGATTGCTTTTGTAGTTTGAATTCGTCTGTTCTTTGCAACCGGAAAGAATCAAGGCTGAAATTGCAACAAAACTCAGGATAAAATACTTTTTCATTTTATGAGATTGATTCAATTGAATGGATAGAATGTGCTCTAAAATTATAAAAAATCCATTAACCCTATCTACCATATAAACTTAAGAATTTTGGTAGCACAAATTCTGTCTTTATTATTTAGGTTTTACCCCCTTTCAACTCCGCTTTGCGGGAGGTTTTGTTTCACCTTCACCCTTAGGGGACGTTGGAGTTAAATGTTATTTATCCTCAGTCACCTTCACCTCATCGAACCATGCTACACCCTGCCCCGGCATTTTCAGGATAAGATTTGTTTTTACACGGGCCAACGTATCTTTTGGAATTGTTACAAATGTCATATATTGTCTCCATTCGTTGTCGGGAATAAATCGTGCCCTTCCGAATTGGCCAAGCAAGATTTCTACATACTGGGGCATATTCTCTTTTTCACTTTGACGCTCATTATTCATTTTTGTTACAATGGGAAATTTACGTTCCGGGTCTGATTTTGCCCATAGAGAAATTGTATATGATGCACCGGCTCTGACAGAAACAGGAAAAAACCTGATAGCCAGACTTTTATTCTCCTGTGGTGTGACAATCCTGAGGGAATGCCTGCCTTCGACATAGTCTCTCGTATCGAGAAAATAAGTAGCTCCACGGTCACCTCCCGGCCGGGCATAGCATGCAGAAGGTAACCCGGGTCCGGTAAGATCCTCAAATCCACCGTCTTTTATCATATTGGAATTAATGTTTTCCTCTGGTTTTTTATCGGGTAAAATATCGATGAGATAGACCTGTGATCCCAAAGCTGAAAGTTGATCTGAAATTACACCATTATTAAATGAAATCAGTCTGTTCTCAAACAATACTCTGGCTTTTCCGTTTTGTAATCCTTTTACTCTGAAGGTGGTACTTACCGGTTCATTGACCTTATTTACTGCCATAATCGCGAGTTGACCATTATGAGTCCTTGAAGTAACTAAAATGTTCTTTGAGGTTGATGTAACAGGCAGTGTTTCTTCATCTGAAAGAAGCCATGGTGTTAATTCCGCAACCTCTACCGCCATTCTTCCGCACTCACTCCATGTTGCTACTGATTTTGGAAAATAATTTAAGCCTTGTCTTACGAAATACTGAATTCCGGTAGCCCCGTTGATAATAGACTGCCACGTCATCGATCGTATTTCCTGGATAGTAGGTTCGCGGCCCCATAATTCTCCACCTCCAAATGACTGGGGAATAATCCAGAATGGAATTTTGCTTTTAAATTCTAAATTCAGCTTGAATGCGACATCTCCCGGTATGGATACAGGATTATCGGGAATAGGATAAGGATCGGCCATCACAATATCCAGGGCATCAGCGTACTTTTTTGCAGAAAGGAATGGTGCCATAAATACGATAGAAACCGGATGCCATGGATCATTTTCCTTAACAGTTTTATAAATCTCTTCCAGCTGTGAAGGAGTTATCGAAATACCGTTTGGCTCGTCAGAGATATACCAGCCTAGCAATGCCGGATGATCTCTGAAAGTTTTTATTTCTTCAATAAGTCTTTCTCTTTTCTCCTTATCACTGAGGCCTTCAATTTTCGACCCGACACCTCCTCCTCCGGATACTGAAAGAAGGTTATAATGTACTTTCATCCCGATTTCAGCGCAGCGATCCATATAGGCCTTTCTTTCGGCCAGAGTTTCAGGGGCAATTTTTTGATATGGAGATATCAGGTTAAACCCCTTTACAACTTCTTCTTCCGGCAGCGATGGATAAACTGGAGAATAACAATAGAATCCAAATGGGAAAAAGGGTAATTTATTTACTATCAAACCCCCTGTTAATCTGTCAGTCTTAACTTCATTTGATTTATAGGGAAGAATGATAAGTTCAGTTCCGGATGTGTAAATTATTTTCGGATTAACTGCAGTCTTTATTATAGCATCTATCTTATAAACAGATGGTTTCATGTCAATGGAGAATGGTAATCTCAGGATATTAGTTTCGGCTGCTCCATTCCATGAAGCAATAACCTGATCACCTTTATTTACTGTAACAAACAAATGATTTTTTGAAAGTGATATTGGAATATGCAACAGAAATTCGCCTTTATTCTCAAATGAATAAAAGCTTTGACGTGGAACAATGCTAAAAGATAATGAATCAACCTGCTGTCCCGACAAAATGGAAGCTGACCGGGCCAGAATGAGAAAAAGGAAAGTTATCTTAATTATGCTTATTTTCATGGGTTGCAACTTCAGTAAGTTGATGTGCAAAAATAATCAGTTTTAGGAAAGGACTTGATAATCGTAACTATTATTATTTATCTTTGGTTTGCCTAATCTCTATAAGTTGAAGAACCGACGGATCTTAATTCTGATTATTCAGACTCTTTTACTTTTCTTTGTGTATCATCCGATTATTGATGCTCAACCAAAACGTCTGGAGTTTAATTATCTGACAACTGATAACGGACTCTCATCATCAATCGCGTCATGCATTATTCAGGATCATAAAGGATTGATGTGGATAGGCACACCTGATGGGCTGAACAGATACGATGGAGTTAATTTTGTTGTATACAAAAATATTCCGGGAGATTCTGCAAGTCTTGCTGACAATGTTATAATAACACTATTTGAGGACCATAACAAGAATTTATTTGTTGGAACTGAGAATGGTTTGTGCATGTATGACAGGGATAATGATCGTTTCCTGAATTATGTCTGGGTAAAATCATCTCCGTTATTCGGATTAAGCTGCAGTGTTTCAGGAATAATTGAAGATGCAGCAGGAAACTTGTGGCTTGCCACTAATGCGGGGCTTATATATTTTGACCGTCAGAAAAACATAATTAAGCAATATTTACACAACATCAATAATCCGGCAAGCATTAGTAATGACAATGTTCAGAATGTGCTTGAAGATAAAAGAGGCAGAATCTGGGTTGCTACCAGAGGTGGATTGAATCTTTTTGAAAAGGAATCAGGAACATTCAAACATATTACAATGGATGATTCAGGTAACAACCTTTTAAACACTGTTTTCATTAATATAGCTGAAGATCATGACGGAAATGTTTGGTTTGGCAGTGATGACGGGCTTTACTGTCTGAAAAACAATCTTAAATCCGGGAGTGAATATCTGACACATTATAGTCACGATCCGGATGATAATAATAGTCTTTCAATTGATCTTATCAGATCCTTGTTTGTTGATGATTTAGGAAATGTATGGATAGGAACTGATAATGGAGGACTTAATTTATTTAATAAGAAAAATCAAGAATTCTGGCACTTCAGAAAAGATGATTATGATCCGCAGAGTTTAAGCAATGAAGCAATTGAATCGATATACCAGGACAATACAGGAAATTTATGGTTTGGTACATATACGGGGGGGATAAATATTGCTTTCCGTAATCGCGACGCTATTTTAAAATATGAAAATCTTCGTGGCGCTCCTCTGAGTCTTAGTCATAATACAGTAACTTGTTTTTCTGAAGACCGGGAAGGCCGGATCTGGGTTGGAACTGATGGGGGCGGGCTTAATCTTTTTGACAAAAGTACAGAGCGTTTTCGCCGCTATAATCTTAATAACTCATCTATAAGCAGCAACGCAATACTTTGCTTTCATGAAGATTCAACCGGACAACTCTGGATCGGAACCTGGGAAGGTGGTCTGGTCAGATTTGATAATAAATCAGGGAAGTTTACAGCTCTGACTAAAAAAAACAGCAAGATTAAGGACAATGATATATTTGCAATTGAAGGAGGCTATCATAACGACCTCTGGCTGGGCAGTTATGAACATGGTTTAATTCATTATCAGGTAAATGAAAAGAAATTCACTGAGTATACGCCACAAAACAGCGGTATAGGAAATGAAATGATTCTGAAAATAGCAAAATTTTCAAAAGGACGTCTTTTACTTGCTAACACGCAGAATTTTCAGATATTTTCCCCTGATAAAAATCAATTTATTACATATACCTCAGATCCTCAGAATGTAAACAGTCTGAGTTATTCCAGAGTAACCGATTTCCTCGCTGAGAGTGATTCATGTATATGGATCGGAACTCCCGACGGGCTTAACCGGCTCAATCCAATGACAGGATATGTAACCCGTTTCTATAAAAAAGACGGATTGCCTGACAACTTTATCAAAGGCCTTATATTTGATAAACAAGGGTTACTATGGGTGACAACCGGCAATGGTGTCTGCAGGTTTGATTATAAGCACATAAAATTTAAAAACTTCACCAGGGCTGATGGATTCCAGAGCAATGAATTCAATGAAAGGAGCATTCTTAAAACAAGAGAAGGTGGCTTGTTAATGGGGGGCACAAAGGGATTTAATATTGTATATCCGGAAAAAATTTCTGAAAACAAAATTATTCCTGATGTACTAATTACCGATCTGAAGATATTTAACAAAGCTGTTATCCCGGGCGAAGGTTCCCCGTTGTCTAAGAATATTACAGAAACTAAAGCGCTGACCTTATCTTATAACCTTTCTGTTCTGACATTCAATTTTGCTGTAATGGATTACTCTGCACCTGAGAAAAATCAATATGCTCACATGCTGGAGAATTTTGACAAGGACTGGATTTATTCCGGGAATAAGGGAGAGGCAACATACACAAATTTGGACCCTGGAAATTATGTTTTCCGTGTGAAAGGTTCAAATAATGATGGTATCTGGAATGAAACAGGGTCCTCTATTGTTATTACAATACTTCCACCATGGTGGCGTACATGGTGGTTTAAATTGATGATTGGTGCTACAGTGTCCTTAATGCTCATTTCATTTTACATTTTCCGTGTCAGACAGTTAGAAAATCAGAAGATATTGCTTGAAAGATTGGTTTCAGTCAAAACTGCCGAACTTAAAGAGCTGAATGCCTCAAAGGACAAATTTTTTTCAATTATAGCACATGATCTTAAAAACCCTTTCGGTACGATAATCGGTTTCAGCAAGATGCTTAATGAAGAAATTAATCCGGCAAACTGTGAGAAATCGCGTGAAATTGCCGGAATGATTAATTCTTCTGCCTCGACAACATACAGATTGCTTGAGAATCTTCTTGAATGGGCAAATTCACAGAGAGGGAAAATCAGTTTCAACCCCGTAGAGATTAACTTATGTGAACTCATCAATGAGGAATTCATGACATTTGACGAAATGGCAGAAGCAAAAAACATTAGATTGAAAGTCTCCTGTCCGCAAGACTTATCGGTATTTGCAGATAAGAATATGATCAAAACAATATTACGTAATCTTATTTCAAATGCCATTAAGTTTACACATAGAAACGGACTGATTGAAGTAACTGTTTCTTATGATAAAAATGGAGTAAGAATTGCGGTTTCTGATAATGGTATTGGTATTTCAGCAGAGTCTATGGCAAAACTTTTCAAAATAGATGCCAATCTTACCAGCCGTGGTACAGAAAATGAAAAAGGTACCGGACTCGGATTGTTTTTATGCAAGGAATTTGTTGAGAAGCATGGTGGGAAAATATGGGCGGAAAGTGAACCCGGAAAAGGAAGTGTTTTTTTGTTCCTAATACCTTATAATGTGAGACATACGGGTTGAGAAATTCCTAAAGCTCTCTTTATTCTTAATAATTGCAACTAATTTCTGAAAAAATGGAGTGATATAATTGATAAAATTATATCTTTAATTGAGAAATTGTTCGTATAATCCTGATTCTTAGGAAAAAAGTCCTTCATGAAAACTCTCGTGTTTTTAATATTTTTTATTCTGGAAATTTCTGGTTTGTCTGCCCAGCAAAAATATTCTCACTTTAGTTATCTCACAGTCAATGAAGGTCTTTCAAGTAACCGCATAAGGTGTATTTATAAAGACAGTAAAAACTACCTTTGGATAGGCACTGATGTGGGGCTTGACAAGTATGACAGCTATCAGGTTAAAAAATACAGAAAGGATGATAAAAACCCGGGCTCCATCAGCAGTGATATACTGACATGTATTTATGAGGATCATAATAAGAATCTATGGTTTGGTACTTATGATGGGTTGAATCTGTATAATCCTTCAGGCGACAATTTTGCACATTTTAAGAATATCAGTAACAATAAGCGCAGTCTGGACAGCAATTGTATTACAGGGCTGGTTGAAGATAAAAATGGCAATCTGTGGGTGGTTACTGATGGATGTTGTCTAAATCTTTGGGATCCCGCATCCCAAAGCTTTACCAGGTATCCATTCACGAACCAAATACAGGGTTTGTCAGTACGCCCTTCACGGATGGCAGCTGTCGATTCTAAAGGTTATATATGGGTTGGCTCTTTAAACCCCGGAATAACACGCTTTGATCCTCAGACCGGATTGTTCAAGGAATTCCCAGATACTTCCGCTCAGTTCAATTACTACAGTTATAAAAGCTTGTATATTGATAAGCACGACAAAATATGGATTGCCACAGACGGCATCGGTTTTTTTTCATACGATCCGGAAACATCGATATTTGAACATTTTGGTATAAAAGGTGATGGAAGAGGCACTAATCTGAATTTTGTACTTGATATAATACCTGAAAATGATCGTTATTTATTGCTTGCAGTTGACCAGGGCGGAATAAACCGGTTCGATAAAGTAACCAAATCCTTTGAGTATATCATGAATGATAATTCAATAGATGGAGGATTAAATAATAATGGAGTCTGGTGTTTTCACAGAGACAGGGAAGGGATACTCTGGATTGGTACTTCAGGAGGAGGTATAAATTACTTTAATCCTCAAAAAGAAAGATTTAAGTTATATGTTCACAACAATAATAATCCTGAATCATTGTCTTACGATTTCACAGCTTGTTTTTGTGAAGATCATGAAGGTTTGATCTGGATAGGCACAGATGGAGGTGGGCTGAATGTCTATAATCCGAAAACTGATACTTACAAAATATTTAAAAACGACCCTCATAATCCTTCTAGCATAAGTGGAAATGTTATTCGTGGTATTGCTGAGGATAAGGATCATAACATGTGGATTGGAACCTGGGAGGCAGGTCTTAATAAGTATAACAGGAAAACCGGAAAATTTGAAAGATTCACACACGATGATAAAGATCCTTTAAGTATTTCTGATAAAACGATCTGGAATCTTACTATTGATCATAATAATGTTTTATGGATAAGTATTTATAACATTGGTATTGATCTGTTTGATCTTAAAAAAGGAGTAATTAAACGTTTCAGATACAACCCGGAGAAATCAGGATCTATTAGTGCAAAAACCTGTTGGTTCTTTTTCGAAGATAATGAAAATAATATGTGGATTTGTACGCAAGATGGCTTGGATCTATATGACGCTCTGACTGATTCATTTAAAGTACTTAAATTCCCTGATAATGACATTGGGGCAGTCTATAAAGATAAGGCAGGGTATATTTGGGCAGGGAGCAATACAAAAGGGTTATTTATGTGTAACCCCGACGGAACAATTCTTAAAACATACGATGTAACAAATATTTTACCAAATAACAGAATCCATGCAATCACTCAGGATAATAACGGCGATATCTGGTTCTCAAGTAATTTTGGGATTAGCCGTCTGAATCCCAAAATTCAGCGTATCAGAAATTACTCTAAGGAGGACGGGTTACAGGGTGATCAGTTCTACCAGCAGTCGTTTTTAAAAACACGGAAAGGAGAACTATTTTTCGGTGGATACTGCGGATTCAATTCCTTCTATCCTGACAGCCTGAAGGATAATGAGTTCATTCCTCCTGTCTATATTACTGATTTCCAGATATTCAATAAACCGGTTGAGTATGGTGGTCAAAATGCTCAATTTCCGACTCACATCAGTGAGGCAAAAGAAATTAAGCTAAACTGGAAACAGTCTGTATTTTCTTTTTCTTTTGCTGCAATTAATTATATCCATCCCACGAAGAATCAGTATAAGTATATAATGGATGGATTTGAAAAGGACTGGAACTATACAGATGCATTCCGAAGATATGTTACATATACTAACCTTGATCCAGGTGAATATACTTTTAAGGTAAAAGCCACAAATAACGATGGTGTTTGGAATGATGAAGGGGTAGCGCTTAAAATAATTATTTTACCTCCATGGTGGAAAACCTGGTGGTTCAAATTTATTCTGATCACAGCAGTAATCCTAATATTCGCACTCATTCTTTATTCCCGTGAAAGGCAATTGAAAAAACAAAAGCTGCTTCTCGAAAAATCTGTTGCAATCAAGACCGCAGAACTAAATGAACTAAACGCTTCAAAAGACAAGTTCTTTTCAATAATAGCTCATGATCTGAAAAACCCTTTTAATACCATAATCGGCTTCAGCGAAATGCTTCAGGATGCAGTTTTATCAAATGATCCGAAAATAATTTACAAGTATGCCTCGATGATAAATATTTCATCGGTACAGACATTCAGGTTGCTTGAGAACCTCCTGGAATGGGCCAACTCTCAGAGAGGCAAAATTTCCTTTGTTCCGGTTGTATTTAACATTAGTGAACTCGTTAAAGAAGAATTTTCGATGTTGGATGATATGGCAAAAGGTAAAAACATTGAGCTTAAAAACAATGTCCCTGAAATACTTACAATTGAGGCAGATAAAAACATGATAAGGACCATTCTGAGAAATCTTATCACGAATGCTATTAAATTTACTCATAAAAACGGGAAAGTTGAAGTAAACACAATCATGTATAAAAATCATCTCGAGATATCTGTGTCAGATAACGGAGTAGGTATGAGCAAAGATATTATGGACAAACTATTCAAAATAGATGCAAATCTATCTTCCCGCGGTACGGAAAATGAGAGAGGGACTGGTCTTGGTCTATTTTTATGTAAGGAGTTTGTTGAGAAACACGGTGGCAAAATATGGACTGAAAGCGAGGAAGGGAAAGGGAGCACATTTAAATTCCTTCTTCCCTTCGATTTGAAGTCACTTTGAAAACATACATGAAAAGATTATCTGAAATTTGCAGAGCACTTCCATTCTATGTCTTTGTAGTTGGAGTTTATTTAATTATTATATGTCAGAATATTTTTTCAAACGGGATGTTCCTCGATGGATTGATATATTCAGCAGTTTCAAAAAACCTTTCAAATGGCATTGGCACTTTCTGGAATCTTCATTTTACGGAAACCTTCATGTCTGATTTTCACGAACATCCTCCACTGGCATTTGGTATACAAAGCATTTTTTATACATTTTTCGGAGATAGCCGGTTTGTCGATAAAGCGTATTCCATTTTTACAGTAATAATTGTAGCATTTATTATTGTGAAAATCTGGCAGGCTCTGAATTATAAGCATGGCTGGATCCCACTGTTTCTGTGGATTATTACACCTACTGTGTTCTGGTCATCTTATAATAATTTGCTCGAAAATACTTTAACGATTTTCACTTCTCTCTCCGTCCTGTTTTATTTGAGAGGCAACGAGAGCAGAAATTATTTATTTATTGTTTTATCAGGCATAATGCTGACTCTCGGATTCCTGACTAAAGGATTTGTGGCATTTTTCCCATGGACATTTCCCTTCCTGCTATGGATTTTTATTAAACGAAATTCGTTTGGCAGGATGATATTGGACAGCGCCGGATTGATAATTTTTTCATTGCTTCCGTTGCTCATACTGATCCTGATGTTCCCGGTCGTTAAAGAGAGTCTGTTAAAATACATTAATAACCAGGTAATCGGGAGCATTAAAAGTGTAGTCACCGTTGACTCGCGCGCGGATATTGTAAAACGGATGTTCTCTGAAATAGTATTCCCGGCATCCCTTTGTCTGATAATTCTTTTATGGGGAAAGATAAGAACTTCATCACCTTTATTTTTTAAAGAGAATACCAGGAAGTCACTGGTTTTTGTTTCACTGGGTCTTACGGGAGTCTTGCCTATCATGATCAGCCTTAAGCAGAGTGGATTTTACATTCTTCCCGTCTATCCTTTTTTTGCCATTGGAATAAGTATCCTGATTTATCCATTACTGGATTCTCTGTTTATTAAAATGAATTATAATTCAAAAGGATTCATACTCTTTAAATGGATTGCCTATGGATTATTTATATCAGGATTAATTTTATCAATCTATTTTTCTGATCATTTCAGCCGTGATAAGAACAGAATAAATGATATGAATACAATCCTCACAGCAGTTCCCAGAGGAAGTGTAATAAATATTAATCCTGCGATGTTCACCGATTGGGCTCTTCATGCATATCTTGACCGTTTTAAAGATGTAAGCCTGGACCCCGATCTTAAATCATCAAGAGATTTCCTGTTAATTAAGAATGAGTACTATTCAGATACCCTGAATAATACCTACAAAATGGTTAATCTTAACACTACGGATTTCAAGCTGTTTAAAAAGATCAGCAGATAAAAAATGTTACACTCACGGACGTCATCTGAATCCGATCTTCACTTTAACCCTGTCCTCAACCGGGTTGCCCGATAGTTCTGCAGGTTTCCATGTGGGACCCGATTTAATCAGCCGGATAGCTTCATCAGAATAAAGTTTGCCGGGGCTGCTGACTATTTTAATACTGTCAAGACTTCCATCAATTTGGACTAAGAAACTTAATATAACTTCTGCGCTCTGGCCGGTCAGACTGTCAGGACGATGAATATTCTCTTTTATGTATCTGTCAAATGCCAGTTTCCCACTTACAGGTTGAGGCGGTATGTAAGCTGATATATTTTCTTCTTTCGAAGATACAGCTTTCTTAAGTGACCTGTCTCTTGCCGCTGAACCTGCAGGTGCGGAAATGCGATCCTCAATGATTTCTGATTGGGTAATGGGTTTGCTCCTGGCAATTTCGAGTTCAGGAGGTTGTAAAGAGTTTACTGCTAAATGTTTTGAAGATTTATTTTTTTCAATAATTATGAATATGGAGGAAATCGCTATTAAGACAGCCACTGAGGCAGCTATCCGGTACAGGATGAAGGATTTCCTTCCTGAAGTTCTGGATTTTAAACGTTTTTCAAGATTAGAAATATCCTCTACTGCAGAATCCTGGAGTATTGAATGGAAACCTTCTGAAGCTTCTTCGGTAAAGGGATCTTTTTGAAGCTCACGCTCAAAAGAGTTTCTCTCTTCTCCTGATAACTCATTCCGGTGATAACGAAAAAAATCCGCTAACCTTGTTTTCCTATTTTTATTCTTGTCTGACATGTTTTTCTTCGAGACAAATTTTCAGATTTCTTTTTGCATTCTGCAGATGACTCTTTACCTTTTTTTCATCGAGATTGAGGTTTAACGCAATCTCATTATAACACCTGTTTTCAAAATAAAACATCAAAATGCATTCTTTTTGTTCACCCTTCAACTTTTCAATGCATTTTTCAAGTTCCTTATCAATATTTTGTTCATCATTATCAATAGGATGCAAAGCAGGGGTATTTTCCATAAAAATAATCGATTCAGTCATCCATTCCTTCGACTTTCCTGCAATAGTTTTCTCAGTGCGCAGTTGCATAAGACAATAGTTTTTTGTCACAACATACAACCAGTTTTTAAAATTCTCAATCTGTTGTTTCGGAATCTCAACAATAAGTTTTTCAAAAATTTGCATTACAGCATCCTTCGACTCATCCCTGTTTTTTAAGTACTTCAGACAAACTCCATACACCAGGTGCATATAATCTGAATAAAGTTTACCAAGCACCTCAAGATCTCCTGTCAGGATGAATTCTCTCAGAAGCTCTTCATCAGACTTCGCTATACCTTTATTATTACGCTTGATAAAATTCATTCCCGATTAAAACGTGCAATTAGTCATTTTATCTTCAAAATTTCTCCTACTATTTACCCCCTTTCATTTTCCCCCAAGGGGGAAAGGTTTTTTTACACCTTCCCCCTTGGGGGAAGGATGGGAAGGGGGTCTTTGACTAGGACAAACTCCGATCTCATTAGAATTGTGTAAGTTCTTCATAACCTTCTCTAAAGATAACCTATAAATAAAAAATCTGAGTATGATTTATGGAATTTAATAAGTTCCTGCATCCTGTATTAAAAGTTTAACTAAAAAATAATGTTATGAAAACAAGTTTCTCAATTTTAACGATTTTGTTTCTGACTGTAATAATAGTTGCTTTTATTCAGTCAGGATCAATAACCGGAAATGTTACTGACAATCATGGACAGGCTCTTCCGGGAGTAACAGTCAAAGTAAAAGGCAGTTCTTCTCCTTCAGGCACTTCCATTACGGATCAAAGCGGTAACTACAGGATTATTGCCGAACAGAACTCAAGGATTCTCATTTTTTCACTGGCAGGTTATACAACTATTGAAGAAAAAATCGGAGATCGTACTATAATAAATGTGAGAATGCAGGAATCTGTAAAACATTTACAGGAAATGGTCGTTGCGGATTATTCCAGGCATGACATGGCCTCAAAGTCAGTTGGTACTTCACCATCTTCTGCTATGGGAAACATAGCTCATCGTTCATTCCAGCGGTATAACAACAATTTTAATACCGAAGGATACGCATCGATAAATGAAAATGGATTTAAGAATGTTAAAAGCAATCCACTTTCAACTTTTTCAATTGATGTTGATAATGCATCATACTCAAATGTCCGCAGATTCATCAATATGGGAGAATTACCTCCGGCAGATGCTGTAAGAATTGAGGAGATGGTCAACTATTTTAAATATGATTACCCCGAACCGGCCGGTCCGCATCCATTTTCTGTTTATACTGAACTGGCAGTTTGTCCATGGAATACAAAGCACGAATTACTGCATATTGGTCTGCGAGGCAAGTCGGTTGACAAGGCATCCCTTCCTCCGTCAAATCTGGTATTTCTTATTGATGTATCAGGTTCAATGAGCGACGCTAATAAACTTTCTTCACTGAAATCAGCGTTCAATCTGCTTGTAAATGAGCTTAGACCTCAGGACCATGTGGCAATTGTAGTTTATGCAGGTGCAGCAGGTCTGGTACTTGAATCTACGCCTGGAAACAGGAAAGAGACAATTCTTGCAGCAATTGATAATCTTGAAGCAGGAGGATCAACAGCAGGAGGAGAAGGTTTAAAGCTGGCTTACACTGAAGCTGAGAATAATTTTATTAAGGGGGGTAATAACAGGATCATTTTAGCTACTGACGGTGACTTCAATGTTGGCGAATCGAGTAACGGGGGAATTGAAAGACTTATTACGAGTAAGCGCAATCTTGGAATTTTTATCACAGTACTGGGTTTTGGAATGGGTAATATAAAGGATGACAAGATGGAGATTATTGCTGATAAAGGAAACGGAAACTATTCATATATAGACAATCTTCAGGAAGCAAGGAAAGTGCTTGTGCGTGAATTTGGAGGAACGCTTTTTACAATTGCAAAAGATGTTAAGTTTCAGATTGAGTTTAATCCAGTTAAGATCGCATCATACAGGCTGATCGGGTATGAGAACAGGCTTCTTAATAATGAGGATTTCAATGACGATAAAAAGCACGCAGGCGAAATGGGCTCGGGGCATAATGTAACTGCCTTATATGAATTGGTTCCTGCCGGGTCCGACGAAACTTTACCTTCGGTTGATCCTCTTAAGTATCAGCAATCAGGATCAGTTAACCGGTTTGAAAATAATCAATCAGATGAATACCTTACAATAAAGATCAGGTATAAAAAACCAGATAGTAATACAAGCATGCTACTTGAAAAACCAGTAAAAGGATATATAAATGAAATTAATGGGGCTTCGGATAATTTAAGATTTGCAGCTGCTGTTTCGGAGTTTGGAATGATACTAAGGAACTCGGAATTCAAAGGTAGTGCAACACTTGAAAGTGCTTCAAGGCTTGCAAAATCAGGTAGGGGAGAGGATGAGGATGGCTATAGGTCTGAACTTATAAGGTTAATTGATACAGTAAAAGACATGAAAGCTGTGGCTGATAACGAATAGAATTATTCTTCTCTTTAAACCTCTCGCTAAATCCCTCCCCCAAGGGGGAGGGACTTAATTTCTCACATAGTTGGATACCCCCTTCTCTCTTGGGAGAAGGGGGTAAGGGGGATGAGGTAAAAAAACTACATTTTAATTTTAGAATAAAAGATATCCTTATAAGTATTGCTGACAGGAATTCTCTGGTCAGCAATTATTATAACCCCTCTTTCAACTGATTTTATTTTATCGATAGCTACAATATATGATTTATGCACTCTGCAGAATTTCTTATCAGGAAGACTTTCCTCAATCTTAGCGAAACTTTGCAAGGTCATAATTTTTTTCCCGGTACAGATTATCCTCAGGTAATCTTTCATTCCTTCAATATAGAGGATATCATCAATATCAATTCTCTCGAGCCGGTATTCTGTCTTGACGAATATGAAACTATCATTTCCCGGGTTCTTTCTGTTTGAGAAGTGTTCCATCGCTTTATTAACGGCCTGTAAAAAACGCTGAAAAGAAAACGGTTTCAAAAGGTAGTCGGTAACATTCAGTTCAAACCCCTTTAACGCATACTGATCAAAAGCGGTTGTCAGAATGACCTTTGATGAGGGTCCGATTGCTTCAAGAAATTGTATACCAGTCAGCTGTTCCATCTGAATGTCGAGAAAAATCAGATCGGTGCTGTTTTCCTTAAGCCATCCGATAGCTTCAATGGGATCGTCAAATTTTCTGACAAGTATCAGTTCCGGAACCTTACTGATGAAACCTTCCAGTTTTGAAAGCGCCAGAGGTTCATCATCTATTGCTATACAGTTAATTTGCATTTGTGTTGATTGTTAGTATGGCGTGGAAAAATTCTTCGCCAGTCTCGATAATTAATTGATAATTATCAGGGTAAGTAAGATCAAGTCTTTTTTTGAGATTTATCAGTCCCAGGCCTGAGTTTTTTCCATGGGCAGAGTTATTCTTTTCATGATAATTAGAAATATCAAACACAACAGTACCCTTGTCTGAGGTAATCTTTATATCAATGCAGGGCTTTTTTGACCTGAAGCTGGCAAACTTGAATGCGTTTTCAACAAGTGGAATAAATATTGCCGGCGGGATCATAATATTCTGATCGCCTGTTACCTCAAATCTGATATCATCAGGAGATTTAATTCTGATTTTGTTAAGTTCGATAAAATTGCGGATATAATCAATTTCCCTTATAAGTTCTACAACGTCTGATACTGTTTCATATGTAAGATATCGCATCATTTCAGATAATCTGATCAAAGCCGATGAAGCCTCTTCAGGATTCTGATGAATGAGGGAATCGATATTATTCAGAGTGTTAAACAGGAAATGGGGATTGAGCTTGCTTTTTATGAGTTCAAGTTCGATTGCCAGTTTCTGTTTATCAAGTTCTGCTTTCTGATTCATTGTTTTAAACCAGTTTATGATAACGCCAAAAAATGAACCAAAGACTGCAGCTGTCAACACAGGAAAATAACCGCTCATATGCATCTTAAATGAATAATCATGGTAGAAATGTTGAAAAGATCCTTCAAAAAGAGCTCTGACAGTGAATAATATTGTGTAGCCAAAAAATGGCATTATCAGAACTACAAGAAAAGAGATTATAAAAAAGAGATCAAGCCTTTTCCTTGTGACAAGAAACGGGACCATTACCAGGTAAAAAATATAAAAAACCACCATGAGATACAGGAATCCGATAATATTTGACACAATCTGCAGAGGCGGCGAGTTTTGGTTCAAAGTGGAGTATGGAAGATTCGCGAAGATTGCAAACAGCCAGATAAAAATATGTATATAAGTGATTCTCTTTTTACTCATGTTATTGTTCAGGTTATGCTGCATAAAACATACTACTGCTTACGTTAATGATGAAGACACTGTTTTTTTTCGCATACTTTTAAAGTTCTATGATTAATAAATTGTCACAAATCTGCACCAGATGAAAATGATTTCATGCTAATTAAGTTTGTAAGATCCTGAATAAAGATAATTCTTGTTGGGAATAGGTTCAAAACTTTTTATACATAAAAAAGAACTATATCGTCATAATTAGTGTTTTATTATTTGAAATGAACTTTGCGTTATTCAAGAGATAACCCCAAAAGAAATATCGAAATTTAAAATTGGTATATTTGAAACTTAATACCATCTGGAGAATAGTTATGGAAAATAAAACACATTATGCTTCTGCAGAACGATCGACTACCCAAAAGATCTTAGATGAATATAAGATAGCCGGATCTCAAAGAATTTTTACGGACATATTCGGTGCACTTACCGGTATTGGTGCAGTAATTGATAAAAACCGTCAGGTCATATATTCGAATGATGAATTTCTTTCATTGTTGGGTATCTCCTCAGTAGAGTTTATTCTTGGTAAAAGACCCGGGGAAGTATTATCATGTCCAAATGCATTTAAAGAGGGAGCGGGTTGCGGAACATCAAAGGCATGCGCATATTGTGGTGTAGTAAATACAATTCTCGAAAGTCAGGAAGCCGGGAAAAAAGTAACGAATGAAACACAGCTAACTGGGAAGCTGCATGGCAGGAACATGAACTGGGACCTGAAGGTCACTTCTACTCCAATTATTTTTAACGGGGAAACATTTTATATTCTTTTTTTGCAGGATATCGGTGAAACGAAAAAAAGAATTGCTCTCGAAAGAATATTTTTCCATGATTTATTGAACAGTATAGGGGGGCTTTACGGATTACTCACAGTTTTAAAAGAAGAAACCAACCCTGATCAGACCAGGGAATTGATTAATCTATCTGAAGAAACCAGCCGTAACATTATTGAGGAAATATTAGTACAAAGACAATTACGGGCAGCTGAAAATGGGGATCTTAATGTAAATATTGAATTAGCTAATTCAATTGAACTGCTCGATTCGGCGATTTCGAAAATTGGTTTTCACGAAACAGGAAAAGAAAAAAGGATCGTCCGAAGCCAAGATTCTGCGAATATTGATTTTGAGACTGATAAAATTCTTCTTCAACGCGTGCTGATTAATTTAATTAAGAACGCTCTTGAAGAAACAGAGATATCAGGAACTATTTCCACAGGAGTTTATCAGGATAGGGATGAAGTAACATTTTGGGTAAAAAACCAGAATGTGATGTCCGAAGCAATTCAGTTACAGATATTTAAAAGATCATTTAGCACCAAAGGTGAAGGGAGAGGTGATGGGACCTATAGCATAAAGCTGCTAACTGAAAATTATCTTAAAGGGAATGTCAGTTTTGTCAGCAATGAAACCCTGGGAACAGTTTTCAGTATAGTTTTGAAGACAGAATTTCCTTCAGACTAATTTGTAAAAATTTTCAAAACCAACGTGCCTTCTGAAAACGGGAGATCTTATTTATTTCTAAGAAACAAATCCATTTCTTTAGCTACCTTTCTTCCCGATGCAATTGCATTAACAACCAGAGTAGCACCGCTCACCGCATCACCTGCAGCAAACACTTTTTGCCTGTTCGTCAACTGATTCTGGTCAACTTTGATATTTTTTCTCTGATCGAGTTCCAGTTCCAGTTCTGAAAGCAAGCCTTCAAGAGCAGGATGCACAAATCCCATCGCAAGCAAAACAAGATCCGCATCAAGAATCCTGCGTGTGTCTTTTACAACAAGCATAGTATACTTGTCATTTACCGGATTCCAGACAACATCCTCCACCTCAATACCTTTTACCTGATTATCTGTTCCATGAAATTTTACTGTTGCCAGGTTCCAGTATCTTTCACATCCTTCTTCATGTGAGGTTGAAGTCTTCAACACCTTTCCATAATATGGCCATGGATTATTACCCGATCTTGTAATCGGGGGTTTGGGCAAGATCTCAATTTGTGTCACACTCGAGGCTTTTTGCCTTGTTGCTGTACCTACACAATCTGATCCGGTATCGCCTCCTCCGATGACAATTACCTTTTTTCCTTCAGCGGTTATATGATTTGCTGATACAGGAATATGACCTGAGTTAACCCTGTTCTGAAGCGAAAGAAAATCCATTGCAAAATGTATCCCGTTCATATCTCTTCCTTCTGCAACCAGGTCGCGCGGATGTGTAGCACCAATTGCTATACAGATTGCATCGAATTGTTCAAGAAGCTCTTTCCCGGTAATATCTTTTCCAATATTTGTTCCTGTTCTGATAATGACTCCTTCCTGAACCATAAGATTCAAACGGCGGTCGACTGTAGCTTTGCTTAGCTTAAAATCAGGAATTCCAAATCTAAGTAATCCTCCTGCCTTTTCATCTTTCTCAAAAAGCGTCACCAGGTGCCCCGATTTATTCAACAGATCAGCTGCTGCCATTCCCGCAGGTCCACTTCCTATTACAGCAACTTTTTTCCCGGTGCGGAATTTTGGCGGTTCAGCTTTGATATATCCCTCGGCAAAAGCTCTCTCAATAATTGCAACTTCATTTTCCCTGATTGTTACAGGTTCCTGGTTGATGTTGAGGACACATGCATGTTCGCAGGGCGCAGGACAAATCCTTCCCGTAAATTCAGGGAAATTATTGGTGGCTGCAAGACGCATATATGCCCCTTTCCAGTCACCTTTGTATAAAAGGTCATTCCACTCAGGAATTAAATTATCAACAGGGCAACCCCAATGACAATAAGGTATGCCGCAATCCATACACCTGGAAGCCTGAAGCATCCTGTCTTCACTGTTAAGTACCTGCTCAACTTCACTGTGGTCACAGATTCTTTCATTAAGAGGTCTGTTACCTGCTTCCTTTCTTTTTATCTTGAGAAATCCATTTATATCAGCCATTATCGTTTGTCGTTTATCGTTTATCGTTTGTCGTTTGTCTTTTTTCGTTGCCCCCCAACCCCCCAAAAATGGGGCTAATTCTCAGTTTCTAATAAATTTCACTATAGCCTCAGAATTTATCCCCCTTTAGGGGATGGCCGCGCAGCGGCCAGGGGGCCTCTTTTTGCCATGTGCTCTGCGCCTTCTTAGCTTGCGCTTATCTCCAGGTCAATCTCAACATCAGCAATTTTCTTCCTTATTTCTTCAAGTTTCTGTTCCTGGAGAACTTTTTTATAGTCATATGGAATAACCTTAATGAACATCGGTATATATTTGTAAAGGTCGTCGAGAATCATCTTCGCTTTTTTGCTTCTTGTGTATTGATAATGTTTTGAGATGAGTTCCGTAAGTTCACTCACATCAGCATAGTCTTCGACAAGGGATAATTCCACCATTCCCATATTGCAGTAGAAATCAAAATCACCGTTCTCATTGAATACATATGCAATACCACCGCTCATCCCGGCGGCAAAATTACTACCTGTGGTTCCAAGAACTACCATCCGGCCTCCTGTCATATATTCACAGCAATGGTTTCCGACACCTTCCACAACAGCATTCGCTCCGCTGTTACGTACTCCGAATCGTTCACCGGCGACTCCGGAGATATATGCTTCACCTCGTGTTGCCCCATACAGGACTGTATTGCCGATAATAATGTTTTTATCCGATTCAAAAGTGGAACCGACAGGAGGCACAACAATAATCCTGCCACCGGAAAGGCCTTTACCCAGATAGTCATTTGAATCACCTTCCAGATAAAGTTCAATCCCTGGCGAGAGAAATGCACCAAAGCTTTGACCTGCTGATCCTTTGAACCTGCATTTTATTGTACCATCAGGCAGCCCCTCTGAACCATAAAGCGTTGCAATTTTTCCTGAGAGCATTGCTCCGATAGTTCTGTTAGTATTATGAATAGTCCTTTCTATTAAAACAGGCTGTTTATCAGTAATTGCTTTTTCAGCTTCTGCAATAAGCTCTTTGTCGAGTACATGATCTATCTTATGATCCTGAATGTCACAGCAATGCATGGCATTGACAGACGATTCTGAAGGCTGTGTGAGAAGGGCTGAGAGATCAAGATTTTTGATTTTCCAGTGATTGACTTCAGGATTTCTTTCAAGCAGATCAAACCGGCCGATTATTTCATCCATGCTTTTAAAACCCAGTTCAGCGAGAAGTTCACGTACTTCTTCAGCAAGGAATTTGAAATATGTAACAACATTATCAGCTTTGCCCCTGAATCTCTTTCTCAACTCAGCATTCTGAGTAGCTACACCCACAGGACAGGTATTAAGGTGGCATTTGCGCATCATAACGCAACCCATCACTATCAATGCTGACGTAGAAAACCCAAATTCCTCGGCACCGAGCAATGAGGCAATAATAATATCCCTTCCGCTTTTTAATTGTCCGTCAGCCTGGATTATCACTTTCCTGCGCAGGTTATTCATAACGAGAGTTTGCTGCGTTTCAGCGAGACCTATCTCAAGCGGTAACCCGGCATGTTTTATTGAAGAGGAAGGACTTGCACCTGTTCCGCCTTCATACCCGCTGATTGTAATAAGATCGGCACCAGCCTTGGTCACACCTGCTGCAATTGTTCCCACTCCGCTTTCGGAAACCAGTTTTACGCTGACTTTGGCTTTTGGATTAACATTTTTCAGATCGAAGATAAGCTGTGAGAGATCCTCAATAGAATATATGTCATGATGAGGGGGAGGAGAAATAAGTGTTATTCCCGGTATTGCATATCGTGTTTTTGCAATAATCTTATCCACCTTATGTCCTGGCAACTGTCCGCCTTCGCCCGGCTTGGCTCCCTGTGCAATTTTTATCTGGAGTTCATCTGCGTTTACAAGGTATTCAGTAGTGACACCAAAGCGGCCGCTTGCGACCTGTTTGATTGCACTTCTTATGCTGTCTCCATTCTCGAGACGTTTAAACCGTACCGGATCTTCACCACCTTCTCCTGTGTTACTTCTGCCGCCGATGCGGTTCATCGCAATTGCAAGAGTCTCATGCGCTTCGCGACTGATTGATCCGTAAGACATTGCACCGGTGACAAACCTTTTCATTATCTTCTCGATAGGTTCAACTTCTTCAATGGGGATCGGATTTGTTTTTATCCTTAACAGACCTCTTATGAAACCCGGACGATCCGTATCGGCATTGACTTGCCTGGTATACTCTTTGAACTTTTTATAATTACCTGTACTTGTACTCCATTGCAGTAGAGAGATTGATTCAGGATTCCAGGCATGGTGCTCCCCGTATTTCCTGTAAGAATATACACCTTCAGTAAGGATCTCAGGCTGCAATTCCTTTGAATAGGCTTTTCTATGGGGGATCAGTACCTCCTCGGCAATTTCAGTCATCCCTATACCACCTATTCTTGAAGTCGTTCCTGTAAAATATTTATTTATAACATCATTATGTATACCAATGGCTTCAAAAATTTGTGACGATCTGTAACTTCTGAGTGTGCTGATGCCCATCTTCGACATAATTTTCAAAATGCCTTTGTTGACCGCATTTACATAATTCTCTTCAGCTTTCTGATAGTCAAGCTGGATAGCCTTATCCTTAATTAGTTTATCGATAACGGCAAAACTCATATACGGATTAATAATACTGGCACCATAACCGAACAGTAGCGCAAAATGCATTACTTCACGAGGTTCTGCAGATTCGACAACAATATCAATCTGCATTCTCTTTCGCGTTTTTATAAGATGATGATGAACAGCAGAGACAGCAAGCAATGATGGTATAGGTGCAACATTTTCGCTTATGTTCCGGTCGGATAGTATAATATAATTTTTCCCTTCATCAACAGCTTTTTCCGCATCTTTACATAACTGTTCGACAGCATCCTGCAGACCTTCAGCACCTTTTGATGCATCAAAATGCAACTGGAGGTTTGCAGCTGAAAATCCTTTATATCTCAAGTTTTTTACAACCTGGAAATATGTATTGGAAATAACAGGATTTCTGAAACGCACCATTTTTACATGATCAGGTGTTGTTTCAAGAAGATTTTGTTGCAGCGATCCCAGATATCCCGATAGTGTCATAACAAGTTCTTCCCTTATAGGATCGATAGGAGGATTTGTAACCTGGGCAAAGAGCTGTTTAAAATAGTTGAATAACCTGTATGGTTTTTTAGAGAGCACAGCAACCGGGACATCATTACCCATTGAACCCAGAGGTTCTTTCCCAGTAGCAGCCATCTCCTTGATAATCTTGTCTGTATCTTCGAGTGAGTAATTAAAGGAAGTTATATATTTTTCATACTGATTTCCCATTTCAGGAGATTCCTTATGACTTGTCTCAATCTTTTCAAGTTTTACCATATTCTGCTGGATCCATTCAACATATGGGTACTCAGCAGCCAATTGAGCTTTAAGTTCCTTATCGTAGAAAATTTTACCGGCTTTTGTATCAACCAGCAGCATCTTTCCTGGTTTTAACCGGCCTTTTTCGCTTATCTCTTCAGGGGCAAATGTCTGAACACCTGCTTCGGAACCCATCACAATAAGGTCACTGGTCGTAATGACATATCTTGAAGGCCGTAGCCCGTTTCTGTCGAGCATTCCTCCTATATAACGTCCATCAGAAAAAATTAAAGATGCCGGGCCATCCCATGGCTCAAGAAAAGTTGAATGATACTTATAGAAAGCTTTTAATTCGGTTGATATTGGATTTTTATCATTTATTGATTCAGGAATAAGAACAGACATGGCATACGGAAGTGATTTCCCGCTCATTATCAGGAATTCCAGTACATTATCCAGTGAAGCTGAATCACTCTTGTCTGGTTCTATTATAGGATATAAACGTGTCAGATCTCCAAGCTTTTCAGAATGAAGAATCGATTCCCGGGCTTCCATCCAGAAACGGTTACCCTTAATAGTATTTATTTCGCCATTATGTCCCAGCATCCTGAACGGTTGAGCCAGATCCCAGCTTGGGAATGTATTAGTACTGAATCGTGAGTGCACAAGAGCAATTCCACTCTGCAAACGTTCATCATTCAGATCGAGAAAATATTCACCAAGCTGAATGGATGTAAGCATACCTTTATATACCAGTACTTTCGTCGACAAACTCGGTATATAAAAGAAGCTCTTTTGCCCAATATCAGAATTACGGATAATGTTTTCTGCCCGTTTTCTGATTATATACAATTTAATTTCAAGATCAGCCTGGGAAATGTCAGCCCCCAGTAAGATCTGCAGGATCTCAGGTTCCGCGGCACGTGAGATATCACCAATTACCTCGTTATTGCGCGGAACTTCACGAAACCCGATAAAATTAACACCTTCTTCATTTATTATATTCAATAGAATATCCTTACATAGTGACGCATCGGAACTATCCTGCGGCAAAAAAATTAATCCTGTCCCAAACTGACCTTCAGGTGGAAGTGAATAGCCCTGGATAAGATAAAAATCTCTTGGAACCTGAATCAATACACCCGCTCCATCACCAGTTTTACTATCAGCTCCTTCTGCACCCCTGTGAGTCATATTTGTAAGGATATCGAGTCCCTGCCTGATTATTGAATGTGATTTTTTCCCTTTCAGATGGGCTACAAATCCAATACCGCAATTTGCATGCTCAAATTCCTGATGATACAATCCCTGTTGCTTTGGGCGTTCTTTTTTCATAATGATTCCTCTGTTTTTCTTCTGTTTTATACAAAAAAACCGTTCTCTGTGTCTGAGAGAACGGTCATCCCTAATCCGATACCAAACACCATTCTCAGTCAGTTCCAATTAACCTTTTAATGAGGCGTGATATTATGGATACAAAATAATTCATTTGTATTAATATTTACCGACAAATATACTACTTATTCTTTCAGATTGTCATTAAAACCAATAAAATAATTAATAAAAAACTGAAAAATATTTAAAAAGTTGTTAACCTAATAATTAACAATTGCTAAAATATTAATACATCTGTCAGGTATAATATAACTATTTCACTCATTTATTTGTTAATTTGTAATCTTGTTTATGTTATTCAATATTTCACTTGATCAGGATCTTTATGGAAAATCCTAAAAATCTTATAATTGTAATTTTCGGAGCCTCAGGAGATCTGACTTCCCGAAAGCTCTTACCGGCAATATTTTCATTAAATATACAAAAACTTCTTCCCGGAAAATATGCAGTTGTCGGAATTGGCAGGACAAAATTATCAAATGAAGATTTCAGGGCAAAGATGAGCAATGCAATTGTTCAATACTCTGAAGAAAAGGTGACCGATCTGAACCTTGTATCTGAATTTGTAAAGAATACGTATTATCATTCGATGGATAGTTCTGTAGCTGATGATTATACAGAACTTAAATTGTTGCTTAAAGAGATTGATAATCAATATCAGATCGGTGGAAACTATATCTTCTATATGGCAACTCCGCCAAGTTTATACGAATCGATCACAATTAATCTTTCAAAATCAGGCTTGTGCAGCGAAGAGGAAGGTTTCAGGAGAATGATAATAGAGAAACCATTCGGGTACGGTCTGGAATCGGGACAGAAGCTCAACAAAACGCTTCATGAGCTCATTTCCGAAGATCAGATATTCAGAATTGATCATTACCTCGGAAAGGAAACAGTACAGAATTTACTTGTTACCCGGTTTGCAAATGGAATATTTGAACCTCTTTGGAACAGAAATTATATACACCGGATTGAGATTACTTCAGCTGAGAATTTGGGAGTTGGTGAGAGAGGAGGATACTATGATTCTGCAGGAGCTTTAAGAGATATGGTACAGAACCACATGCTTCAGATGGTCGGTTTGACAGCAATGGAACCTCCCTCATCACTTGATGCTGATGCAATCCGCAACGAGGTGCTTAAAGTTTTTCAGTCATTACAGCCAATAAAGGAAGAAGACGTTCCCCTTCAGGTAATAAGAGGACAATATACACCCTCTTTAATTCGCGGAGAATGTGTAACAGGTTACAGGTATGAGAAAGGGGTGGTGGCCACTTCAAGGACTGAAACGTATGTGGCGATAAAGTTTTTTATAAATAACTGGAGATGGGGGGGAGTTCCGTTTTATATGAGAACCGGAAAAAGACTGCCAACAAGGGTTACCGAGATTGTGATACATTTTAAACAGACACCTCATCATCTGTTCCAGCGAGAGGCAGGGAAAATATCATCCAATCAGCTGATAATCAGAATACAACCAGATGAGGGTATGTTGTTGAAATTTGATATAAAAGACCCTGGTGCAGGATTTAATATCAAAAACGTCAACATGGATTTTCATTACAAAGATCTGGCAAATACAAGGGTTCCTGCAGCTTATGAGAGGTTGCTTCATGATGTGATGCTTGGTGATGGAACCCTATTCTCGCGTGATGATGAAGTTGAAACCGCCTGGAAATTTCTTGAGCCGATCCAGAATGCCTGGGCAAATAACAAGGCAATAAAAGTATTTGGCTATCCGGCAGGAACATGGGGCCCGGAGTTTGCAAACGACCTAATTGAAGGTGAGGGTCTGACCTGGAGGTACCCATGCAAAAACCTCGCAGATGAGGAACTTTATTGTGAATTGTAATAAACGGCATAATATAACAACATAACAACATAACAACATAACGGTATAACAAAATAAAACAATTGAAAAAGAACATACAAATATTCCCTACACCTTTTGAGTTAGCAAGGAACTTTGCTGAGGAGATGGCACATATTATTATTGAATCAACAAAAAACAAAAAAACATTCACAATTGCCTTATCGGGAGGCTCAACACCTGAGACTTTGTTTACAATACTGAGCGAAAATTTTGCCGCATCAATTCCATGGCAGCTAGTCCAGATATTCTGGGGTGATGAACGATGCGTTCCTCCTGATGATAAGGAGAGTAATTTTGGAATGACAAATAAAAGATTATTGAGTAAAATAAAAATACCCTCTGAAAATATACATAGAATAAGGGGAGAAGATGATCCGGAAGAGGAGGCTATTCGTTATTCAAAAGAAATATCAGCCTTCTTGTCTGAAAGAGATGGACTGCCATTATTTGATCTTATTATTCTTGGTATGGGTGAAGATGGACATACTGCTTCAATATTTCCCGGACATACAGAGTTGTTTAATTCAGGGAAAATATGTGAAGTGGCTTTTCACCCTGTAACAAAACAGAAGAGGATAACTATTACCGGACGAGTTATTAATAATGCTGAAAATGTTTCTTTTCTGGTCGCAGGAGAAAAAAAAGCAGAAGTGATCGGGAAATTGTTTAAAAAAACTTCAACGGTTTATGATTATCCGGCTTCTCATGTAATACCGGTTTATGGACTGCTGACCTGGTTTCTCGACAAGGATGCCGGAAGATTTTTGTAAGCAGCGGTTGTAATATAATCTGATTTCTTTATATTTGAAATAACTTTTTATTAACTAAAAATAAATAGCCATGTCACACGAAAAAGCTAAAGAACAGACCAAAAACAAAAAGGAACCAACAAAGAGTCTGAAAGAGAAACGCCTGGCAAAAAAGGCTAAAAAAGAAGAGAAAAAAAGACAATAGGGCAGATTCGCCGGTATGTAAGAGAAGCATGCCCGGAGCCTGTTGTAAACATATTATGTAGAGACGACACTTGTGCCGTCTTCTCTTTTTTAACAAAAAAAATCCCGGTCGTCTGACCGGGATTTAAAATTAAATCTTTCGTATGGTAGATAAACTAAGCTAGTCTTACGTCTACTGCATTAATTCCTTTTTTACCTTCCTGAAGTTCAAATGTTACTTCATCATTCTCTTTAATCTGATCTTTCAGACCTGATACATGTACAAAATATTCATTATCCGAATCTGCGTCTTTAATGAATCCGAATCCTTTAGATACGTTGAAAAATTTTACTGTTCCTTTGTTCATTTTATTCTGTTTTTAAATTAATGGCGCAAGCTACATATTAAATTTGAAATAATCTAAATTATTTTATAATATTCTGATTTTTAAACCCACATAGGGCCATATAAGGCGTTTTGGTAAAACCTGATCAGGAGAAATCTAGTAACAGGCACTATTAACCCGAAATATTTTTACTTTTATCGGCTTATTTACAAAATGAAGATAAATTATGAAAAGGTCTGTAATTTTCTGGTTAACAATAATGTTAACATTTGATATTTTCGCGCAACCTGGTTTTCTTACTGTTGCAGAAAAAAGTGATTTTAAATCAACTTCCAATTATAAGGACGTTAATGATTTTATTGATAAGCTCTTAAAATCTTCACCATATATCAGGAGGGAAACAATGGCTACCTCTATTGAGGGCAGAGAAGTGCCACTGTTGATAATTGGAAATCCTTTACCAAAATCGCCGGCTGATCTTATTGATGATAAAAGAATTGTTGTCTATATTCAGGCAAATATACATGCAGGCGAAGTTGAAGGTAAAGAAGCCACACTGATGTATTTACGTGACTTATTAAAAGAAAAAAATCAAGGAATGCTTAAGAATGTGGTACTTCTGGTCTGCCCCTTGTTCAACCCCGATGGAAATGAGAAGATCAGTCCCTTGAACCGTACTTATCAGAATGGTCCGGTAAACGGTGTGGGAGTAAGGTATAACGGCCAATTTCTTGATCTTAACAGGGATGCTATGAAAGCTGAATCTCCCGAGGTAAGGGGAGTTTTAACAAATGTATTTAACAAATGGGACCCTGCCATATTTATGGATTGTCATACTACTGATGGTTCATTCCATGTCGAACCTACAACCTTTTGCTGGATGGTGAACCCTGATGGAGATAATTCTCTTATAGCATATATGCGGGAAAAAATGATGCCTGAAATGTCAAAGACATTATCAGATAAGTACAATATCTTAAATTGTTTTTACGGGGAATTTTTAGATATGCTGAAACCTGAAAAAGGATGGATACTGGATGCATCTGAACCCCGATATATGACTAATTATTATGGTATCAGGAACAGACTTGGCATTCTGAATGAAAACTATGTGTATGCCGACTTCAAATCACGGGTTATGGGTTGTTATTACCTTGTTAATTCTTTATTGGATTATGCGTCAGCTCATAATTCTGAAATTAAAAATATGTTATCGGAAATTGATAAAAAGACAATTGCAAGAGGTGATAATCCTGCTGCTACAGATTCTTTCGCAATAGATTACAATGTAAGACCTTTGCCTGGGAAGGTTACAATCAAAACTTATCAGGCCGAGCTGATTAACAATACAAACGGATGGAAAAATTATCACAAAACTGATAAACAGGTGGATGTTACCGTACCCTATTTTATTGATTATTATCCGACTAAAAATGTAAGATTCCCTTATGCCTATCTGATTACAATAATAGATCCGGCAATAACTTATCTGCTGAAATTACATGGTGTTAAATTTGAAAAATTGTCAGATGATACAAAAATTGAAGTCCAACGCTTCAATATAACTGAGCTGAAAGGATCAACAAAGCTTAACCAGGGGCATTATACAAATACCATTGATGGGAATTACGTCAATGGTCAGGTTGATTTTCCTGCCGGAACAGTTATTGTCAGAACTGCACAGCCCCTCGGAAACCTTGCCGCGTATTTGCTTGAGCCGCAGTCTAATGATGGATTGTTATTCTGGAACTACCTCGACCGTTACCTTGTGCCTCAATGGGGTTTGGGTTATAATCCGTTTCCCGTTTATAAAGTTTTAGACAAAACAGACATAAAATCAAAACCTGTTCTGTAGATATATTGTAGGGAACGGTCGCGACCGTTCCCTGCACAAGGAAAAAATAACATTGTAAAAAATACATTTTTTTCTCACCTTTGCCCCTGAAAAAACAAGTCAATATATCTGAATATGAGAAAATGGCGAGTAGATGATTCAGCAGAATTATACAACATCAACGGGTGGGGAGCTGATTACTTCTCCATAAACGAAAAGGGAAATGTAATCGTTACTCCGCAAAGAAATGGTTTTGCAGTTGATCTGAAAGATCTGCTCGATGAACTTATATTGTCTGATGTATCAGCTCCTGTGCTTGTAAGATTTCCCGATATTCTTGATGACAGGATCATCAGTATTTCAAAATGTTTCAAATCGGCTTCAGAAGAATACGGTTATAAAGCTCAGAATTTTCTTATTTATCCGATTAAGGTAAACCAGATGAGGCCTGTAGTCGAGGAGATTGTCAGCCATGGTAAGAAATTCAATATCGGACTCGAAGCCGGTTCTAAACCTGAGCTTCATGCAGTTATTGCCATTAACACCGATCCTGAATCTCTCATCATATGCAATGGATATAAAGATGAAGATTACATAGAGCTCGCCCTGCTGGCACAGAAGATGGGCAAGAGAATATTTCTTGTTGTTGAAAAGCTTAATGAACTCAAGCTTATCACAACTATTGCAAAAAGATTGAAAGTGAAGCCAAATCTTGGGATAAGGATCAAACTGGCGAGTGTTGGAAGCGGGAAATGGGAAGATTCAGGAGGTGATATAAGCAAATTCGGACTTACATCAAGTGAACTGCTCGAGGCAATCGACTTTATTGAAAAAAATAGGATGCGCGATTGTCTGAAACTTATCCATTTTCACATAGGAAGTCAGGTCACTAAGATCCGCCGTATAAAAATTGCTTTACGCGAAGCTTCACAATTCTATGTTCAGCTCAGACAGCTTGGCTTTAACGTCGAATTCGTTGATATTGGTGGCGGGTTAGGTGTTGATTATGACGGGACAGGGTCTTCAAACAGTGAGAGCAGTGTTAATTATACTATCCAGGAGTATGTTAACGACTCGATCAGCACTTTTGTAGACGCAAGCAACAAAAACAATATACCGCATCCTAATATAATAACCGAATCGGGCAGATCACTCACAGCTCATCATTCCGTTTTGATATTTGAAGTTCTTGAAACAACAACCCTTCCTTCATGGGATGTTGAGGATGTGATAAATGATCATGACCATGAACTGGTGAAAGAAATGTTCCTGCTTTGGGATAATTTCAACCAGACAAGAATGCTTGAAACATGGCACGATGCACAACAGATACGGGAAGAAGCTCTTGATAGATTCAGTTTTGGACTTATTGATCTTAAAACCAGGGCACAGATCGAGAGACTTTTCTGGTCAGTTGCCCGGAAAGTTTACCTTATGGCAAATGTGACAAAACATGTTCCTGAAGAGCTTCGCCAGATTTCCAGGATACTGTCAGACAAATACTTTTGCAATTTTTCGCTTTTCCAGTCACTGCCCGATGCATGGGCAATTGATCAGATATTTCCGATCATGCCCATTCACAGGTTGAATGAAGAACCTCTGCGTACAGCCACAATTCAGGATATGACTTGCGATTCCGATGGGAAAATTGATAATTTTATTTCTACGCGTAATTCATCTCATCATTTGCCTGTCCATTCCCTGAAAGGAAAAGAGCCATATTATCTTGGCGTATTTCTTGTGGGAGCTTACCAGGAAATCCTGGGTGACCTTCATAATTTATTCGGTGACACAAACGCCGTACATGTATCTGTCGATTGTGATGGATATAAGATCGACCAGGTTATCGATGGAGAAACTGTCGCTGAAGTACTTGAATATGTTCAGTATAATTCAAAGAAAATGGTAAGGACTGTCGAAACATGGGTCACAACATCCGTTAAGGCTGGCATTATTTCTCTTGAGGAAGGTAAAGAGTTCCTCTCAAACTACCGTTCAGGTCTTTATGGTTATACTTATCTTGAATGAAGTGACCTAATTTTCTGTTAATTACATACGGTTTTAATTATTTTTCGTTATATTAGTAATTCAATTTGCTGATCATTAAGTATAAACCTATTAAACCTTAGAATTATGGCTGACATTACCTTTGACTTTAATTTGTTTATTAAGGAATCAAAAGACGTTCTGGTAAATCCGAAATCTTATTTTTCCACTATGAAAACCACAGGAGGAATGACAGAACCTCTTATAAAAGCGGTGATCTATGGTGCGGTAGCTGGTATATTGACCTTAATCTGGAGTCTTTTAAATATAGGAGCAATGACCGGTGGTTTTTTTGATGGAGCATTTGGAGTTATGGCATTCATCTGGTCTGTTATTGCAGCTATAATCGGATTGTTCATAGGCGCTGTGGTAATCCTCGTAATCTCTTCAATTTGTAAGGGGAGCACCGACTTTGAAGCAAACCTCAGAGTGATGGCAGCAATTATGGTTATGATGCCAATCAATGCCCTTTTCCGTTTTTCCGGTCATTTTAATATTTATTTTGGATTAATAGTTAGCCTGGTACTCACTATTTTTGCGCTGTGGCTTTTATATAACGCTCTCGTCGAAGCTCTTAAGGCAAATTCTGAAACATCAAAAATTGTAACTTATGTTTTAATTGCCATTTTTGCGCTATTTATGCTTCTCGGATTAGGTGCCAGAAGAAAAGCGCGCCAGTTTATGAATGAGTTTAATAAAAAAGATTCCAGTGAGTTGTTGAAAGATACACCAAACATCTAATAATACGTCATTCACTTAGAACCAGGTTTCGATACAAGTCTATCAAACCTGGTTTTTTATTAAATTGTATTCAGATTAATTGAGAATGGTGAGATTAAGTTTTAAATAAATATTAAGGAATCATGCATAATAACCCATTGATTTTCTTCGTTTACCCCGGCCCCATGGGGAGCGAAGAAAATCAATTTACTCCCCTTGGGGATGGGGTAAATAAATTGATTTTCAAGCGGTTTGCAATTTCTTATTCATGATTGCCGACAGTCATATTGGTTTAAATAAATATTAAGGAATATTTGATTAATATTGAGAGATAAAAAATAGGATCTAAAGATGTTAGTATGAAGTCAACTATTTCGATTCTGGCATTGTTTATATTTTTTAGTCTTAATGCCCAAAAGGGAAATCTTATCCAGAGCCGTTGGCATACCAATGACAAAATTGAAGACTCTGATTATCAGTTACTAAAAAAGACCGGGTTGTATTACTTTATCTCAAATGACAACGATAATATTTTTATAAGTTTAAAAACCTCCGAAAGGGTAATTCAGGAAAAGATTCTTAAAGAAGGGTTGACTGTCTGGTTAAATATGGATGATAAGGACAATACTAAAATGGGAATCAGATATCCCATAGGATCTGAAAATCAGAACATTAATAAAAGGAAGGATAAATCTGAGAATAATGCTGGCTCCGATACAATGTCAGTTCTATCTATTGCAAACACAATTGAACTTATTGGTTTTATTTCAGAGCAGGAAAAACGTTTCCCTGCACAGAATCCTGATAATTTCAATGGTTCTGTTAAGTACGAAAAGGGAATTTTATATTACAGAATGGTAATGCCGATAGCAAAGCTTCCAATCAGAAATTCGAGACAGGGGAATGGTGCAAATCCATTTACTCTCGGGTTTGAATATGGGTTTATTCCACAGATGCAATCTAAATCGAATTCTTCACCCGGATCACACACAAGATCGGCAGATTTGAACTGGTTAAATCACATTAAGCTGGCGACATCAAGGTAGGTATACAGATAAAAAACATTATAAATAAATGATCTTCTGAGATCAAGTGAAAATTTTATCGACTGCAATATGAAAAAATGGATATTCTCGCGTAATATATTTGTAGTTCTCGCTTACAGGATTCTGCTTATGCTGATCCTTTTCTCAGTATGCCGGATTGGATTTTATGTGTTTAATTACAAGATGTTCCCCGGGGTACCTGTCAGGGAATTCATGACAATGATGAAGGGTGGCCTGACATTTGACATTTCTGCTATCGCTTATGTCAACATGCTTTTCATCCTGTTACATATAATTCCATTGGAAATCCGTTATAACGATTTATATCAGAAAATTCTGAAATACCTATTCTTTGTTACTAATGGCATCGCAATTGCCATGAACGGAATGGATTTCGTTTATTACAGGTTTGTAGATAAACGTGCCACTGCGGATGTCTTTCAAACGTTCGCACACGATTCAAACAATACAAAGGTATTCTTCAGATTTCTGTGGGATTATTGGCCGGCAACTCTTTTTACATTCTTTGTCTGGTTTCTCATGGTTTATTTATACAATAAAGTTAAGGTTGAGAAACACGGCAGTGTAAATAAAATAGGATATTATTCAGTTAACATTCTTATGATTCCACTGGTTATTGCTCTGGTTATAGGAGCAGTACGGGGTGGCTATAAGCACTCGACACGACCAATCACAATAAGTAACGCCGCCCGTTATGTAGATAATCCAAGAGATGTAGCTATTGTTCTCAATACGCCTTTTAGTATTTTCAGGACACTTGGCAAAAAACCATTGGTGAGATACAAGTTCTTTGATGATGACAGACTCACTCAGTTATATAACCCTCGTTATGTCCCTGATACGACCAAACCTTTCATCTATGATAATGTTGTAATAATCATAATTGAAAGTTTTGCAAGGGAATATATCGGAGCTCTTAATCCGCATCTCGAAGGAGGTAAATATGAGGGCTACACTCCGTTTATGGATTCACTTATCAGAGTGAGTATGACTTTTGATGTGTCAATTGCAAATGGTAAGAAATCAATTGATGCCATACCTTCGGTCCTCGCTTCCGTGCCATCACTGGAAACTCCTTATGTAATTTCTCATTATGCAAATAACCAAATCAATGGACTGGCAGAACTGCTTAAGAAAAAAGGTTATTATTCAGCCTTTTTTCATGGTGCACCTAACGGGTCAATGGGGTTTGATTCATTTACGAAAATGGCCGGGTTTGATGATTATTTTGGTCTTAATCAGTATCCGGATAAATCTGATTTTGATGGAATATGGGGAGTATGGGACGAACCATTTTTAAAATTTTTCGCCTCAAAACTTAATACTTTCAAACAACCTTTTTTAGCTTCTATATTTACAGTATCATCCCACCACCCTTTTAAAGTTCCGGAAAAATATGCCGGCAAATTTAAAAAAGGTCCTGCTCCAATCCTTGAAGTTGTAGGTTACACTGATAATTCATTGCGTCTATTTTTTAACGAGGCTTCTAAAAGCCCATGGTTTAAGAATACTCTTTTTGTTATAACTGCTGATCATACAAATGAATCGGTTCATAAAGAATTTCAGAATAATTTTGGTGCCTATTGTGTGCCAATAATATTCTATAAACCAGGCAGTGATATGAAGGGTATTAAACCACGTATTGCACAGCAAATCGACATAATGCCAACGGTTCTGAGTTATCTTAATTTTGATGAACCGTATATTGCATTCGGCAATAACCTTTTAGATGATTCTTATGAATCTTTTGCTTTCAATACAAACGGTGAAACCTATAATTTATATATGAAGGATCATATACTGGAAATGATTGATCGTAAGACTGTTGGATTTTATAAACACAAGACTGATCTGTTTCTTGAGAATAATCTCGTAGGAAAGGAACCTGAACTTCAGGCTCAAATGGAAGATAAACTGAAGGCAATTATTCAAACATATAACAGCAGACTCATTGATAATAACATGGTTATCAGAAAAACTAAATAATTACATTATGAATTCACGGCGTCAGTTTTTAAAGTTGGCAGGAGCAGGAGCATTGGCAGCAGGTGCATCATCACTCTATGCCATGCCTGTTATGCCTGTATCGGTCGGTAAAAAGGTAAATACGTTCACAATCGGTATGGCAGGATACACATTCAGGGAGTTCACAATTGACCAAACAATCGCTATGATGAAGAGGATTGGTGTTTCCAATCTCTCGGTGAAGGATTTCCATATGCCCATGAACAGCTCAAAGGAACAGATTGATGACATTATTAAAAAGTTTAAAGATGGCGGTATAAATGTGTATACTGTTGGTGTTGTTTATATGAAAACACAGGATTCTGTGGATCAGGCTTTTGAGTATGCAAAAATGGCCGGTGTCAAAATGATTGTGGGTGCACCCGATTATGCCCTTCTTCCTTATGTTGAAAAGAAGGTGAAAGCCTACGACTTTAAACTGGCTATTCATAACCATGGACCAGATAATCCTCTGTATCCAAATGCTACTGATATATGGAACCACATAAAGGATCTTGATAAAAGAATCGGGATATGTATCGATATCGGACATACCACAAGGGACGGGCAGGATCCTTCAGTCGATATTTTGAAATACAGTTCAAGAATTTACGACATTCACATGAAGGATGTTTCTAAAGCCAGCAAGGATGGTGTGACCGTTGAAATGGGACGCGGTATAATCAAAATTCCTGAGTTTGTGGAAACTCTCAGGAAGATTAAGTATTCAGGATCATGCAGCCTGGAGTTCGAAAAGGATATGAATGATTCTCTGCCTGGCTTAGCTGAATCGATTGGATATTTTAAAGGTGTCATTGCCTGTAAATAGGCAAGGAGCAAGGGCTCAGGGTAAAAAGAAGCCCCCTGGCCGCTGCGCGGCCATCCCCCTAAAGGGGGAAAAATTCTGAGTTCATAGCGAAATTTAATAAAAAACAGAGAATTAGCCCCCCTTTATGGGGGTTGGGGGGCCAACAACAAACGATAAACGACAAACAATAACGATCATGGCAGATTCAAGAAGAAATTTCCTTAAAAAGGCTGTAGCAGGAACTGTTGGATTGACAGTCGGCAGTAAAATTTTAGCATCCCGGGCAAGAAGTTATAATAGTATCACCGGTGCCAATGAAATGTTAAAAATTGCGATTATTGGCTGCAACAGTCGCGGCGAATCAATGGCCGGAACATTTGCAAAACAAAAAAATGTTGAAATAATCTATGTATGTGACGTTGAAGATAAAGCTTTGCAGAAAGGCATCAAAGCAGTAAAAGACGTTACAGGAAAAGAACCAAAAGGTATAAAAGACTTCCGTAAGATCCTGGATGACAAGGATCTTGATGCGGTTTATATTGCAACTCCCGATCATTGGCATGCTCCTGCATCCATATTATGTGTAAAAGCCGGCAAGCATGTGTATGTTGAAAAACCATTGAGTCATAATCCTCTTGAAGGTGAGATGCTTGTGAAGGCAGCTGACAAATACAAAATGATTGTTCAGATTGGAACACAGAGGCGTTCATGGCCAACCCTTACTCAGGGACTGAAAGAACTGAAGGATGGTGTAATAGGCAATGTCTATATGGCTAAAACATGGTATGCCAACACCAGGGGACCGATTGGTATAGGAAAAGTTGTCCCTGTTCCATCCAACCTCGACTATGAGCTATGGCAGGGACCCGCTCCCCGCCGGCCTTATAAGGATAATCTTATACATTATAACTGGCACTGGTTCTGGAACTGGGGTACGGGAGAGGCATTAAACAATGGAACCCATGAAATTGATGTTGCCAGATGGGGTCTCGGTCTGGATTATCCTCTCAAAGTTAACTCCGTTGGCGGACGCTACCAGTTTAAGGATGACTGGGAAACTCCGGATACACAGGTAATTACTTTCGAGGCACCCGGAGCAACAATTGTCTGGGAAGGCAGAAGCTGCAACGGAGACAATGTTGATAACCGTTCAAGAGGTGTTATCTTTTATGGTGAGAATGGGGCAATGCATACCGGCGATAACAGTTATATAATTTATGATAACAAAAATAAACTTGTAAGGGAAGTAAAATCTGATGTTATCATTACCGAGGGGCTAAATACTACCAGTCCGGGTGAAGAACTTGATGCTCTGCATGTGGTAAATTTCCTTGAAAATGTCAGGAATAACAGGAAGCCTTTTGCTGATGCTCTGAACGGATTTAAAAGTACCCTGTGGGTTCAACTTGGCAATATCTCACAGCGGGTCGGGCATACTCTTAATATAGATCCTTCAAACGGACATATTATTGGCGACAATGAAGCTATGAAGCTATGGGGCAGGGAGTATGAGAAGGGGTGGGAACCAACCGTATAAAACCTCAATGTAGGGTACGGTCACGACCGTACCCTACATGGTCCCTTTGCAGACTTTGTGGTTAAAGGTTTTTAATGTTCTTTTAGTAGTTGCAGTAACTTTGTATCCAGCTTGTGTCCATACCAGTCGGTATACTCCGCATCACTTCTTCCTGAATCGAGAATTCCAAAATCACCCCTGAAATTCCAGAGAGCGTAACCTATACCATTTTGCGTGAGAATATCCACTACATCACCAAACCATCCCAGGAAAACCGGATAAGGTGTTTTCTTCCAGCATCCGCATTCTCCGCAATGTACCCCAACGCCTTTGTTCTTCAACTCGATCCAGGGTTTATAAAAGTCTTCCAGCTGAGGTCTCCCGTATTCCTTACCGTCTATCATACCGGGCCATACTGACATCGGAGCCTTCGATGGATCTTTCCAGACCCATGGAGCCTGGTAATGTGATACCAGTCCGGGCCAGTAGCCCCGACAGCTTTGGCCTATTTTGAGGTCAATTAATTCAGGAACTACATCATTTCCTCCGCTATTGCCATCGGCTATGATCAGACGATTGGGACTGACGGCCCTTATTGCCCTGGTGGCACCTTCTGCCACCTTAAAGTAGATATCGCCGGGGACCGGACCCTTTTTAGCGAACTGGTCATTCATATCTTCAATATACGCGGGTTCATTAAGAAGGTCGAAGCTTAATTTTTCTGATGGAATATTTTTATATCTTTCAGCCCACATGCCCCAATGAAAATTAAATGCATCCTGAGCTGTCTTGTCTTTCCAAAGGTTGAATGGCTCATGGAAACCGGCATTTATACAATATCCCGGACCACGATGAAGATTAAGACTCACATGTAATCCATGCTTATTAGCCAGAAATACCAGTTTATCAATCTCATCCATGACTTTAGGATCAGTATTGTATACTTCCTCCACAGTTATATCTTTTGTCCGGTCAAATGAAAGATACCTCGGGTAAGCCATTGGCAGCCTCACAAAGTCAAACCCCCAGCCTGACATCCATTTAAGGTCTTCTTCGGTAGTCCTATTGCGGTCAGAATTGGGCGATGGCGAAAAATAGTCAAGCAGGTTGAAGCCTTTCCAACGGGGCAATAAATTTTTTTGTGAAGGAGAACCTGATGCAAAAGCAGTTTTTCCTCCAAGAGTAATGGCTGTTGCAGCTAATGTTGTATTCCTTATGAAACGTCGGCGATTGATTTTATTCATGACTATAGTTTTATAAATTTAAATTTAGTGATTTTCTTTCCATTATTATAAAACTGAAATAAAGTTTATATACTTCACAATTCTTTGAAGTATGCTGACTTAAAGACTTAAGTACTTAACGACAACAAGACATCTGGTAATTATTGCTATCTTTGCGGCATGAAAAACGAAATAGATATTCCAATTCAGAAAGAGGAAGATATGGTAGCTGCTAACCTCCGCAGGGACACCTATTCCCAGACCAGAGATAAACAGGCGATGGAATTTAATACCGCAATTGCCAGCAGGCTCATTGCAAAGGACAAAACTGTGAATAAATGTGATAAATGCGGTAAGGAGTTTACTTCAGAAAGCACCTCCGAGTTTACTAAATGCCCTGAGTGTAGATAAGTTTCTTAAACTGATATCATAAGTCAGTCTTCATACTTTTGAAGGATTATTTAAATAGTCCTTTGAAATTTTAGTGCACCTAAGTGTCAAATAAATGGTTATCTCCAGATTCGTATAACTAAATACAGTTTATTTCGTATTAATTGGTAGATTTGATCACTAACCAATTGCCTGATGATTAAAATTCTGAAGATATTTGGTGCTTTCCTGGTATGTGCATTACTTATACTTGCAACGCAAAAAGTCTTTTTCAATCATCCTTCTTATGACAAGGAAGTGAAAAAATTTGTAAAAGGGATGAATAAAACTTGTCCCACAATGGTTGATCCTGAAATACGACTTGATAAAGTTCTTGCATTTGCAGATAATAATCTCCAGTTCAATTATACGCTGGTTCACATAATAAAGGATTCCCTGCCGATCCCGCGTCTGAAAAGTTATATGGAGCCTGGAATAATCAATAAGATAAAGAGTACAGGTTCTCTGAGAAAATTGTTAAACAAAAAACTTACCTGGATATATTCCTATAATGATAGAAACGGTGATTTTATTTTTAAGGTCACTTATACTCCCGATCAATTTAACCAATAAAGGAATTTCATCAACCTGAGATCCCTGACCAGCGTCCGGAATAGCTTTTCATATTACATATTATAAAGACATATAAGGGCAATCAGCCTGTTATTATTTTGGGAATTGTGGATTCTTCGCTGGCGTTACTAATGACAGGGTTCTTCATTAAGTTTTCAAGCCACGAAGCGGATTAATGTGAATAACCTCAGGTGAAACCGAATAGTCGTTAACATAGGGAGCTGAATATAGAAAATAGGGAGAGAGTTTAGTACAAAATAGAATGTAAAGTAATGAATTTAAGCCTGATACATTTCCCCTCCTTTTGAAGGAGGGGTGCCCGGACCACTTTTTAATTAAAGTACAAATGCTGATACCGGCCGGGGTGGTTGATTGTTTATTCAAATTCCGAAACTTCTCTTTTGAAGGTTTTCCTTTTTTCATTTTTTACAAATTCAGGTTCCTGGAATACTAGCCTGTTTTTAAACCTCAGTATTGAGAATCCAGGGCCTTCAAGATATTGATCCCTCTTTTTATCTCTTTCTATTTTATGATATTCACCATGCGGATTTCCATCAAGCTCAATTACAAGTTTTTCTGAAGCACAAAAAAAGTCAACTATGTAGTTACCTATACTGTTTTGTCTTCTGAATTTTCTTGCATTAAGTTTTTCAGATTTTAAGATATTCCATAACTCAGCCTTAGCAGAAGTGGAATTGTTCCTAAGTGATGATCTGAAGAATTTAAGTTTTTTCCTGTTAAAGAGGTTCTGGTTTTTCATACCAATAAAGGTAAGAAGAAATCAATGAATCAACCACCCCGGTCGGGAAAGAAAATACTGTATATATAAGATAATCAATCGTCCCGACCACCACTCCTTCAAAAGGAGGGGAAACTTTTTTATGCAGTATCTCATACATCCCCAAAGCTAAAGTTAACGGCTATGGGTTTCACTGGGGGTTATTAATATATGGCTTTTTCAGAGCCACTCAATATATTAAAATATTGTCATAATCCCTGATTTACAAAAAAAATATGACGCTTCGGATACCAGGCTTTTAATTGGTCACTTAAAAAAATAATCTGTCATTCCTGTTTTTGTTGTTGATTTAGAATAAATATTATATTTGTGTTACGAATCATAAAAAACATAACACGATGTCATTAGCCCGTTTCGGAGTTAGTTTAGATGAAGATCTTCTCAAAGCATTAGATAGCTTTGTTATAGAAAATAGCATGCCAAATCGTTCACAGGCGATCCGCCATCTGGTCGAAAAAAATCTTGTTGAGAAAAAATGGCTATGCAATGAAATTGTTGCCGGAGCAATTGTAATGCTTTACGACCATCATAAGGGAGATGTTACAACAAAATCGAATGATCTTCAACATGAGTATTTTGATGTGATACTGTCTTCTCAGCATTTTCATTTAAGTCATGAAAACTGTCTTGAGATTATTGCAGTAAAGGGCACGGCCAACAGGTTAACACAATTATCTGATAAATTAATTGGTATCAAAGGAATAATACACGGTAAGCTGGTGATGAGCCGGGCTGAATAAATATAGAGCGCAAATTATGCATATTCCTGACGGTTATTTAAGCCCTCAAACATATATTCCTTTGTATGGAGTATTTGCGGTTGCAGTTACTGTAGCAGTAAAAAAAGTAAAGAAAGAAGTCTCTGCACTTGAGATCCCATATCTTGGAATGGCAGCAGCATTCTCTTTTATTATCATGATGTTTAATCTACCTATACCTGGTGGTACAACTGGTCATGCTGTAGGCTCAGCTGTCATTGCGATCCTGTTTGGTCCATGGGCTGCCATTGTTGCGGTATCAGTAGCGCTGATTATTCAGGCACTTGTTTTTGGAGATGGTGGAATAACTGCTATTGGAGCAAATTGCTTTAATATGGCCATATTTATGCCATTTACAGCATATTATCTCTTCAGACTTTTCAGCTATAACACCGTAAAAAAAACACGGGTTCTATTTGCGGCATTTATTTCAGGATATCTGAGTCTGGTAATGGCTGCAATCCTGACAGGAATAGAATTTGGAATACAACCTTTGATTGCCTCTTCCAGCGACGGGAAAGCACTGTATTGCCCTTACGACCTGAAGATTGCTGTTCCGGCTATGGCCATTGAACATATGCTGCTCTTTGGTATAGTTGAAGGACTTATTACTGCAATAATTGTGGGGTATTTTTTTAGAAATGAACCCGGATTAATTTATGCTTTCAGGAAGAGGGGAGGTAAAAATGAAAATTAATAAACTCCAGAGGAAAATTCTTATCACATTACTTTTATTATGTTTGGTCACTCCCATTGGAGTACTGCTTCCAACGTTTTTTAATACTGGTGATGCCTGGGGTGAATGGTCGGCTCAGACCGTAAAAGAACTGACAGGTTATATGCCCAAAGGTCTGGCAAAATATTCTGAGGTATGGAAAGCCCCTGTGCCCGGATACACTGTCAACAGAGAAAATTCATCGATTGCTCACCGGTCAGGATATTATCTTGTATCGGCTATCTTCGGTGCAACACTAACATATATTGTCATGTTATTAATCTCCAGATTAATTATCAGAAATGGAGAATAATATCCCATCATATTTACTCAAAATTGCAGATGATCAATATGATCCGGCAAAAATAAGAAGAGCGAAACTTTCCTTTATTGACAAGACTATAATAAATTCTTCAAAGGCTGTAAAATCTATTCTTTTGCAGGCGGAAACTGCAGGTAAAGATTATTTCATCCAGAACATAAACCCGAATGTGAAACTTATATCACTTATTTATATGCCAATAGTGATAAGTGTTGTAAGTAATCTGGTTACACAGATGCTTATTACAGCATTCATTTTTTTATTGTATATCGTCTCCAGATTAAAGCTTTACGTGGTATATAAAAAAATATTTTTTCTTGCTTTTATTTTCGGCTTCCTTGTAGTATTACCGGCATCTCTCAATGTCATTACTCCAGGTAAGATTATATTTAGCGTAATCAAATTTCATAAGCCTTCACATTTCCTGATATACAATATCCCGGAAAATATTGGATTTACGATAAACGGATTTCTGGTAGTATCTTTGGTTTTTCTCAGAGTGCTTAATTCTGTTTCATTTGCTCTTCTTGTTGTTTTCACAACACCCTTTTCGTCATTTATTAAATCTTTCAAAATGATCAGGGTGCCGGATACTTTTCTAATGATCATAACACTTGCGTACAAATATATTTTCATTCTGTCCCGTACAATTGAAGAGACCTACTTTGCGTTTAAATCGAGGCTTTCAGGCAATATTAAAAGCGACAGTATAAGGCGACTTATTGGCGGCCGGATATTTTTTATTTTTAAAAGATCGTTGATAATCTATCAAAATACTTATTATGGAATGGTTTCAAGAGGTTACTCAGGAAAAGTAATACTTCATTCCCGGAATCAGTTTACTTATAAGGATTTCATTGCATTGTTGATAGTTATACTTTCAGGGGTAGTTTTTATCTTACTATAAATAGTGATGGAAGACATTATTTCATTGAAGAATATCGATTATTCGTATTACGGGAAAATCCTTGCGCTAAAGAATATAAACCTTTCGATAAAAAAAGGTGAGATGTTTTCTATTATCGGATTGAACGGATGTGGCAAATCAACCTTGCTTCATATTATCAATGCACTGATCTTTCCTGATTCCGGTGATGTTCTGTTTGACGGGAATCCTGTAACTGAAAAAGTGCTGAGAGGGACCAGTTTTGGAACTCAGTTCCGTCAACGTATGGGTTATATTTTCCAGAACCCCGATATACAATTATTTTGTCCAACAGTTTTTGACGAACTTTTATTTGGTCCGCTTCAACTTAATCTACCGATTGAAACTGCAGTTGAGCGGGCAGAGCAGACTTTACTTTTTCTTGGCATCGGATACCTGAAGGATCGTCCTGTGTTTATGCTTTCAGGAGGTGAGAAAAAAAGAGTCGCAATAGCATCTGTTCTTACAATGAATCCTGATATTTTGCTTGTCGATGAACCTCTTTCAAGTCTTGATCCAAAAACCCAGTCTTTTTTCATCGAACTTCTTCTCGAACTTAACAAAGCAGGGAAAACTATCATATTTACTACACATCATCTCGATCTGATCGATCATCTCCAGCCCAGAGTTGCAGTGCTTTCGGATGAACACACTATTCGAAAAACCGGTTCTGCTTCGGAAATTCTTGGTGATGAAGAGCTTCTCATAAGTGTAAATCTTATCCATGAACATATTCATAAACATGGGAATGAAGTACACAGACATTTTCACTCACATTATGGGTTTCATAAACATTAAAAGATCAGAGACAAAAAATAAATAATACTGGCAATGCGAAAAATATTTATTCTTATACCTATCCTGCTTTTAAATCAGACTATCTGGTCCCAACCCTTACCGGTAAAGCTAAAACATACTATTATCATTGATACAGACTGTGCAATTGACGATATGCGTGCAATCAGTTTGTTGCTTAACCGGCCGGAAATAACAATAAAAGCAATATTACTTTCAGATGGATCATTGTCTCCTGTTGAAGGTGCCGGAAAGATCATGTCATTATTAGCAGAATTTAATATCGATAGCATCACGGTTGCATGCGGAGATTCTCTTAAAGGGGTTAATCCCGTCTGGCGTCAGTTTAACAGGCAAATAAGCTGGGGAAAAGAATCAGATAATAAGGTAAAAGGATTAGATGCGGTTGATTGTCTGAAGGAAAAGTTAAAAAATGCAGAAGAAAAGGTAATATTGGTTTGCCTTGGTCCTCTCACAAATATTGCACAACTGATATCGAAAGACGCTGGCCTAGAATCCAAAATTGAACGTATAATCTGGTATAATGAATCAGTAAAGCCACTAAAGGGATTTAATTACGAATGTGATAAAGCGAGTGCTGATCTGGTTTTTGAATCAAATATTAGAATTGATGTCATTTCAAACCTGAATAAGGATAACACATTGTTTGATTCGACTATTTACAATGTATGCGAGCGATCAAAAACAAGGCTTGCCACCGTTCTAAAATATGTTTACAGTCAACCCGCAGTAATTGAGAAATTAAAGCAAAATCATTTCAGGTTATGTGACGACCTGGTGGCTCTGTACATTACAAATCCGGAATTATTTGACATCAACATAATAACAGATAAATTAAATGTCAGATACAACACTGATTATGATGTTGAAGGAGTAAGGGAAGCGCTTACTGATATGATAAATGGTACTTATTTTTATGAAAGAAACATAGTATTTAACAGATTTCCTGTGCAGCATGAAATGTTTAACTACGATATCCGGCCAATAATAGACTCAGCAATTGCACGTTATGGATATGACGAATGGAAAGCTAATGTTATGACTGATGAGTTTCATGGACATCTGGGAGTATTCTCTATTGTTGGTGCTAAAATGGGTATTAAGGCACGTGAGTTATTTGGAGTTGGTGCTGACGTGATTGAAGTAACCACCTTTGCAGGCACTAAACCTCCATACAGTTGTTTGAACGATGGTATACAGGTAAGTACAGGTGCAACTTTAGGAATGGGGACAATTCACCTGGCTGCTCATGGAAAAACAAAGCCTTCTGCTATTTTTACATATAAAAATCGTTCTATCAGGATTAGTCTCAAAAAAGAATATCTTGAACAAGTAGATGCGGATATTAAAGAAGGGATTTTGAAATTTGGATTAATGGACGATGGCTATTGGAAACTGATCCGTCATAATGCCCTGAAATACTGGGTAGAATGGGATAGAAATAAAATTTTTGATATTGAAGAAATTAGTCAAAAGAACAGTTCAGATCACAAATAATCGGACTGTCACGATTGAAACCTGGAAAGAATGTTAAAAATCATAATTCTGCCGTTATTCTTATTCTTACACCCTGTTCATGTAACGCTTACAACCATTGACCAGGTTCAGGGTGCCGATTCCATGAAGGTTTTCTTCAGGATGTACTATGATGATTTTTTGCGGGATTATACATCTTATGACCCCGATTGTAATATTGAGAGAATGTCAGCAAATAAGTCTTTCCTTCAAGATAAGGTGATTAAATACTTCAATGATAAAGTGCGTATTTATGTAAATAACAAGCTTCTTACAGGTGAAGTGTTGACTGTTACTATTCTGGACAACGAAATCTTCCTGAACCTGCGTTACGCCGCGGAAAAAAATCCTAAGAAGATTAAAGTCAGGAATCAGATTTTAACCGGATTATACAGCGATCAGACGAATATGATCTTTATCAATATAAACAAAAATGAGGAGGCAATGCGACTTACGCCTGATCACGATAAGGAAACGTTATCATTCTAATGCAGCTGGTGTCTTTTAAGAGTTATTTATTTTACAATGAACGTCTCTTCATTGTGTCCGGGAGTCAGTTTGATTCCTTTTTCAAAATTATTGATCCTTATAAGAGTTAAATTTGTCTGGTCACTATACCACCCGGTGAGAATCATATTCCTGACAGTTATCCTCTTTGGTTTTTTATCTGACTTATAAATCAGATTCAGCAGGATCTCATTATCAGTAAGATTAGCAGTTAATAGCTTCCCTATCAGCAGTTTATTGTTAATGTAAATAAAGACTTTTGAATTGAAATATTGGTTAATCAGGTCAGCAGGGAAAGGCTGTTTACTGAATATTCTTTTTAAATTTCTGTCGTCGTCGATTGTCTGCAGATCTTTCAGAAAATCGTCAAACTCCATCCTGCAAGAGACTTTTAAGGAATCAGTACCCTGAACATAATCAATTGAAGTCATTGTTACATGTCCAGGGTGTATGATCAGCCATAATGAGATAGCTAAGATTCTCAACATATTTATCAGGTCTGCCGGTTAATAAACTTATGTGCATCTATTCCTTCATGCAGGTTACATAAGTAACAGGACAAAGTTAATTTTATTTCAGAAGGGAGATTACTTAATCAACGATACTATATGCTGTTTTTATAACAACTTTGCGTTAAATATTCAGGCTAGATTTTTGCTACGAAGCAGAATTAACCGGACATCAAACAAATAAAGTTTCCATTTGTTAAGATATTTATGATAAAAAGTCCACAAAGAACTATCCGATGATTCATTAATCCTTTTTAAAAATTATTATAGCCGAATTAAATGAAAAAATTATTTCTCATTTCTATTATAATATTTATATATCAATTCTCAAATGCTCAAAACAAGTTGACAGGCAAAATCACTGACAAATTAACCGGGCAAGCAGTAGCAGGAGCGACGGTTTATATTCCTGAACTCAAGACTGGAACAATCGCGGATAAAGACGGTATGTATAAGATTGATAACCTTCCCAGGACAAAAGTTATTATTCAGGTCAGTTTTTTGGGATACAAATCAATAATTGAAACTATTGACCTGGCGACGACCTCATCAAAGGATTTTGTCATGGAGCAGGCAATAACAGAAATGAATGAAGTGGTTATCACAGGGTCCTCAAGGGCCACCGAGATAACCAGAACTCCTGTTCCTATGATCACTGTCAGCAGTCGTGAGCTGCAACAGGATTTAAATACAAATATTATCGACGCTATAGCAAAGCTCCCCGGAGTAAGCGCGGTAACAACAGGCCCTAACATATCAAAACCATTTATCCATGGATTAGGTTATAATCGGGTGCTGACGCTTTATGACGGCGTCAGACTGGAAGGACAGCAATGGGGAGATGAGCATGGTATTGAAATTGATGAAAATGCAGTGGATCGAATTGAAATTGTAAAGGGGCCGGCAAGTTTAATATATGGCTCCGACGCACTGGCCGGAGTTATCAACATGCTTCCTGCCCAACCGGTGCCCGATGGCACAATCAAGGGACATGTAGAAACAAATTACCAGACAAACAATGGTCTGATAGCTGCTCATGCTACTTTGGCCGGAAACAAGAACGGTCTTAATTGGTCAGGAGTCGTATCACACAAACAAGCCACTAATTATCAGAATAGAATAGATGGGAGGGTATATGGCACTGCTTTTAATGAAACAGATGCAAGCGGTCATATTGGATTGAATAAACAATGGGGTTATTCGGATCTCAACTTTTCGGTTTTTAACGATTTGCAGGAGATTCCGGACGGCAGTCGCGATTCGCTTACCAGGAAATTCACTAAACAAATTACTGAAGCCGATACTTTCAGGCCGATTGTGTCTGATGCAGAATTAAATTCGTATAAAATTTCAGTTTTACACCAGCACATACAACATTACCGTCTTTATTCATCAAATAATTTCATAATTGACGGCGGTAAACTGGGCCTGATATTAGGATATCAGCAAAATATCCGGCAAGAATTCAGCCATCCTCAATATCCTGACATTTCGGGTCTTTACTTAGATCTAAAAACATTTACATATGATTTAAAATACTCTATTCCTGAATCTGATGGATGGGGGGTAACAATAGGTCTGAATGGCATGTACCAGAGCAATACCAACAAAGGCACTGAATTTATTATTCCTGATTATAAACAGTTTGAGATAGGACCTTTCGTATTGATAACAAAGACAATTGGTAAACTCGATTTAAGTGGAGGCGCAAGGTATGATACACGGATCTTCAGAAACGATGCTATGTATACCCGACCTAACCCGCAAACTGGTTTTGATATGCAGGTAACTTATCCTGATACTGCCATGGCTTCTCATCCATTCTATAGTTTCAATCATACTTTTTCCGGGATTTCTGCGAGCTTTGGTGCGACTTATAATATTACAAAGAAGTTAATAGTAAAAGGTAATATTGCCCGTGGATTCCGTGCACCCAATATTGCCGAAATATCGGCAAATGGCGTTCATCCCGGAACATTAATCTACCAGATTGGGAATACTGCTTTTAAACCCGAATTCAGTCTTCAGGAAGATATAGGAATTTCATATTTATCTGATCATATAAGTGGTAGTGTGGATGTTTTTAATACAAACATATCAAACTATATCTTTAATCAGAAGTTAACTAACCACCTGGGTCAGGATTCAGTTATAGTAAAGGGGAATCAAACATTTAAATTCCGGCAGTCCAGAGCAGTGTTAAATGGTTTTGATGCAAATCTTGATATTCACCCATATGACTGGCTGCACTTTGAAAATTCTGTCTCTGTCACTTATGCATTGAATAAAGGAGGAAATGGTATTCAGATAAATGACAGTTCAAAATATCTGCCCTTTATTCCACCATTGCATACCAACACTGATCTGCGGGCAAATATCAAAAGTAAGTCGAAGCATTTCAGCTCATTATATTTTAAGATAGGTATGGAATATTATGCCAGGCAGAACAGGGTTTATTCTGCTGATAATACTGAAACGCCCACCCCCGGGTATGTTCTTTATAATGCCGGTTTAGGAGCAGATATTACAAATTCCAGGGGGAAAGTAATAGTGAGTATTAATATACTTGGCAGTAATATCACGGATGTTGCATATCAATCGCATTTGAGCAGACTTAAATATTTTGAACCTTATCCAAATAATCCGACAGGCAGAAGTGGCATATACAATATGGGCAGAAATTTAAGCTTTAAATTTACTTTCCCGATTAATGTTAAATAATTAACTTTTGCCAGAACCACCATTGATTCATAAGTCTTTAGAGTTCAAAATGAGCTCTAAGGCCAAATGCATTTACTGGTCCGCGATCGCGGTTATAAGCCGGATTAATAATAAACTGGTAATCGGGAGAAATGGAGAGCGCCAGTTTATTTATATGGAATGAATAGTAAACTTCAGTAATCATTTCAGAACTATAATTTAAGTGTCCGTCTCCAATAATAAATCCATATCCTCCTGCAGCTAAATATTTCCTGTGCCAATCAGAAAGCCCGTTTGCAATAAATGCAACGCCAATTTCATCATTGTTCCTATGCCACATTTTGCCATTGAAATTAAATCCGCCACTTATTGTTTTATCAATTTCAGTAAATACCCAGGTCTCATTCCGTCCATCATTCCAGCCAGCACGTAAAAATATACCTGTGTTGGGGCTTATCTGCTGAGCCAGGTTGATTCCAAAGCCATATTTTGTATTACCAGTTTTCTGGACACTATCAATAACCGGAATAGTATTATTAGTAATTCCCCAATCTATGGCCTCTTGATATGAACCCATTTTTGCCTGTGTGTAATAGGCTAATAAATGGATGACTCCGGGTAAGCCATTCCATGAAGTTTTTCTTTCAAATTCCAGTGCTTCAGATTTTGCATGTTTGAGATCTGCGTCAAAAACGGGTCCATTGGCTTGAGTTGGAACCATAACCGTGCTAAATCGTATGGCCCACTCAGGTCTTACCAATTCAACCACAATTCCAAAAGTATAACCCTTTGTGTCAGCAGGATAATCCCAGGCACCATTACCCATCAGTGCCCAATTGAAAAATTGTGTACGCGGGTCATGACTATAAGGATTATCATCAAAAAAATCCATGATGCTGAACTTTCCTGCATTAACTGCTATATAACTTTCAGGTATCTTATCTGCAAGTTGATTTAACTTATCTTCAACAGGAACGGAATTTTGGCTCAACGGAAAAAGTTGCCGGAGATAAAACCGTGCAGGTGTAAAATGTGGTTTGGGATCACTGACCCTGTATACTTCACCATTTGGAAAACCAGCAACACCAAGCGTTTTAGAAAAGCCTTTGCCAGCAGAGAGTTCGGGATTAAAGTAAAAGGCCCCATGTTTCCAGAGCCTCATTCCCAGGAACAATGTCGAGGTAGAAGAAACTGTAGTTTCGCTATTGGGATCAAGACTATTCTTACCGGAATAACCGGCATGAAAGCCCGGATGAAATTGTAATATCTCCGTATTCTGAAAATGAATATTCCATTTTTGAATGGCGGATATAGAATCGTTTACGTTTTGGGATTGCCCCTTATAAAATGCATATACTATTAAAATAAAAACGAAAATGATTTTTCTACAGTCAGGAAACATTCGTGGCAAAGATTTTAATTAAAAATATTAATTAGGCATGCAAAATATAATTTATCAGGTAAACAAACATTTAAATAATTTGTTTATCTGATTAATTTAAATAGTGGAGTTTAATTTCTATTTATGGGATTTCAAATTGATGTAATGCAAACACATTCTGAGGAGGATTATCTCAAGGCAATTTACCATCTGCATAAACAAGGACATGCCAAGGTGAGCCTGACATCTTTAGCATCTCAATTAGGGAACAAACCTGCATCGGTTATTGATATGATTAAAAAAATGACTGATAAGAAGCTGGTTGAATATGATAAGATCAAAGGAGCCAAATTAAGTGATTCCGGGAAAAAAGCTGCTCTCCTGGTGATAAGAAAACACAGGCTTTGGGAATTTTTTTTGCAGGATAAATTAGGATATACATGGGATGAAGTCCACCAAATAGCAGAACAATTGGAACATGTGCATGACAATGAACTGGCTGACCGTCTGGATGAGTTTCTTAATTTCCCCAAATTTGATCCGCACGGAGATCCTATACCTGATAGAAATGGTAAATTCCCTGAAATAAAATCAGTTCGTCTTACTGATTCTAAGCATAAGGTAAGTGGTTTTGTTGTTGGTCTGGCAGATATGTCACCTGTATTCCTACAATACCTTGATAAAGTGGGTATTCATTTAGGAACGGAGATTGCCATTATAGAGAGTAATGTTTTTGACAATTCTTTAGATATAAAAATCAATGGTAAATCAAATATTCACCTCAGCCAGCAAGCAGCTCAAAACATATTAATTAGCAAAAATTTATGAAAACGATGCAATAGTAATTAATTAAATGAGTGTTGAGAGAGAGGATAAAAAGTTTCAAAAAAATGCTCAGGAAGAAGTAAATGGTAATAAACCTGATATTTCTGAGAATGGCTGGCATTCTAAGGCTACATCCTTATCTATGCCGGAAATTAATGCTTCTATACCTGTAAATTCAACTGCAAATTTCTGGCGTAAGCTTTTTGCTTTTGCAGGACCAGGATTTTTGATCGCCGTAGGTTATATGGATCCTGGTAACTGGGCTACTGACCTGGCTGGTGGTGCACAATTTGGCTATATGCTTTTGTCTGTCATAATGATCTCCAACTTTATGGCTATTCTGTTGCAGCATCTTTCATTAAAACTCGGAATTGTTTCTGGTCGCGATTTAGCACAGGCATGCCGCGACAGTTATTCAAAACAGTTTTCAATATTCTTGTGGATACTTTGCGAAATAGCAATCGCAGCATGTGATTTGGCTGAGGTAATAGGTTCGGCTGTCGCACTGAATTTACTATTTAAAATTCCTTTAGTTATCGGGGTTATTCTCACTGCTTTGGATGTGCTTATTGTCCTGTATCTTCAGAACAAAGGCTTCAGGTACATTGAAGCGCTTGTTGTTGGTCTTATAGCTGTAATCGGAATCAGCTTTCTTTACGAATTGATCATATCAAAACCGGCAATCAGCGGAATAGCGGCTGGTTTTATCCCAAATAAGCAAATCATCGTTAACCCTGAAATGCTTTATATTGCCATTGGAATACTTGGGGCCACTGTAATGCCTCACAACCTTTACCTTCATTCAAGCATTGTCCAGACCAGGCAATATACCCGATCTGAACAGGGCAGGGGAATGGCTATAAAATTTGCTACTATTGATTCTACATTTGCTTTAATGTTAGCATTATTTATCAATGCTGCAATCTTAATTCTCAGTGCAGCTGTTTTTCATGGTAAGGGTCATAATGATGTGGCCGATATCAATGATGCATATAAATTGTTAAGCCCTCTTCTTGGAGCGCCTCTTGCGAGTATTCTCTTCGCAGTTGCTCTTCTTGCTTCAGGACAAAATGCTACGTTGACGGGTACTATGGCAGGTCAGATTGTTATGGAGGGCTTTCTGAATATAAGGTTGCGTCCATGGGTACGACGATTACTTACAAGGCTTGTCGCTATTATTCCTGCAGTAATTGTGGCAGGTCTGTATGGCGCAAAAGGTATTGGAAGCCTGCTTATCCTTTCGCAGGTGATACTTTCCGTGCAGCTTAGCTTTGCTGTTGTACCTCTTATATTGTTTACAAGCGATAAAAGGAAAATGGGTACATTTGTAAATTCACTATGGTTAATAATCACCTCATGGTTAGTTGCAGTGATAATAATGGTTCTCAACGCCTATCTCCTTTTCCAGGTCATTGTTGGATTATTTAAGTAGAACAAGAAATAATATAGCGATGTATAAAAATATTCTTATACCTCTGGAGAACAGCTGCTTTGATGAAGTAATCCTTAGACATATCCGCCCTCTTGCAAAGCTTACCAATGCCCGGTTGACTTTAGTCCATGTTGCTGACGGATTTATGGCAAGAAACCAAAAGGATTTGGGCGAATCGGAAGAGATGCGTGACGATTACGGATATCTGAAACGTCGTGAGTCTGAACTTCAAAGTGAAGGGTATGACGTCAGATCATTGCTCCTCTTTGGGGAACCTTCCAAAGAGATTCTGGCCTTAGCTGAAAAAGAACATTTTGATCTGATTGCCATGGCTACCCACGGTCATCGTGGTTTGAGTGATATTATTCTTGGTTCGGTTGCATCTGATCTTCGTCATAGCACACACATTCCGGTTTTACAGATAAAAGGATGATAATATTTCTTGTCAGTTTATTCCATTTTATCTGATAGGTTTGAGATGCAATCCAGGTAAGTTCCAATAGTCCTGGCGGATATGGAGAGGGGAATATTATATTGGATAATTTCATATTTTCGCATATAAAGACACTATATCACAATGAAAAATAACTTAATACCCACTGAAAAAAACATCAAACCTGCGTTATTGATAATTGATGTTCAGAACAGGTATATGGCAACGATTCCGCCGAGAGATAAAGAACTGGCTGTATTCTTTATAAATCTTTTAATCGGACTTTTCTGTAAACACAACTTTCCTATCATAAGGGTTTATCATCAGAATTCTGAAAATGGACCAAAGCCAAACACAGAAGAGTTTGAATATCCTTTATCAATATTAATCAAACCGGAAGACACTCAGATAATTAAAACATATTCAGATGGTTTTAATAAGACTAATCTAGCCGGGGTTCTCAATGAAAAAGGAAGTAATACGCTGTTCCTTTGTGGTTTAAGCGCAGTTGGATGTGTTTTGGCAACATGGATCGGAGCCCAAAACAATGATTACAAATCCTTTATCGTAAAAGATGCAATTATGAGTCATAACTCTGAGTATACAAAAAATGCAGAGGCTATGTTCGACGCTGTAAGTTATGATATCATAAAACTGATTCTCGAAAACTGCTGATTGTTGTCAGCTTACCTTAGTTTATGGTGAATCAATTATATATATTTAAGTTATTGGACGTCGATTATTTCTACTGAAAAAACAATGTACTTACCGAAATGAAAGCGATCATAAACTTTTGATACTGAGTGTTGCAAAATATTCCGGATCAATCTGAAAAATCACTCAAACCGGGTCTGGATAGAAAAATTCATTGGATAAATGTTAGTCACTTTTTTAGTATCAATAGCTGTCATTTTACGAATATTTTCTAATCCTTTAGGAAACGTTTTTCAAAAGCAACTTACTACAGAAAGGATCCACCCTTTAATTGTCAATTTTCTTACTTATTTTTTATTATCAATTGGATGCCTCCTCATTGCTTCTTTTATTCATTGGCCTGGATTGTCGCGGCAATTTTGGATTTATTCAATTTTAGGGGGAATAGCAGGAGCGTCGGGGAATGGATTTCTTGTTAAAGCTCTTCAATATGGAGAACTTTCGGTACTTGGTCCTGTCAATTCCTATAAATCGGTAGTTGGGATAATTGGCGGAATTATCCTGCTTGGAGAGGTGCCTAACCTTTGGGGACTATTTGGCATTGTAATAATCATTTACGGAAGTTATTTCGTTCTGGATACGACTAAAGAAAGGTTTTCTTTAGCCCTCCTGAAAAAAAAGGAAATACAATACCGTCTTTTGGCGATGATACTAACTGCAATTGAAGCTGTATTTGTAAAAAAAGTAATATTGGCATCATCTACAACCATTGCTTTTATGAGCTGGAGTTGTTTTGGAGCTGTTTTTTCATTTTTTCTGCTATTTGTTTACCGTCTGCAAATAAAAAATGAAGCAAAGAAAATTAACAGCAATTACATTGGAAAGTTTGCCTTCCTTATCGTTTGTATTGGAACAATGCAGTTTACGACCAATTATACTTTGGAACACATGGATGTCGGATATGCATTGTCTCTCTTTCAACTTTCTACTATAGTGAGTGTACTTCTTGGATATAAGTTTTTCAAAGAAATGGCCATTCGTAAAAAGTTAATCGGTTCACTCATAATGATAATTGGCTCCGTTGTGATCATACTTTTTAAAAATATTTAAATTAACTATGCGTACACTTATGGTTTGTTTTTGGTTGACTGCGGCCCGTCCTGTTTGTAAAATCAGGTATCATTAAATGATACTCTTTATTTCTATTAATAATTTTTACTTTTATAAACTTTTAAAAATACTTCATGAAAAACATACTTTCCAGCAAATACTTCAGATTTGCTATTGCATCAATCATCTATCTGCTAATTGTAATTTGGATCGGAAATTACTGGTTACTTATCGGGCTGGCAGTTCTTTTCGATATATATGTATCAGAAAAGGTAAACTGGACTTTCTGGAAGAAAAAAAATGGAAAGAACAGCACTATTATTGAATGGCTGGATGCGTTGATTTTTGCTGTCATAGCTGTATCACTGATTAACATTTTTCTGTTTCAGAACTACAAGATACCTACAGGCTCAATGGAGAAATCATTACTGATCGGAGACCATCTCTTCGTAAGTAAGATAGCATATGGTCCAAGGATGCCAAACACCCCGATAGCTTTTCCATTTACTCAGAATGCAATGCCAATTACGAAAGGCAAATCATGGTCCGATATCATTCATTGGCCATATAAGAGACTCGCCGGTATAGGAAAGGTTAAAAACAATGATCCTATCGTCTTTAATTTCCCGGCAGGAGACACAGTTGTTGTTGAGGATCAGATTTCGAGTTATTATGAGATCGTAAAAAGGGCAGCACAGGATATTAAGGAGAATGACTCCCGGAATTCTCAGGCATTAAAAAATGATTCTTATTATTTGAATCTTGCCAGGAAAGAAATAAGAGACCGATTTCATATCATTTACAGACCTGTAGACAGAAGGGACAATTATGTTAAAAGATGCATAGGTATTCCTGGTGACACAATCCTTCTTAAAGAAGGAACCTTATTTGTTAACGTTAAAAGAGTTCCGGAGAATAGTACACAGCAGTCAAGCTACATTGTACGCACAAATGGCACTTCGATAAATCCAAAGACATTTGAAAGACTCGATATTTCCATAGCCGACCAACAACAATTTTCAGGAGGCTATGAGTTACCTCTTACAAAAGAGAATTCCGAAAAAATTGCAAAATTCTCAAATGTAACTGAAGTAAAGCCTATTCTTGCAAACGCAGGAGAATTCGACCCTTACATTTTCCCATATAGTAAAACTTTAAAATGGAACCTCGATAACTTCGGCCCTTTATGGATTCCTTCCAAAGGGACGACTGTTAAAATTGACACTGCAAATATCTGCCTTTATGAAAGGATCATTGATGTTTATGAACATAATAACCTGCGGATAGAAGGTGATAAGATCTTTATCAATAATGTTCCTGTCAATAGTTATACTTTCAAAATGGATTATTACTGGATGATGGGTGATAGCAGGCATAGATCTGCCGATTCAAGGTATTGGGGATTTGTACCTGAAGATCATATCGTTGGAAAACCTGAATTTATCTGGTTATCAATTGATAAGGAAGCTAAAGGATTTAAGAAAGTCAGATTGGGGAGAATGTTTATGAAGATAAGATAGCAAAGTCAGTTACTCATCAGTATAAGCTGACATCGGCTATATGCAGGAAGGAGCGGAATCAGTTACAATTAAACAGGTACAAACCTTACTCCAGACCATGGTCATGTAGTCCTTATGTGTGTTTTTGGTTTGCTTGAAATAGCTTTCGTCATATTCTCAATACGACAAATCTCATCAACAGAACACTGGAAAAGAATTGAGAAATATACTAAGATTTAATTCCGGGGTCTGAATATTGGTTTTGCCGGAATAGTAATACTGCAATTGTTTCCAAGTGCCGTCATGTAATTGTTCAGTAATCCTGTAATTGAGATATTCCTTTATATATCTATGCCCTTCTCCGGAAGAGGTGAATTAAGCTCCTTTGTCTTTTTAGTTTTAGTATAACTGCTCAAAAGAAAGCAGTATAAAAATCCTATTGACATTAGTTATCCAGATTATACTGAACAATAGGGGATTAGAATTTGTTGTAAACTTAATGTATGGATCTGTTACCGGTCCTTGACATAACAATCTCAGCGCCCGTTTCCATGGCGATGAACGTTTCGTCCAGCGTCTAGCAAAAATATCAGATCTCAAATGTAATAGATCAGAATTATAATTCCTTAAATGTTATGAGTACAAATCAATGGGCGATTGGTATTGATCTTGGAGGTACAAAGATAGAAGTTGCTCTTGTGAATTCTTCCGGTCTCCTTCATGATCGTATTCGTTTCTATACAGATAGCCAGCACAGATATAAGACAATTCTTAAGCAAATCACAGAAGCTATTCAACAGCTTTGTGACAAAAACGGGGATGCCATTCCGTATGCAGTGGGCATAGGCATACCCGGTCAAATAAGCAGATCGTCTGGCATTGTGCATTATGCACCAAATCTTAACTGGCACGAAGTAAACCTGGAAAATGACTTATCAAAAATGCTCGGTAAACATGTCAGAATATGCAATGACGTGAGAGCTGCGACATATGGTGAATGGCTTTACGGGGCTGGTAAATCCTGCAATGATATTGTTTGCATTTTTATTGGTACCGGAATTGGAGGTGGCATTGTTAGCGACGGCAGAATGTTAACTGGCTTTAACAATACTGCTGGCGAAATAGGACATATGACTATTGATATGCATGGACCTAAATGTCATTGCGGCAACACAGGTTGTTTCGAAGCTTTGGCTGGAGGTTGGGCCATAGCACGTGATGCACAGGATATGGTCAAGGCAGATATGAAAAGAGGGAAAGTTTTGCTTGACTTATCCGGAAATGATATCAGTAAAATTACTGCGAAGACTGTGTCTGAAGCTGAAAGTAAGCAAGATCCACTGGCAAAAATAATTATTGATAATCTTGCTGATGCTTTGATAGCTGGTGCTACTGCAGTAGTCAATGCTTATGGCCCCTGCCGTATTATTTTTGGTGGCGGAATAATGGAAGGGATACCCGGGTTGCTAAAAATGATCGAAAAAGGTGTAAATAAATATGCACTCAATACTGCAACAGAAAACCTAAAAGTTCTGCCAGCCAAATTACACAATGATTCTGGTGTAATAGGTGCTGCAGCTTTTGCTTTACATACCATGGATGAAACTTAAAATTCAAATGCTAATGAAAATCGAAGAAAAATGTATTAACACGATCCGCTGCCTCGCTATAGATGCTGTGGAGAAAGCCAATTCCGGGCACCCCGGAACGCCGATGGCATTGGCTCCTGCAGCATATGATTTATGGATGAACCATATGCATTACAATCCTGCCAACCCAAACTGGTTTAACCGCGACCGTTTCGTGCTTTCAAATGGGCATGCCTCAATGTTGCAATACGCTGTTTTGCATTTAGTTGGATACGAAATAACTCTGAAAGATCTCAAAAACTTCCGGCAATGGGGAAGTAATACACCGGGTCATCCCGAGTACAGACTTACACCCGGTATAGAAACCACAACCGGTCCTTTGGGACAAGGTTTAATGAATGCAGTCGGTATGGCAATTGCTGAAGCCCATCTGGCTGCTATATTTAATACAAAAGAATATATTATAATTGATCATCATACCTATGTGTTTTGCAGCGATGGTGACTTCATGGAGGGAGCCTCAAATGAAGCCGCATCTATTGCAGGTCATTTCGGACTTGGAAAATTAATAGTTTTATATGATAATAACCACATCACTATCGAGGGAAATACATCACTTACATATTCAGATGAAGTAGCCAATCGTTTTGAATCTTACCATTGGCATGTTCAGAATCTTGGTGACAAGGGGAATGATACGCAGATAATTTCTGAAGCTTTCACTAAAGCAAAGAGTGTGTCTGATAAACCATCTCTTATAATCCTTCGGACTCATATTGGATATGGATCACCTAATAAAGAGGATACATCAGCAGCTCATGGCTCACCTTTAGGTACTGAGGAGGTGAAACTTACAAAGAAAAATTACGGTTGGCCGGAAGATAAATTCTTTTGGGTTCCTGATGATGTGAAATCGCATATGGGTGCAGCAATTGAAAAAGGTAAAATCCTGGAGGAAAAATGGAATAAGAAATTCGGCGATTATAATAAAGCATATGCCGCTCTTGCTAAACAATTGAATGAATATCTGGAACAGAGACTGCCGGAAGGCTGGGACAGCAGCATCCCGGTATATAAACCCTCAGACGGACCAAAAGCAACAAGAGAAATTTCAGCAGATGTTATCAATGCTGTTCAGCCACATTTGCCGTGGCTGATGGGAGGAAGCGCTGATCTGGAACCATCCACAAAAACCAGGATCAAATCGTCCGGGTATTTCGAAAAAGGGAAGTATGAAAACCTGAATATGGACTGGGGTATAAGAGAACATGTTATGTGTGCCGCCAGTTCCGGAATGAGCCTCCATGGCGGAATCCGTCCTTATGCTGCAACATTTTTCATTTTTACCGATTACGCCAGGCCTGCAATAAGGCTTGCATGTATAATGCAGTTGCCTGTAATTTACGTTATGACACATGATTCTATAGGCTTGGGAGAAGATGGAACCACCCATCAGCCTGTCGAGCACCTTGCTTCTTTCAGAGCCATGCCCGGCATGTGTCTTATTCGTCCGGCAGATGCTAATGAAGCCGCATTTGCATGGCGTGCTGCAATTCAAAATACCAAGGGTCCGACAATGCTGGTTTTGTCGAGACAAAAATTGCCGGTTTTTGACAGGAATATTCTTGCACCTGCTGATGGATTGATAAAAGGTGCATATGTACTGTCTGAGGAACAAGGTAAAAAGCCGGATATAATTTTGATTGCCACCGGTTCGGAAGTTCAATATGTTCTTGAGGCCCAGCATGAACTTATAAATGAATCTGTTGATGCCCGTGTGGTAAGTATGCCAAGCTGGGAATTGTTCAGAATGCAGAAAAAAGAATATCGCGATAAGGTATTGCCTCCGGACATAAAAGCCAGGATTGCAATGGAAGCAGCATCACCTCAGGGCTGGTGTGAGTGGGTAGGTGATCAGGGAAAGGTTATCGGGATCTCAAAATTCGGTGCCAGTGCTCCTTACGAAGAGCTCTATGAGCATTATGGTATTACTGTGAAAAATATTGTAAGTACCGCAAAAAAAATGTTGTTTAAATGATTTTAATTAAGAACTGGAATAAGACTTTTATGATTGAATAATTTTAACATTTTGAATTTAGGAGGTAAAATCATGGATGAAAATTCATTAAAAAAACTGGAAGCACTTGGCCAGTCAGTATGGCTGGACTATATCAGGAAAGATATGTTCTCAAGCGGTGAGCTAAGGCGAATGATAGACGAGGATGGACTTCATGGGATTACCTCGAATCCATCTATTTTTGAGAAAGCGATAGCCGAAAGTAATCTCTATGACAAGGATATTCATGACCTGGTTCTGAAGAAAACAGATATTAAAGAAATATATGAAACTCTCAGCATTAAGGATGTCAGGGATGCTGCTGACGAGTTCAGGTCTGTATATGAAAAGACAGATGGGAGAGATGGATATGTCAGTCTTGAAGTCAATTCACATCTGGCTTATAATACCCGAGAGACTATTGAGGAGGCGCATCGGCTCTGGAGCAGAGTTGACCGCCCTAATATTTTTATAAAGGTCCCTGCCACTGAAGAAGGCTTGCCTGCTATTCAGCAACTTATAAGTGAGGGAATAAATATAAATATTACTTTATTGTTTGGACTACCACGGTACAGGCAAGTAGCAGAAGCATATATTTCGGGGATCAAAGCCCGGATTGATCAGGGTAAGCCGGTTAAAAATGTAGCATCTGTAGCAAGTTTCTTTTTGAGCCGGATTGATTCTGTGATTGATCCGATAGAACAGACATTTGTTGCTTCCGTCGGAGAGCAGGCTCATTTTGCAGCCAGCATTAAGGGTCAGGTTGCGATCTCAAGCGCTAAGATTGCATATACTATTTATAAAGAAATATTTGAGAGCAGGCAGTTCGAAATACTGGCCAATCAGGGCGCCAGACCCCAGAGACTGCTATGGGCCAGCACCAGCACTAAAAATCCCGATTACAGCGATATTAAATATATTGAGGAAGTAATCGGAAAAAATACAGTCAATACAATACCCCCGGAAACAATGAATGCTTACCTCTCGCATGGAGAACCCGAAATAAGTATTGAAGATGATATAAAAAAGGCTTGCTGGGTAATGTCAGAATTAACAGAACTTGGTATCGATATAGATAGCATTACCAAAAAACTGGTAAGCGATGGAGTAGAAAAGTTTATTAAAGCCTTTGATAAGCTGATGGAGTCAGTAACAAAAAAGTCATTCGGCTAAAAGTGTTTTTGTCCTGCTACTACAAGAGCGGATGCAACCATATCATATGCCGGACTTAATATATATCCCATATCCGGAATGTCAATCAGCGAGAAATTTTTTAAATGCATGTCTGCATTGCCTATCCTGTCAATTCGCCTGGTTATATAAGATAGTTTCCCGGAACTCAGCCGAATTAAAGAATGGGGTACTACATTTATTCCTGAAATTTCTGCAAGATGCATTCTAAGATCTTCAAGTTCAGGAAGAAATTTATATTGTTTGGCAGGTGGTTTCAAAATATAGCCGCCCAAAAGTCCTTCAGATCATCCTATCTGTCAGATCCTTTCAACTCTCTTTCAGCCCTGAACCAGTCATCCAGTTCATTATGAGTTGTAACACCATTCTCCTTGTAGATTTCAAATGCTCTAAGTCGGATATCCTCCTCTGAAATCATTTTTCGCATTTTTTTGGATTTTTCTGAAATTAATACACCTTTTTCCAGTTACTTTTCATAATTTTCGGGCGTTACATATGGAACAAGTTTGGCTGATACTTCTCTGTATTGCACTTTTTTCCAGAATTCTTTTGAACCAGATTCCAAATATTTGGAAGGTATCTCACCAGCATCCTGAATGGTAGCAAATCTTTTGTCTTCATTACCAAATGCTTTTGGAACAACAAACAATACTTTCACGTTTTGTTTTGCCAGACTTTTTGTAATTCCGTAACATGCAGTTCCAAGTCCCCCTGTGATTTGTGGCGGAAACTCCCACCCGAACATCAATACTCTCATTTTACATGATTTTAATCTCTCTTATTTATTTTTCTTTGCTAATGATAAATCTTCTTCAAAGTCTATTGCCAAAATTCAAATGTATTGTACTTAAAACTAAGTCCTTTAAATTCCAGAAAGCCTCTGTAGAATAATTGAGTGTGTTCTGATAATCAAGATAATAGGCATGTTCCCAAATATCGCAGGATAAAATTGGAATTAACCCGGACAAACATAAGAATATGATGATATTGGTTGATTAGGACGTAATTAATGTAGCATTAAAATTCCATTAAGATTTAGAAACCTCATGAATTCAGATTAACATACAAAGTGTAAATAATACAATTGAAAGTTAAATTTTCATTGTTTTTTTTCTTAAAATATTCTATACTTTTGGTATACGTAATATAAGCAATGTCAGAAAATTCCTCAGAAAGCATGCCATCTCCAAATCATTATTTATCAGGATTACCCCGTAAATTAAGGATTATAATATGGATATCACTGTTTATGGTATATCTGCTTAGCGCTCTCGATCTTATTGGCTGGGCCTTTAATATTTCTATTTTTAAAAGCTTTGGGGCACAATGGGAACCAATGAAGATAAATTCCGCATTGTGCTTTATTTTTGCTGCAACAGCACTGTTAATAGTGCATTCAGATTTACCCGCGATTATAAGGAAAGGTCTGGCAACTTTGTTTACAATTTTCATTTTTGGTACAAGTCTCATTACTGTTTATGGATACTATAATTCCTTAAGTTCCTCTCATGAATCTTCGATGACCGGATTATCAGCTCTTTTTCTTTCTCCTGGTATAAGAATGGCTTTTTTAACTGCCTTTAATTTTCTGCTGATTGCAGGCATACTTTTTCTCCTTTTATCTGGAAGAAATAAGACATCTGGTCTTGCAAAGATCTTAATCTTAACTGTTCTTTTGGTAAGTTACTACATTATTGTTAGTTACGTACTTGGAGTTGAAACGGTATTTAAATTGGGAGATGCTCAGATAGCTCTGAATACAGGCATTGCTTTTTTAGCTATTTGTATAGCAGCCTTATTAATGAGGCCGCATACATTGCTTTTAAAACTTTTTGATCGGGACAATACCGGAGCAATGATTTCAAGGAAGCTTTTACCACCATTAATTCTTTTACCGATAGTAGTTGGTTGGTTGCGAATACATGGAGAACTGACTGGCATATTTGAATCTGAAAAAGGTATGGTTATCGTTGCAGTAATATATGCTGTTTGCTTTCTTATACTTATCTTACTTACGGCCAGATCTATAAATAAAATTGATGCGAAACGACTCACTTCGGAAGAAGCTTTGCGCGAAAGCAGAGAACAATTATCGGCTGTATTTAATGGAGTTTCCGAAATCCTGATGTTGATAGATATTGAAGGAAATATAATCGCTGCAAATAATACGGCAAACATACGATTCAATAAGGGATTACCTGGTTTTGATGGTAAAAGTATATATGATTTTATTCCGGTCAATTTTCATATTAAGAGAAAAGAACAGGTATCAGAATTGGTACTTACCAAAAAAGCCGGTAAAATTTCAGGATAAAATTATGGGATGTACTATTTGACATAACTTTTTATCCTGTTTTTGATCTTCACGGATAATGTCATTCAGTATATATCACTTGCAACTGACATCACAGAGCGCAAAAAGGCAGAAAACTCTCTTCTTTACCAGGCAAAAATGCTGGAAGCTATTAACGATGCCGTGATTGGTTCGGATTTGTCACTGAATATTAACTTCTGGAACAAGGCGGCTGAAAAAATTTACGGATGGAAAGCAGAAGAGGTAATGGGTAAACCTTCAAAAGATGTCATACGTTCGGAAATGACCCAGGATCAACGTGAAGCTATACATAAAGATCTGATAGAGGGCAAACCTTCATACACGGAATTAGTTCAGTACACAAAGGACGATAAGCCATTGTTAATTGAGGGGTATACCTTTCCTCTTAGGAATTCTGATGGAATAATTACAAGCATTGTGACAATCAATTCGGATATTACAGAAAAGAAAAAGACAGAAAATATTATCAGGAATAGCGAACAGAGGTTAAAATATCATCTGGAAAACTCTCCGTTGGCAGTTGTTGAATGGAATGAAAAATTTAATGTTGTTCAATGGTCAAATGAGGCTGAGAGAATATTTGGCCTTAATAAAGAGGAAGTACTTGGAGCTCGTATTGATTCGCTGAATATTATATATGAGGAAGATATCCCTATAGTTGAAAAAACTATGGAGCGGTTGATAAGTGGAAAAGAACTGAAGCTTGTTTCCCGTAACAGAAATTATACCAAAAACAGGGAAATCGTTGAGTGCGTATGGTATAACTCAGTTCTGCTTGATGAAAATGGTAAGATGAGTTCTGTAATGTCACTTGTGGAAAACATTTCCCTATTGAAGAAAACTGAAAAAGAACTTACAGAAAGTAAAGAAGTTTACGAAGAACTAGTAACAAATGCCCGAAGCATTATTGTAAAACTTGATACAAAAGGAAATTTTACATTTGCTAATGAATTTGCAATGACCTTTTTTGGCTACACGGAAGAAGAATTAATAGGGAGATCCGTAATGGGAACAATTGTGCCACAAATAGACAGTGGTGACAGAAATCTGGAAGAAATGGTTGAAAATATATCAAAAGATCCAGATAAATATTCAATAAACATTAATGAAAACATAACAAAGAACGGTGAAAGGGTATGGATAGAATGGTATAACAAAGCTATATTCGACAAGAACGGAATAAGAACAGGTCATATCGCAGTAGGAATTGATATTACTGAGAGGACTAAGGCTGAAGAAAATCTTAAAGAAAGCGAGAATCGGTTCAGAACAATCTCTGAATCACTTCCCGTATTGATCTTAATAAATCGTATCAGAGAATCTATTGTATCCTATGTTAACGAACCTTATGAAAAAGCATTCGGATTTAAAAAAGGGGAACTGACAGGAAAAAAAGTTCATGATATTTTTTATTATCCTCACGATCGTACAAGGGTTGTCACTGCTTTACAGGAAAAAGGCAGGATATATAATACAGAAATTAAAGTTAAAAAAGCAGATGGCACACCATTCTGGATTATGACTTCTATACGGAAAATCATGTTCATGAATGAACCGTCATATCTGACTGCTTCTATTGATATCACCGAAACCAAGAAAGTACAGGATGAACTTTTACGATTGAACCAAACATTAGATGCTCATAGCAAAAGCAGTCAGGCCATGATGCATTCGTACAATGAATTGCAATATATCAAAGAAGTATGCAGAATAATTATTGAAGATTGTGGACATTCAATGGTTTGGATAGGATATGCTCAGGATGATGATCGTAAAAGTGTTAAACCAATGGCTTATTACGGTTTTGATGAAGGATATATAAACAGTATGAACATTACCTGGGACGATACCGAACAAGGCAGAGGTCCTACAGGTACCGCAATCAGAACCGGAAAACCATCAGTGTGTAAAAACATGCTTACCGACCCGACCTTTGAACCATGGAGAGAGGGTGCAATTGAAAGAGGTTACGCATCTTCATTGGTATTGCCTCTGATGACAGATGGTAAACCATTCGGTGCCATTACAATATATTCTAAGGAACCTGAGTCATTCTCCAATACCGAAATAGAACTACTTTCCGACCTGGCTGACGACCTTGCTTATGGAATTTCATATTTAAGGTTACAAGAATCAGAAAGGAATGCAGCAAGGGTCATAAAAGAAAATGAAGCTAAATTAAAGGAACTCGTAGCAACAAAAGACAAGTTTTTCAATATTGTTGCCCATGATCTGAAAAATCCGTTCACCAGCCTTCTGGGATCTTCTGAATTGTTATATGATAATATCGATCAGATGACCACTGAAAATATAAAAAGATTAGCCATAATATTGAATGATTCTGCTAAAGGCGGCTTTTCAATTCTTCAAAACCTTCTTGACTGGTCCAGATCGCAAACCGGATTATTAAAGATATTTCCTGCGAAAATAAATTTACGAACTGTTATTGATGAAAATATTAAGAACCTGAACTTACCTGCAGCCAATAAGAAGATCAGTCTTAAATCGGAATTGCAAGAAGATCTTTTCATCGTTACAGATAGAAATATGATAAATACTGTTTTACGTAACCTCCTGAGTAATGCTATTAAATTTACTTTTAAAAATGGAAACGTGATTGTCAGGGTTGATCAAACTCCAAATGAGGTCACTATTACTGTAAAAGATACAGGAATAGGAATTTCAAAAGAAATAGCCGTTTTGCTTTTCAGGATCGATAGTTCAGTATCTGTTAGAGGTACTGATAAAGAACAAGGCACAGGGCTGGGGTTGAAGTTGTGCAAGGAATTTGTCGATAAACTGGATGGTAGAATATGGGTTGAAAGTACTGAAAACAAAGGAAGTGAATTTAAGTTTTCAATCCCTATCAATGAAGCAATTATGTAATTGTAATGAGATTATATCAAAGTATTTTTTCAAATGATTCCGATCATTCATAAATCCAGGTGCTGAGGAAAAAGTTTGTGGCAGACACTAAAAAACCCCTTGAAAATCAAGGGGTTTTAAGGTCTTAAGGGCGGTGCGGACGGGACTCGAACCCGCGACCCACGGCGTGACAGGCCGTTATTCTAACCAACTGAACTACCGCACCAGTAATTTGAGACGCAAAATTAACCTAATTTTTTACTCCGCAAAATTTTTTCTGAAAATAAAATAATCGGATTTGTATTTGATAATTTTCAGACGGTTTTTATATCGTATATATATTCAGGCGCTTATCGGATGGAAGAAACTAAAATTGACTCCTCCGTAATTCCTGTGCTCAAAAAATAATTTATGATCTGTAAAACTTAAATCCCTCGGATGTTCAAGTATAAAAAAACCATCTTCCTTAATAACACCCGATTGGGTTACAAGGTCAGGCAATTCGTTAAGCCATGATAATTCATAGGGCGGATCCGCAAAAACAATATCATATTTAAAGGTACATGTTTTCAAATAAGCTCTTACATCAATGTGTATCGGCTTTATATTCTGACAGTCCAGTTCCTTCAGAATTTTTTTGATTCCTGATATGTGTAACGGATCTTTTTCAACAAGATGTACTATTTCAGCACCCCGTGATGCAAATTCGTAGCTTATCGTGCCGGTTCCTGAAAAGAGATCCAAAACACTTATCGATTCAAAATCTATGCGGTTATTGAGGATATTAAATAAACCTTCACGGGCAAAGTCAGTGGTTGGTCGTGCCTTGAAGTTTGAAGGAGCATTTATCCTCCTGCCTTTGTATCTGCCACCTATGATTCGCAATTGACGATTGTAAAAAGGTTGAGAAAACGGTGAAGTTCAGTATCATTGAAAACATAACTGAAGGTAAAATTACCTGTTGGTTCCGAAAATTTTATATTCCTGACATACATAGAAAACCCGGATGACAAATCATCATATTTTTCAGTTAATCCGCTCAGGTATATTGTTTCTTCCTGTTTGATTTCCAGATTTTTGAAAGTATTAAGTGTAAAATACAAAATATCTGATATATTCCTGTATTTGAATGAATTGCAAAATTTCAAAACATTTTTGTTAAATACAATAAGATCGAAATAATCTCTTTCAACATGAAGATGAAGATAATTTTCATTTACACTTTTTCTGTGAGCACAGGTCTGGTCAAGTATTATCTTAATGTTATGATGCAGTGAAATCCCCGGGTAAATGCTGCTGATAACTTCGCTTATGGCTTTTGACACAGAAAATATCACGTAGACATCCGGATCTTTTATCTTATCTGCAAGAATAATACTTCCTTCTTCAGCATTATGGTTAAAAGTGAAATATTCGGATTTTTTGCCGGGATCGTAAAGAGGTGCAGGAACAAGAGTAAACTTTTGAGAGGGCATAACGATATTCACCTTCTTGTAATGTTTTGTCAGGAAATCATCATTCCGGATTATTTCTGCAATCTTATCGGCGTTGAAATACTTATTCTCTTCAGCGCCAAAAGACCTGATAAGCACAAATTTATTTCTTATTGAATCGAGCAGACAATATGATAATTCATCGGGACTCACCTGTATAGATAACTCATAATTTTCAGTAGAGTTAATATCAAGTGTCTCATCGAAAAGTTCCAGGAAAGGCATTCTGCATCATTTTGACGTAAATATACTAAATAATTTTTCTGTGAATGTGAATTTGACTTTAGGTGACGTGTAATGTGTGAAAAAGAAAAATCCATTAACCACAAAGGACACAAAGGGTTACACAAAGATTACAAAGTAATTATATCACGGGAATAAAATTCTTTGTGTTCTTTGTGTTTTTTCCAACGGATCCGCCAAATGGCGGGGGAGGTAGGCTTTGTGAACTCTGTGGTTAAAAAGATATTATAAAGATGGCTCTTCTAATTTACAGCGTTTTAAAAAGAGAGGAAGAATAGTTAAGTTTACAAACAAAAAATAAAACCATTCCAATTGCGCGATACTATTATCTATAATCAGTTATGTAAGAATCTGGGGAACACTCCAACTGATGATCAGTCTGATGCATTAAAGAAATTAGCGTCTTATATCTGCGAAAACAATAATGATGTGATTTTTCTGATGACCGGATATGCCGGCACCGGCAAAACCAGTATTATAAGCTCGGTTGTCAAAACACTCGATATGCTAAGGATGCGTTCTGTACTGATGGCCCCGACCGGGAGAGCAGCCAAAGTTCTTGCGTCATACTCAGGAAAACAGGCATTTACGATTCATAAGAAGATTTACAGGCAGAAATCATCAAAAGACGGTTTTGGAAGCTTTTCGCTTGACAGAAATCTCAACAAGGATACTTTTTTTATCGTCGATGAAGCCTCAATGATCTCCAATAACTCAGGAGATTCATCGGTGTTTGGCAGCGGCAGACTTCTCGATGACCTTATTGAGTTCGTCTATTCCGGAACCGAATGCAAACTGGTATTGGTAGGAGATACTGCCCAATTGCCTCCTGTCGGTTCCAATGTGAGTCCGGCTCTGGAGCCAGGTTCTCTTTCTGGTTACGGATTTGGCCTGATTTCATGCGAGCTTAAGCAGGTTGTACGGCAAAGTGAGACATCAGGGGTGCTTATGAATGCAACTCGTCTGCGTTTACAGGTGGCTGAACATAATCTGGTTCACCCTGAAATTGATTGTATCAATTATACAGATACGATCAAAATAACTGGGGAGGAGTTAATCGATGAGATCTCCCAGGCTTATGGCACATGCGGAATGGAGGGAACAATAATTGTTGTTAATTCAAATAAACAGGCAAACAGGTATAATCAGGGGATTCGTAACCGGATTTTTGCACGGGAAGAAGAGATTAGCACCGGTGATATGGTTATGGTTGTGAAGAATAATTATTTTCTGATGGAGGAAGGAGAAGATGGCTCTGGTTTTATAGCGAACGGAGATATTGCGGAAGTAAAAAAGATCAGGAAATATGAGGAACGGTACGGTTTCCGTTTTGCAGATATGGTTCTGAAGTTTCCCGACTATGATCTTGAAATTGAATCAAAGGTCATGATGGACGTGCTTCACCTTGATACTCCTGCATTACCACCCGATAAAAGCAAGGAGTTGTATCAGAATGTCCTGGCCGATTATCTTGATATTAAGACCCGGCGCAAGCAGTTTGAAGCCGTCAGAAATAATCCTTATTTTAATGCTCTTCAGATAAAATTCGCATATGCCGTTACCTGTCATAAAGCCCAGGGTGGCCAGTGGGAGAGGGTCTTCATCGATCAGGGAATGTTCAACAGGAATGAGATCACAATTGATTACCTCCGCTGGTTTTATACAGCATTAACCAGGTCGACTGACAGGGTATACCTTGTAAACTTCGCTGAAGATTTTTTTGTAGGGAAATAATTTTGTATAATGGCCACGCCATGGCGTGGCCCTACAATATAAATTTTATGCTGTGTAGGGTCATGCCATGGCATGACCATTACATTTTCAGAGAGGAAAAGATTATTTCCTATTATCTTATTTCTTTGTTACCTTAGTTAATAAATATGAACGTTATGAAGGACAACAAAGTAATAATTCTATCTGCATTTCTGGCAGTTGCGATATGTCTGATATTGACTTTGCTGCTTTTTTTTGTGGTGACTCCCGGATTATTGTTAACACTTACATTAGCAATCGGATTTGTTACAGGCATATGCGTAACATCCCTGATCTATTATATCTTACACAAGATAAATGATAATGAAAAGTAAATAAGGGAAATGTAAATTTCAAAGATTATTCCCCTATTATTTTTACGAGAACCCGTTTTCGCCGTTTCCCGTCAAATTCTCCATAGAATATCTGTTCCCATGGACCGAAGTCAAGCTTTCCGGCTGTTATAGCTACAACCACTTCCCTGCCCATTAAAGTTCGTTTAATATGAGCATCAGCATTGTCCTCAAACCCGTTGTGCCTGTATTGGGAATATGGTTTCTCCGGTGCAAGTTTCTCTAACCATACTTCGAAATCGTGATGAAGACCTGCTTCATCATCATTAATAAACACACTTGCACTTATATGCATAGCATTAACAAGAACCATTCCCTCACGTATTCCGCTCTCATAAAGACAATTTTCTACTTGTCCGGTAATATTAATGAATGCTCTCCGTGTTGGAGTTTCAAACCATAATTCTTTGCGATAAGATTTCATATTAAGTAAATTGCATTATTTAATTCACAATTGTTTAGTAAATCCCTGGAAGTGACTGAATTATTCCCCCTATAGGGGGATCCCGCTTTAGCGGGAGGGGGCTCTACGACAATTTCATATCCTTAATAACGTCTGTTATCCTTTTATCAAGGATCTTTTCCGTTTCCTCAAATTTATCGGACGAAGCCAGTTTTGTATTCGCGCTGAAATAGAATTTAATCTTAGGTTCTGTTCCTGAAGGTCTGACAGATATCTTAGAACCATCCTCAAGGAAAAATTGCAGAACATCCGATTTGATCAGATCAATTTTCGTTTTTGTTCCTTTAACGATATCATATGAAACCTGTAACTCGTAGTCATTAATCCTGATAACCTTGCTATTATTGATCTTTTCCGGCGGGTTATTTCTGTATTGCGTCATCATGGCTTTTATTTCACCTGCTCCCTCTTTGCCTTTTCTTACAATGTTTATAAGTTTTTCTTTATATAAACCATATTTAACATAGATATCAATAAGCAGCTCAAAAAGAGACATTCCTTTGCTTTTTGCCCAGGCAGTTGCCTCTGCAGCAAGTGCACAGGAGGAAACAGCATCTTTATCTCTTACATAATCACCAGGCAAAAATCCATAACTTTCCTCTCCGCCGCCTATATATTGCTTTTTACCTTCATTCTCCCTTATCAGTTCCGCGAAAAATTTGAAACCGGTAAGAACATTGAAAAATTCTACATTATAACCTTCGGCTATCTTTTCCATGAGATCAGATGTCACGATTGTCTTAATGATATACTCATTTCCCTTGTATTTATTTCTCTCCTTGTATTGAGATAGTATGTACCATATCAGAATCACGCCTGTCTGGTTTCCGTTAAGCAGGATGAATTCACCTTTCTTGTTCTTAACTGCCAGTCCAATTCTGTCAGCATCGGGATCAGTAGCCATTACAAGCTCTGCATTTGTTTCCACAGCTTTATTTATTGCCATCTTAAGGGCGTCCGGCTCTTCCGGATTTGGTGATTTGACAGTTGGAAAGTTACCGTCGGCAATATTCTGTTCCGGTACATATAATATGTTGGTAAAGCCGAACCTTTTCAGAGCAGGTGGCACCATGGTTATTCCGGTACCATGAATAGGAGTGTAGACAATAGGAATATTGCTGAATTTTTCAATAATTTCAGGGTTAAGACTCAATTTTTGCACCTCATCCAGGAACGCGTCATCAGTTTCCTTCCCAATAATCTTAATCCTCTCTTTTTCCCCGTTGAATTTAATTTCATTTACGGAACTTATTTTCCTTACTTCTTCGATGATTCCGTCATCATGGGGAGCTACAACCTGACCTCCGTCACTCCAGTATGCTTTATAGCCATTGTATTCCGGTGGATTATGCGAAGCGGTTATAACAACGCCGCTCTGGCATTTGTAATGTCTGATAGCGAATGATAATTCCGGGGTAGGACGCAATGCTTCAAAGAGATAAACTTCAAAACCATTTGCTGAAAAAATGTTTGCTGTTGTTTCTGCAAAATACCGGCTGTTATTGCGGCAGTCGTGAGCAATTGCGACTCTTATACCCACATTGCCGCATTGTTTAATAATGTAGTTAGAGAGCCCCTGGGTAGCCATACCCAGAGTATAGATATTCATTCTGTTTGTACCGGCGCCCATTATGCCTCTGAGTCCGCCTGTTCCAAATTCAAGATCCTGGTAGAACGCATCAATAAGTTTTTTTTCATCCTTATCGAGCATTTCATTGCACCTCTTTGCGGGTCTCTTCGTTGAATTCTTCACCAAGCCAGCTTTCGGCCTTTGTTCTGATTTCAGCTAATGATAACATAATTTTATTGTTTTAACAGTTTCAAACATTTCAAAAGACTGGTCCTCCAGTGAGGTATGGATAGTCCATAACTTTCTTTTATTTTGCTTTTATCCATTACTGAATAAGAAGGTCTTTGGGCAACCTGATGAAAATCTTTTGAAAGAACAGGTTGTATATTACAGTTCAGCCCTGATTCTTTGACTATCTCATATGCAAAATCATACCATGTACAGACGCCTTCATTTGAATAGTTAAATATGCCTGAATTCATCGCCATCTGGTTTCTGATGACACCTGAAATAATGCTCATTATTGCATTCAGCAAGATCAGCAGCATAGGTTGGCGTTCCGGTCTGATCGAAAACTACATTCAATGTTTCTTTTTCTGCAGCATGACGTAGTATTGTTTTGACAAAATTATTTCCGAAGGAAGAATACAGCCAGGATGTTCTTATAATCATCGATCCGGGATGGAGCAAGGCATATTTTTCTCCTGCCAGTTTTGATTTTCCATAGGCAGATGGAGGATCAGGCTGATTATTTTCATTATAGGGAATATTTGACTTCCCGTCATAAACATAATCAGATGAAACATGAATGAACCTGCACTCTGATCCTTTTATAACTTCAGTAATATTCTTAACAGCTGTTCCATTGATCAGCATAGCCTTTTCAGGTTCAGATTCCGCTTTGTCAACGAGGTTATAGGCAGCACAATTGACGATCCAGTCAGGTGAGTTTTTTTAATGAATTCGGAAGTTTGTTCCTTGATTGGTTATATCGAGAGTATTGATATCAGTAAAAATGAAATCATATCCATAATAATTTTTGGAAACAGTTTTGAGTTCATTTCCAAGCTGACCGTCACAGCCTGTGATAAGAATTATTGCCATAATTATTTTATTTCAGAAGTTAAACTCAGCATCCTTCATAAGTGGTTGTTTAAGATCCTTCTCACTGATTATCGGAATCAAATGATCCCAGTTTCCAGTATATATCGAGTGTGGGATCGTTTACATTTATTCCGCTTTCATACTTGGGATTATAAAAATTATCACATTTGTACTGAATGACGGCAATATCACTAAGGACTGAAAATCCGTGAGCAAATCCATGCGGAATCAAAAGCTGGTCCTTATTTTCGGAATCAAGCTCAATGCCAAACCATTTGCCAAAAGTGCGGGAATCATGCCGTATATCCAGAGCAACATCTAAAATTTTTCCTGCAACTACCCTGATAAGCTTTGCCTGCGGATATGGATTAAGCTGATAATGTAAGCCTCTTATAACACCTTTTACTGATTTAGATTCATTATCCTGAACGGGAGAGAAATTTATTCCGGCTTTTTTAAATTCACCCTGGTTAAAACTTTCAAAAAAGTAGCCTCTTGGATCGTTATAAATCTGGGGTTTGATAACTAACAAGCCTTTAAACCCGGTTTCAATGATTTTCATATTCCCGAAGATTTTATTTAAGTTGTAAACATTTCTTCATTGGCAATCCTTAAAAGATATTTTCCGTATTGACTGTTCTTTATAGGAGTAACCAGATCGAGGAGTTGTTTTTTATTAATAAATCCTCTTTTAAATGCAATCTCCTCTATACAAGAAGCTTTTAATCCCTGTCTTTGTTCAAGAGTTGCAATAAAATTTGCAGCCTGCAGCAAACTTTCATAAGTACCTGTGTCAAGCCATGCCATTCCCCTGCCCATAAGTTTTATTTCAAGAGTGCCTTCCTCAAGATATACCCTGTTAAGATCAGTTATCTCAAGTTCTCCCCGCGGCGAAGGTTTTAGTGATTTGGCTTTTGCAACCACACTATTATCATAAAAATACAGACCTGTAACGGCATAATTCGATTTAGGATGTGACTGGTTTCTCCTCAATGCTCAGAACCTTCTTTTCCTTGTCAAATTCAACAACACCATAACGTTCAGGATCAGTGACGTAATATCCGAATATACAGGCACCCTTTTTCAATTCAGCAGTTTTTAGCAGATTTTCACCAAATCCATGTCCATAAAAAATATTATCGCCAAGGATCATGCAAACAGGATCATTGCCAATAAATTCTTCACCAAGTATAAATGCCTGTGCCAGTCCATCAGGTGAGGGTTGTTCAATGTAACTGAAATTCATTCCCAGTGAATTACCGTCTCCAAGGAGATTCCTAAATCCCGGAAGATCTCTTGGAGTGGAAATAATCAATATATCCCTTATCCCTGCAAGCATCAGAACTGATAGTGGATAATAAATCATTGGTTTATCATACACCGGCAGCATCTGTTTCGATATCGAACTTGTAATCGGATACAGCCTCGTTCCCGAGCCCCCTGCTAATATTATTCCTTTCATTATAATCGTTTATCGTTTATCGTTTATCGTTTGTCGTTTGTTGTTTATCGATAGCATCGGGTCATTGCGAGCGAAGCGAAGCAATCTTTTTGAGTAAGTCCCTTTGTCCCTTTGTCTCTTAGTCCCTTATCCCTTAGTCTCAGCCTCAACCTCATCTTCTTCCTATCCCGAAATATGTAAATCCCAGCCTCCTGAGCTCTGCCGGATCATAAATATTCCTGCCATCGAATATCACTTTCCCTTTCATTAATTCAGCCATCCTTTTAAAATCAGGAAGATGAAACTCTGACCATTCCGTCATCAAGCAACAGCATCTGCACCGATAAGTGCTTCATACGGATCAGAGCTATACTCAATTCTGTTTCCAAGAACCTTTTTTGTTTCATTGATAGCAGCGGGATCATAAGCTTTAATTTTTGCTCCTGCACCGAGGAGCTTCTCAATGAGAACGATAGAAGAGGCTTCCCGGATATCATCAGTTTTGGGTTTGAATGATAAACCCCAAATCCCAATTATTCTGTTATTAAGATCATTATTAAAAAACTTAGCCATCTTTTTAAAGATGACATTTTTCTGATATTCATTGGCTTTTTCAACAGCTTTAATCACATTGAGCTCATAACCAATGTCTTTTGCAGTCTTTAAAAGAGCTTTGACATCTTTTGGGAAACACGATCCTCCATATCCGGTACCCGGATAGATAAACTTACTTCCGATACGGGAATCACTGCCGATACCTTTTCGTACATTGTTTATATCTGCTCCAAGTAAGTCGCATAAATTAGCTATCTCATTGATAAAACTTATTCTTGTAGCAAGCATGGCATTGGCTGCATATTTGGTGATCTCTGCAGAAGCAATGTCCATGAAAAGAATAGGATGATTATTGAGTACAAATGGCATATAAAGCCTGTTCATTATTTCCCTTGTTTTCTCATTATCAATGCCGACAACAATTCTTTCAGGTTTCAAAAAGTCGTCAATAGCTGCACCCTCTTTAAGAAATTCAGGGTTTGAAGCCATATCAAACTGTATCGCTAGTTTACGTTTGTCAATCTCGGCCTGGATAGTGCTACGAATCTTTTCGGATGTCCCGACCGGTACTGTGCTCTTAGTCACAACAACAATGTATTTTGTAATTAACTTTCCAATTTCTTCCGCTACTTTCAGCACATGTTTTAGATCGGCAGACCCGTTTTCACCGGGGGGTGTCCCAACCGCGATAAATATAACCTCTGAATTTTCTATTGTTTCTTTTATATCAGTTGCAAATGATAGTCGTTTTTTCAGAACGTTACTTTTTACTAAGCCCTCAAGACCAGGTTCATAAATAGGAATTGTTCCTTCCTTAAGTTGTTGAATTTTATTTCTATCTACATCAACGCATGTCACGTTGAGTCCGCTTTCAGCAAAACAAGCTCCGGTTACCAAACCGACGTAACCAGATCCCACCACAATTATTCTCATAAATAAAAGGTGTTTTTAAGCATTTAGTTCATCTCTTTGCAAAGATAGTATAACAAGTCAAATACGGAAATGATAAGCCCTCTGCCTCCATAAAGCGGGGGTAAATTCTGTGAATTTAAAATAATCTAACTTATGATTCGTGAATTTTTCCCACTTTAGGGGTATCCCGCGCAGCGGGAGGGGGCTCTGTCATCCATATTGAATTTCTCCATATAATTGGGCTGTTTTTGAAAAAAGTCATATCTTTGCAACCAATTTTTCATACAAGATAATGTCTAACTTATTAATTATTAGTTCTTTTAAATTAATATTATGACTGAAAACAAGAAGAAAGCAACCAAAAAGGAGGTTGCAGAAACAAGTGAAACCCCGTTAAATGTGGTAAAAAAGGCAAAAACTAAAGAAAAAAGCGAAAAACAGGATGTTATAACTGAAACCTTAACATCAGAAGAGGTCGATACTGTAACCGCTGAAGACCTTCCGGAAGTTGAAAAAGTAACCGAAACAGCAAAGGCTGAAGATTACGGATTTGATACAGAAGAAAAGAAAGAACAAGAGACCAAAAAGAGTAAAAACAGAACCGGAAGATGAACCGGAAATCGAAATCAAAACAAAATCCGAACCAAGAACACCCGCAAATGCTGAGGATTTTGACTGGGAAGCATTCGAGAGTGAAGAACTCCGCAATTCCCCGAAATACAAAGAATACGAATCACAGTATGATGAAACTCTGTCTACTGTTGCAGTGGATGAAGTTGTGATTGGTACAGTTATTCAGATGACATTACGCGAAGTTGTTATTAATATAGGTTATAAATCGGAAGGAGTTGTCAGTTTAAATGAATTCCGTTATAATCCAAATCTGAAAGTTGGTGATAAAGTTGAAGTATATGTTGAAAGCCAGGAAGATAAAAAAGGTCAGCTTCTGCTTTCACATAAAAAAGCACGTGCAATCAATTCATGGGACAGGGTCAATGCTTCACTTGAAAAAGATGAAATCATTACCGGTTACATTAAATGCCGCACAAAAGGTGGTATGATCGTGGATGTATTTGGTATTGAAGCATTCCTCCCGGGATCACAGATTGATGTGAAACCAATTCGCGATTATGATGTATTTGTGGGTAAAACAATGGAATTCAAAGTTGTGAAAATCAATCAGGAATTCAAAAACGTTGTTGTTTCACACAAAGCACTTATTGAAGCTGAACTTGAACAGCAGAAGAAAGAGATCATTGCGAAACTTGAAAAAGGACAGGTTCTGGAAGGAACAGTTAAGAATATTACTTCTTATGGCGTATTCATCGACCTTGGCGGTGTTGATGGTCTTATACATATTACTGATCTTTCATGGGGAAGAGTCAATCATCCGGAAGAGATCGTGCAGCTCGATCAGAAACTCAATGTTGTTATTCTCGATTTTGATGATGATAAAAAGCGAATTGCTCTCGGTCTGAAACAACTTACATCTCATCCATGGGATTCAGTTGACCCGAATATGAATATTGGTGATAAAGTTAAAGGAAAAGTTGTCGTTATGGCTGATTACGGTGCATTTGTTGAAATCGCCCCGGGTGTTGAAGGTTTGATACATGTTTCTGAAATGTCATGGTCACAGCATTTACGAAGTGCCCAGGAATTCCTGAAAGTGGGTGATGAAATTGAAGCAGTTATTCTTACCCTCGACAGAGACGAGAGAAAAATGTCACTCGGTATTAAACAACTTAAACCCGATCCATGGCAAAATATTGATGAAAAATATCACTGTTGGTTCAAAACACACTGCTAAAGTTAGGAACTTTACCAATTTCGGTGTATTTGTTGAGATCGAAGAAGGTGTTGACGGACTTATTCATATTTCTGATTTGTCGTGGACAAAAAAAATCAAACATCCTGCTGAATTTACATCTATCGATGCGGAAATTGAAGTAGTTGTTCTTGAAATTGACACAGAAAACAGACGATTGAGTCTGGGTCACAAACAGCTTGAAGAAAATCCATGGGATGTATTCGAAAATCTCTTCACCATGGATTCAATTCATGAAGGTACTGTTGTTGAAGTGTTCGACAAAGGTGCTGTAATCGCTCTCCCATATGGTGTTGAAGGATTTGTTACTCCTAAACATCTTGTAAAAGAAGACGGAATGATGGCTAAAGTTGATGAGAAACTTATGTTCAAGGTTATTGAATTCAATAAATCAGCCAAGAAAATCATCGTTTCGCATAGCAGAATATTTGAAGATGAAAAGAAAGCTGCTGAGGCTCCTGTAAAGAAATCTGAGCCAGAATCACCCAAGAAAACAGCAAGGAAACAGAAATCAAATTCTGAAAAAACAACCCTTGGTGATATCTCTCAGCTGGCTGCTTTGAAAGAAGAAATGGAAGAAAAAGAAAATAAAGCTTCCAAGAAATCGAAAAATTAATTAAATTTAGGCTATCAAAACTTATCGCCATGGATTTTAATATTGAGAGCCGGAATAACAGCACTGTAATTCAGATACAGTCTGAAAAACTTGACACGCATATTGCACCGGCGCTAAAGTCGGAACTTGTGCTTGTTTCGGGCAAGGGTGAAAAAAATATCATCCTTGATCTGGAAAAATGCCAATATTGTGATTCTTCAGGTCTAAGTGCTATTTTGGTAGCCAACAGATTATGTAAGAATGCCGGTGGTGTATTCGTTCTCTGCGGTTTAAATGAAGCTGTGGAACGATTAATCACTATTTCTCAGCTCGACACAGTTCTGACAATAACCGGAACCGTTGCTGATGCTGAAAAATTGATTTCATAGCAGATTGCTGTGAAGAGTGCGATGAAACTTACTATATTAGGTAGTAGTTCTGCACTGCCGACATCAGAAAGATACCCTTCCGCTCATGTGCTTAATGCGCATGAGCGGTTGTTTTTAATAGACTGCGGTGAAGGCACCCAGATGCAGCTTAGAAAGACAAGGATCAGATTTGCAAAAATAAATCATATATTCATCAGCCATTTACATGGCGATCATGTTTTCGGACTTTACGGATTGCTTTCAACATTCAGTCTTATGGGCAGGGAGAATCCAATACACCTTTATGCTCCTGCCGGTTATGACCGGATTCTCAAATCCCATCTAAGCGATTTTGACATAAATCTTAGTTTTAAAATTGATTTTGTCCCGCTTTCCGGTAAGGATCCGGTAACTGTGCTCGATGATAAATACATTACCGTCTCATCCTTTCCCCTGCAACACAGGATTCCTGCTTACGGATTTCTCTTCAGGGAGAAGATATCGGAAAGGAACATAATTAAAGAGTGCATTGAGAAATATCAGATCCCTGCTGTCAGGATTCCTGCAATAAAAAAAGGCCAGGATTATATTACATCTGACGGGACAATAATAAAAAATGAAGTTATAACTCTTCCTCCGTCCGAACCTCTTTCATACGCTTATTGCAGCGATACTAAATATTTCAAACGACTGGCAACCTTTATAAAAGATGTAAATGTACTATATCACGAAGCAACCTTCGATATGACAAAAGATGACCTTGCTAAAATGACAGGTCATTCCACTACAGTTGATGCAGCAAGAACAGCTCTTGAGGCAAACGCCCGGTCTCTTATTATCGGCCATTTCTCGTCACGTTACAAGGATATAAGACCACTTGTTGAGGAAGCCAGAACAATCTTTCCTCAAACCTTCGCAGCAATAGACGGGAAGACATATGAAGTAGGGAATATTTCTTAATAATACCTATCTTTGTGGGCATTTAAAAAGAGAAAATACATTGCCTGAAAAAATTTTAATACTCGACTTCGGATCTCAATATACTCAATTGATAGCAAGGAGAATACGGGAGATTAATGTTTATTGTGAGATATATCCATTTAACCATTTTCCCGTGCCGGATGATAGTGTAAAAGGGGTTATCCTCTCAGGCAGCCCGTCATCAGTCCGCGATAAAAATGCACCTTTTCCTGATCTGTCAAAAATCAAAGGAGTCATCCCTTTACTTGGTGTATGTTACGGGGCGCAGTATCTTGTTCATGACTTTGGGGGTGAAGTTTTACCCTCGGGGATCCGCGAATATGGAAGAGCAAACCTGGTAACTGTTAATAGTAATGATCCTCTTTTTATTGATGTTAAGCCCGGGACACAAGTGTGGATGTCACATGCTGATACAATAGCTTCCCTGCCGGCAGATTATGAAATCACAGGATCAACAATCGACGTAAAAGCAGGGGCATTTCATATTAAAGGTGAAAAAACCTGGGGAATACAATTTCATCCCGAAGTTTATCATACCACTGATGGAACACAGATCCTGAAAAATTTCGTAATTGGAATTTGCGGATGTTCTCAGAACTGGACTCCCGATTCCTTCGTTGAAACAACTGTTAATAACCTGAAGGATAAATTAGGAAACGATAAAGTGATTCTTGGTCTTTCCGGCGGTGTCGATTCATCAGTTGCAGCTTTTCTTCTTCATAAAGCTATCGGCAAAAACCTTACATGTATTTTTGTCGATAATGGCTTATTAAGAAAGAACGAATTTCGTAAAGTGCTTGAATCATACATTGGATTGGGACTTAATGTAATTGGTGTTGATGCCAGCGACAAATTTCTTGATCAACTCGAAGGAATAAGTGATCCTGAAACGAAAAGAAAAATTATTGGTCGGGTTTTTATTGAGGTCTTCGACAATGAAGCAAAAAAAGTTAAGGATGTCAAATGGCTGGCTCAGGGAACAATTTACCCCGATGTGATTGAATCTGTTTCAGTTAATGGTCCTTCAGCAACAATTAAGTCTCATCATAATGTTGGAGGCCTCCCCGACAAGATGCATCTTAAAGTGACTGAGCCTTTACGTCTTCTTTTTAAAGATGAAGTCAGGCGGGTTGGAACGGCTCTGGGATTACCGGAATTTATCTTAAAAAGACATCCATTCCCCGGCCCTGGTTTAGCTATCAGGTTACTTGGAACAATGACGAGAGAAAAACTTGAGATTCTGAAAGAAGCTGATGACATATTTATAGAAGGATTAAAAAATTATGGACTTTATGATACAGTCTGGCAGGCAGCTGTAATTCTGCTTCCGGTTCAGTCGGTGGGAGTAATGGGTGACGAACGGACTTATGAAAATGCAGTGGTCTTAAGAGCCGTCAGTTCTACAGATGGTATGACAGCTGACTGGTCGCATCTGCCATATGAATTCCTGGGATTTATCTCCAATGAAATAATTAACAGGGTCAAAGGAATTAACAGAGTTGTCTACGACATCAGCTCTAAGCCTCCATCAACGATTGAATGGGAGTGACCGCATGCCCAATATAAAAAATCCCACATCGCTTAATCATTCGCAGAACATTAAGCAATATAAATTGTTTAATAAAAATATCACACTGAAAATCAAAATATGAAAAGAAAATTATTTAACAGATTATTTCTGGTTATCTCATTATCTGTCTTCACGATAACAGCATCGTCACAGGTCTTAAATGAAGGAACATTTAAATTCGGCAGGGTATTAAGTTTAATTGACGCTTTTTATGTTGATTCTGTAAATCTTGATATGCTGACAGAAAAAGCAATAATAGAAGTGCTTAGAAACCTCGATCCCCATTCAACATATATCTCCGCAAAGGATGTTAAAGAGATGAATGAACCTCTTGCAGGTAATTTTGAAGGTATTGGCGTTCAGTTCAACCTTTTACGTGATTCAATATTAATCGTTGAGCCTATAAGCGGAGGACCGTCAGAAAAAGTTGGTATAAAAGCCGGTGACAGGATTCTGACAATTAACGGTGAGAAGGTTACTGATATTAATATTACAACTGCAGGTGTAAGAAGCAGATTAATGGGTCCTAAAGGAACGAAAGTCGACCTCACAATATACAGAAAAGGAGAAAGCAATATTCTCGATTTTACAATTATCCGCGATAAGATTCCAATCTACAGTCTTGATGCTGATTATATGCTTGATAAGGAAACAGGCTACATTAAGTTAAATAAGTTTGCTGCAACTACTGAAAAGGAATTTTCAGACGCAGAAAGCAAGCTTAAGAAGAGCAATATGAAAAATCTCATACTCGACCTAAGAGGAAATGGAGGTGGGTATATGCTTGCAGCAACGCAGTTAGCCGAAAAGTTCTTTTCTGATCAGAGATTGCTCGTTTATCTGGAAGGTCGGAAGACACCCAGACAGGATTACAAATCAGCAGGCAACGGTGATCTGTCTTCAGCAAGACTAGTTATTCTTACAGACGAAGGATCGGCATCAGCCAGCGAAATCTTTGCGGGCGCAATCCAGGACTGGGACCGCGGAGTTATTCTCGGGAGACGAACTTTTGGTAAAGGACTTGTTCAGAATGGCTTCTATCTTACTGATGGTTCAATGATAAGACTTACCATCGCCCGTTATTATACACCAACAGGCAGATCGATCCAAAGATCATATACTGAAGGATATGATAAATATATGGAGAACTTTTACAAACGGTTTACAGATGGCGAGCTGATGACAGTAGACAGCATTCATTTACCAGATTCCGTGAAATACAGAACACTCATTAACAAAAGGATTGTATACGCAGCAGGCGGAATTATGCCCGATGTGTTCGTTCCTGCTGATACCTCAAATAACTCACCTTATTTCAATAAATTAATCGCAAAAGGTGTTCTTAATATTTTTACTCTCGAGTTTTTCGACAAAAACCGTTCAAAACTGACTTCGGAGTACAAATCATTCCCTGATTTTAAATCCAGGTTTAATTTCAGTCCCGATGATATTAAAGCTTTTATCGCGAAAGGAGAATCTGAAGGTGTTAAATTCAATGAAGAGCAATATAATAAATCAAAAGACGAAATCTTATTAATACTAAAAGGTTATGTTGCCAGTAATATGTGGCAGTCAAACGAACTATACCAGATTGTAAACGAAGGAGATAAGGTAATTGCAAGAGCTCTTCAGGTAATATCGGATAAGAAGTTGTATAACTCAATTCTGGGAAATAAGTAGTCTTTTTTCAAACTTTAAATTCCTTCACATAAGAGAGATAATTTTTAACCGCAAAAAACACAAAGGAGACGCAAAGGCCGCAAAGAATCTTGTAATTCAGCTCTTTGCGAACTTTGCGTTATTACTTTGCGACCTCTGCGGTTAATGGATTTCTTTTATTGACTTTGAAAATTATTAGTAAAACATAACTTTAAATGAAATTTATAGCAAAGACTCTGTACGGTCTGGAAAAAGTTTTATCGGAAGAACTCAGCGACCTGGGAGCCGGCAATGTTGAAATAGCAAACCGTGCAGTTTCTTTTGAAGGTGATATGGCTCTGCTTTACAAAGTAAACTATTGTATAAGAACAGCATTATCAGTATTGATGCCAATTGCTGATTTCCGGATCAGGTCGAAGGATGATCTTTATAAAGCAGGGACTAAAATAGAATGGGATCGGTATATGGATGCCGATGATACATTTTCTATTGTTCCTGTAATTAACTCACCACACTTTGGTCATACCGGTTATGCTGGACTTATACTAAAGGACGCAATTGCTGATACCTTCAGAAAACAGACAGGGAGGAGACCCTCAGTAGATACAGAAAATCCCCGTTTGTTAATAAATCTGCATATAAGCAATGATCAGGTGACGATATCACTTGATTCCTCTGTTGTGCCTTTATTTAAACGCGGCTACAGGCAAGAACAGTCAGTGGCTCCTCTTAATGAAGTTCTGGCAGCAGGTATTTTGCTATTATCCGGTTGGAATGCTGCATCAACATTCACTGATCCGATGTGCGGGTCAGGCACTTTCCCGATTGAGGCCGCACTAATGGCCTGTAAAATCCCTCCCGGGAAATTCCGTAAGTTTTTCGGATTTCAGCGATGGAGAGATTTTGATGAAGATTTATTCCAAAAAGTTATGCTTGAAAACAATAACAAGATTCAATCTTCCCCTGTGAAAATTTTTGGAAGCGACATCTCGGGGGAAACACTGCAATTTGCAAAAACCAATGTGGCCAAAGCCGGACTGAATGATGCTGTTTTACTTGATATATCTGATTTTAAAGACCTGCGGTCGGAGGAAGGTGGATTGGTATTTATGAATCCTCCTTATGGACAGAGGATACAACCTGAAGAAATTGATTCTCTATATAGCATGATAGGCACAACACTCAAGCATAATTTTTCTGGATCTACTGCCTGGCTGATATCTTCAAACAAAGAATCACTCAAACATGTCGGACTGAAACCTAAAGAAAAACATATACTTTTCAATGGGGCACTTGAATGCCTTCTCCTTAAATATGAGATGTATAGTGGAACAAAAAAACCGGTAAGGTCTGAAAAAGTCTAATTATTGTGGTTGATAGATACATTTAACTACCTTTATCAAAATATTTATCATTATTAAAAAACCTGAAAGTGTTCAAGTTATAATTTGGTAACTTTATATTTTTATTATATTTGTTATTGGATTTACTTGATCATATCTAAAAATGAAGCTTAAATGAGCTTTAATATAGAGAATTATTTTTCAGATCTTTCTACTGGCACTACAATCCTTTACTATAAGGGTAATGTTGATTCAGATGTCATAAATCATGTTCTTGACACAGTCGAGGATAAGATGGTTGAAGTAAATGAACAGTCGAAACTCCGGAAAAAAGTCTACAATGTTCTTGTTGAAAGCCTTCAGAATTTATATCATCATGTTGACAGGGTCCCTGATGACTTTGAGGATCAGACTTCCGAAAAATTTGGATTGCTTGTAGTTAAGAAGGTTAATGACGGATACAGGATTATTACCGGCAATTTTGTTCATGCTGAAAATATTGAAAAGCTTGAAGAGAAGATCAAGAGAATTAACAGGTCAAGTCATGATGAAATAAAGGAACTGTATAAATTTATTCTGAATCACCAGAGGATTTCCGCTAAAGGCGGGGGGGGACTTGGCCTGGTTGATATAGCAAGAAAAACGGGAAATAAACTTGAGTATACATTTAAACCATACAATAATCATTATTCATTTTTCTACCTTGATATTTTAGTGAACGAAGAATTTTAGCAACATTTAAATCTGATAAATATGGAACCGATCATCATCGAAGGAACCCCTAAAACTCCTACAGTTAAATTTGATTCTACAGAAGGTGTCTTTGAAATCAAAGGACGTTCAATTCCAGAAAACTCAGTAGAATTTTATAAACCTTTGGTAGACTGGCTCGATTCATATAAGGAATCTCCTCTGACGAAAACTGTTGTAAATATTCGTTTGGAATATTTTAACACTAGCTCTTCAAAATGTATCCTCGATGTATTCAAAAAACTTGAAGCTATTCATAAAGCCAAAAATGATGTCGAAGTTAATTGGTATTATGAGGAGGATGACGAGGATATGCTCGAAGCCGGAGAAGATTATGAATCAATAATCAGGGTGCCATTTAAAATGATTGAAATCGTCGAATAACTGATTTGCTTTTATCGCGTATGATCCTGCTTTTCAGATCTAAAAAGGCTGTCTCTTCTGAGGCAGCCTTTTTAGTATAAAGTACTGAACTAATCAGATCCTTTCATTCTCTTTCCAAACATTACTTCTCCTGAATCCAGAATTTTCTTTATCAGTCTGAAATACAGAACAAGATAAAGTACGAATGTCATGACCCAGAGTACAATTACATTAACAACATAAGTGTCGACTTTCACTCCAAAAACCTGTTTCTCAGGAGCATAAAAGTGTGCTCTGATGAAACTGTGTTTCGGATCCATAAAAATCGGATCAAGTTTCTGAATCAATTCACCTTTGAATATGATAGTTTTTGTTGTTTCATTTTTATCTTTTACGAACTCCTCCAGAGATTTATTATAATAGTTGTCCCTGAGTTTCAGGAAGTTTTGAAGGTTTTCTCCAGCCATCCTTGATTTGAGATCTTCTTTCCGATTACTTGCATCATTGTACATGTCAACATAATACTTTCTTACTTTTTCTACATAACTCTGTGCCGCAGAAATAATATCCGGAGTAACTTTTTCGGGGGTAAGCTGATCAATAAAGGCAAACCTGATGTCTGGCGTTAAAATGAATTGTTTCTTAAACTCATTAGTTACCAGGAGAAGGTTATCTGCAAAGTCATTATCCTTTATTCCTTTATCCAGATCTCCTGAAATGTTATCAAGGGCACCCCTTATCTCAACATGCCAGTAATCTTTTTTAAATACTGCTTTGCTCATTTCCTTTTCAAAAGGATAAAATGGATGCTCATATTTATTATCTTTAAATTGCTTAACCGCCAGAGCTTCATAACCCCACCTTGCAGTTATAAACTCACCATAGAATGGAATTGAAACAGGAGATGAAATATTAGGATTCAGCTTTTCAAACTTAACCATAACTCCGCTGAGGATGATCTGCGGAATCACCAGGAATGGAATTAAGATATAAATAGTAACAACAGTTTTAAAACTGTCAGAGATAACCAATCCTAGCATATTTGCACCGGCCCAGCATGAAAACAGTACAAGCCAGTAATCAAACATCATTCCTCTGATCTCAGTTATCCCGTTTCCAACCAGAACAAACGTGAAAGCCTGGATTGCTGATATCGCGAACTGGACGAAGACTTTCGACATCAGGTAACTGTTCCAGCTGAGGTTAAGAAATGCTTCCCTTTTAAGGATTTTCCTGTCCTTTATTATTTCTTCAGCGCTGACAGTGAGTCCCATGAAAATAGCAACAATAACCGACATGAAAATATAGATCGGCAGGTTGCTGTTGTCATAAAGTGTATAATGCTTGTTTTTAATACTTTCATCAAAATATCTGATAAGGAAGGCAAGAAAAAAAGCCAGTACCGGTGCTTCGAGTAATGTTATAAGAAGATATTGGGTATCAGCAATTTTGGAAAGTACATCACGTTTTGTAAATACAATAAACTGCTTGAATTTATTAGGAGTTTTAAAATTTATTTCAGGTAATGAACTGCCCGGGTCACGTTTGTCCTCTTTCTTTTCTTCTTTATAAAGATTACTCCAGTCAGCAGGCGATATTCTGCGCGTTTCGGTAGGCTGACCGCTTTCTGTAAATACTTTTGTCTCGACAATATTAAATATCTGTTCAGGATTTACATTACCACATACATAACATTCACTCTCGTTGTGATTTGCCTGTTCAATTTTCCTTTTGAAGTACTCAATTGAATCAACAGGATTCCCGTTATAAATAAGGTATCCCCCCGTGTCGAGGATTATAAGCTTATCAAACATCTTAAATATCTCTGATGATGGCTGATGTATCACAATAAACAGAAGTTTACCTTTACGGGCAAGTTCCTTCAGAAGGTCCAGGATATTTTCAGAGTCGCGCGATGATAACCCGGAAGTTGGTTCATCGAGGAACATTATAGCTGGTTCTCTGATAAGCTCGAGTGAGATGTTTAGCCTTTTACGCTGTCCCCCGCTTATTTTCTTATTTAGCGGACTTCCAACCTGTATATTCCTTATTTCATAAAGACCCAGATTTTTCAGGACACTTTCAACTCTTAAATTGATCTCGTCTTCTGTCAGGTTATCAAAACAAAGTCTGGCATTATAGTAAAGATTTTCAAAAACGGTAAGCTCCTCAATAAGAAGATCATCCTGTGAAACATATCCAATAAGACCTTTGATTTTTTCTTTGTCCCTGTGTATGCTGATTCCATTTATAAGCACCTCACCGTCATAAGGCTCATTAGTACCGTTCAAAACGCTGAGGAGTGTCGATTTTCCTGCACCGCTGGCACCCATTATTCCAACCATCCTTCCCGATTCTTCCTTAAAGCTCATATGATGGATACCCACTTCCCCGCTTTTGAAACGGTACTCAAGATTATTCACCGCATAAACAACCCTTGAAGATTTGAAGTCTTCTTTCAGGAATTGCATTGTAACATCCCAGTAATAAATCGGAGTTATTTTGTAGCCCTTAATAGATGAACCCTGACTGAAGGGGTATACTTTATCCTCCTGCAGTAGTTGTCCGTTCATTGATAGTTCGCCGGCTCCGGTAAACCTTACAAAATACTTATTGACTGACGGTATGAAAAGAATCCATATATGTCCCTTAAGCAAATCCTTGTAAGAATGTTTTGCTACCTTATGTTCAAAATTCTTTATTCCGTCAATTACTAAAAGATCGGATGTTGCCGGAATATCTGTAAAAGCATTCAGAACATAACTTTCTATGATGCAATATTCAGCATTGGTAATATTCAGACCTTCTGCCAGTGTATTTATAAAGCCAAGCTCGAGCTGGCTTACTTTTTGGCCGCCTGATTTACAGAATTCGAGTACCTGTATAACAACAACTATCCTCTGTTCCTGATCGAGTTGTCCCTGTTCATTAATTTCTTTGCAAAGCTTTCTGATTCTGATGGCAATTGCTCCTTCACGTCTTTCAGTACTGCTTTTTTCAAGTTTTTTTCGGGCTTCTTCAAATTTTTCATCATATGTCGAAAGATATTTCTGAACCAACTCCTGGTTAAGGAGACGTTTTAAAAATACTTCAACAACACCTCTTCTTTCTACATCATTGCTCTGGGGTTTTGCAATTATTGCAAATAATTGCATCAGGGTTTCCAGAATCTTCTCACTCATATCAAGTCAGGTTAATATTTCACACTTTGAAGATATGAAATTAGTTCTTTGGGACAAAGAAATCTAATTAATGTTTTCTGAAATTTCAGAATCCACCGCGAACATTTCTTTAACCCTTTCCCCGTCCCCTTCGCGCAATCTGGCTCCTTTTTTAAAATAGCCCGCCGGGCTATTTTTTAACGCCCGGCCCTCTTAAACATATAAGGCAAAGGTTGGGTAGGGTTAAGTAAATGACGTCAGGGATCTTATCTTTTTATCTTTTTTTCTTTTCAACCGAAAACCCGAATTTTCCTATCAGATTTCCTGTTTCGTAATATTTCCCGTGGGAATAGCATATTGGTATGGCCTCATTTAGTTTAAAAAGACCTGTTTGCTTGTCAATATATTCCTCATCGGCACTTACTGCAACAACTTCAGATATAAACATATGGTGAGACCCGAGCTCCTTTATTTCTTTTACTACACATTCTATGTTGACCGGAGATTCTTTAATCATTGGGGCTTTCACTTTTGATGCAGGAACCGGCGTGAGATTCATCTCAACGAATTTATTATACTTTTTCCCCGATTTTACACCACACCAGTCAGTAGCGAAGGCAAGGGCTTTAGTCGTAAGATTTATTACAAACTCACCATTCCTCTTTATAATGTCATACGAATGACGCATTGGTCTTACCGATATGTAACACATTGCCGGATCTGAACAAATAGTGCCTGTCCAGGCAATTGTCAGGATATTATACTCTTCAGGTACCGATCCGCAACTGACCATTACCGCGGGTAAGGGGTAAATCATCGTACCCGGTTTCCATAAAACTTTGCCCATAATTTTGAATTTTGCGTAAAGGTAAAATTCTTTTAACCGCAAAGCACACAAAGTAGGCGCAAAGTACGCAAAGTCAAAGTCCACATAAATTCTTTGCGACCTTTGCGTATTTTCTTTGCGACCTTTGCGGTTAATGGATTTCTTTGAAGTCAACTTGAATAGCCAGTTTGTCACAATCCCCTTATTATTAAATGCCGATCTGTCAATTATCCATACTGGCAGCAATTTTGTTATAGGTATATATTCAAACTAATACATTATGAATTTAAACAATTTTACTCTAAAGGCTCAGGAATCTGTTCAAAAGGCATTTAATATTGCCAGTGCCAAAGGTCAGCAGGCTGTTGAATGCGCACATATTCTCAAAGGTGTAATGAGTGAGGCTGAGAGCATTACCAATTTTCTTTTTGGTAAAATGGGGGTAAATACCCGCAACCTTAATAAGGAAATAGATGCTCTGATTGATTCATATCCAAAAGTGAGCGGGGCCGATTCTTATGTATCATCCTCAGTGTCAGAAGCATTCAGAAAGGCAAATAGTCTGGCTGCTGATATGAAGGACAAATTTGTCTCATCTGAACATTTGCTGATGGGTATTATTGATACGGATGATAAAGCTGCGCAGATCCTCAAGGATAATGGCGTAACAATGAAAGCATTGAAAGCAGCTGTGGGTGAATTGAGAAAAGGAGGCAATGTTGAAAGTCAGACTTCGGAAGACACATTTGATGCGCTTAACAGGTTTGCTGTAAACCTTAACGAAAGAGCCCGCTCAGGGAAACTCGATCCGGTAATCGGGCGTGATGATGAAATAAGGCGTATTCTGCAGATATCTTACACGTCGAACAAAAAATAATCCATTGCTGATTGGAGAACCGGGTGTAGGGAAAACTGCAATTGCTGAAGGTTTGGCTCACAGAATAATAAGGGGAGACGTGCCTGAAGATATTAAATCAAAAGTAATTTATTCGCTTGATATGGGAGCTCTTATTGCAGGAGCCAAGTATAAAGGTGAGTTTGAAGAGAGATTAAAATCGGTTGTGAACGAAGTGATCGGATCAAACGGGGAAGTAGTGCTCTTTATTGATGAAATTCATACTCTCATCGGAGCCGGTGCATCTGAGGGAGCAATGGATGCTGCCAATATCCTGAAGCCTGCTCTTGCCCGTGGAGAGTTAAGAGCGATTGGAGCAACCACATTGAATGAATATCAGAAATACTTCGAAAAAGATAAAGCCCTTGAGAGAAGATTTCAGGTTGTGATGGTTGATGAACCCGACAGAGAAGATTCAATTTCGATACTCAGGGGAATCCGTGAGAAATATGAAACACATCATAAAGTAATTATAAGGGATGAAGCTATTATCGCAGCTGTTGATCTTTCCACACGATATATAACTGACAGATACTTACCCGATAAAGCTATTGACCTTATCGATGAAGCTGCATCACGGTTAAGGCTTGAAATGAATTCGGTGCCGGAAGAGATTGATGAAGCTGAAAGAACAATAACCAGGCTCGAAATTGAAAGCGAAGCTGTGCGAAGAGACGGCGATACTATTAAAGCGGAAAAAATCTCACGCGAACTAGCTGATATGCAGGCAAAAAGAGATGGACTCAAAGCAGGGTGGAAGTCTGAAAAAGAGATGATCGAAAAGGTACAGGTTAAAAAAGAAGCAGTAGAATCACTCCGTTTTGAGGCGGAACAGGCTGAAAGAAGCGGGGATTACGGCAAAGTAGCAGAGATACGTTATGGAAAGATAGTTGAACTGGAGAAAGAGATATCTGAATTAAAGGATCTTATCGAACAGAAAAGGAAAAAAGGTTCACTTATACAGGAAGAAGTCAGGTCAGAAGATATTGCAGCTATAGTATCGAAATGGACAGGCATTCCGGTATCAAGAATGCTGGAAAGCGAAAAGGAGAAATTGCTGCGGCTTGAATCAGAATTACACAAAAGAGTAGTGGGGCAGGACGAAGCTATTGAAGCCGTGGCTGATGCAGTACGGCGGTCAAGGGCCGGGCTGCATGATGAGAAAAAACCTTTAGGCTCCTTTATTTTCATCGGTACTACTGGTGTTGGTAAAACTGAACTGGCCAGGGCACTTGCCGGTTTCCTCTTTAATGATGAAAACCTTTTGACCAGGATCGACATGTCAGAGTACCAGGAAAGACATTCAGTTTCGAGGTTAATAGGTGCTCCTCCCGGGTATGTAGGCTATGATGAGGGGGGCCAGTTAACAGAAGCTGTACGTCATAAGCCTTATTCGGTAGTGCTTCTTGATGAAATTGAAAAAGCTCATCCCGATCTGTTTAACCTGCTGTTCAGGTCCTGGATGAAGGGAGGCTTACTGATAACAAAGGACGAACGGTAAATTTCAGGAATGTTATTATCATAATGACATCTAACCTTGGATCGGATATAATAAGAGACAGGATGGATAAATGGAAAAACAATATTCCTGAAAAGGAAGAAGAAATTCTCAGGAAAGATATTTTTTCATTATTAAGAAAGACTCTTAAACCTGAGTTCCTGAACAGAGTTGATGAGATTGTGATGTTCAAACCATTTACTAAAGATCAAATCAAAGAAATTGTTAAAATACAGCTTGGAAACATTGAAAAAATGCTTGCAGGCTATAACCTGAAGTTAATATATAATGACGAAGTTCTCGACTGGCTCGCCGAGAAAGGTTATGATCCGCAATTGGGTGCAAGACCTGTAAAAAGATTGATTCAGAAGGAGATTGTGAATGAACTGTCGAAAGAAATAATTGGCGGGAAAGTTTCAAAAGAAGATACAGTTGAAGTAGGAGTAAATACAAACGGACATCTTTCTTTCAAACTGGCGACAAATGAATGACTTTATCTGAAAGACTTTAAACAGCTGTCCATATCGGGATATATCTGAAAAACAGTCTGAAGATGTAACAATTCGAATAATTCGATGACTTTTGGTTCAGGATTAGCGAATTTCAGTACACCGTAGTTATTTCTTGCTGCTTTCATCGCAGAAAGAAAACATCCAAAACCGGAGCTGTCAACATAATCCACTCCACTGAGATCTATTACAACTTTGGAGTTTGAATTATCAAACACTTTGAGGATCGCGTCATTTATATCATCAATTATAAGGGCATTGATCTTATTAACAGAGAAGGATATAATGTCTATTTTATCTCTTTTTTCAATATTGATCATTAATTCCCTTTTATTCTGTTCTTTATTAAATCTTCGAGCTCATTTACTGCTTCAGTAGTATCCATTTTGAATTTTTCAACATAGGATTCATACAAATGAGTTTCCTTCCCTTCTTTAGCCTGAAGTTCGAAGGTTTTCAACATCAGCGCCATTTCAGCCATTCCCATTATAGCAACTGATGATTTTGCTTTGTGCGCAAGTAATCCGAGAGCAGTATAATCTTTTTCAGCCAGGAGCGATTCCATCTCTTTATATATCTCAACTGATTGTTCCTTGAATATGCTGACAATTTCATTAATAATTTCCGGATCTCCCCCTGCTACGGAATCAAGATATTCCATATTTATGAATTTGTAATCCATAATTAATATATGGGTGAATTACTAAATAACATTATAAGAAAATCAAACAAAGATAGTAAATTTTACTTTTGGCTCCGGGCAGTTTTTATCTTATCAAAGATTTAGGTTTTAGAAAAAAAATAAATGCTACATTTATGGTTATTAAAACCGGATATTATGCGATTTTACCTGACCTTTTTTTTAATGATATTTTTAATGGGCTCTTTGCAGGCTCAAATAAACATATCGATCAGCCGCAAAAATTTCGATAATAAGAAACCGGGTTTCAAAGAAGCCTGGAAACATGTCAAAAATGGTGATTCTTATTTTAATAAAAAAGGCATCTGGTATAATGAGGCATTCAATGAATATCTTCTGGCTTCAGTGTATAACAGTTCATGTGCTGAACTTAACTATAAGACTGGTGTCTCTGCACTGTTGTCTGACAATAAAGATGAAGCAGCCGGTTTCTTTCTGAAAGCTATTGATCTCGATAAGGATGTTGCTCCCGATTTACTCCTGCTGGCCGGACGATCTCTCCAGTTTGGAGGGAGATATTCTGAAGCAATCGCAAAAATCACTGAATTCCAGACATCGGATGTGATAAAGACTAAAAAAGAGATTTCGCTTGCAAACGAATACACTATGGAGTGTAATGCTGCATTATTTGTTACAAAAGATACTCTTGGAGTTTCAATAGTAAATGCCGGATTAAACATTAACTCTCCTGCTGATGAATATGCAGAAATTCTGACTGCTGACGGAAAAACAATGTACTTCGCATCCAGAAGAGAAATTCCCGGTACCGGGAAACGTCATCCCGATACAAAGTTCGATGAGAATATTCTGATCTCTCATTTTTCATCCGGGGCCTGGGAGCCTTCAAATGTTGCCGGAAAAGAGTTAACCACAAAATACAGTGAAGCGCCTCTTTTTATCAATTCAACTAACAATACACTTTACATTTATTCAGGTTCCTCAAATAATGGTGATATAAAAGTATCAAGCTACAAAAAGGGAAGTTGGACAGTACCTGAAAAGGTGCCGTTCCATATTGATACAAACGGCTCCGAAACATCATTCACTATCAGCCCGTCAGGGAATGAGATTTATTATGTTTCTGACAGGGGAAAAGATAATATGGGTGGCAAGGATATTTATTTTATAAAGCGACTTGATCAGAAAAGATGGTCAAAACCGCAAAATGCCGGGAAAGTGATTAATACTGTTTATGATGAAGAGGCAGTAAGGTTTTCCAGGACTGGTGACACGCTCTTTTTTAGCTCAAAAGGTCATAATTCCATCGGCGGTTTCGATATCTTTTACTGCACAAAAGATAAATCAGGTGAATGGGGAAATGTTGTTAATTATGGTTATCCCGTTAATACTCCCTGGGATGAGCTCTTCTATTTTCCTTCGCCTGTTAAAGACAGCACTTTCTTTTTTGCATCAAACAGGAGTGGCGGATCAGGCGGATTGGATATTTATGAGGGAACGATACTGCCTCCAAAACGGATTATAGTTGCACTTCCTCCTCCAAAGAAGGATACAGTTGTACGTAGGGATACCGTAGTAATTATAAAACAAGTTACCCAACCACCGATGCCTGTTGTTAAGGAGGAACAACCAGTTTATCTTTCAGGAAAAGTAAAAGACTCAGAATCAGGAGAACCTGTTCTGGCAAAACTTGATATTAAGGATATTTCTACCGGCGAGGTGATTGAAACAACCGCAAGTTCAGAAACAGATGGAAGTTACAGAGTAAAACTTCCGTCGAAGAAAGCGTATATGATCGACATGCATGCGACAGGATTTCTTGCTGATCAGAGACGAATTGATATTCCCGCAAACTGGCCAAAAGAGGTATATAATTTTAATATTGATATTATTAAAGTTAAGGTTGGGAAAAAAGTTGTTTTAAAAAACATTCTTTTCGAAACGGGGAAATCAATATTGACTCCTAATTCATATACAGAGCTCATGCGCTTGTTGAATATTATGAATGAAAATGAAGAGATGCGAATTGAAATATCGGGTCATACTGATAAGACCGGCAGTGAGCCGGTGAACTACAAACTTTCAGAAGCAAGGGCAAAAGCAGTTCTTGATTATCTTGTAAGTAAAGGAGTTGACCGTTCACGCCTGGAATCAAGAGGATTTGGTTCATTACAGCCAATTTCTGATAATTCCACTCCGGCAGGACGTGCAAAGAACAGGAGAGTTGAATTTAAAATACTTGAATTCTGATAATCATCAGATTTTATCAGGAAACAATTTGTTTGCTTTGTGGATTCTTCAAACGAAGAAGTATTAGATTATTATTTTAAAATTCAGTTAAATGAAAAATACACCTTTTATTAAATTTCACCAGGAAGCTGGCGCCAAAATCGTCCCTTTTGCAGGATATAATATGCCGGTAGAATATTCCGGAATAAATGATGAACATATCACCGTAAGAGAGCGGGTAGGGGTTTTTGATGTTTCTCATATGGGAGAATTCTGGGTTACCGGTCCTTCTTCTCTGAACTTCCTTCAACATGTTACATCAAATGATGTCTCTGTTCTATTTGATGGCAAAATCCAATATTCTTGTTTTCCGAATGGTAAGGGAGGTATCGTTGATGACTTACTGGTATACAGGTATAACCCTGAGAAATATCTTCTGGTAGTAAATGCGGCTAACATAGAAAAAGACTGGAACTGGTGTGTTCAGAATGCAAAACGATTTGGTCTGAATGAAGGCAAAGATCTTATTAATGCATCAGATGGTATAGCCCAGCTTGCTGTGCAGGGACCATTGGCTCTGAAAGCAATGCAAAAGCTCACTAAAACTCCCATCGAAGCGATGGAATATTATACATTCAAGGTAATTGAGTTTGCCGGAATTAAGGATGTTATATTTTCCACCACAGGTTATACAGGGGCCGGTGGTTGTGAGATATATGTTAAAAATGAAGATGGAGCAAAGTTGTGGAAAGCTGTTTTCGATGCCGGGAAGGAGTTTAATATCAAACCTATTGGACTCGGTGCCCGTGATACCTTACGCCTTGAGATGGGTTTTTGCCTGTATGGAAACGATATTAATGACTATACTTCTCCCATTGAAGCCGGTTTGAGTTGGATTACAAAATTTGCTGACAAAAAAGACTTCATTGACAAAGCTCTTTTATCTGGCCAGAAAAAAAATGGCGTGACTAAAAAACTCAGGGGATTTGTAATGATTGACCGGGGTATTCCCCGTCAGCACTATGAAGTTGTAAGTAACAATGGAGAACCTATCGGAGAAGTAACTTCAGGAACTATGTCACCAATGATGAAACAAGGGATTGGTATGGCATATCTGAATAAAGGTTATTGGGAAACAGGTTCTGAAATATATATCCGCATCAGGAATAAGGATCTGAAAGCAAAGGTTGTTGATTTTCCAATCTATAAGAAAGTATAGTGCAAATTTTCGATCAGCGCCTTTCTGCGAGATCAGCGGGAGACAAAAATAATTTTCCTGCAGATTACGTAGATAGGCGCTGATAAAACATGAGCGATTTTAGTAACCTGATGGAAAAGAGAAAACTTGAAACATGTTTTTCACCGGCTCTGTTTGAAGCTGATTTTCACACTGATTCAATTGTGGTGATCATTGATGTGTTACGTGCTTCATCAGCTATATGCACAGCATTTGCCAATGGAGCAACTGCAATTATTCCTGTAGCTGAGATAGAGGAAGCAAAGATTTATAAGTCAAAAGGGTATATGGTTGCAGCTGAGCGTGACGGTTTTACCCTGGATTTTGCCGATTTTGGTAATTCTCCGTTCAACTTCACAAAGGAAAAAGTTGAAGGGAAAACAATTGTGTATTCCACCACAAACGGCACTTCAATAATTAACCTCACAAGGTCAGCATATATGACTGTAATTGGTTCCTTCCTGAATATCGGGACACTTAACAAATGGCTTATTAATCAGGATCGAAACGTATTACTAGTATGTGCAGGCTGGAAAAACAGATTCAATCTTGAAGATACAATTTGTGCCGGGGCAATTGCACATGCCCTTATGAAGAGCAAGGTTTTCCTGACTGTCTGCGATTCCACTCATGCCGCTATCGACCTTTGGGGTTTGGCCTCACCTGATCTGCATGGATACATTGAGAAAGCAGCTCAGCATAGCAGGTTAAAAGACAAAAACCTCGATGATTGCATTGAATTCTGCTTAACCCAAGATTTTACAGATAAAATTCCGGTAATGAAAAACGGAGTCCTTGTCGGAATGTAAAAACCTGTGAGATCCTTCACTACTGCTATTTATAAAAACTTATTTGAAGATATTGATTATCAGTTAGATGATTCTTGGGCTATACATAATTACCCCCTTCCCAACCTTCCCCCAGGGAGGGGCCAGTCTGAGAGGTGGCTAACGCGGCAGTCTGGCGCCTTCGCTAAAATCGTTTTAGGGTGTACAAATATTTTGAAATTGTAACTCATAATTATTTATATATTTTTGCAGGTAGTAAACTTCCGGAGATTTTAAATTTATTAACTATAAAAAGTCTTTTATGAAAAAACACAATTTTTATGCTGGTCCTTCTATTATGCCTCAATATACAATTGACAAAACTATTGAGGGAATAAAAGATTTTGCAGGTACTGGATTATCTATACTTGAGATTTCTCACAGAAGCAAGGAATTTGTTGCATGCATGAACGACACCATTGGGCTTTTTAAAGAATTGCTTGAGATACCGGCAGGTTACCAGGTTTTTTTCCTTGGTGGTGGAGCAAGCTTACAGTTTGCAATGGTTCCTATGAACCTTCTTAACAAGAAGGCAGCGTATCTTAATACCGGTGAATGGGCTTCTAAAGCACAAAAAGAAGCTAAACTGTTTGGTGAAGTAACAGAGGTAGCCTCTTCAAAGGAAAAACTATTCAATTACATTCCAAAAAATTACACAGTTCCTTCGGATGCCGATTATTTCCATATAACCACAAACAATACAATTTACGGAACAGAACTGAAGAAAGATCTTGATATTAAAATACCGCTCGTTGCTGATATGTCTTCAGACATTTTCAGCAGGCCGGTTGATATTTCAAAATATGCTCTAATTTATGGTGGTGCACAGAAAAACCTTGCACCGGCAGGTGTAACGTTTGTGATCGTAAAAGAAGATGTTCTTGGTAAGCTATCCAGACCTATTCCATCGATGCTTGATTACCGTATTCATATTAAAGGTGAATCAATGTTTAATACTCCGCCGGTATTTGCAATATTTGCAGCACAGCAGACACTTACCTGGTTAAAGAATCTTGGTGGAATTAAAGCTATCCAGAAGAAAAACATTGAAAAAGCAAAGATTCTATATGATGAGATTGACAGGAATAAACTCTTCATTCCAACAATTGCTGATCCGGAAGACAGGTCTCTCATGAATATTTGCTTTATAATGAAGCCCGAGTATAAAGAACTCGAAAAACCATTTGCTGACTTTGCAAAATCAAAGGGTATGCTCGGTATTGAAGGTCATCGCTCTGTTGGAGGTTTCCGTGCTTCAACATATAATGCTCTTCCGAAAGAAAGTGTTGAAGCTCTGGTGAGCGCCATGAAAGAGTTTGAATCAAAGAACTAGGTATTTATTAACATTCAGTCTGAAAGTGACTGAAGTTAAAATCTAAATTTAAAAAGTATGGAAATTCTTGTTGCCACTGAAAAGCCTTTTGCCCCAATCGCTATCAGACAGATTCGTGAAGTAACAGAGGCTGCAGGTTTTAAACTTACAGTGCTTGAAAATTATAAAAGCAGATCAGAACTCCTGGAGGCTGTTTCAACTGCAAATGCATTGATTGTACGAAGTGATAAGGTAACCGCTGATCTCCTTGACGCTGCAAAACAATTAAGAATTGTTGTCCGGGCCGGATCAGGTTATGATAACCTCGACCTGGAATCATGCACTTCACATAATGTAGTCGCAATGAACACGCCGGGTCAAAACTCTAATGCAGTTGCTGAGCTTGCTTTCCTTATGATGCTTTATCAGATCAGGGGAGGATTCAGTGGTAAGTCTGGCACAGAACTACGCCAGAAAACATTAGGTCTGCATGCCTTTGGAAATGTCGGAAAATATGTTGCGGATATTGCCAGGGGATTTGGAATGGATATTTATGCATACGATCCATTTGTAAGTGAAAGAGTAATGAAAAATAACGGTGCCAAACAATGTATAAACGTAGGTGAACTGTATCTGAAATGCCAGTACATTTCTCTGCATATGCCAAGTAATGAAATTACTAAGAAATCTGTCGGCTATGATCTTATAAAAAAAATGCCACGGAACGCTGTACTTGTCAATACCGCACGAAAAGATTTAATTGATGAGGAAGGTTTGCTCAAAATATTTGAGGAGCGGGACGATATCAGCTATCTGTCTGATGTTGAGCCTGATTGCAAAGCAATATTTGAGGAGAAATATAAGGGAAGGTTTATATTTACATCAAAGAAAATGGGTGCTCAAACCGAAGAATCAAATATCAATGCAGGAGTGGCTGCTGCACGGCAGGTAGTGGAATATCTGAATTCAGGAAAAGAAAAATACAGATTAAACAGGTAATTGTTCAAAAAAAATAAGATGGCAGTTGTTAAACCATTCAGGGGGTTAAGACCACCACGTGTTATTGCAAAAGATCTGGCATGTCTGCCTTATGATGTTATGAATACTGATGAAGCCAGAAAGATGGCCGAAGCAAAACAAACTTCATTACTTCATATAACAAGATCTGAAATAGACCTCCCGGCTGAAACCGATACTCATTCGGATCAGGTCTATGCAAAATCAGCTGAGAATTTCAAAAAATGGCAAAAGAACGGATGGCTCTTACAGGATAAAGTCCCTCATTTCTATATTTATGCCCAGACTATGAAAGGGCGTACCCAATATGGAATTGTCGGATGTGCTTCGGTCGATGACTATCTGAATGGAGTAATTAAAAAGCATGAGCTTACACGTCCCGACAAGGAACAGGATCGGATGGTACATGTAAGGGTAAATAATGCCAATATTGAACCGGTTTTTTTTACATATAGTCCTGTAAAAGAGATCGATGAAATAGTAAATAATATTGTAAACAAGGAAAAGCCCGAGTACGATTTTGTTTCTGAAGATGGATTCGGACATCATTTCTGGGTTGTTAAAAAACCGGAAACAAACAAACTTATCGAAAAGCTTTTTGCTGAAAAGGTTAAGAATACTTATGTGGCTGATGGTCATCACAGAACTGCTGCCGCAGCACTTGTCGGGAAGGAAAAAAGGGATAATAACCCGGCACATAACGGATCGGAAGAATATAACTTCTTCCTGGCAGTACACTTCCCGGCCGATCAGCTTAGGATTATTGATTACAACAGAACTATAAAAGATCTGAACGGACTGACTGCAGTTGAATTGATAACAAGACTTGAAAAGGGTTTTATCATAGAGGAAAAGGGGAACAAAACATATAAGCCCAAAACGCTTCATAATTTCTCAATGTACCTTGAGGAAAAATGGTACAGTCTGACTGCGAAACCCGGAACTTTTAACAATGATGATCCAATAGGAGTTCTTGATGTGACAATTCTTACGAATCAGATTCTCAGTCCGATACTCGATATACAGGATTTGCGAAGATCGAAGCGTATTGATTTTATTGGAGGAATTCGTGGCTTGGGTGAACTTAAAAAGAGAGTTGATTCAGGAGAAATGAAGGTTGCTTTTGCACTGTATCCTGTTTCAATGGATCAATTGATAAAAATAGCTGATTCCGGGAATATAATGCCTCCGAAATCAACCTGGTTCGAACCAAAACTACGCAGCGGACTGGTAATTCATTTACTTGACTGATAAGACTTTTTTATTTTTGATTTTAGTTTGAAGATAATTTTAACCCCAAAGTGCACATAGAAGGGGGACTAAAACTGTTCTTTTAACGAATTAAAATCTAGTTTACAAAACACAAAGCCCTCCTTTAGGGGGGTGGGGGGTTGACCTTTGCGGTTAATGGATTTCATTTAATTCCAATGCTATGCCAGATATTGCCTCAAATATCAAATATCTCAAATCACAGCTTCCATCGTCGATAAAGCTTGTTGCTGTATCGAAAACAAAACCGGGAAGCGATATAATGGAAGCCTATAATGCCGGGCAGAGATGTTTCGGAGAAAACCGTGTCCCGGAATTACTCAGTAAAAAGGATCTTCTTCCAAAGGACATAGAATGGCACTTTATAGGACATCTTCAAAGCAATAAAGTGAAATCGCTTGTGCCATTTGTAGCCATGATACAATCGGTTGATTCATTCAAACTTCTTCAATTTATTAATTCAGAGGCCCTAAAGTCTGAAAAGGTAGTCGACTGCCTACTGCAAATTCATATCGCAACTGAAGATACAAAATTTGGATTTTCTCTGCCGGAATTGACAGAAAGTTTCAACGTTAATGCCCTGAATTTTAAGAATATCAGGATTTGTGGTGTGATGGGGATGGCAACTTATACATCTGATACAGAAAAGATTAAAACAGAATTTATATACCTGCGTAATTGTTTTGATTCGCTTAAAGATAAATACTTCAGATCCGACAGGCACTTTAAGGAAATCTCAATGGGAATGTCGGGCGACTATAAGCTGGCTGTTAATGAAGGCAGTACTATGGTCAGGTTAGGAAGCCTGATTTTCGGTGAAAGATGAGGAAATGTATGGTGTATTAATGTTGATTGATGATGTGTCTAAGTTAAGAGATCAGGAGTTGAATATAGAATTATAGGGAGAGAGTCTAGTACAAAAAACTAAAAGTAAAGATATTAAGCCTGATACATTTCCTTCAAAAGGAGGGGAAGCTTTTTTATGCAGTATCTTATTCATCCCCATGGCTTAGGTTGACAGCTATTGGTGGGGAGGGGAGCCGGCTATCTCTCCAGAATAGAATATAATTCAAGCATAAGAGACTTCTTTTCATCGGTGGCAGAAGGAGTGCCTTCTTCAATAAGCTTGATTATCTCACTTTTCCCTTCTTTGCTTAATTCATTGACTGATTCTTCAATTACTGTAAGGCATTCAATCGCAGTTACATAGTCTCCAACAATAAATATTCTTGCAAGATCGGTCGAATAACCTGCATAATTAAGTCCCGACTGCCAGCATGACGATACCAGCATACTGATTGTATCTGGTTTCCAGGCTTTCCTTATTTCTAAAATGACTTCCTCACAGGCAGTTTGATCCTTTAAATCATTCATGAAACCTGCAATCGATTTTCTGACTGAAAAATCACTGGTTTTATCATAGTATGCTGTCAGTAAACCTATTGCTCCTTCAAATGGCTTTTCCTGGCGAAGCAATTCAATTGCTTTAGTAATAGCTACATTATTATCTTCATTTAATATTTCAGAAAGTTCTTTTATCTTCTTCTCTGATTTTATCATCTCATAATTATTTCGAACAAAGTTAGAAATACCATTAATTAGTTAAAGCTGTTTTTGAAAAATAAAAATATTATACTAATTTAGTCGTGAAATAGGTTTGACAATTAAATATTTAGATCATGAATAAGAAATATGGAATTTGTTCAAAAATTCTGATGGTAGTAATGATGTTCACCAGTCTGCTCCTAGGCTGTAAATCGGGCGGTACAAAAACACCTAAAGAAGATGTAACAGTAAATGTACCAAAAGATAACACAGCTGTTGTTGAGGATATTAAGCAGGCTGAAAAAATATTTAATGCTTTGCCTTCACCTCTTGAATCAGCAATGCTGATTAAATCGGCCGGTGCGAGATTTGATGAAGCTCTTCTCAATCCTGTCGGAAATGTCAATAACTATGTAACAAATAAGAGTATGGCTCTTAATCTGGGAATATATACCTGTGATTTAAGTTTTGCCAGTTTATATGAACAGACGCAGCTCATTATAGACTATATGAATGCTGCTAAAAAGATGGCCGATGGTCTCGGAATTCTAAAAGCAATCGAGCAATCACAGATTGATAAACTGGAGGAAAACATAAATAACAGTGAAGTTATTATGGAAATTGTTAGTGAAACATTTATGAACTCTAACTCATATCTGTCTGATAACGGACAGCCTGCAATTGCAGCTATGGTGCTCGTAGGAGGATGGTTTGAAGGATTATATATTTCAACCCAGCTTGTTGACATGAAGGATTTTAACGGTAACAAACTTGTTGGAAGGATAATTGATCAGAAACTTTCTATTGATATACTTATAAATTTATTAGAGAGCAGTAAAGGAAATCCTGCTGTTGATGACCTTATCGTTCAGGTAAAGAAACTCAAGAAGGTATTTGACAAAATCACAATTACCACTTCAAAGATCAGGCCTGAGTTTGATAAGACATCAAACAGTACAATTCTAAAGTCAGAAATTAAAACCGATATGACACCCGAGGTATTTAAAGAACTCTCTTCAACAGTTTCAGAGATAAGAAAGACATTTGTAAATAACTAAGCCCCATGAGAATACCAAGAATTATTCCGATACTGACATTGCTTTTGATTACTGTATCATTTAATGCAAATGGACAGTGCAAAGCGTTCGCAAAAAAAATCTGTATACCTGAACTCGGCGCATATACGCATGATGGGAACTATCATGCAGCAATCCTTGTTGAAGGAGAAGAGGCCGAATTGTATAAAACATTCTACTCTGATATGGAATACAGAGTCGCAGTAACCGGCGAAGATAAGCTCCCGGAGGTTGAATTCAAGGTTCTTGATGCCAACAAGAATGTTCTGTATTCAAACAAAGATAACAACTATGCAAAAACATGGGATTTTAAACTTCAGTCAAGCCAGCAACTGAAGCTTGTTGTTAAAGTTAATTCATTTAACAAACCAGGCGAGACACCTGCAAGTGGCTGTGTGGCAATAATGTTCGGCTTCAAAATCAAAAAATAGATCCAGATTTCATCTGGTAATTGTAGGGATATAGCAGATTGCTTGGCGAAGTCTTCAGACTTCGCCATTATTTTATAAGCATATATAGGACTCGTGGATTAAAAGCGAAGTCTGAAGACTTCGCTTAACATTGAACCTAAAGTGCTAAAAACCCTTTTTCAAGGTTTTGCCAGTTTTGGCGCAAGGTATTTACCGGTATATGATTCTTTGCATTTTGCCAGATCTTCAGGCTTTCCTTCAAAAACAATGTATCCTCCATCTTCGCCTCCTTCCGGACCAAGGTCAATTATCCAGTCAGAACTCTTGATAACCTCCTGATTATGCTCAATAAGTATTACTGAATGGCCGTGATCAACAAGTGCATTAATTGATTTCAGAAGTTTGTTAATGTCGTGAAAATGCAGACCTGTTGTCGGTTCGTCGAAAATAAATAACATATGACCGCCGCTTTTTTCCTGACTCAGGAAATATGCCAGCTTTACTCTCTGGCTTTCTCCTCCGGAGAGGGTACTCGATGACTGCCCCATTTTTATATAGCCCAAACCTACATCTGAAAGCGGTTTCAATTTATCAATTATCCTTTTTTCATTTTTACCCGGATGAGCCTCGAAAAAGTCAATTGCTTCATCAATTGTCAGATCGAGCATATCATAAATGTTTTTGCCATGATATTTTACCTCGAGAATTTCTTTTTTGAACCTCATACCCTTGCAAACATCGCATGTCAGTTCAACATCAGCCATAAACTGCATTTCGACCCTTATAATACCTTCACCCTGGCACTCTTCACATCTGCCTCCATCGATGTTAAAAGAGAAATGGGAGGCTTTAAAATTATTCTGTACAGATGCCTGCAATTCTGAATAAAGTTTGCGTATCTCATCATAAGCCTTAAGATAGGTTACTGGGTTTGATCTGCTTGACCGTCCTATCGGATTCTGATCAACCAGTTCAATCCCCGACAATCCTGAGATATCACCAATGATATCCCTGAACTGGCCTGGTTTTAAGTTTGTTCCGTTAATCCGGTCCGACAGTGCCTTGTATAATATGTCAGATACCAGGCTTGATTTGCCCGATCCGCTTACACCTGTAACAGCTGTTATGATGTGAAGCGGAAATTTTACATCAATATTTTTCAGATTGTTCTCCCTGGCACCCTTGATTTCAATGTAGCTGTGCCATTTTCTTCTTACCTTTGGTACCGGAACTACCATTCTTCCACTGAGATAGCTTGCGGTCAGAGATTTATTTGCCGTTGTCAGATCGAGCCCGCCCTGGTAAACCAGTTCACCACCTAATCTTCCTGCTTCAGGTCCCATATCAATTATCTCATCGGCAGCTCTTATAATCTCTTCTTCATGTTCCACCACCAGGACAGAATTTCCCAGATCCCTTAACTCTTTCAGCACAGTAATAAGGAGGTTTGTATCGCGTGGATGAAGACCGATACTTGGCTCATCGAGTATGTACATCGACCCGACAAGGTTACTGCCAAGTGACGTGGATAAATTTATTCTCTGCGATTCACCTCCTGAAAGTGTTGAGGATAACCTGTCTAGGGTCAGGTAGGGCAGGCCTACTTCAATAAGGAACCTCAGGCGGACAGTTATCTCTTTTAGCAGCCTTTCAGCAACCTTTGCATCACTTTTGTTAAGTTCAATTGATGAAAAAACTTCAAATAAATTACCCACAGGAATTGAGACAAGTTCCTGTATTGTTTTCCCTGCAATTTTAACATATCCTGCTTCTTTCTTCAATCTCGAACCTTTACATTCCGGACAGATTGTCTTACCACGGTAACGGCTCAATAAAACACGATACTGAATTTTATATTTTTTCTCTTCAAGATGCTGGAAAAACCTGTCTAAGCCATAAAAATATTTGTTGCCCTTCCATAGCAGCTCTTTTTGCTCGTTGGTAAGCTGGTACACCGGTTTATGTATCGGAAAGTCAAAAAGTTCGGCACTGGCTACCAGTCTTTCTTTCCAGGTCTTCATTGATTCACCTTTCCAGCAAACAATAGCGTCCTCATAAACCGAGAGATTCTGATTTGGAATCACAAGGTTTTCGTCGATGCCGATAATCTTACCGTAGCCCTCACATACCGGACAAGCACCAACCGGGTTATTGAAACTGAACAAATATTCTGTAGGCTCTTCAAAAGATATTCCATCTTCCTCAAATTTTGTTGAGAAATTTTCTCTTATGGTATTATCGTCACTGGTTATTACCACCTGGCAATATCCCTTCCCTGTTTGAATGGCCGTCTGGACTGAATCTGCTGCCCTGCTCAAACTGTCGGCTGAATAATCAATGATAAGCCTGTCAATGACTATATTTATTTTTTGACCCTGTTTAAACCCGTCGAATGATTTTATCTCATCGAGCCTGATTACTGATCCGTCAGTTTCTATCCTGTTAAATCCCTGCTTTTCAAGGAATTTAAAATATTCTGATAGCTTAATTTTATCAGGTATTTCGCCAGGGGAGGTTATTATTGCCTTGGTTCCTGAGGGAAGAGATTTCAGAAAATTAATAATATCATCGACACTGTGTTTTTTGACTTCTTTTCCTGATACCGGCGAATATGTCCGCCCGATCCTGGCAAATAAAAGTCGCAGGTAATCATAAATTTCAGTCGATGTTCCAACGGTGGAGCGTGGATTACGCGAATTTACTTTCTGCTCTATTGCTATAGCCGGGGGAATGCCATTAATGAAGTCAACTTCGGGTTTATTCATCCTACCCAGGAATTGCCTGGCATATGATGAGAGGCTTTCAACATACCGACGCTGTCCCTCGGCATATATTGTATCAAAAGCAAGAGATGATTTACCCGAGCCGGATACTCCGGTAATAACAATAAGCTTATTCCTTGGAATATTAAGGCTTATATTTTTCAGATTATGTACTCTTGCCCCTTTAATTTCAATGCAATCGCGCATTTTAGAACCTTTCTAAATAACTTAAAGTTTTTGTTAAAGCGCAAAAGTAATACTTTAAGATTAAAAAAATTGTTTTCTTTGTATTTAGAACAAGTACTCACTAAAAAAGACTGCCTATAGAAATATCTCTACTCTAGTTTAATTTAAAGAGAGAGTTATGAGTAAATTGATGTCCGATTATGAACTGATTCTCAAGTTCATAGAGGGAGAACAGTCATGTTTTGAAAAATTAATCCAACGCCATAAAAACAAGGTTTTCGCATATATAAGTCTGTATATTCGTGATCAGGCTCTTGCTGAAGATATTTTTCAGGATACCTTCCTCAAAGTGATTCAGTCTGTAAAAACAGGTAAATATGCTGATAACGGAAAGTTTCTTTCATGGGTTATGCGTATTGCTCATAATCTTATTATAGATCATTTCCGCAGGATTAAGCAAATGAATACTATTTCTAACGACAATTATGAATCTGACTTATTCAATTCGAAAGCTTTCGCTGAGGATAATGTTGAAGATGATATGATTAAGAGGCAGATTCAGAAAGATATCAGAAAAATGATTGGACAGTTGCCTGACGATCAGCGGGAAGTTGTCATACTGCGGCACTACGCCGGACTAAGTTTTAAAGAAATAGCTGAAATTACAGATGTCAGTATCAATACAGCTCTTGGCCGGATGAGATATGCCCTGATTAATATGAGGAGAATTATGGTTGAAAATAAGATAAGTCTGACAGCGATTTAAGATACCAGAGAATTTCTGCTTTTAGAGTTCGGAAAAAATATATTGATATTTTTTTACAATATTAGATATCCGGGTACGTTTTCAAATAAATGAAAACATGAAGCCTATGGATTTAATTTCTACTCCTTTTATTACATTCAGTAATATCAAAGTTGAAAACATCGATCTTATTGAAGATGCCTGGGGTTTAAACTCTGAATTTTACGATGTAATTGACATTCTCCACCTCATAAAAGCAGAGCCCGGGAGATGTCTTACCAGAAAACTGATGAAAAAACTCAGGAGGAACGTTTAAGAAATTTACTGGTTCAGAAAGTAAATGGAATGGCAGGCAGCGATGCCTGCCGTTTCTGTTCTCAGCCGGCTCGATCCAAGGTGAACAGGCAGATAATCATTGCCAACTGCATAAGCAATTTCATCTTTGCTGAAATCTCCTTCTGGACCTATTAGAATTATTGCATCCTTGCTTTTTTGATAAACTTCAGCGATGCCCAGCCTTTTAAGTGACTTTTCACAATGAGCAATGATCCGTATTCCTTCCGAATGACCGGAAATAAAATCTTTGAAATTAACTGGCTCATTTAGTGAGGGCTTTGAAGCTTTCAGTGATTGTTTCATCGCTGAAACAATCAGATTATTTATTCTTTCAACCTTTATCCCGGGTTTTTCAGTATTCCTGCAGATAATAGGGGTAATTTCATCTATTCCGATTTCTACGCTTTTCTCGATGAACCATTCAAACCGTTCGGGATTTTTAAGTGGGGATATTGCTATGTGAAGTCTATAGTTCCTCTTTTCAAACTCCAAGATCTTACCTGTAATCTCAATGATGCATTTATTTTGATCAGGGGAGGCAATTATTCCTGTAAATAAATTGCCTTTTCCGTCTATAAGTTTGACATCCTGCCCTTTGGTCATTCTTAATACTCTTATTACGTGCCTTGACTCTTTTTCGTCGAGTGTGTAAGTATTTCCATTAATATCAGGAGCATAAAATATTTCCATAGAAATGTATTTATACAAAATTAGGGAAATTGAACTTATATTTACGAATCTATGTTAAAACCTTTGTTTCATATACCTCATCCCCCTGCCCCTTCTCTCAGGGGAGAAGGGGAGTAAAACACTGAATACATTAATTAAGACTCCCAACAAGCGGGGATTTTAGGGAGAGATAGTTTTAAGTCCCTCCCCCCTGGGGGAGGGATTTAGGGAGAGGTAAAACAAAAAAAATGGATGGTAATTATTTTATCTGCACGACGTTGACGTAAAAAACTAATTATATATGAAAATAGGCCTTCTCTCTGATACTCATGGCTGGCTGCATCCCAGACTTTTTGATCATTTTGCTGAATGTGATGAGATATGGCATGCCGGCGACATCGGGGCTATTGAGATAGCTGATGAATTAGCAGCATTCAAACCTTTGCGTGCAGTTTATGGAAACGTAGATAATGCGATGGTCAGAACTGTATATAAGGAGCATGCGATATTTTCGGCAGAGGATGTCAGGGTCTGGATTACTCATATCGGTGGCTATCCGGGGCATTATGATAAACGGGTGGTTCGGGAACTAAATTCTAATCCTCCTGACCTTTTTATATGTGGGCATTCACATATAGCTAAAGTTATGTATGACGATAAGTTAGGCTTCTTATTTGTTAATCCAGGAGCTGCGGGACACAATGGGTTTCACAAATTCATGACTATTGTCCGATTTCAGATTGATGGCAAAAAAATACACGATTTTGAAATGATTGAGCTTGGCGAAAGAAGCAAGATCATTTGACAGCTCCACTCTGATCGCCTGACGGATCTTCATTTGATTCCATTCTGTGAATAAACTTACCAAGCCTGTCCTCAACAGAAATCATATACGTATAAGGCACTCCTCCTGTAGCTCTCGGGTCTTTTCTGTCATTGGGTTTTATCTTGGATATCAGAGTATTGTATTCGTTATTTCCCGACTGTGTCATCATTACTCCTTTAAAATATGAAAAATAGTAATACGTCGCTTTGTCCGCCTTAAGATAGATATCAATCATATCGCCTGATCTTCTGCGCTGGATCTCAACATAACCATCGACATATGCGTTTATTGGCTGCTGTCCAATGAAACCTAATCCAATCTTCCCTTTCGACCTGAAGGATGCTGTAGATTCGTTCCAGTACAGTTTCACGTCATTAAGAAGAAGTTTGTAAGTAAATTCTTTTGGCAGATTTTTCGAACCGCCGCCGAACAGATCAGTTTCTTCTTTCAACTGTGCAGCAACATTTGTTCCCAAAAGATCGACCATACCTTTCTTATTAAGATCAGTATTCAGATTGACCTGTTTAAGGGAAGGCATCATCCTGATCTCATCCGACATGATTTTTAGTGCTTCGGAAGAAAAATAGAAATCCAGGGCAATTATGGCATCAATGTTAACTTTTCCTGAATCAAGAGTATGAGTCACATGTCCTGCGCTCGAGATACTGACAAGATCAAATTTGGCACCAAAATTCAGCTTTCCTTCACCTGTCAGAATGCAATTGTTTTTGTCAAAAGCAACAAGGTTTCCCGGAAGTGTCAGATCAGCAAGCTTCTCGCGTGAACCGATAAGATACCTTCCTTTTGCTTTTTCATAATATAACCATCCGTTTGAGTTTACCAGAGCTACATCCTGCCACGATTTTTCAGCTGAGAGGAAAGCAGGGTATATATGAACAGAGTCAATATTTATGAAAGATCCTGAAAAGATAAGGTTATCATTAATATCCCTGGGCTTTTCACTGACAGGAATCATAACATTTTTCGGATCGATCTGTGATTTGAATTTGATCGGGTAACTCTCGAGTTCCGGACATTTATATAAAATACCGGCAGCCCCCGTAAATGTCAGATTATCGCCCTGGCTGAGAGTGCAACATCGCCGGTAAAAGTGAAAGCAGGACTTAACATGAATTTTTGCGTGACAGGAATATATCCTTTGGCATATGTTGTAGCTGTATCAACCTGAAGTATCGGGGAAATTAATCTGCTGGATTTCTTTATTTTCATCAACATAATCATACACTGCACTTCCGGTATAGCGTTTGGTTGATTCAATGTCGATCTTCCCTGAATGTAATATATGTCGGTGATTCACTGCAATAAGAGCATTATGCATTTGCTGGATCTTTGCTCTCCTGTTAATAACAATCTTCCCGTTTTCAGGTTGTATAAGCGCATCGGCAATATGTATATAATTTATATTTTCAGCTTCAATATATTCCTGATCGAGATGATAGCTTCCTTTCCATGATGAAAAAGCAACAGTATCAGACAAATTATTCGTTGCAAAGAAAGTTGGTTTGTCCAGATTTTTAAAGTCAAGACTGAAGAAGCTTATCAATAGTCAGAAGAGGAGTATTTGATTTCCCTTTTTGCTCCATATTCAGTACCCGGGTATCCATATTATAATTAAAGTCAGTCATAGTGCAGATATACTGAATCTCAGGGAATTTTACCACTGATGAATCAGTATTCAGTTTGAAATGCGCTGCTTTAGATCAAAATTGATATCAGTATTGGCATTTTCGGCAATAAATGAATATCCGTTTGTGGTGAGTGATTTCAGGTTATAATCAGCAGTATCAGCTTTGATTGCATTTGAAGCAAAGTTGAAGAGATTTGATGTGATTCTTGAATCGGTGGTATTCATAATTCCGGTTCCATACAATTTTGATAGGCAGCATGTGTAATCTTTCCGTCAAGAGTGGTTCCGTTCCCGAACATATCAAATGTCTTCCCGGTTCCAATAGTTGCCAGTCCATTCATCTCTTCGGTATAAGCCATTTGATCGCACACATCCTTGCTGTTTAATAGCGGGAAGATACCCGACCCGTCTTTTTCAATATTGAAACGTTGAAGCCTGAGTGATCATTGAATCGGGGAAAAATTTAAATTCGTCCGACGTTGTTGTAGAGGTAAGATGCTTTAAGGTACCGCTTCCGATCAATCCTTTATTACTCATACTCAGGGTATTATAGAGCATGCCTTTATTGCCATAAACATCAATCCCTTCAGGAGGAATGGTCATATTAAATCCCAGTGAGTTATTTTCCTGAATGGCAAGATATTGATGCATCGGTTTTAGAATATTTCCCCCGACAAATTCCCCTGAAAGATTCATATCCTTGCTGTTGATAATGATCGATATTTTCATAGGTGAAAGGATCGATCTCTGAAATAGAAATCCTTCTTATTATACACATTTTCAAGTCCGGGTATCTTATCATAGAAAATATATGAATATGTAGTTGCATTTATTATCGGATATTGCTTCAGACTTTTCAATCCCGATTTATTATTGGGATTATCAATATAAAGTTCTGCTGTTCCAAGTTGAATGAGATTATTGACATTTTCAATAATTTGATTGCCAAGCTTATCTTTTTTTCCTGTTTCAACGGAAATCTTAATTGAATCGATTTTTTGAAGTCTTATATTAAAAGTGTCATAGCTGAAGTTGAAATTATGGCCAAATACTGTAAAAAGACCGGCTTCAACAACTCCGTCAAAACTGATATTCCGGTTTTTTCCGATAACCAGTTGCCTGTTATAGGGATAAATTGCAACTTTTTGAGAATCACTGAGAAGAACACCTGCAACTCCATTAACTGTCAGACCGTAGTTTTTCAGATCAAGAATGGCATTATCGACGGGTGCTTTTGTCTCACTTATTATTTTTAATATATCATAATCTTTTCTTTTGGCATAAGAATGCAAGATAATCTTTGGTTTTTTTCTTTATTGTAATTTCATTATTTATACGGATCGTAAAATACAAATCCCTTATTTGCCAGATCAATACATAAGCCGGTAACTGCCTCCAGCCGGTTTATTAAGCCATTTGGCAAATTCTGCAACAGGGAAGGTTTCTGAATAAAACCATTCAGCAAATTTGATCAGCCGGTTAAGAGGATGATAATCATCCATTCCCATCAAGCTGTATAAAATAATCTGTATTAAAGAAGGATGATGGATTCGAACTGAGCTTGCCCAATGGAGGCTCCTCTGGCACGTGAAAGAATGATTTTTGATTCATTCATATTCCATGATAAATATTCAAAATACATATCAATTGCGTGAAATGAATCGAAATATGGACTTCTTGAAATTGGATTATTCGTCCTGAAAAGATTCACCTGCCTGCTGTTTGCAAAATAGGAAAATCCAAGATTCGAATGGTAAATTGAATCTTTACCAAGATACAGTGACATAGATGTTTCCTGACTGGTCAAGCCCGTTTTTGAGAACTGAAATTCTTTTGAACTTATTTTCAGATAAAGAGTATCATTCCTGAAAAGAGTAATTTTAGCAAGATCGTTATTTTTACCGTTGCCTTTCATTGTGGCGCCTTCAAATGTTAGTCCTCCTTCATAATTGACCCCTTTATATATGTCTTTAATTTGAAATTGTTTAGCATAGGTTTCAAAGCTGCGGATAATTAGCTTTGTCCTTATTTGAAATGCTGACTACCTGGTCGGTAAGTAACCCATGAACCGGTTCTTTAAAATAAGTGATATGAGTAAGTTTACAGAATCAATTGTGAAACTGCTTTTTTTCATATTAAGTGAAAAATTCGATAGTTCGGCAAATACATCCTTCCTGGGATAGCCGGCTTTTTCCCAGGTAACAATTCCTTTTGTACCAATAAACTTTTGTATCTCAGGATAATACTGCCGGTAACATTATAGAGTTCTGTACTGTCTTTTTGTACATAACATGTTAAAGTGGCATCTGTTAATGAGATATAGAATGACAGTATCGTGTAAAAAGCTCAGTGTATTGTTTTTTACTTTCCATTTTACACTTCCTGATTCATAACAGACATTCTCTTTGACCATCAGACTGCTATTCTTGAAGTATGCATCAATATTTTCATTTGTAAAATGCTGACTGAAGGCGAGCTCGCTTAACCCTTTAAGCCAGTTGTTAAAAAGTCATTATCACGTTTATAATCAATGAAATAATTAATGCTTAGAATAAAATCATTAAAATGAGGAACCGGTCTCATCTGATCTTGATGAGAGCTGGCTTGAGACATTAATTATCTTATCCATATTCTCAGGAGTGAAAGCAGCGCTATCCCATCTGACAAGAAATTTGTTTACAGTTGGCCTTTTGCTCATCGTTAAGGTTGGGTCCCATAAACGTGGTAAGTTCAGCCCTGAATTTTGCCGGATCACCTGAAAAAGCTGATTTGGTCTGGGAAAACAGAGTTACAGGAAGTAATACCTGACAATAAGACCAAGAATTATCAGCTTTTTTAACATAATCATTTTAACAAATGTTTAATTCAACCTTCCCTGCTGTTGGCCCCCCTGCCCCCCTAAAGGGGGGTAAATTCTCAGTCTGTCACTGAATTCATTGAGGACTCTGAATTAGTCCCCTTCAGGGGGACTATGCTCGAGCGTAGCGGCAGGGGGTATAATCAGTTTTACTTGCATTGAGTTAATAGATTCAAAATGCTTCAACAATTGCTGTAAAATCTTCTTTTTTGAGTGCGGCTCCACCGATCAATCCGCCATCAACATCGGGTTTTGAAAATAATCTCTGCGGCATTTGATGGTTTACAGCTTCCACCATAAAGAATCGGCAGTTTTTTCGCACAATCATTTCCATATTTTTCTTTAACCTGATCGCGGATAAATTTATGCATTTCCTGAGCCTGATCGGGAGTTGCTGTGAGTCCGGTTCCAATTGCCCATACAGGTTCATAAGCTATGACAATCATATCCATCTGTTCTTCAGTAAGAGTGAACAGTCCTTCTTCCAGTTGTCTTCTGACAATAAGAAAATGTTGCCCGGCTTCTCTTTCACTTTTTACTTCACCACAGCAGAAAATAACTTTCAGGCCGCTGTTTATTGCAAGTAATGTTTTCTTATTTATAAGTTTATCATCTTCATGATAGTATGTTCTTCTTTCTGAATGTCCAAAAATAACATATTCAGCGCCTGTACTTTTTACCATCCATGCTGATACTTCACCTGTATAAGCTCCTGATGCTTCTGAAGCGCAGTTTTGTGCTCCTACAGCTATTTTCCCGTGTTTAAGAATATCCGAAATGCCTGCAAGATGAATAAACGGCGGACATAATATAACCTGAGCCTTTTCAGCAGGATTTTCCTTAAAATATTTTTCAATTGATCCAGCGAACTTCAATCCTTCAGCCAGATCCATATTCATCTTCCAGTTTCCGGCAACAATCTTCTTTCTCATAAAAATCAAAGTTTAAATTAAGTTATAATTTTAAAGGTGCGCGATGCATGATGCATGGTGCATGTTTTCTTCACCCTGCAACTGCAACTTGCAATCATATGTATCTGATAAGTCAAATTTTCAATTTAAAAATACGATTAATATTTTTAATTAACAGATAGTTTTCCAAACCATTCCTTATCCGGAACATTTGCCCACGACCATTTATCGATAATTACTCCATCTTTAAGAAGAATATATCCCGGATTTGACCTGTATCATCGTTTTTAAAGTTGTTTCATCAGCAGAACAAAAGTGTAATCCGTTTTCATAATTTTTTACTTCATCTGTTCCGGAAGAAGTAAGGACATAGAAATCTGATCCTTCTAGACATGCAATACTTGCCAAGTTCAAATCCCTGCCTCAGATAGCTTTCTCTCTGCTTCCGCAAGTTTTTTTGAGATCATTAAACACTGAATACCCTTATCTGATAGTATTTTATCAGTAATGTTATCACCATTCAGATCAGTAATCTGAAAATCGTGAATAGGAGGCACATAGCCTTTTTTTATCAGTACCGATTTCTGATCGACGAATTTCCATGTGGAATCATTTGCAGGATAATTATTGAGACTGAACTCTTTTCTTCCTCCATTTTTTTCGTAAATAAAAGTTGTCTTGTATTTATCAACGGCAACACCCTCAGGAACAACCATTTTATCGGCAATTTTTACTCCTGTTTTATATGGAAGAAAATCAATAACAGGAAGATATCTAAGATTGAACAGGGAAAAAAGTATAAACAGAATCAATAACTACGATATTACCGGCCATTCTGTCTTTCTGTTCCGAGGATATTTTTAACTTGATTTCTGCTTTTATACAAGATATAACCAGGAAGAGAATCAAGTACAATATTTTTTCCGAATGTCTGCCAGTTGGTCAGATGAATAGCATCTCCAAAGCACCCGCAGTCGGAAACAGGATTGGTTAATGCAAGAATAAATGTAATTGGTGTGAAAATCGCCATGAGAATTATAACGCCCCAGATGCCCTGTTTTGAGCTTAATCCGGTTAATATAGAGAAATCCGGCAATGAATTCAGCAGTGAACAATAGTATTGCAAGCGGAAGACTAAGGTTGTTAAGAAATCCAATATTAAATGCCTGAAAATAGTCATGAAATTTATAAGCAGTACCAAGCGGATCAATTGCTTTTACTACGCCTGAAAAGACAAATACCATTCCTATAATTATTCTGCTTACAATTCTTAATATCTTCATTTCAAATAAGCTTTCTCTCTTTGAATACATTAATAATGAGATCAAATATTTCAGAAGGACCTAGCATGTCTCCTTTGTGATTACTGCAATCTATAACTGCCAGCCTGTTATCCGTTTTTGAGACCCTGACATAAATATCCCTGACATTCTTCTGGAACATCATACTTTCTTCATGAATATCCCTGGTTCCGTTAAGATAATCACGGTCATTTCCTGTTCTTGCTTTTGTCAGATTATTTTCAGCAAAATCAAACGGAACATCAAGAAAAATATTAAGATCAGGTCGTGGAATTGCAAAATGACTGAATTCCAGATCAAGTATCCATTTCATAAGTCTTAGCCTGGTCAGATTGTCCTCCAGTTTGGCGCACTGATATGCGATATTGGAATAAGTATACCTGTCGAGCAGCACAATACTGTCCTTCTTTTAACCATCCTATATCAGATCTGATGCATCTTTTCTGTCGCCTGCATATAGCATTGCAACAAGATATGGATCGACTTCATTCAATGACCCGAATTCTCCTCTTAAAAATCTGGCTATAAGCTCTCCGAAATATGGCGTTTCTGTCCTTGGAAAATGCAGATATTCACAGTTATATCCTTTTTTTGAAAAAAAGTCATTTAACAATTTAATCTGTGTGGATTTCCCGGCTCCGTCAACTCCCTCAATTACAAAAAGCTTATTCATGTAAATTATTTCAGTAAGTACAAATGTAATAAGAATCTCTCTCAAATACCTCTCCCTAAATCCCTCCCCCAGGGGGGAGGGACTTAAGTTCGGGTATATCACTAAGTTACTCCCCATCTCCCCTGGGAGAAGGGGTCGGGGGTATAGCCGTCAACTTAAGCTTCGGGGATGGGTGGAATATGGCATAAAAAATTTCCCCTCCTTTTGAAGGAGGGGTGGTCGGGACGATTGACTATCATATATATACAGTATTTTATTCCCCGACCGGGGTGGTTGATTCATAGATTTCTTCTTCCCTTTATAGAGTATGAAAAACCAAAACCTCTATAACAGAGAAAGTCTTAAGTTCTTCAGATCATCACTTAGGAATAAGTCTACTTCTGCTGAGGCCGAGTTATGGAACATTTTAAAATCAAAAAAACTTGATGCAAGAAAATTCAGAAGACAACATAGTATAGGCAACTACATAGTTGACTTCTATTGTGCTTCAGAAAAACTTGTAATTGAGCTTGATGGAAATCCTCATGGCGAATATAATAATATAGAAAAAGATAAAAAAAGAGATCAATATCTTGAAGGCCTTGGTTTCACAATACTGAGATTTGAAAACAGATTTGTATTCCAGGAACCTGAATTTGTAAAAAATGAGATAAGAAAAAACTTCAAAAGAAAAGATCCGGAATTAGAATAAACAATCAACCACCCCGGCCGGTATAAGAATTTGTATCATAAACTAACAAGTGGTCCGGCCACCCCTCCTTCAAAAGCTAATCTTTATACACATCTTTTTTGTTAAAAAATTTCATTACACTTAAGTATGTCTCTACCTTATTATTAAACCTATCTAATCCGTCCTTGATAGTAATATATCCTGGTGGACCTTGCGATGAGTAACCACTCCACCCACCTAGTCTGGCAATTGCCCACGCAGTCCATTTTACAGTTCCTCTTTCATATGGATTTTTAAGTTTTTCTGTTTTCCCTTCAAGGTCGCCCATTAATATGTCAAAGAATTGTAAATATTCTTCAGGAAAGATCAATGTAGCCTTTATTTTATGCTGGCTTTGAAGTGATAGTTTTAAAGTCATTACTGTTAGAGCAGCTTGCGTGGTCAATACGCACAATTTTTTTAAACCAGCTCCATTTTCAAGTTGCGCTGATTCAATACAAAAACCTTTGGTTTTCATTATATGAAACAACTCCTCTATTAACCAGCGCTGGCTGTACCATTCAATATACGTGAGTGCATCAGTAACGACTTTGATCTCATGAGTAGTTAATAATCGCCATAGTATCGGATCTTCTTTCTCAGGAACACTTTCAGGGAGCTCCCTGGCTTCAATAGCCCACAGTTCAACATAATCAGGCATGTTTCCCTTGTCTCTATTTACTGGATGAGATATCTTGACTTTCTCATACCTTAAAGACATTTTTGCAGTCCTTTTTGCCCTCTTAGAACCTGATTGTATGTTGATTTCATATGTTGCTCTAAGTTTAGAAGTACTTAATTTTTCAAACAAATTCTGCTTTTCCCCATATAGCTTTCGATCATAACTGGATCTTATTATCAAATGAGTCCTGCCATCAGGCACTAATACAAATTCCGGATACATATCTGACTCTCTATCCGATATGAATGTGATGATTATAGATTCATCATCGATAAGCTTTTTTGTTTCCTCACCACTTTTTATCCATCTGTATGATTCCTTTTCTTTAAAATCCTGATTTTTATAATCTCTTTTATGCCTATTCTCCATCTCCCTGGATCGGCTCCAAATGTTGATCGATGATAAGCCTAAAGGCAATTGATTTTCTGGATCAATTATAAGTACCGGATGAAAGAAAAATCCTATGCTGTTTTTATTCGTGATAGGACCAATATCCGGATCAACAGAGCTAAGCCTTAACTCATGATTAGTGAAGTTGAATTCTGTAGTATCGTGAATGCCAAGAAGATGAATTTGTTTTTGAACGTTCTTCTTACAGGAGCGATATGATCCTTCGGCTAGTTCTTTATAACTAAAACTTTCGTTTGCTAACATTCTATAAGCTCCGATTTTTTCTGTATGTGTTTCACTGTTTTTATTTATAACAGAAGTGCCCTTTGTTAACAAATCTACAAACATTTTTTCGGCTCTACGGCTTGATCTTGGATCAGGAAGTAAATCCTTGTAAAATCCATTATATTCTTTGTGTGTCATGTAGTTAAGATACAAAACACACTTTATTAATCATTTGAATATCAATTGATTATATTAACAAAGTGTCGTATTTTATTAACATTCAATATATTACATACTTGTGTATAAAGATTAGCTTCAAAAGGAGGGGAAATGTATCATGCTTAAATTCTTTACTTTACATCCTGTTTTATGTGTTATACTCTTCCCCTGTTTTACTATATTCTAATCCTTAGGTTGACGGCTATGGGGAAGTGGGTGAGTTCATCATTTGCAGTATGTAAGGGATTGTAGGAGATGTGTATACAAGGTAGCTTCAAAAGGGAGGAGAAACTTTTTTATGCAGTATTTCATTCATCCCCAAGGCTTAAGTTGGTGTATCTTAGTAAGTATTCATGTATAAAAAGAAATTAATATAGTTTAATGCAATTTTCACTAATTTCGTATATTCTTAAAAAATTATGTTTCAGGAAAAACCAAGATATATTAACACAGGCGGCAGATTGCTTGATCTTGAGGTCCCTAGGGTAATGGGTATCCTTAATATTACTCCTGATTCATTTTACAAAGGAAGCCGATATAATACAGATACGGAGATAGTTAAAGCAGTAGAAATTATGCTTGAGGAAGGTGCTGATATACTTGATGTTGGCGGGTATTCTTCAAGACCTGGGGCAAAAGACATTACAATTGAAGAGGAGAGCGAAAGGGTATTGGGAGCTATAAGGCTCATAAACAGGGAATTTCCTGATGCAATTATTTCTGTAGATACCTTCAGGGCCAATGTAGCTATGAAAGCCGTTTTGGACTGCGGTGCCACAATGATAAATGATATTTCGGGTGGAGAAGGCGACCCCGGAATGTTCAAGACGATTGAAAAACTGAATGTGCCATATATCCTTATGCATATGAAGGGAACTCCCGGAACAATGCAGCTTAATCCGGTATATGATGATCTTATTGCTGATATTCTGAGATGGTTCGGGGAAAAGATTTTTAATTTGAAGTCAGCCGGGATAAAAGATATTATTATTGATCCCGGAATAGGATTCGGGAAAACAACAGATCAGAATTTTGAACTTTTGAGGAGACTGAGTGAATTCTCAATAACCGGATTACCTTTACTTGTCGGGATATCACGTAAAGGGATGATTTGGAAAACACTTGAGATTACAGCTGATGATGCCCTAAACGGAACAACTGCACTAAATGCCGTGGCTCTGATGAACGGGGCAGATATTCTCAGGGTTCATGATGTTAAAGAAGCGGTGCAGACAGTTAAACTTATTAAGAAACTAAAGGGGATTGCTTAGCTGCGCTGGCAATGTTCGTAAAGTAGAAAGTAAAAAGTAAAAAGTAGAAAGTAGAAAGTAGAAACCCGATGGCGCCGATTTGGCTTCGCCGAGCTCGCAGTAGATGGTTAAATATCTGTAGCCAAAACATTCTGCTCTGCTCGGTTGTAATCGGAGCCAATTGACAAGGCACGGATTGCAAATCCGCGCCATCAAAGGGACGTAAATGAAACCAGTAACTAGTAACCAGTAAACAGTAACCAAATTATGCCTTTTCACATAACCATACTTGATATTATTGATATAGTCCTTGTTGCAACAGTATTGTTTCAGCTATACAGGCTCATCAGAGGGACCGCCGCACTTAGTATTGTTCTTGGGATATTTTTCATCTATCTGTTCTGGCTTATTGTAAAGGCTTTGAATATGGAGATGATAAGTGGATTGCTCGGACAGGTAATAGGTGTTGGAGTGATCGCTCTTATCATAGTATTTCAGCAGGAAGTCAGAAGATTTCTTCTTGTATTCGGGAACAGATATATAATAAACAGCCGGTTATCGCTGAACTGGTTATTCTCTTTTGTGTCAAATCAACCTTCCAGTCCAAGAGAGGCTGAAGAAATAGTGAAAGCATGTGAGCGACTTTCCGCAAACAGAACAGGTGCTTTGATCGTTATCGGCCGGAAAAGCAGCTTTGCTCTTTTCTCTGAAGGAGGAGAAATACTTAAAGCGCGGATCAGTGCTGAATTGCTTGAAACCATCTTTTTCAAGAATACGCCATTGCATGACGGCGCTGTCCTGATTGAGGGAGGGTTAATTCTTGCAGCAAGATGTCCGCTTCCTACAACTGACCAGGTTAATTTGCCGGCGCATTATGGAATGCGTCACCGTGCAGCTATTGGAATGTCAGAACAATCCGATGCATTGATAATTGTTATTTCGGAAGAATCAGGATATATTTCGGTTGTTGAAAACGGTGGAATTAGGGAAGATATAAAGTCTAACGAGTTGAGAAATGTACTCCTGATGGAGAAGGTCTGGTAGACCTCACCCCCTCCCGTCACCCGCTCCCAGGAGAGCGGGGGAGGCTAGCTCATCAATATATATGAGTGAAAAAATCCTTTACTAATATTGTTAAAAAGATAAGGAGATCCCTAGCGTCAGCGAGGAATCTCCACGAGTTGATACTGAATCTAATAATAAAGAGCCCCCCTGGGTGAGGGGTTTGGGGAGAGGCATCTAAGTAGAGAAAGTCCCTATCCCAATTGTAGGTTTGGGGAGAGGCCACCATCGGTTTCTACAGTTTAAACATCATCAGGTTTTCCGCATCCTTAATATATATACTGTTTCCTGAGATTACCGGATATCCATAAATTGAAGTATCTGAGACTTTGTATTTTACAACCTCTGTACACGCTTTGCTATCGGGTTTCAGAACTAACAGATTACCTGTACTGGTCAGAGCTATAATGACAGAACCGCAGTCGACAATAGTTGAAAAATCGCTGTTAACCGCATTGTCAATCCACGCTGTTTGCCCGGTAGCTGCATTAAGACAATAGATTCTTTTCTGATCAGTAAAACCATACAGGAAACCATCTTTCAGGATAGGGGTATTCCATTTCGCACCAACTTCGGCGTTACTCCACAGCTCTTTTGTTATGTAATCATTTCCTGATTTCTCAACTTTAATTGCCTTGGTACCTGTACCCTGACCTGTCAGATAAATTGTCTGTCCGTCAATATATGGACTCACACAGTTATAATACCTTTGTTGAACCGGAGTGGCTATTTGCCAGAGCAGTTTGCCATCTGTCAATCCAAGAGCCATAATATTTTTTTCTGTGATTACAATCACAACTTTCTTTCCATCAATGGTCATCACTGAAGGTGACGAATAGGAAGGACCCTCACCCGACCATTTCCATTTTTCATTTCCCGTATTCAGGTCATAAGCCAAAACCTGACCATCATCCTTTTTCCCGGTATGTATAATACACATTCCGTCGGCGATTAGAGGAGATGCTCCTGTAAAGAAAGCCGGAAAAGCATTTGTTGGATTATCTTTTCTCCAGATCAGTTTTCCGGTCGATGCATCGAGACATGATAGAATACCTGCGGCACCGAATGTAACTATTTTACCGTTTGAAACTGCCGGAGTGCCTCTTGGACCAGGATGTTGCGATGCAGATGGCCCTGTGACAGCCATAGAAGCATAACTGTTTTTCCACAACTCTTTTCCCGTTACTGCATCAAGACAGAGTATTTCTTCCTGATCTCCTTGTCTCGTATTCAGATAGATCTTTCCACCCACAAGCACCGGAGTTGCATCGTCAGTTCCGACTGATACTTTCCATTCCTGCTTCAGTTCAGCCGGCCAGCTGGCCGGGGCTTTAAAGCCTGAAACTTTACTGTCACGGTTTATACCACGCCATTGGGGCCAATCCTGAGCATTTGCTGCGTTAATGAATAAGAATGTGCTAATTACAATAAGAATAAGATTAACTTTTTTCATGGTAGTTTTTTATTTGTTCCTTCAAGTTTTCTATAGGTAAATTTAGATTTTTGTGGAGTAAAATGCAAAAAAAGGTTTAAATTGCTAAAGTCTGCCACTATTGCTATACGAGTTCCATCATACTATTAAAAAATAGTTTTATTGATGAAAATCCACGATAAAACCAAACATGAACTTATTAAAGAGCTGCAAAAATTGCAGCTTAAGTATGATTCATTAAAAACATCCTACTCAAAAGATATCTCCGGATTTAAACAGACAGAAGATACACTTTCCCGGCAAAAAGATGCCCTGTTAAAACTCAATAATTTTTCTATAGGATTATCAAAGTTAACACTGAAAGATAACCTTGAAGCGTTCATAGTTATACAGCTTAAAGAAATTACAGGCGCTGGTGTAGCTGTATTCTCGGAATATAACCAAACAACCCGGACAATAACTGTTAAACATATTGAAATTGATTCCCGGATGTTAAAGAAAGCAGTCAGTCTGCTTGGTCAGGATGTGTATACACTCCAATCTGAAGTAAGCGAGGAGTTGTACAGTATGATGACCTCAGAAATAATCGGAATTCGAAAAACCTTAACTGAGGCAACTTTTGGGGCTATCCAGCATCCTGTGGGAGCGGCTGTACAAAGTTTACTTAAAGCTGACCGGTTCATCGGACTTGCATATATAATTGAAGGTAGACTATATGGCACATCGCTGCTCGCAATGAGCAAAGGTCAGTCAGATCCGCCAAGAGAAATATTGGAGAACTTCATTTCTCTGGCAGCCGTATCACTACGTCGCAAGAAGACCGAGGAAGCTGTGCAAAGCAACGAGCAACAATACCGGCTTCTTATGGAAACCTCGGGATTAGGGATCGGTTATTATAGCTTAGATGGTAAAATTCTGATGTTTAATCAGCAGGCGATTATTAATCTTGGCGGAAAGGCTGAGGATTATATTGGAAAGAACGTAACTGAAGTCTTTGGGAATGAAGCCGGGCAGATTTATATCGACAGATTTAAACTTGCGTCAGCATCAGAAAAACCATTAAAGTTTGAGGATAATTTGAATCTTGATGACAAACCCGGATGGTATATGTCGACCCTTACCCGTATTATTGATCAGAATGGAACTGTTGATGGAATACAGGTAATCGCAGATAATATTACCGACAGGAAAATTGTTGAAGAAAAAATTAAAACATCAGAAGCAGAATACCGTAGCCTTTTCGAAAATTCAGTAATGGGTATTTCACAATCAAAGCCCGGTCAAAATATTATCAGGATAAATCAAGCCTATGCTAAAATGTATGGTTATCCCGATGAAGCCACAATGTTGAAGGAACTGTCTTCAAGTGAAAAACTATATTCCAACCCTGATGACAGAAAAAGCGTAATTGAAATTCTGGAGAAATCTGGTTCTATGCCCCCTACCGAATTTGAATTGAACAGTAGAAACGGAGAAAAATTCTGGGCTCTGGTAAGTGCAAGACAGGTAAAGGATAATTGCGGGAAATTGCTCTATTTACAGGCAGAGCACATAGATATAACGGATCGGAAGAAACTGGAGAAAGAAAATGAATGCTGCCTCACTATATACACGCAGCCTGATTGAAGCAAGTCTTGACCCTCTCATAACAATTAATATTGATGGAAAGATAACAGACGTAAACTTTGCTACAGAAGAGATAACAGGGATAAAGAGAGAGAAGCTTATAGGAAGCGACTTCGCGGATTACTTTTTAAGACCTGAAAGAGCAAGAAAAGTATATCAAACAGTATTCTCAAAGGGAATTGTTAAGGATTACCCTCTTACGATAAAACATTCGGGAGGTCTGAAGACAGACGTGTTATATAATGCGACCTTATTTAAGAACAAAACCGGTGAAATCCAGGGAGTGTTTGCTGCTGCCCGCGATATTACTGATCAGAAAAGACTGCAATCAGATCTTAAAAGATCTAAGGAACTCCTTGAAAAGCTTAATCGGCGTCTTGATGAGATCCGTGAAGACGAACGGACCAAGATTTCAAGAGATCTCCACGACCAGCTTGGTCAGTCCTTAACTGCAATTAAGATGGATTTGAATATGCTGTTGAGGGATTTTCCATCAGGTTTTGATGAAGTCAGAACAAAAATAAATGAAGTTATTGAAAGGGTGACAACCACAAGTACAGATGTTCAACGAATATCTTCAGAATTAAGACCACCTATATTAGATGACCTTGGTTTGTCCTCGGCGTTGGAATGGTATTGCGAAGAGTTCGGTAATAGATCCGGTTTGAATATATCAGTTGCTCTTGAAGATGTAAAAACCGATGATATTAAAAATGACCTGACAATGTACAGAGTTTTGCAGGAATCGCTCACAAACATTGTCAGGCACGCAGATGCCATTAATGTTTGGGTAAAGCTTTTTCAGAACAAAAATTTTATTGTACTGTCTATAATGGATGACGGGATAGGTATTCCGGGAGAAAAGATTAATTCCTTAAAATCTTTAGGATTACTTGGGATGTCTGAAAGATTAAAGCAGGCAAAAGGAAGGTTTGAAATATTATCACCAAAGAAGGGCGGAACAATTATCAGGATTTATATGCCAACTACAAAAAACTTACAAGAATGAAAATACTGGTAGCTGATGACCATTCTGTTGTTCGGGAGGGCCTGATCAATATCCTAAAGAAATATAACTATGCTGATTTGATCGAAGAAGCAAAAGATGGGTCAGAGGCATTTGAAAAGATCAGATCGGACAATTTCGATCTGGTGATCCTCGATATTTCCATGCCGGTGTTAAGCGGTTTGGAAATTCTTGAAAAGTTGAAATCGCTTAATATAAAAATCAATATACTCATTCTTAGCATTTACAATCAGTCACAATACGCTGTCAAAGCTTTAAGACTCGGTGCATCAGGGTACTTGTCAAAAGATAGTTCTTCGGATGAACTGGCGCTAGCTATAAAAAAAATTTCTACCGGGGATAAATACATATCATCAGATGTCATTGGAATGCTGATTTCTGAAAATGATCTCCAAACTGAAATACCATTGCATAAACGGCTATCTGACAGGGAATTTCAGATATTGTGCTTTCTGGCCAAAGGAAATAGTTTAATTGAAATCGGAAAGAAACTATTCATAAGTGAAAAAACTGTGAGTACTTATCGTACCCGACTCCTTAAGAAAATGGGAATAAAAACCAATACAGAACTCGCCCTTTACGCTTACAAGAATAATCTGATAGACTAAGGGAGTAATGGGATGAACTCACCCCCTTCCCCTCTGCCATCGCTGCAGTCTGGCTCCTCGCTACAATAGCCCGCTGGGCTATTTCTTAACGCTCGGCCCTGTAAAGAGGGGCGTGCACGTAATAGAGTTTTTTTGTTCTGCCCACTGAGTAATGTTTTAGTAAAAATACTCAATTTACCTTCTCATTATACTCTAATTTTGCGTAAGGAGATCTCCCCTCTTTACGTTAGTAGAGAGGGGAAGGAGGTGAGTATGTAAGGCCAAAAGAACCGATCCGCCGACAGCCGGAGAGCTCGTCGAAGGGTACACCTTTCCGCCTTTGTTTGTAGTCTATCCCCTACAATAAATCAGTTTTACCCTACGAACAGCTATCTTAACACCTACATTATTAATGATTTAAAATGATTATCTTTCAGTTCTGCTAAATCTGATGTGAAATTTGAATATGAAGAAATTAGATGTTAAGATCAATACGAAACCTGAAATTCTTATTGTTGAGGATAGTCTCACACAGGCTGAGCAATTGAGAGCTCTTCTGGAGAATTGCGATTTCAATGTTACACATGCTGTAAACGGAAAACATGCATTAACCATTCTTGAAAAGTTTATTCCTGATCTGGTAATCAGCGATATTATTATGCCTGAGATGGATGGTTATCAACTTTGTATCAGGATAAAAGAGAATGAGAAACTAAAGCATATTCCTGTCATTCTGCTTACTTCACTTACTGATCCGGAGGATGTATTAAACGGATTGACATGTGGTGCCGATAATTTTTTTACGAAACCATATCAGGAAGAGTATCTTCTTGCCCAGATCCATCAGATATTGCTTCAGCCCAGACTGAATACTAATGAGAATATCCGGATAATGGTTGAAATATATTTTGCCGGTAAAAAACGGCTAATTACAGCAAACCAGATGCAAATGCTAACGTTGCTTCTTTCTACTTACGAGGCTGCGGTAATACAAAACAGACAATTGCTCAAGGTGCAGGAGGAGTTAAAAAACCTTAATGATAGTCTGGAGGAAAAGGTTTTCGAAAGAACAGCCGAGTTGAAAGTCAGTAAAGAGAAGGCTGAAGAAAGTGACAAGTTGAAATCTGCTTTTCTTTCGAATATGTCGCATGAGATCCGTACACCTCTGAACGGAATTCTTGGTTTCACCGGTTTATTAAAGGATAAGAGCCTGACAGATGCAGAGAAGGATGAATTTATTAATATCGTCGACAGGTGTTCCCAGGAATTGCTTCATACTGTGTCAAATATACTTGACATATCCAAAATTGAGGCAGGGCAGGATAAACTAAATGTTGAGAGTATTAATATAATAGAATTCACTGAAAGTATCTTATCGCTTTTTCAGCCCATTGCAGCAGGAAGAAAATTATCTATATCACTTAGAAATTATCTACCTGAAAATATAACCACAATCCTCAGCGACCCCGATAAGCTTCGTCGTGCGTTGAATAACTTAATTGATAACGCAATAAAATTTACTAAAACCGGGGGAGTAGAAATTGTCTTATCCGGAAATAAAGATAATCTGCTCTTTAAAATACGGGATACAGGTATTGGCGTTGACCCTGCATTCCACAAAATAATTTTTGACAGGTTCCGGCAGGTTGAAATGTCGGAGGCAAGAACATATGGAGGAAATGGATTAGGATTATCTATCACAAAATCTCTCGCTGAAATAATGGGAGGTTCAATTGAAATAGATTCATCTCCTGAGACTGGCAGTACTTTCACTCTAAGTATTCCATTTATTCCTGGAGCCAAATCTGATACAGTTCAGATTGAGTCAAAATTTCAGAAAGTACTTACCCTGGACTTAAGTGGTAAAACTATTCTGGTTGCTGAAGATGAAGCTGCGAACTCTCTTGTCATTAAATCAATGTTAAAATCAACAGGGCTCAAAATTCTGCTGGCTGTCAACGGACTGGAAGCTATTGAACTTTGTAAAAACGAGCCTGCCATATCCCTTGTATTAATGGACATAAAAATGCCCGAAATGGATGGACTCACTGCCACCCGTATTATCAAATCATTAAGAAGGGATCTTCCTGTAATAGCAACTACTGCATATGCATTCAGCAACAACAGAGATATGTGTCTTGAGGCTGGTTGTTCCGACTATCTGGCGAAACCATTCAAAAAGGAAGAATTGTTAAACCTTACAAATAAATATCTGTCCTGAGCTTATGGTAAAATACAACACAACCTGCATTTTCCAGAATGGTCCCGACTTTGGTCTAATTAACTCAAAAATGCGAATACTTATAGCAGATGATTCATCATTATTCAGAGAAAGAATCAAAGATCTGTTCAAAAACCTGAATAACATTGAAATAATCGGTGAAGCATCTGATGGCGTAGAAGCTATCCAGCTTATCAAAGATAATTCACCGGATGTGGTATTTCTGGATATCAGGATGCCGGGGTTAAATGGTATGGAAGTGCTTCGAAATATAAGGAGCAAAGGGAATGACGTTGTAATATGCATGCTTACCAATTTCCCGTATAAACAATACAGAGAAAGATGTATTGCAGAAGGCGCAAATTATTTCTTTGATAAAAATATGGATATTAACCTGCTTCTGGAGGTTATTTCATCTATAGCAAAAAATTAAAAACAAAATATGAATGATTCACTAATTGCAGCTTTGGACAAGATTCTGGTTTTCACTCTCGATGAACTAAACTTTGCCCTTCCTCTTGCTAATGTGTTAAAAGTTATTCATGCCGTAGCAATAAGGTCTCTTCCAAAAGCTCCTGAAATAATTACCGGAATCATAAATGTCAGAGGCCAGATTATTCCTGTTGCGGATATACGTAAACGTCTTAAGCTGGCAGAACATGAAATTGACCCTGATGATCGGTTAATTATTACGGATACAGGGAAAAGACAGATTGCTCTGCTCGTTGATTCAGTTCCCGGCATCAGAGAGCTCTTACCCGGGCAAATAGCAAGCGCCATTGACACTTTACCATTTGCAAAGCACCTGAAAGGGGTGGCAAAAATGGAAGATGGCATGGCGCTCATTTATAATCTGGATCAGTTTCTTAGTATAGATGAAGAACAATTGCTTGAAGAAGCCCTGATCAAAAGAAAAGCATGAAAACAAATCTTACAGAGATACAACTCATAGCAATTTGTGAGGTTATAGCAAACCACATGGGATTGTATTTTCCCAAAGAGAGGTGGCCAATCCTGAATGAAAATCTTTCACGTGCAGCCCGAGAATTTGGTTTTGACAACATGGAAGAATTTGTCATATGGTTTCTTTCAGCTGAACTAAACAAGGATCAGACTGATATTCTTGCTTCACATCTGACCTGTTCGGAGTCTTACTTCTGGCGCGAACCACAAGTCTTTGCAGCATTGACAGATTTTGTTCTTCCCGAGCTTTTAAAGTTGAAACAGAACAAGGAACAAAAGATCAGGATATGGAGTGCCGGGTGCTCTACAGGCGAGGAACCTTACTCCATCGCGATTGCATTGAAAAAAACGATTCCTGATATTGAAAAATGGAATATTTCAATTCTGGCTACCGATATTAATCCAAAGGCGCTCAAAAAAGCAAGATTGGGAGTTTATAGTTCCTGGTCATTCCGAAACTCTCCTTCATGGCTTAAGAGCGGTTATTTTCTGAATAAGGGAGAAGGACATTACGAAGTTAGTCAGGAGATAAAAAAGATGGTGACATTTTCGTGTATGAGTCTTGTTGAATCATCTTCCATGAACACTAAAAGCAGCATTGATATAATATTCTGCCGTAATGTACTTATGTACTTTACCCCACGCTGGATTAACAAAATTGCCAACTCCTTTTTTGAGGAGCTTTGCAATGATGGATGGTTCGTAGTTTCATCATGTGAACTCTCTTCGCATATATTTCCTCAATTTACTTTCGTAAATTTTCATGGGGCTGTTTTATACCGAAAGACAAAAAATGACCAAATGCAATATATGGATCCGATACCTGAAGTGCAACAGGATTTGTCATATAGAACTTTCTTTGACCATGTTAACAACACCAGGTGGGTACCGCATACAGATTTTCAGCCTTATCACTTTGTCGAACAGTTGCCCGCTCAGCCCGTAACCCCTTCGATCTTTCCATTAGTACCAGCTGAGGCAATAATTAACGGGGTTCACAAGGCTCATATTGAGACACCGGAAGAATCTCTTAATGCCAGGATATCTGAGATAAGATTATTGGCTGACCAGGGAGATATTGACAAGGCACTATCCATTTGCAATGAGACAATAGCAATGAATAGACTCGCGCATGGATTATATTTTCTGCGAGCTTCCATTTTGCAGGAACTTGGCAACGTTTCTGAAGCCATTGCATCACTTAAACAGTCAATTTACATTAACCCCGACTATATAATGGGACATTTCATTCTGGGAAACCTGTTCCTAAGGCAAGGCAATAGCAGAAATGCGAAGAAATATTTCAATAATGTACTCGGATTGTTAAACCAGTGCGAAACAGATCACAATGTTCCCGAATCTGATGGATTATCGCTTGAATATCTTAAGGAAAGTATTTTCTCCAATATGAAAACACTGATGACGAAATGAAAAAGGAATTTCAGACCATACTTAAAAACCGGGCTATTGCCCTGTCGAAGGAGCCTGAACAAAAGAAAGTGGCTTCTGCTGTTTGTGAGACAATAACATTCACTCTCGCTGCCGAAACTTATGGTATTGAATCTTCTTTTGTAAGGGAAGTATATCCATTAAAGGATTTCACTCCTCTGCCAGGGGTGCCTCCATTTATTTTTGGTATCATAAATGTGCGCGGGCAGATACTTCCTGTTATTGATCTTAAAAAATTCTTCAACCTACCGGAAAAAGGCTTAGGTGAACTGAACAAAGTTATTATTCTGTGCAATGATCAGATGGAATTTGGGATCCTGGCCGATACAGTGCTTGGCACACAGACTATTGAAGTGGAAGATATTCAGGTTGTACCTTTCACTGTTTCGGGTATCGGGGAAGAATATCTGAAAGGTGTTACAAAAGAGCATATTGTTGTGCTTGAAGCAGAAAATATATTAAATGATGAAAATATAATCGTTAATCAGGAACCAAAATAATAACGTTAAAACTAAATTATTATAGGAGAAAAGAATATGAAATGGACAATTGGAAATAAAATCAGCGGATTAATAGCATTTGCAATTGCAATGTTCATCATTCTGGGCATTATCTCATTGCTGATGTCAAATAAACTTAAAACATCTATAGGTCGGAATATGCAGACTTATGGGGTACTTCAAAATCAGGAACAGATACTCTCATTATTAGAGGGAGCTGAGACCGGGCAACGTGGATACATTATTACAGGAGACGAACAATATCTAGAACCTTATAATCTGGCAGTTAGGAATGTGACCCTAAAAATTAACGATTTATTGGAATTGACTAAAGACAATGCGAACCAACAACAGCGTATTGGTACTCTTAAGTCTTTGGTTTCGGACAAATTTACAGAACTTAACCAGACAATTGAAATACGCAGAGTAAAAGGATTTGATGCCGCTTTCCAGATTGTCATTACAAATAAAGGTAAAAAAAATATGGATAATATCCGAAGTGTAATTGCAGAAATGGGAAAAGATGAAAATGATTTGCGTAATAGTCGGATACTTACAATGAATAGTGATATCCGGACAAGCAAATCTGTAATTATTTATGGATCCTTTTTTTGTATAATATTGATAATAATTATTGGGTACTATATTGTTCGTAACATCTCCGGACCACTCAATGAGATTACAAAAATAGCTGCACGCATTGGGGAGGGAGATTTGGATGTTGAGCTGCCTGCAGTAAATAGAAAAGATGAGATCGGCATGCTTTTACAAAATTTTGGTAATATGATAGAAGCGCTAAAAAGAATGGCAGATGCTGCTCAAAAGATTGCTTCAGGAGATATTACCGGGTCTATTGTTCCACAGTCTGAGAAAGATATTCTGGGCAATGCTTTTTTGCAGATGTTAAATAATCTGCGTCGTATCATGAAAGATATTATGGAAGGAGTCAACCTGCTAGGCTCATCGTCAAGTGAGATACTGGCAGCCACTACCCAGGTAGCTTCAGGCACTGCTGAAACTGCTACTGCAATAACAGAAACCACTACTACAGTAGAGGAGGTGCAACAGGCTGCAAAACAAACTGCTCAGAAAGCAAAAAATGTTGCAGATAGTGCACAGCTGGTATCAAAGGTATCACAGAATGGTCAAAAAGCGGTTGAAGATACTGTAACCGGGATGAATCATATCCGCGAACAGATGGATACAATTGCCCAGACAGTAGTCCGTCTGAGTGAACAGAGCCAGTCAATAGGCGGTATTATTGCCTCAGTTACCGATATTGCTGACCAATCCAACTTACTGGCAGTCAATGCAGCCATCGAAGCTGCAAAAGCCGGTGAACAGGGTAAGGGTTTTGCCGTTGTAGCACAGGAGATCAAAAACCTGGCTGGTCAGTCCAAGCAGTCCACATTACAGGTCAGAAACATACTTAATGACGTACAAAAAGCAACCAGTGCAGCGGTAATGGCAACTGAGCAAGGCAGTAAAGCTGTTGAGGCTGGAGTCAAGCAGTCACTGGCGGCCGGCGAAGCTATCAGGGTCCTTTCTCAAAGCAGCAATGAAGCGGTACAGGCTGCAACACAAATCGTTGCATCGAGCCAGCAACAGGTGGTCGGTATGGATCAGATAGGCGTGGCTATGCAGAACATTAACCAGGCAGGAACAGAAACTGCCGTGAGTATGGTACAGTCGGAGAAAGCGGCAAAAAACCTCACTGAGCTTGGAATGAAACTCAAAGAGTTGGTAGATAGGTTTAAGGTGTGAAGCACAAAAGATGGAAATAAAAAAATGAAATCTGAAAATAAAAAACACGACAGAATTTAATTGCAGGAGGAACACACTATGTTTAAAAATATGAAAATTGGTTTGCGTCTGGCACTGAGCTTCATCGTCATTCTTGTTTTTATGCTTGCCATAATCCTGGTAAGCTTAAACCAGATTAAAGTCACTGAAGCTATGTTAAACCGTATAGTAAATACTAATAATGTTCGTCTTGAACTGGCTAATAATATGATTGATCATACCAGAGAAGTATCTATTGATCTGCGCGATATTTTGTTAATAAAAGGTAGCGAAAAAACATTGGAATTAAAAAACAGGATTGATTCTATCAGAAATTTGTACGATGCAGGTTTTAAAAAGTTAGAAGGATTAATCACAAACGATGATATTATGTCATTTTCTCTCATTGCTAAAATCAAGGTATCTCAGGATGCTTCAAGAGAGTTAAACAATAAAGTGATTGATCTGTCAATGGAAGGCAAACATGAGGAGGCAATATTATTGATGAACCAGAAGGTAAGCAAGGCAGTGGCTGTCTGGATAAATGATATTGATGAACTCATAACTCATAATGAAGATCGCAGTCAGGTACGATATACAGAGGCAGTAAAAGCACAGGATGCTGCTCGTTTATTCATGTTTATACTTGGTATAGTCGCCATATCCATGGCAATAATTATATCCATCCTTTTGACCCAAAGCATCACCAGGCCTTTAAAAATAAGTGTACAAGCAGCCGATAGGATTGCTTCCGGAGATCTGACTATCGATCTTTCTGCAGCTGAGAAACGAGGCGATGAGTTAGGCTTGCTGTTAAAAGCGTTCAGCAAAATGATAAAGAATTTAAGTGGATCTGTCAAAGATATTAATGAGGGAGTCAGCATGCTCGGCTCCTCGGCAAGCGAGATACTGGCTGTCACTACCCAGGTAGCTTCAGGTACTGCTGAAACTGCTACTGCAATAACAGAAACCACTACTACAGTAGAGGAGGTGCAACAGGCTGCAAAACAAACTGCTCAGAAAGCAAAAAATGTTGCAGATAGTGCACAGCTGGTATCAAAGGTATCACAGAATGGTCAAAAAGCGGTTGAAGATACTGTAACCGGGATGAATCATATCCGCGAACAGATGGATACAATTGCCCAGACAGTAGTCCGTCTGAGTGAACAGAGCCAGTCAATAGGCGGTATTATTGCCTCAGTTACCGATATTGCTGACCAATCCAACTTACTGGCAGTCAATGCAGCCATCGAAGCTGCAAAAGCCGGTGAACAGGGTAAGGGTTTTGCCGTTGTAGCACAGGAGATCAAAAACCTGGCTGGTCAATCCAAGCAGTCCACATTACAGGTCAGAAACATACTTAATGACGTACAAAAAGCAACCAGTGCAGCGGTAATGGCAACTGAGCAAGGCAGTAAAGCTGTTGAGGCTGGAGTCAAGCAATCACTGGCGGCCGGCGAAGCTATCAGGGTTCTTTCTCAAAGCAGCAATGAAGCGGTACAGGCTGCAACACAAATCGTTGCATCGAGCCAGCAACAGGTGGTCGGTATGGATCAGATAGGCGTGGCTATGCAGAACATTAACCAGGCAGGAACAGAAACTGCCGTGAGTATGGTACAGTCGGAGAAAGCGGCAAAAAACCTCACTGAGCTTGGAATGAAACTCAAAGAGTTGGTAGATAGGTTTAAGGTGTGATGCCAATAGGCCCCCCCCTTAGGAAATATATCCGAATTAACCCCCCTTTAGGGGGGCAGGGGGGCAAAAAACGGGCAGTGGCAAAACAATTGGAGAATAAAAATTAAGAGGTTGGGTAGCAAAAAATATAACATCATGGATAAAAAAGAGGAGGACTTTCTGAAACGAATCCGGGAAACATTCCGGGTTGAAGCCGAAGAGCATATTCATGCATTCTCTGCCGGACTGATAGAATTAGAGAAGAACCAGTCAGAGGAAAAAGTTAAGGAGATCATAGAAACCATGTTTCGTGAGGTTCACAGTCTCAAAGGAGCAGCCCGGTCCGTCGATCAAAAGGAAATAGAATCGCTTTGCCAGCCCCTTGAGAGCATTTTTTCTGCGCTTAAGTCAGGGAAGATTACTTTGTCTCCCTTTTCGATCAACCTTTTTTATAAGGCGGTGGATCATCTTACCAAACTCATAAATTCAACCGGCAAGGATCAATCTGGTGCCGATCATCAGATCATGAGAGGATTGATTCAGCAGTTAAAAGAGATGGCAGCCGGACAACCAGGTGAAAAGAATGAAACTATGCTTATGTCAGATATTAAGGCTGCTTCACATGAGAAAGTTCATTTACCTGAAACTGATATTCCGGGTGGTATAGTTCCGGTATCAACTGAATCAGTTCGGATCCGGATTTCCAAGCTCGACCCGCTTCTTTTGCAGGCAGAGGAAATGATCCAGTCAAAAATAGCTATCGACCAGAGGTTACTTGAACTCAGGGAACTATCTGCTGAGCTGAACGAATGGAAAACCGAGGCCCAAAAATGGAAAGAAAGGAGAGCTTCTGCCACACTATCAACATGGCAGGAGTGGTGTGATGCCAGTGAAATACGCCTGAATAAAACTGAGAGTCGGATGGTTGAAATTATTCGATTACTGGAACGCGACCAGCACAGTCATGACCATCTGGTCAATCTTCATCTTGAGGCGATGAAACAGGTGCTGATGCTCCCCGTTAGCTCCATGGCTGAGGTTTTCCCCGGAATGGTGAGAGATATATCACATGAGCAAAATAAAGTGGTCGATTTTAGTATGACAGGAACAGAACTGGAAATTGACAGGCGTATCCTCGAGGAGCTTAAGGACCCGCTTATACATCTTATACGAAATAGTATCGATCATGGAATCGGCAATCCCCGGGAGCGCCTTCTGCAGAATAAATCCTCCCATGGAAAAATAACCCTTGCTTTCGCTGCCAAAGAAAATGGTCAGTTTGAAGTAATTCTTTCCGACGACGGGAAAGGCATTGATAAAGATAATTTACTGCGGGCAGCTATTAAATCAGGAATCCTGGACAAAGAAGCTGCCGGTAAGCTTGAAGATGACGAGATATTGAATCTTATATATCAGTCAGGAGTTTCCACCAGTTCAATTATTACAGATATTTCAGGACGAGGTCTGGGATTGTCTATCGCTCATGAAAAAATTGCAAAACTGAACGGGGTTATATCCGTGGAAACAGAAGCCGTCAAAGGAACAACATTTCGCATTCGTCTGCCCATGGCACTTGCTGCCTTCAGGGGTATCATGGTAAGAGTAAATGAATTCTTATTTATCCTTCCGACTGTAAATGTTGAACGGGTGTTAGGAGTGGAAGAGGCAGATATTAAGACCGTGGAGAACCATGAAACTATCCTGATTGACTCCAGGATCATTCCGGTGGTCGATATAGGAGAAGTATTGGGTTTACCGGAACATAAACATTCAGGTTCAGACAGGAAAAACATAGATTTTGAGAAATCAGAGAAAACCAGACTGATAGTTCTCTCTTCAGCAGAACAACATATCGCCTTTAAGATTGATGACATCGTTGGTGAACAGCAGGTACTTGTAAAAGGATTGGGAAAATTACTTAAAAGGGTAAGAAATATCTCGGGAGCAACTATCCTTGGATCAGGGAATGTGGTGCCGGTGCTTAATATCAACGATCTTATGAAATCCGCAGTGAAGACAAAAGGGAGGAAAAACGAGACAGGTGAAGGTGATCTTTTTGTTCCGAAAACGGGGAGAATTCTTGTTGCAGAGGATTCGATAACCTCCCGGACATTAATAAAGAATATACTTGAAATGGCAGGTTACCAGGTAACCACTGCAGTTGACGGCGCCGATGCATTTACAAAAGCGCGTTCTGATGATTTCGATATTATCGTTTCGGATGTGGATATGCCGAAGATGAACGGTTTTGAACTTACACTAAAGATAAAAAATGATAAGAAACTGAGTGAAATCCCGGTTGTCCTGGTTACTGCACTTGAATCGCGTGAGGACAGGGAACGAGGTATTGAAGTAGGTGCTGATGCCTACATAATAAAAAGCAGTTTTGATCAGAGTAATCTGCTGGAAATTATAAAGAAGTTAATATAGAAGAATGCGCCCCCCTGCCCCCCTAAAGGGGGGTTAATACTCATTCTTTTAGGAAAATTTGTATGTGTTGATAATCAAAAAAATGAAATTTTTTAAAATGAATTATTAATGACTCAAATCCTTCAGGATTTTCCCGAATTAACCCCCCTTTAGGGGGGAAGGGGGGCAAAAAATACTAGGGTTAGGGGGCAAAAAACAAGAAAACAATATGATCAAAGTCCTGATTGTTGACGACTCAAAAGTGGTACAGGAATTCCTGGCACATCTTCTTTCTTCTGATCCCGACATCAGGGTGGTTGGGATTGCCAATTCCGGTTATGAGGCTATTGAACTTGCGAGTTTAAAAAAACCCGATGTAATAACCATGGATATTCACATGCCGGGGATGGATGGGTATGAAGCTACTCGGTCAATAATGGAAACATTTCCGACGCCAATAGTTATCGTGACAGGAAGTCTGAATAAAAAAGATATATCTAATACATTTAAGCTCATTGATGCGGGGGCCCTTGCTGTTGTTACTCGCCCGCCAGGATTCGAACATCCTCAATTCGCAACTTCACGCAAAGAAATGATCCAGACAGTCAAACTCATGTCTGAAGTAAAAGTTGTCAGACTTTTTCCAAGAAGCAGAAAAGAACAAAAAAAGCCAATCGTTTTAGTACAAACCTTTGAAAATGATTTAAAGCGGGTTCAGCTTATCGCAATCGGAGCATCCACCGGAGGTCCCATGGCTCTGCAGATAATTCTTTCCGGGTTACCTGAAGATTTGCCTGTACCTGTTCTTATTGTACAACATATTGCCAAAGGATTTGTAAATGGATTTCGTGAATGGCTGTCTGCTACATCCGGGATTAAACTGAAAATCGCTGAAAACGGGGAATTATTGTCATCAGGCATCGGGTATATTGCTCCCGATGGTTTTCAGATGGGTATTAGCAAGGCAGGGAAAATAATTTTAAGTGATTCACCTCCTGAAAATGGATTAAGACCCTCTGTCAGTTATCTTTTTCGTTCTGTCGCACAAACTTTGGGACCAAATGCCATGGGGATATTACTTACCGGAATGGGAAAAGACGGGGCTGATGAGCTGAAAATTATGAAAGAGATGGGAGCCTATACTCTGGTTCAGAATGCGGAAAGCTCGGTTGTATTCGGCATGCCAGGTGAAGCACTCAGGATCGGAGCAGCAGATCAGGCATTGTCTCCTGAGAAAATCGCTGAAATTGTGGCAAAAGCAGGTTCGAAAAAATAGATTATGAGTATCAAAAATAAATCTTCGGATAACACAACAGATATATTGGTTGTAGAAGACAGCGCAACACAGGCTGACAGGATAAGATATTTGCTTGAAAGCATCAACTACAAAGTGGAGGTATCTGAAAATGGGAAAATAGCCCTTGAATGGCTCTCAAAAAATACACCCTTCCTCGTTATTTCAGATATTGTAATGCCTGAGATGAATGGTTTTGAACTCTGTAATAAAATAAAATCTGATGAACGTACTGAAAACACCCCCGTGATTTTATTAACCTCACTTTCCGATCCTGAAGAGGTTATTGAAGGCTTATCCTGCGGGGCAGATGGTTTTATTACCAAACCGTACAACAAAGATTACCTTATTTCTAATATTGAAAAGTTGATTAACGAAAAGGTGAATCCGGATTTCAAAAAAGATAATGTAGGGATAGAAATTAATTACAACGGGAAGAAAAGGCTTATCAGGACAGGTCAGCAAAGAGCTGTGAAGCTTCTGCTAAGTATTTATGAAGGGGCTATACATCAGAATAATGAACTTATCCAGACCCGTGATGAATTAAGACTTCTGAATGAACGGCTGGAAGATCTTGTCGGTGAGAAAACAAAAGATCTTGAAATTATAGAATATAAGAATAACCAAATTAAATCAAGCATTGATTACGCATGCACAATACAGGCTGCTCTTATGAAAGCATCCGAAAATATTTCCGATTTTTTCCCCGGGAGCTTCTGTATTACATTACCTAAAGATATCGTTAGTGGTGACTTTTATTCGTGCGTAAAGATCAATGGCAGGATTTTAATCGGGGTATTTGACTGTACCGGACACGGAATAGCCGGGGCGTTTATGAGTATACTCGGAGTGACCCTGTTAAAAGAGATTGTTATCAGAGATGGTATTGAAGACCCGGCTCTGATATTTAACCGTATGAGGAGTAAAGTAGTTGATTCATTAGGACAAAAGGGTTTGATTTCAGAGGTGAATGTTGGAATGAACGGGTCGCTGATCAGTTATGATCCTGCTACCAGTAATTTGGTTTACGCAGGAGCATATAATCCTATTTACCTTATCCGTGATGACCGGTTAGTTGAATTAAGAGGCAACAGGATGCCCTTATCTCATCATTTAATCATGAAAGACTTTGAATCAAAGGAAGTTAAAATCAGGAAGAATGATTGCGTATACCTTTTTACTGATGGTTACATGGACCAATTTGGAGGACAAATGCTGAAAAAGTTTGGATACAGAAGGTTCAGAGATCTTTTGCTGAAGATTCACAAAAAGCCCTTTGAATCGCAAAAGGAGGCCCTTTTAAATGAGTTCACAATATGGAAAGAACATGAGGATCAGGTTGATGACATTACAATTGTCGGATTGAAATTGTAGGAAGGCAGAAGGCAGAAGGCAGAAGGAACTTATTAGACATTCTTTAAAGCAAAAAATAAAAAAGGAAAACAGGAAATATAACCGAAATGAAAAAAGAAAAAAGGATTCCTTTACAAAAACCAGCGGAAATACTCATTGCTGAGGATAGTCTTACACAGGCAACTCAGCTTGCACATCTGCTGGAAAGTAATCTTTATAAGGTGTTCGTTGCCCAAAACGGCAAGCAGGCCTGGGATAGTCTTTCAAAACATAGACCATCGCTGGTTATCACGGATATATTGATGCCGGAGATGAATGGTTATGAGCTTTGCAAAAAAATTAAATCAAATAAGGATACAGAAGATATTCCTGTGATCTTACTGACCCGGCTATCTGATTCGGAGGAGATCATTGAAGGACTCTCCTGCGGTGCAGACAGTTTCATTACCAAACCTTTCAATGAAAAACATCTTCTTTCCAATATCGGAAAAATATTATCAATCGAAAAAGGATATGATTATCAGAAAGTTCCCTTTGGTGTACAAATCCTGTTCAATGGAGAAAAACGCACAATCCAGGCAGAACAGCAAAATGTAATAAGACTGCTGCTTGATATTTATGAAGGAGCAGTGTATCAAAATGAAAAGCTCATTCAAACCCGGGAAGAATTGAGATTATTGAATGAACAGTTAGAATCACAGGTGGAAAACCAGACCTCAGATCTTAAAGAAGAAATAAAATTAAGTAATCAGATTGCTGAAAAGTTAAGGGAGAGCGAAGAAAAATTCCGCAAAATATTCGAAGATCATGTCGCAGTGAAATTGCTGATTGACCCGGTCTCCGGAGAGATTATTGACGCCAATAAAGCTGCCTCCGTTTATTATGGCTGGAGCCATGAAGAATTTAAGGGGATGACAATGAATAAGATCAATACCCTTACATTCAAAGAAATTAAAAAGGAAATGGGGAATGCAGTATCACAAACAAAAACCCACTTCGAATTCAGGCACCGGTTAAAGAACGGGTCGATCAGGGACGTTGAGGTATTAAGCAGCATAATCAAAATCAGGAATAAGGATGTGTTGCATTCCATTGTACATGACATTACCGACCGGAAACGGTCAGAAGAAACAATAAGGATTTTGGCAAGTTTCCCTTCCGAAAATCCTGATCCGGTCTTGCGGGTTGACAGGAATGGCAAGCTTCTCTACGCAAATGAGGCTTGTTATAAATTATTGAACTGGGAGTTAAAACCAGGGATTAAAGTCCCGGAGGTTTTGCATAGAGCAGTGATGAAAGTTTTAGGTACAGGTCATCAGGAACAGGTCGATGAAAAAAATAACCATCTGTTGTTCTCATTTGATATTATTCCGGTTATGGAAGCTGGTTATGTAAATATCTATGGACATGATATTACTGAACGCAAACTTGCAGAGGAGTCTTTACTTGAAAGTGAACGCATGCTTAGGGAATCTCAGGAATTAGTTCACCTTGGAACATATGTATGGGATTTATTAACAGGGTTATGGAGTAGTTCAGTGATACTTGATAGAATTTTTGGCATTGATAGTAAATATGAAAAATCAATGCCCGGATGGGTAAATATTGTTCATCCGAAATGGCAGGAAATCATGAATGATTATGTCGTAAATGATGTCATTGGAAAACATAATAAATTCGATAAAGAGTATCAGATCATTAGACAGAATGACGGCTCAGAACGTTGGGTATACGGATTAGGAGCATTAGAATTTGATAGTTCAGGTAACCCATGCAAACTAAAGGGAACTATTACAGACATAACTGAACGTAAGATCGTAGAAGAGGCCTTACGGGAAAGCGAAGAACGATTTTCCAAATCTTTTATGACATCGCCAATTTCGTTTATGATCGCTAACATGGAAGATGGCAGGATTATAGAGGTCAATGATGCATTTTCAACTTTTTTCGGATATACCCGGGAAGAAGCGTTAGCCAGCACCGCTCTTAATCTGAAGATATGGGTTAATGAACGGGATAGGAATCATATGATAGATTCTGTTCGTAAGGGGAAAGCCATCTTACATCAGGAGACTTTGTTGCGTGCAAAAGGCGGGAACATTTCAACAGTATTGCTGTCAGCACAGTTGATCAAACTGGCCAATAGAAATTGTATAATTTCAAGTATTGAAGACATCACCAAGCGAAAGGAGGCTGAAGCTGAGGTACGCATTCAGAGCGAGATTATGAGGCATATGGCTGAAGCTGTGTATCTGGTGCGGATGGAGGATGGAATTATTGTTTATACAAATTCAAGATTCGAAGAACTGTTTGGCTATTGTCCTGGTGAAATGATAGGAAAACATGTCTCAATTGTTAATGCACCTACTGAGAAAAGTCCCGATCAGACTGCAGATGAAATAATGAATGATCTTGACAGGACCGGTTCCTGGGCAGGTGAGGTTCTCAATATCAAAAAGGATGGAACGGTTTTTTGGAGCCAAGCTAATGTAGCTATTTTTGATCACTCAAAATTTGGAAAAGTTCTCGTGTCAGTGCAGGAAGACATTACCGATCGCAAAAATGCAGAATTACAGATAAAAATCCTTAATGAAGAACTGGAAGGACGGGTAATTCAGAGAACAGAACTCCTCGAAGCAGCCAACAAAGAATTGGAGGCCTTCAGCTATTCTGTTTCACACGATCTTCGTGCTCCTCTGCGCGCAGTTCACGGATATACCAAAATACTACTGGAGGAATATAAAAATATACTTGATGATGAAGGGAAAAGAATTTGTGATGTAATATCATCAAGTGCAACTAAGATGGGGGAATTAATTGATGACCTCCTGAGTTTTTCGAGAATTGGCAGAAGCGACCTGAGTCATTCTATTATAGATATGAAAACAATGGCTTTGGCGGTCTTTGAATCGATGACTTCAACGGCTGAAAGAGAAAGAATAAAACTTAAAATTGGCAAACTTCAGAATGCATACGGTGATATTAAACTCATTGGTCAGGTCTGGACAAATCTGATCTCCAACGCGATAAAATATTCCTCGAAAAATAAGGTTTCAGAAATTTTAATCGAGTCAAGTGTTTCAGGTAAGATGGTCACATATTCTATTAAGGATAACGGTGTAGGTTTTGACATGCAATATTCTCATAAATTATTTGGTGTTTTCCAGCGCCTGCACAGTGAATCTGAATTTGAGGGTAATGGTGTTGGCCTGGCTATAGTACAAAGAATTATTCTGAAACATGGTGGTAAAGTATGGGCTGAAGGTGAAGTAGATAAAGGAGCCACTTTCTATTTCAGTTTGCCGGTAAATGAAGAAGACGAAAATGAGAAAGTAAAGAGGAGAAAGCAGGAGATTGCTTCTCCCGCTTCGCGGGATCGCAATGACGTTACAAGTAATAAAGATTAATTTTATAACCGCAAGACCGCAAGACCGCAAGACATAAACTAATAACGATATATCATGGAAGACTATAGTGCAATCGAGATTCTGTTAGTGGAGGACAATCCACGAGATGCTGAACTCACCCTCAGGGCTCTGAAAAAGAATAACCTGGCAAATAATATCTTAGTTGCTAAGGATGGCGCAGAAGCGCTTGATTTTTTCTTCTGCAGGGGGAAATTTGAAAAGAGGAGTTTTACTAATCCACCTAAAGTGGTTCTGCTCGATCTCAAACTGCCTAAGGTCAACGGATTGGAGGTTCTGAAGATTGTCAAAGGAGATAAGCGTACTTCACATATTCCCATTGTCGTAGTAACCTCGTCAAAGCAGGAACCTGATATGAAGGAGGCTTATGCGCTGGGAGTTAACAGTTACGTTGTAAAACCCGTGGATTTCGACCAGTTTATAAATGCCATGAGCAGCCTTGGCCTTTACTGGTTGCTTGTGAATGAACCGTTGAAATAAGAAGACAAAAGATAAAAGTTAGTTGCTGGTTGCTGGTTAGGATTTCACCAAGCACCAAGCACCCAGCACCCAGCACCAAGTAAATATACATAAGTTTCTATGGAAAAGGTCTTGAAAATATTATTTGTTGAAGATGTAAAGTCCGATGCGGAATTGATCTTTCACGAAATTAAAAAAAACAAAATCTCTTATTCGGGAGAAGTCGTTGATAATAAAAGCGAGTATCTAGAGAAACTTAAGGACTGTGAACCGGATTTGATAATCTCCGATTACAGCCTTCCTCAGTTTGATGGCATGACGGCACTTTTACTCCGGAATGAACTTTGTCCTATGACTCCTTTTTTACTTGTTACAGGTTCAATAAATGAGGAAATTGCTGTCGAATGTATGAAAGCCGGAGCTGATGATTATATCCTGAAGGATAATCTTTCGCGTCTTGGGCCAGCGATAATAAATTCAATTAAGATCGCAGGGTTAGCAAAAGAAAAAATATCAGCTGAAGAGGAGCTGCGAAAAAGTGAACAAAGACTTCAGAAAGCACAATCCATTGCACATATAGGAAACTGGGAACTTGATCTTTCCTTAAAGACAATGTGGGGTTCTGATGAGGCATTAAGGATATATGGTCTAAATCAGGAAACTAATGAAATTCCAAATGATATTGCTAAAACTGGCCCTCTCCCCGAATACAGAGCTATGCTTGATGAGGCATTGGATCGTCTGCTAAAGTATAATGAACCATATGAAGTCGAATTCAATATTAAAAGGGAAAATGATGGTGCTGTCAGATCTGTTTTTTCAAAAGCTGAACTTATATTTGAACAGGAAGGGGAACAGGTGAAGGTAGTTGGTATAATTCAGGATATTACCGATCGCAGACAGGCAGAAAAAGCACTTCGTGAAAGCGAAAAAAAGTACCGCCGCATTTTTGAAAATGTTCAGGATGTTTTTTATGAGACATTAATGGATGGAACAATCCGTGATGTCAGTCCCTCAATTGAGGCCGTATCAAAGGGACAATACCAAAGGGATGATCTGATTGGTAAATCGATGTATGATTTTTACTCTACCCCTGAAGTACGTAATTCCATTTTGGCAGAATTAAAGAATCATGGAAGTGTAAGTGATTTTGAAATTACCCTTGGCGACATTAATGGATTTTATGTTTATTGTTCTATCTCGGCTAAGATAAGTTTTGATGCTCAGGGCCAACCCGAAAAAATCATTGGTAGTATGCGCGATATTACAGAACGTAAGAAGGCCGAAGAAGCTATCAAACAGGAGCGGAGAACACTCCGTACCCTCATTGATAATATACCTGATCCGATTTATGTTCAGGATAAAGAGTGCAGGAAGGTCATTGCAAACAGAGCAGATGTTGAGAATATTGGGTTCGAGAATGAAGCTGATGTTCTTGGCAAGACAGATATTGAATTATTTCCGGGGAGTATAGGTGAACGAGGCTACAAAGATGATAAGAAGGTAATCGAAACCGGAAAGCCAATATTTGATCTTGAGGAAGGATTTATAAATGAATTCGGTGTAAAACGCTGGTTACTTACGACAAAGATACCCTTACATGATAAAGATGGAAATATAACCGGTCTTGTAGGCATTGGTCACGATATAACTGAAAGAAAACGTACAGAAAAAGAGCTTAAGGAAAGCTTTGTGTTTATAGAATCTTTACTCAATACAATTCCATTTGGAATGGATATAGTAGATGAGACGGGGAGAGTTCTATTCCAGAATGATAATTTTATCAGACTCACAGGAGAAAAAAATACCGGGAAAAAATGCTGGGAAATGTATCGGGATGATAGGAAACAATGTTCTGACTGTCCCTTAAAAAAAGGTATATCATTAGGTGAAACAGAGACTTTTGAATCGCATGGAGTACTTGGCAACAGAATATTTGAGATTAATCATACAGGTATGATGTACCAGGGCAAAAAGGCAATGCTTGAGATATTCCAGGATATTACTGAACGAAAGGCAAGTGAGGAAGAATTGATCAGGGCAAAAGAAAAAGCTGAAGAAAGCGACAAACTTAAAACAGCATTTCTGCATAATATCTCCCATGAGATCAGAACGCCCATGAATGCAATAGTCGGATTTTCCGCCTTGTTGGGGGAACCGGATGCTGATCTTCAATCGCGGAAATCATATATAGATGTTATAATGCAGAGCAGTAATCATCTGCTTTCTATAATAACTGATATTGTTGACATCTCAAACATTGAAACCAATCTGGTAAAAATTGCAAAAAGCGAGACAAATGTAAATTCGACACTTAAATCATTAATCAATCAGTTCCTGCCAAAGGCAAACGAGAAAAAAGTAAAACTGGAATGGGAAACTGTTATGCCCGATTCCGAGGCAATGATTATGACTGACAGAACTAAAGTAACCCAGGTTCTTTCAAATCTTCTGAGTAATGCTTTAAAATTCACTGATAAGGGAAATATAAGGCTTTCCTTCCGGCATAAGGATGATTTTCTTGAATTCTCAGTTGCTGATTCCGGAATAGGTATAGCTCCGGCTCATCATGCAAAGATTTTTGACCGGTTTTATCAGGTCCAAAACAGCGTATCACGATTATATGAAGGAACAGGTCTCGGGCTGGCTATTTCAAAAGGTTATATTGAATTGTTAGGTGGAAAGATCTGGCTCACATCCGAACCTGGGAAAGGCACAACATTCTTTTTTACAATACCGTACGAGAAGTTTATTGCACACGAAAAACCTGCTTATGAGATTAAATCTCCCGATAGTGTTGCATTCTCTCAAAAAAGGAAAATACTTGTTGCCGAAGACGTTGAAAGCAATTTTAAGCTCATAAAGTATTTCCTCTCCGGGTCAAACGCTGAAGTTATACATGCAATTAATGGAAAGGAGGCAGTTGATATATTTTTAGCGGGTCCCAAAATCGATCTGATTTTAATGGACATCAAGATGCCTGTAATGGATGGTTACACAGCGGTAAGCCTTATACGGGAAAAGAATACTAAGATTCCTATTATTGCCCAGACCGCCTATGCCGATGACAGAAATAAAGCAATGGAATGCGGCTGCTCGGGATTTATATCCAAACCATTTGATAGGAAAGGACTGCTGAAAATTCTGTCCGAGTTTATTTGAAAATGATTATCAGGTTACTTCTTCCTGAAATCAACTGCAATGTAGTTATATAAGAAAACATTAAAGTGTAAATTTAAATTCACTTCCTCTTCCGACTTCGCTTTCAGCCCATATTCTGCCACCGTGTTTTTCAACAAAACCCTTGCACAGCAATAATCCTAAACCGGTACCTGTTTCTCCAGCTGTACCTTTTGTGGTTATAACCTCATCAATGTCAAACAATTTTGATAAAACTTGAGGTTCGATCCCTCTTCCATTGTCTGAGACGGAAATAGTTACAGATTCAGAAATTTTCTCTGCTTTGATATTAATTTTACCATGCGCAGAGGTAAATTTTATTGAATTTGATATGAGGTTTCGTATTATCGTTTTTAACATATCAGAATCGGCGAACACTTCTAGATCTTCATTATCCTGATAATTAATTGTAATATCCTTTTTTTGTGCCGTTATATTAAGAATCTCAAGAGTCTCCAAACAAATCTTTCTGAAACTCAATAATTGAGGATTAAACGCAATCTTCCCCTGCTGAGTTCGTGCCCACAATAATATTTCTTCGAGAAGATTATAAGTCGCTCTTGCCGTAGTATTAATTGTACTTGAAATTTCTTCAATCTGTTTAAAATCAAGGTTGTGGATATCTTCCATCAATACCTCTGACAAACCCAGGAGATTGTTAAAGGGGCTCTTTAAATCGTGCCCGAGGATCCCGATAAATCGATCCTTATCGGCATTTAATTCTGATAATTTTTTGTTGAGCTCTATAAGAGCCTGTTCTGTTTTTTTGCGTTGCGTAATGTCCCTGCAACTGCCATAAACTGTGCCATCAGGTAACAATACTACATTTAAATCGGTAGCGATATAATCACCATCCTTCTTTAAAAGTTCAATCTCAGTCAGTATTTTATCACTGTTATTAAGAATCCGATTAAAAACATCAAAGTATTCAGCTACTTTGTCAGGCGGAGAAATGTCTGCAAACGTTTTCGTTTTTAATTCTTCTGATGTATAACCAAGGATATCTGAAGCGCTTTTATTAGTATAAATGTACTTTCCTTCCTGGTTTGTTATGAAAATGGCATCAGCAGAATGTTCCATTATGGAACGAAATTTTTCTTCACTTTCCTTCAATTGTCTTTCAGCTGATGATAACTGGGTACCAATAATTGTTGATACTCTGTATACAATAATTGTTATGACAGTTATGACTATTAGCAGAATAAAAGCACCAGTCAAAGGTGGGTTTATATCGTTGAAGGACCAAACAGTATCTAAAAATCCCTGCAGAATAATAATAACAACAACTACAGGCAAAAATGACTTTAAGAGTAAAAGTGTTACTTTATTACTTTTAATCAGATTGAATGTCCAGAATTCAGAACCGTAGATTCGGGCGAATGTCAGGCTGAACAAAAAAAAGCAAATAGCAGACGGTAACGAAACCGGAATAACATTACTTCCGTAAAGCAGAGGTTCCCTATAAAGATATCCTATTAGTAATATTGATGAAATAATAAAAACAAACAGGGTGAAACTTCCACCAAAATACTTGATAAACTTTGAGTTTTTATGATTTACACCTAATATGCCGATGCTCAGAAAAACATATAACAATGCCGATATCGGGGAGATACGCCCCGTTACAACATTCCCAAAGTCTTTCGGATTTCTGATAAAAAATTTTTCAATATCCCATGAGAATTTGAATAGATAGTCCACAACAATAACCACACATAATAAAACCACAAACAATACTATCACAGTTGAGACAGATGTCAGATTTATTGATTTTTCAAAATTCAATCTTAAAAGAAAGGTAATCGTTAAAGTAATTAATATTAACACATTAGTGGGAGCAATCGGAATATATGCTGAAGAAAAGGCGGCCATTCCCATTTTTCCGGAAAGCCATCCTGCCAGACTCACAAAAGCGATTAGAAGGATTATATAAAGAAGCGAATTTTTACTTCTGACAACATGAATCAATTTTGTAACAGTTGCATTCATGATTTTAACCCTGTTTTGTCCATCCATTTGTATCTTAGAATACCGATTATCTGTAACAGGTAAACGGTCTTATTCTGCAAAACATTTGCTACCGCAATAAGAAAATATTGGTGCATATATAACTGAAAACCTAAAGATAAAGATAATGTATTTAATATCAGCGAGATTAATTAAAATTTCCACTCAGGTAATGCTTTTGAGAGTGATTCCCTTTTTATTAAATTTGGGGCTTAAGAAATCTTTGTGTTATGAAATTAATTGCTGTTACGATGATGTTTATAAGTTTCGTTGGATTAACAGGAAATAAAAGCGACTCTGATCCTTCAACCTGGGATAATAAGAAAATTGAAAAATGGTTTTCAACAAACGATTGGTCGGAAGGATGGAAAGTGAGTCCCGATGCATCAATAAATAAAAGAGAATTTGCAATCTCATACTTTAAAAACAAGTCCAGATGGGAGATGGCATTCAGGTTTCTAAAGAATAATGATTTGTCAAAACTGGAAACGAAACGATATGATATTAATGGCGATAACCTGTTCGCCACTGTAAGCGAATATGTTACAAAAAACGAGGAAACAACTGATTTTGAAGCTCACAGAAAATATATTGACATCCAGTATGTGATCAGCGGGAATGAGATAATGAATATTGCGCCCATAAATACTGTAAAGGATGTTATTACTCCATATGACAGTTCAAAAGATATTGAATTTATTACAGTTGGTAAAATTGTAAAATATTCTGCCAGTCAGGATAAATTCTTTATATTCTTCCCCGGTGATGCCCATCGCCCTGGATTGAAGGACGGAGTAACCTCTCCGGTGAAGAAGATTGTGATAAAACTCAAAGTTGACTAGGTATGGGTGCTGGGTTGTAGGGAACAGTCGCGACTCTTCCCTACTAATAAATCAGCACCCAGTAACTAGTACCCAGCACCCAGTACCAATTTTCTGAACAATCTCAATAAATCATGGTTATCTTATTGAACTTAGACTAATCGATGGTTACATTATATGATCTCAACGAAGGGGAAGAGGGGATAATTCTGAAGATAAAGGGACGGGGTCAATTCAGACAGCGACTTTCAGAAATGGGGTTTGTTGTCGGGAAAAAGGTGCAGGTAATCAAAAAGGCACCACTCAGGGATCCTATAGAGTATAAAATAATGGGATATCATATCTCATTAAGAAACAGTGAAGCTCAGCTCATTGAGGTTGATATTGAAAATAAATCAAATGAGCGACAGATATCCAATGGCATACTTACATCTGACGAAGAGAATGAATCATGGCTGGAAAAGACAAAACAAATTCAGGTTGCCCTGGTAGGAAATCCAAATTCAGGCAAGACCACCTTATTTAATTTTGCGTCAGGATCAAAGGAAAAGGTAGGGAATTATGCAGGTGTTACAGTTGACTCCGCAGAAGCAACTTATAAGCAATCTGGATATACATTTTCAATTGTGGACCTTCCGGGAACTTACTCAATTAAGAGTTATTCTCCCGAAGAAATTTATCTCCGAAACTATATTTTCGATAATAAACCCGATGTAGTAGTCAATATTATTGATGCTTCCAACATGGAGAGGAACCTTTATCTGACTACTCAATTGATTGATATGGGTGTTCAGATTGTTATTGCTCTCAACATGTATGATGAGCTTGAGAAAAAAGGAGATACTCTTGATGATCTGTCTCTTGGTAAGTTGTTGGGGATACCGGTTGTGCCGACAGTCAGCTCAAGGGGGAGGGGAATAGAAGATCTCTTTAATAAGATCATCAGTGTATATGAATCGAGAGAACCGGTAGTGAGGCATATTCATATCAATTACGGTACTGAAATCGAAAATTCCATCTGTGCAATTCAATCAAGGATAAAAATTGAGGAAAACAGGTCCTTCACAAATATTATATCAGCCAGGTACCTGGCAATAGAGTTGCTCGAGAACGACAGGGAATATTCAAAAAGCATCACCCGTTGCGTAAATTCATCTGAGATTATTGAGATCGGGAAAACAGAATATGCAAGGCTTGAGAAATTATATTCCGAGCCCATTGAAACAGTGATCACCGATCTTCGCTATGGATTTATTTCAGGAGCGTTAAAAGAGACTCTTAAACCAGGGATTGTTAAAACAAAAGGTAATACAAAGATTATTGATAATTATCTGACAGACAAATATCTGGGAATACCGATTTTTATTTTTTTTATGTGGCTTACGTTTTTCACCACATTTAAACTTGGTGGATATCCTAAGGAGTGGATGGAGCTTGGCATTGGAAAACTATCTGAATTGATCTCAAATTACCTTAGTCCGGGCATTATCAGGGATTTTTTGGTTGAGGCAATCCTTGGAGGTGTTGGCGGAGTAATTGTTTTTCTTCCGAATATTGTTATCCTGTTTCTCTTTATATCCTTCATGGAGGATACAGGCTATATGGCCAGGGCAGTTTTTATAACTGACAAACTGATGCATAACATAGGATTACACGGGAAATCCTTTATTCCGCTTTTCATGGGATTCGGATGCAATGTACCGGCGATTATGGCAACAAGAATAATTGAGAGCCGGCGCGACCGTCTGATAACCATGCTTATCACACCATTTATGTCATGCAGTGCACGACTGCCGGTATATATTCTTTTCATCAGTGCTTTTTTCCCGAAGAACCAGGGAACTGTTTTGTTTCTATTGTACATGCTTGGAACATTATTCGCCATACTGTCTGCATTGTTTCTGAAACGGATTTTTTTCAAATCTCCTGATATTCCTTTTGTGATGGAACTTCCGCCATACCGTGTCCCGACAATCCGAAGTGTTTATAAGCATGTAACGTACAGGACTAGCTTATATTTAAAAAAAATCGGTGGAGTAATTCTTATTGCATCAATAGTCGTTTGGATATTAAGTAATTTTCCAAGGTCAGTAAGCTACTCAAAGGATTATAATAGCCAGATAACAGCAATTCAGAATTCGACGCTCGCTGAAACAAATAAAGAAGAATCTGTAAATAAGCTTATTCTCGAACAAAAAAGCGAACAACATACTAAGTCTCTCATGGGAATGATCGGAAGATCAATAGAGCCTGTTATGAAACCACTGGGTTTTGACTGGCATCTAAGCGTAAGCATTCTTTCCGGTTTAGCTGCAAAAGAAGTAGTCGTTAGCACTTTAGGTGTTATTTTTCAGACCGACAACCGTTCAGGAAAACAATCACTTGTCGAAAAAATACGATCACAAAAAGATCCGTCAGGGAAAAATGTCTTCACACCTCTGATAGCCTTTTGTTTCATGCTTTTTGTTCTGACCTACTTCCCATGTGTAGGAGTTGTAGCAGCAATCAGAAGAGAATCGGGAAGCTGGAAATGGGCTGTGTTCACTATATTTTATACAACAGGCATAGCGTGGATACTGTCTTTTACTGTGTATCAGGTAGGGAAGCTGGTGATGGGATAGGGGTAATAAGAAAGCCACGAATTTGCTTAATGTGGATAGAAGCTGTCTCAAAAAACCTTTTAACCGCAGAGCCCGCAAAATATGCGCAAAGAACGCAAAGTAAAAATAAAGATATTAAGTTCTTTGCGAACTTTGCGACAAACCTTAGCGACCTTTGCGACAAACCTTAGCGACCTTTGCGGTTAATGGATTTCGACTTTTAAGACGGACTCTTTCCTTCACCATGGAACCTGTTATTCCGGATGGATCTGTCGAAAGGCGGAGAAATGAGAAATCTCAAAGTCAATTTGTTGAAAATATTGTATAACAAATATCTCTTTTTACCTCGAATTAAAGAAGATATTCATCGCAATATAATCCACAATATTCTGCGCAAAATACATATCATGAAGTGAATTTTCCAGGGCATATTTCCACTTAAATTTTAATGCAGGAATGTTACATCGCCTACTTTAGTAAAATAGGTTCCATCGGCATATCTTCCGACAACCTTATAAACATAAACGCCCTGAAGGGCCAGGTTCATATTCCCGAAATAGCCGTCCCAGCCTTTTTGCAATTCTATACTCTCATATAATAATGTTCCCCACCGGTTAAATATCTGCAGTTTATATTCAATTACATTGGTGAAAAATGGTCTGAATACATTATCATCCATTTCATCTCCCCAGTATCCTCCTGTGGGTCCTGAACCGTTCCATCTGAATACATTCGGAAATCTTATTTCACCGGTTTTGTATTTAACATTAACAGGGTATTTATATTTCATCGAATCGGTGCATCCGTCTTTTGATGTAACTTTTAATGTGACATTGTATTTTCCTTCAGAAGCATATTTGTGCCATGGATTTTCTTCACCGGAACTATCTCCATCGCCAAATTTCCACAGCCATGAAACTCCATAATAAGAAAAATTGGTAAACACCACTACCTGGGTATTATTAATGACATCAGTCGGGTAAACACTGAATATTGCAGTTGGGTTCTGATATACAGTTATTAATCTTTTAGCTGATGATTGACCTGCTATATTAGTTACAGTGAGTTTTACAATATAATTTCCCGGGATGTTGTAAGTATGAGCCGGATTTCTTTCAGATGAGAATGTGAGATCTCCGAAATCCCAGGAATATGACACTCCGTTTTCACTTAAATTTCTGAATTTGATTGTTAATGGCGAACAACCAAGGGTATCAGGACTGAAGACAGCTATTGGTCCGGCGGGCATAACGACTCTGATTTGAACAGTATCAATTCCCTGACACCCAAACCTGTCTGGTGAGGTCTTATATGTAATTATATGCTTGCCTAAGCCTGCCGAATCGGGATAGAACTTATTGTCATACACTCCATTCCCTGTCCAGTCTCCACCCGGAATCGATGCAGAAAGAGTTACGGGAGGTTCATTTATATAAAGAATACCGATCGGATTTATGTTAACAACCGGAGCAGCAACAACAGTAATACTTATCTGATCAAAATCTGTGCAGCCATTTGCGTCAGTAATATCATAACTGACTGTATGATTTCCTACACCTGCAGAACCCGGGTCGAAAGAATTCCCATTTATACCGTCACCCGACCATATACCTCCCTGGTCATGTGCAGTCAAAGTTACCGGACTGTGTTGTACACATAATGTATCGACTGGTGTTATCGTTGCGTCGGGGTTGGGGACGATTAATATAATTGCAGTGGTGATCACAGGCGGATGATCTCCATTTACCGGGTCGAGAGGAGGGCCCGGGATATCCGGATCATCATAAGGATTGCAATAATTCCAGTTACGTAATGTAACCTGGAAATATTGACCAATCAGTTTGTCGTTTGCCACATTTATCCAATCAGTATATATCCCTGATCCGGTAACGGGTCCGGGAAGAATAATAATTGGAGCGGACCAGGGAAACACTGCCGGGGTTCCATTTATCGTTACAGGAAGACCGGTCATTGTAATATCAGTGCCATATATCCATTGCACCCACCTTGTATAGAGATTTGGGACATCATTTTCCTGGGGTGGGACGCAATTAAATTGTGTCAGATCACGAAATCTCATATTTGCGCCTTTCCCGAAACAAACAGGATAAACAGTGGGGCTGATATGCATATGGCCACCATTGTGATCATCATTATCCCATACTGTTACTATTTGTTCCTGAGTAGATGAAGAACAGATAACTCCATTTACTTCAAGCGTTGCCTTCGGCCTGTAATTGCATTTCTGACCAGTGGAAACATATGTGTGATTTGCTGTAGCTTCAAATAGTCCTGGTCCTGTAGTTATTGCATTCACAGTGTTGATGGTCCCATCGTCCCAGTCATATCTGATATCAACAAGTGTACCTGCATTATTGACACCGGTATAGCTTACTTTCCAGTCGACTGATAAAGGAGAACATAACTTGTCGGGAATAATCAGGTTTGCTTTTGATAAAATGTTGCAATCCTGTCCGTGAAGATCAAATGAGACTATTATAATACATAAGGTTATAATGATTCTTCTCATTACCGGAAATATTTAGACGATTGACAATTCCTTTCGTGATATTATACGATCGGAAATTTCTAAAGTTGCATATTTGTGGATTTCTTAAAACCGTTGCCACGAAGTGGCAAAATATGAATAACCACCGGTTGCACCGGTGGTTATTCACATTAAGCCACTTCGTGGCTTGAAAGCTTTATGAGAACTTTGTCATTAGAATCGTCCGCAAGGAATACCTATCGGTCCAGTCAATATTCTAGAAAAACGTTTTGCTCTGAGAATGTGAAACTTACAGAAAGTTATCATTAATAGCGTTAGCGAGAGATCTCCCTGTCTGATTAACATTATTAGCATTAGGTTCAGCTGCTCATTTTAGTCCTCAGAGTTATAATCACTTAAGTGGACATTCACTTTAGATATTCGATCTTCATATTATAATCCCATTTATCGAAATAGAGGTTACCTCCTTTCCATTCGACTTCCCCTCTCTGAAAATCATAAGGTTCGCTGCGAAGAAATTGTTTTTCAGGATGAAGAGGCCCTGCAATACCATTGTTTACTATCAGTCTGTACGAATCTATTCCTGAGAGGTAATAATCTCTGACTGATTCATTATCCGATTTTTGAAGATCATACGAAATATCTACTGGAACCCATCCGATTCCTTCATAATAAACTTCACTCCAGTCATGCAGGTTCTGATTCTCCGGTGGCATCATCCAGCCGCTTTGCCATCTGACCGGAATACCCTCATACCTGAGCATGGAAATAAATAAAAACGTCTGCATTCCGCAATCACCCCGCCTGTATTTAATTACATATTCAGGAATGTTTGGAATAATGGAATACTCAAGTGCGCCTGCCCATGGAATTGTTTGTTTAAACCAGTAATAGATCTTTCTGACTTTTGATGAAGGATTATCATCGCCCTTTGTGATACTGTCTGCAATATGTTTCACATTATCTGTAAAACATATATGCGGCAGTTGTTCAGATGTGTATTTAATATAATCATGAGTATCTTTTTTATAGGGTAATATTTTAATTTCAGATATATTAAAATGCTGAGCATAAGATATATAAGTATATGATATTTGAAATATAGTCGGAATCCCTTTCTTTGCAGATTCTTCCATATAAATGGTACTATGAATTGAAGTATCAGGGGCAATTGTGTATTCAGGATTTGATGTGCTTAAAAGTTCTACTCCGTTCTGTCTCGGCAATCCCTCTTTCGGCCATGGCATCCAGCAGCGTATTTTTTCTCCATCAGGAACAGCATCGGGATTTACGGAAATTGTATATGTTATTTTCATTTTTACAGGTTCAACAGGTTCATTGCGATTTCCTGATGCTTTTATTGCCTGTTCAGTGTGTTTCAACCTGAAGATCATTGCAGGATCATTTCCTATTTCCTTTAATCTTTCATCTTTTTGTTCATGGAACTTTTTTATAAGTACCAGATTTGACGCGGCTCTGTTAAAATATTTCTTTTTACCGTCAATCATTCTCCATTCGAGCCAACCTTTCTTTTCCCAGTTTAGAATGTCATTTAAAGATACAGGACCCAAAGTTTTTTCTATCCGCTCTTTTACCTGGCCTTCAGTAACTGAAAAGTCTAAATTGATTCTATCAGCAATCTGACTCAGCGAGTCGGCAATATGAAGAACGTCCTTATTCTCGCCGCTTACTTTTTTTAAGGAATCAACAGTCTGAATAACCGTGCTTATATTTCCAAAATCGAGATTTTCCTGTAAATCTTCTAAAAGCTGGTAGGAGTCAGATGCAGTCCGGCAGCCAAAAAGTAAAATGATTAACAAGGAGAGGGAGCCTCTGATGATTTTCATGCCTGCAGTTTTTCGTATGAACCAAAGTTAAGGAAAGTTTGGAACAAACCTCATCTCCTAATTAGGTCCCTAACGTAGCCGCACCCCCTGCCGCTGCGTGGCTGTCACCCGAAATGGGGACTAATTCGGTCTACATAATGAATTTATTGAAAGACTGAGATTTTACCCCCCTTTAGGGGGGCAGGGGGGCACGGCGGGTTAAAAGAAAGACCTGCTAGTTGATAATCTTATATTTCTTAAGGATCTGTGATGTGGTCATCATGAAATCCATGTATTGTGCGCGATGATATGGCAGCTTGTTTTCTGAATTCTTTTTCGATAGTTTTCCTCTGAAATTGTCAATTGTTTCATATCCTTTAGAATCCATCCACTTTGTAATATCTCCAAGCATTGTCTTAATAACATCAATCTGATTTAAATATATCGTGCTTACAACCTGAACACAATCTGCTCCGGCCAGTAACATCTTAATCACATCTGAACCATTCATTATTCCGGTGTTTGCACACACTGAAGCCCTCGTATTTCCATATAACAAACCTGCGAACCTCAAAGGTAACCTGTTGTCTTCACTGTTACTCAGACTATATGGAAAATGATGTTCCTCAGAATGAATATCAATATCGGGTTGAAATAGCCGGTTGAACAGGACAACTGCATCTGCTCCTGCTTTTTCAAGTTCGTAGATTTGTTTTAAAGGATTTGTATAAAAAGAGCTTAATTTTACAGAGACAGGAATAGAAACTGCAGATCTGACAGCTTTTAGAATCTGAATCTGTTTGATTTCAATATTTTCATTTGCCTCGTCGTTTTTTTCCGGCAATGAATAAAAATTGAGTTCTAATCCGTCTACTCCGGTCTCTTCAATTTTTTTAGCATAATCAACCCATGATTCAGTAAGGATTGCATTGATGCTTGCAAACAGCGGAATGGAAATCGAATTTTTAGCGGTTTTTAATGCAATCAGATGTTCCATTATATCAGGAGTGCCTGAAATTGATACCGGATAAAGATTTATCATTTCAGCGTTACGGTCAGAATATTCTGTTTTCCGTTCATATAGCTCAAGATCTTCAAGCTGGATCTGTTCTTCGAATAGCGATTTATAAACAACTGCCGCAGCACCTGCATTTTCAATTTTCTTCAGATTATCAAGATCAGTTACAAGATTACTTGCCCCGATTATTATAGGGTTCTTCAGTTCGATCCCCATATAATGTGTCTTCATATCTGCCATCTTCTTATTTTTAAGGTTTTATATGTTGAATTCAGATCAGGAAGGTGATGCTATTTGCCAAACCCTCTGTCAATCTAAACAACAAAGTGAATTGAAAAAGGTTTCAGAAAAGGATTAGATGTTTTTTAATATATTTTTATTACCGGTTAATTCATAAATTTACACTCAGGGATTTTAAATAACTTTTACTTATTAAATATGAAAAAACTAGGATTATTGTTTTTGTTCCTGGCCATGTTTATCAAATTACAGGCACAGGATGAAAAAATGAACTTATTCATCAATGATTTGATGAATAAAATGTCACTTGAAGAAAAGATCGGGCAGCTAAATTTAACAACGGCCGGCTATTTTGTAACCGGGAACGCTGTTAATGAGAAACTTCAGCAGAAGCTTAAATTGGGTCAGATCGGCGGAATGTTGAATGCTTCGTCGCTTGTTTCAATGAAAGCTTCGATGGACATCGCTGTAAAAGAATCACCGAATCATATACCCCTTCTTTTTGGAATGGATGTAATTCATGGTTATAAGACAATATTCCCTATTCCTTTAGCCATGAGCTGCTTATGGGATATGACTCTGGTTGAGAAAAGCGCAAGAATTGCTGCACAGGAAGCAACTGCCAATGGAATTGCCTGGACTTACTCGCCGATGGTAGATATTGCGCGAGATCCACGCTGGGGCAGGATTGCAGAAGGAGCAGGCGAAGATCCATGGCTCGGATCGCAGGTGGCTAAGGCAATGGTAAAAGGATACCAGGGGAATGATTTATCTCTCGATAATACTATGATGGCTTGTGTTAAACATTTTGCATTATACGGGGCTGCTGAGGCAGGACGTGATTATAATACAGTTGACATGAGCAGAGTTACAATGTATAACGATTATCTTCCTCCTTACAAGGCTGCTGTTGATGCGGGAGTCGGAAGTGTGATGACATCATTTAATGTTATTGATGGTATTCCGGCTTCAGGCAATCATTGGTTGCTTACAGAGCTTTTAAGAGATCAGTGGGGCTTTAAAGGTTTTGTAGTAACTGATTACACTGCAGTAAACGAAATGGTCAATCATGGCATGGGCGATCTCCAGGAAGTTTCAGCACTGGCCCTGAAGGCAGGAGTAGATATGGATATGGTGGGAGAAGGATTCCTGACAACACTCAGGAAATCACTCGACGAAGGAAAAGTTACGATGAAAGACATTGATTTGGCCTGCCGGCGGATTCTTGAGGCAAAATACAAACTCGGATTGTTTTCCGATCCTTATCGTTATATGAATCCCGACAGACCTGCCAAAGATGTATTGACTGCCGAAAATCTGAAAACTGCAAGAGATATTGCAACACGTTCAATCGTTCTTCTGAAGAATGATAAACAGATATTGCCGCTGAAAAAATCAGGTACCATAGCAGTTATCGGTCCTCTTGGTGATAGCAAGGCAGATATGATAGGTACCTGGGCCTTTGCAGGCGGTCAGGATAAAGTTTTTTCTGTCGTTGATGGCCTGAAAAATATAGGTGGGAGTCAGGTGAATGTGCTGTATTCTAAAGGATCAGAATTCACTGATAACCCTATTATCCTTAAAAATAATTCACCTTTTCAAATGCCCGGACAAAAAAAACCGGAACAGGCTGTTATATCACCGGAAGATTTGTTAAAAGAGGCATTACAGACAGCTCAAAAGGCTGACGTAATCGTTGCTGTTCTCGGGGAGCCATCAGCATGGTCGGGAGAAGCTTCAAGTATGAGCGATATAAGTATTCAAAAGGTGCAGGAAAACCTTTTAAAAGCTCTCCTTGGAACCGGTAAACCGGTAGTTCTTGTTCTCATTAACGGCCGTCCAATGGTTCTTTCATGGGAGAATTCAAATGTCAGTGCTATTGTAGAAGCGTGGGCGGGAGGTACCGAAGCAGGAAATGGTATAGCAAATGTACTGTTCGGAGATTATAACCCTGCAGGAAAATTAACCACTACATTCCCTCAGTCAGTAGGACAGATTCCGCTCTATTATAATCATTTAAATACCGGTCGTCCCTATGATCCAAAAAACAAGTTCACCTCAAAGTATCTTGATATTTCAAATGATCCTGTATATCCTTTCGGATACGGTTTGAGTTATACAACATTTGAATACAGCAATATTAATCTGGATAAAAAACAGCTTAAGGGGGAAGAAAAACTTACAGCTTCAATAACCCTGACAAATACCGGCAAAGTTGCAGGAGAAGAGGTAGTTCAGTTATACATTCAGGATCCGGTGGCATCGATCTCTCTTCCTGTTAAAGAACTGAAGAACTTCAAAAAAGTGATGTTACAACCTGGTGAAAAGAAAGAAATAAGTTTTGAGATAACTACTGATGATCTGAAGTTTTACAATAGCAATCTGAAATACGATTGGGAACCGGGTGATTTTAATATTTATATCGGTACTAACTCGAGAGATGTAAAGTCTGCAAAGATCAACTGGGTTAAATAAAGTTAAGATCACTGGTTTATATATTAGGGGCATCCATCACTTACGGTACTTTAATCAATTATGAAATCAATACCCGATAAAGAATTTCTCGATAATATGTCGAGGGATCCTTCAAACTGGAAAGGACCGTTTTATTATAACCGGAGAGACCCAAGACTGCTTGTCCCAAAATTACATCCTGCCCTTGGCTGGACTCTGAATTTTGCAAACCCCGCTTCATATCTCGCTATTGGTGCTCTTTTGGCTGTTATAGTCCTTATCTCATTTCTTACCGGTAAATAAGATGAAGTGGCAGAAAAAATCTTAACCGCAAAGGAGTGGTTATACAAAATTTGAAACAGGAAATATTTATCTTTAAGGATTAAATGGTCTTTTATGAAAGAGAATATTCCTTTTCAGACAATAGATTGGTCTTCAATACCAAAAACTGAACATAAAGGAGAAAATGGTACAGCATACTGGCAGACAGCCCAGTTTCCGGGATTGAGAATCAGAAAAGTTGAATATACAAAAGGATATCTGGCCGACCACTGGTGTCAGAAGGGTCATATAGTCCATTGTCTTGAAGGTGAATTTGTTTCTGAACTGAATGATGGCCAGGAATTTCTCATGAAAAGAGGTTCATCTTACGTGGTTTCTGACGGGTTAAGTTCTCACCGGTCATTCACAAAAGAAGGTGTCACACTCCTGATAATCGATGGCGATTTTTTGAAACAAAATGTTTAATTGAAAGAGTGATAATTTAAATCTTTGAATATGAAAAAGACAGTATGCTTACTTATGCTTGCAGCGATGATGATTAATCTGGAAGCCCAGGAGTTAAAATCTATAGCCTTAAATCCTCCTGATATCAATAGCGGATTGACTGTTATGCAGGCTTTTTCCAAGAGGTCATCGGCAACTGCATTTACGAGCGAAAAGTTGAAACTGCAGGATCTGTCAGATTTGCTTTGGGCTGCAGATGGTATTAACCGTAAGGATTCCAAAAAACGAACTGCTCCGTCAGCAATGAATTCCCAGGACATCGACATTTATGTATTCCTTGAGGAAGGTGTTTATCTTTATAACGCTTCCGCCAACAGCCTTGACCCGGTTGTAGCCGGTGATCAGCGGACATTGGCAGCCGGCAGGCAGACTGAGGTTGCAAAGGCAGCTGTTATCCTGGTGATGGTATCTGATATTTCACGATTCCAGAATGGCGATGATAAGATGAAATTATCAATGGCAGCAATGGATGCCGGAATCGTTTCCCAAAACATTTCGGTTTTTTGTGCCGGGACTGGTCTGCTTACACGGCCCAGGGCGACAATGGACCAGCCTAAGCTAAAGGAGATTCTGAAATTAAAAGATACACAATATCCTTTACTGAATAATCCTGTTAGTTATCCGGCAAAATAGAAAAAAGAACAGATGATTGTAATTAGAGGGACGTTGCATGCAACGTCCCTATTTGTTATTCACAAAGCGAGAATCACTGTAAGCAAGGTCTATTCCGGTTACGGATTTTTTACTACTTTTGTGCCTTCATGTAAAAAGGCGATCAGCAAAGCCTTTAATCATTATTTTATGGATTTAAAAAGCGAAATCAGAAGGAGAAGAACATTTGCAATAATAAGTCACCCGGATGCAGGCAAAACGACTCTTACTGAGAAATTATTGTTATTCGGAGGGGCAATACAAACTGCAGGAGCAGTGCGTAGTAATAAAATCAGAAAAACAACTACTTCTGACTTTATGGAGATTGAAAAGCAGAGGGGAATCTCAGTATCCACCTCGGTTATGGCTTTTGATTACAATAATATCAGGGTAAATATTCTCGACACTCCCGGTCATAAAGATTTCGCGGAAGATACATATCGTACACTTTCTGCTGTTGACAGTGTAATCCTTGTTGTGGATAGTGTGAAAGGAGTAGAGGAACAAACACGCAAACTCATGGATGTATGCCGCATGAGAAACACTCCTGTAATGATTTTCATAAACAAGATGGACCGCGAAGGGCTTTCTCCTTACGATCTGCTTGATGACCTGGAGCAGGAGTTGAAAATTGCAGTATGTCCTTATACCTGGCCAATAGGCAATGGGAAGCAGTTTAAGGGTGTTTATAATCTGCACAGGAAAGAAGTTCAGATATTTGCGCCAGATAAGACGAGCATTTCGGAAAGCCTTATTACAACAAAAGATATTAAAGATCCGAAGCTCATTGAATTTGTTGGAACTGAAAACATAGGCAAATTATGGGAAGAGATTGATTTTGTGAATGATATGTTCGAATCCTTTAATATGTCGTTATATCGTGAAGGTTACCTGGCTCCCCTGTTCTTCGGAAGTGCTTTAAATAATTTTGGAGTTCTGGAATTACTCGAGACCTTTCTGGAAATAGCCCCCTGTCCGGGTACCATACAGGCATCTGAACGTTCTGTAGAGCCGGATGAGGAACAACTTACCGGATTCATTTTTAAAATTCATGCAAATCTCGACCCGAAACATCACGACAGGATAGCATTTATGCGTATAAGTTCCGGTAAGTTTGAAAGGAATAAGTTCTACTTCCACACACGCTCAGAAAAAAAAATCAGGTTCTCTTCACCTACAAGCTTCATGGCAAATAATAAAAGTATAGTGGATGAAGCTTTTCCAGGGGATGTAGTCGGGCTTTATGATAGCGGTAATTTTAAAATCGGGGATACTCTTACCGAAGGTGAATTGCTTCATTTTAAAGGAGTTCCCAGCTTTTCACCTGAAATACTACGTGAGGTCAATAATCTTGATCCCATGAAAACCAAACAGCTCGATAAAGGTGTCAGACAGATGACCGACGAAGGAGTGGCACAATTATTTATGCAGCAACCGGGAAACAGAAAGATAATTGGAACAGTGGGTGAACTTCAGTATGAGGTAATCAAATTCAGACTCGAGCATGAATATGGCGCTCTGTGCAATTTCTTGCATCTGCCATATGTAAAAGCCTGCTGGATGACAACAGATAATAAAAAAGAACTTGAAGAATTCATCAAAAGAAAATCAGGTTCAATTGCATACGATAAAGAACAGAACCCTGTCTTCTTTGCTGAGAGTGAATGGATTCTCAAGTTAGCAAAAGAAAATTTCCCTTCTATTACTTTTCATAATACCTCCGATTTTAAAACAGCTAAGGTCAAGAAAGGCGTAATTCTAAAAAAATAAGGTCTGCAGACTTCAATTGAAGCTTTAGTTTTTTATTCTTTTTGGAGCGGATAAAACATTTTCCACTAAAGGTTTGTTTAACTGATAGAATATATCATAAACAAAAAAGTATAACATAGTAAACACTTAATAAATTAAGATATGAAGTCAGGGAAAGTATTTTTAGGATTAGTGGCAGGCGTCGCAGTCGGAGCGATATTAGGTATATTGTTCGCACCTGATAACGGATGGAACACGCGAAAGAGAATATCAAAAAAAGCAGAAGATGTTGCCGATGATCTGAGAGAGAAGTTTGATGAGTTTCTGGATACTATTTCGGTAAAAGTTGATGAGGCCAAAGAACAGGCATCAGAAGTTTCCGAAAAAGTTAAATCAAAAGTGAACGAAACAAAGAAAAAGCAAAAGCATCTGCATCCTGATCTTACATCAGATCATAATTCACTTGAAGCTTCTGCACTTAATCTAAAACATATATTATGGATGAGAAGGCTAAATTGCTCGAATCATTACTTGAAAGCGCTAAAGATTATGGCAAAACGAGTTTTGAGCTAATAAGGCTTAAAATAATCGACAATCTCACTGATATAGGATCTTCAGCAATTCCACTCTCTGTCGTTATAATTCTATTTGCAACTTTTCTCCTCTTTCTGAGTCTCGGATTGGCTTTTTGGTTTGGCGATCTGACAGGAAGAGTATTTTACGGATTTTTTATAGTTGCTGGAATTTATATTCTTCTGGCTGTCATTATCCATTTTTTTATGCATAATAGGATTAAAAGGCGTATCAGAGATTATTTTATCAGACAGTTGCTAAAATGATAAGTATGGACAATATTTCTACCCTGGAAGATCTCAGAAATGCCATTAAAGCATTAGAGGTTGAACAAAATGACAAAGAACTGATTCTGAAAGATCAGTTTCATTTGGTCTATGAAAGCCTTCGGCCGATAAATATTATTAAAGCTAACCTTAGGGAATTACTTGCATTCTCATCTTCATCAATAAGCGAAAGCCTTTCTGGCACTGCGCTGGGTGAAGCCGGTGGATTTCTTTTGAAAAAAATGTTTGTCGGGAATTCAGGGAACGTGTTCAGAAAGCTTATGGGAACTTTGCTCCAGCTTGGTATTACAAATATCGCCTCGAAAAAATCTGAAGTTATCTCTTCTGCAATTCAATCAATATTGCAGCGCCTTTTCCACAAAAAAGAAAAGGATAGTGAAGAGGGTGAAGATTGAACATTTCCCATATTGACTCAATAGCATTCCGCTCCGTTAAATAATCACGTGATTTCTTTTTGAACAAAAGGAGACAAAATGAGTTGAACTATAATATGATTAAACATTATTGTAGTTCAATTTTAATTGTCTGCTATGATTGAAGTCGGAAAAGAAGGAATATTGCTGGAGAAAACGGATCTCGAATTCGAAAATGAAGGGGTACTGAACCCGGCGGTAATACGTGATGGTGATAATGTTCATGTTTTTTATCGTGCCGTGGAAAATGGAAATCATTCAACCATTGGCTATTGCAGGCTTGACGGTCCGATAAAAATTGCTGAAAGATGGGATAAGCCAATTATTGTACCTGAATTCGACTTTGAATCACATGGTGTGGAAGATGCCCGTATTACAAAGATTGATGATCTTTATTATCTTTCGTACACAGGTTATGACGGATTGAATGCCAGGGGTGCATTAGCAATTTCATCCGATCTGATTAATTTTAGAAAGCATGGTATAATTGTTCCTGAAATTACGTGCGCACAATTTGTTTATATTGCTGAATCAGCCGGGAAAATTAATGAGGATTATTACAGGAATCCTAAATTTAATTATCATTCAGATCCCACAAAGAAAATAATGCTCTGGGATAAAAATGTGGTCTTTTTCCCAAGAAGGATAAATGGTAATCTCGTTTTTCTGCATCGCATTCGGCCTGGAATTCAAATTGTTTCAGTCAAAGACTTAAAAGAACTCACACCCGAATTCTGGGCAGGATATCTTATGAATTTTCACGATTTCATTGTTATCGATCCTGTTTATCAGCATGAATCAAGTTATATTGGAAGCGGCTGTCCACCAATTGAAACTTCAGAAGGATGGTTATTGATTTACCATGGAGTCGAGCGTGGTGAGAAAGGCCATATATATTCGGCTTGTGCAGCTCTGCTGGATTTAGACAATCCTGAACGCGTAACTGCCAGATTACCATATGCTTTGTTTTCACCAACTGCATCCTGGGAATTAAGAGGAGAAGTAAATAATGTGGTTTTCCCTACCGGCACTGCATTATTTGGTGACAAATTATATATTTATTATGGGGCTGCTGATACTCTGATTGCTTGTGCTTCAGTGAGTTTATCCGGATTAGTTGCCGAGTTGTTAACTTACCGACATTAAAGATGAAACATAAATCATTGCAAAAACAAAACAGGGATGTTGATTATGAGCGGAAGACATTGTTTAGCTTTGATAAAATCCGTCCGACAGTTGTTTCTGATTTGCCGAATCCTCTAAATAGTCTTGATTTAGATGATAACCTGGCAGAAATACTTTTCATGACTTCATATCCTCCGCGGGAATGTGGAATAGCTACTTATTCGCAGGATCTGCTGAAAGTGCTTAATGATAAGTTCAGCAATTCATTTTCCTTTAAAGTATGCGCACTTGAATCGGGTGACATAAGTTATAAATATTCGGAAGAAGTAAAGTATATTCTCAAGACATCAATTGCTGAAAAATATGACAGACTGGTCTTCAAAATTAATAATGATCAACGTATCAAAATGGTGGTCGTGCAGCATGAGTTTGGCTTTTTTATTAAACAGGAAGAGGCTTTTTTCAGGTTATTGAAAGGAATCAATAAACCTGTTATTGTCGCTTTTCATACAGTGCTGCCTGATCCGGATGTAGAGTTGAAATCAAAAATAAGAGAAATAGCTTCAGCCTGCGAGTCCCTGATTGTAATGACAAACACTTCATCTGACATATTGATACGAGATTATGGATTGTCAAAAGGAAAAGTGACAATGATAGCTCATGGAACACATCTTGTCCCTCATTTAAGTAAAGAATTTCTGAAAAAGAAATACAGCCTGAGTGGCAGGAAAATACTGACCACCTTTGGTTTATTAAGCTCGGGAAAGAATATTGAAACGACCTTGGATGCTCTTCCCGAAATCATTAAAAAAAACAAAGAAGTATTATTTCTTATTATTGGTAAAACCCATCCCGAGGTTCTGAAAATGGAAGGTGAAGCTTACCGGTCAAAGCTAGAACAACTGGTTGCTGAAAATAAATTGTCTGACCATGTTAAATTTATTAATAGTTATTTGTCGTTATCTGATTTGCTTGAATATCTTCAACTTACCGACCTGTATCTTTTTACGAGCAAGGATCCGAATCAGGCGGTCAGCGGGACTTTCGCTTATGCCATGAGTTGTGGCTGTCCTATAATTTCAACTCCTATCCCTCATGCTAAGGAAGTGCTGACAAAAGATACGGGAATCATATTCGATTTTTTTAATTCACAACAGTTGGCTGAAGCTGTAAACATGTTATTGGGTAACTCCTCCTTAACGCATAATATCAGAATAAATTCTTTACAGAAAATAATACCTACTGCGTGGGAAAACTCAGCTGTAAAACATACCATGCTGTTCAAAAAAATGGTCCGCGAAAAAATTATTGTGCGATATAATCTTCCGCCCATCAATCTAAGCCATATTAAACACCTTACAACCGAAACAGGCATTATCCAGTTCTCAAAGATAAACGAGCCTGACCTTTCCACCGGATATACTCTTGATGATAATTCCAGGGCCCTGGTAGCTATGTGTATGCATTACATCATGACAAATGATAACACGAGTCTGGTGTACATGAATAAATACCTCAGCTTTATAAAATATTGTCTTCTTCCGACTGGCAAATTTTTGAACTATGTGAACTTTGATAATAAATTTTCAACCCAGAACAAGAAAGAAAACCTCGAGGATGCTAATGGGAGAGCTCTTTGGGCATTGGGGTATCTGATTTCTGTTAATAAGATCCTTCCGGTAAAATTTGGATCTGAAGCATCAGAAATGATAAGAAAAGCAATTCCACATATTGATACTATTAATTCACCAAGGGCTATGGCTCTTGCTATTAAAGGTTTGTATTATTATCAAAAAGCCAGTGATGGGGCACAAACAGCTGGCATTGTTATTGAACTGGCTGACAGATTGGTCAGAATGTATAAGCACGAGTCAACTGAAAAATGGCAATGGTTTGAGGATAGCCTGACCTATGCAAACAGTATTCTGCCTGAAGCTATGTTATACGCCTTCTTATTAACCGGAGATACAGTATACAGGAAAATCGCAATTTCATCTCTAAGCTTTCTTATATCAATAATATTTAATGAGAATGGAATTGAAGTCATCTCTAACAGAAGCTGGTTAAAAAAAGGACAGGCAGCTTCAAGATATGGAGAACAGCCCATCGATGTTGCCTATACAATAATGACATTAAGTAAGTTTTATGATGTTTTTGCCATAGAGGATTATTTTATTAAAATGGAGTCTGCATTTAACTGGTTTCTCGGACACAACAGGCTTCATCAGGTTATTTATAATCCTTGTACCGGAGGATGTTATGACGGGCTGGAAGAGACTCATGTAAACCTCAACCAGGGGGCAGAATCGACAATCAGCTACCTGCTGGCACGATTGACAATTGAAAAGTACAGAGAAAAGAAAAGTGAAAAACTACTTAATGAAAAGACTCTTGTTTTATCTGAAATTGAAAATCCACCGGTTTTGAAAACATATTATTTCATGGCAGATACATCCGGAATAATCAGGAAGAAATCGAAACGATCAAAATCGTGGGAATAATTTATTAATTGAATCAATGGGAATCATCAGGTTAGCCTCAAAAAATATTGTTTACAAAATAAATTAAACATTGATTAAATGCAGAAACATTCTGATCAGAACGAAATTGAAGAAGCAAAAAAAGCTGCTCTTGAAGTGTTGCTTCATAATGCAAGCGGACCCTTTCGGGGACTGCCGCGTACCGCAGGGTGGGGTTATCCGGAACCTTATACAAGAGATCTGATGTTTTCAATTTTTGGTATTGCGGTATCTGAGAATAAAAAGCTTTTTGCAAGTATCAGGAAAGTCCTCGAAACGCTGGCCGCTAACCAGACGGAACATGGTCATATTCCTTCCCTTGTCCATGATAAAGAGGATCGCGGATCAAGCGACACTACGCCACTTTTCTTACTGGGAACCGGCATTTACAGAAAAGCATCAGGTGATGATGATTTTCTTAAAGATGCTGTTGAAAAAGCGCTTGTATGGATGGAATACCAAAGTCCTTCCGATAGAAGCCTGGTCGCCCAGCAACCTACAAGCGACTGGCGTGATGAACAATGGGTATTGGGTTATGGACTATTTGTAAATACACTGGTATATAGCTATCTGAGACTCCTGGGAAAAAATGACAAAGCAGACAAAGTATGCCGCGATATGAGGCGTTTCACCATTACCGGAGGCACTATACATCACCATGTGCATGAAGGTCTCGTTGTACGGCATAAGCCTTATTATGCATTGTGGTCATATAAAATCCTCAGCAGCGAGAGATTCGACCTGCTTGGTAACAGTATCGCTATACTTTCAGGTTTGGCATCTCCTTCACGGGCTGAAGAGATGATTTCCTGGATAGAAGAGGAATGTGATAATATGAAATTAAACGGTGATCTTGTGGTTGATATACCGCCAAACTTCTTTCCATACATAAATCCTGAAGATCCCGACTGGCATCCCAGGTATGAATTATATAATAAGCCCGGAGAATATCATAATGGTGGTATCTGGCCCTTTGTTTGCGGATTGTATGTGGCTGCTCTTGTTGCAGCCGGAAAATATAATCTTGCACGGGAAAAGCTGGTTGCTCTTACACATATTGTTAAACTATCACAAAACGCAGAACTGAATTTCGGATTTAATGAATGGATAAAAGCTCAAACAGGAAAACCAATGGGCCAGGATTGGCAAACATGGAGTGCAGCCTTATATCTCTATGCTGTAAAATGCGTTGAGGAAAAACATACTCCTTTTTTTGATGAAATGCGTCATTGGAATTCCTGAAAAGTTTTCTGATGTGAATGCTTCAATATGAAATGCCGGTAACCCTTATATCATTGGGAAACCGGCATTTGCATTTGTACTATTTCGCTTATAATAAGCGCCTAGTAAACGCTGATTCTTTGTGTAGCCATCTGAACGCCATTTGCAAAGATCAGAACATTATAAATTCCCGAATCGAGGTTCACAGGAAATTTAATACTTGTTGCTCCTGCGTCCACAAGTTGTTCAAACATCAATTTACCGATAGTATTGGTAATTCTTACAAGCTCGGGTGTTAAAGCTGCTGAAACTGTTCCGGTGTAGGCCAATGTAATATTGAGTGTCTTATGAATATGATTTGGAACGATTGACATTTGTATAGTAACAGACGTTGCTGTGGGTGGTACAACCGTGGCAACCAGGTTATTTGTCGTAGCTCTGGATGAAAAAGCCACTGCGATCCCGCCTGCTGCAGATTGTACTGAATTGGTTGCAGGTTTTGTATATGACACAAGAATTATATCACCGGATTTAATTGCTGTTGCTAATGTAAGCTGGACTTCACTGCCTGTAATAGCTACTGAACTTACCGTTGCAGCCACTCCATTTACTAATACTGTATAAGCAGCACTGGCAGGAATTGATGTAGTATTAAGAGCCAGATCGTATGTCATCTCAAGCAGTGCAGGAGTGGCATTCTGAACAACTGTGGTTCCAATCACAGGGGCAGGAGCGACAGGAGGAGGAGGCGTGGTTGACGAACCACCTGATTCAAATGCTCCAAGATCAGGTGCGTTACCTGCGTATGCAAGACCAACATTTACACCAACGTCAATTAATGAAGACCCGGCTGCCAGATGTAAGAAAGTTGTTATAGGTAAGCTGCCGTCTGCCTGTCTGGGTCCATCAACGCCTGATGAATTGACACTTTGAAAATCAGCGTCTGTTACGGTTTTTGGTATATCCCAGCTGTTATGATCATTTACAGCGCCGCCCTGCATCCATGCATTTGTCCTGTAATTACCATATGCAATACAATTCCGTAATCTGACATAATTATTGTAATTACCTGTATTTATACCTTCGCCTAAATCTCTTGCATTTTTATAAGAGGTGCAATTCATTACATCCAGACCAAATATATTATCTGCCGCATCGGGTTCAGGAGTTATACCTGTTGCCCTGTTTTCAAAAGCCAGTGAGTTTTTAATTGTCCTCAGTATATTATTCGTGGGTGGAGAAGTTTTCCCTCCAAGTTTATATCCGTCACCATTGCCAGCTGTTGTGGAAGTTCCCGGAATAAAACCGTTGCGGAATGACCAGCAACCATCTATAGTATATACACCATCTGCCTGTCTGAAATCCCATCCATCATCCGAATTTGACCAGGCCCTGCAGCCCCTGAATGTATTGTTTGTGCTTGTATTGGCTCCATGGCTTCCTGATTCAAATCCATCAGACATACCATAGGGTTCTGCTGAATAAGGATCGGCGTGATGATGACTATCGCAGTTGAGAAAGAGATTATTATTGCATCTGTCAGCAATAGTGAAACCTGTTCCCCCGATGTGGTCGACTTCTATTTGTTCAAAAATACAATTGCTGACATCATCGAAGAGTATTATTCCATAATGAGGCCACGCGTTACTGGTGTTTTCCTGGGCCATATTGGCTATACGAAAACCTTTAAAATGTACATAGCTGATACTATTAAGCCTCAGTGCTATTTTTTGCCCGGTTAAATTTACCCCGGCGTAATCAATGACAGGAAATTCCCCCGGATAAGCCCACACTTTGATTGTATTTCCCGAAGTACCGCTTTTACCCGAAAGAGAGTTCATAACAGTACCATAATTATAAGTTCCGCCACGCATATATATAATATCGCCTGCTGCGACAACGGTCCATGCTTTATTCAGAGTGAAAAACGGCTGAGTGAGTGTGCCCGGGTTTGAATCACTCCCGTTTGGCGCTATGTAATATGTGGCTCCCGATAATGTTAAACTAACATATAAAAAGAGCAGAATTAACGTTTTTTTCATTTTATATAAATTTGATGAATAGCTAAATAAATTTGACTAACACTAAAAAATAAACGATTAACAGCTGATATTATTACACAAAAAATATTTTATTTAGATTTCTGAACAATATAGTCTTCAACCAGCCGTTTTGAAAATACCTGTTCGTTAAGATCAGATTTCAGACTCTCAGTACAAGGATAACAACAAAGTTTGAAAATTATTATAAATTTTAATCTAAATATTAATATTATGAAAATAAAAATAGCAGCCTTTTGTCTTTTGTTCGTCGCGATTTTGCTTTCCTGCAAGAAAAAGATCTCACTCAAAGTATAGGAAGTCCTTCTGCTCATTATATCCCTTCTCTTAGTAAAGTTCTTATTGATAATCAGTCGTCGAGTGAGTTTTTATATAATGATTCTAACATGATCTGGCAGGAAAAAGGCAGACTTAATTTATCTATAAATCATTACAATTCGAATGGCCAGCTGGTGAAATCTGAATTTTATGGGAATGACGATGTTTTAAGCAGCGATATGTCAGTTAGTCAGACAGCTATGACTCAGGCTGCATGGGTAACTGCTGCAAGCGGCAAGGAAATAGGTATTGTAACATATGAATATAATCAAAACGGACAATTAACAGAATCGACTACTACTCATCCCTCATTCACCTGTACTGAGTATTCATTGTTCACATATGATGCAAATAATAGAATAAGCAGACAATCAATGTATTGGGACGAAGCAACAACAGGCTATATCGATTACACATATGACACAAAAGGAAACCTGGCAAGTGAAACACTTTATAGTATTCCAGTATCCGGCGATCCTGTTGCAATCAACTCAACAAAATACAGCTTTGACGGTGCACCAAACCCATACAGAATGAATAATAAACTCCCGATTCCTGGAATTAACTTAAATATAAATAACATTGTCAAGGAGACATATACTATTTATCGTCCGGTTGCCCTGGGTTCGGATAATGTAACTGTTACTGAAAATACATATACATATAACACACTCGGATATCCTGTTTCCGAAAACGGGAATATGACATTTGTTTATGAATAAATTAACCTGGTTCGTAATCTAAGATTCATCCTGACAAACATCCGGGGCTATCAGAAATGCTAATAAATACTGATAGCCCCGGATTATTTACTCCCATTCTTAAAACAATCTCGCATTCTAGTCACCAGTTCTGTTTAAAGAACAATATTTATTGTTCTTCTTTCTGACTGTTAGTTCTTATTTCATGTGCATCTTAAAGGCTTAGCTGACATCGCTTTGCCAGCAATTGTAAAACTTTTATGTCATTATATTGTTATAAGAGCATGAACATTAATGAATAAAATGACCAGGTTTTTTTTTTCGTTGCTCTTTCTTTATCTGTTTCTATAGGGTTAAAAGGGCAATTTTGCCCGATGATCACACTTAGCAGCCACAATAGCACTACTTGTGGATTAACTCCTGTAACAGTTGCAAATAATACATTTATAAATGCAACAAAAGTTACAATAACCAAAAATGGCGCTGGTTCAGTCAGCCCTGGTTCTGTTACATCTTCGCCGTTTTCATTTACCTATACTCCAAAAGCAGGAGACTTAGGAAAAATTGTTACAATAACATTAACAACGGATAAACCTCGTAGTTGTCAGGCAGCAACTGCCACGTATGTACTCACTGTGAATGCAAACCCCTCAGCACCTCTGCCGGGTATGATTACACAGCCAACCTGTGTAATTACTACCGGAAGTGTTCAACTAAGTGGACTTCCTACTGCGGGATCCTGGACACTTATCAGATATCCGGGAAACGTAGTTACAACCGGTACAGGAACCAGTAGTAACGTTTCAGGCGTTCCGGCTGGTGTGTTCAATTACACTGTGACTAATTCTACCGGATGCGTATCAGCAATGTCCGCTAATGTCAATATGCCTTCACCACCAGGTGTTCCATCACCACCTTTGATTGGAACTATTGTACAGCCAAATAAAGTTATTGCTACAGGAAGCGTTACTTTGAACGGCTTGCCTGGTACCGGTATCTGGACAATCACTCTTATACCTGGAAATTCAACGAAAGCAGGAAGCGGTACAACGACAACTATTTCGGGTCTGGTTACCGGGAATTATACCCTTACTGTCACAAATGCCTCAGGATGTACATCCGGACCATCCGCTAGTTTTGAGATTAATGCTGTGGCCATTCCACCAATTGTTAAAATTACCGATCCTATGCCAGTTTGTTCTCCCTCAACAGTTGACATAACTTCACCTAATATTACTACAGGTTCAACTCCGAATCTTATTTTTACCTACTGGCGAGATTCAACGGCAACCATTCCATATACGACTCCCGGGGCATCTGGTTCAGGAATCTATTATATTAAAGGCACTGCCAGCGACGGAGTTTTTATTACCAAACCTGTAACAGTAAAAGTTTATGATATCCCCCGGGCGAATGCCGGTCCCGATCAAACCCTTCCTAATGTATTTATTACTCAAATGAATGCCGTACTGTCATTTAGTTATGAATCAGGAATATGGTCGTTAATCTCAGGTTCAGGCACAATTGCTGACAGCACTTATTCAAAGACAACAGTGACAGATCTTTCCCCCGGGAAAAATACATTTGCATGGAAAGTTACAAATCATATTTGTCCTTCATCCTCCGATACAGTAATTATTGCTGTTCGTAACCTGACTGTCCCTACACTGATTACACCGAACAATGATGGTATTAATGATTATTTCGTTTTAAAAAAACCTGATTCTCCATTGAGTATGGATTTAGTAATATTTGACAGGAGAGGAGCCGAAGTCTATCGAAACAAGAACTATGATAATTCATGGAACGGTATTGACTATAATGGGAATCAACTTCCTGATGATACATATTTTTATGTTCTGAAATCTAGTGATGGGTCTTCTGTTAAAGGATTTATAGTTATCAGACGACTAAAATAAAAAGGATATAATGATTAACACTTTCTAATAACTCAATAACACAATTTAACGCCAGTATGGAATTCGTAGATTATTATAAATTGCTTGGCCTAAATAAGGCTGCTACTACTAAAGAGATAAAAAGTGCTTACCGGAAATTAGCCAGAAAATATCATCCCGATTTAAATCCGAATGATAAAGATGCAAAAAAGAAATTTCAGGAGATCAATGAAGCAAATGAAGTACTGAGCGATCCGGAAAAGCGGAAAAAGTATGATCAGTACGGGAAAGACTGGCAGCATTCAGACCAATTTGAAAAACAGCAACAATACCAGCAACAAACTTCCGGTAACCGTGGAACAAGATATACAGGGGGTCAATCGGAAGGAGACTTTTCAGATTTTTTTGAAACGCTTTTTGGAGGTTCAATGGGAAGTACCAGGGGTCGGCAGGCAAAATACAGAGGTGAAGATTTTACTGCAGAACTGCAGCTTGACCTTATCGATGCTTATAAAACTAACAAACAGACATTAACAGTAAATGGGAAAAAAATACGGATCACAATCCCGGCAGGAATTGAAAACGGTCAGACAATTAAGATCCCCGGACATGGAGGGAAAGGGATCAACGGCGGTCCTGACGGTGATCTTTATATCACGTTTTCTGTTGCAAACCATCCACGGTTTAAACGGCTGGGTAATGATTTAGTTGCCACAGTCGACCTTGATTTATACAAGGCAGTCCTAGGAGGTGAAATAACTATTGATACACTGGACGGGAAGGTCAAATTAAAAGTGAAACCTGAAACTCAAAACGGGACCAAAGTAAAATTGAAAGATAAAGGATTTCCCGTTTATAAAAATGAAGGCCACTTCGGTGATTTATATGTGACTTATTTAATTAAAATACCAACAGATTTAAGTGATAAGCAAAAGGCATTATTTAAACAATTATCTGAATCATAAATCGAATGAAAATGGAAACTGATTTGTTGATAGCTCTCGATGAGTTTTGTAAAGTTCATAATATTGAGATTTCATTTATCTATTCACTTCAGCAAAGTGGTCTTATTGAGATTACTAAGATTAGTGATGCAAGTTTTATTGAAGCGGACCACCTTTACCAGTTGGAAAAATTCGTGCGTTTATACTATGATCTGGACATTAATCTCGAAGGTATCGAGACTATTAATTATTTATTAGAGCGCATTTCGTCAATGCAGGATGAAATCAATTCCCTGAGGAATAAACTCCGGGTTTATGAGGATTAAAAGACATAACATATTACCATATTTTGACCCTCATACTGTCGGGAACCCAGAGCTTGTCTCCTTCTTTTACACCAAAAGCCTGATAAAATTCGGGCATATCTGACAATGGTCCGTTAACCCTGAACTTTGCTGGTGAGTGTTCGTTGCTTTTAACCTGACTGGCAATTGTCTCAGGACGTTCGTTTACCATCCAGGCGAGTGCATATCCAAGGAAAAAGCGCTGTGAAGGGTTAAAGCCTGCAATAACTACATTGTTTTTAAACTGATCTGTTTTTTTAAAAGCCTCATAGGCCATAATAATACCACCAAGATCAGCTATGTTCTCACCCTGTGTAAGTTCGCCATTGATATGCAGGCTGTCAACCGCAATATAATTATTGAACTGTCTTACAATCATTTTTGTCTTTGTATAGAATTTAATACTGTCTTCAGTAGTCCACCAGTTTTGCAGATTACCGAGAGAATTGTGCTTATTTTGTCATCCTGTCCGACGTAAAAACCAAACAAAGTAGAGCCGGCTATGGTATGAATGTATGAAGCTGATTTAACCACACCATTGATGTCTTTTATAGAATTAATCAAATCTAACTCACCTTTTAAGTCAGAGATCCCATTTCTATTTAGCAATGCACTGTCCATGCCGGTATAAAAGAAATCTCCGATTTTCTGTTTATTGCTTCCTTTAACGGCATCCTTAACCGCCATCGATGATTTACAGACTTTCAGAATCTGGGCATTGATTGTATCCTGTATAAGCTGCCATATCCCGTTGCTTTGTTCACTGGCCGGAATCGGATTTTGACGAAACCATTTACCGTTTGCATAAAGAAAGAAATCGTCTCCTGGTTTAACAGTGGAATCTATATGCATAACAAGTGCATCAGTTACAACAGTTTTTTTTGATTGTTTGCAGGAAAATACTGTCATTATTAATATGATCAAAAACAATAGTTGGAAAATTTGTTTTTTCATGATTTGTGATTTATTGGAATAATTTAATAATTCAAATATAGGAAAGACATTCATTTTTTTTCTTATAACCCCCTTTCTAATTTCCCCAAAAGGGGAAAGGTTTGGAAGGGGTAAAATGCACAGAAAACAAACTGACAAACCTTATACTTAACTTCTCAAATATTGAACGTTATATTGAATCAATAGCTTTTCTGAGGATTTCTGCAGAATGAGACATTGATTTAAGTTCTTCAGCTGAAAGCGGACTCTCTATGATTCTTTTTACTCCTGAATCTGATACCACACAGGGCACGCTCAGACACACGCCGGTTATCCCAAAGTCTGACTCGACAAGGGTCGAAACAGATAAAATTGAATCCTGGCTTCGCAATATTGCTCCGGTGATCCTTACAAGTGCCAGTCCTACTGCAAATTGAGTTGAGCCTTTATAATTAATTATGTGATAAGCTGAATCACGCACCTGCTGTTCAATTTCTTTTCGTTTTGATTTCCAATCGGCACACTTACCGCAAACCGGACAATATTCGTCAATGTTGATACCAGCGATATTTGTCATTGACCAGGCTGCGAACTCACTGTCGCCGTGTTCTCCAAGAATATATGCATGTACGTTATGAACATCTACATCACAGTGCTTGCTCAGAAGATGTCTGAACCTTGAGCTATCAAGAACAGTTCCTGAACCAATTACCCTTCCCTTTTCCCACCCTGAACGTTTAAGAGCAACATAAGTGAGTATGTCGACAGGATTGCTGACAATCAGCATTATTCCTTTGCATCCCGATTTAGCAACAGCTTCAGCAATACTGCCGGTTATCTCGGCATTTTTCTTTATTAGCTGAAGTCGTGTCTCCCCGGGTTTCTGGGCAGCACCTGCTGTTATGACAACTATTTGGGCATCAGCGCAATCCTTCATTGAGCCTGAGCGGATTGAAACAGTCGGGAAAAATGACTGGCCATGCACCAGATCCAGTACCTGACCTTTCATGAGGTCTTCATTCTTATCGGTAAGTACTATTTCGTCAGCAAGACCGCTTTGTGCAAGAGCATAGCAGTAGGTCGCCCCGACTGCACCGGCACCAACGATAACTACTTTTCGTTGCTGCATAGAATATATTATCTTATTCATCTTTCAGTTATTTAATTACAAAGAAACAAATTATTTTTACCCGTTAGATTGGTAATATGAGCAGGTTATCAAATCCATTAGCCACACTTTTCAGCAAGCTCAGGGTACGACACAGTAATTAAATAAGTAGCCGGTAAAGTGAATGGACCGGGATTTTGATTTACCCTGATACTTTTTTCCGCAATAAATAAAATAATTCTTTTTTAACAAGCTGAATACTATGAAGATAGTTTTATTGAAATACTTTATTGTGTATGCTTGAATATTTTTTCTGCAACAGAAAAGATTTTCTGTCGTCTATTAATGCAGATCATGATTTTTAAAATATACTTTGAAAACTGAATTATACTAACCCAAATAAAACCAACACAGATGTTCAACAACCTTCTAAAACACAGTTTAAGATCTTTTAAAAGACAACGTGCATACATTATCATAAATGTTATTGGGCTTTCGATAGGTATTACCTGCAGCCTTCTTATCGCACTTTATGTGATCAACGAATCAAGCTATGATAAATTCAATACTAAAAAGGACAGGATTTTCAGGGCAATACTTAATGGCAAGATCGGTGGCCGTGAAATTACGATTTTCGCCTCCCCTGCTATAATGGGACCTACTATGATAAAGGAATTTCCTGAAATTGAAGATTATTGCCGGCTGTCAGGGCAGGGACCTTCGGTTGTAGTATATAATAATCAGGCTTTCACTGAAGAGCATCTGATCCAGGCTGACTCTTCATTCTTTAATATCTTTTCAATACCTGTATTGAGAGGCGATCCCAGGAATCTCTTAAATGCAGCTCATAAAGTTGTATTGTCAGAATCAACTGCAAAGAAAATATTCGGAGATGTTAATCCCATAGATCAAACTCTGAAAATTGGCAGTGATACCGTGAGATACGTCGTTACCGGTGTCATGGCTGACGTTCCGGGCAATTGTCACTTTGAAGCAAACATGATTTCATCCTTTTTGACAAATCCAAGAGCAAATATTCCCGTTTGGCTTAGCAACAGCTTCAGTACGTATTTCCTTTTAAAGCCCAACGTAAGTTATAAGTCAGTAGATGCAAAATATCCGGAACTGCTTCTAAAATATGTAGGCCCCGAGATCCAGCAATATATGGGTGTCTCATTCGCTGATTTTGCTAAATCCGGAGGTAAATACAGGTTTTATCTGCAAAACATAACAGACATTCATCTTGATCCTTCTATTCAACAGGAGTTTAAAGCTGCCAGTGATCCAAAGTACCTTCTGATATTTGGTGGTATAGCAATACTTATAGTTGTAATAGCTGCGATAAATTTCATGAATCTTTCCACAGCCCAGGCTTCAAGAAGAGCAAAGGAAGTAGGAATAAAGAAACTGGGCGGTTCAACCCGTGGTATGCTTGTCGCACAATTTCTTTCTGAATCTTTTATTCTTTCATTCGTTTCTCTTGTTCTTGCGTTGATTTTTATAAAAGCTACTCTGCCTTACTTTAACAATCTGCTTGGAGCACAGCTGACATTGAATCTATTCACTAACTGGTACACAGTTCCTGTACTCTTACTTTTCTCAATATTCGTAGGGATCCTTTCAGGAAGTTATCCTGCATTTTTCCTTTCATCTTTTAGCATTTATGAAGTTTTGAAGGGGAGTGTTAAAAACAGCATGAAAAATGGTAAGTTAAGAAGGGTGCTGGTAGTATTTCAATTTACGGTTTCTATTCTTCTGATTGTATGTACAATGGTGATGTACAGACAGATAAAATTCATGCTTAATAAAGATGTAGGTTTCAATAAAGAACAGTTGATCGTAATAAACAGGGCAGAAGCGATCGGACCAAAAATGAAAGCCTTCAAAGAAACTGTTAAAAAGATTTCAGGCGTAGTTAATATTTCAAGTTCCACAGCTGTGCCCAACCGAACTAATAACACAAATGGCTATGGCATTGAAGGCAGAAAAGATGAATCTTTCCTTATTGTGACAAACTGGGTAGATTATGACTACCTTGATACTTATGGAATGAAACTTGCCTCGGGAAGATCTTTCAGTGAATCATTTTCAACAGATAAAGACGCTTGTATCATCAATGAGAGTGCTGTAAAGAATTTTGGAATAAAGGAACCTGAAAAAACAAGATTCGCGCAACCCGGGGGTAATGCAGGATCAATGACATATTTACCTGTCATAGGAGTGGTGAAAAATTTCAATTTTGAATCCTTGAAGAATCCAATACAGCCGTATATATTCTGTTTCCAGACAGAGAACAATTTCTGGGGATATATTACAGTAAAACTATCTGCAGGCAATTATAAGAAGACAATAAGCGATATCGAAAATGTTTGGAAAGAATATGCTGCAAACACTCCGTTACAATATTATTTTCTAGATGCTGATTTCGAAGAAATATATGTCCAGGAAAAACAAAACGCTAAAATGGCTGTGATCTTCTCAATTCTCGCAATATTCATTGCCGCTCTGGGTCTCTTCGGTCTTACATCTTTCACTGTGGAGCAGCGTACAAAAGAAATAGGAGTAAGAAAAGCAATGGGTTCTTCCGTATCAGGCATATTTATAGTGATATCCCGCGAGGTTATCATCCTTGTCACAATTTCTGCTTTGATCGCATGGCCCCTGATATATTATATTGTCCAAAAATGGCTTGAAAATTTTTATTACAGGATTAATCTTGGTATATTCAGTTTTGCAGCCGGTCTGGTCATAGCACTTGGTATTGCAATTCTTACAATAAGCTACCGGATTCTCAGGGCGGCAACGGTAAATCCTGCACAGTCGTTGAAATATGAATAACCTATTTGCATACTTGGTGATGAAAGACATTTCCTGCCAAGTCGGGCCCCCCAACCCCCCTAAAGGGGGGTCAATATTTGTAAGTAATTAGAATCCAATAAAATGGATGATTAATTCCCCTTTATGGGAATCTTGCGAAACGTGATGGGCTATAAATTTGCACTCATTTTAAAGAAGATTTTATGACAGACAAATCAATTGAATTAAATTCATCAATCAATCTCATTAACGGGAAGCTTCGTTTTAATGCCATGGTTGATGGCAATGAACCAATTTCGATCGACTACACTCCGCCACTTGGTGATAATATGGGATATACCTCTCTCGAATTATTATTATTGAGTCTTTCATCCTGTGTCGCAAGTGCAGTGCTTACATTTCTGCGTAAAATGAAAAAGAATATAACAGGATGTGAGATTAATGCCCGGGGTATTCGAAGAGCTGAACATCCTACCTGTTTTAAAAGCATTGTTCTGACGATTAACCTGAAATCTTCCGACACGACCATTGATGACCTCGAAAAGGTAATAAGTCTTGCAGAAGATAAATATTGTCCTGTATGGGCAATGCTGAAAGGTAATGTCGAAATAGAAATAATACATAACATCACAGCTAAATAACCAAGCGAAGTACAACTCATACTAGTGTCATGCGACTGAATGACTGCTAGACCGAAAGACCTTATAATATTCAATTGGCTAAAAAGTTTTAATTTTAATCAACCTTAATAATCAGGTTATGAAAATGAAACCAATTTCCAGGAGAAAATTCATTGGTTCTGCTGCCTTTATAACTGTTGGATCAGGTATTCTCGGTATTAAGAATCTTTATGGAGAGAGTTTAGACAGCAAAAGCAAAGATATTGTAAGTATTGTAAGAATTAGGGACGGTGATACAGGAAGGGCTGTGGAAGAAGCCATAGATCTTCTTGGCGGAATGCAATGTCTTACGAAAGGTATAAACTCTATTCTGCTTAAACCGAATCTGGTTGCACCCAGCGGGTTGTGTACTACAAAACCAGTAGTGGTAAAAACCCTGGCTCAGCTCATGCTCCGGTCGGGGAAAGAAGTAATGATAGGGGAAGCATCTGCAGCAGCTGAATCATTTAATGTGATAGGGAATGACACATATAGGACCAGGAAGAAAGAAATTCTTGATAAAATGCAAGCTTATGTGTTTGAGAATCTCGGTTATACTGAAATGGCAAAATCATTGAATATTCCTTTGATAAATTTACACTCGGGGGACATAATTAATGTTAATCTGGAAAGAGGTTACGCGGCAAATACTCTGAAGATACATAAAGTGCTTTCCGAAGTTGACTTGGTTTGCTCGGTCCCGATGATGAAAACTCATACTCTTGCAACCGTGACATTGGCGATGAAAAACCTTATTGGCCTTTATCCTGGTACGGAATATTATTCTGTGAGATCATGGCTTCACGACAGAGCAGCCGAAAGAGGTTCAACCGGTGTAGCTTATGAGGTGATTGACATGAACCGGGCTGTCAAAACCGGACTCTCAGTTATAGATGCCTCAACTGCCATGGAAGGTAATGGTCCGTTTGACGGCGCTCTTGTCGATATGGGATTAATTATAGCAGGGACAACAGCCCTTGCAACAGATATGGTGGGCGCGACACTTATGGGTTTCGGCATAAATGAAATTCCGGTATTAAACCTGGCACATGAGTCAGGGATGGAACCCGGGAGCTTATCCGATATTGAAATCAGGGGACTTACCATTGACCAGGCTAAAAGAAAATTCGTGCGACCATCTGTGTCAAAATGGACTGATATCAATAAGTTCTGGGGAGTTAAAGAACTGTAACCGGACAGCGGTATGCTGGTATGGTTCGAAACGACTGCATGACATCAGGACTGTGAGACCGCAAGACTATTCCTCCCTTTACGCCTTTACTCTGTTAGGTCTTTACGCCGTTGAACAATTATTTGCAAAACATTAAACATTTTTTTAATTTTATTCGATGTTTCTGCAAATCTAAAAATTACTGTTATGAAAAAGACAATTACAGAGTTAGTCATTTGCTCCTTTATCCTTGCTTTTACAGGGTGTGCTCCCGTGCAGATCTATTCAAATAATAGTCTGACTTCAAGAACAGGTTTGAAGTATTACACTGTCAAACCATTTTTACATGTTGAAAGGGAAGCCGGTTCAAACCGGATAGTTAAAGCCACAGTTGTCTATCTTCCCGATCTGGCTAATCCACAATACATGGTCATTCATGATGGTCTGAATTCAAGAAAGATCAGTCTGAAGTTTACTGATGGTGCAATTAATACCTTTGGATATACCTCCACATCAAAAGTTCCAGAGTCTGTTGACGCTCTGGCTGCAATGGTGACAAAGAGTACTGATGCCATTACCGAGCTAAAATCTGTTACTGGTTTGCAACCTGCAAAAGCACCTTCAAATACTGTTGAGTTGTACGAAATAGTGATCGGAGCAGAAAAGACAACCCTGAGAAAAGTGGAAGTTGCTGAGTGAATTGTTTATTAAACGGTACTCAGGTGCTATAGTGCGACGGTTCTATGCTGCCTGTAATACCATAACACTAAAGTACTGGTTTGCCTTTTTAACATGTGAATCCTGCAATATTTCCATAAAGTTATGTAATAGTTATTTCCGGAATTAGTCAAAACTTTGCTGTTTGAAAAGTTCAAGATTAACTAATTTCTCATAATATGAAAACGGAAAAAGAATTTCAGAACAGGAGACATTTTCTTATAGGCAGAACGGTTGCCGATACCAATATTAAAATGCAGAAAAATATTAGAAAATTTCTTTATCTTATTATATTTACTGGATTTGGTATGTTATTCAATTCGTGTGCCGGGGGTTATGGATATGTTTCTTCGGAACCTGACTACCAGTTTAATTATACAAGACCGGAAAGTCCCGCTGAAGGGTATATCTGGATTAATGGTGATTGGTTATGGGATAACAGTTCCCGAACATATATCCGTCAGCCGGGTTACTGGACAAGACCAAGAACTGGTCGTACATATGACGCAGGTCGTTGGGCTAGCAGTCCCGAAGGAAAATATTGGATCAGAGGACGCTGGTCAAAAGAAAATGAAAGAAGCGCAAATAGGAATAGCCAGGGTATAGATCGAAGACGGAATGAACAGAGTAGTCCTTCAGAAAGCGACAGGAAGAATGATAAATAAATGAATTGTAACTAAATTACTGTAGAATTTGAAATAGAAATTATGATCAGGAAAAAAATCACCACATTGTTCTTATTATTGTCCCTCGGACTATTTACAATAAGTGCATCAGCGAGCCCTGTGCTTGCCTCCAAACAACAGATTGAGATGTTCAAAAACACCAAAACCTGTGTTGTTATGGAAGGAGGTATTCATTTTTACAGCGCCGCTGTTAAAGATGCAGTACAGAAATACTGGAAAACGACAGAATATGAAATTATAGATCAGGCAGAATTTGATAAACGAAAGACTGATCCTAAGTATTCTTTTATAGTCAGAATAGATGGGGCTTATGATAAGGACCCCGGTGGTGTCAGTTACAGCTATATAAGCCTGGTTTTGGGTGACGCCTCGGGAGATCTTAATAAAATGCCGGAGTTTTGCAGCATTCCGCTTTCCTATACAGGTGATCTTTTGACAAATTACGAATATGTTATTCCTGTAATTATCAAATTCATGCAGATCCATCTTAAAAATCTTGAGAAATATCGTTTCCCTATTTCACTTAATGGACTTAAATATTATAACAAATCCGGGTTAAAGGATAAGGTGCTGCTTCTGAATAAAGATAAAATGGCGCCAAATGCCAATAGTCAGGAGAAAGTGGCTAACGCATATCCATATCGCTTTAAGCTGCTTAACACCAGTGAAATTCAGGATCAGATTGCAACTAATCCAGCAAATACTATTTTCGATTTCCATGTTGGTCCGGTTGAAGACCAGGGTGCTGGAAAATGTTTCGAAATGATATTTGATCCTGAAGGCAACCTGTATTATTTTAATTCCAGGAAAATTACAAACGATAATCCAGATGGTTTTAATCTTAACGATTTTAATCAGATAAAATAACAAATGAGTATCGGCAATCGGGAATAATCTCCCTTTAAGAGAATGGGATAATATTACAAATTAAAATAAGTAAAAAGTACATGATTCCCGATACTCTTTAAGTAATATTTATCTTTTATCTGATATAGTTTTATCAATCAGTATTTTAACATTTTTTTAACCTTCCGGCCTAACAACATTATTACTTTTAGATTGTTTTATTACTAAGGTAAGTTTCTGGAGTTTTCCTTTGAAAAGATAGTACATTCAAAAAAATAAAGAAATGGTCAATAAAGTAATTGTTTATGAAGCACTTAAGCGCAGTGAAACATTGGAATCAGATTCGGGATTATCTTCATCTGATAAAACTAAGGGTCTCGACAGTTTAATTTCTCTTCTTGTACATGATGTATTTGGAGGAGAGATATTAAAGACGCACAAAAACAAAAACTGGCATTTTTATAACATGATAGATGGTGAACGTATTGATTTCACCAAAACCGGAAAACCGGTTGAAAAATATGGATTTGAGGACATTCCGTCCGATCCTGACGATATCTTTTGTGATCAGGCTGATTATTCCACATTCTTTATGAGATTCGTAAGAGTATTCGAAGAAAGTGTCGGTCTTGATAAATACAGAACAGGTTTAACTGCCTGATTCATTTCCGGGGGAAATTATTTTCTTATTCATACTTATTGCAGGTTATGTGGAGCTAAATACATGACCATTGCTTATAAGATTTTATTGAACAAAAGCCTTACTGGATCTGTTCCAAATTTATAATCTTTATTGAATTAAACTCAAATTATGAAATATAAACAGCTTGGAAAGACAGGAGTATTGGTTTCAGAACTTTGCTTTGGAACAATGACATTCGGTGGAAAAGGTTATTGGAAAGCAATTGGTCAGCAACCTGAAGAGGAGGCAACACAATTAGTAAAAACAGCTTTCGAGAGAGGAATCAATTTCTTTGATACCGCAAATGCTTATTCGGAAGGTTTAGCCGAGACATTGTTAGGTAAAGCAATAAAAAATACAGGCATTAACCGTCAATCAGTTTTTATTGCTACAAAGGTGCGGCTCAGGATGGGAGAAGGCCCAAATCAGGTCGGGTTATCAAGGCTTCATATTCTCGATTCAATTGATGAAAGCTTAACGCGACTGGGCCTTTCTCACATAGATATGCTATATATTCATGGAGTGGATCCCATAACTCCTATTGAGGAAACAATGAGAGCACTTGAAGATGTCATCAGATCAGGTAAAGTGCGTTATTTAGGAATAAGCAATCACCCAGCTTGGATGGTAGTCAAGGCTAATAGTCTCGCAGCTCACATGGGATGGACAAAATTTGTTGCATCACAGAATTTTTACAGTATTGCCAGTCGGGATATCGAGAGAGAAATTGTACCAATGGCACTAAATGATAATATCAGCATTATGCCGTGGAGCCCACTGGCCGGAGGATTTCTTTCAGGAAAATTTAAACGCGACGTTAAAACCGATGGTAACAACAGACGGGATGAATTTGATTTTCCTCCCATCAATAAAGAAAAAGCATTTGATATAATAGATGTAATGACCAAAATCGGCGACCGGTATAAAGTATCCGCTGCAAGGGTAGCTTTATCATGGATTAAAGACAGACCGGGAGTTACAAGTGTGATAATTGGTGCAAAAAATCATGATCAGCTGCTTGATAATATTGCATGCACAGAATTGCAGCTTGCCCCTGATGAGCTAAAAGAACTAGATACCATTAGTGCTTTAACTCCCGAATATCCGGGATGGATGGTCGAAAGACAGATGATGGGACGATTGCCGGAGACAAAATAAGGTTAAGGCTGAGGCTAAGGCTAAGGCTAAAGCTAAAGCTAAAGCTAAGATCTTCTCAACCTCAGCCTCAACCTTAATGTTGCCTTGCTGTAATTGGATTTTATTGTTATTTTTGCACACTTTTCGATAGTGCAGTATAAATCAATTCCTACCAGAAAACCTTATAAATGATTACAGCTTCAAACCTAAGTATTCAATTTGGCAAACGCATTTTATTTCAGGATGTTAACCTCATATTTACCCCCGGTAACTGTTATGGTGTTATAGGTGCTAACGGAGCAGGCAAATCAACATTTCTGAAAATGCTATACGGGGGAGTGGATTATAGAACCGGATCTGTTTCATTTGGCCATGGCGAGAGATTATCAGTACTGAAACAAGATCATTTTGAATTTGATGAATGCGTTGTTCTCGATACTGTTATGATGGGCCATATTGACCTTTGGAATAATATGAAAGAGAAAGACCTCCTTTATATGAAATCTGATTTTTCAGATGCCGATGGCCTCAGAGCTTCTGAACTTGAGGAGAAATTCAACGAAATGGATGGATGGAATGCTGAAAGTAGTGCATCAAGTTTATTAAGTGGTCTGGGAATTAAAGAAGAACAGCATCAGAAACTTCTCAGGGAACTTTCAGGAAAAGAAAAAGTAAAAGTTCTCCTGGCCCAGGCTCTGTTTGGAAAACCAGATAATCTATTGCTTGATGAACCTACGAATGATCTTGACCTTGATACTGTAAACTGGCTTGAAAACTGGCTGTCAGAATTTGAGAATACAGTGCTGGTGGTATCGCACGACAGGCATTTTTTGGATTCAGTATGTACTCATATCATTGATATTGATTTCAGCAGGGTACAGCAATTCTCAGGTAATTACAGTTTCTGGTACGAATCAAGTCAGCTGGCCCTGAGACAGCAACTTACTCAAAACAAGAAAGCTGAGGAAAAGAAGAAAGAATTACTTGAGTTCATCGCAAGGTTCAGGGCAAATGTCAAAAAGTCAAAACAGACAACCAGCAGGAAGAAAATGATAGAGAAGCTTAATATTGAAGAAATTAAACCTTCCAACCGGAAATATCCCGGAATTATTTTCACCCCTGGCCGCGAACCTGGCAACAATATCCTCACGGTTAAAGGACTGACTAAAATTGTAGAAGGCAAAACATTATTCAAAGACCTGAATTTCACCGTAAATAAATACGACAAGGTAGTATTTCTGTCGAGGGACTCACGTGCAATGACCACTTTGTTTGAAATACTTAAGGGACATATTAAGCCTGATAATGGAACATTCGAATGGGGCCAGACGATTGTTAAGGCTTATCTTCCTCTTGAGAATGAAGAGTTCTTTAAAAAGGATGTCACTGTTATTGACTGGCTTGCCCAATATTCTGAAGATACCAGCGAATTGTACCTGAGGGGATTTCTTGGAAAAATGCTTTTCTCAGGAGAGGATATTTACAAAAAGGTTAATGTACTATCGGGAGGAGAGAGGGTAAGATGCATGATTGCAAGGATGATGATAAGAAATGCAAATGTTATGCTTCTCGATACGCCTACAAATCATCTCGATCTTGAATCAATTCAGGCGTTTAATAACACACTGATACGGTTTAAGGGTAATATACTGATATCCTCTCATGATCATGCATTCATTCAGACTGTCTGCAACCGGGTAATTGAAATTGGCCCAAAAGGGATGGTTGACAAACAGATGGAGTATGATGATTTCGTCTCAGATGAAAGTCTGACCGACAGAAGAAAGATTTTATATTAAAATGCAAAATGCAAAAATCCATTAACCGCAAAGGGGGCCAAGCGTTAAGAGATAGTCCGGTGGACTATTTTAGCGAAGGAGCCAGACTGCAGGGTTGGATTTCGCAAAGCACGCAAAGGCATGATGTACCAGAATCTGCGTAAATCTCCTCTTTCACTTTTACCTTGGAACTTTTATCTTATTTTTCCCTATAAGCAAGTTTAAGTTTTACTGAGGTTTTTGTCATGCTTGTCATGCTGGCACCTCTCTGCCCCTGGTTCTCACCTGACATTCCTCCACCTCTCATTCCGCCTCCGCGCATACCACCACCTCCGCGCATACCTCCACCACGCATTCCGCCTCCGCCGCCCATTCCACTTCTCATACCTCCGCCGCGATTGCCACTATAGCCTCCCCCGCTTGCACCGGGAACAGGTTTGACTCGTATCTGGTAATTAAAAACAGTATTGGAATCGGAGGGAACCAGTTCCTCTTTATAAAAAGTTGAAAATGGAATTATTTCCTCATAGTTCATAATTCCACCCTGATCAATATTAATTGCTGCTGTAATGCCGGAATCGTTTGGTTTGGTAAGACTAATTATTCTCCGCATTGATGGTTTAAACCCGGTCAATTCAATTTCTGTTGCTTCAGCGAGAAGTTTCAGCCTGAAAGTTGAACGATCTGGTCTTATTATTGTTGATCCTGATGCAGTAGATGGATTTGTGTTTTTCATTAGATCGGGTACCTGTGAGTTTCCTGCAGGAAATTTTACAGTAACTGAAAATGATTTTTTTCCGAGGGTGTCTATCCCGAACTCCAGACCTGATCGCAGAATTTTTGTTTGCAGTGATTCGTTTGAGATGCTGCAGGCAAAATAAAGGTTTCGACTGTCGTTTGAGATAGTATAATTTATTCCTGATTCCTGATCATAAAATCGCAGAGGATTTGACCATTCAGATAATTTACCATCAATTGTGACCGGCTTGCTCTGCCAGTTTGTTGAATAGTAAACTTTGTCTGAGCAGGAACTGGATAGACAAAGAATAATCAGACCTGAGATAATTGTTTTCATATGAATGTAGAATCACGTAAAATGCGAAGTTTGAGGAAAAATCTTCTTTTTAGACAACTGCTGATAAATAATTATTCCTGATAATGCCGGAAATATATTTACTTGGCACGTGTCCACTGAAAAGTCGGGATTTTGGATCCGTCTTTTGTTGCTGTTTCAACCAATTCTACTTTCAGAACATCATTTGGTAACCTGACTGTCCACTCCAGAAATGATTTTGGTTCATATATGGCGTCGCATGTTCTTGCCATCTCATTTGCCAACGTAGTATCAGGAACAGTAACATAAGTTTTGTTGCAAAGGCTGTCTCTCCCAAAACGGTGAATGATAGTAGCATATTCGAAGTTGACGGCCAGAAATGTTGAAGTGTCGGAAGTTATTTGCCTGAGCTGGTATTTTGAATCTGCATATTCAGCTCTGACTCTGCTGATAAGAGTACCAATACGACTCTGACAATAGCCGGTTAAGCTAACTGTCAGTAAAAGAAGTACTAAATATTTTTTCATCAGAATTTGAGTAAAAGTTCCTAAATATAAATTGTATCATCCATCTGAATTATCCTTCTTCTCCTGTCCAATCAACACATGGTCAGGCTGTCTTGTATTTGTTAGGCTGAATAATTTTCAGATGAGGACTCTATACCTAAAACTCATCAGTGAGTACCAGTGATAGAACAATTTGTCTTCATTATTATTGTGTGAATAATAACAAATTTTCAGATTCTAAAATCACATAATCTATTGATGTAAGAGCGGATATTTGAAAGATGTTTCTCCAGACCCGACAACATGTATAAGTAGAGTATTCATTTATTCGAGGATTGTATATTTAACAAAAACCCGATCATAGCTGTCATAGAATGTATCAATGTCTATTGAATGACTGCAGAGGTGTTCCATTCCAAGCTGAAACTTCCTGATATTATAAGTAGCACCGATATAGAATTCAATCTGTTTGGGAGCGCTATAAATGCTTCGAAGAGGTCTAAAGAATGTCTTGGTATTACTGTAAAGAGCGAGACCTTTAAGACTTGCTGAAAAGTTAAGTGTTGAATAAAGGGAATTGTTCATTGTGTAAAGTCCATTACCTTCAACAGTTATCTGTCTGTTCTCATATCCTGATTCAATGCTGGAATGAATACCGACCTGCGATAAAAGAGAAATTGTCATAATAGAAAAAACAATTGTTAACATTATTGTTTTCATGTCAGAAGTTTAGATTATTCGGTTTTATAAAATTCAATGTTTCCATACAAAGTTTCTTCATTGTATATTTTAGTAAAAATTGAATTGCACGTACTATTTCTTTAAATCTTTATTAGAAAAAAATGTTTGCCATTTGAATTGACTGAGTCTTTAGTCTTCATGTTTTGTCTTCCAGGACACTCTAAACATTTATTGGTAACTCCCAAAAAAGTATTTTTAGTGCTGGGTACCAACAACTTAACCTGGAAGAGTAAATTAATGCAAATGTAAATGGTTACAGATCAGATTAGCTTAAACGTTTAATAGCGCAAATTGTTATAAAAAGCAGAGGTTATTTCAGAAATTTATTCGTTCGTGATCCTGGAGGGGGGAAACTAAAAGAAAAAGCCTGTCATGAATCCTTATGGCAGGATTACTCTCTCACTTCGTTCGTTCGTGATCCTGGAGGGGGGAAACTAAAAGAAAAAGCCTGTCATGAATCCTTATGGCAGGATTACTCTCTCACTTCGTTCGTTCGTGATCCTGGAGGGGGGAAACTAAAAGAAAAAGCCTGTCATGAATCCTTATGGCAGGATTACTCTCTCACTTCGTTCGTTCGTGATCCTGGAGGGGGGAAACTAAAAGAAAAAGCCTGTCATGAATCCTTATGGCAGGATTACTCTCTCACTTCGTTCGTTCGTGATCCTGGAGGGGGGAAACTAAAAGAAAAAGCCTGTCATGAATCCTTATGGCAGGATTACTCTCTCACTTCGTTCGTTCGTGATCCTGAAGGGGGGAAACTAAAAGAAAAAGCCTGTCATTCGTTTCACTCATTTTCGGGCTTTTGTTTTCCTTTTGCTTATGAAAGCAAGCTTTCAACGCAATGGAAAACAAAAGCCCGGCACTATCGTGCCAGGCTTTTTCTTTTGTCGGGGTGGCAGGATTCGAACCTGCGACCCTCTGGTCCCAAACCAGATGCGCTAACCGGGCTGCGCTACACCCCGAAACTCGAAGCGCAAAAGTATTACAATTTTTCTGATTTCATAACATATCACATCTATTTTGACAAATTTAGTTTCCACCTATAGATACTCCTTCATATGCCCGGATTTTATTTTTCAGCACGCTATATTCTAATTGTCTGAATTTAAGGTAAAAAAAAAGCTAAAGGGGTCTTGTGGAAAATGATATTTTTCAATTAAATCAAAAATGTTTAACTTTATTATGATTTGTGATAGTCGAGAGTCAGTTAAAAAAGTGGATAATATTGTAGTTGATTGTTTTGTTACGACCGTACCTGACTGACGCGAACAAAAGAAGATATCTTCATACCAAAACGAAAATTATAAAAAATAATTCATGGTTAATAGATTTATCCCCGACAATGGAAAGAATTAAAGTCTTTAAAGTTCATACGAAATCCGCAAAATTTTTCCTGATTACAGGAAGCATTTTTACAATTCTCGTAATTTCACTTGTAATTCGTTCTATAATGCATGGATTCAATACTCATTTATCTGGCGGAGACTGGATCTGGGTACTATTTACTGTCCAGGGAGTATTATTCTTTCTTATAGGTTACTCAAGCCTTGAGAATATAAAATATCATATTGAATGGGATGAAACAGAATTTCGTTGTTTCTTACCGGGTACCAAAAAACCGGATATTATAAAGCTTGACCAGATTGAATCTTTCACAATAAGCTTATTTCAGATTGAGCTCAAACTGACAAATAAAATAAAAATTCTGAATCTGGAAAGCCTCCAGTTTGAAGATATAAAAAGAATAAAACAGAAATTTGAAAGCATGGCACACAAAAGTGAAGCAACAACATCAGTATAATTAAGATGAAAGAAGTTGAATTCAGAATATTACCTGTAAAAGCAATATGGATCTTTTTAAGCGTAATTCTTATACTTAATGGATGCCTGTGGTTTTTAAGTCATCTTGGCAGACTGGGTATTTTTAATATTTTATATCCAATTGTTATGATTTCCGCAGGCATTTTTTCTCTCTCAGGGAGAACAGAAATAGATAAAGTATCATTGAGAATTAAAGATAAATCAATTCTGATAAACTGGCACGGATGGATTCGAGGAAAAGAGATTAAGTTTGATGATATAAGAGTTATATATTTACGGCGATATGAAGTGGTGATAATAAAGCCTCAATTAAAGATATTGAAGTTGAGAATCGATACCCTCGAAGTTGCTCAGAAGAAAGCTATTTATGATTTTTTTACAGAATTGTCAAAGGAAAAATCTTTAGTTCTGGAAAGACAATTTGATCTTTGAATAAAGCGTATGGATGTAAGTATAAGAAAAGCACAAGAGGAGGATTTCCCGGAAATATTATCTCTCATAAAAGAGTTAGCTGCATTTGAAAAATCACCTGAAAAAGTGACAAATACAGTTGACCTGATGAAAAAGGAAAAAGAGTTATTCCATTGCTTTGTAGCAGAAACAGAAAGCAAAGAAATTGTCGGAATGGCAATCTATTTTTTTGCTTATTACACATGGGTCGGCAAATCTCTCTATCTGGAAGATATTTATGTTAAAGAGTCGTTCAGAAGACATAGCATAGGATCAGCTCTGCTTAGAAAGATATTTGAAATAGCCAAAGAAGAGGATTGTAAAAGAGTCAGATGGCAGGTGCTTGACTGGAATAAGGATGCTATTCAGATGTATAGCAAGTTCGGAGCTGAAATTGATCATACATGGCTGAATTGCAGTTTTGATTATGATGCCATAAAGAATTTTGACTCACACTGATTAGCTCTTCTTTTAAATACTTTTTCCCGCAGATTTCACAGATTTTACAGATTATGCTGAAACTTAGTGTCGTCGCATCCTGGCTGCAAATTATTCCTTCTTGATTGCCTCCATGCTGTAAGCAACAGGAACAAAATATTTTCAAAATATTTTACCATAATGAACTCACTCCTTCATAAACTTCAGAAAAAATTATTAACTTGTTTTATCTGACCTGAAATTAAAGATTGAATACTAACTTCTAATATCATTAAACCATGAAAATCAGCATTGTATTTCTAATAATTGCATCAACTTTAATGTCGTGTTCAGGAAAACCTGAAATCTCAAAGTCATCTGCAATTACAGGCACCTGGTTACTCCTGAAAGGTACTCTCATAGATAATGGGAAAACCAAGGTTACGGATTATACCAAAAACACCTCGTTCATCAAAATCATTAACGATACGCATTTTGCTTTTTTACAGCATGATTTGACTAAAGGACAGGATTCTAATGCTGTCTTTGTCGCCGGCGGAGGTCGTTATTCACTTAACGACAGTTCATATACTGAACATCTGGAGTACTGCAGCGCCAGAAATTGGGAAGGGAATGATTTTAAATTTACATATTCCATCAAAGAGGATACACTGATCATCTGGGGCATTGAAAAGGTTGAAAACGAGGGCGTGAACAGAGTAAATATTGAAAAGTATATCAGAGTGAAAAAGTGATTAACAGATTATTCAGCTTACTAAAACGACAAATATGAAACATTTACTCAGAATATCAATTGTGATTATCTTAATCGTATTATCTGATTCCTGTAAAAAAGATAAGCCCACACCACCTGTTGTAACTACAGCAGCAATAACTGAAATATCATATACCACAGCTACTTCCGGAGGAGAGGCTACAAATGAGGGAGGTGCATCAATACTCTCCAAAGGAGTTTGTTGGAATACATCTGCCGATCCAACAATATCAAATAGCAAAACAATTGAGAGTGGTGGATTAGGAGCATTCTCAAGCGGTCTCACTCAGCTGTCTGAAAATACTTCATATTATGTCAGGGCATACGCGACAAATAATGCAGGAACTACCTATGGAAATCAGGTTAAATTTACAACCAGTCAAATTGCAGTTCCTGTTTTGACAACAACAGAAATCACTTCGATTACACCGGCGACTGCAATATCAGGAGGAAATGTAACAAATGATAATGGAAGTGAAGTTACGACAAGGGGAGTATGCTGGAGCACGACAATAAACCCGACAACAAATGATGATAAAACCACTGACGGATCAGGCACTGGTGTTTTTACCAGTAGTCTTAATGCATTAAGCCGAATTACATTATATTATGTACGTGCTTATGCAATTAATGGAGCCGGTACAGGATACGGTAACCAGGTTAGTTTCACAACTCTGAATCCGTTTCCGACTGTTACGACTTCTGCAATTGATTTAATTACTTCCAGTTCATGCAAAAGCGGAGGCACTGTAACTAGCGATGGAGGTCATCCGGTCATAAAATATGGTGTTTGCTGGAGTCTTTTACCTAACCCGGGTCAGGCCGGACATAGCACAGCTGATGGCACAGGACTCGGATCATTTTCAAGTTTTGTCACATCACTATCACCAAATACTACTTATTACCTTCAGGCTTACGCTTCAAATGAATTAGGAGTTGGATTTGGAAATATGATTTCATTTACAACTGCAACCAGTCCGATTTTATTTAATGCTGGACTGGCATACGGTTCAGTGACAGACGTTGACGGGAATGTTTATAAGACTATTACTATTGGTTCGAAAACATGGATGGCAGAGAATCTGAAGACAACACGGTACCAGAATAGTGAATTGATAAGTACGACTACAATACCTGACAAGGATATCCAGGAGGAAAGCAGTCCTGAATATCAATGGGTATATGAAAATGTGGAATCAAATGTTTCTTTGTATGGAAGGTTATATACCTGGTATGCAGCAACCGATAGCCGGAACGTATGCCCTTCAGGGTGGCATGTTTCAACAGATTCTGATTGGTCCGCACTGATTGATCTATTTGGAGGTTCCGATTTAGCAGGCGGCAAAATAATGGAAGAAGGTTTTTTGCATTGGTCCAATCCCAATACAGGAGCTACTAACGAAACTGGCTATACAGCACTTCCTTCAGGTTACCGCTATCCTTATGGTCTATACTCCGGTTCAGGAATGAGCACAATATTCTGGGCATCTGATCCAATAGCCCCATTACTCGGTGTCTCCTGGGTCATAGACTCGAATAAAACAAGTATAATTTTAACGCCGAATACAAAAGATAATGGATTCTCAATACGTTGTGTAAAAGATTAGTGGAAATGATTAAGGTCCAGATCAGGGACTATAGAAAAAGATTTGTATATGGTAATGTCAAAATCTCAGATCATTAAAAATAGAGTGACATGACACAATTATATACCACATTAGCCTGGGTTTATCACGAGATGTATCAGCATGTATTCGACTATGATAAAGAGTTTCTATTTTATGATTCAATATTAAAAAAGAATAATTGCAGGAAAATACTGGAGGTTGGTTGCGGATCAGGCATGCTGGCACGCCGGTTTCTAAATAACGGATATGACTATCTCGGATTGGATTCCTCAAATGAAATGTTAGAAATAGCCCGCAAGGAAGTCGATGCTGATGTATTTATTCAATGTGACATGCGAAACTTGTCATTTGATAAGCAATTTGAATCTGTACTGATAACCGGTCGTTCTATTGCATACATAATAGATAACATTGATATATTAAATACATTATCAGGTGTTCATAATTCTTTAAAGGACGGCGGTCTGTTCGTCTTTGATGCTTTTGAAGCAAATGGGATATTCGATAACTTTAATGATTTTGAGCAAAACATCGAACACAACAATAACAAGATAAAAAGAATAAGCAAATTAAAAAAGAATCTTAAAACAGGCTGGACTTACGACTGGTATGCAAAGTACATTATAGAGTCTGGTTGTAATGTTTCTGAATATGATGACCTTACTACTTTACGGGCATTTACAAGAGATGAAATTCAGCTTTTCTTAAAGCTGGCGAACTTTAAAATAAAGGAAATAATTGATTCAGGGAAGGCATTTACCATAATTGCAGAGAAGATATAAATCAATGCAAAACTTGCCCGGATATACAACAAACATCATTCGGCCGGGTTAATGTAAATGATGGTGGGTTGAGAAAAGGAAACAATTTAATAACAAAATAAGATGAAAAGGATGAAAGTTTTATCAGTTATGTTTTCTGCAATAATATTTGGATTATTTGCATTAGTTACTGAATGTAATGCCCAGGAGGAGACAAAAGCTGCTACTCAGAATACAGATCAGAACTCTTCATCTGAAACAACGGGCGCTGAAATGACTTTTTCATATTTCTCCAGTACAAATAGTTTCTATGATAATGATGAACTTATTGGTCGCGATGTTCAGTTCAAAATCAATGGTGTAACAATGAAGGTTGGTTTGATAAAGCTTACTAAAGGCACATGGGAATTTAATACAGGTTTTGCCAGAGGAAAGCTTTACCTGAACAAAGTTGAGCTTAGTTGTCCAAATGGTATAATTAATGACAGCCGTTTTAAATATACTGCCGATAAAATCGAGAAAACGGAGGGCCATATTACTTTAATGGGCAATGCCAGAATAACTTACACTGAGAATAATCTGATCGAAGCTGATGAAATAGTTATTATCATTATCTAATCAGCCTCCGGACGATTATGGATTGGTTTGTTTAGCTGGCCTGCCCATGGTGTGACAATCTGTACAAGTTGTCACTAGATTAGTCTTTCATAGACCGACCTGTTCATCCTGCCTCTGTTCACCGCAATCTTTCTGAATTGTATTTTCTGTTCCGGTGACAGTGTTCCCCTGAACACTTCCTTCATTGATTTAATTTGCTCCTTGTCGGCTTTTATCATGCTGACTTGCTGATCAGTCAGTGATGCCCTGAAGGATTTTATCCTGTCTACAGGCATTACACGCGGATCGGAAAGCAAATCTTTTTGTTGTTGTGAAAGCGTAGCTTTAAATGCTTGCCTTAGCTCTTTACGTTTCTGTGAATCGTTTTTTAACATTGTTCGTTGATCTTGAGTTAAATCCGGTTTCCTCGTTCCCCTCATTGGCTCTTTTGATTGATTTTGACCCTGAGCCACCATTATACCACCCGATAATATTATTCCCAGCAGTATACTCAATGTTGTTTTAACAATTGTTTTCATTTTATTTTGTTTTAAAGTTGATTATAGCTTGGATACCGGAATCATAAAAAGGTTTAACGGCATTATGACTTTTAGAATAAAAAGGACTGACTGTGGTTTTATTATTCTAATTTAGTATATCTGAATCCCAATAAGTATAAAATGAACCTGACAGTTTTAAAAGAGAAATATTCCATCTATAAATTCAGAAATGATAACACTTTGCCTGAATGGATTTATTTATCTGATTTTTACTCAATTACAAAAACAAAGGACGAGTTGTCTGTCGTTACCGTTCAGAATGATTTAGTTTCCGAAGGATTTACCTGTAATAAAGATTGGCGGATTCTTAAAGTTGTCGGACCATTAGATTTTTCCATGATCGGTATTATTGCTGATATTTCGAATATAATGAAAGACAGGAAAATCTCAATTTTTGCAATATCGACTTATGATACCGACTATATTCTGGTTAAACAAAAAGATTTAAATACCGCGATCAAAGCTCTTATGCTTGAATTTGGGGAAATTAAATTGACTGACTGATTCCATGGTATACTTTAAATACGGAACTGTCAGCATTGATGCTGATGATCACCATAACTCATTATCTCGACGGATTTAAGGTTATAGTATTTTTCAATCGACAGACCTGTCTCGAGCGTGAAGTACATATTCAGATAAGCGAAATTGTAACCCAGCTTTTTTGTTAAATGATCTGAAATGTTGGGTACAGGATGGATATTTTGTCTGATCATTTCGAGAATTGTATCACGGACATCAGTAACTAACTTGCTGTTAATCAAAATTAATGAAAGCCTGTAAATATAAAGAGACCGGTCCAACGTATATATTTCTCTCAGTTTTATATCGTCGTAAAAATTTATTTCTCCTAATTCTATTGATTTGTATTTGATATTAAGCATTTCCATTTCTTGCTTTAAAATGGAGGTAGTACGCTGACTATACATATTCCTTACGTAGATCTTCATAATTGGTCGTTATCAGTGAAACAGTCCAGGTCTTTATCAAAAGTATGCACCATTATGAAGCGGAAAATTAAGTTTAGGTTAAGAATGAATTAAGGGACTATTAAAGAGAAATGAAATTTAATTATTGTTGCAGGAGTTGTTAGGTAAATAAATGAAAACTTCTTCAGACAATCAGCGTGATCTGCTGGAAAGATTAATGGTAGTGCACGAAAAGTTCTTATCTGTAAGTAGAGGAATGATTTGTTCTGGTTAGCTTTTCATTTTATTACCCTGGTTCCAAAAACGAACTTTTCTTTCCAGTACGCGTCATTTAATGAAGAAATTGTAACTCCATTTTTTGAAGAGGTATGTATGAAATTATTATTACCAAGATAAATACCTGAATGGGTGATGAAATAATGCGTTTTATATGATCTTGTAAAAAAGACTAAATCCCCTTTCCTAAGCTCATTCGTTCCTTTAATCATTTTCCCATACCTCGCCTGTTCTTCCGAGTTATGTGGCAGGCGGATTCCGTAATTTGCAAAAACCGTTACCAGTAAGCCGGAGCAATCCAGACACTTCATACTTGTCCCACCCATACAGTGAGGAACACCAAGATATTTTCTGGCTGAATTAATGATTTCATCAGCGCTGGTATTCGCTGTGTATATTTTCTTTTCAATACCGGCATTGATGAAGTCCTGCACCTTTTTATCTTCCTGATTACTATTCCGGATAATATTAGCTTCTTCACGATTTGGAGTTCTTCCCGCTTCCTTTTTTATATTTCCGGCATTACTTTCCATATGATGTGAGGCATGTTCAGAATAGATATGTCTGCTGCAGTATGTATTAAGTAACTGACATACAGCGATCATCAGAATAATGAATTTTACTTTTTCAAAAATTGCTTTCACAATATTATGCAGTATCGCAGAGTAAAGAAATATAACGGAATAAAGGGTTTATTATTCTCTCATTCTTAAAAAGTTATGTGACATTTGATTGCAATTTAAATAACATAAGACCGATTATTGCAGCTACAACAAATGGAAATTAGAATTTGATAAATCATAACAAAAAATGTATTTTTATAAGATGCCTATTTTGTTTTGGTAAATATTAAATAATTATGAAAAAACTTTTTTGGATTATGGCATCTATTATTGTTATCGGGAGTTTGATTATTTTGATAATTGCATTAACAAATAATTCTCCTGAAAATCCATTCAGAGAATACCGGATTCTTGTTGGAGTTGCATTCATGTCGCTAAACGGAATCATTATAAGAAGGTACAAAGAATTATATAAAGAAGAAAATAAGTGAGATTCCCATAATATTATCTTCAAAAAGCGTATTTCTCTAAATGGAAGTCAAAATAGGTCCAATGGTTTATAAATACTATTTCCCGTGGAAAAAAAGATAATCATAATTGGCGCAGGTATAGCTGGCCTGTCAGCAGGCTGTTATGCCAGAATGAATGGATACGATGCTGAAATTTACGAAATGCATAGCTTGCCAGGAGGTCTTTGTACTTCGTGGAAAAAGGGTGGATATATTATCGACGGCTGTTTACACTGGTTGACAGGCTCGGCTCCTGCCGACAGCTTTTACGAAATCTGGAAAGAACTTGGAGCTGTCCAGGGAAAACGAATTATTAATCACACAGAATTTTATCGTTTTACTGGTACTGATGGCAGAACATTTATTTTATATAACGATGTTGACAGGCTCGAAAAGCATATGAAAGAACTTTCTCCCGGGGATGCTGAAACTACTGAGAAGCTTTGCAGTCTGATCAGGAAGTTTGCCGGATTCAAAATGCCTCAGGATAAAGCTTTTGAACTATTCAATTTGATTGATATTTTCAGAATGGTAGTTAAGTTGATGCCTTATATGAAAGATATGAACTTCTGCAACAACATCACTATCGGTGAATTTGCCGGTAGGTTCAAAGATCAATTACTGAGGGAAGTATTGCCTTTTGTCCTGGGTGATAATGAAATGAGCCTATTCGCGCTTGTTATGACAATGGCTCTTCTTCATAATAAGGCAGGAGGTTTCCCGGAATGAGGATCACTCGAATTTGCACGGGGGATTGAAAAACGCTTCCTGGATCTTGGCGGTAAAATATTCTATGGTAAAAAAATTGATAAAATATTGGTTAAAGATGGTACAGCCTCAGGTGTAAAACTTTCAACAGGGGAAGAGATATTATGTGATTATGTTATTTCCTGTGCTGATCTGCATACAACGGTTTATCAAATGCTTGATGGTAAATATATTGAATCCCAACACGAGGATTTGTTCAGCAATTCAAAGATTTTTACATCATCAGTACAGGTATCTTTTGGAGTAAATATGGATCTTTCAAATGAACCGGATTGTATTGCGCAGATATTCAAACTTAATGATCCGATTTTGATCGGAAATCAGAAAACAGAATGGTTTATGGTGCGAAATTATAGTTTTGACCCGTCACTTGCTCCAAAGGGTAAAACTGTTATCGAATCAACATTCATGGCAGATGATTTTAGCTTCTGGGAAAAGCTTTATGCAGACAAAACAGCTTATAAGGCAGAAAAAGAAAGGATTGCATTAATCACTTCAGATGAGTTAGAGAAAAAATATCCGGGATTTAAATCGAAGATTGAAGTTACTGATGTGCTTTCACCCATGACTTATGTGAGGTACACTGGCAATTACAAAGGATCTTACATGACCTGGGTACTAACACCCGAATTGATGAAAAAACACCGGATGATTAAGAAAACACTTCCCGGTCTGAAAAACTTCTGGCTTTCAGGAATGTGGATACAACCTCCAGGAGGAGTGCCAACAGGAGCAAAGACTTCACGTGATATCCTTCAGGTAATCTGTCGAAAAGACAAGAAAAAATTCAGGACTGTCGAAATAATATATTGAAATCAGATAATACATAATTTTCACCTGTTTCAGTTTTTCCCTATGATACGCTGATTTTGGATTTAATCTGCGCGAATCAGCGTAATCTGCGTGAAACGAACACTTTCATTTCATAGATTATTCTAATAATATCATCTGCCAAAATTACCATGTTGGTATAACAGTTTTGAGGATGTATTTACCATTTACTCTATTTGTATAATGATTTAAATTACATCCATATGTTTAAAAGTTTCTTCAAAATCGCATTGCGCTACCTGTGGCGCAAAAAAACCTATAGTGTTCTGAATTTTGTATGTCTTACATTCGGACTTACATGTGCAATTATCACAATACTCTATATCCGTGAATGTATTTAGTTACGACAGGTTTCATAAAAACTATGACCGCTTGTATTCTGTTGATGCCTATGTAACTTATTTTAACGGTGACCGGTTTCCAAAAGAATATCTTTCAGCTTCGCTTAACTGATGTCCTAAAAGAAAATGCTCCTGAAATTGAGGAGATGACCCGTGTTGCTGAAAGAGATTTTTCATTTATCAATGGAGATAAAACATTTTCAGAGAAAGGACTATATGCCGACAAGAATTTCTTCGATGTTTTTACTTTCCCGCTTGTTCAGGCAGGTAGCCTGAATGTGTTGTCAGATATGAACTCAATTGTCATTTCAGACCACATGGCCAGGAAATTTTTTGAAAGTACTGATTGCGTTGGCAAAACTCTGATCATGAAAGACGGAAGCAGACAAGATCCGTTTAAAATAGCCGGCGTTTTTAAGGAAGTTCCCCGGCAATCGAAACTGCAGTTTGATTTTGTAATTCCTTTTTCAAGATTTCTTGCCGAAAACAGTTGGGCTCCCGAAACGGGAGCAACCGCCAACGAAACATGGGTTTTGCTGAAGAACAATGTCAACAGGAGATTCGTTGAGAACAAAATCAAAAACCTGATAAAAAATCAGGAAACAACTATTAAACCAGGAACTTTTCTTATTTCCTCTAAAAGAACAAATTTTATATGGCTATGCCGGAGGAAGGAGGATCTGGAAAGAAATGCAAAATGTTGTAATTATCGGTTCAATAGGTTTTGCAATTCTGTTAATTGCATGTTTCAATTTCATAAACCTGGCCATTGCCTTAAATTTCAGGAGGTATCGTGAAGCAGGGATAAAAAAGGTTGCCGGATCAACCAAATCGGCAATTGCTGTTCAGTTCCTCGGTGAGACATTTCATTATCACTCTGATAAGCCTGGAAGTGCTCTCTGATTCTTGTCAGGATACTTCTGGTTGGCTTCAATTCAATGTTCAACTACAACATTCATTTGCAGTTGCTGGACTTCAAAATGTTGGTATTTCTATTGGCTGTTACCGTATTTACCGGGTTTATTTCCGGTTTATTTCCTGCTTTATATCTCGCATCATCCAATCCGATTGATACCCTGAAAGGAAAAATGATTACCGGCCACAGTTATAGTATCTTCAGGCAAAGCCTGATTGTTTTTCAATTTGTTATCCCTGTTGCTCTGATAATTTGCATGATGATCATTAGGACCCAGGACAATTATATGCGCAATTATGATGCAGGAGTGGATAAGGATCTGATCATTATGAACAATTCAAAAAACATACAGCAGCATTCCGAAAGTTTCAAGACTGAATTGCTTGCGTTCCCGGGAATTGATGCTGTAAGCTTCACCAATTGTATTCCAACCCGTGGTGCAAGGGTTTCGAGTGAGGTGACCTGGGAGGGGAAAGATGTTACTGAAAAACTTCATTTCTGGTGCGTGAATTCTGATTTTGATTATAATAAAACAGTTAAGATTAATATGATTGACGGAAGATTTTTTAATCCTTCATTTTCTACTGATTCCACGGCTTATGTTATCAATGATGTTGCTGCTGCAGTGATGAAAAATAAAAATCCTGTTGGTTCCTCAATTACTGTTGACGGACGAAAAGGTACAATAATCGGCGTTTTTAAAGATTTTCATGCAATTGATCTGGCCGGGCCTATTGTTCCTACTGTTATAAGCATAAATTCCGGTGAAAAGTCCAAATATTCTCGTTAAGTATTCGTCAGGTTCTTTCCCTGATATCACGAGTCAGATAAGGACAATATTCAAACATTATGAGACAGAAGCCCCGTTCCAGGCAACATTATTCCGTGACCTTATACCTTATTCAAACCTTAGTCTTCCATCCAGACTTGTTGGACTGGCTTTCATTATTGCACTATTACTGGCCTGTATGGGATTATTCGGACTTGCTTCCTTTACTTCCGAAAACCGTACCAAAGAAATAGGGATAAGAAAAGCCAACGGTGCGACAACTTTGTCGGTTATGCGCATGTTGCTTGCCAGTTATACCAAATGGCTCACGATCTCATTTATAATAGCCTTACCAATAGCACTTCTGTTTGCGAAAACCTTTTTGGGTAGATTTTATTTTCACACTCCGATCCCAGTTTGGGCATTTATCGCGGGTCCCTCGATCGCGGCTGTGGTTGCATTATTAACAGTCAGCACCCAGACCTGGAGTGTTGCAAGCCGCAATCCGGTAAAATCACTCAGATACGAATAGATGCTCACCTATCCTCTCATTATGCATAACAGCGAGGAAATGGAAGCATTCAGATTGCCACCCGAATAAGGGATAGTGATATAAAAATCAATGAAAAGTGAAAATAATAAGATGTGAGATCTGATTTCAATGTCAGCATGTTGAAAAATAAAAAGTCTGAAAAAAGAAATCATTGAATTATTTTTGCAATATTGCGGATACACTTTGGCACTCCGCCAGGGGGAAAACTAACTGATCTATGAACAAAAAGCTGTCTTTTTTAATAGGATTGCTGGTATTATCTGCATCTTCCTGTGTAACCAGCAGATTGATAGATTATTCACTGATATCTGTCCCTCAGGAGGGAGGATATCAATTCAAACAGATCACTAATGAGGACCAGATAATATGGGGCCCAAGAGTCGTAAACAATGGCGGGAAGCTGCAATGGTTCACAGGCTCGATGTTTGATGTTTCAAAAGACGGATTGTCTCTGGTTTATGTTGGTGTTACTTCCGCCGATCAGAAAGAGGGCAATATATATGTACGATCAACAGCAGGTGGACGAAGCTCTGTTCAGCGTACATTCGGTATCTCAGCTACCGGCCCCTGTTTTTCTCCAGATGGAAAATCAATCTGTTTCAGCGGAACTTTTCCTGGCGAGGACAAGTCTAACATTTGTATGATAAACACAAACGAAGGAAGCGCCATTCAACATCTGACAGAATCACAGTCGGGTATTGCAACTGCTCCGGTTTTTTCCGATGACGGACAGCGTATTTTTTATACACGAGGAATGGCTTCAACGGCATATGTAGGAAATGTACCAACGACAACATGGACATATTCAATATGGTCAATGAACAAAAACACTTCAATAACAACTCAATATGTTGAAGGGTCATCTCCAGAATTCGTTCCCGGCGAAAAATTGCTTTTCACCAAGTCGAATAATACTACGGGCCAGGGAGAAATATGGATGATTGATTTAAAATCGGGGCAGGAAACCCTTATAATGAGAGACAATGTCAGGGGTTTTTCTACTCCCAAGATATCACCTGACGGTAAGCGCTTACTCTGTGTCGGTTCTACAATGGGAGTCAAACCATCAGAATCAAATCTTAACATCTTCATGGTAAATATCGACGGCACAGGATTCCAACAATTGACTTTCCATCCGGGGAATGACGATTCACCTTGCTGGGCACCCGACGGAAAATCAATATATTTTCTGTCACAGCGCGGAAACGCAAAAGGAAGTTATAACATTTGGAGTATTGACCTAAAGTAACCGACTAAAAACCTCAGAAGATGAAATCCAGAATAGTAATTGCAGCATTTCTATTTATTCTTAGTAATTGTATTTCGGCTCAGTTTGTAGGCGACGGCGGAGCCAAACAAACATCAACTCCTGCATCTGTTAAACAAAAGCCTGTCTTCATAATAAAATATGGTTTAGCGATGCCTCTGTCAAACTTCGGGACGGTTCCTGAAAAGGCAACTATGTCTAAGTATACTAATGGGTTTATGGGTGCAAAAACCGGGTTTTTTGTCGAAGCTGGACTTGGTTTGAATTTCACTAACCCTGATAAAATGGTTGGATTCTATTATTTTCCACTAATGGCTTCTTATTGGAAGACATCTATGGATTGGAGTAAACTAGGAGGATTCTTCGCTGATAAAGCAATCTACACGAAACCGGTAAGTGCTATTGACATTGGGCAGAGATATGGTGTTGTCGTAAAGGTAAAACCGATCGATGATCTTTCTGTTGCAGTCTACTATCGTCCCGGCTTGATAGTTCCATTTGACTTTGCAGTAAATCATGCAGCTTCACCTACTACCGGAACATTCCTTTTCAGCGGAACAATGGCTATTGGAAAAGGGGCACCGGCTTTAGTGCTGTCAAGCACCCCTGGTCTTACTGTGAAGTATAAGATATTTGTACTGTCTATGGAAGCCTATTTTGTCAAACCAACGTATACCGTTACATATACCGATACAAGCGCATCATTGAATAATGTGACATCATCAGGAAAAATTCCTATAAAAATGTTTGTTGCTTCACTGGGATTGTGCTTTTAATACTGGAATTTTAATTGCTGATATATAATTAATAGGGACGTTGTATGCAACGTCCCTATTGTATTTTAATAACATATCTTCAGAATTTTATACCATCTCTGCTTCAAGTTTGATGGTTGTCCCCGTAAGCGCTTTTGATACCGGACAGCCTTTTTTTGTATTCTCGGCAATTTCAAGAAATTTATTTTTGTCCAGTGATTTGACTTTAGCCCTGGTCTTAAGCAAAATCTCTGAGATTGCGAATCCATCAGTTCCCTTACCAAGAGAAACTTCTGCGGATGTTTCAACTTTTTCAGATGGATTGCCTGATTGGTCCAAAGCATGAGCCAGTGCCATAGAATAGCAGCTTGCAAGGGCTGCACCTATCAATTCTTCAGGACTCGATGCTGTTTTGTCGTCCTCAAAACGAGAAGAAAAACTTAATTTACCTTCATATCCGCTGGTTTTGAGAGTGTATTTCCCTTTACCCTTTACAAGATTACCTTCCCAATTCGCATTTGCATAATGTTTACTCATAGCAATTATTTATTTAATTTTGTTTAATGAATAACAAACTGATTGACGGAAAGTTCTAAATCATACAATGGAAACTATGAAAACTTTCGAAAATTACCAGGTCAGGATTTTGATTTTATCCGGTTTTGAATCTCCCGCAATTTATGTTTCCTGATTTTTTATAATGTCTACGATTGGATTGACCATTATAGGTTATTCAATTCTTGTTCCTGACAGGAAATACTTAGATACTACCAACGAAAGTGTAAAATAGAATTTATTATTTACTCACGCTTATTACAATACCGCTTTCCGGGTTCTTCCCCTTGGTATTCAGAGAGTTCGCGTTAGTTATTTCTTTTCTGTCTGAAAAGAGTTGAATATAGTATAAACCTTCCTTTGAAAAACTAAGAGGGATCACGTACACATTTCCATTTCTGTATTTCGCAAGATCCCAGGCTGGCATTTGTTTATATATTTCATCGGTAAAATCAGCATAACTACCTCTTCTGCTGATTTCTGCAGGAGTTAACCTTTTCGGGAACTTCTCATGGTAAACAATCATGTAATATAGGAAGCTGCCATTTGTTTTTACTGTAATGCTGCCTGCATCACCAACCTTCATACTTTCAGGTATGTTTTTAAATTCCAGGTATCTGTCAATAAACTCTTCATAATACCTGAATTGTTTTCCTGAAAGATAAAAACCGATACCAACGAAATTATGAGCTTTGTTGATAATGTTTTCTTTATGTCCGTCATTAGGCGATCTTTCAGCCATAAATTTGTCATGTCCCGATTTCATCATTGATGTGATTGTCTGGGATGAGATATCATAATTGTCGGATGACCATTCACCGTATGCATTTTCGGAAACATGATCATATCCGCCAGCGAAAGCATATCGCAGGTAAGGTTCTTCACCAGCCAGATCCCAATGTCCAAGGTATGCATTGTCTGCAGCTTCTTTGCACATTTTATTTGCAACCCGCGATGCAAGAATATCGAGACTAACAGGGGAAGCATTGTATCTTTTCCTGCTGGTATTAATATATTCAAGCTGATCGAGCTTCAGACTCAAGGCTTCGTCATTATCCTTAAATTCAATTAATCTCTGTTCATTCTCATTCAGTTTCTTATACTTTTCCAGATCAGCCTTTTCTACTGTGCTTACTCTTTGTGACAGAACTGAATGAGGGAGACAGATAAGTAAGATGATCAGTATTACGAATATTTTAATCTGTTTCCAGGTCTTCTTGAACATATAGTTATCCTGATTGTTAAAGATGCAAAAGTAAATTAATAGATATGAAAACAAATAAATTGGGCTTACTATTTTTTCTGATGCTCTTTTCAGGGGCAGCGTTCTCACAGGCATCTGATTTTTATAAGTTCAAGGTAAAAACACTCGACGGAGGAGATTTTGATTTCAGTACACTGAAAGGGAAGAAGGTTATGATAGTTAACGTAGCTTCGAAATGTGGAAATACGCCTCAGTATAAAGATCTTGAAGATTTATATAAGAAGTATAGTGATAACCTGGTGATCATTGGATTTCCTGCAAATAATTTCGCGAATCAGGAACCGGGAACAGCTTCTGAGATCAGAAAATTTTGTACCGACAATTATGGCGTTACTTTTCCTATGATGCAAAAGATTTCTGTGAAAGGAGATGACATGGCACCGCTATACAAATGGCTGACTTCCAAAAAGGAGAACGGTGTGATGGATTCTGAAGTAAAGTGGAATTTCCAGAAATACCTTATTGACGAAAATGGCAAACTTGTAAGCGTTATTGACCCACAAGTAAAACCGACATCAGATAAAATTATGGCCTGGATTTCTTCAAGATAATTTCAAGCATTTCTTTTAAATCAAGTTAAGGTTGTTAGCTTTAATTAAAGCTGACAACCTTTTTTATAAAGAGCATCAGTCAAGTTCCCCCGGCAGGAAATTTCCGAATAACTTCTCTTCTGTTCATGAAGGCGGTAATTTGCTTCAACTAATAAATTTTAGGTGGAAAGGTTTTGCTCTCTGTGGAACTCTGTGGTACCAAGAAGCACAGAGTTCGCAGAGAGAATGCAATTCTAGAGAATATATGGAATAAACATTTTTGTTTCTTTCATATATTGTCTGTAATCATCGCCGAATTTGGAAATCATCTCTCTTTCTTCGATACGGGCAGTTATATATACGGCTATAAGGTTAATGGTTCCAAGTATAATCTGGAAAGGAGCAGGGTCCTTTAATACAATTCCTGTTCCAAGCAGAAATATCGAAAGGTAAAGCGGATGCCTGATGTAGCCATAAATACCTGATTTTACAAGAAGAGAGGTGTTCTCAAAGTTACTGTCAGGTTTCCCTTTCCTCTTAAGCAAAAGATAACCGGTGATGACAACATAAATAGAAAAAAACAGTAGAATCCAGGAGATTATCTGTAAAGGAGAAAAAGGATTAATGAACCAGATTCTGTAATTTAGCAGGACCAGAATAAAAACACTCTCGAAGGCAAAAAATCGTGCAATGCCATGATATCTTTTGTATCTGAGCGATAAAAACCAGGAAAACAGGATGATAAGAATTGTTCCGACAATCAGTATCAGATTTTTCATACTTAAATAATCAGGATTGTTTTGATTTTTCATTTCCCTTTTTAAGCCAGTTATATACCTCAATCTGGGATTGATTAACTGCATTCTTACCGGGTTTTACAAAGGTATTTGATTGGGTTGCATCGAAAACCCTTGCTTTAACATTATCATCCCATTGGATATCAAACACTTTCCGGATTTCACACTTAATATTCTTATCGAAGATCGGACAAGTAACCTCAATCCTGTGATCAAGATTTCTAGTCATCAGATCTGCAGAACTAATATATGTCTGTTCATTACCGCCGTCACAAAAAATAAAAAATCTTGAGTGTTCGAGCATCCTGTCAACAATTCCGATCGCATCTATTTTTTCGCTGAGTTTTTTCACTCCGGGGATGAGTGATAACATACCTCTGACAATCAGTTTTATTCTTACTCCTGACTGACTCGCTTCGTAGAGATTGTCTATTATCTCGGTATCAGTAAGATTGTTAAGCTTAAGATATATGTAAGCTTTTTTGCCGGCTTTTGCATTCTTTATTTCATTCTCAATGAGCAGGTTAATCTTATTCCTTAGAAAAAAAGGTGAGAGAACAAGATGGTAGAAGTTGTCCTTTTTATAATTAACACTGAAGAAGTTAAAGGCTTTAAAAACTTCATTTGTGATCTTTTTATCAGCAGTTAACAGGAGCAGGTCGGTGTATGTCCTTGCAGTATCCTCATTAAAGTTGCCTGTTCCGACAGTTGCATAACGCTGGGTAACTTTATTCTTTGTACGTGTTATAAGGCATAGCTTTGAATGAACTTTTAATCCGGGAACGCCATAAATTACCTTAACTCCTTCCTCACGGAGCTTATTGCCCCATAGAATGTTTGCCTCCTCGTCAAATCTTGCCTGGAGTTCAACCACCGTTGTTACGTACTTCCCGTTTCTGACAGCATTCAATAGGGCATTTATTACGCTGGAATTTCTGGCAAGCCTGTAAAGGGTAATCTGAATTGAAGTTACATAAGGATCGATTGAAGCTTCACGAAGCAGATCAATAAAATGATCGAATGGATGATATGGAAAAAAGAGCATAATGTCCCTCTTTTTTATTGCTGACAAAATACTCTTCCCGGGTTGTATATCACGGTGAAGAATCGGAATAAAGGGTTCATTAAATAATTTCTTCCGGCCCGGATTTGGAAACTTCATGAAATCTTTAAAATTGTGATAGCGGTTACTTGGAATAATAACGTCGGCAGGCCGGAAGTTCAGTTTCCTGGTAATAATTTTAAGTAGGTCAGGAGGGATGGTCCGATCGTAGATGAATCTGACAGGAGTGCCTCTTTTCCTCAGTTGTAAGCTTTTGGAAATCTTATCAATATAACTTTCAGAAATGTCGTCAGCAATTTCAAGCTCAGCATCTTTTGTAAGTTTAATTGTATATGCCGAAATTTCATCAAAATCAAATATGAAGAATATTTCTTTTAAACCAAACCTGATTATATCATCAAGGAAAATAATATATTTTCCATCGTCTTTTTCAGGCAGAACCACAAATCGCGGTAGTACATTAGTTGGTATTTCGAGAAGAGCATATCTGTTTTTCTGAACGTCTTTCTTTGAAAGATGTATAGCAAGGTAAATTGCATCATCGGTAAGATTGGGCATGCTTGAATCCTTCTCTATCAGAAATGGCATCAGTCTTGTCCTGACCTCCGTATGAAAATATCTCCTGACAAATTCCGCCTGCTCCTGATTCAGTTGTTTTTCATCAATAATATGAGTATTGTGTAAAGCAAGCTCCTTAAGCAGACCCGCATATATTCTTTCAAATTTTTCATTATGTGAAATTACAATTTCATGAATTGTTTTAAGTGTGGCCTTGGGATCATAGCCGAGTATATTTTTTGACTTGGCAGGTAATGTTGAGAGTCTTTTGAGACCTGCAACTCTTACCCTGAAATACTCATCGAGATTATTTGAATAGATACCAAGGAATTTAAACCTCTCGAGCAATGGGACCTCTTTATTTTCAGCTTCCTGTAAAACACGTTCATTGAAAGATAACCAGCTGATCTCTTTTGGAATGTATCTTTTATTCATGTATTTTTTCGGGTTTTAGAAAATATTCGAGCTTTCCACTGTTTCTTTTGATTTCCGACCATGTCCTGATATTAAAGGATATACAAATAACCCCGCTCTTTGGCATATAATCGCATCCTTCCTTACAGAGGCTGTTTGTTATATCAGAAAATGAAGGGTTATGACCGAAAAGTGTTATTGTTTCAGTTTCTTCACTCAGACCTGAAATAATATCCTGCAGATTATCAAGTTTTAACCCATGATAAATGTTATTTTTCATAATTACATCTTCCGCATTTATCCCGGTTTCACCTGCAAATATTAATGCAGTTTCAAGTGCTCTGAAAGCAGGACTTGTTACAAGGATACCCAGTGATTTTTCTTTTGTTTTAAGCTTAGAAGCCATTAGCCTGGAAATAAACTTTCCTCTCAGAGTCAAAGATCTTTCAAAGTCGGAAATTTCAGGTGCCTCTTCTTCGGCTTTCCCATGCCGGACAAAGATCAACTTTTTCATTTTGAGTGTATAATTTTTTAAAAACCAAAATTTGTACCCATTTTCTGTGCCTGGATTACCAGCGGATCCTTGGGATCGACAAGTTTTAGCTTTCCTGATACATCTGAAAGAGGAATGGAGATAATTTCTGTATTCTTCAAAGCCACCATCTTGCCGAAATTTCGTTCAGCAATCAAATCAGCGGCAGCGGAACCATATCTTGTTGCAAGAACACGATCCATAGGGGAGGGGGTACCTCCTCGTTGTATATATCCTAGTACTGTTTCTCTTGTTTCAAGTCCGGTCAGTTCTTTTATTCTTTTGCTGAGTGACTGTGCAGCGGAACAACTATCTTTTACAGTATTTTTGATTCCTTCAGCAACAACAACTATTGAATATGGTTTATTGTCATTTACCCTCTGAACCAAATAATCAGCAACTTTTACATCATCATACTCAATTTCCGGGATAAGAATAACATCTCCTCCTCCTGCAATTCCGGAGTATAGTGCTATCCAGCCTGCATTGTGACCCATCAGTTCAATTATCATAATCCTTTTATGCGAGTTGGCAGTTGAGTGAAGACGATCAATAGCTTCTACAGCAATGTTTACAGCTGAGTCAAACCCAAAGGACTGATCAGTGCCCCAAACGTCATTATCGATCGTTTTTGGGATGCCAACTACATTTAATCCTTCCTGAGCCAACAGATGGGCGGTCTTAATGGTCCCGTTTCCACCAATGCAGACCAGGCAATCAAGTCCAAGCTGCTCATAATGCTCTTTAATAAGAACAGGTTTTTTTATTTCATTTTTGCCTTTTCCTGTGCTTTTAAAGGGTTTTTCCCTTGAGGTTCCCAGTATTGTTCCTCCAACAGTTAGTATTCCTGAAAGGTCCTGTTCTGAAAGTTCACGGTATTCTTTATTTATCATTCCGGTAAAACCGTCGCTTATTCCAACGACACTCATCCCATATTTAACGATTGCGGTTTTCCCAACCCCCCTTATTGCCGCATTAATACCCGGACAATCCCCGCCTGCGGTCAGAATCCCTATTCTTTGACCTTTTGTTAATTTACCCATTTCTAAGCATTTAATTTAATTAAATGCAAATTTAGCTCTTTATAAGTATATAGTAGTTAATATATTGTTACAAAAAACCGGCATCCTTATTAATAAAAGAATTTAACCGTAGGCGACCCCCTGCCGCTACGCGGCCGTCCCCCTAAAGGGGGACAAATTCAGTGTCATTAATGAATTTATTAAAGTACTGATAATTTGCCCCCCTTTAGGGGGGCAAGGGGGGCAAATAACTGAAGTTGGAGACTTTTGTCAGAAGAATTGACTAACTTTATCAGATTGCTTTAATTATCAGTAATATGGAACTGGATTATGTGAAACTGAGAGAAATCAAGCCTGCGCTTGCAGGATATATCAAAGAATCACAGATTCTGTTGAAAAGAGCTGATTTCCCTGGTGAGGATGCAGTTCATGATATTCGTGTGCTGATGAAAAAAGCGAGGGCGCTTTTGAAACTTGTCGCTCCTCAGTTAAATAATGGCTACAACGACAGAGACATTGTAGCTCTTAGGGAGGTTGGCAGAATTATGTGTTCATGGCGTGAGAAATCAGTTCATAGGAAATTACTGAAAGAGTTCAAAAAGAAGTATCCTGATATTTTTACAAGCCTTTCTGAAAATGAACCTATCAGACTTCTCCTCGAAAAAAGAGATGCTGGTTCGGAAGTCCGGGAGGAAGTTAAAACAACAATTGAAATGATTGGAGAACATCTTTCCAAAACTGCTTACCGGATTCGTTTTCAGAACATGAAAATGGTTGATCCACAGGTTCTTTTAAAAGAATTGGATTCATCATACAAAAAGCTTGCTGATATTTATCTTAAATGCAGAAATAATCCTAAACAGAAGTCATTGCATGAATTCAGAAAAAAGACCAAGGATTTTCTTTATCAGTTATATGTTTTCAAACCTTTGAATCCATCTGTCATTAAAACACTTGAAAAAAAGCTTGACAACATTGGAAATAATCTTGGGAAATTTAATGATCTGGCTCAGGTAATTGATATTCTGGGATATAAATATAATCCTGATTCAGATATTCCTGCTTTAGATGAATTGATTATAAAATTCCGTGAAACCCAGGATAGCTACATCGCAAAAGTCTGGCCATCAGCATATCAGATATTCTGTCCTGGTCAGAAACTGGTAAATGTTCTTGGCTTCAGATTACTGGTTATCTGATGCTTTCAGCTTGTCAGGATATGGTTTATCGATTTTTTTTCGACATCATTTAAGGAATCCATTTGCTGAAGTGCATGTTGTATCTTGGTTTTAAAGTTCCAGCATGTCATCTGGCGCAAAGAGAGCCGACGTGCAAATTCATAGGTTGATAAATCTTCTTTTCCTTTGCATACGCTGTAAGCAATGTAAAAGGCTTTACTTACCGGGAACTTACAATTATGAAAGATAGTACCCGTTGTGGCCGATTCTTCTGTTTTGCATTTAGTGCATCGTCGTGAGTGAGGAGTTTTTCCAGGACAATGATTGGTGTTTCCGCATTTTCTGCAAACAAATCCTTCGCTCCATTTAAGATCAGCAAGGAATTCAAAGCATTTTTCATCGCTTTGAAAAAGCTCATTAAGCTGTTCCGGTTCTAATTCCTTTTTGAAGATCGCACTCATTTTCAATACGTTTTATTCTGCAAAGATAAATAAAATAGTGATATCAAAAAGATTTAGGTGATATTATTGCGATTTAATAAAATTAGTTTATATATTTGCAGCGACAAATAAACATATATAGATAGATAATTAAATGGAAGACACTTATAAAACAACTCAGGGAACGAAAACCTTAAAGGAATTTTTCAAATCACGGAATTTCTGGAAACCTTTTCTTGGTGTATTGGTTGGGGGAACTGCCGGATTTCTTTATTATCATTTTGTCGGATGTTCTACGGGTAGTTGTTTTATTACCAGTCATTCTTACAGTACGGTTATTTTCGGTGCGATTTTAGGTTACCTCATTACAAGTGGTCCTTGCACAAAATGCTAATATTTAATTGATTATAAATTTAAATAGATTAAATATCTTAAAATGACATATACTGAAATAAATAAACGTTACAGTGAACTTGCAGAAACTTCATGTTGCTTATCATGCGGAGGTGCAATAAATTATTCAGAAAGCCAACCAGGCGAGGTCTGCGTCGATCTGGGAAGCGGGAGAGGTACTGACGTCTTAAGGCTTGCTGAGAATGTAGGCAAAGAGGGATTCGTTTATGGGATTGACATTTCTGATGGTATGATACAAAAAGCAACCAGTACAGCCAATCGTCTTGGAATTACAAATGCCAGGTTTCTCCAGAGCTCTCTTGAGAAATTAAACCTGGAGGATAATATAGCTGACCTTGTAATATCAAATTGCACTATTAATCATGCATCTGACAAACAGTTGGTTTGGAACGAAATATTCAGAATATTGAAAAAGGGAGGAAGGTTTGTAATCAGCGATATTTATTCTCTGAGTCCTGTTCCGGAAGAATACAGGAATGATCCGGTTGCTGTTTCTGAATGCTGGGCAGGTTCGGTAACACGTGAAGAATATATGGAACAACTTGCAGTGGCAGGATTTTCTTCAATAAAAATAATTGAAGAATCCACTCCATATGAGAAAGGAAAAGTAATGGTTTCAAGCTGGACTATAACCGGTAATAAATCGTCGGTTGAATGTAATTGTGTAAATTAACTGCGTCATTCAAAAAACAAAAAGATGAAGATAATTGTATTTTACACCCTTTTGATCGTCGCACTGGCATCTGCAGGTTGTACAGGAAATACTAAAAGAAATGTTTCAGAAGGATCAGTTTCTGAAGTTCAGGAAATCACCGGTGAAACATTTAAAAAGACAATTGCCGATTATGATAAAACCAAAGTATGGAAATATGAGGGAAGCATGCCTGCAATTGTTGATTTCTACGCAGATTGGTGTCCTCCCTGCCGCCAGCTGTCGCCTCTTATCGATGAGATAGCGAAAGAATATACAGGCAAACTGATCATTTACAGGGTTAATATTGACAAAGAAAAAGAACTGGCCAGTAATTTGGGGATTACCAATATACCCACACTGTTATATATCCCAACGAAAGGCAACCCCAAGGTTACACTTGGGTTTATTCCGAAGGACAAAATAGTAAAAACAATAAAAGAAGTATTATTAACCAATTGAGTTTTAGAAATTATGAAAAGTTTAATTAAGAAGAAAGACAGTAAAGTGAATGTTAAGCCGGCACAATGTTGTGCTAAAACATCTAAAATTATTGTGGGTTGTCACGATTAATTCTTAAAACGCACATGATCCTCGCATCTCATGAATATAGAAATGTAAAAGATCATGTGCGGTTTATTTCTCCCTTTAATATCAGAAACTAATTATGGTAAAATTTTCAAGATTTAATATCTTCTCAAAAATAAAAGAGTCGGAGAACTATTTTATTATCAATCTGCTGACAGGGAATGCTGATATTCTTGAGATTGATGATGCGGCAAAAATACAGTCGCTTAAAAAAGGCGGGATTCTAAAAAATGACTCTCTGTTGGCTGAATTGAAATCAAAGGGATATCTGGCTGAAGAGGCTGATGAGGAAAAGCTCTATCGCAATAAATACCTTGACTTTCTTGATTCAAGGAGTAAAGATGAAATTCAGCTTTTTTTTGTAACAAATTACAGTTGCAATTTTTCCTGCACATATTGCTACCAGGACCAATATACTAATACAGATAAGGAACTCAATAATGGAGTGATCGATTCCTTTTTTAATTATATAAAGAATGAATTCGCAGGACGCAATAAATACATAACTGTTTTTGGTGGAGAACCACTTTTAAACAGCCCGAAGCAGAAAGCGTCAATCGAATATCTTCTAAAGAAAGCTTCAGATGAGAAGCTGGAAATAAGTTTTGTTACCAATGGTTATAACCTTACAAATTATATTGACATATTCAGGAATAAAAACATTCGTGAAATCCAGGTGACACTTGATGGTACTGAATTTATTCATGACAGCAGGCGTTTTTTGAGAAATGGTGGCGGAACGTTCATTAATATTGTCAGGGGTATCGATGCTTGTTTACAAAACAAGATATCTGTAAATCTCCGGATGGTAATTGATAAAGAAAACATTAATAATCTGCCTGATTTTGCAAAATTTGCAATTGATAAGGGCTGGACAAAAAGTCCATATTTCAAATCCCAGATGGGACGAAATTACGAACTGCATCACTGCCAGTCTGCTCCGGAAAAACTTTTCAGCAGAGTATCTTTATTTGAGAAAATATTTGATCTCACGAAAGACTATCCTCATATCCTGGAATTTTACAAGCCAGCTTATTCCGTTTCTAAATTTCTTTCAGAAAACGGAACGTTACCTGACCCATTGTTTGATTCTTGTCCTGCATGCAAAACGGAATGGGCCTTTGATTATACCGGGCAGATCTATTCATGTACAGCTACAGTGGGAAAAACTGATGAATCACTGGGAAGTTTCTATCCTGAGATAACGATGAATAATGAAAAAATAGATGAATGGGAAACCCGTGATGTAACGTCCATACCTGAGTGCAAGGATTGTAATCTGCAACTGGCATGCGGTGGCGGTTGTGGCTCAGTGGCAAAAAACAGAACCGGATCAGTTTGTTCAACCGACTGCAGACCAATAACTGAACTTCTGGAATTGGGTTTTTCTGAGTATTTCGAAAATGAAAAAGTTCAAAATAGAATTAGTGATAAAATAATTGATTTTCAAAGTTTATAATATGAAAGAGATAACTGCAAAAGAATTTGATGTTGAAGTCCTTCAGGCAGGGCAGGTTGTACTTGATTTTTTCTCCACAGAATGTCCGCCGTGTGAAGCTTTGGCTACAAAATTTGAGGATCTTTCAAAACTTTATGGTACTGACATAAAATTTCTTAAAATATACCGTCAGGGAAACAGGGAGTTGGCAGAAAAACTAGGTGTAAAGTCTTCTCCTACTTTGCTTTTTTTTAAGAATGGGACTGAAATCGGTGAACGATTGACCGGCGGAATTAAGCGAAGCGATATTATCAGCAATCTCAATCTAATGATTAAGGATGCGAGGTTACAAGAGATTAAAGCAAAGATCAAACCTACAGTTTCCGAATACGATGTTATAATTCTGGGAGCAGGTCCTGGTGGTCTTACCGCAGGATTATATCTGTGTCAGTCGAAGATAAATACGGTGCTTGTTGACATCGCTTTGCCCGGAGGACAGGTTTCTACCACTCATGAGGTGTCAAACTATCCGGGTTTTATTGAACCACAGGCAGGTTATCTGCTTTCACATAATATGAGCGAACAGACCAAGCTTTGCGGAACGGTATATAAAGTTGCAGTTGATGTAACAAAAGTTGACCTTTTGAAAAGAGAAGTTGTTATTGATGAGTTCGAAACAATTAAAGCTAAAAAAATTGTAATCGCAACAGGAACAACACCAAATACTACTGGAGCAACAGGCGAAAAAACTCTTAAAGGAAAGGGGATCTCTTATTGTGCTACATGTGATGCCAAGTATTTTGACGACAAAGAAGTTGTTGTTATCGGAGGCGGAAACTCGGCAGTTGAAGAATCGGATTTTATAAGCCGTTTTGCAAGTAAAGTGACAATAGTACATCAGTTCGATAAGTTTACAGCAAATAAAAAGGCACAGGATAAGCTTTTCGCAAACCCAAAGATGAATTTCATATTTAACAGTGAACCAAGAGCTTTCATAAAAGATGGTGAGAAAATGATTACTGAGATAGAAGATCTGCTTACCGGCGAACGAAAAAAATTAGTCAGCGACGGAGTATTTATCTTCATTGGCATGAAACCTAATGTCGAATTGTTCAAAGACAGTTTGCATCTTGATCAGTGGGGCTACATAAAATCAGATGAGAATATGCAGACTAATATTGCCGATATCTTTGCCATCGGGGATGTTACAAGTAAAAAATACAGGCAGATAACTACAGCAGTAGCTGATGGAACAATTGCAGCTATGGCTATTGCAAAAGAATTGAATTAACTTTAAATATTTCAACACCATTAAATTTATCTATTATGAAAAAGAACATGGGAACACTTGACAAAACTGTCAGAATTTTGATTGCAGCAATAGTTGTGCTTCTCTACTTCACGCATGTTATCTCGGGAACACTTGCAATAGTACTGTTAGCAGTGTCAGCAATCTTTGTTCTTACCAGCCTGTTGGGATTTTGTCCTCTTTATCTGCCAATGGGCATCAGCACTAAGAAGAAAGAATAAGATAAAAATACCAATCTGATTATTGTCTGAAGAGTAAGGGGCCACGCATTGACGTGGCTTCTTAGTTAGACATTATTTCTTTCAGTTTATTTTGCACCTCAGGGATAGTGCTTGTTGAGATATCGAATATATATGCATTCCCTATGCTCCACCGCCGGCTTACTTTTTCCAGCTGGCTTTTCCTTACGACCCAGAGCTGTGGGATAGAATATTTCCTGGTTAGCCTTTCAATTGTATCGCTCCATCCTTTTCCCGCTAGTTCAAGTGGCCCTATTTCATCAATTACAATAAGTTGTTTTCCGGAGACATTCTCATCATTAAGAATTCCATTGCCAAAACATATCGCCTCAGGGTTGAAATAGTACTTTCCTAATTTAACCTTATTTATATCGTCTTTTTCAGAACAAAGCTCTACGGCTTCAGAAGATCCGACCGATACCAGGTTAAACCCTGTTCTTTCTCCATTCCTGTCTGTTCCCAAAGCAAAAAAACCAGCAATTTTAATACCATCCTCAAGCAGATCTGAAACAACTTTTTGAGCGAAAGTGGTTTTACCCTGATGGATTTCACCAGTGATAATCAGTATTTGAGGCTTCACTTTGTGCTCTGTTTCAAAAATTTCCAAAAGATTTTCAGCCTGGCTTAAAATATTTCTGAATGAGTTACCGGATATTTTCCTTTTACCTTGCCTTGTGAAATTGGAGAGGAAAAAAGGTAAGGCAGAAAAAGCGAGATTTATTGATTGATACAGGTTTGCAAAGCCTTTGTTATATAATACTGATTTTATTACCGGATTTTTCAGTTCAACACTGATAGAAGCGAAACCTATAACAAGAATGACTGCTCTCATATTCATCTTCAAACCTATAATTAATCCTGCCTTACTGAAGAAGACCCCATTTGCGAATCCGTTCCAGAGAAAAGCGGCAGCAAAAGTTATGATTATAAAACTTAGCCAGAATGATATCTTCTTCAACCGTTTTAGTGAGTTTTTATATTTCAGTATACTAAAAATTATATATATACATGATGAAATTGAGGCGGTTATTAAAAAATTGAAGTTTAGAAGCAAGAGAATAGCAACAATGGAAAAAAGATTAATCAAAAGAAAAACAGATGAATAGGTTTGTCTGATACCCTGGTCAGATAACTTGTTTTCTGAATTAAGGTCAAAAACATAATTTCGTACTGTGTTGTTTTTAGCTTTTAGATATTTAATACCTGAGAAATATCCTAAAGCTGCACCTGTAATACCGGTAATTGTATATATGATTATTATAAGAATGATTAGCAATTCGGGACTTAAATTTTCAAGATTGATCTGTTTAACTAAAAACAGATACAGATCGGACAAAATTTTTATAAAATTAAAACCATATAGTATCAGCAGGCTTGCAATTTTCTGAAATATGGTGCTCAGGATAGCGAATACGCCACCGATAGTATAGCCTAAAAGGTTTTTCCCAAGAAGAAAAATGAATGCTTCAATAAGCAATGCTTCGCTGAAAATCCCGATCATTGGTCCGATTATAAATGCGCTTGGCGAGATTGATTTCATAAGTGCACAAATGATGCCTGCCCTCCATATGAGACCGTTTTCTTTCCAAACCTGGAGAAAAGATATCAGTAACCAGACACTTATAAATGACAGGACAACCCCTGAGAAAGGAATCTTAAGGTTATGCAGAAAACTACCAAGGATTATTTCAATTGATGCCCATATACTGCCAACAACAGAAGCTTTAAGCCATATCTGACTAAGGTGTTTGACGGGCACAATTTGCATAGAAGACAAATTCTGAGTGCATAAAAATACTGTTATTTTATGCACTCAGATAGTTATACCAAATATAATTTAAAATTATAAGGTTTGTATCATAAAGTTTTGACGATCAGGAAATCCTAATTATGATTGCATATATGACCTTCCTGTTGATGTGCCTCATGCTGATGGCAACTGCTTCCGCTGTCTTCTACCAATCCTGAGAGATATTGTTTTACGATTTCAGTTGCATCTCCGGAACAGCCACGAATAACTTCTATGCCGCTGGCATTAAGTACGTTTATGGCACCACCGCCAATTCCGCCTGCGAGCATAACTGTTACTCCATCCGCGGCAAGTACACTTGCAATATCTGATTTACATCCGCACCCCTCAGGAGATCCAACTTTCTCAATGCCCGAAATTTCTTTATTCTCTGATATTGTAAACACACCATATGATTCACAATGACCAAAATGACTATCTATCTGATTTTCTTTTGTTACCGGAACTGCAATTTTCATAATTATATTATTTATTAAGTATTAATTTATTTTTAAAAGTTCATTTTCACCAAAAGCTTTACAATTCTTGCATTTAAAGTGATTTTCCAGGCCTTCAATAAGCTTATAACATTTTTTACATCTGTACCAGTCTTTTTCAAGCTGGTAATTTCCTCCTTCAATCTCTATTGCAACACCTTCCACAAATGACCTGGCTATCTGTTTTAAAGCGTTATTGTATATCCTGGTAAAAGTAGGGCGCGATACATTCATCTGTTCAGCTGCCTGATCCTGAGGAAGATCGTTATAGTTAATCAATCGTATACTTTCATATTCTTCAAGTTTCAGTATAACCGGTTCTATTTTGCACATCGGCATTCCATAGGGCTTGAACCCTATCATTTTTGGTGGATTTAAGATCTTCCTGCTCTTAAGCGGTCGGGCCATTTTTTACTGACTTATATATTTCTCTGATATTTGGATAAATCAGATATCCGAAAAATATCACCGACAAAGCTAGAATAATTTTCCCGGCCAGACAAAAAGGTCCGCAATAAAACGTGGCTTCAGGGCTGAATAAACAACTGGCGCATCCTAAGATTGCTATCAACAGATAATCGACGAAAAGTATCAAAGGAAAAATGAAGAAGAACTTGAAGAGGAGAGAAGCTTTCATGATTGATAATTTTCTCAAAGATAATGAACCTACGTTCATAATCCTAGAAAAACACTCCTTTTTTTGGTCCTGGTTACAAATATTCTAATTTCTGATACAGCTGACAGATACTCCCCATCCAATCGGCACTGTCTCTGATGTTATTTCCGGACAGTCATTAGTTTTTCCCGGCTTGAATACCAAAACTAAAGCCGGCTTTTACCCTCTCAATCAATTCAGGTAAGATATCAGTATATTCTCCCACAATTCCAAAATCAGCATTACGGAAAATGTTTGCTTTGGGATTGTGGTCAATTGCAATGATTTTATCAGATTCTTTCATGCCTGCTAAGTGCTGTATGGCTCCTGAGACACCAACAGCAATATATACCTTAGGACGGATAGTTTTCCCTGTCTGTCCTATTTGCCTGGCATATTCTACTATTCCATCATCAACGACAGGCCTGCTGCTGGCCCATTCGGCTTTAATTCCCTTGTTTCTTAAAGCTTCAGTAAGTTCTTTAACCAGTTTTAGATTATCGACCGTAGTTCCTCTTCCGCCTGAAACAACGATGTCTGCATCAAACAGATTCTGCATTCCTCCTTCACCTCTTTCGGTCTGCAGGATTTCTGTAACAAAGTCCTTCTCATCAAGAACAGGCGTGAATTCTGAAATGGTACCTTGTCTTCCTTCCATTAGTTTCGGTATTTCAAACGTACCTGCCCTGGCAGTAGATATCTGAGGACAAACAAAACCAAGAATGGTAGCGAGTTTACTTTCACCGTATGTCGGGCGCCTCGATTCAAGAATTGGAGTATAAATAACCTTTTCTTTTTTGTCGATATATTCCCCAATTTCAAGTCCGGTGCAATCAGCTGTTACTCCACTATCGGTTTTCATCCCTATCCTGGGAGCCAGCTCGCGGCCAGAAGTGGTTGCCGCAAAAAGGGCAATCTCAGGTTTTCTCTCTTTTATAACCTGCGCAAAAACAGACGCGAAAGGCATAACCAGGTATTCTTCAAGCCTGTCATTTTCAATAAGAATAACTTCATCCGAACCATGTTCAATCAATGTTCTGGCGAAGTGTTTGACATTCTTTCCAATGACCACTGTCATCACCCGTGTGTTATTACCAAGTGATGTTGCCAGCTTTCTTGCGGGAGTAAGAAGCTCCAGTGATGGTCTTGAAATCTTATCATTGGTTATTTCTGCCCAGGTAAGGATTCCTCTTGATCCATTGCGGAAGTCCTTTTCAGGGAAATCAGGACGTTCTGTTTCCTTTTTCTCCTCTTTATCTTTTTTCCCGGGAGTATTTCCACCACTCTTAAAATTTGCTATGAAGCTATCGACCAATGACTTTTCATTGTGTCCTTCTGACATTTTTATTGGTGGGCGTTCACTTCCGATATTGACTACTTTGACAACTATGGTAGGAGATCCGTTCAGGCCGATTTTCTCTGTTCCCAGTCCAATATCATCAATGCCAAATGTTGTAATGTTCAGGGCTCGTGCCTTAATTGCCCCGCTTAGTGATGACTTACGAGGTGGGATGCCAGTTGGAGTCATGGAAATAACGCAGGGCATAGGCAGTTTCAACATCTGGAAACCACCTTCAATAATTCTTTTTGCAATAACATTGCCATGTCCGTCTGCTTTTACACTCTCAACAAAAGTAGCTTGTGGTATCCCTATATTTTCAGCAACCTGCGAGGGTACATGTGCCGTATCCCCATCACTTGTCTGACGACCGGCTAATATTATAAAGGGATCTTTTGAATTTTTAGTGAATCCCAGATGTTTAAGCATAGTAGAGAGAGCCAGACCTGTTGCATAAGTATCACTGCCACCAAGTTTACGGTCGGATAGGAGATATGCATCATCATAACCCATCGATATTGCTTTTCTGAGTGCGTTTTCAAATGATTTTGGACCCATTGAACATACAACTAATCTCGCATCGGGATATTGTTTTTTCAATTGTAACCCGGCTTCAAGACCAAACTGGCAATCAATATTTATGATCGATTTTGCTTTTGTGCGATCCATTAAACCATCTTCTCCCATTCTCATTTCACTGGGGAGCGGAACCTGTTTTATTAAACTTATTATTGTTAAAGCCATTATAATATCATCTTTTATCTTTTACATATTCTGAAAATCGGGTCCATTCCCTCCATTTGGAACAACCCATGTAATCCCTTCCCCCGGAGATTTAATATCGCAGGTTTTACAATGCATACAGTTTTCGGCATGTATTCTTAGCTCTTTCCGGCCCGTTTTATCTGTATGCAGTTCGTATACTTCCGATGAGCAGAAAAATACTTCGGGCGCTCCGTATTGTTCAATATTTACTGCATTGAAGTGTTCGGGATTATTAATATGAAGATGGACTACCTGTTGCTCATCATGATGAACTCCTGAGTGATATACGTCGGTTGATTTATCGAAAGTCAGAATTTTATCAAATTCAAGTTTTCCTTTAAAACGTTCTTTGAAAGGTTTCTTCTTAAGTTCACTAAGTTTAGAGGTGGTAAGATAATCGGCATGGGATTTCAAACGTCCCAGGAATCCTGCGCCTCCTGTTATTAACTGGGTGCCGAATTGTAAGCCTCCTGCTATTAATCCTTTTGAAAATGCCTGCCGGAAATTACGTACGGGAAACAGGTCACGCTTTATAAAACTGTTGTTTATAAGTTTTTCATATGTCTGAAGCGAATTTTCGGATGTATCGTTGCTTAAAAGCGCCCCTGCAGCTGTCTGTGCGGCCAGCATTCCTGATTTGATTGCCAGGTGTATCCCCTTCAATGCAGGCATGGCAACCAGACCGGCGCTATCACCAACTATCATTGCATTATCGACAAACAATTTCGGAACAGAATAGTAGCCTCCTTCCGGAAGCGTCTTTGCACCATATTCCAGGAATTTTCCTCCCTTAAGGATTCTTGAAACCAGCGGAGTTGTTTTCCAGATCTGGAATGCATCATGTACATCAAAGGTTGGATCCTTATAGTCAAGCCCAACGACCAGGCCAACGGCAACTTTGTTATCATTCAGACCATAAATGAAGCCTCCACCGAATTCATCATTCTGGAGCGGATATCCCATTGTGTGATAAATTTCACCCGGTTTAATATTTCCATCAGGAACAGACCATAATTCTTTGCAGCCTAATGAGTAAACCTGTTCGTTCCGATCCTTCGTAAGATTAAACTTTTTTATCAGCATTTTAGCCAGGCTTCCCCTTGTTCCCTCTGCAAAAATTGTGATTCTTGCTTCTACTCTTGTGCCCGGCTGGAAATTTTCAAGTCTGTTTCCAAGTTGATCGATACCTGTGTCCTTAGTCCTGGCGCCAATTACTTTTCCATCTTTATACAGGATCTCGTCAACTGCGAACCCCGGATATATTTCGACGCCTTTCTCTTCGGCTATTCCCGCAAGGTACCTGCAAATCTCTCCTAATGAAGCGGTATAATTGCCTTTATTGTTCATATAGGGCACATGAAAAGGAAGTGTGAGCGATCTTTTTTCTGTGAGGAACACAGTTTTATCTTTGGTTACCTTTGCATTGAAAGGAATTTCAGAAAAATCTGTACCTGGCAATAGTTCTTTGAAAACAGCTGGTTTTATAACAGCACCCGATAAAATATGACTTCCAATAGCCCGTCCTTTCTCTACAAGAAGTATTCTTTTGTTCTCACCTTTTTGTTTTAATATATCAGCAAGGTGAATTGAAGTCGCAAGTCCCGACGGGCCGCCTCCAATAATTAGCACGTCTGTTGATACAGTATCATTATCATTCATATTTTGTTCTCACGATTAATAATTCTATAGATTGTTGAATAGTAATAAAAGAATTTAAGATACAAAAGTATTAAAATTAAATGAATTTTGTGCATAATTGTTTCTACATTTAATACGAACATTTGTGCATTTATGATTTAAATTTGCATAAGTATTAAATTGCCGTATTTTCAAAATGCCCAATCTTATCCGACAGAGAAGAATTGGTGCAATAGGCTTATTCTTAAATTTAAATTTTAAAATAAAAAGAAAATGAAATTAGTACTGTTACGCCATGGTGAAAGTCAATGGAACAAAGAAAACCGTTTTACCGGCTGGACTGACATCGATTTGACGGAAAAAGGGATAGAAGAAGCTAAGAGTGCAGGCAAGCTTCTTAAAGAGGAAGGTTTTACCTTTGATGTAGTTTACACTTCAGTATTGAAGAGGGCCATTCATACCCTTTGGAACGTGTTGGACGAGATGGATCTTGTCTGGATACCTGTTTATCGTTCATGGAGATTAAACGAAAAAAGCTATGGCGACCTGCAGGGTTTGAATAAAGCTGAAACTGCAAAAAAATATGGTGAGGATCAGGTATTACTCTGGCGCAGAAGTTATGATGTCAGACCTCCTGAATTGGATATTAAGGATAAAAGACATCCATCCAACGAATTGAAATACAGTAAAATAGACAAAGAACTCTTACCTGCAACTGAATGTTTAAAAGATACTGTTGAACGATTTTTGCCCTATTGGCACGAGACCATTAAACCGGCTATCCTCGATAAACAAAAAGTTCTAATTGTGGCTCATGGAAATAGTTTAAGAGCTTTGGTTAAGTATTTGGACAATATGTCGGATGAAGAAATATTGAAAATAAACATTCCAACAGGTATCCCATTGCTTTATGATTTGGACGAAAATTTAAGGGTTAAGTCTAAAAAATATCTCGGTGATGAAGAAGCCATCAATCAGGCTATGAATTCAGTAAAAAATCAGGGCAAAGTCAAATAGATTCTATTTATGGAGAAAGTATCGCTAACTGTTAAATAACAGTCATTATTTCGCATACATCTGAATTTTTGAGTCATTACTTTGAGACTAAAAGAATCTCCTTGATTTATGAGTACCTGCTAATGGCTCAGATCTGAGTTTACCACATTTCTAATTATTTTCATGATTTGCTTCTGTTTTTGAGATGATCAGTCCGGCTATTTTTTCAAATGAATCCATTACCTGTTTGTTTGTTTGGTTGAAGACACTTAATCCTTTTTCAGCAGCTTCTCCTACCTCTGAGACAAGAGGTATCTGACCCAGTAACATTGTGTCGAACTCTATTGCCATTTTATGCCCGCCACCTTTTCCGAAAATATAATATTTTTCTTCGGGATGCTGCTCAGGGGTAAACCACGACATGTTTTCAATGATTCCCAGTACAGGAACTTTCAGATCGGGATTGGTAAACATTGAAGTAGCTTTTCGTGCATCATTGAGAGCTATCTCCTGCGGCGTTGTAACAATAATTGCTCCTGTCAGATTCAGTTTCTGAATAGTAGTAAGCTGGATATCACCTGTTCCTGGAGGGAAGTCAACAAACATATAATCTATGTCTCCCCATTGAGTGTTTTCAAAAAGTTGTGTCACTGCATTTGCAGCCATTGGTCCACGCCAGATAAGAGACTGGCGTTGGTCAATAAAAAATCCGATCGACATAATACTGACTCCAAACTTTTCAACCGGAAACATTATATCCTTCTCTCCAAACGATGTTACATCGGGTTTAGCATCCTCAATACCGAACATTCTCGGTATTGACGGACCGTAGATATCCGCGTCCACCAGTGCTGTTTTATACCCATTACGTGCAAAAGCAACTGCCAGGTTTGCAGCTACAGTTGATTTGCCTACTCCACCTTTTCCCGATGCTACAACAATAATGTGTTTAACCCCATCCATGGGGATTTTTTCAAATAAATTACTCATGTCTTTTGATTTATGATTTTGTTCCATATTACTTTTATTTTTTTACTGATATTAATATTTGGATTAAATTCTGTAATGCTTTTCCCCTGAACCATAGCTTCCACCATATTTTTATCGAATTGCAATTCTCCTGCCATGGTGATGTTACTTTCTTTGCACCACTTTTTTATCTTTGCGCTCATGGAAAGGTTAAGGTCATATTTATTTATAATAACGCAGGCTCTTAAATTAAATTTTTGAACAATTCCTACTGTTCTCTGCAAATCGTGCAAGCCTGATATAGTTGGTTCGGTGACAATGACTACTTTGCTAACACCTGTAATAGTAGAAATTACCGGACAGCCAATGCCAGGAGGCCCGTCGAGTATAATGATTTTTATCCCGTTTTCTTCAGAAAGCTGTTTAGCTTTTGAGCGTACCATATTCACAAGTTTTCCTGAGTTTTCTTCACCGGGGGCAAGCCGTCCGTAGACCATTTTACCATTGCGGAATGAACCTGAATACATACGGCTTTTATCATTTGCAACCATTCTTATTGCGTTCTCAGGACAAATACGGGAACAAAGAACACAACCATCGCAGGCTATTTCAGATATTGATACATTGTCATTTATTAATGAGATAGCATCAAAACGGCAATAGTCCATACATAAACCGCAATTGGTACATAATGAGTGGTCAATAAATGCTTTGTGGCCTGAAATGTAAATATTTTCTTCTTCATGTGTTGGATGAAAGATCAAGTAAAGATTAGCTGCATCAACATCACAGTCAGCCAGAACCACATTCCCATTCAGCGTTGCAAATGCAGCGCTGATGCTTGATTTTCCAGTTCCGCCTTTCCCGCTAATTACTGCTACTTCCATGATTCTCAATAATGTTTTCAAATACTGAAAGAAGTTGCCCTGAAAATATTTCATCGGCTTCAGATGCCAGTCTGCCATTGGAATAGAGTACGGCAATCTCTTTATTAAATGGTATTTCAAGTAATAAGGGGATATTTTCGTGGTTCAGATATTCACTGACACTATCATTTCCTAAACCTGCCCTATTTATAATTACACCGAAAGGTTTATCTATCGTCTTAAGTGTTTCAACACTCTGTTTCAGATCACTAAGTCCAAATGGAGTAGGTTCTGTGACAAGTATTACATAATCGGCAGATGCAGCTGTTTGCACAAATGGGCATGAAGTTCCGGGTGGCGAATCCAGTATAGCAATATCTGACTGATTATCAATCTGTTTTATTGCGGTCTTTATTACTGTTACAGGCGACATTACTCCAATGTTTATCCTGGCTTCAATAAGAGACTCCTTACCGTTAACTGAGAATGTTGTAACCTGTCCAAGTGAAACCGGCTTTTCAGAGATAGCTCCGAATTTACATGCCACACTGCATGCTCCGCAGTCATGGCAAAGATCTTCTATCACCTTAATAATCTTCATTGGTGGTAGAATGAATATGGCGTTGTAGTTACAGTACTCATGACATTTACCACAGAATGTACAGATATCGGTATTGATAACCGGTACCTGCCGGGTAACTTCAGTTTTTCTGACTATTTCAGATTCAAAGAATGCGACAGCGTTTGGAGCCTCAGCATCGCAATCAACCATTGTTACTCTGTAATTATTTTTTGACAGGCTATGAAAAAGGTTTGTTGAAATAAAAGTTTTGCCAGTTCCCCCTTTTCCGCTGGCAACTGCAATCTTAATCATATCTCAGACGGATTGATTCATCAGCCAGTGTTGGTTTTACAGCCTCCTGAAGCGATTCATTATTCCATGTATCCATATTAGCATGAGTGATATAGTATTTCTGAGGTATTGGGTGCGTTCCAATGATTACCTCCATTCCATATTTTTCAGGGATGAACTTTTTGAAATGTTCCATGTATGGGCAGGGTGGATAACCGACTATAAATCCTGTAGCAAAATGGACATGTGTTACTCCGTTCTTTTTCATTTCTTCGGGAGCATATTCAATATTACCTCCCGGGCAACCACCGCAGGTTGTGAAAGCAGCAATTTCGAGATCCATGTCTTTATAGATTGAGAATGCCCCTTCACGATTTGCAGCTGCCCTGAAGCATTTACTTCCTGCACAGGTTTTATACCTGTCGCAGATGATTATTCCTACTTTAATTTTTTTCATGATTAAGTTATATATCAATCAATTCTTTCATGTTATCAGATATCCTTTTTTGCTGAATACAAGCCTTCTTAATGGTACTTGACCAAAATAAATTATTAAGGATCCCTTTGATTCTTTAGCGGGTTTTTAACAGGAAGGGTTGTAAACAACCAGACTGTCTTTTTCTACATTCAGTAATTCAGCCATAACATTGCATTTCACCATTAAAAGGAAAAAAATCCTATTATCGTTCAACGGGAGTAAGCCTTCCAGGTTACCCTGTCCTTTTGAAATGATAAGGTCGGCTTTTTCAAAATACTGCTGAAACATTTTTCCCGATTTATGAACAATTGTAGAAGGAGAATCATATTCGTTTGATATTACGTTTACAATTTCATTTAATCCGACATATTCGGCATCTTCAATTGTGGCATCGTTAATAACCGGAGCTCCTCTGACAACAAAAGTAAGATCGTGATGCTTAATTGTTTCAATAAATAATTTGTCAAAGACAATTTCGCCGGCATTATCTCCCAGGTATAAGACAAGTTTAGCATTCTTTAATTTTTGTTCCAGTTGTTTTGAATGATCAATGGCAAATTCAGCTGTAAGTGCTTTATCTATTGTTGCCTGTAAATTAAAATTGTCATTGGCGGCAAAGTCAATTATGTTTCCTGCAATCGCAAGCCGTAAAGCAGTATTAAAGGGATCAGTTGATCTCTGTACTTTCTTTTCCAAATCGGGAAACATACCCAGAGCCTGATCATTATTTTCCTTCTTTTCCACCTTATATGGATCAGGATTATGAGTATAATTTCTCAGAATTCCGTGAAGTTCGCGGGAAAATTCGGGTGACAAGAGCTCATCCCATTTATTACGGTAGAGATTGATCATTTCAAAGGTGAAAGAATTTTTTGCCTTACTTGAAATATCTGCTTTTTCAATCAATCTTTCAAATGCCCTTGTGAAGCAAAAAAAGCAACGGTAATCTGAAACCATTTTCTATAAAGATTAATGATTACAATAATTTGCTCCCGTAACCAGAGACTCATTTAAAAGATCATTTACCAGTTCTGTCTGGCTCTTAAAAGGAGCACCCACGAAAACATTAATATCCTTCTGATTAAAAAGGGTTATAGCGCTCTGCCCCATACCCCCGGCAATAACATCTGTAACTCCTTTTTCTGCCAGCCAGGCTGGATATAATCCGGGTTCATGTGCCGGAGGTGTTATCAATTTTTCATCTGAAATTGATTTGTTTTCAGTATCTATAATTGCAAATTGCTGACAATGACCAAAATGCGAACATAATATCCCCTTTTCCAATGGGATGGCTATACGTTTTTTCATGATATTTTTAAATTAAATTAATTAAACTCCACTGCTTTTTAATCTTTTTCCTTTTCCTGTCCCGCCTCCGGCATTACGCCGTTTCCCTTGTCCAATCCCAAGTTTGGAAACCAATTCACCAGGAGTATTTACTTTACATTTTCCCAGTCCTCTGCCTGTTTTTGAGCCTTTCCCTTCAGGGCCTATTCCGTTCATCTGTGGCATAATATTTGGTTTTTGTTTATATTCATAATAATTTTTCAGAACCCGAATAAATTTCTTCAATCTCAATCGCAGTTGCTGCATTTCCCGGGTGTTTAGACGGATTCCACTTTTTCATATCATCAAATACTTCACCGCTTTTGTAATATTTGATTGTACCTTTCAATTGAAAAGAAGTTCCTTCTTTTGTAATAAAGAGGATACTTGCTTTGCTACCTGCAAGGATGTTTTTGCGTGTTTTATTAAAATAATTGTCTGCAATTATAATTACAGATTCATTATATCTGGAAACACAGGTTACATATATCGAATTGGGCATTCCATTAATATCGACTGTTGAGAAAACAATAGCATCATTTCTCGTATCCCATGCTTTGCTTACTATTTCGGGTAGTTTTTTCACAATTAATCAGTTTAAATTTTCGGGTTTAACAATTCAATAATGTCACTAATCTTTTTTTCATTGTCTTTTAATACAATTAGCTGAATTTGCAAACTGTCAAATATTGATTTTACTTTAACTCCAAACTCGCCGGACACGACTTTTTTGGCACCTCTTGATGCAACTAATTGAACTGATGCAGGACCGGCGCCTTCAGTGGCATCTTTATTTGGGTTTGGAATGAATTCCATCCCTTTTGTTTCAGTATCGTAAATAATAAAATATCCACAACGCCCAAAGCGCAAGTCTAATTTGCTTTCCAGATTGTTTCCGGTACTTGTGATAGCTACTTTCATATTATTATTTTAAATATTTGTGTTATATGGTATATATCATTTAAGCTGTTTTCTCATTCTTCTTCTTCATTATTCTTCTCTGCATAACTTGAGAAGCTGGTACTTTTGCAAAGCGGGCACTCTTTTATTTCAGTCTGTTTTTCAGGATTATTAAAATAACAACCACATGATGAACATAAGAACCATTCACTGTCAAAATATATTTTCCCCCCTTCAATGCTTATCTGACTTCCTTTTACCAGCGCTTCAGCAATTTTTTGCCTCGCCCTTGCGTAAATTCTTGTGAGTGTAGGTCTTGAAACATTCATTATAACTGAAGCCTGATGATGATTTAACATTTCATAATCGCACAGGCGTAATGCTTCATATTCTTCAAAATGAAGAAACACAGCTTCAACTTTCCCTTTGGCATTCTTATTTCCATACGGCTTAAACCCGGAAATGACAGGGGGGTTACTTATTTTTCTTAAACGTGAAGGGCGTGGTGACATAAATAATGAGCATATGTGCAATACAAATGTAATGAACATATGATCATTATCTTAATATCTTTGAAGTTATTTCTTATTATGTCCCGATCCTTGGATTAAGCGGCTTTTATTTTAGCAAAATACATGGCAAATGAGCGATAAAGAAAGTGAGTCCACTTACCAAAAGGAACAATTATTAATGCCCATTGGACAAGAATTGTCAGATGGAAGAGGTATAGCCATATATTTTTTCCGATCAGGCCGGTATCAATGAAAAGGCGAACAATGAAAGCAGTCAGTCCCATTAAAAACAACCAGACTACAAACATCCAGTCGGAGGGCTGTGAGAATTTGCTCATCTCTTTCTGCTTTTTTATTCGGTCCGACATGAAATCAATAGTAACTATGAATATTATTATGCTCATTACATATCCGAGCACTATAACGAACAGGCTGTTATTTGAAAACCAGTCAAGAAAAACGGTAGTAAACAGTAGTCCAAGGTATCCTATTACTATAATAAAGTGCTCAAACCATCTTAACTGATTATCATCACATCCTAAAGATCTTTTTTGTGTAAACATATGAAAAATTAAGTCGCCAAATCCGGTAAGATACTTAATAACAGGAACCTTAATTTTAGGTTTAAGGATAATCATCCACCACATCCTTATAATATTTGGCAGCAGGATAAATCCAAAAACTGCAGCAATGGCTATTATTTCAAAAATATGACCTGTATGCATGATAGCCTGCAGATTGAATTTTTCCATGACACTGAATATTAAGACCCCTATAGCTGCAAGGATAAAACCTATAATGGTTAGTGGAAGCGATCTGTATAATAAACCTGATAGTTTGGTCCAGTCATATTCCGTTGTCAGCCATCTTCTGAGCGACATCATCAATTCACCTGGGTTTGCTTCCTGGGGGCAATGCGTACTGCATTCGCCGCAATAGTAGCATAACCAGGGCTTGAGTGAAGACCTGATATCATCTTCCAGTCCTAACACACTGAAACGTACCATTTCTCTGGGAAAGGAATCTTCTTCTGTTGATAATGAACATACGGCAGTACAATTTCCGCAGTTATAGCATGCGTTAAAATCGAATGCTCCATATTTTTTTAATTCTTTTCCGAATTCAATATTTATCGCGGCCATTATTTTTTTAGTTTGTAAGAAAAATATGCATCCATATCATCAACTGCTCCGGTTTGAACGAAGCCATATTTTACAAGTGACATCAGGTAATAAACTACCTCATTTGCAGGCATATTTAGCTTTTGTGTTAATTGTTCAATAGTTAAATCGCTTTCCTGAAGTGCATCAAGAATTGATTTTTTAATCTTTATGAATTGTTTCAGATTATCCTTAGCTGCCTGAGTCACTTCCCTTTTCTCTCTCAGGTATTTATATGTTTTTCCTTTTTCGATTTCCATAATCATCACTTTGTGTTGAATTATCATTCATTTTCTTTTTTGACACCCATTCCATCTGATGGTGTTTTGTTTTGCCTGGAGAGCCCCTCTGCCGCTTCGCGGCATCTCCCCTAAAGGGGAGAAAATACTCTGACATTTAGTCTAATTATACTTACATGCAGAGAATTTGTCCCCCTTCAGGGGGACGGCCGCGCAGCGGCAGGGGGTCATCCCGCCAGTGCATCTATCATACTTTCAATTTCATTATCTGAATAGGCTATTAAGTTTATTGCATTTGTGGGACATACCGGCAGGCACATGCCACATCCTTTGCATACCGAATTATTAATTGCTGCTACATCTTTTTTCTCATCTTTTACCATTTTTATAGCATCGAAAGGACAGGCTTCCGCACAAGTACCGCACCAGGTACACAAATCCTTATCTATCTTTGCAATGATAGGTTCAAGCTCAAGTTCTCCCTTGCTGACATAAGAATAAGATTTTATAGCGGCAGAAAGAGCAGAATTCACTGATTCCATTATATTTTTAGGACCCTGGCATGCCCCGCAGATAGTGATACCATCAATCACTGTTTCCACAGGACGCAACTTCATATGGATCTCATTAAAAAACTTATCACGTCCCTTGGGAAGCTTAAATAGTGAAGCCACTGAGTTATCTTCCCTGGGTACCATTCCTGTTACGAGTACAACCAGATCTGCTTCCACTGACATTTCTTTTTTGGCGGTCAGAATATCATTTATCCTGATAGTTATTTTATCATTGTGTTGTTCAACGAGGGGAGGAGCATCCTCATATGATTGCAGGTAAATATCACCTCCCCTAAGTGATTCAGCATATAATACCTCTTGTTTACCGTAAGTTCTGATCCCACGGTTAAAATGGTAATTATTAATCTCATTAAATTTTTTCTTAGCTTGCATTGCCGCGTAAATAACTGAAGTACAGCAATATCGTGAGCAATATTTATTCTCACCATCAATCTGGCGACTTCCGACGCAGTAGATGTATGCAATATTCTTAATTTCTTTCCCTCTGAATATTAATTTTTTGTCATTAAGATCAATAATCCGTTTGAACTGGGGCAGAGTTATGACATTTTCAAATTGGTTATATCCGAATTCACCGTCAGCAGGAGTATAGGTATAGAATCCGGTGGCCATTAATACGGAGCCGACATTGATTTCAATTGTCTCTTCTTTCTGTGAGAAATCAACGCTCGGGCAGATCTTTTCGCATTCGCCACAACGGGTACAGTTTTTTATATCTATAACAGGTGTCTGAGGATACTCACTTGGGAAATTATGATAAATTGCTTTTCTGCTTGTAATATTGAAGTTAAATTCGTCAGGAACCTCCACAGGGCATACAGCAATGGCTTGTAGCAGATGTCCTTCATTACATTTCGCTTTAATATAGCGTGGTGTAACTTTTATTTTCATTTTGAAATCGCCTATACTGCCTGTGCTGGATATTACCTCAGCACCCGTAAATAATGTGATATTCTCATGTTTAATAACTTCATTGTAGAGTTTGGTTACCACTTCTTTTCCGGTTTCATTAGTAGTAAAGAGGACATCCCACTGAGCGACTCTTCCGCCTATAAAATGTTCTCTTTCAATAATTGTTACCGGACATCCCATGTCTGCCAGTTCAATGGCTGCTCTCAATCCTGCTATTCCACCGCCAATAACGGCAACTGCTTTTTTGGAATCTATTATAAATGGATAAAGAGGTTCAGCGAGTCGTACTTTAGCAATCGCGGCTTTTACCAAATGGATTGCTGTTTCAGTTGCTCCGGCTTTATCGTCGGAATGAGCCCATGAGGCTTGTTCCCTGATATTAGCATGGACATAGTTGTATTTGTTCAGTCCGGCTCTTTCAGTCACTGCCCTGAAAGTTAACAGGTGCAATTTTGGAGAGCAGGAGGCAACCACCACCCCATCGAGTTCATTTTTCTTTATGTCATCAACCATCTCCTTCTGGTTTGCATCCCCACAGGCAAACATGGTAGTCTTTGCAAGAAAAACGCCATCTTCAGCTTCGACGGACTTTTTAACTTTTTCAACATCTACATAATCGGAGATATTTCCTCCGCAATGGCATATATATACACCTATTTTTTTGTTCATTACTTCCGGATTAAATAACTAATTGCTTCAGCTGATGAAGCTCCTGCTGAGAGAATTGAATCAGGAATATCCATTGGTCCGGTAGCGGTACCTGCAACAAAAACTCCTTCAATGCTTGTTTTTGACGGACTTGTCAAAGGATCGGACTGGTCGACAAAACTGAAAGCATCGAGTTTCAGGTCTCCATCGCGAAAAAGAGCTTTACTATCGGTATTTGGAAGTACGCCAACTGAAAGTACTACAATATCATGTTCGGTCTCTCTGACCACATTTTCATTAATGTCTTCGTAACGCAAATTAAGATTTCCGTTTTCATTTTCAGTGATTTTTCCGATTTTGCCTTTTACAAAGTTTACTCCCATTCCTTTTGCCTGGTCATAAAATTCCTCAAACCCTTTGCCAAATGACCTTATATTCAGGTAATAAATAGTGACATCGGCCATAGGCAGAGCTCCCATTAGTAATTGAGCCTGTTTAATTGAATACATGCAGCATATCTGCGAGCAAATTGGATTACCAACAGTAGCATCCCGCGATCCTGTACAAAGCACATATGCAATTCTGTCGGGGACCTTGCCATCACCCGGTCTCAGAATTGTATTAAACGGGCGGGTAGGGGCGAGTTGTCGTTCCATTTGCATGGATGTAATTATGTTTTTAAAAGTGCCATAGCCATAGCGTGGAATTTTCAAAGGATCAAAAAGATTAAATCCAGTGGCAATGATTACCGTCTTTACATCAATACAATATTCTTCTTCCTCCTGGGAAAAATCGATACATTTTGTAGGACAAGCTTTTTCGCAAGCTCCGCACAGCGTGCAGTTTTCAATATCAATAGCTGCTACTCTGGGGCTTGCAATGCTGAAAGGGATATATGCTGCTTTACGTCCGACGAGGTTAAACTGGAACTGGTCATGAACGAGAACCGGGCATGCCTGTTCACATAACTGGCAGCCTGTACAATCTTCACCAATAACATACCTCGGCGTCTTTATAACCTCTGCTTCGAAGCTGGTTTCAGATTTCCTTTTGATAGATTTTACTCCACTGCCTGTGAAAATTGTTATTCCGGGATGCCTTGAGATCTCTGACACCTTTGGTGTTGTTATGCATGCTGAACAATCCAGGGTAGGGAATACTTTGCTTAGCAAAATCATCTTCCCTCCAATGGAAAGATCTTTCTCAATTATTAATACTTTAAATCCGTTATTGGCTAAATTTAATGCTGCTTCTCCACCCGCAATTCCGCCACCAATAACAAGTGCATCAAAAGAGGCATTCATTATTTTCCCATGCATAATTAAATGTTTGAGTTTTTGAGTAAATATTCATTAAAGCTTTTCATCTGTTTTACAAAAGACTCACTGCATACCGAGCATATTGCAGCCATCCTGAGACGGGCCGGTTCAATATCACTTTTTTTCATCAGTTCATGAGTGCGACTTATAACATTTCCTGTTTTTTCAGTACATGATTCTCCATAAGGACAGTCACTTCCATCAGCAGCAATAAAAACCCCATCAAATCCTTTTTCAAAAGCACGTAAAATCCAACTTGTTTTTACACCACTTGAACAGGGAATTGAGATTGTATAAACCGTAGGAGGATAATGCAATTTTAAGTAATCCCGCCATATCGATAGCCGGATCAGATATCTTTTCAGTAGAAAATACCAGGATTTTGGCGGTTTTTTTGCCAATATCAGCCATATGCTCACTTATTTTTTTTTCATAAAAATTCTGAAATAGCCGCTACCCTCAATTGTGCCAAGATATTCATGACCTTGTTTAGTACACCACTTGGGTATATCAACTTTAGTTCCTTCATCGGCAGACAAAACTTCCATAATGTCGCCTGATTTAATTGTACCAATTGCTTTTTTAGCTTCCAGCAACGGACCCGGACATGCAGTACCTCTTGCATCGACTGCTTTTGTGACCTCAATGCTTACTAATTCTTCTTGTGTCATTTTTTTAGAATTTAATTATTGAGTTGAAAAAATTTAAATAAACAATTGCATGCTGCTTTCACCAGCATCAGAAACAAATGTTGCTGCGCCTGCATATCTTAAATTCGGATAATCGATCATTTCTTCTTTTTTAAAACCCATAAGACCCATCGACATCTCACAAACTGTAATTTCAATGCCTAATTCTGCAGCCTGTTTGAACATCTGCTCAAGAGACATGACCCCTTGCTTTTTCATAAGTGACTTAATCATCATGGAGCCCATGCCACCCATATTCATTTTTGATAACTTCAGTTTGCCCTTACCCTTCGGTAACATTATCCCAAACATTTTAGAAATAAAGTTTTTTCCCGCTGCTTTTTTATTCTTGTCTCTGAGTGCTGAAAGAGCCCAGAATGAGAAAAATAGTTTCACCCTCGTATCCATGGCAGCAGCTGCCAGTGAAATAACCATGGCTGCCAGAATCTTATCCATATCTCCTGATACAATGGCTATCGATAATTGATCTTTCCTCGAATTTTCAAGCAGGCTGATCTTTCCTTCTAAGGCTTCAATCTGTTTACGGAATGTACTTAACTGTAAGCTTATATCTTCTTCTTTTTCTTTTTCTAATATTTCCTGCATAATTGATCTTTCTCCGGAGTAAATTTCCGGAATTAAATAAATAAATTGACATCGGCTTCCTGCGTAGCTGTTATATATGCTCCGATACCACATATGTCATCGGCAATGTCGATAAAGTCATCGAGTTTTTCAGCTCCCCATATTTTCCCTGCAAGGCCGCAAATATGAATTTTAACATCAGAGATAGTTTTGCATTCTCTGAAAAATTCAACCCATGTTTTTACTTTCAGGGTTTTCAGTGACTGCAAAAACTCCTCTTTCAGGTTCGGGTTCTCAGCCATCTGAAGTTTATCTGGATTATCTCCTATATCTTTTCTGAATGCCCTTGCACCCTGAAGCAAAACATAGATATCAACTTTCATATCCTCAGCAACTGCTCCGCTAAGAATAATTCCTGCAGCAGTTAGTTTATCAACACTTCCTGAGAATAGACCTAAGCACATTTTCTTTGGTTCCATAGCTATAATCTTTTATTGTTAATTAATTCACAAAGGAACGCATTTCTAAAGCCAGACTTACAAAAACAGATGTGAAGCTCCTTACACTATTTTGTGATATAGCTCACATTTTTATTAACTTTGCGCTATGAAAAATGATTGTAAACTCTGCGCAATAAAATCAGTAGCTGCCTCAAAATTAAGTGCCGAGGAGATAGAAAAACTCTCATTCAGTTGTGCCCTGGTGAAATTCCGGAAAGGTGACTCTTTAATCAGACAGGGGACTTTTTCCACGAACGTGGCCTATTTAAGAAGCGGACTGGCCAAGGTACATATTGCCGGTCCCTACCACGAGCAGATTGTACGAATCGTAAAGGCTCCCACTTATCTGGGATTACCTACAACTTTTGGAGATAAAATCAATCAGTATTCGGTGACAGTCATTGAGACTGCAGAGGTCTGTTTTATTGATATCAATGCATTCAGATCCTTACTGAAAGCCAATCCTGAGTTCTCTTATGAGATTATGTTGGAACTATGCAGGAATGAGCTTGAAGTGTTTTACAGATGTGCCAACCGCACACAGAAGCAGATCAGGGGAAAAATCGCCGATGTTTTGCTGGAGCTGTCTGAACGGATTTATGGAAATGAAAAGTTCAGCATACCTCTGAACCAGGAAGATCTGGGAAATCTGGTTGATTCAAGCCGGGAAAGCGTAAGCCGGGTATTAACCGAGTTTGAAAAAGACGGGATAATAAGACTTACAGGGAAGAAAGTTGAAATAGCCAATAAGAAATCACTATTGCTTATCAGCGCCAATGGTTAGCTATTAAATTCACAGAAATGAGTTCAGGAATGTCCTCCGACAATGATCCTCATAATTCTGAGATTCAGAATAATGAATCTTATCAGCTGTTTTACAATAGACTGTCTCCAATACTTTGTCGCCTTAGTAGGCAGAGGAGGATAGGATTCATCATAATACCCCCGTACAATATTCTTAGCCATTTTACATAATTTTAATATTTAACATTTCATTCAGGCAGCAGCCACCATAAGGGATAGCCTTTGGCTTTATGGAGGAACAGATAGTGCAGAAGTAATTTGATCCAATGACCTGCCAGCCCAATCTCACCAACAGTATAACTAAGATCGCGTCCCCACTTAGGATATTTTTCCCAATCCGGTACAATTGGAAAAACAGTCATTGTTGCAGCCTGGCCCTTAAAAGCACCGAAACCGGCCGAGACTATACATGCGGCTCCCATCTTGCCCATTGATGCCTTATGTCGGAGATCCGTTCTGCCATTATTAACCATATCAACTATGTTTAATGCAACAATTTTCCCTGTGACACCTGATGGCATTCCGGTACGCGGAGGGGAGGGAGAGATAAGTGTTCCATTGGGACTTTTCATCGGTTTGGATATAGGGTGTGGGGGAGCGAAAGCAATTCCTGTTGCAAAAATGTTTTTATGAACAGGATTCTGGTAAACCGATGGCCAGTCTTCGATACTCCATTCCTCGAAAGGTTTGCCTGAATAGTCTGCATCAACTTTCATAAACCCGCTCGGCGCAAACAATGTGCCGGAAATATCTTCTCCGGTTTTACTATATGCTTTTATTCCCACACCTGAAAAAGCAGGGATGAGCATTGCAAAATCAAAATCCTGAGTGTGTTTCTCTCCGTCAAGTGTTTCATAATATACGAGGCCTTTTTCCACTTTGGTTACCCCGGCTCTTTTGATCCATCTTATTCCATATTCTGCCAGTATTGATTCGGCAAATGTTCTCGTGGGAGTAATATATCCACCTCTTTTTATAAAGGCGCCGCCCATACCGAAATCACCGATTTCATATTCATTTGTTATCCAAATTAACTCTGCCTTATCCGAAAGATTCTTTGCTTTGATCTCACTGGCAAGATTAAGTGCGTACTCAAAAGCAGCTCCCTGGCAGGTGGCGCCAGCGTGACCTGTTCCAATAAGAAACTTCAGCTTTTTTCCATTTCTCATACTGCTGAAACACTCTTTTAATGATTCCCATGTCTGCACAGCATGGTCACATGAACACACAGAATGAGTAAACTTGCCGGGGCCCAGCCCTTCGGTTGCTGGAAAGTTGAGTTTTGGTCCTGTGGCATTTATCAGGTAATCATAATCAATATTTTGGCCTTCGCCTTTATTCGTCCCGGAAGTATATTCAATCGATACAAAGGGTCTGTCACTTAAGGAATTGCCCTCGGGGTAAACAGCAGTAGCCTTTGCCTGTTCAAACCCGATATTCCATCTCTTGTAAAGGGGCCGGAGGTTAAAGCGTACCTGATCTATTGTCATCCTTCCCACACCAACCCAGATATTGGACGGAACCCATTGATAGTATTCAGATGGACTGACAACTATAACTTCGTGTTTACTTCCAAGTTTTCTACGAATATGAGCTGCAGCCGTATGTCCTGATATTCCAGCTCCTAAAACCACAACTTTTGCCATAACTTTATCAGATTAGTTCAGACCAGAAAATAACTTATTTCTCAAATATAATGATAATCCGTAAAAGTACAGACTACTTTTAGTCAGGCACAAAAAGAAGTTTTCTGAGAACCGGGAAAAATTGAAACCGGGGAATATGAAATAATTGTTATCTCTTAGATTAACGGATAGCTTATCTCAACATATCAACTGTATGATGATTAAGTTTGCGGTCTTTTACAACCAAAGGAGTAACCGGCGCCTTTGATTTTGAATTGAAAATCATATCATGGCCCAGACAAAGCCCCATCATTATGTTAAGCTCTGTTCCTTTATCTTCAAGATATTTTGCCTGACCGGCGGGATTGCATGAGATTCCCTTATATCCAGGAACCAATTCGTCAAAAGGCACTCTTCCGTATTTGCAGTTTACTTTTTCTACCTGAAACCCTGCTTCTGACAGAATAGTCTCAAGCTGGTTTGCTTCCTTTAGAAAGGCGATACAATTAGCTATCCCTATTATTTTTATTTCTGATTCTTTGGCATATTCAATAATTTCATTTACTCTGTCTATCGCAGGGTTTAATGAATCTTCTGCAATTTTCAATATTTGCTTATCTGATGCGCAGTAAAGAGAACTGAAACTATTGTTTTCCATTTATATTTACCTTTCAATTATTTTTATTTCGGATGTTATTTCAAGCGCTTTTCTGTAGACTGCGCTCACTCCGCAATATTTTTCTTCTGAAAGACTAACAGCTTTTTGCAGTTTATCCAAAGGCAGGTTTTTTCCGGTGAATTCATATATAACGTGCATTTTATAATAGTGCTTTGGAAATTCCTCGGTCACATCGCCTTCAACAAGTACATTGAATTTTTCAGGCTCTACCTTCATTTTTTTAAGAATTGAAATGACATCCATTGCAGTACAGCCTCCCAATGCTGCCAGCATGAATGGTTTCGGCCGTGGCCCCCTGTTTTCGCCACCGACCTCCGGGACAGCATCAATTATTATCTTATGGCCGTTTATTTCTGATTCAAAAGCCATATTATTGAGCCACTTAGTGGAAACAGTATCTTTTTTTGCCATTATTTAAGGAGTAATAATTTTCAAGTTTGCCAAACCATTCAGGCAGTTTGTGATTTTATTAAATTGAATCTGTTTCAACAATTTTAGCAAATATATCATCATATTGTATAAGAAGATATTTTTTTGCCTTCAAATTCGGTTTCCGTACCATTTTTAAATTCGGACAAAGTTATGTAAAGCATATCCTCAACAGGTTGAATTCAGATGACAGATACCAATGTTTTAATTGAAATACGTCAACTTTTTTCATGTCCGGTATCCCCTTCTTCACTTTCACCTACTTAATACAAAGAAAAGTTGACTGGATTGATAAATTGAATTCCATTTGATTTACAGGTTTATATCCTGATGTAAAATCTGTTCATCATTTCTTCATCTTAATTTATATACTTTTGTTTGAAGGAAGTAAAAAGCGCTTTAAAATTGTAAAAATGGAGGGAGACATGAAAGAGAGAATGTTTAAATGCAGGAAGATTGTAATTGGCCTGATCATGCTACTTTCCATGAGCAGCATGATTTTCGCTCAGGAAAAAAAAGTTATTAAAGAGACTTCCAAAGAAGAGGTTCAGACTGTACAAAAATCCGAATTGAAGACGGACGAAAAACAAAATGTAACGGAAGAGGCAGCCACTCAAAAAATGGATACACAACAGGATAAGAATAAAACGAAAAAGAAAAAGGACGACGAGTCCACTCAGGTCAAACAGGTTAAAGGATCAAATCCTGATCTCTCAAAAGCAAAAGGTGCACGGCCGCCATATATTGTCAGACCTTCAGGATCAGGTATACCGAAGGGAGCCGGAAAACCAGGTGGAGCTATTAGACCAGGGAGGAGATAAAATTATTATGAACAAAATGGAACATATTAATTCAAGTACACGTACTCTGTTCTGGATTATCGTATTAATGATGATTCCATTAACTGCCCTTCCTCAAAAAGATTCAGTAACTGTTTCACAAAAACAGGATTCTTCACTCAGCACCAAACCTGTCAAATCACATTCTCTTTACACAAGTCTGGGATATGGAAATGACATGATATTAGGGTCCGCCGTCTCAGAGGTCCATCCTTTTTATTATGGGTCGCTGATATATGGATATAACAATGAATTTTTCGCTTCTGTCTCCACATTTCACCTTCAGGCATATGAACCATTTCTTGCATACCATACTTTTTCATTAAATTATAGTCATGTTTTCAATTCCTGGTTTGACATCTCGCTCGGAGCATCAAGGTATCAGGTTGCGAATAAGCTTGCAGATACTCTTTTCAGTAATTTCTTTTATGGCAATCTCACCCTGGGGGTTGACTGGAAACTAATTTACTCAAAATTAACTGTAAGCGGACTATTTTCTGAGACAAGCAGTGCCTATTTTCAAATGAGAAATTCCAGGTATTTTCAGACACCTGAATTCTTTAACAAAAAAGCATTTATTTCGTTTGACCCTTATGCCAGCCTGCTTTTTGGTTCCCTTACAAAAACTACAACTTCTGACGGAACCACAATTGAAATTTCATCTCCATTCCATTCCTCAGGTTCTGGTAAATATTCATCAGGAGGGTCAGGAGGATCAAGAGGTTCAGGAGGATCAACGTCAACTTCAATAACTTCAACTATCTTTGGCTTAATGGAGATTGATTTTGGATTGCCTGTTGGATTCAATATCGGGAAACTGACTATTGAGGCAGAACCAGGTTATATTTTACCGATGTATGATATCGCTGACCTCCCAAGTCCAAAAGGTTTTGTTTTCATGCTAAGCGGTTCTTTTAAAATATTTTAATCCGGGCTTATGAATGTTCTGATTGTTGAAGATGAGAAAAGTCTGGCAGACGAAATAGCTGCATTTCTTAAGAATGAGAATTTTATCTGCGACCTGGCATATACAGGGAGAGATGCTTCTGAAAAGATTGCAGTCAATCTTTATGATTTTGTCCTTCTTGATCTTGGATTGCCTGACTACAATGGTCTCGATCTTATCCGCGAAGCGCGCCAAAAGGAATCTGAAGCTTCCTTTATTATTATAACAGCCAGGGGTGCTGTAGAGGATAAAGTAAAAGGGCTCGATCTGGGAGCAGATGATTATTTATCCAAACCCTTTGCCCTGATTGAACTGCATTCACGCATACAGGCCGTTGCAAGGAGGAAGTTTGCGGTTAATAATCCTGTAATTCAAATTGAGCATTTTACAATTGATATTTCACCAAGGAGAATTACATTTAATGATAAAAACATTGAATTGACACGGAAAGAGTTTGACCTGATTCTCTATCTGGTGATGAACAATAAAAAGGTACTTACCCGACATCAGCTTTATGAACATATCTGGGGGAATATACTTGATGATCAGTATGACAGTAATTTCATTGATGTCCATATAAAAAATGTCAGGAGGAAACTTAACATCTATGCACCTACACCATGGCTCGAGACTGTAAGAGGCATAGGATACAGAGTGACTTCTTTATAAGTAATCACTACACACCCGGGCATGATCAAATTAAGAACAAAGCTTTTACTCTTCAACTTCCTTTCAAAGCTGGTTATTGCCGTCATTCTGATTGCTATAATGCCCTATGTCATTGAACGAATCAATATTTCACAGACAGATGATGAACTTATTAAGAAAAGAGAACAGGTAATAGGGTTGATATCCAAAGTTGGTATAGAGCCATTTATGATATCAGACTCATCCAATGCTTTCGGAAGCTATAATATCCTTAAGGATGAGTTCATAAGTCTTGAGAGAGTTGATCTTAAGGAGGACTGGAATTTTATTGAAGTCTCGCGGAGAATCATTGATAATGATATAATAAGTTATCGCGTACTTAACTATTCATTTAAAATTGACGGGCAAACTTATCTTCTGGAAGTTGGAAAGAGCCTTTCCGGTATCAGGGATACCAGGAGGAACATAAAAATGGTAATCCTTGTCTTCCTGTTTTTTATTATTTTGATTACGCTACTTTCTGATTTTTACTATTCACATAAAATTCTTCATCCTCTTGACCTGATTATCAGAAAATTAAAAAATACATCTACACCGGCGTTATATGACAAAACTGCTGTAATAACTTCTACCTCTGACTTCCATCAGCTTGATCGGACCCTTGGTGAGCTCATGGGAAAAATTGATGAGCTTTTTCAGAAGGAAAAAGATATTACTGTTAACATTTCACACGAATTAATGACGCCTATTTCAATTCTAAGAAGTAAGCTTGAAAACCTGTTACTACAGGACAACTTCGATAATGAGACATATGCCAGGATTGAAGAATCACTTAAAACACTTCACCGGCTTCAGACCCTTGTCAATTCACTTTTATTTATTGCACGTGTAGAAAGTCAGCAATATCTGAAAGAAGAATCGTTTTCAATAAATGAAATACTTGCCGAAGTCATTAATGAAATTTCTCCGATTGCAGAAGACGCAGGAATTTCATTATCCGGTCAGTTTAAAGATGATCTGATATTTACCCGTGCAAACAGGTCCCTCATCTTTTCGATGTTTTATAATGTAGTGAATAATGCAGTAAAAAACACACCGTCAGAGGGGAAAGTGTCAGTGATAAGCAATTATAAGAAAAAGAAGTTCATCGTAATCGTTTCTGACACTGGTTCAGGGATGACACAAGAGCAGTTAGGATCAATGTTTTCAAGGTTCAGCTCAAAAGTGCACGTGAAAGAGAACAGCACCGGGATAGGACTGGCTATTACGAAATCAATTGCAGATTTTCATAAAGTTGAGATATCTGTTGAGTCAATAATCAATAAAGGGACTGTTTTTTCTTTTCTTTTTCCCGAAAATTCATAAAACGTTCATCTTCACTACCGTATATTTAGTTTATTAAATAACCATCATTTAAAAAATTAAGAAGATGAAAAAGAAAATGTTAATTGCTGCTGCAGCACTTTTGATCAGTGCAGGCATCACCGCCCAGACCGCTACACAGGATCAGACTCAGTTGAAGACAAAAGATCAGACTCATGTTCAGACCCAGGCTCAGGATCAGACAAAGACTAAGACACAAACTCAGACTCAGGCTCAGGATCAGACTCATGCTCAGACTCAGACACAAGCTCAGGATCAGACACAAGCTCAGTCAAAGACACAGGCCAAGACCCAGACAAAATCCCAGATGAAAGTCCAGGATAAGACCCAGTCTAAGGCAGGGACACAGGCTAAAGATATGAGTATGAACAAGGCTGCGACAAGAAATAAAGGAGCCCGCAGTTCAATGTCTCGCAACAATGCTGCCAAAGTTTCGAAAAGCAGTGGCGCCGGTAAAAGATAGTTAGTTAGTCAGAACTACAAAGCCCTGTAATCAAAATGTTTACAGGGCTTTTGTTATTCAGTCTGCTACAGTTTAAAAATATGCAGGTTTATTTTTGAGGAAGCCTCATATTGTATTTTAAAGGAAAACTGTTGAAGAAAATCATCCCTTCCGGCTTATTTCTAGTAATGTATCGGGCTTTAAAATTCTGATATCTTTCTCATGCAGCTTAATCAATCCATCCTTTTCAAATGATTTAAGGAGCTTTACAGTACTTTCAGTTGAAATTCCGGCAAAATCAGCCAGATCTTTCCGTGAAAGAAGCTGAAATATTTCCTCTTTTTCTTCTTTTATTCTATCCATATATAAAAGGGTTTCCGCCAATCGTCCGTTCATTTGCTTATACATCAGGCTTCGCACAGTTCCAAGCAGATTTGTATTCTGTTCACAATACCTTTTAATTATCTGAAATCCGAATTTGCCATTATCCTTTGCCACTTTTGCTATTGCATCCTTTTCAATTAGAAATACCTGGCAATCAGTCAGGGCGACAGAAGAATAGGTAAAGGTATTTCCCGAAAAAACTGATGAAAGGCCAATAAAATCACCTGGCTTAATAATCCTGAGATTATAGCTCCTTGAACCATCACCCTCGAGGTATTGTTTTGCGTAACCACTTATCATGAATAAGACATAAGAGGCGAATGCTCCCTGTTTTGTAAGATTATCATCTTTCCGGAAAAGTACCTGTGTCTTACTAGCACTCACCACTTCAGCCTCTTCAGGGATAAGCATCTGAAAGCATGGCGCCTGGATATCACAAACAAAATCACTGTCGGTTTCGAGTATGGTTTTCATTCCTTTCTATTCATTTAAAGTCCAAAGGTAATTTAAATCAATAAAAAAGTTGTCCTTTTTCAACTGGTAACTTGTTGCACCGCTCTCTCAATTCCTCTGTATATGAGATATTGCATAGTATTTTTGTACCATAAACTAAAATATAAAAAGTCATGTTGTACACAAATTTAAAACACCTCGAATCAGCTGCTGATCATAAGAAAGCAATCAGCGAAAATGAAAATGTAATGGTTATCTGCGGACGTATGGGTCCAATGTGTATTCCTGTTTATGGCATAGCCGAAGAACTTGAAGATGAATACAAGCATGTGAAATTCTATGATATGGAGTTTGACAACCCTGAGTCATCTGTCATAAGGAGCTTACCTGAAGTTCATGGTTTTATGGGAATTCCTTTTACAATTTATTACAGAAACGGCAAAGTAGTGAAAGCTACTTCAAGCATTCAGACAAAAGATCAGGTAAAAGCAATATTAAATAAAGAGTTTTCTGCTTCGGTAACAGCATAAGTATATGGAACAAAAGAATCATTACGATGCAATAATTCTAGGTGCAGGACCTGCCGGTCTTACGGCCGGCATCTACCTTTCCCGTGCAAGATTGAAAACACTTATCGTTGACGAAGGTACTGTTGGTGGTCAGATGGTCCTTACTCATGAGATAGCAAATTATCCCGGAGTCGAAAGCATCAGTGGCTACCAGCTTGCCAACATTATGAAAAAACAGGCAAAAAGCTTTGGTTGTGAGATAAAAGGAAATACTTCAGTAGGAAATATTGACATATCAAGTGAACTGAAAAAACTGACTCTTTCAGACGGAACGGTCTGTACATCAAATGTAATGATACTCACTCCAGGGGGACGGTCGCGCACCCTGGGAGTAGAAGGAGAGAGCCGGTTTAAAGGGAAGGGCATATCCTACTGTGCCACCTGTGACGGAGATTTTTTTACGAACAAAGAGATTGTTGTCGTTGGCGGGGGAAATTCCGCACTTGAAGAAGCTGTATCACTTACCAAATATGCCAGTAAAGTAACGATTGTGCATCAATTTGACCATTTTCAGGCATTTGAACATGCCATTGAAGAGGCGGGAAACAATCCTAAAATCCATTTTATTATGGAATCGTCAATTACTTCATTTAATGGCACCGAAAATCTTGAAAGCGTTGATATTAAAAATCTGAAATCAGGCAAAACGATAAATTTCAGAACTGATGGTACCTTTATTTTCATTGGTTATCTTCCCAATACAGAATTTCTTACGGGGAAAGTTGACCTGAATAAATGGGGTGAAATTGTTGTAAATAACAGTATGTCAACCAGTATAGAAGGTGTCTATGCTGCCGGTGACACTACTGCCAAAAAATTCCGCCAGGTGACAACCGCCGTTGGCGACGGAACAATCGCCGCCCTGGCGGCTTCCAATTACCTAAACGATTTGAAAATAAAACAAAAACAATTAATTACTATTTAAATGCATACTACTCTTATAACGATTGCAGTAATAATAACTGTACTTGCGGCAATGTATATCTTAGCCCGGAGACAAATGAAAAATATTCCGGTGGTTGCCGATAGTGATAAAATTTTAACACTGACAGATAAGAATTTTCAATTTCAGACTAAAAACAAGCTTGTACTTGTTGATTTCTGGGCAAGCTGGTGTGCCCCGTGCCGCATGATGGCCCCGGTTTTGAATGACGTAGCTTCCGAATTGACTGGGACTACACACGTTGGCAAAGTAAATATCGAACAATTCCAGTCTCTTGCGCAAAAATTCCAGGTTAGAAATATTCCAACAATGATTCTCTTTAAAAATGGCAAAGAGATTAACCGCTATGTCGGAATAAAGTCAAAAGATTTCCTTCTTGATCAGCTGCAGAAATATTAATACTGCCAGGTTATTTGTTTAAAGGGGTTACTACGTCAGCTGACAGGCTTACACAGATTAACTTATTGATATTTTACAGATGAAGAAAGTTTTAATTCTTGGTGGCGGATTTGCCGGCATTCAGGCTGCTGTTGAATTGCAGAAAAAGAAATTATTTGAAATAACACTGGTCTCTGAACGCGACTATTTGTATTTGTATCCTATCTCTATATGGATTCCTGTTCACATAAAGGAATTCGAGGATGTAAAGATCCCATTGTCGGGAATACAGAAAAAATATCCCTTTAAACTCATTATTGACAGAGTTTCTGAAATTCATGCGTCAGAGAATAAGGTAGTATGCGAACACAACACTATAACCTATGATTATCTTGTAGTTGCATTCGGGGCTGAGAAAATGCAGCATAAAGGGATAGCTAATACTTTGTCAATCTGTTCAAAGCCTGAAATGGCAATAGATATCAGAAACAGAATTGATGAATTAATACTGAAAAAAAGTGGCAAAATAGCGATTGGTTTTGGCGGTAATCCAAATGATAAATCAGCTGTGCGTGGAGGACCTGCGTTTGAATTAATGTTCAATATTCACAACTATCTGAAGAACAAAAAACTCAGAGATAATTTTGAATTGACATTTTTTGCCCCTATGGATGAGCCTGGTGCCAAAATGGGAAAAGGCGCCCTGGCAATGATCGATAAAATGTTTGCCGGCTATGATATCAAAAAACAATTTGGCAAAAAGATAAAAGAGTTTGTACCTGACGGGATAATTTTTGAAGATGATTCAAAATTGGATTCCGATCTTATTATGTTTATTGCAGCAGGTAAGGGTCCTGCTGCTCTTGTAAAATCCGACCTTCCCCTTTCGGAAGGCGGGTTTATTAAAATTAATGATCACTGTGAGGTTCCGGGATTCCGGAATGTATATGCAATAGGAGATATTGCTGCCATTGAGGGACCAGACTGGATTGCGAAACAAGGACATCTGGCAGAACTAATGGGAAGAAATGCGGCACATAATATTATTGAAACAGAACGAGGCAATACAGGTAAAAAGGGATATCAGGAACATCTGAGCATTCTTTGTGTTATGGATACCGGAGACGGAGCTGCCTTTATTTTCCGTAATGGTAACAAAGCCTTCATGATCCCGATGCCGGTTTTAGGTCACTGGATGAAGAAAGGCTGGGGAATATATTCCCGGTTAACTAAACTTGGTAAATTCCCGAGATTGCCAGGATTGTAGAAATGTACACTGAAGACTTATTAAAATTTTGATTCATCTAATACATTTATAAATGCAAAAATTCTTAAAAATACTGGTCAGCAAGAGGTTTATTATATTGTCAGTGTCAGGAGCTGCTCTTTTTCTGGCTGTTTCACGATTCAATATCTCTCTCTGGTATATTTTACTTGCAGGAATTGTTCTTGGTGTGATCTTCGGTAAAGTATTCTGCCGGTGGGTCTGTCCGATTGGGCTTATTATGGAACTCATAATGAGCATGAGTTCCGATGGAAAATTCCGGCAGATGTATCAGTACCATAAAGTAGGTTGTCCTATTGCATGGATCTCCGGATTACTGAACCGTTTCTCTCTCTTTAAGATAGTTCTTAATACGGAAAGCTGCAAGAATTGCGGGATCTGCGATAAAAAATGCTATATAGTTGCAATGGAACCGGCGAAATTCAGTTTATATAAACCAAAAGGAATCAGACCCGGGGACAGTTACACATGTTCTAAATGTCTGGAATGTGTAGCATCCTGTCCTAACGGCAGTTTAAAATATAAAATGTGATAAAATGAAAGGAAAATTCGAGTCAATAATAAGTGATCCCCGACCAGTAATTGTTGATTTTCATGCACTTTGGTGCAGCCCATGTAAAATGCAGTCTCCGATTTTAAAGGAGGTGGCAGCTGAACTTGGAGAACGTGTAAGGATTATAAAGATCGATGTTGATAGTAATAATGAAATAGCCAGCCGGTATAGCGTACAGAGCGTTCCGACTATTATTATTTTTAAAAATGGAAAACAGGTGTGGAGACAGTCGGGAGTGGTAAGTAAAAACCAGTTAAAAAGTATTTTACTTCAGAATGTTTAATAATATTACAAGAGAATGTCGCTCGAAAATCAATTTATTTACCCCATCCCCACGGGGTGTGAATTGATTTTCTTCGCTCCCCTTGGGGCCGGGGTAAAGGAAGAAAATCAATTCCTCGGCTCGGCGATTAAGTTACTAAATTCATTGAAAATTAATATATGAAGAAATGGAAGACAACAAAATGACACGGATGGAGATGATAAAGAATAAAATCAATTCTTTGCCAGGGGGAAGTATGTCAGAATCAAATCATTATTGGTGTGTAACCTGCAAGAAATTCTTCGTTCTTGATAAACCGGAATGTCCTTATATGACCGGTATGTGCGTAAATACGCCAATAGCAGTTGAGAACCTGGCTCCGGAATCCACAGAAGCTCTGGAAAAATTCGGATTATTTTATCCAAAGATCCCGCAGAGAATCTTAAGCGAAATAATAACCGAAAATTACAGCGGAACAGGTAAAAATCTGGCAAAAATTTATCTGGAATTCTTAAAAGAGTGGAAATTTGATATTTCGAAACAACAACCATTACAGACTATTAAAAGCTTTATCATCATCTTATCAGGTTGTGAAACAGCTCAAAGAATAAATGAAAAATCCATCACATTCGTTCTTATGGATGCAGGAAAGGCTTGGGAGAAGGGTAAAATCAGAGATTTACTTACCGGAAGCCTTGAGTATTTAAAGGGTATTTTAAATATTGAACATGATCTGAATATTGACTTTATTGATATTCTGGGAGAGCGGGAAGTTGGAAAATATTTTTGCGCAAAGTGCGGAATGTTCTTTGAATTCGGAATAAGAAGGGATAGCGTGACTTGTCCGCTAATGTCTCAAAAATGTATGTTCGACCCACAGCATATTGAAAAAATCGAATATTCGCCTGAGAAGTTGATTAAACAGTTCAGAATTACTCCTGATATTTATAAAAGATTCATTGAGAGTGTCGATAATAAAAGTGACTTCTCTGAAAAACTTAACGAAATTCTGAAGGAATGGAAAGTCACTGATACAGAAGGTGCGATAATGAACAGTCTGAAGTGAGTACCGATTTATCGCTAAGAGTTAGACTAAGTCAAAATTAATTTGCCCGGAATGGCAGATAAAAGAAAAAAATATGGCAAATAATAAGTACCACTGGTACGATGGCTGGTTTTATGATACAATTATTGCACCTAACCAGGATAAATTATTCGGGCAAATTAAAAATCTTGTTGAACCAGGCTCCCGTATACTTGATGTAGGCTGCGGAACGGGACGCCTGGAATTTGCTCTTGCGGATAAATGCAAATCTGTTCTTGGCATTGATTTATCACAAAAAAATATTGACAGGGCGATGATGACTTTAATTCAGCATCCTGATATTAAAATCTCATTTAAACATAGTAATCTTAGCGAAATAATCAGTAACGGATATGTCCGTTTCGATTATGCAATACTCACTTATGTTATTCATGAAGTGAGAAAAGAAGAAAGGATAACTCTTCTTAAAGAGGTTGCCGGTATTGCCGATAAAATTATCATTGGTGATTATCTCGTTCCACGACCCGGAGGGTTTGGTACTAATTTAACTGAAGCGATTGAGTTTGTGGCAGGCCGCGACCATTATAAAAGCTACAAAAGCTATGTGACTGACGGAGGTATTTATTACCTTGCTGACAAAGCAGGTCTGAGGATTATAAAAGAAATTTCGAATAATCCTTTATCAAATCATATAGTTATATTAGCAAAATAATACTCTGTGAATTTATTAACAGTTACTAAAAAATTAAAATGATGAATCTATTGATTTTGGTTTTGGGTTTTTTGTTTGGTGCTACGCTGCAATATGCAAAACTGAACCGTTATAACGTGATCAGCGGAATGGCAACACTCGAAAATCTTGCTGTCGCGAAAGCAATTGCAACTGCAATAGGAGTGGGGGTAATCATAATAGCGATTGAAATCGGTCTGGGTATGGCCACCTACCATTTAAAGCCGTTGATCCTGGGAGGAATCGCAATTGGAGGAATTATTTTCGGCGCCGGAATGGCAATTTTAGGTTATTGCCCCGGAACCTTAGCCGTTTCACTCGGTGAGGGATCATTAGATGCACTTTTAGGAATAACAGGTGCTCTTTTCGGAGGTTTCGTTTATACCGTTTTGTTGCCATTCACAAAACAGATACTTGGTCCTGACCTTGGCAGTATTTCCTTGTTTACACTTATTGGCCAGCACCATATTATCTTCTATCTTGTTGATATTATTGTTGGTGCTGCATTTGTATGGATTGCACTCGTATTGAATAAAATAGAAAATAAACCCGATTTAAAGTGGCTATACGCTGGTATAGGTTTGGCTTTACTTAATGCAATTGTGTTTTTATCGGTTGGAACAAACCGTATTATCGGGGCATCTACTGCATATCCATATGTGGCTGACCTAATAACCGGCACTACCGCCAATAGTTATTTTCCAAAGGTACAGGGACCGGGTCATTGGGAACTTTTGTTTTTGACGGGAGCATTTGCTGCAGGATTGATAATATCTCTGATAAAGAAGGAATTCAAGATTGTTCTGATTCATAGTAACTGGAAAAAATATAAGGGAAGCAGCGTTTCAAAACGCATAATATGGGCGTTTATCGGAGGATTTATTCTGATATTTGGGGCAAGAATGGCAGGCGGATGTACAAGTGGGCACATATTATCCGGAGGAATGCAGCTTTCTGTAAGCAGTCTGGTATTTGCGGTATTTGTCTTTGGCGGGTTACTTCTAACAGGTAAATATTTCTATAAGCCACAAAAGTAATTAGTTAATCAAATTTGAACCACTCCGAACACATGGCTTTGGATTCATCCGGAAAATTGCAATGTGAGAATTCATTTGTATGGCTGTTGTAACAATAGTCTTTTTTCCAGTCCTCTGCATTTTCAGTTGTTTGTTTTATTGCATCGGTAATATATAACAACTCATTATTTGTCATTGTCGAATGTAATGAGAGTCTTATCCAGCCTGGTTTCATTGAAAGATCACCGGCATCAATTCTGTCAGTGATTTCTTTTGACATTTTGAAGTCAACATTCAGGAGAAAATGGCCGTATGTGCCGGCGCAGGAACATCCTCCTCTGACCTGGATCCCGAAATGATCGTTTAACAGACTGGTAAAAAGATTGTGATGTACATTGTCAACATAAAAGGAAAACACTCCCAAACGGTCTTTGATATCAGGAGCAAGAATATGTAGGTTTTTTATTTTTGATAACTCTCTGAAAGCTAATTCGATGAGCTCGTTTTCTCTCTGTTTTATTTTTTTTGTATCCATTTTCTCTTTAAGCTTAACGGCAAGAGCAGCCTTAATGCCCTGTAGAAATCCGGGTGTTCCTCCGTCTTCTTTCACCTCAATATCAGTGATATAGCTATATCCACCCCACCTGTTTGTCCATTTAACTGTCCCTCCGCCCGGATTATCGGGAATATCGTTTTTATAAAGCTCCTTGCTGAAAATAAGAACCCCTGCACTTCCTGGTCCTCCCAGAAACTTGTGAGGTGAAAAGAAAATGGCATCAAGTTGACATTCCTTATCGGCAGGATGCATATCTATATCAACATAAGGAGCGGAGGCTGCAAAATCAACAAAACAATAACCGTTATTCTCGTGCATTATTTTTGCGAGTTCATAATACGGAGGGAAATAACCTGTCACATTTGAGCATGAAGAAAATGAACCGATCAGTAGCGGCCTGTCCTTATATTTTATTATCTCTTTTCTTAGAGTATCAGGATTGACTGTAAGATCAGCTGAAGGTTCGAGTACAACAACATCTGCAAGTGTCTCAAACCAGGATGTATGATTGGAATGATGCTCGGTATGCGTTAAAAAGACAACCGGACGCTTCTCATTTGGTATATCCTTGCAGCTACCATAATCTCCTTTGGAATAGGTGCAAAACTTTATAGCCTGCTCGGGAACCTTTAATCCGAGCAGTCTTTGAAGCTTGGATATTGCAGAAGTCATACCGGTGCCAGTAAAAATTAATAAGTCATTTTCATTGGCATTTACATGATGTTTCACAATTTTCTGTGCCATATGATATGCATCGGTCATTGCCTTACCGGTAGATGTTGATTCTGAATGAGTATTGCCCACCAACGGGCCAATGTCATCCGAAATCCTTTTCTCAATGGGGCCATATAGCCTTCCACTTGCTATCCAATCAGCATAGATCAGTTTTTTTGTCCCATATGGAGTTTTAATATATGTGTCAAGTCCGATTATATTCTTCCTATACTGGTCAAAATATTTTTCAAGATCTGTCATTTAGTTAACCCGGTTTTAGTGTTTTTGAACTTTTCAAAATTAGGTTTAACTATTCAGATAGCAAAACCCCTGAATGATTTAAGCTTAAAAATCCTTTGATATTGATCATGGTAACTTTCGGGAAATTAAAAGGTTCCTGAAAATGGAAATTAATGCAATCCTTCACATAGATTTAAAGCAATGAGCTGCACCGTTTTACTTCATAAAACACTGTATATGTAATTTATACACATTCTAAATTAATGGCATTTATCAGAGTGTTAATTTGTTAACAGTACGAGATTTGTATAGCCTATATTCGATACATATATTTATATATATACATGAATACAACGACTTCTTTTTTTTCTAGTTTTGTTACATATTATACTTAATAAATGACAAGCAGGAGAGATTTTATTAAAATTTCCGTAATGGGTGCCGGTGTTCTTGCTATGACGAAAGGAGCATTCGGTGCAGCTAAATTGCTTTCCTCCTCCGATGAAGTAAAAAAACTCAAAGTAGATCTTAAAAGAACACCTACCTACTGTGAGGTATGCTTCTGGAAATGTGCTGGCTGGGTTTACAAAACGTCTGAAGGTAAAATATGGAAAGTAATCGGCAACGATGAAGATCAGCATTCCAATGGTCGTTTATGTCCGCGTGGAACTGGAGGCATCGGTATGTTTTATGATGAAGATCGTTTGAAAACACCTCTTATCAGGGTTGAAGAGCGCGGTAAGCAGGTTTTTCGTGAGGCATCATGGGATGAAGCCTTTGATTATATAAGCGCCAAAATGAAGGACATTTCTTCAAAGAATGGCTCAGAGAGTATGGCATTGTTCACTCATGGAAATGGAAGCTCATATTTTTCCAATTTAATGAAAGCATTTGGGTCGGCGAATATTGCTGAACCATCATATGCACAATGCAAAGGACCAAGGGATGAAGCTTTTCTCGCTACTTTCGGTGATGAGGTCTATTCACCTGAAGTAACAGATATCCGTGATACAAAGTGCCTCGTTCTAATTGGATCGCACATTGGTGAAAATATGCATAATGGACAGATACAGGAAATGTCTGATGCAATCGATAAAGGGGTAACTATTATAACAGTTGATCCCAGGTTTTCAACAGCTGCAGGAAAATCTAAATACTGGCTTCCGATAAAACCTTCGACCGATATTGCTTTGCTTCTGGCATGGATACATGAAATCATTTATAACAATTATTACGATAAAAATTATGTCGAAAAATATTGTTTGGGGTTTGATCAGCTGAAAGAACATGTAAAAGATTTTACTCCGGAATGGGCGTACGGGATAACAACCATACCGCCTGAGAAAATACGTCAGACAGCAAAAGAGATGGCAGATGCCTCTCCTTCCGTACTGGTTCATCCCGGACGGCATGTTACCTGGTATGGCGATGATACCCAGAGAGTAAGGGCAATAGCAATACTAAATGCTCTGCTGGGTTCATGGGGCAGACGAGGCGGTTTCTACAGGCCGGCCAAATATGATGTGCCTTCTGTTAAATTGCCTAAATACCCCGATCCTAAAAAAGCATGGACAGATATTTTCCCAGGCAGATTCCCGATTGCAAGCTCTCCGGTATCAAATGCTCTGATCGACGCTTCAATACCAGAAAATAAACCGGCATATTTAATTAAGGGCTGGATTGTTAATGCAACGAACCTTATATCATCAATTCCTGATCAGGAAAATACGCTGAAAGCAATCCAGAATCTCGATTTGCTGGTAGTTGTCGACACTATGCCGATGGAAATCACAGGCTGGGCCGACGTCGTTTTGCCTGAATGTACATATCTTGAAAGATATGATGTTCTAAGGATCAGTCCACACCGTAAACCTGCCATTGCCCTTAGGATGCCGGCTGTGGAACCAATGAATAATACAAGGTCGGCATATAATATTTCCAGGGGACTCGCTTTAAAGCTTGGTCTTGAAGCTTATTTCCCATATGAAAGACAGGAAGATTCTCTTGACTGGCAGTTGAAACAGATCGGCTCATCACTTGAAGAGATGGAACGCATCGGTGTAAAAACAAAGGAGAGAGATGCAGATGATTTATATTTTGCTGAAAATGAGAATGTTGTATTTTCTACAGATTCAGGTAAGATAGAATTGTATTCCAAATATTTTGAACAGGCAGGTTTTGATCCTCTTCCTAAATATACACCTCATGAAGAGCCTTCAGAAGGTTTTTACCGTTTGATCTATGGCCGTACTCCCCAACATACATTTGGCAGAACATCAAATAATCCGAATCTTACTGATCTTATGCATGAGAACACTGTATGGATAAATCCCAAAGTATCTAAACAGTGGGGCCTGGTGACCGGTCAATATATCTGGCTGAAAAACCAGGACGGTATGATTTCCGATTTTAAAATAAAGGTGAGAGTAACTGAGCGTATCCGATGGGATTCAGTATATATGGTTCATGGTTTTGGTCATTCTCAGAAACAGATGACGCGATGTTTTGGCAAGGGTGTCAGTGATACACGCTTGATAACTAAAGTTCTGACAGATCCATTGATGGGAGGAACCGGAATGCGGTCAAATTTTGTGACATTTCTAACTGAAAAGACAGACAAGGAGGTTGCCTCATGAGATATGCTATGGCCGTTGATACCAGGAAATGCGTAGGTTGCAGCGATTGTGTGGTAGCCTGTCAGACGGAGAACGATGTACCGCATGGCTTCTGCCGTGAATGGGTTGTTGAAGTGATGAATGGCACTTATCCTCAACTTGAAATAGAGATCAGATCGGAGCGTTGTAATCATTGTATTAATGCACCTTGTGTCAGATGCTGTCCTACCGGGGCAAGCCATTTTGCTGATGGAGGAATAGTACTTGTAGATCATAATAAGTGCATTGGTTGTGGCGCATGTATTGCTTCATGTCCATATGATGCACGATACCCGCACCCTGATGGCTATGTCGATAAATGCACTTTTTGTATTCACAGAATTAAAGCAGGTTTAAAGCCGGCTTGTGCTGCTGTATGTCCCACAAAATGCATATATTTTGGAGATCTGGATGATCCGCATAGTGACGTTTCTGTTGTTTTGAAAAAGCGTAAATCAAAGACACTTATTCCTGAAGCAGGTACAAAACCGCAACTTTATTTTTTGATATAAATAAATAACGACCATTTAAAATGGAAGAAGAAATATTTGTAAGCGGGAGAATGAATCATCTTATTGATCCTCAGCTTAATATATGGCACTGGCAAATTCCTCTTTATCTTTTTCTGGGAGGAATGGCTGCAGGAATTCTATGTATTGCTGCATTATACTATATCAGAGGCAGGGAAGAAGATTATAAAACAGCAGTTCGGATTACTCCGTTTCTGGCACCTATTCTTCTGGTTGTAGGTCTAATAACTCTTTTTATTGACCTCAGGCACAAGATGTATTTCTGGCAGCTTTATACACATATAAGATTACAATCTCCTATGTCGTGGGGAGCCTGGACATTAATGGTGATAACCCCTGTTTCCTTTATCTGGAGCGCTCTTCATATCAGGGACATCTTCCCCCGATGGGATTGGAAATTCAAATGGATCTATGAAGTTGAGACATTCCTGAACAAGTATAAAAAAGTTCTTGCATGGATCATGCTGATTTACGGAATAATACTTGGAATTTACACAGGTATTCTGTTATCTGCGTTTAATGCCCGTCCACTCTGGAATACTTCGATAATGGGTCCATTATTTCTGTCATCAGGACTTTCTGCAGGAGCTGCAGCAACTTTATTATTATCAAAAAACAAAGAGGAACGGAAACAATTTGCCAGAATAGATCTGGTGTTGATCGGGATTGAACTGTTTTTTATCATCCATATGTTTATGGGCTTCCTGGCAAGTACACAGGTTCAGATCGAAGCTGCCAGGCTGTTCCTTGGTGGACCATATACGGTGTCTTTCTGGATATTTGTGGTGATACTGGGAATGCTAATTCCGGCTCTTCTTGAATTTATGGAATTAGGTAAATTTCATATACCGGCTATTGTTCCGGCCGTACTGGTAATTTTTGGAAGCCTGATGCTGCGCTTTATTATTGTTTATGCCGGACAGGTCAGCAGGTGGCTTTACTAGGTACTGGATGCTGGATGCTGGGTGCTGGGTGCTGGGTCTGAACAGTATAATCCGAACAACAGGCAACAAGTAAAAAGCAACAAGCAACAAGTAACAAACAAGAAGCAAGATGCAATTAATTTAAAATGAATTTGATAAGAAATTAAATAAGATAAATCAATGGAATCAAAAAAGACAAAGTACCTTAACCCTTATGTAGGCGGAGTACTTTTAGGATTAGTTCTTCTGGCTTCAAATTTTATTTCAGGCCGTGGCCTTGGTGCCAGTGGAGCTATGAAAAGTGTAGTAGTTGGTTCAATATCTGCCGTTGCACCAGCATCATCTGAAAAAATGGGTTTCATAAAAGAATTCAAAGAAGCTCATCCCGGGAATCCGATGAAGACCTGGCTCGTTTTTGAGATGACTGGTGTACTTGTTGGCGGATTCCTGTCAGGTGCTTTTGCAGGCCGCCTGAAATTTAAAGTCGAACATTCACCTAAGATAACCTCAAAGAAGCGTCTTCTTGTTGCTCTGGGAGGAGGAGTGCTTTTTGGCTTTGGAGCTGAATTGGGAAGGGGTTGCACAAGCGGATCGGCCCTTAGCGGAATGGCAGTCCTGTCGCTGGGTGGATTCATAACTATGATGGCTATCTTCGGAACTGCCTATGCGACAGCTTATTTTTTCAGGAAAAACTGGATATGAAGACCCCCTCCCGCTTCGCGGGATCCCCCTAAAGGGGGAATAATTCTTTGTCAATATAGGAATTGCCTTACATACAGAGAATTAACCCCCCTTTAGGGGGGAAGGGGGGCAAAGAAAAATGCAAAACGACAAACGACAAACGATAAACTTAACATTATGGGACCCTTATCAGTAAACGAGTTAATATCAGAAAATACAAACCTCTTCCTGGCTTTTATAATTGGAATTGGCTTTGGATTCATTCTTGAACAAAGCGGATTTTCATCAAGCAGAAAACTCGCCGGAGTTTTCTATGGTTATGATACTGTAGTTTTGAAAGTATTTTTTACTGCAGCCATCACAGCGATGCTTGGATTGCTTTTCTTCAGTCTCTTTGGCTGGATCGATCTTAACCTTGTATATGTTAATCCAACATATCTTACATCAGCTATTGTTGGCGGAATGATCATGGGTGTTGGATTTATTATGGGTGGCTACTGCCCCGGAACAAGCTTTTGCGCTGCATCAATAGGCAAAATTGATGCATTGGTTTTTATTGGCGGATTATTTATTGGAATACTCATCTTCACACTGGGGTATAATGTTTGGAATGGCATGTACCTAGCTAAATTTTTAGGTTTTCCAAAGATCAGCCAGACACTCGGGCTTTCAGATGGAATTTTCGCTTTCTTTCTTATACTGGTCGCTCTTGGAATGTTCTGGGTAGCCGAATGGGCTGAGAAAAAATTCCCGAGAGAAGAATATTAATATGAGGCAAAAGCAAATAGTAAAAAGTATAGAAAGTTGCTGGTTACTGGTTGCTGATTAAAATCTGAGATTAATGGACAACAAGCACCCAGCAACGAGCAACCAGCAACAAAAAAATGATCAGATAATAGCAACTTAATATATATATTATGAAACCACTTCGACTTTTGGCAATCTTTATTATTCCGATGGGTCTTATTATTGCTGCAGTCCCTCAAAATAAGACAAAACCATACAAGCTTACAGCAGATCAGATGCTTAGTGAGGCTAATACCCGTACTCAGTTCATTGCGCCGGAAACTGTTGCTGATATGATCATAAAAAAGGATCCTTCTTTTCAGCTGATAGATGTCAGAAGTCAGGATGATTTTGAAAAATTCAGTCTTCCGGGAGCGATCAACATTCCTGTTTCTGATTTGCTCTCAGATAAATATACTGACATTCTTAATCAGGATGTTAAAATGAACATTTTCTATTCAAATGGAACTGTTACGGCCAATGAAGCCTGGATGATAACCAGGCAGCTTGGTTATAAAAATAATCTTGTACTCGAAGGAGGATTGAACTATTGGTTTGAAGCAATACTTAATCCTCAAAAGCCTGCATCAACGAGTCCGGATGAAGAATTTGCAAAATATGATTTCCGTTTAAGTGCAGGTAAAGCTCTGGGTGGTGGGATGTCGGTTCAGACAAGCCAGAATCAGACCACATCTTCTGCCAAACCTCCTATTCAGGCAGTTCCCAAGAAGAAGAAAGCCGCAGGCGGTTGTTAATTTTCCTGCGTTACGTCACTTTTAAATTCAATTTTTACCAGAGATGATAAGAAATTGGTATTAGATTTCTATATTTGATTTAAACAAAAATGCGTTAAAATGAAAAACAGAATCTTTACCTTAATTATTGTTTCTTTCCTTTCAGTGATAGGAGTCAGCGGACAAATTGCCGCTAAAAGTCAATCTGCCGGGACATGGAAATTTGCTGCTCCATATGCTCCGGAAGGTTATTCATCCGGAACAATAATAATTGGATCTGCAGAGAAAAAGGATACCGCAACAATGTCATTCGGAACCGGTGAATACAAGCTTCCCGGCGAAAATGTTAGAGTTGTGGATGACAGTGTCTTGTTCTCAATTTTTCTTGAAGGCCAGGATATAAAAGTCATGCTAAAAGTCGAAAGTGATACGTTAATGTCGGGGAAAGCGGTTTATTCTGAAGGAGAAGTTCCTCTTACGCTGAATAAAGCAGCTGAGACGGAAGCAGAAAATTAATCTGCAACCCGGATTTCTGCACATAAGTTTTTCTGATGTAATATTTATTTGTTTTCATTTTATTAGTTATGTCTAAGATTATGAAGATATTTTTGCCGTTTATTTTATTTGGTCTCATTATTCAATTTCCTGTAAACTCGCAGATTATTAATAAAGTACCCCTAAGTGTACGGCAAACAGGTTATACTATTGATGCAGTGCTTAATCCTGATTCAAAAATAATTACTGCAACTATGAAGGCTTTTTGGGTGAACAGATCGGGAGACATTGTTCCAAATATCAGAATGCATATGTACATGAATGCCTTCAGGAACAGCAGGAGCACTATGAACAAGGAATTAGCTGAATTCCGCGGTCCTCAAACTTCTGATTATGGGAAAATAGATATTAAAACATTCACCGACGATTCTGGCAATGATTTGATTCCGAATATGAAATACATCAGTCCCGATGACGGGAATCTGTCTGATCAGACTGTTTTGGACATCGTGCTTCCTAAGCCTGCCAGACCCGGAGATACTGTTTTTGTGAACATTAATTTTGAAACCAAACTTCCATATCTTACGCGAAGAACAGGTTACAGTGATGATTTCTTTTTTGTTGGACAATGGTTTCCTAAATTCGGGGTTTATGAAGAGGCGGGCATGCGATATGCAATAAAAGGTAATTGGAATTGTCATCAGTTTCATGCTAATTCTGAATTTTATTCCAATCACAGTTTGTATAATGTCAAGATTACTGTTCCGCAAAAATATATTGTCGGTACCTGTGGAATGCTTATAAGTGAATCTGATTCTGTCGACAATGGCAAAAATAAAACGCTTGCCTATCGGGCTGAAGATATTGTTGATTTTGCGTGGACTGCCTGGCCGGAGTATGCCGTTTACACAGATCAATGGAAAAGTATAAAAATTACGCTTCTTATTCCCGGAGAGAGAGCTTCGCAGGTTAAGAGACAATTCGACGCAGCAAAAAACGCCCTGGAGTATTTTGATAAATATGTAGGACCTTACCCATGGCCCTATCTTACAATTGTTGATCCTCCATCGAAAGGAATACGTTCAGGTGGTATGGAATATACGACAATGTTTACTTCTTTGTCTTATTATATGATGCCGGGGTTTATTCATTTTCCTGAAATGGTAACAATCCACGAATTCGGTCATGCTTATTTTATGGGAATCATGGCTAGTAATGAGTTTGAAGAGCCATGGCTTGATGAAGGTGTGAATTCATTCTGGGAAGGAAGAATAGTGGATCATTATTATGGTGAGAATTCAGGGATGATTAATCACCCGTTTTTGAAAATGTCTGATAAAACATTATTGCGTAATTCCTATGTCCATGGTAAAGGAAGAGAAGATGTCAGCAATAATGAGTATTCCTGGAATTATCCTGACGGTACATATGGAATGATGTCATATGATAAAACAGCAACCTGGCTTTATACGTTAATGGGAATTGTTGGTGAGGAGACAACAAACCAGATATTCAGAGAGTACTATAAACGATGGGCATTTAAATATCCTTCAGGAAAAGATTTTGTAAACACTGTAAATGATGTAGTCACAAAAATTAATGGAAATAAATTTGGTCCTGATATGAATTGGTTCTTCAGCCAGACACTTTATGGGACAGGATTATGCGACTATAAAGTAGCAGGGATCTCAAATAACCCTGATACTTTAATTGGGAGTCAGAAAGTTTATATTTCTGTAGCAGAACTGGAAAGAACAGGAGAAGTAATGCTACCTGTTGATGTTCTTCTTCACTTCGATAACGGCGATTCAATAAAAGAATCGTGGGACGGCAAAGGCAGATTTAGAAATTTCAGGTACACTGGAACCAGGAAGATTGATTGGGTTAAAATAGATCCAGATTATAAGATTACGATGGATATTAATTATAACAATAACTCAATGACTGTGAATTTTGATGATATTCCATTAAGGAAATTTGCAAATAAACTCATTTCATTTTTTCAGTTTTTCATAAGTTTTATTTCATTGTAGATTGACTATGAAAATATTTATCGCTCTAAAAGCCGGAATAACCCGTTCAACCGTAACATGGAAAGGAATTGTTATTATTTGGTTCATTTCTCTTGTTATGGTAAGTCTGGTTGCATTACCTATGAAAACCTCATTCCAAAATTCTCTTGGCGGTAGCATGATAACAGAAAAACTGCGTGAGGGGATTAACATTGATGTTTTTGCAGATCTGGCGTCAAGTTTCACAAATCTTGCTTCTTATTTTTCGAAAGGTTTGTTTATGCTGATGCTGGCAGGTTTTCTTATAAATTCATTTTTTTCGGGAGGATTATTTTTTAGCCTGAGTTCTGACAAACAAAGATTTTCAACTACTGAATTCTTCAAAGCTTCTTCAAAATACTTCTGGTCATTCCTGGTAATTTCTCTTGCCATGAGTCTCATCATAATAATGTCAGCCATTCTGATTGTTGTTGTACCAGTTCTTATCGTTAGCCATGGAAAGGGAGTTTCAGATTATATTGTATTTGGCTCCGGGGTAATTTTAACTTCGGCTTTCCTTTTTGTCCTCATTATAATTCTGCTTTCGTCTGATTATGCAAGAGCCTGGCAGGTTATCCAAACTAAAAATCTATGTTTAAAAGCAATAGGATTTGGATTCAACCAGACATTCAGAACCTTTTTTCCTTCGTATCCCTTAATGTTAATTTTAATGATAGCTCAGGTACTTTATCTATGGCTTGTCTTAAGTATAATTCCTGCAATAAAACCAACAGCCTTTGGCGGTATTATTTTTCTGTTTCTTTTCTCCCAGTTCCTGTTTATCATCAGAATCTTTATAAAGACCTGGAGATATGGGAGTGTGACGAAGATGATGGAGATCAGTTAAACCTAACCCCAACGTGTTAAAAAAGTCCTTTTTAATCGCAAAGTACGCAAAGCAGGCGCAAAGTACGCAAAGTCAAAATATTACAAATAAGCTCTTTGCGACCTTTGCGTAATTTCTTTGTGATCTTTGCGGTTAATGGATTTCGACTGTTTCAATTTTGCCCAAGGCTACGGGCAGGGTTCTCCTCAAATTTTTACAATTTATTGCTTTTATTTATTAAAAAGATGTAAATTGATAGTTGAAAGATGATTAGATAACCGTCATTCTATACTCATTCATTCATTTAAACTTATAAAAATGGAAAAAGTCATTTCATGTTGTGGGTTAAACTGTGCTACATGTGAGGCAAGAGTTGCAACTCTTAAAAATGATGATGAACTAAGAAAGGCTACAGCTGAAAAATGGAAAACATTCTACGATGTTCCGGATATGTCTCCCGAAATGATAAATTGTACGGGATGCAGGGAAGAAGGAGTAAAGCTCGGACATTGGAGTATGTGCCAGATCAGACTCTGTGCAAATGAAAAAGGATTCAAAACATGCGGGGCATGCAAAGAGATTGGAACCTGCAGTTTAATTGCCCCGGTTCATAAAAATATGCCGGATGCATTAAAAAATCTGAAGGATCTGAATTAATTTACTCATGCGTAGGGAACGGTCGCGACCATTCCCTGTATTATCAAAAAAATCTACAATACCATGTCCGAATCAGACCCTATTCTTCTTACGGATAAAAACGCACATCCGACTGATGATTATATCTTTTCAATAATTGGAGAAAAGAAAGTACTCTGGCAAAAGATTATGGGCCACATGAGCTCTGTTTATGAAAATTCTGCCGGTCAATGGAATTTTTACAATGATGGTAAACGCTGGCTTTTTAAAATGATGTATAAGAAGAAAACTATCTTCTGGTCAGCCATATCAGCCGGTACTTTCCGGATTACCTTCTATTTCGGAAACAAAGCTGAAAGTGTTATTGCAAATAGTGATCTTCCTGATAATATAAAAGAGGAATTTAAGACAGCAAAAAGATATGGTTTAATCCGCCCGGTTACTTTTATTGTAAATGAAAATGCAGATGTTGAAAACATATTGAAATTGATTGCAATAAAAAGTAAGTTGTCTTGAAAAACCACCCCTTATCCACTGCTATGTTGCTGAAGCGGGGAAGGCTCTCCCGGCGGAAAATAAGTCAGTTCAAAATTCAATATTCATTGTTCAATGTTCATTTTTCATCGTTCATTGTTTAATGTTCAACCCTTTACGCTCTTCCGCCTTCCGCCTTCCGCCTTCCGCCTTCCGCCTTCCGCCTTCCGCCTTCCGCCTTCCCATATACGTATAAATACCCTATATAAATAGGCTTTAAGCTTCTTTCCTCATTTTTCAATACGTGGTACCTTTGTATAAATTTATAATTATCCCGACTAATACGGGCCAATGGAAAAGCTGTACGATTTACTCTTGAAAGATATACGGTTTGTTGAGGGAATGAAATCCTGCATGAACTGCGGAGTTTGCACAGCTATCTGTCCTGCGGCTGAGTTTTATGATTATGATCCCAGAAAAGTTGTCGATGCTGTACAGTCGAAGGAGGACGAAAAGATACTGGATTTACTTAAGTCTGAAACTATCTGGTATTGTGGGGAATGTATGTCGTGTAAAACAAGATGTCCTCGTGGAAATACACCGGGTTTTATCATAATGTCTCTTCGGGCTCTTTCCCAAAAACTTGGATTTTTTACAGAATCAGAAAAAGGACGCCAGCAATTAGCTATCAAACGGACGGTAGGAGAAAATATTTTTAAGTATGGTTACTGTGCTGCAACTTACGCAGTTAATCCCCAAATGCATCCTGAGCAAGGTCCGATATGGGAATATATTCTTGAAAATTCGGATGATGTCTTTGAACGGTTAGGGGGACAGATAAATGGTATTGGTACCGGTCCGCTCAGGAAGATTCCACAGGAAGCACTGGATGAACTAAAAAGTATTTTTGATGTTACAGGTGGAACCGAGTTCTTCAAAATCATTGAAGACTATTCAAAAATAAAAGCATCGGAAATGGGAATTCAATTCAGCAATGAAGGCACTGATAATGATTACTTCATTGAGGTATATACAACGAATAACGGAACTCATAATAATTGTGAATAGATATTTAGATTAAGATGGATAAAGAAGGGAAAAAAAGGATTTGGGCTGATTATCAGAAAGAGATAGCAGATGATCATTTTTTCTATGTCAGGTCGTGTATACGTCAGAGCTTTTTCCCGGGGTCGGAGCAATTCTTTCTTAATCTTATGCGTAACATACTCGGTAAAGATGTATACGAAAACCCGGGACACACAACCTGTACCGGAATAGGTTATCATAGTGATATTGTTCCATCAGCTACCATAATGACTGTTATAGCCCGTCATTTCGCATTAATGAAAGAGTCAGGTTATAAGAATATCGCTATTTCCTGTGTTACATCCTTCGGACTTTATACCGAGATGCTTGAGACATGGAAACATTTCCCGCAGGAACTTGAAAAAACACGTGAATATCTCTTCAAAGCAACAGGGAGAGAATTTGACTTACCAGAAAATATGGCTCATTCGAGTGACATAATCTATAAGTTCAGGAATGAAATAGCATCAAAAGCAAAATTTTTTCTGGTAAATAAAAAAACGGGAAAGCCATTAAATGTTGTTGAACATATAGGTTGTCATTATGCCAAGATGTTTCCTAAATCAGGAATGGGGGGAGCGGAATTTCCCAGTGTGCTTAGTGGCATGATAGATTCATGGGGCGGGAAAGTTATTGACTATCCTGAAAGAAGACATTGTTGCGGATTTGGCTTCCGTCAATACCTGGTGCAGGCGAACCGTGGATATTCAATTTCAAACACGTCAAAAAAGTTTTCCTCAATGCAACCTTATAAACCTGACTTTGTGCTTACCAATTGTCCAGGGTGCAATATGTTTATGGATAAATGGCAGTATACTATTAAAGAGCTGGAAGGTACAACATTTGGGGAGAACGGAGAATCAATTCCAGTTCTTACATATGAGGAACTCGCCGGGCTCGTTCTGGGATATAATCCCTGGGATCTGGGGCTGCAATATCATATGGTACAATCAGAACCATTGCTTGAAAAGATGGGAATTGAATACGACAAGTCTGATAAATACAAGACAAAAAATGGAAAACAGATGCCGATACCAAAAAATCTTATAAATGTCTGATTGGATGAGTAAACATGTGATAGTTATCGGAGGTGGAGTTGCAGGTATGGAAGCTGCTGGTCAGCTTTCAAAAATGGGGATTGAGGTGAGCCTGATCGAAAAGGAACCCAAAACCGGAGGACATTTGAATAATTGGTTCAAACTATTTCCCGACAGGAGAAATAGTTCTGAGGTGCAAAGCTATCTTGGAAAGCTAGTTCACAATAGCCGGATCAAATTGCTGAATAACACTACAATAGATAAACTCAGGAAGGGGAGGAGCCATTTTTCTATTACTACAAATGATGGGGAAGAACTAAAAGCTGACGCAGTAATTGTGGCAACTGGATTTGACCTCTTTAAGAGCGCACGGAAAGAAGAGTATGGATACGGAATTTATGACAATGTATTAACATCAGCTGATTTAGAAGAGAAGTTCCGGAATGGAGATCTGACATTAAAGAATGGAAGAGTCCCCGAAACAATTGGAATTATCCACTGCGTTGGATCGCGTGATGAAAAAGTGGGGAATTTCTACTGCTCCAAGTTGTGTTGTGTTACAGCCGTCAAACAGGCTATTGAAATCAGGGAGATTTTACCTGACTCAAAAGTTTTCTGTTTCTATATGGACATGAGAATGGGAGGAGCTTTCTATGAGGAACTTTACAGGGAAGCACAGGAAAAATGGGGAGTAAGTTTTATCAGAGGAAAGGTTTCTGAAGCATCTGAGACTATTGAAAGCAAGCTTTTAATAAAGGTTGAAGATACTCTCGCAGGCAGACCGCTTAAAATGAAACTTGATATGCTGGTGTTGATGGCCGGAATGGAAATGTCAAAAGGAGGAGAGAAAATTGCAGTATCAGGCGGGCTGAAGACAGGAGAAAACAGATTCTTCTCAGCGTTGGACAATCATAGCGGCAGCAACAGAAGCAATATTGAAGGGATATTTTATGCAGGAACGTGTACTGCCCCAATGAATATTACTGAGACTATTTCGCATGCACGGGCAGCCGTTGTAGAAGTAATTGATTACCTGAATGATGGCAAGTAATAAGAATAAATTTGGGTTTGATATATCCGTTGGGCGTCAGATTAATTACGAAGCTAACGACCGGAGCATTGCAGAATATTTGTTTGAAAAAGAACCCAGTATAAGAAGATGCATAGAATGCGGGGGTTGTTCTGCAACATGCACTACCGCAGGGTTTACAGCATTCAGTCTGAGAGAACTAATGATTCTGATAAAGCGGGGCGAAACCGAAGGAGTGTATATGAATCTGAAAAAATGTATGCTATGTGGTAAATGCACTTTAGTCTGTCCAAGGGGAGTAAATACAAGGAATATTATTGTACTGGCAAAAAAAGCATTCCAAAAATCTGGTGAATATGCAATTTGATCCCTTTGTCATACCATTTAACATTGGATTGTATTTCATACTTATCTACATAGTTGTGAGATGTGTGATCTGGTTCCTCGATTTATCGCGTCCTGATAAACTAAGGCTTCAACGTGGCTTTTTCGGTGTAGCTTTTACACATAGCCTCAAAGAGATATTTATGGAAAGCCTGATACACAGAAAAATTCTCAAAACAAATCTCCGCCTTGGTTATATGCACATGAGTCTGGCCTTTGGCTGGTTTTTGCTGATATTGTTTGGTACTATTGAAGCGGATATTTTTGGAGCAAGGCATCTTAATGCACCGTACAAAGCAATTTTTTTCAAATTCTTTAATCCGGAACACGGTCACACTGGATTTGAGGCAGTTTATGGATTTTTAATGGACCTTATTTTAGCATTTATCCTTTCCGGGTTATTAATTGCAATGATAAAAAGGGTCTATTCAAAAATTGTCGGGATGAAGAAAACAACAAAATTAAAGCTTACCGATAAAATTGCACTGACCTCTTTATGGCTTATTTTCCCCAGTCGTTTACTTGCTGAGAGCTTTACAAGTGGTGCCTATGGTACAGGCAGTTTTCTTACAGGGACACTTGGAGTATGGCTTGCTGCTTTTTTGCCTGCCAAAGAAATGGCATACCCTTTCTGGTGGCTTTATTCCATAGCTTTAGGTACATTTTTCATCCTTCTTCCAATTTCAAGATACATGCATATCCCAACAGAGCTATTCCTGATCTTTATGAGAAATTCAGGGATAAAAACGGGCGATAAGACAGGCACATTTACTGAAGTTCAAACTTACTCGTGCTCTTCTTGCGGAATTTGTATTGATACTTGTCAGATGAATTTTGCAGCGGGTATTTCTAATATCCAGTCGGCCTATCTGATGAAAGGGATTCGTAATAATGATGAGATATCCGAAATTGCAGATAACTGTCTTATGTGTGGAAGATGCGATCAGAAATGTCCTGTCGGCATAGAACTCCTGCCTATAAGGATGATCCAGCGACGACGAAGTGAAACCGGAAATGACATAAAAAATATTTTTAAGGGCTATTTAAGGAGCAGACAAAGTATTAATACTGAACCCTTACCTGTTTCGTCGAATTATAATTTTTTAAGTGAAAAGGATTCAGAGAAAACTGATGTGTTGTATTTTGCGGGATGCATGACACATTTAACACCCGGAATTAAAAACTCGATGGTGAAGATACTTGATGCATCTGGACTGAAATTCAGATTCATGGATGAAGAGGGTGGTATTTGCTGTGGACGTCCATTAATGCTTGCCGGCCAGGATAGAGAAGCCAGGGAGCTGATAAATTATAATTCTCAAATGATCTGGAAATCAGGTGCTCATACTCTGGTAACCTCCTGCCCAATCTGTTATAAAGTATTTAAAGAGAGTTACTATCTGGATGTGGAAGTATTACACCATACGCAATTTATAAGGAGGCTCATTGCAGATGGAAGTGTCAAAATGGATTTTCTTCGTAAGAGGGTGGTATATCATTCACCCTGTGAACTGGGACGAGGATCGGGTATTTATAATGAACCAAAGGAAGTCCTTAACCACGTTTCCCGGCTCGAAAAAACCAGATTTGAAGATGCTGAATCATTGTGTTGCGGAGGAAGCCTGGCTAATATAAAGTTAAGCTCCAGTGATAGATTTAAGATCGCTGCAGATGCGGCAAAGGCTCTTACAATAGGAAATCCCGATATTCTTGCAACGGCTTGCCCGCTCTGTAAAAAGACGTTCTCTGCAGCCACACAAACCAGAGTTGCGGATATCTCTGAGATTGTTGCTGAGGCATTAAATGTCGGCCACTCAAAAAGAGTAAAAGACAGTCGATCAATAATCTTAAAAGAGATAGCAAAAATCTGAAAATTTGTTTGAAACTTTCAGGTTTACTATCCGGAAGAGGATAATTGACTTTTAACCTTCCTTACGTCCATAAACCCAGGTATATTTATTATTTTGTAATTTCAAACATTTCATATACTGAAATTGTTTTTCATGCGTTAATAAGAATTATTATTATATAGTCAAAATATGGGGAAATGGGAAGGAAATTAATTGTGTTGACGATGTTGATCGGAGTCATTTGTTTCAATTCATGTAAGAATTCAAATGGGAATAAAGAGGTTAAAACTCAGGTAGTACAGAACAAAATACTTCAACAAAAAGACGGCACGATCTCATTAAAAGTTGATAAAGCTGATTGTTATCAGGATAAGGAAGATCCGGCTACAAACACTGCCGAATGGAATGTTGTTGTCTCAAAATCCGGGCGATTTAATATCTGGTTATCCAGCTCTACAAAAGATACGACAGATTTAAAATATAATAATTCAGTCATGCTGAGCATTCTCGATAACAGGATTGAAGCTCATCCATCAATTGATAAGATAATTCATAATTCAAGCGAGGTTAACTATCCATACTTCCGTGCTGATTCTTTTATAGGGTCAATGTATATCCAGGATACTGGTCTTTATAATGTGCAGATAATAAGCGAGAAGATTGTCCCGAAGGGTATGCAAAAATCGGATTCCAGGAATGATGATAATTCAAAACTTCTGTCAGTGTTTTTGACTCCGGCACAATAACTGATCTTACGAAAAATAATGTAGGGAACGGTCGCTACCGTTACCTACGTCCGCATTCCCTTAATCCACTCTCTTGCATTAACGAATGCTTTGATCCAGGGAGTAACTTCGTCATTTCTTCTGTCCTCAGGGTAATAGCCGCATTGCCATGGGAAATATGCACGCTCAAGGTGAGGCATCATTACCAGATGACGGCCGTCTTCGGAATATAATCCTGCGACATCATAATCTGATCCGTTTGGGTTTGCCGGGTATGTATGTTTACTGAACTTTAAGGCAATAAGATACTTGTCCTCCGGATATGGGAAACTGAATTGACCCTCTCCATGGGCAACCCATATGCCTAATTCCATATCTGACATGTTTCCCAGCATCACAGAATTATTCTTTTTGACTTTCACGCCTAGGAAACCTGATTCAAATTTATGTGATTTGTTGACGAGCAGCTTTGGTTTCTCTGAATGTGCCGGATATAAAAGCCCGAGTTCAACCATCAGCTGGCATCCATTGCATACACCCAGTGAAAGTGTATCGTTTCTCTTATAATACTTCTCAAGTGAGATCCTCGCCTTTTCATTATATCTGAATGCTCCCGCCCAGCCTTTAGCTGATCCGAGTACATCTGAATTTGAGAATCCGCCTACAAAAACTATCATATTGATTTCTTCAAGAGTTTCTCTTCCCGATATAAGATCAGTCATATGAACATCTTTTACATCGAACCCGGCCAGATAAAGTGCATAAGCCATTTCACGGTCTCCGTTTACACCTTTCTCTCTTATTATAGCTGCCCTTATGCCAGATCTTGTTCTTCTGTCAGGATTAATCCCCAAAGATTTAAATGTTCCTTCAAAATCTGCCAGCTTGATTTTGAGATCATGATTTTTATAATTCTCAAAACGTTCTAAAGCCAGTTCAGCACCACATTGACGCCTGTCGAGAAGATAGGAAGAATGAAACCATATGTCGCGGAGCTTATCAATATCGAAAGTAATATGTTTATCATTATTGGTCACAAATAATTCACGTGCGTCGACAGGATGACCAATTGATATATAAGAAATTCCATTTTCAAGAAGAATTTCAGCTATTTCATCTTCATCTTCTACCTGAATAATAATTCCCGGGTTCTGACTGAAAAGAATTTTAGTTGTGTCATTATCATCAAGAGATGTAAGGTTGACAGATATACCACCTGTGGTATTTGAAAAACACATTTCAAGTAAAGTGGTTAACATGCCCCCGGCTGAGATATCATGTCCTGACAGGATCTTTTCTTTTTGTATAAGATCCTGAATTGTATTAAATACCTCTTTAAAATAGGCCGGGTCGGTTACTGTGGGAACCTCGTCACCTAACATATTAAGAATCTGTGCAAAGCTGCTTCCTCCTGGTTTAAAGCTGTCGCGGCTCATGTCAATATATAAGAGACTTGTCTCAGGCTTGTTAACAAGAACCGGCTCGACGATTTTCCGGATATTATCAATTTCAGCAGCTGCAGAAATAATAACTGTTCCTGGTGAAAGGACAACCTGATCCTTATATTTCTGGGTCATTGAAAGACTGTCTTTCCCTGTAGGGATATTTATCCCAAGGGCGATTGCAAATTCGCTGGCAGCTTCAACAGCATAATATAATCTTGCATCCTCACCGGGGTTCTTGCATGGCCACATCCAATTGGCTGAAAGGGAAACTCCGGATAACTTGTTTGACAATGGTGCCCATATGATATTTGTAAGAGCTTCAGCGATAGACAGCACCGAGCCGGCTGACGGATCAACCAGACCTGCAGCCGGAGCATGACCAATTGAGGTTGCCATTCCTTTTACACCTCTGTAGTCAAGTGTAATAGCTCCCAGATTATTTAAGGGCAGTTGAAGAGGACCGGCACATTGTTGCTTAGCCAGACGTCCTGTGACTGACCTGTCGACTTTATTGGTTAACCAGTCTTTACATGCAACCTCCTCAAGCTGAAGCACCTGTTCTGCATATTTTTCAATATTCTTATCAGAGTATTCCAGCTTTTTATAATGAGTCTTAACAATTTTATCATTCATAATTGTTTTAGGAGGATCACCAAAAAGTGATGAAAGAGCCAGATCAATAGGTTTTTCATTTGTTAAAGGATTCACGAGGGTAAACTGCATATCCCCGGTTACCTCTCCGATAATATAGAATGGAGCACGTTCCCTTTCTGCAATATTTCGCAGAGTATCAGCGTCTCTCCTTTTAATAATCAGCCCCATACGTTCCTGCGATTCATTTCCTATTATTTCCTTTGCAGATAGTGTGGGGTCCCCAATTGGAAGCTTGCTGATATCAATTTTACCACCCGTTGCTTCCACTAGTTCTGAGAGACAATTAAGATGACCGCCTGCGCCATGGTCGTGGATAGAAATTATAGGATTATTCTGTGATTCGCTTAATGCTCTGATTGCATTATAAACCCTTTTTTGCATTTCAGGATTTGCCCTCTGTACCGCATTAAGTTCTATCGCAGTATCAAACTTGCCGGTATCCACCGACGAAACAGCCCCTCCTCCCATACCAATCCTGTAATTATCACCGCCAAGAAGAACAATAAGGTCCCCTTTTTCAGGTATGTTTTTCTCACTATCCTTCTTTTTACCCAAGCCGATTCCCCCGGCGAGCATGATAACTTTATCGAAACCGAACTTTGTGGAATTCTCAGAATGTTCGAAAGTAAATACCGATCCGCAGATAAGTGGCTGACCGAATTTATTGCCAAAATCACTGGCCCCGTTTGAGGCTTTAATCAAAATATCTTCAGGAGTCTGATAGAGCCATGGTCTTTCCGCGACTGATTTTTCCCATGAACGGTCTCCTTGCGGACGAGGATACGAAGTCATATAAACGGCAGTTCCGGCAATCGGGAAAGCGCCTTTACCTCCAGCAATCCTGTCCCTGATTTCACCTCCGGTTCCTGTGGATGCTCCATTAAACGGTTCAACAGTTGTAGGAAAGTTATGAGTTTCAGCTTTGATTGAAAGAACTGAATCGAAGTCTGTTATATTGAAATAGTCAGGTTTATCCTGTGTCTCCGGGGCAAATTGCTCGACAACAGGCCCCTGTACAAAAGCACAATTATCTTTATAGGCAGAAACGACGCTATTAACATTGGTTTTTGTTGTTGACTTAATCATCTGAAAAAGAGACTTCTCTTTTTCCTCCCCAGAGAGTATAAACGTTCCGTTAAATATTTTATGACGGCAATGCTCGGAATTGACTTGTGAAAAGCCAAATACCTCACTGTCAGTTAATCTGCGTCCTATCGTTTTGCTTAAATCCTCAAGGTATTCAACTTCTTCAGAATTCAATGCAAGTCCTTCACTCTGATTGTATTGCCCTATATTATCGATGTAAATGACAGGGTCAGCCAATCTCTCAATTGTAAATATGTTCTGATCCAAGCCGGTGTAAAGATGCTGAAGCATTGGGTCGTATACAGGTTTTTTGGTTTTAGAAGCATGAAATTCTTCTATCCTCTTAATGCCTGCAATTCCCATGTTTTGGGTGATCTCGACAGCGTTTGTACTCCAGGGAGTTATCATTTCTTTTCTTGGGCCAATAAATTGACCTTCTAGCTTATCGTCATTTAATAAGGCGGCTTCTCCAAAGAGCCAGGAAAGTTTCTCAATGTCTTTGTCTGGAAGTTTTTCTGAGGTACCTACTACAATAATATTTTTAGAAATGCATTCAAAAAAGGAAATCATAAGTTGAATGTTAATATATTGATAAATAATGAATTAGATTGAAAATCCTCACTCGAAATCAGCCACAAAGATAGCATTTATCCACTAATCTTCCAATCGGTGTTTTAAGTGCCTGACGTATATGAAGTGATGTTATTTTAATCCGCTCCTTTTAAGTAAGGCAGCTATTGAAGGCTGTTTCCCTCTGAATCTGAAATATAGTTCGTCAGGTTTTTCTGTTCCACCTTTTTCAAGGATATTTTTTCTGAATGATTCTGCAGTGTTCTGATTGAATATTCCTGTTTCCGTGAAATACTCGAAAGCGTCGGCGTCAAGTACTTCAGCCCATTTATATCCATAGTATCCGGCTGCATAGCCTCCTCCGAATATATGCGCGAATGAAGCACTCATATTTAAACCAGGAATTATGGGGAACAGTTTTGTTTTTGACATTGCTCGTGTTTCAAATTCTGATATATTATCATTTACCGGAATTGTTATTGTATGCCATGCCATATCAAGAAAACCGAAACTCAATTGTCTGTAACAAGAGTATCCTTCGTTAAAGGTAGACGCTTCTTTTATCTTGATTAAAATTTCATCCGGGATTTTTTCTCCGGTCTGATAATGCACCGCCCATCTGTCAAGCCACTGTTTCTCAAATGCAAAATTTTCCATAAACTGTGAAGGCAATTCTACAAAATCGCGTGCGACATTTGTACCTGACAAACTCTCGTACGTGCACTTGCTCAGTATTCCGTGCAATGAATGGCCAAACTCATGCAAAAAAGTTGTAAGCTCATTAAATGTAAGCAGAGAAGGGGTACTTTCAGATGACCTGGTAAAATTGGCAACTATAGAAATCAGGGGTCTTATATCATTCCCATCTTTTTCTTTCTGATCCCTGAAGCTGGTCATCCAGGCTCCTCCGTTTTTACCCGGGCGCGGATGATAGTCAAGATAAAGGATAGAAAGGAAGGACCCGTCACTATCGTATACTTCAAAGGTTTTTACCCCGGGGTTATAAACAGGGATGTCGTTATTCCTGATAAACTTTATATTATATAGGGTTGTGGCAAGTTCCAGGATTGCAGATTCAACATTTTCCAGGCTAAAATATGGCTTGAGGATTTCGTCATCAATAGCATATTTTTCCTTCTTAAGTTTTTCAGAATAAAAAGCCCAGTCGTACCTTTCAATCCTTCCTTTGTGACCAAGGCTTTCAGCAAACACTTTGATATTATTGAAATCACGAAAAGCAGCGGGTTTTGATTCATTGTACAGATCATCCAGAAATTTTTGGACTTTCTCCTCTGTATCGGCCATCCGGTCACCTAATATCATTTCAGCGTAGGAATGGAATCCAAGCATTTTGGCTATTTCCAGGCGAAGATTTACAATTTTCACTACATTCTGACTATTGTCAAAATCATTTTTCCTGAATGCTCTGGAGGAATATGCCACGAGCATTTTTTTACGGAGATTTCTTTTTTCAGAATATTGCATGAAAGGGATGTAACTCGGGAAATGAAGTGTGAAAATCCATCCATTTTTATTTCTCTTTTCAGCTTCCATTGATGCCATTTCGACAAGGCTTTCAGGTAGTCCGGCCAGATCCTCTTTATCTGTAATATGCAGTTCAAAAGAACTCGTTTCCTCGAGAACATTTTCTTCAAACTTAAGTGAAAGGGCAGAAAGCTCTTCGGATATAGCTCTGAAACGCTCCCTTTCCTCCGGTTTTAAGGCAGCTCCTCCCAGAATGAAATTTCTGTATTTTCTTTCAGTAAGTATTTTTTGCTCCTGACTGAGTCCATTAGTCTCCCTGGATTCGTATACAGTTTTTATTTTTTCAAAAAGTTTTTCATTCAGGGTTATATCATTTGAGAAACGTGTGAGAAGTGGAGATACTTCCATCGTAACTTCCTGAAGCGATTTGTTTGTATCTGCACTGTTGAGATTGAACAGGAGTGAAGTAATTTTGCCAAGTGACTCGCCGACTTCGTCAAGAGAAGCGATAGTATTTTCAAAATCAGGTGCTTCAATGCTTTCAGCTATCTTTTTTATTTCCTCAGATGCAGTCTTTATTGACTCCTCAATAGCAGGCTTGAAATGGCTTGTCTCAATCAAATCAAACGGAGGTGTACCGAATGGAGTTTTCCATTCCTGAAGAAGGGGATTGTTCATCATTTTTAATTTTTTTTTACCACAAAGGAACACAAAGTTATCACAAAGGTTCACAAGCTTTTTTTACCTCATCCCCTTGATCGCGCCCCCCCTAAAGGGGGGTTAATTCTCAGTCTATTAATAATTTCATCAAGGACTTCGAATTAGGCCCCCTTTACGGGGACAGCCGCGTAGCGGCAGGGGGTCTCGGTCTGTTAATCATCGTCATCTCCAATATCAGCCGATCCTGCGTATTTTGCCGGATAGGGGGTATCCCCTTTAGCCGCAAACCAGAGAATCCTGTTCAGCAGATCATCATTACCCGAATCAACGCCATCGAATTCAGGAAGCATGCTCATCTTTGCATAATGCAAAGTTTTTCCAGTCAGAGTTGATACCGGTGCCGTAATTTCGTCAAGAGGGATATTATTTGGTAATGCCTTATAGGGTGTTAAATCAGGATTTGTTCCAAAACAATCTGTCATTGGATTTGCAATTGCATCCTGTATGTTCATCGGAGGAAGACCCAGTATCTGTTCTATGGTTCTTACCATTGAAGGTTGAGTGTAATAAGTATGATTTACGTTTTTAAGTCTTGAATAAGGACTAATAACCAGACTTACTGTGCGGTAGGCCGATACATGATCCCAACCTGACTGGGAATCATCTTCCACGACAAATATAACCGTGTTTTCCCAAAATCTGCTTTTTGAAAATGCTTCAACGATACGTCCAAGAGCCACATCATTGTCAGCAATCATTGCCCGGGGTGTCGGACTGCCAGGTCTGATGCCTGCTGTATGATCATTTGGAAGAGCAATGACCATCAGTTCAGGCAACTTATCGCCCGGTTCCGCTTCATAATTATTTAATTCTTTGATTAAGGCATCAGCACGCATTACATCAGAAAATTCATGATTTCCAAAAGATGGATATGTCTGACAGAGGATATTCTTTACAGGTTCAATTGTTGTGAAATTGGTGAAATCAACCTTTTCTCCGTTCTGATATTTTCTGTAAATATCAATCCATTTCAGACTCTTATCAAGAACAGGAATGGATGCCTCGCCATAGATTCTGACTGATTTGCCTTTACTGAGGGCATTATCCCAGATAAAGCCTGAAGGCGCATACACAAGTGCATCTGTCTGCACGTGAGGGTAGCTTCTGAACCATGCTCTGATGTTTTTCTCAATGTAATCAGTTACAATGGAAGCATCAGTCCATTGATGACCTTCTGCGGAACATTTTCCCGAGACATAAAAGTTATCAAACAACATAAACTCTTCTGATAGTTTATGCGTATTCGGAGTAATTTCCAAACCGTAAGTGCAAAGTCCCGGATCCCCATTTCCCTGTTTCATATCTCCCAGAATCTGGTCATAGGTTCTGTTCTCTTTAATTATATAGAGGACATGTTTAAATACCGAAGGTTCACCAATTCTATCGGGTACCGGTTTTGGTTTAACGCCATCTCTTGGTTTCTCTCTTGCTGTCAATGCACTTGTAAGATTATTAATTGCCACTACGGTATCGGTATATGCCTTTAGGGCTTCATTTCCCGGGACACGTATAATTGACAGAGAGGCCAGCATATTGTGAGAGTTATATACCACATTTTTAGTGTTTTTGTTTACCAGAGGTATCCTGGCACCTGAAGCTTCAAGGTTACATACATATAAGTATCCAGGATTGAGCGCACAAACTGCAGATGGGTACGCTCCGGTAGGTATGAAACCGGTAACAACGCTACCGGGTTCAGATGCCCTGACAGTTGCATTTTTGCCCAGTTTAATTACTGCCAGCGCATTATCCATACCATTTGCGACATAAAGATATTTTCCATTAGGTGAAAGACCCAATCCGTTTGGAGAATCACCAAAATACGGGTTAATTCCTGGTTGTAACCTAAGATTTATTGTCTCTGTAATTGAATCACATAAGGTATTTAAAACTGATACATTATCGCTGTTTGAATTAGATATGTAAATAAACTTACCGTTTTTGTCAGATATTATTTTGTTTGGATGCAGACCGGTAACTATTTCTTTTAAAATTTTACCCGTTTTGAAATCAATTACCGCAATACTGCCTTCGCGGGTTGCACCTCCTGCTGTAGCATTATTGACCCTGGCCAGGCCCCATGGAACTCCTGCTACATCTTTGTCGTCAGCATCCGGATGTCTTCCTGCCCAGTTTGTTACATATAATTTCCCTGAGGCCATTGCAATGCCGTATGGAGCAACTCCGGGATCAGTTTTCCAGATTGTATCACCTGTAATAAAATCCTGTTTTATTATTTTGTTATTCCCGTTCAGAACGACATATATATATTCCTTTGAACCTTCTTTTTTTATCAGAATTTCATTTGGAAGGGCTAATTTTGCAGGCTGTTGTGCCTTGTATTCAAAAATTCTTCCGAATGTTGCTTTTGTTCCATCCCATGTGGCCGAAACGACGTATGATCTGGCGCCTTTTCCGATAGCACTCCAATATACTTCGTAACCATTATTCCCCTTATGCCAGATTATACCTGAATAAGTGTTCATTCCACCCTGAAGATCGGCATGGGTATTCAGATCTAAAATGTATCTGATTTTCTTATCCAAAGTGCTGATGAAAACAACACTATATCTTTCCTCCACGGCAAGCCATTTCCGATCAGGAGAAAGGGTAACATCGAGTGCATGGTTTTCAAGTGACTTGTTGCCAAAGTAAATCTGCATTCCTGCAGGTTGAATAATCCGGTTATAAGGCATCAAGGTCTGACGTGAATTTGTCACCCGGTTTAGTGATACCTGAGAAATACCTGAGAGGCAAATCGTTAACAGGAAAAAAGGAATGATATGTTTAAATTTCATCATTATTGTTCGGATTAAAAACTAAGTGGAATCAGGCGTTGTTATCTGAAGGAGACAAAATTAGATAAACGCGTCATGTATTGCAAATCTATGACAATATTGTTTGCTTTTCGCCTGATGATTTTGTTTATAAAAAACTTTTCGTTTTAATAAAAAAAAAGAGACTGAATTTCATTTTCAGTCTCTTTATCTTTTCAGAATGGCAAATCGCTAAGTTCATCATTTTCAGGAGGAATATCCTCAAGTGTTACATGTGAGGAAGTATTCTGATCGCGTGAAGAACCTGAAGAAGTCTTCTCTATCTTCCATGCATCCAGATTGGTGAAATAATTGATTTTCCCATCGCGTTCCCATTTGTTGCCTTTGAGGTTAAACCATATTTTCACCTCTTCGTTGAGAAATGATTCATTTATCAGATCGCACTTGTCCTGAATCAGCTGAAATTTAACATAGTCAATGAATACTGCTGATCCGCCTGCTTCCTTTTTCTCTATGACGAATTCACGTTTTTTGAATTTGTCGCTTACCTGATTTACAGGAGAGATATCGATTATTTTTCCTGTTATTTCAAATGCCATTTGAGTTTATTCTTCGTGAATGATTATTTTTTCAATTTTGTCACCCTGCCTGATCTTATCAATAACATCGAGCCCTTCAAAGACTTTTCCGAAGCAGGTATGTTGCCTGTCGAGATGTTTGGTATTGGTACGGCTGTGGCAGATAAAAAATTGAGATCCGCCTGTGTTTCTTCCTGCGTGAGCCATAGAAAGTACACCTCTGTCGTGGTATTGGTTATTACCAGTTAATTCACATTTAATGGTGTATCCAGGGCCCCCGGTGCCAACTCTAGGATCACTCATGTCTTTTGAAAGAGGACAGCCCCCCTGGATCACAAAATCAGGAATGACTCTGTGAAAAGCAAGACCGTCATAAAATCCTTTTTTAGCAAGAGTGATAAAGTTCTCAACAGTACCAGGAGCATCAGCTTCATAGAAGCTAACCATCATGGTTCCTTTTGGAGTTTGAATTTCTGCAGTGGTCATACTACTTAACAATTTCCAGAAGATCAACTTCGAAAATGAGCGTAGAGTATGGTTTTATAATTTCACCTGCTCCGGCAGCTCCGTAAGCAATTGATGCAGGCAGGAACAGTTTGAATTTAGATCCCACTGGCATAAGCTGCAATGCTTCTGTCCAACCTGGAATAACCCCGGATACAGGGAAAGTTGCCGGTTGTTTTCTTTTTATAGAAGAATCAAATTCTGTACCATCAATAAGTGTACCTACGTAATCTACTTTTACAGTATTCTGAGCTGTGGGTTTTGGACCGGTACCCATTTTTATCACTTCATACTGTAATCCGCTTGCTGTTGTAATAACACCCGGTTTTTCTTTGTTCTTTGCAAGAAATGCCTCATTCTGATCTATGTAAGTTTTATATGTTACTTTATCAGTTTCTGCTTTCCTGCTTGCTTTTAAAGCTTCACGTTTATTGATATAACCCATAATGTACGCTCTTGCTGCATCATCGGCCATAACTGGTTTCCCTGCTTTCCCGTCTACCATTGCTTTTGCAACAACCATTGCGTCGAGATTAAGACTATCTGATTTCAGAGCGTTATAATTAACAATACCGAAAGCGTAGGATAGTGAATCTTCCTTAGTTTTTAGTGAACTTTTTAAAGAACTCTTTCCGCAAGAGCCAAGCATTAAAGCCATTACACTGGTTAATACAATTAATCCCTTAATTTTCATACTATATGTTTTTAAATTTTAAATTTCCGCTAAGATAATACTTTAGCAGAAGCAAAAAACCATCACAAAAATAATTTTATTTTTTTATAGCTCTGATCATCTGCCTTTTCCCCGGTGGGCCCGGTAGAAGAGTTACTTCAAATCCACAGGCTTTTAGATTTCTTTTTACCTCACCTTTTGCTGAATAGGTAACCAGAATGCCATTCTTATTAGTGACAGAAGATATCAATTCAAACATTTCTATTGTCCACATTTCAGGTTGTTTGTCGGGCCCGAAAGCATCAAAGTATATTAAATCGTATTTTCCTTCCAACCTGGTTTTAGTAAAGTCAGTTTCAAGTTTTTTTAAATTGAAATTCGGAGAAATATTTACCATTGTATTCCATGATGCTGCATGTATGTTACGAAATATTCCCCTGCCATCCTCTCCAGCGAATTTATAATGATTCAAAGAGCTTACGATCGAATTATCTAAGGGATACTTCTCAATTGATGTATAATTGACAATCCTGCCCCCGGTCATGCTTTTTATTGCTGTCAGCAGCGCATTAAGTCCGGTACCAAATCCGACTTCAAGAAGATTAACAGGGTCAGCTTTGCAAAAATCGAAGCCATTCATAATGAAAATAAACATTGACTCCTGAACGGCTCCATGTACTGAATGATAGTGCTCGTCCAACTCAGGGACATATAATGTATGAGATCCGTCGGATGTTTCTTCGAGTTGTATCAAATGATTATTGATCAGGATAAAAAACAAATGGTTAATGCACAGGGCACAGGGCGAAAATAGTTCAAATCTGCGTGAATCAGCGGGATCTGCGGGAAAAAAATCGATTTTTGCCTATATTCTTTCTGCTTTTTCCATTTATTTTTAACTTTTATTCCTTTTATTTTGTTTAAGATTAAGTTAGATAATAATTTATTCATTTGCCATGAAAACAAAACATTCAAGAAGAGATTTTTTAAGATTATCCGCAACAGGTGCTCTTGGAGCATTTGCAATTTCAAAGAGTGACTGGATACCACTAGGTAAGTCGGGCGCCGGATTAACTGTTGATGACCTGAAGAAATTTGGCATCGGGTTGCAACTATACACTATACGTGATGCAATGGGGAAAGATGTACCGGGTTCCCTGAAGAAAGTTTCTGATATTGGATACAAACACCTTGAACTTGCGAGTTACGCAAATGGAAAGTTCTATGGTTATGCACCAGAGGAATTCAAGAAGATGGTCGATGATCTGGGAATGGATATAATTAGCAGTCATGCGGGAGTTAGTCCCAACGGTGTTACTGACGACGAAGTTAAAAAAATGGCTGATGACCATTCAAAGCTCGGAGCGAAGTATTGTATTCAACCTTTTATAGATGAAAAAGACCGGGGCTCTATTGCCAAATATCAGAAAATGGTTGTTGAATGGAACAGGGTTGGCAAGATAATGAAGGCGAACGGAATACAGTTTGGATATCATAATCATAATTTTGAATTTGGACCTGTTGACGGTAAGATCCCTTACTATGATGTCTTTCTGGCTGAAATGGATAAAGACCTTATAACAATGGAACTTGATCTGTTCTGGGCAATAAAGGCCGGACAAAATCCTGTTGAAATGTTTAAGAAATATCCAGGAAGATTCCAGCTTTTCCATATGAAGGACATGTATACCAAAGAAGCTCCATTCTTCAAAACGGCTAGTAATGATTTCGCGCCCGTTGGTGACGGTGTTATCAATTTCAAGGAAATTCTTGCAGCTAAAAATATTGCCGGAATGAAATATATGTTTGTGGAACAGGACCAGACAAAGGATGGAAAACCATTCGATGCAATCAAGGAAAGTATAACCAATTTAACAACAAAGATACTGGTCTGAAAAATAGAATATTCATTCTAAAAACCCGGCTTCTGATTTGCCGGGTTTTTTATTATTAATAGTCAGTAATTTCATTAAATTGATTAAATAATTATATTTGCGTGACCTCAGAGCTGTTAAGCTTTTAAATGATGACCTGTATAATCAGACGATTGCGAATTTCTTTCCTGTTGCTTGCAGCATTTGTATTCAATGCGCATATGATTATACCACATGATCATCACAATTTGGATTCAGATATATGTCAATATCCTGTTTCCGGTGGGACTCATCATCAGGGATTCCCTTATCATTGTCACGCATTTAACAACCTGGCTTTAGAAAAGGCCACTAATTTTGTTATCATAAAGTATAACCAGGGTACTGATTTTATTGCAGATTGCGGTACTGACATCTATAATCAACCTGTTCGCTGGGTTAAACTTTACAATACCTATAGAAACGGTGTAATTTCTGGTTTTCAGGAATTTACCTCCCTGCGCGCTCCTCCTTCTTTATTCTGACCGATCATCGCCTTTTCGGAATTATGTACCTGCATTTACTCATTCGGGAGTATCTGTTATTTCATAATTATAAATCTTCAATTAATAGTTGTAATATCAAATCATTTCCAATAAAATGATAAATAACATTATCTCATTTTCAGTAAAAAACAAATTCATTATTGGCCTGTTTGTATTTGCACTGATAGGATGGGGGACTTATTCCCTTACCAGGCTGCCTATCGATGCCATACCTGATATAACAAATAACCAGGTACAGATCATCTCACTTGCACCATCACTCGCTGTTCAGGAAGTAGAGAGTTTTATAACGGCTCCGATAGAGGTCGCTGTTGCCAATATCCCTGATATTATTGAATTACGATCTATCTCAAGGTTGGGATTGTCTGTTGTTACTGTGGTATTTGAAGATGGAGTTGATATTTACTGGGCAAGACAACAGCTGAATGAGCGGTTAAAAGAAGCTGAAGAATCAATTCCCAATGGTCTTGCTCAAATCTCGCTTGCTCCGATTTCAACAGGCCTCGGTGAGATATATCAATATCGTCTTGCTGTGGAACATGGATACGAAAAAAAGTATAATCCAATGGAACTCAGAACGCTACAGGATTGGGTTGTTCGCCGGGAAATGCTCGGAACACCAGGCGTAGCTGATATTAACAGTTATGGCGGTTTTGTCAAACAATATGAAATAGCAGTGAATCCTGAAAGACTCAGAGAAATGAGCCTGACATTAACTGATATATTTAACTCTCTTGAAAAAAATAATGAAAATACCGGCAGTGCATATATCGATAAAAATCCAACAGCGTATTTTATTAGAGGGATTGGTCTGGTAACATCTCTGGAAGATATAGAACGCATAGTGGTTAAAACAACCGCTTCAGGGGTTCCGGTACTAATAAGGGATATTGCTACGGTACAATTCGGAAATGCCCCCAGGTATGGTGCTTTTGTTGTAGACACCACAGAGGCTGTGGGTGGCGTTGTAATGATGTTAAAGGGAGCAAATGCACATGAAGTTATTGACAATGTTGAAACCCGTATTCAATCAATTCAAAAGTCTTTACCAAAAGAGGTGAAAATAGAACCGTTTCTGAATCGCTCCGACCTAGTTGGTCGCGCTATAGGAACTGTTTCGCGAAACCTTTTGGAAGGAGCGCTGATCGTAGTATTTGTTTTGGTGATACTGCTGGGGAATTTGCGTGCAGGACTCATCGTGGCATCCGTCATTCCTCTTTCCATGCTTTTCGCAGTATCAATGATGAGAATATTTGGAGTATCAGGTAACCTAATGAGCCTTGGTGCAATAGATTTCGGACTTATAGTTGACGGTGCCGTAATAATTGTTGAAAGTGTAGTTCATCGGATTTCTATGAGCAAACATCATCATCCGGGTGTAGCAACACTTAGTCAGGAACAAATGGATGAAAATGTACTTGATTCAGCAAAACGAATGATGAGTTCAGCAACTTTCGGCCAGATAATTATATTAATTGTATATCTGCCAATTATGGCACTTGTAGGAATAGAAGGGAAAATGTTCCGGCCAATGGCACAGGTGGTGACTTTTGCTTTGATTGGTGCTGCAATTCTGTCGCTCACTTATGTTCCGATGGCATCGGCTCTGTTCCTGAGTAAAAAGACACATCACAAACCTGGTTTTTCCGACAGGTTCATGGATTGGGTACAGATTGCATTCAATCCGGCTATTGACTTTGCTTTAAAAAGAAAACTACTGGTTTCAGTTTCAGCAATTGTACTGTTTTTATTCAGCCTCTTTATTTTCAGCAGGTTAGGTGGTGAATTCATCCCTCAACTCGAAGAAGGCGACCTTGCTTCAAGTGTAATAACTCTTCAGGGAGGTTCACTCACCAATACAGTTAATGAAGTTATAAAAGCAAATAAAATCTTGCTTAAAAACTTTCCGGAAATCAAACATGCCGTATGTAAAATAGGCTCTGGAGAAATACCGACAGATCCAACTCCAATGGAAACAGGAGATTATGTTATCACTCTGAAAGATAAAGATGAATGGGTTTCTGCTTCCACACGGGAGGAACTAGTCACTAAAATGGAAGAAAAGCTGATTCCCCTCGCCGGGGTAAAATTTGAGTTTCAACAGCCTATAGCGATGAGGTTTAATGAACTTATGACAGGTTCAAAACAGGATATAGCTATTAAAATATTTGGTGATGACTTACTATTACTTTCCGAAAAAGCTGCAGAAGTTGAGAAACTGATCCAGCCGGTTGCCGGAGTGCAGGATATTAATGTTGAGAAAGTTACCGGACTGGCGCAGATTCAGGTTGAATACAACCGTGATCGTCTGGCCCAGTATGGTCTATCTATTGCGGATGTTAATCAGGTATTGCGTGCAGCTTTTGCCGGGAGTCAGGCAGGTGTCGTTTTTGATGAAGAAAAACGATTTGGATTGGTAGTCCGACTCGATAAAGATTACAGGCAAAGCCTTGAGGATGTAAAAAATCTAACTGTGGCTCTTCCGGATGGTCATCAGATACCATTTGAGCAGTTGGCCGAAATTTCTGTTAAGATCGGGTCCTGCACAGGTTTCGAGAGAAAATACAAAGAGAAGAATAACAATAGGATTCAATGTTCGTAATCGTGATGTCCAAAGTGTAATAAATGATGTAACGAAGTAGATAGATTCTAAAGATTCAATTACCCACCGGGTATTATATATCTTACGGGGGTCAGTTTAAGAATCTCGAAGCTGCTCAGAAAAGACTTTCAATAGCGGTTCCTGTTGCACTGCTCCTGATATTCGTATTGCTTTACTTTACTTTCAATTCTGCAAAACAATCTCTTCTCATCTTTACAGCGGTACCCATGTCAGCTATTGGAGGAGTTTTCGCTTTATGGATAAGAGGGATGAATTTTTCTATATCTGCAGGTGTAGGTTTTATTGCATTATTTGGCGTTGCCGTTCTTAACGGAATAGTATTGATTGCAGAATTTAACAGGCTCGAAAAAGCAGGTATCATTGATATAACGGAGCGTGTTCTCAAAGGTCTGCAGGCAAGGCTGCGTCCGGTAATTATGACTGCTGCGGTGGCTTCCCTTGGATTTCTGCCTATGGCTCTATCGACTTCAGCCGGGGCTGAAGTACAAAAACCGCTGGCTACGGTTGTTATCGGAGGATTAATCACCGCCACTCTGCTGACCCTTCTGATCCTTCCTGTATTCTACATTTTCTTCTCTAAAACCAGTTTCAGATCTATATTTAAAAATGGTATAGCTAAAAAACTTGCAGTAATTGTTCTATTGATTGGTGTCACATCGGTTTTAAATACAGTCAAAGGACAAGAACAACGGAAAATAAATTTGCATGATGCAATTCAGATTGCGTTAGATAGTAACCTTTCAGTCAAATCAGCAGCTTTATCCATTGATGTTCTGAAAGTTATCAGGGGCACTTCTCTTGATCTTCCAAAAACAGTCATCGATGGTCAGTATGGCCAGTTCAATTCCTATTTAAACGATAATAGTTTTACAATTTCTCAATCATTTGCATTCCCGTCAGTTTATATTAACCGTTCCAGGCTGGCAAAAGCAAATATCAGAAGCGGTGAACTGCAATATATGGTTTCACAACTTGAAGTTGCGACACAGGTGAAACAGGTTTTCTGGCAATATGTGTTCCTTACCTCTAAACAAAATTTACTTATTTACCAGGATAGTCTTTATTCAGGCTTTTTACACGCAGCGGAACTAAGAGCAAAATCAGGTGAAACAAATCGTCTCGAGATGATTACTGCCCGTTCTCAAAGCCTGGAGGTGAAGAACCAGTTGTTCCAGGTGACTTCCGATATCACAATAAGTGGTAGAAAACTTATGGTCTTATTAAATAGCAAAACAGCTATGATTCCTTCAGTTACTGCAGTGCATCGGATAGAATTCTCACTCAATGCCGATAGTATTCCGGTTTATCAGAATCCGTACCTGGGTTATATAAAGCAACAAATCGAAGTATCTCAGATTGAGAAAAAACTCGAGCGCAGTCAGATTTTGCCCGATTTTAATGTAGGTTATTTCAGTCAGTCAATTATCGGGACCCAGGAGGTTAACAATCTTCCACAATATTTCGGAAGGCGAGACCGGTTTACAGGTTTGCAGGCAGGGATATCAGTTCCCTTATGGATTACTCCTTTTACTTCAAGGGCTAAGGCAGCAGAAATATCTGAAAATATAGCCCGCACAAATTCCGAAAACTATTCTAAATCGATAACTGGTAATTACCAGTCACTGGTTGACGAGTACAAAAAATACTCCTCAACTGTAGATTATTATGAGCAGCAGGCAGTTCCTGAAGCCGACATTATTATTGATCAGGCAACCCGAAGTTATAAAGCAGGTGCCATGGACTATCTTGATTATGTTCTAACCCTAAACAGGGCTCTTGCAATAAGACAAAACTATCTCGAGTCTCTCAATAACTTAAACCAGACAATTGTATTAATCGAGTATATAAGTGGTAAAATATTTTAAATAATGGATATCATGAATGAATTACGTATAAAAAGATCAGTGACCCTATTTCTGTTTGTAATTTTTTCTGTTGCCTGTGGCAAAGTAAAAACTCAAATTGCCGATATTAATACACCTGAAAATCTGCCCGAAAACATAGTTGAATTACGCGAAGATCAGATCAGTCTGGCAAAAATTGAATTAGGGACGATTGAAATGAAACAAATGGGGAACAGTATTAAGGTAAATGGTACAATTTCAGTTGCTCCTCAGAACCTTGCGACAGTTTGTATGCCATTTGGAGGGTTTATTAAGAATACCTCACTTTTCCCCGGGAATACTGTGCATAAAGGTCAGGTTCTTGCAACAATTGAAAACCAGGATTTTGTAGACGTTCAGCTGGCATATCTTGAAGCAAAGAATAAATTAGCATTTACTGAAGCCGATTTTAAACGTCATACCGATCTGTATAAAGATGATGTCTATTCAGAACAGAACGTACAACAGGTAACCGTTGAGTACAAGAATCTTAAAGCACTCGTTAAATCACTGGAACAGAAGCTTTTCCTGATTGGGATAACTCCTTCGGCACTGAGTGAAGACAATATCAGCAGTACGGTTAATCTTGTATCTCCGATTGATGGTTTCCTTAAATCAGTAAATGTCAATATCGGCAAATACGTTAATCCTTCAGAGGTTTTGTTTGAAATTGTTAATAATGACAAGCTTTTTCTTGACTTGACCTTTTTTGAGAAAGACGCCACCAAAGTGACAAAGGGTCAGGAGGTTAAGTTCTTTATTAATAATGAAACCGAAGAACATGAAGCAACTGTTACCCAGACTGCAAAATCAGTACTTCAGGATAAAACATTTATGGTTTATGCAACAGTGTCTAGCTCTTGTAAAAATCTTATGCCCGGTATGTATGTCAGTGCACTTGTATCTGAAATGAGTAATTTGGTAACTGTCCTTCCTTCTGATGCAGTTGTGAGTTTTGCTGAAAAGGATTACATATTTGTATTTGGAAAAGATAAAGTTGAAGCCGGGAAGAATTTCACAGAGTACAGAATGATTGAAGTGAAAAAGGGAGTTACAGATTCAGGTTTTACAGAAATAAAAATTCCGGAGGGTATTAACCTTAATTCTTCCAAAGTCGTTATAAAGGGTGCCTATAGCATTCTTTCTGCTAAGAAAAACGCCGGTGAGATGGCCTGCTAGTGGCAAAGGGCATAGGGCTCAGTGCTCAGTGAAAGAATATATTAGGTGTGAGCTTTTAGGGAAAAACAGGCGCTAGCCCTAAGCAATGTGCTCTGTGCCCTGTGCCCTGTGCTATTACCAGCTTGAATCATACCATGATCGTACATCAGTTGCGGACATTCCGGCACTGATAGCAGCGTCGATTCCAAGATCGCCATCTTCAAATACCTCAATGAACTGAGGTTCAATATTCATAAGTGATGCGCATTTAAGAAATGTCTCAGGGTGTGGCTTAAAGTTGTCCACATCATTTGCTGTAATTATAATATCAAAGTATTTACGAAGGTCCGTAATCTCAAGTGTTCTCTCAACTGCTTCCCTGTGTCCACCTGTTCCAACTGCCATTGGAAGTATTCCTGAATATTTTTTTACAATATTGACTACCGGTAAAATTGGTTTGACCAAATGCTGGTCCTTATAATATTCAATAAGCTTTTCTGCCATGATCTGGTCGGTTGTTACATGACCTCCCAGGTTGCATTTTTTTATTATCTCTTCAGCTATTATCCATCCCGGACTACCGGTATGTTTTCTGAGAAAATCTGTGTCGATATCAGCGCCAAATTTCCGGCAGGCAAGGCGCCATCCTTTAAAATGATAGGGCATAGTATCAGCAAGTGTCCCATCGAGATCAAAGATCAATCCTTTTATACCGGGCTTAATATCGTGTTCCATTTTTTTTTAATTGCCGCAAATGTAACAACTTTTCAACTTATTAAGGTAAAAAAGAAATAACATCGGTGATTGAAATTTCGTATATTGCCCTGTCCAAACATTATCTTCATTCAAAAAAGATTATTTTTTATGCATATATAATCAAGGTTTTTCCTTTTTAATAAGTTTCAAAAGACAATTCAGTATGATCGACGGGAAGGAGTCAGAATCAGATCTTAAGGCAGAACTCAGTGATTTGCAAAATGAGTATAATTCGATGAAAGAATTGTATCTAAAGGAGATATCCGAGTTGAAGCTGACTCTTGAAAAGCTCATGAGGAATGAGGCGAAATATAGGCTGGCGTATATGACCAGCCCTGATTCGATTAATATTAATCGGTTATCAGATGGAATGTATGTTTCAATAAATGAAGGTTTTACAAACATACTTGGTTATACGGAGGCTGATTCTATAGGCAAAACATCACTCGAGATGAACATTTGGGCTAACCCCGGGGATCGTACCCGGATGGTTGAGATAGTAAAGGCTAAAGGCAAAATTAAAGATTTTGAAGCGAAGTTTATTTCAAAGGATGGCAGATTTGTAACAGGCTCTCTTTCAGCTACATTAATCGAATTGGATAGTGTACCTCATCTCTTATCAGTAGTAAGAGATATAACAACGCATAAGATAGCGGAAGACACCTTAGAGAAGGAACAATTCCTGATAAATGCTCTTATGAATAATCTGAGCGACCATGTGTATTTTAAGGATATTGAAAGCCGTTTCATCAGAAACAACAAGGCCCATGCGCTTTCTTTTGGTATGAATGATCCGAAAGAACTAATCGGCAAATCGGATTTTGATTTTTTCACAGAACAGGCTGCAAGGCAGGCCTATGAAGATGAGCAGATCATAATCAAAACAGGCCAACCAATAATAAAAGAAGAAAAACTGACGAGGAAAGATCGTTCGGATGCCTGGTTTTCTGCAATTAAAATGCCACTGTGGAATAACCAAGGACAAATAATTGGTACTTTCGGAATCTCACGCGATATAACTGCACGGAAAAGAAGTGAGTTCGAAAATTATGCTCTTTTTGAAATTACGCGTGGTATTACTTCAACTGATAATCTTGATGAATTACTTAAATTGATCCATCATTCCCTTTCAAAAGTTGTTTATGCTGAAAATTGTTTCATTGCACTTTATGACAATAAGAGTGAAATGTTCAGTTTCCCTTATTTTGTTGATAAAGTTGACATTACTCCTACACCTACTTCGCTGGCCAAAAGTTGTTCAGCTTATGTATACAGAACCGTTAAGCCTTTGCTCCTGACCCAGCAAAAGTTTGACAAGCTTGTTGAATCAGGTGATGTAGAGCTGATTGGATCTAATTCACCATCATGGGTTGGAATTCCATTGCAAACTTTGTCAAAAGTTATAGGTGTATTGGTTCTTCAGCATTACGATAACGAAAATGTCTATTCTGAAAATGATGTAAGATTTCTGATCTCTATAGGCAATCAGATCGCTATTGCAATTGATCGTAAAAAAACGGAAGAAGAGATAAAACTCAAAAATGAATTGCTCCAGTCAATTAATGCTGAAAAAGATAAATTCTTTTCAATAATTGCCCATGACCTCAGAGGACCATTAAGCGCATTTGTTGCAGCTACCCAGATAATTACCGAGGAGATCCAGACTATGAGCATGGATGAAATAAAGGAAATTACTGAAAGCATGAAGGCCTCAGCGACAAATATTTACAGTCTCCTCGAAAATCTTCTCGAATGGTCGCGTCTGAAACGTGGCGGCATTAATTTCTTACCTGAAAAGCTAAACCTGAAAAAGAAAATAGTTGAATGTGTAAATGTCCTTTCAGAATCTGCACGAAAAAAAGGAATTAATGTTGAGGTGAATGTTTCAGATGAAATTGAGGTTTTAGCTGATAGTCACATGTTAGAAGCGGTTATTCGCAATCTCATTTCAAATGCAATCAAATTCACATCCAGTGGTGGTTTGGTAAATGTATCAGCAGGTTATATCGATAGTACTGTTGTGATTAAAATCAAAGATTCCGGAATCGGGATGTCCCCTGAACTGAAAAACCGGCTGTTCCAGATAAATGAAAAGACAAGCCGACCAGGAACTGATGGTGAGCTAAGTACCGGGCTTGGCTTACTGCTTTGTAAGGAATTTGTTGAAAAACATAATGGTAAAATATGGGTTGAGAGTGAACCCGGAATAGGTAGTACTTTCTATTTTACACTGGTGCCAGGTAAGAAATAAATATTGAGGGCCTAAGTTTTTAGGAGAATGTAAAGTTGGCTGAATTATTTGGGATAAAATATAATGGATCATTCAAAACTATTTAGGATCCTTTTTATAGAGGACCTTCCTTCAGATGTAGATTTGGCGGTAAGGGAATTACAAAAGGCGAATCTTCAATTTGAATTTTCAACTGTTTGTACAAAAATTGATCTTCAGAAATCACTCAGGGAATTCAATCCCGATCTGATAATTTCAGATTATATGATGCCATCATTTACTGGTATTCAGGCACTTAATGTATCAAAGGAATTTGATGACGATTTGCCTTTCATCCTATGTACAGGATCCATTAATGAGGAGGTTGCTGTTGAATGCATGAAAGCAGGAGCCATCGATTATGTTACAAAAGAGCATATGACCAGGTTGCCGTTTGCTGTCAAAGATGCTTTGAACAAGGTAAGGATTAATAAAGAGAAAAAGGCGTATGATCTGTTGTTAAAGGAAAACGAAGCTAAACTTCAGAGTATTTTCAGTGCATCACAGATTGGTATAGGATTGGTTGTTAATAGAATATTGATTGAAGTTAACGATTTTTTTTGCAGCATGATAGGATATGAACGAAGAGAACTAATTGGGAAGTCTTCTGAGATCCTCTACAGGTCAACTGAAGAATTCTTATCTGCCGGCGAGAAGAAATACAGACAAATCGCTGAAAAAGGTAAGGGATCTGTTGAGACTATATTTAAACGGAAAAGCGGAGAGTTGATCAATGTAATCATTAGCTCGGCCCCACTTGATGTTAACGATCATTCAAAAGGTATTTCATTTACAGTTCTTGATATCACTGACCAGGAAAAAACAATTGAAGCCCTGAAGGAAAGCCGTCAGTCATTTGAAACACTTGCAAAAACATCACCTGTTGGAATCTTCAGGACTCAGCTTGATGGTTTTACAACATATGTAAATCCAAAGTGGCAGGAATTATCGGGCTTATCATTTGAGCAATCACTGGGTTTTAATTGGTTGAAAGCCGTGCATCCGGATGACAGGATTTTCCTGGAACAAAAATGGCAATCAGACGTAAGTAATCTTAAGGAATCTGTGGCAGAATACCGGTTTGTAAGAGCAGACGGAACAATAAGCTGGGTAATAGGTAATGCTGTACCAGAAATGATTGAAAACGAGGTTATTGGTTACATTGGAACTGTTACTGATATTACTGCACATCTTAATTCCGAGGAATTATTAAAAAAGAGTGAAGAGAAATACAGGAGAATATTCGAAAATGTGCAAGATGTATATTATGAGACATCAATAGAAGGCAAAATACTAGAAGTCAGTCCGTCAATAGAAACTCTTTCAAGGCATAATTACAAAGTCATTGACCTTATCGGGAGATCAATGTACGATTTCTATTCTGATTCCGGTGAAAGACTGCATATTACTGAAGAATTAAAGGAGAAGGGTCATGTTTCCGATTTTGAAATTACATTAAGAAATCGTGATGGTTCAAATTATCCCTGTTCCGTCTCAGCCAAGTTGTTGTTCGATGAACAGGGAAATCCTCAAAAGATTATTGGCAGCATCCGCGACATCACTGATCGTAAAAATGCCTCCGATGCTCTGAAACTTGCGAAAGAAAAAGCTGAGATGAGCGACAGACTTAAAACAGACTTTCTGAATAACATATCACATGAAGTCCGAACTCCACTAAATGGGATCCTTGGATTCGCCGAGATAATTTTTCTGCAGGATTTATCTGAGCAGGAGAAGAAAGATTCTCATGCAATGTTACTGGAAAGCAGTAACAGATTGCTGAATACCATAACAAATTACATGGATATTTCAATAATAACATCAGGGAGCCTTTCTGTAATTAAAAAGAATTTTTCTCCATCTATTATTCTGCGAAATCTATTTGAAAATTTTAAACCTGTATGTTTAAACAGGAATCTGGAATTATTTCTTGAGCTTCCTGAAAAATGTGATGAGTCTTATATTAATTCCGACCAGGAAATCTGCAGGAAAATAGTTTCACATTTTCTCGACAATGCTGTCAAGTTCACAGAAAAGGGGAGTATCCATTTCGGTTTTAAAAGGAATGATGGACACATAGTGCTCTTCGTGAAAGATACAGGTATCGGCATTAATGCGGATTCTTTTAATATCATTTTTGAAAAGTTCGTAAAAGACACGCATGACCCTTATGGAATAAGTGAAGGAAGCGGCCTGGGGCTATCAATTGCCAGTGGAATGGCAGAGGCAATAGGTGGAGAAATTAGTCTCGAATCAAAGCCTGGTGTTGGCTCTGTCTTTTCTTTGTCACTTCCTGTTGATGAGATCAAAGAAGCTCCTTTGGATAAAAGTGCTGAAATTCATAGAAAGTCAACTATATCAAGCCCGATACTTGTTGCTGAAGATGATGAAACCAATTTTTATTATCTTAATACATTGCTTAACAGGTTGACAGACAGTAAGATTTTGCATGCAGCGAATGGGGAAGAAGCTGTAATGCTTTTTAAGGCTAATCCTGATGTTGAATTAATACTTATGGATATGAAAATGCCCCAGATGGACGGATTTGAAGCCACACGACAGATCAGGCTTATCAATAAGAATGTTCACATAATTGCAATCACAGCTTATGCTATGTCAGGTGATGAAGACAGAGTAATTGCCGCAGGATGTGATGGATATCTCAGTAAACCTATCAACAGGAAGAGTCTTCTTGATAAGATCGGTGAGTTTATTAAGGTATAAACCACACTCCTTAGAGAAAAAGTCGTTTACTTCCCAAACTCTGCCAGGTATTCTTTCACCTGTTTGTAAACATTATCAGCAGTGAATCCTAACTTTTCATCAAGAATTTTATAGGGGGCCGAATAACCAAAACTTTTCATTCCCCATATCCTGCCATTTGCTCCAACGAGTCCCAGTAGAGTAACCGGTAATCCGGCAGTAAGTCCAAAGATTGGTATGTTTTCGGGGATTACTGTTTTCTGATAACTTTCAGATTGATTCCTGAACAAACCTTCCGATGGAACTGAAACAATCCGGATCTTCAGGTTATCCTTTTTTAATAAAAGCGCTCCATCAACGAGAGTCGAGACTTCTGAACCGCTTGCCAGCAAAATAACATCGGGTTTCCCCTGGCAATCCTGAACAATATAAGCACCTTTTTCTGACTGCAAAGCATCTTGAAAACGGTTGTTTTTTTCTGAAGGAAGGTCTTTTATATTCTGTCGTGAAAGAATCAAAGCTGTAGGTGTTGTTTTGTTAGCCATTGCCATTTTCCAGGCAACAGTGGTCTCTGCCGAATCTGCAGGTCGTAAAACAAGCATGCTGTTTTCTCCATGGTGGTTCTTAAGTTGTTCAAGTAACCTTATCTGGGCTTCCTGTTCTACCGGTTGATGTGTTGGGCCATCCTCGCCTACACGGAATGCATCATGAGTCCAGATATATTTAACTGGTAAGCCCATCAGGCAGGCCAATCTTATAGCCGGTTTCTGATAATCGGAGAAAACAAAGAATGTGCCGCACGCAGGTATAACTCCCCCGTGAAGAGCCATCCCGTTTATGACTGCAGCCATAGTAAGTTCTGAAACACCTGCCTGGAGAAATGCTCCTGTGAAATCTCCTTTAATAAACGCATGAGTGTTTTTCAGGAAGCCATCAGTCTTATCAGAGTTTGACAGATCAGCTGAAGAGACAATCATGTTTTCAATATTTTTTGCAAAGACGCCAAGCACGGTAGCCGATGCATTCCTCGTAGCTGATCCTTCTTTCTGAAGAATTGATTTGTAATCGATTTCCGGAAATTCCAGATTATAAAATGAATGTAGTTTCTTGTCCGGTTCTTTGTTCTGTGCAGCCCATGCATCTTTTGTCTTTTTCCACTCAGAAGCTTTTTCCTTTTTATGTTCCAGCACTTTTTTGTATAAGTCTTTGACCTCCGGGAAAATCTCGAACGGATCAGAGATATTACCGTTGAGATTGTTCACCGATTTTTCAAAAGATCCGCCTGCTTCACTTACCGGCATCCCATGGGTAGATGTTTTTCTCTCGAAACTGTTACCTTCGTTATCAACAAGACCCTTACCCATAGTAGTCTTACCAATAATAATAGTAGGTTTTTCTTTTTGACCAATCGCAGAGGTAAGGGCCATCCTTATCTGAGACTGATCATTACCATTTATTTCAATAACGTTCCAGCCCCAGGAAGTATACTTCATGCCTGTATCTTCTTTTGTAACTACCCTGGTTTCCGTTGAAAGCTGGATGTCGTTGGAATCATAAAACATTATCAGGTTACTCAGACCAAGGAAACCTGCAAGACGACCAGCACCCTGAGAAATTTCTTCCTGAACACCGCCATCTGATATATATGTGAATATTTTGTGCGAAAAAAGCTCTCCAAGTCTGGCTACCAGAAATCTTTCTGCAATTGCAGCTCCAACAGCCATCGTATGTCCCTGGCCAAGCGGACCTGACGTGTTCTCAATTCCTTTCATCACATTAAGCTCGGGATGACCGGGTGTCTGACTTCCCCACTGACGGAAATTCTTCAGATCATCAATCTTAAAATGACCTGTAAGTGTCAGAACTGAATAGAGCATAGCTGACATATGACCTGGATCGAGGAAGAACCGGTCGCGATTAATCCATGCAGGATCGTCAGGATCAAAATTGAGAAATTCAGAAAAAAGGATATGAATATAATCGGCGCCTCCCATTGCTCCTCCCGGATGTCCGGATTTAGATTTTTCAACCATTGCCATTGACAGGATGCGTATATTATCAGCTGCTCTTTGATTGATATCAGTATTCATTTGTGTTGCATTTTAAATTCATTACGATCAACAAAAATATGATTATTCATCGAGAGAAAAAAACCTATATTCTGTATAAAATATTAAACTATACTCATTCAAAAAATTCAAGAATAATAAACATGAATTTGCTTTACAGATAGTTAATAAACAAATATCTTTTTGTAAATTTAACCTGAAAAGTCTAAAACTGCCTGCCTTATGGAACAAAAGCTAAACGCTTTGATCGTTGATGACGAAGAGAATGCCCGGATATTGCTAACTAAACTTCTTGAAGAAACGTTTTACTTTAATGAAATAAGAGCAGCAGAATCAGTTGATAAAGCTTTTGTCGAATTAGAACAGTTTGACCCGGATATTATTTTTTTAGATATTAAAATGCCTGGCAGAGATGGATTTTCGTTCATCGAAGATCTTCCTGAGGACTATAAGAAGTATAAGATTGTTTTTGTTACAGCATTCGATCAGTACGCTCTCAAAGCAATTAAAAATCAGGCATTCGATTACTTACTTAAGCCATTGAACCGCAAAGAGCTGAAACAGTGTCTTGACAGATTTATTGAACGGAAAGGGGAGGATTTAAAAAATAACAGCTCTGTCAGAATGGTTGAAGTTGGAGGGAAAATAACCAGGATAAGGGTAAACACACGTAGCGGAACCCTATTTATCAATCCTTCTGACATTTTGTTTTGCAAAGCTGAAGGTAACTACACAACAGTAATGGCCGGGAAAAAGCAATATCTATGCTCTATGAACCTCGGAAAACTTGAAGAAATTCTGCCAAAAAATGGATTTATCAGAGTAGGGAGATCTCATATTATTAATTTTGAATATATTACAATGCTTGATCGTAAGGAAAGCACAATAACTCTTACAAGAGACAATGAAATTGTAAAGGTTAAAATACCACGACAGCATCTTAAAGACCTTGATATTCTTTAGCAAATGAAAGGTGATTCCGTCTTTAAAAAGATCATCTATTCTACAGGATTTCAGGCAGCTGTCCCGGCAGTATTAATAATGCTGTTCCTTAATCTTCAGGATTCAAAATATACATTGTCAATAGAACCGGGTGGCACAATTCCTGGTCAGAGTCTCTATTCTGATCTGAACTCCGATTCCATATCAGAATTAATTTATACAGGGAAAGGGATTCCCTATTATTTTATTGGGGTGCAAAATTCGGATAAGCATTTCTTTGATCAATGGAACCTCCTTGATAGTATTAATCCTCTTATATCTGACATATTCTTCGGAAATTACGATCACGACAAGTATAAAGAGATATATATATTTACTCATAAAGGAGATTCATTATTCCTGAATGTTAATGAAATTCTTGATCCTCATGGGACACGACTTGACAGGATCTTCATTACAAAGATCGGATATATCAATGGAGAAGTTACATCCACAATATATCCGGTGGGCTTTTTCGACGAAAACGGGGATGGAAAAGATGAGGTATATTTTGGAATTACTTCCGGATTCAGGAAGGATCCAAGAAGGTTATATTACTTCGATTTGGTTAATAAAACATTGAAATCAAGTCAGTTCACTGGAATAATTTGTTTGAATCCTAAAATGGTTGATGTAAATGGAGATAAACGGCCGGAAATTTTTGGTATGATGTCGGCATGTGGAAATTTCGGGCATAATGTACCTTATTCAGACAGCAGTACCTGGTTTATGGTCTTTAATGACAGTCTAAAGTTTGAGTTTCCTCCAAGGGAATTTCGCGGGTATGTAAACAGTCTTGAGACAGAGGCTTATAAAAACAAAGTATTTAAAGGATATCTGCTTTCTCATATACCATTGGGAGTGGACACAACTGTCCTGAAACCCGAAATTTTACTCTTTTCTTCAGATGGTAAACTTATCAGGTACCGGTTATATAGCGATATAGGTCTTTCAGGCAATATTAAATTATTTGTTATAAGTTCTGGAAATGGGGACAGGATTTATCTTCTGACCGATAAGTTAATTGAACTGAACGACAGGCTGGAAGTCATCCGATCAGTTCAATTACCCTTTAAATCTAAGATAGCAGTATATCAGAAAGATATTAACATGGATGGGAAGGATGAATTTCTTCTCTATTCTGATGTGGAAGCGAAACTTGCAGTATATAACTCAGACTTGCAGAAGCTGACTGAAAATGAATTTAAAACTACGGACCAGGTATGGAAGTTTTCCGAATTTGTTTCTAAAGATCATAAGAAAGAGCTCTACTTTACTTCAGGGAATACCAGTTATTTCCTTTCCCTGAAAGAAAACGAGTATTTCTACTTGTGTTATCTGGCTTATCCTGGCATTTATTTGTTGTTTTTCCTCTTTATAGCTCTGATTAAAAAATTCAATACTTTACAGGTAGTGCAGAAGGAGAGCCTGAACCGACGGCTTGTAACTCTTCAGCTTCAAGGGATAAAGTCACAGCTCGATCCTCACTTTACTTTTAATATCCTTAATTCTATTTCATCCATAATTTATCAGGAAGACAGGGAGTTAGCTTATGATTATATGAATAAGTTTACACATCTGCTCAGAAGTTTGATCAACGATGCTGAAAGGATTTACAGAAGTCTAGGTGAAGAAATTGAATTTGTAACTACGTATCTCGATCTGGAAAAACTCAGATTCGGGGATAAATTTAATTATGAGATATCAATAGGAGAAAATATCAACAAACTTGAGCAGGTTCCTAAACTTGTTTTGCAGACTTTTGCAGAAAATGCAATAAACCATGGAATAATGTCGTCTAAGGATGGGGGGACGCTGAAAATCAGCGCAAAAAGGAATCTGGATTATCTTGTTCTCTCTATTGAGGATAATGGAATTGGGAGAGTAAAAGCGGAAGGATTGAGTCACTCTACAGGTAAAGGGCTGAAACTTACAGGAGAATTCTACGAAATTCTAAACCAGATAAATAAGAAGCCAATAAAACATACAATAATTGATTTGTACAATGAAAATGGAGTATCAGCAGGAACACGTGTTGACGTTTGGGTTCCTTTGCCCTGAACAACTTATTCTCTCCAGGGTGGATTTTCAGGAAGAGATGCATCAAATCTTCTAAGAAGTTCATCCTCATAGGATCCTGAAAATTCCCCGTCGATAAATTTTTTAAGACCTTCATCGATAAAGCTTTTCCATGATTCATCTTCTTTCCCGGGAATGATAGGGTAGAACAGGATTCCGTTGTTTTTTGCCGCGATAAAGTCTCCTTTGGCATCGCCGATCATGAGGATCTTTTTTTCTGAATATTTCCCTTTTGCAGCAATTGCAAGATGTTCCGTTTTTGTTCCATGTTCCTGCCCTGCTATGGTGTTGACATATCTAATAAGGTTATGTTCCTTCCATTCCCGTTCAAGAGCTTCAAGAGGTGTCTGTGAAACAATAACAATATCTGCAATGGTGGATAATTGTTCCACAGCAACCCGGGCATGCGGAAATGGCGGTATATTCCTGAGGCGTAAAGTTATTTCCTTATTAACGGCCTCAGTCCAATTGACCACCTTTTCAAGATCAGGGTCATAAGCTGATTCAAAATATGCACGGAGATTGGCATTGCTCAGTTTTGTTTCTCTTTTTATCCACTCTTTAAGTGAATTTAAATCAGGTAGCTTGCAGCTTTTTCCCTTTATCTTCTTTCTTTTATCCAGTAATTCAAAAACTTTAACTATTGAATTAAACCTGTTGCCACCCCTGAAAATGGAATAGAGGTTTACAAACTCCCATGTTTCACGGAGTTCCTCTGAAATATCATACAGATTGAAGTATTTTATGGCATTAGGAATGAAAAACTCCTTTTGTTTGACATCCATTGTATCAAATACACACCCGTCAGAGTCAATTCCTATAAAGAATTCATGACGGAGTTTCAGGTTTCGAAGAGTTGATTGGTAATCCATTAAATGAAATTGTATGTAAATTAAGGCAAAATTGTAGAGACACCCAAATTGGGTATTACTATAAGAATGAGACACCTAGGTTGGGCGTCTCTACTTTAGTTTCATTCTAAATTAAGAAGTATGACATTTGTAAGTTTTTTTTAAAAAGTATTGTTATTAATTTAACAGCACTTTTGAGAAACAGCATTTGATGATTAATGAATTATTTAATTACCTAAAATTAAGATAGATATGTATCAAGTAGGAAATCTAGTTAAGGAATTGTCCGACAAACATGGTCATGAACGGGAGAGCCTTATGCCAATTCTTCAGGCGATTGTGCAAAAACACAATTATCTGACTGATGAAGCAATGGTTGAAGTTGCGAGAGAACTCGATATTTCAGCTGCTGAAGTTTACGGGACAGCTTCTTTTTACACTTTTCTGGACACTCAGGTGAAAGGGAAGTACGTTATAAGAGTTTGTAAAACAATTACTTGCTCTATGAAAGGTAAAGGCGACATAATTCACACGCTTGAAGATATGCTTAAAATTAGAGTCGGCGAAACAACTCCTGACAAACAATTCAGTCTGATTGAGACGAACTGCATTGGATGGTGCCATAAAGCTCCGGCAATCCTTATTAACGATATGCCATATACTGAGCTTACACCTGAAAAAGTGACTGAGATTATTAAAGATTATATGCAAAAATAGATATCCGCCATGGAAAATAAAGGATTAAATAAAGTAGGTCTTATATTTGAAAAAATAGATAATCATGAAGTCCTTGCCAAAGGCTTCAAAATGACCAGAGAAGAAATCATACAGGAGATGCTCGATTCAGGGCTCAAAGGAAGGGGAGGTGCCGGATTCCCGACAGGTATGAAATGGAAATTCACGGCCGCTGAGAAAAACCCTGACAAGTATATAGTATGCAATGCCGACGAAGGTGAACCCGGTACATTTAAAGATCGTGAGATTCTCGACAGAGTGTCTAATAAGGTTCATGGCGGTATGGCAATTGCCGGGAAAGCTATCGGAGCAAAGAAAGGTATTGTTTACCTGAGGGGAGAGTACAGGTATCTTCTGCCCAAATTAATGATTGAGCTCGATTCATTCCATAAGATGATAAAAGAAATAGGCTATGATTTCAAAATAGAATATCGTATGGGAAGTGGTGCTTACATATGCGGAGAGGAAAGTGCTCTTTTCGAGTCTATTGAAGGAAAAAGAGGGGAACCGAGAAATAAACCTCCGTATCCGACAGTATCAGGTGTTTTTGGTAAACCGACCTCAATTAACAATGTTGAAACTCTTGTAACCGCCATGATGATCATTCAGCATGGTGCAAAGGACTTTATTAAATACGGAACAAAGGACTCAAGAGGATCAAAAGTTTTCTCAATCTCAGGTGATACCCCGACTCCGGGTATTTTTGAACTTGAGCTTGGAATGACAGTTCTGCAATTTGTAAATGAATTCGGTGATGGTGATACAAAAGCTGTTCAGGTAGGAGGTGCTTCAGGCTTCTGTGTACCACGGAAAAAGTTTGCGGAAACAATCATCGGGTTTGAAGGAGTACCTACAGGAGGTTCTATGAAGCTTTTCAACAGCTCCCGATCGATGTATAATGTTCTTCATAATTATCTTGAATTCTTTACTGAAGAGTCGTGTGGTCAATGTACTCCATGCCGTGTCGGTTGCCAGCAATTGCTTAAAGGAGTAGAAAAAGTAAAAAAAGGTGAGGCAAAATCAACATACCTTAATGAACTGATGAAGTTGGCGGATACAATGAAGATCGCTGCAAAATGCGGACTCGGACAATCAGTCGGGAACGCTTTTAAATCGATAGTCGGCAATTTTAAGGAGGAGATCATATATTAAAAAATCTAAAAAAGAAGAATCATGATAAATCTACTTATAAATGACCAGAAGGTCTCTGTTCAGGAAGGAACAACAGTTCTGGCAGCTGCAAGGAAACTGAAGATAAACATTCCCACTTTATGTAACCATGATGACCTCTGTGTTGCAGGTAACTGCCGTGTTTGCATAGTTGAACAAAAAGGGGCAAGGACACTTATTGCATCGTGCGCAACTCCGGCTGCTGAGGGCATGGATATACATACAAATACCCTGAAAGTCAGGAATGCACGGAAACATATAGTTGAACTGCTGCTTTCAGAACACAGAGCTGATTGTACAAAATGTTATAAAAACCAGAATTGCGAATTACAAAAGCTCGCAAATGATTTTGCTTTTGGCGATCATGTTTTTCTTGACCTGGTTGAAGATAAAAAATACAATATCGACAGATCGTCGCCTTCATTTGTCAAAGACGACAGCAAATGCATTCGCTGCCAAAGATGTGTAAGAACCTGTTCGGAATTGCAATCAATAGCTGCAATCGCGGTGGCTAACAAAGGCGCACATCAGAAAATATCGTCATTCCACGACAGGCCTATGAGCCAGGTTGTATGTTCCAATTGCGGTCAGTGTGTAAACCGTTGCCCGACCGGAGCATTAGTTGAAAAAACATCAATAGATCAGGTTTGGGATGCAATTTATGATCCCGATAAACATGTGGTTGTTCAGACTGCACCTGCTGTAAGAGTTGCTCTTGGTGAAGATCTGGGTTATGATCCGGGCGAAAGAGTAACAGGGAAAATGGTCAATGCTCTGAGACAACTAGGATTTAATTCAGTTCTTGATACGGATTTTTCTGCCGACCTTACAATAATGGAAGAGGGTACAGAACTGCTCGTGAGGTTGAAAAAAGCTTTAGTTGATGGAGATAAGGAGATATCATTCCCAATGTTCACTTCATGTTCTCCGGGCTGGATAAAATTTATTGAACATAAATACCCTGAGTATCTGCCAAATTTATCGACATGCAAATCACCACAGCAGATGTTTGGAGCTCTTGTCAAAACATTTTATGCGAGTAAACGCAATATCGATCCTTCAAAAATCGTTTCTGTGTCAGTTATGCCATGTACTGCAAAGAAATTTGAAGCTGACAGACCTGAAATGAGAGCAAGTGGTTTCAAAGATGTGGATTATGTTCTTACAACACGCGAACTGGCTGTTATGATCAAACAGGCTGGTATCGACTTCAGAAATATTGAGGAGGCAAAATGCGATTCAATAATGGGCGATTCAACAGGTGCGGCAGTTATTTTTGGCGCTACCGGAGGTGTTATGGAAGCAGCTTTACGTACCGCTTATGAAATAGTAACCGGACGTGAAGTTCCATTTGGAAACCTCAATATTACTCCGGTAAGAGGTATGGAAGGCATAAAAGAAGCTACTATAAAGATTGAAGGTTGCGTTGATGCATGGAAGTTCCTTGAAGGTGCTGAACTGAAAGTAGCAATTGCACACGGACTGGCTAATGCCAATCAACTTATGAAAATGGTAAGAGACGGGAAAGTAGCTTATCATTTTATTGAAATCATGGGTTGTCCGGGTGGTTGCATAGGAGGAGGAGGTCAGCCAATTCCTACAAATCTGGCAATCAGACAAAAACGTATGAAAGCTATATATGCTGAGGATGAGCATATGACACTTCGTAAGTCACATGAAAATCCTGAAGTAATAGCTATCTACAAGGAGTTCCTCGATCAGCCGAATAGCCATAAGTCGCATGAACTGCTTCACACACATTATGTAGAACGTGAAAACTACTAATATTAACCTGAACTGATCTAAACTGTAGAGAAGCCGGCTGATTTCAGCCGGCTTTTTTTATCTTCTTCAACAGCCACGCCATATTTTCTCCAAGCACTTTCATTGTTTTCATTCCCTCTTCATCCTTAAGTACTTCACCTTTTTCCCTGCCTATTGCAATGTTCCAGTATGAAGATCCGGGAATTATCATTTCATTTATGAGAAAGAAATGGTTTATACTATCGAATGCATGTATTGCACCAGCCCTTCTCACAGCTATTACTGCAGCTCCAGGCATATGTTTAAGTGGTTTGCCAGCCGAACCCAAAGCATAACTCGACACCTCCAGAAATGCTTTGGCATCAGCAGTGATGTCGGCATTATAAACAGGCGATCCTATTATAAGTGCATCGGCTTTCATCATTCTTCCGATACATTTATTTATTACCTCATTCTTTTGATGACATATACCATCTTTTTCTTTCCTGCATTTCATACAGGCTATACACCCATTGACATCCTTGCCTCCAAGTTGGAAAAACTCAGTTTTAATACCTTCATTTTCAAGAGCTTTAAAAACTTCTTTAATAAGGATCTCTGTGTTTCCTCCTCTCCGGGGGCTGCAATTTATTCCCAATATTTTCATTTAGATAATTTTGATTATTACCGACTTTATTACAGGTTAAAGATACCCCCTTTCTTATTTCCCCCAAGGGGGAAATGATTGTTTCTGCTCCTTCGTCCATGGGGGAATGCTGGGAAGGGGGTAAAAGAGTACGAGACCTTATTGTGTAGAAAAGTGTAGTTTTATCCTATTATATTCAGTATCTGCTGAATGTCAATTTCCTTAAGTGGATTATTGCTTGAGATGAATATGTCAGCCAGTTTGGATTTTCTCTCCTGCAGTCTCACAATTTTTTCCTCAATGCTATTACTGGTTATATACCTGTAAACGAAAACGCTTTTATGCTGGCCAATTCTATGTGCACGGTTGAGAGCCTGCATTTCTGAAGCCGGGTTCCACCAGGGATCGAGGATGAATACATAGTCAGCAGCCGTCAGATTTAGTCCTACACCACCGGCTTTGAGCGAAATAAGGAAAATCTTCTTCTCAGGATCTGACTGAAAACTGTCAACAATCTTCTCTCTTTTAGTACTGGCTCCGGTCAGCATTGCAAAACCTGTTCTTTTCTTCTTCAGTTCTGCGGCATATAAGTCGAGATGCTTTACGAATGATGAAAAGACAAGTATTTTATGTCCTTCTGAAATGACGCTTTCCATATCCTGAAGTACTGTTTCGAATTTACCTGAACCCGCGGTATATTCATCATTAGCCAGTATGGGATGATTTGATAACTGCCGGAGTTTCATGAGACCCTGTAAAACAACAATAGCGGATTTTTCAAGACCTGTTGATGAAATACTTTTAAGTATACTGTTTCTCACAGCTGATTTCTCTTCATCATATACTTTAAACTGCTCCTCAGTCATATCGCAAAAAACTGTTTGTTCACTGACAGGCGGAAGATCAGTGGCAACATTTTCTTTTGTACGTCTGAGGATAAATGGTTTGATTATTTTCCTGAGTTCAATTTCTTTTTCGTCATCGCCCAGTTTTTCAATAGGTTTGGCAAATTCTCTTCGGAAAAAAGTAAGATCACCAAGCAGCCCCGGATTAACAAAGTTTAATTGGGTCCACAGATCAGTCAATGAATTTTCTACGGGTGTACCTGTGAGTACGAGTTTGTAGTCCGACCTTAAAGTTGTTACTGTCCGGTAAAGCATTGAAGTCGGGTTCTTAATGACCTGACTCTCATCAAGTATAATGTAATGGAATGAAAATGAAGAAATTAAATCAATATCTTGCCTGATTGTGTGATAGCTGGAGAGAATAATATCATAATCATGAAAGTATGAAGTTGATTTTTTCCTTTGGTTCCCTTTATAGCTATACACTTTCATTTCAGGTACGAATCTTTTTATCTCATTTTCCCAGTTATAGATGAGGGATGCAGGTACAATAATAAGTGAGGTCAGTTTTGTGCCGATATTTTGTAATTCAAAACTTTCCTTATTGTGCTGAAGAAGTGCCAGGGTCTGGATTGTCTTGCCTAATCCCATATCATCGGCGAGGCACCCTCCTAATCCGGAAGTCTGGAGAAAATTAAGCCAGTTGAGACCCTCAGCCTGGTACTGTCTCATAGTGCATTTTAAACCTTTCGGAATTTGCAGAATCGGAATCTGATCGGGAATCAGTAATTTTTCAAGCCGATCATAACCTATTCTGCCTTCATCACTAAGAGCATCTGTGAGCAAGGAAAAATGTTGCTTGTGTACTTTCAATGAATCATCTGAGATCTTTCCGAACTCGAAAATATTTTTATATTTTGTAAACCATGTCTCTGGTAAAATGGCTATCGAACCATCTGGTAATTTATACTCTCTGATTCCTTCAATAATATTTTTTCTGAAGCGACTGAATGGAATAATCCATTCACCAATTTTTACTGACGCTTTAAGATCGAACCAATCATTGATAATCGAACTGCTTAGTTCAATATCTACAGGCTTAAGGTTATAATTATGGTCTAATCTGGATTTAAGAATAAATCCGGAATCCATTATTTCATTATAGCTATTATTAACAAATTCAATTATTGAAAAGAAATCATCTTTTTGTTTACTTATAGGGAAAAAATTAATTTCATCATCTGAAAAGAAGCCAAGATCCTCCAACTTTTTACGACATTCTTTTTCCCATTTAAAATCACGATGACATTTTTTAAAAAGGAATTTATCATTCTGTTTTTCAAATAAAGTGAATGAGGTTGTTGTCTCGTTTGAATAAATTCTATTTCCATCGTATTCAAACTGCAGGATCAATCCGGTTTTCCCGTTTAATCCGGTTCCAAGTTCAAGCAGAGCTTCTTTATGGGGTGGAAGTTCAATAATTTCAAAACCATAATTCTCTACTTTAAAGTTATTTATTGTATTGCGTACAAAAGTGCTAAAATAATTCAGTTCAGATTTTTTTGGAATAATGATATTCTCTTTTGAAAAGAATGGCTTCAACCTCGACCCTTCTACCTGAGAAACGAATATTATTCTGTAATCATCCCTGATTATGCAAGGTGCCATGCACAAAATTTCTACTGATTCTTTTCTCAGATCAATAATCTCATCGGCACATTCAAGCGTAAGGTCATAAGAGCTTTGCTCGTCGCCTTTTATAAATCTGAATATGGGTTCGGCATTGTCTTCAGAGAGAAGGAGCTGATCTTCGGGATGCAGGGTCCCTGCCTTCTTCTTCCTGTAATAGAGCGGAATGTTTTCATCCCTTGCTATTGTAAAACATTTGTAAAGCCTTCTTTCAATATAGGGTCTTATAAAGTTTTCAAGATTCTCAGGAGTTGTTTTTTCGAGAAACTCCTTCACTGATTTTTCGCGGGAATATAACTTGAATAATGACCTGTCGGAATAATCATTAATAATCTTGACTAACTCGCGTTCTTCTGAGTTTAGAGTACTTAATGTATCAATATCAGGAAAAGGAGAAAGGCATTCTGATAAACGATAATAGCCCCTGTCAGGCACTTTCTGAATAATATAAGGAACTAATACAGACCCCCATAGTCTGTGCTCGAATAAAATTAGCGCGAACAAATCTTTCTTATCTGACCTTGTATCCAAAACTATGAATTTAATAAATATGCAATAATGGTCAATGTTGGTCAAATATCAAAGCATAAAAAGCATAAATAAAAAAGGTCTCCCATAATTGGAAACCTTTTTTATTTTTTGAAGGGATTTACTACTTTTTAATTTTAGTAGTGTCTTTTTTAGCTTTGTTCATGTCCTTTGGAGCCATGGTTTTGGTACTTGCTTTGGTTGTAGCTGTTCCGGATTTTTTATGCATTACCTTTGTTGTATCTGCTTTGGTTTTTTTTGTTGTTGTTTGTTGCGTCTGTCCAAAGGTTAGTACAGAAAGAGAAACAACTGCGAGGACTAATAATAATTTTTTCATTTTTGTTTACTTTTTTAATGAACGTTCAGATTTATTAGACAAAATTAGAAGCTGATTCTGTGTTAAAACTGAAGTAGATTGATTTATATATATTTTTAGCAGATTGTGTCGGTCGAAGTTCGAAGGAAATCTCCTCAAAGTATTAACAGTTTGACTAAATTTGTCTCATTTAATTCTGATTTGAGAAAGATTATTCATATCGATATGGATGCTTTTTTTGCATCTGTTGAGCAGCTCGACCATCCTGAGCTCAGAGGAAAACCTGTTGCCGTTGGTGGAAGCGGGGAAAGAAGTGTAGTAGCAGCAGCCAGTTATGAGGCTCGAAAATATGGTGTCAGATCAGCCATGCCCTCGGTAGTGGCAAAACGATTATGTCATGATCTTATTTTTGTTAGCCATAATTTTAAAAGATATACAGAGGTTTCGGCAAATGTTCTGGCAATTTTCAGAGAATACACCGATTTAATTGAGCCTTTGTCGATTGATGAGGCTTTTCTCGACGTGACCAGTGATAAACAAGCTATCGGTTCCGCAACCATAATTGCAAAAAAAATAAGGTGTGAAATAAAATCCAGAACCGGACTGACTGCTTCGGCTGGCATTTCAGTTAATAAATTTCTTGCCAAGATAGCTTCAGAAATTAATAAGCCAGACGGGATGTTCGTTATCAGACCGGAAGAGGCCGAAAAATTCATTGAAGGATTGGCAGTGGAGAAGTTTTATGGAATTGGTAAGGTTACTTCACAAAAGATGCATAAACTTGGGATCCATTCAGGAGCTGATCTTAAAGCATGGGACCGTGTTTCGCTTGTAAGAAATTTTGGCAAAGCAGGTATCTTTTTTTATGATATTGTAAGAGGTATAGATGATCGTCCGGTTGAACCTGATCAGGAACGAAAGTCTGTTGGCACAGAACTTACCTATGAGAAAGACCTTACAACACGCTTCGAGATTGTTGCGGAATTGTACAAGCTGGAGAAAGAGCTGATGGAAAGATTAGAACATTCTGAAACAACGGGGAGAACCATCACAGTAAAAGTGAAATTTTCTGATTTCAGACAGATAACCCGAAGTAAAACTCTTCAGAATTACATTCGTGATTTTAATTCCTTGCATAAAGAAGTTTCAATAATCAGAAAGTCGCTGCAGCTTGAAGGATCGAGAATCAGACTTTTAGGACTGAGTGTTTCAAATCTGGAGACTGAGGATTGCAGCGACAGACAACTGTATCTGTTTGAGGAGTAATTTTTTCTTTTGCCGTCGGTTTAAACCAACGGCAAAAGAAAAATATACTCTCAGAATAGCCCTTCCGTCGACAAATATCTCTCTCCGGTATCATAGCAGAATGTAAGGATTCTTGATCCTATGGGAATATCCTTCAGTTTTTGATTGACTGCGGCCAATGAAGCGCCTGATGAAATTCCTACAAATAACCCTTCCTCCTTTGCAGCACGTTTTGTAAATGTAAATGCTTCGTCCTTACTTACTTTAATAATACCGTCAAGAATAGCGGTATTCAATATTGATGGAATAAAACCGGCTCCGATTCCCTGAAGCGGATGCGGACCGGGGGAGCCTCCGCTCAGAACAGGTGATAACTCCGGTTCAACAGCATATACTTTTATTTTTGGGAATGCTTTTTTTAATACCTCAGCTACCCCGGTTATATGACCTCCGGTACCAACTCCTGATATCAGATAATCAAGGCCTTCGGGAAAATCTTTCAGGATTTCCTGAGCGGTAGTGGTCCGGTGTATTTCGGTATTGGCAGGATTATCGAACTGCATTGGCATCCATGAACTTGGTGTTTCCTGAACCAATACCTTAGCCTGTTCTATTGCACCTTTCATTCCCTTTTCACGCGGGGTGAGAACGAATTCTGCTCCGTATGAACTCATTATTTTTCTTCTTTCAAGTGACATAGATTCAGGCATAACAAGAATAAGCCTGTAACCTTTTACAGCAGCCACAATAGCCAGCCCGATTCCGGTATTACCGGAAGTTGGTTCAATAATTATACTTCCGGGTTTCAGAATTCCTTTTTTTTCTGCATCTGCCACCATTGATAGTGCGATCCTGTCCTTTATACTGGCACCCGGGTTTGACCTCTCAAGTTTTACCCAAACCGAATAAGCCGGGTCGAAAAGACGGTTGATTTTCAAATGCGGGGTGTTACCTATTGAATCGAGAATTGAATTTAGTTTCATGACAGTATAGTTTAATAAAAATCTGTTCAGATAATAAAGTTTATTGGTTCCTTGAATCCATCCTGGTTTCTCACCACAATTTCACTTTTATGATAAGCTACTGAAAAAGGGGCTATACTTTCTGTGAGCCAGACATTTCCACCGATAATACTGTTTCTGCCCACAACAGTTTCTCCTCCAAGAATTGTGCAGCCTGAATAGAGTACAACATTATCTTCAATCGTCGGATGACGCTTTTTCGAAGCTTTGCTTTTATCTACACTCAGTGCACCAAGAGTAACTCCCTGATAGAGTTTTACATTATTCCCGATTTTAGTTGTTTCTCCAATCACAATACCGGTACCATGATCTATTGAGAAAGGACAACCTATTTCAGCGTGAGGGTGAATATCAATCCCGGTAACTTTATGAGAATATTCCGTTATCATTCTCGGAAGGAGGGGGATGGATAGTTTAGAAAGTGAATGTGCAATCCGATAGCAGAATATTGCAAAGAAACCAGGGTAGATAGCTAAAACTTCTATTAACTGAGTAGCTGCAGGGTCTGATTCCAGTATAAACTGTGCATCCTTAAGAAGTGTATTTTTTATCTTATCAAGATTTTCGAAAAACTGTTTTGCAGTCTTTTCTTTTTCATCTGTCAGACCAATCAATAATCCAAGCAATAGAACCCGCGAATGATCGAGACTATTCTCGATTTCAGAGTCTGAGTATGAATTTGTTGCCGGAAACAAAAGTCTGAATAGCGACTTTATTGTTTTTTCAACATCTTTTTTATCAGGTATTGTGAATTCTGACATAAGGATAAATTATTAATTACAAATATGTAAAACACCTTAATAGAAAAAGTGTTGTGAATTAATGGTTGTTTACACTGATGGTTCACACCATTGTGAAAAACCGGCATATTATCGTGAAATGTGTCACCCTATATTTTCAATATTGTAAGGTGTTGACTGGTATACATAATAGTTCAGCCAGTTTACAAAAAGCATATTAGCCTGTGAGCGCCATCTTACAACCGGAGGATTCTGAGGATTATCATTTAAATAATAATTCTTTGGTATTTCAATAGGGAGATTCTTTGCCAGGTCCCTCTTATATTCTATATCGAGCGTTTCAGGAGAATACTCCGAATGTCCGGTAAGAAAAAATTCACGACCATTCTGTGATGCGACCATATATACCCCTGATTCTTCTGACTCTGAAAGAATTGTCAATTCAGGGACTTTCAATATATCTTCCCTCTTTATTTCTGTATGACGGCTGTGAGGAACATAAAAAATATCATCAAATCCTCTGAGAATCGGATTTGTTGAATCAGCTTTTGTATGTTTAAAAACTCCGAACATTTTTTTTTCAAGAGGGTACTTTGGAACACCATAATAATGGTAAAGCGCTGCCTGTGCACCCCAACATATAAATATTGAAGAAGTAACATTGCATTTTGCCCAGTTTAAAATCTCAGTAAGTTCATTCCAGTAAGCTACCTCCTCAAATGACATTTGTTCTACCGGCGCTCCTGTAATGATAAGTCCGTCATATTTTGTATGTATGATAAGATTAAAATCCTTGTAGAATGCCATCATGTGTTCTTTTGGTGTATTTTTTGAAACATGAGTGCTCAGGCTTACAAAATCGAGCTCAATCTGCAAGGGAGAGTTAGATAACAATCTGACAAGGTCTATTTCCGTTGTGATTTTGATAGGCATTAGATTCAGCACTGCTATTTTAAGAGGACGAATATCCTGGTGCGCAGCACGTGATGTATCCATAACAAAGATATTCTCCTTCTGAAGGAACTCTATCGCAGGTAGTTTATCAGGAATATTAAGTGGCATAGATGTGATTCAATTTGTTTAAATTCTTTTTAAAGATACCAGTAATACTTATTTTTATATCAGTTTGTTACCAAAATATGAATTAGAACATTAAATATAAATTACTTCCGGCTAAAGATTGCCAGATTAACACATATTTATGTCTATTTGTTTATTTATTTTTCCTATGCTGAAAAGATTACCCTTATCCTTCCAGTTTCACATTCCTTAATCGTAATGAATTAGATATCACTGATACTGAACTGAAGCTCATTGCCAGGGCAGCAATCATTGGTGAAAGTAAGATTCCGAAGAACGGGAATAAAACTCCCGCAGCAAGTGGAATTCCGAGCGAGTTATAGGCGAGGGCAAAAAACAGATTCTCTTTTATATTCTTCATTACTTTCTGGCTTAATAATCTGGCTTTGGCAATACCTTTCAGATCACCTTTCACGAGAGTAATGCCGGCACTTTCTATTGCTACATCGGTTCCGGTACCCATAGCTATTCCGATATCTGCCTGTGCCAGTGCAGGAGCATCATTTATGCCATCACCTGCCATGGCTACTTTTTTGCCTTGTGCCTGAAGTTGTTTTATTGCTTCCAGCTTATCACCCGGAAGCATCTGGGATCTATATCCATCGAGTTTCAATAAATCGCTTACAGCCTTCGCTGTTTCTTCATTATCCCCTGTAAACATTATAACCTTCAACCCTTCTTTTTGAAGATTATGAATAGCTTCTTTGCTCGATTCCTTTATTTTATCAGAAATCACAACAAATCCGATTGCCTTATTGTCTTCAGAAAGATAAGAGACTGTTTTTCCCAGTTTTTGTTCTGAAGTGACCTGATTTTTCAATTCTGCCGGGACGACCGCATTAATCTCAGTCATAAGTTTTTCATTGCCAAGGGTCACCTTTTTTCCATTAAGCATGCCTGAAACGCCCTTTCCCGATAGTGCTTCAAAGTCAGAAACGGGCAGCACCTCTATTTTTTTATTTATGCCATATCGCATAGTTGCCTGTGCCAGTGGATGTTCGCTACTGCTATTAAGTGAAATTATTTTCTGAAGCACATCTTCGTCAGAAACGCCTGATGTAGTACTTTTTACTTTTTCAACAGAAGGTTTTCCCTCTGTCACAGTTCCGGTTTTGTCGATTATGACTACATCAATTGAGTTCATTTTTTCAAGTGATTCGGCACTTCTGATTAATATTCCAGAGTGGGCTCCTTTTCCTACACCAACCATAACTGACATTGGGGTAGCAAGTCCCAGGGCGCATGGGCAGGCAATGATAAGTACTGCTATTGCATTTACAAGTGCATAAACATATGCATGTTCGCCACCGAATATTGCCCAAATTATAAAAGTTACAACAGAAATACCAACTACAACCGGCACGAAATAACCTGAAATTTTGTCAGCCAGATTCTGAATAGGAGCTCTGGAACGACTTGCCGAATTGACCATTTCGATAATATGCGAAAGCAAGGTTTCTGAACCTACTTTTTCCGCGATCATAACAAATGTTTTGTTTCCATTAATAGTACCTGAGCTAACTTTATCACCGGCCTTCTTATCTACAGGAATGGGTTCACCGGTAATCATTGATTCATCTATTGATGATTCTCCGTCCTGGATGCTTCCATCCACGGGTATTTTTTCCCCTGGCTTTACACGTAATAAATCTCCCTTTTGAATAGATTCTATAGCAACAATTTGTTCTTTACCATTAATGATTCTCGTTGCTTTATTAGGAGCAAGTTTAAGCAAAGCTTTAATAGCACTGTTTGTTTTTCCATGCGCCCTGGCTTCCAGGAGCTGGCCCAATAAGACAAGCGTTAGAATTACAGTAGTAGCCTCAAAATATACATATACTGAACCGGTGTGTGATTTAAACTGATCAGGGAATATCCCGGGGAAGAGGAGGGCTGTAACACTGAATATCCATGCCACCCCGGAGCCAATTCCGATAAGTGTAAACATATTCAGGTTCCATGTTTTCACTGAGCGCCAGGCTCGTTGGAAAAACATCCACCCGGCATAGAATACAACGGGAATAGACAGAATCAGCTGTACCCAGTTCCAGTATTTCCATGGCATAACTGCCATTAGCGGGTTATTATGAATCATTTCTGACATAGAAATAAGAAAAACCGGAACTGTGAATAATAAAGAAATTTTAAACTTTTGAAGCAGATTCTTATAGGTTTTGTCTTCCTCCTCAACATCCGCTTCAAGCGGTACAAGATCCATTCCGCAAATAGGACATGAACCCGGTTCATCCTTTATGACCTCAGGATGCATTGGACAAGTGTATTGAGTTTTTTTCGCCAGTGAAGGTTGTTCAACGAGATCCATTCCACAAACCGGGCAATTACCCGGCTTATCATACGTTTTATCCCCCTCACAATGCATAGGACAATAATAGACACCCGAACCTTTCCCCTTTGAAGCAGCTTTAGCTTTGAGCTGACGCTGTTTTTTCATTGGGTCTTCCTCTCCCGGCAGTGAAATGCTATAATTGCCTCCTTCATTTACCAGTGCTTCCTGAAACCTTTCCAACGGAATATGGGATTCCATTTCTATAACAGCTTCCGCTTTCAGCAAATCGACTGTAACACCGGTTATGCCATCAACTTTTTTAAGCGCTTCCTCAACATGAGCCCGGCAATTATTACAGCTCATTCCGTATACTGAATATGTATGTCTCATTATAAAAATTAAATTATTACCTTCAAAATTGTGCCTGAATAATTCCCCGTGCAAAAAAACTACAATATTACAACAGTCCTATAACATTCTGTAATTTGAGTCTGATTTCAGTAGCGATTTCACGAAGATCATCATTATCAATTGATAACATTGAAGCGGCAGGATCGACAGCAGCTACTTCTATTTCCCCGTTAGGTCTTTCCTGAATAATCACATTGCATGGCAGCATAACACCTATCTTATCCTCTTTCTGAAGTGCTTTATAGGCATAAGCAGGGTTGCACGCTCCCAAAATTTTATATCTCCGGAAATCGACGCCAAGTTTTTCCTTTAGCTTTTCATTAATATCTATTTCTGACAGCACTCCAAAACCTTCTGATTTTAAAGCTTCTTTTGTTTTTGCAACAGAAGTTTCAAAGTCCTCTTTCATTGTTTTTTCAAAATAATACTTCACAGCTATACTTTTTTATCGTTTTTACTTTTATCTGAAACGTTAGTGAATAATATTGTGAGGATATATTAAACTATAGAACTAACTCATGCCATGTTTCCATCCAATTGATACAAGCCACCAATTCAAGGGATAGGTAAAAATCGCTCCTGCAAATAAGCCTAAAGCCCCGTACGACCAAAAAGTAAAAGTGTCCGGATCGGGACTTTGCCCGGCAATTTCGGGAGTAAAAAATTTCATTATTATTCCCATTGCAAACATTAGCGGAATCATTGAAAAGAATTCAGCCCTCCCGGCCATCCACAAGGCCTGACGTTTTGAACCAGCCATTTTCTTCATTGCCGTATATTGAAATATTAGCCATCCGAATAAAAAACCGGTACCATATTCAAAACAAAATTCCGGCCAGAATTTTAAATTGATCAGCCTGCTGATAATCATAGCAGTCATTATTCCTAAACCATCACCAGCCACGCAATGCATGACAGATCCCGTCACTTTTTTCCACTGTGGAGAGACGTAACGGTGATGATATTCTTTTGCTTCCTCTCCGGTTTTATTTTTAATGCCAAAAGGTCTGCAGGTTGAAAGATACAGTACTAACCCAATAATTGAAAAGAAAATCATTATTATGGGCCAGCCATATTTAAGCGATTGATTGACATGGGTATTGACTTTGATTTCATCATAGCTTACCCATACCGCGGCAAGGAATCCAAACAGATACCACGAAATTACGAACCATGGTTCATTCAAAAAAGGAAAAATGGATATTTTCATGTCTGAGGCCAGTCCGATGTTCCTAATATTGCTTCCTGGTATGATTTTCAGTATTCTGATCTTTGTCATCGACAGGTACCATATGCATTTTACAAACCGGACAGTCACCCGGTTTATCATATGTTTTTGATCCTTCACATTTCATAGGACAAAAGTATTTAACTGTACTGTCTGATTGAACCTTATTTTCATTATTTTTCATGATTTCCTGTTTATTAAAAATTTTACATATTTCGATTATCCTGGCTTATTATTCCGATTCATAGTTTTTACTATCAGCCATACAACAACAGCAATAACGATAAGGCCTATAATCCAGCCATATCCCATTCCCAAGCCATGTCCTCCGAATCCGTTCATCATAATATACCTCCAGACTTTATTTGATTATTTAAAAGAATTTTTTGATCATTTATATATTTGATTTTTCATACTATAATCAAGTTTAAAATTACAGTTCGTATAAGTTTAAATGTTACATAAATGATAGAATATTTTACATAATTGACAGCTATTCAGATGCCTTTGATGGAATTAAACAAATTGTGTACCATAAACTGTAATTTATATACTGCTGATTCCCTCTTCATCAGTTCTCATGGTTAAATTCCTTTTCACCGGCGTTCCGGCGGTCTATTTGGCCAGTGAATCGCTCATTGATTTTGCGCCGGTTGATGACATATCCATTTCCTTGCCACTTTGTCCGGTACCTGATTTGGTATCACCAGGCATAATCATTCCCGGCATGGTATTGGTTTTTCCGCCCTCAGGATTCATCATGCTGGGTTTCCCTTCGAGCTGTGCGGATGCATCAATACTAAATGTTCCGTTGGTAACAATTTCCTCACCCTCTCTTAACCCCTTAAGTACAACATAACTATTGCTCAATTCAGGTCCCAGGGTTATTTCCCTCATAACGAAACTGGGTTGTATTGTATCCGCCAGTTTTACATAAACAACTGATCTTGTTCCTGTCCACAAAACTGATGTCTGAGGTATCACAAGTCTGTTACCGGAAGTAGCCAGGTGTGATTTTACAGTACCGTTAATAAACATATCTGGTTTAAGTTTGTTGCCGGAATTAGGTATTTCAATTCTGACATTTGCAACACGGGTTTGCGGATTAATAACAGGATCAATAAACGAAACTACTCCGGAATATTCCTTTCCGGGCTCTGACTGCAGAGTAAAGGTCACTTTGTCTCCTTTTCTGATCCAGGGCAGATCAGTTTCATAAGCATCGAATAACGCCCATACATGCGATAAATCGGCAATTTCATATAATGGCGTACCTTGAGATACATAGTCACCGACATTAACGTTTTTGTTAATTACTATTCCGGCAACAGTGGCATATACATCAAATACTGTTTTAGCATCGCCGCTATTCACGATATCTGTAATCTGATTGTCAGTGAACTTCCATTGGCGAAGCTTTTCTCTCGCAGCCTCTACCAATCGAGGTTGCATCTCTTTCATTTTGAGAGCTTCCAAAAGCTCTTTCTGAGCAGTGATCAATTCAGGAGAATAGATCTGTGCAATGGCCTGTCCTTTTCTGACCTCTTCTCCTGTAAAATTTACAAGAAGTTTTTCAATTCGTCCCGGAACATAAGCAGGCATGGTTTGTACCAGGCGCTCATCAGCCTGTATTTTACCGTACAACTGAATTACTTTTACAGGCTTTTCATTGGTTACAATACTGGTCTGTACTTCTGCCAGCTTCATACCTTCTTCGGTCATTACTACGGCATCAGGATTCACAATAGCGGTGGTCTGTTCAAGTGGAATAAGATCCATTCCGCAAATGGGACATTTTCCCGGGTGATCCATTCTTATCTGTGGATGCATTGCGCAGGTCCATATCGTCTTTTTGTTTTCATTCACCATTATTTCCTGTTTGACTTTTTCCTCATCAGGTCTGTGAAAAATAATCCGGCCGAGCAATAAACCTGCGAGTACAAGCAGGCCGCCTCTGATATATTTATTAGATATTATTTTTTTGATTTTCATCATTTAAGATTTACTAATGTTAAATAGTTTTTTTAATTACCGGTTAAATATACCAGTCTCGCAATAGAGGTATTTTTATCAACCACCGCTTCCACCTGTTTAAACTGATAATCGAGTAATTGTTGGTCCATCCTGAGCACATCTTCAAAGTCACTGCCGCCATCTGAGAAAGACGTAATAAGCAGTTGCACGCTTCTTTCAGCAAGCATTGCCTGACCGGTGTACAGTTTTATACGTCTGCCGGCATCATTTAAGTTTTGCATTGTTTCCTGGTAATTGACCCTGAGGTTATTTGTCTCGTTTTTTGCAGATTCAGTAGCAGCATTGCTCATCAGCTCTGCCTCACTACGCATGGCTTTATATTTTTTTCTGTAAATAGGCAGAGTAAGAGATATCATTGGCATGACCATATCTTTTCCATTCATCATTGGATCCACCCCATCACGCTGTTGAATAACAGTATAATTCAGACCGAGTCCCACCATTGGGTATCCCATTCCCCTGACCATATTACGTTTTGCTATACTTGCTTCTGATTCAGCTTCATACATTTTTACCATTGGATGGTTCACAAGACTATCAGCCCTGGTAAGGAGATCTGAAGGTATTGGCACTTCATTTAATGAATCACTGGTAAATACTGCCGTAAAAGGGGCACGGTTGAGAAACCTGTTAAAACTTGCTTTGTCAGTAGTAAGCTGGTCCTGCAAAAGAGATATCCTGTTTTCAATATCGTGCATTTCAATCTGCACCCGTAACAGGTTTACCATATCATTTTTACTGCTTCCTCCCATGGAACTACTCATTGTTGAGCCGGAAGATGACATGCTGCTTTTGTTTACAGTTGCTGAACCTGAAACAGATCCGGTACTTTGATTTGTCATACTGCTGCCACTCATTCCTGATGAACCCTGTGATGAGCTATTTGATCTTTGTGAGATTGGTCCACTGCTACCGGGAGATTTGCCTCCACCTCCTGTACTGAATCTCACAAGAACAATTTGTTCCAGAGAATGCAGGAGGTCAAGGTTTTTTTTCGCTATGTTTATCTCCTTAATCGTACGAAAGATAGTGTAGTAAGAAGATTTGACATTAAAATACAATTCGTCCTTTGTATCCCTGAAGTTTTCAAATTTTGCGACTGCCATTTTGGATGCTTCATCTTTTGCTGCTTTTAATACGCCAAACCAGGGAAACATTTGCATCAGCCTTATATCTGCAACCTGGTTTCCTCCAAGAAGTTGCATGTGTTTGATAAAATAGCCGAACTGCAACTCAGGATCGGGTAGGGATGAAGCCTGGGGGACTTTTTCCAGAGCTGCAGAATATTCCATATACTTTGCTTTAACTCCCGGATTATTCAAGGCCGCCTGTTCAAGGTAATACGACAGCGAATCCTGAGAATATGCAGTTTCGTAAATTATTCCCCCTATTATTATTAAAATAAAGTATTTAAAATATTGTTTCATCTTTTTCAACATTTCAACATTTCAACATTTATTCACTCAGTACTTAAGCTCACTTTAAGTACTTTTCTTTTTATCTCACCTTCTCGCCATATTGATTGTAATACAGGCACTACAAACATTGTCATAATCTGGATAATCATACCTCCGAATGTGGGTATTGCCATCGGCACCATAATATCAGCTCCTTTCCCCGTGGATGTGAGAACAGGGAGCAGCGCTATAATAGCCACAGCTGCTGTCATCATGGCGGGTCGCACCCTTTTTTTACCAGCCATAACCACCGCTTCGCGAACATCGTGAACATTGGTTGGTTTCAGCTCTTCGAATACCTGGTGAATATATGTTCCCATTATTACACCATCATTTGTAGAGATTCCGAACAAGGCGATAAACCCAACCCAAACAGCAACACTTAGATTTATTGTGTGCATCTGAAACAAGTCACGCATATTTATTCCGGCAAGTGCGAAATTCATGAACCAGGGCTGCCCATAAAGCCAGATCATTATAAATCCCCCGGCGAATGCGACAAATACCCCTGAAAAATGGATAGATGAAGCCGTGAATGTTTTAAACTGTAAGAAAAGGAGCATAAAAACAAGTACCAGACTGATAGGCATTACAACTGAAAGTCTTTTTGTAGCTCTAATCTGCTGCTCATAGTTTCCGGCAAATTTGTAAGAAACACCTGCAGGCAGTTTAAGCTCTCCGGATTCGATCTTATCTTTTATAAAAGCATCAGTCTTTTCTACTACATCCACTTCTGCTGTTCCGGGTTGTTTATCGAAAATGACATATCCGGTTAGGAATGTATTCTCACTTCTTATCATCTGCGGACCTCTTGTATATTGCAGATCAGCCAGTTCTCCAAGAGGCACCTGTGCCCCGGTCATTGTGGGGACAAGTATTTTTTTTATATCTTCGGGTGTAGTCCGAAGTTCACGGGGATACCTGACTCTTACCGGAAAGCGTTCACGCCCTTCAACTGTGGTTGTTAACACCATACCGCCAACGGCACTTTGCAATACATCCTGCACTTCATTTATTGTCAGTCCATACCTGGCAATTGCATTACGGTTGAGCTTAATTTCAATATAAGGTGCACCAACTGCACGATCATAAAATACAGATGACGGCACCAATGAAGGTGCCTCCTTAAGAATTTTTTCAAATTCAAGCCCGGCACTTTCAATACTTTCCAGGTCTGGTCCGTAAACCTTCAAACCCATTGGGGCCCGCATCCCGGTGGAAAGCATAACCAGCCGGGTTTGAATAGGCTGCAGCTTAGGAGCTGAGGTAAGTCCGGGCAAATTAGTCACTTTAACAATTTCGTTCCAGATGTCATCAGGTTTCTTTATCCCGGGCCGCCACTGCCTGAAGTAATCACCATTATCATCAGGGATAAGCTGCTTTGTATCCAGATTTTTCAGATTATCCTTTTGTGGATTAAAAACTTTGTTATCGGACAATAAAAAATTACCCTTTTTATCAGTTTTAAATCTCATACGGTGGCCATTGACATCAAGTACATATTCAGATTTATAATTAATTGTATTTTCAAACATCTGTACCGGGGCCGGATCGAGTGCTGAATTTACCCGTCCCCATTTACCGACTGCCACTTCGACCTCGGGAATCGATTCAATTCTTTTATCAAGCATTTTTATGTAATCTACACTCTGTTCCACTCCGGCGTGTGGCATGCTGGTAGGCATCAGAAGAAATGAACCTTCGTCAAGTGAAGGCATAAATTCCTTTCCAACTCCGGGAAATGTTTTAGAGGCTGCCTGCCAGATGTGTGTTTTCCTGATATTGAGCCCTGTCAGATCGAAACCTTTTGCCACAACCCCAAATATTTTATTGTAACCCAGCCAGATCGTTATCCCAAGCAAAAACGTAACTAACGGGAGCATCAGAAATTTCCATTTATTCTGTAAACACCAGCGTAATACTGGTTCATAATAATGCACCATAAGCATGAGTATGGAAATTACAGAACCTATTATCCCAATAACAAACAGGAAGTTAACAAGGTATGAATTATGTGCACCAAGAGGCAGCCACTCATATGTCAGATAATAAACAGCTACAAGCACTGTGATGCCTATATTTATCAGATTTGGCATCTTTTTACGATTTTCAGGCCATTTATCTTCTAAAAGGTTATTAATCCCAATCAACACCAGAGCGAGTGCAGGCCATGTACCCCAGAATATTGTAAAAAACAAACCTGCAATAATGAGAGCCGCATTAAATATTCTGCTTACACGGCGTTTATCAAACCTGATTGAAAAAATTATGTCTGCCATCATGGGTAGCACCATTATTCCAAGAATGAAAGAAGAAAGCAGCGCGAATGTTTTGGTAAATGCAAGCGGCCTGAACAATTTACCCTCTGCGGCTTCCATTGCAAAAACCGGTAAAAAACTGACTACTGTTGTTGATAATGCAGTTATCACAGCCGATGATACTTCAATAGTTGCATTATATATCACGTTACGCAGGGCTGTGCCTTTTGCATTGTGGTTTTCAGGCATCTCAAGGTGTCTGAAAATGTTCTCGACGAATATTATCCCCACATCCACCATTACCCCGATTGCAATTGCAATTCCCGATAAAGCCACTATATTGGCTTCAACACCAGTCAGTTTCATTACGATAAATGTCATCAGAACAGCCACCGGAAGTAATCCGGAAATGATTATCGAAGCCCTCAGGTTGAACATCAGGACGATGATCACTATTATGCTGATAAGTACCTCATGGGAAAGAGCTGATTCAAGAGTTCCTATTGTTTCCTGGATAAGCCCGGTGCGATCGTAGAATGGGACTATAGTTACCTTGGAAACGGATCCGTCGGCTAATGTTTTACTTGGCAAACCGGGTGCAAGCTCTTTGATTTTATCTTTTACATTATTTATTACTTCCAGGGGATTCGAACCGTAACGTGCAACCACAACAGCCCCTGCAGCTTCGGCGCCACTCTTGTCGAGTCCTCCGCGACGTGTAGCGGGCCCGAAACTTACCTTCGCTACATCCCGTATCTTTACAGGAACATTGTTTTTTACTGCGACAACAGCATTACGCAAATCGTCAAGATTCTTTATATATCCTAATCCCCTGACGACATACTCGACTCTATTTAATTCCACTGTTTCGGCGCCTATATCAAGATTGCTATTTTTCACAGCTTTCATTATATCCATAACATTCACCGCATGGGACTTCATTGCGTCAGGATCAATATCTACCTGGTATTCTTTTACATAGCCTCCAATTGAGGCTACTTCGGAAACACCTTCTGCAGAAGCCAGGGAGTATTTCACATAATAGTCCTGAATAGTCCTTAATTCCTGGGGATCCCAGCCTCCGGCAGGTTTTCCGGTTTTCGGATCGCGTCCTTCGAGGGTATACCAGAATATCTGACCCAGCGCTGTGGCATCAGGTCCAAGACTGGGCTGAACTCCCTGTGGCAAAGTTCCTGACGGAAGCGAATTCAACTTCTCGAGAATACGCGAACGGCTCCAGTAGAATTCAACATTATCTTTAAAAATTATATAGATAAATGACATTCCAAACATTGAAGTGCTTCGGATTGTCTTCACCCCTGGAATGCCCTCAAGGGCAGAAGACAGCGGATATGTAATCTGGTCCTCAATATCCCTGGGAGATCGCCCCATCCATTCTGTAGCTATGATTTGCTGGTTATCACCGATATCGGGAATAGCATCAACAGGGACAGGGTTGCGTGGTAAAAAACTGATATTCCAGTTAAAGGGTGCAGATATAATACCCCAACCGAGAAAAACCAGAAGTAGCATTATGGTAATCAGCCTGTTCTCTAAAAAATATTTAATTAGTCTGTTGAACATATTATAGCTCTATTTAGCCCGCTCATAATGGCAGCAGACAGGAAGCTTTGAATAGGCGTCAGCTGTTGCTTTATATTTTTCAGTATCATGTCCGATAGCGGCAAGCTTTTTGCTAAATGACTCAACATTCGTTTTCGCCGGGTCGAAAGTAACTGCAAGCATCTGAGTCTTCATATCCCAGTTTGTGCTTGTTGCTCCTTCTGCTTTTACTGCTTTTTCAATTCGTGCCTTACACATTTCGCATTTTCCCCATACTTTAAATGTTTCAGTCTTCTGCTGGGTTGGGGCATTAGCAGTTGTCTGGGCCGAAATGGTCATTCCCAGCGCACTTAATAATATAATTGCCAACAATATTTTTCTTGTTTTCATTTTTAAAAGTTTAGATGTTAGTGATATTTAAAAAGATTAAACGCTGAATGATAAAATAGCGAGTGTTACATAAAAGAATTTTAACCCTTTATGTAAAATAATGGTGAAGAGAATAAATCAGATACGGAATACACAAATGTCAGAGAGGTCCACGTCGGTAGACCTTGATGCCGCAGAAGGACTTGTATCTGTGTATAAAGGAATTAAATCTATGCCGGAATTAACTGATAATTCTACCGGAATTGCCAGAATCTGGAAATTGTCCTGATAAGAATCCGGAATTAATGAAAATGATGGAGTGTAGTTACTATTTATACCGCAATAAATTACATAATTATCGCAACAGTGTCTGGAAAAGTTTGTCCCGGAAAGTGGAACTTCAACGGATTTTTCCATTCCGCACTCAGCAAGTTTGCCGGTAAGAGAAACCTTAGATGCAGCTTCTATACCTCCGCAATAATGCATTGCTACTGAAAAGTGCAACACTGCAACCAGCATTATTATGGAAAGAAATATAGAAAAAACCTTTTTCATTATATGAATAGTCTTCCGCAATGTAATTACAAAGGAAAGGAATATTTTTTACAAATAAACAAAACTGACAAATATGCATTAAACGTATTCTACGATACTTTGCAGCATTCGCGATACTTGTAAGGAGATAACAAACTCTGGGTAAATAAGTTCAAAATATTCTGATAAACAGGCAGTTCAGATCTTAATGCTGCTCTATATACTCGCGTAATTCTTTATGCCAGTCATCAGGTTTAAATGTTTTTGGAATTGTATCTTCTTCAAAGACCAGGTCAATTAATAATCTTGGTTTTTTACCACCATTGAAGACAGCTTTAACGCAAGAGATACAGTACACAATAACTTCATCCACCGGCATTTCAGATGTCCTTTGTTTCATCAGATCTATGACTTTATCCGTTGGAATTATACCATAATAACTATCTCCGCAACAGGTGCTTTTAGTCATTGTGTTTGCAGGTTCAACAAGCTTAATGTTCATTTTCGATATTACGGTTCTGATAGCATTAAGGATGCCTGTCTGGTCGCGGGTAGGACATGCGTCAATGATTGACATTTGTTCCTTCGAATAATCAGGGAGTTCCATAAAATCTTTTCGGGCCAATATTTCCCATAATGAAACTGTGGTGATGTTCCAATAGTCATTTCTGAACCGGCTGTCGCAACCCGGACAGACATTTATAATCTTAGTATTTGGAGGAAGCTGGGGATCATGCTGACAACAAGTCAGCAGCATTTCCATTTGTCCTAATTTTTCCTGGAGCTTTTGATGAATTTTTTCTGCAAGCTCAGGTTTATATAACATTAAAGCGCATCCCGGTGCGAATACCAAAACTTCTTTATCTTCACTTTTTCTTTGACTCATACAATTACCCGGCGTTAAGAATTTGATATGAGTCAAATCTATTCGTTTTTATATTATAAAGAAATGATATTTAAAAAATATTTTACCCTCCAGTTTCCCTTTATTCTCAGTACGCCTTAGACTGCTATCCGGCAAATTTTGGCCCCCCTGCCCCCCTAAAGGGGGGGGTAATTCTCAGTCTTTCAATAATTTCATCAAGGACACCGAATTAGTCCCCTTTAGAGGGTAGGGGGGCCAAAAATGGGTTTATTACACAATCATTCCGGCAGCAACAGTTTCATTTGTAGCTTCATCAATGAATATCAGACTCCCGGTATTATTGTTCTTTTTATAGCTGTCAAAAAAAACTGGTTTTGAGGTCTTTATTGTGATATTAGCGATATCATTCATGTTTACTGCGACATTGTTAATATCATCTTCAAGCGTATTAATATTCATCCTGTAATTGACTGACCTGACTATACACCCGGCTTCGTTACTATTGAGTCGTATTATATATTTTCCTCCAACCCTTATCGGACGTTCATTAAACCAGCAAATCATAAGGTTAATGTCCTGACTTATTATTGGCATGTTATCACCGGCAACCAGCATATCGCCTCTTCCAATATCAATCTGGTCTTCAAGAGATATTGTCACAGAATCTCCTTCTGTAGTCTCTGAGAGTGTTTTGCCAAGTACGTCGATGCTTTTTATCTTTGATTTAATTTTTGAAGGCAGTACGATTACTTCCTCCCCGGGTCTGAAAACGCCTCCCGCAACCCGTCCCGCGTAGCCTCTGTAATCGTGAAATTCTTTTGAATGAGGGCGTATTACTGTTTGTATCGGGAACCGTTTGAAATCAGGATTCTTATTCTTTTTTATCTCGACTGTCTCAATCAAGCTCAGGAAAGTCTGACCTTCATACCAGTCCATCTTTTCTGATCGGTCAACAACATTATCGCCATATTTAGCACTTATCGGAATATAGTGGACATCGGCTATGTTAAGCTTAGCGACCAATGTACCGAGTTCTTTCTTTATATTGATGAATGTCGATTCTGCCCAGCTTACCATATCCATTTTATTGATGCAGAATATTATGTGACGGATATCCAGCAGTGAAGCAATATATGAATGTCTGATCGTTTGCTCCAGAACTCCTTTCCTGGCATCAATAAGAATAACGGCCAGGTCAGCAGTGCTTGCCCCGGTTACCATATTGCGTGTATACTGAATATGACCCGGAGTATCAGCGATGATAAACTTCCTTGCCGGAGTGGCAAAGTATCGGTATGCAACATCGATGGTAATACCTTGTTCCCGTTCTGCCCTTAATCCGTCGGTCAGCAACGACAGATCCAGTTCTTCCCTTCCAAGCCTTTTCCCAGATTGGACAATATGCTCCATCTGATCCTCAAATATTGATTTACTGTCATATAGAAGTCTCCCGATCAGAGTGCTTTTTCCATCATCTACACTACCTGCTGTTGTGAATCGTAGCAAACTCTTATTCTGGCTTTTCTCGTTTATTTTCATCTATTTATTTTATTCTTTAATAAATTAAACTAAGGTAGTACTAAGGAATGGTGAAGTTGAAATCCATTAACCGCAAAGATCACAAAGACTTTACGCAAAGGTCGCAAAGAACTGATTTGTAATAACTTTGCGTACTTTGCGCCTTCTTAGCGTACTTTGCGGTTAAGAGAGTCTCCTTAAACAGCGCCAGCGGGTAAAAAGCTCTAAAAATAACCCTCCTTTTTACGATCTTCCATTGCTGCTTCGGAGCGTTTATCATCGTATCTTCCGCCTCTCTCCGTGACTCTCGTAGCTGCTATCTCGGAAATTACTTCTTCAAGTGAATTTGCTTTAGAAAGTGTAACCCCTGTACAGGTTATATCACCGATTGTCCGGCATCTCACATCTGTTTCAAATACTTTTTCATTTGATTTCAGCTGCATAAAAGGAGCCCATGCGAGATAAACTCCATTACGGCTGAATATTTTACGCCGGTGAGTATAATATAATCCGGGCAGCTTAATGTTTTCATTCAGAATGTATTGCCAAACATCCAATTCAGTCCAGTTGCTTATCGGAAAAACCCTGAAATGTTCCCCTGAATTTTTCCTTCCGTTAAATATATTCCATAATTCGGGACGCTGATTTTTGGGATCCCACTGTCCGAATTCATTTCTATGTGAGAAAAATCTTTCCTTGGCACGTGCTTTTTCTTCGTCACGCCGGCCGCCACCTATTGCAACATCAATTTTTAACTCATCAATAGCATCCAGGAGAGTTATGGATTGAGCTTTATTTCTGCTGGCATTAACACCTTGTTCTTCTACAACGCGTCCGCTATCAATTGAGTCCTGCACATATTTAACAATGAGTTCAGCACCGAATTCTTTTGCCAGGTCATCACGGAACTTTAATGTTTCTTCAAAATTATGACCTGTATCGATATGCAGAAGGCTGAATGGTATCTTAGCAGGCCAGAATGCTTTCCTGGCCAGATGAACCAGTACTATTGAATCTTTTCCACCTGAAAACAACAATACTTTGTTTTCAAACTGCGCTGCAACCTCACGCATCACAAAGATGGCTTCAGCTTCAAGTTCCTTGAGGTGCTCATCGTTTATGTTTAATGTATTCTTCATATAAAAAATTTCTTATTAGTGGTCTTCGGCTTGCGGTGGGCGGTAAGTCTTGCTTCAATTTTGTAAAAGCATTAGCCCCCCTTTAGGGGGGGTGGGGGGCTCCCTTCGAGTGTAATCCACACTCTTTTGCCCCGTCATTTTCCCACCACCATCTGCCTGCCCTGAAATCTTCGCCGGGTTTTATCGCCTTTGTGCAGGGTTCGCATCCTATACTTACAAATCCTTTATCATGCAAGGTGTTATATGGAATATTATTTTCTTTTACGAAGTTTTTAACTTCGTCCATTGACCAGTTGAACAAGGGATAAAACTTAAACAATCCCTTATGCTTGTCATATTCTAACCAATCCATCTTACTTCTATTCTCTGACTGCTCAGCCCTTATTCCTGATATCCAGCATTCCATACCAGTGAGAGCCCTGTTCAGAGGGACAATTTTTCTGATCCCACAGCATTCTTTCCTGTTTTCGACTGACTTATAAAAGCTATATGGACCCTTTTCCGTAACTAGTTTTTCAACAGCCTTATGCTCAGGAAAATAAATATCAATTATTTTGTTGTATTTAATGATTGTATTAGAAAGTACATCATATGTCTGGGGAAAAAGCCTTCCGGTATCGAGCGTAACTACTTTAATATTAATGTTGTTCCGGAATATTATATGAGTTATTACCTGATCTTCAATACCAAGACTGGTAGTGAAAATTACATGACCAGGGAACAGGAAGGCAAGTCGTGATAAATTTTCTTCAATTGAATCACCTGCCAGCTGATTGCTCAACTCTTTTAACTTCATATTTTCCCTCTTTCGATTTCAAATGGATATTTAGCCTTATTTTATGAATATGTGCCCATAATCTTTCGTGGAAATAGTATAATATTGTCTTTGTTATAACCTCCACACTTCCTATTGATATAGCGATAGTTACTCTTCCTGTAATAAAATAGCTGATTATCATAGTGTCTATAGTTCCTACTATTCGCCAGGAAACCGATTTTAAAAAACTTTTGATAGGTTTATCAGCCCTGTCACTGACTTTAAGGCCAACATTTGAATCCAAATTTTTCTGAGGTTCTTTTAAAAGTACATCTAGCATAAAACATATTTCTGATAAATTCAAATGTAAGGCTCTGAATTAATATATGCAGTGGCAAATATGCGCTAAACGTGTTGGTATTTATACATATATATCTATATGCAAATAACTCCATTTTTCAGAATTGGAATTCAGGAGACTTCCTGAATAACTTTTTTCAGATTCAGAAATCAGCTGTGATTAAAAAGTGCGCAAAGCTGTATCAGTTGGGATTTGAAAGAAAAATTTCTTAGGTTGTAGCTTGAGGGAATATAGTGTTTCTATTATTCAGAATGATAATTATTTGATTTATTTACTGTTATTCTGTTAACAGTATTTATGATTGTACATCAGATCCAATCTCCTGTACCCGTTTAACAAGAATTTTCAGATCATCTATAGAGGTAACCGGGTTAATTATAGTGAGTCTTAGCCATATATTCCCGTCAAGTTCGGTCTGAACAATATAAAATGAACCTTCTTTAATAATTCTGTCCCGTATTTGGGAATTTATTTTATTCAGAGAGAGATCGGAACATTTATATGATGCGAATCTGAAACATACAATATTACTTGCCGGTTCAGTTGCCAGCTGGAGATTGGCCGAAGATTTAACAAATTGTGAAAACTCAGCAGCTAAATCGTACCTGCTATCGATATATTCTTTATAATAATTTTTGCCATAATATTTCATTGCAGTGTAAGCAATGATTCCCAGGGCACTTTTAGTACATTCAATAGTCCTGATCGCGCTGTTATACCAGACATCTTTCTGAGATTTCTGAAATAAGTATGAAGCTTTCTGGGCAAAAGTTTCAAATGATTTTTCACCATTCCGGAACATAACAAGAGTATTCAATGCAGGCACCAGAAGCATTTTATGGAAATCGATTACTATTGAATCAGCTCTTTCAATGCCTTTTACCCTGTCTTTATATTTTTCAGAAAAAAGGACTCCCATACCATGAGCTCCATCAACGTGCATCCACAAATTCCACTTTTCACAGAAATCTGCAATGTCTTCAAGATTATCATATGAACCGGTTGCTGTTGAACACGAACTTGCAACGACAGAGATAACATGTATCCCTTTGGCTTCTGCCTCCGATTTCATCTTTTCAAGTAACTCAGTTCGCATCCTGAAATTATAATCGACAGGCACTTTAATAATGGAGGCGTCTCCAAGTCCCATTATGTTTGCATTTCTGCTGACGCTGTAATGTGATTGTTCGGATATCATATACCCTGGTCTTCCTTTTTCTTTTATACCTTCTTCCCAGATGTTATAATCGGTCTTAGACTGTCTGGCTGCAAGCATAGCGGTAAGATTCCCTGCAGTTCCGCCATGTGTAAATATTCCATCGAAGCCAGTTTTAAAACCAATCATGGATCCAAACTTTTTTATCACATTTCTTTCCATAGCCATATTTACGGGTCCCATTTCATAAATAGCAGCACCATTGTTAAGGAGTGTTGTACAGAACTGAACCAGAGTAGTTGCAGGGAGGGGAGACGTTACCTGGTGACCAATATAGTGCGGATGATGTATATGGATCGACTGATCAATGATTCTTTTGATGAAAGAATCCAGTGATTCTTCCTCTCCTCCTTCAGAATCAAACGAAAAATATTCAACTAATTTGTCAGGATCGCTCCAGGGAAGCACCGGCATCTCCTTTCCTGATAAAGCGTCTCCCAGATAATCAGATAATCTGTCAACAAGAATATGACCTTCTTTTCTGAATTTCTCAGGATCGAAAGGGGAGGGGATATTAGATTCAGTTTTTGTCATTTTTTCTATAAGACTTTATGCTCTACGAGCAATTCATTTGCAAGTTCAGAAAAGAACCAATTTATTATTGGATCATTATTATGCTTCTCTGAATTAATTAGCTCAATCAGTTCCATTTTGTTATTAATCATATTTCCAAACAACTCAATTACACCGCAATATCCGGAAGATTTTAAGGTTCCGAATTGATAGGAGGGCAGCTGTTCAGTATATTTGTTAAAGAAATTATCAAGAATGAGATATCTCTGTTTATGCTTTTCGATAAGATTTTTCGATTTTCCAACAGTCTTAACAAAGTGTCCAAATCTTTTACCTGCGTTTGTAGTTATCAGAAGGCCGAGGTTATTCTGATCAGTTTCCCTGATAAGATAAATTTCTATATACCGGTAAATTCCAATAAATCCAAAAGCATCAAGATCATCTGAAACTGAAAGAATTGTCAGGAGATTATTCCGGGATGAATTTTCGATGTATTCTTTATTGTCATGATTTTCAACCGCTTCCAGTACATTAAGATAGTCATTTATACGAAGATTATTGATTGCCAGGAACCTGGCGCACAGATCTTTACTGTATTTTCCATGTTTTATACCGGGGTCAACCGACATCCCTATATCATGCATGTAACTGGCAATTATCAGTTCAGAAGTAAGTATCGAAAGTTGTTTTTTATTTTTTACAGGCACAAATTTCAATAATTCTCTTGAATATTTCCATACTCTTCTGTGATGATCAATGCCGTGAGACGGCAGCGATCTTTCATTATAAACAGATATGAAGTATTCTTCCAGGATCTGTTTATATTGTTTTTCTGCAGATTCTATTATTCTGTTAAGGTTCATATAAAAATAAAAAAAGCAAAAGACGTAGCCTTTTGCTTTTCGAACAGGCTATCAGATAATTAATCAGAAATTAATCATTTTCTGAGCTAAATCAAGAATAGTTGTATCATCAATTGTAACAATACCTCCACCAGGTCCCTGTTCATAATGAATACCAACAGTTTGTCCCTTTTCAAAATTTCTCCCTCCGAAATAGTTTCTGACTGTTTCCTCATTCAGATCCAGTTTTTCTGCAATCTGTCTCATACTTCCGGAGGGTAACTGGTCTTTTATCTTCCGGAGCTCATTAAAGGTGATTGTTTTAGCCATGGTATATTTGCTTAGTTTGTTAATATTTAACGAACATTCAAAACGTAATCAAAAATCAAAGGTAAAAATTAAATAGATAATCGAATAACAATTTTACTTATTTGATATATCCCTTATGATATATATGCAGTATTCTTTTAACAATTTGAAACCAAATTTATTGTAAAGATTTATAGCTCTAATGTTTGAAGAATGAACTTCTAATTTTACCTGTAAACCTGTCTTTTTCGCGAACTGAAGGGATTCTTTTAAAAGGATTTTTGAAAGACCTTTTCCCTGAAAATCGGGTAATATTCCGAAATGGTGCAGCAGTATCCTTCTTCCATCACATGTCATCCATGAAGTACCAATTATTTGTCCGGAAGTTTTGGATGCTATAACTAATAATTTCCCTCCCAATGCGAGTGTTCTCTTAATTGTTTCAGCATTATCTCCTCTTTCAGGATTACCCAGACCTGTAAGGGACCATAATTCAGAAATCTGATTGTAGTCATCTTCCTTATAATCACGGATTATAGGATCATTATTTAAGATTGTAGTATTCATTTGTTAATTTTTGATCTTCTTTGCCCTCCTATTTTGCCCCCCTGCCCCCCTAAAGGGGGGTTAATTCTCAGTCTTTCAGTAAATTCATCAAGGATACCGAATTAGTTCCCCTTTAGGGGGACAGCCGCGCAGCGGCAGGGGGTTCATTCCTAGTGGTTAAAATTCGGTTTGTAAAATTCACAGTTTCCCCATCAACTCCAGAAACAGCTTTAATCCGGCTTTCTTTTCTTCATCGAAATTGAAATCGATATTATTAGTCAGGTAATTCTTCAGAATTTCACCGTTTATTACTCCTGTTTGTCCGAATTTCTCCACAACTCCATCTATATTTTTCACCCCCATATTCAAAGCTTCATTAAACTCTTTTATAAAACTGCTTTCCAGAAATTTATTAGCTGTCCAGCAGGCAAAAACGAAAGGTAGTCCTGAAAATTTCACCCATTCCCCAGCAAGATCAATTTTGTACCTGTAATTATTCTCGTATTCAAAGCACTGGTCCCCAATCAGGACTACCGCCTCATGGCGACCAATGTTCAGGAAATCGAATCCTTTCGATGTGTTAATCCACGTAAATTCTCTTTTCCAGTAATTTTTTGCAAGTACTTTTGTTAAGTTTATTGAGGAACGTGAACGATAATCGAGATAAATATTTTTGATTTCATCAAAGGGAGAATTGCATAAAAGCAGTACGGTTCTGACATTTCCATTGGCACCAATACAAAAATCACTTATGATGTGATACTCCTTCACTAATGGCAGAACAGCCACAGGTATCAGGCCTATATCAACTTTCCCGCTTATAAGTTTTGCCGCACAATCCGCCGGATGATCAGTTTCAAGAATTACTTTTTTTTCAAACCCGCTTTCCATCAAGCCATAAATAAATGGATAGGTATTTGCATATTTGACGGCAGATATTTTGATTTTACTCATACTCTTTTTTTTACAACATCTAAAATAGTATTTTTGTACGTATTACTTAAACAAGTGAAACCCCAATCTGATAATAATGGAATTAAATTTTCTAACTGCCATATCGCCAATTGACGGAAGATACAGAAACAGAGTTGATGAACTAGATCTGTATTTCTCCGAATTCGGACTGATAAAATATCGTTTAATGGTAGAAATTGAGTATTTCATTGCCCTTTGCGGTATTCCTCTTCCACAACTAGTCGATTTTAAAAAAGATAATTTTAAGGTTTTAAGATCAATCTATGAGGACTTTGACCTGACTGATGCCGAGAAAGTAAAGGAGAGGGAGAAAATCACAAATCATGATGTAAAAGCTATTGAATACTTCCTGAAAGAACGTTTTTTTCAGTCGGGCTGGGGAAAATGGAGCGAATTTATCCATTTTGGACTTACTTCTCAGGATATAAATAATACGGCGGTACCTTTATCTATAAAGGATGCCATGATAAATCTTTATTTTCCAACTCTGTATGAGTTGAGAGAAACCCTTGCTTCTTTTGCCGATGAGTGGAAAGATATTCCGATGCTTGCCAGGACGCATGGCCAGCCTGCTTCACCAACGCGACTTGGCAAAGAAATTGAAGTTTTCATCGCAAGAATCGATGGACAGACCAAGTATTTTGGACAAATTCCGTTTTCAGCTAAATTTGGTGGTGCGACTGGAAATTTCAATGCTCATAAAGTCGCATATCCGGAAACAGACTGGATCTCATTCGCAAATAATTTTGTTAATGAAGAGCTGGGATTACAAAGGTCTCACCCTACAACACAGATTGAACACTATGATAACCTTGCTGCCCTGTTTGATAATATGCGCAGGATAAACGTAATTCTGATTGATATGGCCCGTGATTTATGGACATATATTTCATTGGATTATTTCAGGCAGAAGATAAAGAAAGGAGAAATAGGATCTTCAACGATGCCTCATAAGGTAAATCCGATAGATTTTGAAAATGGTGAAGGGAATCTTGGATATGCTAATGCAATTTTTGAACATTTTTCCTTGAAACTGCCAATATCACGTCTTCAGCGCGACTTGTCCGATTCAACAGTTCTGAGAAATATCGGAGTTCCTATCGGACATTCATTGATAGCTTTTAATTCTCTCTTGAAAGGTCTTAATAAACTGATAGTAAATACCGATAAAATAAAAAATGACCTCGATAATAACTGGGTTGTGGTATCGGAAGCCATACAGACGATATTGCGAAGAGAGGGTTATCCGAACCCTTATGAAGCTCTTCTCGATCTGACACGAACAAATCAGAAAATTACTTCCGAATCCATATCAGATTTTATTGATAACCTGGATCTGAACGAAAATGTGAAGGCGGAACTAAAAGCAATTACCCCTTTCAATTACACAGGGTTCTAATCAAACATCAGATAGATGAATAATATCAGATTATTAATCAAGTATATTGCTCCATATAAGTGGTCGGCGATCAAAAATATTTTATATAATATCCTAAGTGCTATTTTTGCACTATTTACTTTTACCCTGATAAAACCATTTCTTACGGTCTTATTCAGTCGTGTTGGCACAGTTGCTGATCCTGGTCCGATGCAGTTTAATTCAGTTTATGTCGGAACATTAACAAAGTATTATCTATCCGTTTTTATTGATAAATACGGACAAGCCGGTGCACTCCTTCTGGCTGTGATGGTCGTTATAATAGCAAGTCTGTTTAAAAACGGTTTCATTTTCCTTGCAAACAACTGCATGGCGTTGATCAGATCAAATACTGTGCGTGATCTGCGCAGGAAACTGTACAACAAGATACTGGCACTTCCATTATCTTTCTTTACCGATGCGCGTAAAGGTGATGTAATGACCAGAATTTCAAATGACGTTCAGGAAATTGAAATTTCTGTAATGTCATCTCTCACAATGCTCTTCAGAGATCCTATAACAATTCTTGTCTTTGTGGTCTATCTTTTTGTTTCGAGCTATGAATTGACTCTGTTTGCCCTTGCTCTTCTTCCTATCAGCGGCTGGTTGATTGGACGGGCAAGCCGGACTTTAAGAACATCTTCTCTTGCGGGTCAGCAAAACCTTGGAAAACTGCTTTCCGTTGTTGAAGAAACGCTTACTGGTTTGCGAATAGTAAAAGGTTTCAATGCAGAAGAAAAAATGCAGGCTCAATTTTCCGAATCCAATGAAAAGTACTCAAAAATATTCAGAAGAGTCATAAGAAAAGCTTATCTGGCATCACCGATCAGTGAATTCCTTTCCACAATCGTTATTATGGTTATTATGTATGTAGGAGGCAACCTTGTTCTTCTTGGTTCAGGAAGAATGGCTCCTGAAGATCTTATTGTGTATCTCGCAGTCTTTGCGATGATAATACAACCTGCAAAGAACATAACAACTGCATATTTTGCAATACAGAAAGGAATGGCTTCAATAGACAGGATCGATCAGATTCTTAATGCAGAGGAAACAATTACAGAAAAGGCAAATGCGGTTGCTGTAAGCAGCTTTAAGGATTCAATTGAATTTAAGGGTGTCTGGTATGCTTATAATAATGAACCGGTATTACGGGATATCAACCTGACAATAAAGAAAGGTCAGACAGTTGCTATAGTTGGTAAATCTGGCGCAGGGAAGTCAACACTCGCCGATTTGCTTCCACGATTTATGGACTGCAACAGGGGAAGTATTTTAATTGATGGTATTGATATTCGTGATCTGAAAATAAAAGATTTGAGATATCTTATGGGTATCGTAAGCCAGCAACCGATTCTTTTCAATACTTCCTTCAAGGAAAATATTGCCTTCGGAGTGAAAACTTCTGAAATGGATAAGGTAGAAAATGCGGCCCGTATTGCTAACGCTCACGAGTTTATAATGGAAACGGAAGAAGGATACGAGAACCTTGTCGGAGAATCAGGGAATAAACTGAGTGGAGGTCAGAGACAAAGAGTCAGCATTGCAAGGGCGATACTTGCAAATCCGCCAATACTGATTCTCGATGAAGCGACATCAGCTCTTGATACTGAGTCGGAAAAACTTGTCCAGGATGCAATACTTAAACTTATGAAAAGCAGGACATCCATTGTAATTGCACACCGGCTTTCAACAATTCAACATGCCGATCTGATAGTAGTGCTTGATGAAGGAAGAATTGTTGAGACTGGAACGCATACCGAATTAATGATCAAACAGGAAGGATTTTACAGGAAATTACATAGCTTTCAGGCTATCTAAAAAATTAAAATATGCGAAGCATTGGAACATTTCTGGTGATATTGATGTTGTTTGCAACAAATACAATTCAGGCACAAAAGGGAAAGCATACGTTCAAATTAGGAACCAAAGAATTCCTTCTTGACGGGCAGCCTTTTCAGATAATCAGTGGTGAAATGCATCCGGCCAGAATTCCTGAAGCATACTGGCGCCAGCGGATCCAGATGGCAAAAGCGATGGGATGTAATACTATATCAGCTTACATCTTCTGGAATTATCATGAAACTGAGGAAGGCGTTTTTGACTTCACCACAGATAACCATAACCTGGCTGAATTCTTTCAAATTGTCAAGGAAGAGGGAATGTGGCTTATACTCAGACCAGGTCCTTATGTCTGTGCAGAATGGGATATGGGAGGCATCCCATCTTATCTGTTACGTATACCGGATATTAAATTAAGGACATTAGATCCTCATTACATGGAAGCGTCAGAAAGATATATGACAAAACTGGCGGAAGTCATAAAACCATTTCTGGTAACTAAAGGAGGACCTCTCCTTATGTTGCAGATCGAAAATGAATATGGAAGTTTTGGCAAAGACAAGAGTTATCTTCAAAAGATTAAGGATGTATGGACGTCGTTGGGAATAAACATTCCAACTTTTACTTGTGATGGTCCAACAACAGAAATGCTTCAGGCCGGTACGCTTCCGGGCAGTGCAGTGGGTCTGAATTCAGGTAGCTCATTAGCAGATTTTGCTCTTGCCGGGAAAATAAATCCGGGGGTTCCTGTTTTTAGTTCTGAGACTTACACGGGATGGCTTACTCATTGGGGAGAAAAATGGGCAAAAGGCGATACCACGGCATTGTTAAAGGAAGTAAAGTTCCTTATGGACAACAAGAAGTCTTTTAATCTTTATGTAATTCACGGAGGATCAAATTTTGCATTCACTGCTGGTGCTAATTCGGGAGGCAAAGGTTACGAACCCGATATTACCAGTTATGATTACGATGCTCCTATCAATGAACAGGGGGTAGCTACTCCCAAATATTATTCACTGAGGAAACTCATTGAATCCTATCTCCCGAAAGGAAAGAAACTATTTCCTGTTCCAAATCCGATTCCCACAACTGAATTAACTTCAATCGAAATGCAGCCTTTTACAGCTGTCTGGGATAATCTACCTCAGCCTGTAGTCTCGGAAAAACCGCTGACTTTTGAGGCTTATGGCCAGGATCATGGTTTTATATTATACAAAACTCAGCTTGCAGGACCAAAAAGCGGGAAACTTGTTGTGACTGATATACATGATTATGCGACGGTCTTTCTGGATGGAAATTATATAGGCAAACTCGACAGGAGGGAAGGGATAAATTCGATAGATATCCCCGTTAGCAGCACTGATACTCCAATTCTTGAAATATTCGTTGAGGCAATGGGAAGGATTAATTACGGAAAGAATATTGAAGACAGAAAAGGGATAACTGATAATGTGACTCTTGACGGAAAAACATTATTGAACTGGCAGATATATCAGCTGCCGATGGATAAGAAATTCATCTGGGGCCTCAGATCCTCAGGTAAGTCGGTTAAAAAACCCGGAGTCTTTTTCAGAGGCAATTTCTTCCTGACAAGTGCTCAGGGTGATACTGGCTGTGACACATTCATTGATATGTCAAATTATACCAAGGGCCTGGTGTGGATTAATGGCCACAACCTGGGGCGATACTGGAATATAGGGCCTCAAAAAAGACTCTATTGCCCGGGTTCATGGATGCGTGAGGGGATGAATGAAATCATGGTTTTTGATCTTAATCAGACGGAAGCAAAACCAATTTTAGGGATGAAAACTCTCGAATAGCATTTAAGCTTATTCTAATCCGAAGAGTTTGCAGATATGGCGATCATAAAGATTTTCGTAAACACATCCGGAAATAACATTCTCATTCGTTTCAAGCAGTCTGTAATAATCCACTATCTGAGATGCCGCGATCTTGTAGGCAACATGAATTAATTGCCTCATATTTGGATTGTATTCAGGATTGTCTTTATTATGTCTTAATGCATTTGAAAACCTGTCACCTGTCCACGTTGCGACATCACCTCTTGTGGGTAAGGCAGAAAAATTAATATCGATCACGTCAGCATAGGGTGCACATAATTCTTCGATGTCTTCAAGTGACTTAAAATATAATTTTTTAACAAAATCGAGTGCCTCGCCGCCTGATTGAGCAAGACCAATGATTTCTTCAAGCCAACTGGTACCGGCAGTTTTAATATGAATGCCTTTATTGTGTCTTTTTATAACTGAACCAATATAAGGATAGATGGAAAATTTATCTGATCCTGAATGTATGCTCATTTTAAGATTTTCAGGAAGCTCAAATTCCTTAACAGCGAAATCTATGATCATAAGATCAGCTTCAAACTCTTTTGCAAACAATTCAGGATTGCCCACATATTCCACCCCTTTATTGAATCTTCCGGAAAACTTCGGTGCTATAGTCTGTACAGGTATATTCTCTGAAGCAAGCATCATAAGAATAAAGAAAAGGTCTTCAGGGGTTTGCGGCTGAGCCACTTCATCCATTGAGACTTCAGTAATAAAATTTCCGCTTCCTTTTATTTTTTCAATCTTCCTGTAAACTTCACCGGCTTTAATTACTGCAAATAAATACTTTTCTCCGATCTGCTTTACCTGTGATTGTGCGATTTTAAAAGACAATTTGGTTCCCGGAATTTTAAGCTCGCCGGTATATTTTCCAAGTCCGGAAAAGAATTGAAGTAATTCCTTATCTTCTGCTTTCCTTCCTATATAATTCGCCACATCAATTGTAAAAAAATCAGAAGCTTCAATAAAGCGATCGACTGAATCCAGATTAATGTGATCCGCGTCAACATAATAAGGTTTATCGAAGCCTGCATTTTTTGTTACCCTATCAGCTTCAAGTCTGACATCTGAGGGATGTGTACCAATAATGTTATGTTCCCGGTTGGATTTATTCCAGACAGGTGTTATGTCAATACCTTTTTGAGAAGCTTTTATGATTGCCCTTAATTGCGCACCGCCCTGATGGCCAAACCGGTCACCTAAGCCCATGGAATATTTGCCTAGTGTTTTCATATAGTTAGAAACAGAAGATTAATCTATATTTTTAATTTTTTACCCCCTTTCTTATTTCCCCCAAGGGAGGGCCGAGCGTTTAAAAATTGCCTGGCAGGCAATTTTAGCGAAGGCGCCAGACTGCCGCGTCAGCCACCTCTCATACTGGCCCCTCCCTAAAATTAGCCAAAGGGCTAATTTCTTAACGGTCGGTCCCCCCCCGTGGGGGAAGGTTGGGAAGGGGGTTATAAATAAATAAAAGCTTCTACTTTCATAAAAAAAAGTCCACATTTTCAGAAGTCACTATATCAACCGGGAGGTATTCTATCTTATCGGGGATTTTATGAAGTGAAAGGAATTCAAATAATTTCTTTACCCCTTTATATGCCTGTTCATCCGGTCTCTGGCCTATCAGAAACCTGGTTATACCCGATTTTAAAAACTTAACATTTGAATCGAGCAGATCATATCCAACAAGTTCTATTGATTTTAATCCTTTCTTACGAAGATACATTGCTATAAGGTAGGATCTGGAGCCAGTTATAAAAATTGATTTGATTTCAGGGTTTTCGGATAGAGTGTTATCGATATAATTTTCGATCGTTTCAGATGACGGATCAGGAATATTAAGAATAATTTTCTTACCAGAATTTCTTCCTGAGTTTCTGAAATAGCTGAGGAACCCGTCGGTGCGTTTACGCAGGTGATGAACGTTTCGGATATTTCTGGCAATAGTTACAATCAGTATATCACTTTTTTCAGGAGTAATCATATCAATAAGTTGCCCTGCTACTCTTCCGCTTTGAAATATATCTTCACCAACATAGCCAAGGAAATCAGTATTTTCAAGATATCCGTCGATAAAAACAAATGGAATTCCAAGTTTATGAAGCTGTGTACAGAATGACACAGATTCTGACATAAAAATTGGCGCCAATAATACTCCGTCTGGTTTCAGTTCCGTAACAGTCTTTGTTTTATTCTGGAAATCTTTTTCACTCTGTATATCAAAAGTAACATGGTTCAGACTTACAGGAAACAGATCAAGCTCATCGAGTGCTTTTTTTATACCGAGCAGGTGTTTTTTCCAGAATGAATTATCCTTTGAGGAGGCGGGGAGGAGTGAGACAAGCCGTAACCTTTTCTTTGTTTTGAGCGCCTGTGCCATTACATTTGGGGAGTAGTTGGTCTCTTTCAGGATACCCTGAATTTTCTGTTTAGTTTTTTCCGCAACTTCCCCGCGGTTATGTATTACCCTGTCCACTGTGCCGATAGAAACTCCGGCAAGCATGGCGATATCCTTTATCCTTGTTTTTTCAGAAGTCATTACACCTGATTATCATAAGTAACGCTTACCACACATTTCTGCAGGTCAATCAATTATTACTTTTTTTACTTTTGGCGCAAAGATGTTCATTATGATCCATGCTAGGATATATGCGCATGCGGCAATTGTAAACATAATGGTATATCCGGTTTCAATATGCCCGGCCTTTTTAAAGAAGGCAAGAAGATGACCGGCAAATACTGAAACAAAAGCACCACCTATTGCTCCTGCCATACCACCAATACTGGTAACCGAACTGACAACCCTTTTTGGAAAGGCATCCGATACCGTGGTAAATATATTAGCTGACCAGGCCTGATGCGAAGAAGCAGCAAGACTGATTAGTGCAACAGCTCCCCATGTGCTTACCCCTGATGACTGAGCGAAGAAAACAGGAATGACAAGAAGTGCAAATATCAGCATTGTATACTTCCTGGCATTGAATGGAGACATGCCTTTTTGTATCATAAAGGACGATAACCATCCTCCGCCGATGCTACCTATTGTTGTGGAAGAGTAAATAACAACCAGTGGTAAGCCAAAGGATTTAATATCAAAGCCTGCACCTCTTACTGTTGACAGCCAACCAGGTATCCAGAAAAGATAAAACCACCAGATAGGGTCAGTCATTGCTTTTCCAATGAAGAAAATCCATGTCTGGCGGAATTTCAAAAGTTTTATCCAGGGAATAGGTTCTTTACTGTCGTTCTTATCATCTTCATCATCGCTATGGATCAGTTCGAGTTCACCAGCAGATATTTTCCTCTTCTTTTCAGGCACTTCGTAGAAGACAAACCAGAAAACCAGCCAGATGAACCCAAGTGCTCCTGTTAAAATAAATGCTGCCTGCCATCCCCACGCAATTACTATTGCAGGAACCGCAACCGGAGCTATAATCGCACCTACGTTTGCACCTGAATTAAAAATTCCTGTTGCAAGAGCTCTTTCTTTTTTGGGGAACCATTCGGCGATTGTTTTAATAGCGGCAGGGAAATTTCCTGATTCACTTGCACCTAATAAAGCTCTCCAGAATCCAAATCCCACAACTCCTTTTGCCAGAGAATGCCCCATTGCTGCAATACTCCATAAAGACAGATGATCCCGTATCCGATTCTTTGTTCCGAATTTATCAATGAGCCGGCCGGCAATCAGCATTGAAAAGCCGTAGAACAACTGGAAAACAGTTACAATATTTCCATAATCTACTTCACCGATATGCAAGATCACTTTCAAGCACTGGTTTTAGTATGCCAATAACTTGTCTGTCGAGATAGTTTAAAGTCGTTGCAAAGAAAATCAATGCGCAGACGGTCCATCTGTAATTACTAATTTTCTTTAATTCTGACATGTTCAGGGTTGGTTAGTAAAAAACAATTAAATATTATATGTTGAAGAAGAAGTTGTTCCTCCGCGTCCTGTCCAGTTTGTATGGAAGAACTTGCCTCTTGGTTTATCTGTTCGTTCGTATGTGTGTGCTCCAAAATAATCGCGCTGAGCCTGCAGCAGATTGGCTGGCAGTTTTTCACAGCGGTATCCATCATAATATCCCAAAGCAGAGGAGATTGCAGGTATTGGAAATACCATTTAATGCAGCCGCAGACACAACATTTCTCCATCCGTTTTGTGCTTTTTCAATTTCGTCTTTAAAGAAAGGATCAAGAAGTAGATTTGTAATTGCAGGATTGTTATCAAAAGCTTCTTTTATTTTACCAAGAAATGCAGATCTTATTATACATCCGCCTCGCCACATCAGTGCAATACCTCCATAATTGAGATTCCATTTATATTCTGTGGCTGCAGCTTTCATAAGCGAATAACCCTGTGCATATGATACAATTTTTGAAGCATAGAGAGCCTCTTTAATATCCTCAATAAATTTTGTTTTATCACCAATAAAATCAGGGCTTGGTCCATGAAGTATTTTTGATGCAGCAACCCTTTCTTCTTTTACAGCAGACAGACATCTTGAAAATACAGCTTCTCCAATTAATGTCAGAGGAATCCCAATATCAAGGGAGGAAACAACCGTCCATTTTCCGGTACCTTTTTGTCCGGCAGTATCCAGAATTTTATCCACAAGCGGTTTCCCGTCAGTGTCTTTAAAAGCCAGTATATCACGTGTTATTTCGATAAGATAGCTGTCGAGTACACCTTCATTCCATTTTTTAAAAATGAGATGCATATCATCTGCCTTAAGATGCAGCAAATCCCTCATCATCTGATATGCTTCAGTAATAAGCTGCATATCACCATATTCAATACCATTATGAACCATCTTTACAAAATGGCCTGCACCATTTTCTCCAACCCAGTCACAACAGGGTGTCCCATCCTCAACCCTGGCAGCTATTGCCTGAAAGATTGGTTTTACAAATGGCCAGGCTTTCTTTGATCCTCCCGGCATAATAGATGGTCCGAGTAGTGCGCCTTCTTCTCCACCCGATACGCCGGTGCCTATATACAGAAGCCCTTTGCTTTCAACAAGAGCAGTTCTCCTGTTTGTATCAGGATAGTGAGTATTCCCGCCATCAATAATAATATCTCCCGGCGAAAGAAGCGGGATCAGAATATTGATCATCTCATCTACAGCTTCTCCGGCTTTAATCATAAGCATTACCTTCCTTGGACTCTGGAGTGATCGTACAAGTTCCTCAATTGAATGAGTGCCAACGATCTTTTTACCTTTAGCTCTTCCTGAGATGAAATCATCCACTTTTTGAGTCGATCTGTTAAATACAGAAACTGTGAATCCCCTGCTCTCCATATTGAGGACAAGATTCTCGCCCATTACTGCGAGACCTATTAATCCGATGTCTGATAGTTTGCTCATGATAAAATGTGTTTTTATATTACAAATAATTCGTCATAATCTATAATGGTGCTGGTTGCCGGTTGCCGGGTTAAAGAATACTATCTTTTGATACAGAACTGTGTACCCGGAACCGAGCACCCGGTACCCAGTACCCAGTACCCAGTACCTATTTCTTCCCATAATACTCCGCCACAATTTCCTCCATCACTTTACTTGTACGTGCTGCAGATACTCCGGTACTCGGAGGGACACCCTGTCCGTTAAGCGATTGAACTATCTTTTCAATGAGATAATATTGAACATTTTCGGGACGTTCATTTATAAATTCCTTTCGTCCTGCCTCGTTTGTAAGAACAATTGGTTCAAAACTGAATGTTGTAAATTTTATAGATCCTCTGTCTCCAATAATCTCAATTGTATCTCTTCCACTGTCAGGAGAAGCGGCAAAACTCCATATCCCGGTGCCTGCAATATTATTAAGGAAGGTAAATTCTGCTGATACATAATCTTCAGCCTTATACAACCCTGCCTGATTAATAGCAATTGATTTCACTTTTTGAATCGGGCCAAAGAGAAGGTCAAGATAATCGAGCTGATGCGATGCGAGATCGTAAAAATGCCCTGCCCCTGCAACTTTAGGATCAACCCGCCATGGCAGGTTTCCTTTTTTCTCATCCGGGGATGGATATTTGAATAATTGAATAATCAGAAAACGTACGTTACCGATATCTCCTGTATCAATAAGGTTTTTCACGAAAAGGAATCCTGGCAGAGTTCTTCTGTAATATGCTACAAATACAGGAACCTTATTTTTCGAAGCAGCTTTGTTTATTTTAAGGCATTCGGCATAAGTTGATGCCATAGGTTTCTCAATATAAACCGGTTTCCCGGCAGCTATTACTTCAAGGGCATATTCAGCGTGGCTTGCGGGTGGTGTTGCAATGTACACGGCATTGATATCCTTATCGTTAATAAGATCTGAAGCATTACTGTAAACTTTGGGCACATTATGACGCCTTGCATAATCCTCAGCCAGGGCAGTATTCCGGCGCATAACTGCAACAAGTTTAGAATCCTTTACTTTATTAAAGGCAGGACCGCTTTTTACTTCGGTAACGCTGCCACAACCTATCATTCCCCAGTTTATCATATATATGAATTTGAAATTATCAGATAAGTCTTTCCTTCGAGGCCCACAATCCTACGGCCGGATTAGAAATATAGAAGAATTCATCATCTTCATCTACCTTATTAGATCCATCTTTCAGGTTTTTTGGATTGAATTTTTTCATCATATCATCAAGGTCATGATATTGAAAATTAACTGATTCGATTTCCCTTTTCGTAAGCATCCCTGGACAATAAGTTATATTGAAGCGTCCCTCTGAACTCCCATGTATCAGATGAGCTGCTGCACTGAGATTTCTGGTAAGCTCTTCATTTTCATTAAGTAACCTGAGTGTTTCAGGAGTACCCATGTAACCATATTTCCTGATCAGCCGGTCAATCTCCTTGTCTTCTCCAAATTCCTTTAATCCAGGAGCCAGGATAATTAATTCGCCTTTATCTGCCATTGCCATTCGTGTTCTGTAAATACTCTTATTTCCAAGCCAGGTACTTTTGTACTCAGACGGATCGAGATAAACAACAACTTTTTTCAATGGATTATCGAGAACGTTGAAATTTACTTTTAATGAAAGTTCTGCAGCGAGCGAGAAAACTTCCGGGTCATCACCAATAAAGAGCCCTCTGACAACAAGTTTCCCAGAGTCATCCCTACCAATTACCGTATGAATATAAATGACCGGAAGATGACTCAGAAACCTGTCTGCTGCATAATTAAGGAGTCTCCTCACCGGATTATCAGCTTTTCCCATAAGGCGCTCCATTCCATAAACTGCTCCCAGGAAATGGCTCTTATTTATGCTTTCAGGACCGCCGGTTCCTATGAGAATATTTTTGTTGTAGTTGGCCATGCCTATCACTTCATGGGGAACGACCTGACCCACTGACAGGATAAGATCATGTCCACCATTGAAAACAAGGTTGTTCACCTGGGCTGGCCATGAATAATTCAACGCACCGTCTGAAATCTGATATATGAATTCGGGAGGCACAGTTCCAACAGTTACAACATCTTTCCGCCAGTCGTGCACCCGGAATAAAGATTTTGGTACTCCTCTGAACATATCATTCAGCTGGGTATCAGTCATAGGAGAATGGGTTCCCAGGGCTGGAAGGATATCTTTAAGACTATCTTTATAATATTTATAAATGAAAGACGTCAGTTCGCCAGCCCTGGAATGAAATCTTGTACAATCGGGAGGAACAACAAGTACTTTTTTCCTGACTCCAAGCTTTTCAAGTGCAGTAATTATGCCTGCCTCAAGATCTTTTGAGGTAAGAACAGTGTTTTCCGAACCTGATTTGAAATAAATCATAATCTTCGTTTATATCACTTCAAAATCCACTAACCACGACTTTTTGCCCCCCAACCCCCCTAAAGGGGGGCCAATACTCTGTTTTTATTTAATTCATTAATGACTCCGAATTTGTCCCCCTTTAGGGGGACAGCCGCGTAGCGGCAGGGAGTCCATTCAATTATATTTTTCTCATATTTTTATTTCCAGTTTGGAAGTTCAGGAAGATATGTTTTAAATTCTTCAATAAGCTTATCTTCATAATTGCCCTTATAGCTTCCGGCAAAAAATCTGTCAAGTCCTTCATTGTAAAGTTTTTCCCACGATTCTTCTTCTTTTCCCGGATTTACAGGGAAAAAAAGAACTCCGTTTGACCTGGCAGCTTTGAGATCACCCATTGCATCACCAATCATCAGGATCTTCTCATCGGGATACTTCCCCTTTGCTGCGTATTTAAGATGTTCGGACTTGGTGCCATGTTCCTGGCCTGCAATCATCCTGAGAAAGTGGTCGATCTTATTTTCTTCCCATTCACGCTTCAACGCCTCAAGCGGTGTTTGTGAAACAACCATTATATCAGCTGATGTTTTTATTTTTTCAAGACATTCTTTGACGAAGGGGAAAGGAGTTATCCCGAATACCATTTTTCCTATATCCTCATTTACCTTCAGCGACCATTCAAGTGTCAGATTAATGAAAGGATCTGATATTTCCGAGGCATATTTCTTCAGGGCAGGATTTCCAAGCTTTGTTTCCCTGGTTGTCCATTCAACCAGGGCTGAAGACGAAGGTACTTTGAAATTTCTCCTTTTTACTTCGGGACGATCCCCTATGAGTTTGAGAGTTTCGTTAACTGCAATGAAACGGTTACATCCCCTGTTAGTGGAATACAGATTCACAAATTCCCATGTTTCCCTGGCATATTTTGATATGGATTGAAGTCCGAAATGTTTAATGAAATTCGGGCAGAAACATTCTTTCTGTTTTATCTCCATCGTATCAAAAGCACAGCCATCAGAATCTATTCCGATAAAATATTCTTTTTCAGGTTTTAGTGTTCGCAGTTGTTCAAGTGGATCCATTTTACTTTCAGTTTTCTGCTTCAGGTTTATAATCTGATAATTTCTTCTCTGCAAATTTCATTTTTAGTTGTGCAAATCTCTGCCTTCCGTTAATGATTGGAACAGATGGCCAGTCATCTCCAATCAGTGGTTTGACGTATGCAAGAAATTCATCTGTTACATCATAACGATTTTGAGAGATCCATTTCTCAGGAAATGTTCTTTCTGAAAGAGCAACTTTCTCAAGAGGAACCTTATCATATCTTACATTATATATAAAACCAGGATTTCTGAGTATTGTTGCCATCCATCCATTCCCCTCATAAAGAGCAATTTCAACTGCTTTTTGTCCTACTTTATAAGCTTCATCAAGATCAACAACTGAAGCATATGCTGTCGTATCGCGCTGGTCAGTTCCCATTACCTGGCCCCTGGCAGCACCTCTTGCTTTTAATCCTTTACTGTTAAGATAGTTAACAACTATCTGATATACTGAGTTCTGACTCGAGCCGAATGATGTATGACCGAACGAATCTTTAACTTCGCCAATACTGCCAACATCAAATCCTTCACTTATAACTACAACGCATCTGCCATCTCTCTTAAGCTGACCGTTGACATTATCTGCCAGAGTATCAAGAGATAGTCTTGATTCTGCCAGATAGATCTGTAATGGCATATTTCTTTCTGGATCAGCAAGTCGTGCAGCTGCAGGTATATAACCTATTTTTCTTCCCATCGCCTGAATTACAAGTACCGGATCTGCCGGAGCTGAGCCCATATTTTCTTCATTGGCATTCTGAATAATATGTGACCAGTATCTGGCTACACTGCCATAGCCCGGAGTATGATCAATCAGTTTGAATTCATTATCACCCAGATCATTATCAATTGTTTTTGGAACTCCCACAGCAATCAGATCGAGTCCGCTGTTCGCAGCCAGTTCACTGACTTTAAAAGCTGTATGCTGGGAATCATTTCCGCCTATATAGAAAAAGTACCCGATATTGTGGGCTTTAAAAACATCCATTATTCTGCCGAAGTCTTTTTGCTGTTTATCTTTTAGTTTGTAACGGCATGTTCCTATGCTTCCTGCAGCAGGGGTGTTTCTTAACAAAGCAATTTCTTCTTCATTCTGCGATGACAGATCAAGAAGTTCTTCCTTCAATACGCCTTCAATTCCATGCCAGCCTCCATATATTACCCCGAATTTGTCCGGGAACATCCTGCATGTCTCAATAATACCACGTAATGAATTATTTATAACAGGTGACGGACCTCCCGATTGTGCTACAATTACATTTTTTGGCATATTTTCGTTTGTTGTTTATCGTTCTATTCTTTGCTTCTCTTATAACTTACTTCACCAGGTTTCGCAAATTGATTTTCTTCGTTTACCCCGGCCCCAAGGGGAGCGAAGAACCGACGACACGAAGTGGAGGAGCTCGACGAAGTCAAAATCAATTTACTCTCCTTGGGGATGGGGTAAATAAATTGATTTTCGAGCGATGGGTACAAATTTTCTCATACACCCGATATGCACTGAATCCCCCATCAACAGGTATAACAACTCCGGTAACAAATTTTGAAATGTCGGAAACCAGATATATAAGGGTTCCATTTAATTCTTCGGGAAGACAATATCGTTCCATTGGAGTTCCATTTACTATTTTTTTCCCTCTTGGAGTCAGTCCTCCGGTATTTTCATCGATTAAAAGGAACCTGTTCTGATTTGTGAGAAGAAAGCCAGGGGCAATGGCATTTACTCTGACTCCCGTTTTAGCAAAATGTACAGCCAGCCATTGAGTAAAATTATTAACAGCGGCCTTGGCTGCAGAATAAGCCGCGATTTTTGTAAGAGGCCTGTAAGAGTTCATTGAGGAGATGTTTATAATCACTCCGATTTTTTCTTCACCAGATCAGTTGCAAAGACCATCGATGGTATTACAGTACCTTTAAAATTCAGATCAAATACCTTTATCGAATCCTTCAATTTGAAGTCCGAAAAAAGTTTCTTCAGGTTTTTCATTTTCAGTACCCTGCCATTTTTTCTACTTTGGTTGTAGCGCGAGGAGAATTTCCGCCTGCACCGTTTACCAGAATGTCAATCGGATCCGAATTTGGAATTAATTTCTTTTTTGCTTCCTCAAGTGAAATTTTGTCCAGAACATTGGCAAAGACTCCTATTGAAGCTGTTTTGTAATTCGTTTTCGATCTGCACTGGCAGCTCTCGAGCTGCATTTCTTATGTTAGATCGAGAATAACTGTTTTAACACCCTGAGCGGCAAGAGATTCTGCCATTGTTGAACAGATAATCCCTGCCCCGCCGGTAATAACAGCAACTTTGTCTTTTAAATTCAGTTCATTCATCTGTTTTAATATGATTACTTCTCTGTTTTCCCTTTGTGATACTTAGTGATTTACTTAGTGTTCCTTTGAGGTTTTGATTTAATTTCTTTTTTTACCACAAAGGGTCACAAAGGTTTGCAGAAAGGGACTCAAAGGAGAAAGTTAAAACCCAAAATATTCTTTAGCATTCTTATATGAAATTCCTTCAATTAAGGGTCTTTAAAAGCTCTTCATCATCCGGGATAAGACCTTTTTCAACTTCATCCCCAATATAATTACATAACAAGACGCCTGAAATATTCATGACGGGGGTAGGAGAGGAAGCTTCTTGAATCGGTCACCATTCCTACGAACCTTCTTAACAATCCCAGCGAAGCAAGATCTTTGAAATGTTTTTCCATTCCATTTTTCTGATCAAGGAACCACCATGCCGGCACCATATTGTACTTTACCGGCTGATGAGCCATCATTAAAATTACCCGCCATGGTTATCATCATCTCATTATCAGCAGGATTCAGGTTATAGAGAATTGTTCTAGCCAGCTTGTCATCTTTATCGAGTGCACTAAGAAAACCAGACATTTTTGCTGGATCCTGGGATGATCCTATAGAATCCCATCCTGTATCAGGACCCATTTTCATGAACATCCGGGCATTATTGTTTCTTAAAGCGCCAACATGAAATTGCTGTGTCCAGTTTCTTTTATGATTCAATTTGCATAGTTCAAGCATTACAGCTGTTTTGTATTTTTCAGTTTCATCGGCAGATATTTTTCGCCGTCAAGCAGTTTCCTGAAAATTTTGTCGATTTCTGATGTGTAAATCCGGTAAAATAAAATCGATCAAGTCCATGATCGGATAGTCTGCAGCCCATATCATGAAAGAACTTATGTCTTTTATCAATTGCTCTCAACAAGAGCATCAAAGTTTTTAATTTCAGCTCCGCTATTTGTTCAAGTTTCCGTATATACGATATGAAAATTTCAGGATCATCAGTTTTAATAATATTATCAGGCCGGAAAGTCGGTAGTACTTTTATTTGAAATGATTCTTTCAGTTTCTGATGATATTCAAGATGTATCAGTAGGATCATCAGTTGTACAAATGAGCTCAACATTCATTTTTGTGATCAGTGATCTTACGCTGAATTCTCTGGTCTGCAGCATGGAAGAAGTCTGATTATAAATTTCATGAGCGGTAGAAGGAGAAAGCAGATCCGTAATATTGAAATACCTGGCGAGTTCAAGATGAGTCCAGTGATAAAGAGGATTACCAGCTGTTGCATGGTACAGTCTCTGCCCATTTTTCAAATTTTATCACTGTCGGGCGCATTTCCGGTGCAATAGATTTCATCTATCCCATTCGTTCTCATCGCCCGCCATTTATAATGATCACCTTCAAGCCAGGCCTGCGTAAGATTTTCAAATTGATAGTCATCGGCTATCATTGCAGGTGAAAGGTGACAATGAAAATCAATAATGGGTTGATTTTCAGCATAATTATGATATAGCTTTTCTGCTTTTTTGTTATCCAGAAGAAAATTCTCATGAATAAATGGCTTCATATTCTTGACTAGAGATTGAAAAATTTCTAAATTTGAAAAATATTTCGTTAACGATCACGAAATTATGAATTCCAAATCAAATTATCAAGAAATACTGAGTGAATCTCAAAAATAGAGTAAGGGAATTATTAAATGAAATTACACAACAAGCCAATCATGAAAATCAACAAAACGCTTATCGCTTTCATTCTGTTAGCAGGCAGTCTTGCAGTCTATTCCCAGGAAAAACCTTCATCTTCATTTAAATCTGATTTGAATAAAGAAGATGTTAAAACCATTTTGAAGGCTGTTGCGGATTGGCAAATAAGAACACCCCTGACTCATAACCTCGCTGATTGGACGAATGGAGCACTTTACGCCGGTATGGTCGAATGGGCAGGAATTGCTGGTGATAACACATATTTCGAATGGCTGAAGGGACTTTGTGAGAAGACCGGCTGGTCACACTTGAAAAGAGATAACCCTCTCGCCAGATATTTCGCTGATGATTACTGTGTTGGTCAGACTTACATAGAATTGTATCGTAAATACAAGGAGGAGAGAATGATTAAACCAATGGAGTCATATCTTGACAGTATTATTGCTAATCCTGCTAAAGGGAGCTTGAAATTTGAAAATTCTGACACATACTGGTCAACTTCCCGATGGTCATGGTGCGATGCTCTTTTTATGGGACCTACCGTATGGGCAAAAATGGCCAATGTGACCGGACAAAAAAAATACCTCGACTTTATGTACAAAGAATATAAAGCCACAACTGATTACCTGTATGATAAGGATGAAGATCTTTATTTCAGGGACTCCAGTTATTTCACTCAAAAAGAAGCGAATGGCGCAAAGGTATTCTGGGGAAGAGGGAATGGCTGGGTATTTGCCGGGTTACCAATAATAATAAGAGAGCTTCCGACGGACTACAGGCATAAAGATTATTTCATTAAAATATATAAGAGCATGGCAGCAAGACTCCTTTCATTGCAATCTTCAGACGGGTTCTGGCATGCAAGCCTACTCGATCCTTCAAGTTACCCCAGTCCTGAGATGAGCGCAACTGCTTTCTTTGTTTATGGGATGGCCTGGGGCGTAGATAATGGTTATCTTGACAGGGCAACATATCTTCCAGCCATTGAAAAGGGTTGGAAATCGATGGTTACCTCAGTCTGGCCTGACGGTAAGGTCGGATATATTCAACCTATCGGTTCAGATCCCAAAAAAGTTACAAGGGAAATGACTGAAGTTTATGGTGTTGGAGGATTCCTGATGGCAGGAACGGAGATTACAAGATTGATTGATAAAAGAATTTTGAAAGAAAGATAAAAAGACGAAATCCATTAACCGCAAAGAACGCAAAGTTGGCGCAAAGAACGCAAAGTTTTAATTAAGTAAGATCTCTCTGCGCCCTTAGGTTTTAGATCTTTGCGACCTTTGCGGTTAAAAAAATGAAGAAAAAAATCATGATTTAATATATTAGGACTATGAAAAAACAACTTTTGATTACAGCTATTGCATTTTTAATCTTAGTCTCAGTAGCCAAGGGACAAGGTTTTTTAAAAGCAGATGGGATGAAGATTGTTAACGGAAAAGGGGAAAATGTTTTGCTAAGAGGCATTGGCCTTGGCGGCTGGATGCTGCAGGAACCCTATATGTTTCAGCTGTCTAAAGCAGCAGGTACACAGACTGAAATAAAAGCAAAGATCACTGAACTGATCGGGAAGAAAAGTTGTGATGAATTCTATACCAGGTTTCTGAATAATATGATTACTGAAAAAGATATTGATGCCCTCAGGAGCTGGGGATTTAATTCTGTTCGTCTTCCTATGCATTATAATCTATTCACCCTTCCTGTTGACCAGGAGCCGGTAAAAGGTCAGAATACATGGCTGGAAACCGGTTTTAAGCTTACTGATAATCTGCTATCATGGTGCAGGAAAAATAAAATCTACCTGATTCTTGATTTGCATGCAACACCAGGAGGACAGGGTAATGACCGGCCAATTGCTGATATTGATACTCTTAAGCCCAGACTCTGGCAAAGTGAGGCAAATCAGAAAAAAACTGTTGAACTCTGGAAAAAACTGGCGGAAAGATATAAGAATGAAGAATGGATCGGGGGATATGATCTTATTAATGAAACCAACTATAAGCTTGAGGGCAATGAGTTTCTGAAGAAACTTTTTTCCGAGATAACTGTTGAGATCCGGAGAATTGATAAGAATCACATTATTTTCATTGAAGGAAACCAGTTTGCTAACGATTTTACCGGTCTTACTCCTCCCTGGGATAAAAACATGGCATACAGCTTTCATAAATACTGGAACCCGACAACTGTAGAGACTATACAGAAATACCTTGACTTAAGAAAAAAATACAATGTTCCTATCTGGATGGGTGAATCAGGCGAAAATAATAATGAATGGTTTAAAGCGGCTGTGAATCTGTTTGAGACCAATAATATAGGATGGTCGTGGTGGACTATCAAAAAAATAGGCTCTGAAAGCAGTCTGATGACAATAATTAAGCCGGCTGGATATCAGAAAGTGGTCGATTTCTGGTTGGGAAAAGGACCTAAACCATCGGTTGATGAGGCGACGGCAACATTTATGGAACTTGCTGACAATGTGAAATTTGAAAAATGCAAAGTAAATCAGGATGTCCTGAACGCTCTTTTTAAAAAATAGACTGACACCTGACACCAGACATCATTAATACGATTCTTATATTTTAATAAAGGATATCATGAAAATTGAACTTAGATATGCCGCACACCCTGACGATGTTAAGAAATGGGACACTTCCAGACTCAGAAAAGAGTTCCTCATCGAAAACATTTTTGTGCCTGATGAGATATCGCTGGTATACTCTTTATATGACAGACTTATTGTAGGAGGTGCCATGCCGGTCAAAAAGAAGTTATTTCTTGAGAGTGCCGATGAGCTTAAATCCGAAAATTTTCTGGAACGGCGGGAAATGGGGATTATTAATGCGGGTGGTGAAGCTATGATCGAGACGGAAGGTACACTTTATAATTTAGGATTCAAGGAAGCCTTATACCTTGGGAAGGGTACGAAGAATGTGATTTTCAGCTCCGCCGACCAAAGCAACCCTGCTAAACTATATATTAATTCTGCACCTGCACACCATGAATATCCTTCTAAGAAAGTAACAAAATCAGAGGCAGAGGTTGTTGAACTGGGAACAATGGAAGCATCAAATCACAGGACTATTAATAAGCTTCTTGTAAATACGGTTATCAAGACTTGCCAGCTGCAAATGGGAATGACAGAGCTTCTGCCCGGAAGTGTATGGAATACTATGCCTGTTCATACTCACAATCGACGCATGGAAGCTTATTTCTACTTTGAGGTGCGGGAGAAACAATCTATATGTCATTTTATGGGTGATCCTGATGAAACAAGACATATCTGGATGAAGAATGAGCAGGCAGTACTTTCGCCTTCATGGAGTATTCATAGTGCAGCCGGGACATCCAATTATACATTTGTCTGGGGAATGGCAGGGGAGAATCTTGATTACGGGGATATGGATATTCGTCAACCTGATACACTTAAATAATTAACATCTCTGTGGTTCTCTGTGTAACAAAAAAGAACTTACACAGAGCTGCACAGAGGAGCACAGAGTTGCACAGAGAAAAATAAAAACATTATGAAAGATTTATTTGATTTATCCGGTAAAGTTGCCCTTGTAACTGGTGGCACTCAGGGCATCGGTCTTGCAATTGGACTAATACTTGCAAAGGCAGGAGCAAAGGTTTGCATCAACGGTCATCATGATATTAAACTTGAGAGTTGCCGGGAAATTTTCAAAAAAGAAAGTCTCAGCGTTTTTACTTTCAAGTTCAATGTTACCGATGAAGATGAAGTTGATAAAGGTATTTCATCTATTGAAAAAACAGTTGGGGATGTTGACATTCTGGTAAATAATGCAGGGATAATTAAAAGAATGCCGATACTCGACATGCCTCTGACAGATTACAGGCAGATTATTGATGTAAATCTTCTGGCTCCCTTGATTATTTCGAAGCGTGTAGTACCCAGGATGATAGAAAAGAGAAGAGGAAAGATCATCAACATGTGTTCAATGATGAGCGTATACGGAAGGAATACTGTATCAGCTTATGCAGCAGCGAAAGGTGGTTTAAAACTACTGACTCAGAATATGACCTGTGAATGGGCGAAATATAATATCCAGATTAATGGGATTGGCCCTGGCTATATTGCTACTTCTCTGACTTCTCCATTACGCGAAAAAGGGAATCCATTTAATGATCTCGTAATGACCCGTACACCGGCTGGTCGGTGGGGTGAGCCGGAAGATGTGGCAAATGCTGCACTTTTCCTGGCTTCAGAGGCCAGCAATTTTGTTAACGGGCATATCCTGTATGTTGATGGCGGAATACTTGCCAATTTTGGATATGTAAAAGGGGAAAATGATATTTAGGCCCCCTGCCGCTGCGCGGCTGTCCCCCTAAAGGGACTAATTCGGAGTCCATTAATGAATTAAATAAAAAACAGATAATTACCCTCCTTTAGGGGGGCAGGGGAGCCGTCAATAAAGAACTCCTCTAGTACCTGTAGCTCACCTTTGCGGCTTTTGGGGTATCAATCTTTCTTGTCTGGATTTTCGGGATGATCGTCTGAGTATGGCTTGGCATAAAGATCTTCAACGCGCACTTTGTTGTCTTCAGGATTATAAGCTAAAGACGATTGAACCTGTTCTTCTCCGGCCCTCCCGTTAAAATACAGAATACAGGCGAAGATTGGCATCACAGGAATAGTAAGTGCACTTACCAAGGCTGAAAGTATAATGAATGCCGGTTTATTCGTGACATCAATTAATGAAGATGGATCAGCGGGATGTATTATGGTCTTGATAAAACTTCCTGTAAAGGGAAGCAATATTAATCCTGATAATACTACGGAAATTACAAGCATTATTATTATAAAAATTGAAACCCATCCAATATTAGACCAGAAGTGTTTGTGTGTCAGAGATATGGTGCGTGTAATGGTAGCCCCGATATTTGTTCCTTCAACCATCATTACCGGCAAAATGAACAGATAGATTGTTACGACATACAACATTGCAAAAAAGGCACCAACGATAAGTACAAATATTCCTAATATAATTGCAATTGTTCCGGCAAAAGCCAGCAGGATCATTATAATTAGATATGGGATAAAATATTTCAGTGATCTGACCAGCGATCTAAGGACTGTGTTCTCACTGTTTAGCGGGTTATAGATTATATAATACTGAAGAATAGTTGTAGAAAGAAGGCTGATAAGTGAAACGATAATAATTGGAACAAGCAGTCCTTTCATCTTTTCCAGGAATATCATCGGATCAGTTATTGTTGACAACTCTTTCATATTGACAAGCGTGGAAGCATATTGAGTCACAAGGGAAATGACAAGTGACATAATAAATAATGGAACAAATTTCTTTTTGTAAAAATCCCATAATGAGCTTAACGCGCTATCGATATTATATTTCCGGTATAAAGGATGGTTATTGAACTGGTCCATGAAATTAGAATTTTATTGTTCGCAAATTTAGTATTATTACTTTCCTTCTCCTAGTTCCGAAAGAATTTCATTTAATATCCTGTTAAACTTTTCAGGTTCTTCAAAAATAGGGGAGTGGGCTGAATTTTCAAAGGCATAAAACTTTTTTTCCGGCGCCTTCAGACTGTCAAAATAGGCTTTCGAAATAGTATATGATGTTTCATAATCAGCTGTACCCTGTAAAATATATATTGGGATTTTCTGCGATGGTATTGTTTTAAAAAGATTGGTTTTCATAATTACATCCCATAAATATCTCTTTGTAAACTTCATCCCTTTCAGGTAATTGATTTTATCAGCAAGGCTATATTCACGACAAAAAATCAGCGGTTTTATTGCCTCCGGGTAGAAATTACCTTTTTTAACAGCACCCCCATACCTGATAACATATTTTCTTTCCACGATCATTTTTTTAAGCGCCTCTTCGGGATCGCTATATGGAGGTGACCCAATTTTTTCCAGTGCCCTGACAGCCTTCCTGTCATTTAATTTCCTTGCCCTCGAAAGTACAAAATCGTATGAGATCTTTTCAGAATGTTCCTGGTCACCGACTTGCCCTACTGCAATGAAAGCGTAGTAATAATCAGGGAATTTTTTTGCGGTGAATGCGCCGAGCATGGTTCCCCATGAATGACCAAGCAGATATATTTTTTCACGTTTAAATCTATGAATCAGGTATTCTGAAACTTCCCCTGCGTCATCGACAAACTGAGGCAGAGTCATAGTCTCGGGTGGAATATTTTTTGAATATGACAAACCGGCTCCACGCTGATCCCAGTAACAGACGACAAAAATATCTTCTATACCTGGATTAAAGTATTGTACAAAAGGAAATTCCGGGTCACCGGGTCCTCCATGCAGATAAAGTAAAACGGGTTTAGTTGTATCTCTTCCCCTGATAATCATTCTCTGGTTCAGACCATTAATATTTACAGTCACGGTTTCTGAAATACTTGACGCTGCCTTTTTACCATTTTTATCCAGAAACGGACTCGGCTTTCCAGGGCTATTGACGAGAATAATCACAATTAGAGCAATTAAAACAATGAGAATTCCACCTGCAACAAACAGAATAATACGTTTTACGTATATCATGGGTAATATTTATTAATTAACACTATCAAGGTTAAGGTTAAGGATAAGGTTAAGGCTGAGACAGCTTAACCTCGATCTCAGCCTTAGTCTTAGCCTTTATTTTCCCCCTCTCCAATTTCTGAGAACATAACTGAAAGGGAAAATGCTATTTGGTTTATTTGGTGTGAAAATGCCTTCATTTGCTGATTTTATGTCCTCAATTGTATAAAATGCCTTAGGATTCAAGTTGGTAATAATACTTAGAACGTTAGCGAGTTCATTTCTCTTAACGATCGAATATATAAGATCAATTTTTTCCCTTGCTCCATGAGCTTCGACTACTGTTGCACCGAAACCCTGTTCATTCAGATTCTTTACCATCTCATTCCCTTTTTCATATGCAAAGACCCTTACCATAAGTATGCCCATCGCAAGCTTCTCTTCAATAATCATCCCAACGAAATTTCCGGTCGCAAAACCTGCCGCGTAAGCAATAAAATTGATATAATGATCGAGGTTTTCCATTATTTTACTTATAGCAGTAATCCATATCAGAACTTCAAAGAAACCGAGTATGGGAGCGATGTTCCTCTTACCTTTTGAAACGAAGATTATCCGCATTGTACCAATAGAAACATCACATATCCTTGCTAAGAAAATCAGGAATGGCATCAATATATAGCTGAAAAGTGTAGAATCAAAGAAGGAGTGTTCCATAATATTCCATATTTATTCGTGTAAAGGTAATAAATAGAAACGGTGGCATCATGATGATGTGCAGGATGAATGGGACTTCTGCCACGAAATGGATTCTGTCATCTAAACAAAAACAGCATTTTGTTTGTTTAATACGCTGACCTGTGTAAATAATCCATATTTTTATAAATATTTTAAACCAAAACAGTTAAGCTCATGAAATTAAACAAACTTATTTTTCCGCTAATCGTGGCGATCGTTGCTGGAATGGTTATGATTTCCTGTACAGGAAAGACCACGAATAAAAATATGCATGCAGGAGTTGAATATTACAGGAGCCTGTTATTCACTGAAACTCCATATGATATTGAAAAGGGAATTCACCCCATTACTGCAGATCAGGCAAAGACTATTAATGCCTACAAATTTACATATGATAACTCCGGAAAGCTTTTATCAGTAGAATATGTCAGGAATAATGCACTTCTTGATTATTCATCAATGCAGGGAGCAGCAAAGATTACATATGAATATTCAGACAGGAAACAGACTAAACATTTTTTCGATAAAAATAATCAACCTATCGAATCCGGAGGAGTGTTCGCATTGGAATATGCGCTTGATGCTGACGGGAATCGTGTAGGATTAATGAATCTGGGAAAAGACGGATCGATGGTTGAAAACAGAAACAAGATACATTCATGGGTCTGGAATAAACTTGCTGATGGTATGGTAAGGGAGCTGCGTTATAATCTGAAAGGAGAAGAAACTGTTATGAACCAGTTTTGTCCATTTTATGAACTGCGTTTTACTTACAACGACAAAGGATATCCAGTAAGAATGGCAAATTTTAAAGCCGATACACTCTACAATTGTACAGCAGAGAACTGCGGTGACATAGGAGTTTCTTATTTTGTATTCTCTCCCGATGAAGCCGGCGACCTAGTAACTCAGTCTGTTTTTAATGTAACAGGCCAGATGTCAAATCTGTACTGGGGTTGGTCAAAACGTGTAAGTAAATTTGATGAAAATGGATATCTGACCGAGTTAAGATTGTATGATCAGGATAATGAACCTGTTGGCGGGAAACTGATTCCTGTTTCACAATATAAATACGATAGTCATGGCGCCCTTGTTGAAACCAGAAATATGGATAAAGACGGGAATCTGATTAATAGCCCTGATAATGGAGTCGCAATTACCGCTTACAAATATGATGAGACAGGTAACCGCACAGAAACTCTTACATTCGACAAGGATAATAATCCTGTAAAATTAGCATCTCTGAAATAGTGTATTTATGAAAAAACTGTATAGTTCATTTTTCTTTTTAGTTATTCTCTGCTTATTTTCATTATCAGGTTGCAAAGGGAAAAAACAGGAAAGTAAACCTCTAGTAGTTAGTGAAGTTATTAAACCTATGCTAGTTACAATCGGAAATGAAACTGCTCTTTTGCTGAAGGATCTTAAAGAAAATGGTGATTACGTGGATAGTAAAGCATATCCGTCTCTTATCAAAGCCTCGATTGTACAGGAAAGTCTGGGCAAAAATATTCTGATTATCGACCTGCGGTCACAAAAACAATTTTCGGAAGGCCATATTAAGGGCGCAGTGAATAAAAAATTTGAAGATATACCGACCTACTTTGAAACTGGCATTAAACCATTTAAATTTGACAAGATTATTATGGTAAGTGATGATGGTCAGGTATCGGCCTATGCAACCTGCCTTTTAAGATTGGTAGGATACGGAAACGTATATTCCATGAGATGGGGAATGAGTGCCTGGAATAAAAAATTTGCCCAGGAGTCATGGCTCAAAGGAGTTTCAGGTAAATTCGAATCCAATCTTGAAACTAAAGTAAATGAAAGGTCTTCTGAACTTGCGTTGCCTGAACTTAAAACCGGTCTCCAAACCGGCCCTGAAATTGGGTTAGCCAGATTCCATGAGTTATTTAAAGAAGGTGCAGATAATATCCTCATAACTGCAAGTGATGTTTTCAGCGATCCGCAAAAATATTACATCATTAATCTTGACCGGAAAGATAAATACGAAGATGGACATGTCCCTGGCGCTGTAAGATACAAACCTGAAGGCACTTTGGGATATCCTGAGGAGATGGGTTCAATACCAACTAATAAACCGGTTGTTGTATATTGTGCTACAGGACACAATTCTGCATTTGCAACTGCTTACCTTAGGTTTTTTGGTTATGATGCACATACTCTGAAGTATGGTAATAATGGATTTATGTATGATAAGATGATTAAACAAAGAACTTTATTATCATGGCTTCCATTTACCACTGCTGAGGTGAATGATTTTGAAACAGTAAAATAGACAGTATTTATTTTGATACTTTTGGGTTCCGGTCCGGCATTTTATGCTGGATCGGTTTTTTTCTATTACCGTCGGCTAAAGCCAACGGTAATAGAAAAAAATCTAAATATTTTTAATGTTGCCGTTTGCTTTCAGTTGCCGTTTGCTTTCAGTTGCTGTTGGCTTTCAGTTGCCGTTTGCTTTCAGTTGCCGTTGGCTTTCAGTTGCCGTTGGCTTTCAGTGCTTTGCTTTCAGTTGCCGTTTGCTTTCAGTTGCCGTTTGCTTTCAGTTGCCGTTTGCTTTCAGTTGCCGTTTGCTTTCAGTTGCCGTTTGCTTTCAGTTGCCGTTGGCTTTAGCCGACGGCAACTGAAGTGGTTGTTTCTAAATGGGCTTCAGCCCAATAATTATTTTTTTATTTTGATTGTAAATTGTTTATCTTTAGGTTGTTAATCGCTACATTTCTAAAGTCATGTCATACATTAAAATTTTAGTTCATTGTGTTTGGACTACACACAACAGAACACCTTATCTTAAAGATGAGATACGAGATAAGGTCATTTTTCATATTCTTGATAATTCAAGAGCTAAAAACATATATATAGACCATATTAATGGCTATCACGAACATCTACATGCATTAATATCTCTTGGTGGCACCCAGAATATTTCTGAAATAATGCATAGTATTAAAGGTGAAAGCTCTTATTGGATAAACAAGAATAAGTTAACTGTCAATAAATTTGTATGGCAGGATGATTTTTGGGCAGTTTCAATTGGACTACCTCAAGTTGAAAATCTTAGAACATATATAAGAAATCAAGAAGATCATCATAGGAGTGCGACTTGGGAGGAAGAATTGAGAAAAATGGTTTCAGAATATGATTTAGTAAGAATTAAAGACTCTCCCATCGGCTGAAGCCGACGGGAATTGAAAATTTATTCAGTATTTTCAGTCGATAAACTATCAGGTTTGAATTTGTATTTCAGAACTTCATTGTCAGTCTTATCAGAAAGAATATATAATTTTTTCTTACCCATTTGGCTGAGAAGCATCCAAACTCTTGCAGAAACACCGGAATTCGAAGAAAACAGTAGTACTGGTCCATCATGTTTCATTATATCATTAAAATATTTCTTGCTAAAAACTGAGTCTGGCGATATGTTCAATATATCGGAGTTGTTTTTTGTTAATTTGTCCTTATCAAGATTAATCAGGAGATTCTTTCCATCAGGTAATCCAAGCTTCTCCGATATTATTATATCTGATTTATTTATTGATGATTGAGCCCATTTTTTAGAATCATTTTTAAAATGATTCTTCCCGGTTGACCTGAACAGAATCAGTAGCAGCAATATCAGAACAATAATAATTACTCCTCTGTTTTTTTTAACCATGTTGATCCATTTAATATTCATGATTCATGATTCCTGATTTCTGATTTCTGATCGCTTATGTATTATTCTAAATTTCAGTTCATAATTCGGAATTTACTATTCACAGCCGCCATCAAGCTTTTTTGCAGCTAAATGTGTCGATTGAATAAATTTTAATTTCAGGCTGTCTGGCATGCTATTCATTTCTGAAAACAATTTCTTTGCCCTTGTCCTGGTTTCAAAAAGTGCATTTTCACGTGGTGAGATCTTATCACCGGTAAATGTGCTGTTCATCACTGTGCGGAACCACTCGTTTAACCCGCCTTTCATTACGAATGTGTTTTTAAGATCAAGACCCCTGGCAATAGCAAGAGCAAAATTTGAATCAAAATCGCCATTCGAATAGAAAATATTTCTGGTTTTCCCGTTATTTAATAGTCTGGCCGGATCAACATCAAAAAAAATGTTGTAAGGAAGATTTATTGAACCCGGAATATTAACAGTCTTAAATTCTTCAGGAGTTCTAAGATCAATAACCTGGACCGAACTATCTTCCGTTACAATATATCTTGCCACCTGATCAACGGTAACCCATGTATTGCTATCGAGAACTTCGCCAAGTAATTTTTGCGGTCTTACAGTAAACGATCTGCTTCCAGAAAGCGGTAATAATGCAAGAATGAAGCCGATAATTAAAAGTCCAGCCGAAAATTTTTGTCTGGTATTCATATTAATATTTTTAAATTTCATTTGTAATGTCCGGCCGGGCAAATTTCTTTTCTGCAAGTTCTGCAATCCAGAACATCCCTACAGCTGCAACTATCAGCAGAAACGTGAACAGTCCCGGAGAAATACCCATAACTTCATTTATTTTAACCGGACCTTTATAATATCCGTTGGCAAGTTTCTGAATCGATGGATATGTTTCTGCAAAAAGAAATGCTCCCGTCAGACCGCCAAGAAAAAAGATCATAGCGTCGATTTTCCCTATTGAAAGCGCGCATAACCCCGTACCAGGGCAAAATCCGCCCATTATAAAACCGGCGCCCATAATTACTCCTCCTATGATTGCTGCAGCAACATAGTACTCATTAACAAATACCATATTCAGATTAAGCAAGCCAAAATAGCTTAACAGCTGTGAACCTACCAGTGCAACAATGGCTGCAGTAAAGAATACCTTGATTACAGTGGTGTCATAGCCATAAAACATCCCTGCGAGCTTTCTGCTTGAAGAGAATCCTGCCTGTTCGAGTGCAAACCCGAAACCCATGCCAATCAGAAGAGCGATCAGCAGATCCAGCCATTCCGGCATTGATATAAGTGATGATATTGGTCCCATTTCTTTCGTTTATCGTTTGTCCTTTGTCGTTTGTCGTTTGTCGTTTTGAATTTGCCTCTGAGCCCTGTGCCCTGTGACTAAATCCAGTTCTTTCTGAAGAACCATGCAAACATATAAGCCGAACCGAATATTGCAATCATGGTAACAAATCCGGCAACAGAAAGAACAGCCATCCCCGAGAGTGCTGCACCGCTTGTACATCCTCGTGCTAGCTGCGCCCCATATACAAAGAAAACACCGCCAAGGAATGCAAAGACCAGTCTTCGTGTATTCGTAATATTCGGTGATTTTTCAATTTTGAATTTCAACCTTTTTGAAAGTGCCCCCGATAAGAATCCTCCCGCAATTACCCCGAAAATTTCAATAGTAAGCCAGTTCTTAAGAGGTTTTTTTCCGTCTTCAAAATACTTACTATAATAAACCGATTTGTCGGCATGAGGACGATCTACAGCTCCCACAATAGAGACCACGCAATATTTAAGTCCTCCGCTTGCACCTAACCCTCTTCCTGCAAGGAACATTGCAAGGAGAAGAACTATCCCCAGCATAGTACCAGCCATATAAGGATTCATGTATTTTTTTTTCATTTTTCCGGACTTCAGCTTATTTATAATTAATTCAATACAAAAGTACTAAATGAAAGTATGAGACAAACATACTGAGATTAATAATGTTCAACATATGGCGTCAGGCATCAGGCATCAGGCATCAGGCATCAGATCTCCGGGTACTTAGAGACAGCAAGCCTATTTTGAGTATATTTGCATTTTAACTTGAAAAGAATGAGCAAATTTAAACTTACAATAGAATACGAGGGTACGCGTTACTCAGGCTGGCAGATGCAAAAAGGCGGAAAAACGATACAGGGAGAGATACTCGATGCCTGCAGAGAACTGTTCGCGACAGATAAGCTTGATATTACAGGAGCAGGACGAACAGATGGTGGAGTGCATGCTTTAGCACAGATAGCACATCTGGAGGTTGATACTGATCTTGCTCCTTTGAAAATAAAATATGGTATAAACGACAGACTACCGCCGGATATCTGCATTATTAATGTCGAAGAAGCTCATCCTAAATTTCATGCCAGGTTCGATGCCAATGCCAGAAGTTATATATATCAGATAAGCAGAAGACGTACTGCGTTTGGAAAAAAATTCGTCTGGTGGATAAAAGATCCTCTTGACATAAATCTGATGAACGAGGCTGCTAAACATTTCCCGGGATTAAAAGATTACAGGTATTTCACCGATGAAGAAGGAGAACAGTCATCCACTAAGGTAGAGATACTACATACCAAAGTAAATGATTTTGGTGATATGCTTGTTTTTCATATTGTTGGTTCTCATTTTCTATGGAAACAGGTGAGACGAATGACCGGTGTTCTTGTGGAAGTCGGGAGAGGAAAACTTTCCCCTGCTGATGTTGCTACATACTTCAAAATTAAGACTGACATTCCTGCTAAACTAACAGCGCCTCCCAGCGGTTTGTTCCTTGAAAAAGTCTACTATAAGGATGAAGAAATTTCCTATGAGACAAGACCGGTGATAAATATTTAATGTTGCTGGTTGCTGGTTGCTGGGTGCTGGGTGCTTGGTGCTTGGTGCTAGTCCTCGGATATATACCTTCGACTACTACAAATTCAATAAAGTTACAGATTTATCGCCCCTTTAGGGGAGATGTCGCAAAGCGACAGAGGGGTCTTTGCGATAAGATCAACATTCACATTCGACTTCCTGAACTATTTGTTGCGTTAGGTTCATTTTAATAAGACGGTTGGTTCTTTTATCGAGGCATTTTTCACATTTTGAAAATAGTCCAAGATCCCAGGTATCTGCAAAAACGCGCCCTTTCTTCAAACCTATTCCATATTCAAGAACAATTTCCAGAGAGTGAATATCAGGGGGCGAGAATTCTCCATTTTTCATTAAGAAATCCATTGCACCGTTTCCGGCTCTCACAGGGATGACCGTGCAGCATTCCACTCCTGCATTGAAAGCAAAGTCGATGGATCTTTCAGCCCAGAAAACTCCGTCTTCTTCATTTAGCCAGGGAGGCCGGAGCAGGATAAAAGCTCTTGATGCAATTTTTTGCTTCGAAAGAAAGCTAACAGCAACAGCAAAATCCTCAATGGACATTTGTTTATTCAGCTTCCTTAGAATTTCAGGATTTACAGTTTCAAGACCCATAGAAATCTGCAATTCAGGTTCCAGCATGTCCCTGAATTTCAGACACTTTTCGTTTATAAGTCTGGGGTGGCTTTCTACAATAACAGTCTCAAAACCTTTCAACAGCAAGGCAATTTGCTGATAGTCTTCCTCAGGTATTGCCCTTTTGTCAAAAAAACTGCCGCTGTTATAAAGCTTCAGGTGTTTCATTCCTGGCATATGGTCCAATGCCCACTCAATCTGTCGAGGAATATCACCAACTGCTATAGTGTAATCAGTAGTGTTCTTCCACAAGTCACACATCAGACAGCTAAAAGCACATTCCCGGTTTGTCAGAAAAATAATACCGGTTTCTTCGATTTTCCCTGACCGTGTAAGTTCTCTTTCAATAAGCCATCCATAAGGAATCTTAGGGTCAACAGGGTTTTTGTTACCCCTAAGTGATATAATCATGCTGTCATCTGTCAGATGATCAGGACTTTCACTCATAGCTTGAAAGAAACTCTTTACGGTAATCAATCTCTTTTACAGGAAAATGTCTGCTGAAGTCGCGATCTGATGCTGCCCCATGCTGGAAGCGTCTTTTCTGAAAGACCGGCATATCCAAGCCTGTTACTGCCTTAACTCCGGCTGAAACAATTTTCCCTTTTAGTTCGTAGAGCTTTTCATGATCCCAGTTTGTCATGTCAATATAAGGGATACCTTCTGAAATTTCGATGACATTCGGTAATGTATATGGGCTGAATCCCTCGAAACCCATCAGATCACCTGTTGCAAAGGTTCGCATATATCCTCTGCTCAGTCCACCTGAATATGTTAAAGAGTGTTTGATTGATTCTACTCCCCAGCCTTCATGGTAGAGCATTAAATTATTAAGTACACTACGGATAGTTAATTCAGGATTTTCCTCAATAGGATAATCTTTCAGGTTTTCATCGCCACCGTCACCGTCGATTAAATATTTCCATTCGGGATATTTGGCTCTTATGCCTTCAAGCAGTGACAGGTTCATTGTAGCCGACTGGATATCAAGCGCTTTATAGTCTTCAACCACTTTTACTGCTTTTTTCCAATTCAGGGAAGAAAAACTGACTTCAATGGGTTCAAGGAAAAGACCCAGATCAAGACTTTCGAGAAATTTTCTGGCCTGAAGCAGATCGGCTCCGTCACCATCAATGGAAAGTGTAAAAGCTTTCAACCTTGACGGACTTTCACCAAGTTCTCTGAGAGCATGATAAGTAAGAAGAAATACTGAACCGCTATCAATGCCGGCTGAAAAGGTTACTCCAATCGGACCTGTTTTAGCCCTTAAGCGAAGCCATTTTTTTATTTCATTATATACGGTCCCTATATACAATTCACCGATTTTTACAGGATTTTCACCAGTAAATTTATTGCGTTGAGGAGTAAAGAATCTGTTATAAACAGGGTTTGGATCGGGGCAGCCAAGGAGTTCAATTTTGGTTATATAATGAGCAGGAGCCATCCTCGTATATGAAGGATGAAACTGGTGATCGAGTCCTTCCTTTTTAAGGTAATTATAAATTACGTCAATACGTTCGGCAATTACCAGTTCGGGCCCGGCAGGCCGTTTTGCAATAAAATAGCGGATTGGACGTCCGATTGACCTGGCCATCCTTATCGTTTTGCCTTCTACTGAAACAAGAGAGAACTGGCCATCGATGGTACGTACTGCTTCAACATTGCCTGTTCTGACTAAATTCACGGCTTCTTCGTGTGTCATGTTGTAAATGACATTTTTTTCAGGATTCGTCAGATCCGTAACATTATTAACATATTGACTATTCATATCTTATATTTTAAATTCTTTTATTTGTTTTAAAGTGCCTATAGTTTGAAGTGCCTAAAGTACTTAAAGTTGAAAAATCATTATAATAAAATTCTGTATTAATAATATAATTACTTAATAATTCCAAGTTTAGCTCACTCTAGGCACTCTAGGCACTCTAGGCACTCTAGGCACTCTAGGCACTCCAAACTTATTTATTGTCAATACCCTTACCTTCCGTAATAGTTATATAACGGTCGGAATCGATATTCTGGTATACTTCTTTTTTCCCGTCTGACCAATTGATTTCAAGAAGTTCGATCTGTTTTGCCTGACCTAATCCGATATGGAGCCTTGGATCATTATTAGCCAGATAGCTGGTTGCAAACTGGTTGATCAGTACCTGCTTTTTCCCGCCAGCCGTAACAGTTACTTTGGCACTCACTGCAGAACCGCCTTTCCCTTCGAGGGTCAGACCGAGCCAATGGTTGCTGTTTCCGCCATCATTTCGGAGAAGTACCGGCGTGCCGTTTTTGTCAAGATGAGAAATAATTATATCAAGATCTCCGTCATTATCAAAATCCCACACGGCCAGACTTCTGCCCGAACGTTTTGTGGTGAAATAACTACCATGTTCCATACCTACATTCTTAAAATGCCCCTTGCCATCATTTTCAAGTAATAAAGGATATTGTGGAATTAATTCTTCAGCAGTTCCGTTTGCTGCAACGATATCAAGATCGCCATCATTATCATAATCGAAAAGCTGTGCACCCCAGCTGCCTTTTCCTTCCATTGCAGCTGCAACGCCACTTTCCTCCGTTATGTCAACAAATATGCCGTTCCCTATATTATGATAAAGAGCACCATAGTCAAGATCTGAAACAAGGATATCAATTAATCCGTCTCCGTCAATATCTCCAATAGATGCATGCATAGAGCCGGATCCTACACCATGACTGTTAGCCGCAACGCCGCTTTGAACGCCAACCTCTTTGTAAGTGCCATTTTCATTTCTGAAAAGGAAATTAAGCTGGTGATCATTTGCCTGAAAAATGTCAATATTCCCATCGTCGTTATAATCGAAGACAGTTAATCCCATGCATTTTGCATTTGGATAATATAAGTTGTTTTTCCTGGTGACATCAATAAAGGTCCCGTCAGGTTGTTGTTCATATAGCATAGAAGCCTGACCTTTATATTCGGAAGGGCTTGGCATCATATCTGGTGTTGACGGTGAAACATATTCAGGGTCAAAAGCCATGAAGTTGCCTACCATTGCATCAAGACGTCCGTCATGGTTGTAATCCCAGAAAGACACACCGATGCTCCATTTGGTAAAACCATTTAATGTATCGGGCCCGGCCAGCCCTAATGAAGATGTTATGTCTTTGAAAGTTCCGTCACCATTATTATGGTAGAAAACATTTGGACCAAAATTTAAAACATAGAGATCTTTATAACCATCATTATCCAGATCTACCGGCCCTGCAGCCATGCTCCACTGATGGCCGCCCACACCGGCAATTTTTGAGACCTCAGTGAAAGTTCCATCTCCATTGTTTTTATATAAATCGTTATGCGAATTCTTGTATATTTTACCATCAGGATCAGAAATACCCTCAAGATAAGTTCCGTTCATCAGGTATAGATCCATTAAACCATCGTTATTATAATCAAATATTGTAATTCCCGATCCGCTGCTTTCAATAATATTCTTATAAGAATTGTCGCCGTAATTTAAATTGAAATGAATTCCTGCCTTTTTTGTAATGTCAGTAAACATGACTTTTTTCTGAGCAGATGATATTAATGGAATTGAAATCAGGAAAAAGCAAAATAGCAATCCTGGCAATTTATGTGTCATATTAATAGCTTTCAATTAAAAATATTTTAACCGCAAAGGTCGCAGAGATCGAAAACCAAAGGTCTTGGCTGGCGCGGATTTGTAATCCGTGCCAGCTTTAAATCAATCCGCGCCAGCGTTAATTCAGTCTTATTTATTTGTTTTAAGTGCATTCCTGAAATTATCAGAGGTTACAACTCTTGTATTATATTCCTTCAGGTACTTCTGATGTTCAGCATCCTGAGGATAGACATCACTTTCAGAAGGAGGGTAGCTTTTCATGCCATGGAACGGAAGAGGCAGAACAGTATTTCCCAGGGCAGTATTTAAATCTCCGTCTTTTACCCATCCGACAGTATGAATCAGATAATCTCTTTTCCAACCCTTACTAAGTTGCGGTAATGCATTTAGTTCGAATTTAATAGCCATTTCATCACCAGCATTCGCTATGACATATTCATTATCAGACTCGGTAAGAAGTGGTAAAACGTCACCATAGCGGGTATAGTTTCCGGTCAGATCGCGCCATTTTGTACCATGGTCAACATTAGAATAATCAAACCACTGAGGTCCGTAACGGCTGCCTTTTCTGAACATGTGTGAGAATCCCCTGTAATGTAAATCTGCGGAAACGGGATTTAAAGTAGTTGTAATAACAGGAGCTATTGAAACCTTATCGGAGAAAAAGATATAATCCCAGTAGATCTCCATATTGGTTCTGATCCTTACCCGATGATCGGCTGAGAGGAATTTTCCTGAAAGATCTGCGATTACTGTTTTATCCTTGCCCATGGGAAATCCAAGATTTTCAATCACAGTTTCCCATTCACCTTTTTTATTTATAACCTGGAGAATCGGCCGGGTTACTGTTGTACTTGCTGACTGCGAAATGGCAACATTTATACTTGCATCAGTGGGGAATATCCATCCTTCAAGGAAAAGGAATAATTCATTGTTTTTGCCAACCGTCCCCGGATCAAGTATCAGATCATGCATTTCAGTGACTCCCTGGTATTTATCCGGTTTAAAACCGGAGAGATATTTGTCATCCTTTGCAGAAATAAACGACAGAACATCATTTCCCTCTGAATCAATAGCGGAAACAGGTACATGCTTTTCGGCGACCTGATATTGTTTGTCTCCCGGAAATGGGGGAGGGGAGAATTGTTCCGGAACGAAAACGTCGACATTATCAGGATGATCAAGCGCTACAAGCTGTACCTTGTCGTAGTACATTGTTTCCCATAACTCTGATGTGAGCTGAATGGAATAGAATCCATCTTTTGGTTTAAGCAGATCACCAGGAATTTTTATATAATCGTCAGAAGCATCAGGAAATGCATAAGCAGTATTTCCGCCCATTATCCCTAGTGGCATTCCCAGAGCGCTTCTCCACATCACGTCTTTCACAAAAGTGAATTGATTGCCATCCCATGCGAACAGGAACGGGCATGATCCTTTAAGTGTCTGAGCTTCAATCAGGGCCTGATCGGTTCCCGGAGCAAATATATTCTGTGGAACTCCGTTTGTCCATGTGATTCTTATAACATCTGCCTTAGACCTGTTTCCCAGACCAAAATGAACATTTGGATCTGTTACAATCATTGATTGGTAAAGATCACCGGAACGGACTTCTACTTTTGCTCCGATCCCAAAATGATTATTTTTGGCACTTCCTGCCCTAAGACCCATAAGCTTCATTGTAAGATAATGGTTATTATTGCCGCCGTCATTACGCAACAGGGTAATTCCACCGTTCAGACCGGCAATCAGAACATCTATATCACCATCATTATTATAATCAAACAATGTAATTTGTCTGCCGGATTTAGGCTCGTCAGGCAGGAGTCTCGATACATCTTCAAAGCCTCCATTACCGTTGTTATGATACAATAGAAGGCCTCGTCCGCCATTTTCCACCGATTCACCGACCAGAATCAGATCCTGGAATCCATCATTGTCAAAATCAAAGAACTTTGCATCATAAACCTTGACCTTCTGAGCTGACGAAAACATTTCTTTTGATTTAGCGACTGGCTCAAAAGTTCCGTTCCCTTTATTTTTATACAGCTGGCTGGTGCCTTCTTTATCCGAACAAACAAACAGATCAGTAAATCCGTCATTATTGTAATCTCCTACCGCTGCAGCCACAGATCCTCCATTACTTTCCAGACCGCTTTCTTCAGTTATATCCTTGAAGAAGCCCTCACGTTGATTTGAGAAAAGTGTATTGCTTGCATTCTCGTTTGCTATGAAAAAGTCTATGTCCCCGTCATCATCAAAATCACCAATGACAGCATCCTGGCTGTTTGCACCTTTTTCAGAAATACCCATTTTTTCAGCCTGTTCCACGAAAGTACCGTCTCCGTTATTCCTGAACATAAGATTTGAATTTGAGCGTGTTTCGTACAGATCAAGGTCTCCATCATGGTCCATATCGAAAAAGACAGATCTGTTACCTCCTGTTTTACTGCCAATATGAGCTTTCTCTGTAACATTTTCAAAAACTCCTTCGCCGGCATTCCTGTATAAAATATCTCCGTTTTCCTTAATTACATAAAGATCGAGAAAACCATCATTGTCATAATCAGCAAAAAGAGCAGATGATTCGTTCCCGGAGTGATTAATGCCTGCTGCCTGTGAGACATCCTTGAACCGGCTCATTTCATTATTAAAAAGGTAATGTTTGTAAGTCGATGTTGTTTCGTCATAACTTCCAACATAAAGATCTATGTCTCCATCACTGTCATAATCAGCAGCTTCGACATGAGTGATATATTTGCGGTTACTTATTTCATTATTTTTCTTTACTATCCCCAGTCCGGCTGATTCAGTTGCATCGGTGAATTTAATAACGTCGAGAATTGATTTATTTTCACCTGTTGTTGTAACCGGCTGCTGGTCGTAAGTAATTAGCGGAAATCCTATTAATGAACCACCAGGACCCTTCAGATCCATTATTCCAGCCTGATAAGGAGAGGTAACTTTAAGATAATTATGAAATATGGTGAATTGAATTATGGCATTATCCAGATCCTTTTTCTTGAGTAAAAATAGTGTCTTGTTATAATAGTCTACAGCTTCTTTCGGAAACTCAGGGAACTGCTTTTTAATAGACTCCAGCAGCTCAGTTGCTTTATCTGTTTCTCCATCACGGATGTAAATGTCAATCAGACTGAGTTGTGGAACCAGGTTCCCCGGTGCTTTTTGTACCAGCTGAAGGAGATAATCCTTTCTTTGTTCCCTTGATTCAGCATCCGGCTTAATCGAATACAGTTCAGAAAGATCATATAATATTTTGACATGGTCAGGTGCAAATTTAAGAGCATCTTTAAGTTCTGTAATAGCCTTATCCCTTTCGTCATTCATTTGATATACAGTAGCAAGCAGTAATCTTATATCCGGATCTTTAGGGTCAATCTTAATTGCCACGGCAAGCTGCTTCTTAGCTTCAGGATATTTACCCATTCTCAAATATGTGAGTCCCAGATTTGCATATCCCAGTTTTTCATCAGGTGCAAGTTTTATGAACTTCAGGAATTGTTTTTCCGCGTCATCGAGTTTAAATTCTTCCAGATAGGCAAGACCAAGGGTTTGGGTTGTCATCAGCTCTACTGATCTTTGTTTGTTGTCCTTTGGAGTTTCCTTGCAACTAAAGAGGATGACGATAAAAATCAACCAGAAAAACAAGAGGCTTTGATTCTTCATTTTAATTTTTTTGTAATGTTTTCCCTAAGTGTTACTTTGTGCTTACTTCGTGATCCATTGCTAGCCCGGATTTGTAATCCGGGCTATTATCAGTTTACTAATGTCAATTTTGGCTTGGCACGGATTACAAATCCGCGCCAGCTTTCTGCGAGCTCGGCGAAGCCAAATCCGCGCCAGCTTTCTGCGAGGTATGGGCACGGATTACAAATCCGCGCCAGCTTTCTGCGAGCTCGGCGAAGCCAAATTCGCGCCAGCTTTCTGCGAGGTATGGGCACGGATTACAAATCCGCGCCAGCTTTCTGTGAGCTCGGCGAAGCCAAATCCGCGCCGTCATCTGCAAACTTATTTTAATAGTTTATTCTTCAAATTTAAGCAATTAATATAATCCAGCCTTGGATTTACTTATCCGGAATAACCGGTACCCCGTTTTTTATCTCTATAAAACCAGGGGTCCCGATACGTTTTCCTTTTTCATCAAATTGAATTAAGCCTGTAACGCCTTCAAATCGCATTTTTGAAATTGTTTTTTGTATGTTTTCACGATCAATCCCGGCGTTTCTGATAGCCTCAATAAGTATACTCATCCCATCATATGAATATGCCGCGACAGCGCCCGGAAGCGTACCGTATGCTTTCTGGTACTCATCGCTAAAAACGATAGCCTTTGATCCGGACATATTACACTGATAGATTATTTCCATGTTCTTATAATCTGCAATGTTTTTATCAGGCATCTCATCTTCATCAAGGAGGGATAATGTACCAAACATGGGCTGATTCATTTTCTTCTGCTTTAATTGCCTATCTAATTCCAGTGAAGCTGAAGGTTGTCCAAACAGAATAATTCCGTCGATAATGGCATTGCCAATCTGACCGATAATATCATTAAAATTCTTATTTTGAATATCATAGTGAAGCTGAAGGCTGACATGTTTCCCCGTGGATTCTGCTTTTTTTACAAAACTTTCCATAGCCAGTTTCGAATCATACCCATTATCTGATATGGCAGCAATTTTGTTTAACTTTCTTTTATTGTAGACTTCTTCAACGAGGGCATCGGCTTGTCTCAAATCATTCGGGACACAACTGAAAAACCAGGGTACAAAAGCCTGGGAAAGAGTTGGATCACCGGACCAGCAGGATAAAAAGACTATACGAGCTTTTGTAGTCACCTGTTCAACAAGGTGCGCATTCCTTCCATCGTGGGAACCCATTATGGCTGCCACTTTTTCATCAAATATCAGATTCACTGCCTGTTTTGACCCGGTTCCCCATGGACCTTCCATTGATCGGACAACCAGCTGGAACTTTTTCCTTTTGTATTTGGCTGTTTCATTGGCTTTCAGGATTGCCAGCTCGGCTCCTTGTCTCGCTGCAACGGACTTATTATCCTGGATCAAAAGGCCTATTTTAACTATTGAGTCCTGATTAGCGGGAATGGGCAGCGCCTGTGCGTCAGGAGCAATAAATCCAAGAGGTATTAGAAATACTATGGATATGAATTTCTTCAATGGACAAGATCTGCTCGAAGTTGTGACTTTTTCAGAATCAGCGAATAATTTAACTTATTCGAACTGGTAAATATTTTTCAGACTGGCAATACTTTCGGCATTGCAATCTTTCTTCCTATGGCGTGAGCTATTTTTTTCATGTCGGCCATTAACAGGTCGAACTCATCAAGACTGAGGGATTGAAAACCATCACAAAGCGCCACATCAGGTTTATAATGCACTTCCATTATGAGTCCATCGGCCTCTACAGCAATGGCTGCTTTGGCCATTGGAGGAACCATCCATCTCAAACCGGTTCCGTGACTCGGATCAACAATTACGGGAAGATGAGTTAGCCGTTTTAACATTGGGACGGCACTGAGATCGAGTGTATTTCGTGTGGAAGTTTCGAAAGTACGTATGCCTCTTTCGCACAGGACTATCTGGTCATTTCCCTGGCTAAGAATATATTCGGCTGCCAGAAGGAATTCCTCAATAGTTGCCATCATACCCCGCTTAAGTAGTACGGGTTTTTTCGATAATCCAACTTCTTTGAGAAGAGGGTAGTTTTGCATATTGCGCGAACCAACCTGCAACATATCAGCATATGAAGCAACAAGTTCTACCTGTCGTGTATCCATAACTTCAGTTACTACCGGTAACCCGGTTTCATTTCTTATTGTACTCAGCAGCTTTAAAGCTTCTTCACCCATCCCCTGAAAATTATAGGGAGAGGATCGTGGTTTGAATGCGCCTCCCCGCAAAATAGAAGCTCCTCCCGCTTTAACAGATCTTGCCGTAGAAAAAAGCTGTTCCTTGCTCTCAACAGCACATGGCCCGGCAATAATTACAATATCTGAACCTCCGATCGGAACTCCGTTAACAATCACTACTGTATTGTCAGGCTTAGTATAGCGACTCACTTTCGACTGAATGGGCGACTTGCCATTTACCGGTTTATCGCATGGATTTGTTTCCATTATCTTGCTCCTTTACACTTTAATAACTACCAGTTTTACTGCTCACTTTATTTTTTGGATCCATGGGAGGAGAGGGCCGGAATTCGAACTTGCCATTATGAACTTCTGCCATAAATATATCTCCGATATCATTCCAGCTCCCATCAAAAGTAATTTTTCCTGTCACGCCCTGATAACCCTGGAAAGTTTTAAGATCCATCAACAAATCGCGGATCAAAACCCTGTTCAGACCTGCCTTCTGAATAGCATCGATGATTAAATTCATTCCATCGTAGGCATGCGCTGCGAATACGTTCGGCTCCATATTGAATCTCTTGTTATAGTTTGCCTTGAAAGCTTTTAATGAGGGATTATCAGCGTCAGGATTATATTGACATGTAGTAATTACACCTTCACTCAGGTTCCCGGTTATGTTAAGAAATTCAGGATTAACCATCCGGTCAGATCCATATACGGGCTGCTTTAATCCCATTGACCGCAACTGTTTTAAAATTAATCCTGATTCTTTAGCATTTCCCCAAATGAGTACTGCATCAGGAGATGTTACCATTATCCTTTCAATCTGAGTTTTAAAATCTGTTTCCCCATCATTGAATCTTTCTTCCATAATTATTGGATGACCCACGCGTGTTGCTGTCTCTGAGAATATTTTTATACCGACTCTTCCATACCTGTTATTGGCTCTTATGACCGCTACCCTTGAATGTCCATCAAGTTTATATATCTGATTAACTAATCCATAAGAGCTCTGTCTGTCATCGCTAATTACACGAACAACCCAGGGTATATTCGTTTCAGTGAAAGTCGGATCCGGATCTCCAGTGCAGACCATGGGTATTTCAAGTTTAAGCGTAGCTCTTATGGCGACGTGAGATACTATATCGTCAATTGAACCAAGCCATGCCCATACTTTTTCATCGTCCATTTTTACAACTTCATTTGCTGCTGCCCCCCAGAGGCCAACATCATTATGGATCATTAACCTGAAAGGAATACCATGATATCCGCCTTTCTTGTTGGCTTCTTCAATAGCCAGGTTGGCGCCCTGGAGCATTTGTTTTCCAAGAGTAACGATAGCTGAGCCTTCAAGTGGACCTAAAAAACCTATTCGTACCTCTGTAAGATCTTTTGGAGCAGGAATCTCTCTGCCAGCTCCATAAAACCATATGGGCACAAGAAAATGATATTTGTATGCTTTCTGGAACTTTTCATATGGAAAGATTTCATCCGTTGCCTTTCCATAGTTTTGTTTCTGTTCCTGGGCATTCAAAGTTGCTGCAGAGCCAAAAACTAAGACAATGACTGCTAATATTCTCCAGATAGGCTTCATATTAATAGTTTTATAATGATTTACAAATTGCATATACTTCTATTTCAACCAGAAGAGTTTCCCAGCACAAACGTGCCTGGATCCCCGTACTTGCAGGCAGTGGATCGAGTTTCAGCCAATTATAGAAGGAGGTTCTTATTTTATTGAATTCAGTATAATCGCGTTCAATATCCCTTAGATAATTAGTTGTTCTGACTACATCATGCCATGTCATGCCTTCGGCAGCAAGAAGATTAGTAATATTCACGTAGGTTCTCCAGAGCTGGGCATTAAAATCACCTATATGTTCTGCTTTGCCTTCTTCGTTGACACTTGCAGTACCAGAAATCAACAAAACCTTATGCCCGCCAAAATCAAGACGTAACGCTCTTGAAAATGAAGATGGTTTCTGATAATTATATGCCTCGTTTATTACCTGGGGAGCATGAACAACATGTTTTGGAATTGGTGGCCTCCCGTTATGAACAGAAGGATAAACCGACTCAATAAACTTATTATCTTCAGAAATGATTCCCAGCTTTCTCATCTCAATGCGTTCTCCGTCAGTTAGTTTAGACAGATCTATTAATAATTGTTTTTCAGCCATTACTCACAATATTTCTATATATATCCTTTATTTCAAATTTTCAATTATTTTATCAATTCACCACGGCTTACTCCCTTCTCAGTTGCAACCCAAAGCACATCTTTATCAACATCAACCCCAATTATATAATTGTGTGCAATTGAAGGGGATAGCGGGATTTCTTTAGTAGTCTTATTGACAGTATTATCATCAATACGGCCATAATTTTTTATAATAGCTTTCCCATCGCTGTTTTTATCATTTTTTACGTATGTTACCCAGCTCTTACCGTCAGTGCTGCTCAGACCCTTGTCACTGCATATGAATACGACCGGACCTTTTGCCCGGATAAAATTGATAAAATTACTGGCCAGACCGCTATTAGAATCGAAGTATCCTTTCCAGTGGGAGCCATCATAACTGCTCATTCCAAAATAAGTTGAAACCCATAGGATGCCATCTGCAAAAGAAGTTGCAGTTGTTATGTCATGAACTACTCCATCATCAGGCAAAAGATCAATCTCCATCTCACCGTCCGGATCAGTATAAGACTTAAATTTTTTGGTTTTTGTGGTATATTCAATTACTCCGCCTCCCCAGGCAGCAATAAAAATCCTTCCGTCACCGGCACTTACGCCATAGGTCCACGGTTCATGCATTGGAGCGTTCTGTTCTGTAAAGATCTCCCATTGCTTTGTATAGGTATCATAATGACCAGCACCACCACCTGTAGCAGTCCAGACATCTTTCCCATCGCATATTACACAGTAAACCAGGTCATTGGGGAGACCGCTGTTGAGCTGTGTGAAAGAATCGAATTTACCGGCTGACCACCTTGTCAGTCCACCGAGTGTACCAATCCAAACATCTCCGGTTTCCTTGCTCACATCAATAGATAATACTCCATTATGTACCAGACCATCCTTTGTAGTGTAAGTCTTCCATTTCCCATCCTCATAAACAGCCAGCCCATCATGTGTTCCTACCAGAACACGCTTCCCATCAATGCGAACGCAATAGACATGATCAGAAGGCAAACCATCTTTGGTAGTGAAATTCCGCCAGTGGCCATATACAGGCATTGGTTTTGCATTATCTTCTTTACTATCCATGCCTGGGTGCTTATCAGCTTGATTTATTGTAACTGGTGAAGTGATTTGTTTGTCAGAATCAGAACCTGATGAAGGCTTTGCCATCCAAACAAGCCCCATAGATCCCATACCCAGAATGACAATGGTAATTGCAGCACAACTCAGGTAATTACGTCTTACTATCTTTCTCATGATATTATGTCTAGTTAGAATTGGTATTTGTATGATGTCTGTTTAAATCATTGTATTCGTATTCGGGTGCTCTCAGCGATTTTAGGTAATCCACAAGATCATTGAGCTGATTCTTTGTTATATCGTTAACGACTCCATGTTTGTCATTCTTTCCGTACTTGGTCCATATTTCCTCAAGAGTTACTGCCCTTCCGTCGTGCAAGTAGGGAGCGGAGGCGAAAATATTATTCAGGTTAGGCGTATCAAATAAAATAGAATCGTCAGTTGCAGCCAGGGTATTAACATAAGCCATTTTCTTATTTGTATAAAATGGAGCCGGATGACAGGTGATACAACGATTATTTTCAGGGATTTCTTTTCCGAAATTATCAAGGGTTCGTTCAAAAATGGCTTTTCCTCTCAGTTGAGATTCAGTAAGATCCCCCTTTGGATTAAACATAAGATTTGGAGGATGATGTATTCCTGTGAGGATATACGCTGTAAGTGCATCCAGATCACGATAGCTGAACGCTTCAGTTCTTGTCAGAAATGTCGAAAAACGCATACCATCCTGTTTGTACACAGTCAGGTTTGTACCACTCCATTTATAAGGAGGTGTTTCACTTATTTCACGCAATGACATTGTATTTGTAACATTTCTTCCCATATCCTTTCCCGACATATTGTAGACAAGTCCGTCTTCATGCATATCAGGATGGCAGGTGTAACAGCAATATTGATTCTGAAAAGTATGTGAGGAATTGTTAAAAAGCCTGCGTCCCTGTCTGGCAACTGTAATCCTTTTTGGACCGCCAAGGTCGATCGACCCAACTGTTTCCATACTTTCGGTATTAATAATACCTATTTTATCTTCCAGCAATTCAGCTACATATAATAGTTTGCCGTCTGGTGAAAGAGCGAATCCCTTCGGATTAGCACCGGTAGGAATACGCTTCACTATATAATGGCTGCTTGCACCGAGATCATCAGCATAGGTATTCAGCATCGAAGGAGAAGCTCCGGCAATCAGCTTCCTGACAGAATCTATATCCACAACGGATATCATGTCGACACCTGCACTTGAGATAAAGGCTTTTTTCCCGTCTGGTGTAATGGCTATGCCATAAGGATCAGAGTAATATGAATTGGGTTCGTCGAGCAATAACTGAATAACCCTTCCATTGTTCTTCAGGTCAACAATACCGAAACCGTGCGTCATCATAAATCCCTGTTCAACCTGTATTGAAGGCACAAGGTTCTTGGGTCGTATCAGAGTCACAAATCCCATATCCCCCTGTGGAGTAAACGCAACATTCTCCATCATATAAGCTGAAACTATTTTCTTGTACTGACTGATTTTTTTTGCACTATCATTTACAATAGTCAATTCACTTACAACAGGTGTGCCGTAAGGAGTAAGATCTGCACGTCGGCTTGTCACAAAAAGAATTTTTCCATCAGGTGACATTTTAATTCCGGTCGGATTGTTTCCAGCAGGCAGTCTTCTTATTTCGTTTCCGCCAGTAAGGTCAATAACTGAAAGATCTGATGAATAGGAGTTTACAACATAAAGCGATTGTCCGTCAGAGCTAAGGGAAAGACCTGCAGGGCCGTTGCCTGTATGAAGAGTGTCTATAACTTTTTGAGAAGCAAGATCTATTACCGACACATTATCTGACCACTGATTACTTACATAGGCTTTTTGTTCATCTTTGCTTAATACCACGGTATAGGGCTGGACACCCACCATGATCTTATTCAGCACCTTTTGCTTATCTGCATCGACAATCAACAGAGCATTGGCTTCCTGAGCAACAACATATAATTTTTTGCCATCTCCTGAAACGGCCAGATTAAACGGAGAAAGATATTTTGCATTTATCAGTTTTGAAAGTATGCCTGTTTTCTGAGTGTACAGGTGGCATGAAGTACACAGAAGCGGATGGTCTGTTGTTGCGGTTTTTGAATTAACATGCGATCTTGCCCAGTTTCGGCCAGGAATAATTATTATTAAACCCAGAACGAGGAGAAATCCGACAGCAGAGAATAATTTAGATCTTTTCATTTCTACTCCGTATCTATCTTTTTTTCAACAATTTTATTTACATGAATTGGCACTTTAATTGGCGCTTTCTTAACTGCCATTGCAATCCGGTTCTCAGGAGCGAGTTCCTGATTCTCATGGCAACCTACACATCCGCGGCGTTCATTCGGCCGTAACCATATCCAGCTGCAGGTCTCAATTACATGCCCATCTTCATCCAGCGTCCTGATCCTAAATGGTTTATTTGCCAAGACCTTCAGGTAGAATGACCCGTCTTCTTCCGGCTCAAAAACGCCCAGTAATGAGTCCAGTCCAATTATCTCGACTTTTGCAGCTTTTGCGATTGAAGAGTTACTATCAACTGATACATTATTGTGAAGGTTGATATCCTGTGTCATAATTAATCCGGTTTTTATCACTGGCATAACATCGCTTGGAAGTTTTTTTGGTCTCTGATGCAACCTTGCTTCTACGGCTTCCAAATCATCGTAACCATCACCGGAATGAATTGCCTGTCCTAAAACTTTCTTCACCGGATCAAATTCATAAAGAGCATATCTGTCGGGACCTGACTTCCGGTATGAGACAAGAAAGTTGCCTGACTGAAGAGGGAATACAGATTGAAAATCACCCTGAATTTCCGAAGTGAGATTTTCACGCGAATGAAGGGGACGGTTATAAGTAACTGAAATAATGTCACTTTTGCTATCTTTATTCAAGTCTGATTCTATGAAGACAATTTTCCCATCTTTTGTTTCGGAGGGCTGATCAGATAGTGTAATACCCGAGAGCCCCTGGTAAAAGAGTTCAGCTTTTGTGCCATCGGGACGCATTACAATGAATTCAGCATCCTTCTGATCGGGGAAAACCTGACGTGCAATGGTTAGTATCCGACCATCTTTCAATATCGTTGATGCAAAATATGCCGAAGGATTAAATGTTATTCTGCTGATAGCTGAGCCATCAAGGTTGCAGGTAAACAATGAATGTCCTGCTTTTATTGAATCGTTTTTAATTGTCTTGCTGAAAACCAGCCGGTTGCCTGGCAGATATGCCGGATCGGTACAGTTTTCCTTTGAAGATAAGATCTTTCTTGTCCTGAAATTCTTCAGATCCATCTCCCAAATCTGCCAGGGATCGTTGTTATTCTTCATCCCGGTGAATAGCATATGTTGTCCGTCGTAAGAAATCTGTGGTGATCTTGCGGAAAAGAAATCAGGAGTAAGCACTTTTACGGATGCTGCGCTGTTCCCCGGATCCATCGCCACAATCTGTGAATGAGAAAGATACCTCCAGTTATCCCCGGTGATATAGTTAGCTTGATCTTTATTCTCAGTGATCCTTGTAAAAATTATTTCCCCGTCATTTGACTTTTTCTTACACGAAGATAAAAACAGTACGGAAGAGCCAAATGTTATTATTATTGAGATAATTATGGTTGCTCTTGTTCTATACATCTGAAGGTTAATTTAAGGTTCTTTGACAGTCAGTATCTGATTGGCTTTGATATTTTCCAAAACCTGCACTTTCCCGGAAGGCCATTTGATCTCAATTTTGTCTATCATATTATTTTTGGCGAGTCCGAAATGAACTCTCGGGTCATTTTGAGAAAGATAGCCAGATGTGCTTTTTTTCTGCGCGCTTTGTGTTTTTCCACCGGAAGTGAGTTTAATTCTTGCACCAATTCCATCCCTGTTACTTGTGGTTCCAACTAGTTTAAGCGATATCCAGTTATTCAGATTTCCCTTGTTATTTCTCAGGAATGCACCGCGGTCGTTCAGATTCACTATGTATGCATCGATATCGCCATCATTATCATAATCGCCAAAGCATGCACCGCGTCCAACAAGCTTTGTCTTGAAATAACTTCCAAGATCCCATGATACGTCCTTGAATTTTCCATCACCGGTATTCTCAAATACCTGGTCTTCCTGGCCATATAAATGTTTCAGTTCCCCGTTAGTTTTATAAATATCGATTAGACCATCGTTGTTATAATCGATGAAAGATGATGACCATCCTACAAATTGTCCTGCAGGCATGGCAATATTTGACTGATAGGATTTGTCGCTGAAAATGCCGTTTCCGATATTCTCAAAAAGAGAACAGTATTTATCATCAGAAACAAACATGTCGAGCAACCCGTCGCCATTGAAATCGGCAAAATCGACCGACATACTCACTGTTGATTCCCCTGACTGACTGAAAGCTGTACCAGACATAGTCCCCCTGTCAGTGAAGCCCTTTCCAGCATCATTATGCCAGAGATAATTTAAAGTATGGTCATTGGCTACATAAATATCCATAAAACCATCGTCATCGTAGTCAGCAGCACCCACACCCATAGCTCTTCCATCACGATCTTTGATTCCCATAGCATTAGTGACATCAGTAAAAGTGCCGTCACCGTTGTTATGATAAAGAATATCAGGTTGGGCATCGTAGGCTAATGGTGCCGGGAAACCGTCAGGCGCATAAAAATACTTGTAATCAGGATCAAAATTAAGGTAATTGCCAACGTAAAGATCAAGAAAACCATCGTTGTCATAATCAAGCCAAACGGCTCCGGTACTGAAATCAGTTTCTTTTCCACCTACACCTGCATGTTTGGTGACGTCTGTAAATGTCCCGTTCCCGTTATTTTTATAGAGTACATTTGTTCCATAATTACTTACATACAGATCAGGATAACCGTCATTATTGTAATCACCTACGGTTACTCCCATGCTATACCATGGTCCGCCAACACCGGCTTTCTCTGTCACGTCTTCAAAAGTTCCATCTCCGCGATTATGATAGAGATGATTTTCAGGCATTATCTCTGGTTTATCACCACTGCTCAGGCCTTTAACCCAGGTTCCGCTGCATACGTACAAATCGATAAAACCATCCTGATCATAATCGAGAAAAGCAGCACCTGCGCCACTTGATTCAACAATGTTCGATAGTTCTTTGTCGCCAATAGAGTGAACAAAATCAATACCTATCTCTTTCCCGATCTCCTGAAAATAATCACCATTCGGAGGAGGCGGGCTCAATTTTGCTTTCTGAGAATTGTTATTATTCTGGCAGCCTGAAATAGCCAGTAAGGCGATGAAAAGTAAAGAGAGGCATTTTAGATTAATTGGTTTGGTGAAAGACATAGTATTTTTTACAAACATGGTCAGGGTTATCTTTATAATTACCAAGAGAATAAGTTCAAGGGTCGTAAATATAATAATTTTCACTAATTCAAAATCAGAAAAAAAATCTGACAATTGCTTCAATAAGTAGTGAACCTATTAGAGTGAAGCTGATTGTCTTCTTTAATCTTTCTTTAAATGAACCTGTAAACCCTTTAATTTGTAAACCTAACTTCTTGTTTAACTGTCAGTATTACTGTACAACTAAACCATGTTTTAAAAAACGAATTCTAACTATGCAAATAATAAGAATTCGGACCTTCACAATGTTAGGTGATAGCTATTAAACACGGATTAAAACAGGATTAAAAAGAAATTAAAGTTTACACAGTCGGCAGCAAGACTGTTACAGTAGTACCTTTATTTATCTGTGAAGATATTCTAACAATGCCGGTATGAATTTTAATTATTTGATTGACAAGTGGAAGACCTATGCCTGTACCAGGAAGTGAAATTGTATTTGTTCCACGGTAAAAAGGCTCGAAGACCTTCTGGAGATCGTCTTTTGATATCCCTATACCTTTATCTTCAAAAACAACTTCAATGAATTTTTCGATATGATGGAATCTGATATTAACCGTGTGGTCATCAGAGTATTTGCAGGCATTATCAATAATATTTGAAACTGCTACTTTTAATAGATATTCGTCTCCGACAACGACCATCTGATCGCAATCAGTAAGAGAATTATCTATTGAGATATTAATATGGTAACCTTTGTTAAACCTTGAGATTTCTTCCTGTGTTTGCCATAGTATTTCATCTATCCTTATCTTTTTATTGAAGTTTACTGGTCCTTCAGCACTTGTCCGGGCTATAAGTAATAATCTGTTTGACAGATCAATAAGAGCCCTGATGTCGTCAAGCACAGATCCGAGAGCAGTTTTATATTCTTCTGTTGAACGTTCTTTCATCATCAGCACTTCAAGCTGTCCGTTTATTGAAGTAAGAGGTGTTCTCAGTTCATGTGATGCATTGGCGATAAAATTTTTCTGCATACTGAATGAAGTCTCAAGACGTTCCAGCATGTTATTGAATGTTTTGGCGAGTTTCCCTAATTCATCTTTCCCATTACCCTCAAACACTCTTAAATTCAGACTGGTAATTGAGATATCTTCAACTTTTTTTACAACAGCGGAAATAGGTTTAAGAGCTCTTCCGGAATAAAACCATCCGGCGATAAAAAACAATAGAAGACTTACAAAACATACGATAAACAGTATAACTCTTAGTTTCTCAAGATGTAATGATCCGACAACATCTGTCGCGGCAGCAATAATTACGAAACGGTCATAGTTGGTATAAAATAGTGTTGCAATAACGTTAAATTTACCTTGTTTATATGTTATTATGTTGCCCAGTCTTGCGTGTTCGATGACATAGTTTCTTATCTCTATTTCCTTCTTATCATCTGAACTGAAAACAATATCATTTTTGAAATTAATAATGATAATTTTCTTATTCTGAAGGAAATCAGGAGTTTCGTTTTCCATTCTCAGAATTCTGCTTGCATTGAACCGATCAGTGCTAAAGAGCACGTTAGCTGTGTTAATTGCTTTGTCGAGTAGGCGGCTATTGAAATCTTCCAATCGGAAACGTGCAGAAAAAATATAGATTGCGGCGGATGCACTTATCATAATTATTCCTCCCAGAAGGAGGAATTGCAATGTTAATCTGGTTCTTATCTGCATTCTAAAAATCTCCAAATACGTAACCAAACCCGACCCTTGTATGGATCAGCTTTTTATCGTGTCCTTTATCTATTTTTTTTCGAAGGAAGTTGACATAGACATCGACAACATTTGTACCAAAATCAAACTTAATATCCCAAACTTTTTCTGCGATATCAATCCTCGAGAGAACTCTACCTCTATTTCGCATAAAATATTCAAGCAGAGAGAACTCCTTGGCAGTCAGATCAATATATGTACTGCCTCTTCGTGCGACTTTTTTTTCAAGATCAAGGTCAAGGTCATCTACTGTCAGAATGTTTGTGATTTCAGGCTGCGGATCCGTTTTTCTCAGTAAGACTTTTACTCTTGCAAGAAGTTCCCTGAATTCAAAAGGCTTTACCAGGTAATCGCTTGCCCCTGCATCAAATCCAATAATTTTATCATCGGTAGTGCCAAGAGCAGTAAGCATCAATACAGGAATATTTGGATTTAATTTCTTGACTCTTTTGCATAGCTCCAGGCCATTTATCCCCGGGATGATGATGTCGAGTATAAAAAGGTCATATTTGTATTGCTGAGCAAGCTTTTCGCCAGATAAGCCATCATAAGCCACTTCAGTCTCATAATTATTCTCTTCCAGTCCCTTTTTCAGGAAAGATGCGACTTTACGTTCATCTTCAACAATCAATATTTTCATTGATACCTTATATTATATAGTTGCAAAGAGTATAGCCTTAGCTGGCTCCATCTGAACGCAAATATACATTATTAATTAAATGGGGGCTATCAGATAGTGATTTCAGAATGAGAGATCATTTCATTTTCGCTATTCTTAATATGAATATGAGGTGAGTCTTTGCTTCAGGGAATGACAATTATTAATCGCATGTCGATAACCCCTGAATACGTGTCATTGCCAATTGAGCATTAGCACAATAGTTCCTGATAAAGATAAGGAGATCCCTCGCTGACGCTACTAATGACAACTTATTCTAAAACGCTGATTACCTTCTAGGTGCCATTTGTCTTTAAGTCTATTACCCCCTTCCCAACCTTCCCCCAAGGGGGGGACCGACCGTTAAGAAATTAGCCCTTTGGCTAATTTTAGGGAGAGGCCAGTATGAGAGGTGGCTGACGCGGCAGTCTGGCGCCTTCGCTAAAATTGCCTACCTTTCCTCCTCTTTTTGACCCCAATAAACTGTCATCCCTGGCGTCAGCGAGGGATCCCCAGAGGCCAAGTCTATATTCTTAAAAAACGCTTTCACCTGACAATGTGTAGTTTACAGAAGATTGCCATAAGTAGCAGAAGTAATTCCATGTCGAGTTATCGGGATATAATGAGGAACCGAACTCATTAACTTCGTTCTGACATGCTGTACCATTTCGGTCAAAAGTAATCCCAATTAAGTTGGCATAGGAGACCCGGAATACCTTCAAAAAAGTGTTTTATAATAGTATATTAAATTATATTACGGGTTCAAAAGAGAAAATTCAGATTTATAGATAGGCAATATTTCAATCGTTGGATATACCTTATATTATATAGCAGTTTAATTTTTGATAAACGTTATTTATTATGATTCTAAATTACACATATTTTAACATTTTTATAAGCCAATGTATAATATTTAAAGACAATCTTTTGACTTTGAATAATGATATCTTTTTGAGGCCCGCTAATAAAAATTGATGATTTGATATTGCAATTGTTGTTTTTATTTCTACCTTCGCTATCCGTGAACCTATCATCAATCGTTGGAATATTCGTTAATGCTTGTTTTATATTATAAACCCTTTTAACTAACATGTTTAAAAAACGACTGACTATGCAAATTTCTAACAATGTACGGCGCATTGCGCTGTTTTTTCTAAGCATGGTGCTTTCTTCGAGCATTATTTTTGCTCAGGAAAGGACCATTACCGGGAAGGTCACTGCTGAAGGCGAGGGACCTCTGCCTGGTGTAAACGTTACGGTTCAGGGAACTACGGTCGGTATTATGACTGACCAGAACGGTAACTATGTACTTAAGGTACCGGCTACAGGGAAAGTAATGGAGTTTTCCTTTATTGGCTATGTGACTCAACAGATTACAATTGGAACATCAAATGTAATTGATGTTGTACTTGTTTCGAACTCAGCAATGCTTGATGAGATTGTTGTTGTGGGTTATTCTACCCAGGCAAAGAAATCTCTTACAGGTGCTGTTTCTACAGTTAGTTCTGAAGCATTGACCCAGGGAACGGCCGCTAACCCAATTGAGCGTCTGCAGGGTAAAGCTTCAGGGGTATCTATTATCAACTCACATGTACCAGGTGGTGATGCAACTATCAACATCCGTGGATTAGGTACAATCAACAACAGCGGACCGTTATTTGTTATTGACGGAGTTCAGACAAGATACGGAACTTCGCAGATCAACCCTGACGAAATTGAATCAATGACTGTTTTGAAAGATGCTACTTCTGCTGCTATTTATGGCGCCAGCGGTGCTAACGGTGTTATTATTATAACAACTAAACATGGTGTTGCTGGTAAAACAAGTGTTTCATTAACCGCACGTTATGGTAGTTGGTCTGATTCCAAAAATGTACGACCTCCTGAATACAGAACAGTATGGGGAAATGCTATGGCTCGAAGCAAAAAATATGGGCGTAGCTCCATCAAATATTCTTTATGGATCGGGTGCATCGCCTGTAATTCCTGACTATGTGGTTCCTGCAGGTGCAATGAATGGTAATCCTTTAACTGACCCGTCGTTATATAATCATACTCCCGGAGCTAGTTTTTTCAATATTACCCAGGCAAACAAAACAGGAACAGACTGGTATAAAGCAATTTTACAGCAAGCTCCTATGAAGGATTATAATATTGCTATTTCAGGTGGCGGTGAAAAAGGAACTTATGCTTTTAACATTGGTTACTCAACAGAAGACGGTATTATTGAAATACACTTCATTTGATCGTTATTCTATTCGTTCAAATGCTGACGCTAAAACTAACCAACTGGTTGAAAGTAGGCGAATCACTTGGTGTTACTTTCTCAAAACGTAATGGCAACAACGCTCGATAATCAGTGAAGGATCAATAATCTCTCAGGCTTATCGTATGCAGCCTATCATCCCTGTATATGATATTATGGGTAATTTTGCAGGTACCAAAGCAACCGGTACAGGTAACGGTGAAAACCCACTGCACAACTTTATGCGTGACCAGGATGACTTCAGCAAAGACCTTAGAGGGATCGGTAATGGTTATGCAGAAATTACTCTTATGAAAGGTTTATCAGTTAAATCGCTCTTTGGATTTGACTATCGTAATAATGATTCAAAAGATATTTTCCGTCAGAACCCTGAATTCCAGGAATCAAAACCGACTGACATTCTGACAATGTCAAGCAACTATACTATTCAATGGAACTGGGCTAACACTCTTAACTTTACAAGATCATTCGGAGACCATAACCTTAATTTCCTGGCTGGTACCGAAGCTATATCAAGTACCTATTATTACCTGATGGGATCTCGTTCAACTTTCTTCTCAAGTGATGTAAATTACATGTATCTCGATGCTGGTGAAGCTGACAAGAATAACTCAGGTAACGGTAATTACTCAACAAAATTCTCATATTTCGGCAGGTTGAACTATGATTACATGGGTAAATACTTGATTGAAGCTACTTTACGTCGTGATGGTTCTTCAGTATTTGGTGCAAACAACCGCTATGCTAATTTCCCTGCTGTTTCAGTAGGATGGAGACTTTCACAGGAGAACTTTATGTCCGGAGTTAAAGGTGTAGTAAATGATCTCAAATTACGTGGTGGCTATGGTGTTTCGGGAAATGATAATATCGGAGCTTACAACGGATTCAGTACTTACTCATCCAATTCAACTACCTCATCCTATAGCATTACCGGTGCTCCTACTTCATCAATATCCGGATTTTATAATTCAGCTCTCGGTAATCCTGATGCAAAATGGGAAACAACAAGTACAATGAACTTAGGTCTTGATTTTTCTGTTTTGAACAATACCCTTAAGTGGATCTTTTGATATATGGCAAAGAAAAACAACAGATATGTTATTCCAGGTTTCCATACCTAACGTTGTTGGAGAAGCCACAGCACCACAGGTAAATATCGGTGACATGAACAACAAAGGGTTTGATTTGAACCTTGACTACAGAAATAGTGCTTTAAACGGCGATCTTACTTATGATCTGGGACTTACATTGTCTCATTATAAGAACAAAATTGTTAAGATTTCTAACAATCTGCAGAATTCATCAATGGTGGCGATTACAGGCAGATGACTTATACCCGTGCAACTATCGGAACAGCATTCCCTGAGTTTTATGGTCTGATAGTTGACGGTATTTTCCAGACTCAGGAAGAAGCATCCGCTTATGCACCTGAATATGGAGGCACTTACAATACTGTTGGTCACTTCAAATTCCGTGATGTAAATAACGATGGTAAAGTTGATGATAACGATCGTACTTACATCGGAAGTCCACATCCTAAGTTTACCGGTGGTCTGAATATGAGTATTAGTTATAAAGCATTCAATCTTAGCGCATTCTGGTACACAAGTTATGGCAACAAAATTGCTAACTATGTAAGCAGGTGGACCGATTATCCAATGTTTACCGGAAACCGTTCAATTGCTCGTTTGACAGAAACATGGGGCAGTCCTTATCTTAAGAACAATGCAGATGCTACTTTACCAATCGCTGACCTTAATAATATCAGCCAGTATCCATCTACAGCATTTCTTCAGGACGGCTCTTACCTTAGATTGAAAACTCTTCAGTTAAGCTATACTCTGCCAAAAGAACTGTTGAATAAAATTTCAATAACCAGTCTAGTAGGTCTACGTACAAGCTTCAAACCTTGTTACTTTCACTAAATACACAGGATTGGATCCTGAAGTCAATAGTTCAGGAGTGAATCTTGGTATAGATGCCGGCCAGTGGCCAACTGCACGTCAGATTGTGTTTGGATTAAAACTCGATTTGTAGATAATTTGATGTGAAGAAACTATTAAAAAAAAAATAAATATGAAAAGAAAAGCAATATTTATAACACTGATTGTTGCATCGTTAATGACAGTGTTTTATGCATGTAAGAAAAGTTATCTCGATACTCTTCCTACAGGGACGGCAAATGATGCTATCCTTGCTAATGAAAAGGGTGTGAATTCTCTTCTGATAGGCGCTTATGCTGCAATTGATGGCCAAATCAACGGTCAGGACGGCGCTGGTTGGGCTGCATCTGTTACAAACTGGGTTTGGGGTGATGTTGCCTCAGATGATGCAACAAAAGGATCGGATATTACTGACCAGTCGACAATTGTACCTATTGAAAACTACTCAGTGGATGCAACTAACGGATATGTAGCTGATAGCTGGAGATTCAGATATGACGGCGTTGCCCGTGCAAATGCTGTTTTAAAAGAATTGGCAAAAGTAACTCCTGCTCTTCCTGATGCAACTATTGCTGAATTAAGGCACAGGCATTATTTATCAGGGCCTTTATTCACTTTCAGCTTAAAAAGGTATACAATAATATTCCTTACATTATAGAAACGGATGATCCAATAAAAGTGCCTAACAATATTGATGCATGGCCTTTGATGGAAGCTGACCTGGTGTATTCTGTTGCTAATCTGCCGACATCGCAAAGTGATGTAGGTCGTCCAACCAAATATGCTGCTGAAGCTCTTCTGGCAGAAGTTTATATGTTCCAGCAAAAATGGAGCGCAGCTAAACCATCTATTGGATGATATCATCGCAAGCGGAAAATACACTCTTATGCCTAATTTTGTTGACAATTTTTTGGCAGCAAAAAGGAATAACGCAGAATCAGTGTTCGAAATCCAATACAGTGTAAACGATGGAGCAGATGGTTCACCAAATGCTGGTTGGGGCGACGCTCTTAACTTCCCTGTTGATATAGACGGAACAGGTACATGCTGCGGATTCCACCAACCAACACAAAACCTGGTGAATGCATTCCAGGTTGACGCTGCAGGTCTTCCAATTGCTGTTACAACAGGAACACCTCCGAATTTTAAAAACGATATGGGGATTTTATCTACTGCAAGTTTTGTTCAGGATACAGTTACCCCTGTTGACCCAAGGTTAGACTTTACAGTTGGACGTCGTGGGGTGCCATACCTTGATTGGGGAATTATGCGTGGTTCAGTATGGATCCGCGACCAGGCAAACGCTGGACCTTATCTGAACAAGAAAAACATGTTTCTTAAAAAAGATAAAGGCGCTTTATCAACCACAACAGGTTGGGCAACAGGTGTAAACTCCAACAACTACAGAATAATCACTTATGGTCATATTTTGTTATGGAGAGCTGAAGTTGCTGCTGAAACAGGCGATTTGGCTATGGCAACAACACTTGTTAACCAGATCCGCACAAGGGCTGGAAATCAGGTACTCATGGGCAGATGCCGTACATTTGTTCTTCCATCCCAAACAGGGCTGAAAGTTGATAATACTGTACCTGCAGCAAATTATCTTATAGGTACTTATCCCAACTTTGCTAGTCTGGATTATGCACGTAATGCTATCCGTACAGAAATGAGACTTGAATTTGCAATGGAAGGTTACCGCCACTTCGACCTTGTACGTTGGGGTATAGCTGCAACTACCATTAATGCTTACCTTGTTCAGGATAGAGCTTTCAGATCATTATTTGGTGGTGTAGCACCAGCAAGTTTTACAGCCGGTAGGAATGAGTACTGGCCAATTCCTTCGGTTCAGGTTCAACTTGAACCAGGTGTTCTTACACAGAACACAGGTTTCTAATAAAATATTTATAATCAATAATGAGGCTGGCATTTGTCAGCCTCATTTTTTTTGTAATCCATCCATTCTGATTTCAGGAATAGAGATTGAAAAGTTGCAGGATTTCTTATTTTAGTATAAGTGGACAGATTACCGGATGACTCATATATAATGAATCCTTCATGACTTCATTCAGTGCATCTTAATAATTCTACTTGTCAGATAGAGTGATTGATCAGTAGTCACAAGGATGATTTGGCTATGCCAGTGGATTGCTAATACTAATTTATTACAACACGAATGATTGATCAGCAATCACAAGGTTAGGATGGATAACCTAATGGAGATGAATTTTTTAAGAAACAGGAAATAGGGAAATATTATTGATGACCTTTTAATGTGATTTTAAGAACCCCGTTTGCTCCGCTTGAGCCATATATTGAGGCATTTACTCCATCAATGAACTCAATTGATTGTATCTCAGAAGGCAATATGGTAGAGATATCTGCAACAACCATATCATCAACAACAAATAATACTTTAGTAGAGAGAGAAAAGGACTGAACTCTTCTTGTCGTAACAGAAGTCCCATCAACTTTGACGGCAAATACTTCACTATTAATAACATCAAAAATAGTTTTATATTTTGAGTAATCTTTCGCTCCTCTTGTCATCCCTGCTTTAATTGCCTCTTTCAAATCATCTTCTGAAATATGCTTATTGTTTACTGCATCATTAAAACCTGCTTCCGTATTAATAAATGTCATATCAACTGAAATATTTTGCAATCTCTTGATTTTAACCTTTTTTGAATAAAACCCTGAAGCTGAAAATAATATGACATCTTTATCAGTACTTTTAATAAAAAAATGTCCCAGAGAATCTGAGTGTCCGCTAGCGCCTGTATTTAAGGATTTTATAAGAACATGATTTAATGGATATTTATTTAACGTGGTAACGATACCGGAAACCTCCGTGTTTTTTTGAGGATATGCGGATATGGTAATACCAAACATAATTATTGCTGTAATTAAATTTATGTGTTTAAATTTCATAATGTATTTTTAAATAAAAAGTTAGAAAAACAAAAATCGATCATGTTTGTAATCTGATTTCAAAAATTTTAATGTTGAGGTTTGAATAATTTATATCGGTTAAAGTCCTAGACTAATTCTTTGATTTCCTATTCCGTTTTTATAAGATCTCCATTTATGTACCTGTATTTGACTACCTCTCTGCAAATAGCACAGTTGTAATTTGGAGAGTCAGGTGCAAGTTTTGGAATTTCAACATAAATTATCCTGTCATCTATTTTCAATACCTTCATGTCACCTTCCAGAACCTTGGTTATTTTAAATTTATTGTCAGATTTAATAACTATCAGTAGTTCTGATGTCACAAGATATTGCCCGTTATATGAAGGTATAGTTATGGTAGCATCCTCTACAGCATCGCTGTCGATAAGGCCGATAGTTATTTTTGAAGGATCTATTACGTACTTTATCTGACCATTTACAATATTAAGGATACCTCCTTTATCAAACGTTTTATCATTGTTATTTGATTTGTTTGTGATATATGTGGTTGCAATATCCATAATTTGCCGTTTGATCTTAGGTGCTATATATTTACCCTGCAATGCCTTGTTATTATTCTGGGTGCACGACATCAAAAAGATTAAAAGAACAAACAATGACCAGATTTTTTTCATATCTATACGTTATAATTAACCTTCAAAAATAAAATAATTAGGGTGACTTGTGAAAGAAAAAAGTGTATTTAAAAAAAGAATTATGAAAAAACGTCCCAATCTACCCTTGAATTAGTACTTATGATAGAGTACTGTTCGATTTGCTTCGAAGGGTTCTGCTATGATACAGACCATAATTCCAAGTCTCATCTTACTACTTTTGCCTTTTGCCTTATTAAGTATATTTCAACCTCAGATCAATTGTCCTGTCATAAACAAAATAGCATGGATTGTCGCAAAGATCTTTTTCATATCTGACCTGTGGCGTGGCGGAATCAACAGCAGTGTAGTAATTATCGCCTATATGATAGGTTGCTGTTACTGTATATTTTTTATTTATCGTAACAGAAATTGTAGTGGAAGTCGATCGTACACTTACAGAACTATATAATACACTATCCTCAAGGTTGCCTTCATATACCTTTATTAATACCGGTGTTCCAGACGTTTCCAAGTCAAGATTGACATTAAGATCTGTTTGCTTAGGTTCATCTGTTAAGCAATCAGGACATTTTACAATCAATCCCTGATCCTCGCAAGAGAAGAGGATAATTGATGTAATCAACAGGAATATTTTAATAAGTTTTCTCATAGTACTGATTAATACCATTTCAGAATTTTTCTTTTTGGTCTGACTTTGTCAAAATACAGATTATATGAAACACCAAATCTCAACCATATTGGACCTGTGTGATAGAAACCGGTATTCATATAATCGGCACCAAGCGAGAGTGATAGATCCTTCAATGCCCATAAGACAGAGACTTCCGGTATTATCATGAACTTATTTGGAGGAGAGTAAAGGGTTCCTTTTAGCTGGTCACCAAAGCGATATCCTGCAGAAAGTGATGTTGATAATTCAAAATTACCTCTGAACGGATTATTGGTTATCGCAAAATTTTTAAATAATCCTCCATAAACAACCGATCCCTTATCCATATATTGATAGTACTGGTGCTCCGCTTGTTTATCCAAAACCCTTGTATACCATAATTTGGTATCATATCCTAATATTACGCCTGTACTAAGAAAGGGTTCCTTAAAAGAAAAACATAATCCCGTATAAATATCATGTATGAAAAATCTGGTAGAGACCATTATATCTACCTGATCTATTGCATATTTTACCTTCCCGGGTATCTTATTTTCCTGAAGGATAGGAATTATATCTTTTCGTTGATATTTTGAGGCTGCAACATATGGACTAACAGCTCGTCCTCCAGGTGTGACCCATTTGTTTCCATTTCTCAGAAGAAATTTTGTTGCTTCGATATTATCTGAGATAATCGATAATGAGAGAGCGTTCTGGTTTAAATTGTTTAAAGCATATATATTCGCGCCTTTTTTAATCAGCAGATTCATAATCAGGGTGTCTCCGTTTAGTGCTGCCATAAGAAAAGGAGTGAATCCTTCATTATCTTTGGCCTCAATGTCTGCACCATTTTGGATCAACAGATCGGCAACATCGGCATTTCCAGCCCATACTGAAGCCAGAAGCGGCGTAGTCCCCTCAATAGTCTTCTTATTTACGGAGGCACCATAATAAAGCAGCATGTCAGCCAATTGAAAATAATCATAAACTGAAGCATAATGAAGAGGTGTTGCTTTATATTTGTCGGTAGTGTCAACCTCAGCTCCAGCTCTTATCAGGGCCTCCGCAATTTCTGCATTCTGATTTTTTACTGCGATAAACAAGGGCATGTCGCCCTGTATGGTCATTTTATCCGGATCTGATCCATAGTCAAGAAGCAATTTTGTGGCTTCGGCATGATTATTTGAAACGGCAAAAATGAGAGGTGTTACACCCTGTTGTGTTTCAGCCAGGATGTCGGCCCCTTTCATTATCAGCCTGTTAATTTCCCCGGTATACCCGTGCGATGCTGCAATCATCAGGTTATAATCAAGAGCTCCATCATAAATCGCAGGAATATAATCGGTTGTATCATAAGTAATTGAATCATTTGGCGAACGCTGGGCAAATAAATTCAGAGATACTAAAAGCAACACAACTGTAAACAAAATCCTAATATATTGTAGTCGGGTAGACAGCATAGATCACAAAGTTAATTTTTTGAGTCTTTTCAGGTAAAATATTTTAGAGAATATTAATGTTTTCTAAAAAGAAATTATCTGACTCAGTTCCAAAAGACATGCCAAAGTCTTGAAGCACATAATTTAAAATGATAATTTTAGTTATATAATCAATAATATTATTTAGTTTGTCAAAAACATTACCCAAAATAGCAAATTTTAATAAAATCCTGATTAATGAAAAGGAATAGTTTTTATTTTTGTCTTGTGAAAAATGAAAGGAGCGTGAGTCGGATAAGCAAGATATTATTTGTAACCCTGCTATTTTTATTGGTAAGTTTTAATCAGGGGCCGGGGGCCAGGGAAAATACGTATATTCTTGTTGATAAGCTGGTACCTAATAATGTAAGGCTGACAAATAAGATCTCCTCCGGGAACGAGTTTAACGGAATAGAAAAAGTCGTGAATTCTTTCCGAAGGAGATGGTCGATTGCCGGAGCTTCTATAGCAATTGCAAAAGACGGCAAGCTCATTTTTGCACAGGGATTCGGATATGCCGATACAGCGTTAAAAACAGAGACAGAACCCTATAGCCAGTTCAGAATAGCCAGCATTTCAAAACTGGTCACAGCTACTGCTATAATGAAGCTCCAGGAAAATGGACGTTTATCATTAAATGACACTGTTTTTGGACCCAGAGGGATTCTAAATGATTCATTTTATGGTGAACCTAAAGACAAAAGAGTTTACAATATTACTGTTGCAGAGTTGCTAAGCCATGAAGGAGGATGGACTCAAAGATATGGAGACCAGATGTTTATGCCAATTGTAATTGCAGAAAAGATGGGTGTTAAACCTCCTGTTGATACTAAAACTATTGTGAAATTTGCTCTGGGCAGAAGACTTAACTATACACCAGGTACTGCACGAGCCTATTCGAATCTTGGTTACAGTATCCTGGGATTGGTAGTGGAAAAAGTATCGGGTATGCCATATGAGGAGTTTTGCAGGAAAACAATTTTTGAACCTCTCGGTATTTATGATATGAAAATTGCAGGGAATATGCCTTCCGAAAAGACTCCTATTGAGGTTACTTATTATGAACCTTCAGACGTGGCTCTTAAACCTTCTATTTATGGGACAGGTGAAATGGTAGAACCTAGTAATGGAGGAAACGATATAAAAGCGCTTGGAGGAGCAGGAGCCTGGGTAGCAACTGCCCCCGATCTGATGAGATTATTGCTTGCTGTTGACGGATTTAGTACCCGTCCCGATATTCTCAGCCGGCAAAGCATAAATTTCATGACTGACAATAACAATGGATTTGCTCCGGTAGGATGGAAGGCAACAGTTCTTGATGGAACATGGTGGAGAACAGGTTCATTCCCCGGAAGCGCCGGGATGATGAAACGTCAATCTGATGGATTATCGTGGGTTGTCCTGTTTAATTCAAGCGCCTGGAATGGGCCTGAAATCTATTCTTATATAAGCAATATGATGAATAAGGCAATCTCAAAAATAAATCCCTGGCCCGATAATGACCTTTTTAACTATTCCCTTCCAGTACCTCTGAAGACTACTTTAACTGACCTTACAAAGAATTATTAATGTGTTTCACTGTAAATGTGAACCTTATCAAAGAAGAGCTGGAAAACCGCTACGGAGCGACATTGATTGATTCTGATAGTTACAGACCAAGTTATTATTATCATGCCTTTGCACTTCCCTCAATGCCTGTTGTATGTTCAGGAGACACATCCAGAATAAGATTATTGAAATGGGGTCTGATACCGTCGTTCACCTCAAATAGCGAACAGGCAAATATAATCCGGTACAAGACTTTCAATGCGAGAGCTGAAAGCCTTGAAAAAAAGCCATCATTTTCCTCTGCTTTCCAGACAAAAAGATGTATTATTCCTGTTAAGGGTTTTTTCGAATGGCAGCACGTAGGAAATGATAAAATACCATGGTATGTCTATAATGCTGAAAATGAAATATTATCGTTTGCCGGCATTTATGATGACTGGGTAGAAAGTACTACAGGTGAGGTTTTGAGCACTTTCTCAATAATCACAACCGAAGCAAATGAGATGATGGCAGCAATTCATAATTCGGGAAAACGCATGCCCGCAATACTCGATAAAACTGCTGAAATGAGATGGACAGATCTGTCCATTTCACATACTGATGCTCTCAGCCTTTTAGCTCCATGCCCTTCGGGATTTCTTCATGCTCATACCATTAGCCGGCTAATAAGTTCCAGGTCGGCTGATCTGAATACGCCGGAACTGATCAAACCGTATGATTATCCAACGGAGAATCTGTTGTTCTGAAACGGTGCGCTATGCCCCATGGCCGCCTTTGCTCCGTTTATTGCGCAACAAACTGATATGTAATCGTTCCCATCTCAATTTTGGGTGAGTTTGCATCAGGATTAAACCTGGAAACAAGCGCAGTATTTATTGCTGTTTCAATCAGGCATGGATCAGAGACTGTACTTTCTCTCTCAACAACCTGCGCTTTCTGAACGTTCCCATTCTGATCGACTTCAATAGAAAGTACTACATTGCCTGATCCTTCGCATTTGTATATCGGTATTGGCAGATAGAGATGGTTTCTGCCTAAGAGATCATAATAGATCCTTGTGGGGCCTTTATAGTTTGCAGCCATCTCCTGTGAATTACCTGCTTTAATCTTCACATCCTTAACTACAGAATCCTTTTGAGAAGAAATGTTTTCGGTCCCTTCAGTCTGCTTTGATTTCTTTTGTTCATCAATAAAATTATCAGCGCTAAGTTTCCCGCTCTTTATCAGCTCCTCCTTCACTTTATCGATATAGTCTTTAGGATTTATTTTTTCTGAGGGCTTATTCGCAAGATTCCTTGCAATATTCAGCATTTCTTCATCCCCCTTGAGAACTTTTTCAACTGTGGTTGGAGAATTTTCGGCTGGTTTTACTGCTTTTGGGGTAGTTAATTGTTCCGGGGCAAGTTCAACCTCATAGTTTGTGGTCATTTTCTTTTCTAAAGATCTCAATTGCAGTGATATGAATATTATACCTGCAATCAGGTGAATTATTAATGTACCAAGGATCCCTGTCAGTTTGCCATCAATCTTTCTCATACCATGCGAAATTATAAATTATTACTTTTGATATGTTATTAAAACATTTAATTATTCATTTAATGGATGAGTCCTTTGTGCAGATTTGCAGCCAGCTTTTGGCACGATACTGGTATGGCTGTGACCAATCTCTTGCTACAGGGATTGGCGCTGGATGTATATGTTCATCAGATGGGAGGCTATTCCGTCCAAAAAGTAAAAGAATATTTTAAATTGGGCGATGATATTGAACCTGTGGCAATGATGGCACTCGGTTATCCTGGCGATGGCTCTTCATTGTCTCCCGAGCTTCTCAAAAGAGATGAAAACCGGCGACCAAGAAAATCAATAAGTGAATTCGTTTATAGAAATTCGCTGGATAATCATGCTTTTTAATCTCCTTACCTCACCCCAACCCCTCTCCTTAAGGCTAATCTTACATCACATTTATTTTATTATATTCCGGCAATAAGAAGGAGATCCCTCATTTATGATATCTAAATTATTATCCCCTTCTCCTGAAGGAGAAGGGGGAAAGGGGGATGAGGTAAGAATTAGTTAATTATTTTTCGCCTTCTTAATCTTCTTTCTCACCTTGGCATTCTCAGGTCTTGTGAACTTCTGATTCTTAAACAAACCGTTCTTTATCCCTTTTATAAATTTTGACCACGCAAAAGGATTCAGCAGGTTGTTGATCGGATATTGTCCCCTGGTGGCCATCGCTCCGAATGTCTGCTCCATAGCATACCTGTATCCGGCTTCAGGTGAGACTCTTACATCATAGCTGTTTTGATTTGCAATTGCCACGTAAATTGAAGCTATGTTATCATTCATATTTTCAATTATCGGATCAACTGGTCGGGGTTTTGTTATGTCTTTTATGAAATCACTATAGTTTTTCCATGGCATAATACTTACTTCTTTGATCTGGATAGTATCTATTGCCAATACTATATCAACTTCGCAATGTTTTTCAGTGTAATTTTCCGGTATTACAGTATGATATCTTTTAAAACCTAAGGCCCGAAAGAAAATGGTATCCCCGGGTGTACTTGTAATTGAATAGATTCCTGATCTCTCACTGAGAGTTCCTTTTTTTAGCTTTTTGGAAACAACCGCTACTCCCGGGACAGGTCTGTATGACTCGTCCATAATCATTCCGTTTACCTGAACATATTTTATATCGTCAATTGTCTGTCCTAAACATGCCGACACTGAAAGTATAAAAAGTATAGCCGTATAATAAAATCTGTTCAATTGAATCCTTATAAAATATTTAGCGGTGCAAAATAAACAATATTGAGTGTATTGATATAAACATTTAACTATTTTTTAACTTGTAATATTCACAGTAACCTACCGTATTGAGAAAAGAATACTTTACAGAACGTTTGCATACCTTTGCGTCAGATAAAATCTTAACTTATATATTGCTACTGTGACGATAAATCTCATATTTTAATCTGCAAAATATTTCAATATTTGCAGGAGGTAATTCTGATCACTCTTTCTTTATTTAATATAACTATCTGTAATGATACATACAAAAACCAAAAATGCTTGAAAATCAATTTATTTACCCCAGCCCCAAGGGGAGTAAATTGATTTTGACTTCGTCGAGCTCCTCCACTTCGTGTCGTCGGTTCTTCGCTCCCCTTGGGGTCGGGGTAAACGAAGAAAATCAATGAGGGTATATGCATGATTCCTGATACTCATTTTATTTAATAATAGACAATCAGTTTGCGTGAAAAAATTCAAAAGTTAATTAATTTATATGAAAAAACTTTTATTGCTTGGTGATGAAGCGATTGCACAGGCAGCTCTTGATGCCGGATTAAGTGGAATGTATGCATATCCGGGAACTCCGTCGACCGAGATAATGGAATATATTCAATCATCTGATCAGAGTAAAGCACAAAATGTTAAAAAGGAATGGTCCTCAAACGAGAAAACTGCAATTGAGACCGCTCTTGGTATGTCTTATGCCGGGAAGAGGGCAATGGTTGCAATGAAACATGTTGGTCTGAATGTGGCTGCTGATGGTTTCATTAATTCGGCAATTACAGGGGTCAACGGTGGACTTATTGTTGTTTCTGCAGATGATCCTTCAATGCATTCTTCACAAAATGAACAGGATTCAAGGTTTTATGGGAAATTTGCATTTGTCCCATGTTTTGAGCCGTCAAATCAGCAGGAAGCTTATGATATGGTCTTTGATGCATTTGATGTATCAGAAAAATACAAAGTTCCTGTGCTTTTCAGAATAACAACCCGTCTTGCTCATTCCAGAGCAAGTGTGAATACAAAGGAAATACTCCCTCAAAAAAAACTTTCTATCCCAACAGACCCGCTTCAGTTTGTATTGCTGCCCGCTATTGCACGAAAAAAATATAAAATATTGTTATCAACATATGAATTATTAAGATACGAAAACAGAATATCAAAGTATAATTATTTTAAGGACGGGACGAACAGAAATCTTGGTATAATTACATGTGGAATCGCGTACAACTATCTCCTTGAAAACACAAGTGAAATTCTCTCCGATTATCCTGTGCTTAAGATTTCGGCATATCCGTTTCCAAAAGATCTTATTAAAGACATAACAGGAAGATGCAAAGAGATACTTATACTGGAAGAGGGAGCCCCCGTCATTGAAGAAGCATTGAGAGGATTTCTTGACGAAGGTATAAAGATCTATGGCAGACTTGACGGAACAGTGCCCCGCGATGGTGAACTGAATCCGGCAATCGTTGCAAAAGCAATCGGATTGCCAGTAAGTTATGGAAAGGATATCCCTTCCCTTGTGCGAATGAGGCCACCATCATTTTGCAACGGATGCGGACATGGCGATATGTTCAATTCTCTTAATGAGGCAATTAAGCCAAGCGGGTCAGGTCATGTTTTTTCGGATATCGGTTGTTATACTCTTGCTGCGCTGCCTCCGTATAATTCAATTAATTCGTGCGTTGATATGGGTGCCAGCGTAACAATGGCAATCGGAGCAGCTGATGCTGGTTTGTTCCCCTCTGTAGCGGTAATCGGTGATTCAACTTTTACTCATTCGGGTATGACAGGGTTACTCGATGCAGTTGTGAAGAATTCACCTGTCACCATAATTATATCTGATAATTCAACAACCGGGATGACAGGGGGGCAGAAATCACAGGCGACAGGAAGACTTGAAAAGATATGTGAAGGTATTGGAGTCAAAAGTGAACACTTAAGGATGATAATCCCTTTGCGTAAAAATCATGACGAAAATGTTCGGATTATGAAAGAGGAGTTTGAATATAAGGGGGTTTCAGTGATTATAGCTTCACGGGAATGCATCCAGACAGCAGCCAGAAGAAGAAAATCAGAAGAATAAAACTTATTGCAGAGACTTTACATGCAACGTCGCTACCACGACTTGATTAAAAAATACTATTGAAATGAAATGTGATATTATATTATCGGGAGTAGGAGGACAGGGAATATTATCGATTGCGGCTGTAATAGGATTAGCAGCTCTTTCAAATGATCTTTATCTGAAACAATCAGAAGTTCATGGTATGAGTCAACGCGGTGGTGATGTCCAGTCCCACCTGCGCATTTCGGACAAACCCGTTTTATCAGATCTGATTCCTTATGGAAAAGCTGATCTGATAATATCAGTTGAACCAATGGAATCATTGAGATATCTTCCATGGCTTGCTGAGCAGGGCTGGCTTGTTACTAATTCGAATCCTTTTAATAATATTCCCGACTATCCTCCTTTGGCTGAAATCCTGAATGAGATAAAACTAATAAAAAATCATATAATAATTGATGCAGATGGTATCGCTAAAGCTTCCGGATCAGCCCGGTCGGGCAACATTGTTATCCTGGGGGCTGCCTCTCCATTTATTGAAATGCCATTCATTAGTCTTGAAAATGCTGTAAAAAAACTCTTTGCCAGGAAGGGTGATCCTATTGTTGAAGCTAACTTAAAAGCGCTCACTGCAGGGCGGGAATCAACTATGGCTCTTAAAATCTGAAAGCAGCATTTAAGTATATTGCATTGGTTGTTTGTTTCCCCGATTCGTAAGGATTGGTTCTGCGGTAATTCAGGGCCATTTTAAGATTATCACTTAAAATGTACTGAAAACCAGCTATAAAATATGTTTCATCTTTTGTATAATCCCAGCGGAAATCTTCGCCAGGCATCACTGCCGAGGAAGCATAATCATATCTTCCAAAAACCTCGGACTTTTCATTCAGAAAGATAGATCCGGTACCCGATATACCATATACATTATGTCCGGATAATAAATCAAGATTGGTTTTGTAACTTGCTTCAGCTCCAAAACTGAATTTATCATTTTTAAATCCGGCAAATGCCACCATTGTGGATTGCCACACCCCACCCGGTTTCATAATATCACTATAAAGCTTAAATACTGTATTGAAGGGTGTATTGATTATTATCCCGACACCTGTTTTTATACTGTTGTCTGCCTGAACATTGGTATATCCTTCGCCATTAAGCAATGAAAAATTCACCCTGACAAAATCATTAAGCTGATAATCAATCACAACGCCCAGGTCAGCAACAGGGCAATAACCATATATCGCCTGATATTCAGGCCCCAGGTATCTTTTTCCCCAGAATCCTTGCTGATAATCCTCGAATCGTGTATTTACCATACCAAAATTCAATGTAAGCCTATCCTTTGTGTACTTAATGGAAGCTTCCCTGAAATAGGCATATCTTTTTGGAACAGACCCGGCTGCAAGATCGTCAGGGTTGCCTAAATTTATAATTATCATCGCAGAAAAATTGCCAGCCGGAGTATAATTATATCCCAGATAAACCCGGTCCAATCCAAATCCGGTTGTTTTTGAAGTATCGTCAAGATTGTAATGAAAATCCGTAAAGATCTCCACAAATGGTTTACCCTGACTGAGAAAAGTCTGCGAATTAAGTATCTGGGCAAATGTGATTAAAAACAACAGGACATGAAGAAGTCTTTTCATTATAATTTTTTGTGCGTAGGCTTAGGTTTCGCAAATGTAAAATTTTAAAAATTATAGTGTGATGTAATAATAAATATTTTCCTGCGTTTAAATAACGATCTTATAAGACGAGTTCTTATTCGTTAATAAAAAATCCAAATTAGTTGCTGTTTCAGACGTGACTAATCATGTTTCACCCCATTACTAAATTATGTTATATCACTCATATACTATTATTTATTATCGGGTATTAAAGCTAAAAAAACCCGCATGTGTTATTATATTTATTTTATTTTCGGTTTTTGTTAATGCTCAAAAAGCAGATTTTAAGGCAGCCGAGAAATTTCGTGACGATAATCTCACCCCAAAATATGGTGATCTGAGCGTAAATGCACACTGGATTGCGGGTTCTGATGTCTTTTGGTATTCTTATAAAACATCAGCAGGTAAAAACTTCTATATAGTAGATGCATCGGCAAAATCAAAAAAGTTAATGTTTGACAGTAAGTTTATGGCAGCAGAGTTACGTAAACTGACACTGCATCCATATAACGATCTGGATTTGCCTATTAATAATCTGAAGTTTTTACATAAGAGCACATCCAGAGTTACATTTAAAGTCGATTCTATTCAATTTATCTTTGATATACCTGCACAGAAACTTAAAATTTATGATCATCCTTCTGATGAAGAAATCAGGCCAGGTTGGGCTACCTATTCACCAGATAGCTCAATGATAGTTTATTGTAAAAACAATAATCTTTATCTGATGAAAACTAACGATAAAGACAGCAGTGAAATACAAATGACTACTGATGGAGTGTGTTTTCATAATTATGCTGACAATGAAGAAGACACGTGCCAAAACAAAAAAATTAAATCAAGAGCTGTATGGTTCCAAAATTCTAAAAAGTTTTATGTTGAGAGAATAGATGAGAGAAAAGTGAAGGATCTTTATTTGGTCGACGTTCTTGCTCAACCGCGCCCAAAGTTGGAAACATATAAATATTCCATGCCTGGAGATCAGTATGTTCCACAGTCTGAACTTATTATCTTTGATGCTGCAAAAAAGGGACGGATTGATGTTGATATTAAGAAATGGAAAGATCAGACAATAAACATTGTATGGGCTTCTCAGAAAAATGACGGTAAATTGATTTTTATACGTAAGGACAGGCTGCTGAAAAATCTCGATGTGTGCCTGGTAAACACCGAAACCGGAGAAGTTTCGGTTCTGTTCAGTGAAGAAAGCTACCCCTATTTCAATAATGAATATTCAAGATTATCAGTTCTGAATGAGGGGAATGATCTTATTTGGTGGTCAGAGAGGTCAGGCTGGGGACAGCTTTATCACTATGACGGAACGGGAAAACTGAAAAACCAGATTACTAACGGATACTTTGTAACCGGTAAGATAGAACAGATCGATACTCTCGGAAGAATAATCTATTTTGAAGCTTTCGGGAAGGAAGAAGGAGTTCATCCTTATTATAGTATGAAATATAAAGCTTCGATTGATAAGGGAGAGATGACTCTTCTTACAAAAGAGCCGGCAACCCATTCTTTCAACATGTCAGGATCTGACAAATATTTTGTTGATACTTATTCTACGGTAGATAAAATTCCGGAATCAGTATTACGCGATAATAACGGTAATATTATTCTGAAACTTGAAAAGGCCGATCTATCCCAACTCTTTAAGTGTGGATGGAAGATGCCCGAAACAATTGTAGTAAAAGCGAAGGATGGGGTAACTGACCTCTATGGCGTTATGTACAAACCTTTTGATTTTGACTCAACAAAGAAATATCCAATCATTTCTTATGTATACCCGGGGCCACAGACAGAATCTGTTCAGTACGCCTTCACAGTTTCAGGCGGTAAAAATGTAGCACTTGCCCAACTTGGTTTTATTGTCGTAAATTTCGGACACAGGGGGGGAAGCCCTATGAGAAACAATTATTATCATACTTATGGATATAGTGATCTGAGAGATTACCCTCTGGCCGATGATAAGTATGGTATTGAACAGCTTGCCGACCGGTACAAATTTATTGATATTAACCGGGTTGGAGTTTATGGCCATTCAGGGGGAGGATTTATGTCAGCGGCTGCAATTCTTTCATATCCCGATTTTTATAAAGTTGCGGTCTCTTCTTCGGGCAATCATGATAATAATATATATAATCAATGGTGGTGTGAAACTCATAACGGTGTAACTGAGACTGAAAGCTCAAAAGCGGATAGAGCTGGTAATCTTAACAAAAAAGAAGAAAGTAATATTACATTTAACGGAGAAGTGAAAAAAAATCAGGATATTGCGAAAAATTTGAAAGGTTATTTATTGCTGGTGACGGGAGACATGGATAATAATGTTCATCCGGGAAACACGCTCAGAATAGTTGATGCACTTATTAAAGCAAATAAAAGATTTGATTTTATGATGTTACCAGGAGAGCGGCATTCTTATGGTAACGATACTCCATATTTCGACAGGATTATGTGGTATTATTTTGCTGAACATTTGCTTGACGATTACAAAACGAATGTCGATCTCCTTGATTTCGGACAGAAATAACCCGGAATAAACGAAAAAAATATGGACGAATCAGCTGCAAAAGCAGAAAAATTTCTGTCAGTCTCATCGCAGTATAAACTTGGTAAACTTATCACAGAATCTTCTCATCCCTATACGCGTGATCTTTCTTACCTTTCATTAAATGATACAGGGGAGGCTATCCAGAAACTAAAGGAACTAGATAATGCTGTACTAAAGGTATTTTCTGAAAAAATTACACAGATTATCTATCTTAAAGACAAGATCAGGGATACCCTCAACGATGGCAATGATATATATTTTTGCGGATGCGGTGCTACCGGAAGATTGTCCCTTACAATTGAAACCCTTTGGCGACAGGTGCATAAGGAAAAATTATTGGAAAACAGGGTGTTCAGTTTTATGTCGGGTGGTGATGTCGCTCTGATCCGTTCAATTGAAAACTTCGAGGATTTTCCCGCTTATGGTGCCCGTCAGTTAGTAGAATCAGGATTTAAAGATGGAGATCTTTTAGTTGCCACGACTGAAGGAGGGGAGACCCCTTTTGTTATAGGGGCAACCGAAAAGGCATCTGAAATTTCCAAAAGGAAACCATTCTTCCTTTACTGTAATCCTGATGATATTTTAAGCGATGTGGCTGAACGGTCGAAAAAAGTAATTGAGAATAATAATATTGAAAAGATTAATCTCACCGTCGGGCCTATGGCAGTTACCGGGAGCACCAGGATGCAATCATCAACCATACTCCTGGCTGTTGCAGGAGCTGCACTTTTTTACTGCAACTCAGATAATGAATGCATCAGGATGGAGATAGATAACTTTGTTAAGTTCTGGTGGGCCAGTGATATAAGTTTTATTGAAAAGTTCATCTTAAGGGAATCTGATAGCTACCTTCATGGTGATTATCTGTTATATGAAACAGATAATCAGCTGGGAATAACTGTGATTACTGATACAACTGAAAGATCGCCTACATTTAGCCTGTACCCTTTTGAAAATGTAAGTGAAAAAGATGCCAATCTTTCATTATGTTATCTGTTTATGCCTGAAAGCAGTTCAAGTGAAGAAGCCTGGAGAAAACTGTTATGGAGAAACCCGAGAACTCTTGAATGGCCCGAAATAAACGGTATTGCATCAAGAGAAAGATTACTTGGGTTTGATTTCAGTGCGAACGTACTTTCGAGGAGGGCGCATCAGAAAAGATCAATCAGACAACACATTTTTAAAATTCTTGATACTGATTGCGGGATTAATTTTGCTTTGGATGACGAAAACCATTCATTTTTTATTCCATACTATGAAGGATGCAATGATAGTAAGAATCCTTTATTTAAGCATCTGATAATTAAGATGATCATGAATACTCATTCAACTCTTATCATGGGCCGGTTGGGAAGATACGAAGGGAATGTGATGACATATCTGAGAGCAAGTAACAATAAACTGATTGACAGAGCTATCAGGTATATCGAAATGATTCTTTTAGAGAAAAAAATTGTTTTTTCTTATAACGAGCTTTGTTATATCCTCTTCGAAATGCTTGAAAAGACTCCTTCCGATCAGTCAATCGTACTGGCTACAGTTGCTGAAATTGAGAAACGATTTTGAAGGTACCCCGAAAGATGGCAAAATAATATCCTGTAAACTATATTCACTCTTAAAAACCTTATTATGATTGGAAATAAAATATTCAGACTTTTGATGATATCTGCTCTTATGTTCTGCTCTGCAGCTCTGATGGCACAGGAAACCAAAAAGTTATATGACCCATCACTTGATGGGATGAAGCAGATAAAAAATGCAGTTGCTGAAGCGGGTAAGGAGAATAAACATGTACTGATACAATATGGTGGAAACTGGTGCCCCTGGTGTATCCGATTCCATGAATTCTGTAAATCAGATACTTCAATAATGAAGATTATTTCTGAGAATTACATACCCTTAAACCTGAATTACGACCCTTCTAATAAGAACTTGCCTTCAAATGAATACCTTGGAAATCCTGTCAGATTCGGATTCCCTGTTTTTATTATTCTGGATGGAAAAGGGAAAGTTCTGCATATCCAGGACAGCGGACTTCTTGAAGAGGGGAAGGGCTATAGCAAAGAAAAGGTTTTGGGATTCTTCAATAACTGGACTGCAAAGGCTTTGATACCTGTGATTAAAAAATAATCTGAAAAAAATGAGGCTGTCTGTTAAACGGACAGCCTCTTTCACGTGGAAATGCAGCGAGACATTTCCTGAATTTTACTCCTCATCTTTTTTCGGTTGACCCTTAGCGGATTTTTCACCATTTCTGAGAAGTATCAGGTCACTAAGAACAACCTCGGTAATATACTTTGTCACACCATTTTTGTCTTCATAATTGCGGTAGACAATTCTTCCTTCAACAGCAACTTCTCTGCCTTTTTTCAGAAACTTGTCTGCAATATCTGCAAGCCCGTTCCATGCAACGATATTGTGCCAGGTTGTTTCTGTTATTCTCTGGCCTTCATTGTTTTTGTATCCGTCTTTAGTGGCGAGAGTAAAATGTGTAACTTTTTTACCGGTTTCGGTTGACTTCGTTTCCGGATCCTGACCAAGATTCCCGATCAGTGTGACTCTGTTTGATAATGAACTCATGACTTTAAGTTTTTAGTTTGACATAAAATTAATTTCATAACAAACTTAAATCATACTCAGAACCTGTTCCGGTTAGTAAACATTTATACTCGATTCATAATCAATTATAGTCGTTTGCATCCGTTTGAAAACGTTTTTTCTGGTCTCTGTCAATTGATTGTATTTTCTTTTTTTTATATCTTTATGAAAACATTCGTGCTGTGGAAAAGAAATGTCTCGATTGCGGCGACATTTTAAGAGGCCGTACCGATAAAAAATTTTGTTCTGATCAGTGCAGGAATAATTATAATAACAGGCTTAACCGCGACTCTAACAATTTTGTCAGAAATGTCCATGGCCTGCTGAGAAAGAACAGAAGGATACTGTCAGATCTCTATTCCGAGGGTAGAATAAAAGTTCATAAAGATGCTCTCTTTGCCCTTGGGTATAATTTCAGTTTTTTTACTCATATAATAGAAACATCGCAGGGAAACGTATTCCATTTTTGTTTTGAATATGGGTATTGTGAAACCGATAATGATTTCCTTGAATTAAGACTGAATAGTCAATATATAGAATATCAGTAAATTTCGGAATTAGGATTTATGACTTCGGATTAAAAAAACAAGCTTAGATTTTCAAGCCGCAACCGACAATCCGCAATCCGAAATTCTTCTAATCCGCAATCAACAATCCGCAATTATCAGATCATATTTCCTTGATCTAAAACTTTATTAGAGTCATCAGAAATGGGGACAAGGTACCCGGAATATCTGATATTATCAATCTTGATACTTGATACTGAAGCACTGCAATAACCATTCTTGCTAATAGTTAAATATACATCAAAAGTGGTTGCCCGACCATTTGATACCTTTAGTTTAATCTCGTACGTACCTTTCGAAAGTTTTGAAGTTACCGCATAATCGAGAGCCTTTCCACGGATATCGATACCGGCAATCCCTCTGGAGTCATATTGTCTGCCAAGATAGGCAGTACTTATTACAGCTCTGTCACCATCTACTATAATGAAATTCGCTCTTGGGACAAGCTCAATATTACGGCCATAAGAAAAGTAGATACGGTTTAGCTTAATTATATATTTCCTTGAATCCACAGCATTCTTAACGAGCAACTGAGATGTGGCCTTTTTCTCCTTGCGAAGCTCCGCCCTTGAGGACGTTGCATCTTTGCTGGTTATGCATGATGAGAGCAGAATCGGAAAAACAAGAATGATAAATAGCTTTTTCATGGGCAGATATTTTGTATAATACAATTCAAATATCATGCCATTTGATTCAACATTTGGGATTATTACTTTTTGAGAAACGGGAAATAATATGTAAGATTCTCTTTTGTAAGCTTCGCACCGTAACCTGAGTCTTCAAAAGCTTCGCAATACTTAATTTCAGCTCCTTTTTCAGGTCCATAGATTTCTATCAGCTTATCTCTGTATGGAGTCGCATCGCTTTCACCTTTTCTTGTTTCACCAAGCCACTTTCTGCGATCAGCGTCTGACTTTGGAACCTGATCAAGAATTCCCTGGTTAAATGGCAACCATTCATACATCTGTGAAGTATGCTGATGATACATATCCATTTTCTTCTCAATTACATCATCGATATCGATTGCAACGTCGGCTTTGAATGGTTCAGGATGAAGGAATCTGTCGCTCATGAAGAGAAACATAGGATTTTTTTTAAGATATGGAACGGATGGTAAAATCGTTGGTACTGTAACCATATATGCAGCGTCAAGCACCAGGACACCTGTATACCTGTGATCGGGATGGTAATCATATGGCCGTGGAAATATGACTATATCGGCCTTTTGTTCCCTTATTAATCTGATCACCTGCAATCTGTTTTCATATGTCGGCATTAACTGCCCGTCGTGATTATCAAGGGTGATATAACGTACACCAATAACCTCCCCGGCTTTTCTTGCCTCTTCGCGTCGTATTTTCGCAAGTTTTTCTGCAGGTATGGATTGGTGTCCGGCATCTCCGTTAGTAAGAGAAACCAGCAGAACATCATTACCGGCTTTGGCCCATTTGTATGCAACACCACCGGCTTCCTCAGCATCGTCAGGATGCGCACCGATAATAATTATATGCAGTTTGTGATTCTGGTTATCCTGTGCCTGAAGTTTCGGCATTAACACTAAAAGCAAGGCGATCTGAATTATAGAAATAATTGATTTCATAAAATAAGATATTTAATACTTGATAAATTTCCCCTCAAGCTTGATCGTACTAAGGTAATTATTTATTATAATGTGATGTAAAATATTTTATTGAAAAACATTTTTTAAAATGGGAAGCAAAGTTTTAATTTAACATAAAATGTGAATACGTTTTTGTTTAGGAAACATTTTATGCAAATATTCGTTATAATTATGATCAGGTAATTACAACATAGTTAATTAAGTAAACTAATAATTAATGCCATGAAGAAACTATTCGTAATAATAATTATCGTATTACTTTCAATACCAGCATTTTCACAAATTAAATTCGGTCTGAAGGCTGGTGTAAGTACTACATCCTTGTCAATGTCTTCGCTTTCGACAATTACCTCGGGATCAACAACATATACGGTAAACGCTCTTACCTCGGCAAAATATGGTTTCAACGGTGGGGCATTTGTGAGGTTAACTCTTTTTGGTATTTATGTACAACCGGAACTCTTATTCTCTACCCGGACTTATGAATATACTGTTAGTGATGTGACTAATCAGGCGTCACCGGTATCATATGTTGCTAAACAAAACTTTAATAAACTGGATATTCCTGTTATGGTTGGGTTCAAACTTGGTCCTCTCAGGCTGAATGCCGGACCTTCAGGTTCACTTCTTATTAATTCTCCAAAAGACCTTATCACTAATCCGGATTATAAAAACAATTATAACAAATTGACATTCGGTTATCAGGCCGGATTAGGCTTTGATCTTTTTGGTCATCTTACTTTTGATGTAAGATACGAAGGGAGTCTCAAAAAATATCAGAATCAGATACAAAATCTTACAGGAACAAAATATAATCTTGATGACAGACCTAATGCATTTTTATTCAGTGTGGGATTAATGTTCTGATTTTTTACTTTGATAACAGCATCTTAGCTGCAATAAGCAACAACAGGACACCGAATATTTTTTTTAAAGCATTCTGAGGGATACTAATTGCAAGCTTCGAACCAAAGTATGAACCGACAATGAAAAACACCGCGAGTATAATTGCAAATTTTATGTTTGCATGACCGGCTTTATAATAGTTGTAGGCAGCAATAATTCCGATGGGTGGGAGCATAACTGCAAGACTGGTTCCCTGTGCAGTCTGCTGGCTGATTCCAAGTAAATAAACAAGAGCCGGTATCATAATTACAGCACCACCTATTCCAAGCATTCCGGCCATTATTCCTGTGATTATCCCTATTACAATAAGAATCAGTACGATTGACGTTGACATTTTCATCGGATTTTAATTTAGTATTCAATTTTTACAAAATTAAAGCTTTAATTTGGAAATTTCGAACTATTTTAAGAAAGGCTCAATGGCACAAAGGCTCAAAGGCGCAAGGCGTAAAGGCTCTAAAGCTAAATAGGGAGAAGACATTTTTTGCCGCTAAGCCGTTATACCTTTAAGCCGTTTTTATGATTAAATTTGCCTCGAAAGATATATCATGAAAAACAAAAAGAGATTCATTATTTTATCAGGAGCGGGAATATTATTAATCGCAATATTCGTCATTTTTTACACCACTATATTTGGTCTGAACATTACTTCTGCTAAGGGAAGTAAGTATCTGTATATTCCGACGGGTAGTTCTTACGAACAGGTTCTTGATACGCTTAAGTCAAAGTTTTTAATAAAAAACATTAATATTTTCAACTGGCTTGCCAAAAAGAAAAACTATCCTGATGCGATAAAACCAGGCCGGTATTTAGTGGGAAGCAACATGAGTTATAATAAATTGATAAATCTCTTAAGATCCGGCAGACAACAGCCTGTGAAGATAACTTTTAGTAATGTCCGCACTTTGAATGATATTGCAGGCAAATTTGGGAAACAACTGGAACCAGATTCAACCAAGATTATCAATTTTTTCACTGATGAATCTAACTACTCGCACGACGGGTTCAGGAAGGAAAGCATAATTTCAGTATTCATTCCTAATACATACGAATTGTATTGGAATACCGACGTCAGGAGTTTATATACCAGGATGCTTAAAGAATACAAATTATTCTGGAATGATATGCGGCTGTCGAAAGCGAAAGAAAAAAACCTGACACCACTTGAAGTATCAATTCTGGCCTCAATAGTTGATGATGAAGCTCTAAAACGTGACGAAAAATCAAAAATAGCAGCTGTTTATATTAACCGCATAAAAAGAGGAATACCGCTCCAGTCAGATCCGACGATTTTATTTGCTTTGAACGACTTTAAAATAACGCGGGTGTTAAAAAAGTATCTGCTTATTGATTCTCCATACAATACTTACAGACATTCCGGCTTCCCTCCCGGTCCGATAGGATGTGCTACAATTGACGGCATTGATGCAGTTCTGGATGCTGAAAGCAACGATTATCTCTATTTTGCTGCAAAGGCTGATTTTTCAGGATATCATAACTTTTCACGTACGTTGTCTGAGCACAACAAGTACGCTTTATTATACCAAAGAGAGTTAAATAAAAGAAAGATTTTCAGGTAGCCTTAACAATTTCAACTTCCCGTTCAAGATCGATACCAAATTTTTCATTAACCGACTTTTTTATTTCGGCTGAGAGATCAAAGATTTCCTTCCCGGTTGCTTTACCATAGTTTATCAGAACCAGTGCCTGCTTATCATGAACCCCGGTATTTCCCACCCTTTTTCCTTTCCAGCCGCATTGATCAATCAGCCATCCTGCCGCAATCTTTTTATAACCGATGTTATCATCATAAAGAGGTATTCCAGGAAATTTATTTTTTAGACCATCGGCAAAGGAACAAGATATAACAGGATTTTTAAAAAAGCTTCCGGCATTTCCAATTAATTCAGGATCGGGTAACTTACTCCTTCGTATATTAATGACTCCCTGTCTGACTGTTTGCAGACTCACCTTCCCAAGTTTATTCACTTCTTCCATAAGAGATCCATAGCCCAGATTTAAGGACGGATTAAGATTTAACCTGTAGTATACTCTGGTAACAAGGTATTTCCCTTTTTCTTTATTTTTAAATACACTGTTTCTGTAGCCAAATTCGCACTCACTGTTGCTGAAAATTCTTGTCGATGCATCATTTGTATTAATAGCTCTGACCATAACAATCAGATCCTTTACTTCCACGCCATACGCTCCAATATTCTGTATAGGTGTTGCTCCGACATTTCCCGGAATCAACGAAAGATTCTCCAAACCGCCATAACCTTTGGTGACAGTCCAGGAAACAAATTCGTCCCATTTTAGTCCTGCTCCTGCGGAGACAATAACAGTATCCCTGCCTTCTTCTTCAACTTTTATTCCTTTCATTCCCGGATACAGAATAGTACCCTTAAAATCTCCGGTAAAAAGAATGTTGCTGCCTCCGCCTAAAATAAGGAGAGGTTTTTCCCACTGAACTTTTCCACTGAAAAGAGATACACATTCCTTCTCAGTATTTAAATGGATCAATTTATCAGTGGAATAATCAAGACCGAAGGTGTTATATTTTCTCAGAGAGGCATTTTCATAAATAGTCATCGGAATATTTTCTGTAAAAATAATTTATTTTTCCACTAGGGGTTAAAGAAGCAAATAAGGTTTTAAAAAATTCAATAAAAGACCGATACGTTCATATTTCGAACCTATTGAAAACCTTATATTCTTCCCTAACCTTAGTAGAAAATGATTCTATACATCTTCAGACCTTATTACATTATTTTGGTTATGGATGGATTTTATTAATTTAGGCGTTGCAGTTCTATTAACAGGAAAAAGATATGGAATTCTATGCCAGAGATCGGGAAGAATGGCATAAATGGCTTGAAGAGAATCATTCAAAATTGAATGGGGTCTGGCTAATATACTATAAGAAACCATCTGGAAGACCGCGTATCCCTTATGCTGATGCAGTTGATGAGGCTTTATGCTTTGGCTGGATCGATGGCAAAATCAAAAGAGTGAATGATGATTATTATATTCAATGGTTTACGCCGCGCCGTCCGGGAAGTCGTTGGTCAGCCTTGAATTTGAGTAAGGCAAAGAGGCTTATTGAGTCAGGCCAGATGAAACCAGCAGGAATTCTTGAATATGAAAAAGCTCTGAATAAACCAGAAAGGATCTATGATACAAAGAAGAAAGAGAATATGGTTATTCCTGAAGATCTATTGCTTGTATTGAAAAATAATGAAACCGCTTACACTAATTTTATAAATTTCCCTCCGTCGAGCCGTCGGTTGTATGTGTTCTGGCTGAACGACGCAAAAAGAGAGGAGACCCGAAAGAGTAGAATCAATAAAATTGTAGAAAAGTCAGAAAAAAATATAAGAACCGGGTTTTAAATAACTCGATGCCAGGTCTTTTGTAGTGACGTTGCATGCAACATACATACTCAATTTTATATTACCAGTCTCTGTGTTCTCTGTGTCTTCTCTGTGGAACTCTGTGTCAGTTCCTATTTTTTTGTTACACGAGATCCACTGAGACATCACAGTGTTATACAGAGTTAAAAATTCTAATACCAGTGTTATTTCTACTGAATAAAATACTAATTTGCGGGTAATTCTTTTAATTGATCTTAATCTGAAAATAAGCTTATCATGGCAACAAATCGTCGTAACTTTCTAAAAACTGCAACCCTTGCTGGTGCCGGTGCAATGGCCGGTGGGTTAATAACGAAATGCAAACCCGTTCAGGCAGAATCTAACCTGGCAGGGATAATTGACGCAGTTAAAAAGACGCATTCACAAAAGTTTAATATGGCAGGTTATGCTGCCCCTGCAATTCCTGTTGTACGTATCGGAATAATAGGGCTGGGTGACAGGGGAAGTGATGCCGTTCAGCGTTTATCATATATTGATGGAGTAGAGATTAAGGCCTTAGGTGATAAAAGAGAAGTTTGTACAAAGGAATCGAACAAATACCTGACAGGTATAGGAAGACCTGCAGCCCAGGAATTTTCCGGAGATGAAAATATCTGGAAGAAGCTTGTTGAACTTCCTGATCTTGACCTTATTTATACCTGCACACCCTGGATAATGCACACTCCTGTTTCAGTTTATGCAATGGAACACGGAAAACATGTTGCCTGTGAGGTTCCGATCGCCAGGACCATTGACGAAGCATGGCAGCTTGTCGAAACTTCCGAGAGAACAAAGAAGCATTGTATGATGCTTGAAAATTGCTGTTATGATTTTTTTGAACTTCTTACACTCAACATGGCCCGTCAGGGTATGTTTGGAGAAATAATACATGGCGAAGGTGCATATATCCATAACCTTATGGGATATAATTTTAAAAAACCCCTCGATGATAAACAGGTTGACGGTGCATATACCGATATGTGGCGATTAAAGGAAAATGCAACAAGAAATGGCAATCTTTATCCCACTCATGGATTAGGACCTGTATGTCAGGCGCTAAACATTAACTATGGAGATAAGATGGAACACTTATCCTCAGTATCGACTTTCGATTTTACTATGGGTCCGAAAGAAAAAGAGCTGGTTTCGCAGGATCAGTTCTATGCACCCTGGAAAGATTCGAAATTCAGAGGCAATATGAATACTACTATTGTAAAGACAACACTGGGAAAAACAATTATGATTCAGCATGATGTCTCATCTGAACATCCTTATTCACGAATACATCTTCTTCAGGGAACAAAAGGAAAGGTACGGAAATATCCTGTCGAAAATATTGCTCTTGGCGAAGAATGGGCTGATGATGCTAAAATGAAAGAACTTTTTGCTCAGTATTCACCTGAGATTGTGAAAAGAGTGGGAGAGATGGCTAAAAAAGTCGGTGGCCATGGCGGGATGGATTTTATAATGGACTGGCGTTTAATAGATTGTTTAAGAAACGGACTTCCAATCGATCAACCTGTTTATGACGGTGCAGTTTGGAGTTCCGTGGCTCCTTTAAGCGAATGGTCAGTGGCAAACAGATCTCAGTCAATAGATGTACCTGATTTTACAGGTGGATCGTGGAAGACCAATAAACCTCATGGAATTAACCTGGAAACCGGAGGAAATACTAAGGTGCTCGATCATCCGGAACCAAAGGTGTAATTATAGTTGCTGGTTGCTTGTTGCTGGTTGCACCCAGTACCCAGCACCTTAGCACTCAGCACCTAGTTCTTCAAAAGCTCTCTTACTTTTGAAAAATCAGGATGAGTAGTTGCTTTTTCTTCAAATTTATTGAGAACATAGCTGTAGGCCTCGCCGTAGGATTTAAAATTCCTACTTGAAGAAAATGGTTTATTTTTAAATTTCTTAATTATTAGTTCTGCTTGATTATACTGATCGTTAAATAAGTAGATAATTGGAAGAAGAGCCTGCATCTCTTTATTAGTGCTATCTGAAAGTTGTGATATCTGAATTAACCGGAGAGCCTGCGAAATTTCTTTTTTCGTGATAAAATCGAATGAAAGAAATGAACACCATCTGCTGATGTCTTTCTTCTCTGACTCCGGAAGACCTGGCTCGTTCAATAATTTTCTGCAAATAGACATGAAGTATTCGGGGATCTCAAGTTGTTCTATTGTATTATCATTCTTAAAACAGATAAGAACGTAAGCATAAGAAGAAAGGGTAAGATCTTCAATGGAAGTGAATCCCATAATTTTCTTGTTAATCCTCTCTATTTCATTCTTTGTCTGATCAGTCGGGTTGGTAATATAACTATAAACACTTGCTCTTAAAAGTTTAAATAGGTATTCTCTTTTTTCAGGATTTTTTTTCAACAAAATATTATATAATTCTATTGCATTTTTTAAGTATATTTTTTTCTCATTTATACCACTCTGAATTGCTTCATTAATATAATAATCTGAAGCTTCCAAAATAGCATTTTCATTTTCAGAATTCTTTATTTTATTAATATCAGTTATATTATATAATAGTTCATCAAATGAATTCAGTTTTTCATATTTGTTTTTACTGTAAAAATTCTCATATGACATTTTTATCGGAAACAATCGCACATTGCCATTGTCCATCCCTATCAGAATATTTTGTCCGTCAGGTGAAAATTCAACAGAAGTCACATACGAATTAAATCCTGAAAAAACCTGTTCTATATTTCCTTTAATATCCCATAAAATGGCAGTCTGGTCAGCTGATCCTGCCAGAATTTTTTTCCCGTCGGGCGAAAAAGAAACTGAGAATATTGAAGTTGTATGTCCATTAAATACTTCTAATAAATTCCCTTTCAGATCCCAAAGCCTGGCAGACGGATCTGATCCAAACGACCCGGTTAAGAAACTTTGCCCGTCGGGTGAGAATTTTACAGAATTTATCCTGCTTAATTGTCCTTTTAATATTGTCAGAACATTTCCATTGAGATCCCATAACCGGGCCGAATAATCGCTTCCTCCGGTCAGAATTGTTTTCCCATCAGGTGAAAATGCCACTGAATTGACAGATGTATTATGTCCTCTGAAAATCATAAGTGTTTGCCCACTGATATTCCAGAGACGTGCAGTCGCATCACTGGATCCTGTAAGTATTTTCTGACCATCAGGAGAAAAGGCAACACTCATTATGCTCATTTTATGGCCTGAGAATATCTTTATTACATTTCCCTGCAGGTCCCAAAGCCTTGCAGTGCCGTCATCAGACCCGGTCAATACTTCTTTACAATCAGGTGAAAATGCTATATCATTTATTCCTTTTCTATGTCCTTTGAAAATTTTTATTGTATTTCCACTAAGATCCCAGAGCCTGGCTGTTTTATCGGAAGAGCTGGTAAGAAATTCTTTCCCGTCTTTTGAAAATTTAACTGATGTGATTTTCCCCGCATGACCTTTAAAAACCTGAGATAGATTTTGACTCAGGTCCCAGAGTTTTGCAGTGCAATCTCCTGAACCGGTTGCTATTTTGTTTCCATCCGGCGCAAAAGCAACTGCTTTTACCTGTATAGTGTGCCCTTTGAATTCTTTAATTTCATTTCCATTCAGATCAATGAGAATTGCATAACCAGCGCTTGCACCTATAAGAATATTTTTCCCGTCAGGGGAAAAAACCACATCATTGACCTCTCCGGGATATCCGGTGAATATCCTGATCAGATTTCCTTCAATATCCAGAAGCTTAACAGTTTTATCATTTGATCCTACAAGTATTTTTTGCCCATCAGCGGAAAAAGCGACTGTACTGACAATATCATTGTTTTTACTTAAGACTTTTATTTGTTTGCCTTTAATTGTCCAAAGTCTGGCTGTTGAATCTGCCGAACCGGTAATGACATACTGTCCATTTTGCGATAAAGCAACTGAAGTAATTGATGATGTATGCCCATTAAATTCCTGAATTAAGTTACCGTTCAGATTCCAGAGACGAGCTTTTTTGTCACCTGACCCGGTAAGTATTTCCCTGCCATCTGCAGAAAACGCTACAGAATTGACTTCCATACCGTGTTCTTTAAAATCCATTATAACATTTCCGCTAAGGTCCCAGAGGCGCGCGGATCGATCATCTGACCCTGTCAGAATTGTCTTTCCGTCGGGGGAAAAGGCTACAGAATTGACATAGCCAGAATGCCCGATAAAAATTTTAATCAAATTACCTTCCAGGTCCCAAAGTCTTGCCGTGGCATCCCCTGATCCGGTAAGTACAAATTTACTATCAGGAGAAAATGCTAATGCCCGGATTGCGTCTTCCTGTTTTGCAAACGCATTCTCCTGCTTTGAAATCAATGTATAGAATATATTATCTGAATAGATCCTCTTGATATTGCTTAAAATATTCTGGTTAGAAGTATCAATTGAATATGCGTACTCAGCAAGCCTTAATCCCTTAGTCGGATCGTTTATTGTAACGTTTGAAGCCTGAAGATTGTATTTTTCAGCTAATGCTTTTGTTTTAAGACTTTCAGCTCTGTTCCTTTCTTTTAATGCCCATATGGAAAAGACACTCAGCAAGAGGATAATGACAACTCCGCCCGAAACAAGTAAGTTTCTTTTCCTGGTCCTGGAGGTATTAAATTTCACTTTACTCATTTCAATAAAGCTTGTCAATTCCGTAGAAAGTGACAACCTTTTTTCAAATGGGCTTATGTACTTAAGATCATCCTCTGAGAGCAATACCCCATGGTTTTTCCAGAAATAATGGGAACTTTCAATAAATTGCCTTACCTCGAGAATCTCTAATTCAGCAGCAGATATTTTTTCGAAGATCTTTGCAGCCAGAGCATCATGACGAAGTTCATAGTAGCCATTTTCATTTATGTCACAGAGTACCCTGAGTAAGATAAGTGATCTTATTATCTCCAGAACATCTTTCTCCTTTACATATTCTCCAAGGGTATTTGCATAGTCTTTAACATCGGCCAGATTAAGTTGCCTCTTGGTGCCCTTATAGGAAACGAACGATTTTAATATGGCAAGAGTAGTATCTGGTTTGTCCATAACTGAAATCTGGTCATCAAGAAAAGATCCCAGTAAATCAGAGACATTACCAGTTCTTTCAATTAATTCTTTCGTGAAAATAAGTAGTTTTTTATCGCTTCTGTCTTTTTCATTTTGAATTGCAAGATTGAAGATTCTGTCAAGAAAAATCTGCATGTAGGTCAGTTCGATCCCGGTACTGTCCGGATTAAGTTTCATCAATAAGCTTTCTGCAAATCCTTCTTCAACCTGAATTTCGTTAACGCTGCATGTACCTATTATCGCTGTGATAGCATTTGACCTGTTCATTTTTTCAATGCGAAGCCTGTTTGAAAGGAAATTCGGAAGCTGTTTCTCAAACTCGGCGATGGTCACAAAATATTCCTCACGGAGAATAAATATAAATCTGCAATCGATGTCAGATTCACCGAGAACTTTTAAAACCTGGATCAGGCCTTGTCTTTCTTCCTTAGTACCAAAAATGAACAGCTCTTCAAACTGGTCAAAGATGAACATCAGCTGTTTATGTGTATCATCCGATACTTCCCTCAATGCTTTCTTAAACATAAGCGCTGTCAGCATCTGACGCGGAGAAGATTCCTGCAATAACACCTGGATAGCTTCTGAGAGACTCTCAAGTATGTTATCAGACCTGCGTATATATACAGGAATATGTTCAGTGTTGTTAAGTTTGTTTAATAATCCGCAATTGACAAGCGATGATTTACCTGTACCGGACTCTCCATAAACGAGCAAAATACGGCTTTCAAAAAGATGCCTGTATAATTCCTCAATTTCCTTTTCACGACCGAAAAATATTTCACGATCTTCTTTGGTATACGAATCGAGAAATTTAAATGGTGATTTCATATATAAACTGATTAACCTATGAGCATAGTTACTATAAAATAAGGAAAATTACAATGAATATAATGTTAATATTTATACTATGATTAACGAGGTTATTAAACAGCTGCGGATAATTAGTATATCAGGAATTAGTAATATTGCAATATTTTTTGAATTTGATTATTCAAAAGGTTAATTCAGTATGCTTTAGATGACAAGATATCATCCAGGACCATTTAATGTACTTCCAACGGAACCGAACTCTTATATAAAGAGATTGATCCGGTCAGGCGAGAATCAACAATTGGATTTTAAGTTTGAAATATCCGATTCGCGTAAAATTGCTAAAACCCTTGTTGCATTCTCAAATACCGATGGAGGAACACTTCTTATTGGCGTAAAAGACAACGGTAAAATAGCAGGTGTTCGATCTGATGAAGAGTTTTTTATGGTTCAGGCAGCAGCCGGAATGTATTGCAAACCTGAGATATTGTTCGAATCAAAACGATGGACGATTGAAGGGAAAACGGTCCTTGAAATATCGATTCCAAAAGGATCTGACTATCCATATTTTGCACAGATTGAGCCGGGAAAATGGCTAGCATATATCAGGGTAAATGATGAAAATATCCTGGCAACATCTGTGCATTTAAAGGTCTGGAGGAATAAGACTCACGACAGTGGTATACTGATAGAATACAGCGATAAGGTGAAAAAACTTATGCAATACCTTGAACTCAATCAATCAATATCAATTTCAAAATTCTGCCGCACTGCTTTTCTGCCTAAGAAGGCTGCCGAAGATATTCTTGCCGATTTAATCTACTTAGGTCTGATAGAACACATTTATGAAAACCATCATTTTATTTATTCTCTGAAAAACAAGAATTAAGAAGATCAGTTCCTTAGAAAAGAAGCAAGAACTGTCACAGAGCTGCACGGAGAAGCACGGAGACCCCAGAGAAAAGTTTCTCTGTGACCCTCTGTGAAACCTCTGTGGTCCTCTGTGTAAGTTCTTAAGTTTTTTTTTATCAGACTAACCATTTCCATGCCAATTTTTTTTTCTTTACTTTCGGCCTTGTTTTAAACAGACTGTTGAACCAATAAAGAATCGCATTGATCAATATTATCATAGTCATAATACTTTCTGCAATAATTGCTATCCTGGTAACCGGCACGAAGTTTAAGGGAATAATCACCATGGCTACTGTAATTATCCTGGGGTCATTAAGTAGTTTCCTTTCGGTAAAGGCTCTTATGGGTCAGAGTTTTGATATAACGATGACCGGAACCATGATGTTCGGTGAAGTGTTGGTCAGAATTGACGCCCTATCAGGCTGGTTTATTCTTGTAATCAACTTTACAATGATAACCGGCGCCATTTACGGGTTTAATTATATGAAGAAGTACAGGGAAAGGAAGAGTGAGATAACCCTGCATTGCATAGCCTATATTTTAGTGCACGTGGCGATGATTGGAATATGTGCAGTTCAGAATGCATTCATCTTCTTGTTACTTTGGGAATTGATGGCATTATCTGTTTTTATACTTGTAATTTTTGAACATGAAAAACCAGATACTATTAAAGCAGGAATAAATTACCTGGTGCAGTCTCATTTGAGTATTGTATTCATTATGCTTGGTTTTTTATACGTTGCCTTTAAAACCGGAAATTATGGCTTTGATGCTATTGCAGATTTTTCCAGGCAACAATCCACACTTGCGGGGATGGCTCTCTTCCTTTGTTTTTTCATTGGTTTTGCAGTGAAGTCCGGATTTGTTCCTTTTCATACCTGGCTTCCATATGCTCATCCTGCTGCTCCTACACATGTTTCCGGAGTAATGTCAGGAGTATTGATTAAAATTGGCATTTATGGTATCCTCAGGATGTTATTATTAATAAAGACAGATTATACAACCATTGGATACATTATCCTCTTTGTTTCGCTTTTTACCGGTATTTATGGTGTTATGCTGGCGACAATTCAGCATAACCTTAAAAAGCTATTGGCTTATCATAGTATTGAGAATATAGGTATAATAGGAATTGGCATTGGATTGGGTTGTATTGGTCTGGGCGCTACAAATAAATGGATGGCCATACTCGGATTTTCCGGGGCTCTGTTGCATACACTTAATCATTCACTTTTTAAGTCTCTGCTTTTTTATGGTGCCGGAAATGTTTACCAGGCATCCCATACTATGAATATTGAACGTCTGGGAGGATTGTTGAAAAAGATGCCACAGACAGCTTTGCTGTTTCTGATGGCAGCAATTGCAATTTGTGGACTTCCGCCTCTGAATGGTTTTATTTCTGAATTCCTGATTTACGGTGGCCTCTATAACTGGCTTTACAGTGCTAACCTGATTGCATTAATTACGATAGTGTTTACAATTGGTGGTTTGGTGGTTATTGGAGGATTGGCCATTTTATGTTTTACAAAGGCGTTCAGTATTGTCTTCCTTGGAAACTCACGAAACGAGGAGAATGCAGACATTAAGGAAAGCGGTTTCTGGCAATTACTACCAATGTACTTTACAGGTGGGTTTATGATAATCATCTGTTTGTTCCCAACTTTTTTCCTAAAGGTTTTGCAACGACCGGTCAACCTCTATACTCACAACATTGTCTTCAATTTAAACCTTTTAAAAGTTGGGGCAATAGATTCTCTGGCAATAATAAACTGGTTATTTATTGGATTTATAGTTTTTATAACCGTAGTTTTTCAATTAAGAAAATATTTAAACAGACGGCATGCAATAGAATTGGGTCCTACGTGGGGTTGCGCTTATAACGCTGCTGACAGTAAAATGCAGTACACTGCAAGTTCATTTGTAAGAAGTTATTCAAAACTTGCAAAGCCCTTACTGGAAATTGAAAAAAAAGAAGTGGAGTTAAAAGAGATATTTCCGGGAAGAAAACAATTTAAAACAGACCCTTATGATAAAATTGAACGGATCCTTATAGATAAACCGCTGAAGCTTGCAGGAAAAATTTCAGATTTATTCATGTTTCTTCAGAACGGCCATCTGCAAAGATATATACTATATGGAATAATCTTCATTACAGCAGTGATATGCCTTCCTCTGATAATTGAAAAAATAATGGCAATTATTCATTTTTTAAATAATTTGTAACATGTTAAGTATGTTATTAATTCTTTTTTGTAGTGTCTTTTTTACCGGGATAATATTGCGCACAAAAAGTATCACTTCCGGAAGAAAAGGCCCTGGTTTGATGCAGCCTGTAAAAGATGTATTACGGTTATTTAAGAAAGGTACGATTTACAGCGAAACAACAAGCATAATTTTCCGTATTGCGCCGGTTATCACTTTTTCTTCAGTACTGATGGCGTGCCTGGTTGTTCCCTTTGGCTCATGGAGAGGGCTTGTAAGTTTTGATGGTGATTTTGTTTTTTTCGCTTATATCCTGGCTCTTGGTAAGTTCTTTAGTATTATTGCTGCCATGGATACCGGAAGCAGTTTTGAAGGGATGGGGGCGAGCCGTGAAGCATTGTATTCAATGTTTGCTGAACCTGCTTTCTTTATTCTAATAGGATCATTTGCCTTACTGACAGGCAATACTTCATTTTTTAATATTTTTTCGACATTGCATCTCGGATCTTCAATAACATATACATTAGGAGTACTTGCCTCATTTGTTCTTATAATGATTGCCATGATTGAAAACAGCAGGATGCCGGTTGATGACCCTAAAACACACCTTGAATTAACCATGATTCATGAAGTGATGATACTGGATAATAGTGGATTCGATCTCGGATTGATACTTTCAGCAGGTTATTTGAAATTTGCAATGTACGGCGCTCTCATTGCTGATTTCTTTATCGGAGGATTATCGCTTGACATTGGCAATTCCAGTATTCCTTGTGAATTCAGATAACGTTTGCGGTAATTGTCGGGTTAATAGAATCCTTTATGGCAAGGTTCAGAATGAGCCATAATCCTCAGTTTATTCTGGCTCTCTCCTCCGTTAGTTTTTTAATCTTTTTAGGCGTGTTGCTGGTATTGAAAAAATTTGTTTAAAATTATAGGAAATGACAAATGTTCTTCTTATTATATTCATTATCAGTCTTTTCTACGTTTCAATTGCCAACAGAGTAATCACTTTTGTAAGGGTACTTGCATTGCAGGGATTTATACTCTTTGGTGTGACATTTCTTCAACTAAAGGACATACAAACATGGAACCTGGTTTTGATCCTGCTGGAGACAATCGTTTTCAAAACTATTGCTGTTCCTTACTTTTTAAGTTATCTTATTAAAAGAAATAAAATAACACGGGAATCAGAGCCCTATTTGCCTCATTCCATTTCACTGATAATCATTACGATGATTGTAGTCATTACAGTTTTACTTGCAAATTCGATTCAGGACACACATCTCGATAAGATATTCTTCATTGTATCTCTTTCCACTCTTTTTACCGGATTGTATTTTATTGCTTCCAGAAAAAAGATTATTACTCACGTAATGGGTTACCTGATGATTGAGAACGGAGTATTTGTTCTTTCACTTGCTGTGGGAAATGAAATGCCGAATCTCGTAAACCTGGGAATAATGCTTGATGTTTTTGCCAGTGTGCTTATCCTGGGAATATTCCTGAATAAAATAGGCGATGTATTTAAGGCTGTTGATGTTGATCAGCTAAGCAATTTGAAAGATTATTAATCTTGATAATAATGATTGGACTTTATTTATTAAGCGCATTTGTTATTGCCGGTCTGGTATTGGCCAACCGTAAAATCATTTTTAACAATATTCTGATAATCTTATTCGCTATTATTCAAATCGGTTTTACAGTATATGCAGGGTTTCATTATAAGGAAAGCATACAACAGTATTTTACGTTTGATTCACTGGGACTGCTTCTTTTAATGACATTAAGTATAATCACAATTCCGGCTCTTTTTCATAGCTATATATATCTGGTACGTCACGACGAAACACCTCAGTCAAGAGCTATTTATTTTTCAGCAATCATCGTTCTTATTACTTCAATAACAGCAGCTTACCTTGCAAACCACATTGCTGTGATCTGGATCTTTACAGAGCTGACAACATTATCAGCTTCCATGTTGATATACCATCACCGAAATAAACTTGCACTTGAGGGAACCTGGAAATATGTCTTTATTTGTGCAATAAGTATCACATTTGTATTTATAGGCATTCTCTTTCTAAGTCTTTCCCTGCAGCCAGCAGGTTCAAGTGATTTCTCTTTTTCAAACCTAATGGCTAATAAAGACAAGCTTGATCCATTCTGGCTCAGACTGGCTTTCCTGTTTATATTTACCGGCTTTACCGTAAAGCTTGGGTTAGTGCCGATGTATACCGCTGGTATTGATGCAAAAGACAAAGCGCCGGCCCCGGCCGGAGCGTTGCTATCAAGCGTTCTGATGAACCTCGGCTTTGTTGGAATTTTCCGGCTTTATATTGTTGTTTCCCACACATCGATCTATCATTGGGCAGATCTTATCATCTTCATATCAGCATTCCTCTCAATATTTGTAGCTACAGTTTATATGACCAAGGTTAAAAATATCAAAAGGATGTTCGCCTATTCCAGTATAGAGCATATGGGTATCGCCATGCTTGGTGTTGCAGCCGGCGGAATAGGGTATTACGCTGCAATTCTGCATATTATTCTTCATTCTTTCGTAAAGTCGAGCATGTTTTTTCAGTTTAATCAGTTGTACCGGACTTTTCAGAGTAAGAGCATAAAATACGTAGGAAATTACTTTAAATATAATCCAACAGGAGCAATCGTATTATTGATTGCTTTTATAAGTATAACGGCAATGCCTCCTTCTGGGTTATTTGTCAGTGAGTTTCTTATATTCAGATCGCTTTTTGAAGGCAAATACATTCTGCTTCTGATAGCTGTTTTAATCCTTTTAACTATTGTAATCTGGGCTTTTGGAAAAAATACCATGAAGATTTTATTCCTTCCTGTTGAAGGTATTGATGAAACTAATATTCCGAAGATCAATCCATGGGAGTCATTAACTCAATATGTTTTATTATTTTCAGCGATCTGGCTTGGACTAAATCCTCCTGTCATTTTCGTACAGATGATTCAGGACGCTGTTAAAGTTTTACCAAATTAACATGGACTTTTTAACCATTAATAATCATCAGACAATTCCGGTAAACTCAATTCCGGAATTGAATTACAATTCATTTTTTGAAACGATTATTGGCTTTACTGCAGATCGTCCTGAAAGACATTGCGTTCTCTATTTCGGGCAGAGAGAAATTGACTCGATACGACTTATATGCTGTATTGCCGACGACACTAATCATAATATCACGGTATCTTCCTCTCTTGTGAAGACTGATGTCGTTCTAAACTCCTTTGCTGCTTCAAATCTTTCCTTTGAAAAGTTTGAAAGGGAAATTCATGAAAATTTTGGACTGAAATATAGCGATCATCCCTGGCTGAAGCCTGTGCGTTATTCTGAATACAGGGAAGATAAATCAAAAGTAATTTCAAATTATCCGTTTTTCAATATTGATAGTGAGGAGCTCCATGAAGTTGGGGTAGGACCGGTACATGCAGGTATTATTGAGCCGGGTCATTTCAGGTTTGTCTGCAATGGTGAACAGATTTTGCATCTTGAAATTCAATTAGGTTATCAACACAGGGGTGTCGAACAGTTATTTCTTAATAAACAAAAGCTTATTCAACGGACAGTCCTGGCTGAATCAATTGCCGGCGATAGTGTTGTAGGTCATACAACCTCTTTTGCTTATTTACTTGAGAGTCTGGGCGGTTTTGAACACGATCGTGAGATGTTGTTCTCGCGGACACTGGCACAGGAACTAGAACGAATTGCGATTCATACAGGCGATCTGAGTGGTATATGTACCGACATTGCATATCAGTTGGGCAGCTCAGTATTTGGAAGGCTGCGAACACCAATTATCAACTTTTTCCAGGAATGGTGTGGAAACCGTTTAGCAAAAGGATTGATCAGGGCAGGATATAATCCTTATCCCTTTAACAGGAGTCTGGCTGACCGGCTGATTAAAATATTAGATGCATTTGAACCTGATTTTATTGAGATGAACGCTGAACTGTCAAAACTGCCAAGTTCATTATCTAGATTCGAACGAACAGGAATGCTTTCATATGATCAGCTATTATCAATCGGTACTGTTGGAATGTCTGCAAGAATGAATGCTCTGATAAGGGACATCAGGATCTCGCATCCATACGGGTTGTATAGTGAATTTAACCATGAACCAATTATCAAGCATCATGGTGATGTATATTCAAGGGTACAGATAAGGAAACAGGAGGTAATTCAGTCGATTGCATATATACGCCAGTTGCTTAATAACATACCTTCTGCGGAAATTCAGGAAAAACCATTAAGTCTTAAACCTGATTCTTTTGCTATTTCACTCACAGAGGGATGGCGTGGCGAAATCTGTCATGCATGTATTACCGGTGCAAAAGGTGAAATGCTGATTTATAAAATAAAGGATCCTTCATTCCATAACTGGCTCGCGCTGGCATTGGCCGTAAGGAATAACGAAATTTCTGACTTCCCGGTAAGTAATAAAAGTTTCGATCTGTCGTATTGCGGACACGATCTTTAAAATCAATAAAGAACAGCGATGCTAAATACATTAAAAATACTATATCACCAGGGAAAACAGTTTATTCCGGATCTTACAAAAGCAAAAGTACCCGGAATATTCAGAGGCCGTCCTGAAATCAGCCTGGAAAAAGTTGATGAAAAAGCACTTGCATCTGTTTGTCCGACAAATGCTATTTCGGAAAATCCTGTAACAATTGATCTTGGTAAATGTACTTTTTGCGGAGAATGTTCCAGACTTTTCCCGGGAAAATTCATTTCACTACTGATTACAAGCTATCTACAAATGTAAGGAGCAGGTTAATTGTTGCTGAAGGCGCAATATCGGCTATAAGTCTCAATCCTGATCTGATAAGGAATGAAATACAAAGACTGTTCCATGGGTCGCTGAAACTAAGGCAGGTTTCTGCAGCAGGAGATAATAGTACTGAGCTTGAGCTTAACGCCTGCGGAAATGTGAACTTTGATATGGGACGATATGGCATTGAGTTTGTCGCCTCTCCACGGCATGCTGACGGGATAGTAATTACAGGTCCGGTTTCAAAAAATATGGCTGAGCCCCTTGAAATAACTTACAATGCAACTCCTTCGCCTAAAATCATTATTCTTGCAGGAACAGATGCAATCAGCGGTGGTATCTTTGATGGCAGCCCTGCTCTTGACAGAAAATTCATAGAGCAGCATCATATTGATTTATATATTCCCGGAAATCCGGTCCATCCGCTGACGTTTATAAACGGAGTAATGGATTTATTGGGGATTAAACCATAATTCTATTTCTTTTTTAACCGCAAAGTGCGCAAAGTTGGCGCAAAGAACGCAAAGTCAATATTGGTTCAGATCTCTTTGCGTCCTTGGGTTTTAAATCTTTGTGATCTTTGTGGTTAATGGATTTCAGCTTTTCAATATTTCTGAATTCTTTAGGGGCTGCAGGGGTCAAAATATGAGAGCGGTTTAGTACCCTGCCGCCTGACCGTCTTTCCTTGATTCAGAAGCTCCGAACCATACTTTATTCTTATCATCCCACATTATAGCCTGGTACCCGCCATAACCTCCCAGATCCCACTGAATTGTATGACCTCTTGACATAAGATTCTGGATGACTTCAGTACGGAATCCGCTTTCAAGAAGGAGAATGCCGCCATTTGTCATCTGCTGCCCCGTTGGTTCAGATGAACCGATATGATGCATCCTTGGTGCATCACCAGCCTCCTGGAGATTCATCTTAAAGTCAATCAGGTTAACAACAATCTGAACCTGTCCCTGTGGCTGCATGTCACCTCCCATAACACCAAAGCTGATCCATGGCTTGCCATTTTTTGTAATAAACGATGGTATTATTGTTTGAAACGGTCTTTTCCCCGGTGCATAAACGTTCATATGACCTTCTTCGAGACTGAACATTTCACCCCTGTCCTGCAGAATAAATCCCAGACCAGTCGGACACATACCTGATCCCAATCCCCTGTAATTACTCTGGATTAGTGAAACCATATTCCCTGCTTTATCAGCTACGGTAAGATAAACTGTATTCGGACCCTCTATTACTCCCGGATCGTAAATTTTTGCAGCTTTATTCATATCAATAAGCTTGCGTCTCTCTGCTGCATATTTTTTCGATATAAGCTGTGAAACAGGAATTTTATTGAAGAATGGATCAGCATAATATTTTGCCCTGTCTTCGAAAGCAAGTTTTTTGGCTTCTGTCCAAACATGCATATAATCAGCTGACCCAAAACCCATTGCGGCGATATCATAACCTTCGAGAATATTCAGCATCTGCAGAGCGGCAATTCCCTGGCCGTTTGGCGGAAGTTCCCATACATCATAACCACGGTATGAAGTACTTACCGGTTCTACCCATTCAGAATGGTGTCGGTACATATCATCATATGACAGGAAACCTCCCTGTTTCTTCATGAAGGCAGCTATATCCTTTGCAATTGATCCCTTATAAAATTCATATCGGCCTCCTTTAACTATTTTTTCAAGAGTGTTAGCCAGTAATGGATTTTTGAATACTTCACCTTTTACAGGTGGTTGACCCGAAGGCATGTAAACCTCTTTTATATTCGGATACTCTTTTAAAGTCTCGGCTTGTTTGAGAGCAAATGCAATTACTTCTGTAACCGGAAAGCCTTCTCTTGCATAGGTGATTGCCGGTTGAAGTATATCACTCATAGGCAGGTGGCCGAACATATCGTGCATTTCGTACCAGCCATCTACACATCCAGGGACTGAAACCGGAAGAGGACCGAAAGATGGAATAAATTCGTATCCATTTTCTTTAAAATATTCAAGTTTGAGAGATCGTGGAGATCTTCCGCTTCCATTCAATCCATACAACTTTTTTTTATCCGCACTCCAGATTATAGCAAACATATCGCCGCCTATGCCGGCTCCGGTTGGTTCCACTACACCAAGAACAGCATTGGCTGCTATAGCAGCATCAATTGCATTTCCTCCTTTTTTCAGGATATCAAGAGCGACCTGTGTAGCAAGGGGCTGGCTGGTAGCAGCCATGCCATTGCGCGCTATTACCTCTGACCTGGTGGCAAAATCATGGCCGGTAATTCTATCCTGTGAAAATGCAACTGAGGATAGCAATATTGACAGGATGACAGAAATAGTTATTTTCATTATATATTATTTTTCCCGGACAAAGGTAGAAAACCGTAATTACTATTTTAACATTATTCGTGCTTTTAATTCAGGTCGCATTTTCTCAATAGCATACCTTAGCGAAGTCCTGGGCATTGTGGCTTTCCTTTTCAGAAGATACTTGAAGACTTCATCCTGATGGGCCTGACTTGCTGCTTTCAGCATCCAGCCATATCCTTTCTGAACCATATCATCTTTATCCGAATGAAGGATATCTGCAATTTCGAAGATATCCTGAAGGAACTTTCCATTTCTGGCAGGTATAATCAGCGAAACAGCTGAGGCTCGTTTTACCCACCTGTTTTCAGATTTTGCCCACTCTTTCAAACTGGTCAGATATTCTGGAAACATTTCTACAAAAGTACCAACTGCATGATTGCACAGTGTATCGCAGGATGCCCAGTTATTCAGATGGTTCTTTACCCATTTATCAAAGACCTTGAAATCAACCGGAATGTATTCTCTATGAATATTATATGCCCAGTGACACGCCACAATAGATTCTTCAAGCAAGCTTGATTTCCATAATTCTTCACATAAGGGGAAAATATTTGACTTTGATTTGTCTTCGATATTTTTGAAATATGATTTGCTGATTCTGTTTACTTCCGGTGTTATAACACCATATAGCTTAATACCTCCGATAAAGTACCGTTCAGCTGATAACTTTGCCTTTTCATTAGCCCTCTCTCTAAGTTCTTTCCTGATACTTTCAATAATATCTGACATTGTCGATAAAAGAAATTAAGGTTAATGTTAATTACCCCGAAGGTACATAAAGAAATCTTTATGAGGAGATGTGACAAAGTTCTTTATACCTCTTTCAAGCCACGAAGTAGGTTAATGTGAATAACCCCCTGCGAAGCTAATAGTCGTTAACTTAAGCTTTGGTAATGATTGAGAAAACTGAATCAAGAACTTTCCCCTCCTTCAAAAGGAGGGAAAATTTATTAGGCTTAATTCAAATACTTTATATTCTGTTTTGTAGACTATATTCAGCTCTTTAAGTTGATGGCGATGGGCCTCACCGCTGGTTATTCATATATGGCTCTTTCAGAGCCAAAACCAATCAACTCTTAAAAATATTTTAGCATTATTAATAAAATCTTTGTGATCTTTGTTAGTGTTTTAAACAAAGAGTTATGAGTGACACAGATTTTAATTATTTAGTTGATCAGTTTGATGATATGAGGGTATTGAAATACATGCTTCCCGGATTTGAAGCACTAACCCTTCAACAAAAAAAATTCATTTATTTTTTAAGCCAGTCCGCACTGTCAGGAAGAGACATTTTGTGGGATCAGAATTTCAGGTATAATATTCAGATCAGAAAAACCTTTGAAGCAATCCTTGATAATTATAAAGGCGACAAAGATTATGTTGAATTTAAGTCATTCTTAGTTTATGTCAAAAGAGTGTTTTTTGCAAACGGTATACATCATCATTATTCAACTGACAAATTAATACCCGGATTTTCAGAACGTTATTTTGAAAGACTGATACGGTCGGTTGATAAGAATCTGCTTCCTCTCGGACCTGGACAAGATGTTGATAATTTTGTATCCGATCTTAAAACAGTCATTTTTGATGACACTCTTTTTGCCAGGAAGGTTGAACTGAAAGCTGATATCGATATCATATCCGGTTCAGCAATAAACATGTATGAAGGAGTTAATCAGAAAGAGGTTGAAGATTTCTATTCAGGAAAAATTAGTTCAAATGATCCGCACCCCATATCTGTAGGATTAAACTCGAAGGTTACAAAAAGTAACGGAAAATTGTCTGAAGATGTTTACCGATCCGGAGGTTTATATGGCCCTGCAATTGATCAGATAATTTCATGGCTTGAAAAGGCAATTGATGTTGCTGGTTCAAAAAAACAGAAAGAAGGTATTAGACTTCTTATTGAATTCTACAAAACCGGAGATCTTAAAACATGGGATCAATTCAATATTCATTGGGCTCAGGACAGTGATGGGGATGTCGATTATATTAACGGGTTTATTGAAACATACAGTGACCCGCTTGGAATGAAAGCAACGTGGGAAGCAATTGTTGATTATATCGATGCTGAAGCAACCCGAAGGACCAAAATAATTACTGCAAATGCACAGTGGTTTGAAGACAATTCACCTGTTCAGCCAATGTACAGGAAAGACAAGGTAAAAGGGGTGGCCGCCAGGGTTATAAATATTGCTATGCTTGGTGGGGCCTGCTATCCTGCGGCACCTCTTGGTATTAATCTTCCTAATGCGGATTGGATAAGGAAAGAAGTTGGATCAAAATCAGTTACACTGGGAAATATCACGAGCGCTTATGACATCACATCGCATGGTAATGGATTTCTTGAAGAATTCGCTGCAGATATCAACGAAGTGGAAAGGGTAAAAAAATTTGGTGCTCTGTCTGATGCATTGCATACCGACCTTCATGAGTGCGTCGGACATGCAAGTGGAAGACTGGCAGAAGGCACCGATCCAAATGCTCTTAAAAATTATGCTTCTGCGCTCGAAGAAGCAAGGGCAGATCTCTTTGCACTTTACTATATAATTGATGAAAAAATTCTGGAGCTAGGTCTGCTTCCCGAAGAGGACGCTGCAAAAGCTTCATATGACACATATCTCAGAAACGGATTATTAACCCAATTGGTAAGAATAAAACCGGGTAAAGATATTGAGGAAGCACACATGAGAAACAGGTCAGCTATATGCCATTGGGTTTATGAAAAAGGTAAACCGGAAAGTGTCATTGAGTTTTACAGTCGTGAAGGGAAAAGTCAGGTAAAAATCAACGATTATCTGAAGCTTCGAAACCTGTTTGGAGAACTTCTTAAAGAAATCCAGAGAATAAAATCTGAAGGTGATTTTAAAGCAGGCAGGGATCTGATCGAAAACTATGGGGTAAAAGTCGATCCAAAATTGCATGCTGAGATTCTGGAGCGCTATAAAAAACTGAATCTTGCTCCTTATACAGGGTTTGTTAATCCAACCCTTATACCTGTACTTGATGCTAATGGTGAAATTGAAGATATAAAGATTGAGTACGCAGATGATTACCTCGGACAGATGCTGTATTACGGAAAGAATTATTCTTTTCTGTAAGTTTCTACTTATCATGTTTTTCTTTCTCTGTGTCGCTCTGTGCTTCTCAGTGGCCCTCTGTGTAACAATAAGCTAAGAACTTACACAGAGTTTCCACAGAGGAATTTTTTTGACAGCCTCACCAATGCGAACAATATTCCATTTCCCATGTATCCATATAAAATCTTTATACGTTAGCAAGGTTTATTTATACTTTATTTATGATTAAGAAACTATTTTCGCGCGACTTTTTTACTGAATCGTTGGTAACGTAAAAACTTCAGCTGTAAAAAGGGATAAAGGATTATGAAGAATAGAAAAACAGGGAACTCAACTGGAGAAATTACATTTAGTGAAAAAATTAAAAATACTTTCATTGGCAAAGCCAAGATAATTCAGGATAAGGGATTATTTCATAAATTAACATTAGTTGCTTTTTTTGCATGGATTGGTCTTGGATCTGATGGTATTTCATCATCCTGTTATGGACCTGAAGAGGCATTCCGTAATTTACAGGGACATACAAGTCTGGCTATTTTTGTGGCGGTCGGCTCAGTCCTTACAATTTTGATTATCAGTTCAAGTTATAATCAGATAATTCAATTGTTTCCGCATGGAGGCGGTGGATATCTTGTGGGTAGCAGACTTTTATCTCCTACCACCGGGATGGTTTCTGGGTCAGCCCTGATTATCGACTATGTTCTTACGATTACAATTTCTGTGTCAAGCGGGTCCGATGCAATATTCAGCTATTTTCCGGCCGGGTATCAGGTATACAAGCTTCCTTTTGCTATTCTCGGGGTTTGTTTCCTCATTCTTTTAAATTTAAGGGGGGTTAAGGAATCGGTTATGTCACTTGCCCCGATTTTCATAGTTTTCATTACTACACATGTGATTGCCATATTATACGGCATTATTGTAAAGTCCTATAATTTTACTGCAGTTGCAAGTCAGACATCGCACGAAATACATTCCACGGTTTCACAAGTCGGTATGTTCGCAACATTTTTAATTATACTCCGGGCATACAGCATGGGAGCCGGAACTTATACAGGTATTGAGGCTGTAAGCAATGGCATGCCTATTTTAAGGGAACCTAAAGTTAATACTGCACGAAAAACAATGATTTTGATGGCAGCGTCTCTTTCATTCATGGTTCTAGGTTTGATGATCTGTTACATGCTTTTTAATGTGCAACTTGATACTCATAAAACTCTGAATGCTGTCCTTTTTACTAACCTGTCAGCATCCTGGGGACCCTTTTGGTCAGGGAGTTTTGTTCTTATTACCCTTATTTCAGAAGCTGCCTTACTTTTTGTTGCGGCACAAACAGGTTTTATAGATGGACCCAGGATAATGGCAAACATGGCAATTGATCATTGGTTTCCAAAGCGATTTGCTTCTCTGAGCGATCGTCTTGTGACAATGAATGGTGTCCTGCTTATGGGTACAGCTTCAATTATCTTAATGGTAATATCAAAAGGATCAGTTGCCCTGCTGGTGGTTTTATATAGTATCAATGTATTCATAACGTTTACAATTTCCCAAACAGGTATGGTCAGGCACTGGTGGCAAATGAGAGGGAAGGAAATTCTCTGGAAAAGAAAATTAGCCATTAATGGCATCGGACTAATTCTGTCATCGTTCATCTTGTTGTCGGTTATTATTATCAAGTTTGGACAGGGTGGGTGGATAACATTATTGATTACAGGATTATTGATCTTACTGGCTATAAATATAAAACGTCACTATTTTAAAACTGCCTTAAAACTCCAGAAATTAAGATTGAGTGCATTTAAAGAAATTGAAAAGTTAATCGGACAGAGGCCTTGTCAGGACAGGAATCTGAAAAAAGTTAAATTTGACAAAGAGGGCAAGACTGCAATCATACTAGTCAGTGGTTTTGGAGGAACAGGGTTATACACTTTTCTTAGAATTCTTGAAAATTTCAAAGATGTATATCATAATATAGTTTTTGTCAGAGTAGGGATAATTAATTCCAAGGTTTACAGAGGAACAGATGAATTGGACCATTTTACTAAACAGGTAAAAGAGGATGGTGAGAAGTACGTTGCCGTTGCCAATCAGTTTGGTCTTTATGGTAAAAGTTTATGGACAATAGGAACAGACCCGGTGAACGAAATTTACCGTATAGTAAAGAGGTTGAGACCCCGGCTCTCAGGTGCCGCATTTTTTGGAGGGCAACTGGTGTTTGCCAAAACATTTTACCTTTCCAAGTTATTACATAATCACACAATCTTTTCGATACAGAAGAGATTCTTCAAATTCGGTATTCCTATCGTTATCTTCCCGATAAAAATCGAATAAAAACCTGTAGGGCCACGCCATGGCGTGGCCCTACAAATAACAATTGATATCATGTAGGGTCATGACCCTACATAGCGTTTAATAGGTGTTTCGATCTTTGTGTTTTTGCTTTCTGGAGGCATTTTTTCTCATTCTTTATAAAATCCTAATGTTCCGAATATTACTATTTACAAAATCCATATAACTCCTGATTTAATTTTGCATCTGGTAATATGTTTATTGTTGTTGAAACATAACATACGAAATATATGTTTATTAAGAATGAAACGAATTTTGAAATGAAAACACGTAGTCTGATGTCAACATTGTTATTTTCAATTGTTCCTGTACAAAATAATACTGCTGTTTCGAATAGCTTTGGGAGCTACCTGATAGGAGGTATCGTTGCGCTTATAATACTAGTATACTTAATTTATACTCTATTGCACCCGGAAAAATTTTAATATAAACTCTATCTTATCTTAATTACCTGTATTTAACTCTTAACTGAAATGAGCACACCTGAGCTTATACAATTGTTCTTTTTTTTAGCATTGCTTGTTGGTCTTTCTCCTTTGCTCGGAAAATACATGGCAAGGGTTTTCATGGGGGAAAAACATGTTATGATACCAGTCTTCGGATGGCTCGAAAACCTTATTTACAGGGGAGCCGGGATAAACAGCAAAGAGGAGATGAACTGGAAGACCTACACCTTTGCCTTACTCATGTTCAATATTTTCGGATTTGTTCTGTTATTTCTTTTGCTGATGCTTCAGGGTTTTCTGCCATTGAATCCTGAAAAATTACCGAACGTTTCATGGCATCTGTCATTCAATACTGCAGTCAGTTTTGTCACAAATACAAACTGGCAGTCATACAACGGTGAAAACACATTGGGTTATCTGGTCCAGATGCTGGGACTGACAGTTCAGAATTTTGTAAGTGCAGCTACAGGAATAGCAGTTGTTCTGGCTCTTATGCGCGGGTTAACAAAAAAGACAACAGATACCTTGGGAAATTTCTGGGTCGATATGACCAGAAGTATTCTGTATGTTTTGCTGCCACTATCCATTATTCTTACTTTAGCACTGGTTGGGCAGGGAGTGGTTCAGACATTTTCTCATTATGTAAAAGCAACCACTTTACAGGGCTCTCAGCAAGTTATTGCACTGGGGCCTGCTGCCTCTCAGATTGCGATTAAACAACTAGGCACAAATGGTGGCGGATTTTTCGGTGCCAACAGTGCACATCCATTTGAAAATCCAACTCCATTTTCCAACTTACTGGAACTGCTTTCAATAATAATCATTTCTTCCGGATTGGTTTTTACGTTTGGTTATTATATGAACTCCAAGCGTCAGGCCTGGGCGATATTCATTACAATGTTCATACTTTTTACTGCAGGAATCGGAATATCAATGATGGCAGAGTACAGTCATAACAATGTAATGAATGTGTCTGGAGCAATGGAGGGTAAGGAAACTCGCTTTGGGGTCATGAACAGTGTTCTGTGGTCGGTGACTACATCTGCCACTTCAAACGGGTCAGTGAACTCAATGCATGACAGTTTATCTCCGTTCTCGGGGATGGTGGCAATGTTTAATATCATGTTGGGTGAGATAATCTTTGGTGGAGTGGGTTCAGGTTTGTATGGAATAATAATCTTTATACTGCTAACGGTGTTTATTGCAGGACTGATGGTAGGCCGTACTCCGGAATACCTCGGGAAAAAAGTAGAAGCTTTTGAAATGAAAATGACAATTCTGGCCATTCTGGCTCCCAGCATTGTCATTAAGTTATTCTCAGCCATTGCGTGTTCAGTGCCTGCAGGCTTGTCGAGTCTTAATAATGCCGGGCCCCACGGTTTATCAGAAATATTGTATGCATTCAGCTCCGCTGCAGGAAATAATGGCAGCGCGTTTGCCGGGCTGAATTCCAACACAGTCTTCTATAATCTGATGATGGGATTCGGAATGATAATCGGCCGGTATGGCATTATTGTACCTGTGCTGGCAATTGCAGGAAGCATGGCAAAAAAAAGATCACACCGGTTTCATCAGGTACCTTCAAAACCGATAACTGGTTATTCGTAATGTTACTTTTGGGCATTATTCTTATTGTTGGCGGTCTTACATTTTTCCCGCCTCTGGCACTGGGCCCAGTCGTTGAACATTTTCTGATGAATCTTGGTGTCACTTTTTAATAACAGGAAAGTTTATGGAAAAGCAAAATACAGGTCGCTTAATTTCCCGGGATATAGCTATTCAGGCATTAAAGGAATCATTTGTAAAACTGAATCCTGCCTTTCTAATTAAAAATCCGGTTATTTTCATCGTGGGTATCGGTGCGGCAATGACAACAGTTGTTGTTCTGGGAGATATAGCTAAGAGTCATTTTTCAAGTTTTAATCTTCAGATAACTCTCTGGCTCTGGTTTACAGTATTATTTGCAAACTTTGCCGAAGCGGTAGCTGAGGGCCGCGGCAAGGCGCAGGCAGATAGTTTACGAAAAAACAGAACACAAACAAAAGCGAATAGGCTCCTTCATGGAAAGATAGAAGCTGTTCTGGCTACGGATTTAAGAAAAGGAGATGTTGTCATCTGCAATGCCGGCGATGTCATCCCTGCCGATGGTGATGTAATAGAAGGTATTGCCAGTGTGGATGAGTCGGCTATTACAGGAGAATCTGCGCCAGTTATCAGAGAAAGCGGGGGCGACCGCAGTGCTGTAACAGGCGGGACCAAAGTTATAAGCGACCAGATAACAATCAGGGTGACATCGGAGCCGGGTTTTACATTCTTAGACAGGATAATTGCTTTGGTTGAGGGAGCGAAACGCCAAAAAACGCCAAATGAAATCGCGCTGATTATCCTCTTATCGGGTCTGACAATAATTTTCCTGTTGGTAGTTATTTCATTGCCTGCTTACTTTGGATATAGTCTGAAAGCTTCACATATGTCAGCCGATCATAATCTGACTCTACCTGTACTAATTTCATTACTGGTTTGTCTGATACCAACTACAATAGGTGGGTTATTGAGTGCAATTGGAATAAGTGGAATGGACAGGCTACTGAGAAAAAATGTAATTGCAACAAGTGGTAAAGCAATTGAGGCCGCTGGAGATACAGATGTTTTACTACTTGACAAGACCGGGACAATAACTTTAGGTAACAGAATGGCTACAGAATTTATTCCTGCAGACGGTATCTCCATCGAACAATTGGCTGATGCTGCCCAGCTGGCATCCCTTGCAGATGAGACACCCGAAGGGCGATCAATCGTTGTGCTTGCAAAAGAACAATTTAATATCCGGGCACGGGAGATGCAACATCTTGAAACAGAGTTTATTCCTTTTACTGCTCAGACACGTATGAGCGGTATTGACCTGAAGAATCCTGATGGGCAGCTTCGCAGAATAAGAAAAGGTGCCTCCGGGGCTATCAGAAAATTCATTGAAAATAATAATGGATTTTTCCCTAAAAATGTAGAGGAAGTTGTTTCAGATCTGTCCAGTCGGGGCGCCACACCGCTTGTCGTGGCTGAAGACAATAAAGTACTTGGTGTAATACACCTGAAAGATATTGTAAAAGGAGGTATAAAGCAACGATTCGCACAGCTTAGAAAGATGGGTATCAGGACTATAATGATCACCGGAGATAACCCCCAGACTGCTGCTGCTATTGCTGCTGAGGCAGGAGTTGACGATTTTCTTGCTGAAGCAAAACCCGAGGATAAGCTTTTCAGGATCAGGGAAGAACAATCAAATGGCCATCTTGTTGGTATGATAGGAGATGGGACAAATGATGCTCCGGCACTGGCACAGGCCGATGTTGGACTGGCAATGAATACCGGAACTCAGGCAGCACGTGAAGCAGGGAACATGGTCGATCTCGACAGTAATCCTACCAAACTGATCGAGGTCGTTGAAACAGGGAAACAGTTGCTTATGACACGCGGTGCATTGACTACATTCAGCATTGCTAACGATGTTGCCAAATATTTTGCAATTATTCCTGCTATAGCAACTTCGTTATATGTTACAAGTAAGGGCGTCTCTCCTTTAAGCGTATTGAATGTGATGAAACTTAATTCTCCCGAAAGTGCGATTTTAAGCGCGGTAATATTCAATGCTCTGATCATAATAGCCCTTATTCCTCTGGCATTACGAGGCGTAAAATACAGACCTATTTCTGCCAACCGTGTCCTCGCATTAAATATTGTTATTTATGGTATTGGAGGAATTATTGTACCTTTTATTGGTATTAAACTAATCGACATACTGCTTGTTTCAATTCACATGATTTAATATTCTGTATTAGAACATTATGACATGAAAACACAAATAATCATAGCTCTGAAATTTCTATTCGCAATGATGGTTCTCACAGGAATTGCTTATCCACTAGTAATGACGGGTCTGGCACAATTGAGTTTTCCTGCAAAGGCCAATGGAAGCCTGATATTAAAGGATGGGAAAGTTATTGGATCGCGACTTATAGGTCAGAAGTTCGATAGCACTATCTATTTCTGGTCGAGACCTTCGGCAATTGGCTATAATCCTATTCCTTCAGGAGGATCTAATTTTGGACCCACCAGCGACACTCTTTCAAAATTGGTTATAGCCAGACGTCTTCAGTTTTCTAAGACAAATTCAATTGATATTTCTGCTGTTCCCAAAGAAATGATTTTTGCATCGGCCAGCGGACTCGATCCTCATATATCGCCTGAAGCTGCTTCAATGCAGGTTAACAGAATTGCTTCAGCAAGGCATTTCAATGATAGCCAGAAAGCAGAGCTTTTGAAAACAATAAAAAACCTGACCGAACCGCGGCAGCTTGAATTTCTTGGAGAGAGGAGAATAAATGTGCTCTTGCTGAATATTGCACTTGATAAAATTTAACCATGTAATAAACTTAAATACTAATTCAATGAGAAGCTCTATCCGAACACGATTTACAATGGGGATGATTTTTTTATTTATAATCATTTTAATCCTTTCAGTTTTTTCAGGTTATTATATGAACAAACTGTCAAATAAAACCAGTGCAATCCTTAAAGAAAATTTTATATCAGTTGTTTATGCCCGTGAGATGACTGAAGGTATTATGAATATAAACCAGGAAATCATTACCAGTTATTTAAATAAAAAGATCGTAGATACTTCAAAAATTGCGAAAGAATTTTATTTGATAGGAAAATCACTCCAGGAAGAGAAAAATAATATAACCGAAGCTGGTGAAGATAAGCTTGTATCAGGCATAGAATCAAGTTTTAATGAGTATCGCGACTTCGTATTAAATTATATCAGGTCACCCAAACAAACCGATGTGGTTCTTTATATGCAAAATAAGTCGGGTGATTTATATCAACAGCTATTGCTTTTATCCCAGATGAACGGGAAAGCCCTCGAAGCTAAAACGGATGATGCAAAAGCTACAGCAAAAAGCGCCCTTACACAAATGACTGTTCTGGCTAGCCTCTGCTTCCTTATTGGCATGAGTTTTACCTTTAGCTTCGCATCCTATTTCAACCAGCGATTCTTTCAATTATATAATGGAATAAAAGAAATTGTTTCCAGTAATTATGATCAGAGTCTTTATTTCGATGGCAAAGATGAATTTTATGAAATTTCGTTGGTCTTTAATGAAATGGCTGAAAAATTAAAAGAAAACAAAAATAAAATGTCAGTAACTTTACTGGATGACATTCCCGGGATTTAAGTAATAAGGATGTGGATGAGTTGAAAAAGATGTTGTTCCGGATAAAAACTGTTGAGGAACAGGCTGAAGCAATAATTTCGAAGTTTGAAAATAAATAATTTCGTATGGACATAACTGACGATCGTCCCGATCCTGATGAACTTTTGGCTTCTTTAAAACTAAATGAAGAAAAAAGTAAGAGAGGTAAGTTGAAAATATTTTTTGGCATGTGTGCCGGAGTAGGGAAAACCTATACAATGCTGGAGACTGCGCAGGCTGAAAAATCGAAAGGGAATGATATAATAATTGGTTATGTTGAAACTCACAAGCGGAAGGAAACAGCAGAACTTGTTCAGGGATTTGAAATAATTCCCCGCAAAAAATATCAATATAAATCCACCTCAGTAGAGGAAATGGATCTGGATGCAATAATTGCAAGGAAACCACAGCTTGTGATTGTTGACGAACTTGCCCATACTAATGCTCCGGGAAGCCGGCATACAAAAAGGTTCCAGGATGTTCTGGAGATTCTTGAAAACGGAATAAATGTTTATACAACAGTCAATGTTCAGCATCTTGAAAGCCGTTCTGATACTGTAGCACAGATCACAGGTATAATCGTACGTGAAACTATTCCTGATGAAATTTTTGAAAATGCGGATGACATAGAAGTGATAGATCTAACTCCTGATGAGCTGCTGCAAAGACTCTCAGAGGGAAAAGTTTATACACCCGAAAGATCAAAAGAAGCAATCGAGAGTTTTTTCCGTAAAGGAAATATTACAGCCCTGCGTGAAATGGCTTTGCGTATTGTTGCCGACCGTGTGGATAAACAATTGCATGAATACATGCAACTTAAACGAATTAAAGGGCCCTGGAAATCGGGATTACATCTTTTGGTTGCGGTGAGTCATACTCAACAATCAGCCAAATTACTCCGGTGGGCTAAAAATCTTTCATATACAATGGGGGCCAATATCCAGGCGGTATATGTGGAAACATCTCACAAACCTAACACTAAAGAAAGTGATCAACTTAAATAAGAATATTAATCTGGCCAGACAACTGGGTATAAAATTCCGGATTGTTACCAATAACGATATGGTAAAAGCAATTGTTGATTTTGCCCAGAAAGAAAATATTACCCATATCATTATTGGCAAACCCAGAGTACGAAATCTGTTGACTCTCTTGCGGCTTGGGAATTTTGTCAACAGGCTGATCCGTTATAGTGGAAATATTGATGTTTATATTTTGGGTTCCGATATACAGACAAAGGACAAGTTCAGGGAAAAAGTTTCGCTTGCCTTCGTTTACATCAAATATCCGGCAATATTTTCTTGCATCAATGATTGTTATTTTACTAGCAATTATCTGTTTTTTGATAAAAGAATATATTGGTTATCAGGTTGTTTCGTTTGCTATTGTTGTTTGTGGTCTCAATTCTTGCATTCTTTTATGGAACAGGTCCTATACTGCTGTCTGCAACATTAAGCGCCCTGATATGGGATTTTTTCTTTATTCCGCCGCCCTTTACCCTGCATGTTGATAAGCCGGAAGATATGCTTATGCTTATAATGTTTTTTATAATTGCACTGTTAAGTGGGGTATCTAACATCAAGAATAAAAAGACAGGAGATGAAAATCAGGATACGTGAGGAGCGGACAAATGCACTTTACCAGCTTACAAGAGAACTTTCAACGGCTACCGGAATTGAAGAAGTTATTACTATCGCGAAAAATGATATCAAGAAATATTTCAATCTGAATAGCCGGATAATATTACTCAAAAATGAAGCAAACCAGCTTGATTATACAGTTATCAGAAAATGCAAAATTCAATCTCTCAAAAAATGATATCAGTGTTGCAGAATGGACTTTCCAGCATTCTGCCAAAGCCGGAAAACATACAGATACATTGCCTTCAAGCAAATATACTTTTTACCCGCTGAAGGGAAATCAGATGAATCTTGGAGTTATTGCAATTCAGCAGGACAAAGATATTTACCCAGGGTGAAGAGCAATTCTGGGAGGCTTTTATTTCGCAGATTTCAGGAAAATTTGAACGGGAATATTTTACGGAACATGGCCAAGCAAGCCTTTTTGTTAAATGAATCTGATAAACTTTATAAAACACTTTTTAATTCCATCTCACATGAATTGAGGATTCCGGTTGCAACAATTATGGGGGCTTCCGATTCTTTGATTACAACACAACATTCCTGAGGAAATCAGCAAAGAACTTTCACATGAAATATTCAATGCTTCCAAAAGATTAAACCGTCTGATTGAAAATCTTTTAAATATGTCGAGGACTCGAAAGTGGCAGGATAACTCCACGGCTTGATTGGTGCGATATTCATGATCTGATAAATAAAGTCACTGAAAGTCTACAGGATGAACTGAAACCATTCAATCTTCATGTTGTTATTCCTGATGATATGCCATTTGTTAAAATCGATTTCGGACTTAATGGAACAGGTACTTTATAACCTGATTTATAATGCAACACAATATGCTATCCACTCAACAAATATAAGAGTTAAAGCATTTTATGACAATGGAATATTGACATCCAGGTTATGGATCGCGGTCCGGGTTTTCCTGCAAGGAAATATCTCTTATCTTTAACAAGTTTTACAGGGTGGAAGGATCAAAGCAGGAGGTACGGTTTAGGTCTTTCAATAGCAAAAGGTTTTGCTGAAGCCCATAAAGGAACAATAAGTGTCGAAAACAGGCAAAATGGTGGTGCAAAATTTACAATCAAAATCCCAACAGAAATACCACATGAGGCAATAAAGACATAACAGATGAACTTACCCGAAACAATACTGATTATTGATGATGAAGTGCAGATCCGACGATTGCTTGAAATAACACTTTCATCCAATGGATATAAGATCTTTGAAGCCGGAACCGGTAAAGAGGGTCTCATTGCTGCTGCCACACAACATCCTTCACTTATAATACTTGATCTGGGATTACCCGATGCAGATGGTATTGAAATACTGAAAAAAATCAGGGAATGGTATCAGAAACCAATACTTATTCTTTCAGTAAGAAATTCTGAAGATGATATAATCAATGCGCTGGATAACGGTGCAAATGATTATCTTACCAAACCATTCAGAACAGGCGAACTGCTTGCACGAATCCGTGTTGCTTACGACCTAGTCCAGGCATGATGTCAATCCTATCCTTACTTTTGGCAATGCTCACAATAGATCTGGCCAATCATATTGCCCGAAAGAATGATAGAAATATTAAAATTGACTTCTACTGAATTTTCTTTATTGGCACTCCTTGCAAAAAACTCGGGAAGAGTACTGACTCATCAGAGTATTTTGAAAGAAATATGGGGAATCGGATATGTCGGACAGACCCAATTTTAAGGGTATTTGTTGCCCAGCTGCGAAAAAAAATTGAGGACGACCCGGCAAAGCCAAAATTACTCATAACCGAATCAGGAATAGGATACAGGTTTCATGAATAAGCCCCCTGCCGCTACGCGGCTGTCCCCCTGAAGGGGACCCGCTGGCGCGGATTTGTAACCCGCTGGCGCGGATTTGTAATCCGTGCCAAAATGTTTCCATTTTTTAGTAAATCCCGCTGGCGCGGATTTGTAATCCGTGCCAAAATGTTTCCATTTTTTCGTAAATTCCGCTGGCGCGGATTTGTAATCCGTGCCAAAATGTTTCCTTTTTTTCGTAAATTGCATCTGCAAACATCTCGTGCTATGTCAGATAAATATAGAATTTGGGATCAGAAAAAGGCATATTTTCTAACCCTGACTGTTGTCGGATGGATCGATGTATTCACCAGAAAAAACCATAAACTTACTGTTATTAATTCTCTTCAGTATTGTCAAAAAGATAAAGGTCTTGCGATTTATGGATATTGTTTAATGCCAAGTCATCTCCATATGATTGTAAGAGCAGAAAGCGGCTATTCTTTGTCAGATATATTACGAGATTTTAAGAAGTTTACTTCAAAAGCAATTATTAAAGAGATAATGGATGAATCAGAAAGCAGGAGAGACTGGATGATAGAATACTTTATGAAAGCTCGTGAAGTTTACAGGAAAAATTTTAAATTTTGGCAGGAAGGAAACCATCCAGAAGAAATAAATTCAAATGGATTCTTTAATGAAAAACTTGAATACATCCATAATAATCCAGTAAAGGAACTAATTGTGGAAAGACCAGAAGATTATTATTTTAGTTCTGCCCGGAATTATGCGGGATTAGAAAGTCCATTTGAAATTGTAAGAGAAAGCCTTAGGATGAGAACATATAAATAAATGTTTTGGGCACGGATTGCAAATCCGCGCCAGCTTCTGTCTAAGTGTCATGGGCACGGATTGCAAATCCGCGCCAGCTTCTGTCAGCTTCTGTTAAGTGACTTGGGCACGGATTACAAATCCGCGCAAGCTATGCGGGCCGATCCTCTCAGAACTCAATAATCTTTTCCACCTTATTGCTTTTGAGATACGATTTCAAAATAACCTGGATATCGCGGTTATCAGCAGATGGTGTAATGCATTCATGAACCGCCGATAAGTCCGAAACCCATATCATTGATATTAAAATATCCCCAGCCAGTGATATTTCCCGTTAATAATTTTCACCGCACACCTTTCCTCTCTGTCGCGTCCTTTATCAATAATGAAAAAGTTACGCCTTGTGAAACTGAACTCCTCCATTGCTTTTATTGCCCTTAAATTGTACTCTTCCGGAGATTCTTTCCCGATGCAGGCACCTTTACACAAGCCTACATGATAATGAAAGCATGGTCCTTCTGTATCATAAAGACCGGTTAATTTCTGACAGAGTCCGAAAGTTTCAATGAAGAGAATTCAATTTTGATTTAGCTTTATCTTTTGAAGTAAAAACTGAAACCGGCATCTCATCATCATTTACCGGTCCATACCGATAATTGAAATATCCATTATTATCATAATAACTGAAAATACCCCATTGAAAGGATGTCCTTCGCTGTGCCCTGTTATACACAGGTTTATTACGCTTGATCTCAAACGATTCCTTAAGGAGTGCGATAAGCTCACTTCCGGTAATTTCCCAGTCAATATCAGCTATAATATCACGCATTTCCATGGCACGGTTAGTTGTATTATTTGAAAGATGCGTGCTTATTCTTTGCTGCAGATTACGACTTTTTCCGATGTAGATAAGATCTCTCTTTTCATTATAGAAATAATATACTCCCGGCTTCTTCCGGAATCGATTCAATTTTAGCAAGATCAAGCTTAGGATTTAATTTCGATACTCTTGTATTTTTAAGAAGCGAACGTGGCTCTTTCATTGAGTTCTATATCTTTTGCAATAAGTATTTCAAGCAATCTGACTGTTGCCAGTGCATCACCACCGGCCCTGTGACGCCCGTTTATATTAATATTAAGGTCCTTGCATATATTCCCCAAGACTGTAGGAAGCATGTCCGGGAAGAAGTTTCCGGCTAAGAGCAACTGTATCAAGAATACTGCGTTTAAAATTGAAACCCAGAGATTTGTATTCCTGTCTGATGAATGAATAATCGAAATGTGCATTATGAGCAACAAAAGTACGCCCTTCAGTCATTTCAATTATTTTTTTCGCAATCTCATAAAACCGGGGAGCATCCTCAACCATTTCATTTGTGATGCCTGTAAGATTGGTGATGAAGTAGGGAATATTCCTTTCAGGATTGACGAGTGAAATGAATTCTCCGGTTATTTCATTCCCATCATGCTGATATATAGCAATTTCAGTGATTTTTTCAAACTGTGCACTTCCCCCTGTAGTTTCAATATCAACAATCGCATACATATATCGGAATCTCCTTCAGCTCTCGGTTACAAATATAATGACAATCGGGGGTAAATTAATTGTTACTTTGTATTTTTGTATTGCAGAAATTTATGAATCATGACTGAATGTGCTGGTAAAAAATTTATACTCAACGGTGAACTTCAACCGGCTGAATTATTCGATAAGTCACTTGTTTATGAAGGTGACTCTGTTTATGAGGTAATAAGGCTTGTCAATGGGTGTCCGATCTTTTTTCATGATCATATGGAAAGGCTCATAACAAGTGTAAAACTTCAGAAGAAAGATCTTCTTGCCGATGTATCACTACTGAGGGAAGCAATTATTGTCCTTGCTAAAGATTGAAAAGAAACGTGATTCAAATCTGAAAATAGTCTTTAATTATAAGAGTTCCGGGAACAATTTTCTGATATATTTTATAGAATCAGTCTATCCGACACAAATTCAATATCAAAATGGAGTAAAAGGGATATTGTTCTTTGCAGAGCGACAGAATCCTGAATCAAAAGTTATAAATCACAAACTCAGATCATCAATCTGTAATAAACTAATTGCTGAGAGTGCTTATGAAGCTATCCTGATTAATGAAGATGCCCTTGTTACCGAAGGCAGCAGAACTAATATCTTTTTCCTGAAAAACGATTCTCTTATAACCGCTCCTGATAATATGGTGCTAAATGGTATTACAAGGAAAAAAATTCTTGAAATCTGCACTGAAAATAAAGTCAAAGTTAAGCTGGAATGTGTGAAAGTCAGCAATCTAAAGGATTATGATGCAATATTTATGACAGGAACTTCACCAATAGTTCTTCCTTTTTCGAGTATAGGCAATGATTTATTTAATGTAAAGTTCCCTTTGATTGAAAGCTTAAGAGAATTCTATCAGACAAAAGTTGATGGGAGTATCCGACAGTTCAAGTCGTTAATGTAGGGCTGTATCAAACTGAAAAATAATTTCTTATATTTGTACCCTCATTAATTCAAATCCGAGTAGTATGGCAAGTATAAGAGAACTGAAAAAGGATATCGATTATCTTATTTTTGAAGTAATTTCTGATTGTTTCGTTTATTCAAATATCCATCCCGAAAACAAAACGGATGAGTTGACAGCACTCATTTCGGAAGCAGTTGAATTTAGAAATGATCTGATTGCAAGGGTCAATAATCCTGATGGAAAAGATAATCCAAAGATAGTAAAAGCTTACTATAAGTCAGTTCAGAAGGATCTGCTTACCGAAGTTGATAAATACTTTGAGAGACTCAGTGCGATTTCGGCAAAGAAGAAATGAAATTCTTGTAAATAAGATTACCGCAGTTGTTGCATTTTCCTTCATCATCAAGGTTAACCAACCGCGTTTTATATCCCGATCTTGTTGTAACAACAGTTCCGCATACAGGGCAGATAGTATTATGCCCTTCCTGGGAATTGATATTCCCCATATATACATAGTCGAGATTCTTTGAAGCAATATTAAATAATTTCTCCAGTGATTCATCAGAAGTGGGAGGGTTGTCTCTTTTATATGTCGGAAAATATCTGCTGAGATGAAGCGGTACATCCGGGCCGAGCTCATTTGCCATCCATTCAGTCTGTAAAGCCATTTCTTTTTCATCATCATTCTGACCTGGAATAATGAGTGTTGTTACTTCGAGATGTTTTCCTGAATCAGCAATCTGTTTTAAACTCGATTTTACAGGTTCTAATTCAGCTCCGGTCAGTTTCTTATAGAAACTATTATTGAATGCTTTCAGATCAATATTAAATGCATCGATGAATTTGATTATTTCATTCAGTGGTTCACTGTTAACATAGCCATTGCTTACCAGCACAGTGAATAAGCCTTCCTTGTTAGCTATTTTGGCGACATCCCTTATGTATTCATACCAAATGGTTGGTTCATTATAGGTAAAAGCTATACCTATATTATTGTCTGTACTTAATGCATCTTTAATTATGCCGTTTACTGTGGCTTCAGGATTAATACTTTCCGGAATATTTTGAGAAATGTGATAGTTCTGACAGAAATCACACCGCATATTACACCCATATGATCCGATAGACAGAACATTACTTCCAGGGAAAAAATGATATAAAGGTTTCTTTTCTACAGGGTCGACTGAATAAGCAGACAGAACGTTATATGTAATAAGCTCAATTTTGTCTCCTGTATTTTTTCTCACCCCGCAAATGCCGGTTTTCCCATTCGCTAATTTGCAGTAGTGGGGGCAAAGAAGACATTCAAGTTTATCGCCGGTTTTTTTAGTAAGAGAAAGCATATTATTTTGTTCTGTAAATACAACCAATATCGTGTAACATTTTTATTTTAATATTGTTGAAAATGTTTATCAACCTTCTTATAACCACACTCTAAATATCGAATATACGATCTGATCATATGGCTTTATCATTAGTCTAGTTTCATTCAGAGGAGATCCCTCGCTTCGCTTCGGGATGACAATTCATGGGGGTCATAATAGAAAGGAAAGGCTTGCGATTCGCTCAGCAAATCGCAAGCCTTTCCTTTCTATCATCATATAAAATGAAGTGTCATCCTGAGCGAAGGATCTCCCGGTACTTATACTGAACACAATTATACAGGAACCTTTTAATTTGAGAGTTACAGAATATTGTAGAAGTAGCTAAGCAAAGAAACTCCGTTGCACTATTCGCCATTCAGCTTTGCCCCATTACGCTGTTATGTCTTTACGCCGTTTACTGGTATCTTAAACTTGAATTCGCTTCCTTTACCTAACTCACTTTCAACCCATATGGAGCCACCCATCTTTTCTACAAATTCTTTTGTCAGCTTAAGTCCAAGACCTGTGCCCTGTTCCTTCTCAGTTCCAGGCATAGAATGCTTTGTTTCGAGTCTGAATAAAGTACGGATCATTTCGGGCGGAATTCCAATGCCTGTATCTTTTATCGATACAATAACGTGTTCGGCGGATCTAAAGCTCGATATTTCAACCTGACCTGATCTGTGAGTAAATTTCACTGCGTTACTTAATATGTTGCGTAAAATTGTATTGATCATGTTTTTATCAGAAAAAATCAAAATATCTTCATCCACCCTGGAGAACATTTTTAAATTTTTATTTATAGTGGCCAGATGCAAAGCTGAAATATTTTCATCTATAAGTGTCCTGAGATTGATTTTCTCATTATTGATTTTAAGTAATCCGGTTTGAGATCTTGACCAGTCAAGAAGGTTTTGCAGTATTGCGTAACCCGATTTTGCGGAATCGTACAATATCAGGGATAGTTCATGAATGTTTTTTTTGTCGAAATTATTAATATTATTCAAAAGTAATTCAGTGGAACCAAGGAGACAGGTAAATGGATTTTTCAAGTCATGAGCAACAATATTGAAGAACTTATCCTTTGTGGCAACCAGCTCTTTTAGTTTACTTGCATTTCCTCTTAAACGGGCTTCTGCTCTTTTAATTTCACTGATATCAGTGGAATATATAACTACTGATATAATATTATTTTCTCTGTAAACAGGTAAATAGGTATGCGTAAAATTTTTGCTATCCTCAGAGTCATCGAATTTTACCGCTTTACGTGATCTGATAACTTCATCGAACTTTGACAGTCTGTATCTTGCCACCGATTGTGTCATAAATTCCCAGAAATAATGGCCAATTATTTCATTTTCCGATAATTTATCTAGCCTTATTAGTCCGATTGAGTTTGACATAGTGACTATCCCATTTACATCCAGCATGTAAATTGATTCCTGAATGGCATTTAAAACTGAGAGAAGTTTGGCTTTACTTTCTTTAAGATCGGATTCGCTTTTTTTCCTTACCGTTATATCAATCCCGATAGCAATATGTCCCGTTCTATTATTATTTTTATCATAGGTCGCCTTATTATGCCATTCTATCCATACTCTTTCACCATTCTTTAATTGATTTTCATTTATGTTTACTGAATACCTGTCAGGGTCATAGTTAATCATATCGACCAATTTTTTCAGATTCCTGCCGGTACTTTCAAAAGCTGGGATGATACTATCAGTTAAAGGTCTTCCGATGATTTCCTCTTCTTTAAAATTAAAAAAAGTAATTCCATACTCATTTATGTATGTACATATGCCTTCATTATCAATCTTTACAATGATGCTTCTCGCGTTAGTTAACAGTTCTTCATATTTAAGATTTGAAATAGTAAGTTCTTTTTCGATTTTTTTTAGTTTAGTCAGGTTATGTCTTAAATTAAGTTTGCTTTCAAAAAGTGCTTCCTGTGCTTTCTTACTTTCCGTAATATCGTATCCGACGACAAGAGCTCCGAAAGGTTCCCCTTTTTCATCCAGATGAAACTTCATGTTCAGAACTGTATTTAAAACTTGCCCATCCTTTCTTATAACCTTATACTCAACCCGATTATTTGGTATCATTCCCATTCGGATATTACTGATCCTTGTCAGAAATTCTTCCCTGCTTTCTTCCATCAGTAGATCCATAATATTCATTGATAAAAGTTCTTCTCTTGAATATGCTGTCATCGAACACATTGCATCATTTATTGTCAAAAATTTTTTATTCAAAAAATCTATCTCATAGATTGCAGTTGGAGCAAATTTGACAAGTTCCCTGAATTTCTTCTCGGATTCTTCGAGATTTTTTTCACTTATTTTGCGCAAAGTAATATCATAAGCGATAACTAAAATATTCGGTTCGATTTGATTCTTGCAATTGATTTTCCCTATATTGACCAGTATATTAAGCCACTCGCCATTCTTTTTTCTTACATTATATTCAAGTGAATCATCGGATTTCTTACCTTCTAACTTTTGTAAAACTAGTTCTTTGAACTGGAGCCTGCTTTTATCATCCAGCAGGTCCCCAGGTCTGATATTGTATAGTTCTTCATTTGTATAGCCCAGGCTCTCATAACCTGTATTATTTACATTTACAAATTTTGTTCCCCTGGCATCCATTTCAAAAATTACAGTAGGTGCATATTTTACCAGATTTCTGAATTTTTCTTCACTTATCCTTGCGGACTTTAATTCTAAGTGATTGATAAAGAGCGCAAAAGCTGTGATAAAAAAACAAATTGACGTAAACAGTCTTATTGACAACCATTGCTGATGGATACTTTTAAAGAGAGATATATTGAAGATCCATCCGGCAATGCCGAGAATGCAAATGAAAAAAACTAAAGAAAGAGATACCCGTACGAGAAATCGTATTATCGGCTTACTAAACAATTGCTGGTTTAGCAAAGGTTTATGTTCAGTTGAGATACCTGGCATCAAAATATGTTAGCAATCAAATTTACAAAAAAAAGTTAAAACAAAGTCAGACTCTATATGCGTTAACCATCATATAAACATAAAATTACGCTTTTTCGCCGGGTATCGGTATCGTAAAATTGAATTCGCTTCCTTCTCCCACCTTGCTATTAACCCATATCCTTCCGCCCATTTTTTCTGTAAATTCCTTACATAACCTTAATCCGAGACCGGTTCCCTGTTCCTTCTCGGTACCAGGCATAGATAGTGAGTTTTCAAGTTTGAAAAGTGAATCGGCTTTCTCTTTTGATATTCCTATTCCGGTATCTTTTACAGTTAAAGTAATCTTGCTGTCATCCCGCGCAGCCGTAACCCTGACATTGCCATTCTTAAAAGTATATTTTACAGCATTGCTGAGAAGATTCCGTAAAACAGTATTAATCATGTTTTTGTCAGCAGTTATGAATAAGTCGTCAGTCTGGTCTGATTTAAGATTTATCTCTTTATTGTTTACCTGTAATTGGAGATTATCGATGTTTTCATCAATAATTGTTTTAAGATTTACATTTTCAGGATTGAACTTTAACTGTCCTGTCTGGGATCTTGACCAGTCGAGGAGGTTCTGAAGTATTGAATAGCCACTTTTTGCAGAATCATTTAGTATCAGAGCCAGCTTTTTCACATTTTCGCCCGACATTTGAGTCATATTGTCATACAGCAATTCTGAAGCGCCAAGCAGACTGGTAAAAGGATTTTTCAGATCGTGAGCAATAATATTGAAAAACTTGTCCTTTGTTGCGATTAACTCTTTCAATCTGACCTCGTTCTCCTTTATAGCCAGTGTTGCTTCTTTCTCATATTCTGTTAACCTGATAAACATTATTCCATAAGCAAGGTCATCGGCAAGTTCAGTAAGAAGTTCAATTTCGGAATCTGTAAATGAATCAGGTTCTTTTGAATAGATTGTTATGGCTCCAAAAGCTCTCCCTTCAGATTTTAATGGAAGTACCACTGAAGATGCATAACCTCTTTTTAGAGCAGCTTCTTTCCATGGACTAAAACGAGGATCAGTAAGCATATTTTCGCAGATTGACGGCTTCCCTGTTTTAATAGCGGTACCGGTTGGTCCGTTTCCATTTTCGCTATCATCCCAGGTAATATTCATCTGGTCAATATAGCCCTTATCAAACCCGAAATGTGCCACTGGTTTAACACTTTTTTGGGTATCATTCTGGGCATACCCTACCCAAACCATAGCATGTCCGCAGTCTTCAATAATTATTTTGCAGATTTCATTTAGATATTCCTGTTCATTTCTCGAATGCATCATTGCCTGGCTGCTTTTACTCTGGGCATCGAGTATACGGTTCAAGCGCAGAAGTTCTTCCTGTGCCTTTTTGGTCTCGGATATATCTATTGATGCGGTAAGATATGAAGGTTCATTCATGAAATTTATTTTCCGAATGGATGTCATAATCCAGAAAGTTGTTCCATCCTTCTTTTTAACCCTGATTTCCACATTTTCAACTAAACCTTTTACTTTTAAAGAATCAGTCAGAAATCTATTATCATCAGGATAAACGTATATTTCCGGCATCCTTGTTCCGATAATTTCAGCATTCTTATATCCAAATACCTTCTCGAATGGTTCGTTAAGAAAGGTTACTGTTGAGTCACTTACCTTTGTAATAGAAACTATTACTGTAAGCGATTCGGCGATTGTTCTGAATCTGTCTTCGCTTTGTTTAAGAGATATTTCCGCACTTTTTTGTTCTGTAATGTCAGTGCTGTAAGTCACCACATAAAGGACTTCATCGCCTTTAAATACAGGGAACAAATTATGTTGATAGGCTTTTGATTCACGTTCATCGTCATACGTCAGTGCAACTCTGCTTTTGAAAACCTCATTTATTTTTTGCAGCCTCTTTTTTGCTAATTCATCTGACATGAATTCTGAAATATGGTGTCCAACAACTTCATCCTCCACTTTTCTTTTTAATCTTCTCATCCCTGTTGTATTGGACATAACGATCATCCCCGCCTTATCAAACATATGTATCGATTCCTGAGTTGCATCGAGGACAGATCTTAATTTGCGCTCACTTTCTATCAGCGCATCTTCTGCTTTCTTCCTGATGCTCAGATCTATTCCGATAGTAATATGACCGGTCTTTGTTCCTGACTGATCAAACAGGGCTTTATTATGCCATTCGACCCAGACTTTTTCTCCGTTCTTTTTGATATTTTCGTTTATATTGATCGAGTACTCATCGGGATTTTCAATTATTTTATCAACCATTTCATTCAGATCCCGCCCGGTACTCTCTTTTTCAGGGACGATTATCATCACAGATTTTCCAAGCAAATCTTCTTCTTTATAACCGAAAAAATCAAGCGCAAATTCATTGATAAACGTAAATCGGGCATCATTATCGAATTTCAGAATCATACTCCTGGCATTTGTCACAAGCTCCCTGTAACTTTCTCTGCTTTCCATAAGTTCTTTCTCTGTTCTGTGAAGAAGAGTAACATCTTCAACAAGAGACATAACAGAACTCATTTCACCTTTTTCATCCATCAAAACAGAATTGTACCAGATGCATTCCAGAATCTTGCCAGATTTGCTAATATTCCTGTTTTGAGAGACAACCTTGAGCTCTTTTCCGCTTGTTAACCTGGACATGGTCTTCTCAACAAAAGGAATGTCCTGCGGATAAATAATATTCAACATATCAATTCTGACTCCGATTGTTTCGTCTTTAGTAAGTCCAAATATTCTTTCGGCTTCATTAGACCATTGTATAATATTGAATTCTTTATCCCATTCTACTACCGCAAGTGGAGAGTTTTCAAGATGATATTTAAGTCGCTGCTCACTCGTACGCAATATATTCTCAGCCAGTTTCATTTCACTTATATCGCGGGAAACCGAGATAATTGAGGTAATATTTCCGTTGCTATCTTTTTCAGGAATAAGTATGGCATCATATATCCGTAATATTCCCTGCCATACATTTGTTTGTTGTATTCTCTGGAGTTTACCAGTTTCTAATACTTCCTTTGCTGCTTTATCCCAGAATTGAACTGATTCGGATCCGGAACTGTATTCCCGGGCAGTCTTTCCAACCAGAGCTTCCATTGAGAGACCAGTCCATTTCAAAACAGCCTCATTTGCATATAAAAGTCGAAGATCCTTATCAAACCGCACAATCATATCCGGAATATGCTCTGTAAGGGTTCTGAACCTTCTTTCACTTTGCCTTATCGCTTCTCCGGCTTTCCGGATTTCATCAACTGTACGTTTGCGTTCAGTAATATCCTGGAAAATAGTTGCAAATTTCCCTTTTGAAGGAGAGAAAACAGATATCTGGAAATGCTTGTCCATTGGTGGAAAGAAAGTTTCAAAAGAAACAGAATTCCCATTTAAGGCTACTTCTGCATATATATCCAGGTACGGTGCTACATCTACAGAATATACATCTGTTGCTTTTCTGCCAGATATTTTTTCCTTTTTAAGTCCGATAATTTGCTCGTATGCAGGATTTACGTCTGTTATAATATAATTGATTGCCTTACCAAAAGAATCGTAAACGAGTTCATGAATGGCCAGCCCTTCTGACATAGAATTATATACGGCAGTATATTTGTTTTCACTTTCGCTGAATGTTTCAATAAGAGCCTCTTTAGCTGCAAGACTCAGCTTTAATTCTTCATTCTCAATAATAAGCTGATCAAAAGATTTTTTTTTACCTGCCATAAAAATATATTTTTAGTTTCGCATGTAAATTAATATTCTTTCAGAGGACTGTTGTATGATAATTGCAATGCCGACATTTTGTATATTTTTAGAATGTGTAGTAATTTTATGGAGATTCATTTTAGAAAATATCGAATTTATTTAATTGCCTTTAATGAATCATAAGAGCAATCAAAAATATAAATAATTAAATAAATATAAATTTCTTCCCGGTATTAAAAATTTAATTGTCAATTTGTTTCCGGATCATAAATGCGATACTTTAAGTTTTTTAATAATCATATATTTGTTTTTTTATGCAAAATATTAGTACTTTGGTAATACATTTGTAGGTGTGGGTATTTCTTTTATAAAGATGAAAACAATTTAGCTGATGAGAGTGCTGCTGGTAGAAGATGATCCTAAAATAACTGCCTTTGTCAAGATAGGTTTAGAGAGCAATGACTTTATCGTCGATAATGCCTATGACAGCATGATGGGGGAGAAGCTTGCTTTATCTAAAAAATTCGATGTTATAATTCTTGATGTCGTAATTCCTGGTATCACCGGGTTTGAATTATGCAAAAGAATAAGGAATTGCAATAATTTCACCCCGATAATAATGCTGACATCACTTGATACTGTTGAAGATAAAATCATGGGCTTTGACTGCGGAGCCGATGATTACCTTACAAAACCATTCAGTTTTCAGGAACTACTCGCAAGGATAAAAGCTTTGGCACGAAGAAATAAAAATGATATTATAATCCCTGTAATTAAAGTCCTTGATCTTGAAATTGATTCAATAAGTAAAAAAGTCAGCCGGAACAATAAGGAAATATTACTAACTGCTACGGAATATAAAATCCTTGAGTTATTCATGAGTAATAAGAACAAGGTATTAAGCCGGATACATATTGCAGAGAAAATTTGGGGATACTCATTTAATTCGGGAACAAATGTTATTGATGTTCATATAAACTCACTCAGAAACAAAATTGATAAGGACCATACAAAGAAGCTGATCCAGACAAAAAAAGGATTTGGCTACATCCTGAGCGAAGATGTGCATGAATAGTATAACAGACTTTACATTCAAATAAGGAAACGATTCTGAGAAACTGAATCGGATATCATTTTTAACCAAATCTTAATTTATAATTAATGTGTTGTTAAGCTTATCTAAACATGCTTTCCTTAATTTTATATCTCAATATCTGAGAAACTTAAATTAATGAAAGATGGGAAACTCACAGGCGTACGAAAACAGGAAGAGAAAACTCTTCTTTTGAATGTCAAGAAAATACCGGGTATTCAGAAATGGATATTCTCAGAAAAGCTTATGAGCTCATCCTGGAGAACAGCGATCTATTCTTCAGCGAACTTACAATTGCTTTCACCAAAGAAAGGGAAAGAGGAGGAGAATCAAATCTCCTTATCTGAGTTTTATTCTTAATTATGTATTTTCTTCCGGGCGTTTTGATTTCAATATTCAACTATTTTGTTTCTGACCTGTTTAGAAACTAATAGTTTAATATTGAAGTTATGGATCTAAGTAAAAAGAAATGCATCCCGTGTGAGGGAGGGATACCACCACTAAATGAAAAAGAGATTTCTGAATTTGCCAGTCATATTTCCAAAGAATGGAAAGTGACTGACAACAGTAAAATATCCAAAGAATTTTTCTTTGTAAGCTACAGACATACGATAGATTTCGTGAACAAAGTGGCGAATCTTGCTGAAGAAGAGGGGCATCATCCTGTTCTTCATGTGTATTTTGGCAGGATTGTCGCAGAATTATGGACACAGTCGATTAATGGTTTATCAGAAAATGATTTTATTCTGGCCGCGAAAATCGATAAGATATCTTAATTTCTTAGCCATTGTCAAAATGAATAATTAACTTTTTTTACTGGGAAAGGATCAGGTATGGAAGAACATATAGTTAAGATTTTGAATACTGCAAAGGTAACTCATGACGTCATGAGATTTCAGGTTGAAAAGCCCGGGGGATATTCCTTTATCCCGGGTCAGGCTACCGAAGTTTCTATAAATGTACCTGATCTGAAAGATGAAAAACGTCCATTCACTTTTACAAGTCTGAATTCAGCTGATTACCTGGAGTTTACCATTAAGATTTATCCGGAAAGAAATGGGATAACTAATAAACTTGGAATGCTTAAACCCGGTGATGAACTTATTATCAGAGATGTCTGGGGTGATATTGCGTACAAAGGAAAAGGAGTCTTTATAGCTGGAGGAGCAGGGATCACGCCCTTTATATCAATTCTCAGAGATCTGCAAACCAGGAACATGTTACTGGGTAATATGTTGATTTTTGCCAATAAGACAAAAAAGGATATCATTCTTGAGAGTGAAATATCGTGTTTGTTGGGGGGTGCCTTTTTAAGCATTTTGTCGGATGAAAATACCGAAGGTTATTCGTATGGATTTATAACCGAGGAATTTCTCAGGGCAAATATTCAGCCCCAATATAAAAATTTCTATTTGTGCGGTCCGCCGGCAATGATGGAATCAATTCTTGGCTATTTTTCAAATATGGGAATCAGAGGAGATTCAATAACAATGGAAAAAATGTAAATCGATTTGCTGAACCTGAAAATGGAAACGATTTTGATTTTTGTAACAACACTTGACGGGAAAATAACAAAATGGGGTAACCCTGATATAAGATCCTGGTCTTCGGGTGACGATCAGGATTACTTTGATGCGATCTGGAGTGATACCAGGATAATAATAATGGGAGCAGGTACTTATGAACCCGATCCTGTTATAGCGGTAAAAAAGCATCTTTATGTGGTTATGACAAGGCATCCTGAGAAGTTTAAAGCCAGAGAAGTTCCGGGTCAGCTGGAATTCTCAAATGAAAATCCAAAGTCATTGATAAAAAGATTAGAAAAGGAAGGTCAGGAAAAAGTACTGGTTGTGGGTGGACCACAAATAGCCACTTTATTTCTAAAGGAACAATTGATTGATGAACTGTGGCTTACTCTTGAACCAAGAATATTCGGAACAGGCGGAAATTTTGTGATAGAAGAAAAATTTGATATCAGTTTAATCTTACTGACCTCTGAAAAAATCAATGACAATGGAACTCTTATTAATAAATACAGGGTTATCAAAAAAAATCAATATTGAACAAGCAATTACCAAAGATTGTTGTCATAAAAAACGTTTAGCATAATGAGAACAATACTTACACGGAAAATTATATAAACAATCATAAAAATTAGTCTTGCAGATTCTAACCAAATATTACTTATTTGATTTGAAAATTTTATGTCTGATTATAAGGTGAATCTCTTGAGCAAAAAAATTCAGGAAAATTATTTGTTATAAAAATTTAGATTAATGAAATTGAGCATTTTCAATAACAATTATATATATCTGACTATTCTGATATTGACGATTCTTGATCCGTTTACTCTGTCGGCTCAGAAACAGGACAATGTATTTTCCGACAGCGCCACTATTGATGAGTGCATAAGTTATGCAATGAAATATCAGCCACTTGTAAAACAATTAAAACTTGATGAAGCCATTGCCAATCAGGATATTAAAATATCACTTTCAGATTGGTTACCACAGATAAGCGCAAGCGCCGGATATAATTATGTAATTAAACAACCGGTTGCATTTTTCCCTAACCTTAATGACCTTACCGCACCGAAAGTTGAAGTAACAACCGGCTTTAAAAATAACTCCAGTATTCTATTCAGCGCCAGCCAGAGTATTTTTACCAACGATTTGCTTTTTGCGTCTAAAACTGCCAGATATTATCGAAAACAAATCGGGCAAACTACAGAACGCGGACTGATACAAATGGTAGTGGAAATAAATAAAGCTTTCTATGATATACTTCTTTCTGAACAAATGCTTAGTATAATAAATGAGGACATTGACAGATTATCGATAAGTCTGAAAAATACCAAATCACTTTACGCCAATGGTTCAACAGATAAAATTGACTTCAGCAGAGCAACAATCGCTCTGAACAATGCAAAAGCACAAAAAATAAGTATCACAAATTCAATCAATTCCAAGAAAAGTTATCTCAAACAGCTTATCGGTTATCCTGATAGCGAACCCATTAAACTGAAATACAATATTATTGAGATGAAAAAGGATGTTCTGATTGATACAATTCAGGACATAAAATATAGCGATCGCATTGAATATAAATTACTGGAAACAAATATTAAACTACAAAAAATCACTCTTAACTACTATAAGCAAAGCTTTTTACCTTCACTTACCGGGTTTGCCAATTATAATTTTGTTTATCAGAATGATAATTTCCCGGCTTTGTATAATCAGTCTTTTCCCAATTCAAGTATAGGTCTCTCATTGTCTTTCCCGATTTTTTCAGGGACAAAAAAATGGCAGGAGATCAGGAAATCCAAATTTTCCTATCAGCGGCTACAGCTCGATACGATTAATCTGAAGAATGAGATAAATAACGGCTATATACAGGCCATTTCTGAATATAAAAGCGATCTCGCTTCATATTTCATAACAAAACAAAACATAAGTATTGCCCAGGATGTATATAATACCGTGATGTTTCAGTATAACCAGGGTATTAAGACTTACCTCGACGTGATTATTTCAGAAACTGACCTGTTAACTGCACAATTAAATAACCTCAGTTCTCTTATATCTCTGATGAATAGTAAAATAGATGTGCAGCAGGCTTTAGGGGAAATAAATGTTAAATATTAACTTATCACTTTCAGGTCATGAATAAACTTAAACTGACTTCTACGTATATATTTTTGATCACTATCATCAGTCTGACATCCTGCAAAAACAACAATAAGCACCAGCAGGCGAATGCGCCGGTTCCAGTGATCCCATTTACAGTAAGAGAAGGTAATATAATATATTATGATACCTATCCCGGAACAGCTGTTTCAACAGATGAGGTACAATTACGGAGCGAAGTGAGTGGCTATGTAACCGGTATTTACTTCAAGGAGGGGAGCCGGGTAACCAAGGGCACAAAACTTTATGAAATTGACAGAAGGAAGTTTCAGGCAGCTTATGAAGAAGCTAAGGCGGCAGTTGAAATAGCAAATGCGAATCTGCAGAAAGCTCAGCGGGATGCTGACAGGTATAAAAAACTCGATGAACAAAATGCGATAGCAAAACAGGTTCTCGATGATGCACTGACAACACTTGAAAATACTCAGTTGCAGTTCAAATCTTCGAAGGCAAACCTTGTAAATACAGAGACTGATTTTAAATATTCACTGATTAAAGCTCCCTTCACAGGCTCTATTGGTTTGTCGCAGGTTAAGCCAGGCGCCTTTGTAACTGCGGGACAAACACTGTTGAATACAATTTCTTCAGATGATCCAATTGCAGTTGATTTTATTGTTGATGAAAAATCTTTGCCTTATCTGGTAAAACTTCAAAATACCAGACAAAATAAACAGGATTCAACTTTTAAATTAACCCTGCCCGATAACTCTGATTATAAATATACCGGGAATCTAAGTATTATAGACAGAGCTGTAGATCCGCAAACTGGAACAATAATTATAAGAACGATATTTCCAAATCCTGACAGGATTTTACGGCCGGGGGTAAATTGCAAGGTTAAAGTTTTGAATGAGAATTCAGGTAGTCAGCTGAAAATACCTTTCAGGGCGATGGTGGAGCAGATGGGCGAATATTTTGTGTATCTGATAAGCAATGGAGATACGGTGAAACAAAAGAGGATTATTATCGGACCTATACAGGGTGAATTTGTCATGGTAAAGTCCGGATTGAATCCGGGAGACAGAATAGTAGTTGATGGACTCCAGAAGATACATCAGGGATCAGTCGTTACTGCTACTGATACCGGGAATAGTAAAAAATTGAGTCAGAATTATAAGTCTCAGGGGAATGGATTGGTGCAGGAAAAAGATCCGGATAGGACAATCCCTGAAAAGACAATTGAGGGAAAACAAGATAAAGGGAACCAATAATTACCGCCATGATTGCCGATACCTTTATCAGACGACCAAATACTGCAATAGTAATTTCTCTTATAATAGTGATCCTGGGGGTAATCTCTATTGTAAACCTGCCTGTGAGCCAGTATCCTGATATTACTCCTCCGGTGGTACAGGTTACAGCAAACTACACCGGAGCTGATGCAAGTGTGATTGAACAAACAGTTGCGACACCCATAGAATCGCAGGTAAATGGGGTTCCCAATATGATTTATATGCAGTCCATCAGCACAAGCACAGGGTCTATGAGTATGAATGTTACATTCAAAACCGGTACTGATATTGATATTGCTGCACTTGATGTTGAAAACAGGGTGAATGCAGCTTTACCAACTGTGCCGGCTGAGGTAAAGAACATTGGAGTGCTTGTAAGAAAACGATCACCAAACATTCTGATGGTCATCGGAATCTATTCGCCAAAAAAGACCCATGGAATTAAGTTTGTTGATAATTATACAAATATTTATATACGCGAAGCACTTCTTCGTGTCGATGGGGTTGGTGATATTTTTACACGTGCTGATCCATTTGGAATGAGGTTGTGGTTGAATCCCGACAAGCTTGCTGAGTTACATCTTACACCTGCTGATATAATACAGGCCGTTCAGGAACAAAATGTACAGGTTGCTGCGGGCACAATAGGTGCCCCACCGCAAAGTAAAGATCAGGCTTTCGAATATACATGTTTTGTAGAAGGTAAGCTTGCCTCTGAAGAAGAATTTGGTAATATTATCGTAAAGACAAATCCTGTCGATGGTTCTATTGTTTTTCTGAAAGATGTTGCAAGGATAGAACTCGGAAAATTTTCTTATTCGGGTAGTTCTTATGTCGATGGTGAATTATCCTCATTTCTTCTTGTATTTCAGTTACCAGGCAGTAATGCAATGGAAACGGCAAAAGGTGTCTATACAGAAATGGCAAAACTGAAGAAAACCTTTCCATCGGACATTGACTATAGTGTGCCTTTTGAAACAGTTTCTGTAGTGAAAGTTTCAATTCAGGAAGTTATAAAGACTTTACTTCTTGCCCTGGGACTCGTAATAATAGTGGTTTTCATCTTCCTTCAAAGTTGGAGGGCTACTTTAATACCAATTCTGGCAATCCCGGTATCGATAATTGGTACTTTTATTCTTTTTGTCCCCTTAGGCTTTACAATAAATACCCTTACACTTTTTGCGCTTGTTCTTGCAATAGGAATTGTTGTAGACGATGCAATAATTGTTGTTGAAGCCATTCAGCATTATATTGATGATCAAAATCTCTCAGCAAAAGAAGCTGCGGTAAAAGCAATGGCTGATATTTCAGCGCCTGTTGTGGCAATAGCACTGATATTAGCTGCGGTGTTTATCCCGGTAGGCTTCTTTCCCGGGATAGTGGGTAAACTCTACCAGCAGTTTGCAATAACAATTGCCGTGTCGGTTCTATTATCTGCTTTTGTTGCTCTGACATTAACACCTGCACTGAGCTCTTTGCTGCTTATTCCGCAAAAATCCGTTAAAAGAGGCGGCATTTTAAACTGGTTTTTCGATCATTTTAACAGGATTTTCAAAAAGGGGGTTGATACTTACTCCTCAAGAGTCAGGAAAGTTATCAATTACTCGCGTTATGTCATAATTCTTCTGCTTTTAGTGGTAGTTGCCACTGTTGTATTGTTCAAACATAAACCTACAAGTTTCATCCCATCTGAAGACAATGGACGTCTTTATATTACATTCGAGCTTCCTGAAGCTGTCTCCACTGTCCGCACAGTAGCCGTTCTCAATAATGTTATGGATATTCTAAAACAAATAAATGGGGTCGGCCATTTTGCGGCAATAGCAGGACTTAATGTTGTTACATTTTCCACAAAATCTAACAGTGGTACTGTCTTTTGCCAGCTAAAGCCATGGGATGAACGCAAATCGAAACAAGAACAGCTGGAAGGAATAATTTCAGAAATGAACAGACGATTTGCCGCAATTAAAGAAGCACGGGTAATTGTGATTGCTCCTCCTGCTATTCCCGGACTCGGTAATACAGGTGGATTCAGCTTTATCCTTGAGCAAAGAGAAAGCTCAGACGATATTAAAGGTTTCGAAAAGGTTGTCAGAAACTTTATGATTGCAGCCAACAAACGTCCTGAGATAAGTAGTGCGTTTACTTTCTTCACAGCGAGCACTCCCAGATATACTCTTACTGTTGACAGGGAAAAATGCAAGAAAATGGGAGTTCCCCTTTCGGCTCTCTTTAATACCCTTCAAACTTATCTTGGTAGTTACTATATTAATGATTTTACACTATATGGAAGAAATTTCAGGGTTATGGCTCAGGCCGATACTGCGTTCAGACAAAATATATCTGATATTGACAGGTACTATGTAAAGAATAGCGAGGGAAATATGTTACCTCTTAAATCATTTGTAACTCATAATGTTACCGAAAGTGCCCCCGTCATCAATCACTATAATTTATACCGTTCCACTGAATTCAATGGTGATGCGGCAAAGGGATACAGCAGTGGTCAGGCAATACAGGCTCTGATTGAAACTGCAGCAAAAGTTTTACCAGACGGGTATGGTTACGAATTTTCAGGCTTAAGCAGGGAGGAAATAAACGCCGGATCAAAATCCATCATAATTTTCTTTATCTCAATATTGTTTGTATTTCTTTTCCTTACTGCTCTTTATGAAAGTTGGTCTGTACCTTTTTCTGTCCTTCTGGCAGTCCCGCTTGGGGCATTCGGTGCTATCCTGGCGCTGACATTTGTACCGAAGCTAAGTGACAATGTTTACGCCCAGATTGGTCTTGTAACTCTTATTGGTCTTGCAGCAAAGAATTCAATACTGATTGTTGAATTTGCCAAAACACGGGTTGACGCAGGCATGCCTTTACTTGATGCAACATTTGAGGCTATAAGACTGAGACTACGCCCCATACTCATGACATCAATGGCTTTCATCCTGGGAGTTTCTCCTTTAATATTTGCAACCGGAGCAGGTGCTGTTGCCCGGCAGACTATTGGATGGACAGTATTCGGTGGAATGATTGCTGCCACTTTCATAGGTATATTTATGGTACCAGTACTGTTCGTTGTAATTACTCGTTTCGCATATGGAAAAGATAAACTGCTGCAATTGGAAAGAAACTATGGGAGTACCGGTGAATCAAAGGGATAATTCTGTTTGTATTGATTAGTCTGAAAAATCTATATTCTTGAAGTCAGCCAGCTTTAATGCCAGTTTCCGGTAGTCTTTTTGATCAGCAATATCCCCTTTCTTTTCACTGATCCGGCTAAGTCCAAAATAGGCGTATGCTGCGTATTCATTACCAAACGTTCTGAAACCAGAAATGCGTCTGATACCATCCAAATAGAGTTGTTCAGCATATTTCAGATTATGATATTTTTTCTCTTGTACAATCCCTTTGAATATTGTAATCTGAGCCAGTAAGAAGGGGTTAATAATTGGTCCCGCTGATTGGATTTCTTTTTCTGCGTCATCGTAATGCCTGATGAGTAACAGGTTTTTAATATATGTGCCCAGGTATTGTGGATTATCAGGATATATTGAATGCAGTTTTTTGCTGTAAGATGTTGCTTCCTCAAAATTATTCTCGAAATAAAGATATATCTCATTAAGAAATGTATAGGCTTCAGCTTTAAGAAGAATTGAATTCCGGGCTACTATCTGCAAATCATTTAATCCCTTAATCTTGTTGCCTTTAGGAAAAAGAAAAGCCAGTGTCTTATAAACCGGATGTGCTTCCGGATAAGCTTCACGAAAATAATTGTAAACCCCGGTAAAAAAATATAAGTCAAGATATTCAGAAGTAAAATCAAATGAGCGTCTTATACATTGATAAGTACTCGATGCGATAGGAAATACCTCAAAGCTTAGGTCATTGTCAGTATAATATAATAAGAGGAAACCGCGGGCACACAGGTTAATAAGCAGAATTTCTGCATCATTTGACGGGGTTTTGATTTTATCACACAATTCGATGCATTTGTGCATATCACTCTCAAAGGATTCTACTTTTTCCGAAGTGGGTGTCAAAGGATAATTTTCCCAATAAGTAATCATTCCCTTGAAAAGATAATTTAGCGGATGACCTGGATATAATTTTATCAGCTCCTGGTTTACTTTGTCAGCCTCGCCGAACTTAAAGTTATAGACATAGTCTATTCCCTTTTTTATCAGGTTTACCGAATTTGAATCTTTAAGGATCTGACAATTTAATACGGTAGTGCCCAGCAATAAAAAAAATGTCAGGACGATTGACTTCAAACTTAGTTCGTTGTTCATCCTGTTAATTAAAAACATTATTCTTCAAATGATCGTTGTTTAAATGAAAATAACCGGTAATAAATTTTAACAATTTGCCGGTATGAATGTTCAGGGTTAAGAATTACTGTATCGCTGTTCAAACCGTGATCCTTCGTGACAGAAATGGATTGAAAGGAAAAGAGGCAGGGAAAAAATTGGAAAAGGAGAAACTATCAGTTAATTTTATTGAGCTTGATGTTACTGTTTCTAAGCAAAGGAATAAAGTAAAAATAAATATTGAAATGGACCTTAGACATTTGGATATATTCATAGATCTGAAAAATTAAAATCCAACTTAATGATTAACTACACTGCTACTTATACTGATAAGTACCAATTAACGATGGCGCAGGTTTACTTTCTTAAAGGACAAAAAGAAACAAAAGCCATTTTCGATTATTTCTTCAGAAAATTGCCATTCAACGGTGGTTATGCCATTTTTGCAGGCCTCGATGACCTGCTTAAAACTCTTGAAATATTCAGATTTGATCAGCACGACCTGGAATATTTGAAAGAAGTAGGTTATCATCCTGATTTTCTGGAGTTTCTTAAAGATTTCAGATTTAGCGGTAATATTTATAGTTCCCGTGAAGGTGATCTGGTTTTTCCTTTACGTCCGGTACTTCAGGTTGAAGCTAGTATTATCGAAGCGCAGATAATTGAGACGCTGCTACTTAACCTGCTTAACTTTCAAACGCTTATTGCAACGAAAGCCAGCCGGATGCGGAGGGCTGCCGGCGATAGAAATATTACTGATTTTGGATTAAGAAGGGCGCAGGGCCCTGGCGGTTATTATGCAAGCCGTGCAGCATTTATAGGCGGCGTTGATAGTACAAGTAATGTGCGTGCGGCCAGAGATTTCAATATTCCTGTTTCAGGTACTATGGCGCACTCATTTATCCAGAGCTATGATGATGAATTATCTGCATTTAATGATTTTGCCGGAGTGAATCCCGATGATTGTATTCTTGTACTCGATACTTATGAAACTTTAAAAAGTGGTTTGCCAAACGCGATTACTGTAGCAAAAAAAATGGAAGAAAAAGGCCAGCGTCTTTACGGAATACGACTCGATAGCGGCGACCTTGCCTATCTGGCCAAAGAAAGCAGGAAGAGGTTAGATAAAGAGAATCTTAATTATGTAAAAATTGCTGTTTCAAATCAGTTGGATGAGTATATTATAAAAAGCCTTTTGGATCAACAAGCGCCTATTGATTCTTTCGGAGTTGGGACCAGTCTAGTAACTGGTCATCCTGACGGAGCGCTTGATGGTGTATATAAGCTTTCGTTTGCAAATGGAAAACCACGCATCAAGTTGTCTGAAAACGTAAGCAAAATAACACTTCCACATCAAAAACAAGTTTTCAGGATGTCTGAAAACTTTGACAGATTTATTGGTGCCGATGTTGTAACAATGGCCGGAGAAACGGATTTAGATATAATGCATCATCCTATGTATCCTCTTAAATCCTTGTCTCTGGGGAGATACGCAAAAGAACCTCTACTGTTGAAGGTCATGGATAAAGGACAAAGAGTGAATGAGTCTGAATCACTTAAAGAAATCGCTCAATTCAGTCGCGAACGATTGAAAAAACTCCCCGATGAATATAAGCGTTTTGATAATCCGCACATTTATAAAGTGGGTATCAGCACAAAACTGCAATCAGAAAGAGATAAACTTATTAACGAATATAAAAAGTAATTTTTATGAATGCACTTATCATCATTGATGTTCAGAAAGATTTTATGCCGGGAGGGGCACTTGCTGTTCCACTAGGTGATGGTATAATTCCTGTTATTAACAAGATACAGAATTATTTTGATGTAGTATTAGCTACACAGGACTGGCATCCGAAAAATCACAAGAGTTTCGCTTCAAACCATGCAGAAAAAAACCCGTTCGACATGATGATATTGCATGGTATCCATCAGACTTTATGGCCCGATCATTGTGTCCAGGGCACAGAAGGAGCAGAGTTTCACCGCGATCTGCTTACAAATAAATTTGCTGCAATTTTCCGTAAAGGCATGGATCCTGAAACAGACAGCTACAGCGGTTTTTACGATAATAATCATAAGTTAAGTACAGGGCTGTCAGGGTGTTTGAAAGATAAAGGAGCTATTGATCTGTTTTTTTGCGGATTAGCTGCAGATATTTGTGTTTATTATTCGATTCTTGATTCAATTTCTGAAGGCTTTTCAGCAACACTTATTGAGGATGCAAGCTGCCCATTATATCCTGATAATTTTGATGATATTAAATGTGAACTTGCGAAACAGGGGGTTCACATCATAAATAGTAATGAATTAGTGAAATAAACGAAACTTTTGTAGGAAACAGTCGCGCCTGTTCCCTGCATTCGCGCCTGTTCCCTACCTGGCTGACAACTCATTTGCCATGTTCCGGTTAAGGCGTGACAATTTTCTAAAACTAATCATACGCCGGTTGGCTTCATCCCATAAACCGAGAGTTAAAGCCCTGAAAGTTGAAGAAAGTTTTATTGGTTTTACTTCTCTGAAGATTTCGTTTTCATTATGACATTTTTCGAGATTATAGTTTGGTATTCTCGAACTAAGGTGATGAACATGATGATATCCAATATTTCCGGTGAACCATTGCAGTATTGCAGGCAATTTCAAAAAGGAACTTCCTGTTATGGCAGAGACTTTATAATCCCATTTATTCTGTCTTTCCCATTCAACATCATCAAACTGATGCTGAATATAAAATAACCAGATTCCAATGCTATGGCCAATCAGAATTATTGGTAACTGTATCAGAAGAAAAGCTTTAATCCCAATCCATAGACTTATTAAAACCGCTATAGCAAGGATAACAACATTTGTAAAATATACATTCCATTTTTCGAGCCGTGTCAATTTTTTAGTAGATATACGGTTTTGATACAAAACAACAAGAACCGGTCCCAGAATAAACATAATAAATGGGCTACGGAAAGCCCTGTACAGGAATCGATCCCATTTAGAGGATTTTAAATATTCATCGACAGTCATTGTCCATACGTCACCAATACCACGTTTATCCAGGTTTCCTGACGTGGAATGGTGGATCCAATGCTGATGATGCCATTTAAAAAACGGAGTCAGAGTGATTATTCCCATTATAATACCTACTATATTATTTGCTCTCTTTGACACAAAAAATGACCTGTGGCCGCAATCGTGGAAGATGATAAAAATCCTGATAAGAAACCCGGCAGCTAAAAACGATAGTAACAGAGTGAGCCAGTAAGAATACTGAAGACTCCGGTACATCACAAACCACATTAATATATATGGTATTACTGAATTGCATATTTGCCATATGCTCTTTAACAGATCAGGATGATTATATTTCATTATGACCTTTTCCCATGATCTGTCAAGGTCTTTATTTTCATAATTATTTGATTGCATTTTTAATATCATATTTTGTTGTTGTTGAATTACTGTCCGAAGCATTCGGACAAAGATATTTCGCAATTGCCTGTTGCGCAAAAAAGAGTGATTAATCAACCAGAGTAAGGGATTAATAAAATAAAAGTGTGGTAAATAAAATCCGGCAGGGGTGATTGGTATTCGCCCCAAAGGGTTTACAAAGCTTCTTTTAAAGTCAGAAGATATTGCCTTGAGACAGGGATTTGTTCATCATATTCCTTGATAATAAGCCAGTGATTATTGTTGCTTCTGATAAGCTTTTCGATATAATGCAAATTGACAATGCAAATCCGGTGGCATCTTATGAAATTGGAATATTGTTTTATCTGAAGTTCAATATTTCTTAAAGTATTTCTTATAAGCTTCTTCTTATAATCATTTCCCTCCTTATATATAATTTCAACGTAATTGTCAGCGGATTTAATCACAACTACTTCAGAAATTAACAGTTTGAGGTTCTCGGAGTTGTTTTCAGAGATAAATTCAATTGATTTATTGAGAAGCTCTTCCTGATATTTGCCAAGCTGCTTTTGTATGCTTTTCCTTTCAATGATAAGTAATTCATTTTGTTGTTTGAGTTCATCAACCAAATCATAAAAACCAAGGATCAGGACTACGGCAAGACAAATTAGAATTACTTTAATTGAAATAAAAAATGTGATATGGACCATTCCAACAAACCTGAGATAGAACTCAAAAGCAAGTGAGCTCAGAACCAGTATAATGAATGCATTGAAATATGCAGGAAGCACAAGTACTTTAGTTTCCTGATTATCTTTGCGGAAAATCCATGGAATAACAATTCTGATTATTACCATGATTACAAAAACTATCGTTCCCATTCCTGCAACAAAAAGAAGGCTGTTGTCAAAATCGAGATCCCCGAAGGTAAAGGGCTGAAAAAAAAGTACAAATAAAAATACACCAAAACTTATACTGAGCAAAAGTCCAAGTTCCTGCTTTAAATCTTCAACAAGTTGGTCAACATTTCTATTCACGCCGTAATAATTTTAATAAATATCGGAATAATATCCTATTTTTAAAAATGTTCAAATTGAATCACGTTTTTCAAAAACAAATTTCGGAAAATTTGTTATATTAGAAATGCCTGGTTGTTATTTATTAGATATAACCATTAAATACAGCCAATTGTTAATTTTCATCGATTTCCAATTTATTATTTATTAGAAACGCCCAAATTGGACGTCTTTACAAAGCCCATATTATTCAATAATTATCATATTCAAATGAACAATGGCGAACAAACTATCCGGATACCTTACGAAAAATTGAAGACTGAATTTTTCAGGATTCTTTTGAAGTTTGGATTCACGGAAGTGAAAGCAGAAAAGTGTGCTCAAATATTTGCAATGAATAGTCTCGATGGTGTCAATTCCCACGGGATAAACAGATTTCCACGCTTTATCAAAAATGTTATAGAAGGCCATGTTAAGCCAGAAGCAGTTCCCACCATTACTCATAAAATTGGTTCAATCGAGCAATGGAACGGTAACCTTGGACCAGGTCCCCTCAATGCTGAATTTGCGACAGAAAGGTCAATGGAACTCGCTCTCATAAATGGGATAGGAATAGCCACTCTTTCAAATACTAATCACTGGATGCGTGCAGGAACTTATGGATGGCATGCGGCAAATAAAGGATTCGTACTTATCTGCTGGACAAATACTTGTCAGAATATGCCGGCATGGGGAGCTTCAGATCCACGGATCGGGAATAATCCTCTGGTAATTGCTGTACCTTATGAGGATGAAGCAATTGTACTTGATTTTGCAATGTCACAATATTCATATGGTAAACTTGATGCATTAAAAAAGGAGGGCCGGAGACTTCCATATCCCGGAGGGTTCAATAAGGAGGGACAGCTTTCAAGTGATCCCGGTGAGATCCTTGACTCGTGGAGAGTGTTGCCGGTTGGGTACTGGAAGGGGTCTGGATTATCTATTCTTCTCGATATTCTTGCGACAATTCTCTCGGGAGGTCTTTCAACACATGAAATTGAGGGCTGTAGTACGGAACATGATGTATCACAGGTCTTTATGTCAATTAACATTAAAATGTTAAGTAACTTTCCTTCTATAAATAACTCAATAAAAAATATTATTGCCGATCTGCATAATTCAACACCTGTTGATCCTGGAAACAAGATACGCTATCCCGGAGAAAATGTGCTTCAGCTGAGAAAAGAAAATCTGGAAAATGGAATACCTGTGAATAAATTAGCATGGAACAGATTATTGAAATTATAGAATCGGAAATACATTATCCATTACGGTTCAGAATTATAGAATGATGAAAAGTCATTTTTAACCGCAAAGCACGCTAAGTAGGCGCACCCCCTGCCGCTGCGCGGCTGTCCCCCTAGGGGGACTGAAACTGTTATTTAAAAGGAATTTCATTAGGTTACAAAACATAAAGCCCCCCTTGGGGGGGGTGGGGGGTGCGTCCTTTGCGAAAAATCTTTGCGAACTCTGCGGTTAATGGATTTCGACTTTTTAGACACCTTCGGTAGCGGAGCGACCATAGGGGCAAAAACAAAGAATTACTTATATCTTTTCCTCTTTTAATTCATATACAATTGAATTTAAATCAGCAAATTCCAGAATCCCATCCTTAATTGCTGCATTTGTCTCATAATAAGAGCTACTCAACCTGAGAATTGATGTTTTCCCTGTTTTCAGATAGAATTTCAGATTAAACGGGAAGATCTCGATTTTTTCAATCTCTTCTTTTGTTAAATCAAAAAATGGAAGCAGTATTGTTTTTTTAAGCCGGATTTTGTCGGAGGTTATTTCAATAAATCGTGTTGCCCTGCCCAGTCCGGCCCATACCTGGTAAAATCCGAACCCTGCCAGAAATGTAATTGTGATCCAAATGGTTCTGTCGGTTTTTAATGATTTTACACTAAAGCTCAACCAGTATATAGCAATAGCAAAACAAAGAATACCAAAAATTACCTGAATAATTTTTACCAGTTTGCTGTTTTCAACAGAACTCAGAAAATAATGTTTCTTTTCCATTTATGATTTTCCGGCAATTTATTCCTTTTTTAAGAAAATAGGAAATCATGCATCAACAAATGTATCCCGGAAAATGGTATTGGTTCGAATACTTATTTCCCAAACTTAACCTCATAAAGGGTAGCCAATACAGAATTTGTGGGGCTGTTGAAGAACTCGAAATCCATTAACCGCAACCCCGAAATACTCTCATTCAAAACAATTTAATCAAAATTAGGCGGTATTAATTCCCCTTTAGGGGGATCCCGCGCAGCGGGAGGGGATGTTAATCAGGTAGTAATATTAATAGAGAAATTTATATTCCTGTTTCATTACATTTCAGATATTATTTTTTTAATTTTGTTATGAAATAAAACGAAACCCTCAATATGAGCTCTTGTGTTGATCGTCGGACAATCATTCTCAAACAGCTTGAAAAAGATGATCAGGTAAATGTTTCAGAACTAAGCCGGCAGTTTAATGTTAGTGAAGTGACAATACGCAAGGACCTTAAACATCTCGAAAAGAAAAATATTCTGATCAGATCAAGAGGTGGTGCAATAAAGCACAGTTTGATAAATGTTGACTTGTCAATCTATGACCGGCGTCGTCAAAACATAAGACTTAAAGAAGCCATAGGAGCTGCAGCTGCCAGAATGATATTTAATGGCGAGACTATTTTGCTCGATACAGGTACTACTATTATGGAACTGGCAAAACATCTTCCAAAAAAAATTGACATAACAGTAATAACCAACTCTGTAGATATTACTTTCAGGTTAGCTGAACATCCGAATATAAGGGTTCTTATGCCAGGAGGAATTTTAAGAAGAAATTCTCTTGCCCTGGTTGGTGAGCAGGCCGCGGAATCATTAAGAGGTTTTTATTGCGATAAATACTTTCTGAGTGCTGATGGGATAGATATTCAACGCGGTATGATGACCACAAATATCGAGGAAGCTTCACTGGCGAGAATTAATATAAGGAACTCAAAAAAAGTTTTTGCCCTTATTGATTCGTCGAAGTTTCTCAGCAAAGGTATAACTACTATTGCCCCATTGACAGAAGTCGATACATTAATCACTGATGATGGTATCCCAACAACTATTCTTAAAGAAATAAGAGGTTTGGGTGTTAATGTCATTGTAGTAAACAAAATTTGATATTTGTTATAACCAACTTATGAAACGTAACTATTATCTCGTATCTCTCATTTTCTTTATATTTTTTGCAATTTCGTTTCTGACAAATATCCTTGGGGCAATAAATCCGAATGTTAGCGATAGCTTTTCTCTTAATGGAGCAATGACAGGTCTTCTTCCGTTCTCATTTTTCATTGCATATGCTTTAATGTCAATTCCTTCCGGAATGATTGTTCAGAAATATGATGAAAAGAAAAGCCTGGTGTTTGCATGGATTCTTGCATTTTCAGGTGCTCTTTTATTCTCTCTTGTTCCGGTCTTCCCTGTTTTCTTATGCTCTCTATTTCTTATTGGCTGTGGTATGGCACTTCTCCAGGTTGCCTTGTTCCCCTTATTAAGAGTAACAGGAGGAGAGGAGCACTTCGCATTTAATAACGTCATTGTTCAGCTGGTTTTTGGAATTGGTTCATTTCTGAGCCCTTTTGTATATTCTTTTCTTGTTTCAAACCTTAACAATCAGCATACAGGACAGGGTTTATTTATCAATGTGATGGCATGGCTGACTCCACAGCGTCTGGCATGGGTATCTATCTACTGGATTTTTGCTTTTATCAGTTTTCTGATGGTGGCAATCATCTTGTTTGTCCGTTTTCCGAAAGTAGTAAGAAAGGAAGACGAAATAGTAGGAGCATGGGAAACCCATGTTGAACTTTTTAAGCAGAAAACTGTAATACTGTTTTTCTTTGGCATATTCGCTTACGTGGGTATGGAACAGGGAATCTCAAACTGGATTTCAGAATTTCTCCGTACTTACCATGGATTTAATCCTGAAACAGTAGGAGCTTCGACTGTTGGCTTATTCTGGGGCATGATGACTGTTGGATGTATTCTTGGTCTGGTATTATTAAAGATCATTGACAGTAAAATTGTTTTGCGCATTTTTGCATCTGCCACATTTATTGTTTTGACTTTTACTCTTTTCGGGAGTGCTAAAGTTGCGCTGTTCGGATTTCCTGCTTTGGGTTTTTGTCTGTCGGTTATGTACGGAATAATCTTTTCACTTGCTCTTAACAGTATAACCCGGTTCCATGGGTCATTTGCCGGGATTCTATGTACTGCAATAGCAGGTGGTGCAATATTCTCACTTCTCATCGGGAAGCTGAAAGATGTTATTGGATTACAGGCAGGTATGATGATTTTGTATTTACCTTTGGCATATATTCTGAGTTTAAGTTTCTGGGCAAAACCTCTGGTTCAGAACGCAACAATAATTAAAAAAGTTACTAATTAATTTAAAAACAAAAATCATGAAAAAGAAATCGAATGGGAGGCGCTCCTTCTTAATGTTAAGTGTTTCGGTATGCTTGTTTTTACTTATGGCCAACACCATCTCTGGCCAGGCTGATAAAACTAAATGGAGACAATTATTTAATGGTAAGGATCTTACAGGCTGGAAACAGGTGGGCCCGGGATCTCACTATGTAGAAAATGGACTGTTAAAGTCAAAAGGAGGAATGGGTCTGCTGGTCTGGACCGGAGAAAAGTTCCATGATTGCACTATTCGCGTGGTTTACGCCATGCGTGATTCTAACAGCAATTCAGGTGTTTTCATACGGATCCCGACAATGCCTACAGAGGCTTGGATGCCTGTAAATAAGGGTTATGAGGTGCAGATTGACAATGCTCCGGAAAAATCGGGCGAAGATGAATATCATTATACAGGAATGCTTTATTCACTTACAAAACCTCTGGCTAAAACAGGATTGCCTGGTCCACAATGGAATACTATGGATATAACTTTGGATGGACCACGAACGATTGTTTTTCTTAACGGAGTGAAAGTTACTGATTTTAAAGAGGGTGATCCCGTACCAGCAAAGAAGTTCGACTTCGAACCTGAAAGAGGACCTCGTCCGCTATCCGGCTATATGGGACTTCAGAATCATAGCGACCAGGATGTTGTATTCTTTAAGGAAGTTGCAGTAAGACCTCTGAAAAAGTAATTAAACAGGATGTTTTAACATTTTGACAAAAAATAAAATGAGAACTATTAAAAATAAGTCTGGATTATCTGGTATCTCAAGACGGAATTTCGTTAAATCGGCTGCCTCAGGGGCAGCCGCATTAACTATTCTTCCAAACTTCACAGTAAGTGGATTGGGACATAAGGCTCCAAGCGATAAACTGCTTATTGCAGCTGTCGGTTGCGGTGGTGAAGCTGCAGATGACATACGCCATTATGCTATTGCTCCAAAGAAAAATGCAGAAATTGCTTTTCTATGCGATGTTGATGACAGACCGGCAGCTGAAAGGAGAAAACAATTTCCGAAAGCCGGTTTTTATCACGACTGGCGTGAAATGTTTGACAAGGAGAGTAAAAACTTCGATGCTGTTACAGTAGCTATACCTGACCACAATCATGCTATTGTAGGATTAGCTGCAATGCAGCTCAAAAAGCATCTTTACCTTCAAAAACCACTTACTCACGATATCTATGAAGCCCGAATCCTTACACAGGCCTCTGAAAAATATAAAGTGGTGACTCAGATGGGAGATCAGGGTGCATCATGCGACGGCATGAGAACACTCAGGGAGTGGATTGAGGCTGATCTGTTAGGTCAGATTGAGAAAGTCTTTTGCTGGACTGACAGACCTGTATGGCCACAGGGTATTCCATGGCCGAATACTACACCCCAGGTCCCAAAGGAATTGAACTGGGATCTCTGGCTGGGTACGGCGCAGGACACAAATTACATCGACAATCTGGTTCCTTTTAACTGGCGTGGCTGGTGGCGTTTTGGAACAGGTGCTCTCGGCGACATGGGTTGCCATATAATGGGTCCCCCGTTTAAGTTGCTTAAACTGGGCTATCCAACAGATGTATCATGCAGTGCCAGCACAGTTTATAATGGTATTTTTAAGGAGGGATTGTATCCTGATAGCGGGCCTGTTTCGAGTTCAGTTCGATTTACCTACACCCTTGATAATGGGAAAAAACTGGATCTTTACTGGATGGATGGTGGAATTACTCCTGAGCGTCCAATGGAGATTGATCCAAGTGTTAATATGAATGAAATATTATGCGATTACCCATTGGGACTCAATGATTATGAGGGCGGAACATTATTCATTGGAACTAAAGGCAAAGCAGCCTGTGGATGGGGAGGTCGTAATCCTATTCTCTTACCATTATCGAGAAACAAGGAGATTTCAGTGCCAAAAAAATATCCGCGGGTCGAAGGCGATATGGATGGTCACTGGTGGCAATGGATTGATGCATGTATTGCCGGTTACGGAAATGCTGAAGTTGATTCACCGTTTGTCGGATATGCCGGCCCTTTGACTGAAACTGTGCTGATGGGAAATTTGTTGCTAAGGAGTTTCAATATCCGTGAAAAAATAAACAGGACTGACCCTGTTTACGGAAAGATGGAAGGATTTTATTTCCCCGGGAGGTATATCAATTACAAATGGGATGGGCCTAACATGCGGATAACAAATTTCGAACAGGCTAATCAGTTTGTAAAACGAGAATACCGTAAAGGCTGGGGCGAACTCAAACTATGACAAATACATTATGGACTAAAGTCCATAAGCTTATTAGTGCTATTAACCACGGGCTTAAGCCCGTGGTTAATATATGACAGATAATCAGAGCTGCTAACCGGTGATTGATAAATGACTGATTATCAGTGTGCTTGACTTTGAGTCTGATAATATCTCTTCCATTAACCACGGGCTTCAGCCCGTGGTTACAAACGAAAAAAAAGAATGGGCTTTAGCCCAGAATGTTTTTAACTTATTAAAGACAATGAAACAAATAATCTACGAAGACTATACTGAATTATCAGTAAAAACTGCAGAGCTCATTGCCGGCATAATTTCCAGGAAGCCAGATGCACTTCTTTGTTTCCCTGCCGGGGAGACATCAGTAGGTACATTTAAACATCTGATCGAACTTAATAAAAAAGGTAAGATAAGCTTTAAAAAATGTAAAATCGTTGGTTTAGACGAGTGGGCAAACATAGGTGCCATGAAGAGTGAAAATTGTTTTTCTTTCCTTAAGAAGAACCTTTTTGATCACATAGATTATTCGAAAGATAATTTTTGTTTTTTTGATGGTGAAGCCCCTGATCTGACGAAGGAATGCTTTAAGACCGATAATTTTATAAAAGAAAACGGACCTATAGATATGATTTTGCTCGGTGCAGGGATGAATGGCCACCTTGGCCTGAATGAACCCGGGACCTCATTCGATCTTTACTCTCATATTGTATTTCTTGACGAAACCACTAAAATTGTCGGACAGAAATACTTTTCAGAAAAAGTAAATCTTACCACAGGTATTACTCTGGGAGTAAAGTATATATTGGAAGCAAAAACGGCGATATTGCAATTGAATGGGACCAGGAAAGCTAGTGTTGTTAAACGATTAATGGAGAGTATAGTTACTCCTTCATTCCCGGCATCAGCAATTAAATCGCATTCAAACTCTTTTCTGCTTCTCGATAAAGAAGCAGCCAGTCTCCTCTAAATCCCAGGATGTGAATAAGCAGATTAAGGATACAATTGAGGAGATTATTGTTCACCTGGAGCAAACCAATCCTGATGAACTAACGGCTTTTTTAGGTTTTGACGCCTGTATTGACATTATTGTAAGGATAGTTAGTGGCAAAGATGAAAATGAAGTACCTGAATATTTTTCTGAAAGCACCAGGTTTGGAGAATTTCTAAGGAATCTTAATAATAAGAGTGCAGGAGTTGAACTTCAGACAAAACTATCAAAACCAGGTGGCAATATGGTCATTACCGGGAATGCTTTAGGAAATCTGGGAGTTAAAGTGGAATGTGTCGGGACTTTCGGTTTTCCTGAGATTTTACCAGTTTTCCGGATAATGTCAGAAAACTGTTCTCTTCATACAATAGGTGAGACCATCTCAGCAACAGCGCTTGAATTTGATAACTCCAAAGTAATTATGTTTGACCCGGGTCCTTATAATAATCTGAGCTGGCAGGATATAAAAGATATAATTGGTATTGAAAAGTTAAAGCATTTGGTTGAGGGCAAACAATTGGTTTCGTTTCTTAACTGGAGTGAGATTGAAAATTCTTCGCAGATCTGGGATGGGTTTCTAACGGATGTACTTCCTTACATAGAATTAAATGGTCATACGCCATACTTCTTTTCGGATTTTTCCGATTGTTCTCGCAAATCAAAACAGGACATTCAACTTGCGGTGAACCTTCTTGGCAGGTTCAGAAATTATTTCAAAGTCACCTTGAGTCTTAACCAGAATGAAGCTGCCCTGATCGCCAAAGCCCTTGATCTCGAAGATCATAATTCAGATGAAGAATTTATTCAAAAGCTTTACAGACTTACAAATACTGATATTTTGGTTATTCACAGGACAAATGACGCATTGGCTTATAATGGGATTGATTACGAAAAATATGAAACGTTTTTTTGCAAAGAACCAAAAATACTTACCGGCGGCGGAGATAATTTCAATGCCGGATTTTGTTATGCGTTATTTCATAAGCTTAATCTAGCTCAATCTTTAATAGTGGCAAACGCTGTTTCCGGTTCATATGTTAAAACCGGTATCAGCCCGGATGTGGATCATCTGAAAGATTTTTTAATACAACACCTGCCTGGTAAAATCTCAACATCCATGCCAAAGGAATAACCAAACTCATGCAAGACCATAAGACTATATTGCTATTTTAAGAATTGGAAAACCTGCAGATCCCCATTATTCACTGCAGCTACCAGATAATGTTTCCCTGCAATATCAATCGGAACTAATTTTCTTGCATCGCCATTAATTCTCAGACCGCTTTTAACTGGCATAAGCGAGGTAAATTCATGATTAGAATTACCCAATAAACACCATCCGAAACTGGCATCATAACGGCCGTATGAAGGTCTGACTGCATAATCGTTCCCTGCAATTACCAGATCTTGTTTACCGTCCTTATTTATGTCCTTAACAATTATATCCCTGACAGGAGAAAATTGTGCTTCTACAGGAAGTTTCTTAATCTCGAATGTGCCATCACCTTTATTTCGAAACAGACAACTTTCAAAAAGAACTGCTTTTTTTAAGATTGATTTATCTATTGCAGTTTTGCCAAAAATATCGATAACAGTTTTTCCTCCAAAATCAGCGTACCTGGGATATTTTTTGTCTAACCCGGCTATCTGTGCAGATAATTCATCCAGAGAAGCAAAAGGATAGCTTATCCCATCCTGATAGGTACAGATAACCTGGTCAAGTGAGCCGTTATTATCAAAATCATTCAGATACATTTCTACCGGTTCTTTTACCGATGCTTTCAGATAGGAATTCAGTCCAAGATTACCGCATATTAAATCCATATTGCCATCTCCATCGACATCGGCAATACGGATACAATTCCACCATCCTGAAGTTTCTTTAAGACCTGCAGTGCCTGTAACGTCTGTAAAATGTCCTTTATCGTTCTTGAACACTGATACATTCATCCATTCACCTGTTATTATCAGATCCGGCTGCCCATCCTTATCCCAATCCATCCATGCCGCATCTGTTACCATCCCTGCATTCTTAAATGCTTTTATTTTATCATCTGCTACTATTTTAAAATGAGCATGTCCATCATTTTCAAGAAGAAACTGATCAGGAGATAATCCATATGCTCCCGGGACTGATCTTGAACCTACAAACAGGTCTATATCTCCGTCACCATCAAAATCACAGGGTTTTACACAGGAGCCGTTATGGGACATAAATGGTAATTCTCCTTTGGTGAAATTTCCTTTTCCATCATTTATTAACAATAAATCACTAAGAAGAGGATTTCCAATAGAGAGTTCATTACCTCCTCTGACTATATAAAGATCGAGATCCCCGTCTCCGTCAGCATCAAAAAAAGCTGCATCAACATCATCCGCAAACCGCTCCCTTGACAGCAGAGGAATATCCAATGCTTTGAAAGATCCGTTTTTTTGTTGAACAAAAATCCTGCTGGTTGCCCTTTGGCTCCGCCAATAAACAGATCCTCCAGTCCATCCCCATTTACATCTCCAACAGCAAGAGCCGGCCCTTCAGCATGAAAGGCTATGCGGAATCAGTTGTTCACGATAAAAATCAACCCAGTTCGTCTTCTTTATGCCTGAACTCCAGTCCCGGGATCAGGGCAGGGGAGAACAACTTTGAATTTTCGTTGTCTTTAAGATTTGCACGTTTGGGTTTACCTGCATTTATAATTTCTAATGTGATAGTTGTGTCTGCGTGGACATTTTTTATGATTTGTTCAGAAAGATCCGGCCATCGAACCAGTACAGAATCGACGACATCTGCTTTTCCGAGTCCGAAATGCAATACATCGGAAGTAGCAGATAGGAAACCTCTGGTAGGAAATTGCTCTTCAATCTGTTCATGACCACCATTGTACAATGTAACACGGGCTCCGATTCCACGGGAGTTCATTCCTTTTCCTTTTAGTACTACGGATAAATAATGGTTGCCATTCAGAAGTCCTGCATTATTCCTATAAATATTAACAGGAGAATTTATATTATTGGTAATCAGATCAAGATCGCCATCATTGTCAAGATCAGCATAGGTGGATCCGTTGGAAAAAGAGCGGTTATTGAATCCCCATTCTTTTCCCATGTTTGTAAATGTAAGATCACCATTATTTTTAAATATATAATTATGATTTGGATAAAGCGGCATTTTTTCATACAGATCCTTGTCACTATACTTGCTGAGATCACGTGAAGGAAAAACCTTGTTCCCGCCTGTCAGAAATTTTATATAGTCAAGATCATTTGCTCTCCGGTATATACCGCTCGTAATAAAAAGGTCTTTCCAGCCATCATTGTCCACATCACAAAACAAAGGGGACCAGCTCCAGTCAGTAGACGCGATTCCGGCCAGCAGGCCAATTTCACTAAACATCCCTCCGCCAAGATTGAGCTGCAGTGTATTTCGGACAAACTGGTGATTATAACCATCTTTCAGTTTCATTTCAGAAAGTTCATAGTCATCTTCACCGCCAGATTGCTTCCTTATTTTTTCATTATCGGGCAACATATCAAGAACAATGATATCGAGGAGTCCATCATTATTAATATCTCCAACATCATTGCCCATCGATGATCTGCTGGTATGTGCAATAAAATCTGTGAGCCGGTCTGTAAAAGTGCCATTCCCGTTATTGATGTACAAATAATCATTTTCGTGAAAATCGTTCGATACATAAATATCAGGAAGACCATCGTTGTTTATGTCGCAGATATTCACACCCAAACCAAACCCGATCTGACTGCCGTAAATTCCGGCCTCCTTCGTAACATCATGAAAAACATGTCTTCCATCTATGACGTCATTTCTGAACAGCCTGCCACCTGAAAGTGAATCACGGTCAAAGCGTAATGAGGAGTTGCCATAACTACGTGATGTATGTACCGAATGGTTTTGAAGATACATATCAAGATCGCCATCCCCATCATAGTCAAAAAATGCTGCCTGCGTGGAAAAACCCTGAAAATCAAGGCCATATTCATGTGCTTCCTCTTTGAATGTCAGATTGCCCTGGTTAATGAATAACTGGTTTTTCCCATGGAAGTTTTTGTAATTACCAACCTGGCAAACATAGATATCCAGTAATCCGTCACCATTTACGTCAGCCATTGTTACACCGGTTTTCCAGTCTCCTGTTCCTCCCACTCCGGCTGTCTCGGTTATGTCCTCAAATTTAAAATTCCCTTTGTTTAGATATAGTTTGTTGGAATGCTGGTTTGAAGTAAAATAGAGGTCAACAAGTCCATCATTATTTATGTCTCCTGCGGCTACCCCTGCACCGTTATTAAAATACAAATATTCAATGATATTGGATTGTTCTGTTTCTGTCAACTGGTTTTTAAAATTTACATGAGTGGAGGAGGGGGGCAGCAATGTGAATAACTGCTCTCCTTTTTTCCCGTCGCGGTTACAGGAAAACATCAAAAAGAGAAGAACAAGTACAGAATAAGATTTTTTCATAAACCAGCCTTAATGGCTCAAAACTTTAAAAATCTGCAATGAATCGTTGCTTCGCGCAACCACTAATATATTCCCGGCTGAAGTTTTAACCTTTTTAAAGTCCCTTATCTCTCCATCAAGATGCAGTCCTGATATTTTAGGAGGGATATATCTGAAATTACCGTTACCATCGCCTGCCAGCAATGCTCCGTAACTTGCATCGTATCGTCCCAATTCCGGTTTTACATTGTAAAGATTACCTCCAAGCAGGATATCCGGTTTCCCGTCACCATTATAGTCTCCGGTTGCCGCGGCATAAACAGGGGAAAATTGCGCTTCAACAGGCAATTTCTTCCTTGTGAAATGTCCTTTACCATCATTTATAAAAACTGATGTCTCGAGGAGGTTAGCATCGAGACGGATAGAGTTATTCAATTGTTCAGGGGTAAAAATATCTGTAATCTGCTGATCTTTAAATGATTCGTAAGTAGGATATTTTTTTTCCAAAGAAGGAATCTGATTTATAAGATCATGTCTGAGAGCAATCGGATATGATTTATCGCCGTTATAAGTGCATATTATCTGTTCAACTGTGCCATTCAGATCGAAATCGCTTACATACATGGTCACAGGTTTCTCAGGGGAAGCTTTAAACCTTGAGTTAAGACCATGATTTCCAGCAACAAAGTCGATAGCTCCATCGCCATTAAAGTCGCCGACAGCAAGACAGTTCCACCAGCCTTCAGTTTTTTCTGTACCGAACGCATCCTTCTTCTCGGTGAACTTACCGTTATCGTTAATAAATACTTTCAAAGACATCCAGTCGCCAGCTATGATCATGTCGAGATCACCATCTCCGTCGACATCTGCCCATACCATGTCGCGGATCATGCCGATATTCAGCAACCCTGGAGCGACCTGAGCTGTTATGTCCTTGAATTTTCCTTTACCATCGCTTTTTAAAATATAACCATTTACCGGAACACCATATGCAAATGGTTTAAGCCGGATCCCAACAAATAGTTCCATTTTCCCATCCTTGTCGTAGTCTGCAGGTCTGACGCAGGAGGTACTCTCATACTTACCAACCGGAAGAATCTGTGATGACTTAACAAAATTTCCCTTCCCATCATTCAGATATAACCGGTCGCTTAAAGCTGATGAACTCTCGGGAAATTCATTTCCCCCGCAAGCCACATAAAGATCCAGATCGCCATCTCCATCGGCATCGAACATAGCACAATCGATCTCCTCCGAGATTTTATATTGCTCGAATAATGATTTTTGAACAGATTTAAAAGTTCCATCTTTTTGTTGTATCATCAGAGCCCCAGGTTGTCCCTTTGCCCCGCATATATAGATATCTTCAAGTCCGTCTCCATTAACATCTCCTTTACACATATGGGGACCTTCTGTAGACATCATCTGATATAATAGAGGTTGTTGCTCGAAATCATTGAAATCACTTTCTTTATGGACGAAATTTATCCGGTTTTCCTTGCTTATATTTTCAAAGTATTCGTGTTTTGAGCTTACAGGACCGACAACGTGGTATGTCATTTTCATAGCATCTTTCTGATACAGAGTCAGAATCTGATTTGTTTTTACATTGGTCATAATTGTTGTCCTGTCATCAGGCCACTCAACAATGAGTGAATCCACACTGGTCAACGGACCAAGTCCAAGATTTGGGCGGGGATCGACTGTTGACAAATAACCGCGCATTGGCATCTGTTCAAGATAAATAAACTTCCCTTTATTTTTGACAGTCACTTTAGCTCCAATCGCCTGAGTATTTCCCGGCTCTCCTTTTAGTACTACTTTCAGGTAATGATTATCAGGCAGCATGTGATTTGTTTCATTCCGGTATATTGACATTGGCTCATTCACATTGTTTATCACCAGGTCAAGATCCCCGTCATTATCCAGATCACCATATGCAGCTCCATTTGAAAAACCAGGTTCCCCTAGTCCCCACTGGGTTGCCATGTTCTGAAAACTGTAGTTACCCATATTTTTAAAGGCATAATTAGAGAGCTTAACTGAGGGAATCGCGTCAATAAGTTTTTTATAATCAACATTATGCCCTGATACAATAGACATCACTACGTCGCGGTTTGAGAAATACCTGATATAATCCTGATCTGTAAGATCCTTGTAAATACCATTTGCCACAAAAATATCCTTCATACCATCATTGTCGAGATCCATGATCAACGAACCCCATGACCAGTCAGTAGCGCACAACCCTGCCAGTCGCCCGATTTCACTGAAAGTACCGTCAGCATTGTTTAATTGCAGCATATTACGTGTAAACTGATGATAGTACCCATTGTTAACATTTGAATTATAATTGGCCCAATCTTCAAATGTCGTTTTTGTTTTAAGACGATCATTGTGTTCGGGAAGCATATCGGTAGCAAATATTTCAGGATAATGATCATTATTCAGATCTGCCATATCACTTCCCATGGATGATATAGGCGTAGATTTAATCATATCTACCAATGTTTCCTTAAATGTTCCATCGTGATTATTGATGTACGCATAATCGCGTTCGAAAAAATCATTTGACACATAGATATCCATCCATCCATCCTGATTTATATCCCCGACCGAAACACCCATTCCAAATCCAATTGAGCTTCCATATATACCAGCTGAAGCGCTGACATCCGTAAATTTATTCCCATCGTTTCTGAAAAGTTTATCTCCGCCGATAGAATCGCGGACTAAACGCTTATTATCCTTCAGATCAAAATTGCCGATAGCAATTGGAAAATTTTTTAATAAAAACAAGTCCAGATCACCATCTTTATCGTAATCAAAAAACATTCCTGCAGTGGAATTACCTGATGATTCATCTATACCATATTCTTTTGCTTTTTCTGTGAATGTCAGATCTCCATTATTGATATACAACTCATTATGATTTTTAATCCCTGCTTCATTCCCCGACTTACACACATAAATATCTATCAACCCATCTCCATTAACATCGGCAAAACTGACACCAGTTGACCATCCTTTACCTTCAATACCTGCTTTATGAGAAATATCTTCAAACTCAAAATTTCCCTTATTCAGATATAATTTATTAGTCCCCATATTTGAGGTCATGAATATATCAAGGAGGCCATCATTGTTAATATCACCCAACGCTACGCCTCCTCCATTGTAGAAATTACGGAATGTGTAAACATTGAATTTTTTCTTCAGCTGGGTTTCATAATCTAATTTATTGATAAAATCAGCATGTGTGACAGAGGAAGGGATAAGTGTAAAAAGAGTGTCACCCGACTTTTTGCCACATGAGTAAATTAACAATGGCGTCAGAAGCAATAATCCCCAAAATCCCCATTTTGACAGGTTTAGCCCACCAATCCCCGATATGAGAAGTTTCAATCCCCCAACCCCCCATTTTGGGGGCTTGATGTGTTTAAAAGTCCCCCAACTGGGGGATTCAGTGGGTAGATTAAAATGATCTTTTCCACGCATCCTGTTAATTCGATTTTTTTGTAGTATCACTCTGATTATTCTCCGGGAGGGCTGGTGAATCGTTCCATCCTTTTTTTAAAGACATATCAGTAAATACAGCCCAGACACGCAAGTCATTTTCTTTAAATATTGTGATGCGCCGGTTCCCGTCTATCTTTACATAAGCCGTTCCATGTAAAGGATGCTTAACTTTTATAAAGCCCTGGCCATAGACTTTCTCATACCATTTATGCACCGCAATCAGAAGATTATCGGAGGATAGCTTTTTATTCCAGGGGGCCCATCCTTTATATTTGAATGATACAGGCATCTCTGAAATTTTGCCCTGATTAAACTTCGGATAGAAATCCATTACAGCCTCGTGTTTTAATTCGTCCTTCAATTGAAATTCTGCAGTTGTATTGCTCTCACCTTGTTTTAATAATCCTTTATGGTTAAGATTCCAGCAACGTACATAGAAATCCTTTTCAGGCATCCCAAAGTACAATCCAAGAAATAGTGAATCGTATTTTACCCCGCTTGACAGTTCCTTTTTTAACCTGCGCTCATATTTTGCTCTTGGTGAACATCCTGAAACAATAAATCCTGAAATCAGGATTAGCAGTAGCCATTTAGTTATTGTCTTCATAGTTATTTGTCAATATTTATAAAACTGTAAATTATCATTGTTTCTTGCAACTACAATATATCGTTTTCCATTTATATTAAGGTTCTTCAGATCACGTATTTCTCCTTTTGTAAATATACCAGAATTCACAGAAGAAACAGACTTCCATGTTCCGTCTTTATTTCCCTTCAGAAAAAGACCATAGCTCGCATCATTAATACCAGTCTCAGGCTTGGCCCTGTATTGATTGCCTCCGATTAGGATGTCACATATTCCATCATGATCAAAATCATCAGCAATTATTGCATATATTGGTGAGAACTGTGCTTCTGCAGGAAGTGGAATAAGATTGAATGATCCCTGACCGGTATTCATCAAGATACAACTCTGCATTGTAGCTGCTTTTAATTTAACAGACCTTTCTAATACATCAGCCGGAAACAAATTCTCAATGGTAGCATCTTTGTAATCATCGAACTTCTTAAATTTTTCCGACAATGATGGAATTTGTTTTACAAGGTCATCCATCATTGCAACAGGATAAGATTTATCCCCATTGTAGGCGCATATAATCTGTTCAACGCTGCCATTGAGATCAAAATCATTAACATACATTGATACCGGTTTTGCAGTCGATGCCTTAAAAAATGAGTTTAATCCATTATTACCCAAAACAAAATCAACTTTACCGTCACCGTTTAAATCTTTTGCAAATATTGAATGCCACCAGCCTTGGGTATTCGCCAACCCATAACTTTCAGATTTATCAGTGAAGATTCCGTTATCATTTATGAATATTTTAACCGGCATCCAGTCGCCAACTATAATCATATCGAGATCTCCATCACCATCAACATCGGCCCATTGCATATCGGTGATCATACCTATTCCTTTCAGACCTGGTGCCACTTTTGACGTAACATCAGTAAAATTGCCATGGCCATCATTTTGAAGCAGGTAACCATTTACGGGTACGCCATATTCAAATGGTTGTAAACGAATACCTACAAACAAATCTATTTTACCATCCTTGTTAAAATCTGCCGATCGCACACATGACGTGCTTTCATATTTTCCTGCAGGAAGAATTTGTGGTGATTTTACAAAATATCCCTTGCCATCGTTCAGATACAGCCGGTCGGCAAGCGCCGAAGAGCTTGAAGGGAATTCATTGCCTCCGCTTGCCACATAGAGATCAAGGTCACCATCACCGTCAGCATCGAAAAAGGCACAATCTGTATCTTCGCAGGTTTTGTCGGCTTCAAACAATTCTTCATTTGTTTTTTTGAAGTGACCATTTCGATCCTGAATATACAGGGCACCGGGAGAGTCTTTAGAGCCACAAATAAAAATATCGTCAAGTTTGTCGCCATTCACATCACCAACTGCAATATGGGGGCCCTCATTGGAAAACATCTGAAATAAAAGTCTGTCGCGGTCAAAATCATTAAAATCATTTTCTATATGCTTAAAATCAAGACCAGCGATCATATCATTTTTCTGAAAAACAGTTGTCAACTTTTTTTCAGGAAGAATGAAGTTTCGGGGCACGGCATCTTTTTCATCGAGTTTTAAAAACTGATTTGCAGTGACATTTCGTAAAACTGAACATTTGTCATCTGGCCAGTTAACCACTATAGAATCGACGATGGGAGTAGACCCCAATCCAAAATTCAACCGGCTGTCGACTGTTGATTCGAAGCCACGCATAGGCATAAGTTCCTGATAATTAAGATCTTTACCTGAATATAGAGTTACTTCTGCTCCGATGGCACCTGTGTTTTTCCCGGATCCTTTGAGTGAAATGTTCAGAAAATTAGCACCCGGTCTTCCCACAGTCTCGTTCTTGTAAATAAAGGGGGGCATATTTACATTATTTACAACAAGATCAAGATCACCATCGTTATCGAGGTCAACGTAAACAGCCCCATTGGAAAAAGATGGAGTATTGAGTCCCCATGATGATGACAAATTAGTAAATGTGAGATCCTTATTGTTGTGAAATGCGTAATTAGGAACCTTCACGGAAGGCATCATATCGATCATGGTTAAGATAGCTTTCTTCTGAGTTTTTATCAGCGACCTTACTACTGAAGGATCTGAATAGAAATTGAGATAATCACGGTCGAGTAAATCTTTATAAATGCCATTTGCCACAAAAATATCTTTCCATCCGTCATTATCAAGATCCATAATCAATGCACCCCAGCTCCAGTCGGTAGTGCTGACTCCGCTAAATCTGCCTATTTCGCTGAAAGAACCATTTTGATTATTCAACTGAAGTGTATTCCGGGCAAACTGATTGTCGAAACCATTTTTTATTTTATTCTGATAACGTTCCCAGCTTTCAAACATTGCCTTTGTCTTGCGTCTGGCATTTCCTTCCGGTGTCATTTCCGTAACAAATATTTCGGGATATGCATCATTGTTAATATCTGCCATATCTGAACCCATGGCGCCAAGACTGGTCTCGCGCATCTGATCTTCAAGAGATTCTGAAAAAGTGCCGTTTTTATTGTTGATATACAGATAATCGCGTTCGAAAAAATCGTTTGAAATGTATATATCCGGCCAGCCATCTCGATTCACATCTCCGACGCTTACACCCAGACCGAAGCCAATCTTACTGCCATATATGCCTGCTTCCTTGCTGACATCAACAAAATGCCCATTATCATTCCTGAATAATTTATTGCTTCCTAACGAGTCACGTATATCACGTTCGCCTGGTTTTATATCGAATTCTGAGACGGACTGGAAGGAGTTATTCAGAAGATAACAATCAAGATCACCATCATGGTCATAATCAAAAAATGCTGCATGGTTTGATAATCCCATAACATCAAGACCATATTCAGCCGCTCGCTCAGTGAAAGTAAGATCGCCGTTGTTAATAAACAATTCATTTTTGCGATGAGGCCCCCCGGGTTTGCCTGATTTACAAACATAAATATCAGGCCAGCCATCACCATTGATGTCAACAATACTTACTCCTGTAGACCATGAACCTTTGCAGGCCACACCAGCCTTTTCAGTTATATCCTCAAAAACAAAATTGCCCTTATTTATATACAGTTTATTTCCAGCCTGGTTTCCGCAAAAATAGATATCAGGTAATCCATCATTGTTGAAGTCGCCGATACCTACCCCGGCACCATTATAAAAGTTCCTGTAGGTATATGTATTGAACTCCTCAGTATATTCCAGTTTATTCTCAAAATCTATATGAGTATGTTTTTTATCGAGAAGAGTGAATAGGGGAGTATTAATCTTATAAGAATGAGTTGTTTTACAGGACGACATAAGAGCACATATCGCCAATGATAAGAAAGTTAATAAATATCTGAATTTTGAATCAATCATACAACCTCTTATAAAAAATACCTTGCCCTCAAAGCCCCCCAACCCCCCTAAAGGGGGGCTAATACTTTGCAATTAAGTGATATTTACATGGATGGCAAAGTATTTATCCCCCTTCCGTATTCTCTTTTGTTTACCTCTCCCTAAATCCCTCCCCTTTTGATTTACCTCTCCCTAAATCCCTCCCCTTTTGATTTACCTCTCCCTAAATCCCTCCCCCTTGATTTACCTCACCCTAAATCCCTCTCCCAAGGGAGAGGGACTTTAAGAACTCCCCTTCTTTTCTTTCACCCCTTCTCCCGTGGGAGAAGGGGGCGGGGGATGAGGTAATTCAATCCCCTCTTATCGGGGTGGGGTGGGGTGAGGTTAATACTAACAAAGAGAGCAGGCAAATATAATAATTGCCTGCTCTCTTACAGAATTTATTTGAAAATTTTATTACTAGTAACCCGGGTTCTGGTTAAGATTTGGGTTAGCGGCCAATTTTGGTTTAGGAATTGGATACAGAGTAAGATAGTCACCTGTTTTTGCAGTCACAACATCTGTAGTATTGTGATGTGGAAGAACCCATTTATTAACATCGTTCCATAATCCAAAACGGATCAAATCCTGGCGTCTTGAATGCTCAGCGAACATCTCACGACCTCTTTCATTGAATAATTCGCCACCTGCAACAACCGGACCTGTAGGATCGTAACTCAATTGACCATCCAATGAAGTCAAACCATTCAACCCTGCCCTTGCCCTGACCTGGTTAACAAGTGCCAGTGCAGCAGCATCAGTAGGATTACCGCTTTTACGCCATAGAGCCTCTGCTTTCATCAACAGCACGTCTGCATAACGGAATACTGAATAATCATTGCTCATGTCAGTCGTACCACCAAGCTCAAATTCCCATTTACCGATTCTTACACCTGACTGGCGCCATGCCTGAGGACCCAGTTCATTGATCTGCGGAACTGGTTGTCCGTTAACAATGTCACCGATATTTCCCAGATTAACCTTTTTGCCATCTGGATCAGTGCCATCAGCGCCATCGTCTGTCACAATGGTTTTTCCATCAGCCAGGTATTGATAACCTGCAATGAAATTACCACGTTTTTGTGCAGGGCCTGTCAGTGTACCAGGATCACCTCTTCGTAAGTCAGTGGCTTCATATGAATTATAGAACTTTTCCAGTGAACAGTAACCATTCCAGGGCTGGTATGTAAGGTTATAAGTAAACTGATTACCATAGTGTAAAGAAGCAGCACCCATGTTGAAACCGGTGAAGAATATCTTGTCGTAGGGTATAGCAAAGATAAATTCTTTGGATCCGGAATTGTTCACATTGAAGTTGGCAAAATAATTGGATTCCAGATTGTATTTACCCGAATTGATAATAGCATCACAGACAGCAATAGTACTATCCCACTGTGCAGTGCCTGAATAAACTTTGGAATTCAGGAATAACTTTGCCAATAAGAATTTTCCTGCCCAATAATTCATACGACCATAGGTTGTTCCGTCTACATTTCTTTTCAGCAAGGGAACGTTTGTTTCCAGATCGGCCAAAACATTGGCAAAAACCGTTGCTCTTTTAGTCTGAGGTGGAGCAGGGTTGGCATTTGCAAAGTCATTATCATAAGGTACGTTTCCGTACATATCAACAAGCTCCCAGTAAAAGAAACTACGCAGTGTAGTAAGTTCTGCAAGATAAGAAGCTGCAACTGTAGCGTCAACCTGTCCTCCATCAGATAAAGTCTGGAACTGGTAAATCAGCCTGTTAGCTGTACTAATGCCGGAATAACAAAAATCCCATGGAGTGCTCATAAATCCATCGTCATATCCCCATGAATGTAAATGAAGTCTTCTCTGTGTACCGCCGTCATCCCAGTCAGATCCCCTGGTAGGAACAACTACCTCATCAGTGGTCATTTCCTGAACTTCGTTCATATCACCCGTTGCATAGCCACCCAATGTAGTATAAGCGGAACCGAGTGCAGCGACAAACTCTGCATCAGTTTTGAAGAAATTCGACGGAGTTACCTGACTGTACAGCTTTTCATCCAGTTTTGTACAAGACTGACTTATGACGACTGCTCCAAAGAGGAACATCCCTATCCTTATCAGATATCGTGTTTTTTTCATTTTAGTTCTTTCTTTTGATTTCATATCTTATTCATTTTCTGGATTAAAAAACAAAGTTTGCACCAAAAGTTACAGACCTGGTCCTGAACCAGGTATTTCTTCGGTCAATACCAGTCACAAGCGGACTGTTATAAGTTCCTAAAGTAGGATCACTATCTGTATATCTTGGATTAGGATCTACTCCTGTATATTTGGTAATATAGAAAAGGTTATTACCGGCAACATACAACCTTATCTTACTGAACACTGAAGTTTTTGGTAAAATGAAGTTGTAGCCCAAAGACATGTTATCGAGAGAAACAAAATCTCCTTTTTCAACATACTTACTCGACAAGGTACCTGAAGTAGCAGCCAGAAGATCTCCGTTAGGCACCTCTCAGATCTGTTGTTGTCTTAGGAAGGTTGTATGATGAGATATAAGCAGGCACTTCATAAAATGCACGGAATGAATTGACAAGATCGTGTCCGAATACACCACGGAAGAAAATATTCAGATCCCAGTTTTTATAAGTAAGGGTATTGCCAAATCCCATCAGAAACTTAGGTAAGCCGTTACCTGTTACTACCCTGTCAGCTGCACTGATTGAGCCATCACCGTTTACGTCTTTAAAGATAAACTTACCGGATTGCATCAATTCCCTCATAAACATAAGTGAGAATCTGTCCGAGCGGCTTGCCTTCCTGTACAACTGCTAAAGGAGTTCCGTTCTGACCTGGTGAACCCATATCACCCAAGTTCCTGTCTTCCATAATTCAGATCAGCGCCATTATAAGTACCAGACAGTGAAACAAGAGTGTTTTCAAGAATATAGGAAGGAGTAAGTGAAATGCTATAAGAGAAATCGACTTTTCTTAACGATATTGTAATTAAGTGATAGCTCCAATCCGCTACTTTTTATTTTCCCAAGGTTCAGCCATGCCTGATTATAAAGGTTTGGTGGAACAGGTACATTATATTGGAACAGCAAGTTTGATGTTGTTCTTGTATAAAAGTCAATTGAACCTGACAGTTTTGAATTATATAATGAAAAATCAACTCCGGCATCAAACTCACCTTTCTTTTCCCATTTAAGATCAGCATTTGCATTGCTAACAGGTCCATAGCACGGTACGAAAGCTCCGTTGTAGAAGAAGTTTACCGGGTGGTGCCGTTAAGTACCGCAGACGCAGCAATGACAGATAACTGTCAGAAGGCTGGTTACCTGTTATACCATAATTAGCACGCAATTTGAGGTTGTCAATAAAACTCAAGTTTAAAACTTAGAAATATCAGCTCCACCACCAATAGCAGGAAACAATCCCCATTTATTGTTTATACCAAATCTGGATGAACCTTCATACCTGGCGCTGGCAGTTACAAAAAATATACTGTTAATGTCAAGGTTTACACGTCCAAAGAATGCAATAAGTTTATTTGAGTTTTTATAACTTGTGGATTGTGCCTTTTCCGTTTTTCCAGTCAAGAGCAGCCTGCAAGGTTATTTACGGTAAAATCATCTGTCAGGAAGTCACCAGCCTGAAGATATGATTCGTCATTTGTAAATTCCTGGTAAGAATAGCCACCCAGAGCGGTGAGGTTTATAGCCGAAGCTACTTCCCCGGCATAATGTATGGTAGATTCAAAAAGTTTACTTTCCTGGTTATCATCCTGTACTGTAGCTAATCCATTCCTGTTCAATCCGCCAAAGTAATCATATTTACTCATGTATTCTGTTCTGTGTTGGTTCGCGGTTTGGAATGAATAGAAAGCATCGATGCTGAGGCCTTTAACTATCTCATAAGTAGCTTTTGCCGACATGTTGAGAAGTCTGTCTCTCTGGTTCTGTTGATCTAATTTCAGAATTGCTACAGGGTTATAATAGTCAAAAAGTACCTGATGGAAATATCCGGCGTATTTTGAGGTTCCAAAATCCTTATTAATTGATGTATCCCTGCTCATTACAGGAGCGGTTGGATTGTAGATTGATGCATAACGGAATGCGTCATCGTGACCGAGCTGTTTGTTATTTTCGGTAGCACCAAGATTTACATCCAGAGTGAATTTATCATTTAAGGCTTTCTGTGTAAGATTGAATCTCCCGTTGAGCTGTTGATTCCCTGTTGTGATCATGATACCTTGATTGTCACGGTAGTTTATTGAGGCCCTGTAGCTGGTTTTATCAGTACCGCCTGACATTGCGAGGTTATGTGTCTGAGAAAAAGCAGTCTGTTCAATCTGCTTGAACCAGTCGGTGTTGAATCCAAAGTCTGTACCTACAGGGGTGGTTTGGGTTGCATTAAATTCAGTCCCTCAAAGATCTCCATTGAGTAGCATTCATTACATCAGTATTTTTGGCAACCATTTCTACGCTACCATAGACATTGTAGTCAATTACAGCAGTGCCTTTTTTACCTTTTTTTGTCGTCACAAGAATTACACCGCTCGAACCTCTTGTTCCGTAAATAGCAGCTGCAGAACCATCTTTTAAAACGTTAATTGATGCAATATCATTAGGATCGACGTTATTAAGATCACCTCCAATCACACCGTCAATAATCACCAGAGGTCCCAGGTTGGCGCCAATGGTGCTCATTCCTCTCAGTCGTATATCATATGAGCCGTTAGGGTTACCTCCGGGTTTACTGATAGATAATCCTGAAACTTTTCCCTCAATCAACGCCACAGGGCTGTTAACGCTACCCTGATTGAACTCATCGGATTTTACGCTTGTAATGGAACTTGTTACCTCTCTCTTTTTCTGGGTACCATAACCGGTAACAACAACTTCATTCAGTGAATTCAGTGCAGGAGCCAGAACAACATCGATTGTTGTTCTGTGTACCTACTGTAACTGTCTGAGTAGTGTAACTGATAAATGAGAAGACAAGGACTGCCTGTGGTCCGGGTACATGTAATGCTGTAGTTACCACCGGCATCAGTCATTGTACCGGTTGTGGTTCCCTGCAGCACAATATTCACCCCCGGAAGTGGTCCTTCGGCTTGCGGATGTTACTTTGCCTTTAACAGTTACCTCCTGAGCGGAGGCGAAACTGATAGCAAAGCCAAAAAGAAGAAGCGTAAAATGCCTCTCCTCCATAAAAAAACAAAATTTCGCAAAGTTGCCATAGTTGATTTTTTTTAGGTTAGCTAATTTTTAGTTGTTACAAATTTTACTCTTAATACATATAAAATAAAGCACTGCTATTTTCGGAAAATAGCAGAGCTTAAAATAAATAAGCAGTTAAATGAAAAATAAGAATAATTTCAGAGTATAGAGGTCATCAGTTTTTCATCCAATTACAGTAGAACATTGCTATTTGACAAATATAGAAATTAAATATTTATTAAAAAAACATTAAAACGCATATTAATTGTTCATTTATGAAAAAAATATTGAGTACAACTAAATGATAGTGAAAACAATAAAATTGTGAAAATCTTTGGAGAGTTGAGATGTTGACTTTGTTTCAAACGTTTTCTGAAAAATGCAGGAAATTGTTTTATGTCAAAGATGCCAGGTGAATGCATTGTTGAAAAAAACTGGCACTAATAATAAAAAAAATAAATTAAGCTACCGGAATGGCAATTATTAATCGTTTTTTGAAGGATATTGCATGAAGAATGCAACTTAAAATGCACATGAAATGCAGAAGACTGACTAATTTATTGAAGTAGATCCTTTAATTATCAGTTTTGTTTTAATAATCTTTGTCTGATATGGAAGTTGATGTTTACTCTCAATTCTGTCGATAAGCAATCTCACTGCTTCCTTACCAATAAGATATCCATTTTGTTCAACAGAGGTTAAAGTCGGATTTGTAATATCTGAGAATAGTCCGCTTGTAAATCCTACAACAGCAATATCGTCCGGTATCCTGTAATCCATTTTCATTGATGATTTTCATTGCCGATGCTGCAGTAAGATCATTTACTGCAAAGATCCCATCAGGTCTGTTAACTCTTTTTAATAATTGGGGGACGATTAATACAGCATCTTCCATAGAGTCGCATCTGATAATATTATTTTCATCAACAGGTATATTATGTTCCCTGAGAGCCCTTACATATCCATCTTTACGGTTTTTCCCTATTAAAAGATTCGGAGGCCCTGAGAGATGGAAATATATTCTTACAGCCTATATTATATAAGATGTGTAACGGCATCATAAGCACCTGATCTCATCATCAACGATAACCCTGTCGGTTTCAATTTCATCGCAGATTCTGTCAAAAAATACCAGTAGGGATGTCATTTTCCTGAATTTTTCTGAAATGATCAAAGTTTTCAGTCACCTTTGAAACGGAGACCAGTATCCCGTCAACCCGGCTGGAGAGGAGTGTCTCAACAGCCTTGACTTCCCTTGCATATAATTCACTTGACTGGCAAAACATTACATGATATCCTGAATCGTATAGCAAGATCTTCGATCCCGCCAATAACAGTAGAAAAGAAATAATGAACTATTTCAGGAACAATCACTCCAATGGTTTTAGTTAAACCGCTCTTTAAACTTAATGCAATCTGATCGGGTTTATAATTCCATTTCTCTGCAAGTTCTTTTACAGATTGCTTTGTCGTGCTGCTGATATCACGATGACCCTTCAAGAGCTTTTGACACTGTTGATGGTGAAATGCCAAGTTCAGTGGCAATATCCTTTATAGTTATTTTCCCTTTATGCATTTCGATCGTCAGGTTAGATCTTTCCCTATTGTAAGCTAAAATAGCTGATTTAAATGGAATAAAAAATTAAAAGGTCATTACAGGAGTTAATAATAGTTAAATTACAGGGAGGAGCACACCAGATTGAACGCCACGGAGTTTACATGCATTATTGCACTCCATATCTTTATTACAACTCTCTCCCTTTTTCCACACAAAAACGATGTCTTCCGAGCGCAGCGTGGAATCTCCTTTTCATATGAAGATTCAATTATATGACTTATCGTTTATTGAACCTGAATTACAGTAGTATTCGGTTAAATACCTGAAAGTATATTGAATCTTCATATTCACTTCATAACTGAAAAAGTTAGTGATATGATGGGAAGAATTATCTCTTTGACCCTTATTTTGATAAGGGGAAAAATATCATTAGGTTTTTAAAAAATCCCACATTATATTTGTGTAATATAACTGCTAGTTCAAGTTAAAATCAGGCTTGCTGAAGTTTAAATTAATCTAATACAGAATAAAAAACATGAAAAAATTATTGATTATCTCTTCAATGTTGCTCGCTTGTGGTTATGTTACAGGACAGACACAACCGACGACAAAACCAGCTGTCACAAAGTATCCTGAACTTGGAAGATGAGCCGGGGATGACTGAAATTTGGTAACCCGAAGTACGAATTATACAACCAGGGGCTACCAATTCTGATGCTCCTTCAGATGCAATCATCCTGTTTAACGGAACAGATGTTAATGCTGAATGGACTGACATGCAGGGAAATCCGACAAAATGGATTATTAAAGATGGAACGTTAGTTAGTGTCAGAGGAGCAGGTTATATTAAAAGTAAACGTAAATTCGGAAATTGCCAACTGCATATTGAATGGAGAACTCCTTCTGAAGTTACAGGTGAAAGTCAGGGCAGAGGTAATAGTGGTGTATTTTTGCAGGAGCTTTATGAAGTACAGGTACTTGACAGTTATAATAACCGAACTTATCGGAACGGACAGGCCGGTGCAATGTATAAACAATACGCTCCCCTTGTGAATGTCTGCAAAAAACCGGGCGAATGGCAGACATATGATATTATTTATACGGCCCCGATCTTTGGTAATGATTCTACCATATGGTTCCGCCCAGGGTTACAGTTATCCAGAACGGAGTGTTGATTCAGAATAATGTAGTTCTGAGAGGTCCAACTGAATACATTGGAATTCCGGAGTATTTTATTAAAAGACATGGCCCGGGCAGCATTGAATTGCAGGATCATGGTAATCCTGTTGCTTATAGAAACATCTGGATAAGAGAATTGTAGATTTCTTAATATGTTCTTAAATATGGTATTTCATATACCTACTCTAATTTAAATTAGTTAATTTTATGCTTCAATTATAAATTTTAATTTACCTGAGATGAAAGAAAATTCAAAACACATTTCACGCCGGAGGTTTCTTGGAACCACCGGCGCTGTTGCTGCAGGTCTGACTATACTCCCGAGTAAAGTTGTCAGTGGCTTAGGCCACAAAGCTCCCAGCGATAAGCTTAATATAGCTGTCGTCGGTATTGGTGGTATGGGTAATACAAACCTGATGCATGTTGCCCCGACTGAAAATATAGTCGCGCTTTGCGATGTTGACTGGGGTTATGCAAGAAGAGTATTTGCTGCAAATCCCAATGCAAAAGCATATTGGGACTGGCGAAAGATGTATGATGAAATGGCTAAATCAATTGATGCAGTTATTGTTGCAACAGCCGATCATTCACATGCACTTGTGGCTTCGAATGCAATGCAGTTGGGCAAACACGTTTATTGCCAGAAACCATTAACTCACTCAGTATATGAATCACGTTTGTTGACCAAATTAGCAGCAAAATATAAAGTTGCCACACAGATGGGAAACCAGGGTTCTTCCGATGAAGGTGTAAGCCAGACAATGGAATGGATCGCGGCTGGTGAAATTGGTGAAGTCAGAAAAGTTGAAGCATTTACTGACCGTCCGATATGGCCACAGGGACTAAACGTTCCAAAAGGCGAATGGGTTCCCGATACATTGAACTGGGATCTTTTTATCGGCCCGACAAGAATGCGTCCATATAATAGTGAATATACTCCATGGAACTGGAGAGGCTGGTGGGATTTTGGAACCGGAGCTCTTGGCGATATGGCTTGCCATATTATGCATCCTATATTTAAAGGTCTTAAATTGGGTTACCCGATTAAAGCTCAGGGAAGTTCAACACTCTTATTAACCGATTGCGCACCAAATGCTCAGATGGTTACTCTGACTTTCCCTGAAAGAGTTGCTCCGAAAGGCGCAAAAGTAAAATATCCTGAGGTTGTTGTTACCTGGTATGACGGTGGCCTGGAGCCTCCGAAACCAGCAGGCTGGCCCGCAGGGAAAAATATGAATGATTCTGGAGGTGGAGTAATCTTCCACGGTTCAAAAGATACTCTTGTCTGTGGTTGCTACGGTGTAAGGCCATGGCTGTTATCAGGACGAAACCCTATCGTTCCTAAAACAGAAAGAAGAATTGCGAAAGCAATGGAGGGCGGACATGAAATGGATTGGGTACGTGCCTGCAAAGAACCCGCTGCTACCAGAGTTATGACCAAATCTGATTTTTCAGAAGCAGGACCATTTAATGAAATGGTTGTAATGGGTGTTCTGGCTGTCAGACTTCAGGGACTTAATAAAGAACTTGAATGGAACGGTCAAAACATGGAATTCACAAATATCACCGATGCTGATAATGTAAAAATTTGTATTTCTGACAACTTTACGATCACGAACGGTGATCCGAAATTTGACAGAAAATGGACACCTCCTATGCCAGCAAAACAATTTGCTGCTGAAATGATCAAGCATACATACCGTCCTGGATATACCTTGCCGGAAATGCCTGCATAATTGAACAGAGTCACAGGTAACTTGTTACCTGTGACTTTAACTTTTTTAAAATTTAAATTATTATGAAGCTAGTAAACATTATTTTATCGTCCATTCTTATATTGGGACTTTCAACACTAGATGGTTCGGCACAAAAAAGAAGACCAGTAAATCAACTAAACTTGATGCTGGATTTGTCTCTATCTTTGATGGTAAAACAACTACCGGATGGCGTGGTTACGACAAACCTACCTTTCCTAAAGAAGGATGGAATATCGTTGATGGTACACTTCATTGCATTGGCTCAGGAACAGGTGAAGCTGGCAATGGCGGTGATCTTATCTATGACAAGAAGTTAACCAATTTCGAACTCGACCTCGAATGGAAGATTTCCAAGGTGGAAATAGTGGTATTTTTATTCTTGCTCAGGAATTACCCGGTGAACCAATTTGGAAATCTGCCCCTGAAATGCAGATCCTGGATAATGAGAGACACCCGGATGCAAAACTTGGTGTTGACGGTGACCGTATGGCAGGTTCACTTTATGACCTTATTCCGGCTAAACCACAAAATACAAAACCTGCTGGTCAATGGAATCATGTTCATATTCTGTGCTACAAAGGAACAGTCGTATATTCCCAGAATGGTGCTAACGTAGTTGAATATCATCTCTGGACAGAGGATTGGCATAAAATGATTCCCAATTCTAAATTCAAAGATTATAAATGGATAATGGACCCGGCCAAAGAAGGTTATATTGGCCTTCAGGATCATGGTGATGATGTCTGGTTCAGGAATATCAAACTCAAAATTTTGTAGTTAATACAAATGAAAATTTTAAAAGAAGCCGATCGATTGACCGGCTTCTTCTGTTTTGTTCCGCTTCCCGACCCCCCCAAACCCCCCTAAAGGGAGGCTAATCCTTATCTTCTAAAGAATTCATTTATGACTCCGAATTAGTCCCTTTAGGGGGACAGCCGCGAAGCGGCAGGGGGCCCTGCCAGTCCAATCTCCTTAGCTACAGTCCTCATTCCCATTATGCAGTCTGTTATTAACTCGTCAAGACTTATTCCTAGCATTTCAGCTCCTTTTTCAATTACTGAGCGGTCAACACCTGCTGCAAATTTTTTATCATTCCATTTCTTTTTAACAGATCGCGCTTCCATATCAAGGACGCTTTTTGAAGGCCGAACAAGAGCACTTGTTGCAACAAGTCCGGTCAACTCATCCACTGCATAAATAGTTTTCTCCAGCAATGAAACCGGCCTGACATCAGTTACCAGACCCCACCCATGACTAAGTATTGCCCTTATATATTCCTCGGGCCACTCATTCTCTTTTAATATTTTCTCAGTCATTTTGCAGTGCTGATCGGGATACATTTCATAATCCAGATCGTGAATTAATCCGATTATACCCCATTTTTCCTCATCTTCACCGTATTTTTTTGCCATATACCGCATGACGCTTTCGACAGAGAGGGCATGCTTAAGAAGACTTTCTGATTTGTTGTAAATTTTGAATAATTCAAAAGCGGTAACTCTTGTTGGTGTTTTTGTAGTCATTTTAATCTGTGTTTGTTATGGAAGATATTAGTAGTGTCCGACTAGTACAAGGAGATTCTGAGCGAAACGAAGTGAAGCGAAGAATCTCCTTCTTATTTTAAATATTACATGTGTAGTAAAGATAAAATACATACAATCTAATTATTGATTTTAATAATTTTGACGGTTTCATTTAATATTGAGCCACGGATATTAAGATAGTAAAGAGAAGGAGCGGATCTGAAATCATTGATAGTGATCGAGTTCTTTCCTGATACAATATCCTTTGTTGTGCTATATAATTTTGCTCCCGATAAATTGGTTATAGTGAGCTGAAGTTTGTCAGGAATAATAGAGTTAATATATATTGTGAACCTGTCTTTGAAAGGATTTGGATATACGATAAGTGATTCACTAATTTCTGTATTTTCGACCTTGACCCTCATTGTATCGTTTAAAAGGTACTGATCATTATTATTAAATCCGTATGCAACAATATCATACATTCCCAATCTTGAAAAATCAGCTCTTGTATTAAAAGACACCTGAACCGAATCGCTGAAAGGGGCAACTTTGTTCTTAAAGAACTCCTCCACAGGAAAAAAATTATTATTTATTCTGTAAGCCAGATTAAACCCGTTCAGAGTGTCTTTACCAACATTCAGGATTATTACTGATAAAGTTCCCTGGCCAAATCTGTCTTTACGTATTGGAGTCATAATCCGGGCTACCTGCATGTCCTTTGAAATATAATTTACAGAACCTGTCCGGGCAAAATCGATCATGTCTATCCATGCACAATCTGACCCCTGATCAACGGAATTGTCCTTTTTGTATATCCATTCAAAAACATTCAAACCGGGTGATACCGCAACAGAGCTTATTGTCCATGGAACTTCTCCCGATTTTCTTAAAATTTCCTTACCATTTAATTTGAATGAAAAGAAATCACAACCAGGCTCTGATGAAACCCGGTAACTGAATTTGATAGAATCGTTTTGTGTATAATTTGCCTTTAATAGAAGGGATGTGGATTCATTACTCCTTATGGCACCTGATTTAGCAGACAACTTCCCATCATATGAATCAGCCGATGTAATAACCCAGGGGATTGAACTGACATTAATCCATGGGAAAAAATTGAATGAAGCAGTTTCAAAACTTTCCCTGATCTTTCCAACTTTGAATGAAAAATCTTTATTCAATATATAGGAATTGCAATTAAGTTCTGATGTAAGAGAAATCAGACTTCCGATTGAAGCTGAATCAGAAAGTTTTACACGAACCGGGATATCGGTACTTTGTCCGAATTTTAAGGTACCTGATTTAACATTTTGTTCTTCAACGGAGATATCCCCGTGTGTTTGCGGAATACTGAATTGTCCCTCTGTATTACTGCTTCCATCATTCCTGACCCTGAAGATAAGTCTGAATGTTTCACCCGGGTCGGGAATGTTATTGCCATTTCCTTCCGTCTTATCATCGAGAGTACAACTGATTATTTGCAGATCAGGGGCATGAATACAGATATCGATTGTATAATGTTTTTCAAAAAACTGATCTTTCAGGATAACTTTAAATGTCGCAGTACTCAGATCCGCAACTTTATCGGAAACGGTAAATGCAAGCTTATCTGAAAGAACAGTCTCTGAATTAGCTGCCAGGGTTCCTATTGAGGCTGAATCGCTGGTAATTGTTACTAAATCGGAAGCAGAGGAGATTTTTGCATATAAATTGTGCGCATCTGTCAATCCGAGATTATTAAGTGTAAGTTTTAAAAAGACTGATTCACCATAGTCTGCAAGGTTGTTGTTATTTCCCCCAGGATCATTAATGCTTGTGTTAGTGAGATTTATATATTCCTTATGAATATTTGAGAAGTAAATTTTCTTAATGACAGGACGTTTATTCTGACCTGTTATAACTACAAGGCATGAATCGTTTGACAAACCAGGCATTTTCAGGTCAACTGTACCTGAAGCTGATGCATAAGAAGCATCCCAGAGAATATCAAAATGCGATACAGCGACATATGCGAACGGATCGACATTTAATGTAAGTGATTTAATCCCATTTGGAAGTGTATCAGGTAATGAAACATTGAAAGTTCCAGGCTTTCCAATGATAGGAATAACACTCGGGTCACCAATGAGATTATATGTTTCCCAATAATATTTTTTTATTTTGGAAGTACTGGCACTAACTGCCATGTTTCCTGCATAATTAATCTGCCCCATTGTGAAGTACCAGTCGTAGGGGGATTCACCATGAGTATGGAACAACCGGTCATAAGCTCCAAGACCAGTTCCCGGATATGTAGGATCACCTGAAATCATACCGGGCCCTACTGCCCATGTGAAATCTTCATCCCAGTATGAATCATTTGAACATCCAATGAACCCCACGGCACCTTTCTCAAATGTGGTCAGCATTTTTGTTCCAAATCCGGTTGACAGGTTAAACTGAGCTGTTCTGCAGGCATTGCTGATTATAAAAGGATACATATTTTTATTCTCAAATGATTGAATATCTGACGATTTAATATTAACATGGAGCCATCCTGATTCATCACCATGTCCCGTATAGTTGATAAATGAAACTCCTTTATTTATAATTTTTATGATTGAATCTTTTGATGTTTCAGACCCAGGATAATTGAAGCGATATCCATCAATGCCATTTCCCGTTGTAAGATAGTTGGTAAATGCATATTTTAACTGTCCGTTCATATAGCTTGCATAACCAGCATCATAACCAGCACTTGCTATTGCGCGGGAATAAAAATTATTTATATCAGTGAAATCAAACTTTTCATATTGAATAATTTTGTTTAACACAGTTTTTAATTGTGTAGTATCTGATACGGGCAGCCTTCCGATAAACATTTCAGGAATATAATCGCCATTTCCGTCGAACTCTCCATAGTACATATCCGTGACATTTCCTGTGCCTCCTGCACCGTAATAAGGAATCTTGTTTACGTCACCTATAATAAGCAAATATTCGGGAGGCGGATCTGCCGCCGTACCGGCTTTATAAATCTTAGTCAGTGTGTCCTTCAGTTGTAAAAAGTCATTGCCTGCATATCGTTTTCCTTTATAAAGGACCTGTACTTTGAATCCTTTCTGAGTTTTCCATTTGACAAAAGGGGCAAGCAGTTTTCTGAATAAGGTGTCGGTGACAATTATCATTTTGACAGCCTGTTCGGAATAACCGGGAATTACTTCCCGGGGATTGAAATTAAGTATCCCATTATCAAGAGTTTCATTGAATAATGCCCGGTCAGAAGGAATCGCTCCTTTTTCTGTCTTAACTGAATTTATAAAAGTTATTTCAATTCTCATAGAAGTAATAATCTCAACCTGATTGGAATGAGGATTATATCTTATCGGAGAAATGTAAAGATTTGCAAGCCTGGTGTTCCTTGAGATTCCTAATGGTTCAATTTTTATGGTATCCCCCGCGATAAAATCTTTGGAAGCATAAGTTCTTTTATCCAATTTAAACTGAGGTTTAGTTCGCTGAATTGCTTTTGTTTCGCTTTCCTGGGCAGGGAAGAGATGACCTTCTATCTTCTTTTCCGAAGGTTTTATTACAGAAGATTGAACGTTTGAAATCTTAATCCTGAAACCCGAACCTTCAGGAATTGAAATTAATCGACTGAAAATGGGAAGTTCAGGCTCTCCAGGATCAGAACTACGACCATGTCCGGGAATTGATAACCGGTAAAATGATCCTTGATCATTTGTCAGGCTTGTAATGTTAAATTCTGATACAGAGTAGTTTATAATAATGGAATTCCCGGCGATGATTACATCGTTTTTCTGCAGTGTATCTTTCAGATGGAATTTGAAGCTTTTCTCTGACTGCCCTCTGACCGATGCTGCAAAAACCAGGAAAATTGCTAATAAAATAGCGTGTTTATCTTTCCCTAAACGCATCAAGGTTAATTCTTAAACACTATGAGACCCTAAATTCTTCCGGCAAGGTATTAAAAAATCAAGATATTATGGAGGTGAGGTTAATAATTATTATGAAAAAATGATTCCATTTACTTCGTGTAGTGCTCTTAAAAAAAACGGTTTAGTGTTGGCCTGACCGTAAGTACAATTCCAGACCCATGGAGATCCTTCGCTTCACAGGGCTGGCGCGGATTTTCAAAGGGCTGGCGCGGATTTGCAATCCGCGCTTAGATGGCCACCGTATGCACAGTTGCACCGGGCAGAAGAGGCACGGATTGCAAATCTGTGCCAGCGACTCTGTTCCTGATATCAATTTTAAAGCTTTAGGAGAACTGAAATGATCTCAGAATATACTTCATTATTACTGAAATTTTTCAAACCTTTGTAAAATGTGGAATTTAAAATTGTAAGTTATGAATTCTTATTCTTCAAACTGGCAAAGAAATGGTTTGCTAACCTTAATATTTGCAGCCATTGTTATATCCGGATTCTCACAGGAAGTTCCTGAGTATGATAAGATCTCCACTTCAGCAGGTCCGGTTGAAATGCATTTTATTGGTCATGGTTCGCTGATGTTTAAAGTGAACGGATACGTAATATATATTGATCCAGCCCGGAGCTCAGGGAATTTTGACTTTTTACCGAAGGCTGATATGATTCTGGTTACTCATGAGCATGGTGATCATCTTGACCCGAAGCTTATCGAAGATCTGAAAAAACCGGAAACTCTTTTATTCTGTAATGAGAAATCCACTGAGAAGATACCGTGGGGGATGGTTATGAAAGCTGGCGACCGGCAGGAAATCAATAATATCGTTATCGAAGCAGTACCTGCTTACAATATTGTTAATGAAAGCTCGCCGGGCCATCCTTATCACCCCAAAGGAGATGGCATTGGTTATATACTTACGATCGGCGGTAAAAAATTCTATATTGCAGGTGATACTGAAAATACACCTGAGATGAAAGCACTCAAAAATATTGACGTTGCTTTTCTCCCAATGAATCTTCCGTATACTATGACTCCGGCAATGGTAGCCGATGCTGCACTTGCCTTTAAACCCAAAATACTTTATCCTTATCATTTTGGTAATACAGATACCAGTGAAATAGTGGAATTATTAAAGGGTTCAGGTATTGAAGTAAGAATCAGAAACCTCAAATAGACGCAATAAGCTGATATGTATATTATGATATTCTCAGATAACTTTCAGGTAAACCATTTTCTTTCATCTTGATGTTAAGTTTAAGTTGAAGTCGAAGTTGAAGTTTATCCTCTTAGCCTTAACCTCAACCTCAACCTCAACCTCAACCTCATTTCCCGATAAAACAATGGATATTTTGTTTGAAGTAGTTTACTAGTATAGAAATTTATGGCATTCAGCGCAGTTTGATTCTTTCCAGGCTGTACCAACATCCACAGGATGCTTGAAATCAAGATTTTCTTTTACGGTAGTGTAGGTTATTGATCCCCTGGTCCCCTGGCCTACAATACTATGACAAAGATTACAGTCACGCGAAATTTTACTTCCGTCAGCAGCCTTAAACGCGTCATTATGACATCTGAAGCATCCATCTGACTCAAGATGACCTATATGGTCAGGATATTGATCATAGGTTACTTTCATTTTAGGAAAAGTATTTTCACTGAATCCTTTCTGAATAGCTTGTATTGAACTATCGATAGCATTTTTGTTTTTATCATAATATCCGGCATAACCCGATTTGTAAAAATCTGTAATGGTGTTTTTTATTTTCATCAGTGCAGTATCCTTATCGCTAAAAGTGTCTCTTAAAATTCCCATTGCAACTTTCTTGATAAAAGGAATATTTTTCGAAACAGCACCTGTGAGCATTGCTCTGTCAAAATATACAGGAGGAGAATTGTAGTTATGCGAAGGACGGTTGTGGCAATCAATACAATCCATGGTTCGTGTATTCGAAACAGACAAAAGACTGTCGGAGATAGGATTACTGTCGTTCCTGTAAATTTTTATTTTGCCCGAAGTCTTGTTTGTATACTTAACGTATGTTATATTCTCACGCTTGTCATTATCTGAGATATATTCAATACTTACAGATGGATTAATATGCCAGTGAATTCCTTCTTTCAATCCCAGTCCGCTGTATTCCGGACCTGTTTTCATCTGGAGCATTATATCCCATTCAGTATTCAGTGAATCAGCCAGGAAATATTTATTAGTCAAAAGAGTCCTGGCATAAAATTTTTGGGGCCAGTGGCATTTTTCACAGGTTTCTCTGGCAGGGCGCAGATCGTGAAGAGGAGTTTCAATAGGGGTAGGATAGGTCTTTGTAATAACTGCATAAACCTGATGAAGTCCTGAAAGTTTTGACTTCACATACCAGGATGCTCCTGATCCAACATGGCACTCTACGCAAGCCACGTTTGCATGAGGAGATTTCTGATAGGCAGTGTATTCAGGGTTCATGACCTTATGACATAATTTTCCACAGAATTCCACCGATTCTGTTATATGGAAAGCTTTAAAGCTTCCAAGAGTTGAAAGGAAGAGAATCAAAATTGTCGTAATTGTAAATATAATAAATGCGTTTCTGTGTCTTGGATCATTAAGATCAATTTGTGGGTATCTTTTCTGTTCCTTATCCCCGCTTCGCCTTATCCTTCTTCTCTCGCGGATCATTCCGATTGGAATAACCAGGAGCCCGAGAATTAAAAACCCCGGGAGAATGATATAAATAAATAATCCAAGGTTAGTATTATTCTTATTGAATAGAGTTGAAATAATGAACAACAGAATAATAAGTGCAAGATTGATTATGGCTACAATAGAACCAATTATTGTAAGCCAGTTCTTGGAAGACGGCGGAAGTTTCATAATCGGGTTAATTTATTAGGCAGAGGTAAAAATAGGAAATTATTGCATTATTCAGTCCTGATGACAAATAATCTTTGGTCTAATGTTTTTAACTACAAAGCACACAAAGCAGGCACAAAGTACACAAAGATTAATATTTGTAAGTCAGCCCTTTGTGATCTTGGTGCTTGTCCTTTGTGACCTTGGTGGTTAATAGATTTTGAAAATGGAAAGGAGACTTTCTTATTCCCCGCCATTAATGAGTTTCGAAATAATCCTCTTCAGCGTGGCATAAGTTCTGACAACTTCAAGATCACTGTTTTCGTCTGATACATTCTGAGGAGGATTGTATAGTATCCCATAGTCGGCTTTTCTTAACATCGAAATATCATTATATGAATCTCCAATAGCTATTACTTTATAATTAAGGCTTTGGAGTGATTCAACCACATGTTTTTTCCCGTCCTCCTGTCTAAGATTGTAATCAGTGATATTTCCTGCTGCATCAGTTGTCAGATGATGGCAAAACAAAGTAGGTCTTCCCAGTTCTCTTATTAATGGTTCTGCAAATTCGGTAAATGTATCTGATACAACAATAAGTTGTGTTCTAGACCTTAGCCAGTCAACAAATTCCAGCGCTCCAGGGAGTGGTTTAAGCAATGAAATAACATTCTGAACATCCCGAAGAGTTAATCCATATTTTCTGAGCAGTTCCAATCTTCTCTTCATAAGAACATTATAATCACTTATATCACGGGTGGTAAGCTTTAGCTCATCAATTCCTGTATTGACAGAGACATTGACCCATATTTCTGGAACAAATACACCTTCGAGGTCTGAACAAACAATATACATGGTATCCTATTTATAATGCATAAGTATAAAATCTTTTATTAATTCATACCGGTTTTCAAGAGAAAAATAGTTTTCCTGTTTCTGATTAAGGCCGATGAGCGATGGTGGAAGGGGAGTATTGAAACCAAGTATAGTTTCTAATTCAATTTCGAATTTTGAAGGATGAGCTGTTTCAAGCGATATGTAAAGTGGTATTCCTTGTGAATAGTTGAACTCTGAATAATCCTTAACTCCTTTCCATGCAACAGCGCCATGTGGTTCAAGTAAAATTTTATATTTTCTGTAAACCTCTTTTATTATTGACCTGGTCTCTTCATCCGAAACACTGACTGCATAAAAATCGCTACGCATTTTTTCCAGATCAGGCATTCTGATAATTGTTCCTGATTCATTCATCTGACCTCCATAAAGATCCACTATTCTTGCCAGATTACTGGGATGACCAACATTCATTGCGCTGGAAATGCAATTAATTGAGGGATCTATAAGTTTATAAATTCCGTTTTTCAGAAATTCAGGAACCTCGTTGTTTTCATTTGTGGCTATTATAAATTTCCTCACAGGAAGACCCATTCTCCAGGCAAGAATTCCGCCCATCAGATTTCCGAAATTGCCTGAAGGTACGCTGAAGATAACTTGCTCATCTATCGAAGCCAGCTTTGAGAAGGCGTAAAAATAGTACACTGATTGCGGCAATAATCTCCCTATGTTTATGGAATTTGCTGAGCTAAGCGGTATATGTGACAGAACAGGATCCTGAAAAGCTCTTTTAACTAGTCTCTGGCAATCGTCGAATTTACCCTCGATAGCAATAACACTGATGTTATCTCCCAGAGTAGTCATTTGTTTCCGCTGCATAGCAGTAACCTCATTTGCAGGATATAATATGAGAACATTGATGTTTTTCAGACCACTAAAAGCACTGGCAACTGCGCTGCCGGTATCACCCGAAGTGGCCGTCAGGATGGTAAGGTGCCGGTCATTTACAGATAAATAATATTGCATTAGCCTGCTCATCATACGCGCTGCAAAATCTTTGAAGGAGGCTGTAGGTCCATGATCGAGCCGAAGAATATATTTCCTGTTATGCACTTTTTCGATAGGGACCTCAAAATTGTAAACTTCAGAACATATTCCTGATAAAATATCAGCTTCAATTTCATTACCCAAAAACTTATTAAGGATCTCAAAAGCTATTTCATGATATTCTTTGCCTGAGAAACTTTTAAGCTCGGAGACTGTAAGAGCAGGTATTGTCGAAGGAAGATACAACCCACCATCCGGAGCTAATCCACCCAGCAGAGCCTCCCCGAAACTGACTTCAGGTGCTTTCAGATTGGTTGAATAATATTTTATTGGTTTCGTTTTCAAAATCTGGTTGCTTGTTGCTGGTTGCTTGTTGCTGGTTGCCTTACGCCTTTCCGCCTTAAACATTCACCACTCTCATCAGATCAGAGAATACGCCCGCTGCTGTCACTTCAGCACCTGCTCCATATCCTTTAATAACCATCGGGAGTTCATTGTACCTGTCTGTTGTGAGAAGAATGATGTTATTGCTTCCTTCCAGATTGTATGAAGGATGTGACGGGCCGATAGCAAGAAGTTCAACTTTAGCCTTACCTGATTCCATTGTTGCAAAGAAACGCCATTTCAGGTTTTGTCGGGTCAGTTCCTGTCTTCTTTTTTCGAAATCTGCATCATATTCCTTGACTTTTTCAAAGAAGCTGTTCAGGTCGCCGCTAAAACACTCGTCAGGCAGAAATTTATTAACAACAACATCTTCTTTTTCAATAATATAACCTGCTTCACGTGATAAGATCATTATTTTTCTTACAACATCAGTGCCATTCAGATCGATGCGTGGATCAGGCTCGGAATATCCTTTTTCCCGTGCCTTTTTAATGGCAAGACTCAGAGGCAGGCCGGGACTAAGTTCGTTAAATATGAAATTCATTGTTCCTGAAAGAACAGCTTCAATCTTTAATATTTTATCTCCGCTAAGAACTAGATCACTAATAGTTTTGATTATTGGCAATCCTGCACCAACGGTTGTTTCATACATAAACTTAACGCCACGTTCATTTGCGATCGTTTTAAGCTGATCGTAGTAACTTTGCTCTGAGGAACAGGCAATTTTATTGGCAGTAACTATCGATACATACTTTGAGAGAATCTCAGCATATTGTAATGCCACATCTTTATCGGCGGTGCAATCGATGAAAACAGAATTTCTTAGGTTAAGCCTTGTCATTTGCTGGATGAAGGCGGATATGTCTCCTTTTTCCTCTGAATTTTTAAGTTCTTCCTTGTAATTTTCAAGCGAAATGCCCTTTTTATCGATAAGCATTTTTCTTGTATTGGTTACACCGATAAGATGGATTTTAAGATTATGTTCACTTACCAGGGTTGAGTGCTGTTTCAGAAGTTGCTTCATGAGACTTGTTCCTACCAGCCCTGTGCCTGCAACGAAAAGATACATCTCTTTGAATCGTGAAAGGAAGAATCCATCATGAATAACATTTAATGCCTTTTTGAGACTCTCGTTTTTTATTACAACTGAAATGTTCAATTCAGACGAACCCTGAGCTGTTGCTATTACATTGATCCCATTTCTGCCAAGAGCTTTAAAAAGCGTTGCCGAAATGCCGGGAGTATTTCTCATCCTTTCACCAACTATGGCTATGATTGAAAGATTCTTCTCAACAAGTAACTTGAGTTCATTATTACTATCAATTTCCAGTTTGAACTCTTCTTTTATTGCATCGGATGCAGTTATCGAATCGGATGGAATTACAGCAAACGTTATAGAATATTCAGAGGAAGCCTGTGTAATAAGAATAATGTTGATATTTTTCCGGGCCAATGCGCCAAAAAGTCTCATAGATGTGCCGGAGACTCCAACCATACCGGTGCCCTGAAGACTTATCAGGTCGATATGATCTATAGAGGAAATACCCTTGATAGGGCTTTTGTGGTTATTGTTTGGTTTACTGCTTATTATGGTTCCTTTTGAACCAGGGCTAAACGTATTTAAGACCAGTATAGGAATATTCTTTTTATAAACAGGTCTTAGCGTAGGCGTGTAGATTACCCTGGCACCAAAGTGAGATAGTTCAATTGCTTCTGAATAAGTAAGACTTTCAATGGCATAAGCTTTTTCAACTTTCTTTGGATCAGCAGTCATAAATCCATCAACATCTGTCCATATTTCAAGAACTTCAGCGTCGAGGGCTGCCGCAAAGATTGAAGCTGAGTAATCAGATCCACCTCTTCCCAGGGTGGTTGTTTCACCTCTTTGATTGCTTCCGATAAATCCGGGAACAATAAGACGTTTTTTTACGCCTGTAAGGGTTTTTGTTATGTTGCTGTAAGTATTTACAAAATCGACGTTAGCGAATCCGAAATTGCTGTCGGTTTTTATAAAATTTCTTGCATCAATCAATTGGCTGTCCTCAATGAAATTACTTATTATAAGTGAGGATAATAATTCGCCAATTGCAAGTACCTGATCTAGAGAGTGTTTGCTGAGTTCGCGCAAGAGGTATATTCCGTTTATTGTTTCCTTTAGGTCAGATGCCAGGTTTTGAATGTCCTTAATGAGGATGTCAAGCTTTTTACCATTGATAAGTTGAGTGGAATATTCGATATGCTTTCCTATTATCTGTTCCATGAGAATTTCATATTCATCATCTCTGTTTGAGGCAAGTTCACTTAGATGCTTGAGATCGTCAGTAATACCCTGGAATGCAGATACAACGATAAGACATGGATTACTTTGAGATTCAATTATTTTTTTGACTCCCCTTATCCGCTCCGTGGAGCCTACTGATGTACCACCAAATTTCAATACCTTCATTACAGGTTTTATTAAAAATGAAAAAGCATCCCAATAGATGCATAGTTTATCAGACAAAAATAACAAAAATTCCCGAATTGCCTATTGATTATTGTATCTGTTAATCATTTAGCCGTAACGAATAGAAAAGATTAGGCAAAAACAACAAAGAAGTTAATATATTACTGATGATAAACGATAATAGACGAATACTGGCGACTTGTGCCTCAAATTGGACTAAAGTTTTGCTATATCCCATGAACCATTCTCTTTTCCCCAGTTTTACCCCCAAACCTCCCAAGGGGGGCTTAAGATTCGTCTAATTCAATAATATCGTTTAATTCCCTCGAACCTGTGGTTGAGTAAAAAACTAAAGTCCCCCTTTGGGGGATTTAGGGGTGAAATTCAGGAAAAAACGAACCTGGGGGGGTGTGGAAGATTATATAAATGCTTCTCTGTGACCCTCTGTGTAAGTTCTTAAAACGGGTTTAGTAGGTTTTCCTATCCTCTCCCTTCTTTCTCAAGTCTTTTAAGAATTGAGAATATAAATCCTGCAGAAGCAAGACAGCATACAATAAAAACAAGCCATAGTTGCCATAGTTCCACGGAGTTCCAAAGCAAACCACCAACAAAGAGCAGTTTGTTGCCAATTGCTGTTGCAAGCAGCCAGCCTCCCTGCATGAGTCCCTGGAAACGCGAAGGAGCGACCTTTGAAACAAATGATAGCCCCATTGGGCTCAGAAAGAGCTCGGCAATTGTAAGTATCAGATAGCTATTCATAAGCCAGTAGGGAGATACTCTGTCTGATTCAGGTACAGGCGCTCCGGCAAGGATATGAGGGGATGGAAGATTTAGCGAAGACACCAGGACTACCATAAATCCTATTGCGGCTATTATCATCCCAAATCCTATTTTTTTCGGAGTGGAAGGTTCAATGCCTTTTTTATTAAGCCATGAAAATAATCCCATCACGGGAAAAGTGAGGGCAACAATAAATAATGGATTAAATGACTGAAAAATCTCCGGAGATATTGCGTTCATTGCATTTGCGGTTGTCAGCCGGTAATATGCGAATGAAAAAGCGACAATAAGCAAAACACCGCCAGCTATCTTAAGTTCCCCTTTTAAATTCTTGTTAAGGAGTATTACCAGTCCTGCTACAGAACCAATAACAGCAAGAATTGACCATAAATTAAAAAACAGACTGGTAAACGGAGTCACTTCTTTTACAGTATAATCACGTGCAAAAAAAGTAAGTGAAAGTCCATTTTGATGGAACGACATCCAGAAGAAAACTACAACAATAAAGACAAGTATTAATGCCACTAATCTTGACATTTCTTCTTTTTTTGCGGTAAGCAGGAGCCAGACTATAAATGCTGCAAACAGACCAAAAGCAAAACCTGAAGCCCATCCTACCTGGGGTATAAAATGTAATCCGAAACCGGTTGCTACCATAGCAATTATTGACATGATAAGAACCATTGGCTTGAATTCCACTTTCTCTGAAGCTTCTGAAACTTTCTTTTCTTTATTCGGTAATAGTTTACTGAAAAAGATATAAACCAGCAGTGAAATGATCATGGCAAAAGCGGCAATTCCAAAGGCATAGTTATAACCCCTTGAAAATACGTCAAGATAGCTATGAGCGAAAGCCGAAAGATCTGTAACCTGTCCACTAAGATTCACCTTGTCAGCCAGTTGCTGGAATGTTGAAGTATCTGTAAGAGTTCCGTTGATAAACTGATGACATAATGAAGGAAGACTTCCGTCATGTGCGAATCCATTTGTTTTTAACCACCAGTTTCGCATTCCTGTTGCAGCAAAGGGTGCAAAAAATGCTCCAACATTTATACCCATATAGAATATCATAAATGCGGAATCCCTTAAACTGGAGTACTTCGGATCATCATACATCTGACCTACAACTGCCTGTAGATTTCCTTTAAAGAGACCATTGCCAAAAGCAATTGTGAATAATCCTAGAATAGTGATAGTCAGAGTCATGCCGGGAATTGTCATAATTATATATCCGGCGAACATTATTGTAATTCCTAATAATATTACTGTCTTATAACGTTTTGTGGCATCTGCCAGGATACCTCCAAGAAGAGCAAGAGCATAAATACTGAAATAGAACCAGCTATAAATTTCGGCAGCCTTTCCTTCAGATAACCCGAATTTTGCCTGAAGAAATAATACGAGTATTGCCATCATTGTGTAAAATCCGAACCTTTCTCCCATATTTGAAAAAAAAGCAACTAATAGTCCTTTTGGATGATTCTTCAGCATGTCTATCTATGTTATATAGTTTATTTCAATTAATTAATTTTATTTCCCATTCATATGATGCATGGTTTACCGGCACACGATACACGGTTATCATCTTCCTGGCGTGTGCCGTGCACCGTGCACCGTGCACCGTGTGCCGTGTACCCAAACAAATATATCAATCTTTTTCAAAGTAAAAAATTTGCTTTTAAACACCATTTCTGGTTCTAAACTATTGGTATGTCTTTAATTAATGCCCAAAGAAATGTAATTTTACAGTTTAATACGGCATCGATGAAAATATTCCGGAGTGATCAGATAAAAAAGATTGACGAGTATTCAATAAAAGAAGAACCTGTTGCTTCCATAGACCTTATGGAAAGGGCTGCGGGACAGATCCTCAAATGGTATCTTTCCAGGTTTGAAAGATCATCACATATTTTTATTTTCGCCGGACCCGGGAATAACGGTGGTGATGGCCTCGCTCTTGCCAGGATGCTTAGGGCTAACAGATACGATGTTGATGTATTCTATGTTGATTTCACTGAAAAAACATCGGATGACTGGAGAACAAACCATTCACGTTTGAGAACAGAAACAGATGTGAAAGTGACTTCGCTTATTAATGCAGCACAGTTCCCAGTCATTTCCTCAGACGACATTATTATTGACGCCATTTTCGGATCAGGACTTACCCGTCCTGCTGAGGGTTTGGCTGCGGAAATAATAAAACTTATAAATCAGTCAGGTTCCACAATTATTTCAATTGATATACCATCAGGTTTATTTGGTGAGGACAATTCAAAAAATGACAATAAGAATATTATTACTGCTGATTATACACTCACATTCCAGTTTCCGAAGCTTTCCTTTTTCTTCCCTGAGAATGGCAAATATCTTGGAGAATGGACAATTCTTCCGATAGGCTTAAGCACCAATGCGATCAGGAGCACAATTTCTCCTTATTCTTATTCAGAAAAAAATGATGTGGTAGTATTGCTTAAGAGGAGGACTAAATTTGATCATAAAGGAGTTTTTGGTCATGGTTTGCTTGTTGCCGGTTCTACAGGCAAGATGGGTTCTGCAATTTTGGGTGCCAAGGCAGCCATGCGAACCGGTATTGGTCTTTTAACATGTCATGTACCATCGGGAGGATTAATAATAATGCAGATTTCCATCCCGGAAGCGATGGTTCAGTCTGACAAAAATGAAATGCACTTTTCCGAACTGGAGAAATACAGTTCAATGAGCGCAATAGGAATCGGACCCGGTATTGGAACAGATCCGGAATCTCAACAAGCTCTAAGGAAGCTTTTATCATCTTACCCGAAACCAATGGTAATAGATGCGGATGGGCTGAATATCCTTTCTTTAAACAAAGAATGGCTCACTCTAATACCTGAGGGATCCATTCTGACACCTCATCCTAAGGAGTTTGAGAGACTGACAGGTAAAACCAGTGATAATTATAGTCGCCTGATCAGACAGATTGAATTTTCAAAAATGTACAAATGTATAGTGGTGCTCAAAGGGGCGAACACTTCCATTACAACACCCGATGGTAATGTGCATTTTAACAGCACCGGAAATCCGGGGATGGCAACAGCCGGTAGCGGCGATGCACTTACGGGAATATTACTATCTTTGCTTGCTCAGGGTTATGAACCAGCAAATGCCGCTGTACTGGGAGTTTATCTTCATGGTCTTGCGGGCGATATAGCGGCTGAGAAGTCAGGTTATGAATCAATTATTGCTTCAGATATAATTAATAGTCTCTCAAAAGCGTTTAAAAAGATCAGAGAGCTTTGAGTTTTGCATAACTAAATTAATTAAGCTATGAAATATTTATTAAAAACTGCCTTAATATTATTGACAGTATTTGTTGTCAACTCATGTTCTCCGGGTAATCATCTTTCTGATTCCAGGGCTGTCATACTTCCTTTATCAAACCCTGACGCATTGAGGGATGGAACGATAGTATATGGTCTGCCAAGGACAGTATTTACTGTGGTAGCTGATCTTCAGCGGACTATTGAGAAACCGGGTCCTTATGCTCAATATGCTGACGATCTTCTGGGTCTTAATAATGTGATTAAGAATGAAAGTGAAACCTGGACAATTGAACGGATTACTGTGAAATCGCATGATGAAGTCGATCCTTCGGAATTTTACGTAATCTCAAGTACTTCCCTGTTCCAGACAAATGTTCTTGCCCTAAAAAAGGAGGGGCTTATTCTTGATCTGAACCCGGCTTTTCTGAAATCAGAACAAAACGGAAACTCAACAGATGCAGGAAAACTTCAGTCTAACAGTTTCGATCTTGGTTCTGATGAATATTATCAGCTTCAGCGCGATACTGCTTATAAGAGAATGAGCATTGATTCTTCATTTGTGAGAGTACCATATATTGTTGAAAAGAAGAAGAAATTATCAGTTGACCAGCTGGCTGAAAAAGCAGCTAAAAGACTGATGGATCTCAGGGATGGCAAGTATCTTATCCTTACAGGAGAAGCAACTGTTTTTCCACAGAACGAAGCGGCTATCAATGAAATAAATAAACTGGAAAAGGCATATACCGAGTTGTTTACAGGTAAGACTATAAAAGAAACTTTCACTTTTTCATATGAGATTATACCCCAGAAGCCTATGGTGGGAAAACCTGAGGTTCTATTTCAGTTTTCTGATCTCACTGGCCCGGGCACTGGCACTGGAGGCAGACCTGTAACTATGGAATTCAAACCTGAATTGAAAACAAAAGGACTTACAGTGATTAATAAAAACCAGTCTAAGTCTGAAGAAAAAAAATACGATAAATTGTATTACCGGGTTCCGGATGTTGTCGACATCACTGTAAATCTTGGGAACGAAAAGCTATACGATTCGAGAAAACTGATTTACCAGTTCGGGGATGTGGTGCAGCTTCCGGCGAATTATATCATCGGGAAATGAATCTCTGTATTTCTCTGTGCTTCTCTGTGTAACCAAAAAACTCAAGAACTGTCACAGAGCTACACGGAGGAGCACAGAGTTCACAGAGCAAAATTCTCTTTTACTATTTAACTTTCCCCTGGAAACTTTTCTGAAAATCATCAAATGATTTGGTGGCATTAGCTTTATCCGAGAAATAGGAGAGAAGTACTTCCATATCTTTTGCAGGTCTGTAACCCGGGACTGGTTGTGATTGCAATTTACCATCACTCCCCGGAATCATAAACACAACTGTGGGATATGACATTTGTCCGCGCAGGAGTTCGACTGCAAGCTGATGTGCTGCTCCTGATTTTCCGTCATTAACAAAAGTATGCCCGAATACAGTGATGTTCTCTTTTGACTCGGCATTAAGTTTCACCGGATAAAATTTATTATTCAGAATATCCGAAATCACCGGATCAGTGAATGTATCTTTATCCATCTTCTTACACCATCCGCACCAATCAGTGTATGTGTCAATAAATATTGGCCGAGGTGCTTTTTTATAAAGTATTTCAGCCTCCTGTATCGTATACCATTTAACGCTTTCCTGCGAAAAGACATATGAAGATATAAGTACAAACAGCATAAGTGTGATAGATTTTTTCATGATATTTCTATTCTCAAAATTTAATACGGAAAAATGCAAATAAACTGAAATTTTTCATAATTCACTAATGAACGTTTCATATATTATGCAGAGCTTAACACTTGAAGAATAAAATGGTTTTGAAATAGTTTTTTTCTTTGTTTGAGAAATTAATTAATTACATTCACCCCTTCTAAAATTACCTCAACGTCCGGAATGATGGAAACGGTTACAAATACTCTGCGTGATTCAAAAGCTGCGCGATGGACTGCGCTGACCATTGTCTCATTTACAATGCTTTGCGCGTACTACATCACTGATGTGATGGCTCCTTTAAAACCAATGCTTGAGAAAGAACGTCTATGGAACAGTACTGAATACGGATTTTTTACAAGTGCGTATGGCTGGTTCAATGTTTTCCTTTTAATGCTGATACTCGGGGGAATTATTCTTGATAAAAAAGGTGTCAGGTTTACAGGTAATATGTCAACAATTATTATGGTGGCGGGGACTGCAGTTAAGTATTGGGCTATTTCCACTCATTCACTTGATGGGTTGCAGATGCTGGGCATGAAAGCACAGGTTGTGGTAGCAGCATTGGGATATGCAGTTTTTGGAGTTGGAGCTGAAGTGGCAGGGATTGTTGTTTCTAAGGTTATTGTCAAATGGTTCAAAGGTAAAGAAATGGCTCTTGCTATGGGTCTGCAACTTGCGACAGCACGTCTTGGGACAGCACTTGCTTTATTCGCTTCTTATCCGATTGCAGTTTGGATGGGAGGTGTTGCAAAACCTGTATTTCTGGGTCTGATACTGATATGTATCGGTATGATTGCTTTCTTTCTGTATACAATTCAGGATAAGAAGCTTGATAAATCAGTTGCGGAGGAAGCTGCAATATCGGGTTCAGCTGAAGAGGAATCATTTAAGATGGCAGATTTATGGTTTATTATAAAAAACAGAGGTTGGTGGTATATTGCTATCCTGTGTGTTCTGTTCTATTCTGCAGTTTTCCCATTTTTGAAATACGCCTCCGACCTTATGGTCAATAAGTTCTCCGTAAATCCGCTTGTTGCAGGAACGATACCTTCTTTATTGCCATTTGGCACTATACTTCTTACTCCGGTATTCGGCAGTCTTTATGACCGAAAAGGTAAAGGAGCAACCTTAATGATCATCGGCGCTATTATCATAATTGTGGTTCATGCCTTATTTTCGGTTCCATTTCTTAATTTCAAACCAGTTGCAATAGTTCTTATTATTCTTCTGGGAATTGGATTCTCGCTTGTTCCTTCTGCCATGTGGCCGTCTGTTCCCAAGATCATTCCTGAAAGACAACTTGGTTCTGCCTATGCATTGATTTTCTGGGTTCAAAACTGGGGGCTAATGGGAGTTCCTGCGCTGATAGGATGGGTGCTTGACAAGTACTGTATTTCTGGTACCAGGCTGGTGGATGGCGTTAGTATCCCAAATTACAACTATACGATTCCAATGATGATCTTCACCGCTTTTGGGGTATTGGCTCTTATTTTTGCATTCCTGCTTAAAGCTGAAGATAAGAAAAAAGGGTATGGCCTTGAACTTCCGAATATTATATAATATTTTTTTAGCTGGTCGCTGCATCCATCTGCTTAATTAGTTGAGCTATTAATTTGTTTAAAAAATATATTAATTACATTTACCTGTCAAAAAACCTAAACTAATATTTAAAATATTAATCATGGAACAAATAATCAATACTTTACGTGATTCAAAGAAAGCAAGATGGACTGCTCTGGTATTCGTATCATTTGCCATGTTTGGAGCATACTTTTTTAATTACGCCCTATCCCCGGTAAAACCGTTGCTTGAAAGCGTTTTGGGATGGAACAGCTCTGACTTTGGTATATATACATCTTCCTACACATGGTTTAATGTGTTTCTATTCATGTTGATTTTCAGCGGAATCATACTCGATAAAATGGGAGTACGGTTTACCGGTCTGCTTGCAACCTCCATGATGGCAATAGGAACCGGAATTAATTACTGGGCTTTGATACATGTATTCCCTGATGGGGCGATGATTTTTGGAATAAAAACCCAGGTCATAATATCGGCAATCGGATTCGGAATATTTGGTGTCGGAACTGAAGCAGGCGGAATAACTGTATCGAAAGCCGTTGTTAAATGGTTTAAAGGAAGAGAAATGGCTCTGGCAATGGGTATGCAGATGTCTATCGCCCGGCTCGGTACAGCTCTTGCTCTCGGCATAGCTTTACCTCTGGCAAAGGCTTATTCTTACTCATCTCCTGTGTTATTGGCATTTGTATTTATGCTGATAGCGCTTTCCTCTTTTGTCATTTATACATTCATGGATAAGAAGCTTGATGCTTCAATAGCTCAGAGCGCCGATGGAAAAGCTGAAGATGTTTTTGAGCTTAAGGATATTCTGTTTATTATCAAAAACAAAGGATTCTGGTATATTGCTATCCTTTGCGTTCTGTTTTATTCAGCAGTATTCCCGTTTTTATTTTATGCAACTGACTTGATGATAAATAAATATCATGTTAATCCAAATCTGGCAGGGGCAATTCCGGCATTGCTGCCTTTTGGAACTATCTTCCTTACACCCTTATTCGGTACGATTTATGACAAAAAGGGGAAAGGTGCCACCATCATGATTATTGGTTCAATAATTTTAATTTTTGTTCATGGAATGTTGACAATTCCATTTTTAAGTGCATGGTGGCTTGCTGCAGCGCTGGTAATTATTCTTGGGATCGGCTTTTCATTAGTTCCTGCAGCAATGTGGCCTTCAGTTCCAAAAATTATTCCTGAGAAACAATTAGGGACGGCATACGCTGTAATCTTCTGGATTCAAAATATAGGGTTATGGATCATTCCCCTCTTACTGGGAATAGTTCTCAATTCAACAAATCCTGAAGTGACACCTAACAAAGTAGCAGTAAAAGACGCTGTAAGCAGTGCCTACAAACAGGTACTTTCTAATAATACATTTGGACTTTCAGTAAAAGAAATAACCCAGTTTGCTGAAAAAGCCAGCAGCCGTACAATCGACTCTCTGGTACAAAACACAACATATGAAGCAACTAAAATGTCGCCGGCTGACAAGGAATCTCTGAAAAGCAGCATTTCCTCAGGCACAGTGGCGGCCTTAACAAGTATCAATCCATCAGGTGATAGAACAAAATTTTACAGAGATATTGAAATAAAAACCTCTGAAGCAATTTATCCTATTATTGAAAAAGCAAAACTGAACCTGAGGTATAATTATTTCTTTGATTTAGTGATGTTCACTTCTCTGAGTATACTATCCTTATTATTTGCGTTCCTTTTGAAGGCTGAGGATAAGAAGAAAGGATATGGATTGGAATTACCGAATATTGAGAAATGATTTATACCCGAAACTTGTTGAGGGAAGGTTATGATTTTTGTTTATCTTTGAAGTAACAATCACTCAAAAGTAAAAGGGTGGTCATGTCTGTTTCAATATGATAAGTAAAGAATAAAATTTTAGTTTTTGTTTAATAAGGTAGTACTAAACAATTTATATATGAATTCAGGCGGAGTAAAGCTCCATTGCTAAAACAAATTGAAAATTCAGTTGTTAGTAGCAAACAGTACGGGAGGTTTAGAGGCCTTTCTTTTCCGATATATTATTTGCGATATGAGAATTCATGTAATTTCCGAAACAGCCTTTATCATGAAAGCTACAGGTGTGCACACAGCTTTCGTTGAGCATATTGAATTATTGAAAGAAAAAGATGATATTGATGTTGTCGTTAATGATGAAGGAACAGGAGATGTCTTTCATGGTCATACTTATGGCCTTTATTATCTCTGGAAAGGGAGAAAATACAAAGGTAGAAGGGTATTTACAGCTCATGTAATACCTGATTCAATAAAAGGATCATTACCAGTCTGGCAGTTGTTTATGCCATTCATAAAACTAGGCCTCAGGATTGTCTATTCCTATGCAGATGTATGCATTGCTATCTCTCCGATGGTTGAAAAAGCAATAAGAGAAACGGGTTCTAAAACAAAAATTGTCAGAATTTACAATCCTGTTAACATTGACAACTGGAAGAGAACAGAAGAAAGAAGAAAGAAAGGCAGGGAAAAACTTGGTCTTACCGAGAATGAATTCGTTGTTCTTGGTGTTGGACAGTTAACCGGAAGAAAAGGGATTGATGATTTTCTTGATATTGCAGATTCGATACCGGAAGTAACGTTTGTATGGGCGGGAGGCAGACCATTCGGCAGACTATCAGAAGGTATTAAAAGGATCGATAAAAGAATAGGAAACACCGGAAAAAATTTTATTAACGCCGGACAGTTAGCCCTTGAAGATATGGCTGATATTTATGCAGCTTCTGACCTTATGCTGTTCCCTTCATACCAGGAAAACTGCCCGCTTGCTCCGCTTGAAGCTGCAGCGTCAGGAATACCTGTTATCTACAGAGATATTGAAGAGTACAAATCATTATATGAAAATCCTTATCTGAAAGCAAAAAATAAGGAAGAATTTGTAGCACTGACAAAGAAAATGATAACAGATAAGCAATTCTATAATAATGGACTTAAAATATCTGAGGATTTGCTTCTGCAATTTGACAAAGATTTAATCCGAAACAAACTAATAAGCACCTACCGTAATTTATTAACCAACTGGCAATTAAAGAAAAGTGATACAAGATACTCAATCCTCCGAGCGGATTCTTAATCATCCGGTGCTCTTACTTAAATTTAAAGCAAATTTTCGAACTGGTAAGTTTTGTTATGCCTGAAGATGTAATCTTTTATGTAACCAGATATGGCTATCTGGCAATATTCATTCTGGTATTTCTACAGGAGGTAGGATTGCCAATTCCGGTTCCAAATGAGCTCCTGCTTATATTTTCAGGCTATTTAACATTCACAAAAATTCTTTTACTTCCTGTTGTAATCCTTACTGCTTTATCTGCAGATTTTATCGCGGCAAACATTCTGTATTTTACGTTCTATACAACCGGAACGTTTATTTTACAGAAAAAACCAAAGTGGATTCCTGTGTCTGCAAAAATGATTGACAGGCTTTCGGCTAAAATTTCAAAGGGAGGAAATGTGAATATTTTTATTTTTCGTATAACACCCTTTACGCGTGGCTATACCTCAGCCATCTCAGGATTAATCCATATTAAGCCAAAAACCTTTTTGCCAATAGCAGTGTTCTCCGGAATTATATGGGCTACATTCTGGGTCACTGCTGGTCATGTTATTGGCCCGTACTGGAAGCTTTTTGAAGAGGACACTGGCAGATTTAAGACAATCTTGCTGATTGTTCTGGCCACAGCTATTTGCCTTGTAGCTCTAACCTACTTTTTAAGGAAAAGAACAAATAAAAGGAATTGTCCCCAGTCATAACTCCTTCTCCTTTTTTTGATTCAAATAATAAGTGTGGTGAGGTTCAAGCTTTCGAATCCTTAAGAGCCTAACAATATCAAACACGAAAGAATAATTATTGAAACAAACACCACTGTCATTGAAATTTCAACGAGCAAATTACCATCTGAATTGGACCTGTTGCCGTTAAAATTCCGAACATTTGCACTCATGTGATTAAAATTTATATTTCACCTTTTTACTCAAACAAAAATAAAGGCAAGATGTTACAAGAGTGTTTTGGTAAATTTAAGTAATTGTTAAGCTATCAGGATTTTGCCCTATCGTTGACATTATAAGTTCCGGGTTGCTTTCAGCGCATTACCAATACTGCTAACCATCTTACTTATTGGTTTACCATATCGTTAAGTGCCTGTGTATGACTCTGTAATATTACAGATAGAATCGCCCTGACTGAATTAAATTATCCTTGTTATTACGATGGCTATCAGAAGAGATACCGATGAAATAATCGCAACAGGCTTCCAGTTAAATTCAAATAAAGCCTTCAGCTTTGGAGCAAGCTTAAGCGAAAAGAAAGCCAGAAAAGTGAATTTTAGTGCCTGGCAAACAAGTGTCACCAGTACAAAAACAATGATATTAATACCAAACGCACCTGAAGCAATCGAAAACATTCCATAGGGGAGGGGTGTAACCGTAGCAGCACTCAATATTCCGACGTTCCATTTTGTGTATAAATCATGGACTTTTTCATAAGCATCAAGCGAAAAACCGGGAATATTATGCAGAAGAAACTGAACCATACCTGTAAATTCTCCATTTGGTTTAAGCCAGGCAAAATGTCCCAAGAAATATCCAGCAACTGCTCCTAACAATGTGCCTCCGATTACTGAAAGAATTTGCTGTGCTATTTTGTGGGTGTTTAGCAGAATTAATATCAGAAAGATTGTTGTAACCGGTAATGGTAAAAATGAAGCGTCAGCAAAAGCGAACAAAAATAAAACGAGAGAACCCCATTTCGTCGCTGCTATATCAGAAACCCATATATTAAACTTTTTAAACCAAATTGTCTTGATCATTCCCTTGTCCGTTCAAAAACCTCTATCCATATTTATCAATAAGAAGTGATTTTTTTGTTTTAATATTAATGTGCAATTAAACAACCTCTTTTAATTCAGGGATCAAAGATAATAGCTAGGCTCACTACAATATATTAAAATTGAGTTAAGATTTTGTTAAGAATTAATTAGTTTGGCGCGCGGGGCAAGAATCTACTTACTGTCTACTACTTACTACTTACTGCCTACTGCCTACTGCCTACTGCCTACTGCCTTCCGCCTTCCGTCTTCCGCCTCTATCAGGCCATCTTGATCATGATAGTTTTAAGAGTATCGGTAACATCCTCTTCTTCATCTACACATCTTTCAAGTATTTCGAGGATCTTGTTGTTTTTTATAAGTTCTTTTGGATTTTCTTCTTTCTCGAAGAGTTCCTGAACACCGGTGAAATACAGCTCATCTGCTTTATGTTCAATAGCGGTAACTATATCGCATGCATTGGTAATTTTTTCTTTATTGGCTACCGGATCTTTCAGACAATGAATGGCAATAGCAATTTCTTTGGCGCCTTCTAAAACAAGTTCAGACATCTCCTTATATATTGGCATCATCTTTTTAGGACGATACAGGCAAATCCGTCGGGCAATTCCATTTATAGAATCCACAACATCATCAATATTTGCTGTCAGTTCGTGGATATCCTCTCTGTCAAAAGGTGTTATAAAGGATTTGTTCAGTTGTTCGTAGGTTTTATTGGTAATGTCATCACCAATATGTTCGACAATCTTTATTTCTTTGAATATCCTTTCATGTTCTTCAATATCCGAAGTGTTGAAAACGTCTTTTAGAAGCTTAGCTGCTTTTACGAGATTTTCTGCATCGCTTTCAAAAAGAGGGAAAAATGAATGATCTTTAGGAACAAAAATCTTTAAAAAGCTATCTATATTCATAATATTATCAATTAAATGATGAATTCTTTTACTTTAAAATATAATTAAGCAAATGGAACATTATTGATCCGACTATTGCCGATACCGGAATAGTGAGAATCCAGGCCCAGAATATTTTAGTAGTTACTCCCCATTTTACTGCAGATACACCTTTCCTTGCTCCGGCTCCTATTATAGCTCCTGTAATAACATGGGTAGTACTTACCGGAATTCCGAAATGTGTAGCGCCAAATAATGTCAGTGCGCCTGCTGATTCTGCACAAAATCCCTCAAATGGTTTGAGTTTTGTTATTTTCTGCCCCATTGTCTTGACAATTCTCCATCCACCCAATAAAGTTCCGACAGCAATCGCGGTCTGGCAGGAAAGTACAATCCACATATGATCTTTTATGGTCTCACTTTTTGTAACAACACCAGTTACAAGTAAAGCTACCCAGATTATGCCCATTGACTTTTGGGCATCATTGCCTCCATGGCCAAGACTAAAGGCTGCTGCTGATAATAGCTGCAGTCGCCTGAAGTGTTTGTCAATTGCTGATGGAGAATGGTTTCTGGCAATAAAAATCACAATTGCTGAAATTAGAAAAGACATAATCATTCCCAGTACCGGGGCTACCGCAATAAAAATTACAATTTTTAATACACCCGCCATAACAACTGTACTCCAACCTGAACTGGCAACAGCCGCTCCAACCAATCCTCCGACAAGAGTATGAGAAGAACTGGAAGGAAGACCTAACCACCATGTAGCAAGATTCCATAAAATCGCTGCAATAATGGCAGAAGCTATAACATTCAGATTTATAACATTGGGGTTAACAACTCCATAACTCATTGTATCAGCAACTTTAAGAGGGAAGATTAGGAAGGCTATGAAATTGAAGAATGAGGCCATGCCTACGGCTGCAAGAGGAGAGAGGACTTTGGTCGAAACTACTGTTGCAATAGAATTTGCAGAATCATGAAACCCATTAATAAAGTCAAAGATTATAACAAGCCCAATTACAATATATAAAAAAGTCATTTTATAAAATTTATGAAAATATTTTTAATCTTCGTAGTTATATTGATAAATAATTATAGAATAAGTAATTCATTTTAAGATTATTACAACTTAAAATTTTTTTTAATCAGGCTTTGCTAATGTAGCAAATTTGTAACATAATTCATAGCTCCCTGATTGTAAAGTTTTTTTAAAGAATATTTCTTTAAATGTTTTTGAGTAAAAATTGGTATTGTCACTCTTATTTCATTGTATATTCTTGTAAATTATATTAATTTTGATACTTGGTTTCATTAAATTTAAAAACAATTGAATATGAGCAATATCCGTGATCTTGAGCCTAAGCAATTGTGGAATTATTTCCACGAGATTACACAAATACCTCGTCCATCAAAATACGAGCAGGGAATGATTGAATTTATGAAGTCATTCGGTAAAAAAAATAACCTTGAAACCACAGTCGATACAATAGGTAACGTTATTATCCGGAAGCCTGCAACAAAAGGAATGGAAAACAGAAAAGGTGTGATTTTCCAGACCCACCTCGATATGGTTCCTCAAAAAAACAGCGATAAAAAACATGATTTTAAAAAAGACCCGATTGAAACTATTGTTGATGGTGAATGGGTGAGAGCGAATGGAACTACTCTTGGAGCTGATAATGGTATCGGAGTTGCATCGACTATGGCTATTCTTGCCTCAAAAGAAATTAAGCATGGACCAATTGAAGCGCTTTTTACTATAGATGAAGAGACAGGTATGACCGGAGTATTCGGACTTGAAAAGGGACTTCTTAAAGGTGAAATTCTTATGAACCTCGATTCGGAAGATGAAGGTGAACTATATGTGGGTTGCGCGGGGGGCATAGATGTCTCAGCAATTAAGACCTATGCCGAGGAAAAATCTCCTGCCGGGATGGTTGCATACAAGGTAATGGCAAAAGGATTAAAGGGAGGTCACTCCGGAGTTGATATCGCACTTGGCAGAGCAAATTCGAACAAGATTATGTTCAGATTTCTGATGCAGGCAGAATCCGATTTTGGAATCAGACTCTCAGAAGCAGAAGGAGGAAATCTTCGCAATGCAATACCCAGGGAATCATATTCAATAATTCTTGTCCCGGAGATTAAAGCAACTGAATTCGAGAAGTTTGTTAAAGGTTATGAAAAGATGTACAGAGCTGAGTTTGCAGAGACTGAGCCTGATATGTCATTCTCATGTGAAAAAGTTTCCCTTCCCGCAAAGGTAATGAATGCCGGAGATCAGTACAGAATCATCAGAGCAGTTTTTGTTTGTCCGAACGGTGTTGTGAGAATGAGTCAGGCCATGAAAGGACTCGTTGAAACTTCAAATAACATTGCAATAGTAAAATGCATGAATGGTAAATTTGAAGCGTATAACCTTTGCAGAAGTTCAGTTGACTCAGCTAAGGAAGCAACTGCATGGAGGATAGCTGCCGCCTTCCATCTGATGAATGCCGATGTTAAGCTCGAAGGAGCATATCCTGGCTGGAAACCAAATGTGAATTCTCCAATCCTGAAGACCATGAGTAAAGTGTATAATGACATGTATGGAAAAGTCCCTGCAATCAAAGCAATTCATGCAGGTCTTGAATGCGGTCTTATTGGAGGTGTATACCCCGAATTAGATATGATCTCATTTGGTCCCACAATACGCTATCCGCATTCTCCTGATGAGAAAGTTGAAATTGCTTCTGTTAAGAAATTCTGGGATTTCCTTGTTGAGACATTAAATCATATTCCGGTTAAGAAATAACTCCCTCGCCCTTCGGGCACTCCCCCTTTGCAGAGGGAGAAAATTCTGGAGGTTAGTGAAATCACAGAGCTAGCGAGGATTTGCAATCCTCGCTTTTGTTTTGGAGGTTAGTGAAATCACAGAGCTAGCGAGGATTTGCAATCCTCGCTTTTGTTTTGGCACCGATTATAAATCGGCGCCAGCGAATGAAACATAATTGCTAGCGAGGAGATGTCGCGAAGCGCCAGAGAGGTTCTATATAAAATTAGCTCGTCCACATGGGGCATTTACCCGGTATACCTCGCCATATGAGCAAGAAAGAGATCTTTTCGGTTACGTGAAATCGGTATCTGGGAACCATCCATCATCTCAATATAGCCTCCATCGTGACGTATAAACTTTTTTACGAACTCGAGATTGATGAGATGGGAGTTATGCGGGCGGAAGAAATTCCGGTCATTTAAGAGATCCTGAAATTCCTTGAGATGCCTGGAGACCAGAATTTTGTGCCTGTCAACAATGTAAAACCATGAATAGCTCCTGTCAGCTTCAATCCGGATTATTTCTTTGGGATTCAGGTATTCGCGTCCGTCAGAAGTAGGAATAACCAGTCGGGTTGGCAGGCTGGTACGTAGATTTTCCAATAGTATCTCATAATTTTCATTATTATTAGACGTATTTGTCCTGCGTTTATTTACCACCCTGTTAACAGATTCAATAAACTCGTTTATATTAACTGGCTTTAATATATAATCTACTGCACTGAATTTTATTGCCTGGATCGCATAATGATTAAATGCTGTAATGAAAATAACGTCAAAGCTCTTCTGCGGAAAATGTTTAAGAAGTTCAAATCCGGTGCCATTTGGCATTTCAACATCAAGAAACACCAGGTCAGGTTTGATCTCATTTATAAGATTTATTCCATCTTTAACATTATTCGCTTTGCCACAAACGTCAAGGTCAGGACAATATTCCGCTGAGATTGAGGAGATGAAATCTACCGCATCAGGCTCATCATCAATAATTGCTGTTATTAACTTGCGTTTCATGTAATTATAGGTATTTGAATCTCCACACGTGTGCCTTCAGGTTCTCCATTGATATTTTTAAGATCAGTATAAATAGTTTTCAGACTGGTCCCATAGAGAGCATTTACTAAGTCCAGCCGTGAGGTCACGATTTGTGTGCCTAACGAATTATGGTTTTTCTGGCCATCTCTTTTTTTCTCATTAGCTGCTTCCCTGCCGATCCCGTTATCTTCAATAGTACATGATATATATTGATTCTCTAGTCTCAGGCTAATCTTTACAAGACCTTTGCCTTCATATGACATCAGTCCATGACTTATTGAATTCTCAACATAAGGCTGAATAAGCATTGTCGGTACTTTATAAAGAAGTGTGTCTATCTCTTCATCGACCTTTATTTCGTAGTTAAATTTATCCTTAAACCTGATCATTTCCAATTCGAGATACAGTTTCAGGGCTTCAAGCTCATCCCTGAGTGATATGGAAGTATGTTGAGAGTTTTCCAGGACCTTGCGCATGAGACTCGAAAACTTTGTCAGGTAATTATTGGTAGCCAGCTTGTCATGCTGGTACATGTAATACTGGATTGAGTTCAGAGTATTAAAAATGAAATGAGGATTCATCTGCTGCCTGAGGTTAGCCTGGGTTATTTCAGCTATTTTACGATTCATTTCACTTATCCGGCGTTTTGCATTGATTTTTGAACGGCTGAATAGCAGTAATCCGATAGCCAGACTTAAAACAAAGAGTCCGGTATAGCCGTATATAAGGAGCTTTTGTTTGCTTAGTTTCAATGAAAGCAGTTCAAGTTCTTTTTTCCGATTATCTTCATCATACCTGATCTTTGCATCGGCAAGGCCCTGACTATTTGATTTCTTCAGATAAAGATCATGGTATTTGTTATAAATAACATAATTTTTAAAAGCGCTGGATGTATCTCTTTTCTGAAGATACATGTCACTCATATCAAGATAGACCCAGTAAACGGAGCTAAAATTATTACCGAGTTTTGCCTGTTCTATTGCTTTGGCATAGTATTTTAAGGAAAGTTCAGTCTGACCCTTGTCTCTGTAAGTGGTTCCCAGATTTCCAAGAGCATTGGCAGAATATGAATATGCTTTTGCTGGAATACTGTATGTAAGCGATCTGTTATATTCCCTGACAGCGGAATCGAATTTTTTTTCACGATAGAAATTCCAACCCAGATTACTCAATGACAACATAGTAGTGATTGTGTCTTTTGTTTTAAGCGCGATTTCGAGACTGATCCTTAAAAGTGAATCGGCTTTTTTAAAATCGCGGAATACAAGTGAGTCGGGGACTTTATAATCTTGAAATTCAAGTGAATCAGCTTTCCTGTAATTGCGGTTTTCCCCGGTCAGAGAAGTACCGAGAAGGTAATACCCTGCTTTAAGATTCATCGTATCATTTTCTTTACGGCTTGCATCAATTAGCTTCTGAAGAATCTTATTATAATCCTGTGTTTTACCCAGTGTATAGTAAAGAGTTGAAAATGCTCTGTAACCTGACGGGATTATGCCCTTTAAATGCTTCCTCTCAGCGAAGGCAATTCCATCGTTAAAGTATTTGATACTCTCATTGATGAACCCGGTACGTAGATTGTAGCTTCCAAGAAAAATGTCGGTCTTAGCCAGGGTTTTTGAGTCGTTTTCATCTTGAGCAAGCTTCAATGCAATTGTTGCTTCCTGTGAACAATTCTTGAAATCTTCTAGAAGGTAAAAGTACTTGGCCCTGACCAGGTGAATAGGGGCTGGGATTTCAATGTTTTCCTTTCTGCAGATTGACTCCGCAGAATCAATACTTGCTTTCAGATATTTGACATCCCCTTTTGCAGCGTATTTATTAGCAAGCTCTGTATATTTGTTTAGAAGGGCCGTGTAATCCTTACCAGCTCTTTCAATAAAGTCAAAACCCTTGAGCTGTTTCCCTGATCCCATCATCGTTATGGAAATACAGGTCATCAGGAACAGACATATAATAATTCGTTTTATTGCTCTCATACTGACGCACGCATTACATATGCATTATTCAAATATATATAAAATGAAATTCTCTTCCATGAGTCTTTAGCGAAGAACATATTGTAAGTATTCAGTTTTAACATTCGCAAATTACTCCGATAAATTAAAAAATGTCCATTTCACCTTACGGATGGTCGTTTTGACTTTACAATTGACACAATAATTCAAATAACAATTTGTAACAAAAAAAATGTTTTCACTTTAATTATTGTAAAGTTAATGCAGATAAACTCGGTAATGATAACTTAAAATACTAACAGTCATCCCCATTCAACCAATGGCCGGAAATAAGTTGAAATAAACAGCAGTGCTGGACTACTAGACTATAAGACTGCAAGACTGCAAGACTGCAAGACTGCAAGATTAAATTCTATAGCTTTATTTCCAGAAGGATGTCATCCTTCATTACATTGGAATTAGGTTTAGCCGATACTTTAACGACAGTTCCAGAAACAGGGGAGGTTATTTCATTCTGCATTTTCATTGCTTCAAGGATGACCAGCGGTTCTCCCCTCAGAACTGCCGAGCCTTCTCTCACCAATACATCTATTATTTTTCCCGGCATTGGAGCTTTGATAGTTTCTTTTTCAATTTTTCCGCGTTTTGAGTCTATTACTTTTTTTCTCTTTAATGAAAAAGGTGTCTCTACAGTAAAAGTATAACTGATATCATTAAAAAGAATTTCATATTTATTCTGACTGGAGCGAACGATCTCAACAGGATATTTCCGGTTCTTCCATAGGATATACGTACCATATTTTTCATCAGATTTAAGCTTCACTTCGTAATCCCTTTTACCTATCCTGATGGTGTGTTTCAAGGGAAGCGAAAAACTGAATTTTCGATTTTCGGAAGATAACGCGTATAATTTATTTATGTGAAGTTTATCGTTCGCCATAACAACACCTTGATTAAAATTGATTTATTCGTTTATTTAATAACCAGGGGCTCATTTCCCTTCCATGTTCAAAATTGACATTTATGCTATCATCATTAAGGTTTTCTTCTATAAAAAGTTTGGTTGCCAGCCATGCTGCAAGCATCTCTTCATATTCACTGTTGAAGTAGTACTTTTCAAGATCTTTTTCAATAAAGGATGTTGTGAAGCTTCCATCCTGGAATTTCTGATGCCTTACCAACATACGAAAGAAAGGAAGCGTTGTTTTGGTACCTTTTATCCACACTTTATCAAGAGCCATTTTGCAATTTTTAATTGCATCCTTCCTGTCTTTGCCTTTTACAATTAACTTTGCTATCATTGAATCATAACTGGCAACTATTGATGATCCTGTCTGTACCCCTGTATCTACACGGATATTAGGGTCGGATGGCATATGCAGACTTTCAATTTTACCAGGATCAGGAGCAAAGCCAGCCTGCACATCTTCTGCATTTATCCTGCATTCAATTGCCCATCCTTTTAACTTTATGTCTTTTTGTTTGAAGGAGAGTTCTTCGCCGTTGGCAATTCTTATCTGCTGTTCAATCAAATCCAACCCCGTTATAAGCTCTGTTACCGGATGCTCAACCTGTATTCTTGTATTCATTTCCATGAAGTAGAAATGCTTGTTGGAGTCGAGAAGGAATTCTACCGTACCTGCTGAATGATAGTTTACGGCCCTTGCAATTTCAACTGCCATATCTCCCATTTTTTTCCGGAGCTTGTCGTCAAGAGCTGCTGACGGCGCTTCTTCAAGAAGCTTCTGATGTTTCCGCTGAATTGAACATTCCCGTTCTCCGAGATGTACTATGTTCCCTTTAGTGTCTCCAAGAATTTGAAATTCAATATGTTTTGGGTTCTCAATGTATTTTTCGACAAACACTGAGGGGTCGTGGAATGCTGTCTCAGCTTCTTTACTGGCAATGATAAACATTTTGTCCATCTCATCAGCCTTCCTGACAATCCTCATACCTCTTCCGCCACCGCCTGACGCTGCTTTAATGATAACAGGGTACCCAATTTTTTCAGCTATTGCGATGGCTTCTTCCTCATTGGCAATATTACCTTCACTTCCCATCGCCATTGGAATTCCGCTCGTGAGAGCAATCTTCCTGGCAATAGTCTTGTTACCCATTTTATAAATTGCTTCTGGGGAGGGGCCTATATAAATAATATTATTATCGAGACATTTCTGGGCGAAATAGGCATTTTCTGCAAGGAACCCGTACCCGGGGTGAACAGCATTGGCATTCATCTTACCTGCTATTTCAATCAATTTCTCAATGTTAAGAAATATAGGAATTTCTGAAACATCCTCAGTATTGTCAAATATTACATCTGCTGATGAAAGATACATAGCATTGGGTTCGACAGCTGTTTTTATTGCCACCGTCTCAATTTTCATCAACGGGCAGTTTTTATTATTCTTACTGCAATCTCACCTCTGTTTGCAATTAGTATTCTCTTTATCTTCATTAAATCTGTTTTAATGTTTGAGTATCAATCTTTTATTGGTACCGGGTGCTGGGTTCTTGTTAAACCAGCAACCAGTAACCAGCAACCAGCACCCAGCAACCAGCAACTATAGTGGCATATTACCATGTTTCCGGGCAGGCACTTTTACCCATTTATTATTAAGGGCATTCAGAGCAGATAAGATTTTTTTCCGTGTTACAGCTGGATCTATTACTTCATCGATGTATCCGCTTTCATCAGCAATAAAAGGATTTGCAATCTTATCACGGTATTTTTTAACGAGCTCCTTTTTTAGTTCAACAGGATTTTTTGATTCAGCAAGTTCCTTCCTGTACAAAATTGCAACTGCTCCGTCGGGTCCCATAACTGCGATTTCTGCCGAAGGCCATGCAAAACTAAAGTCACCGCCAAGATTCTTACTGTTCATTACGATGAACGCTCCGCCATATGCTTTACGTAGTATTATTGTAATCTTAGGTACAGTGGCTTCACTGTATGCGAAAAGCAATTTAGCCCCATGTCTGATGATTCCGGCATGTTCCTGATCTACTCCGGGTAGAAATCCCGGAACATCCTCAAAAGTCAGAACAGGTATATTAAATGCATCACAAAACCTTATAAATCTTGCACCTTTCGTCGATGAATCTATGTCGAGAACACCTGCCAGAACTTTAGGCTGATTGGCTACAATGCCAATAGTTTTACCTTTCAACCTGGCAAAACCTGTAACAAGACTTGCTCCAAATAGTTCGGACGTTTCAAAAAAACTGTTCCTGTCGACAATCTGGGATATAATATCTTTGACATCGTAAGCTTTATTTGGATCTTCGGGGATAATGTCCCGAAGTTTTTCATTTACATCGCTTATTGAGCCATCATCACTTACTACTGGTGGGTTTTCAACGTTATTTGACGGAAGGTATGAAAGGAATTTTTTCAGTGCGAGAATGGTATTTTCCTCATCATCATAGATCATATGGGCAACACCGCTTTTACGGGCATGAACTTCTGCTCCGCCGAGTCCTTCTGATGTTACATCTTCATTCAGAACCTCTTTAACAACATTAGGTCCTGTGACAAACATGTAACTTGTATGGTTCACCATAAAGACAAAATCAGTAAGGGCAGGGGAGTAGACAGCGCCTCCGGCTGCCGGACCCATTATGACTGAGATCTGAGGTATGATACCTGATGAATGAATAATATTCTGAAAGATGGCTGCATAACCGCTAAGACTTGCAACTCCTTCCTGTATTCTGGCACCTCCAGAATCTATAAGTGCTATTATCGGAGAACCCATTTTCAGTGCCATCTCCTGGATCTTGGCAATCTTTTTTGCATGAACAATCCCGAGTGATCCTCCCATTATTGTAAAATCCTGGGCATATGCGAATATCAGCCTTCCATTAACTTTACCATGCCCAACTATGACTCCGTCACCATATGCTCTTTCAACCTTCCCAAATTCGACAGGCTGATCTGCAGGGGTAACAAATTGGTCGATCTCTTCAAATGTATTCTTATCAAAAAGGAGATTGATCCGTTCATGTGCGGTAAGTTTGCCTTTTGAATGTTGCTTTTCAGTTTGCTTGGGGCTATATTGTTTTTCAATTGCCGATTGCCGATCAATAAAGGCTTTATAGTACTTACCAGATAAATCCATTCCTCAACTAATTTTAAGGTATCAAAAATAGGCAATATCATGTTAATTACAAAAATCCTTCGACCGCAATACTGTTGAATTTTGTAACATATTGATATATAATATGATAAGGAGCGATAAATTTCGACTGTTGGTTGCATGGCCAATACTAACCCACCCCTAACCCCTCCGGTGGAGGGGAATTGTTTTCAGTAATCCCTGCTTCCTGCTCTATGCCCATTGCCCATTGCCCCATGCTAACCAACTCCTAACGGGGCTGTTGAAAAAGTTTAAATCCATTAACCGCAAAGGTCGCAAAGAATTTACGCAAAGATCGCAAAGTTCCGATAGCTATCGGAATGAATTATAATGTTTTGACTTTGCGCACTTCGCGCCTCCTTAGCGTGCTTTGCGGTTAAAAAAGACTTTTTAACAGCCACAATTGTTTTATGTCTGTCTCCATACTCCCTTCACCATGCTATTTTGGCTTGAATAATCCTTCGGCTTTTGATCCTATCAGGCCTGCTTTTATAACAATATCACTGGCTGTTTTAAGATTTTTTATCATCTTTTCAGACACAACCGGGTAATGACGGATTTTTTCCAGCTTATCTCCAATATACTCAAGGTCATCATCGGTTGTTGCCCAGTTAAATTTGTTATAAACAGTGAGGTCAAGCGGAATTGAATACGATCGCAATGATTTATACCCGTTCATATTAAAGTAAAAGTCAAAATAGGACATGATGAGTTCACGCAAGTTGCGATATACAGGTTCCCGGTATCTAAGTGTTGTAAAATTTGATTTACCTATAGAACCCCAATAGCCATCTTTTTTGAACACAGCCAGAACATGATCATCATCATTTTGCGATTTCATATCAACTATGAGTGGTTTATATCCGTTAAACTGCAAAGCTGCGGCAGCAAAAAGAGCACCCTCAAAACAATGAGCTGATCTTTTCCTTATAACCCAGCGCGGCGATTTACATTCATATTTAGGGTTATAATCAAGCGTATCGAGAAAATCCTGAATTTTGTCAGGTCCATTTAATGTTGCCAGAAATTTTACCTCTTCTTTCGTCCAATCCATTACCGTTTCCCGTTTGTCGTTTGTCGTTTACTTTTCTCCGAAGCTTTCTTTGACCAACGAAGTTTTAGCAAAGTTGGTAGCGTAGGAGGATCATTTTTTGTATCTCTGTGGTCCTCAGTGTTCTCTGTGGAAGTTCTTTTTTTCTTTCCCGCTTTTCCGATAGCTATCGGAATCGCAGATTATCGCGGATTAAATCCTGCCTCACGCCTCACGCCTAACTCCTCACGCCTCACTCCTACGTTAAGTTCCTGATAATCTTTTGCATGTCCCCATACTGCTCCTCCATGCTCATTACCAGACTCAACTGTGCCCTGGTTCGTTGAAGATTATGATATTTATGGTGTATTTTGAAATAATTATCACCGTCAATAAAATCGGTAAGAAAACGTACTGCTATAGTATAGGTAATCAGTTTTGGAGCGAATGCAAGATATTCTATTTCAATGTCATTCAGCGTTTTGATAGTTTCAGAAAGATAACCTTCAGCATATGCTTTAAAAAGATTAATATCCATTTTAATTTTTGACAGGTCATCCTCATCTTCTGATGCTGTGTTTGCGGCTGTTCTTATTGCATCTCCAAAATCATAATGAATATATCCTGGCATTACGGTATCAAGATCAATAACACACAAAGCCTTATTATTCTCATCGAGAAGTATATTATTGAATTTTGTGTCATTATGGGTGATCCTAAGAGGTATTTTGCCTTCCTTTCCTAAGCGGAGTATTTTTTTCATTTCATCAGTCCTTCTGCTGATCTGATCTATTTCCTGCTTTACTGAGTCAACCCGGCCGACCGGATTTTCTTTTACTTTTGTGAAAAAAGCCTCAAGTCTTTTTTCAATATCATGGAAACATGGAATTGTCTCAAATAACTGACCTCCCGGCATATCCGATAACATTGCCTGAAAACGACCTATTGCTTTTCCGCCTTCGAAGGCTTTATCCGGACTATCGACAACATTAAAGGAATGATGTTTGGAAATGAATATATACATCCTCCAATAGTTTCCGTCTTTATCGACTATCCAGGTTTTACCATCCATGGAAGGGATCAACTGCAGGCATTCTCTTTTAATATCTGAGCCAGGGACAGCGGCTTAGTTTATTTCTGAGATGAACGGTGACTCTTTCAATATTATGCTGCAGCTCAGGTATATTTTTAAAGATCCTGTTATTAAGACGCTGGAGTATATAATCATCCTTATCCGCCTCAGCTGTCTCAATTCTGAAGGTATCGTGTATATGTCCGCTGCCATATGGTTCTCCTGTTAAAAATGTACCATCAGCTTCGAAATATTCAAATATTTCCTTCAGGTTATATGCCATATTATTTCCCCGCTTTATGACCGATAAAAGCGTAATACATTATGATTAGATAGGCGGGAACACATATCCAGTAAGCTGATTGCGTTGAAAAGGTCACTGCCAGTTTTCCATATAACAAGGGTAACACTGCTCCGCCTGAGATGGCCATAATTATCATTGCTGAAGCTGTTTTTGTGAATCTCCCAAGTCCGCTGATTGTCAAGGGCCAGAGTGCCGGCCACATCAGTGAGTTTGCCAGACCCATTAATGCTACAAAAAGAACGGTTAAGGGCAAAATAAGCTTTAATGGCGAAAAAGAGACAATATCAATAAATGGTATTGTAAAAGTAAAATGGGCAGGTGTTATTATCGCTGCAAGTGCAAAAATTACGCCAAGAATTGCACAGATCTTCAAAGCTGTAACCTGCCTGATATATTTTGGGATAAGCATTATTCCCAGAAGATATCCGATTATCATACTAAGTAATGTCAGTGAAGTGAAATATTTTGCAGAGCTCATAGCTATTCCCAGAGATTGTCCGTATCTGATAATCGTGTCACCGGCAATAACTTCAACTCCCACATAGAAGAAAAATGTAATTACCCCGATTATAAGATGTGGAAACTGCCATACACTTGTTTTTTTGAGGTTTGATTCACTGCTGGCTGCATCTTCAGCATCGGTGTCAATTTCAGGAAGATGGGTAAACCTTAGCAGTAATCCGAGAAGAACAAGGATCACCGCCATAACTACGTACGGAAAAATTACCCGGCTTGCCAGTTCATTCAATAAGACTGCCCTTGAAGCTGAATCAGCTGCCTGCGCAAGTTTTTGCTCAAGAATATTTGCATCTTTTAATATAATGCTGGCGAGTATAATCGGAGCCAGAACACCGGCAAATTTATTCGCAATTCCCATTATGCTTATTCTTTTTGCTGCACTTTCGGGTGGACCAATAATGGTAATATACGGATTTGATGCTGTCTGAAGAAGAGCCAGACCGGTTCCTTCTACAAATAGTCCAAAGAGAAACAGACCGAAGGTCCTTGTCATTGCGGCCGGCACAAATATTAATGCTCCGACTGCCATAATCCATAATCCCAGTGACATTCCATTCTTAAACCCCGTCTTCTTCAGTACTGCTGATGAAGGTAAAGCCATGACAAAATAGGAGACATAGAAAGCAAATGTTACGAAATATGCTTGAAAATCATTCAATTCGCATGCTGTCCGTAAGAAAGGGATGAGTATCCCGTTCAGCCATGTGACGAATCCAAAGATGAAAAAAAACAGTCCGATTATAGAAACTGAGAAGACATAATCTTTTCTGCTGATAGCGTTAGTAGGGTTGACGGTAGTCATAACAATGGATTTAATTTTATTATAGTTCTATACTGAAGCTTTCAAAACTAATCTTTTTATCTGATGGAAGCAAGAAAAAATAATTTTGTTTTTTTAGTTCAAAAGTTATAGAACTGATTCGGATTTAAAGTAAATTTGTACAATGTGAATAAGCAAGGCATAAGGGCATAAAGGCTTAAGGGCTGAAGGGAAAACCAATTTTAAATTTGGCCTTTAAGCCATTACGCCATTGCGCCTTTAAGCCTTTTTAACAATTAACTATTCAGGAATTATGTCAGTTCAGGAAAAAAGGATACGCGAAACAATAGAGGAAACCGGTAAAGTTTTTGAAAAGTTTGGTCTTACTCCAATGCAGGGAAGGATTATTTCTTATTTCACTGTCAGTGATCCACCTGAAAAAACCTTTGAAGAGCTGGTAACATATTTTAAAGCCAGCAAGAGTTCGGTAAGCAATTCATTGAATTTTCTTTTGCAAAATAAACTCATTGATTATAAGACCTTTCCATCTGACAGGAAAAGATACTTTTTTATCACTGATTCATTTTTCAGGATATATTTTAAAAGAGTACTTGAGAATGTAGCTGAATTAAAGGAATATGCCTACAGAACAGTCTCGATGCGTTCCCCTGAATATCCACTGGCCAGTGAGAAGATTCTCAAATGGATAGAGAATGCTAACAAATTCCAGGAATCTCTTGAAAATACGATAGAAATAATCCGGAACGAAAAATCCGGAACTGAATATTAGGAGCGGTTATTTTTACCCGAAATTTTTCTCGATTTCATTCCAAGATATCCACCGTGATGTCTTTTGGCATAATCATCGGCATTAAATTTGATTTTTGTCATCAGGAGCACAACAAGTGCATCACCTATAACTGTCATCATTGTTGTTGAAGTAGTAGGAGTAAGACCAAGAATACATACCTCTTCAGGTGCACCGGTAAGTATAAAACAATCAGCTTTTTGTGCCAGAGGGCTGTTGTTATTGCCGGTTATAACAATAACAGGCACCTGTGGATAAAGATTATTTTTCAAATCAATGAGTTCGATGATCTCCCTTGTTTTTCCGGAATTGGAAATTGCAAGAAGAACATCATTTTCCTGTAGAATTCCAAGGTCACCATGCTGGGCTTCACTTGGATGAAGAAAGATTGAAGGTGTTCCGGTTGAACTAAATGTAGTTGCTATATTGTGAGCTATCTGTCCTGCTTTTCCCATACCGCTTGTTACCAGTTTTCCGTTTTTTTCATGAACATGCCTGTAGATGATATCAACTGCGGTTTCAAAACTCTCAGTTACAGGAATGTTTTCAATGGCATTTGCCTCTTTTCTAAATATTTCCCTGACTTTTTCCATCATATCTTTAATAAACTTAGGCCAAAGTTATTAAAAATAATCACCGACCGACAGAGGCATTTAAAAAAAGGAGTAATGGCATAAAGACGCAAATGCTTAAAAGTATGTTGCCCTTTGTGTCCTTTGTGCCTGCTTTGTGTTCTTTGTGGTTAATGGATTTCCTGTTTTTTGAAGGATTCAGCTTACCGAGAAAGATTTAAAGCTACTTTTGTATTGAATCATCAACTTCGTAAAGGATGTTTAATCATGCAGCAGCAATAGGGATCGATATCGGGCGTAATGAAATCAGAATCGCAGTGGTAAGGATCCACGGTGAAGTTGTTTCAGCAAAATCTTTTCCGTTGATTCAGGTTCAGACAAAGGATTATCTTATCTCAAGAATTTTTGAAGCTATCAGGGAAATACGACAGTCAGTAGCTTCTGAAGGTATTAACCCTATATGTATCGGTACGGCGGCAAAAGGATTTATTGATCATGTATCTGGCACTGTGATAGGGCCTGATCAGGGCATAAAAGGATGGGAAAATGTACCTCTTGCAAAGATTATCAATCAGGAAACCGGCTTGCCTGCTTATGTTGGTAACGATGCCAATATGATGACAATTGCTGAACACCGGTTTGGAGCAGCGAAAGGTTATAGCAACATAGTCTTCATTGCCCTTCGTACAGGTATCGGAGGAGGTATTATAATAGATGGAAAGTTATACCGTGGAATGAATAATGCTGGTGGTGAAGTAGGCCAGATGATAATAAATTTTGAGAACGAAACCAGTGATAAGGGGATCAGAGGGTCTTATGAACAATATGCTTCTGCGTCTGCAATCATGAAGAGATACCATGAAGAGACAGGAACCGGAAATCAGAAATCAAAAGTCGTAAGCTGCCGTGAAATATTTGAATTAAGCTATAAAAATGAACCTGTTGCGGTAAAGGTGGTAAAGGAAAACGCCGGACTGGTTGGAATAGGCTTAGCCAACCTTATTACAATATTTGCACCAGAAATAATTGTTCTGGGTGGTGGTATGTCTGAAGCAAACGACAGTTACATATCAATGATAAAAGAAAGCGCATTTGCTAATTCACTAGAAAATTGCCGCTCGGCAGTAAAAATTGAAAGAGCACACCTTGGATCGCGGGCATCACTGCTGGGAAGCGCATATTACGGCATGACGCGTTTAGCAGGGAAAAGCATTTAGTTTTAATTATCCTTAAAAGCAATTGACTTCGTATTTTGTTTCCCCGAAACAATTATCCAAATCCTTATTAGTGATCATTCCTGGTAATATTATCATTTCTGTTAATTTGAGATAACTTTTTCACCAACTCATTTGTTCCTATTAAAATTACTGATGCGTAAAAACCAGGTTTCATAATAACAAAAACCAGAAAAAGTTTATGAAAATAGCACAGGTGTCACCATTATACGAAAGCGTTCCGCCAAAGCTTTATGGAGGAGTTGAGAGATTTGTACACAATATTACAGAAGAACTCATCTCACGCGGTCATGAAGTGACTTTATTTGCCAGTGGCGATTCGGTTACAAATGCAAAACTCGTCCCTGTATGTAACAATGCCTTAAGATTAGATGCTGATTTTGTTGATCCTATTGTTCACCATATCACTTTAATGGAAATGGTTGAAAAAGAAGCCCATAATTTTGATATTATTCATTCACATATTGACTATTTATACTTCCCTATCATGAAGAGAAGCGAAAATACCTATCTGACCACTCTTCATGGAAGACTTGATATGCCGGAAATGGTACCGCTTTTCAGAGAATACAGGGATATTCCGCTTGTTTCAATATCAAATTCGCAAAGAAAACCATTCCCTTATTTAAACTGGATGGGAACTGTTTATCATGGACTTCCTCTGGATCTTTATCATTTTAACAGAAAAGGAGGCGACTATTTAGTTTTTATCGGTAACGTTTCACCTGAAAAAAGAATCGACAGGGCAATAGAAATTGCAATAAAAGCCGGGATTAAAATTCGGATTGCTGCGAAGATTGACAAAGTCCATAATGATTATTTTGAATTGAAAATAAGGAAATTGCTTGAACATCCACTTGTTGATTTTATAGGTGAAGTGGGAGAGAAGGAAAAAGAGGAACTGTTGGGTAACGCCTTAGGGTTTGTTTATCCTATTGATTGGCCTGAACCCTTTGGCATAGGAATGATTGAAGCAATGGCTTGTGGTACTCCTGTGTTAGCGTACAACTGCGGAAGCGTACCTGAGGTTATCGATGAAGAAATTACAGGTTTTGGTGTAAATTCCATTAGTGAAGCCGTGGCAGCTGTATCAAAATTATCAGGCATTGACAGGAAAAAATGCAGGGACGTCTTTGAAAAGAAATTTTCGATTCAGCGAATGGCAGATGATTATTTAAGTATATACGAATCAATGATATACGAGGGTGATTACAAAAAAAATACAGTCAGCGATTCATTAAACGCCTGACGATAATCGAAGAACAACTGCCTGTCTGTTACCTGGGTGGCAATCTATGACACTCAAAGTTCAACAATAATCGATACCAGTTCCTGCCAGGACTTTCCGAGCTTGTTCCCAAGCAATTCAATCATCTCCTTTTCTTTTCCTTCAGGATATGTGACATCTTCGTCGGTAATACCTGGGTATCTCAGTTTAAGTTTTTTCTTCACGTCCCAGTATCCTATGGTCTTAGGTTCCATGACATTAAATTTTTACCGGTTAAATAGAAAACCGTTCCTGAATAAATACAATTGAAGATCCGGTTTGTTCATTCGGATTGAATAAAATTCAGGTATAAAAGTTTCCTTACAGATACTTTCTCTGAATGGATTAATATGACAGTTTCGTAAAACAGTTATTTTCTAAAGAGGAAAAGAAATCTCATAATTAGAAGTATAGAAAAGAAGTCAGATTTGACTTGAGTTTAAATATTTAATAAATTTACTATAGGTATTAAAATTATTTCTTGCTTTATCTAATTCGTTTAAATATGAAAATACTCGATTATTTACTCATGAAAAGTCCTGACTCGGAGATTATCAGGGAGACGGAACCAATACCTGCCCGCCGGATACTCTTATCTTTGGCAGGGCTGATATTTGGTATTTTTTTTAGTTTCTTAATTGCGGGTATCGGCGGAATTAAGGCTTCCCCATCGCAAAAAGCAGGTTCAGAGATCAGTAAAAATCAGGAAGTGACGCAACCCGGTATTGAGACATCCTCTAAAGTTAAAATTACATTTCCTGAAACAAAAGAGTTGTTAGGCATCGGGCTTATAACTTTTGTTATTTGTATGATTACATATCAGGGACTCTATTCCAGTTTGAAATTATACCAAAATGAACCAGCGTTTTTAGTGCTCTTTATTTCGTTTCAATACGGATTTTTCTGGCAATCTCTGGTCAAAGGAGGAGCGGCTTTGTTCAGTTAACAAGAACACCATGTGACTGCTTCACTGATTAAATCATTAAGCAGAGACATGGTGTTACAGACTAATCCTTAAAAGTTGAAAAAAATTATATATTAATTTTTGAATTGAAAACTGAAATGTGTTCCGTCCGGCTGGATCCCGTCGATTGATGACAGCAATTCGCCATCGGAGGTAGCTTCCCTTATTTCTGAAGCATTATTTACGGCTTTGCCGTTTATTGCTGAAATTATTGTTCCGCTTTTAATTCCCATATCTTTTAGTTTTCCATCGCCAACACTTGCGACTTTTGTTCCGGAATCGACCGAGTATTTTTGCTTCTCTTTAGAGGTGAGAGGTATCAGTTTAGATCCAAAAACTGATTCTCCTGTACTTTCCAAAACAACAGCTGTAGTGCCATCAACATTCCGGAGTTCGACTGATGCCGTTTCCTCTTTGCCGTTTCTGAAATAAGTCACTTGAATTTTATCGCCCGGATGGTGCTCTCCTACAGTTTCCTGAAGATCGGCCGGGGACTGAATGTTTTTCCCGTTTATTTTTACTATTACATCTTTTGATTTTATTCCGGCCTGATCAGCAGCACCGCCTTCAGCCACTGATGCTATATAAACACCGCTAACATTGTCAAGTTTTTCTTTCTGTGCAATTTCTGAAGTAACTTCCTGGATATTTATTCCCATTATTGCCCTTTGTGCCCTTCCATATACTTTTAGATCATCAACAGTTTTTTTGACAATATTTACAGGGATGGCGAAGGAATTGCCGGAGTAAGTTCCTGTTGGAGAAACAATTGCTGATGTGATTCCAACGAGTTCTCCTTTAGTGTTAACCAAAGCTCCTCCGCTGTTCCCCATATTAAGAGCAGCATCTGTCTGAATGAAAGATTCAAGCTTATAACCTCCATCCATGTCAAGACTCCTTCCTTTTGCACTTACAATCCCTGCCGTAACAGTTGAAGTAAGATTAAAAGGATTACCTACTGCAAGTACCCATTCGCCAAGTTTCAGGTTATCCGAATCACCAAATTTTATTGTCGGCAGGTCCTTAGCTTTAATTTTGATTAAGGCAATATCTGTATCAGGATCCCTTCCAACTATTGCGGCGGTATATGTTTTGTTGTTATAAAGAGTCACTTGAATAGAATCCGCTCCATCAATTACGTGATTATTTGTGACTATATAGCCATCCGGTGAGATTATTACTCCTGATCCAAAACCTGTGACTTTTCTTGGCTCTTGTCTCATATTGTTGCCACCAAAGAACTGCATGAAGGGATTGTCAGATTGATCATCTGTAACAGTTGTTCTGACCCTGACATGTACGACTGCCTGAACAGTTTTTTCAGCAGCATAAGTGAGGTCGACAGGCCCATCATTGGATTGCATCGATGTTAAAACAACTGGTGCAGATCTCTCAGTCTGGTTGTGTCTCTGGTCAGTAACCGATTGGTTTGCATTGGCATCTGTGTGCGAGTACACAAATATTGTACTTGAAACACCTAGGATTGCTGCCAGAAACGCAGTTAAAAATAGTTTTGTTTTCATAATATGGTTTTTTAATTAATTCGTATTTTATTTACAAAAGGATAGACACAAATTGAATGCCAATTATTCCTAATTAACAATAGATTAACTAATTGATTAAAGAATCTTAACATATCGGAAATTAAGACTTCTTACAGTTTCTTTTGCTCTATTATAAATGAATAGTGATTAATCACATCACTCATTACCTGATGACTGGCTGCCGTTGTGAACCTTTCAGAACAGATGGAGGCTATAAAAGGGATGGTATTCCCGGAATCAATATTATCCTATAATTAATTCTCCTGTCAGTTTTTCGATTTTGGCAGGAATATTCCAGAAAAAAAGCTGATTTATTATTGCGTTTTGCTCTTTTTCTGTAACGCCAATATTCAGAACTGTGCCGTTAAAATATTTCGCAATAAAATTGTCACTTCCCTGGTTAGCATTATAAATAACACTCTCTATCACATCGACTTTTATGAACTTCTGCATGACAATATCCTTCTCTTCAATTTTTAAAGTCCTGTGATGCCTTAATGTACTTTTCATAAAATTGATATATTTTTCCTTATCAAAGCCCTTTGATTTGTGCAAATACAGGTACAGGTTATTATTTTCAATTATTGCACGTCCTTTATAATATGGAGATTTTATATCCAGGGCAATATAGTAACTGTTAGAATCAAAGTCATTTAAAATTTTATTATAAAATGACGAATTAGGGTTGGTGCATGATATAAATGGATTTTTCAAGATCAGAAAGAGTATGAAAATCAATCCCGGGATTCTGTAAGATTTTCGACTCCATGATTTTACAGTGTTGATTCTGCTTTTAAGGAGCTGTTCGGCTATTCTTGGGTTCATAAGCATAAAATGTTGTATTTAATTAATTCATTTTTATGTACTAATTATTTTTCAGGATATTGTCTGTTATAAAACAATCTATTCTTCAGTTTTCCTTTTAAAGAAGCATATTTTTAAAAGTTATTTCCTGTATATATGTCAATTTCTTCGGATCTGCAAGTTATATCTCTTTTCTTAAAGGCAGAACGTTAAGAGTCTCTTAAACATAAGTTAATCTATTGTTAATGACCTATATCTGGCATTTATTTTGATGTATTTAACTACACAATCATAAAATTTATTACTATGAAAACAAAGACGTTAACATTGGCAGGATCAGCAATCATTGCGATTCTGTTAATCACTACTGGTATTGCGCTAATCTCAAATTCAAGAAATAAGCGCAATTTTAATAATGAAAAGCTCCAAAATGAAACTCTTTCGTCCCAAAAACTTCAGGGTTCACAAGAACTTGCCAAGTCAAAAAGTGATCTGGAAGCTATAACATCTAAAGAGGACGTAGCAAACAAAGCATTAGCCAAAGCTGAATCTTCAATTGCAGAAAAGGAACGGAGAATTGCTTATATGTCAAAGGAAAATGCTTCCCTTATGAAAGACAAGAGTGAGCTGGCACAATTACAAAAGTCAAAAAAGGATCTCGATATAGCCTACAGTGATTTAAAAATGGAACACCAGGCGGCATTGTCACAGATCAAAAACCTGGAGAATTCTGCTCTTATAGCTGATGCAGACAAGAGAGAACTTGTAAGTAAATTGGAAAGTTCCAGGAAAAACAGAATTGATAACATTGAGATCTTTGGTTCAAGAGGTAATAAAAATGATAACCTTACTTACAAAGCACGAAGGATAAAAGACCTGAATCTAAATTTCGATTCACCTCTGGGTAAAAATGATAATTTATCCTATAAGATAATAACACCATCCGGGACAATTATAAGTCCGGAAGATAAATTATCATCATGGCTTGTTGTTGACCATAGTCCACAGAAAATGACTGCAAGTTTGTCATCTGCGTCAGGGGATCCTGAAAACTTGAGACAGATAGTATTGAAAGATAAAGACAGGGACAAACTTAAGTCAGGAGAGTATACGATCCAGATATTTAGTAATGATAAGAACATTGGTAGCTACAGGTTAAAACTGAGGTAGTTTTAATACATTATAATCATTACTGTGCATAGATTTTAAGGATAAATCAAAATCCTTTCATCTATGCTTTTTTTTGTTAATATATTTAAGTGTCTGACTCAGGGCAGGTGATTGATCCTGAAATTAATTTATAAGGTTAATTATACATTGCTTTAAGGCAATCCATTACCAGATAATGCATTCAAAAAACTTATGATGGTTGAACATATTGAATTTAACTTTGTAAGTTTACATAGCTATTCTTGGTTTTGTTGTGCGATAACCTGAAAAATTGTTAATATGAAAAACAATATATCTAAAATAGTATACTTGGTTGGATTCATTTTAACTGTATCATTTCGTACATCCTACTCCCAGGTTCTAACCGCAAGGGAGATTGTAAAAAAAGCCGATGATAAGGGAAGAGGTCAAACCAGTCAGGGTGTTATGACTCTGACAATTATTCGTCCTGACTGGACCAGAAGTATCACCATGAAATCATGGTCAAAGGGAACTGAATACTCATTGATATACATTACTGCTCCCGCAAAAGAAAAAGGACAGGTGTTTCTTAAGCGACAGAACGATATGTGGAACTGGGTGCCATCAATTGAACGAATTATAAAAATTCCACCATCTATGATGATGCAATCATGGATGGGATCTGATTTTACAAATGATGATCTGGTAAAAGAATCATCTATTGTAGTTGATTACACGCAGAAGTTATTAGGGAAAGAAAAAATCAGGGATCAGGAATGTTATAAGATAGAACTGATTCCATTGCCCGATGCCGCAGTGACATGGGGCAAAGTAATTACCTGGATAACAGTTGATGGATTTAATCAATGGAAAGCCGAGTACTATGATGAAGATTCCTCCCTTGTTAATGTTATGAATGCATATGATATAAAGAAGTTGGGGGATCGTGAAATCCCCTCAAGATTGGAGATAACCCCGGTAAATAAAAATGGTGATAAAACGGTACTGGAAATGAACAGGATGGTTTTTAATAAACCTATTTCAGATAATTTTTTTTCACAGCAGAATATGAAGTCAGTCAAATAATTAATTCATTAGTCTTTATGAACGACTATCTCAAATTTGCATGGCGTAATTTATGGCGTAACAAACGGAGGACCCTGATTACAACAGCATCGATTTTTTTTGGAGTGATATTATCAACTGTTATGAGTTCTATGCAGGAAGGCTCATATGCGATGTATATCAAGACTATCGTGAATTTCTATTCAGGTTATATACAGGTTCATAGCAAAGGATACTGGAAAGATAAAGTAATCAATAACTCTTTGGAGTATTCTGCTGTTAAATCAAAATTATCGATGGTAAAAGGGATTACAGCAATTACACCACGATTGGAAAACTATGCATTGGCTTCTTCTGATGAAATTACAAAAGGTGTAATGGTAATAGGTATAGAACCAAAGGAAGAGGATGATATCACAAATCTGTCGAAGAAGATAATCAACGGTAACTTTCTCAATCACGGGGGATAATGGTGTTGTATTGGGCAGCACCCTGGCCAGATACATGAAACTTGAGAGTAAACGATACACTTGTTTTATTAAGCCAGGGATACCATGGAGTCGGAGCTGCAGGAAAATACCCTGTAAAAGGCATAATTAAACAGCCTTCTCCTGAGCTCGACAGAACTGTTGTTTATATGAATCTGACCAATTGCCAGGAACTGTTTTCTGCACCGGACAGGCTTACTTCAATAGTAATCATGGTTAAAAACAATAATGTGTTACCAGCTATCAAAAATGAGCTTATTTCAAAACTGGGAAACAGTTATGAGGTTATGGACTGGAAGGAGATTAAACAGCATTCTTTTGAAACAGATTGATAGCGATCGTGCATCGGGAATGATAATAAAGGGAATACTTTATATGATCATTGCTTTTGGAATATTCGGAACAGTACTCATGATGATGCTTGAACGAAGAAAAGAATTCGGTGTAATAGTGGCAATTGGAATGCAGAAATACAAACTGGGTTATATTCTGGTTCTTGAAACTATATTATTGGGGTTGACTGGCGTTATAGCTGGTATTGCGGTAAGTATTCCAATTACCTGGTATTTCACTTTTCATCCTATTCCATTCACCGGACAGGCGGCAGAAACAATGCTTCAGATGGGATTTGAACCTGTAATGTCTTTTTCAATGACACCTTCGGTGTATTATAATCAGGGTATCACGATATTTATTTTCACATTGATAATAAGTCTTTATCCTGTTTTCAATATCAACCGACTTAAAATCAGTAAAGCATTACATAGTTAATCTAAAAATTATTAGCAATGATATCTTCATTTGCATGGCGAAATTTGTGGCGTAATAAACTCAGAAGCTCAATAATAATTGCTGCAGTGACACTTGGAATTTTTGCAGGAATTTTCCTGACCGCATTTACCAGCGGGATGATCAATTCCCGGATTCAATCTATTATAAGTACTGAGATGTCTCATATCCAGATTCATCAACCAGGTTTTCTTGATAATGATCAGTTTTCACTTCTGATACAGAATGCTGATAGTATCGTCAGAATTGTAAGGAAAACACCAGGTGTAGTTGCAGCAAGTAAAAGAATAATTATAAATTCAATGGTAGCCTCTGCTGAGACAGGGACAGGAGTTAAAATTATTGGTATTGACCCTGTAAATGAAAGGAAAGTAACAGATCTGAGTTCAAAAATAATTTCAGGAAAATATATCGACTCAACTGAAAGGAATCCTGTTGTAATTAGTGAAAGCCTTGCTCAGAAATTAAAAGTCGGATTAAAAAATAAAATTATTATTACTGTTCAGGATATAAATAAAAACATTACAGGCGGCGCTTTTCGCGTTGTAGGAATTTACAGAACTGATAATATGATGTTTGATGAATCAAATATTTTTGTAAGAGGTACAGATTTGAGTCGATTAACAGGTCTTAACGGAAATGAAGCACATGAAATTGCAATCCGGCTTAATACGAATGAAACAGATGATGTAACGAAAACATTATCAGGTGAGTTCCCGAACCTCGAAGTAAAAGCTGGCAGCAACTCAGTCCGGAAGCAGGTTATCTGGTAAGCGCAATGAATCAGTATATGTTTATATTTATAATAGTTATACTTATTGCTTTATGTTTTGGAATTATAAACACAATGCTGATGGTTATTATGGAACGAATTCACGAGCTGGGAATGCTCATGGCAATTGGGATGAACAGATTGAGGGTATTTACCATGATAATGCTTGAAACAGTTTTTCTTTCCCTTACAGGAGGTCTTACCGGTTTAATTTTAGGTTATGTTGCGATAAGATATTTTGAGAAAGCAGGTATTGATCTTTACTTCTGGAAAGAAGCATTTGCTGAAATAGGTTATTCATCTCTAATTTACCCTGTTACGGATACTAAAACTATGGTATTCACAACCATCATGGTCATAATTGCAGGAGTGATTTCTGCTTTATACCCTGCATATAAGGCATTAAAGTTAAATCCCGCTGAAGCAATCAGGACTCAGTAAAAAAATCTTAAAAATCAAAATATGAGCATCATTGAAATTAAAGACCTGCATAAAGTATATGATGAGAAATCATTACCTGTACATGCAGTGAATGGAATAAATCTTACAATAGAGGCAGGGTGAGTTTACTGCCATAGTCGGACCATCAGGGTCAGGAAAAACTACCTTGCTCAATATTGTTGGTGGACTGGATGATCCGACCAGAGGAGATGTAATTATTGATGGTATAAAAATTAATGAACTTTCGAGTCGTCAGAAAACTGATTTCAGAATGAGAAATATTGGGTTTGTTTTTCAGGCGTATAATCTGATACCGGTTTTCACTGCTGAGGAAAATGTAGAGTTTATAATGCATCTGCAGGGAAAACCGAAAAGAGGAAAGGGAAAGCCGGACGAGTGAACTGCTTGAAGCAGTAGGTTTAGGTGACAGGAAGAACAGTCGTCCAAATAAACTATCCGGTGGCCAGCAACAACGGGTAGCAGTAGCAAGAGCATTGGCTTCAAAACCCAAATTTATTCTGGCAGATGAACCTACTGCGAACCTTGATTCCAAATCAACTGAAAATCTTCTTGAAATAATGGAGAAACTGAACAGAGAGGAAAATATTACATTCATTTTTTCAACCCATGATCAAAGGGTTGTGAATAAAGCAAAACGGGTAATTACTATTCAGGATGGCGCAGTTGTTTCGGATATCAGCAAGTAGAATCATGAAATTGGTTTTTCATTTTTACTTGATTATGCTTCCGGTTTCAGTAGCGGGTCAGGATACTATTCCGCGAAACTGGTCACTTAATGGATATGTAACAAATATGCAATCTTTTATGTTTCAGAGTTTAGAATGGATGACTGGACCATTGATAATTTAATTCATAATCGTCTGAATTTCAAATGGAACAATAATCAGGATAATTTTAAAGCTGTGTTAGAACTTAGAAACAGATTCATTATCGGCGAATCGGTTTCGAAGTTAATCCCGGATATGCAAAAATGATAGATATCAGATAATGGTTTTGTAAAATTATCAGATAATCTTTCGAAAGGAAATTCTTATGTTCTCAATTCAAAAATTGACAGAGCATATATTGATTATACTAAAGATAAATTTCAACTTACAATAGGACGACAACGAATAAACTGGGGACAATGCTTTACCTGGAATCCTAATGATCTTTTCAATGCGTATTCTTTTTTTGATTTTGATTATATTGAAAAGCCAGGCAGCGATGCATCCGGTTGCAATATTATACTAACAGCACATCAACTTTTGAATTTGCTGTTAAATCTGATAATAATCATAAAGTTACTCTGCAGCTTCTATACCGTTTTAACAAATGGAATTATGATATTCAGTTTTTAGGTGGAATATTGAATGAGCAGGATTATGTTATTGGAACAGGTTGGTCGGGAAATATCAAAGGAGCATCATTCAGAGGAGAGATCTCATATTTTCAGCCAAAACATAATTTTACTGATACTACAGGTATTCTGGTAGTTTCGTTAGGTACGGATTATACTTTTAAGAATTCTTTTATGCTTCAGTTCGAAGTGTTATACAATCAGAACAGAAGCTCAGGAATAAGTAATTTTGCTGATTTTTACAATGAGAGTTTATCGGCTAAAAATCTGTCGTTTACCAAATAACTTTCATGCTTCAGGGCAGTTATCCTATTACACCCCTTTTAAATGTTTCCCTGGCAGGGATGTACTTTCCAAAACTCAATGGCATATTTCTTGGTCCCTCATTTACTTATTCTATAACAAACAATATTGATTTTTCAATGATTACACAATCATTTGCAGGGCAATTGGTGAAAGGGCAGACAGAACATTTTAATTTCGCGTTTTTACGGCTTAAACTGAATTTTTGACTATCCCTCCTAGAGATTGTTTTAATCCTGCGAATGAATTACCACATTTTCTAACATTAGGAAGTATTTTTCCGAACCTACAAATGATAATTACTACTGAAATAGCTCGCACAGGGTAATAAGCCTTGTGATAAATCGTAGCAAACCCGATGATCACAATTTCGCGTGCAACATCAAGCTCAACAAGTGCAATAGCTGAAAAGAAGATCAGAAGGATGACTTTTATAAACCTGGCAATTAATGAAGCTCTTGGAATTTCTTCCTGTATAATGATTTCAGAATTGATTTTTGTGCCCAGAATGACAATAACCAGCCCAATCCGAAGATTGAAGTCGGCAATGATGATTTTTGGCAGGTATAGAATTAATTTGCCCAACAAATCGGATAAAATATTCAGGTTCCATGCTATCAGGGCATTATCAAGAAAGAGTAAAAAGATTAACGTGAAACCAATATTCCCGATTAAATTATATAAACCATAACGAATATCTGCTTTGGCAAAATCTGCCTCCCAACGCGATCGCCTGAGAAAACGATCGATTCTTACCAGTATTGAAAGTTGCACCAGTATACTTTTTAACGATCCATCCGGCAACTAGTCCAATCAATACTAGAATGATTCCGGCAAGAAGACTTGGCAGGTATGCAACAATATTATCAGCGAGTCCTAAAAACTGATTTCCAACTTTTGTTTCCATATTTGTCCTCCATTATTTTTTGTGAGTTTTAAATAGCGAGAAAAAGAAACCTTCTCTTTCCTCAAATTCTTTGAGCCAAAAAACAGGGCATTCAACCTGTTCGGTGATTTCCCGCACCAAAGATTTTGAAAAAAGCAGTTCAATAAAATCACCTGTTTTACCTCCCATTACCAGGAGGTCATTGTTTCTTGATAATTTTAAAATCCCCTTTACTATATCTGTGTCAACAATAGTTACAACTTTTGCTGAAATTTTGTTTTCGAGTAATAGATTATTTATCTGTTCTGTTTTGTTATTTTTTTCCTGATCAGATGTTTTGGGACTGAACACTATCCCGAACCTGATTTCAGCGTTGAAAAAATCTTTCAATGCAGGAGCTATTTCAGCAGCTAACTGAGTATGAATATCCCCTCCGAAAGGAATTAGAATGTTTTTTATTTTTTCAGGCTTAATTTCCCCGTTCAAAATGCCAACTTCATTTGTTGACTTTTGCAAAACAGAATCGATTACCGAATAGAAAAAACGTTCTAAGAAACTACGGCTTTTCTTTCGGTCCATCAATATAAAATTACAGTTTTCTTCTATAAATGTATCATAAATGCCTCTGGAGATCCGGTGAGATATTTTAATGATGGCTTTCGACGGTATTGCCGATTCTTCTGCAAGATTCTGGGCTTTTTGTATTAACTCATTGGCTCTTTCCGTTAACTTAATATCGCTTTTAAGTTTCTCCCCTTCATTTAGCTCAATTACATAAAGAAAAATAAGGTTTGCTGCATACTTTTTAGCTATCGCCAGAGCAACATATGACAAACTTTCAATGATGCTTTCATCGGAAACATAAACAAGAATATTATATTCTTTCTTGGAAATCTGTTCGAGTGTACGTACTTTCCTTATATGTTCAATCTCTCTCTTTGATGCATAAAAGCGATACATAACCAGGCCAATGGCACTCCAGATAATTGTCACAATCCATGCTAATATACTGTATTTGAACATGTAAATAGCCAGAAAGAGCAGGAGAAGAATTCCAATAATAGTCAGATAAGGAAATAGTGGAGTAATATAACCCCGGTCGAGGTCTTTACGCTTTTTCCGGAGACTTATCATTGCAAGGTTAACCTGCAAAAACAATAAAAGGAACATAATATCAGCGGCACTTGCTACTGCTTCAATTGGCAGAGAGACAGCCATTAATACAATTATGAAAAGGGATATGAGTATGCTCCATTGAGGGGTGAAATTTTTTGGATTGACCTTACTGAAAAAAGACGGGAAATTACGGTCGCGTCCCATTGCAAAAGCTACCCGTGAAGAAGAATATATCGTTGCATTAAGTGCCGATACGGTTGAGATCACTCCACCGATTAAAAGAAGGACACCTCCACCGACAAAAAAATTCCTTGCAACGTTAACAAGTGCAGTTTCTTTTTGCAATGCAAGATAATCCCATGGTTTCATATCACCTGACTGAACCGTCCCAATTGCCGTGATTGCCACTAAAATATAAATCGGGACTACTATTATTAAGGAAAAGAAAACTGCTCTGGGAATATTCTTTTTGGGATTTTTTATCTCCTCCGAACTTTGGGCGATAACTTCAAACCCCTGGAAAGCAATAAATGTTAGCCCCATTGCTTTAAAAACTCCGCTGAAGCCGTTTGGAAGGAAGGGACTGAATGTTGTCCGCCAGTCTCCTTTGCGTAACATAAGCTCAAGTCCGAAGCTGATGAAAATAATAAGAATTATTATCTTGGCAATAGTAACAAGATTCCCGATTTTCCCTGTTTCTGAAGCACCCCTGAAATTAATGTATGCAAAAAGTATGGCAACGGATGCGGCAAGAAGTTTTTGTGGTGATAAAAATCCCCAATTGGGCAATGTTATTGAAAACTCCGCTAACACATGCGTAAAGTAAGCCCCGAAGCCAAGAGCGTATAAGCTGCAGGCAACGGCATGTGCAAACCAGCTCATCCACCCCGACAAAAATCCGTTCCATTTAGGTAGTCCCTCTTTTACCCAGAGGTAGCCGCCTCCAGCATCATGGTAGCATGAACCAAGTTCTGCATACGACATGGCAGTAAGTAAAGCTATCATTGCATTTAGCGAGAATGTAAGTATCAATCCGGGTCCGGCAACACCAGCAGCAATTCCGATAAGAACAAATATTCCTGCACCGATCATAGCACCTACACCGATAAGTGTAGCATCCATTAAACTCATCTCGCGTGCAAGCCGTACTTCAGAGTCAAACTTTTTCATATCCCCGGATAAATTATTAAAAGATTACATAAAAAGGAGATATTTTCCTTTAAGGGTTTAACGTGTTATTGTCAAATGTAAAGTTTATTTTTGTATTACAATTCAGAAATGTAATGCAATAGCATGTCAGTTAATGATTCTGAAAAAGAAGCCGGATGGAAGTAGTAGATAAAATACTGGAATTTGTAATCTTTAGGATAGGAAATCACGAATTAAGGGTTTATACATTATTAGTTGTTTTGCTAATATTTCTGGTTACCAGGCTAACCCTGTGGTTGATTTTAAAAGGAATATTGAGCAGAAGAAAATCTAAAAAGCTAAACAGGAGCAATTCATACTCTTTATATAAAATCATTAAATATATTCTATGGGTGATCTCTATAAGTTTAATTTTGGAAACTGTAGGTATAAGGATCACAGTTCTGATTGCCGGATCTGCTGCACTGCTTGTAGGAATTGGGCTCGGTTTACAGCAAACTTTTAACGATTTCATTTCCGGTATTATATTGCTTATTGAAGGAACAACAAAAATTGGCGATGTTTTGGAAATTGATGGTGATGTAGTACTTATCCAGGATATTGGATTGAGAACTTCAAAAGGACTGAACAGGGACGATATCGTTGTAATAATTCCAAATTCTTTAATTACAACCAACAAGGTAATTAACTGGAGCCATCAAACGAAAAGAACCCGATTCCGGATTAAAGTAGGGGTAGCCTACGGGACTGATGTTAAACTGGTTACAAGAATTCTTGAAGAAAGTGCGATGGAATATCCTGATATTTCAGATAAGAATTTAATAGAAGCACGCTTGTCAGATTTTGGCAATTCCTCCCTTGATTTTGAACTTCTCTTTTTCAGCGATAATGTTTTTAGAATTGAAAAGGTGAAAAGTGATATCAGAAAAATAATAAATCAGAAATTCACTGAAAATAGTATTGTTATACCATTTCCTCAAATGGATGTCCATATTAAGTCTGAAGAATTAAATCAATAGAGAACGATTATGTTATCCCAGCCTTTCTCTTGTATTCTCCAGAGCTGAATCAGTACCGAGTATATTTATAATGTCACCAGTTTTTAGATAAGTCTCTCCATGAGGGATAAATAAGTTATTGCCACGTTTAACCATGATAAGAATTGCATCCTTGTGAAAGGCGATTTCCCGTACATTATGTCCATCAAATTCGGGATTGATCACAGGTATCTCTTCAACACTGAAGTTTTCAAAAGTTTCAACAAGAGCATGGTAAGTGGTTGGTCTCACAATAAGGTTTTCAATTGTAGTAGCCATAACTCTCCTGACATCTATTGTCTCGACATCGAATCTTTTTAGCTGAATCTCAATAGTCCTTTCATTAGCCATCGATATTATCTTTTCATGGTTATACTCTTTTCGTAAGATCTCACAAATGCTGATATTTGAATCATCTGAGCCAGTATCTACAACAACATAGTTGGAACTGGTTAATTTTATTCTCTTATAAGTAGAAGGATCAATACCGTCAGAAAATATAGCATTTATACCTTTGGAAACCAAATTGTTATATCTCTCTTTATCTTTTTCAACTATGACTGACGCTTTCCCATGAATATTTAATCTTCTGGCCAGTAAAACTCCCTTGCTGCTTCCGCCCACTATAATAGTTTTGTCAGCCGGTTGTTTTTCCTGCGGGTTTATTGAATTATAGAGTACAGGTCCGAGAAAACAGGTAGCGACAGCCATTATTATAAAACTTGCGTTGATTCCCGGAGATATAACCCCAAGTTCAAGTCCGATTGCTGATGCTGCAATAATAAGACTCAAACGTGATGAGAGTAATAATCCAGCTGAAAATGCTTTCCTGGTGCCAAAATGCTTTTTGAAAAGAATGGAAGGAATTATTTTAATTGCAAACAAAATTATCAGAAGAGCAAAAAGAAAAGGAATAAGTGTAATTTGAAATTCCTTAAGTGCAGAAGGATCAAATTTTACACCAACCATTATAAAAAAAACAGGGATAAAGAATCCGTATCCCATACCGTCGAGTTTGACAAGTAATAAGGATCTTTCCTTATGAAGAAAAATGGAAAGCAGAACACCACTTAGAAAAGCTCCGAGTAATATCACTTCAGGACTTATTAACTGGCTGATTACAACAAAGATCAGTAACAACAGCATGGTTCCCCTTATGCTAAGCTGTGAAGCAGCGTGCGAAAGTTGAAAGGATATTTTCTTAAGAATCGATAACTTTCTGAAACGGTTCCCAAGTCTGTATAAAAGGTAAAAGAATACAAAAAGAAACAGGATGAAAGTGAGTTCTATTCTGAACCCGTTCTTTAAAATATAGGCTGTAAAAGTAAAAAGAATAATGCTGAATATATCAGCCACAGCAGCGGTAATGATCACCATCTGTCCGAACAATCCTGATGCTTCTCCTCTTGTTTTTATAACAGGCAGGATAATTCCAACCGAAGTAGTGACCATAATAAGAGCTACATACCAGATATTTCTGATATCAACCATTTTTGATAAAATCATTGCTCCGGTATATGACAGGAGCAAGGTTGCACAAAAGTAAACGATAGCTATTACAAGAGGATTCTTTACATATCTTGATAAATTTATGCGTTTGCGTGGAAAAGAACCACTTACCTGATCCATGTCTATTTCCAGACCACCGAAAAACATCAGAAAGATAAAACCTGTAAGACCAAGAAATTCAAGAATTTTAATACTTTCCGGACTGGCATGTGATAAAATAAACTTACCTGCAAAATATCCAAAGACAATTTCAACTATTACTGAAGGCACTTTCTTAATCCTGAGTAATGATAATGCCATAGGAATCAACCATGCTAATCCCATTACGATCAATAAGGGGAAATAATCAAAATGCAATGAAATACTTAATAAAGTTCCCATAAAAGTGCACTGGAATTCGTTTATCTAAAATATAACAAATATTGTAACTCAATTGTTATTTAATACAATATTTCATATAGATAAGATCATAAGGTATAATCCTGATTTTCCATTAAATTGTGTAAATTAGCGAAGAAGCGATAAATTCATCTGACGTCGATAACTTTGACAATATTGGTATATCATTTATATTGATGCATATGTGCAAAACGATTTAGTTAATTCTTATTATGAAGAAAAGGAGCATAGCTATAATAAGTCTGGCAGCGGTTCTATTTGCCTGCAGACCAGTGTTTTCTCAAAATACTAGTCTTAAAATTAAAAATGACTCAATAAATGAGGTCGTTTTGGATCATTCAAATAAAGAACTGGATGAAATAGGCTTCCTGAGATTAGTAGATTCTCTAAAAAGAGGAGAATTACAGCTACAAATTAATTCATTAGACAAAAATGATAATCTTAAGAAAGAAGGACTACAAAAGCAACTTCAGGCTTTAAGAGAAAAAGATGCAAAATCAGTTGCTTTCAAGAAAGCCAGGATTGACTCATTGAGAAAAGTCGTTAAGGGATACCCGGTTTTGGATGTTCATAAAGATACCTTGTTTGAAATTTACAGCAAAATCGGATCTTTCAAACCCCCGGAGCGCGCAGCCAGTATTACAGCAAAAATCAGAAAGCTTTATGAAGATGATTTTCTGAAGATCGATTCTATTGTTCCTGTAATCTCAGAAAACACGATTGATATCGTTTACAGGGATATGATAATAATGAGTGTCTCTGAATCGGATGCTATATGGAACAATAAATCCAAACCGGAGCTGGCCCGTGAAAATATAGAAAAAATCAAGGATTCAATTAAGATAGCAAAAAGCGAAAACAGGATATGGGTGTTGTTGATGCGGATAAGCCTTGTTATACTGGTAATTTCAGTTATATCGTTCCTGATATGGCTTATCAATAAAGGCCATAAAAAGACGGAATCTATTATTTTATCCAGAAAAGACAAATGGTTCAGGAACTTAACCTATAAAGATTATACATTTATTACTGTTGAACAGGAGCTTAAGCTGATAAATCTATCGTTAAAACTGGTAAGATGGTTCTTCATCCTTTTACTTCTCTATCTGGTACTCCCTATTATTTTCAGCATTTTCCCATTTACCCAGGGTTGGGCAAATGTACTTTTCAAACTGGTATGGTCGCCATTTAAAGGTGTCTTAATCAGTATCTGGAAATTTATTCCGAATCTTTTTAGCATTCTGGTAATCTATTTTGTGTTCAGGTACAGCATCCGTTTTGTAAAATACATTTTTTCTGAAATCGAATCAGGAAGCCTGAAAATTTCAGGTTTCCATGAAGATTGGGCAATGACAACATTCGGTATCGTGAGGTTTCTTCTTTATGCATTTATGTTCGTACTTATTTTTCCATATCTTCCAGGGTCAGATTCGAATATTTTTAAGGGAGTTTCTGTGTTTATAGGTGTTATCTTTTCATTGGGTTCAACTTCCGCTATCTCCAATATGATTGCCGGTCTGGTAATAACTTATATGCGCCCATTCAAGATCGGTGACAGAATTAAGATTGGTGAAATAACAGGAGATGTCATGGAGAAAAATATGCTGGTAACACGTTTGCATACAATTAAGAACGAAGAAATTACAATCCCCAACTCATCGGTATTGTCAGGAAACACAATAAATTTTTCTACTAATTCAAAAAATGAAGGTCTTATTATTCATACAACAGTCACAATAGGGTATGATGCATCCTGGAAAGATATACATCAGGCCTTAATTGAAGCGGCAGTCAGAACAACATTGATACTGAAGGAACCGAAACCCTTTGTGCTGCAAACAAGCCTTGACGATTTTTATGTTTCATATCAGATCAATGCCTTTACTAAAGATGCGAACAAACAAGCCATTATTTATTCTGAACTACATCAGAATATCCAGGACGTCTGTAACGAGAGAGGAATTGAGATAATGTCGCCTCACTACACCGCTTCACGGGATGGAAATATGACAACTATTCCTGTTAATTATCTTGAAAAGGATTATAAAGCACCTGTTTTTAATATTAAAGTAGATGCCCGGAATAAGGAGGGTCTATAGTATGTCAGTTTAAATTTCCTCCTTCCATTCCGATTTTGGAGTAAGGGGATGCAATTGCGGTAAAAGGGCTATTTGCACCGAGATAAACTGTATTCTTTAACCAAAAGTTGGATCTGATACTAAATTTAATCCACAAACGATTTCAAAAATTTCAAAAAACCGGAAAAATCAGAAATATTATATTTAGCTGTCGATGGACTTAGTCCTACTCTGATAGAAATTGCTGTTTTTGGTAAGACCCTGAAAAGAGTTTCATCAGTCCTGTCATCTCCTGCAGCAAGTATAAAATCGAAGTCTTTGTTTTTCATTAGATTTATAGCAGCCTGGCCTTTGTCATATTTGCCGCTTTTAACCTCAAGAACTTTATTTCCTTCAAGGATTTCAAAATCAGTTTTATGACGGATTATTTCTGTAAGATCGTCACGAAGTTCATGAAGTCGCAATTGGGCAAAATCACTGTCTGCATTTCTGTAATGCCATGCTATGCTGCCTGTCTTTTCTTCAATAAATGTTCCGTTACAGCGGTTTACATATTCATTAAGAATAGGTAGTATGGATTTTTTCCATTCAGGACCTGTCTCTATTGTTGCCTCCCAACCTTTGCCGGGAAATTTTATAAAATATCCATGTTCAGCCACAAGAGTTACATTGATACCCAAAAATTCTTTTTCAAGAAATTCTTTGTTTCTGCCGCTTATGATGACTATTTGATTTTTCGGATCGATGGTTAATTTTTTAATAATTTCAACAGTAAGAGTATCCAGAATTGTGAGTTCGGGGTATTTGGTAAATGAAACCAGAGTTCCGTCATAGTCAAGGAAAAGTATTCTGGATGACGCATTGTGATAATCTGTAATAATCTTATTTGCAAGACAATCAGTGATTAATCTTATATTGGTTAAATCCTGCTGTTTTTTTATTTCATTTGTCTGATTAAAGAAATCAAAGGCCCAGGCATAGACATTATAGCTTGAAATCCGGTCTTGCATTCTTTGCAGACGGGCATGCTTTTCTGCAGGCTCCATCTCAAGGGCTTTAAAAATTGCATCTGCCATTTCATTATTGTCAGCCGGATTAATAATTAAGGCCTCATTTAACTCGGCAGCAGCCCCCGTCATTTCACTTAAAATCAAGACCCCTTCATTCTCAATCTGGCATGCAATGTATTCCTTTGCTACCAGATTCATTCCATCACGCAAAGGTGTTATCAAACCAACATCACTTAAATCATAAAGAGCTACCATTTCATTAAATGATAAGGATTTATACTGGTAAATTATGGGTCGCCATCCTAAAGTGCTGTATTTTCCGTTTATGCGCCCCACTGTTGATTCTATTTCCTTCTTCATCTCCTTATATTTTTCCACGATGATTCGCGATGGAACAACAACCATATTAAAAATAACTTTGGAGTGCCATTTTGGATATTTTTCAAGAAATGTTTCAAATCCTTTTAGTCTTAAAAGCAACCCTTTCGTATAGTCAAGTCTGTCGACAGAAAAAATAAGCTTTTGAGCAGAAAGATGATTCGTAATCCTTTGTTTCTCAACCAGGACTTTTTTACTAAGACATGCCTCACTAAATTTGTTATAATCTATTCCGATAGGAAAGGCGTCAGCTTTAACCAGTTTGTTATGCGTGTATATTATGTTATTTCGGCATTCGAACCCTGTAGTTCTTTTAACTGACTTTATAAAATGCTGTGCGTAATCGTGAGTATGAAATCCAATTAAGTCAGCACCAAGTAATCCATTTATAATGGCCTCGCGCCAGTGGCGGGGCATTAACCTGAAAATTTCAAAGGAGGGGAAAGGAATATGCAGAAAAAATCCGATTGTTGTACCGGGTAATTTCTTCTGAATCATCTGTGGCAGAAGCATCAATTGATAATCGTGGACCCAGATAAAATCCCCGGGTTTAATTATTTTTACTAATTCTTCACAAAATATAGCATTTGCTTCTTCATAAGCTTTAAAGAATTGATCATTAAATACACTGTAGGAAGGAAAATAGTGAAACAAGGGCCACACCAGGTCATTGCAAAAACCTCCGTAAAACATTTCGTTAAGGTGTTTTGATATATGAACAGGGAGAAGTTCAAAGTATTCGTTAGATATATTTTGAGGTGGTAGTTTATCAGGCAGATTATCAGCTATTCCGGCCCAGACTATGTTGGTGCTGATGCCTTGGTTGTTTGTCTTTCTGAAGTTTTCAGATAAAGCAAGGATTGCAGAAACAAGGCCTCCTGAATTTTGTGTAGCTTTAAATCCTTTTTTTGTTTCACTGAATTTAAAGGGTAAACGATAAGCGGCAATTACCAGCCTTTTGAAATGGGGTATATTGACCATATTTTAAGACTATATTTACATCGGATTTTGTTATCGTTAAAAATAACACTTATAAATTAGAACATCAGATTAATTTAGTTATTTTCAATTAAATATATAAAAGTTTAACAATGAAGGTCTGTCTCATCACCTTTGCAATTATTTTTTTGTAACTCAGACTAATTAGTTATTAAAGTCATACAATTATGAACCAATATTTGAGCACAGAAACTGCAAAACTTGCGGTGGAAACATTATCATTTCTTGCCTTACTTGTACTGCTTTTTTTCATTTACAGAATCATATTCAAAGTTATCAGGAAGAGAGTTTCCCGAACTCCGGGGAAGTTCGATAATTTTATTCTTGATCTTGTTAAAATACCTGCTTTATGGTTATTCTATTGGGTCCTTTTAAAAATATTTACTCATATCTTCTTAAAGAACCTGCCTTTTTTCCCCGCCCTCGTACACATCGATAATTTGTTACTGATTTTTTCAATTGCATGGATTTTAATACAGGGTATGAAGGCAGGTGCTTATTATTTACAAAGCAGACTCGATATCGGAGCTACTAATAACCTGACTGCACGTAAAAGTCTTACTCAGATTAAGGTTTTTAAAGGTATTGCCAATTCGATTATTGTTATAGTTGCAATAGCTTCAGCTCTCTTGACTTTTGAACAGGCCAGAACAATCGGGTTAAGTTTATTGACCTCCGCTGGTATTGTTGGAATAATTGTTGGCTTCGCTGCTCAGAAAAGTCTGGGAATGATACTCGCTGGAATACAACTTGCTATTACTCAGCCTATACGGCTTGATGATGTTGTAATTGTTGAAGGCGAATGGGGAAGGATAGAAGAAATATCTCTGACGTATGTCGTTGTAAAAATATGGGACGAAAGACGTTTGGTGTTGCCGGTGACATGGTTTCTCGAAAAACCGTTTCAAAACTGGACACGAACAGGCTCTGAGATTATAGGAACAGTTTTCCTGTACGTCGACTATAGCTTCCCCGTTGAGAGCTTAAGAAAAATATTGCCTGAAATGTTGAATAATGATCCTGACTGGGATCATAGGTTGTGGAATGTACAGGTCACAAATTCAACTGAAAAAAATAAAGAAATAAGAATTTTGTTAAGTGGTTCAGATGCTTCCAAAAATTGGGATTTAAGGGCTACTATCCGTGAAAAGCTTATAGAATTTATTAATCAGAATTATCCCGATGCTTTTGTGAGAACCAGATTGACAAAAATGGAATGATTATTAAGGATTTATTTTCGCCGTTTAAATTTGCTTCTTAAATGTTATTTCGAATCTGGTCCCTTCATTCTCAGCACTATATACTTCTAGTTTGCTTCCATGAAGCTCTATGATTTTGCTTACAAGAGAAAGACCGATTCCATACCCGGCTTTAAATCTGACATTCGAAGCCCTTTTAAATGGCAGATAAATGCTTTCCAATTCATCTGAAGGTATGCCTATTCCATTGTCGGATATGATGATCTTAATTTCTGTCTTCAATATTAAAAACTTGATTATCACATCATCATTTGAAAATTTACAGGCATTGTCGATTAAATTATTAAATGCTATTGTTAATAACCCTGAATTCCCTTTGATTAACAGATTATTTTCATTCTCAGGATACTGAATTTTTGGAATAATCCTGCGATTCTTATAACTGTTTTTAACATTGAGTATTGCATTATATACTATTTCATCTATCCTGACAATTGTCAGTTAGAATAGTGTTTTGACCATTTATCTGTGCCAGTTCCAATAAACTATTCAATAATGTATTAAGTTTCTTAAGGTCGTTCATTAAGCCTGAAATATGTTTGATATAGGCTTCATTTGTTTGTTCACGACTTAATAAATAGTCGCTTTCCCCAATCATTACAGTCAGAGGAGTCCGTAATTCATGCGAGGCATTCGAGACAAAATCTTCCTGATTTTTAAATGCAATTTCAAGATTGCTCAGTAATTCATTAAATGTTATTGCCAACTGGTCTATTTCATCCTTCCGGTTACCTTCGTTCAACCTGTTTCCAAGCCTGAGTGAATTGATATCCTTCACACTTCTTATTATCTGTGAGATGGGCTGAATGGCCTTTTTAGAGAAAAAATATGACAGAAGCACCGATAACCAAACACTGAAAAGTATGCTCCAGAGAAGAATTCCGCGGAGTTCTGATAGATTTTCACGACGGGTATTGTCGAAAGCCATTACGAACACATAATATGTCTTGTTTTTATATGTATGCCGGTAGCGAACCCCATCTTTTTCTGCTATTGAGAAGAAATTTATAACTGTACTTTTTGTATACTGTCGCATTACCCTGTCAGTAAGATACTGGATATTATTTCCATACACTAGTCTATACGCTGAATCGGTTAATGCAATCTCTTCCTTTTTCCAGGAAATCGTTGATTGATGGATTTTTTTTAATAATGACGAATCGACTTCAGCAACATTGATCAATAAAATAGCGGTGTTCTTCGCACCGTCATAAAGATCTTCCCTGAATTTGGCCCGTTGACTTGAATAGGAAAAGTAATAGACCAGTATTGAAAAAAACAATAAAATTACGGCAACAATAAGCGTGAATTGTAATGATAATCTTGTTTTTATATTCATCGTCAGATTTCTTTCTCACTGCAGTAAAATCCAAACCCGAACTTTGTATGTATTAATTTGGGTTGAAAATCTTTATCGATTTTCTTTCTCAGATAGTTGACATAAACATCAATTATATTCGTGTTTGGATCAAAGTCGATACCCCATACCTGTTCAATTATATAATCACGGGTAAGAAGCTTTTCTTTATTCTTTATGAATGTCTCCAGCAATGTATATTCTTTTGCAGTTAAATCAATTTTTTTATTTGCCCTTGTAACAGATTTGGTATTTAAATCCATTACGAGATCGGCAATTCTGAATTTTACATTCAGATCATTTTTCTGTGATCGTTTAAGAAATACATTAACGCGTGCTAATAATTCTCTGAAATCGAAAGGTTTTAAAACGTAATCGTCAGCCCCGGCATCAAATCCTTCTATTTTGTTATCGGGAGTTCCAAGAGCTGTCAGCATAATAATAGGTATTTTGCTGTTGGTCTTTCTTATTTCTTTGCATAAGTCATATCCATTAATAAGCGGCAGATTAATATCCAGTATGATGAGATTATACGATTTATTTTCAACTGACTGTTTTCCAATATATCCATCAGGAGCAATTTCAGCTCTGAATCCTGATTCTTCTAATTGTTTTTTCAGAATTTCAGCCAGCCGTTGTTCATCTTCGACTATCAGTATATTGATATCATCCATAATGGTTCGCTTATTTGCACAAAGTTAGAATACAAAAGAAAATAATCTTTTTTTATAATGAGTTTCTTAATAAATTCTAATGATATTCTAATCAACGAACACAATGAACATAGTTAGATTTGTCCAGGCCACAATTGTAGAACAGCTATTGAAGCAAAATGAAAAAAATAAATCTTTCAGGTGATGCAGTATTTTATCTGGTTATTCTTGTTGGATTTGCAATTCTGGCTATTTTAAAAATATTCGTTATTAAATAACCAAGAGACAATAATGAATTTTTTGAAACCATGAGCTAGACCTTTATTTAATTAATACTTTGTTTATTACCAGATAGCAGTTGTCTTTGGAATCTAACCCGACAACTGCTTTCTATTTATATTTATACATGCTTTGTTGTGAATTGTAGACTGTTCATCTTCAGAAGTTGTTATTTTTATCAGTTGATAATTCATTGTAATTCAAGAGATAGATTGATAACAAATTTGCCATGGTAACAATATTGATAATAGTATTTATAATTGGGTATGCCTTTATTGCCCTGGAGCATTCAATCAGTATAAATAAGGCAGCATCTGCTTTAATTACCGGGGTGATATGCTGGGTGATCTATATCGCTTTTAAGGGTGATCAACAAATTGTGAATGAGCAATTGACTCAGCACCTTGGCGAACTCTCAGGTGTATTATTTTTCCTGTTATGTGCAATGACAATTGTAGAACTTATTGACTCACATGATGGTTTCGACCTTATCACTGAAAAAATAAATCAGACTAACAAGAAAAAACTGGTCTGGATCATCGGATTTATCACCTTCTTTCTGTCAGCCATTCTTGATAATCTTACGACAACAATTGTTATTATTTCATTGCTGCGAAAATTAGTCAAAGATGATAATGACAGATTATTTTTTGTCGGAACTGTTGTTATTGCAGCAAATGCAGGAGGGGCTTGGTCGCCAATTGGCGATGTTACAACGACTATGCTATGGATTGGCGGACAGATAACCGCATTTAACATTGTGATTAGACTTATATTACCAAGCCTGTTCTGCCTGGTTATTCCACTTATATTTATTTCCTTAAAAATGAAAGGGAATGTTGAGCGAAGCAAGAACATTAAAAATGACCAGACAAAGTTACTGCCAAAGAATGAACAAAAAATAATATTATACTCAGGTGTTTTAGTGCTGATTTTTGTTCCTGTATTTAAAACTCTCACAAATTTACCTCCATATATGGGAATATTGTTAGGTCTTGGTATTCTCTGGATAATTACCGAAAAACTGCATAGCTCAAAAGACGAGATTGACAGACGTAATTTATCACTTGTCCACGCACTCAGGAAAATTGATACTTCAACAATCCTGTTTTTTCTTGGCATTTTGATTGCAATATCTGCCTTACAATCATCTGGTATCTTAACTTCTCTTGCAAGGTATATGGCGGCAAAGATTGGTAATGAGAGTGTTATCGTAATCTTTATTGGATTGGCTTCATCCGTTATTGATAATGTGCCATTAGTTGCAGCAGCCCAGGGAATGTATAGTTTAACACAGTATCCCCCCGACCACTTTTTCTGGGAATTCCTGGCTTATTGCGCGGGAACCGGGGGAAGTGCCTTAATAATTGGTTCAGCAGCCGGTGTTGCAGCAATGGGGATGGAAAAAATCAATTTTTTCTGGTATATACGCAAAATAAGCTGGCTCGCCCTGATCGGATTCTTTTCAGGTGCAGCTATTTATATTCTGCAGGATATAATAATGCACTGAAGCCGGAATTAATTGAGTCAGATCAAGCAGTCTTTCGGCGTGTGAGGGCTACCAGTTTCTCCTGTGCAGTAGTTTTTATTAATTAATTCCTAATTTATTGCCTATTATTTCAACAAAACGCTTTGCAACAACACGGTAGTCAAAGTTTTTCACAACCCTTTCCCTGGCAGCTTTGCCCATTTTTTCACGTAATGCTGCATCCTTCATAAGAAGCATTAAATACTTTCCGATATCATGCACATCGGCACGATAGTCTACTACCCGCGGTTCTTTAAACTCTATGCTATGGTGATTTTCAAATCCCGATTCATCACCGAGGATAACATGATCGACAACTATTTTCTGTGCTACTTTGGCGAGGAAAGCCGTTTCTCCATGTACGAGAGTATCAAGCATTCCCATTGCCTTAATACCGATCACCGGTTTTCCGCAAGCTCCGGCTTCCACCTGAGGCATACCAAATCCTTCCAGCCGGGATGGGGCTGCATATATATCGCAGGCTCCTATAAGGTATGGCATAAATTTCCTTGAAATAATATTGGTAGCATAGGTGACATTCTTTTCTATCCCAAGATGTTCGGCCATATTGAGGTCGGCAATGTTTTGCTTTTGCGTCCGGGGCTGGGGCCACACTTTGCATATATATTTCCAGTCAGGAGCTTTTGTATCTATGATCGCCAGTGCCTGCATTACTTCCTGTGCACCTTTTGAAGCAGCATCTCCACCTACTGTGAGAATCATTATCTGATCGGGTGAAATGCCAAGCGATTCACGCACAGCTAAAATCTTGGGATCATCCTTACTGTGAGGAATAAAGGAACTGGTATCGCACCCTACTGGCAACACTTCAATTTAGTCGCCGTTAATACCGTCGCGTATATACATCTCCTTTACCCAATTAGAAGTCACCAGGATAAGCGGGAGGGCATTTAGAACCTCCTGGTAGTTTGCAATATACCCGTCTGCTACCAGCCACGGTACAGGCTGAACACCATAACGTTGCGGGTGCAGTACCAGTTGAGGAGTATGCCCCCAGTAACCTACACCGACGACCACATCTGGCTCAAACCATCTATAGTACCATTCCTTTTCCTGTGCTGATTCGAAATGCACAGCATGTGCATCAACACCCATTTCAAGAAGCCCTTTGTAGAGAAGATCTCCCTGTGTCGCCAATCCTCCGGGTGATGGAGGATAATCATATAATAACAAAACTTTCATAATGCAATAATTTTCAAATTTTCAAATTCATGAGTTTATAAAGCCATTCTTTAGCTGTAACACGATCGTTAAATTTCCAGAATGATTCTGCTCTGGGTGTTGTTTCGGCTTCGAAGCCATTCTTTTCAAATCCGTAGGTTTCAGTGATTATCCGGTATTTTCGCAGCCATATCCGTTTCGTGAGTGTACGGTAATGAGTTGCATTTTCCATAGCTACCGGATAGTGTTTTTTATTGTCGTCAGTGTAGGCAAAGGCCCATAATTCACTTGCCGAAATTTTGCCGGCATCCCAGAGTTTTATTACTGCTTGACCTGTTTCTTCATGCCTGCGATGCCTTGTATATTCTCCCGATGGACTATGAGTAATTACGAGGTCGAAATGTTTCGCAGGCAATAAGTTAAGAATAACCTGTCCGATCTCATTTTCCTCAAGGGGTTTTTGTTCAGGGCCATCATCGAGGTCTCCCATGATACCTTCGGCTTTAAGAATTTTTAATGCATTATAAAACCTTGCAGAACGGTCAATGTCGCTTCTCCTGCACAGACAGACAATAAAGCATTTCCATAACGGATGACTGAGTATTGTTCCACCGGTCCATAATGTTTCATCATCGGGATGTGCAACAATTACAGCAACAGTTTTTGAGTTGTTATCTGGAGTTCTTAAGTTCATTCAGGAGTTCATTTAAATCGATAGTAGCATAAGTTGAGGCATAGTCCGACATGGCATAAGGGAGAATCAGATTCCTATTGTGAATAATAGAGCCACACGAGTAAAGTACGTTTGGCACATAACCTTCCCTTTCTTCACTGTTGGAAAATAGTAAAGGTGTCTTTAGTCTTCCAATTTCTTTTTCAGGATTATTCAGTTCATATAATGATGCTCCCAAAACATATTCCCTCATTGGACCTACACCATGGGTAATAATAAGCCAACCTTCTTCTGTCTCGATGGGCGAGCCGCAGTTGCCAACCTGTATCAGATCCCACGAATATTTTGGTTTCTGAATAAGGGTGGCTTCACGCCAGATATTAATATTATCTGAAAAAGCTAAATAATTATTTATACCGTCTGTCCTGCAAATAATGGCATATTTCCCGTTTATCTTTCTGGGAAACAAGGCTATACCTTTATTATGGGCGAGCTCTCCATGGATGGGAAGCCCCTTGAAATGATAAAAATCACTTGTTGACAGCAATTTTGGTAATACATACATTCCATCATAGGCAGTATAGGTTGCATAGTAGATAACTTCGCCATTTTCCTCAGTGAACTTAACAAAACGTGCATCTTCAATGCCGTTTTTTTCGGTATCGGAGATTGGGAAAATGACTCTCTCGGAAATAGCCGAGTCGAGTGAAAACTCAATTTCATAATGTGAAAGAGCCAGCCAAAACATTTGATTGATGATTAATTCTTTATTTGGTGTCAGCTGATGTGTTTTTCTTATTTCTTCAACCGCCCTTTTTAAATCACCGTAAGTAAAACTGTCTCCCAGTTTTTCCAATACAAAGAGGGGTGAAATCTTATTATCGAAATCACGCATTTCATCCAGCTTCTTAATAAATGATTTTTTTTTGTATATATGTCTTTTGATCCGTTCAGCTTCTGCGAGCATTGTACCTACCGGTTCAATAATCATATTATTATTTTTATCAATGATAGCTGAACGAAAAACAATGGATGAGATATGCCCTTCACCTGTTGCTCTGAAACTAATGATCACTCTTGTTTCATCAATGCCTGTTTCCGATTGATCAGGATCTTCCACGATTGACGGATTAAAAAAAGCTGCTGATTCAATTGAGTATTCCATTGTGAAATAGGAACCAATCAGCACTTTCCGTGAATGATTAATTTTGGATGGTTTAATCCCCATTTCACCGAAAATCTTAACCAGTTTATTAAAGTGCGTTTCAAATATCAGAGAAATATTTCTATGACGCCTGGAATAATTTCTCAGCACCTGGCTTAATGCAGTGAATACTTCATCATCAGTCATAGCCATTACACCAAGAATAATATTTTTACTCCTTTCGAATGAGAAATTGCAGAATCGGGCAATTACCCTGCTGGGATCAGGCGAAAATCTGGTACCTTTTCTGGTTACTGCAACTTGCATGGCCTTTTCTTATTCATTTTTTTGAATAATTGCTGTTTTTATTGATTTCTTTTCAGGATGGACCAATATCTGATCACTAAATATTTTATCCTGTTCATTATACTTATCAACCGTCAATCGTGCCATCAGGTAGCTTATAGTAGATTCTGCTCCCTGGTTGAGATTCACATGAGTTTCTTCCATACCGTCATAACAGCCGCCGGTACATGGGTTATAAACAATCTGATGCAGGCGGTTGTTTCCTAAAAACCAGTTGAATGCAGTTTCCATTTTTATCCGGTAGTCAGCATCATTGAAAACTTCGTAAAATTTGTTTAATGTCATAATCGTATAGGCAACATCAATGGGCTGTTCACCAAAACGGGCAGGTATCCGGCCTCTCTGAAGCCAGCTCCTGTTGGATATTACTTCTATGCCGTTTTCGTTGAAAATTTTAGATAACAGGAAAGCAAATGATTCCAGGGCAATTTCCTTATAAATTGCTTCTCCTGTCAGCAGCCAGGCATATAGCATGGCCTCAGGCAATATGCTGTTTGCATATGTAAGATAACCTTCAAACCATTGCCATTCTTCATCAGACTCATGCCTGTACATCTGAACCAGTCTGTTGGCCAGCGTTTTTATAAGGTCAGGATTTTCAGGCGATTTTATGGCTCTCTGATACAAATACAAGCCTTTTATTGCAAAAGCCATTGCCCGGGTGGAATGTATCGTTTCAATGCCGGGAACAGTATTTTGAAAAACTGTAATGGCCTCAGCACATGTTGTTCCGGGAAGTAACTTCTTTTCCGAGATCAAATAACCCAGGGCCCAGATAGCCCTTCCATTTGAATCCTCTAAGTTTTCAGATTTATTTTGAGCAGTAAATTTATTCTCAACATCTACATAATTTAAAAAGTCTCCGGAAGGTTGCTGACAAAATTTAATAAAACTGAGATATTTATTTATGTACAATACACTATTGGAATCACCTGTTAAAACGAAATGCATGCACATTGCTATCATTGATCTGGCATTATCGTCGAGAGTATAACCGGAACACAGATCGGGTTGATTGATTTTTGAAAACTGAATAATTCCTGTTTCCGTAGTCATTTGTTTTAAATGATTCAGATTGATAGCAGGCATATTATATTGTATAGTAATCTTGTGTCTGGCTATTTTTTTGAACAGCATTGCGTGTTCTACGGCAGAATTTTCCCAGGCTGTGGAAACTATCTTCTGCAAGGTATTTATCCTGTAATTCATGAGTAATTCATTATCATTAAATAACCTGAGAACACCAGCAGCCAATTGCTGTGAGTTGCCAAAATCAAAAATAATTCCTGTATCCTCTGTTAATACTTCTTTTGCATGAGGGATAGGAGTTGAAATGATAGGACAGCCACAGCTCATTGCATATGCAAAAGTGCCACTTACAGCCTGGTTGGGGTCATTGCTGGTAAACAGATATATATCAGTAAGCTGCAGATATTCAAGTAATTCAGGCAAAGCCAAATAGCTATTAATGAATTTTACGTGCTGTGATAGATTATTTTTAATTACCAATTTCTCAAGACTTATCCGGTATTTCTCTCCTTCTTCCTTAAAAACTTCAGGATGTGTCTTGCCAAGCACTAGAAATAATGCATCGGGGTTCGTTTTAATGATCAGCGGTAATGCTTTAATTGTTGTTTCAATGCCCTTACCGGAGCTTAACAGTCCAAAAGTGGAAAGAACTTTCCTCCCTTTGAATCCATATTTACTTTTCAGGGATTCTTTGCTTAGATGTGGCACGAGATGCGTTCCATGAGCTATCACCGATAACTTATTTTTCGGCAAATCATAATCGTTCATCAATATCTCAGCCGAATTATGAGTCATAACAACTATTGATTCACAGAATAATGCAATAGTTTTTATTTCAGTTTTCAACTTTTCATCAGGATGCGGAAGCACAGTATGGAAAACTATGACAACCGGTTTTGTAAGCGCTTTCATAAATTGCAGAAATGCAGGTTCCTGCTTACTGAAGAATCCAAACTCATGCTGGATCAGAACAATTGTTATCTGACTGTCTTTATTAATCTTCATGGCCAGTGTTCTGTATCTGTCAGTCAATGAAGTCTTAAGCACATATTTTACCTCGCCGGTATATTCAAAATTCTCATCACCCGATTCCAGTGCGCAAACTTTTATGGAAAAAGTATTGTTGAATTTATTATTCAGAGCTTTAATCAAATCGTTAGAATAGGTAGCTATGCCACATTCCCTGGGTGGATAGGAAGTAATAAATAATATTTCGACAGAATCACTTGATTTGTCTATCAGAGATTGCTGTTCACTCACCCTGCTATTCAGCCCGGGATATGTTGATTTTTCAAAGCTAAATGTACTTTCCCGATTAGAAATTGTCTCTTCGGTTCTGTTTAAAACTGTTCTGTTTTTCATTTATCACTCACTGACTGTATTAATAATTCTTCCAATAATCCGGATAAACTGACTGATGCGCATGCAACATGTGAATAAGCTCAATCTGGAGACACAATTAAGATATACATAACAAAGATGTGTAACTAAAGATGCTTAAGTGTTACAGAACTTTGACAAAAAGTTATATTATTCACATATAGTTTTTCTCCCTGAAATCATTAAACATGTGAATATTGTAACTTTTTTTAGAAGTTATGTAATACTCAACCTTATCCATGAGATTAACTTTAAACCTTCATATTTCGGATAAAAAAAGAGATAATATGAATCCTTCTTCGCTGCACAGTGGGGAAGACAACAGGTAAATGCAAAAAAAATGGGACTTTCTCTGAGTATCAATAAAAAAGACAGCATTGAAATAGATACTAGCCTTAAAGGATTTCCGGATAATCTGACATCCAAAATCAAAGAATTACTGGATTCTAAAACTTCTGAAAATAAACTCGCAGCAAGGAGTAAACTTGTAAGTATGGGTAAATCTATTATCCCACAACTACATAAATTATTAGATACGAAGAATGGATTGCTTCGTATGGAAGTTGCGAAGGTTATTGAACTGATAGCAGATAGAAAGTCGATTCCTTTTTTAATTAATCTGCTCGATGATAAAGAATTTGAAATCAGATGGATTGCAGCTGAAGGTCTTGTTAGAATAGGAAGACGAAGCATTGTGCCACTGCTGATGGCAATCCGCGATGGAAAGAGCGCTTTAATATTTAATGAAGGAGCTCATCATGTCTTGTTAGGTGTGCTCAAAGAAAATGAAAAGAATACATTAAGGAGTTTACTGAAAAGTCTTGATGATTCTCAGGAGTTAGGGGAAACTGCCCCCGTAGAGGCTTCAGAAGCTATAAAAAATGTATTTAAACGAAAAAATTAACAAAACTACCCTTGTTTTGTTGCAATAGAGAAGTATTGAATTAAGAAATAATATTCCCATTCGTTCTTTCCGTATTAAAAACAGGAAAATTGAACCACGAACTTTCAGCACATTGAGTATAAATTCAGCAAATTATGAAAACAATTATTGTTCCCCTTGATCTCTCAGATGAGTCATTAAATGGTCTGAATCTCGCAGTTATGTTGGCTACTAAAACCGGAGCTAACATTATAATGGTTCATGTCACCGGAGTATATACCGGCGATTATTATGAACAGAAAGAAAAGGAAAATAAATTTGCGCAAACAAAATTTGACGGATTACTTCGGGAATATAAAGATAAAATCAAAAATTTTTCTCTAAGTTATATAATAAAAGAAGGTAAGATATTCAAGGAAGTAGCAGACCTGGCAGATAAGTATGAAGACGCATTGACTGTGCTTGCAACTCATGGGTCATCAGGATTTGAAGAATTGTTTATCGGAGGTAACGCTTACAAAATAGCTTCTCATTCCAGAAATCCGGTGATCACAGTCAGAAAAAGCAACATACCTTCAAAAATTAGTAATATAGTACTGCCTCTTGACATGACTTTCCAGACTCGTGAAAAGGTTCCATATACGGTTGACCTTGCTAAGAAATTTGGTTCAAAAATTCATATTCTGACAATAAGGTTATCAAATTTAAAAAGTATTGAAAAGAGGCTTCAAAATTATGCTGAACAGGTGGCTTCATATCTCGACTCACATAAAATTTCATATACAGTGGAATATCTTCATGGAGGAAACCTGACTGACTTGACTCTTGATTATTCCCGTTCAATAAGTGCTGATATGATTTCAATAATGACCGAGCAGGAGAAGAGTGCTTCAAATCTGTTGCTGGGAAATTTTGCTCATCAAATGATAAACAAAGCTTATATACCGGTTTTATCATTTCCAAATCACCATTTACGAATAACAGCTGAGGATATCTGGACTTTAGGCGCATTTAACCCCTGATTTCCTGTTCGGGTTCTTTGTGACGATGTAATAAAAGCAATTAACAATTAATTAATCAAATAATTAGTAGATAATGGAATCACGAATAATAATAAAATCAATTAAATCAGGGCTTTGTCTCATATTGTTAGCAGTTGTAATCACAGCCTGTAATACTCAACAGGGAATGATGAACGGAGACGGAGGGTCGATGTATATGGGACGGTGGCATTGGATTCAGATTCTGATTGGTATAATAATTGGAATCCTGCTTGGTTATTTATTCGCCAGGAGAAAAAAGTGATCCTGTGAGAACTTGAAACTCACATTATTGGTTTCTGTGATTAATATCAGATACCAGATTTTTATATAAAAATATGACGAACATGAAGAAAGAAAAATTAAGTAAGGTATTAATAGCACTTGATTATAATCCAACTGCCCAAAAAGTGGCTGAGGTGGGTTTTTCAGTAGCAAAATCAATGAATGCTGAAGTAACGTTGCTTCACGTAATAACTGATCCGGTGTTTTATTCCACATCAGGATATTCGCCAATAATGGGATTTAGCGGTTATATAGATATGAGTCCCATGAAGTTGGATAGTATTGATGGACTGAAAAATGCGTCCCTTCAATATCTTGATAAATCAAAACAACACCTTGGTGACAAAACCATTCAGACTATTGTGAAAGAGGGTGATTTTGCTGATTCCATTTTAGAGACTGCCAGGGAGTTGCATGCCGATATTATTGTCGTAGGATCACATAGCCGGAAATGGCTGGAAAATGTATTAATGGGAAGTGTCACCGAAAAAGTCCTTCATAATTCAAAGATTCCGCTATTAATTGTTCCTACTAAAAAGGGGAAATAGATAAAATGTAAAAAATGAAAGTAAAACTTATTATATTTTTTTGCATCGTTTCTGGCGCGTTGAATGCTCAACGCGAACAATTACAATATTTTCGTCCAAATAATAAGTTGGGTGTAAATATTTTTGAGACTACGAAAAATGACACAATCCCTTTCAAAGGATTTGGTGTAAATGTAGGAGGTAATTTTACTCAGGATTTCCAGGCACTGAAACATCAAAATACTGCTGTACCTGTTTATGATGTTAATGGAGTAAACACCAATCAACTTATCTCACTTACCAACGGATTCAACCGTGCTATGGCTAATTTGAATATTGATGCCCAATTAGCCGATGGCATCAGGATGAATCTGACTATGTATTTATCTACCCGGCATCACGAGGAAACATGGGTGAAAGGAGGATATATTCAATTTGATAAACTGCCTTTTCTTAAAAGTGATTTCATAAATAACATGATGAAAAGCTTTACCATTAAGATAGGAGATTATGAAATTGATTACGGGGATCAGCATTTTCAAAGAAGTGACGGAGGGAACGCAATTTACAATCCTTTTATAGAAAATTATATTATGGATGAGTTTGCAACAGAAATTGGAGGCGAAATTTACTATCATCCTTTAAGCGGTTTAATTGCTATGATTGGAATTACTAATGGTGAGCTTAATCCTACCGTTATTTCTTCTTCTGTAATCGACACTGCTACGGGCAAATTGAACAGATATGCTCCTGCATTGCATGGCAAGCTTGGATTCGACAAGCAGTTTAATAATGATTTAAGAATTAGATTAACAGGCTCCTTTTATGTGGATAAAAGCTCTGCGGGTAATACATTATTTTTCGGGGACAGAACAGGTTCCCGCTATTTCTTTGTTATGGAGAACACCTCGGCTACCTCATCGGATAACGCGTGGTCAGGAAGATACAACCCAATGTTCAGCGAGCAGGTGACTACTTTTATGATAAATCCATTCATTAAATATAAAGGTCTGGAGTTATCAGGAACTTATGAAAGTGCAAAAGGAAGAATGATTACTGAAGTAGACATGCGGAAAGCAAAACAGTATGCAATTGATCTTATTTACAGGTTCCCGAGGGAAACGGAAAATTTCTGGATTGGAGGTCGTTATAATTCTGTAAAGACTTCATTACCATTGTTTCCGGGTGATATAACAATTAATCGTACGGCTGGTTCAATTGGCTGGTTTGTTACAAAAAATTTGATGCTGAAAGCAGAGTATGTCGACCAGCTTTATAGAAATTTTAAATCCACTGATATCCGTTCTGGAGGAAAATTTGATGGTATTATGTTTGAAGCCTCTATCGGGTTTTGAAAAGTAAAATTTGAGATTATGGAAATAAGTGCAGACGCAGGGAAACCTGCTAAACCATCTATCCTTGTTAATGTACCCAAACTAATCACAGCATATTTTGAAGAAGTTCCTGATCCTTTGGTGCCGGAACAACAGGTTCTGTTTGGAACCTCCGGACATCGCGGCTCATCCTTTAAGAATTCTTTTAACGAAAATCATATTCTTGCAATTACGCAGGCTATTTGTTTGTACCGCCAGCAAAAGAAGATAACCGGTCCGCTTTTTCTTGGAATGGATACTCATGCACTTTCTGTTCCGGCTTTTGCCACTTCACTTGAAGTTCTGGCTGCCAATGGTATTGAAGTTATGATTGCCGGAAAGGAGGAATATACTCCAACCCCGTTATTTCTCATGCTATTATCATATATAACAAAGGTCGCCGTGAAGGGCTTGCTGATGGTATAGTGATAACTCCTTCGCATAACCCGCCTCATGATGGAGGCTTCAAATATAATCCTCCCAATGGTGGTGGAGCAGAATCTTCTATCACGCAGTGGATTGAAAATAAAGCAAATGAATTTCTGAAAAATAATCTTCAGGGTGTAAGAAGACTTCCGTTTGATAAAGCTCTCAAAGCATCCACAACCCACAGGCATGATTATTTAAATAATTACATATCAGATCTTTCCCGGGTTATTGATATGGATGTAATCCGAAATTCAAATATTAAGCTTGGGGTTGATCCGCTGGGTGGCGCAGGTGTTCATTACTGGGAACCTATTGCTGAACGCTATAAGTTAAACCTTACGGTTGTCAATAAAGCTGTGGATCCAACTTTCCGCTTTATGACGGTCGACTGGGATGGCCAGATCCGCATGGATCCGTCTTCACCTTATGCAATGCAAAGTTTAATTAAATTAAAAGATCGATTTTGACATAGCATTTGCCTGCGATACCGATCACGACAGACATGGGATCGTAACAAAAAGTCATGGACTTTTGCCTCCGAATCATTATCTCTCTGTCGCAATTAATTATTTATTCAGGAACAGACCCCTGTGGAACCAAAAGCTGGCTGTTGGTAAAACATTGGTAAGCAGTAAGATGATTGATAAAGTAGCTGCAGAGTTAGATCGGAGAATCTATGAGGTACCTGTCGGATTCAAATGGTTTGCAGATGGATTATATGATGGCTCGCTGGGCTTTGGAGGAGAAGAGAGTGCAGGAGCATCTTTCTTACGTTTTGATGGTACTGTATGGACAACCGATAAAGATGGAATTATCCTGGCTTTGCTATCAGCTGAAATTACTGCAAAAAATGGTCGTGACCCTGGTGATATTTATAGTGATCTTACTAAAAAATTAGGCGATCCTGTTTATGACCGTATTGATGCACCTACAACTCCTGAGCAAAAGAAAATGTTAGCAAAGCTCTCTCCGGAACAGGTTAAATTTACTGAACTGGCTGGTGAAAAGATAATAACATGTCTTACAAATGCCCCGGGTAATGGAGCTTCTATCGGAGGCTTAAAGGTAATTACGGATAATGGCTGGTTTGCAGCCCGGCCTTCCGGAACGGAAAATATATACAAGATCTATGCTGAGAGTTTTAAGGGAACAGATCATTTGCATAAAATAATTAAAGAGGCCCAGGAAATAGTCACTAAAGCTGTGACTCAGTAATTTAAATCGAAAGCATTCTGAATTTGAAATCATGAAGGAGATAAAAAAGCATAAAACAGGTCATAATAACGGTTTATCGGGTATTGAAGGTTTCGATTCACTTTCTGACTTTGCTCTTGATATGCGTTGTTCCTGGAATCATTCAGCAGATGAAATCTGGCATCAGCTCGAACCCGACTTATGGGATTCCACGCATAATCCGTGGGTAGTACTGCAGACAGTATCAAAAGATAAGTTTAAAAAAATAATGTCCGATCCTGCTTTCCGGAAAAAAGTTGATGCTCTTATACTATCTAAGGAGGAGGATATAACCGGTCCGGCATGGTTTCAAAAAACTTTCCCGGAATCACCTCTGACGGCAGTAGCTTACTTCAGCATGGAATTTATGTTAAGTGAAGCACTTCCAATTTATTCCGGAGGACTGGGAAATGTTGCCGGCGATCAGCTAAAAACAGCCAGCGATCTGGGTGTACCTGTAGTTGGTATAGGCTTACTGTATCAGCAAGGATACTTTCGGCAGGAAATTGACCACAATGGGAACAAGCAGGCCTTATATCCGTATAATGATCCGGGACAATTACCGGTCATTCCATTACGTGATGCAAATGGGGAATGGTTAAGATTGGAGATTGAGCTGCCCGGGTTATTCTGTATGGTTACGGACATGGCAGGTGCAGGTTGGGAGAATCAAACTTTATCTGTTAGATAGTAATGATGCGGCAAATTTCCCGATCCATCGCGGAATAACAAGTGAATTATATGGTGGAGGACCAGAACTTCGGCTTAAGCAGGAAATGGTGCTGGGAATAGGCGGATGGCGTCTGCTGAAGGCTCTTGGATATACATCCTGAAGTGTGTCATCTCAATGAAGGACATGCTGCATTTGCAATTTTGGAACGTGCAGCTGATTTTATGGAGAAAACAGGTCAGTCCTTTGATATTGCTCTTGCTTCGACAAGACCCGGCAATCTTTTCACAACACATACTGCTGTTGCAGCAGGATTTGATCAGTTTCTCACCGAATCTTATTGATCAGTATCTGGGTGAATACGCTGAGAAGAAGCTTGGCATTTCACATACAGCAATTGCTGGCTCTGGGTCGTGCGAATCCATGGGATCAGTCAGAGAAATTCAACATGGCTTATCTGGCAATAAGAGGAAGTGGAGCAGTAAATGGAGTTAGTCGTCTTCACGGAGAGGTTAGCCGTCATATCTTTGAACCACTGTTCCCCAAATGGCCAACAAATGAAGTGCCGGTCGGGCATATAACAAATGGAGTGCACATGCCAACATGGGACTCAAAAGAAGCAGATGACATCTGGACTGAATCTTGTGGCAAGGATCGTTGGCTCGGAATGAATAAGACACTTGAAAAGGATATCCATCGTGTTTCCGATGAAAAACTCTGGGAGATGCGTACAAAAGCAAACAAGTCACTTATTGAATTTGCCAGTGAATATTTTTCGAGGCAATTGGACGGTTCAGGGCATAACCCGGATACTATTGAAAGAGCAAAGCATTTATTTGATCCGGATGTTTTAACAATTGGCTTTGCAAGACGTTTTGCAACCTACAAAAGGCCGAATTTATTGTTGCATGATCCTCAACGTCTGCTAAGGCTGTTAACAAATGCTGAATTCCCGGTACAACTCATCATTTCAGGTAAGGCTCATCCTGCTGATCAGGCAGGTCAGAATCTGATAAAGGAATGGATCAGTTTTATCCGGAAGAATGGTCTGCATCCTCCTGTAATATTTCTCAGCGACTACGATATGCATATTTCGGAAAATCTCGTTCAGGGTGTCGATGTCTGGATAAATACACCCCGCCGACCATGGGAGGCAAGCGGTACCAGTGGTATGAAGGTGCTTGTAAATGGAGGCATTAATCTTTCGGAACTTGACGGGTGGTGGGCTGAAGCCTATACTCCTGAAGTTGGCTGGGCACTTGGAGATGGAAAGGAACATGGTGATGATCCGGCTATCGACGCCATTGAAGCGGAACAACTTTATAATATACTTGAACAACAGGTGGTACCTGAATTTTACAACCGTAATGAAAAAGGTATCTCTACACGCTGGATATCGAGAATGAGGGAAAGCATGGCACGGCTCACACCCAGGTTCTCAGCTGACAGGACAGTAAGAGAATACACTGAGCAGCACTATCTGCCAGCATCAAAATCATTTCTGGAGCGCACCGCAGATAATGGTAAAATTGGAAAGCAAATAGCGGATAAACTGCAGAAACTTAATCAAAAATGGTATTCACTTCATTTTGGTGAAATAAAAGTTGGTAAAGTTGAAAATCAGTATCAAGTTCAATGTTCAGGTTTTTTTCAGTGACCTTGATCCTGATTTAGTTCAGGTAGAGCTATTTGCTAATGGAGAGAATGGGGCAAAACCAGAAATTATAAAGATGAAGAGGGAATCTAAAACTGAAGGTTCAACCAACACATATTATTATAATGCCCTGGCCTCTTCAGAACGCCCTGCATCTGATTATACACCCAGGGCACTGACTGAAATCGCCGGGGTTTCAGTTCCGCTTGAATCAAATCTGATTACCTGGCAACATTAATTATTTTATCGCATTGTTGCTGTAATAGTAGCATGTGATAATGAACAGGGAATGATGAATGGCGAAGGAAGTTCAGGCGACTAAGATATTTGTCAACAATATGTTACAGTCATGCAAACAAGGCAGTGGGTAATCACAATAATATCATGAACGTCAGGAATCTCATAGGTGATGCTGAACTTGAAAGACTTCAGAACGAAACTTTCAATTACTTTCTATATGAGACCAATCCCGAAAATGGATTGGTGATAGACAAGACTGCACACGACTGGCCTTCAAGTATTGCCGCTACCGGTATGGCATTGGCAGTTTACCCGATAGCAGTTGAACATGGTTTCATCACTCGCGATACTGCCATTAAAAAAGTGATAACAACACTACGGTTCTTCTGGAACAGTCATCAGGGACCGGAACCTGATGCCACTGGCTACCGTGGTTTTTATTATCATTTCCTCGATATGCAGACCGGCCGGCGTTCATGGAAATGCGAACTGTCTACTATTGATAGTGCAATTCTGTTTGCAGGCATTTTGACAGCAGGTGTTTACTTTGATGCAGATGATGTAATAGAGAAGGAAATCCGGAAAATTGCAGATGCACTTTTTAGACGGGCTGATTGGCAATGGGCTCAAAACAATGGTCCAACTGTTACACATGGATGGAAACCGGAAAGAGGATTTTTAAGATTCCGATGGAAGGGCTATGATGAGGCATTAATACTATATATACTCGGTTTGGGCTCGCCCACATATCCACTGCAGGAGAATAGTTATACAGTGTGGACGTCAACCTATGAGTGGATAAATAGTTATGGATATGAATATCTTTATGCCGGACCATTGTTCATACATCAGATGTCACACATCTGGGTAGATTTTCGAGGTATTCAGGATGCCTACATGCACAACAAAGGCATCGATTATTTCGAAAATAGCCGGCGTGCAACCTATGTCCAACAGAGGTATGCGATTGAAAATCCAAATGGATTTTCAGGTTATAGCTGGAACTGTTGGGGAATAACCGCAAGTGATGGCCCCGGTCCTCGTACACTTAGTGTGAATGGTAAGAAGCACCGATACTTCGATTATAAGGGACGTGGCGTGCCGTATGGCCCTGACGACGGAACCATTGCGCCATGGGCTGTTATAGCCTCACTACCGTTCGCACCTGAGATTGTATTGCCCGCAATTGACTATATGGAAAATGATGTCAAGTTGAAAGTGGGTAACCCATATGGCTTTAAAGCTACATTTAATCCATCTTACCCGCATAAATCCACAAATCCATATGGCTGGGTTTCTCCCTGGCATTATGGGATTAATCAGGGACCGATCATTGCTATGATTGAGAATTATAAAACAGGCTTTTTATGGAGACTGATGCGAAACTGTCCTTATATCATAAACGGTCTGCAACGAGCGGGTTTTGCAGGAGGTTGGTTGTGAGAAAAATACTTCAATATCCGATGATAATCATATGCTTTAAAAAAACATAAAAAGATAAACCAGGGTTCATGTGCATAAAGTATTAAAAGTAATATTAAGGAGGTGTAATTATGACAGATACAGATAAAAAACAGCAATATGAGATTGGAATGATAGGCTTAGGCGTCATGGGGCGTAATCTTTTATTAAATATGGCAGATCACGGTTTCTCTGTGGCCGGTTATGACAAAGATTCGTCCAAGGTGGTGGCATTAAAACAGGAAGCAGATAAAAGAAATATTCATTGCACGGATAATCTTCAGGAGTTTATTTCAATCCTTCGTAAACCCCGTGCAATAATATTACTTGTTCCTGCAGGAGCACCCGTAGATTCAGTCATAAATGAATTGTTGGCCCATCTTCAGAAGGAAGATCTCATAATTGATTCAGGCAATTCGTATTTTAAAGATACCAATCTGCGGACAGTCAGGTTAAAAGAAAAAGGAATACTTTATATGGGGATGGGGATATCAGGAGGAGAGGAAGGGGCCAGGCATGGCGCAAGTATTATGCCCGGGGGACTGAAAGAAGCTTATGACAGGGTGAAACCTGTTCTTGAAGCTGTATGCAGCAAAAGTGAATGGAGAACCCTGTGTTACATATCTGGGACCTTCGTCAGCAGGTCATTTTGTAAAGATGGTGCATAACGGAATTGAATATGGTGTGATGCAGCTTATTTCCGAGACTTACGCATTTATGAAACTGGTGCTCGGTTTTTCAGAGGATAAACTTCAAAGCATTTACAGCGAATGGAATAATGGAGAGCTTAATGGTTTCCTTATGGAAATTACAGGAAATATCTTTGGCAAGGAAGATGACAAAACAGGCAAACGAATGATTGATGAAATACTCGATGTAGCCCGGCAAAAAGGCACCGGGATGTGGACTTCACAAAGCGCCATGGAGTTGCAGGTACCTGTCCCGACAATTGATATCGCAGTTGCTATGCGCGACTTATCCGTATTTGAAGAACAGCGCGAATCAGCAGGCAAAATTTATAAGCACCCTGAAATAAACTTTAACAGGCGATCCTGAAAAGTTCGTTATACAACTGCGCAAAGCTCTTTACGTGTCAATGCTTACAACATATGCTCAGGGGTTTGCTTTGCTGGCAGCAGCATCAGATAAGTACGGATATCATCTCGATCCTGAAGCGATAGCAGGTATATGGAGGGGTGGTTGTATCATTCGTGCTGCCATACTGGAAGACATTAAGGCAGCTTTTCATGCAAAACATGATTTGCTAAATTTATTGCTTGACCCTGATCTCTCTAAAAAGATCATGGAGAACCTGGAAGATCTTCGTCAGATCGTATGCCAGGCATGTACCATGGGTATTCCGGTTCCTGGTATTATGGCTTCTCTCGGGTATATTGACGCTTTTAGCAGTGCATGGTTGCCAGCCAATCTAATTCAGGCACAACGCGACTATTTTGGCGCTCATACGTATGAACGCATTGATGAAAAAGGAACATATCACACTGAATGGCTAAAAGGATCAAAATGAAAACAAATGTAAAGCTTAAACCAACGGTATTTGCCATATTTGGAGGATCAGGAGATCTGACCTGGAGAAAACTGGTTCCATCTCTTTTTGATTTGTTTCAGGATTCTAATATGCCTGCTGATTTTTCAATTATCGCCCTTGACAGGATAAAACTCAGTGATGCAGAATTGCATAAACACTTCCGTGAAGGAATTGAAAAGTTTTCACGAAAAGGTAAGGTCAGCGAGAATGTTTGGTCAAAGTTTACCAAACATATTTATTATAAACAGGGAGACTTTACAAAACCAGGCATTTATACCATACTAAAAGAGCAATGCTCAAAACTGGAAAAAGAGTGGAATATTAAACCCCAGATTATTTTTTATATGGCTACACCTCCGGTAATGTTTGGAGAAATTCCAAAACATCTTAAAATTGCCGGATTGGCAGACGATCGGGAAGGGGCAAGGATTGTGGTAGAAAAGCCAATCGGCCATGACCTTGTATCAACTTTAAAGTTAAATAAGATACTTACCGATAGTTTTAATGAATCTCAGATCTTCAGAATAGATCATTATCTCGGTAAAGAAACCGTGCAGAATATTCTGGCATTCCGTTTCGCCAATCCTCTCTTTGAACCTATTTGGAACAGGAGGTATGTTGATTATGTAACTATTACAGTGGCAGAGGATTTAGGCGTTGAACACCGTGGAGAGTACTACGAGAAAGCCGGAGCATTAAGAGATATGGTACAAAATCACCTGATGCAATTGCTTTGTCTGGTTGCTATGGAGCCGATGGTCTCATTTGATGCTGATGAGATACGTAACAAGAAAGTAGATGTTCTGCATGCTATCAGACCAATACCACGCGAGATGGTGCATAATTCAGTAGTAAGGGGACAATATGGAGAGGGTTACATAGAAGGTAAAGAAGCATGTGGATATCGCGAAGAATGTAAAGTATCAAAGGATTCGACTACAGAGACATTTGTTGCATTAAAGCTGTTTGTGGATAACTGGCGCTGGCAGGATGTGCCTTTTTATCTTCGGACAGGAAAACGCCTTCCACGTCAGGTTTCGGAAGTTACGATACAATTCCGTGCAGTGCCCCATAAATCCTTTCCCTCTGACGCAACATTTGACTGGCAATCATCATGTATCATCTTGTCTATTCAGCCTGATGAAGGTATTGTCCTAAGGTTTCAGGCAAAGCAACCAGGTACAAAGTTATTGCTGCAGCCTGTGACTATGCGTTTCAATTATCAGGAAAGCTTTTCATTACCTATCCCTGATGCTTATGAAACATTACTCTGGGATGTGATGAACAACGATGCAACTCTCTTTATGCGGGCTGATCAGGTTGAGGCTGCCTGGCAAATAATTATGCCAATCCTTGATGCCTGGCCAGGTCATCCACCGGTCGATTTTCCAAATTATGCTGCCGGGACATGGGGACCCGAAGAAGCTAATGCACTATTTAATCCCGGCCATCATTGGCCTTTGCCAACTGAATTAATTGAAAAAAATGTGAAAAAATGAAAAAAACAATCCCGATTACAACATTATTTTTAGATATAGGCGGAGTAATACTAACAAATGGATGGGGTCATGAGTCACGCAGACTGGCTGCTGAAAAATTCAATTTGAATTTAATCGAATTGGAAGACAGGCACCATCTCACCTTCGTCACTTATGAAGAAGGAAAACTAACGCTTAAAGAATATCTCAACAGGGTGGTATTTTATCAGAAGCGTTCATTTACACATGATCAGTTTAAGGAGTTTATGTTTGAACAATCGACTCCTTTCACAGAGATGATTGAATTTATACATAAGCTGAAAGAACAAAACTGTCTGAAAATCGCAGTAGTCAACAATGAAGCCCATGAATTGAATGAACACAGGATTAAGAAATTTAATTTGAATCAGTTCGTGGACTTTTACATTTCTTCATGTTTTGTACATTTTCGAAAACCAGATGCCGATATTTTCCGGATTGCGCTCGATATAGCTCAGGTGCCAGCCGAACAAGTTGTGTATATTGAAAATACGCAGATGTTCGTCGACGTTGCCCGGGATTTAGGTATTCGAAGTATTTTTCATACTGACTACAAATCCACACGTTCGGAACTGTCTTTACTTGGATTAAAGATTTAGAAGTTTGATAAAAACAAAGCTGGCATAAATAAACTTTCTGATTATCATCTACATAGAAAAGAACTATTATCAGAGATTGTACATTGAAGCATGTTATGAATTTAGGAAAGAGATATGATGCAAACAACCAATCAAAATGCGCCAGGTGCTCCAGGAATGCCGGCCCGTTGGACTTCCAGCGCTAAAACCGGCGTTGGTACGGCTCTCAGTAACAAAAGCCGTGTCTGGTTCACACTAAACCAGGGAATCTTCAGCGAGATTTATTACCCCAGCCTGGATCAGGCTTGCATACGCGATATGGGTCTGATAATTACAGATGGGATTGATTTCTTCTCAGAAGAGAAACGTGACACTACATCAGAAGTTCACCTGATGGCCGACGGAGTTCCGGCATATCGCTTAGTCAACTCCTCTCGGGATGGTCGCTACCGTATTGAAAAGCAAATTGTGACTGATCCATACCGTGACACGGTATTACAAAAGGTTCAATTTGACGCGTTAAAGGGATCGCTTTCCGATTATCTCCTTAACGTTATACTTGCACCTCATGTAGGAAACCAGGGAAGCGGCAACACTGCCTGGATCGGAGATTTTGAGGGCAAACCCTTGATCTTTGCACAACGCGACGGAAAGACCTTAGCCCTGGCATGTTCGGTTCCCTGGACAAAGAGATCTGTCGGCTATGTCGGTTCCTCTGATGGTTGGCAGGATTTGAAGGCCAATAAGAAGATGACATGGGAATACCAACGGGCTGACAACGGTAATGTTGCATTGACTGCCGGGATAGATCTTTTGAAATCGCAGGGAAACTTCGTACTGGCGATAGGTTTTGGCGTTAGTCCTGACGAAGCGGCAGGGAATGCCATAAAAAGCCTCAACTATGGTTTTGACAAGATAATGAACGACTACATTTCCGGTTGGCAGGGATGGATGGATGATCATAAATGGCTTAAAAAGGCTGCACTCAGTTCTGGCGATCTATCCAGGATCAGCTTGTTTGTACTGCTCACCCATGAATCCAAAACTGCTCCTGGTGGTCTCATAGCCAGCCTCTCTTTCCCATGGGGATTCAGCAAAGGCGACAATGATATTGGCGGTTACCATCTCGTCTGGTCGCGCGATATGGTGGAAGCAGCAGGAGGTCTTCTTGCTGCCGGAGCCCATAAGGAAGCCCACAGGGTTCTCTCTTTTTTACAGAAAACTCAGCAATCGGACGGACACTGGTCGCAGAATATGTGGCTGGATGGCTCGCCCTATTGGAACGGAATTCAAATGGACGAGACTGCATTGCCTATTCTCCTGGTAGATTTAGCCCATCGCAAAAAGGCATTAACTGAGGAAGATGTGGTCCTGTTTTGGCCGATGGTACTGAAGGCCGCGGAATACCTGGCCCGCAATGGACCCGTGAGTCCACAGGATCGATGGGAAGAAGATCCGGGATATTCGCCATTCACAGTCGGAGCAGAAATTGCCGCACTCCTGGTTGCGGCTGATATGGCAGATCTGAATCACGAAACATCCATTGCAACCTATCTACGCGAAATCGCAGATGTCTGGTACACCTCTATCGACCGCTGGATGTATATGTCTGGTTCGGACTGGTGCCGGAGGTTTAACGTTGAAGGGTATTATATCCGTATTGACCCGGTTAAGACAGGTTCAGGTGTGAAACAGTTACAAAATAATGTACACGTAAAAAATGTTCACGCAGCTGAAGATACACGACTCGCCAGTCACCTGGTGAGTCCAGATGCCCTTGCCCTTGTGCGTTTTGGTGTTCGTGATGCCAACGATCCTCGTCTTCGCGATACAGTAAAAGTCATCGATGCGCTTCTCAAGGTGGAAACACCATCGGGTGCAACCTGGCATCGTTATAACGACGATGGCTATGGAGAACATTTGGATGGTACACCTTTCGACGGAACAGGGATTGGCCGCGGATGGCCTCTGCTCACAGGTGAGAGGGCACACTTCGAACTAGCGGCTGGACAATTAGAAAATGCGAAACAACTCCTTAGTGAATTGGAATCTTTTGCCAATGAAGGCGGAATGATACCTGAACAGGTGTGGGATTCATCGGATATAGCTGAACACAAACTGTTTTTTGGCAGGCCTTCTGGTTCGGCTATGCCGCTTGTATGGGCGCATGCCGAGTACCTCAAGCTGCGATGCTCATTGCTCGACGAGCGGATTTTCGATCTGCCGCCACAGACAGTAAAACGATACCTGATTGAGAAAACCATATCCCCTCGTATGGTCTGGAGGTTTAACCACAAGATTCGCTCAATGCCTGCGGGTAAAAACTTGCGTATAGAGACAATGACACCAGCACTAGTTCGCTGGAGCGCAGATGACTGGAATACATTTAGTGAAGTAACAACACATGACGTCGGGCTAAGAATTCACATTGCAGATCTAACGACCAAAACGCTTCCGGCAGGGAAAAATATCAAATTCACTTTCTACTGGAAAGATGCTGATCATTGGGAAGGAAACGACTTTATCATTCGTGTCGCAGCTTCTCAGGAAAAGGAGCATGTATCAGCTTAAGATTGTAATACAAATAAAGAATTAAACCCGGGCGGACAGGCTGAGAATAGTGACAATCGGAAACGAAAGGAAAAACCAAATAAAATTAAAATTCATTATATGGTAAAGAAAATTATTTTAACACTTTTATTTTTGTTCATAGCCATAATTGCTTCGTTTTTTATCTGGCGATATTGGAACTATGTACATGATAAGGACCCTAATAAAACATTTTTGTTACCACGTCTGGAGTTGTCTGAGTTAGAAATTACTTCACTTACTTCTCAGAAAACAGAAATGATGGTAAAAGCGGATATCAAAAATCAACTTCCACTGTCATTTACAATAGATAGTTTTCAATACACGATTTTTATCAATGATATTGAGATACTTAAAGATCACTACAAAAAATCAATTTCATTGAAAAGAAATACCAGCAGCCTGATTTCGCTCCCAATAACAATTTTCAATGACTCACTTTCTTCAGTCATAAAAGCAAACAGGCGGGAAAATGTTGATTCCATTGAATTTCATTTTCATGGCTCTTTCTTTACAGATATTTTCTTTAAAAAGAAATTTAATATTGATATTAAAAGGTTAATTCCGAGGTTCTATATTCCGGAAGTAAAAGCAGAACATTTCGATATAGATTCAATTAATTTCTCCAGAGCGGTCGTTCAGTTGCTCGTTTCAATAAATAATAAAAATGCATTTTCGTTCAAAGCTGACAGCATAGCTTATGAGGTTTCCATCGAAGACAATCAATGGATTAAAGGATCAATTTCTGGTTTTACTGATATTCATGCAAAAAGTGTTAGCAATCTTACAATCCCTCTAACAATTTCTTTTAAAGAAGTGAGTAAAACGCTTTGGGATTTGCTTACAAGAGGTAACAAAGTACGTTACAATCTCCATCTCACTTTCAAAATTGAATCAGATAATAATATGGTAAATAAAAGCAAAGTAATTCTTGAAAGTGAAGGTTCGGTAAAATCATTAATGAAAGTTTTAAAGAAATAAATCATGTCTGCCATTTGCATCATGCCTGGTTTGTATCAGGTAAAAAGAGGCGCACAAATAATGAATTAAGTCAAAAAAGAAAATGAATCAGTGAAAAATAAAAACAAAACTAAGTCAGAGGTGAAACCCTATGTCTATTTTGCAGTGGGGGTTGCTGCTCTTGGTGGCCTGCTCTTTGGTTATGATACCGGGGTGATCTCCGGTGCCATACTATTCATTAAAAAGCAGTTTTCTCTTTCTGCCACCATGGAGGAAATAGTTGTTAGTTCCGTTTTAGTGGGCGCAATCGTTGGTGCAGTAATTGGCGGTGCACTTACCAATCGCTACGGACGGCGTAAAATGATAATACTCTCGGGCATTATTTTCACTATCAGTGCCATTGGCACTGCTTTTGCCCCTTCAGTTACCTTGTTAATTACCGGCAGGTTGATTAGTGGAATCGCTATTGGTATTGCGTCATTTATTTCCCCCATGTATATAGGCGAATTGGTACCAACAAAGGTTCGCGGGTCATTGGTAGCGGTTAACATGCTTGCAATTACCACAGGAATTGTAATTGCCTATCTGGTTGACTATGCCTTCGCCGGCAGCAAGGGGTGGCGATATATGTTTGGTCTTGCGGCGATACCATCTATCGGTCTTGTCATTGGCATGTGGTTTTTGCCTGATAGTCCCCGTTGGCTGGTCAGTAAATCAAAAGTGCAACAGGCAAAGAAGGTTTTACAGCGTGTAAGAACCGAAGCTGATGTAAAGCCGGAAATTACGGATATCCAAAAAAGCATGGAAAAGCAGGGCAAGGGGGGTATTAAAGGATTATTACAGCATTCACTAAAGATGCCCCTGATTGTCGGATTAGGGTTGGCAATATTTCAGCAGATAACAGGCATTAATACGGTAATCTATTACTCTCCGACTATTTTTAAGTTTGCCGGCATTAATGGCGCAGGTCCCGCGATACTGGCTGGCGCCGGACTCGCAGGGGTTATGTGGTGCTTTCATGTGCTGGCCATCTTCCTGCTCGACAGGGTCGGAAGAAGGCCTTTATTATTAGCCGGTGTTGCCGGCCAGGTTATTGGCCTGGCGATCCTTGGCGCTGCTTTTCAATTTCCGCAGTTAGCAAGCTTTAAAAGTTATGTTGCTATTGGAGGTCTGGGTATCTATGTCGCTTGTTTTGCTTTTGGGCTTGGGCCTATTTTCTGGCTCTTAATTTCTGAGATTTACCCTCTGAAGGTTCGTGGTGCGGCTATGAGCGCAGTAACAGTTACTAATTGGGCTATGAATCTTATTGTAGCGGTTACCTTTCTGAGCTTAGTCTCACTTTTAGGGCATGCATTAACTTTTTGGCTTTATGGAGTAATAGCTATCGCCGCATGGTTCTTTTTTTATAAGCTGGTACCTGAGACCAAAGGTAAAAGCCTTGAACAGATTGAAGAACATTGGCGGTCAGGAAAGTCCCCGCGGGCATTAAGATAACGATACTTTACACACCTTTCTAAAGAGGATATAGAATGAAAAATAAGTTATCAATAAAAACAACTGATGTAAGCGTTCTGGCCATCAACAGTGGTTCGTCGAGCATCAAATTTGCTATGTATCGCATTGATGGGACGTTAGAACGAATTCTATATGGAAAGGTTGACCGGATTGGGTTAAAAGGTACTAGTCTTGATTTTAACAACCTGATAAAGAATAAGAAAGGCAATATTCGGATTAAAGTCTCAGATCATAAATCGGTGGCAAATTTCCTGATTGACTGGCTTGAAAAGCAAATTGATTTTTCTTTGATAAGTGGGGTAGGACATCGTGTAGTTTTCGGAATGAAACATACTGATCCTGAACTAATCACTAATGAATTGTTGGATGAACTGCATCATATTATCGCATATGATTCAGATCATCTGCCTGCAGAGATTGAATTGATTGAGGTTTTCATCCACCGTTATCCAAATTTGAAACAGGTGGCTTGTTTTGACACAGCGTTTCATCGCACAATGCCACGGGTGGCAAAATTGCTTCCTATTCCCAGACGGTTTGACAAGATTGGAATCCAACGATATGGTTTCCATGGATTATCATATGCCTATCTCATCGAAGAACTCATACGGGTAGCTGGGAAGAGAGTTGCCAATGGCCGGGTGATATTGGCCCATCTTGGAAACGGAGCGAGTCTGGCAGCCGTTCACAAAGGCAAGAGTGTTGATACAAGTATGGGATTCACACCTGCCGGTGGAATGATTATGGGCACCCGGCCTGGTGATTTGGATCCGGGTGTAGCCTGGTACATGATTAAGTCAGAGAATCTTACACCAAAACAGTTTAATAATCTGATCAATCATGAATCAGGTCTCCTCGGTATTTCTGAAACCAGTTCCGATATGCGCGATTTGCTTGATAAGGAATCCGATGATATCCGGGCTGCAGAAGCCGTTGCATTATTTTGCTACCAGGCAAAGAAATGGATAGGTTCTTTCGCTGCTGCACTTGGAGGCCTCGATACACTTGTTTTTGCCGGGGGTATCGGAGAAAATTGCCCTCTGGTACGATCAAGGATTTGTGAGGGTTTGGAATTTCTTGGGATCGGACTCGATGAGAAACAAAACAGAAAAAACGCCCGGATTATATCAAAAAAGAAAAAAAATGTTGCTGTACATGTCATTCACACCGACGAGGAATGGATGATAGCTAAAACAGTCAATGAATTAATAAATATTAATTAATGAAAGGAAAACAGCCATGTTAATTAAAGCAAAATCCCTAAAAGGGTACAAATTAGACAGTAAAGATGGTGAAATTGGCAAAGTCAAAGAATTCTATTTCGATGACAAACATTGGGCTATTCGTTATCTAGTTGCCGATACTGGCAACTGGCTTACAGGCAACCAGGTGTTAATTTCTCCATATGCGTTGGATTCGATAAATAAAGAAAAAGAAAAAATCGGTATTAATTTGACAAAAAAACAAATTGAGGACAGTCCGTCATTGGATAGTGACAAGCCAGTCTCGCACCAATTCGAGATGGATTTCTACGGATATTATGGATATCCGATGTATTGGGGAGGCCCATACATGTGGGGAGCTTATCCATACATTATCCGTGATCGTGAAAAATGGGGAGCATCAATCCAGGATAAGAAAGATTGGGATCCTCATTTACGCAGTACTTACAATGTTAGCGACTATCAGATACAGGCCAAAGATGATGATATTGGCCATGTTGAAGATTTTATCATTGATGATGAGGCGTGGGCAATTCGATATCTAATAATCGATACAAAGAATTGGTGGCCGGGGAAAAAGGTTCTGGTTTCTCCGAAATGGATCGAGCGCGTAAGTTGGAGCGAGTCAAAGGTCTTTGTTAATCTTACCCGTGATAATATTAAGCAGTCACCCGAGTACACGGAGAAGACTCTGTTAACACGGGATTATGAAACAAAGTTGCATCAGCATTACAATCGACAGGGATATTGGTTTGAAGACCAGGCTATAAATAAATTAAGACAATGAAAACAAGCAAAGTATCTGAAAAGAAAATAGTTAAGGAAGTAAGAGAAGGGTTCAGTGAGAACATTGTTCCCAAAAAGGAAAAGAAGGATAAAAAGGATAAACCATTAACGGCAGATCTGCTTCGAAAGATTAATGCTTACTGGCGTGCTGCCAACTATCTGTCAGTCGGGCAGATTTATCTCTACGATAACCCGCTGCTTAAGGAGCCGCTGAAAATGTCGCACGTGAAACCAATTGTGGTAGGACACTGGGGTACAACACCCGGCCAGAATTTTATATATGTTCATTTGAACAGGGTTATAAAAAAGTATGATCTGGACATGTTCTACATTGCCGGTCCCGGTCACGGGGGGCCTGCTATTGTAGGCAACGTTTACCTCGAGGGCACATGGAGCGAAGTTTATCCTAATGTTACTCAGGACGAAGCCGGGCTGAAAAAACTGTTCAAACAATTCTCTTTTCCGGGAGGGATTTCCAGTCATGTAGCGCCTACAACTCCAGGGTCGATTCACGAAGGTGGTGAACTGGGCTATTCGCTCAGCCATGCATTTGGTGCTGCCTTCGACAACCCGGAATTGATAGTTGCATGCGTAATAGGTGATGGTGAAGCAGAAACAGCCTCCCTTGCCACTGCCTGGCAGTCAAACAAGTTTCTTGATCCGGTCACCGACGGTGCCGTTTTGCCAATACTTCATCTTAACGGATACAAGATCAGCAACCCGACAGTACTGGCCCGCATTGAGCATGAGGAGTTGGAACAATTTTTCCATGGCTGCGGATGGACACCTTACTTTGTGGAAGGGGATGATCCGGAAAAAATGCATCAACTCATGGCTGGCGTTTTGGAAAAGGTCATCGAGGATATCCGGCAAATCCAAAGTAATGCAAGGAAAAAGAATGATACCACCCGGCCACGCTGGCCCATGATTGTCCTGCGATCACTTAAAGGCTGGACGGGACCGAAAATCGTCGATGGACTGCCGGTAGAAGGCACATTCAGGTCGCACCAGGTACCGATCCTGGTAGATCCCGAACATCCAGATCATCTAAAACAACTTGAAAGCTGGATGAAGAGTTACAAAGCGGAAGAACTGTTTGATGAGAATGGTACGCTCATCCCCGAACTGGCTGATTTGGCACCTAAAGGCGACCGGAGGATGGGCGCCAATCCGCATACCAACGGCGGTATTCTGCTACGTGACCTACGCATGCCTGATTTCCATGACCATGCACTCAAGGTGCCTTCTCCCGGTGCTATTAACGGACAAGATACACTCGTACTGGGCAGGTTCCTGCGTGACGTGGAAAAACTGAATCAGGATCAGCGTAATTTCCGTGTATTTGGTCCCGATGAAACGATCTCAAATCTCCTTGGCGCTGTCTTTGAAGTAACCAATCGTCAGTGGGATTCGGAAGTAGTGAAGAATGATGAATTTCTAGCGCCCTCCGGACGCGTATTGGACTCGATGCTTAGTGAGAACCAGTGCGAAGGTTGGTTGGAAGGATATCTTCTAACCGGGCGGCATGGGATTTTTAACAGCTATGAGGCTTTCATTCGCATCGTTGACTCGATGTTCAGCCAGCACGCCAAATGGCTGAAAGTAACCAATGAATTGCCGTGGCGACGAAAAATAGCATCCCTGAATTATCTGCTTGCCTCCCATGTCTGGCAACAGGACCACAACGGATTCACACATCAGGATCCGGGTTTCCTCGACCATGTAATAAATAAGAAAGCTGATATCGTTCGTGCTTATCTGCCTCCTGATGCCAATTGTCTGTTGTCGGTCATTGACCATTGCCTTCGCAGCCGGCAGTATGTAAACGTGGTAGTCGCAGGAAAACATCCGCTGCCTCAATGGCTGACAATGGAAGAGGCAGTTGTTCATTGTACGGAAGGAATTGGTATCTGGAAATGGGCAAGTAACGACCAGGATGCCGAGCCGGATGTGGTAATGGGCTGCTGCGGAGATACCCCTACATTGGAAATACTGGCAGCCGTTTCTATACTGCATAAGAATTTGCCCGATTTGAAAATCAGGGTCATTAATGTCGTGGATTTGATGAAGCTGCAGTCGGCAAGTGAACACCCTCATGGACTTAATGAAACGGATTTCGATTCGCTCTTCACAAAAGACAAACATATAATTTTTGGATTCCATGGATATCCATGGCTGGTTCATCGCTTGACATACCGCCGCACTAACAGGAATATTCATGTCAGAGGTTATGTCGAAGAAGGAACGATTACCACGCCTTTCGACATCCGGGTGCAAAACAAAATTGACCGGTTCCACCTGGTACAGGACGTTGTTGACCGACTGCCTCATCTGGGCACCAATGGGGCCTATCTGAAACAAATGATGCAGGATAAGCTCATAGAACATAAACTATACATTGATAAACACGGCGAGGATCTGCCAGAAATTCGAAACTGGAAATGGAATCAAAACAAAAAAATAGAAAAGAAAACGCTGAAAGTGAAATAAAGCACATTGGTATTGCAGCGGACCATGGTGGGTTTGAATTAAAAGTTCAGCTTATCAAGGCACTTAAAGCAGCTGGTTATGAGGTAGAAGACTTCGGCGCGGATGAGCTGGTTATAGATGATGATTATCCGGATTTTGTGGTACCTCTTGCCATAGCAGTGTCGAGGGGTGATATCGAAAGAGGCCTGGCTATCTGTGGCAGTGGGGTAGGAGCTTGCGTTGCAGCCAATAAAGTGCATGGCGTGCGTGCTGCATTAATCACGGATTCCTTCTCTGCTCATCAGGGAGTGGAGGATGATGATATGAATGTAATGTGCCTTGGTGGACGAGTCACAGGATATTCGCTGTCATGGGATTTAGTCAGGACGTTTCTCAACGCTTATTTCATGGGAGATGAAAAATTCAAAAGACGCCTTGCGAAAGTGGGGGCTCTTGAAAAAGAGATGAAGAGATAGCGAATTTCTTATAGCGATCGATGAAAGTAATCCAACCTGCTATAAGAGATTTGAAGAGGCAGGGATTCCTCAAAAGAGGAGTCTCTGCGTTCTTAACTGGAAATTGAGATAACCAATGAGTAAGCTAAAACAACTCTTGAGCAATCTGCAGTCAAGCTTTTGGCTTGTGCCTTCGCTGATTCTTGCATTCAGCATCGCTGTCGCGATGGCATTGGTTCAAGTGCATTCCATCTCGAACACCCAATGGCTGACTCGCTGGCCTCATCTGTTTGGTGCCAGTGCAGAAGGCTCGCGTGAGATGTTGTCCACTATTGCCGGCTCGATGATGACCGTTGTGGGGGTCACGTTTTCGATGACTCTGGTGGCTTTGGTGCTGGCCTCGAGCCAATACACCTCGCGTATCCTGAGAAACTTCATGGGTGACCGCGTTACACAGGTCTTACTGGGCGTATTCAGCGGTGTTTTCGCCTATTGCCTGATAGTATTGCGTACCATTCGCAGTGTCGATGAGGGTGGGTTTGTACCTAGCCTGGCTGTTTTTTTCTCCATGGTGCTAGCGATGAGTGGCATAGGCGTTCTCATTTTCTTCATTCATCACATAGCTTCTTCGATTCAGGCTTCGAGTATTATTGCCACGGTGGCCGATGAAACCATAACGGCCATCGACCTGCTTTTTCCGGAGAAAATCGACCATGAGTCGATAGATAGTCAGGAGGATCAGACCGGGCTCAACCTGACAGAGCGAACCTGGCAGGCCGTTCCCGCAAGGAGGAATGGTTACATCCAAAGCGTGGATAATGCAGCGCTTTTGAGTTTAGCGCGGAAGCATAAGACCGTCGTGCGGATGGAAATAGGCATTGGCCATTTTGTGGTACAAAACGAAACCCTCGCCTCACTCACTCTGGAGGGCCCGCTCGAAAAAGATATCATAGCAGACCTGCAGTCGGCCTATAGTATTGATCGGCACCGCACTGTGCATCAGGACTGTGCTTTCGGTATCAGGCAGATCGTTGATATGGCATTGCGAGCGCTCTCCCCAGGTATCAACGACACCACAACGGCTGTGATGTGCCTGAATTATCTAACGGCGATTCTGGCACGACTGGCCAGTCGGGGCATTCCTTCATCGTGCCGCTATGAGGATGGAGAACTGAGGATTATCGCCATCGGACCGACCTTCGCAAGTCTGGTAGCCGAATCTTTTGATCAAATTCGGGGAAGCGCTAACGGTAATGTTGCCATAATGATACAGATGCTTGGCTCAATTCAAACAATAGCGAGTCTGACGGCAAGTCCGGGCCGGAGACAGGTACTTCGTGAACAAGCGCAATGGATCACCGAATTGGCCGAACGCACCATTGAGTCTCCGCACGACAAAACACGGTTTGATAACCGCCTGGCACGCACGCGTAAGGAATTAAGTATTGATAAAATCAGGGAGATATAAAAGATGAATTTAAAAGAGATTATAGCAACTGCAAAGTCATTGGTTGCCAACGACAAAGGCCTGTTGGCTATGGATGAAAGTAATCCAACATGCAATAAAAGATTTGCAGCGGCAGGGATCCCTCAAACGGAGGAATTCCGGCGTTCCTATCGGGAAATGATTATAACAACACCCGGTCTGGGTGAATGTATTAATGGTCTTATCCTCTACGACGAAACGATAAGGCAGAAGAAAAAAGATGGGACTTTATTTATTAAAGCTATCACCGATTTGGGAATCGTCCCCGGAATAAAAGTTGATATTGGCGCAAAGGACCTGGCCGGTCACAATGGAGAGAAAATAACTGAGGGCCTCGATGGATTGCGGGACCGCCTGCGCGAATATTTTCAAATGGGTGCCCGTTTTGCCAAGTGGCGGGCGGTGATCACCATAGGAAATGGTATTCCCAGCCGAGGTTGCATAGAGGCTAACGCAAACGCTTTAGCCAGGTATGCAGGATTGTGCCAGGAAGCAGGACTGGTACCTATAGTGGAGCCGGAGGTGCTCATGATAGGTGAGCATACACTTGAGCATTGCTTCGAAGTTACAGAGGAAGTCTTGCGAACTGTTTTCAGACAGCTTTATTTGCAGCGGATAACACTTGAAGGTATGATCCTGAAACCCAATATGGTGCTTCCTGGATTAACCTGTCCTAAACAGGAATCAGTGGATGCAGTAGCCGATATAACCGTAGAGTGTCTTTTGCGGGCAGTCCCTGCGGCGGTTCCGGGGATTGCCTTTTTATCTGGTGGTCAATCCGGTGAATTAGCGTCGGCTCGTTTGAATGCAATGAATGTCAGATTTAAGTCGCGATTACCGTGGGCGCTGGCATTTTCGTTTGCCCGCGCCATACAGCAACCGGCGCTGGAGATCTGGCATGGTGAGGAAGCCAATGTGTCAGCTGCACAAAAGGCACTGTATCATCGTGCATATTGCAACTTATTTGCCCGCCGTGGAGAGTATAGTGATAAAATTGAAAGGATATAAAGATGAAAAACAGAAACACTTCAGTAACTGCACTTCCGGCGTGGACGTCCCTGGAAGCACATTCCTCAAAGGTTCGGCAACTTCATCTCAGGAAACTCTTTGCAGACGACGTTACGCGCGGTGAGCGTATGGCGGTCGAAGCCGTCGGAATCTATTTTGATTATTCTAAGCACCTCATAACTGATGAGACGCTTAGTCTCCTCTTGAAGTTGACCGAGGAGTCGGGCCTGAGAGATCATATCAATGCCATGTTTGATGGAGAGAAGATCAATGTCACTGAGAAACGGGCAGTCCTGCATGTTGCCTTACGTGCACCCAAAGGACAATCTATCGAAGTTGATGGAAAGGACGTAGTTCCTCAGGTCCATGTTGTGCTGGACAAGATGGCTGCATTTTCCAACCGTGTACGTAGTGGAGAATGGAAAGGCCATACAGGCAAACCAATCCGTAATATTATTAATATCGGCATTGGCGGGTCCGATCTGGGTCCGGTAATGGCTTATGAGGCATTACGGTATTATAGCCAGCGAAACCTGACTTTCCGCTTTGTCTCCAACATTGACGGTACAGACTTCGCCGAAGCAACAAACGACCTTGACCCTGAAGAGACACTGTTTATCATTTCGTCGAAAACATTTACAACACTTGAAACAATGACCAATGCACACACTGCCCGTGAGTGGGTCCTCAAGTCTTTGAAGAATCAGGTTGCTGTTGCCAGCCATTTTGTAGCAGTCTCTACCAATGTTGAGGAAGTTGCGAAGTTCGGTATTGACACGGTAAATATGTTCGAGTTTTGGGATTGGGTCGGGGGAAGGTACTCAATGGATTCAGCCATTGGTCTCTCCACAATGATCGCCATCGGTCCTGAAAATTTCCGATCCATGCTCGATGGTTTCCACCAGATGGATGAGCATTTTCGCACCGCTCCTTTCAAGAGCAACCTTCCGGTACTCATGGGTCTCCTGGGCATATGGTACAATAATTTCTTAGGGTCACAGTACAGTGGCGGTTCTTCCATATGAACAATATCTTAAACGCTTCCCGGCCTACCTCCAGCAATTGACGATGGAGAGTAATGGAAAGCATGTCACTCTTGATGGGACTGAGATGGTTATCCAAACCGGACCAATCTATTGGGGCGAACCAGGCACCAATGGCCAGCATTCTTTCTACCAACTGATCCATCAGGGAACTAAGATCATTCCATGTGACTTAATCGGGTTTATTCATCCGCTCAACCCTCTTGGACGCCATCACGATTTGCTTATGGCTAATGTGTTTGCTCAGGCAGAGGCACTCGCTTTTGGTAAAACAGCTCAGGAAGTAAAGGCAGAGGGTACTCCTGATTGGCTGGTGCCACACCGGACATTCGAAGGCAATCGCCCATCAAGTACGATCCTGCTCGACCGGTTGACTCCGGAGACGCTGGGAAAGCTTGTTGCACTATATGAACACAGCGTCTTCACTCAAGGCGCCATCTGGAACATTGATTCATTTGATCAGTGGGGTGTTGAACTTGGAAAAGCGCTTGCTGCACGCATCATCCCTGAACTTGAGGGTGGAGCAAATTCCCCGCATAACCATGATAGCTCCACAGCAAATCTTATTGAACGCTATGTCAGATATAAAAAATTATCGGGTAAACCTTAAAACCTGCGCTATTTGATATAAAAAGAATAGAACAAAAGCATGAAAACCAAGAGACATTCTTTAAGTCAAATACCTCTCTATCCTTTGCGTTTCGATCCGATCTATCAGTATCGGCTCTGGGGAGGCAGACATTTGTCTGATCTGCTCACTGCACCTCTGCCAGGTAACGGTCCTATTGGTGAAGCATGGATTCTCAGCGACCGGGAGGACCAACAGAGCCTTGTTGCAAACGGACCACTCAAAGGACAGACCATCAATCAATTGATGGAAAAGGAGCAGGAGCAGCTGCTGGGAAAACTATCGGGACATTTTAAACGATTTCCACTTTTGCTTAAGTTCCTCGATGTTCATGAAATGTTATCAGTGCAGGTGCACCCTTCTGATCTTAATAAGGACTATCTGCCGGCTGGTGAACACGGCAAGACCGAAGCATGGGTCGTGCTGGAGGCAGGACCGGATAGTCGCATTTATGCGGGACTTAAACCAGGTACCACAGCTGACAATTTAAAACAGTCTCTCATAAACGGGACAATAGCTGATCATTTGTCATACTTCACTCCAAAACAAGGGGACGGTGTTTTTATACCGGCAGGAACGGTTCACTCACTGGGTGGAGATGTCGTGGTGTTTGAGGTTCAACAGAACAGCGACGTGACATTTCGATTGTACGACTGGAAACATATTGATAAAAAGACGGGTAAACCAAGGTCACTCCAGGTTGATCAGGCCCTTGCATGTATTGATTTTACGCAAAGTGCTACAAAACCAGTGGTGCCGGTAGTTGAAGCAATAGCACCTGTCAGTAATGAGATGCTTTTTCATTGTGAACATTTCGACCTGTGGCGGTTTCATGGACAATCACCATTTACTGTAGGCGGAATAGGTGTGCCACGAGTGCTGGTATGCATAGATGGCGATGGGCAGATAGATTATGACGGCACAATTTATACTATCGGAAAAGGAGATGTATTCCTTTTACCTGCGGTGGCAGGAGTGTGTACCTTTAAACCGCTAAGAGAAGTTACGTTGTTGGAAATTGCGCTTCCTGAATAGATTAATATATTTTATTATGGTAAAAAAATTAATTGTTTTTGATCTGGACGGCACTCTTGCCGAGAGCAAATCATCACTTGATGCTGAAATGTCCGCACTGATTCATGACCTGCTCAGTATCGTAAAAGTTGCAGTGATTTCAGGAGGCGACTGGTTACAGTTTGAAAAACAAGTGCTTTCCGGCCTTCCCCATGATAAAAGGCTGGAGAAACTGTCAATCCTTCCTACCTGCGGTACAAAGTTTTACCAATATGGCAAGGATTGGAAAAAAATCTATTCTGAAGATTTTACTGCGGATGAAAAAAAGAAAATTATCACTTCATTAAATAAATCAATCGAATTAGCAGACTTCAAGATTAAAAAGCTATGGGGAGAGGAAATTGAAGACCGTGGCAGCCAGATAACATTTTCCGCTTTAGGACAGCAAGCTCCAAATAAAGAAAAAGAAAAATGGGATCCTGATTTTGCAAAGAGGAAGAAGATGAAAGCATTTCTTGATAAGCAACTCCCCGGGTTTTCTGTAAGGTTAGGCGGTGAAACATCAATTGATATCACTAAGCCAGGTATCAACAAAGCTTACGGAATTAAAAAGCTCAGGGACACTCTTGGCATTTCAATTCCTGAGATGATTTTTGTAGGTGACGCTTTGTTCCCCGGGGGTAATGATTATCCTGCAGAAGAAGCAGGTGTTGTATCTATCAGGGTCAAAAATCCAACTGAGACAAAACGGGTGATTGAAGCGATTATAGCTTGTCTGGAAAGCGATAATAGTATTAACCTTAACATGGAGGAGAAGTGATGAGTGGAATTAAACTTAAACGTCTCGGTCAGATGATGGAGCCGGAACCCGGCAATCCGATGGAAGTGGAAGGTGTCCTGAATCCGGCTGCAGCCCGTGGCCCCGATGGTAACCTTTACCTGTTTCCGCGATTAGTGGCAAAGGGAAACTATTCGCGCATAGGCATAGCAAAGGTTCTTTTTAATAAAGACGGTGATCCGTCAGGAGTTGAACGGATGGGTATTGCCCTTGAGCCTGAGAAAGATTATGAGCTGCGGTCTGACGGCACCGGTGGTTGCGAAGATCCTCGTGTAACTTATGTAGAGCCACTTAAACGCTATATGATGACTTACACGGCGCTTTCTCCAAAAGGGCCCCGGATAGCTATTGCTGTATCGGTTGATCTGTTTCACTGGAAACGCCTTGGATTAGTTACTTTCGAACCATACAATGGTATAGATTTCGTTCATGTCGACAATAAGGATGCGAGCCTCTTCCCTGTTGCCATTCCCAATCATGCAGGAAAAATGCAGCTGGCTATCATTCACCGGCCTCTTTTTCAGGGTACCAGGCCGGAAGAAACTATCCTCCAGGCCAAGTCGAGGGAAGTGGACCTCGATCATGAAAGCATCTGGATTTCTTATTGCCCGATGCCTTTAGATGATATTGAACCTGACCATATCGGTTTATTTAATTCACATCACAGGCTTGCTACACCTGTGTCACCTTGGGAAAGACTAAAAATTGGCGGAGGAACTCCGCCGGTCCTTACCAGGCATGGTTGGCTTATCATTTACCACGGAGTAAGTGAAATGCCTGATAAAGGTAAAGAGGGAAAGCATTTATGCTACTCGGCCGGGGTGATGGTGTTATCAAAGGACCATCCTCAAGTGATATACTATCGCTCAGTGGAACCGGTATTGAAGCCAGAACTAAAGCAAGAACGTCAGGGAACTATTTCAAATGTAGTGTTCCCTACCGGTATTGACCGGCGTGACGATCTTGGTTTGCCGGACCGATTCGATATTTATTATGGTATGGCCGACAACAAAATTGGCGTTGCACGTCTTGATTTGCCTGATATTTTGCCAGAGGAAGGAATCGCAGATAAGCCTGGGGAAAAGGTCTAAAACTTTTATTTCAATAGATTAAAACTATTTTTATGCCGATCAATCACCGCAAAATTCCTGTTTTACCCGAGTGCCCGCGAATACGTCCTATTGCAGGTCATATCTACAGGTCATATCCTGTCGGACGACAAAGTTTCTCACGCGCATGGCAGGGGAAAATATTAACTCTGACAATTACCACAGAGGATACTCTTCCTGTTGATATTCATGCTAACCTTGTTACAACACTGAATTCACTTGACAGCAATGAATGGAACACAGTCCCTTTCGTGCGTGAGGATGCGCATACACTGGCGTGCCGGGTTACACCCAAATGGCCCGGACTACATTCCTTCCGTGCAGAGTTCTCCATGGATAAAGGCGTGTCATGGGTCAGGGATTCCGTCCCTGATGCCTGGGTTTTGATCGACCCGCCCCAGGTAGATGACCTATGTCTCTATACGATGATCCCTAATGTATCAGGTTCATTGGCTGACTGGAAAGATGATCTGAAACGCATCAGGGAGATGGGTTTCAATGCCATTCATCTTCTTCCCATAACACGTCTCGACACTTCAGAAAGTCCTTATGCAGCGAGGGATCTTTTTGATATTGATCAAAGCTATCTTGCGGAAGGATCAAAGAAAGATGGCCTTTCGCAATTAGAGGAGTTTATTGAGGAAGCAAAGACGCTGAACATCAGACTCTGTTTTGACCTGGTTCTCAATCATGTGGGAGTGCACAGCACAATGACGCAACGGGCACCGGATTGGATCATACCTGATCCGGCTGAGCAGGACGGATTCATGCGTGCCAGGTATTGGTCAGGTAATGACTGGTGCACCTGGAATGACCTCGTTCTTATTAACTATGAGCATCCTTCTGAAGAGATTCGCTCTGAAATATGGGCATACATGACCGACTATACATTATTCTGGGCAAAATATGCCAATGACACAGGAGGTTTTGTCAGGTTTGATAATTTACATAGCAGTAACCCGGATTTCGTCCAGTCACTCACAACAATTCTGCATTCTGAGTATCCCAATGTGGGAATAATTGCCGAATATTTCATCGACGAAACCACACTGCTCCATACCGGCCCAAAGTGGGGGTTAAATCTTAATCTGGCAACTCCATGGAATTACAAATTTGTGCCTCAGCTTCGTGAATATCTGAATTACATACATCGTGTTTCAAAGCATATAAGGTACTTCATGCCAATAACATCACACGATTCAGGTGCGCCTGCACAGGAGTTCGGCAGCACTGATTCAACTGTACCTCGTTATGTAGCTGCCGCTTTACTGGGTACAGGAGCAACAGGAATCATACAGGGAGTCGAATTTGGCGAGAAGGAAAGGATCAGTTTTATTGGCAGAAAAAAGAAAATGGTCTATCCTGCCACGCCCAGATTTGCACAATTCATCAGGCAGGTCAATGCTATTCTGACAGAGAATCCGGCTTTTCGTCGCGGAGAAAACTGCCACTTCGTTGATAATGGGCATCCCGCAATAATAGCAGCATTTCGTAATGAAACAGGAACACAGGTGGCGGGATTTCTGGTAGTGTGCAATTTCGACATACAACTTCCGCAGAGTATAGAGATAAATCTTTCATCCTTTCTGGGAACAACAGGGCCTTTCACATGCACTGAGTTGTTAAGCGGAGAATTACAAATATTCCCAAATTCACAGCTCCGGCTTCAGCTTCCATTATGCTCTGCAAAAGTGCTTAGATTTTCTAAAAGCTGATATTAAATGTCAATTATATTGGCAATTAAAACTGACAGATTGCGCAGATATAAACTTGTGAATTATACGTGAATAATATAAAATTATCCAAAAGTTTTGTAACACTTATCAGGTTATTGATTATGACATTTACACTGGAAAATATTGCATAAACAGAATTTTGATTTGGATATTAATACAGGACAAACCACTGAAATAAAAATTAAGTTATGGTAAAGCATTTGTTTGTACTGATTTTTTTTGTTTTAGCTTTTATTATATTGATAACCTTTCTGTTGAAAAGAAATCGTAAAGACAGGAAAAGTTTATTTAAAAAATTGCCGGGAGATTATCCGGATCCAAAAGAGGTTGAATCTGAATTTGATACTAAGAAATAAGATAGTGCGAATTATCAAAATCGTATAAATCACGGCATTTTGTTAATCATATCCATCTTATATCAACTTTGACAGATTTAAATTGAATCCATATTTTTCTGATGTGTCTAAGTAGAATTAAGTGAAACAATTTTTTCAATTTATAAAATATTTATTATGACAATTCAATTTAATACAGACAGTAATATTACAGGCGGCGAAAAACTAAGAGTACCATTAATCGCCTTAATATCGGAAGAATTAAGCAGGTTTAGTCATCAGATAACAAGGGTGGAAGTTCATCTTTCAGATGAGAATGGTCCCAAAGAAGGACAAAACGATAAGCGATGTTTGATTGAAGCCCGTGTTGAAGGAATGAAACCAATTGCTGTAACAAACAATGCAAACACACATGAGCAGGCAGTTGAAGGAGCCATTGAGAAACTAAAGGCTGCTCTTGATACAATATTCGGACGCTTGAGGAATCATTGATGGCGAAGAATTAATACTTACTATATGCAAAAATGATGCATAAAGAGCAAAATAAGATCTGCAATGCAGAGACACTTTTTCCAATTCTCGATACTGCTCAAAATATGTAAAAGATGTAATTCTTTTGTTTAATTATGTAAGGGCTTCCTGAACAGACAGATATACCTTTATAACTTCAGAATTCATTAACAAATTTTACGTAACAAGACAAACTCAACAGAGACGGAATGAAACAGGAGTCAACTGAAAGACAGTTTCGCGTAAAAACATATAGTCTCAACCGTTAATTATATAAATTACAGCATTTTAAGTATCAATTTAATAAATACTATGATGAAAGCAACAGAATTGAAAACCGGCACTAAAAATTTCTTTTTGGGGATTTTGACAACAATGATGATAATTTCATTCGTTTCATGTTCCACAAAAGTACTTTTTTTAACCTCTTCAGTTGTACCGGCTGCAAAAGGTCAGGTCAATGTAAAAAAAGACAAAAACAATAATTATGTGATCAAAATGAAAATTTCAAACTTAGCCGGAGTGGAAAAACTAGAGCCGGTAAGGCAAACCTATGTAGTTTGGATGCTCACAGATCAGGGATTAACAAAAAATATAGGACGCGTGAACAGTACAAATGATTTAAAGGTATCTTTTAAGACAGTATCTTCATTTAAGCCTACCCAAATATTTATTACAGCTGAAGATAATGAAAATGCTCAATTTCCTAGTGAGCAGGTAGTATTATCAACAGCAAAATTTTGGAGCAATCAGTAACCTAAAATGTGAAATTACTATACGGACTACAAAAATTCATGTGCAAGATAAATTCACAGACTAAAGTGATCGCTACTTTAGGTCCGGCATCGAACAGTAAAGAAGTTATTCTTCAAATGATCAATGCAGGTGTTGATGTATTCAGACTGAATTTTTCTCATTCAACAAAGGAAGAACATCTGAATCTGATAAATATTATTAAAGAATTAAACCTGGAATTGGGTACCCATGTTGCTATCCTTGCTGATTTACAGGGGCCAAAACTCAGAGCAGGCGAAATTAAAAACGACTTTCTAAATCTGGAAGAAGGTGATATCATAACTTTTGTTACTGAAAAATGTTTGGGTACCAAAGACCATCTTTATATGAGTTATCAGGAGTTTCCAAAGGACGTTAATCCAGGTGAAACTATTCTCATCGATGATGGTAAAATAAAGCTGGAAGTGACAGAAACAAATAAACATGATATTGTCAAAGCGAGGGTTATTTATGGCGGCCCTCTTACTTCAAACAAAGGCGTAAACCTCCCTGATACAAAAGTTTCTCTGCCATGTCTTTCTGAAACAGACATTTCAAATGCTTTTTTTGCACTGGAAAATGATGTTGACTGGCTTGGCTTGTCTTTTGTACGAAAAGCTTCTGATGTACTTGAGCTAAAAAATCTCATAAAGAAAAAAAACAGTCACGCCGGTGTTATCGCAAAAATTGAAAAGCCGGAAGCACTTGCGGAAATAGATCAGATCATCGACATAGCTGACGGAGTGATGATTGCACGTGGTGACCTGGGAGTAGAAGTCCCGTTTGACGAAGTCCCGGTGATTCAAAAATTAATTGTCGGGAAATGCAACATGCGTTCAAAACCAGTGATCATTGCAACACAGATGATGGAAAGCATGATTACAAATTTCAGACCTACCAGGGCAGAAGCAAATGATGTTGCCAATGCTGTTCTGGACGGAGCAGATGCTCTGATGCTGAGCGGGGAAACTTCAGTTGGTAAATATCCGGTGGAAACAATATCCAGTATGCAAAGCATCATTGCTTATACGGAAAATCATGGAGATCCTTTTAATAAACGATATGCACCAGAGGAAGAAACTTCCACATTTCTTGCAGACTCCATTTGCTACAATGCATCACAGTTAGCCCTTCAGGTTGGAGCGAAAGCTATAATAGCATTTACACATTCCGGCTATACTGCGATCAGGATATCCAGCCACAGGCCTAAATCCAAAATCTTTGCATTTACAAGCAGTAAGGGTCTTTTGAATAAAATTTCTATGATTTGGGGAATTCAGCCTTTCTATTTAAGTACTAACGATGATCTAGACAAGGCATTTCATGAATCAATAGAAATATTAAAAGCTAAAAAACTATTGACAATTGGAGACTGTGTAGTTCATGTTGGAAGCACTCCTCTTCATCTTCATGGCAGGACTAATATGATGAAAGTGAGCAGGATTTAGCGGAATATTTGACATTCACATACTCAAAATGCAAGATAATGAAAGCATTAGTATATCATAGTCCTGGTAAAAAGTCCTGGGAAGAAAAGCCTAAACCAGTAATAAAAGAACCAACAGATGCAATATTAAAAGTTCTGAAAACAACTATATGCGGAACTGATTTGCATATAATGAAGGGAGATGTCGCGACTGTTACCGATGGGAGAATCCTTGGACATGAAGGAGTCGGTATTATTGAGGAAGCAGGCAGTTCTGTAACCCGCTTTAAAAAAGGAGACCATGTTCTGATATCATGTATAACTTCATGTGGCAAATGCGACTATTGCAGAAGAGCAATTTATTCTCACTGTGTAAACGGAGGATGGATATTAGGTAATTTAATTGATGGAACACAAGCTGAATATGTAAGGATTCCTTATGCTGACAATAGCCTTTATCCGATTCCTTCAAATGCTGATGAAGAAGCCCTTGTAATGCTAAGCGATATTCTCCCCACCGGTTTTGAATGTGGAGTGCTGAATGGAAAAGTAAAACCGGGAGATACAATTGTTATTGTTGGTGCAGGTCCTATTGGTATGGCTGCATTACTTACTGCCCAATTTTATTCCCCTTCTGAAATAATCATGATTGATCTGGATGATAATCGCCTTAAGATTGCAAAAACTTTTGGTGCAACCCATATCATTAACAGCGGAAATGAAGATGAAGTTAAAAAAGTCAGGAAACTGACGGATGACATGGGGGTTGATGTCGCAATCGAAGCAGTGGGCTTGCCTGAAACATTTGAATTATGCCAGGAAATTGTAAATACAGGCGGCCATATTGCTAACATCGGAGTTCATGGAAAAAGCTCTATTCTTCACCTTGAAACTTTGTGGTCAAAAAATATAACAATCACAACAGGACTTGTCGATACTTTTTCAACTCCGATGCTTTTTAAAAATGTCCGGTCTGGAAAACTTGATCCTAAGAAACTTATTACGCACCGCTTTAAACTGGAACAGATTATTGAGGCCTATGACACTTTTGCACATGCTTCAAAAGAAAAAGCATTAAAAATAATATTGACAAATTAGAAAGACCTGATATAAAATATCAGAGAAGTCCTTCAGATTTTTCCGTGTAAATGGGAACAGAAAGCATGCATAATTTAGAATAAATATAATTTACTTCAAAAGAATGTTAAATCAATATCAATCAATGAACTAAAAACTCAATAAAATGTTAAAATTATTAGAAGGTTTGCCAGATAATGTTCTGGGTGTTTCCGGAGAAGGAAAAATAACAGGAAAGGACTATGAAACTGTCTTAATTCCTGCCATAGCCGAAAAGTTTAAAGCAAATAAAAAACTCAGGATGCTTTATCATCTTGGAATCAACTTTACCGGGTTTGATCTTAGCGCTATGCTGGATGATGCAAAGATGGGGATGAGACACTTATCTGCATGGGACCGGATCGCTCTGGTCTCTGATCATGAGATGATAAATACTTTTGCAAAGTTCTTTGGTCATATGTTGTCATGTGAACTCCGCTTATTTAAAAATGCTGAACTGGGTGTGGCAAAAAAATGGATCTCGGAAAAATGATAATAATAAAATTTCTGCATTATGAAGGCTAAGAAGAAAAAAATATTGCACAATCTTTTCATAGAACTGGTTAAGTTGCAAAAGGAAATTATTTCATCCAATCTTAAATTGCTTGTAATACTCGAAGGAAGAGATGCCGCCGGCAAAGACGGTACTATTAAAAGAATAATAAAGCACCTCAGTCCCCGTGAAACACGGGTTGTGGCATTGGGCAAACCTTCAGACAGGCAGGAACGTGAATGGTATTTTCAGCGTTACTCTATCCAATTACCGATTTCCGGAGAATTTGTACTCTTTAATCGAAGTTGGTATAATCGGGCCGGAGTTGAAAAAGTGATGGGTTTCTGTAGTGATCAGGAATACAAATCCTTTTTTAAAGAAGTGGAACTATTTGAAAAGATGCTGTTGAATGCAGGCTTCATAATTCTTAAATACTATCTCGATATAAGTGAAAAAGCACAGGATAATAGATTGATGGACAGGGAGACAGATCCTCTGAAACAGTGGAAAATAAGTCCTATTGATAAGGAAGCTCATAAACATTGGGATGATTATTCTGAGGCACGGAATGAGATGTTGCTTAAAACCAGTTTTAAGCACGCACCTTGGTTTGTAGTAAATGCAGACGAGAAAAATGATGCTCATATTGCTATAATTACTCATCTACTTAGTCAGTTGGAATACCAAAATAAGGATGAAAAATTATTATCCCATGATAATGATCTGGTTTATCGTGCTACGCCAGAAAATATAAAAGATAAGCTTTATTGATTAAGAAAGCAGAGATCAATATATGATATTCATATTGATTGACAATGCAAAAAGTGTTTGATCAGAGTAAGTATTTCGTGCTTAAAACGGGTTATCGTTATCATATAATATTTGATTGATATAAAGAAAGTTTATATGAAAAAGTATATTGTAATAATCATTTGTTTTATCTTTTTTGCGGCATTGAATAGCCGGTATGTCAATGCCCAGTATTCCAAGGGGACTGATTATGAGAAGGGGAAAGTAATCTACAAAAACAAATGCCAGTTCTGTCATGGTATTATGGGAGACGGGAAAGGACCTGCTTCGGAATCTTTGCTTGGGCATCCTGAAGACTTCACCGATTCTAAGTTTTGGAAGGATGATGTTCCGAAAAAAATCGAGGAGACTATCATGAAAGGTAAGCAAATGATGCCTGCGTTTGACCTTGAACCTGGTCAGATAAAAGCCATAACAGTTTACATAACCTGTACTTTCAAAAATTCAACACAAAATAATAAATAAAGGAGGGCAAAAAAAATGCACATCAAACCCGTCTGTAAAACATTCTTTCTTTTTACCGTGATCATACTGGTGCAACTTTTACTCATTGGCACTGCTCAGGCTATACCCAGTTTTGCAAGGCAAACAGGTATGAAATGTAATGAATGTCATACTATATTCCCGGAATTGACTCCCTTTGGGCGTCTCTTCAAACTTGGAGGTTATACATTCAGTAAAAGCGGAAAATCATATGAATTTCCACCACCATTGGCCGGTATGGTACAGGCGTCATTTTCAGACTCTAAAAGTCTTACAAGCGGGGTAGCTCCTTTTGATAAAACAAATCGGGCAACCGACAGGATAAATTTGCCGCAACAGTTGAGCTCTATTCTATGGAGGTCGTATTTACGATAAAGTTGGTGCCTTTGTGCAGGGAACCTATGATGGTGTTGATAATAAGATATATCTGGACATGACAGATATACGTTATTCAAACAATACCATTTTAGCTGGAAAAAACCTGATTTACGGTCTTACAATTAACAATAGTCCGACGGTTCAGGATGGCTGGAACACTGTTCCTGCATGGGGTTACCCATTTGCTTCTTCAGGCGTTGCATTAAACTCCAGCTGCCGAAACAATAATCCATGGAGGTTTAGACCAACAGGTAGGGGGTCTTGGATTAAATGTCTACTGGAACAATCTTTATTTATCTGGGAGGAACCTTGTACCGTACAGTAAGGAATGGAATTACAAAACCTTTGGGTGCCGGAACCACTATAGATCAGGTTGTTGACGGTGCTGCTCCTTACTGGCGATTTCGCACTGGAACACCGGTGGAAAAGACACTTTTTTACAGTTGGCACATATGGTATGCGGGCCGATATTTTCCCTTCAGGAAATACTATTGGACCGACAAACCGCTTTACAGACGTTGCCATCGATGCTCAGTATCAGTTTATGGGGACCATTGAACCTGAAGATACTAAAGATCCTGCGAAAATTGATAGTAAACCTAAAGCTGTGGCAGGTAATAATATCATTACAGCACACGCCACATGGATTCACGAGAAACAGGACTGGAAAGCAGGCTTTCCTCTTGATAATGCAGCAAATCCCGTTGACTACCTGAATACATTCAGAATGAACTTTAATTATTATTACCGTAGCCATATAGGCGATATTGCTGGATCAGTAAGCTATTTTTCCATAACCGGTAAAACGAGACCCTCTGGTTTATTCTGTCAGCCCGGATGAAGGGAGCAGAACGGGGAGTCCGGAAAGCAACGGTTTTATTCTTGAGACAGATTACCGGCCATGGGATAAGATCAAGTTTTCACTTCAGTATGTAATTTATAATAAGTTCAACGGAGCTTCGTTCAAACTATGACGGATTTGGCAGGAATGCTTCAGATAATAACACACTCTATGCCGTTGTATGGCTTATGCTATAAGCTTACGTCATCCGATGCACACAAAATCATGTCTGACGTCAACGTTAAGGATGTGCCGTGAATTGACACAAATAAAAGATAGTTATTATGGGATCAACTAAAAATAAACCTGATGCTGATTCAAATGCAAAGGCAAAGGATGATCTGAAAACCACTTCCAATGGCTGAACTTCAGAAAAAATTGGAATCTTCACCTGAAGGTCTCACTCAGGAGGAGGCAAAGAAGCGACTCGTCAAATACGGGCCAAATGAAATTGAAGAAAAGAAAACAAATCCAGTTCCTGAAATTCCTGTCATATTTCTGGGGTCCTATTCCATGGATGATTGAAGCGGCAGTGATCCTTTCGGCTGTAGCACAGACATTGGCCTGACTTTGGCATTATTCTGGTTTTGCTTCTGGCTAACGGAGTGGTAGGTTTCTGGGAAGAACGCGAGGCAGGAAATGCCATTGAAGCTCTGAAGGCTAAGCTGGCGGTAAAAGCCAGGGTGAAACGTGATGGGAAATGGGTCACCCCAGCAGCACGGGAATTGGTTCCAGGTGATGTCATACGCCTGCGTCTGGGTGACATTGTTCCTGCTGATGCCCGCTTACTGGACGGTGATCCTGTGGAAGTTGATCAATCAGCACTGACAGGTGAATCTTTACCTGCTTCCCGCAAACCAGGAGAAGCAGTATTTTCAGGTTCAATCATTCGTCAGGGAGAAATCGGAGCAATGGTCTATGGAACAGGCGCTAACACTTACTTTGGCAAGACAGCTCAACTGGTTCAGGAGGCACATACTGTCAGTCATTTTCAAAAAGCAGTTTTAAAGATCGGTAATTATCTTATTATTTTGGCGGTAGCTCTGGTGGCAGTGATTATTACTGTTGCACTTTTCAGGGGAGATAAAATACTTACCACGTTACAGTTTGCACTGGTGTTGACAGTTGCTGCCATTCCTGTGGCTATGCCAACAGTGTTATCGGTAACAATGGCAGTAGGTGCACGTCTGCTGGCTAAGAAAGAAGCAATTGTAAGCAAGTTGGTAGCCATTGAAGAATTGGCCGGTGTTGATGTGTTGTGTGCCGACAAGACAGGCACCCTGACCCAGAACAAACTGACACTTGGAGATCCGTTTTGTGTAAATAATATCTCTGCTGATCAGGTGATCCTCAATGGTGCACTGGCATCACGTGCAGAAAATAATGACACTATTGATCTGGCTGTTCTGGGTGGTCTGAAAGATAAAGATGCGCTGAAAGGATTATGAAGTGGTTCATTTCCAGCCATTCGACCCGGTACATAAACGCACTGAAGCCACTGTTAAAGGCAAAAGATGGCAAAGACGTTCAAAGTGACAAAAGGTGCGCCACAGGTGATTTTGGAATTAGTCGGCCAATGCGGGGAGATGTAAATCCGCAGGTTGATAAAGCGGTAAATGAATTTGCTGCACGCGGTTTTCGTTCATTGGGTGTTGCCCGTGCTGAGGGAGATGGCAAATGGCAATTTATTGGTGTATTGCCATTGTTCGATCCTCCGCGGGAGGATGCTAAAGCAACAATTGCAACAGCGTTTAGCCATGGGAGTAAAGATTAAGATGGTTACCGGCGATGCATTGGCGATTGCCCAGGAAACTGCCAAAAAGTTAGACATGGGTTCAAATATACTGGATGCCGGCAGTCTGGGCGACTCAAAGCAACAGGAATCAAAGTCAGTGACCAAATCAATTGAAGATGCTGATGGTTTTGCCCAGGTATTCCCCGAACATAAGTTTCATATTGTGGATGTCTTGCAGAAACTTGGCCACATCGTTGGTATGACAGGTGATGGGGTAAATGATGCTCCTGCCTTGAAAAAAGCCGATTGCGGTATTGCTGTTTCGGATGCAACAGATGCAGCCCGTGCTGCTGCTGCCATCGTGCTTCTGACACCAGGCTTGTCAGTGATTATTGATGCAATAAAAGAGAGCCGTCGGATCTTCCAACGAATGAACAGTTATGCGATCTATCGTATTGCCGAGACTTTACGTGTCCTGTTCTTTATGACACTGGCGATCCTGATCTTTAACTTTTATCCGTTGACCGCCGTAATGATCGTTATGCTGGCATTGCTTAACGATGGCGCCATCCTGTCCATTGCTTATGACAATGTGCATTACAAGAATCAGCCTGAAGCCTGGAATATGCGAATGGTACTGGGTATATCCACGGTATTGGGAATCATTGGTGTCGTCTCTGCTTTTGGCTTGTTTTATCTGGGTGAACGTGTCTTTCATCTCGATCGTGCACATATTCAAACATTAATGTATTTGAAATTATCTGTGGCCGGACATCTGACAATTTTCCTTACCCGTACACGTGGTCCTTTCTGGTCAATACGCCCGGCAAGAATTTTATGGGTGGCAGTACTCGGTACGCAAATTGTAGCGACTTTGATAGCCGTTTATGGATTTTTTATGACACCCCTGGGTTGGGGTTGGGCAGGGTTCGTTTGGGGCTATGCACTGGTATGGTTTCTCGTGAATGACCGTGTGAAACTACTTGCTTACAGGATTTTTGATCCGGTCAAAGCCAAATCTTAACCCGAAGCAAAAGATGTGAGTAAACCCAATGCAAAAGATAAGATTTAATTCGCTGAGAACGAGGAGCCTGTCGCTGCCTGATAAATCGAACGATTACTTTATGATTAACTTTTTTTCTTTGGAACTTTTTCGCCTTCGTGCCGGACTTCACTTTCAAAATCTATATATCCTAATTCCACATTGATATGTGTGAGACGTGCTTTTAGTTTTTGTCCCACTTTTAATCCTTTAAATCCACTTACCAGTTTTCCTTCAACATGTGGATGAAAAAGCCTGATCCATGTTCCTTTTGGTGATGCACCACTGACGATTGCTTCAAATATTTCTCCAATCCTGTATTGCATTAGTATCGCATTCGCCGACTTTTCAACCTGCCGTTCTACCTTTTTCACATCATCTTCCTTCATCGTACAATGAGTCGCAATCTGTTTCAGCTCTTCCATACTATAGGGAACGGGCTTGCCTGCAATAGCCGATTTCAGTAATCGTTGTGTGATCAGATCAGGATATCGTCTGTTGGGAGCGGTAGAATGTGTATAATCTTTAACAGCCAGACCGAAATGACCAGGTGGTATGACACCAGGTGTGTCCACAACATATTCACCTGATCCTAAAAGTTTAAGTACACTAATGGACATATCAACGAAATGCAACGGATCTTTTTCCTTTATGAACTTAAGATATTCGGCAAGAGATTTAGAGTCAGCCTCCGCAGGCAATGAGAATCCATTCTCAGAGGCAAGTTCTGCGATTCTGTCCCACCGTTTGGGAACGCGGACCACTCTTCTTAGTGAAGGGAAATTTTTACCCGTTAAGTAACGGGCTGTTGACCCATTTCCAGCGATCATAAAATCTTCAATCAAATCTTTAGCCCTGTTTTTTTGTTCAAGCTTCATCTCTTTCAAGATATCTCCGTCAAAGATTGGCATGGCTTCAATTGTTTCAAATTCCAAAGCACCATGCTCATGACGCAACTCTTTCATCTTTTGTGCCATAAGGTCCTGCAGTTTTATGTTCTCTGCCAGTCCGTTAACCTCTGTAATTTCAGGATAGACTGAACCATTTCCTTCAAGCCAGGCAGCTAAGCTCTCATATTGGAGCTTTGCATGGTTGCGCACTATTGCCTGATAAACATCGGATTGTTGTACTTTCCCGTCATTTCCAAGAATCATATCAATTACAATAGCGCAGCGATCGGAATCCAGACACAGCGACGTAAGATTAGTTGATAATTTCTCAGGGAGCATTGGAAATATACTGGCTACAGTATAAACAGAGGCTGTGTTTTTGCTGGCATGATCGTCAACATTAGATTTAGCATTTACTAATGCATCAACATCCGCAATGGCAATCAATATTCTCACCTTATTTCCTTCCAGTGATTCCGCAAATGTCAATTGATCGAGATCCAGTGAATCTGCATTATCGACCGAACACCATAGCAGATTGCGCATATCTTTAGCAATTTCAGGTTTACAGGTAGCCGGAAGTAATATTTTATTTAACTCTGCGATTTCAGCATCAGGGAAATCCGGTTCTAATCCTCTTGAGATCATTGCCTTTCGTGCAATATCCTGTAAGATAATCCGGTCAGCGTTCTTGCTCATGATATTTTTTTTTCGATTGCAGCTAATACCAGCTTTGCAACCTTATCGGATGATGCAGGGTTTTGTCCAGTTATTATCAGACCATCTTGTTTAACATATGCACTCCAGTCAGCTCCGTTGCTGTAAAGAGCCCCCAGCTTTTTGAGTTCATCTTCTAATAAAAATGGAACTACTTTAGTTAATTTAGCTCCTTCTTCCTCACTATTTGAAAAGCCGGTTATCTCTTTACCCTTAACTAAAGGTTCACCATCAGGGCCTTTAACTTTGAGCAGAGCAGCAGGGCCGTGACAGACAAAGGCTATTGTTTTATCATGTTTATAAAAGTTCTCAATCAGAGTTATTGAAATTGGATCAGTAGCCAGATCCCATAACGGGCCGTGGCCTCCCGGATAAAAAACTGTATCAAAATCCGCTTCATTTACTTCACTTAGTTTAAATGTATGAGCTACCTTGTCTATCAGTTCATTGTCTTTATAAAATCTTTTTGTGGCAATCGTTTGTGAATCAGCCGATTCGCTTTTTGGATCAACTGGAGGCTGGCCTCCTTTTGGAGAAGCCAGGGTTATTTCTGCACCTGCATCAGCTAAGACATAATAGGGTGCTGCAAATTCTTCAATCCAGAAACCGGTTTTTTGGCCGGTATTGCCTAATTTACCATGTGAGGTTAACACCATTAATACTTTCATAATTTTTTAGATTTTAACTATCATTTTACCTTTATTTTTTCCTTCAAAAAGGTCAATAAATGCTTGTGGAATATTCTCAAAACCGTAAACAATAGTCTCGGAATACGTAAGCTTACCTTCTTTCAGCCAAATAGATAATTGATTGATTGCTGCCGGGAATTTTGCAGAAAAATCACCAACAATAAACCCTTTCATCATAGCGCTTTTAGTTAAAATAATTGGCTGAATCCGGGGTCCTACAGGTACTTTTGTGTCATTGTAGTGCGAAATAGCGCCACAAACAGGAAGTCTGGCGAATTTGTTAATGTTTGCCAAAACCGCGTCTGAAATTTCACCTCCTACGTTGTCAAAATAAACATCCACTCCTTTCGGACAGGCATTTTGGATTGCTTTATTAAGATCGGAGGCAGTTTTATAATTGACAGCATTATCAAATTTGAATTTTGATTTAAGCAGTTCTGCTTTTTCATCGGTACCTGTTATACCCACTACACTGCAGCCTAATATTTTACCAATTTGCCCTACTACACTTCCTACGGCACCTGCAGCTCCGGATACAACAATAGTTTCACCTGCCTTTGGGGCTCCGATTTCAGTTAAACCCAGATAAGCCGTAAGGCCTGTCATTCCTAAAATTCCAAGGAAGGATGATAATGAAGATATGTTTGGATCTACCTTTTTTAAACCTTTTCCATTTGAAACCTGGTACTCTTTCCATTCTAAGATCCCTGAAACAAAATCTCCTTTTTTAAATTCGGAATGGGTGGAATCTATTACCTCAGCTATAATACCTGATTGTATTGGTTTTCCTATTTCAAATGGAGGAACATACGATTTGGAATCATTCATTCGTCCGCGCAAATACGGGTCAACTGAAACATATAAGGTCTTTAATAAAATATGACCGGTTGGAGGAACCGGAATAGCAGCATCGGTAAATCTAAAATCATTTAAAGTTGGCTTGCCAACAGGTCGCTTATTCAACAGTATTACATTATTCATATTCTTGAATTATTGTGATTGAATTAGAAATAGTCGAATTGTAATCAATTGTCTCATTCTATTTGCCTGATCCAATTGATGGCGTTTTGAACTACTGTCTGTAATTCCGAATTAGTCTTAACTGTATAAATATTGTTTTTTTAAGAACAATAATATTCCTGGTTCAAAATTAATTCCCTTCATTAAGTAACTTTTACACATTTATTAATGAAAGTTACATGATTCACATATTCCAGGCAATATGGATGTTAATGAGGGATGTGACAATTAAACTGGAAAAGCCAGGATCTTTGACCAGCTTTGGCTGACCTTTCATAATTCTTTTTCTAATCATCATATAATAGGGTTTAAGAGATTTATTGTAATGGAAGTACGCTTCAGCAGGTAAGGCATATCATTTGTTAATATTCTTTTTGATTAACTCATACAATAAGGTTTTATTAATTGGTTTTGAAATATAATCATTACAACCCGCTTCTATTGCCTTTTCACAATCCCCTGCAAATGCATAGGCTGTTTGTGCAATTATGATTACATCTTTGTTAAATTGACGGATTTGTTGTGTGGCTTCTAATCCGTTCATTTGGGGCATTCTGATGTCCATTAATACCAAATCAAGGTCTGGGTTATTACGACATGCCTCAACGGCTTGAACTCCTGTTATTACATGCAAAACTTCTTTACTGATTTTTTGTAGCGTTCTTGAGAGAAGTGAATAAGATATTTCATCGTCTTCGACAATCAATATTTTCAGGTTTTTTAACTGAACTTCTTTATGCTCTGCAGAAACAGTATTTATTATTTCTGTTTTTTCTTCCGATACAGCATTGTAAGGAATGGTAAAATAAAATGTTGAACCCAAACCTTCTTCACTTTCCACCCATATCCTTCCACCAAGCATTTCAACATAGGATTTCGAAATGGATAAACCCAAACCACTGCCTTCATAACCTCTGTTATGTGATTCACTACCCTGCCTGAATCTCTCAAAAATAAGTTCCTGCTGATTTTCGTGGAATTCCTATCCCCTGTATCTTTTACAAAGAATTCAAGATATCCACCCTTTTTCTCATATCCGAATTCAATTGAACCTTCATAAGTAAACTTAATGGCATTTCTAACAAGATTAGTCAGTATTCCATAGACTTTTTCATTGTCTGTTCTAATGATGGCTTCATTTGTTGGCAAACCATTTTTAAATAAAAGCTGCAATCCTTTAATTTCAACTTCTGGTTTGAAGAACTTATAAGTGAATTCAATCTTCTCGTTAAGATTCGTTTCCTTAATGTCAACACCTATAAGACCTGATTCAATTTTAGATATATCAACAATACTGTTGATTGTATTGAGCATACGTGCTCCACTAATCTGTATGGTTTGAATATAATCTTGCAGGTCATCACTTGATAAGTTCGGTTCTTTCAGGAGTTCTGCAAATCCAAGAATGCCGTTCATTGGGGTACGTATCTCATGGCTCATATTAGTAAGAAAAGCAGATTTAAGGTGGTCGCTTTCTTCTGCTTTTTCTTTGGCTGCAATTAATTCTGATTCAGCCTTTTTGCGTTCAGTTATATCCTGAAAGATTTCAAGCATCGCCTTCTTCCCCTTATAAAACATGCCAGGATGAATAATCTCAACTATTCTGTGACTGAGAACGCCGTGTGATTCATAAGTATTAGTTTCACCGATAGCAATACCCTTAATTAAAGGACAATCAATGTTTTGTTTTTTGTCATCATGGAATATATCCCAGCATTTTTCCCCAATGGCATCTATTCCTAAAATTCTTTTGAGATTATCACTCTGAAATAAAACTGTTCCTGTTTCATCAACAATATCCATTCCGAAGGGGATGGATTTAATCAACGACTCGCTGAAGATATTACTGTTTCGAAGTGATTCCTCAGCTAGTTTGCGCTCGTTGATTTGTAAGTTAAGTTCTTTGTTTACAATGGTTAACTCAACTACAAGTTTTTCCTTCTCTTTCGCCAGCACAAGTTCTTTGTTCATAACGACAAACTCTGCTGCACGTTTTGATTTCTCTATGTTAGCAATGACTAACTCTGCTGCACGTTTTGCTTTCTCCACGTTTGCAATGATTAACTCTGCTTCACGTTTTGATTTTTCGCTTTTTTGGTAAACAAGTTCTTTGTTCGAAATAACTAACTCTGCAGAACGTTTGGCTTTTTCTACTTTTGCAATTACTAACTCTGCGGAACGTTTGGCTTTCTTTATATTAGCAATGACTAACTCTGCTGCACGTTTTGATTTCTCTGCGTCAGCAATGACTAATTCTGCTGCACGTTTTGATTTTTCCTCGGTTTGAAAAGAGAGTTCTTTGTCAGCAATGATTAATTTTGCAATCCGTTTTGCTTTCTCAATCCTGGCAATGACTAATTCTGCTGCACGTTTTGTTCTATTTACGTCAGCAATAACTAACTCTGCTGCACGTTTTACCTTTTCTTCGTTTTGAAAAGCAAGTTCCTTATCAGCGATTATTAATTCATCTGCACGTTTTTCTTTCTCTAAGTTCGCAATTACTAAAACTGCAGCACGTTTTGCTTTCTCTGCGTTTGCTATAACCAATTCTGCAGCACGTTTTGCTTTTTCAGCGTTAGCAATAACTAACTCTGCAGCACGGTCTGCTTTCTCTTCATTTGCAATGACTAACTCTGCAGCACGTTTTGCTTTCTCAGCGTTAGCAATAACCAATTCTGCAGCACGTTTATCTTTCTCTTCATTGGCAATGACTAACTCAGCAGCACGTTTTGATTTCTCTTTGTTTGCAATAACTAACTCTGCAGCACGTTCTGCTTTTTCTTTATTGGCAATGACTAATTCATCTGCAAGTTTTGCTTTCTCTTTGTCTGCAATAATTAATTCATCCGCAAGTTCTGTTTTCTCTTCCCTGACAATGACTAATTCATCTGCAAGTATTGCTTTCTCTTTGGAAGCAATGGTCAATAAATCCGACCTTACACTTTTACTCATATCATTTTTCGATTAAGTCTTGTGTAATTGAAAACCAATGTATTTAAGTGTATCCCAATAGGTTTCAGTTACGATGAGCTTTTCACAGAGTAAAGGTAAATTTGTTAATTGTGATAAAAGTTACACAATTACCTGAAAAAGTTACACAAATCATACATATATAAATATATGGTGGAAAAGCAAAAGTCCTTGACCACCACAACCCCCAAAAAACGATTCCACTTTTACACATTCAAATTAAAAGTAATAAATATTTGCATGATAGGTAATATATTTATTACCTTTGTGTATGTGAAATATAGTGACCTTTTCAAGTTGTTAAAGAAGGATGGATGGATTGAAGTCAGACAAAAAGGCAGTCATGTAATTATGCAGCACCCAACGAACCCTAAACAACTTACTGTTCCGTTCCATTCAGGAAAAGAAGTTAAAAAAGGTTTGTTAAAAGCAATATTGAAGCAAGCAGAAATTAAAACGAGTAAAAGATGAAAAAGACTAAAATCAATATAACTGTAGTTAAGGAAGATATAGGATATAGCGCAAATACAACGATAGAAAATAATTTTATAGCAACCGATGGAAATACCTTTGATGAACTTAAATCCAATATCTTAGAAGCTGTAAACCTTGCTTTCGAGGTAAAAGGGTTTATTTATAGGATTGATGAAATAAAATTTAGTTATGATCTTGAAAGTTTCTTTGACTTTTACAAAGTTATTAATGCAAAGGCACTTTCTGAAAGAATAGGAATGAACCAAAGTTTATTAGCTCAGTATATTAAAGGGAATAAAAAACCTTCAATTATTCAAACAAAGAGGATATTGCAAGGTGTTCATCAAATAGGAAAGGAGCTTTCCGAAGTCAATTTTTTAATATAGAGTTTTGAAAAGTGAAGATCATCCTGAATATCGTGAGTATTCGACTGGATTGTAGAAATGATGTGGAAAAATAGCAATAAAAAAACCGCAACTAATTGATATTTAATTAAATTGCGGTTTGTCTAAGTGAACCTGGAGGGACTCGAACCCCCAACCTTCTGGTCCGTAGCCAGATGCTCTATCCAATTAAGCTACAGGTCCATTATGCGGACGCAAATATAGTAATATTTGGAAAAATCAAGTAACTAATTCAAAGGAAAATTCGTGATAATAGAAACGGATTGCTTCGTCGCATCCTCTCCCCGCAATGACCTGCACATAAAGAGCATTCTGATTGGGAGTATGGGATTGCCACACCCTCCTTCGTCGGGCTCGCAATGACTTTGTAGATAAGTAAGGGCGTCACTGTCAGCGCAACCATGCTGGATAAGTATACAGTCATTGCGAGGAGCAAAGCGACGAAACAATCTCAAACTTGAGAGTTCGATTTTTAATAGTAAATTTGAACTTATTTTCAACTATTAAATTATGAAAAACCTATTCTTAAAATTGTTAGTCTGCACATCTATTGTGATTTTATCCGGAACAAGTATGATTATGGCCCAATCCTTCAATACCATTATCGATAAACCCGTAAATGGAACTTTTAAGCTTGATCCGGCTTTGCCTGCTGACGGAAAATATACTGCAGGTACAATTGTGACTGTAACTGCAGTACCGGCTTCCGGATATGTTCTTGACGCTGTATACTACTCTGAAAAGGGCCGATGGGGACAAATGTATTTTGAGTCAATGTCGCCTGTTTTCAAGATCACTATTGATAAGGAAAAACATATCGGAGCTTCATTTATTGAAAAATCAGCTGTTTCAAACATCAATGTAACGCAGGATGTAGTATATGCGAAGCCAGGCGTAAAAACATTGAAATATGACGTCTATTCCCCAAAAGGCGCTAAGAACCTGCCTTGTATCATTATTATTCACGGTGGTGGATGGACAACAAATAACGAAGATATAATGCGTGGACTTGCAAGGGAGCTTACAAAAGACGGAAAGTTCGTGGTATTCAGTATCGATTATCGCTGGGCAGGAAAGCTGGATGGAGATGCAACTAATAATTCCATGATCGATATAGCTGATGACGTTTTTGGCGCAATTGCACACATCATGGAGCATGCTGCTGAATATGGCGGCGATCCTTCAAGAATAGGTATTACCGGAGATAGCGCAGGAGGACATTTGTCAGCGCTTGCAGCGACAATGACAAACAAAATTGGTACAGATGGCTTTGGAAAAACGAAAGGCGTCTTTGAGTTTATGCCCTCCTATGTGCCAAAAAACATGACGGTAGCGCAACTTAGAAACATGATGATGGCATCGATAAAGGCTGCAGCACCAAGCTATGGCGTTTTTGGAGGAAATCTTCTGAATACTTATTCAGCTGATCCTTCCGCTGATGACAGCTGGAAAGATGGAATTGCTCCTTTGAGCAATATTCCAAACGTGACAGAGAGAGCAGTACCTCAGTATTTTTTGCGCGGAACTAATGACCCGCTTATTAAGGATGAAGCAGTAAAAACTTATGTTGACGCCCTGGTAAAAGCCGGCCAAAGAGTAGAATATGTACAGGTAGGAGGTGCCAGCCATGCATTTTTCGACTGGAAACCTGATGAAATAACAAAGGCTACTTTCTATAAATATGGTGTTTATTATGCTGCTGAAATGAAAGCTTTTTTCATTTCCGTGATGGGGAAATAAGCTGATTTGTTTGGAAATTCGGAGGTCAGACACTTAATATGGCAATGTTTTATCTGTACTACTGATAATCAAAAAAATATTATGAAAAAAGCAGTTGCCCTGATTTTAAAGGTATTTTTTGGAATCGTTCTGTTAATTCTGATTCTGCTCATTACTATTCCTGTAATTTTTAAAGAGCAGATAAAAAATAAGGTTGTACAGGTCATAAACAAGTCGGTATATGCAACTGTAAAGTTTGACGATTATAAACTTGGTTTTTTTAAAGACTTTCCGAGCCTGACATTCTCGTTAGAAAATTTGTCCGTTACCGGTTTAGGAAAATTTGAAGGAGATACTCTTGCTTCTTTTAAATCATTTGATCTTGCATTTAACCTTTTGAGCATATTATCGACATCGGGCTATGAAGTGAAGTCAATTATTGCAGACCATGCTAAAGTAAATGCATTAGTCCTGAAAAATGGAGCGGCTAACTGGGATATAACCAAACCATCAGTATCTACATCTCAGCCGGGACAGGTTGTCCCGGTAGGATATCCCGCGTCTGCATCTGCCCTGGCAACATCTTCAACTTCATCTTCCGGCAGCTCGTTTAAAGTTATGCTCAGGAAGGTGGAAATAAAAAACAGCTCAATTGTATATTCCGATTCGGGTATGTCACTGTATGCCCGAATTGAGGATCTGAATTTCAGGCTTGCCGGCAGTATAACTTTGACCGAGACGCTTTTGAAAATGAATCTGAATTCAGGTGCAACAACTGTAATCATGGATGGTGTAAAATACCTTAACAAAGCAAAAATAGATTCTAAGATCAACATGCTGGCTGAACCTGACAGTATGAAATTTACGATGAGAGATAATTATTTTTCAATAAATGATCTTAAGATTTTATTATCAGGGATGGTAGAAATGCCGGGGAAAGATATTAAAACAGATCTGCATTTTGGCACTGATAAAGCATCGTTCAAGACATTTATGTCACTGATTCCATCTGTGTATATGAGTGGTTATGAAGACATGAAGGCTTCCGGAGATTTTTCATTATCAGGAACAGCTAAGGGCGTCTATAGCGCTGCTGCCCGTACATTTCCCGATATAACTATTGACCTCCTTATAAATAGTGGACTTATAAGTTATCCTGCATTACCGGAAAAGATCAGTAATATCAATGTTAATACAAATGTTTTTGTTGATGGAAAAGTTCTTGACAGGACAACCGTCAATATGCAAAAATTCCATTTTGAGCTGGCCGGAAGTCCATTTGATATGACATTTTCCTTAAAGACTCCAGTGAGTGATCCTGATTTCAAAGGTACAATGAATGGAAAGCTGGATCTGAATGCTCTGTCTAAAGCTATTCCGATGAAAGGAATATCGCTTTCCGGAGTGATCGATATGGACCTCTCAATGTCTGGCAGATTATCAATGATTGAGAAAGAAAAGTATGAAAGCTTTGATGCAAGAGGAACTCTGGGAATTAATAACATGATTTATTCATTTAAAGGTTATCCCAGGGTAGAAATTAAAGATGCATCTCTATCTTTTACACCATCAGTCACGAAGATCGAAAGTGCTCACATAATAGTTGAAGGCAAAAGTGATTATTCTGTTACTGGAAACCTGGAAAACTATATTCCTTATGTTCTCAGGAATAAGACATTGAAAGCCAACCTGTCAATACATTCAAACCTTACTGACGTTACCTCCATAATGAATTCAATGTCAGATTCAGCATCAGCTTCAACATCTGCTGTTAAGGATACAGCAGGTCTGGCTATAATTCCTGTTCCCAAAAACATTGATTTCGATTTGAATGCACTTATTGAGAAATTATCGTATGATAATATCAAGGCAGAAAAGTTAAAAGGACATATTATTGCAAAGGACGGAATTTTATCTTTCCGCGAAATGGGAATGAATATTCTTGGGGGCGCTATTTCAATGAATGCTGATTATGATACCCGCGATAAACTCAAACCGATGATGAAAGCTGATTTTGACATACAGAACATTGGTATCAAAGATGCATTCAACACCTTTAATACGGTTAAAAAATTTGCTCCAGCCGCCATAGGAGTTGATGGCAGGATAAACGCAAAACTGGAATATACAAGTCTCCTGGGCAGAGACATGATGCCTGTTGTAAATTCGATCAATGGTAAGGGAAATATTAAATCAAACGAAATTACTCTTGTTGACTCCAAAGCTTTCGACAAGATGAAAGAGACCCTTAAACTGGGTGACAAATATGGAAATTCCTTTAAGGATGTCAATATAAGTTTCAGAATCGCAGATGGAAGAGTCTATGTGAGCCCTTTTGATATTAAGACTGGTAATCTCAAGATGAATATCAGTGGTGATCAGGGTCTCGATCAGACAATTAATTATCTCGTCAAAACCGAATTCCCGAGAGCAGATCTTGGTGGATCAGTAAATTCGTTTATGGATAATCTTTCTTCCCAGGCTTCTGCTTTGGGTATTAAAATTAAGCTGCCGGATATTGTCAAGATAAATGTTAAGGTAACTGGAACATATTCGAAACCAGTTTTGACGCCATATTTTGGTAGCGCGGCAGGCGAATAAAAAAGGCTGTTCGTTTTGAACAGCCTTTTCTTATAATTCCATTATTAGAATTTCTTTTCGCGAATACGGGCTTTTTTGCCTGTGAGATCACGAAGGTAAAATATTCTCGCCCTGCGGACTTTACCATGTTTATTGACTTCAATCTTATCAATAAAAGGAGATGCAATAGGAAATATTCTTTCGACTCCGATGTTTCCTGACATTTTCCTTACAGTAAAGGTTTCTGTATGTTTTTCTCCGCTTCTCTGGATTACCACTCCACGGAATTGCTGGATTCTCTCCTTATTACCTTCTCTGATTTTATAATGCACGGTAACAGTATCACCAGCTGCGAATTTCGGATATTCATTCTTAACCGCAAATTCCTTCTCAATAACATTCATTAAATTCATCTCACAAAGTATTTTGTATGCTCTATTTGGTTCCAAAAATCCGGTCGCAAACTTACGAATAAAAAATTGATAATACCAACTATGCCTGAAAATATTTAAGGCCCAGGCTAAGGCTAAGGTTAAGGTTAAGGTTAAGGTTTAAGGTTTAGGTTCCATATTCTCGACCTCAACCTTAACCTCAACCTGATATTCTCTTATCCTTTCTGGTTAATGGCTGGCTTTTGAAGGCTCAAGTAGCTTATCGCCTGTCTCTTCTACTACTGATTTCTTCCAGGCTTCAGAATATCCAGGTTGAAGAGGCATAACCGGATTACCCCATTTATTCCTTTCAAACTTTCCGTCTTTTTCTTTTTTAATGTTACCATCTATATATTTTACAAGGAGATACTCCCTTAATGTTTTCCATTGGTTAAAGGTATTCTGCGCCATTTTATCCGAATAGTTTGTGAGATATTCTTTTGCACGATTCATATCTTGAGACGATAATTTAAGTGCTTCAGCATCAATTGAATCTGTTTTGGCTATAAATCCTGTTTCAAGTCGTTTTTGTACCTTCTGAGCATCAGCGCTCATAAGATCATAACGCGAATAGCACATATTGGCAACTGTGTTAAATATCCAGAAAGCAGAAGTGGGAGAATAAGTAAGCATATCACCATTTCCAACTTTAAAACATTCAGGAACTTTCGTAATTCCACAATACATAGGTGTAAATACTGTTGTAGCTGCATCATCAACTCCAAACCATAAAATACCTCCTACGGGGTCGGGTAACCAATTGCGGCATTCAGCAACAAATACAAATCCTGTCTGCTGGGTTGCGGTAGCTCTTTCGTTGCAATATGTCGGGGCATTTGCGGAATCAGATACTTTCCAATCAAGAGGACGCCAGCGATAGGGGAGACCGAATGGACCTGCACCTATATCTTTTCTCATATCAAGAGGTGTTCCTTCAAGATGATCTCTCATAAAATTCATCATATCATAATCGGAGATCTTATGGTCGGGCTTAATCCACAGAGGCATACGTTTGCTCAGATCATGTCCTGAAGCATAGTTGAAATACTGATACATATCAGAATTAACCGCTTTGAAGAATGACCATACGCGAACTTCACAAAAGCGAGCACCGGAAAAAGTTATTGGATTAAAAGTATCAGAGAAACTGAATTCGGCATCTTTCCCTTTAAATAAATTTTTACTCCTTGCAAAATCAATAACATCATAGGCATAAACGCATTCAATATTTGGCTCTGATATTCTGTTAAGTTCTTTGGAAGTGATTGCAATACTGTTCTTTTTTCCTGTTGCCAGAGGGAAGGTCTGTATCCTTGCCTGGTTGGCATGCCCTGAAACATATCCGTCGGGAATACGGCGTGCTACCCAAACTGCACCTTTGTTATTCACCCCTTTGCCAATGATTTCAAAAATCCATGCTTCATTCGGATCAGCTATAGAAAATGATTCACCTTCACTTGCATAACCATATTCAGTAACCAGATCCGACATGACTTTTATTGCTTCCCTGGCGTTTTTAGCTCTCTGAAGGGTTATATATATAAGGCTTCCATAATCTATAATTGCAGTAGTATCAACCATGTTTTCAATGCCTCCGTATGTAGTTTCCCCGATTGCAAGCTGATGTTCATTTATGTTCCCTACAACAGAATATGTATGTGCCACCTGCTTTATTTTACCCATATATTTTTGGGTGTCCCACTCAATAACATCAAGCAACGTACCTTGTGGATAATCTTTAGCGGGCCAGAAATATAACTCTCCATACAACTGATGTGAATCGGCTGCATAAGTTATCATTGTTGATCCTTTTACTGAGGCGCCTTTAGTCACAATGTAATTTGTACATGCATTCGAAATCTGCACTGACATTAAAGCTGATAATAGCATTACAATTAAAAAAGAAATTATTTTTTTCATACTGAGAAAATTAATGTTTGATGTATCTAAAATTGGAATGATAATAAATGAGTTCCCAAAGATATCAGGTTTATATTAAACTCCAAAATTCTTTATTTGGCACTAATTGCCTTGAAATAAGCACAATCAGATATCTTTAAGAATTTTTATTATGCTTTTTATCATGTCAGGGTCAGCAACTTTCCTTGAATATTCAGACGTTCCGGAATAACCTCCCATTGATATGTTATGTCTTTGAAACATCATTTCGCTTTCTAAAACCTTTCTTCCTGTGAGATGAAACTCTCTGGCACCTGTTGTTCGTGCAATGTGGTCAATATTTGACAGGTTAATTCCCGATCCGGGCATAATTATTATCCTTTCGCCTGCTTTTTCTATAAGCTTACTTATCAGTTCAATACCATCTTCTACTTTGTTTTTCTGACCGGAGGTCAGGATTCTGCCAACCCCGCATGCAATTAAATCTTCAAGTGAAATGAATGGATCATTGCACATATCGTAAGCCCTGTGAAATGTAACCGACATCGGTCTTGCTGATTCTATAAGATTCGCAGTCCTCTCTATATCAATATCTCCTGACTTTTCCAGGATTCCAAGTACAATTCCATCAACACCAATTTCACCACAGGCGTCGATATCTCTTCTCATAATGTCGTATTCCACATCTGAATACAGAAAGTCACCGCTTCTGGGTCTGATCAGAACATGTAATCCGATAGTAAGATTATTCCTGGCCGAGCTGATAGTTCCTATGCCGGGAGTGGTACCTCCTTCAGAGAGATTATTGCATAACTCAACCCTGTGAGCTCCGGCTTCTTGAGCATTCAGGGCAGATTCAATGCTATCGACACATATTTCCAGATTAAATTTCATCTTTAAATATACTTATAACTTTGGGCCAATGTCAGCTAATTCCCATTTTTTGTAAATTCGCTTGAAAATCAATTTATTTACCCCGGCCCCAAGGGGAGTAAATTGATTTTGACTTCGTCGAGCTCCTCCACTTCGTGTCGTCGGTTCTTCGCTCCCCTTGGGGATGGGGTAAACGAAGAAAATCAATATTTTTGTCTTTCTGGGTCACGTATTTATATTAAATTATTATTTTTTTCCTTATAATTGTAATACATAAAAACTCTGAAATTATGAAACCAACTCTATTAGTTCTGGCTGCTGGTATGGGAACCCGTTATGGCGGCAACAAACAACTCGATGAAGTAGGCCCTTCAGGCGAAACAATTATTGACTATTCTATTTATGATGCTATACGGGCAGGATTCGGTAAGATTGTTTTTGTTATCAGACGCGATATAGAGGAGCAGGTTAAAGAAAGATTTGTAAAAAAGCTAAAAGGGAAAATTGAAGTTGATTATGTATTTCAGGAAATAACAAATCTCCCTGATGGTGTTAAAGTTTCTCCTGAAAGGCAAAAACCCTGGGGAACCAGTCATGCGATTCTCGTCACCGAAAAGAAAATTAAGGAACCATTTGGTGTTATAAATGCCGATGATTATTACGGCGTCGAATCATTCAGGATACTTCACGACTTTCTTGTTAACGATAAGGACCCTAATTGTTATTGCATTGTTGGATATAAATTGGGAAATACATTATCTGATCATGGACATGTAAACAGAGGTGTATGTGGTGTGGGACCAGACGGACTTCTCAAGAATATGGTGGAGACACGTCAGATTGAGAAGACGGATGATGGCGCAAGGGCTCCTCTTCCTGATGGAACTTATCAGAAGTTTACCGGGAATGAAGTTGTTTCTATGAACCTGTGGGGATTTAAACCGTCGTGTTATAAATTTCTTGGTGAGGAGTTCAAACTATTCCTTGAAAAAAGCGGAATGGATCCAAAGTCAGAACTTGATATACCAACCTCGGTTGATAAATTTATTAAAAACGGAAAAATAACCATTAAAAATCTCATGAGCAACGAAAGATGGTTCGGTGTAACCTACCGTGAGGACAAACCTTTCGTGGTCGAAAGCATCAATAGTATGATCAGCCGGAAAATTTATCCGGCAAAATTATACTAAGAAACTTATTAATAAACCGATAATAATTTAGCTTACTACGGCTTTTTTAGGCGTCAGGAGAACTTTGCCTTTGGCATCCTGGCGTGCCCAGTAACGACTTCTTGCTTCTTCGGCATCTGCGCCGAGGGCTATATATATTTTTGTTCTTGCATTAATTACTACTTCCTGCATTCTTGTTATATCAGGTGTTTTAAAAACTGTTTGTTTTTTTTCTTGCATGGTATTTATCTTATCCTGTTAATGAGTTTAATAACTTATATATAGTGTTTAATAATTTTACATTTTAAGAAACACTTTTAAATGCTTCCGATTATCATAATCTATATTGCAGTAAGTGAAGTGATTTACTGTCAGCCTGAAATGCTCTTATTGTCGGAGATTCTTATGCGGCAAACCTATACAAATATTCTTGACTAGAACTTACCTATGATAACGTATTGATTTCATAACCGGGGTCAAAGGTAATCATTTTTTTCGGATAAAGATCAGTTTCACTATAAATGGGATTTGTTTTGGGATTAAAGCCCCTAAGTCGCTTTCTTTGCCAGGGCCCCCCAACCCCCCTAAAGGGGGGCTAATTCTCAGTCTTTCAATAAATTCATCAAGGATACCGAATTTGTCCCCCTTTTGGGCATAGGCGTAAACTTAAGCTAAGGGAATGAATGAGATACTGCATAAAAAAGTTTCCCCTCCTTCAAAAGGAGGGGAAATCTATAATCCTTAATTTCAATACATTACACTTTATTCCTGTTAATCTCTCCGTGTTTTGCTATATTCAACTCCTTAAGTTTACGCCTATGCCCCAAGGGGGGAGAAATTCCTGCACATAAGTGTAATCCAACTTTACAGCCGAGTATTTTCTCATCCAACGGGGCTGTATTGGATTGAAACCCCTCGTCGTTTCGCTTTGCCAGGGCCCCCCAACCCCCCTAAAGGGGGGCTAATTCTCAGTCTTTCAATAAATTCATCAAGGATACCGAATTTGTCCCCCTTTTAGGCATAGGCGTAAACTTAAGCTAAGGGAATGAATGAGATACTGCATAAAAAAGTTTCCCCTCCTTTTGAAGGAGGGGTGGCCGGGACGATTGATTATCTGATATATACAGCATTTAATACCCGGCCGGGGTGGTTGATTAATTGATTTTTTCTTACATTTAAGGGTATGAAAAACCAAAACCTCTATAACAGAAAAAGTCTTAAGTTCTTCAGATCATCACTTAGGAATAAGTCTACTTCTGCAGAGACTGAGTTATGGAACATTTTAAGATCTAAGAAACTCGATGCAAGAAAATTCAGAAGACAACATAGCATAGGTAATTACATAGTTGACTTTTTTTGTCCTTCAGAAAATCTTGTAATTGAGCTTGATGGGAATCCGCATGGTGAATATCATAAAATAGAAAAAGATATAAAAAGAGATCAATATCTTGAAGGCCTAGGATTCTCAACACTGAGGTTTGAAAACAGATTTATATTCCAGGAACCTGAATTTGTAAAAAATGAGATAAGAAAAACCTTCAAAAGAGAAGATCCGGAATTTGAATAAACAATCAACCACCCCGGCCGGTGTCAGCATTTGTATCATAATTAATAAGTGGTCCGGCCACCCCTCCTTCAAAAGGAGGGGAAATCTATAATCCTTAATTTCAATACATTACACTTTATTTCTATTAATCTCTCCGTGTTTTGCTGTATTCAACTCCTTAGGTTTACGCCTATGCCCCAAGAGGGGAGAAATTCCTGCACATAAGTGTAATCCGACTTAACAGCCGAGTATTTTCTCCTCCAACGGGGCTGTATTGGATTGAAACCCCTCTGTCGCTTCGCTTTGCCAGAGCCCCCCAACCCCCCTAAAGGGGGGCTAATTCTCAGTCTTTCAATAAATTCATCAAGGATACCGAATTTGTCCCCCTTTTGGAGGACATCCCGATAGCTATGTATTTCTTCACAATTCATGTAACATTTATAAAATGATGGCTTTTACTAGATTTTTCTGTTCTTCCTAATTTCGTTACCCCCTTCCCAACCTTCCCCCACGGGGGGGACCGACCGTTAAGAAATTAGCCCTTTGGCTAATTTTAGGGAGGGGCCAGTATGAGAGGTGGCTAACGCGGCAGTCTGGCTCCTTCGCTAAAATTGCCTACCAGGCAATTTTCATACGCTCGGCCCTCCGTGGGGGAAATAAGAAAGGGGGTTTATTAAGTACAAAAACATGTTTTCTGTTACCGTAATTCTGAAGTATAACATAGCTATCGGGAGCGCAGCGGCAGGGGGCCACTACCACACAAAATCACTTTTAAATGTTCTTACATTATCCTTATTGTCAGCCACTTCCAGAATAAGATTGTGCTTTGAACCTTTAGTGATCCTGGTTTCATCAAATCTGTAGATGAGCATATCATTTTTCTGATCATATTCAAAAAGTGCCCATTTCCCGTCTATTGATCCTTCATATGACTTTATGCCTGAAAGCTCATCAGTTATTCTGATTTTTATTTCTTTCCTGCCGCGATAATTTGCACCATTCGTTAATCCAATAGGAGATATAACCGGTTTAATTGTATCTATTCCAATGAAATACTTTCCAAAGGCAAGAACATCTGCTGAGAGATATCCATCAGACCAGAAACTGTTTGCCGCAATTTTCGATTTATCATCAGCTAACCGGACAATAAGCATTTTTGATTCCATTCCCGGTAGCTTAATTGTTGGCTTAATTGAAATTGTACAGGGCTTCTGAACAGGGGTGAACCTGTCAGCAACATAATGTAAATCTGAAAACATTTCACTTGTCCCTTTTTCTTTTTTATAGGAAAAGTACAGAGTATCATAAAGCGCCCCTTCAGGAATATTGACTGAGATATTTTCAGCTGAAAATCTGTTTACCTTATTATAAGGCATGATGGTTATATCTTTCTCAGGTGCATCCGAAGTGTGATTTTTTAATGCTACTGCTTTAATATGAAATTTTACTACGGACTTATTATTGTTTGCATCAGTTACGGTAATTTCCACCTGATGTATTTTATTATCATTAAAATTATATAGTCCTCTGTTAATCACATCTCTATAGGTATTCAATTTATCATTTGGAAGCACATAAGCTCTTTCAATATAAGTATTATCCCTCATAAACGTTTCATAGTCTATATGAGCGTTAACAAACCTGGATTCAGTAAAGGAAAAACCATCCATTACATATTTAAAAATTGGAACTGAGTCGACAGATAGTTCTATCGCATGGACAACACATTTATTATTACTGTCATTGAGGAGATCGAATGATTTAATGCCGAATCCGGCAAGACCGCTGACGGTAATTTCATTTTCCGGAATGACAGAATATACTCCATGATTACCCGAAACACTATATTTTTTTATTGCATGTACGTTTGCTATTAAGGTATTTCTGTTTGCAGGATATATTACCAGTTTTTCTATAACAGGTCTGATATTATCGGCAATGCCCAGGTTAAAGAGGAGAGGATTAATGGGTTTCTCAGAGTCAGATTTTCTGATCTCAAAGTGGAGGTGAGGTCCCCCTGAACTTCCTGAATTACCGGAATAGGCGATTAACTCACCTTGTTTAACAGGAAAATCGTCTTTCCCTGGGAATAAGGTTATCTGGAATGTTTTTTTCTCATATTGTCTTGCCTTAACATAACCTTCAATCTTATCAGTGAACCTTTCAAGATGCCCATAAACTGTTGTATATCCTGATGGATGTGTTATATAGAGCGCATTTCCGAAGCCGCCTGGAGTAATGCTTATTCTAGAAATATACCCGTTTGCAGCCGCTACTACTTCTTTACCTGTTACGCCCTGTGTCTTAATATCCAGCCCTGAATGAAAGTGATCTATTCTCAATTCCCCAAAATTAGCGGAGAGCAGAAGAGGGATGTCTACCGGAGAGGAGAATAATGTCTTATCTTTAGGGATATCATTTAAATTACTGAGGAACAATATACTGAATAGAAAAAAACGTATAAGAATCATTTGTGAAAAAATATTTAGAATTATTAACGGTCAAAGCTATACTTCTGGTACATCAAGGCAAACTATTTCAGCTAAATTTTTGAAAATATCATTAACAATGTTAATTTTGTCCTAAAGAATTTATTATGTCCGGTCCGGGTAATGAGGAATTGATTATTTTAAATAGAAAGCTTGATGAATTGTTGGACCGGTATAATAACCTGAAGCGTGAAGTTAAGGAATTGAAAGATGGTAATAAGGTTTTGCAGACAGTGCTTCAGGATCGTGAAGAAAAGGTTAAAGAGTTAGAAACAAAATACGAACGGATCAAACTATCAGGAGCATTGTTGGGTGAGGGTGAAAACGCTAATGAAGCAAAGAAGAAAATTACTGAGTTGGTGCGGGAAATAGACAGATGTGTTGCTCTTTTAAACAGATAAGATATATCAATGGATGACAAGCTTTCAATCAGGGTTAATGTGGCGGATCGGTATTATCCATTGAAGGTAGAACGGGAAAACGAAGAGAAGATCAGGAAAGCAGCCAGGATGATTAATGAAAAGGTGCTGCAGTACAAACAGAGGTACACTGATAAGGATGTACAGGATTTTTTGGCGATGGCTTCACTTCAGTATGTAATTAAGCTTACTGAGGAAGAAGAAAAACTTGAGAAGGATTATCTTCCCGACACTTTGAAAGAACTGATACAAAAAATTGATTCAGTTCTTGAGGAAAAAGAGTAACAGCGTTCTTTAAAATATACAAAAAAATTGCCCGCATTGTTTCTTCATTCTTTTGTGAAACTCAACAGTTAAAACTTTGGAGCAACTCTTAGTTCAGGTAGAACAGGCCTCATCCCGATTCGTCGGGCTTCCGCCAACGCGGAACAGTGGACGTTCAAACTGGATTAGTAGCTCCAGCCATTCAGAAATGGGGTTTTATAAAATCTGGAGGAACTTTGCGGGTTTTTTTTATTTAGTAATATATATAACTAATACAATTGATGATGACTTTGATTATAGGAACATTAACAACCGGGCTATCAGTTATTCTGTGTTTTTCAGCCCTGCTCATTGGTTTTGGCGCTGCCTATTTCGTATGGCAGATAGTCTTGAAAAACAGAAGTAAGATGATAATAAGTGAGGCAGAAGCCGAAGCAGAAGTAATAAGAAAAGAAAAAATACTTCAGGCTAAAGAGAGGTTTCTTCAACTTAAAACAGAACATGAGAAAGTAATTAATGAGAAGAACAGCAGAATAGGCCAGGCCGAAGGAAGAATTAAACAAAAAGAACTTGCTCTTTCCCAAAAACTTGAAGAGACACAGAGAAAAAAGAATGAAGCTGACGCCATTCGCGAAAATCTTGATTCACAGCTTGAACTAATCGATAAAAAATCAGAAGAACTGGCACGTCTTCACAAGCAACAGGTTGAACAGCTTGAATCTATTTCCGGATTTTCAGCAGAGGAAGCTAAAAACCATTTAATAGAATCCCTGAAAGAGGAAGCTAAAACGGGTGCTATGTCATTTGTAAATGAAATACTCGATGAAGCAAAAATGACTGCCAATAAAGAAGCCAAGAGGATAGTTGTCCAGACTATTCAACGTGTTGCAGCCGAAAATGCCATCGAAAATGCAGTTACAGTATTCCACATAGAGTCTGATGAAATGAAAGGACGTATTATCGGACGTGAAGGTCGTAATATCCGTGCCCTCGAAGCCGCAACAGGCGTTGAGATTATCGTTGACGATACACCTGAAGCAATAGTTCTTTCAGCTTTTGATCCTATCAGAAGGGAGGTAGCGCGACTTGCTCTTCACCAACTGGTTACTGATGGCAGAATACATCCTGCACGAATTGAAGAGATGGTTGAGAAAACCAGAAAACAGGTAGAAGACGAAATCCTTGAAGTAGGTAAGAGAACGACAATTGATCTCGGTATACACGGTTTACACCCTGAGCTGATAAGATTAATAGGAAAGATGAAATACAGGTCATCATACGGACAGAATCTGCTGATGCACTCACGCGAAGTCGCTAATCTCTGTTCAATAATGGCTGCTGAACTGGGTCTGAATGCAAAACTTGCCAAAAGAGCCGGCTTACTGCATGATATTGGAAAGGTTCCTGATGATGAACCGGAATTGCCGCATGCAATCCTTGGCATGAAAATGGCAGAAAAATATAAAGAGAAACCGGAAATATGCAATGCTATAGGTTCTCATCACGATGAAACAGAGATGACAACGCTTATTGCCCCGATAGTACAGGTTTGTGATGCCATTTCAGGCGCTCGTCCCGGTGCACGCCGCGAAGTTGTGGAATCATACATCAAAAGGCTGAAAGAACTTGAATCCCTTGCTCTCAATTATCCTGGCGTTATGAAAACCTATGCAATACAGGCAGGCAGGGAATTAAGGGTTATCGTCGGAGCTGAAAAAGTTTCTGATAAGGAAGCAGAAGGTCTTTCGTTTGAAATAGCACGGAAAATTCAAAACGAAATGACTTACCCGGGACAAATAAAAATTACTGTGATCCGCGAAACACGGGCGGTTAATTTCGCGAAATAAAGATTTAGTCAGTTAAAAAAGGCTGTATCCAAAGACTATTTTAACCGCAGAGAACGCAAAGTATGCGCAAAGAACGCAAAGTCAAAATGCAGCTATTCAATTCTTTGCGAGCTTTGCGACAAATCTTAGCGATCTTTGCGGTTAATGGATTTCGACTTTTGAGAAATTCTCTCTGTTTTATATCAGTTTGATAAATCTTTAATTTGTTTATATTTGCGGCCTGATAAAATTTCACCTTTCAATGTCGAATATCAAACTTATTAATATTGTTGGTGCACGGCCTCAAATAATAAAGGCTTCTGCAATCAGCAGGGCTATCCGTAAACATTTTTCAGATCAGATAACTGAAATCATTGTTCATACCGGTCAGCACTACGATAAAGAGATGTCGGAGGTGTTTTTTGATGAACTTGAAATCCATAAACCTCATTATAATCTTGGGGTCGGTTCAGCCGGACATGGTCGTCAGACTTCTCTGATGATAACCGGTATTGAAGAAATACTTATAAAAGAAAAACCCGATTGTGTATTGCTTTACGGTGATACAAATTCAACACTGGCCGGAGCTCTTGCAGCTTCAAAGCTTCACTTCCCGGTAATACATATCGAAGCGGGTCTCCGGTCCTTTAACAAGTCAATGCCTGAGGAGCTAAACAGAATAATGAGTGATCATTCATCGACTCTTCTTTTTGCTCCGACAAATGCAGCTTTTAAAAACCTGATGAGCGAGGGATTCCGCCCAGAAAACAGCCCTCCATATACAATAAGTAACCCTAAAATTTATCTGACGGGCGACATAATGTATGATAATACTTTATTTTATGCTGCGCTGGCTGAAAAAAAGAAAGAAAAGTTTTTAGAGGATATGTCTCTTGTCAGAGATAATTATATACTTGTTACAATTCACAGGGATACTAACACTGATGATATATCAATTCTTGAAAAGATCCTTGTGACTCTTAAATCGCTTGCGGAGGAAAAGAACATAATGCTTGTTATGCCATTTCATCCACGGACTATTATCACATTAAGAAACAGGCTTAAAAATTTATATGCTGATCTGAAAAATTGTAAAAACATAAAAATTATTCCTCCTGTTTCATTTCTTGAAATGATACTTCTCGAGAAGAACTGCAGGATGATTATCACTGATTCAGGCGGGGTACAGAAGGAATCACATTTTTTCAAAAAGCCATGTATTGTCCTTAGAAAAGAAACCGAGTGGATAGAGCTGGTGAGTAATGGAACTGCAAAGATTGTAGGTTCAGACCCTGAGCTCATCAGAAAGGAATTTCTGAGTTTTCTGGATTCCAATTCCGGGTTTGATTACCCGGCGTTTTACGGTAATGGGAAAACTGCTGAATTTATATTAAACGAAATACTCCTGATGTTTGAAAAAGAGTAGGATTTATAATGTTAATTTCTTTAAAAATTACTAATATTGTTTTTTTTTGAAAGCTGATGGAACAAATCTTGAAGGATAAGAGAGTGTTGGTTACAGGAGGGGCAGGTTTTATTGGCTCGAACCTTGTGGAATCCTTTTTGCTTTCTGGAAATACAGTTGTCTGTCTTGATAATTTTTCCACAGGGAAAAGAGAGAATCTAAAACCTTTTGCAAACAATCCAAAATTCAGGCTCATTGAAGGCGATATCCGCAATTATGATGATTGTTTAAAGTCTGTTGAGAATATTGATTTCGTGTTTCACCAGGCCGCACTTGGTTCGGTGCCTCGTTCAATAACAGATCCTGTTACAACGACCGATGTAAATATAGGCGGCTTTGTTAAAATTCTATTTGCAGCCAAGGAATCGGGAGTTAAAAGATTTATTTATGCGGCAAGTTCATCGACATACGGTGATCATCCTGATTTACCGAAAGTTGAAGAGACAATAGGATCTCCATTGTCACCATATGCTATTACAAAATATGTGGATGAGCTCTTTGCTGATAATTTCACAAAAACTTACGGTATCGATGTAATTGGACTGCGGTATTTTAATGTTTTTGGCAGGCGCCAGGATCCGGATGGTGCTTACGCCGCAGTTATTCCGAAATTTATGAAATCACTGATGAAACATGAAGTTCCGCTAATTAATGGGGACGGTTCTGTTTCGCGTGATTTTACATATATAGATAATGTAATTCAGGCAAATCACCTTGCCTCAGTAGTTCAGGACAAAGCCGCAATAAATCAGGTTTACAATGTAGCTCATGGTGAGCGTACAACGCTTAATCAGTTATTCTTTACGATCAGGGAGCTAGCTTCCGGATTTGATAAAGAGATTAAAAAGATTGAACCTGTTTATGGACCTGCAAGGATGGGAGATATTCCTCATTCTTTAGCGTCCATTGAAAAGGCTAAAAGACTCTTACATTATTCGCCGGCATTAAATGTCGAGCAAGGTTTAAAAGAGGCTGTAAAATGGTACTGGACAAATTTGTAACATTTGTTACAAAGCATTGTCCAAAAATCATATAGTCAGGAATATACGGAATTCAGTCATGTGACTGACGGTGCGATAGCTTTACAAAACATCGAAAATTTGTACCCCCTGAATTAACAATAATTGATTTATCTGGCTGTCTGTTAGAGCCTATTTTATGGCTTCTTTTAATATGCGTTTGCATTTAGATTTTCAGTTTAAATAAATTTTAGTTACCTTCGCGCACAACTTAATCGTATGATAAACATACTTAAAGGGAAGATTGTTGAGATTTTTAGGAATCATTCTTTGCCAAGATGGTTAGTTTTTCTTATTGATTCCGGCACCGTCTATTTTTCATTCCTTATTGCTTACATCTTAAGATATAATTTTGAGGTTAATACTTTTAATATCGCCCTGGCGGAAAGACAAGGTATATTTGTATTAGGAGTATACTCAATATTTATTCTGATTTTTAAGTCCTATGCCGGGTTGATAAGACATACAACTATTCGGGATACTTATAAGATTATTATCGCAAATTTATGTGCCCTGGCTGTCCTGGCTTTTTTCACAATTATGGCAAGGAACGATATCTGGACAAGGTTTTTTAATATTCCAATATCAATTCTGGTAATTAATTCGGGGGCGGCTACGATTTTGTTATTCTTCTTCAGGGTTTTTATAAAAATTTTCTATGAATTTGCTTCCTCCTCTTCCCATGCCCGTAAAAATGTATTAATATATGGATCTGGTGAATTGGGGATATTGGTGAAAAGACTATTAGAAGGTGATCCTAAAGATCAATATAGATTAGCAGGGTTTATTGATGATGATAAAAAACTTCAGGGTAAAAAAGTTGATGGATTCCCTGTATTTGCACGACAGGTTCTGACAAGGGAATTTATTGAGGCTAACAATATAAAAGTCTTTATTATTGCTATTACTAAAATTATTCCGGCACGAAAGAAGGATGTTATTCAATCTATGATTGGTTTTGGATGTGAAATTCTTGACACGCCAACTTTCGATACCTGGATGAACGGACAACTTGATGTAAAAAATCTTAAGAAAGTAAAGTTTGAAGATCTTCTGGGAAGAGACCCGATTAAACTGGATCTTGAAAAAATTCAAAAGGGTCTTATAGGAAAAACCATTCTTGTAACAGGTGCAGCTGGCTCGATTGGCTCAGAAATTGCCAGACAGCTTACACGCTTTCATTCAAAACAGCTTATTCTGGTTGACCAGGCAGAAACACCTTCTTTTTATCTGGAAGAGGAATTAAAAAATAAATTAGCAGAGTGCAACTTTAAAGTAATCATCGGGGATGTTACCAGACAGGAATATATGGAGAAAATTTTCAGAAAGTATAAACCTGAGATTGTATTTCATGCTGCAGCTTATAAACATGTTCCTATGATGGAAGTTCATCCTCATGAAGCTTTCAGAGTAAATGTCGGAGGTACCAAAATAGTTTCCGACCTGGCAATAAAATATAAAGCTGAAAAATTTGTTATTATTTCTTCCGATAAAGCCGTAAATCCAACAAATGTGATGGGTGCAACAAAGAAGATATGTGAGCTTCTTGTTCATGCACAGTCGAGACGGAGAGAGAACTTCACTCAGTTTATAACAACACGATTTGGAAATGTACTGGGTTCAAACGGATCAGTAATTCCTCTTTTCAACAAACAAATTGCAGAAGGAGGACCCATTACATTGACACATCCGGATATAACCCGTTTTTTTATGACAATCCCTGAAGCTTGTCAATTGGTTCTGGAAGCCGGTTTTATGGGCAATGGTGGGGAGATTTATGTGTTTGATATGGGTGAACCTGTAAAAGTTCTGGATGTTGCGATAAACCTGATTCAACTATCAGGTTTGGAACCTCATAAGGACATAAAAATAAAATATATCGGCTTACGTCCCGGTGAAAAGTTATATGAAGAGCTTTTTGCTGCTAATGAACCAATGATCCCAACACATCATCCGAAGATAAGCATTGCCCAGGTGGCAGATTATGACTATGAGCTGTTAACCGGGAAAATCAGCAACATTCTTAATTCCCTCAATGAAATTTCTGAAACAACAATAATTGAGGAGATGCAGAAAATCGTTCCGGGATATAAAAGCAAATTTGAAGTGCTCAATAAAACAGAATATTCTGTTAAGTCAGTTTCCTGAGCATTTATCACTACTGAAATCATTTAATAATTTCATGGAACGAATAAATCCGGTGAACCTTATTCAGGTACAATCAGCGGATGTTTTAATCTGCTGCATCAATACACCTGGTTTATTTTAAAAAATTTGCCGGGCCATTTCCTTAAGTTTCCAGAAAAAATCAGAATACAAATATTGCAGGGGCCTATTTCAAAAAAAGAAGCTGCTTGAGAAAATGTATACAAAGGTTTAACAAAACGTCATATTTGTTTGTTCTTTAGAAAAATCTCAGATGCAGATGAACATGAACATGGTTCCAATAATGATAACCCCCAAAATTGCAAAATTTATTCATAACTAACCCGATTGTCCACTTTATATGATTATTTGATATATTTTTTGCATTAGCTAATATTTTGAAAAAAAATGAAAAAAATCGCATTAATATCGGGGATAACAGGGCAGGATGGCAGTTATCTTACGGAATTATTATTAGATAAAGGATATGAGGTTCATGGTATTATCAGACGATCGAGTTCGTTTAATACCTTTAGGATTGATCATATATACAATAATCCTAAATATATTAATAAAAGCTTTTTTCTGCATTACGGTGATTTAACCGATTCAAGTAACTTAAACAGATTAGTTGAAAAAATAAAACCGACAGAGATATACAATCTGGGTGCACAGTCTCATGTACAGGTATCATTCGAAGTGCCGGAATATACCGCTGAAGTTGATGGGGTAGGAACTCTGCGTTTCCTTGATGCAATAAAAGAAACAGGATTAAAGACACGGTTTTACCAGGCTTCAACATCGGAACTCTATGGCAAAGTGCAGGAGATCCCACAAACTGAAAAGACTCCCTTCTATCCACGCAGTCCATATGCCGCAGCAAAATTATATGCCTATTGGATAGTCGTTAATTACAGGGAAGCTTATAATGTTTTTGCTTGCAATGGAATTCTGTTTAATCATGAAAGTGAAAGAAGAGGAAAAACATTTGTCACAAGAAAGATAACTGTTGCAGCTTCTAAAATTATTCTTGGACAACAGGACAAGCTGCTTCTTGGGAACCTCGATTCGAAAAGAGACTGGGGATATGCACCAGAGTATGTAGAAGGCATGTGGCGAATTCTTCAGGCGGATCAGCCGGATGATTTTGTTCTTGCAACAAATGAAACTCATACCATACGTGAATTTATTGAAGAAACCTTTAAAGTTTTGGGTGAAGAAATAATCTGGAAAGGGAAAGGCATTAATGAGACAGGTAGTTTAAAATCTTCAGGTAAGGAGGTGATAAGTATTGATCAGCGCTATTTCAGACCAACCGAAGTCGAACTTCTTTTGGGGAATCCTGCAAAGGCTTATGATAAACTTGGATGGAAGCCTAAGACAACATTTAAGGAACTGGTTAAGCTTATGGTTCATTCCGATTTTGAAAAAGCAAAAAAACGTATCGAATAATCGTTATGTTGTTAAGACGTTATATCGGTATGTCGCTAAAACGTTATGCGTTATATCGTTATGTTATTATGTCGCAATCAGATAAAGATTAATACCCCATAACACTAAAACGTTATTTTGTTAATTCGTTATGTCGTTAAGTTGGAAATATTCAAGAACGCCATAACTCTATAACGCCATAACGCCATAACACCATAACACCATAACACCATAACACCATAACACCATAACACCATAACACCATAACACCTTTTTTAAGAAATGCGTTTGAATCCTGAGATAGCAGGTTACCTGAAGCAGTTGATCCATGAAAAAATACCAGGTTCAACTATTTATTTATTCGGTTCCCGTGTCGACGACAAAGCTCGTGGGGGAGATATTGATTTGATGATACTTACAAACGAACCTGCTGACAGACGCATATTTCGCAAAATAAAGGTAGAGTTTATTAAAAGATACGGATGGAGAAAAGTCGATTTGGTGAACTATACATATTCAGAGGAGTCATCCTTCAGAAAATTGATTGACACTGGCAGTATTCTATTATGAAACAAGGTAATGATCATATTATCCTAGAACTTCTTGGATCCGAATGGGAATTACTTCAAGCATCAGTAGTAACTCTGGAGTTATCAATCCGGAAATGTCAGGCCATCGGAATTAAAGATAGTTATACCTTTGAAGAGTTGGAATCGTTCGATTCATTAACTTCAAAGTATAACCGAACATCAGATATTTTTACTCAAAAAGTTCTTCGTACAGTATGGATTATCCTACATGAGCCTTTCGTCCCGTTTATCGATATGATGAACAAATGCGAGAAAATGTTAATAATTCAATCTGCCGATCAAATGATTGAAATCCGTGACTTGAGAAACCAAATTTCACATGAATACATTCCTGAGGCAATTCGTGACCTTGTTCCTGAAGTCATTGAGTTGACATCTCAACTAATGGATAATATTGATGACTGTCATCATTTTCTGGAGAAAAGAGGATGGATTAAAAGAACATAACGTCATAACACCATAACTCAAAAACGTTATGTTGTTAATACGTTATGTTGTTATGTCGGAAAACGCAATAACGTCATAACGCCATAACGCAATAACGCCACAAATCAAAAACGTTATGTTGTTAATACGTTATGTTGTTATGTTGGAAGAAGAATTGAATTTAGTAATTAGTATGAAATATTCATTTGAAAAGCTTGAAGTCTGGCATGATAGCAGGGATTTGACAAAAATGGTTTATACCGTTACAAAAGGATTCCCTGATGAAGAAAGATTTGGAATTACAAATCAGATGAGAAGATCAGTAATTTCTGTTTCTTCCAATATTGTTGAAGGATCATATCGATCTACAGGAAAAGATAAATCAAACTTTATGACATTTGCATTTTCCAGTCTGATGGAATTACTAAATCAAACTATTGCATCTCTTGATCTGAAATATATCAATGAAGATCAGTATAATGAACTACGAAATCAAATAGAGAAAATTTCAAATAAACTTAATGCTCTTACAAAATACTTTAAATCCCTTCGACCTAACAACATAACGTCGTAACGTTTAATCAAGTAACATTTAAATTTATGGACACACAGCAACACTATAAAACATTGCAGTCAGTTATGTGGGATTATAATATATCGGTTAGTGATATGGATAAGCTGCTTAAGGGCAAAATTAATAAAGCTGGTCATTACACCCTTGAAAAGTTGTTCGCCAAAATGCTAACTGGCTTACCTTGGTTTACAATTATCCAGTTAATGCCTGTTGAAAATATTAAGGAGTTGCTAACAGAAGAAGTAATTGGGACATTATGGCCAAAATCACTTAGGAAACATTACGGGTATGTTAGAAAAAGATTACAGGAAACTTTACCTGACTCAAGATAGAATACTTACTGCTCTGAAACCAGTTTTATCTCCTTTTTATCTGACTGGAGGCACTGCATTAGGTAGATTTTATCTTAACCACAGGTTTAGTGAGGATTTGGATTTTTTTACAAACAATAGCGATAGTTTCCATACATCTGTAAAAAATGTTGAAAAAATACTAGTTAGCAAATTTTCGGTTTTAAAAACCCAAAGCATTGTTTATGATGATTTTGTGCGATATTATATTGAAGATGAAGAACTGGTGCTTAAGATTGAATTTGTAAATGATATTGCTTACAGATGCGGAGTTCCAAACTTATATAGGTTCGGCTTCATCGATACACCGCTCAACATACTGACTAATAAGCTGACAGCGATTGTAGGGCGTGATGAACCAAAAGATGTTTTTGATATTTATGCAATTTCTCAACACTATATGTTTAACTGGTTAAATGTGTTCAATGAAGCAAAGAATAAAGCGATAATAAACGAAATAGATGTGGAACAGCGTATTACGAGTTTTCCTATTATCCTTCTTTCGACAGTTGATTGGCATATTATGCCATTTGATATCGAAGCTGTAGGCAAGACGATAAAGATAATTGCTAATGATTTTTTTTTAGGCTCCGACAATTCGGTTGGTAAAAACCGGACTCCAATTGATAATGCTATGATTTTAAACCCTAAATGAAAAATATAGATTTTATTGTCTTATAACATCATAACGTCATAACGTCATAACGTCATAACGTCATAACATAATCATAGCATGGAAAAAACCGCGAAGATATATATTGCAGGCCATAAAGGAATGGTAGGTAGCGCTATCAGCAGGAATCTGACCGTAAAAGGATACACAAATCAGGTTTATTCCCCTTATCCACCTTTTGATCTTACAAATCAGAACATAGTAGGAGAGTTCTTCGAAAAAGAAAAACCAGAGTATGTATTTCTTGCTGCTGCCAAAGTTGGAGGCATCATGTCAAATAATACTTACAGGGCCCAGTTTCTCTATGAGAATCTGATGATTCAGAATAACATCATTCATCAGAGTTACAAGCATAGTGTTAAGAAGCTTTTATTCCTTGGCAGTTCTTGTATATACCCCGGAAATTGCCCGCAGCCTATAAAAGAAGAATACCTTTTAACAGGGGAGTTAGAATACACGAATGAACCTTATGCAATTGCTAAGATAGCTGGTATAAAAATGTGCGAATCGTACAACATTCAATACGGAACAAATTTTGTTTCCGTTATGCCAACCAATCTTTACGGACCGAATGACAACTACAATCTCGAAACATCCCATGTACTTCCGGCATTGATCAGAAAAATGCATCTTGGAAAATGTCTTGAGAATAATGACTGGGATGGAATTCGAAAAGATTTTAATAATTATCCGGTTGAAGGTATAAACGGTAATTCAACTGAAAGCGAGATAATTGCCAAGCTTACAAAATACGGAATTCAGAGTTCAGAATCTGTCGCAAACCGCATACCGCATGCCGCAAGCCCGGTATCAATCAGCTTATGGGGTTCCGGTAATCCCTATCGTGAATTCTTATACGTTGATGATCTTGCTGAAGCTTGCGTATTTGTCATGACTGATGTTGATTTCACGGATCTGAAATCAATAAACGGTGTTTCTTCTTCAATCAAGAATACGCACATTAATATTGGTACGGGGAAAGATCTTACAATTAAGGATTTAGCTTTAATGATTAAAGTTATAGTTGGATTTAAAGGTCAGCTTAACTGGGACAGCTCAAAACCTGATGGTACATACCGTAAGTTGCTTGATGTCTCTAAAATCAACAAATTGGGATGGAAAGAGAAAGTCAGTCTGGAAAAAGGCATCAAAGAGATCTATAATAAATATTCAGCTTAGACTTCAGGTTTAGCTTACAATTAGGTAAAACCAGACCAAAGTATTTGATATTATTTCTGATATTACAGTGAAATATCTGCTCATTCAAACAAGTATAGTTCTTATATACTTGACCTTCTTTAATTCGAATCTGAATGCACAAAACCTGACAGTGGATAATTCTAATTTTTTTTATCAGATTTCACCTGTTTATGATTTTAAAAGCAGCATAGTAAGTCTGACGTTTGATGACGCATCTTTAAATCAGTTCCTGGTTGCTTTGCCAATCCTTAGAGAAAAAGAAATACCAGCAACTTTTTATGTAATTACAGATGTAGTTGACAGCCTGATTAAGACAATTCTTCTGCAAAACAGATCACAAGACTACGAGATAGGTTCTCACACTGTTAATCATCACAATCTGGTAAAGATAGGTATTGACGAAGCAAAAAGTGAATTGTTGGACTCACGGACATTTTTACAAGATAATTTTGGAAAAAATGCCGGGTTAACCATGAGTTATCCCTGGGGTTTGTATAATAGTAAAATTTTATCGCTCACAAAAGAGATATATTTAGCAGCTCGGTCGACTGATCCAGGTTATAATTCTTTGATCAACTTGAGCAGGTACGCCCTTAAGGTAAAGAGTTTTGAGAAACGGACAGGATCTTATCAGGCAAATCCGTGGATCGATTATGCGATAAAAAACGATTTATGGCTTATTGAAATGATTCATGGAATAAACGGTATTGGTTTCTCCGCAATTGATTCTAAGGAGTTATCAGAACATCTTGACTATATTATAAAATCTGAAGATAAGATCTGGTGTAGTACGGTGAGTAATGTTATTAAATATATTGATGAATCGAAGAATGCAAAGATTACATGTGAGAACTGTGATGATACGGGTTACAATATAAGGATAGATGACTTTTTAGATGATTCAATTTATAATCAGGCTTTGTCAATCAAAGTCAAAATACCATCCAATTGGGATAATATATCAATAACGAATGGTGTAAAATATAGAATTGAAAATAAAAACGAAAGTAAATTTATATTATTCAATGAGTTACCAGATAATCATCTTATAACAATCAGACCCGGATCAAAATCTGCGCCAAAAGCAGAAACTGGAATCAGGTTGGTCTATCTGAATGAGAATCCATTTTTTGATCATATAAAATTATCTCTGGAAGTTCTGGATACCCGAGATATTGAAGTTCTATTATGTGGTATGAGTGGTAGGATATTGGCAGAACAGAAAGAGAAGTCAGCTACAGGGGTAGTGAATGTATATTTTGAAACATCCGGAATGTCACCAGGGATTTATTTTTTGAGAGTTCGTAGTAGTGGAGGGGATGTTTTAATCAATAAACTGATAAAATTTTAAATTTCGGCCCTTTGTGAATCCTCAAACTTATAATAGTTTTGTGAGAAATAATGAAATAAAAAATAAAGACAATGTTAAATTTTAAATCCGTTTTAATTACAGGAGGTACTGGTTCATTTGGAAAAAAGTTTACAAAGATAATTTTAAAAAAATATCCCGAAATTACTCGACTTGTCATTTATTCACGCGATGAGTTAAAACAATTTGAAATGGCACAACTTTACCCTGAAAATAAATTTCCGCAACTTCGTTTTTTTATAGGAGATGTACGCGATGGAGCTCGTTTCAAACGAGCTTGTGAAGGAATAGATGTAATTATTCATGCTGCTGCATTAAAACAAGTCCCAACAGCAGAATACAATCCTGACGAATGTATTAAAACGAATATTGGAGGTGCTCAAAATGTAATTGATGCTTCACTGGCAACTAACGTAAAAATCGTTATAGCTCTTTCTACCGATAAGGCAGCAGCCCCCATAAATTTATACGGTGCGACAAAACTTGTTTCTGACAAACTTTTTGTTGCAGCTAATAATATCAGAGGCAGTCACGACATACGTTTTTCTGCTGTACGTTATGGAAATGTTATGGGTTCTAGAGGTTCAGTTATTCCATTCTTTATGGAAAAAGCTAAAACAGGTGTTTTACCAATAACCCATATGGATATGACTCGCTTTAATATTTCATTAGAAGCAGGTGTGGAAATGGTTCTATGGGCAATTGAAAATGCTTTGGGAGGGGAAATATTTGTTCCTAAAATTCCTTCATACAAAATTGAGACACTGGCAAAAGCTATTGCACCTTTCGCGAAACTTGAAGATGTTGGAATCCGTCCTGGAGAAAAGTTGCATGAAGAAATGATTACGGAAAGCGACTCCTACAACACAATCGAATTTGATAAATATTTTGCAATTCTTCCCTCCAATTCTGACAAACAGAAATTTATAAATCATTTTAAAGGGTGGGAGGTGCCTAAAGGATTCAGATACAATTCAGGAACAAATACAGAATTTGAAACTGAGGAGACCTTGAGAGAAAAAATTAAAAAATTTGTTGATCCAAACTTTAAACCAGTCGAATGAAACTAATACCTTATGGACGACAAGACATTACTGATGAGGATATTCAGGCTGTTATTGAGGTCCTGAAATCTGATTATCTGACGCAAGGTCCAAAAATTATTGAGTTTGAAGCAGCATTTGCTGAATACATAGGATGCAAATATGCTGTTGCTGTTGCAAATGGAACTGCTGCCTTGCACCTGAGTGCACTCGCCATGAATATTAAACCGGGAGATAAAGTCATTACTACTCCTATTACGTTTGTTGCAAGCGCCAACTGCGTTCGGTATTGTGGGGGGGAGGTTGAATTCGCTGATATTAATCCTGATACTTTTTTATTAGATTTAGAAAAGGTTAGGAAATTACTTAATGCTTCTCCTAAAGGAACATATAAAGGTATTATACCTGTTGATCTGGCTGGTAGAGCAGTTAATCTCGAAGATTTTCGAAAACTTGCTGATGAATATGGATGTTGGATAATTGAGGATGCGTGCCATGCACCAGGAGGGTATTTTACTGATAAGAGTGGGCAAAAACAAAATTGTGGAAACGGTAATTATGCTGATCTTTCCATTTTTTCTTTTCATCCTGTAAAACATATTACCACAGGCGAAGGTGGAATGATAACTACAAATAATGTAAACCTGTATAAAAAATTATTATTACTTCGAACACATGGAATAACTAAAGATAGCTCCTTGCTCAAAGAAAATCATGGTGGCTGGTATTATGAAATGCAGGAACTTGGCTTCAATTACAGGCTTACTGATTTTCAGGCGGCTCTTGGGTTAAGTCAACTGAAACGTGCGGATAAAGGAATACAAAGAAGAAGAGAACTAGCTGCAATTTATGATAAAGCATTTGCCGGAACGAATTTTATTAAAAGGCGATCTAATTTCAATGATGGTCATGCTTATCATCTTTACGTTTTAGAATTTGAGCGGAGGAAAGAACTTTATGAATATCTACACTCAGTGAATATATTTGCTCAGATACATTATATTCCAGCACATCTTATGCCATATTACAGACAATTCGGATGGAAAGATGGTGATTTTCCTTATGCAGAAGAGTATTATAGTTGTTGTCTAAGTTTGCCTATATATCCAACGTTAACTGATGAGGAACAACAATTTGTAATTAATTCTATATTTAATTTCTATAAAAACCAGGTTAAGAAGTAATATTTTATTGTAACTGAAATAGATAACATAGATGTTGTTCAGTTCAATATTATATTAGGATTCTTTTTGTTAAAATATTCGGATTTAACTTTGGCAGAAAATTGTAACAGAGTTTTTTTTCGTGCTGATGGCAATAGCATAATTGGCTTGGGACATGTTATGCGATTAATAGGATTGGTTGAATATATAAGAGATGATTTTAACTGCATCTTTCTGGTTAATCATCCTGATATAAAATTGAAGGAAATAATTGAATCCTACTGTAAAGTGGTAGTCCTGGAATCATCTGCCTTGACTGATGAAATGACAGAATTAGATTCCTTGCTATGTTATAATGATATCGTGGTACTTGATGGGTATAATTATTCGGAACCCTATCAGAAGTACATTAAATCAAAAGTCCATAAATTAATAATGATTGATGATAAGGCTAATATGCATTATTATGCTGACCTGATAATAAATCATGGTGATGCCTCGTCGACAGTTAAGTATATCAAAGAACCATATACCAAAATACTGTCTGGATTAGATTATCTGATAATACGTAAGGAATTTTTAAACGCTGCTATTCTTGATAGAACAATTTATAAGATTGATTCGGTATTTATTTGTATGGGGGGTGCTGATCCTTTTAGTATAACCGTTAAGGCATTAAATGCAGCTGTTGAATGTGATTTTATAAAAAAAATTGTAGTAATAACAGGTAATGCCTATACTAATTTTCAGGAATTGAATACCCGAATTAATGAGGGGTCAAAAAGAAAAGAGATTATTTACAAAGAAAATTTAAGTGCAGAGAGTCTTGTTGAGTTAATGAGTCTGTGCGAGCTTGCAATTTGTCCTGCCAGTTCAGTAGCCCTGGAGATGTGTTGTGTTAAATCAGGATTACTTACTGGTATAGTAATTGATAATCAGGTTAATTTGCACAAGCAGTTGGTGGACTTAAATTGTTGTATAACATTGCAGGATTTTAATAAAGTTTCTGTTGATGATATCGTTACCAGGTTAAATTTAATGAATGATATTAAACTTGTTAATAATATCATGCAAAACCAGAAAAAAGCTATTGATGGAAAATCATCTGCGCGTATACTTTCAGAATTTAAATCTTTGTCTTCATGCTAAATTTTAGATTTGCGGATATAAAAGATGCAAAGGTTTACTACTTTTGGGCAAATGATCCAGTTTCTCGCGAAAATTCTTACAATAGAAATGAAATTAAATATTCTGATCATATAAATTGGTTCAAAAATAAACTTAATTCAGGATTATGTTTCTTTTATCTGTTTTTGAATGAAGAAAAGATTCCAGTAGGACAAGTACGAATAGAAAAAAATGAAGATAAAAATGTGAAAGAAGCAATCATAAGTCTTTCTGTTGATTCAAAATTCCGTGGCAGAGGATTTGGAAAGGAAATGGTCGAAATAGCGACAGATGATTTTTTGAATAAACATAAAGAATATAAGGTGCTGGCTTATGTATTTACTAATAATTTAGCTTCGGCTAAATGCTTTTTAAATGCTGGTTATGTACTTAATGACGAAAAACCTGTTCATAATATTCCAAGTTATATTTTTTTTAAAGAAAATCTATCGTGAAAGATTTAACAATAGGTAAGTTAATTATAGGGGAAGAGCATAAACCATTTATCATTGCTGAAATGAGCGGGAATCATAATCGTTCGCTTGAAAAAGCATTGTCAATAATTGATGCAGCTGCTGATGCAGGAGCTAATGCCATTAAACTTCAAACCTATACTGCGGATACACTGACTATTGACGTTTCTCATGGTGAATTTAATATTTCTGATCTTAAATCATTATGGAAAGGGAAAAATCTATATAAACTATATCAGGAAGCACATACTCCTTGGGAGTGGCACAAAGAGTTATTTGATCATGCAAAACGAAAAAACATAATTTGTTTTAGTACCCCTTTTGATGAAACCTCAGTCGATTTTCTCGAAGAACTTCAAACACCTGCATACAAAATAGCATCTTTTGAAAATAACTATATTCCATTGTTAAAAAAGATTGCGCGTACAGGAAAACCTGTTATAATGTCAACTGGGGTTTCCACATTAAATGATCTGGAAATTGCAGTAAATTGTTTGCGAGAGAATGGCTGTTGTGATATCGTTTTATTAAAATGTACGAGCACATACCCTTCAGACCCAAGAAATTCAAATATTCTTACAATACCGCATATGTCCGAATTATTTGACTGTCATGTGGGATTATCAGATCATACACTGGGCTTAGGTGTTGCAATTGCTTCTATTGCTTTAGGTGCAAGGGTTATTGAGAAGCATTTCACGCTAAATCGGTCAGAAGGCGGTGTTGATTCTGCTTTTTCAATGGAACCCAGTGAATTTGAAATGCTTGTTACTGAAAGCAAAAGAGCATTCTCAGGATTAGGAACGGTGAGCTATGGTATTTTAGAAGAAGAAAAAAAAAGTTTGTCATTTAAACGTTCAATTTATATTGTAGAAGACATGAAAAAAGGTGATGTTTTTACAGTTAATAATTTAAGAATTATCAGGCCAGGTTTAGGATTAGCGCCATCATATTATGACATAATGCTAGGGAAACATGTAAATTGTGACGTTATAAGGGGAACAGCTTTAACATTTAATTTAATAGGGTGATGAAGAATTGTATTGCAATTATTACTGCAAGAGGTGGCAGTAAGAGGATTCATAAAAAGAATATTAAGAATTTTTTAGGAACTCCAATTATTAAATATTCAATTGATGCAGCCCTTGGCGCCGGATGTTTTGATGAAGTCATGGTATCCACCGATGATAAGGAAATTGCAGATTTGGCTCTATCTTATGGAGCCAAAATTCCCTTCATGCGAACAACCAATACATCAAATGATTTTGCAACAACTGCTGATGTTATACTTGAAGTATTGAACCAATATAAACTACTTGGTATTGATTTTAATTACGGATGTTGTATCTATCCTACAGCTCCTTTCATTACTTCAGTAAAACTAAAAGTTGCATATGAAAAACTGATTGAAAGTGGCGCTGAATCAGTAATCCCGGTTGTTCGTTTTGGATTTCCAATTCAGCGTTCTTTAAAAATTGAGGAAGGACTTGTAAAAATGAATTGGCCAGAATACCTGAACTCCCGTTCACAGGATTTGCCCTCGGCATATCATGATTGTGGCCAATTTTACTTTTTCAGAAAAGATGCATTTTTTAAGAGTAAAAAATTGTTTACAGATTTCACTTTACCTTATGAAATGCCAGAATCTGAAGTTCAGGATATTGACAATGAAGAAGATTGGAAAGTGGCTGAAATAAAATATACATTTCTCCTTGAAAAGCTTAAATCAAGATAAATGTATAAAGCGCTGGTCATAGGATGTGGGAATATAGGAGCAATGTATGATTTTAATAATGATCAGGTTCAATCGCACGCTAAAGGCTTTTATCTTAATCCAAAGTTCTCATTATCAGTCTTTGATATAAACAAAAAGATAGCTGAGAAAGTTTCCGCTAGGTACCAAAGTGAAATAGTTAATGTTATTGATGAAAAGACTCTGAGTGAATTCGATTGTGTTAGTATCTGTACTCCAACAGATACCCATACTTCACTGCTCAGGATAGCTGTTAGCGCCGGTGTTAAAGTAATAATATGTGAAAAACCGATATCATATAGTTTAGAAGAATTAAGTGCGATTAAGTCAATTTACCTTAATGGAAATTCGAGGATAATTGTCAATTATATAAGGAGGTTCCAACCAGCCTTCATTGAATTTAAAAAAATAGTTACAAGCCTTTTGGCTAACGAACTATTGACCAATGTCTGTATAAGATATCAAAAGGGTTTTCTGAATAATTGCAGCCATGCCTTTGATACTATTGAATTTCTAACAGGTTCTGAGCTGAATTTAGTTGAAATAAAAAAACATAATGTAATTTTTGATCATTATCCTGATGATCCTACTCTGTCGATGCAAGCATTATGGAACAATGTTAATTTAAGTATTACGGGTCTGAGTAACGTTAGTTTCTCCTTCTTTGAATTTGATCTGTATTTTCAACATTATAAAATTTGCATTAAGAATGCAGGGCAGAATATTGAATTTTACAAAGCTGAAAAAGGAGACCAGTTTCTTCTGCCATTACAAATTCAGGATCAATTTACGCGTGAATTATGTTTAAATAATTATATGACGAATGTGATTGATAGAGTTTATCTACTCTTGAGCAATAAAAAACAAAAGGATAATTTTCTTGAATCTCTAAGTCTGAACCAAAAGATGCTAAATTTTTTAATCTATTGATATGGCAAATCTTGCAATAAAAGGAGGTACTCCGATAAGAACAAAATTATTTCCAGCTTATAACACTATTGGAGAAGAGGAAAAAAGAGCAGTTTTGAAAGTGATGGATAGTGGAATCCTTTCTCAATTTTTGGGCGCCTGGCATAAAGATTTTTATGGAGGACCAAGTGTTCAGCAATTTGAAAAGGATTGGGCCACAGCCTTTAATGCAAAATATGCAATTACCGTAAACTCAAATACATCGGGTCTGTTTACGGCAATTGGCGCATTAGGCATTAAACCCGGAGATGAGGTGATTGTCTCTCCATATACAATGAGTGCAAGTGCTCTCGCCCCAATAATTTATGGTGCCGTGCCTGTATTTGCTGATGTTGATTATGATAATTTTGGATTAAACCCAGAAAGTATTGAAAAAAAAATAACTCCGCGAACCAAAGCAATACTTGTGGTTCATATTTTTGGGAATCCTGCGAGGATGGATGAGATCATGTCAATTGCCAGAAAATTTAATTTATATGTTATTGAGGATTGTGCTCAGGCGCCTATGGCATCTTATAAGGATAAGTTAGTTGGTACTATTGGCGATATTGGTATTTTTAGTTTGAATTATCATAAACATATTCATACCGGGGAGGGAGGCGTAATAGTTACCAATAATGATGAATTAGCTGAAAGGTGCTTTCTTATTCGAAATCATGGAGAAAATGTTGTTGAACCGAAAGGGGTTAAGAACATAATGAATACCTATGGTTTCAATTTTCGTATGACAGAGATCGAAGCAGCAATAGGTATCGAACAATTGAAGAAACTGCAGCCATTAATAAAGGAACGCATAAAAAACGCAAATTATTTTGCTGGTGCGCTTGCAAAAATAAAATATATTATAGCCCCTTCAATAGAACCAGGAAATAAACATGTCTACTATGTCCAGGCATTTAAATTTAAAAAGGATATTGCTGGGATAGACCGTAATACTTTTGTCAATGCAATTAAAGCGGAGATACCATCTGCAATTTTGCGGGAGGATACGCCACTTATAGGTGCGGGTTATGTGAAACCAATTTATTTGCAGCCTTTATATCAGCAACGTGCAACATACTGTTCATTCAATTGCGAAAGATACAAAGGACAGGTAGATTACAGTAAAGGTATATGCCCAAATGCCGAGAAATTACACTTTGAAGAGCTTTTCACACACGAATACATGCGGCCTGGTATGAGCAAAGCCGATATGGATGATGTCATTGCTGCTTTTTTTAAAGTAAGTCAGAATATCAATGAGCTCAAATGAGACCTGATCTCACAGGAAATATTGTTTTTGTTTTTAGTGATCCTGGTGGCGCTAAACCATGCCTTGCCCTTATTGAACTAAATAATCTTTCAAATCCGATTGCTGTATCCGATCGGAATTATTCATTTTATAAAGGATTCAAGACTAAAGTTAAAATAATTAAAAACCATTTTGAGGAATTTATTGAAGAAGTAAATCCTGAATTGATTTTTACCGGGACATCATACACCTCAGATATTGAACAACAATTCATTAAGATTGCAAAAAAAAAGAAGATTTGTTGTTATTCTTTTGTAGATCATTGGACTTCCATTTCTAAAAGGTTTAATGATTCCGATGGAAAAATTATTCTTCCTGACAAAATATGGGTCATTGATGAGAGAGCACAAAGAATTGCAGTTCAGGAAGGTATAGATAAAGCTAAATTAATAATTTCAGGAAATCCTTATCACGAATGGTTAACAAATTGGAAGCCATCAATAGATAAAGATGCTTTTCTTAAACAATTAGGTATATTGAATAAGAGGGTATTAGTTTATGCTCCTGATCCCCTTTCTAATGTTAACGGTAAGGAAGTATACGGATTTGATGAATTGTCAGCTACATCAGAATTAGTTGAGTTATTTGATAATCATTATGAAGAGCTGAACCAATGGAAAGTTTTAGTTAAAGCACATCCTAATCAAAATAGGAACATATTATACAAAATCATAGAGAAACATGATTCCTTTTCTTTGCTTCCTGAAGGAACAGATGCGAATACATTAATATATTATTCAGATGTAGTGATGGGATTCTTTTCTTCATTTCTCATAGAAGCATCTATTATGAATAAACCAGTTTGGCGGTTTATAGATAATAAGTTAAAAAATGACCCAATTGCTGAATTGAAAATTGGAAGTATAGTAAACAGAAATTCATTTGTTTCGATGTTAATCAATCATTTGCAGTAATTTGAAATGTTAAATCAATTTGATAAAAAAAAAGTAATTGAAAACTATCAAAAAACTTTTTTTTGAACATAATGAAGGTCCTGCAGTAGGACAATGGAGCCCTGAAGGGCAGCGTTTCCAATTTGAGAAGTTGTCTGAAATTGGACCAATGGATGGTAAGAAAGTACTGGAAATTGGATGTGGCATAGGTGATTTTTATCCTTTTCTAAAAGAAAAGTTTGATAGTGTCAGTTATACTGGGATAGACATAGTACCTGAATTAATAAACTATGCCAAATATAAATTTCCTGACGCTGATTTTCATTGCCTTGACTTGGAGAATGTCAGCTTTGTAAATAAATTTGACTATGTCTTAATTTCCGGTGTATTTAATAATGAAATTGATAACGCAACAGATTTCCTTTTCAATATGATAACAATTGCATTTGAGATATGCGAAAAAGGTGTTGGATTTAACTTTACTTCTAAATATGTAAATCGATATGATAAAGGTATGGCCTACCATGACCCTATAAATGTGTTAAAGTTTATTTTAGAAAATCTGTCAAAAAAAGTCACGCTTTCACATCATTATGAAAGGTGTGATGTGTCAGTATTTGTATATCGTTGACGAATATCTTGTTTGAATATGGAACTTAGTGTTTGTATAGACAAAATCCAGTGGGATTCATTTGTCTCTGAATCCCCGCAAGGAAATGTGTTTTGTTTTACAACCTTTCTCGATTCATTATTAGTAGAATATGAATTAATTATTTTGCTGGATAATGGAAGAATAATGCTTGGTTTAATAATTTTTAAAAAAAATACAGAAATATTAAAAGCTCCATTCCCGTTTACAATGTACCAGGGAATTTTATGTTGCAGTGATTTTTCTATAATGCCATTTCATAAACGTTCTATATGGTTATTGGATAAGTTGACTTTTTTGTTTATTGAAATGGAGAAAAAATACAATAGAATCTCATTTTGTTTATCTCATAAATTTGATGATTTGCGCGGGATCCAATGGTTTCATTATCATGAACCATTAGCTGGAATGTTTAAGATAGATCTAAGATATACAGGAATTCTGGATCTTAATTCTATTTCAGATTTTGAAATTTATTTGTCAATGATCAGATCAGTTCGTCGTCAGGAATATCATAGGGCTATCAAAGCCGGATTCACCATTGAAATGACAAATGATATAGAAATATTAAACGGATTGCATTCAATGACCTTTGAGCGACAAGGGATAACCAGGGGAAATGAGGAAGAGCTTTTAATATTGAATATCTCTAAAACCGCCTTGGAAAAGGGATTTGGAGAATTGCTCGTTAGTTATGATAAAAACGGAATTGCTGCATCAGCAACCCTATTCCTATATGATAAATTCTATGGGTATTATCTTTTTGGTGCAAATAATCCGGAACATAGAAAGTTTGGCGTTGGGACTTTATTAATAATGGAAAATATAAGACGTTGTCTGGCGAAAAAACTTACAGGCATTGATTTTGTTGGAATTAACTCACCAAATAGGGGAGATTTTAAAACTAGCTTTAATGCCAGACCAGTACCTTATTACATTACTCTTTGGGATAAGCCCCGATAATTTACTTTTTTATTGATCTTAATTTTCAAGGATATTTTATTCAAATAAATGTTTAAAATAATTCTTGTTTTTTTCAATTTTATATATCCTTCAAATTAATTTTATGACCATTGACTTATAAATCTTATCACTCAAATTATTTAAAAATCTACTTTTGGCAAGGAGCTGCGTTTGTTTTGAGGTTCCTTTCAATGTTTATTGTGACACCTTTTTTGACGAAGGACCCCTCGACTTATGGAATTTATGCGGTATGTATTTCAGTCACAACTTTTCTGAATTACGCTGATTTGGGCTTCCTAAGAGCAGGGCAGAAGTATGCAGCAGAAGGATTTGCCAGAAATGATCGTGAGGAAGAAATGAAGTATATTGGATTTGGAGCATTTATTTTACTTATTTTTACATTACTGTGTGGATTAATATTCGTATATCTGGGTTTTCATCCTCAGGCCCTGATTAAAGGATTAGATAACCCTGAAAAAGTTTCTATCGCATCAAGTCTCCTTCTTATTCTTGCAGCGTTCACTCCGGTTACAGTTATTCAGCGCATGGTAACGATGATATTTGATATTCGTTTAGAAGGTTATATAAATCAAAGAATTTCTCTTTTTTCCAGTATTATCACAATAGGATCTGTCTTTTATTTTTTTGGGAATGGGAATTACCAAATAGTACATTATTTCTTTTTTTCACAAAGTATTAATCTAATTGTAATAATCATTTGCATATGGTTAGCAAAACGTAAATATGATTATGGTATAATAAAATTGTTAGGTTGCGTTCGATTCGATTATACTGTTTATAAAAAAGCTAATGGTCTGGCTTATTCTGGTTTGTACGTAATGCTTGTATGGATTGTTTTTTATGAAATGGATCAAATTGCTATTGGTAAGTTTATAGGTATTGACAAAGTGGCGGTTTATGCGATTGGTTTTGCTTTTGCAACTTTTTTCCGATCAATTTATGGTATACTTTTTGGGCCATTTACAGTGCGGGCAAATTATTTTGTCGGCAATGGGGATGATGAAGGACTTAAAAGATTTATTCTTCAACTTTTCACATTGTCAGCTCCATTAGTTGTTCTTCCTACTGTAGCTTTTGTTTTGGTAGCAAAACCATTTATCATGTCATGGGTTGGATCTGAATATATTGAAAGTGTCGAATTAGCAAGGTTATTTTCATTAATTTTTACATTTTCATTCATATCTTATTCTGTAAGCAATTTTCTTATAGCAAAAGTAAGGATCAGAGAAATGTATGTAATAGCTACAATTCAACCTTTAGTTTATTGGATAGGAATACTTACCACTTATTCATTTCTTGGTTTATTGTCTTTTGCTTCATTTAAATTAATAGCAACACTGGCTGGAGAGGCCTACTATTTTTACATACTAATCCATTATTTGGATATTCCAATTAAAACCCTCCTGAAAAAAGCTGTTTTTCCAATCATATTGCCTTTGATTTTTCTAATTGCATCACTTGTTATTATAGATGGATACTTGCCATACGAAAAATCAAAAATAAATTTGCTTATTGTTCTCGGAACAACAGGATTTTGTATTTTAATTAGTTTTTTTATACAATATATGACCTCTTCGAATATACGAATAGCTGCTAAAAACTTAATTAGAAGTGTTTTACAGAAAGAATAGTTCTTATGGATAAATTGTTAATATTATGTTATAATTCAAATAAATGTTAGTAAGATAATAATGGAGCTTTTATACTTTACAGATATTTCGCAAGTACAATATGTTTTGGATAAGAAACCGCAATTGTTTGAGCAAATGCGTCCAATTACCGGCGATATTGTTGTAGCATACGAATTAGACAGATTGAATATTGGGTTTATAGACGAATGGGACTTTTTGGAGCCAGCAGATATTGAAAAGAACTGGGAAATAGCAAATCGTCTTTCTACTTCATGGTGGGATGAAATTAATGCAAACGTAGGTTATGAAGGTTTTTCTTTATTCGATGCAACCAAACAAGATATGGTTTATCCGATTGAAGCTTGTTTGAATGCACAAGTTGTTTATGAGCGGATATTTCAGGAAAATTGTATTGATCGGATATCAGGTTTTTTTTTACCATCAATAGGCGTTATTCGAACCGGACCATCACCTATACGCCGTGCTGCCATGTCTGTATCACAGGCTGTATTATTTTGGCTTGCCGAGAAATATAATATTTCTGTTAATAAGCTTGAAACAGATTGCCCACTTTCACAAGGAAATTGGGTTAGAAAGCGCTTTCCTTTTGTTAATTTAAAAACCTCCAAGTCAAAAAAAACGAAAAGATTAAATGAAAAAATTGCCCTTGTTGTATATGAAATGATGACAACAAGTGAACACGAAGCTCTTAAAAATACTTTAGGAAAGCTTGCTGAATGGCAGGTTATTTCGATCGCCCAATCCGATTTAAAGCAATATTCAATTGAAGGCCAAAAAGATTTCAATACAGAAAAGCAACTGCAATGGGCATGGGAAGAGTTTATTAAGGCTTCTGAAAATTATAATGGTCTTTATCCGGAAATTTTTACAAATCAACATTTGAATTTTCAGTTCAAAAGAATTTTGGATGAAATGGCAACTGCTATTAACCATGGAAATGTTTTCTCAACGCTTCTTGATATACTCAAACCTTCGGTTGTATTTTTTGGTCATGAAGCATTTACTATAGATCGTGTCCTTGTACGATTAGCACAGAAAAAAAATATCCCTACAGTTAGTTTTTTTCATGGAGGGCTGGGCTTTAAATTTGGCTGTAGAGGTATTGTGGGAAATTCAGACTCTATACTAGTATGGAATAATTATGATGTAAATATTCTAAAATCATACGGCATTAATGAAAGTAGGTTGAATAAAATAGGCTGCATCAGATATGAGTCTGAATTAAAAAAATATATTCAAAAGTCACCTGATTTTAGGAAGGGATTAAAGAAAAAATTAAAGCATCGATATGGTATCTCTTCTAATAATCCCGTAATAGTGGTTATAACTTCGGCAATAAATGCGGGCTTTTCCGCTCCGGTTGCAAACCCCCGTAAGCATAGAGAGGTTCTTAAAGAACTTCTAGCGCTAATAAAGTTGAGAAAGGATTTACATTTTATCATCAAAGCCCATCCGGGTAATGACTATTATGAGTTATATAGAAGAATGCAGGATCTCAATCTTCGCAATCTCACTTTTTTGGAAAATGCAACTTTGGACGAGGCTATTGAGGTAAGCGATGTTTGCCTGATGGTGAATTATTTCACAACGGCTGCACTAGAGGCAATGCTGCACCGACTGCCAGTTATTTATTTGGAAAATGCCATTTACCCTCTTGAGGATTGGGTAGATAATGTGCCCGGCTTTAATTTAAACCGGGTACATACAGTTTGGGAACTTGAAAATCATATTGATAGGCTAATCACTGATCATGTCTTTAGAGAGCAGACCTTTACCGAAGCAGATAACATAATCCATCAAATTTTTGATGTCAATGAAAAATCTACAAATGAACGGTTGTTTGATTTTATTAAAAATATCAATACAAGTCAACAAGTACCTAATTTAGGTTCAATAATTGTTCATACAATCAGTGGGAAACAATCTTCTAATTATATCGGGCAAGAAGAGATTGGTAACTTTCTTAATGAAATTACGTTAAATCACTCTATCGAAAATAATTTGCATGCATTTTCTTTCATAGCAGGAATAAATAATCTGGGTATTTCTAGTATACCCAAGATATTTGATACCTTCCAAAGCCACTTCGGAAAAGAAAACATACCCTCTTGGCGTGAATCAAGGTGGCCTTTGCTTAGCACTTATATTTCAGGCTATAACAAAGGTGTGTCTGGCGGAGATAAATATTCTGCATTATGCTTGATTGGACTGTTATTGAGGTATCCAAAAAAGCATATCCATTCGCCAATATTAATCAAGAATGATGTAATCAAATATCTGGTAAAAGCTATTATTGGGAACAATTCTGTCGCAATATCAGTATTTAATAAATCAATTAATTCAATGAAAAAAATCGTTAGTTTTATATCGGCTTAATCAATATTCCTGTTTGAATTAAAAATTAAAATGCAACAATTAATTAAAAATATTTATCGAAAAATTATCCCTAATTATATAAGAAATGGTATTAATATACACAGACAACCAAGTTATCTTAAAAAACTTAGGAAGGATATTATAACTTATTATTCTAAATTAGATAAAGTTGATTTAAATATAGAACTATCTGAAGTATTGGCATATTTGAAGAAAAATCCAGTTCAGGTATTCCCATACAGTTACATATCAAATTACCACCCAGATAAAACAGAAGTGTTTTTTGATGACCGATTAAGCCTATCCTATGTATTCTTGGATGGGAAACGTTTATATTTAAAAAGAAGTTGGACAGAAAAAGTAATAAAGAACTTTTATTGTGCAATGCAAATAGAACAAGACTTCAATTCTCCCCATCAATATTTTTCAGAAAGTTTTTATGTAGAGAATGGCGATATTGTAGTTGATGTTGGAACTGCAGAAGGAAATTTTTCATTATCTATTATTGATAAGGCAAGTAAAATTTATTTATTTGAAACTGACAAAGAATGGATAGAAGCATTGGAGGCAACATTTGAACCCTGGAAAGAAAAAGTAGAAATAATTAACAAATTTGTTTCAAAAGAAAATGATGAGAAAAATATCACTCTTGATACATTTTTTAAAAATAAGGAACAAATAAATTTTCTAAAAATTGATGTTGATGGAGCAGAAGCCGATTTGTTAAAAGGAGGCGAAGAAATTTTAAATCTCCAGAAATCAATAAAAATAGCACTTTGCACATATCATAAGCAAAATGACGAAAAAGAATTTACATTATTATTGAAAAACAAAGGGTTCAACGTAAGTCCTTCAAAAGGATATATGATTTTCTACACTAATATAGATGAAATGAAAGAACCTTTTTTAAGAAAAGGACTAATAAGAGCTGAGAAATAGTTTATGGGAACTCTTATCCTATCTAAAAGTATAAGGTTTTTAATGTACAAATAACTAAAATCAAAACAAATTAGTTTAAGACTTATAACATTTATAAAATATAACGCCAAGATTATTATATTATGTTTGAAAAAAATATTTATGAAACTGGCAGGAGTAATAGTTTTATATAATCCAAATAAAAGCGTTTGGGATAATATCAATAGTTATTTAAGTGAAATTGATGTTTTATACGCTATTGATAATTCTGATGTCCCATATTTTGAACTGGTCGAACTTTTAAATAATACTCTGAAAATAAAATATATAAACAATGGAAAGAACCTGGGAATTGCTTCAGCATTGAATATTGGGGCCAAATTAGCTTTAGAAAAAAATTATGAATGGTTACTTACCATGGATCAAGATTCTAGTTTCACAGATGACACTTTCTTTAAAGTATTTGATGAACTAGAAAATAAAGAAAGTCTTGCCTTATTCAGTCCAACACACATTCAATCAGAAATTAAATTTCAAAGTGTTATCGAAAAATTATCAGTTATCATTGTAATGACCTCAGGGAATATTATAAATCTTAAAGCATTTTCAATTATTAGCGGGTTTAATGAAAAACTATTTATTGATGAAGTAGATCATGATTATTGTTTTAGAGCAAAATTAAAAGGTTATGGCATCATTCAATGCAACATCGAACTTAAACATAAACTGGGAAATCCTGTTTACAGAAATGGCAAAGAAATCACTATTCACAACGATTTAAGAATTTATTATATCACTAGAAATAATTTATTTATCTGGAAAATGTATTTCATAAAATTTCCCAAAACAATAACTTATAGAATTCGCTGGTATATAAGATATGCGTTTAATAATTTATATTATTCTAATAATAGAACTGCTACATTAAGCTATATGTTAAAAGGAGTTTTCCATTTTTTAATAGGAAGATATGGGAAGCTGTAAAATATCTGTTGCTTTAGCTTCCTATAATGGAGGCAATTATCTTAGAGAGCAATTGGAATCGATTTATACACAATCACTATTACCAAATGAAGTAATTGTATGCGATGATTGTTCGTCTGATAATTCTATTGAGATATTAAATGAGTATAAAGAAAAACACGGCTTAAGATATTTTATTAATGAAAAGAACCTAGGGTTTGTTAAAAATTTTGAAAAAGCCATTAGTTTATGTTCTGGGGATTATATTGCACTATCAGATCAGGATGATGTATGGCTACCGCACAAGATTGAAATTCTTTATAACGAAATGATTACATGTGAAATTACAAATCCTGACAAACCAATTATTGTTCACCACGATGCTTATATTGTCGATGAAAACTTAAAGAACAGTGGCATTCGGTTTTTTAATAAGAAAGGGAATGTTTCTGGATTAAAGGATTTATTATTTGGTAATCCAAAAGTTCAAGGTGCATCTTCAATGTTTAATAGAAAATTAAAAGGAATATGTTTCCCATTACCAGCTAGTGTTCCTTTACATGATTTATATATGTCTTATGTATGTGAATGCTTTGGCATACTAAAATATATTTCTGAACCATTGATGCTTTATCGCCAGCATGCTAATAATCAGATAGGAGTAATTTCTTATTCAATTTATGAAAAAGTAACAAAATTTTTCAATAAAGAGATCGTTTTAGCGGATGAAAATGAGAAAAAAACTCTACTAATTTTTGAAAATCAATTTAGTAATAAGTTAAGCAATGTAAACAAAGATGTAATAATAGACTATTTCGAAATTTTAGGAAATGGAATTAGTGTTGGTTCTAAAGTTGGTAAAGTTTTTAAAAATCGATTTAATAATGGCGGTTCTATTCTTAAGTTGATCTTGAAAATTGTAAATAGCGTGTCAACTAGAATGAAATGAATGAATACATAATACAGATAAAAATAATCTAAATTCCTCTCTATAGAAGATCGTTTACTAATTAGGAAAATGAATAGACTGCTAATTAATTCAGATAAAATATTGTCAACTGTATTATCTATATTAGTTTTTGTGTTGATTGTCGATCCTACAAATACAATATTTAGCCTAAAAAATGTTGTTTTCCTATTTCTTGTGATCCTGAGTGCTTTGCATTTTAAAAGGATTAAAACATATGCTTTAATTATTCTATTGACAGTTTACTTAATAATTGTTATTTCATTTATTTTCGGGAATTTTGCTCTCTACAAATTTAATTTTGGTTATTCAATAAATGTTATAAAAGGTTTTAGCCCATTAGTGCTTCTTTTTTGGATTGATAAATATAGGATTATAAATAAAATGATATTCCCTTCACTTGTAATTTGTTCAGTCGTAATCTTCACATTTCTTGCTTTTCAATATAATAGCGCATTAGCAGATGTATTGTACACGTTTTATATGAGTCATGATGCAACAATGATGATCGGGAGACGTTCATTTCTTGGTGTGAAAATTATCGCTTTTTTTTATAAAACTTTGCCTGTTTTGATAATCCCTTTCTCGCTTTATTCATATAGATTTTTCTGTACAGATGGCCCTAAAAGAAAGAATTTTATAATAATGTTAATTATACTTTTAACTCTTTTCTTAGGTGGTACACGTGCCAGTATGCTAGCAGGGACCTTAATTTTTGCAATATATTTTACTCTATGGTTGTCAAAATCAAATTTTGGGAAACTACTAATCATTCCTATTTTTACTGCTGCGATAATTGGTTTTAGTATACTGTTTTTGTCATTAATATTAGAAAAGAACGAAGGATCCAATAAAGTAAAGTTTGCAGATCTGAATTCTTATTCTGACCTCATATTTAAACATCCATCAATACTTGTGGTCGGTCAGGGGCCAGGAAGTACATTTTACTCTCAGGGAAGAAAAATAATGGTCCCATTAACAGAGTGGAGCTATCTCGAAATTCTAAGAATGTTTGGAGTTTTTGGTGCAATTGTTATTATAAGCCTTTTCTTCTTCCCCTTGTTGCTAATATATAGAAAAAGGGGAAAATTGAAATATTGGATTCCAATGTTTATAGGATATTTAATCTATTTGATAGTTGGTGGCACTAATCCACTTTTACTAGGTTCGACGGGTATGTTAGTTTTATTGGCTGCATATTCTTATTCAATAAATCCATATTATGAAATAAATGAATGGTAAATAGTAAAATATCAATTCTTCTTTCCACATATAATAGCGAGCTTTTTCTGAAAGAACAAATTGACTCATTATTATTCCAAACTGTAAAAGATTGGGTCTTATATATCAGAGATGATGGATCGACTGACGACACAATCATTCTTATCGAAGATTATTGCAGGGATCATGATAATATTATCCTGATTAAGGATGAATTATCGAATTTGGGAACAAAGAATAGTTTTATGAAACTATTGTCTAATGTAGATTCTGAGTATTATTTGTTTTGTGATCATGATGATGTTTGGTTACCCTTAAAGATAGAAAGAACACTTCTAAAAATGAAAAAACAGAATCCTTGCATCCAAATAAGCCAATCTTAATATTTACAGATTTGAAAGTTGTTGACGCCAATTTGAATTTAATAAATAATTCATTATGGACATATCAAAAAACGGATCCTCAAAATTCGAAAAACACATATTCACTGTCAATAGCTAATCCAGTTACAGGATGTACGATTATGATAAATAAAAAAGCAAAAGAGGTTTCCTTACCTATGTCTCCTAAATCCTTGATGCACGATTTATGGATTGCTCTAAATGTCTCTAAATATGGATTTATAGATTTTGTTCCTGAACCAACTATGCTTTACAGACAACATAGAGTAAATGTAATTGGAGCAAAGGAGACTAATTTTAATTATTATCTCTTACGTTTAAAAAATTTAAAGAATGTTCTAAGGGATAATATTTTGATGATTCAAATGATAAACTCACTTAACTTTAGAATGAATCATCTTAAACGTTTCGTTTTGAAATTCAGAATGGTAATGTTGAAGTTTTTTCACTAGCCTGGTGTGCTTAGATTCTTTGGATATTCAGAATCTTTCAAATTGAATTTATGATTAAAGTTTTGATATGCGGTAAAGATAGTTACATAGGCAAAGCATTTATTGCTAAAATGACAGGCACATTCAAAATTGATGAACTTGATTTACAAACAGAAAAATGGCGAGATTTTGATTTTTCGAAATACGATGTTTTAATCCATTTGGCCGCCATTGTTCATAGAACTGATATAACGGATGAAGAATTATATTTTAGAGTTAATCGCGACTTACCAATCGATGTAGCAAAGACAGCTATAGAGCAGGGATTAAAACATTTTATTTTTTTCAGCACAATGGGGGTTTATGGTATCAGTCCTTCGATGAGAGGTGAAGGACGAATTTCCATTGATTCAAGGTATAATCCAATAAATCTTTATGGTATTAGTAAACTAAAAGCAGAATCAGGTTTGATAGAACTACATAATAAAGTGGATTTTACATTAACAATTATAAGACCTCCTAATGTTTATGGTGAGAACTGCCCAGGCAATTATTATCGCTACATGCAATTTTGCGCTAAATATTTGTATATTTTCCCGTTAGTCAGACATAATAGATTCAGTATGATTAGTACTGAAGAACTATGCATTCTGCTTGAAAAAATAATAAAAGACAAAGTTGGTGGTGTAATCTGTCCTCAGGATACTGGAGAACAGAGTAATGCAAAAAGAATCTCAAATTTGGCCAAACAGTATGGCCGATTCCATTTTCAAAGTAAATTACTTGGTAAATTATTGCACCTGGTTTTTATTATTTATCCTTTTAGTCAAATCAATAACTTGTTTGGTGATGTATTTTATGATGAAACACTATCGGAACCTTTCCCTTTTTCGAGAATAGAAAATAGGTAGTACAATGAGAATATCTGTTTGCATGGCTTCTTATAATGGAGAAAAATATATTAAGAAGCAGATTGAGTCTATTTTAATACAACTGTCTTTAGAAGATGAGATAATTATTTCCGACGATGGATCAGTTGATAATACAATAAATATTATTGAGGGGTTCAAGGATCAAAGAATTAAAGTTTTAAATAATCACTATCTTCTTAAAAACAGAAAATCGGTAAAACAAAGATTTAGATCAGCGACAAAGAATTTTGAAAATGCTCTAAAAAATGCGAGTGGTGAAATTATTTTTTTATCAGATCAGGATGATATCTGGCTTGACAATAAAGTAGAAATAACACTGCAATATTTAAAAGAATGTGATTTGGTTGTGAGTGATTATAGTTTTATAGACGAAAATGATAATTCTATTGCAGAAATATTTAATATAAGAAATAAAGCCAAAGGTTTTATCTCGAATTTAATGTCTACACCATATATTGGATGCGGTATGGCATTTTCGAAAAAAATTCTTAATAATTCATTACCATTCCCGAAAAATCTACTTGCACATGATTTATGGATTGGTTTTATTGCTCGATATAGTGGGAAAGTATTATTTATTGATAATAAATTATTCCTTCATAGAAGACATAAGCAAAACACATTTTTCAGTTTTGAGAGAAGCAAAAATTCTCTACTATTTAAAATTTCTTACAGATTGGATTTTATGATTAAATTTTTTATAAGATATGCTTATCTGTCGTTCAAAAAACAGATGAGAAACAGAGAAATGTCACCATCCGGAAAAATTCAATCTGATTTTGACAGGGCATAAAAATCAAAACAAACAAAATTTATTTGATTGAAATATTTACCGATGACCTATGGCTTTAAAAATTTGTTTTAATACGACGATTTTTATTACTCTTAAAACGTTTTTAACGAAGCAGAGTGAGTATTTAGTCAGCCAGGGATGGGATGTGACCTGGATTTGCGGCAATGAACCGCCGGACAAAGAAAGTGTTCCCACAAAGGTAAAGTTGATCGTTATTCCAATGAAAAGAGGGAACGATTTTTTTGGAGCACCAAGGACTGTCTGGCTCTTATTTAAACATTATAAGACGGAAAAATATGATATCGTACAATATTCTACACCTAATGCCTCTCTGTATGCCAGTATAGCGTCTCGTTTGGCTGGAATACGTATTAGAGTCTATGGCCAGTGGGGGATAAGATATGTTGCTTTTGGTGGCTTTCCCAGGATATTATATAAGCAATTTGAAAAGATGACTTGCAGAAATTCAACTATAATTGAACCGGATAGTAAGAGTAATCTGTATTTCTCTGGAGAAGAAAGACTTTATCCGGTTACTAAAGGCCGTGTAATTTGGAATGGAAGTGCATGTGGGGTTGACTTAAAGAGATTTGATATCCAAAAAAAGGATAATTGGCGTAGAGCAACCAGAGAAACTCTTGGGTATGTAGAAAATGATATAGTTATTGGATTTGTTGGATCAATAGCAAAAGAAAAAGGACTAAACGAGCTTCTTAAGGCTTGTCAGATAATTTTTTCTCAAAAAGGAAATTATCGTCTTCTAATGGTAGGGTACAAGGAATCTTATCATACTATACGTCCCGAATTGCGTGAATGGTTGGAAAATTCTCCATGGGTAACTGTTTTGCCGCCCTCAAATGAAATAGCTCAATACATGGCTAGTATGGATATTTTCTCCTTACCTAGTTACAGGGAGGGGTTTGGTATGGTAGTGGTCGAAGCAGAAGCTATGGGAATCCCGGTTATTGTAAGCGATGTGCCAGGACCGATCGATGGTATGCAGAATGGAGTCACAGGACTCGTTGTACCTGTAAAAAATTCTGAAAAACTTGCTGAAGCTATATCATTGCTTGGAAATGATGATACCAAAAGACTAGAGTTTGGCAAAAACGCTGTTACATTTGTTCACGAAAAATTTGAGCAGAATGAATTCCTGAAAAAAGTTGTAGAAGACAAAGTAAGCCTTATCAAAGCATCAGGGATAGAATAAGTTAACATTTGTTTATCAATATTTTAGATGTATAAAAGATATTTTAAAAGATGTTTTGACTTTGCAGTTGCCCTAATTGGGTTAATCATCTTATCACCGTTTTTTATTCTCATTGCTGCTATACTTTTTATTACCACAAAAAAAAATCCGTTTTTTATTCAGAGACGGCCAGGGAAGAATGGAAGGATAATAAAAATAATAAAGTTTAAAACGATGAATGATAAACTCAGCGGAGATGGAACTTTATTGCCTGATAATATAAGACTTACAAATGTTGGTAGATTTTTGAGAAAAACATCGCTTGACGAAATACCACAATTAATAAACGTTATCAAAGGGGATATGAGTATTGTTGGCCCAAGGCCATTAGCACTTCAATATTATTCATTCTACACTGAGAATGAACATCGAAGACATACTGTAAAACCTGGAATAACTGGACTGGCTCAGATAAACGGGAGGAATGGATTAGATTGGGAAGCTAAATTTAACTATGATCTAGAATATGTAGAAAATATGAATTTTCAGCTTGATCTTAAAATTATGTATAAAACCCTTTCAAAAGTGTTGAGTCGGGAAAATATTGGGGTAATTGGTATTGATGCACCTGAGGATTTTGATAAATACCGGACCAGACAGAACTCAATCAGAGGCAAAATATGTGATTGAAATTTTCTGTTCTAAATGATACGAAAAAAGTCATAATTTTATTTTGCAGATATTACTATTTTAGCATTTGTTCTGATTTGGACAGTTATAACACATTAGAATAATTACGGAAAAATTATATCGTTGAATCTATTTGATATTTATTCTTACCCAAATAAAAAATCAAATTGTAATAAAATAAACTGAAATGATCCTTATTACAGGTGCTTCCAGAGGTATTGGTGAATATTTATACTGGAAATTAAGTATGACTGAAGGATTGGTATACGGGACCTATAATAATACCCGACCAAACCAATCAAACTTAAATAACCTTGCGAAAGTTGATATATCAAACTTAAGCGAAGTTGAAAATTGGATAAACAGCTTAAAAGAAAATCTAAAAGATATTATTTTAATTAATTGCGCCGGAATCAATTATAATTCGTTTGCACACAAGTCAGAACCTGAAGCATGGTACGATGTGATTAAAGTGAATCTTCTCGGCACTTATAATGTGATCAGGACTGTGTTGCCATATATGAGGGCAGAAAAATTTGGCAGAATTATCAATTTTTCATCCGTTTTAGCTCAGATTGGTGCACCAGGAGTAAGTGCGTATGCGTCTTCCAAATCTGGATTATATGGTCTGACAAAATGTCTCGCAGCTGAAAACGCCAAAATGGGTATTACAATAAACAATTTGAACTTAGGATATTTTGACTTGGGAATGATTAATGAAGTTCCTCTTGAACTTCAGAAAACTATCAAAGACAGAATTCCTTCTGGTAGTTTTGGAGCCCCATCAAATATTTATAACGCTGTAATGTTTTTAATTCAATCTGAATATGTGAACGGAACCAGCATCGATATAAACGGCGGACTAATTTAAGAAAAATTAAAAATGAAACAGATTATTCGAAATTCAAAAATTATTGGCACTGGTTCTTACGTACCTGATAAGATCTACACTAATGAGTACTTAGAGACAATATTGGACACATCCTCATCGTGGATATTAGATAATCTTGGCATAAAAGAAAGAAGAATTGCTGAAGACAATCAACCCACGAGCGATTTGGGATATATGGCAGGATTGAGGGCTATTGAGAATGCCGGTCTAACTCCTTCTGATATTGATTTAATTATCGTAGCAACTGCTACACCAGACAGACCTGCCCCTTCCACCGCCTGTATCATACAGGATAAATTAAAAGCATATAATGCTGTTGCCTTTGATATATCGGCTGTTTGTTCAGGATTTTTATTTGCCATGTCAGTCGCATCTCAGTTTATTGCAAGTTGCGTATATGATAACGTTTTAGTGATTGGGGCTGATACTTTTTCAAAAATAACTGATTGGAAAAGGAGAGATGCGGTTTTTTTTGGAGATGGATCAGGAGCAGCAGTCCTTTCACATTGCGATTCAGGTAAAGGTTTTCTAGCCTTCAGACTTTTTTCTGACGGCAGGGGTAAATTTAATTTTACCGTACCTGCCGGCGGGTCAGAAAACAGGACGTCGCTTGAAACTTTTAAAAATGGGCAGCACAATTTTCAGATGAATGGGAAAGAGGTATATAATACCGCAATAAAGGTGTTGCCGGTTGCAATCTCACTTGTTTTACAAGATACAGGAATATTAATCAATGATATTGACTACATGATTCCCCACCAACCCAGTATTAAGATACTTGAAGAAACCGCCCGTATAATAGGGTTGCCATTTGAAAAAGTTATGACTAATATGGACAAGTATGCTAATACATCAGGTGGTACAATTCCGATACTACTTGATGAAGTAAACAGATCAGGCAGACTTACTCCAAATAAAAAAATACTATTTGCAGCTATTGGATCAGGATGGACATGGGGAGCTGCAATTATAAATTGGAGTTGATTTTGAAATATGTTGCGGGTTTTATTGAAAAAATTCAGTTAAACTTTAATATAGCACTAATAATATGATAGAGACAAAGCGAACATATCTGAGAGCCATTGAAAGGTCAGACCTTCCGCTCAGAGTAAAATGGCTGAATGATCCAATCGTTAGAAATACTTTATTGTTAACGGTACCAATATCTGAAGCCAAAACCAATTTGTGGTTCGAGAAAATAATCCAAGATTCGAGTCGCGAGGATTATATGATAGTATACAAAGAGACTGATATTCCAATTGGATTTGCAGGGTATGTAAATATTGATTGGAAACATCGAAAAGCGGAGCCTTTTATTGCTATCGGCAGCAGAGAACACTGGGGAACTGGAATTGGAACAGAAGTTGTTTCCAAGCTTCTTGATTTTGGATTTAATGAACTTGGATTTAATCGTTTATATGGCTTTATGCTTGATAATAACCCCGGCGCACTTAAAATGGATCTGAGAGCTGGTTACCTGAATGAAGGATTGTTAAAGGATGATGTTCTAATTCATGGAGTTTTTCACGACAGAATCATGCTTGGCGTAACAAAAGAAGTCTTCAATATGAACAACGCTAAGAAAAAAGAGTAGGTATCAAAACTTAATAGAGTTTATACTGACTTATCAGATTGAAAATATTTCATAAGACCTAATTTTAGCTAATCAATGCTCACTGAAATTGGAAGTGAATTTTGGGAATATCCTGCTCCTGAAATCACGGTTCACAATCTTCCATCCTGGCTTAAATGGGGAGATTTTAACAGGCTTTTTGTTTCAGGCAGAACAGCTTTGGATCATATTATTATGGATATCAAGGCAACTCAGGAATTCAGGATAATATATATGCCTTCCTATTGCTGCCACACGATGATTGAGCCTTTTGAATCAAATGGTGTGAAGGTTCTATTCTATGACGTTTTAGTAGACGAGGAAAGTGGGTTGCATTTTGACATAGATTACAATACTGAATGTGATGGTGTTTTTGTTATAAACTATTTTGGGTTTATGTCTGCCGGTACTAAACAAATTTTAGACCATTTTAAAAAACATACAACAAAAATCATAATTGAAGATGCCACACATAGTCTGTTGTGCAGCAACCCTTATAATCCTGATTCTGATTATGTTTTTTCAAGTCTAAGAAAATGGTTTGCACTACCCGGAGCCGCCGTGGTTTTTAAAAGAAAGTTGGAATTTACTATAAAAGAACCTGCACATATTCATAGTCAGTATATTCAGATGAAAATTGAAGGCATGAATCTCAAGAAAGAATACTTCAATACAAACTATTCTACAAAAGAATCATTTCTTAGGATCTTCCATGACGCTGAATTATTACTCGATAAAGATTATAAGAACTATACAATTGATGATCTTTCATTCTCTATAATTGAACAGACAGATAGAGAGAAAATTAAATCCAAGAGAATTTCTAATGCCACTTGCCTGCTTAGCGCTTTGAATAAACATTCAAAATTCAAGCCTCTTTTTAATGAGGTCTCTAAAAAAGATTGTCCGTTATTTGTGCCACTGATTGTTGAAAGTGCCTGGAGAACAAGATTGAAAGAATATCTTATAAATAAGAAAATTTTTTGTCCTGTTCATTGGCCAAAATCTGATTTGCATCATCTTTCAGATAGATCAGAATTCATTTATGATACTGAATTATCCATTGTATGCGACCAAAGATATGAGATTGAAGATATGGAGCGTATAATAACTGCAATTAAAAATTTCTAAGAAGTATTAATGATGCAAGATGTCTTCTTTTCAGATGAGTATGGGAAACTGAATGAAATAATTGAGGATGGATTATTTGAGGTTTTTGACTTTAAATGCGATTTTGGTGAGATTATTCATGGATTTATAAAAAGAAAGATTAATATACAATCAGAGGACGGTTTAACCTATTATGATATTGTAACTCCTTATGGGTATGGTGGTCCTTTAATTGTCAGCTCCAATAACAGAGAGAAATTAATCGAAGCCTATTTCAGGGAATTCTCAGAATACTGTTCCGCAAAATTGATTATTAGTGAATTCATACGCTTTCACTTATTTGATAATACTGAGATTAGGGAACATTATTATGGAGAAACATCCCTGATATCCGTTAACATAATTCGCGACTTTAAAAAAACATTAGATGAGATCTGGATGGAATTTGAACCAAAAGTCCGAAAGAATGTAAAACGGGCGATATCGAAGAATCTGCAGATCATTATCGATGCCACGGGAGAATTTCTACCCGATTTCCTGAATATTTTTTATTCTACAATGGACAGGAATAAAGCAGGTAGCTATTATTATTTTCCTGAGCAATATTTTAATGATATGAATACCAGCCTTAAGGATCGTTATATATATTTTTATGTTACCCTTGACGATAAAATAATATCCACAGAATTGGTATTATACTCTGAAAAATATGCTTATTCATTTCTCGGTGGAACTCTTGCAGAGTATTATGATTACAGGCCGAATGATTACCTGAAATTCGAGATCATTAAATGGTGTAAAGAAACAAAAAAGGAATTGTTTATACTTGGAGGAGGTACAAGCATTGATGACGGTATTACACGGTACAAAAGGAGCTTTGCACCTTCAGGGTCAGCAGAATTCTATATTGGGAAAAAAATTCACAATATTAATATCTACAATCTGTTTGTTGAGAAACGAAGTCATCAACATGATTTTAACATAAATACAATGTATTTTCCAAAATATCGAGGTTAGTGATTTTTTTATTCTGACCTCTGTTGCATTATTAATATATTTTTAGAAAAAATACTGTCAAAAAATGAAACAAAAAATATGGCTTTCTTCACCCCATATGAGTGGGAAAGAGATTAAATATGTAAATGAAGCATTCGATACTAATTGGATAGCACCTTTGGGCCCAAATGTAACGGCATTTGAAAATGAATTAGCATCATATCTTAATGTTAAACATGTGGCGGCTCTGACATCAGGAACGGCGGCAATTCATCTTGCACTCATCATCCTTGGTGTTAAACCAGGAGACGAAGTATTAGCTTCATCATTTACATTTTCTGCCACAGTCAACCCAATTGCTTATCTGGGTGCCACTCCGGTATTAATAGATTCAAAAGAAGATACCTGGAACATGAGTCCGGAATTACTTGAAAAAGCAATTATTGATCGACTAGCAATTGGTAAGAAACCTAAAGCTATCATTGTTGTCCATTTATATGGAATGCCGGCAGAAATTGATGAATTAATGCGGATAGCAAGAAAATATGAAATTCCGGTAATTGAGGACGCTGCTGAAGCTTTAGGCAGCAAGTATGATGGAAAAGCCTGCGGTACTTTTGGTGATATAGGTATTTTATCATTTAATGGGAACAAAATCATTACAACATCAGGAGGTGGGGCATTAGTCTCTGATAATGATGATTATGTTAAAAAGGCAAGATTCCTTGCAACTCAGGCGCGAGATAGTGCACTGTATTATTTACATTCTCAAATAGGATATAATTATAGGATGAGCAATTTACTTGCAGGAGTTGGCAGAGGGCAACTCCAGGTAATTAATGAAAGAGTTGCTAAACGGAGATCTAATTATGAATTTTACTTCAAGAATTTAAGCCATATTAATGGTATTTCATTTCAACAGGAGAAAATATTATCATTTTCGAACAGGTGGCTGACGACAATAATCATCGATCCGGCAAAGACAAACGGTATTTCATGGAAAGAAGTCCAGCAAGTTTTGGAACAGGATAATATCGAATCGAGACCATTGTGGAAACCAATGCATTCGCAACCTATATTTAAAAACTCCCCATCATATATATCAGGGATTTCAGAAAAACTTTTCAATGATGGTCTGTGTCTTCCATCGGGTTCGAACATGACTACTTTGGATTTAGAAAGGGTCATTAATCAATTCAATAAAGCCATTGTTAAGTCACAAATCGATACGGGGCACATTTCCTGAATAATATATTCTATACCAAAATGAAAATCCTTCATGCAGATATAGTTGAGAAGTCTAGAATTGAGATCTGGAGTTTAAATCTTATCATTCTCCTTTACCTATTCAGATCATCTATCCCATTTTTGAAATTTCCATTTTTATTAATATATATTAGTTTCATAATCTATTCTTTATTAAAATATAGAAAACTGATAATAACAACTCTGAAAGAATTTGTACAAAATTATTATTTGCTTCTTTTTCTTGCTTTGTTACTTTTTATCTCATTCTTTTCGTCAGATAAAATATATCTGAACGTATTCAAAGATGTTCTAAACATGATAATCTTGATATCAGTCTTTATTATGGCGAGCCTGGTAATAACGAGTAAAAAAGAATTAAATTATTTTGTTTCTAATCAAGTCTATCTTATTGTTCTATTTGCTTTTGCAATAGCCGTATTGGGATTATTGGATTTGCTGAATATTTTTTCATATAATGCCTTTTTACCTATTAATGAAACAGTAGGTTCATCCTCAGAACAAGTATCAATCGATAATAATTTTGCACTATTGCCTGTCTTTTTTGGATTTGTCGGGGTCCTGTATTTTCTGAGAAAACCAATTTCAAAACTTCATAGGTTTTACTTTAATATTCTACTTATACTATTTGCTTTCAACATTATTTTATCTGGGTCCCGAAGAGGTTTATTTACATTTATAGCAATAATAATTATTTTGTTGGTTGCTCAGATATTCACATTTCTCAAAACTAATGAGTTTTTAAAAAGATTGGGTACAGATTCCAGATACTTTCTAATTTCATTTTTTCTATTAGCTAGCTTAGCATCATTTGTGGCTTTTAAAACCACATATACTTTTAAGATCAAGTTGTTAAACTTAATAGGTTCACAGAATTTAACGGATACTAAACAGAAGATTGCCTTAAAAATGTATAAGTATGTCGTTATTATTAAGGACCATAGATCATTCCCTGAATTTTACTCAAGCTTATGGCCGGTTATTCCGGAGGATCCTGATAGTGGCTGGGGGACCAGGGTGCATAAAACTGTTTTTCCATTAAAGGGTAAAAATGTGGAAATAGTTCCAAAAGGGTCTAAAGGATATTTGCTGGATAGTACATGTAATGCAGGTTATTTTGGTGGGGCTGATGTTACCGAGGCATTTACCCTTATAAAAAGTTTCAGTGTTACAAAAGGTGATATTTACAAAGCATCGGTATTTTGTTTTGTTTCAGATAGTTTTAATATCGATGGAGGTGCTTTATCAGTTAAGTATTCGTCAATTGAAGAAAATATTGTTGCCGGGTCTCCAACAGCTTTTTATGATTTAAAAAGAAAAGGTTTATGGCAAAAACTGGAAATTGAGTTTAATTGTAATAAAAATTCAGAGGAGGTTCCTGTTTTTATAACTTGTTACAAAAAGGGGATTAAAGATTTTAAAAAACAAAAAGGATGCATAATTTTTGCTTATCCCAGCTACGAAAAATTAGTTACTAAAGACACAACCTCTACTTTAGGAATTAGTAAGAATATATTTAATAATAAGAAACTCATTGATAAAGCTCCGGTAAATGTGGTTAATAATCAAAGAAAAATGTTATTTTATTTGCACATATAAATAATCCAAATCTCATTGTTTTTGATGTCAGTCGTAAATATTCAGTTTCTTCCATGTTCCCGATTTCTTTCCTGACTGCTCAAGAATTATTTCAAAAAGATCCGGATCCGATCAGGAATTGGGCTTCTGGATTCATATCTGAGGATACCACTTATTTCCCATATAAATCAAACATCGTATTAAATACTATTTCAAATCAATTTTTAAGCGACAGGCTTTCTCGTTGGGAATTTGCTCTTAAAATCTACTTTAAAGAGTTTAACTTGAAACAGAAAATTTTTGGTGGCGGTTTTAATTTTCTGAATTGGTATGGATATTTTTTCTTTCATGATAATAAAAGAAGTGATTACCCGCACAATCCATTTTTATCTGTTCTGTTATATTCAGGAATAATTGGTTTAGTATTCTATTTATTATTGATGTATAAAGTGTTTTATAACTACTTCAAATATTTCAAAGAATATAAAATCCTGTCTGTATTTTTTATAATTACTTTTTACTTTTCATTCTTCAGCGCTGGAAGCCCGTTTGATCCGCCAATCATGGGATATTTTGTCATTTTACCATTTTTTATCCACTCAATTCATAAGAAATCAGAAACTGAAGGGCTATGAACCTGAATGGATATCTGATGAGTTCTCAGGCAGTTACCAGATCAAGAATGAGAGAATTACAGCAAAGGAGGTTAGTTCAATTAAAAAATCTCCAACCTGCTAATGACTAATTTATCAGTTTCAGTTATAACTGTATCATTAAACAGTGTCTCCACCATTAATGGATACTATAGCATCAGTTTTAAACCAGACCTATAAGAACATTGAATATTTAATTATTGATGGTTCTTCGAATGATGGAACAGTAGAATTGGTCAGATCATATGGCAATAGTATTTCCAGATTCATTTCAGAGCCTGATAAGGGTATTTATGATGCAATTAATAAAGGAATTAAAATATGCCACAGGAGACATCATCGGAATCCTAAATTCCGATGATTTTTTTTATGACAATTTTGTAATAGAGAAAGTCGTGAAGGAATTTCATGATCTCAGATATTGAGGCAGTGATAGGAGATGTGCAGTTCGTTGATTCCGGGAAGTGTCAAAAATTGTAAGATACTACTCTTCAAAAAAATTCAATCCTCGAAAATTCAGATTTGGGTTTATGCCTGCGCATCCGAGTTTTTACACAAAGCGCGAACTGTTTGAATCCCTTGGGTATTATAAAACAGATTATAAAATTGCCGGTGATTTTGAGCTCTTGATCAGATTTTTGTATATAAACAGGATAAAATATAAATATCTTGAAATGCCATTTGTCTCATGAGAACAGGTGGAATCAGTAATAGATCATTACATAGCAACTATATTCTTAATAAGGAAATTGTAAAGGCATGCAAAGAGAATGGGATAAAAACAAATTATTTGTTCGTTTATTCCAAATACTTTTCAAAGTTGTTTGAATTTTTTGGACGAAAAGTCAGATGACAAAAATATTGATCACAGGAGCAAATAGTTTCATTGGCATTAACTTTCAAAGATTCTCACGCTACAATGATATTGAAGAGGTCTCGTTGCTCAAGAACAAACCTGAGGAATTAAAATTAAGCAAGTATGACGTTATTTTACATCTCGCAGCAATTGTCCATCAGTCAAAGAAAATTCCGGAGAGTGATTATTTCTTTGTAAACCGAGACCTTTGCATCCGTACTGCTGAACAAGCAAAAAAAGAAGGAGTTAAACAGTTCATCTTTTTAAGTACACTTAAGGTTTACGGTGAAAATAAAACAGTCTCCAGTATTGAGGAATGAAAATTCAAAATGTTTCCCGAATGATAATTATGGTAAGAGTAAGTATGAGGCAGAAGTTAGGACTTAGCAAGCTTAATGATGACAAATTTACTGTTTCTATAATACGTCCATCCCTGGTATATGGCAAAGGAGTCAAAGCCAATATGCAGAGTATTGTGAATCTTATCAGGTTCTGTCCTTTACTTCCGTTTCGAAAATACCAATAACAAAAGGGATTTTGTTTATATTGAAAATTTAGTCAGCCTGATTGACAGGATAATTGAAGAAAATATTCCGGGTGTATTCATTGCAAAAGATGCAAAAGCAATATCAACAACGGAGCTCATTCAACTTTTATCAGATGCAATGCATAAAAAAGTAATTCTTATTCAATTGCCGAAAATAGTTCATTCGGATAGGTGCATTTCTCATGCCAGGAATATTTGACAGATTATATGGTTCTTTCGAATTTGATAATACAGAAACTAAAAAGAAGTTGAATTATAATCCGCCTTACTCAACTGCAGAAGGCATAGAAAAATGGATAAATAATACATTAGAATACCAATTTCCCGTAACTTTTTAATAAATATTAATCACATGACAATTGAAAATTATTCTGGTTATTGTTTCTCTCGGCTTTTTATCTTTTATTCTGACTTATTTCATTCGACGATTTGCTTTAAAAAACAGAATTGTCAGCATTCCCAAACGAACGAAGTTTGCATGCAATTCCAACTCCGGTTGGTGGAGGATTGGCAATTGTGATTACCTGGTATATTGGAATTACAGTTTTGTTTCTTTATGGTATTATTGAGCGAAGTCTTTATTTTGCTCTGTTAAGTGGTGTAATACTTGCAATAATCAGCTTTATTGATGACATAATTGAATTGAAACCCATTGTGCGTCTTGGTTTTCATTTTGTTACCGCAATCATTGCTTTTGCTTTCTTGCAGGGTCTTCGTCAGCTTATTATCCCTGAGGTAGCGTTTAATTATAACTTTCTGGTTTATCCTCTGGCAATTATTGGAATAGTCTGGTTTATCAATCTGTTCAATTTCATGGACGGGGTTGATGGATTTGCATCGATTGAAGCAATAACTATATGTCTGGTTATTTATATCCTTTCCGGAAATGTTATCAATATGTTACTAATAGCCTGTATATCAGGATTTTTATTCTGGAATTTACCAAAAGCGAAGATATTCATGGGAGATGTGGGAAGCACACAGCTCGGTTTTATACTTGTTATTTTAGGTATATATTTTCATAACAGCTTTCAATTTTCAATTCTGAACTGGATTATGTTATCCTCTCCTTTCTGGTTTGATGCAACCTTAACATTATACAGACGATGGAGAAATGGAGAGAAATTAAGTAAGGCTCACCGAAAACATGCTTACCAGAGGATCGTTCAATCCGGCTTTTCGCATATGAAAGTAAATCTATGGCTTCTGATCATTAATGTGTTTGTGATAGTGATGATATTAATATACAGAGAGATTAAATTCCTGCAAATCCCTCTTTTCATATTAACATTGATGTTTTTTTACTTTATAACAAAACAGGTAGATAAAAGAGTTCCTTTTAATAAGGAATGAGATAGTAATGAAATATTCACCAAAGGCTTCTTCTTAAAGTCCGAACTATTCCGGAATACCTCAATTCTTGTTTCGGGAACTGCTATTGCGCAGCTTATCCCAATTCTTCTTCAGCCTTTATTGCTAAGATATTTTACTCCTGCGATATATTCGGGGCATATTCAGTTTATGTAGCTTAGTTACGTATTTTGCTTGTTATCTCTTCTTTGAAATATGAACTCGCCATTATATTGCCGAAGAAAGATAAGGAAGCTGCTGCTGTTTTTTTTCTTACCCTTATAGTGAATTTTATATTTAATTTTCTTCTGCTTCTGGTAATAATCATTTGGAAATCAAAAATTTTATTCATATCTGAATCTGGCAGATACTTACTCAAGTTATTTATACCTTGTCCCTCTTGGTACGTTTTTATTCAGCTTCTACCAGAGTATTAATTATTGGCTTATTCGTAAAAAGAGATTTTTTCCGATCTCATTGAATAAGTTTGTAAGAAGAGGCTTCGAAGGTATTGCACAGGTTTCATTTAAATTTGCAAAGGTACCTAATGGGCTCATTTATGGAGATTTAATTGGACATATTGGAAATATTTGTTCTGGTATTTATCAGGGAACTAAAAGCGGACTTTCTTTTCGTTTATTTAGTTTTCGTAAAATAAAATATGTGCTTACCAAATATTCCGAATATCCTAAGTTCAATATAGTTCCCGGTTTTATGAGTGCATGCAGTTTTATGCTTCCCGCCCTGATGATTAATAAATTTTATTCAGCTGATAGTACCGGTTATTTTAATCTTTCAAAACTTCTATTATCTGTACCTGCTGGTTTAATCGCCACGTCAATTTCGAATGTTCTTCTGCAACGTGTTGCTGAAAAAGATAAACTAAAACTTAGTATCAAAAAAGACTTAATTTCAATACTTTTTTTTATAGCTCTTGTGGTGTTGCTTGAAATAGTCGTGATACAGTTTTGGGCTGAAGATTTATTCAGGATATTTTTCGGAGACAAATGGATATTATCCGGCAAAATTTCAAAGATATTAGTTTGGGCATTCGCTTTCAATTTTTTGGTATCCTCGTTTAGCAGCATATTTATATCTCTTAAAAAGATAAAACTTTTTAGTGCATGGCAGGTTTTTTACTTTCTGTCAATTTTATCACTATTCTGGTTCCATGGTTTAACTTTTAGTTCATTCCTTAAAATGTATGTAATTATTGAGGTTTCCTGCTGCTCAATAATTTCGGTATTTATATTATATATTATAATTCATTATGAGAATATGGTATCGGATCTTCACCTAAATACGGGAATCTAGGATGAAAAAATCATGCGGTTTTTTCACCAACATTGCGCCCTTATACTCAAGAGCTTTGTGGTATGAACTTTCAGCATCGAAAGAAGTTGAATACTATTTTTATTCATCCAGATATGGTTTCTCAGGAATTAAAACAATGGATATAAACGAATCGAAATTTGCTAATGAGAATGGTAAATTGAACTGGCAGTTTCTTAAGAATATAATCATCAAAAATATTTTGTTCTGGCAGATAGGGTTAATTTCAAAATGTTTAAAAACCAATTATGATGCATATATTATCTATGGGGAAATGCATAACATATCTAATTGGATCGCTGCGTTAATTTGTAAAATGAAAAAGAAACCTGTCCTGTTTTGGGGACATGGATTTTATGGGAATGAGAAGTTTATAAAAAAAAATATCAGGCTACTATTTTATAAAATTGCTGACTATCATTTGGTTTATGGTAACAGATCAAAGAGGTTGATGATTGAATCAGGCTTTAATCCCGATAAGATATATACAGTTTATAATTCACTTGATCATTCTATTCATAAAAAACTATATGAAGAAAGAAATCAGTCTGATCTGGAAAATCTAAAAACCAAACTTTTTTCAGATAAGAGTGAGTTACCGGTAATAATATTTATCGGAAGATTAACTAAGGAGAAGAAAATTTCTTACTTATTGGAGGCAATCGGGTTAAGTAAAAAGAAAGGGAATAACTACCATTGTTTGATTGTTGGAGGTGGAAGTGAAATGGAAAGGTTAAAGCAATTGTCCCTTTCGTTTGAAATTATTGATTCAGTTTGTTTTTACGGACCAAGTTATGATGAAAATATCAATGCCAGACTTATCATGTTGTCTGAGTGTTGTGTTTCGCCTGGCAATGTAGGGCTTACAGCAATTCATAGTTTATCGTTAGGGACACCAGTCATTACTCATAGCAATTGGTTTAACCAGGGCCCTGAAGTTGAAGCTGTAATCCAGGATGAAACTGGTCTGTTTTTTTGCGAAAACGACGTAAATAGCTTATCAGAGGCTATAGATGATCTTGTATTAAATAGAAAGAAATTATTAATGGAACCTAATTGTCTCAAACAAATCGAAGAGTTTTGGACTCCAAAAAAACAAGCTGCCGCTTTTGATGAAGCAATCATTAATTCAACAAGATTGTAATATTGAAAACAATAGAAAATCTGAAGCATAACCTTAAATCATTTTAATGAAATAGAATTTATGGTTAATATTTCATTTTCATGGGACGACGGAGCAATTGAAGATAAGAAACTTATGGATTTATCTTTAAAATATGATATGCCTGGGATTTTCTTTATCCCAGCTAAAAACAATGAACGAGGAGTTATGCCAGAAGCAGACATGAAGACTTTAGCAAAAAATAGATTTGAAATAGGTGCTCACACATATTCACATGCATATCTAACTCTCTTGCCAATTAAAAAAGCCCAGGAAGAACTGTTAACTGGAAAAGAATTCCTGGAGCAATTGCTTGGAATAGAAGCATCTCATTTCTGTTTTCCTGGCGGACAGTACAATCCGAAACTTCTTGAAATTTCAAAAAAGTATTTCAAGTCAGCAAGAACTGCAGATACAGGAGCTTTGGTACAATCCAACTCATTTTTAATAAAACCAACATTCCATTTCTATAACAGAGGCAGGAAATCTTTGATTTACAATAGTTTTAAAAATGGTTCGCCTATTTTCAGATTGTTCTTTCTCAAATATTCTCAGTAGAAATTATTTTGAATTAATAAAGAATATGATAGTTGATCTCGCCAATTCTAATGATTCCAATAAGATCATTATCTGGGGTCATAGCTGGGAAATTGAGAAATTTCAACTATGGAGTTTGTTGGAAGATCTGTTTCAATTCATTAATGTAAATTACCCAAAATTCAAATCAGGGTATTCTGAATTATTAAATTCCTAAAAAATCCAATAATACTATTTCTTAGTTGTTGAGATGAAGACGAAGCATCTGTTGTTTTTTGGTGAACTACCTCCGGAATCAGTTCATGGTATTGCCATTGTCAACAAGATAAACCTGAAAATGTTGAGATCTTCATTTGAGGTGGACATTATCAAAGAATACAATGATTTAACTGAACATGACATAGTATCGTTAAGAAAGTGCATAAAAGTAGCAAAGAATGATATTGCAATAATTTCAAAATCGATTTTTCACAAATATGAATATTTCTATTTGACTTTCTCGCTGAGCACTTTTGGAAGCATCAAAACACTGGCGGCAATAATCTGTTTTCATCTGTTTAATAGGGGAAAGGTCGTTTTGCATGTACATCGCGGTGATTTCTTTACCCGTTTTTACAAAAATAAAATTAACAGGATTATATCAAAACTAGCTATTAAATTCTCCGGCAAAATTGTCGTTTTGTCTGATACTCAGAAATCCGAATTTGAAGATGTCTTTAATACACCTTGCAGTGTCTTGCCAAATACTGTGGAAATTGAATATCCACCTAATCTGAAGGACAGACATAACATGAATTTTATTTTTATATCAAACTACCTGATCGATAAAGGTATATTAGAGCTTCTCGAAGTTTTTACAAAACTTTCATATAAATATCAGAAAATTACTCTCAAAACATTTGGGACATTCTCTGATGAAAAATTGAAGGAAACTATCATGCAGTTTAACTCGTCAAAGATTTCTATTAATGGTCCAATAACCGGGATTGACAAATTCAGAGAAATAGCTGAGGCAGATTGTTTGATTCTACCCTCATGGAATGAAGGTCAGCCTATTGTTTTGCTTGAAGCTATGTCGGTTGGTACACCAATAATAGCTACCAGAGTTGGTCTAATACCGGAACTTCTGGGGGAGGATTACCCGTTCTTTACATCACCTAGGGATCAATATTCTTTAGAAATGAAGATGATTGAATTTATTAATCAGGAAAGCATGAGCTCTCTTTCTCAAAAACTGAACTATAGGTATCGTTCGATTTTTTCTCAAAAAAAGCACGAAGAGAATTTATATAATGTTTTTATATAAAAATACTCCTGAAATAACTACTTATTCTATAAATGACCTATTTATTCCATTATAACCTGGTAATATTTCAAAAGTAAAATGCATCCAAGATTTGACAAAAAGACACTAAGTAATCTGGCACAAAATGGCAACTTTTCATTTATTGTAGCTCTTATTACTGTAATAGTATTGCCAATCCATATTCACTTCCTGCCTCCTTTAATGATATTGTGGCTTTTTGCCTGGGTTTTAGAAAACTATTCACGATTTGGAGATATATTTCACTCTAATAAGGCATACAGCCTTTTATTCATATTATTTGTTTCATATTATCTGTGGGAAGCAATTGGATTATTATATACAACTGACATTAAAATGGGGTTGTCAAATCTGTTTGGAAGATTGTCCCTGGTACTCTTTCCACTTGTCCTGGTAATTCCAGGGGAGATGATAAAAAATAAAATTAAATTGCTAATCAGAATATTTGCAGCAAGTACATTCATTTTTATTTTGATTTGCTTTGGCTATGCTGTATTTAGATCTGTCCATATACAAAATGGGTTATGGGCCTTTAATTCACATCCGCCGGAATATTTTTGGATAAGTTATTTTTATGGTTCTGCGCTAACATTAAACCAGCATCCATCATATATTGCTATGTATGTTATGCTGGCATTTTTTATTTGTTTTGAATCCTATTTCGATCATAAACTTAAAGTTGGTCAACGGATCTTGTGGCTTGTAATTGGCCTGTTACTGCTTGTTACTCAGTATTTTTTGTCATCCAGAGCAGGCATTTTAATTAGTCTGATATTGTTACCACTTTATTTTATTATCAAATTAAGACAACTGGGAAAAAGTAAGCATGTCTGGATTTTGATCGTTTTGATACTAATCGCATTTGTGCCTCTTGTTATTAAAAATCAGAGAGTTGATTATCTGTTCGGAAGGATTTTTAACAATCAGGTAGGTTACGAAAGGAAACAGGATCCAAGGGTTACAATCTGGAAATCGGGAATGGAAGTCGCAAAGAAAAACTTCTTATTAGGAGTAGGAATTGGCGACGTAAGAACAGAATTGTCATTGGAATATCAAAGGAGAGGTGAAGGTCAAATGGCAATTGAGAGGTTTAACGCTCATAATCAATTTCTGGAAGTATTACTTGAAAATGGAATAATCGGTCTGATAATTTTCCTTTCAATTTTTGCCAGTATGTTTTATATTGCTTTTAAAGATAAAAATCTCTTGTATTTGATGTTCATCAGTATGATGATCATGTTTTTTCTTTTTGAAACGGTGTTATATCGCTTAGCAGGTGTTTCCTTTTTTTCGCTGTTCTCATTTCTGCTTAATTATGCGAAAAACAGCACCTCAAAAACAAAATTGGATATAGTTTAAATAATTATCAGATCAAAAAAAGAGGCTGTCTTCTCAGGACAGCCTCTTTTTTATTAATATTTCTTATATATCTCATTGAGTTTTTTCCGGTTTGCCAGAATAATTAACACTAATAATGTTGCCAGAAAGAATATTGGGATTACCTGTTTGGTATAATACCTGGTTCCGCTATTGAATTGTGCCGGTGATGAGAAATCTATTAATACAGTAACTATGCCCGGATACAGAACTATTTCAGTTTCCAGGAGCTGTTTTTTTGCAAACAACGATTGAATATCAGGATAGAGCAATTGTGTTTTCTGATCCTGCATAAATACAATCTGTCCTTCCTTAACAGGTTTTATATTGCGGTTTTCTTCGAGATATTTCACTTTCTGCAAACTGTCCAGCTCCTTAATGTCAATGTTCAATCTTGTCAGCAAATCATTGTTTTGTTCCACGCGCAGACGGTTTCTTTGCTGATTGAGAGAATCACTTTCAACAAATTTAATTATGCCATCACGAATTTTCCCTAAATCAAGGCTTGAATTGAATTTAACTCTGACATCAATACTGGCTGGCATTCTGATATTGATTGTATCATAAATATCGTGACTTCCTTCGTAGTCAACAAAGTCCGGATTTCCGTTTTTATTGCGATCAATTATCCAGTATGCACTGATATCGAAGATATTCTTTACTGATTCCGGTTTAAGGGAAAGAGCTTCAGCTAAGCTTTGAGGATCTGAACAAAATGTCCGGAGCTTGTTTATCTTAGAAATTATCTCTGAAGTTGTTCCTGAAAGGTCCTTAACTTTTTTCTTATCCAATTGAACCAGATTGTTTCTTAATACCAGATCGGAAGAATAGGATGTTGTGGAAGTAGTATTCAAAAGATATGAAACCAAAGCTCCAGCTAATATACTCAATACCAATGGCAACCATCTTCTTATAAGAAAAACAACTGATATCAGGAAGGCTTTTCCCAATGCATTGAACATTTTGCTTAATGCCCTGCCCATTCTATTGAATAGGTCAAGCAAGTCAATTTCGTCATCCCTGACGTTCTTATTATTATTTGTGTTATCAGACATATTTTTATTATTGAACAGTTAGGTCTTACAAATATATTCAAATTTATATGAAACAAATTACCCTGTCGCAGTTTTACAGAATCTTGAAAACTTTTAAGGCCAGATCTTTCATAAGCGGTTTGTAATCCTGGACAAATTCACCTGTAACCCGGTTTCCAATAACCAGGCATATCGTCAGAGCTTTATGCCCGAGCAATGCAGATAAGCCATATATCGCAGAACTTTCCATCTCATAGTTGCTGATTGTCCTTCCCATGTATGAAAAGTCAGCTAACTTATTGTTTATTTCATTATCAAATGTTTCAAGGCGTAGTTTTCTGCCCTGTGGGGCATAAAAACCTGGTGCTGAGATGGTAATTCCCTTTTTAAAGTTCTCACCTTGAAATAATTCCATCAGCTCTTTATCTGCATTTACTGCATAAGGGTAGGAGAGATTGTCAGGCCATTCGAGATGCTCCACAAGATAATCAGCCAGGCCCGTATCGAGTATCCAGTCATACCCTTCATAAAAATGCAATAAGCCATCAAAACCAATGGCCGTCTCAGTAAGCACATACGACCCTGCCGGAACATCTGCTCTTAATCCGCCAGAGGTCCCAAGACGTACGATCGTCAGCGATACGGGCTCCTCTTTACAAATGCCTGTATTCAAATCAATATTAACAAGTGCATCAAGCTCATTCATAACAATATCAATATTGTCAGGACCAATTCCCGATGATAAAACAGTGATTTCACTGTTCTCAAAATAACCGGTTATTGTATGAAACTCCCTGTTTTCTTTTCTGACTCTTATATCGGTCATTAAGGAGCCGAGCATGTCAACCCTGCCGGGATCACCAACAATTACTATCTTATTTGATATGTCGCCGGGAAGCAGATTAAGATGAAATATGCTTCCATCTTTATTAGTGATAAGTTCAGTTTTCTTTTCCATTTGAAAAATTTAGGCTCAAATTTAATATAAACTATATTAACCGCAAAGGCATAAGGGGCTTCAACGATATAATTCCCATCCCAGGGAGGGAAATAAAAAAGGTGAATCAAAGTAATTTGAATATTAACAACATTTCGTAAAAGAAGTAAGTTTCCTTCTATTTTCAGGTAAAATTAAGGGGCTTCAACGATATAATTCCCCTCCTTGGAGGGGATAGGGGTGGGTATTTACTGTTTCAGAATATGTTTAATATATGAAGATAAGTCAATATAATAAATGTGTTTAGTGAAACTGGATATTGGATATAGGATATTGGATATAGGATATAGGATATAGGATATAGGATATTGGATATAGGATATAGGATATAGGATAACAATGAATAAACCCACCCCTTACCCCATAGCCGTCAACCTAAGCTTTGGGGATGGATGAAATACAGCATAAAAAAGTTTCCCCTCCTTTTGAAGCTAATCTTTATACACATCTTTTTTATTAATAAATTTCATTACACTTAAGTAAGTCTCTACCTTATCATTAAACCTATCTAGTCCATCTTTTAGTGTAATGTATCCTGGTGGGCCTTGCGATGGGTAACCACTCCATCCACCCAGCCTTGCTATTGCCCAAGCTGCCCATTTTATAGTGCCTCTCTCGTAAGGATTTTTGAGCTTTGCTGTTTTTCCTTCAAGGTCGCCCATTAAAATGTCAAAGAAAAGCAAGTATTCCTCAGGGAAAATCAATGAAGCCTTTATTTTATGTTGGTTTTGAAGGGATAGTTTTAGAGTCATTACTGTTAGAGCAGCTTGCATTGTCATATGCACAATTTTTTTAAGGCAGCTCCTTTCTCAAGTTGCGCTGACTCAATACAAAAACCCTTAGTCTTCATTATATGGAACAACTCCTCTATTAACCAGCGTTGGCTGTACCATTCAATATACGTGAGTGCATCAGTGATAACTTTGATTTCATGAGTAGTTAGTAATCTCCATAATATTGGATCTTCTTTTTCAGGAACACTTTCAGGAAGCTCTCTTGCTTCTATAGCCCAAAGTTCAACGTAATCAGGCTTGTTGCCTTTAACTCTATTTATTGGGTGGCTTATCTTGACTCTATCATACCTTAATGACATATTTGCTGTCCTTTTTGTCCTCTTAGGGCCTGATGGGATGTCGATTTTATATGTTGCTCTAAGTTTAGAGTTACTTAATTTTTCAAATAAATTTTGCTTTTCCCCATATAGCTTTCTATCATAACTGGATCTTATCAGTAAATGAGTCCGGCTGTCAGGAACTGAGACAAATTCTTCATATATATCCGATTCTCTATCCCCTATGATTGTGAGGGATGTTGGACTGCAAATAAGTATTTTCGTTTCCTCAGCACTTCTAATCCACCTGTATGATTCTTTTTCTTTTATGTTCTGGTTTTTATAATCTCTTTCACGCCTATTCTTCATTTCCCAAGACCGGTTCCAAATGTTGATTGATGAAAAACCTAATGGCAATTGATTTTCAGGATCGATTACAAGCATTGGATGGCAGAAAAATCCAATACTGCTTTTGTTTGTGATAGGACCAATATCCGGATCATTGTCATTAAACCTCAACTCATGATTAGTGTAGTTCGTTTCTGTAGTGTCTTGAATACAAAGAAGATGTCTTTTTTTGTTAACATTCTTCTTGCAGAAGCGATAAGATCCTTCGGCTAATTCTTCATAACCGAAACTTTCATTTGCTAACATTCTATAAGCTCCAATTTTTTCTGTATGTGTTTGACAGAACTTATTTACTACAACGGTGCCATCTTTTAGCAAATCTATCATTAATTTTTCAGCTCTTCGAGCAGACCTTGGATCGGGAAGTATATTCTCGAAAAATCCAATATATTCTTTGTGTGTCATGTAGTTAAGATACAAAACACATGCATTTAATCAATTGAATATCAATATATTATATTAACAATGCGTCATATTTTATTAACAATCAATACATTACAGACTTGTGTATAAAGATTAGCTTTTGAAGGAGGGGTGGTCGGGACAATTGATTATCATATATATACATATTTTATCCCCGACCGGGGTGGTTGATTCATTGATTCCTTCTTACCTTTATCGATATGAAAAACCTAATCCTTTTTAACAGGGAAAGTCTATAATAGATAAGAAAAATCATCAAAAGAAAAGATCCGGAATTTGAATAAACAATCAACCACCCCGGCCAGTACAGAATTTGTATCATAATTAGAAAGTGGTCCGGCCACCCCTCCTTCAAAAGGAGGGGAAATGTATCAGGCTATCTGTCAGTACTATACGTTCTGTTTTGTACTAATCTCTCTCCACGTTTTACTATATTCAACTCCTTAAGTTGACGGCTATGCCCTTACCCCTCCCGGGAGGGGAATAAAAAAGGTTCCCTCCACAGGAGGGTAGAAAAAGTTTCTCCCGGGAGGGGAATAAAAAATATGAATTTTACTTTTTACTTCTTACTACTTATAGTATTCCATTATTTTCCCGGCAATGAGTTGCAGGGAAACTTCAGCCAGCTTAGTCTGGTAGTGTGCTGAAATCAGCCGTTCACGTGCGTCGAGAAGACTTTTCTGAACTTCACGCAGATCTATTCCCGACAGGCTTCCAAGTTTGTACCGCTCAAGAGCTATGTCAAGGTTCTCCCTGGCAGTTTGGAAGTTCTGTTCTTCAAGAGATATAAGCCTGAGATTATTACTGTAAGCGCTGTATATTGTCAACAGATCAGCTTTTACACCCTGTTCGACTTCACGGTATCTTAGATCTTTGCTTTCCCTGTCAATAACCGAGTTATGTATATTTCGTCTCTGGTTATTTCCATCAAACAAATTTACACCGAGAGTGAGACCGTAGTTCACTCCGTTAACAGCCTGATTTTTACTGGAGCTTTGATCAAAAGTGTTGAAAGTATAACCATATCCTCCTGAAAAGTTAAGATAAGGATATGATCTGGAAAGTATCAGTTTATAGTCATAATCAGAGATAGTTTTATTTTTGGCGGCAATCTGAAGATTGGTGTTGTTAATCATAGTTTCCTCAAGCAACGTCTCATAGATAAGTCCGGGATTTACATCTATTGTAGTATCTTTTGAGGAGAATTCATTACCCAGATTTTCGACAGCCATCATTTGATTCAGCCTTATCTGTGCTGATCTGACTACCTCATTCTGCCGCGACAGGTTTGAGCTATCCGAGTTAACATATACCCGCGATTGCAAAACCTCCAGCTTTGAACCTGAGCCTAAAAGATAACGATCCTGGTCAATTCTTAGCCTCTCTCTGGAAAGTATCAACGCATATTTTAAGTTATTCATCAGCTGGACCTGCAAAATATAACTGTAATAGCCTGATACAACATCTGATATCAGGTTTTCAACTGTCAGTTGAGTATTAAGTTGTCCAACCTGGTTAAGCTCACCAAGTTTTTTATATGTTGTGACTGCTTTGAATCCGCTAAATATAGTCAGGCCTAATTCAGCTGATCCATAAGTTGTTGTGTTGAAAACGCCATTTGATACACTTTTGGAACCATCGGTGTTGTTCAGAGTAGAATTATTCACTGATCCTGAAGTATTTCCCATCAGGTCTATCTTTGGAAGAAAACCGGCATTACCGAGAGTATAATTATTCTTTGCAATTGTCTCGTCGTTTTTTGCTATAAGGATTGAAAAATTCCTTTCCAAGCCTATTGAGATGCAATCTTTAAGTCCATAGACATTCTGTCCCTGGACCGGAACAACAAACAAATATATCAGAATAAGCAAACTAAGACGCAGGAACTTCATTTTCAATATTTTTTGTTTCACTTGATATAAAAGAATAAATGGCAGGAACAACAAAGAGTGTCAGGAATGTTGAGAAGACCATACCACCTACTACTGCTATCCCCATTGATATTCGGCTCTGAGCTCCTTCACCCAATCCAAGGGCAAGTGGCATAATTCCAAGTATTGTTGCAAGGCTTGTCATCAGAATTGGTCTGAACCGTGATGCCGCTGCATATTTTATTGAATCCATTTTAGACATCCCGCTTTGTTTTCGCTGATTGGCAAACTCAACAATCAAAATCCCGTTCTTTGTTACAAGCCCGATAAGCATAATAATACCGATCTGACTGAATATATTCATTGTTACATTAAAATACCACATGAATAATAAAGCGCCGGTAAGTGCAAGGGGTACTGTCATCATAACTATGAAAGGATCTTTGAAACTTTCAAACTGGGCAGCCAGAACCAGAAAAATCAGAACGATTGCAAGCAGGAATGCAAACATAAGGCTGGATGAGCTTTCCTTAAAATCTTTTGAGTCACCGGCAAGAGCAGTACGGAAAGTATCATCTAATACTTCCTTAGAGATCTTATCCATTTCATCGAGACCCTGGCTGATAGTTTTACCTTCTGCCAGACCAGCGGAGATAGTTGCTGAAACGAACCTGTTATACCTGTTAAGCTGTGGTGGAGCAGTCTCCTCTGTAAGAGTGACCAGGTTATCAAACTGAATCATATTCCCGTAATTATTCCTTACATATAATGATTTAAGATCAAGAGGTTTATTACGATCATTTCTTGCAAGGTCACCTAATATCTGGTATTGCTTGCCATTCATAAAGAAATATCCGAATCTTTGTCCGCTGAGCGCAAGCTGCAATGTCTGACCGATATTTGTAGTAGATACTCCAAGGTTACTTGCTTTTTCCCTGTCTATATGTATTCTGAGTTCAGGTTTGGTGAATTTAAGGTTAACATCGGCCATCTGAAACATGGGATCTTCCATTACTTTTGCCATATATGCAGGCAGTATTTTTCTGAGCTTATCAATTGAAGTAGCCTGAAGTACATACTGAATAGGCATGCCCGCACGTCTTCCTCCAAAAGTAGATTGCTGCATAACCATAGATCGGGCCTTGGTTTTTGACCGTAATGCTACACCCATTACATCAGCGATTTGCTGCTGTGTACGATCGCGGTCTTTAGGATTTACCAGAGTTACTCTCAAAAATCCACCTCCCTCTCTCGCCACTGACAGAATCCCGATGCGTTCAGGTACAAGGTCTGATACTGTTTTGGTTATATCGTCAATATAATCACGGTTAAACTCAAATGTAGATCCTTCCTGGGCAATAGTGTTCACTGATATCTGCGATCGGTCTTCCAATGGTGCCATTTCAGCCGGAATGTTTTTCCAGAGAAAGATAATCAGACCAAAAGCTGCTATCAGAATCAGGAATGTAACATTCCGGTGATTGAGGAATGAAGTAAGTGCTCCTTTGTACCAGTCATTGAGGTTGTTAAAAAATTTATCTGTTTTTCTGTAAAACCAGCTATGCTTAGTTTCATGACGAAGCATTTTTGTTGAGACCATAGGTGTCAGGGAAAGTGCAAGAAATGCTGATATACCCACAGCTCCGGCCATTACTATTGCAAACTCACGAAAGAGCCTTCCTGTTATACCCTGAAGGAACACTATTGGGAAGAAAACTGCAATCAAGGTAATTGTGGTAGCTATGATAGCAAAATAAATTTCTTTAGATCCTTCAAGCCCTGCCTGCACCGGAGGCATTCCATTTTCCACTTTAACGTAGATATTTTCCATCACGACAATAGCATCATCAACCACGATCCCAATTGCAAGTACTATTGCCAGTAAAGTGAGCACATTAATTGAGAAACCGGCCAGATACATTATAAAGAATGCCCCGATGAGTGAAACCGGTATGACAAGTATAGGGATGAGAGTAGCTCTCCAGCTTCTTAAAAAGAAATAAATGATTATAACTACCAGAGCGAATGCTATATAAATAGTATCTTTTACTTCTTTTATAGAATTCCTTATAAATTGTGTATTGTCGAATGCAACATTAACTTTCACATCCTCAGGTAAGTCTTTCTTTATATATTCAAGACGCTTGTAAACTTCATCAACGATATCTATCTGATTTGATCCCGGCTGCGGAATAATAACATCACTGACCATTGGCACTCCGTCTTGTTTGAGAATACCTCGTATGTCCTCTGGTCCTAATTCTGCCCTGCCAATATCTTTAAAACGCACAATCTGATCTCCGGTTTGTTTGAGTATCAGATCATTGAACTCTTTTGGAGTGGACATTAGTCCCAGAGTTCTGATAGTTAATGAAGTTGTATTACCTTCAATGCTTCCTGATGGAAGTTCTACATTCTCTCTGAGTACAGCATTTCTTACATCAAGCGGAGTCATCTGATATCCTGCAAGCTTTACAGGATCGAGATACAACCTCATTGCATATCGTTTTTGTCCCCAGATACCAACTGCGCTTACTCCTGATATAGTCTGCAGCTGTTCCTTTAGTGTAAGTTCTGCTACTTCTGAAATTTCCAGCAGAGACCTTTTGTCGCTTTGAATTGTGATCTGGAGAATGGGGTTAGCGTCAGCATCAGCTTTTGCAACCACAGGAGGATCACAGTCACGTGGCAGCATTCTCATAGCTTGTGACACTTTATCCCTGGTATCATTTGCAGCCGTTTCCATGTCAACTGACAACTCAAATTCCACAGTAATGTCACTTTGTCCCTGACGACTCACACTTGTTAGCGAACGGATCCCCTGGATTCCGTTTATTGACTGCTCAAGCGGTTCAGTTATCTGTGTTTCAACAACGTCGGAGTTGGCCCCGGGATAGGATGTGCTAACTGAGATGATAGGAGGATCAACGCTGGGGAATTCCCTTATCCCCAAAAATGTCAGGCCCACTACTCCAAAGAGCAGAATCACAATAGCAAATACCGTTGCTAATACGGGCCTGTTAATACTTACTGATGATAAACTCATATTAATATTCCCGGTTATTTATTAAGAATCACTGTGTCGAGTACTACCGGAAGGTTTTGCCTCAGCTGCATAATCCCCGATGTAATTAATGTATCACCAAAATTTAGTCCATCGGTAATCTGTATCTGCGACTCGGTCCTCAGACCTGTATTTACTTTGATAGATTTGGCCTTCCCGTTTTTATAGATAAATACTTGTTCGCCGTCCATCTGAGGTATCAGAGCTTCTGTAGGAATAGCGATCGCATTATCGATCTGCGACAATTCTAAAGTAATACCGGCATATCTTCCGGATTTGAGTTCTTCACCACTGTTTGGATACAATGAACGCAAAGTGATTGTTCTGGTATCTACATCAATCTTTGGATCGATAGCGTAAACAGAAGCTTTGAATACCTTGGAGCTGCCGTCGATAGTAAAAGTCATAGGATAGCCAATCTTAATTTCAGAAGCATATTTTTCAGGTATTGAAAATTCTATTTTCAATGGACTTATTTTTATAAGTTTTGCGATTTTAGTCGACATTGTTGTAAAACTTCCCTCACTCACATATCTTAATCCTATTATTCCGTCAAATGGAGCTCGAAGTTCCGTCTGTGAAATATTTGCTTTGATGAGATTAATATCTGCCTTTATTGTCTGAACATCAGTCTGGACCTGATCGTAACTTTCCTGGCTGATTGCATCTTTATTAAGAAGGCTCCGCTGTCTGAACTCCTTAGCTTCTGCCATTTTTAATTGTGCTTCGAGCTTTTCAAGTTGAGCCTGAAGGGGTCTGTCATTTACTTTTGCCAGGAGATCTCCCTTTTTTACACGGGTTCCTTCTGTAAAGTTAATCCCAACGATCTTCCCTGAAGTTTCAAAGGCAAGATCAACTTCCTCATCAGGTTTAAGCGTACCTGTTGAATTTATAAGTTCACTCATGTGGGTCGGAATAATTACATATCCGATCGCATTTAGTTTTTGCTGATCTTGTCTCAAAGGTTCACCGGTAATACCTTCTCCTTTAATTTTTTTCGCAAGAAAAGGTTTGTATTTTGGATAGAACACTATTCCAATAGCCAAAATTATCAGGAGAGATGTAACGACCAAACGTAGTTTTTTATTCATTTTTCTAAATAATGAGATAGTTAGAGTGTTGTTGTATTTATTTTGTAAAATATAACTTAATATATTGATTATGTGTACAATATTCAGGTATTAGCTTAAATTGGACCAAAAGATCGCACAAATGTATGTAATTAATAATTTTCAACGCAGACACATAATCTGTAAAAATGTTAAATATTCATAAATTGCTGCCTTTTGTTTTATTGTCTTTTAGTATTGATTAAAAGGAACTAAATTTGCCATATAATAAAATGAGTATTAGGAATTATATACAAAATTTCATTGATTTTCAAGCGATTTTGGAATATGTGTTTATAATTACCGATGCGCATTAATAATAATTTAAAAAGATGATTCAACGAATTCAGTCAATATATCTATTTCTGATAGCTGTGCTTTCAGGATTCTTACTGACCGGCAGTGTTATAAATTTTATTGACAAGACGGGATCAGTAATAAAGGTCGCATTTACCGAAATTATAAAAAGTACGGGAGGTCAGGGAATTGATGTGCTTGAAAAGCTTTTGCCACTGACAATATTAATAATTATTATTCCTGTATTTTCCCTGATGACAATTTTCCTTTATAAAAACAGGAAAGTTCAGTTACGATTGACTTTGGTGATGATTATACTTACAGCTACACTACTCATAGCTTTTGTTCATGTTTCATTAAGCGTTATTAGCAAATTCGAAGCACATCTTGTCCCGGGGTTTAAAATGATCATTCCTGTAATAATGCTGATTTTGTCCATTTTGGCTTATCGTGGGATAAGAAAGGATGAACGGCTGGTTAAGTCTTATGACAGATTGAGATAGATTATTATCGCTCCCTGAGTTTACCCCCCAAGGGGGGCTTTCTGTATTGTAACCTAATGAAATTCCGTTAAAGGTCAGTTTTAGGGGCTGTTGAAAAAGTTTTTTTTAACCGCAAAGCACGCTAAGACCACCTTCGCTAAAGCTTCGATGGTTTAAAAAGGCGCAAAGCGCGCAAAGCCAAAATATTATATATCAGCTCTTTGCGTTCTTTGAGTTAATCCTTTGCGACCTCTGCGGTTAATGGATTTGGACTTTTTCAACAACCCCATAAATTCGTACAATTAAAAATTTTTAATAAATATCTCAGGATTAGCCTCTTTAGGGAGGGTGGGGGGCAAATTCTATATTATCTGCATATTCTCCTGGTTTGTAATTTTTTCGCAGTAGTGGCATTTCAGCGAAACATTCTTCTTTGACACAACTTTGAACCTTGTTGTAACAGCTTCAAAATTGGTTATACATTTTGGATTCATGCATTTGGCAATACCGACAATCGTATCCGGAACTTCAACGACCTTCTTCTCAACAACCTCATAATCCTTAATAATATTCAACTTGGCATCGGGGGCTACAAGGGCAATTCTGTTAATATCTTCATCCTCGAAAAACACACCTGAAATTTTAATGATAGCTTTTCTTCCTAGCTTTTTACTCTCCAGGTTGGTCCCAAAGGTTATCTGGTTCTCAATATTATCCAAACCAAGAATCTGAATTACTTTAAACAGGTTCTTAGCCGGAACATGATCAATAACAGTTCCATTCTGAATGGCACTAACGCTCAATTGTTTTGGTTCCTTCATCGTGGCTTCCTTTCTTATTTTATTCCTAAAAGAGAACAAACAATTGCCTGGCGTGTATAAACCCCGTTTAATGCCTGTTCAAAATAGTATGCCTTTGGATTGGCATCGACGTCCTGGTGTATTTCATTTACTCTTGGAAGAGGATGTAATATTTTCATATTTGGTTTTGTGTTTTTCAACATCGAATTTCTGAGGACATAAACATTTTTAACCTTCTCATAATCAATCGGATCTGAGAATCTCTCTTTTTGAACCCGGGTCATATAAATAATGTCGGCTTTGGATATTATGTCAGTAAAATCATTATGCTCATAATATTTAAGGCCAAGATTGTCAAGATAGAGCTTAAACTCATCCGGCATACGTAGTTCCTCTGGTGATATGAAATTGAATGTAGTGTTCCATCTCGACATTGCCATAATAAGTGAGTGTACAGTTCTCCCATATTTAAGGTCACCAACCATAAATATATTCAGATTATCAAGTGTCCCCTGAGTTTTCCTGATTGAATACAGGTCAAGTAGTGTTTGAGACGGATGCTGATTAGCACCATCGCCGGCATTAATAACGGGTACTGAAGCTATCTCGCTGGCATACCTGGCGCTTCCTTCAATAGGATGCCTCATTACAATAAGGTCACAGTAATTATTGACGGTCAGTATTGTATCATTTAATGTTTCCCCTTTTGAAACACTGGAATTTAAAGCATCGGAAAATCCGATTATTTTCCCGCCTAACCTGCTGATAGCGCTTTCAAAACTAAGTCTTGTCCGGGTGGAAGGTTCAAAAAATAATGTTGCAATTACCTTTCCTTCAAGCAACTTTTGTGTAGGCTCCTTTTCGAATTCTTCAGTCAGATCAAGAATCCTCAGAATCTCTTCTGTTGAGAAATCATCTATTGATACTAAACTTCTGTTTTTCATGTATATGGCATATTATATGCACATGTTTTGTGGTATATCAAATTTAGGCAAGAATTATCTCAACAGCGATTAATGTTAATAATTTATTTAAAACTTTAATGAGTATCAGGAATAATGCATAAAAACCCATTGATTTTCTTCGTTTACCCCGGCCCCAAGGGGAGCGAAGAACCGACGACACGAAGTGGAGGAGCTCGACGAAGTCAAAATCAATTTACTCCCCTTGGGGATGGGGTAAATAAATTGATTTTCAAGCGGTTTGCATCTTCTTATTCATGATTGCCAATAGTCATTAAAACTTTTAACCCGAGGATGTCAATAAGTATCAATGTATATGTAAGTCAAACCGTCAATCCTGGAGAAGCGATTCAATACCTTTTCTTTAACTGAAATCCTGAAATCCAGCTTAATACGGCACTCGAGATCAAATAACTGTTCAGATTGCCCCAGGTTTTCTTCCTTAAGGACTTTCATGACATCTTTCAGAGAAGAAAACGGGAAGGTAATTTCGTAATATTCATTTACCGTTTTTTCAGTCATTTTTGCCTTGGCAAGTGCAGATGCAGCGGCAGACCTGTATGCATTAATTAATCCGCTTACTCCAAGTAATGTGCCTCCGAAATACCGGCTGACAACAATAATTATATTTGTAAGTCCAAGCGAATTAATCTGACCAAGAATAGGTCTTCCGCCAGTTCCGGATGGTTCTCCGTCATCATTAACTCTCCAGATAAGTCTTTCATGGCCCAGCATATATGCATAGCAATGGTGTTTTGCATCATGATGTTCTTTTCTGATTTTTTCAATAACGGGTTTGATTTGGTCCTGAGCGGTGAATGGTATTGCAACGGATACAAAGCGGCTTCCTTTCTCCTTATATATTCCTGAAGAGGTGCCAATAATTGTTTTATACGTGTCAGAATTCATACCCGAAAATTAATGAATTTATTCTATCCATACATTCACATGATGAACTCACCCCCTTCCCCTCTGCCATCACTGCTGTCTGTCTCCTCGCTACAATAGCCCGCTGGGCTATTTCTTAATGCTCGGCCCTGTAAAGAGAGGCATGCAAGTAATGAAGTTTTTTGTTCTGCTCACGGAGTAAAGTTTTAGTAAAAATACTCAATTTCCCTTCTCATTTTACTCTGATTTTGTATAAGTAGATCTCCCCTCTTTACGTTAGTAGAGAGGGGAAAGGGGTGAGTATATAAGGCCAAAAAAAGTTTCTGATCGAGAAGATGTGTGCAAAGATCAGACTGGATTTGGGGTGCTATCTTCGTGGTTAACTGATTTCAAGTGTTTCAAAGGATCAGACAGATTAACCGTTAAAATCAGCGAAAATCTTCGAAATCAGACAGAAAAAGCGCAAAAAAACAATACATTTGTGATAATTGAAGTAATATATGAGTGTATTATTAGATGAGAAAGATCTTCGTAAGCTGATTGTAATCGGTGACAGGATTCTAATTAAGCCAAAAATACCTCAGGCTAAAACAAAAAGCGGCTTACTGCTTCCTCCCGGCGTGAATGAGAATGAGAAAGTTCAGATGGGATATGTGGTTAAGGTGGGTCCGGGTTATCCGATTCCCTCTGTTAACGATAATGATGAACCGTGGAAGAATAGTTCTGATGAACCAAAATATGTTCCTCTGCAGCCTAAAGAGGGAGATCAGGCTGTATATCTTCAAAACAGCGCTATTGAAATAGAATTTTATAAGGAAAAATATGTAGTTGTCCCTCATTCTGCCATTTTATTATTGCTAAGGGATGATGGACTTTTTGAATAATACAGCAACTTATGGAAAATGATCTGTTAACAGGCAAGAAGATATTAATTGTTGAAGACGATTTTTCAAGTAAGCTTTATCTGAATAAGATACTCGAAAAAGCTAATGTTATTATCCTGAATGCCGGTGATGGACAGGAAGCGGTTGATATCGCGTTTAATAATCCTGATATTGATATTATCCTGATGGATATACAGATTCCGGTAATGGATGGTTTTGAAGCAATGAAAAAAATAAGAGAGTTCAGAAAGAATATCATTATTATTGCGCAGACAGCTTATGGTCTTTTGGGGGATAAAGAGAAAATCCTCAGTTCAGGGTTTAACGATTATATAATTAAACCTATTCTTACACAAAATCTTATTGAAAAACTGAATACGAATCTGAAACTGGCATCACCACAGAAAAGGGGTAATAACAGCTAAGCAAAGATATCTTATGTCGAAGTCTGAAGACTTCGACAAGCAATCACAATTTCATCATTCAGCGTAGTACGCAATTTCTTTAAACTCTTTCCTGAATTCTGAAATTTCAGTTTCCCATCTTTCTTTTTCAGTCTGGATATTATTTCGTGAAATCAAAGTTTCCCTCATCGCTGAATCGCCTGACAATATATCAAACGGCATCAGATTATACTCATATTCATAAGGTGGCATTTTGAACTTCAGAGAATCCTGTTTGCTGGTTTCAATAATTGCATCAAAAATCTCAAGAGCAGTACACACCGGTTTGAAAATATTTATATCAGTAATATGAATCTGCATACCATAGCAAAGTTCTCCGGTAAATTTATGAAATGTGGGTATGAAATCATGAGGCCTGAAGACGCAACCTGGAATATGCCTGTCATCGAGATTCTTTTTGAGTTTTTCCGAATTAATAAACGGAGCTCCAAAAAGCTCAAATGGAATTGTTGTGCCTCTGCCTTCAGATACATTAAGTGCTTCGATCAGTACGGTTCCCGGATATACAAGCGCTGTATGAAGAGTTGGAATATTCGGCGAGGGCAGAACCCAGGGAAGACCCGTATCAGAAAAAACGGAATGTCTTTTCCAGTTTTTCATCCATTCCACTTTCAGTATGCAATCAGGGTAATAATTTTCCTTTATCCATTGTGCCATTTCACCAATTGTCATCCTGTGGCACATTGGGATGGAAGCTCCTCCGACAAAAGTAAAATACTCTTTTTTCAGTACCGGCCCGTCAAACGGCAGCAGTGCAACAGGGTTTGGCCTGTCGAGCACCCATACCGGAATACCAGCTTCGCTGCATGCTTCCATACATAATTTGACTGTCCAGATATAAGTATATAACCTGGCTCCAACATCCTGAAGATCAATTAAAAAAATATCAATTCCTTTTAACATTTCAGGGGTCGGTTTACGCTGAGTTCCGTAAAGGCTGTACAGAGGGATATCGAATACAGGATGTTTCTGGCTTTGCCATTCTATCATGTTATCCTGAGTCTGTCCATGAATACCGTGTTGTGGACCAAACAGCGCAACTAATCTGCAGTCATTCCGCTTATAAAAAATCTCTGAAATATGTTGATAGTTGCCAGAAATGCTTGCGGCATGACACAAAATTCCGATGTTTTTCCCTTTTAGCTCAGCAGGGAATTTATTTAATAACGATTCCAGACCAGTAATTACCATGAGTTGTTTTTTAATGGCAAAGATATACTTAAGCGAATTAAATGATCAATAACATTGATCAGAATAATTAAAAATGATTATTCTTTTATAAGTTTGAACCGTAAAAATTCAACCAGGTAATGCTGAAAAACTGTGTTGGTATTTTTTTAATTATAAATCGTGATAATTAAACCGGAACAAACAAATATTATGAAAATCAAATCATTAACTATTAATCTTTTTAAATTTATTTTGGTTCTTACACTCGCATCGTGCTCTGTAACCAATAAAAAAGATCTTGCAATAATTGAGACAACAGATATACATGGAGTCATCCTTCCTTATGATTTCATTGAAAAAGAAAAGCTAAACGTATCAATGGCCTCTTCTTTTACTTATATCAAGCAGTTACGAAAAGAAAAGGATGCCACTGTTCTGCTCGATGATGGTGATAATCTGCAGGGACAACCTGAAGTTTACTATTATAATTTTATTGATACTGTTTCGCCTCATTTTTTATCCCAGGTGATGAATTATATGAATTATGACGCCTGTACTGTCGGTAATCATGATATAGAAGCGGGCCATTCGGTTTATGACAGAATAGCTAAAGAATATAATTTCCCATTGCTTGCTGCAAATGCGGTTGATATTAAAACCGGAAAACCATATTTCAAGCCTTATACCATAATTAAAAGGAATGGAATAAAGATAGCTGTTCTCGGTATGGTTACACCGGCGATTCCGAATTGGCTTCCTGAGGAACTTTATTCCGGTATCGAATTCCGTGATATGGTCGAAACGGCGAAGCAATGGATGCCAGTAATACTGAATGAAAAACCCGACCTGGTGGTAGGTTTGTTCCACTCAGGCTGGGATAAAAAAGAAGCTAAAATAGAACACACTTCAAATCTGAATGAAAACGGATCTGCTGCTGTTGCTTACAATGTTCCAGGGTTCGATATCATTTTCACCGGACATGATCACAAAGTTGCAAATGAAAAATTCGTCAATTCAGTTGGAGACACAGTCCTTATACTTAATGGCGGAAGCAAATCAGAAAAATTAGCTGAAGCAGATATAAAATTTTCAAGAAAGTTTAAGGGAAAAGGTCACATGAGAGTGTTAGGAAAGATCATCAATGTGGCAGATTTTAAGCCTGATTCAGGTTTTATTTCAAAATTTAAACCTCAATCTGAAATAATTGATGAATATGTAAACAGGGTAATAGGTAATTCTTCAGCTACAATCAGCTCAAGGGATGCATATTTTGGCTCCTCGGCGTTTATTGATATGATACACAAAATCCAGCTCGAGATAACCGGAGCCGATATTTCTTTCGCTGCGCCGCTATCATTCGATGTTAAGATTGACAAGGGACCGATAACCGTAGGAGATATGTTTAAACTTTACAGATTCGAGAATATGCTTTATACAATGTCCCTGTCGGGTGATGAGATTAAGAAATATCTTGAATACTCTTATGATGGCTGGCTGAACACAATGAAAGGCCCCGATGATCTGTTGCTTAAACTGAGAACAGGGAAAGATGGAAAGCCTGTTCTGACAAATGGCAGAGCATGGTTTAAAAATCAGTCATATAATTTTGATTCTGCCGCAGGAATTGATTATACAGTAGATGTGAGCAAACCAGCAGGATCGAGGATCGTAATTAAAGGTTTTACTGATGGGAGACCTTTTGACAAGAACAAAATGTACAAGGTAGCTGTTAATTCATATCGTGGAAACGGTGGTGGCGGTCATTTTACTGAAGGTGCAGGAATAGCAAAGGATGAACTCAGAAAGAGACTTCTTACTTCCACTGACCGTGATCTAAGATATTACATTCTGAAATATATAGAAGCAAAGAAAACGATTGATCCGGTTCCAATGAATAATTGGAAAATAATTCCTGAGAATTGGGTGAAGGCTGCTATGGGCCCTGAATATATCTTATTGTTTGGAACCAAAAAATAGTATTGAAATAGCATTGAAGTGAAGGAAAAAACAGTATTAACAGATATTGATCAACTCCCTGTTGTTGAAGAGTTTTTTTCTTTACAGGGAGAGGGATTTCATACAGGCAAGGCAGCTTACTTTATCAGACTGGGAGGTTGTGATATCGGGTGTAACTGGTGCGACTCACGTTTTTCATGGAATCCTGATATACATCCTGTTGTTGAAACAAAAACAATTATAGATCGTGTAATAGATTCAGGTGCCGATTCAGTGGTTATTACAGGAGGAGAACCATTAATGTGGAATCTCGATTTTCTTTGCACTGGACTGAAAAAAAATAATATTAGTACATTTCTTGAAACTTCAGGAGCTTATTCATTAAGCGGACAATGGGATTGGATATGTGTTTCACCCAAAAGGAATATGCCTCCGGTTCCCGAAATGTGTAAAGTTGCTGATGAACTTAAAGTAATCATCCAGGATCGAAATGATTTTGAATGGGCTGAAAAATATAAGGGTATGGTTAAGGATACCTGTAAATTGTTTCTGCAGCCTGAATGGAGCAGATTTGATACTGTTGTTCCGGAAATAGTAGAATATATAAAGGAAAATCCGGAATGGAGAATTTCCCTTCAGGTTCACAAATATATGCATATACCCTGATTTTTTTATGAGAAGCAGCTTTATCATATTCATTTTAATAATATTCAGTTTTGTCACCGGATCCCTATTTTCCCAGGGTTTACACACTACATCAGAAAAGGCTCTTAAAAGCTATAATGCAGGAATCTCTGCATATGATTATCTTGATCTGGGCGAAGCTGAAAGTTGTTTTATGAAAGCTGTTTCAATTGATAAAAAGTTTTATGAGGCTTATATAATGCTCGGTGAGCTTATGGAGAAACAGAGCAGGTTTAGTGAAGCTGCATCGAACTATAAGTCAGCAGTAAAGATTGATTCTTTGTTTTTCAGACCGGTTTTTTTTAACCTGGCCAATTCTGAAATGATGTCAGGAGACTATTCCCATGCACTTACTCATTTTAAAGCGTATCAGGCACAGACAGGAATGTCATCAAAAAATAAAGCCGCGGCAGAAAAGAACATTAGAAACTGTGAATTTGCCTTAGCTGCAATGAAAAAACCAGTTCCGTTCAATCCAGTAAGTGTAGGGCCAGGAATAAACACAGATGATGATGAATACTGGCCTTCGATAACTGCAGATGGACAGACACTTATGTTTACCCGACAGGTTAATGTAAAAAACAACCCAGGATTCCGGGGTATTGTCCAGGAGGATTTTTATATAAGCCATTTGGTTAACAATGTCTGGCAGAAAGCTCTCAATGCCGAAGCACCCTTAAATTCAATGGATAATGAGGGAGCTCAGACACTCTCCTCTGATGGAAACTATATGTTTTTTACAGGTTGTAACCGTGCTGGTGGTATGGGATCCTGCGATATTTACTTCTCAGCTTTTAAAAACGGTAATTGGACGCAACCCTCGAATGTTGGCCCACCAATTAACACGAACCACTGGGAATCGCAGCCATCAATAAGTGCTGATGGTAAAACTCTGTTTTTTTCAAGTAACAGACCTGGCGGCTTTGGCGGAAAGGATCTGTGGGTTAGCAGATTGAATGAAAATAACCGTTGGGGAGAACCAAAAAATCTGGGAAGCAATATTAATACTGAAGGAGATGAAATGTCTCCGTTTATCCATTTCGATGGTAAAACTCTATATTTTGCGTCAGACGGCCGGGTAGGGATGGGCGGGTTTGATCTTTATATGACCCGGATGAAAGATGATAGTACCTGGACTGAACCACAAAACCTTGGCTATCCTATAAATACCTATAATGATGAAATGGGGCTCATTATAGAATCGGGAGGACAAAAAGCCTACTATTCTTCAACAAAAGATAAAGCGCAGGGGAAAGATATATTCTCCTTCGATCTTTATGAATCCATCAGGCCTGATCCTGTCTCTTATCTGAAAGGTAAAGTATATGATAGAGAAACAGGTAAACTATTACAGGCAGCCTATGAGCTGGTTAATCTGTCAACAGGGAGAATATTAATTAAGAATGCAACTGATGACATGGGAAATTTCCTGGTTTGTCTCCCGTCAGGGTTTAATTACGGGATCAATGTGAGCAAGCCTGGCTACCTTTTCTATTCGGAGAATTTTACTTTTGAGGGAATACATTCGGCATCAGAACCATTTATTAAGCGAATAGTCCTGAATCCAACAAAAATAGGAGAGAAGATGCTCCTTTCAAATGTTTTTTTCGAGATTGATTCATGGCAATTAAAAAAAGAGTCCTTGATTGAATTAAATAATCTGGTTACTCTTTTGTCTGATAATAAAAACCTTGTCATGGAAATTGGAGGTTACACTGATTCTACAGGCTCTGAAGAGTATAATATGGTATTATCAGAAAAGAGAGCTTTATCAGTGGTTAATTACCTTATAAAAATGGGGATTGCATCTGACCGACTCCGGTATAAAGGATATGGGACTGCCTCCAGTCTTGGAGACAATATAACTGTTGAAGGCAGAAAACTAAACCGGCGAACTGAAGCGAAGATCATAAACCTGAAAAAATAAAAAAAAATGGCTGTTTATTGGTGAAACAGCCATTTGCTCTCATACAAATCGAATTGAGACATTGAAAAATAACACTTGCTTTATCAGATAGCGATCATGGTATTTACATATTGATTGATTTTAATGTCGGAACTGACTTTCAATCTTACCGGCACAGAAAAATAGATCCCTGTCCCTGCAAGACCATTGCACTCAACACTTATAGTTCCTCCAAGCATTTGAATTAGTTTTTTAGCCAGAGTAATATTGACAGCAGTATATGTGTCATTATGCAGAATAAGTGATTCATTCAAATCCTCTGTCTGGATAAAATCTCTGCATTTGAAAAATCCCTGGCCTGAATCAAGTATATAGAAGTTTAAGTTGTCATCTCTTAAGAAATATCCAATTTTAATGTAGCCCGATCTCGTGTTTTTTACAGAATTCTGGAAAAGACTACGAATGGCCCTGTAGATTTTATTTTTGTCAATTATTAGTTCAGTTGAACTTGAGGATTGTATCTCGGTAATAAGTTCCAGTTCATGATGACCTTCTTTGCTAAGTTCTTCCCTGAATTCAGACAGAATATCATCAAGAAAACTATCCAGTTTATATACTTTTGAATCAGCTTTAGAATTACCCGTATCAAGAATTGCTGAATCAAGGAAACTGTCAAAAAGACCAATTAGTTGCTCGCAGGAAGTTAATATTTGGGTACTGAACTCCTCCCGCTCCTGGTTATTGCATCCGGAGTCTTTCATCAGAAATGAAAACGCAACTATTGCATTCATGTGAGTTCTCATCTCGTGAGAGATCCCGGTTAAGACTGTTGGACAATTTAACATATTAATCTTTGAAGAATCCATCACGTTCCCTTTATTTTATCAATGTCTGAATGTGTTTGTCAGTGATTTTAAGAAAATTATTTCAGACCCCTGATTATTTTTCTTGCGTTATCCTTATAGATGCCACCTTCCTTCACAATTATTTTAAAAAGCTGTTTTGCCTTGTCAGTTTCATTTGTGTTTACATAGCATAATGCCAGGTACCACTGAGCCTGGTCCATATAAAGGTTATTCTTGTCACTTATAACTTTTCCGAAGGATTTTTTTGCTTCCGGATATTTCTTTTCTTCAAAATTTGATACCCCGTTTAATAAAACAACCTCCATATCATTTGGCTTGTTTTCAAGAACTTTATTAAACAATGCTGCTGCTCTTTCATAATCCCTTGTATTGTAAAATTCAAGAGCAAGGGTGAAGTTTGCATCTGTTCCGGTGGTTGCTGACCTTTGACTTGTCGGAGGTTCGTAAACTTTATAATACTTTTTCATAATTGTCTCATTATTGAGACTTTTGCCGGTAAAGAGTGTCATACTTCCGATAAGTATCAGCGCCCCAATTACAGCGGCATATCTTATGTAACGAATTTTTCCCGGGTCTTTTACAGATTTACCAGCCTCTTTTCTCTGATTTTCAATTGAAGAGAGCTTGGTTCGCAAGGATATCACATCCTGGTTTTTAAGTATTTCATCCGTGCGCTTTCTGAGATTGACTTCGTTTCTTAGCTTATCGTTGCCTTCGAGTTCCTTCTCAAACCACTGCTTTTCGGAATCACTCATCTCGCCGGCATTATACCTTTCGATGAAGTATGAAAAATCAATTGTTTTCATAGATGTATATTTTTTGTATTAAAGATATCTCTCTAATTATTCCTGATTTCCAGAACATTTTCACACCTAAACATAATACATTAACCGTACTTTGATCAGTTGTGTCTTGTGTTGTATTTTATAATAATCCCAAACTTACTATACATTAATTATGTATATCAGAAACAAGTAATAAAAAAATCTATTTTGTTTTGTCAAATAACTACCGGGGGTATTGTTCCTTTAATTATCGGTTCATTTTCCCCGCCACGGACATTAATCATCTCTTCATTTGTAAGTGCAAATTCTGAAAGGCTAGTCAAGGTTGAATTCAGGGTTTTCATAGTTTTAATTATTAAATGGGTAATTCTTAATTTCATTCTATACAACTACATGTCGGAGCATACCGTTTTGTGACATGGAAAAAACAGATTTTTTCAAACTATTTTTTTATACACAGATAATCAGATGATTACAGAGTAAGAAAAATCCATTTAATATTGAAATTGATCAGCTTTTGTTATCTTTGAAAAAACATTGGGGTGTTTTTGATCCATTATTTTGTTGAATGAAGGTTAAAAAGCAGATTTTGAGATTTGTAATTATCTGTGTATTCTTTTATGCAGCATCCTGCAATTATTCCTTATTGCTGGCAAATCCCGCATTAAATATCTCCTTTCTGAAAGATTCTGATTCTGGATTCCCCGATTACATTTTTATCGATCACAGAACCGGAGAAATTGACAAACTAAACAAAACGCTTTTAAGTTATCTGACAATTGACGATCTGAAAAACAGTAAGTTACTGGTTGAAAGATTAATCCAAAAGATGGCAGTTGGAGATGTTGATGAAAAGGTATTATTTGATTCATACTATTATATAGGGATTTATCTTCTTAAGTCGAAAAATATCGATGAAGCTATACGCTACTTAAATTTATGCAAATCACTAAAAGAGAAAAACAAGGAAGTTGATCTGAGATATGACAGAGTGCTTTATAATATAAGCGTAGCCTATGCTACCCAGGGAGATTTGAATAATTTTGAAAGTTATGCCTTGAAATCGCTTGAAACAGGAAAGGTTATTTTCGATGAAGATAGTCCCGATCTGCTCTTTTCATATTTATCACTGGTAAGTGCTTACATTGATCAGAAGGAATACGAAAAAGCAATAACAAATTCCAATATTGCTTTAGAAATAGCAAATAAGCATTTCAGGACTACTCCAAAATCGATCATCGCTTCATTCTACTATGATTTAGGTGTTTGTTATAGCGGCCTTGCTGATTTCTCAAAAGCAAAAATCTACTTTGATAAAACAGAGTCAGTTATCCTGAATTCCAGGGTGGCATTTAGTGAGAACTATATTAACCTTATGAACAGTTTGGCGGTCACCTGCAGCTCACTTGGAATGACGAAGGAATCAGGAGATTACTATGTGAAGGCTGTCAACCTGGCTGCATCAATGAATTCTGTGTTCGCATACAACTTAATAAACAGCTATAGTGTATTTCTGTCAGAAAATGGAAAAGTGAAAGAAGGAGAGACATTGCTGAGAAATTCACTTGAACATTCAAAGGTCAATTATAACTCTATCCCGGAAGTTTATTATGAAGTTTTAAAAAACTATGCAAATTACTTATCAGATAACAAACTTGATATTAAAAAATCTGTCGCTTGTTTTGAGGACTGTATCACATACCTTAAAAAAAATGACCAGAATAGTCCTTTGAAAAGTGCTGTTTATATTGGTTATTCCCGCGCATTGGAAAATTCGGGAGAACCAGAAAAGGCAATTAGCGTTATTCAAACATTATTATTTCCTGATAAAGTGATTGATTTTCATATAAATCCATCTTCTGAAATATTAAAACCTGATGTAACTTCTATAAGGATTCTGAAAGTGAAATACGATTTGCTGCTTGAATTATATAAAAAAGCAGCTGACCGGAAAACCCTTGAAACTGCAGCTCAAACTTCAGAATTAATAATTTCGATGCTCGATAAAGTGAGAATTAATATCAGTGAAGAAGAAAGCCGGCTGATACTGGGTGATAAATTCAGAGATTCATATCTTAATGCCATACATGACTTTAATCTTCTTTATAATACGACCTCTGATTATAATTTTCTTGAAAAAGCATTTGAATATTCTGAGAGAAGCAAGGTTGCAGGATTGCTGACCTCTACACGTGAGTTAAAAGCAACCCAGTTCCATATACCTTCCGACATAGGAAATTTTGAAAGAGACCTTCAGCGCGAGATAAGCCTTTTAAATGCGCATATTTCAGAGGAGTCCGCAGGTCCTGATCCGAATAACGCTCTAATCGCACAATGGAAAGAAAATCTTCTTAATTATACCAGGAAAAGGGATTCACTTGTTATCCTGTTTGAAAAACAATACCCCGACTATTATGCAATTAAATATAACACATATACGCTTGGGTTGAAGGATATCCCTTCAATAATCGGAAGAAATGGAAATTATATTAATTATATTGTATCAGGGACCACACTTTATACTTTTGTTGTAAACAGAAAATATCAGCAACTCTTGTCATTCCCTATAGATTCCTCATTTTTTAATGATGTCCGTCGTTTCAGAAAACTCTTATCAATCCCTACTTCAGGTAACCAGTTGATGAACTTCAATGAATTTCAATCAACAGGTAACAGGCTCTATAAAATGCTGGTAGCGCCAATAAGAAAATATCTTATATCGGATAATGTGGTAATCTCGCCCGATAGTTATTTATCATACCTTCCATTCGAAACGATGCCTGTTACAACATTACCAGAAGGAGAGATCAGATACAAAGATATCCACTACCTGATGAATGATTTTAATATTTCATATACATACTCAGCAACATTTCTGGCTGAGTCAGTCAAGAAAGAATCCAGTGCTAAAAATAGACTAATTGCTTTTGCTCCTGATTATCCTGACCCGATCGATATACAATCAGTTTTAATGTCAAGACAGGCAGTGATGGGTAAGTTGAATGATCTTCCATATGCTCGTCAGGAAGCGGCCTATGTATCAAATATTACAGGAGGAAATCTATATGAAAACAGCGATGCCACTGAATCTGCTTTTAAGAGTGAATCGGGAAAATATGACATTATCCATCTGGCTATGCATACAATTCTGAATGACAAAGATCCTATGCGTTCAACACTGATATTCAGTCATACGAAAGATTCCATAGATGATGGTTTTCTGAAAACATATGAAATTTACGGAGTTCCGCTAAAAGCCAAGATGGTTGTCTTAAGTTCATGCAATACAGGTGCAGGACAGTTAAATTCCGGAGAGGGTATTCTAAGTCTTGCCAGAGGGTTCATTTATTCAGGAAGCCAGTCAGTTGTAATGTCGATGTGGGAGATAGAAGACAGATCAGGAACAGATATCGTTAAAATGTTCTATAGCAACCTAAAAAAGGGGTACACAAAAAGTGATGCTCTGAAAAAAGCCAGGATTTCTTTTCTGAAAAATTCCGATAATTTAAGATCTCATCCATATTTCTGGTCTGCACTCGTGGTATATGGGAACAATTCATCATTATACCACGATAATTCGTTTATAATATCAATTATTGCACTTATAATAATATTAGCTTTTTCTCTTGGTTTTTATTTCTGGAAACGGAAATATTCCTGATACTCCGGATCTTCTTTCATTAACTCAATGAGAGCCTCTTTACTCAAATATTTCTTTCGTCTGGCATAGACTTCATTTTTTAAATCCATTCTGACGGCAATCTCATTGTATGATAATCCATCTGAAAACAGATTCAGAATCATTTGTTGATCGGGTTTCAATTTTGTGAATACCCTGGAGACTATTCTTCCCAATACAGGGTCGGATTGTTCTTCAGTTTCATCTTCATCAGGAATGTCAATTTCAAGTTCAACTGTTCTTTGTTTTTTTCTTAACTGTGCACTCCAGACGTTTCGCGCAATTCCAAAAAAATATCCCTTAAGGTCAGTTGTAAGATTTAGCGTGTCTGATACAATCTGATTGTATAGAACTATTATCGTATCCTGAAAAACATCCGAGACATCATCATCAGATCCGCTATTATTTAATACATGTTTTTTAACGGTCTGTAAGTAGTTATCATACAACCAATTCAGAATATAGTCATCCTGATTTCGTATACCATTTATGATGTTGATATCAGATATTTTCTTAAACAACCCTGTCTGGTTAGTAGAATCTAATGACAAATATAATATTTCCAAATCCCAAAACTCCATTTAATGCTTTCCACTGGGTCCGATTTTATTTACGACATGGATTATCTAATCAAAATATAAATATCTTTACTTTGATAAAAATCACTATTCCTGATAACTCAAATGTCTTTCCCTTTTGTAAAACAGCCTGATGCAATGGATTGCGGACCTGCCTGTCTTAAAATGATAGCAGGATTTTACAAAATGAATTTTTCATTGGAATCGCTCAGGAAAAAATGCTATATAACCCGTGAAGGTGTCTCATTTCTTGGACTTTCGGAGGCAGCCGATTCTCTAGGCTTCCGGACCCTGGGCGTAAAAATACCTTTTGAAGTGTTGACTGAAAATGTTCCATTGCCGTGTATCGTACACTGGAGGCAGAGACATTTTATTGTCGTTTACAAAATAAAGAATGAAAAGATTTGGGCTGCTGACCCCGGGGTGGGCCTGATTAAATTCAGCCGTGAAGAATTTATCAGAAACTGGACATCAACTAATATTGATAATAAACCCGCAGGACTGGTTTTAATAATTGAACCGACACCTTCGTTATATAAAAATGAGAATGAACATGAAAAGGCGAATGGGTTTAAGTTTCTTTTTAAATATTTTCGGTTTTATAAAAAATATCTATATCAGCTCATTCTGGGGTTGATCCTGGGAAGCTGTATACAACTTGTAATACCATTCCTGACCCAGTCTATTATAGATATAGGCCTGAATAACAACGATATATCTTTTATTTATCTTATTCTCTTTGCACAGCTTGCCTTAGTTTTTGGAAAAATGTCAGTAGAGTTTATCAGGGGCTGGCTTCTTCTTCATATTGGTGCAAGGGTGAATGTGGCTGTTATTTCAGGTTTTCTTCAGAAGCTAATGTCTTTGCCTGTAGCGTTTTTTGATACAAAGCTTACCGGTGACATTCTGCAAAGAATAGAAGATAATAACCGGATTGAAGAATTTCTTACCTCCGCAAGTCTTAACATTTTGTTCTCATTCTTCAACCTGGCTGTTTTCGGTGTAGTGCTGGCAGTTTTCAGCACCAAAATTCTAGTGTTGTTTCTTACAGGTTCAGTATTATATCTTGTTTGGGTTTCTCTATTCATGAAATCAAGAGCAAGACTCGATCATCAGCGCTTTAAACAGATGTCTGTGTCGGGGAACAAGCTTATAAATATAGTGAACGGTATGCAGGAGATCAAGCTTACACAAAGCGAGCTAAGCATGCGGTGGGATTGGGAAAAGCTACAGGCATCGTTATTCGGATTAAAGGTTAAAGCATTAAGCATAATTCAATATCAGTCCGCTGGTGCAACACTTATAAATGAAGTTACAAACGTTCTTATCACTATAGTTGCTGCAACGTCAGTTTTAAAAGGAGAAATGACTCTTGGTGCAATGCTGGCAGTTCAGTTTATTATTGGACAGCTTAATGTACCGGTAAGCCAGATAATTGGCTTTTTCAGGATGTCGCAGGACGCGAAAATGAGTCTTGACCGTCTATCGGAAGTCCATAACCTGGAAGAGGAAGAACCAAATCCCGAAGTGAAAATCCGTAAGCTTCCAGAAAAGAAAGACATATATTTTAATAATCTGTCGTACCAGTATGAAGGACCACGTTCACCATATGCATTAAAGGATATTGACCTGTTTATTGAAGAAAATAAGATAACTGCAATTGTCGGAACAAGTGGAAGCGGGAAAACCACCCTGTTGAAAATGCTGCTTGGATTCTATCATCCTGTTGAGGGTGAGATTCTTATTGGCGACCTTCGGCTATCCAATCTCAGTCTTAAAGTATGGCGCGAAAAAGTCGGTGCAGTTATGCAGGACGGATTCCTGTTCCCCGATACTATAGCATCAAATGTCGCGCCAGGTGTGGAAGAAATAGATGAAGAACGACTGGTCAGAGCTGTAGAAATAGCTAATATTAAAGGATTTATTGAGTCTCTTCCGTTAGGATATAATACCAAGATTGGTCCGAATGGACATGGATTGAGCGAAGGTCAGAAACAGCGCTTACTTATATCAAGAGTGATTTATAAAAATCCCGATATTATTATTTTTGATGAAGCAACTAATTCCCTCGATGCCAATAATGAGAAGGTAATTGTTGAAAATCTCTCAGAATTTTTTGAGGGTAAGACTGTGATTGTCGTGGCTCATCGGCTGAGTACAGTGAGAAATGCTGACAAAATTGTGGTTCTTGACAATGGACGAATAATTGAAACAGGTACTCATGATTCGCTTATAGAGCAAAAAGGGGCATATTTTAACCTTGTCAAAAATCAGCTTGAATTGGGCAGCTAGTATGAATATGAAAAATCAGAAACCAGAAATATTGTATTCTGAACCTATCAGAGAAATCATGGGAAAGCCGCCACGAAGGATTCTCAGATGGGGTACCACTATTATGTTACTGATTTTTGTTCTGTTTATTCTCTTTGCCTGGATAATAAAATATCCTGATATCATTCCTGCTCCGGTTGAGATCACTACTACAAATCCGCCTGTAACACTTGTATCAAAAATAACAGGACATATAAATTCATTTTTTGTAAAAGAGAGAGACCAGGTAAAAGAGGGTCAGCTGGTTGCAGTAATGGAGACTACAGCATCTATGAATGAGATTGAATTGTTGAAACATATTGTTGATACCATCAGGAAACCTGAAACGATACGTTACAATTCGTTGCCTTTATTCTCTGAATTGGGAGAGCTTCAGGCTTATTATGGAGCATTTTTGAAAAACCTTTCGGACTTTAATAATTATGTGGCTAATGATTCTTATGGCAGCAAAATAAATTCACTTAAAGATGAAATAATCAGAATTCAGGAATATATAACCCGTTTAAGTGTAAAGGAAAAGCTATACTCTGAAAATCAGAAAATTGAAGTAAGGAAATATAAAAGGGATTCATCTCTTTATGTGGGTAAAGTAATCCCTGAAAGAGAACTCGAAATATCAAATCAGGCTCTTTTAAAGGAAAACATTGATTTACAACAGGTAAGACTTGACTACTCTGCAAAAACGATTGAGCTTGCCGAGAAGCGTCAACTGCTTCAGGATAACCGTATTTCAAAGATTGATGAGAATGAAAAGCTTGTTTCAATATTACGCGAATCTTTTTTAAACCTGAGGGCGCAGATCCATTTGTGGGAAAATACCTATCTGCTTATTTCACCTGTTGCAGGAGTAGTCTCATTTACCAAATTCTGGAGTGCTAATCAGTCGGTTGTCAAAGATGAGCCGGTTGTAAGTATTGTACCTTTGAACACCGGTAGCTTTCTCGGGAGAATTGATCTAAAAATGGAGAGATCGGGTAAAGTTAAGCCAGGACAGTTGGTTAATATTAAATTAAGTGGTTACCCTTACCTTGAATATGGAATGGTAAGAGGGGTAGTAAAATCCAAATCTTTGGTGCCATCCGGAGATGCTTATATAATTGAAATTGAATTACCAGACGGTTTAACAACACTATATGGTACTAAACTGGAATTTAATCAGAATATGCAGGGGACTGCAGAAATAATTACAAAAGACATAAGACTTTTACAAAAAATTATAAATCCATTCCGCTATATGATAACTAAAGACAGGAAATGAAATGTCCTCATTTCTTTGAGTATGGCTCATATTCTTCATCTTTTGATGAAGAAGGGAACGAAGTTCCCGATTGTTTTGCATCACTGCCTATGTTTCCCTGGTTCTTTTTTATGTATTTCATATAGAGTCTGATACATACAACAACTAACACCGCTGCGAAAATAAATATTTGCTTTTTGTCCATAAAAATCTTTTATTAAGACCGGGTTTATAAAATTAACAGACTCCTATTTATAATTCAAATATAGAATTTTTCTGTCTATTTCCTCTCGTCTTTTAAATGCTGATGACTGATTTTTCAAAGATATTTTATTAACTACTTTATTTTTTTACAGGTTCATCAGATTCTCTTATTATCTGATTCTCACATTTATTTATGTCAAAACTTTGAGTTTTATTAAATATTTCAATATTTTCGTACTCTGAAAATCCCATGGATTGCCATGGTGTAAATTTCTGATAACGAGCTGAACTATAAAAGGATTGATTATGACCAAGAAAAATCCGGATGACTCTGTTCATGAAGAACAATCCGTGGTAAACGAAAATACCATCGGAACTGAGGATGCCAAAAAAGCAGAAAACGCGCAAGAAACTGAACATCTGGAAGATACCGGATTACCTGGTGGAGAAACAGAGAAAGTTATTGAAAATGAGGAGAATAGTAAAAATGAAGAGGTGACTGGTGAAGAGAATTCTCAGGATGTTCCCGATCTCCTTGAAGATATTGAACTTCCCCAGGTTGACTATTCCGGATATTCTAAACATGAACTTATTGATACATTGGGACTTTTGATAGAAAATCGTCCGACTGTCGAAATTAAAGACGATATTGAACGTATCAAGATTCTTTTTTACAAGAAACTAAAAAGTGAAGCGGAAGAGAGAAAGAATAAGTTTCTTGAAGAGGGAGGTAAAATAGAAGATTACAGGCAGTGGGTAGATCCTGACGATGCAAGGGTAAAGCATCTGCTTGAAAAATATAAAGAGAAAAAAACCGATTATAATAAGATTCAGGAAGCTGAAAAATATGAGAATTTAAAGAAGAAATACGATATAATCGACAATATCAAGGAACTTGTGAACAGGGAAGAATCAATAAATAAGACCTTTCACGAATTCAGATCACTTCAGAATGAATGGCATTCAATTGGTGTTGTACCCCAGACTTCGCTGAAGGATCTTTGGGAGAATTACCATCATTATGTCGAAATTTTCTATGATTATATTAAGATCAATAAAGAGCTGAGAGATCTTGATCTTAAGAAGAATCTTGAGTCAAAGATTTTATTGTGTGAAAAAGCGGAAGAACTCCTCCTTGAACCTAATCCTGTTAATGCCTTCAGATTCTTACAGGACTTTCATAATCAATGGCGCGAAATAGGACCAGTTCCACAGGAATCAAAAAATGAAATTTGGGAAAGATTTAAAGAAGCTACCTCACAGATTAACAAAAGGCATCACGAGTACTTTGAAAAACAAAAGGACGATCAAAAGAAAAACTTAGAAGCAAAAATAGCTCTTTGTGAAGAAGTGGATGCAATCAACTTACAGGAGATCAAAAACTTCAAGGAATTTGATGAAAGAGCAGATAAGGTTGTAGCGTTGCAGAAAATGTGGCGTACAATAGGCTTCGCACCTAAAAAACAGAATAATAAGGTATATCAGAGGTTCAGAGATGCGTGCGATGCCTTCTTTGAAAAGAAAAGAGGTTTTTATGCAGACAACAAAGAAACCCAACTTAATAATCTTCAGTTAAAAACCGAATTATGCGTTCAGGCTGAAACCTTGCAGGAAAGTAATGACTGGAAAACGACATCAGATTCGCTGATTAAGCTTCAGAGAGAATGGAAGGAAATTGGTCCTGTTCCCCGGAAACAATCTGAAAGATGCTGGAAGAGATTCCGCAAAGCCTGTGATCATTTTTTCAACCGGAAGACTGAGTTTTTTGCTGCACTTGATACATCGTACGAAGATAACCTGAAAGCAAAACTTGCCATAATTGACGAGCTTGAGAAGTTCGAACCCGGGTCTGATGTTCAGGCTGCATTTGATAGACTTAAAGAGCTACAGAGGAAATGGACTGATATAGGATTCGTTCCCTTTAATCTTAAAGATGAAGTCACCAATAAATACAGACTTGCTATAAACAAGGAATTCGATAAGCTTAAAATTGGAGATGAAGATAAGAGTATTCTTAAGTACAAGACAAAACTCGATAATCTTAAAGCGAATCCTAAAGCTTCAAGAAAAGTCAGGAATGAAAGAGATAAGTTTTTTACAAGAATCAAACAGCTCGAAAGCGACATTGTCTTATGGGAGAATAATATTGGCTTTTTTGCAAAATCAACTAATGCCGATACCATGATAAGAGAAGTGGAAGAAAAAATTGAAAGCGCCAAGAAGCTTATTAAAACACTTGAAGAAAAGGTTAAAATGATTGACCAGTCAGGTCTTGATGACTAATGAAATTAATATCCAGATAATATAACACCCGATCAACTTGGCAGACGTTAAATATGTATTTGTAACAGGCGGAGTCACTTCTTCGCTGGGAAAAGGCATTATTTCAGCTTCACTTGCAAAATTATTACAGGCAAGAGGTTATTCTGTTACTATTCAGAAGCTCGATCCATATATAAATGTTGATCCGGGAACATTGAATCCTTACGAACATGGCGAATGCTATGTTACTCTAGACGGTGCTGAAACCGATCTCGATCTCGGACATTATGAAAGATTTTTAAATGTGCCAACCAGTCAGGCAAATAATGTCACAACCGGAAGAATTTATCAGTCAGTCATTAATAAGGAACGGAAAGGCGATTATCTTGGGAAAACAGTACAGGTAATTCCGCATATCACCGATGAGATAAAAAGAAGGATCAAACTTGTTGGTTCAGGTGATAAGTATGATATTGTTATAACTGAGATAGGAGGGACAGTAGGTGATATTGAGTCTCTTCCATATATTGAATCTGTCCGTCAGCTTAAATGGGAACTGGGACCGCAGAACTGTCTTGTCATTCACCTTACTCTTGTACCTTATTTATCCTCCACAGGAGAGTCAAAAACAAAACCTACACAACATTCTGTTAAAGAGCTTCTTGAAACAGGAATTCAGCCTGATGTTTTAGTGCTGAGGACTGAAAGACATCTGAATGAGGATATAAAAAGAAAAGTTGCTCTGTTTTGTAACGTTGAAGAGAATGCTGTAATTGAATCAGTAGATGTTTCAACAATTTATGAAGTGCCGATTAAAATGCTTGAGCAGGGGCTCGACAGTATAATCATGAAGAAAATGGCTCTTCCCGTTAATGCTGAGCCAGCAATGGTTGAATGGAGGGAATTCCTTTCCAAACTGAAAAATCCGAAACACTCAATTACTGTCGGAATAATCGGAAAATATGTTGAACTTCCCGATGCCTACAAATCGATTGCCGAATCATTTATCCATAGCGGTGCTATGAATGAGTGCGAAATAAACATCGAATATATTCATTCAGAAGAAATTACCGAGAAAAATGTAAAAGATAAGTTAAGTGATCTGGATGGTATTCTTGTTGCACCGGGATTCGGATCAAGAGGTATTGATGGAAAAATTTTTACGGCCAGGTATGCACGTGAGAACAATATTCCATTTTTTGGAATTTGTCTCGGTATGCAGTGCGCTGTTATTGAATTTGCAAGGAATGTTCTTAAACTGGAAGGAGCACATTCAACAGAAATTAATCATAAAACAAAATATCCGGTAATTGATCTGATGGAGGAACAAAAAAGTATAATTGATAAGGGTGGTACAATGAGACTTGGAGGATACAGATGTGTTATCGACAAAAATTCCAAAGCTTTTAATGCATATCAGAAAGATGAAATTATTGAAAGACACAGGCACAGGTATGAGTTTAATAATAAATTCTATGAAGAATTTAAAAACCACGGTATGTCTCCTGTCGGAATAAACCCCGAGTCAGGTCTGGTTGAGATCATTGAAATACCAGAACATAAGTGGTTCATCGGGGTACAGTTCCATCCTGAATACAGCAGCACCGTGGTCAATCCCCATCCGTTATTCGTAAGTTTTGTTAAAGCTTGTATCGGATAATTTGATATATTATTTCAGATTTTTTAACCAATAATTTTAATTAACAATAAAGAATGGATAGAAATACTATAACGGGAATTATTCTGATTTTCATAATCTTCATAGGCTTCGGCATATATAACAGTAACCGGACGAATAAGGTATTTGAACAAACCGTTGCAGTTGCAGCTGCTGATTATGCCAAAGGGAATCTTGAAAATGCAAGAGCAGAATATGTAAATGCTCTCAGATTAAAACCCAATCAACCCGATGTTCTTTCAAAAATAAGTGAAATAAATCTGAAGCTTGGAAATACAGGAAACGAGAAACCAGATTCATCGGCTTTACCCCAGAGTAATAATACTGCGGTCCAAAGTTCTGTTAGCACACCGGTAAAGAACGATATAAGCCAATATGGTGTTTTTGCACAAGCTGCTATAGGAGAGAATGACTATATTACCCTTGAAAACAATCTTCTTGAATTAAAGATCTCGCCTAAAGGCGGAAGAGTATATTCTGCACGGTTAAAAAAATACAAGACTTTTGATGGGAAACCACTTATATTATTTTCCGGCGACTCAACAGTTTTTGGTTTTAATTTTTTCACTTCAGACAATAAAGCTGTCCAGACTGACAACCTGTATTTCAAACCTTTAACAGATCAAAAGGTTTATACAGTTACTTCAACACCCGAAAGTGTCGTTTTAAGATTATCAGCCGGCGATGATAAGTATATTGAGTATACATATACTCTTTCCCCTGATAAATACATGGTTGATTTTAATGTTACTTTCAAATCTATGGAAGGCATTATAGCTTCAAACCAGAACAGTCTGACTTTAGACTGGAAGATGTTAATACCTCAGCAAGAGAAAGGCAGGCAAAATGAAGAAACATACTGTATAGTAAATTATAAATACTATCAGGATGATGTTGACGCACTGGGAAAGCGTCAGTCAAAAGAGCTTATGAAGACCGATATTACGACAAAACTCAGATGGGTTTCATTTCAGGACCAGTTTTTTTCGTCCATCATAATTGCAAATGACTATTTTCTGAATGCTTCCCTCAGTTCAACAAAAACATTAACATCTAAAAAATATCTGAGATATTATACTGCTGAAGTTGGAGTTCCATATGGCGCAGGATCTTCCAACGCTATGAATATGAGATTATATTTTGGGCCCAATTCAATCCCGATTCTTAAAAAAGATGGGATGCAGCTCGAGAAGGTTGTTTTCCTTGGTGCGAATATAATAGGATGGATCAACAGATTCGCTATCATTCCAATCTTTAACTGGCTCAATCGACTTCATTGGGAATTATGGTATAATCATCCTTATTCTGACTCTTATTATTAAGATAGTTCTTTTCCCGCTGACGTTTAAATCATATCAATCGCAGGCTAAGATGCAGGTACTTAAGCCTATGGTCGAAGAGCTTGGAAAAAAGTTTCCCAAGAAAGAAGATGCGATGAAAAAGCAACAGGCTACTATGGATTTGTATAAGAGGGCAGGAGTTAACCCAATGGGGGGATGTCTTCCTATGCTTCTTCAGATGCCAATTCTCTTCGCCATGTTCAGGTTCTTCCCTGTTTCAATAGAATTGCGTCAGGAGCATTTCCTTTGGGCCACTGACCTGTCGACTTACGATTCAATACTTAATCTTCCGTTCACGATACCTATGTATGGAAACCATGTTAGTCTTTTTACCCTGTTAATGACTGCATCAACTCTGATGACGATGAAGATGACAGGTTCTTCCCCGGGGTCAGATCAGCCTGGTATGAAGATGATGATGTATATGATGCCGATCATGTTTATGCTTATTCTGAATAATTTTTCGGCTGGTCTTACTTATTACTATTTCCTGGCAAATATGCTGACCTATGCTCAGAACATGATCTCAAAAAGATTTATTGATTCAAATGCGGTCCTTGCCACTCTGGAGCAAAATAAGAAGAAGCCACTTCAAAAATCGAAGTGGCAGCAGCGCCTTGAAGCCGCTGCGAAACAGAGAGGCATCAATCCTCCTAAAAAATAATCACTGTTTGATTTTATATAAAGGCTGTCTCAATGAGGCAGCCTTTTTTATTGATTTACTTCACCCTAAATCCTGCTCATTAATCTATTCTTTGTACACATCTTTTAAAATCTCCTACATCAGCTGCACATGATGAACTCACCCCCTTCCCCATAGCCTTCAATTTAAGGAGTTGAATATAGTAAAACATGGAGAGAGATTAGTACAAAACAGAACGTATAGTACTGACATATAGCCTGATACATTTACCCTCCTTCAAAAGCTAATCTTTATACACATCTTTGGCAATTCTGTTTTATAAGCCACGAAGTGGCTTAATATGAATAACCCCTGGCGTCAGCCGGGGTACAGCTAACCCTCTGATCTCAAGCCCTGAAAGGGCTTAATATAATTCGAATTAATAAAGTAAATGAGTAATTTATTCTTCTCTCGCTACATTAATAGTTTAAAATTTGTTTTATGTCAAGCTATCGTCAACATCTTTATCATATTGTTTTCAGGACAAAGGACAGCCTGTCCACTATCAGACAGAATCATTCTAATGAACTCTATTCTTATATTACGGGGATAATCAGGCAAAAAAATAGTCACCTTTACCGTATAAATGGAGTTGAAAATCATCTTCATATTCTTACAGATATGAATCCATCGATTGCTCCTATAGATTTTGTGAAGGACATAAAGGTATCTTCCTCAATTTGGATTAAAAAAAACAATTTATTTCCTGCATTTAATGGATGGGCAGTTGGCTATGGTTCTTTTACCTGCTCATATAAGGACATAGACAGGCTAATTGAATACATAATGAATCAACAGGAGCATCATCAAAAAATATCATTTGAGGATGAGTATAGAAAACTTCTACTGGAATACGGCATAAAGCCAGATGAAAAGTTTTTCCCACAACTTATATATTCAGCTCCTTCAGAGCTGGGAAGTTTTTGGTAGACATCTACCCATGGCTGGCGCCAGGGGTTATTCATATTTGGCTCTTTCAGAGCCAGCTGGAATAATAATTGAAGAGTATGTTATCAGGACTCAAAATGACGGAGTAAATTCGAAATTTTAAAAGATGTGTATAAAGATTAGTTCAAAAGGAGGGGAAACTTTTTTATGCAATATTTCATTCATTCCCAAAGCTTAAGTTGATGGCTATGGGGAATGGGGTGAGTATGTAAGTCCAAATGAACAGAACGAAGTGAGCTCGGCGAAGCCAAATTTCCGATCGTGAAAATGCGTCAAAAGATTGGCTCAGGGAGAATGGGTAGGGGTTGAGGTAAAAGAAAGACTACAAATCCATTAAACTCATGTCAGAGAGTAATAGGGTAACCTCAGTCGATAATGGTCTGATAGGTGGAGCCGAATTAAGTCATGGATTCCGACAGTAAATAGTTATTTAAAGTTAAAAATTATTAAAATTTATATCGGGATTCAAAAAAAGAACTAAATTTATTTCTTCCAATCAAAGGGGAAATGGGAAAAAAATTCAAGAACAAAGATTTAGCCAATAGACTTGGCGTTTCCGGTACGTTAGTATCACTCGTACTGAATAATAAAGCTGATCAGCAGGGAATCCGGAAGGATACCCAGGAAAAAGTTCTTATGCTGGCACGACAAATGGGCTACTATGAAGCTCTTCGGGACAAGAGTGAACCTTTACCTACTGAAGAGAAACCGGGGGTACTGGCTATGATAGTTCCCTCAATAAATGACCCGTTTGTAATTCAGATAACACCTTATCTGCAGAAAGCTTTTTCCAGTATTGGCGTTGGATTCTCAATTGTAACACGGGATCCTGATGACCAGCGATATGACAGGCTCATCGGAGCATTCAAAAAGTTCTATAGCGGGTTTATACTCCTTGGTGATGCTGCAGATGATGGCACTATAAGATCATTAAGAACAACCGATTACCCATTTGTCCTGCTGGAAAAACCCTTAAAAACATTGAGACTCAACACAGTTAACACGGATACTGTTGCGGGTGCCCAACTTATAGTAAATCACCTGAATAAGCTTGGATATAAGAACATTATTATTGTATCTGATCAGAAGTGTTCAAGTACAGCTATTGATGATGTTATAAAAGCCATTGACCAGAAACCTGAACTCAACAAACCGGTTATTGTTGAATTAAATAAAGTCAATGCCGGTAATGAAATAGATTCCCTGGAATTTGAGAAATTCCTCAGACCTCCATACAGAGCTGATGCAATGATTATTATGAATGCCAGCCTTGTATATCCGATAATGAGCTTATTAAGAAGGATGAAGCTGCGTGTACCTCAGGATATAGCTGTTGTTTCGATGGAAGAAGGTACCGGTTTCGACCTTATGTTTTCCCCTGTAACGTGTTTGCGTAAACCTCTTTCAGGTATTTCTACAAAGGTGGCAAACATGATATGGTCAGAAGTAAAAAATTCAGGAAAAGGGAAATTTAAACGTCAGGTAAACATGTCACCCGAATTAATTGTTAGAAATTCCTGCGGCACTATTTAGATATATCTGGCAACATATGTTCCTGAGAAGAAAAAATGATAATAAAAACAGGCATCATTTAGATGTATTTCTTGTAGAGACAGGTTTCATACCTGTCTCTGCTGCTAAATATATCATTACTGTAATGGCATTAATTATTATGCTGTTTTCGTCATGTACCCCCAATCACCTTATTACAAACAATAATTACCTGGTATTAACTGAAAATGCTTTTAATCAACGAAAACAAACAGCAGTTGGCAGAGATTCTGCTCTTTTTACAGTTTTTCATCAGAACCTTTCAGTAAAACAAACCGAAGCTTTAAAGTTTCTTTACGCTTTCATGCCATTGAGCGATCTGGCTGATTACAATGGAGACTTTTTCCTTGCCAATGTTAATGTATCTCTGAAAACACGTTCTCTGGCGAGATGGGGAAAGGAGATCCCTGAAGAAATTTTCCTGCATTATGTATTACCTCCACGAATTAATAATGAGAATCTTGACTCATTCAGAATAAAATATTATGATGAACTCACAGAGAGAATAAAGGGGAAAGATCTCAGGGAAGCAGCTCTGGAAATCAATCATTGGTGCCATGAAAAGGTAAGTTATCAGCCATCTGATGACAGGACTTCGGCCCCGATAAGCACGATACTCTCTGCACGTGGCAGGTGCGGTGAAGAATCAACTTTTACAGTTGCCGCTCTCAGAACAGCAGGCATACCGGCACGACAAGTTTATACTCCACGATGGGCACACACTGATGACAACCATGCCTGGGTCGAAATTTGGTTTAATGGAGATTGGTACTATATGGGCGCATGCGAACCTGAACCTGTACTTGACCTCGGATGGTTTACTGAACCGGCAAGAAGAGCAATGCTTGTACATACAAAATCCTTTGGGGCATCAAGTGGAACCGAAGATGTTATAAACAGTAATAATTTCTTCTCCGATATTAACAATCTTAAAAAATATGCCATAACAAAGAAAATCATTGTTAAGGTGCTTGACGGATCAGATAAGCCCGTAAATAATGCAGAAGTGGAGTACCAGCTTTATAATTATGCCGAGTTTTATCCTCTGGCTGTAGTTCCTACCAATGAATCGGGTTTAAGTCAGTTTGAAACGGGGCTGGGCGATTTAGTAATCTGGGCACACAAAGATGAGAATTTTGCTTTTCAGAAAATATCAGTCGGTGAAACGGATACTTTAGTATTAAAACTGAATAAAGAACTGACATCGAAAAACAGTTTTGATATGGATCTTGAAGTACCTATAGTAAGATCACCACTTCCCGGTCCACCGCCTGAGCTTGTTGAGCAGAATTCAGAGAGAATAAAGAAAGAGAATATTAATCCGACAGGCATATATAGATTCCTGGATTAAACCATCAGAAGAAAGACAAATAGCCGAATCTCTTAAATGCGATACAGCAAAAGTGTTGAATGCAATTACCAGAAGTATGGGTAATTATAAAGAAATAATTGAGTTTTTAGCTGAAACACCTGATTCATTACGAACGCATGCAATGTCTTTGCTGGAAATTCTGACCGATAAGGATATGAGGGATATTAAAAGAAACATCCTGAGAGATCATTTATATAATTGTCATCTTCCTGATGAGACTTTACCAGGCAATTTATTTACAGAAGATGTATATAATCCCAGGGTAGCTAATGAAATGTTGGTTCCATGGAGACATTATTTCTTAACAAAGCTGCCGCCCGAATTGCTGCGGAACGGAAACAGCAATCCGGCATTAATAGTGAAGTATGTCGATGAAAGTATCAGAATTGACAAAGAGCAAAATTATTATGGAACACCTTTAAGCCCGATAGGAGTAGATGAACTCAAAATATCAGATAACGCTTCACGTGCAATTTACTTTGTAGCAATATGTCGTAGTCTTGGCATCGCCTCCAGGCTTGAACCAGGACGAAGAATCCCTCAATATTATTTTAATAATAAATGGAATGATGTTTATTTCTCCGGCCAGAAACAACCTGATCAGAATAAAGGCTTTATAAAACTTTATTCATCTGACACTGATCCGGTTCCTGAATATTATATACAATTTACACTTGCACATTTCGAAGGCGGGCGATATAATACCCTGGAATATGACTTCAATAGAAAGATTACTGATTTTAAGGACGAAATGGAGCTCCCTCCCGGGAAATATATGCTCGTTACAGGGAACAGATTAAGTGATAGCAGGATATTATCAAATATCACTTTTTTTGATCTTTCAGAAAATGAACATAAAACTATTGAAGTAAAAATAAGGAAGGATAAAACAGAGAAAAAATCAATTGGGAAAATTGACCTGGATAAGATTTATAAGATCGCTGGTAATTCGGATATTTCTCAATCGTGTACAAAACATAATGGGCTGGTTGTCATATGGATGGATCCGGAGAAAGAACCAACAAAACATATTTTTAATGATCTCCCTAACCTTAAAACGGAATTGGACACGTGGGGTGGAAATTTCATATTTCTACAGCAATCAGAATCCTTTAATATGAAGAATGTCAAAGGACTTCCCGCGAATTCAACTTTTGGAGTTGATAATCAAATGACTGTTTTAAAGAATAATGTCAGATTCAATCAGCCAACAGATATTAGTTTACCTTTTGTAGTTGTTGCCGATAAGGCTGGAAATATATATTTCGTTTCGTCTGGTTATAGAATAGGCATCGGTGAACAGATCTTAAAATATATCAGATAATCTCTGTGTAGGGAACGGTCGCGACCGTTCCCTGCATATTATTTCGCGACCATCAATTACATATTTGTTAACAAATGTTGATATCTGACCTTAAGCTATCACCGTCAGGAAAATAAAATCTCTTATATTTGTTATGTTTTGGTGTTGCAGTGAATTTTATGGCACTGCAATGAAAAGGGAATGCGGTTTGAATCCGCAACAGTACCCGCTGCTGTGAAGCCCGGTCCCGCATTGCGCGGGATGATGGTTTTCTGAAATACCTGCCACTGTTCCGATGAATTAGAATGGGAAGGCTTCAGAAAACCGGGATAAGTCAGAAGACCTGCCAGATAAACCTAATATTCAATGCTTTCGGGAAAAAAAGCGCCGGATCATAACAGATTCCCACGTAAATACCCAGTAAACGCTGAATATTGAACATACGGGCTGTATATGTAATTGGTAAAACCCTTTATGAAGTGACCTGCCATCGAAATATCATACCCGGTCTGAGAAATATTGTATTATATTTTACTGTACTTCTTATTACTATGCCCCTGCTTGGCCAGCGAATAAAAGGTAACGATACGATTAAAATCAAAGAGGTTGTTATCAGCAGGAAAATTAACGCTACCGATGACGCAGGATTTAAAAAGTCTGTTATAGATACTACAATTCTAAAAGAATACAGCAACAGAACTCTTTCGGAGATGCTTTCAGGCACCTCAACGATCTTTTTGAAAAGTTATGGTATGGGCGGAACTGCTACCCCCTCATTCCGGGGTACAAGTGCCAGTCAGACACTGTTAGAATGGAACGGGATCAAAATAAATAACCCCATGTTAGGACAATCCGATCTTTCCTTAATACCTGTTGGTCTTATTGATGATGTCCAGGTTTTATATGGTGGAGCTTCTATGGTTTTAAATAATGGAGGTATTGGTGGGGCAATCAATCTTGAGAATAAGCCTGTATGGAAAAAAGGAATAACGGCTTCAATGAACGCCGGGATGGGCAGCTTTGGAGAATATTCCGGGTTTGGGAAAATAAAAATCGGAAACCTGCACTTTCAATCGGTTACAAAAGCTTTTTTCCTGACTTCAGAAAATGATTTCAAATTTCTTAACTCCGAATCAATATTACAAACCAGAAATAATAGTCAGGTAAGTCAGAAAGAATTGACACAGGAGGTCTATTTAAAGAAAGATGATAACATAGCATCAGCCAGAATATGGTACCAGTCATCAAACAGACATCTCCCTCCGGCTTTGTTGTCGCAGGATTTGATTGAAAAACAATTCGATGAATCTTTAAGGGTAATGATTGATGACAATCTGAGAAAAGGGAAAAACAATTACTTTGTTACAGGAGCATTTTTATCTGACAGATTAAATTATACAAGCCAGGTAGCTAAGATCGATTCAAAAAACCTTTCTGAAACATTCATTATTAAGGCTGGAAGAGAGACCCGGTTTAGTGAATATACAAAGTTTAAAATCACTGTGGAAAATGAATTAAGTACAGTCAATTCGAATAATTACAGTCATTTTCAGGAACGAAATAATGCTACAATGACTGCTTATCTTGAAAGGGCTTGCATTGGCAGGTTTGGACTCACTGTTCTTTTGCGTGAAATATTGAACAGACAGACACTTCTATTACCTGATTTTTCAACAGGACTTCAATTCAGGCTTATCAACTACAGTGATTATTATTTGAAAGCAAATTTCTCAAGAAATTCACGAATTCCAACAATGAATGATCTGTTCTGGCCTTATGTTGGTAATCCGGATCTGAAAAACGAATATTCGTACAATTCAGAGCTCACCTATGAAATGAATCAAAAAGCTTCGTCCCGTTTGAATATTAAGTCGGATCTCGCGGTTTTTCACAATTCTATTAAGGACATGATACTCTGGCATTCGGAAGGAAATACCCTCAAAGTTGATAATATCAGCAGTGTAAAAACTGCAGGTCTTGAATCAAGCCTCTCCATGATCTATTCAATAAATAAATTCAGTGCACAGCTAAATGCCGGATATTCTTTCACAAAGGCAACTAATTTATCCACAGGAAAGCAGCTTATTTATGTTCCTGAAAATCAGGCTACCGGGGCAATCAGGTTAGCATTCAGAAATTTTTATTCTTTATTTGATGCAAACCTTGTCGGAATCAGATACCTTACAACAGACAACTCAGACAATCTTCCAGGCCAGGACTATTTGCCAACTTATATCCTTAATAACATAATGGTTGGCATGAAATTGCCTATAAATGACACCTCAATCGATATCGATTTTAGTATTGAAAATCTTTTTGATATAAATTATCAGTCAATTTCGCAATACCCCTTGCCAGGGCGTTCATACCTTATTAAAATTCTCTTTCAGCTTATAAAGTAACCTCAGTATGAAAAATATTATAAAAATCTTTGTGCTCTTTTTAGTCGTAGTCGTCTCCTGTAAAAAGGCAAAAGACCTTCCTCAACAAAACTATACGCTTAGCGGAGGTTTCTTCATTGTCAACGAAGGCAATTTCAGAGGAGGCAATGGGTCTCTTTCTTTCTATTCATATGATTCATCAAAAATTTCCAACAACCTTTTCTCTTCTGTAAACAAAAGACCACTTGGGGATGTACCTTATTCAATGACTATCAATGAGGCTAAAGCATATATTGTCGTGAATAATTCAGGAAAGATTGAAGTGATAGATGCAACTACACTGGTTTCGAAAAGTACAATTACAGGACTTATCTCTCCAAGGTATATGGCAATTGTAAATAGTAGCAAGGCCTATGTAACCAGCCTGTATTCTGATTCTGTAACCATAATAAATCTTGCCACAAATTCAATCTCAGGTTACATCAACTTACGGAGGACATCCGAAGCCATTGCTGTGCTGGATAATAAGGCATATGTCTCTAACTGGGCAGGAGGAAAAGAGATTATGGTTATTAATTCACTTACTGATAAGGTTTCAGATTCAATTGAAGTCGGAAATGAACCTGAAAGCATGGTTTTTGATAAAAACAGGACTCTCTGGGTTCTTTGTAATGGTGGATGGACGAGAGAATATTTCGCTAAACTGATTCAGATAAATACTTCAACTGACAAAGTTCAGAATGAATATACGTTCCCTGGTAAACTGGCCTCACCAACATGTCTTAAAACAGATGCAACCGGACAAACACTTTATTATCTCGATAATGGAGTAAACGTTATGGATATTAATCTCGGCAGATTACCGGTAACTGCTCTTATAGCTGATCCCGGGGCATCATATTATAAAATAGCGATCAATCCTTCTAATGGAGATATCCTGGTTACTGACGCTGGCGACTACACCCAGAGGGGCTATGTGTTACTCTATAAGCTTGATGGTACCTTAATTTCACAGGAAAAAGCCGACATAATTCCAGGCAACATGTGTTTTAAACTGAGAATAAATTGAAAAGGGCTTAGTATATGATCCGAAGTGATAAAATATTATTCCTTTATTTAACGACCCTCATAATACTTGTTGGGGCAGGATGCAAGCATAATGTTAAAAACGGCAAACAAGGTATAAAGAGTAAAACAGATGTAATTGTCAATGCCAGGCGGCTTAGTATTGAGCATAAAAAAGGGTGGGTAGAAGTTAAAATATTTAATCCCTGGCAGGGGGCAGCAAATGTCAGTCAGACCTATTTCCTCGTGAAAAGAGGATCAAAACTACCTCATGGATTGGATTCTTCCGAAATTATTTTTGTACCTCTGAAAAAGATAATATGTATGTCAACTACATATATCGCTATGATTTCAGAGCTGGGAGAAGAAAATTCCATTATCGGAGTTTCGGGGGCCGATTTTGTTTATTCACCAGACTTTGCAAAGAATTTTGCAAACGGATCAGTTGCAGATGTAGGTTATGAAGCAAACCTTAATAAGGAATTAATCCTTAAGCTTTCACCCGATCTGGTAATGATATATGGAATAGGAAGTGAATCGACGGGATATGTCGGGAAAATAAAAGAACTTGGAATAAAAGTTATTATGAATGCAGATTACCTTGAAACAGATCCTTTAGGAAGAGCTGAATGGCTAAAACTGTTTGGAGCTTTATATTGTAAAGAGAATCTGGCGGATAGTATATATGATTCTGAAGTCGATAAATATAGTAAGCTGAAGACATATATTCATGAAATTGTTAAGGATAAACCAAAAGTATTACTCGGACTTCCATTTAAGGATACATGGTATGTTTCGCCAGGTAATTCATATATCAGCCGGTTAATTGCTGATGCCGGAGGGGATTATTTATGGAGTGACATAACGTCTGATATATCAATGCCTTATGGAATAGAAAATGTTTTTTTAAGAGGTCTTAAGGCTGACTTCTGGTTGAATATTGGCACTGTCGGATCCAGAAAGGAAATCTCGGCACTTGATCAGCGTTTGGCAAATCTTCCCTGTTATATTAATGATAATCTTTACAATAATAATAACAGGGTATCAGTAAAAGGAGGAAACGATTTTTGGGAAAGTGGAATTCTTTATCCTCACCTTCTTTTAAAGGATATAGCGACAATACTTCATCCCGAATTATTCACTGATCATGGCTTAGTATATTACAGGAAAATTTATTAATACCGTTCACTTGGAAACCGCAGGTAAAAGATTATTATCAGCTGATATTAATTCAGGAAGAAAAGTCAGAATCCTTTTTTTGATACTTTTCGCGCTGCTGATCATTTTTTTTATTCTTGATGTTTTTTTGGGGTCGGTGAGTATAAGCGCCTCAGATGTAATAAATGCATTCTTCAGGCATACAGGAAGTAATTTTGAGACCATTATACTGAAATTCAGATTACCTAAAGCTATCACTGCTTTGACTGTTGGTGTGGCCTTGTCATTAAGCGGTCTTCAGATGCAGACAGTTTTCAGGAATCCAATGGCAGGACCTTATGTTCTGGGTATAAGTTCAGGTGCAAGTCTTGGTGTGGCTTTTGTCATTCTTGGTTTTTCCTCAGGTATGACAGTTGAAAGTCTTCATGGCCTTGGAAACTGGATTCTTGTTGTGGCATCATGGGTCGGAGCAGGTGCAGTGATGCTATTAATAATGGTCATCTCATCTAAGGTTAAGGACATAATGACCTTACTTATTCTTGGCATAATGCTTTCAAGCGGAATATCTGCAATTGTGACAATTATGCAGTATTTCAGCAATGAGACAATGCTTAAAGCATATGTTATCTGGACGATGGGAAGCTTAGGAAATCTAACTACAAATCAGTTAAGTGTTTTATTAATTTCCGTTTCAGCAGGAGTAATCCTCAGTCTGGTCTCATCAAAGTGGTTAAATGCGTTACTCCTTGGAGAAAATTATGCGACAAGCATTGGGCTGAATGTAAAATTTGCGAGAACATTAATATTTTTGTGTACAAGTATACTGGCAGGCAGTGTTACTGCATTTTGCGGACCTATCGGATTCATTGGAATTGCAGTGCCTCATATTGTCAGAATCATTTTTAAAAGATCCGATCACAAGGTATTGATACCTGGGACAATTCTTGCTGGCGGATCCATAATGCTGCTCAGTGATATAATTTCACAATTGCCCGGGTCGGAAAGCATTCTTCCTGTAAATGCTGTCACTTCATTAATTGGCATCCCGGTGGTTATCTGGGTTATCTTTCGGAACAGAAAATATTCAGGTTCATTCTGATGGAGAAAAATTCTAAAAAAATATTATCTCTCAGCTCACTGAAAATCGGTTATGTTTCAGGAAAAAATGAACTTGTACTTCTTCCGCCTCTTGATGCCAGCGCAGACAAAGGGGAGCTCATAGCTGTAATTGGCAGGAACGGAATCGGGAAAAGCACTCTTCTAAGAACGGTAGCTGGTTTGCAGAAATCTCTGGGCGGCGAGATTCTGTATGACGGTAAAAACATATCAAATTTCTCACTTATGGAACTGGCACAGAAAGTGGGCTACATTTCCACCGAGACAGTTAAGGTAAGCAATATGAGGGTTTATGATCTGGTTGCACTTGGAAGATTTCCCCATACTAACTGGATTGGGAAAATTGAGCCAAAAGATCATGAAGCAATTGTGGATGCTTTGGAAAAGACATCGATGTACTCATTCAGAAACAGATTTGTTTCTGAGCTTTCCGATGGCGAGAGACAAAAAGCAATGATAGCACGGATACTGGCACAGGATACAGGAGTCATGATAATGGATGAACCAACGGCGTTTCTGGACGTTGGCAGCAAATATGAGATTTTTCATCTTCTGAACATTTTATCAAATAACAACAATAAAACAATTATCTTCTCCACACACGATCTCCAGATGGCTATCAGTCAGTCAGATATAATCTGGCTGATACTTGATGATGAGCTTGTTACAGGATCACCTGAAGATCTTATGATTGCCGGTGCATTTGAGCATCTTTTTGATCGCTCTGCTGTTTTGTTTAATTCTGACGATGGCACTTTTTCATTTCGGAATGACACAAAGGGGAACATCTACGTCGAGGGAGCCGGAAATAAGAGGCACTGGACAGAAAAAGCGGTAGAAAGGGCAGGTTTCACTGTTTCAGGACAAATGACATCTATTTACATAATAACACCAAGTGATAATAATGATAAGTGGAGGCTCATGTCAAGCAACAACAACAAGGAATTCAACTCGCTTTATGAACTTATAACCAGCCTGAAAAAACAGGTAATTAACCCTTTTTGAAATACTTCCTGTAGTTTTCAATAAACGGACCGATTTCCTCAACACCTAGTTTCTTTGCAATAATTTTTTTGTTTTTATCAAGAATATAGATAGTCGGAGTTGATTGGACATTATAGTAATAATCGAAATGAGAGCTTCGTGTCGGGTCCCATCCGTTTATCCATGTAATTTTATTATCTTCAATATATTTGGTCCATTTAGCCTTGTCAGATGTTGTGCAGACAGCGAAGACTTCTACTCCATAATCTTTAGGCTTATCATAATAAGCTTTAAGTTTGGGTGTGGCTTCCTTGCAATGTCCGCAATCAGGTTCCCAAAAATACAGGATTGTAAAATCTTTAGTCACATCATATAAGGAAACGAATATTCCTTTGTACGAATCCATTACTAAATTTTCAGCTTTTTTCCCAATAAGATTAGGCCTGATCATGTCAATTTGTTTTCGCAGATAACTTTTAAACTCTTTTGTTACCCAGTCTGCTTTACCTGAAAGGTATATATCATCTGCTATCTTAACTAAAACAGCATCCTGTCCCATTATTTCGCTTTCTCTGAAATGATTATATAGATATACTGCAACGAACTGAAAAACCTTATAATTGCCGCTGCATTTTTTAATTAATTTATCAATTTCCTTATTAATGGAATCTGGAGCCTGAATAAGGACATTAGTAAAGAATGCATCAAGTCGGGAATATAATATTGGTGTACGTAATAATCTTTCATCATTGAAGTCAATATTATCAAAATAATGATTCTTAGTATAAAGATAAGATCTTATCCATCGCACTGAATCAGGGTTCGTGAATCCGACAGTTGAAAATTCCGGAACGTCAACAGGCAATAAAGCTTTAACAAGAGTCGCGAGTAGATTGCCATTATTAGCTCTTATAACACTTTTAATATATGTCTTCATGTTTTCTTCCTGAGTCTTCTGCATTGGTTCAAGAATCTTCAGCGAATCGCTCTTTTGCCTGTTATTCTGAATTCGTCTGGAGATCGCGGAAGCACGTTGTTGCATTCTTGCCCAATTTTTCTGGTATTCAAGAAATGCAGTATTTTCATCAGATCCTGTAAATTTCAATGTCTTAAAGTAATCCTTATAAGAACAGCTGACAGAAAAGCGTTGATCCGTTGACATCAGCATTTCAAAATATTTCCTGCCTGGCAGGACAATCATATAAATTCCTTGAGGAAGAGCCTCACGGCCCTGCGCAATGGCATGACCAGCTCCGTTGAGTCGAATTGTGTCATTAATATATTGTTTATCACCCAGATAATATGCCATATAAACAGTAGAATCCGGAAGATCTTTAATTGTTATATCAATTTCATAGCCATTTTTTAATTGTCCGAATGATAGTCCAGCCTGAAATAACAAATAAAGAAGAAATATATATTTTCTCATCATAAATACAATTACATAGGAATTATGCAAAATTAGCATATGCAATTTCTTTGCCAAAGATTACATAACAAAATATTACGAAAATATGTTGTACATTTGATATTATAAGCATCGGTTAAAATGAAGATTTCTTTGCTGATTCCCGTACTTGATTATGATATAATTGCACTTGTTCATAGCATGAAAGATGCGATGAACAAAGTTCCGGAATTCTACGAAATTCTTATTGGAGATGATGGTTCTACACCGGAGTATAGCGAAAAATATCATTCTCTGGAAACTGCAAATGTCAGGGTGATTTCATCGGAAAAGAATATAGGAAGGGCTGCTATCAGGAATAAACTGGCCCTTGAGGCACAGGGTGACTTTCTGCTTTTCATAGATGCTGATGTAATGATGCCGGGTACTGCTGAAGCCTATATTTTAAACTGGCTTCCTTATTTGAATAAATCGCGGGTAATATGTGGCGGAATTCTTTACCATGACAGTCCCCCGGGTGATCCTGATAAAATGTTGAGATGGAAATATGGTAAATGGCGCGAGCAGAAAACGGCTGCTGAAAGAAACAAACATCCACATTTCGGATTTTCGACATTTAATGTGATGATTGAAAGATCCGTTTTCTTAAAAATTCGCTTTAATGAAGAGTTGAAACAATACGGACACGAGGATACTTTACTTGGCTATCAGCTGAAAAAGGCGAACATAAGTATTCTGCATATCGATAACGGTCTTATGCACGAAGGTCTCGAATCAAATGGCGAGTATCTCAAAAAGACCAAACTCGGTATTGAAAATCTGAGCAAGCTTTATGATAAGGTAACTGATAAGAGTGCGTTTTCAGAGACAGTTCTATTGCTGAAAATTTATGATAAGCTCAGGTATTTTGGAATAACGAGGATACTTGCAGCAATATTTATAAAGTACAGAGAGAGGATGGAAATAAGGCTTGACTCCAGCAATATTTCACTTTTATTATTTGGCTTCTATAAGATGAGCATGTTCAGTACATATCGCGAAATTCACAGAAGAAAGAATATCCTTCCCATATTTTGATATTTAACCTGAAATAATCTGCGAATAGACTCGTCAAGGCTTTTGTTGATACCAATTCGCATTAGGCAGGTTCAATTTTAGAAGCTTAATATTGAGTATGTTATAAATCAATTCTCATAAGGTCTATATTTCCATCTGATCTTTTTATTGCCTGTAAAACAAAATCGAACCTGCTTACTATTGTACAGAGAAAAAAATCAGTAGGAGGAGAGAAATCAATATTTCCCGGATTAAAAAAGCGTTGTCCGGAAGTGTATTGCAGATCAGCAATTCTGCTTTCAAAATCACCTGATCCATTTTTCAGTTTAGCGCCGATCATCTCAGCACACAGGAGATCTTCTTCTGCTGAAACCGTTGCACGGTATCCCATCGCGACCAGCGATACAACGTTGGCATTAATTGATTTTGTATATTTTACTATTGCATCAGCATTTACAAAACTGCCTGTCAACACAATATCAGCATTTATTGCACTTATGAGCCCTTGTGTCCCTGCCGTAGTAGTATGAATAACAGTTTTTCCTGAAAGATTGGCTTTTATAATTTCTGTCGGGCTATTTCCAAAATCGAATCCTTCAATTTTTTTCTCATCCCGTTCCCCAACCAGAACTGAATTTTTGTATTTCTTCTTCAATAAAAATGCTTCTGAGACTTCTGAAGTTGCAATTATTCTAGACGCTCCTGCGTCGATCGCATAACAAGCAACTGAAAATGCTCTGAATACATCAATGATGATAGCCAGTCCGTCAGCTCTGCGGGCTCCATCAACAAATTCAAGAATGTTAATTTTCATTTTGAGATAAATTTTGAGTGAAAATAACCTTTTTTTTTACTTTGCTTCATTCCATAGCATCAGGTATTTTGTATATTTGATCTTCATACATAAAATAACATATTGATATTAATGCAAATATAACGTTATGGTTAATCCTGTTACATGGGCACTTGACAAATTAAAAAAACTTAATGATATAATATGGCAGACTCCTCTCATCGAAATTTCAAAGGGCAGGACTTTTGTATTTAAGCAATTAAGGATTTTCATCCTGGCAGCAAGAGGGTTTTCAAATGATAAAGCCCAGCTCAGGGCATCAGCGCTGACGTTTTATTCACTATTATCGGTTATTCCTGTGGCTGCAATTGCATTTGCCATTGCTAAAGGATTTGGTCTCGATCAGAAGCTTCAGGAACTTATTATAGATAAATTCCAGTCAGAACAGGAGGTATTGAAATGGATGTTGCAGAATGCGACAAGTGCTCTTGAAAAAACCAGTGGAGGCTATATGGCCGGTGTTGGAGTGATAATTCTTTTCTGGTCGGTTATGTCGTTGCTCAATCACATTGAAAGTTCATTCAATCACATATGGCAGATCAGGGAATCTCGGCCATGGTACAGGAAATTTACAGATTATCTGACAATAATGCTTATCGCGCCTGTTTTCATAATACTTTCCAGTGGTCTTACAGGCTACAATATTGCTCAGCTTCCTGTCGATATCGCTGGTGCACATATCATTGACTTTTTTAAACCCCTTATTAGTTTTTTAGTAAAGTTGGCTCCTTATTTTCTCACCTGGATTACCCTCACCGTGTTATTTATAGTAATGCCAAATGCAAAAGTAAAATTTGTTCCGGCAGCAATTGCCGGGATAATTGCAGGCACTGTACTTCAGGTGATTCAGTGGTTATATCTTGATCTGCAGTTCGGAATAACAAAACTGAGTTACATATACGGAAGTTTTGCGGCTGTACCGTTATTTATTATCTGGTTACAGAGTAGCTGGACTGTAGTCCTTCTCGGGGCAGAAATTTCTTTTGCAAATCAGAATATATCACGCTATGAGATGGAATCGGAGGCTCTTAATATCAGTAATTATCAAAAGAGAGCTCTGACATTAATGATAATGCACATAATAATCAAAAATTTTTCACTCGGTGAAAAACCAATCAGCGCTGAATATATTGGAGCTAATCTCAAAATCCCGGTGCGGCTGGCGCGTGATATCCTTCAGGATCTTAGCAGTGCCAAACTTGTGTCCGTAGTTCATGAAAACGATGAAATAGAGAGGCTTTATCAACCAGCGATTGACATAAACGTGCTGACTGTAAGTTTTGTTTTTTCACGTCTTGACAAGCAGGGGATAGAACAGATAATGGTTATAAGAAACAAAGATTACGAGAAAGTTATTTCGATCCTTGAAAAATTTGACAAACTTGTTGCTAAATCAAATGCAAATATCCTGATCAAAGATCTTTAAAAAACAATTAATTGCTTAGTATAGTTGATAGTTCAATATGTTTCAACAAAATGAACAAAATCAGCAAATGAGTTCCATTCATTGAACAGATAATGGGGAAGCTGCAGAACTATGTTTTTTGTATTTTTTTCTTTCGCCCAGTAACCTTCAAGGTTTTTTGAAGGGAAGACACGATCTTTCTCGCTTATTATAGCATAATCCCATTTAAATCCAGGGTCTCTTTGTTCCATTATTCTGTTATATAGCCAGCGCAGTTCATCATGCAATGACTTAAGGGATCTGTGCGGAATTCTGTTAATGTTTGTCTGGTACGACTTTTTATCACCAAACACCCTGAAATAAAATTTCAGGATATTTTCTTCAGTAATATTGTTTAATGTTCCTTCAAAAACATTTAGCGGTATTCCGTACAAATCATCGGCTGGAACAGGAGTTCCATTTACAGCAATAGTCACATCAGGTCTGATGCCCGTTTTTGCCGAAAGGTATTCTGCTGCCCATACACCTAAAGACCATCCAATGAGCGTAATTTTTTCATATGTTTTTATTTCCGGAAGGACAAGGGCTTCATCAGCAGAATAATTATAGAAGAGAATAAAGTCAAATTCGTCATTGCACAGAGGAGCGAAGACGTTTTCATCTGTCCCCCAGCCACCAAATAAAACAATGAGATGAGTGTTTTTATCCCTCCTTCTGATATAGGTTTTCATAATACTCTATACAGGTTTATGTTATAAAGATTCAGCTTTCCCCATTTACTGAAAGATGTCAAAGGTAGTCTATTTTTAATACTTATTTCTCTGTTCGTTTGTTCATTATTCTTAATTCAAATTAGAAAAAAAATTTAAAAAATTAAGAATATTCGAAATCAGAATTCAGAATTCATAAAATACAGATATTTTGTCTGATAGCTTTTATAAAGGCAAGAATGATAGTGAATTTGGCATTTAGAATCTTTAAAATAAAGACAAAAAAAAAGAGGAGCAGGGTGGTTGTGAGAATCAGGAGCGGGCTTTATTAATGAGATAATTCCCGTGTCTACTGTCTGATAAAAGGATGGAACCATGGTTAGCTGGCGCTATACCTTAAGTTCCTGATGTGAAAGTCAATGTCTGCAATACAATCCTGTTGATTTTCACCTCCAACCCTTGCTCAACTCCTCTTAATACCAATAGTATGAGCCTGGAACAAATTTAAACATAAAAATGATTAATACATAAAAAAACCAGAAAAAAATATGTAATTAAGTATTAATTATTGTTAAAATATTGCATAAATTTATAGTATACCACTATAATGTTTAAACGCCCATGGTTGCCGAACTAGAGAAAATATTATACGATGATGGAGGCGGTTTCCGGGCTGCTTACATAAACGATACCGGAGGATTATGGCATTTTCATCCTGAGTATGAACTTGTTTTGAATATTAAAAGTAACGGTACAAGAATTGTTGGTGATAGCGTAGAGCTATTTGATAAGTACGATATGGTACTTATAGCAGGTAATATTCCACACTGCTGGAACTACTACAAACAAAATGCCAGTCTTCCTGAAAATCATGGTATTGTAGTTAATTTTAAACTTGAATCTATCGGAGAAGCATTATTGTCGCAGCATGAACTTAGCAGTCTCAAAAAACTTTTTCTTGAAGCTGACAGAGGAGTGGTTTTTTCAGAAGAAGATTCAAAACAGGCAGAAAAGCACTTGAAACTGATGGTTGAAAATAAAGGCATCGATAAGATGATAGGTCTTTTCAATGTTTTTAAAATCTTATCTTCCTCCGGAAAACGGGCATTACTTTGTTCAGAAAACTATAAACTTGCCTTTGATGAGAGGGGAAATAAGAGAATGTCGGATGTCTATACTTATATAAGAGAAAATTATTTCAAAGCAATTCCTCTTGGAAAGATCGCAAAAATCGCAAAGATGAGTCCTATTGCGTTCAGCAGATATTTCAAGAAAAATTCCGGGGCAGGTTTTGTTGAGTATCTCACCCGCGTAAGAACCAACAAGGCGTGCTATCTGCTTAGGGAAACTGAATATTCTGTTCATGATATTGCGATGGAATGCGGATTTGCAAGCATTTCAAATTTCAATAAACAGTTCCGTAAAACGGAAGGAAAATCGCCGAGAGATTTTAGGGCACAATTCAGATAGTGTCAGTTTCTTGTATTAATTTTATAACCCTGAAATTTTATTCAAATATGGCAATGACGTTGCTTGAGAAAATACTCTCTGCTCATTCAAAATTCCAGGCAGTCCATCCTGGAGAAATAGCAGATATAGAAATAGATACAAGGGTTGCGCGCGACTTTGGCGGTGCCAATGTTGTTAAGAATCTGAATAATTTCGGATTGACAGTTAAGGACCCTGAAAAAACATTTTTTACATTTGATTGCAATCCAACTGGTTCTGACCAGAAATATGCAGTTAACCAGCATATCTGCCGTCTTTTCGCACGCGATCACGGAATTAAAGTCTATGATATAGATGCTGGGATAGGTACTCATATTCTGATAGAAGAAGGTTACGTAACTCCCGGCTCAACAGCTGTATCAACTGATTCTCATGCAAATATTCTAGGAGCTATAGGAGCTTTCGGACAGGGAATGGGGGATATGGATATTGCTGCTGCCTGGCACGATGGTAAAGTATGGTTTAAGATACCTTCATCAGTAAAAATTATTCTTGCCGGAAATACTCCTGATAATGTAAGTTCAAAAGACATTATTCTCAATCTTCTTAAAATTTTTGGCGCGAATTCATTGCTTGGTTATTCTATTGAGATGTATGGTTCATGTGTTGATGAGATGGATGTCGATGACCGGATCACAATTTCTTCCATGGCAACGGAAATGGGAGCAATAATTATTCTTTTTCCGCCCTCAAAAGCAGTAATTGAATATTGTTCCCGAAAGGCGAAAAGCAAGTTTGAACCCTTATATGCTGACCCGGATGCTCATTATGAGAAAGAATTTACGATTGATGCATCAGCTTTTAAACCAATGGTTTCACGTCCCGGAGAACCGCACGACACGGTAGCAGTTTCAGAAGTATCGGGAACAAAAATCGATTCGGTATTTATCGGAAGTTGCACAAACGGCAGAATGAAGGATATGAATAAGATTGCTGTTATCCTCAAAAACCGGAAAGTAGCTCCCGGTGTTGTACTTAAAATTGTGCCTGCAACAGACGAAATATGGAAGGAATGTCTTGACAAAGGATTGATCAGGGTTTTCAAAGATGCCGGCGCTCTGGTTTCTAATCCGGGATGCGCAGGGTGTGCTGCCGGTCAGGTTGGTCAAAATGGGCCTGGAGAAATTACAATTAGCACCGGAAACAGGAATTTTCCGGGAAAACAGGGAAAAGGAAGTGTTTATCTGTCATCACCTGAAGTTGCTGCAGCGTCTGCCATTGCAGGATATATAACCACTCCTGATAATATCCCGGATAAACCTGCAATCTTCACACGAGAGAATGTTCGGGTAGATTTCGCTAAAAAAGCTGAATCTGGATCCTTAACTGAAAAAAACTCAATACTTGAAGGAAAAGTATGGATTATCATGAAAGATAATATTGATACTGATATGATATTTCATAACAGGTATCTTTCTATAACTGATAGTAAAGAGATGGGTCAGTATACATTTGATAATCTGAAAGGATTTGAAGACTTTTCAAAAAAAGCGAAACCAGGGGATATTGTTGTTACAGGAAAAAATTTTGGATGCGGAAGTTCCAGGCAACAGGCAGTGGACTGTTTTACTTCTCTTGGAATACAACTTATTGTGGCAGAATCATTTGGAGCTATTTACGAAAGGAATGCCATAAACGCCGCTTTTCCAATAGTTACTTGTAAGGACCTTCGTGAAATTGACATTAAGAATGGAGACACTATTAAGGTCAATTTACTGACCGGACAAATTGAAAACATCCGGACTAAATTAATATTCAGTGCTGAACCTTTTTCAGACGTTCAGTTTGAAGTTTACCGGAAAGGCGGACTCTTAGGAGCTTAATGCCTTTACGCTGTTACACCTTTACACAATTGATTTATGAAAGCACAGACATTTGCAGAGAAAATATTTAAAGCCCCGGCAGGATCGATTGTTTTTGCCAGGCCTGATATTATTCTGACACATGATAATACTTCCAGTATATATAAGACCTTTCAGAAAATGGGAGGAGAGACTGTAGCTGATCCGGATCAAATGTTGGTCGTTCTCGATCATAATGCTCCTCCCTCTGATGCGAAACTGGCAACCAGTATCAGGATATCAGGGATATTGTCGCGAAGCAGGGTATCAGAAAGTTTTATGATTCCGGAAAAGGTATTTGCCACCAATTGATGTCGAATCATGCAAAGCCCGGGATGCTAATTGTGGGAAGTGACAGCCATACCTCTACAGCCGGAGCGTTTAATTCATTCGCAGCGGGTATCGATCGCACAGAATCAGCCGGAATCTGGAAAAGAGGGGAGACATGGTTCCGGGTTCCCGAGTCAATTAAAATAAATTTATCGGGAAAGCTGAAGGATGATGTCTCTGCCAAGGATCTGGCATTGTGGATTATTGGAATGATTGGATCCGATGGAGCAAATTATATGTCAATCGAATACCATGGTGAAGGTGTTAAAACTCTTGGAATTTCTGACCGTATGACAATTGCCAATCTTGCATCGGAAATGGGTGCGAAGAACGCTGTTTTCCCTGCAGATGACGTGCTTAGTAATTTTTATGGGTCAAAAACTGAAGGGATCTGGGCTGATAAAGGAGCAAAATATTTCAGTGAAATAAACATTGATCTGGATGAGGTCTTCCCGGTAGTTGCAGCACCTCATAATGTTGATAATATAAAATCAGTATCTGAAGTTCAAGGGACTGAAGTTCATGAAGGTCTCATCGGGACATGCACAAATGGAAGAATAGAAGATCTGAGGATTGCGGCAGGGATATTGAAAGGCAAAAAGATCAAAGAAGGATTCCAGCTCAATATTATTCCGGCTTCCCGGAATATTTTCCTTAAGGCCATTGAAGAAGGTCTTATTTCAATATTTCTTGAATCGGGTGCCAACGTTCTAACCCCATCATGCGGAGCATGCCTGGGAACAGGACAGGGGATTCCGGCAAACGGACATACAGTGATTTCTACTGCAAACCGCAATTTTTCAGGAAGGATGGGGAATAAAGAGGCTCGGATTTATCTGGCTTCACCGGCAACAGTTGCGCATTCTGCATTAAAAGGTATTATAACTGATCCAAGAACAAAACCCGGGAAAGAAAAATTTCCCTATAAAATATCACAGAGCAAAACATTTGAGATAAAGCCGGGTGAGAACAGGAGAATTAATTCTGTCTGGAACTATTCAGATGTTGATAATCTTAATACAGATCAGATGTTTGCCGGGAAACACACCTATAATATATTGAGTTCCGATCCTGCGTCAATTATTCCTTTGCTCTTTGAGGATTTTGATAAAGCATTCACAAAAAATGCAAAAGAAGGTGATATTATAATAGCAGGTGACAATTTTGGTTGCGGAAGTTCTCGTGAGCATCCTTCAGTAGGACTTGCTTACCTGGGAATAAAAGCAATAATTGTAAAATCCGTTAACAGGATATTTTATCGTTCATCAATTAATCAGGGATTGTTGCTCATAGTTCATAAAGAAGCGGTGGAAGCTTATAAAGCCGGTGATCAGGTGAGTATTAACCTCAGTAAAGGCGAAATATTAGTTGGATCCAAAACATTTTCATTTGAACCTCTGCCTGATAAGCTGAAGCAGATAATAGACAAGAAAGGACTGGTGAATTTCATGAAATCTATTTAATGGCGTAAAGACATTAAGACGCAAAGGCTCAATGGCATAAAACCATTTGATTTCAGGACTTTTCATGAAAAAGTATGATCAGCAGGAAATACAGTTGCAAAAACTGAAAAAAAATGTATTTTTGTGGCCTGAAATTGGTTCCGCAGCTCATCCCGATAGCTATCGGGAGGATAGAGCAACAGGTTTGATGTTTTTTTAAATTTTGGTTCCGTAGCTCAGTTGGATAGAGCAACAGCCTTCTAAGCTGTGGGTCGCGCGTTCGAGCCGCGCCGGAATCACAAACCCGGGTTAAACAGTCCGGGTTTTTTATTTCAACGAGTGACTTTCTCAACTGTTGGACTTAAAGCTTTTTTTTTCTATTTTCTTTATTATAGAAATAATATCTTCCTCTCCAAATTCAGATTCAGCCTCTTTAAAAGAATTATATGCAGTTTCTCCTAATGGAGTATTTAATCCACTTTCTTTCGCAAGTCGTAAATCTTTAACAATATGTTTTAGCGCAAAAGCTGCCTGATACCTCTTCTGTAATATAGCGTCTCCTTTAATTTTAATATAGGTACTTCCAAGCGCACTGTTATTGATAATATTCAGCAAATCACCGGTTTCTATTCCATTGTTTCGTGCAAAAATTACACTTTCAGAGAGACCCTGACTAATAATCCCCAGAAGTGTGTTCACTGCAAGTTTGGCAGCATTTCCTGACCCAGTGTCACCGACTCTTATTGTAAGCTTTCCCAGATTATCCAATATCGGTTTTACCCTGTTAAAAATGACTTCTTCGCCACCTGCCATAATAACAAGTTCTCCGCTTTCTGCTTGTTTGACACTCCCGGAAACAGGGGCGTCCAAATAATGAATCGACTGTTTCAAACATAATAATGACATCTCTCTGCTTATTTCGGGAGATACTGTACTCATGTTTATTATTATCTTATCATGTGTTACTGCACTTAACAGACCTTGTTTCCCTGTAAATATTTCTCGTACTGCCTTATCATCCGACACCATTATTATTATGATATCAGTCTGATGAATTAATTGTTCAGGAGATAATGCGACAAATGCACCTTGAGAAACAAGAATATCATCTTTGTCTGTCGTGCGGTTAAAAACGGTCAGAGGATATCCTTCTTTTATAAGTCGTTGTGACATTGGGATTCCCATTCTTCCAAGCCCTGCCCAGCCAATCTTTTGTTTCATGTCTTCTTTTTCTAATCGTTCTTTATTCAATTGTTCTTTGTTTAATTGTTCTTTATTCAACAGTTCTTGTTAAAGTTTAAGTAATTTGGATGATGTGAAGGTTAGTATCCAATTAAAGACAAAAATCCGTTGCCGAAAAATTGTATAACCGGCAATATAGGGAAGACATTTATTTTCGTTGTGAAGCTTATTATGATTAACCCAAATAGCAGAAAAGATCCATATTTGTATAATCCGTTATAAAGATTAGGATATTTTTTGAATTGTGATAATAGAAGATGGGACCCATCGAGCGGAGGCAGTGGAATAAGGTTAAAAACAAAAAGCGCCCAGTTAATGAAAATTGCTGAACGAAAAACTTCAGAGACGATCTTGCCTGAAAGGGCAGTTGCAAACAGGACAAATATTACCGAAAGAAGCATTGCAATTACAGCATTTGACAAAGGACCGGCAAGAGCTATTTTAATAACATCTGTTTTAGGATTTCTAAGGTTCTGTTCATTAAACTGGACAGGCTTAGCCCAACCGAAACCTGCGAATATTAACATTATAAAACCGAGAGGGTCAATGTGTTTTAACGGATTAAGTGAGATCCTTCCCTGTTCTTTTGCAGTAGAGTCTCCACACATATAAGCAACAAGTGCATGACAATATTCATGCACTGTCAGCCCAAGAATAATTCCCGGTAAAAATATTAATACCTGAGACAGATTAAAGTTTCCCATTCTGTCTTTTATTGACAGGCTGGTAAAAATCTGCCGGAGTCAGATGACACTTATTTATCATTTCAATTGCATATTCTGCTCCTCCGAAATTCGCATCCATATTGTTTGTACCAACTGTAAATTTAACGCCAGCTTTTTTGGCTCTTTTAATGAATTTCTCAGATGGAATTTTGAACCTGTTATTTATTTCAATGGCAATATTATGATCCTTTGCGGCTTTTATAACCCTGTCCATTCTCTCATCAGTCCAGAAAGTATCATACCTGTCTGCCATCTGTTCAGGCAGATAAGTCGGATTGACATACATATTTATTGGTTCTGTACTAAGTATTTTAACTATAGTATTGACGAGGTAGTTCATGAAATCCTGCTCATTATCGATCCATGTTTCAGCAGGTATCCAAATTCTGTTCCTTCTTCCTTTTGCATCAGTGAATGTCATTGCATCAGTGAATACATAATCAAACTTGTTAATAGATTCTTTTGAGAAGTTAGTGAGCCATTCTCTGCCCTCAGCCTGCATACCGATAAGGAACTGCGGGTAGTTTTTGAGAGAGTTAATAACAGAATCAATCTGACTGTCTTTATGAACAGGAAATCCTACTCCAACGTTAGTAACTATGCCATATTTTATATTTTCCTTTTTCGACTTTACAACAGCATCTTCAATTGTAAAACCGCCTTTGCAATGGACATGAAGATCTGTGATAGGGAAAGGGGCAGTAGTCTGACCGTTTGAAAGTGTGAATGATAATAAACCCATGATTAAAACTGCTAGTCTTTTCATACTGAAATTTTATTAAATAACTGGTTCCTGTTTTTTAAAACGCTTGTAAAGCTAACAAAAAAGACGTTTGAATCAGTTTGCAGAGGCGCCTTTTATTTCTGAGAAAAATCTCTTACGTTTACAATGCGTAGTTAATGCTATTTGTTCGTAAACCCCCTTTCATTTTCCCCCAAGGGGGAAAGGTCGGGTTTATACCTTCCCCCGTGGGGGAAGGTTAGGAAGGGGGTAATGGATTCAATAAAAAATAGATACAGAAGCATATACCCATAGTTAAAAAGTTCTCAAATGAAAAAGATCTTTCTTATTTGTCTAATTATCTCATTTGTATCGTTCCCGAAAGTTCTGGCTCAACAATCAAATGACACTATTGCTTATCTGATTACATGTGGACCCGGGACAGAAACTTATTCTATTTATGGCCATAGCGCATTAAGAATTGCAATCCCTGCAAAACATTCTGACATAATCTATAACTGGGGAGTGTTCGATTACAATACAAAGAATTTCGCCTGGAAATTTGCAAAGGGCAGATTAGATTACATGCTTGATACAGAGACAACTAAAGGTTTTCTGCAGAGTTATTTTTTTGAACAGAGATATGTTTATTCACAAAGAATTAATATTGATTCAAAAGAATTACAAAAATTAACAGAACTAATAAATGAAAATCTCAAACCTGAAAACATTAAATACAGGTATGATTTTTTTTATGATGATTGTTCAACAAGGATAAGGGACCTGCTTGAAAAATCAATAGGGGATAAACTAAAATATCCTCAGCCGGACCCCGGAAGAGTGCCTACTTTCAGAGAAATGGTTGCCAAATATCAGAATCCATACCCCTGGTTAAAATTCGGAGTGGATCTTATTATGGGTTCCACAAGTGATAAAAAAGCCCATTTCAGGGATCAGATGTTCCTTCCCATTGATATGAGGATTGGATTATCAAAGACGGTAGTACAAAGGTCTGACAAAATGATTCCTCTTCTTCAGAATCCTGAAATATTACTCGATTTCGGAAACCCTCAGGTAAAACATAGGTTTTTAACTTCTCCTCCTTTTGTTTTCACTCTTTTAATAATTGTGATTCTTATCCTCGCTGCTCAGACAAAAAGCAGAAAGATTATCAGAATAACAGATATTGTCATTTATTCTGTTTTTTCAATCCTTTCAGTGTTGATGATATTTTTTAATTTTTTCACCGATCACGATCAAATGAAATGGAATCTTAACATTATATGGCTTAATCCATTTATTCTGGTTTGTTTATTAATGCTGATATTAAATAAACCTGGTGAAATATGGTTCAGGATAGTGTTTTATATTTCAGCAGCATTTCTCGTTATTCACTTTGTTCTTCCCCAGGAATTCAACATAGGATTCTTACTTCTCGATATTATAATATTAATAAGGAGCTCTATGAGATCTGGTTTTGACTGGAATCCGCTTTCGCCCCCTGCCGCTTCGCGGCTGTCCCCCTAAAGGCATAGGCGTAAACTTAAGGAGTTGAATATAATAAAATAGGATAAAAATTAAGCATAAAATAGTATGTAATGTATTGAATATATGTCAGATACATTTCCCCTACTTTTAAAGGAGGGGAAACCTTTTTATGCAGTATCTCATATATCCCCAAAGCTTAAGTTTACGCCTATGCCCTAAAGGGGGAACAATTCAGTGACATTACTAAATTTCCTAAGAGGAAGTGAATTTACCCCCCTTTAGGGGGGCAAAAAAAGTTTTTGTGACTTTTGTGCCTGTAGGGCGGTAACCATGTCAATGGATTTTTCATGCAAAATGCATTTAGATCAAATGTTAAGACTTTAACTAATTTTTAACAGTCATTAACAAGAAGTTAGAATTTCATGCCTTTCTTTTGTATTCCAGAATTTCAGCCAGAAATGAGTCTTGGTGAAATAGTACTCAATTTATTATATTTGCTACTAAAATTTTTACATTATGGAGCAGACAGCCGATATCAGAATTTTAAATGAAAAAATTGAAAAGGAAAGTTCATTTGTTGACATTGTCAGAATGGAGATGAACAAAGTCATTGTCGGGCAAAAGCATCTTACAGACAGTCTGATGATAGGACTACTCTCAAATGGACACATACTTCTTGAAGGTGTACCTGGTCTTGCTAAAACACTTGCAATTAAATCACTGGCCTCAATCATTGATGCAAGATTCAGCAGGATTCAGTTTACGCCTGACTTACTCCCTGCTGACCTTATTGGTACAATGATTTATAGTCAGAAAAAAGAAGAATTCATTGTAAAAAAAGGCCCTGTGTTTGCAAATTTTATTCTTGCGGATGAAATTAACAGATCGCCCGCTAAAGTACAGAGCGCGTTATTGGAAGCAATGCAGGAAAGGCAGATAACAATCGGCGAAAACACATTCAAGCTTGATGAACCATTCCTGGTTCTGGCAACACAGAATCCGATTGAACAGGAAGGAACATATCCCTTGCCTGAAGCCCAGATAGACAGGTTCATGATGAAAGTTCTTATTGATTACCCATCGATTGAAGAAGAAAGAATGATAATCAGGGAGAATCTTGCCAGGGAATTTCCAAAAGCTAATACTGTTTTGAGAACGGAAGACATAATCCGTGCCCGCAATGTAGTCAGAGAAGTATACATGGATGAAAAAATTGAAAATTATATTCTGAACATAGTTTTTGCAAGCCGTAATCCTGATAGATTTGGACTACCGCAATTTAAGAACATGATTTCATATGGTGCTTCTCCCAGGGCTTCAATAAATCTATCGCTCGCAGCAAAAGCATTTGCATTCATTAAAAGAAGAGGTTATGTTATTCCTGAAGATATCAGAACGATATGTCATGATGTAATGCGCCACAGGATTGGTCTTACATATGAAGCTGAAGCTGAAAATATTAATCAGGATCATATCATATCCGAAATCCTTAATGTTGTAGAAGTCCCATAACACCTTATGAAAATTATTGCATTATCTTCTTTATTGCTGTTTTTATGCATTCACATTCAAAGTCAGAATGTTATTGGCTTTAATCATAAGGAAATCAGGGAATATATGAAGGAGAATTGCAGTGAGATGAATTTTAATAACGTTGTGAATAACAAATTTAATTATTTAAAATACTCAGATAATGAGGAGAATCAAACATTTCTGTTTTTTCTCGATTCTGATTCCATTTGCAGGAATATAAGAATAATCTGTGACAGAGGTCTGAAAGATCAAAAAACCCGGGAGTTCAATACAATGTATGTCAGGAGCGGGGAAAATGAGTGGACAGAGAAAAAGAATGGCAAAGTATATTTAATACAAGTTTTGGACGATAAATGGTCCTTTGTTATATCTATTGAACAAAAGAAATAATCAGGAAAAAGTGGAAGCGACTGAATTGCTTAAAAAAGTCCGGAGAATTGAAATCAAGACACGGGGATTAAGCCGGCATATTTTTGCTGGCGAATATCACAGCGCATTTAAAGGGAGGGGTATTGCATTTAGCGAAGTCCGGGAATACCAGTATGGCGACGACATCAGAAGCATTGACTGGAATGTTACTGCACGGTTTCATCATCCATATGTAAAAATATTTGAGGAAGAGCGGGAACTTACTGTTATGCTGCTAATTGATGTCAGCGGATCAGGCAACTTTGGAACAAAAGGTTCTTATAAAAAAGATATCATGACAGAAGTAGCTGCCGTACTCTCTTTTTCAGCTATATATAATAATGACAAGATCGGAGTTATCTTTTTTTCAGATAAAGTTGAAAAATTCATACCTCCGCTTAAAGGAAGGAAGCATATACTAAGGATAATAAGGGAACTGCTTGATTTTACTCCCGGCAGCAGGAAAACCAATTTGAATGAACCATTGCGGTTTCTGACAAATGCCATAAAGAAACGGTGTACGACCTTTATTATTTCTGATTTTATGGTAACCGGATTTGAGGAAGCTCTTAAAATTGCTTCAAATAAGCACGATATTGTTGCTCTTAAAGTATTCGATCCTCTTGAACAGAGGTTACCTGATATTGGGTTAGTAAAAGTATCTGATGCGGAAACAGGTGAGGAAAAGTGGATTGACACATCTTCGGCAGGAACCAGAGCGGCTTATGAAAAGTGGTGGGTAAATAATATGGAGATCGCTAAAAGTATTTTCAAAAGATGCGGAGTAGATTCTGCAGAATTCAGAACAGATCTTGATTATGTTAAACCACTGATTATGTTATTTGAGAAAAGGTGAGCACTATGAAGAAATTTTTACTTTCAATATTTCTTATTATTACAATTATTCCTGCTTTCGGCCAGAATGTAAATATTACTTCTTCTTTTGATTCAACAAGAATTTTTGTAGGTGATCAGATAAAGTTTACTGTGACTTTCGATAAGCCTTCCGGACTTAAACTTACTCTTCCGGTTCTCAAAGATACTCTTTGCAAAAATATTGAAATACTTTCCGGTCCCCATACTGACAGTTCCGCCATTCAAAACGGACGCATTAAGATAATACAGAAATACCTTATAACTTCATTTGACTCAGGACATTACAGCGTAAAACCAGTTTTTGCAGAGACAAAAAGTTCTGAAGGACTAAAAAGATTTTATTCTGATTATTCATTGCTACAGGTAATGAGGGTAAAAATTGCTCCTCGCGATACAACCGCTAAAATCTTTGACATCGTGAAACCATACAGAGCTCCTGTGACAGTTGGAGAAATACTACCCTGGGTACTTATAATGACTGTTCTCGGAATATTAACATGGGCAGCTGTCAGATATTTCAGGAAACTTAAAAAAGTCACTCCGGGCTCAGAACCATATATACCTGAGGATCCTGCTCACGTAGTCGCTTTCAGAGAATTAGAAATACTTAAAAATGAAGAACTGTGGCAAAAAGGGGAAGTAAAAAAATACTATACACGGTTAACCGAAATATTACGTCAATACCTCGAAAAACGGTTCAGCGTATTTTCTCTTGAATTAACAACAAGCGAAACTCTTGAGGCACTTCTGAAGTCAGGTTTTAAGAAAAACGGATCCTACAATGAACTTAAGTCTGTTCTCACAGGAGCTGACCTTGTAAAATTTGCTAAATATAAGCCTGAACCTACTGAAAATGAAGCACATTTTCAAAGTTCATGGAGTTTTGTGCTATTAACAAAGGAAACAGAAACTGTTCCGGAAGCAGTTCAAGGATCAGACAGGAAGGAGGGTAGTGTATGATTGGAATATCTTTTGCCGAACCTTTCTTTCTTTACCTGTTGCTTATTATTCCGGCAATGATCGTTTTTTATATCCTCAAACAGCAAAAAGTAACAGCTGCAATGAGGATACCCGGTTTGCAATCCTTTAGTCATACCGGAACCACATTCAGACATTATCTCAGACATATTTTTTTCGCTCTCAGAACTATGGCTGTCGGACTTTTAATAATTGCGCTTGCACGTCCTCAAAAGAGCGATAAGTTTCAGAATGTTTCAACTGAAGGAATTGACATTGTACTGGCTCAGGATATTTCAGGCAGTATGCTGGCCCGTGATTTTAAACCCGACAGGCTTGAAGCTGCAAAAAATATTGCAACTGAGTTTATTTCAGGCAGACCTTATGACAGGATTGGCCTTGTTGTATTCAGCGGTGAAGCTTTTACACAATGTCCACTCACAACAGATCATGCTGTTCTGATTAACCTTCTAAGGGAGATTCAAAGCGGAATGATTGAAGACGGAACAGCAATAGGAATGGGGTTGGCAACAGCTGTAAACAGAATAAAAGATTCTAAGGCTAAGAGCAAGGTAATTATTCTCCTGACAGACGGCGTTAATAACAAGGGAGAAATTGCACCTGCTACAGCCGCAGAAATTGCAAAGACCTTTGGTATCAGAGTATATACTATCGGTGTAGGTACTCAGGGTGTGGCACCATACCCTGTTCAGACCCCTTATGGTATCCAATACCAGGACATGCCTGTTGAAATTGATGAAGGAATACTTCAGCAAATAGCTCAGACTACCGGCGGGAAATATTTCAGGGCAACGGACAATAATAGTCTGGTGCAGATTTATAAAGAGATTGACAAGCTTGAGAAATCAAAAATCGATGTTAAACAGTTCATTAAGAAGGAAGAAATGTTTCTTTTGCCTGCATTGATTGCCTTTTGTATGTTGATATTTGAAATTATTGCCAGAAATACTGTATTTAAAAACCTTATTTAAAAGAATAAAAGAAAATGCAATTGTTCAGATTTGCAAATCCTGATTTTTTATACCTGCTGCTTCTGCTTCCGGTTCTTATACTTTTATTTATTTTAAATAGTATCAGAAAAAGGAATGCATTACGAAGGGTTGGCGAAGCAAATCTGGTTAAAGGCCTCATTCCGGAAATGTCAGGAATACGCCCGGTGTTAAAATTTTTACTCCAGTTAGTTGCCGTTGCATCCGCAATATTAATGCTTGCAAGACCTCAGTTCGGATCAAAAATTGAAGATGTTAAAAAACAGGGGGTGGAGGTAATTATTGCACTGGACGTAAGTAATTCTATGCTTGCAGAAGATATACAACCCAACAGACTTACAAGGGCAAAACAGGCAATATCACGTTTGATTGATAATCTGGATAATGATAAAATAGGCTTAATTGTCTTTGCTGGAGATGCGTATGTTCAAATTCCTGTTACAACTGATTATATATCGGCAAAAATGTTTCTTTCCACAATCAGCCCCGATATAGTTCCAAAACAGGGAACGGCAATCGGTGCTGCGATTAGTCTTGGAATCAGATCATTCACTCCGGGAGATGGGAAAAGTAAAGCGCTGATAATTATTACTGATGGTGAAAACCATGAAGATGACCCGGTGAAAGAAGCCATGGAAGCTGCAAAGGCAGGCGTTATAATACATACAATAGGTATTGGGTCAACCGAAGGAGTACCTATACCTATAATGCGAAATGGAAAACAAGATTTCCTTAAGGATAATAAAGGCAATACTGTTATAACAAGGCTTGATGAAGACATTCTTAAGAAAATAGCATTGGCGACTAACGGAAATTATGTGAGGGCAAGTAACTCGAATATAGGTCTTGATGAAATTTTTGCTGATATTAAAAAAATGAAAAAACAGGATCTTCAGAGTACCCAATTCACAGAGTACAATGAACAGTATCAGATATTTGCAGCTATCACGCTTCTCATCTTACTGATTGATTTTATTGTCATGGACAGGAAAAACAGGCGCCTGGCTAACATCAGGTTATTTAAGTTTAAAATTTAAACAATTGATTATTTAATTATGTGCGGATCAGATTATATTAGAAATACAAGTTCAATGCTCAAAAGCATACTGTTTTGCGTATCTTTAATTGCATCTGTATCGGTGTATGGACAGTCTGATAAGAAATTTATCAGAAAGGGTGACAGAGAATATGAGAAAAATAAATATTCAGAAGCAGAGATCTCTTACCGGAAAGCGACAGATCAGAATAAACAATCTCCCGACGCAGTTTTCAATACAGGAGATGCCCTTTATAAACAAAACAAGTTTGAAGATGCAGGAAAACAATTTATTGAGAGTACTAATCAGAATGTTGATAAATTAAAGCGATCCGACGGATTTTATAATCTCGGAAATTCGTTAGTAAAAGCGAACAAATTTCAGGAAAGCATTAGTGCCTATGAAAATTCCCTTAAGCTCCATCCTGAGAACCCTGAAGCAAAATATAATCTGTCGTATGCCATGGATCAGTTGAAAAAACAGCAGCAGCAGCAACAGCAAGATAAACAAGGAAAGGATAAGCAGGATAATAAGGACAACGATAAAAATAAAAATAAGGACCAGAATAAAGATCAGAAAGATCAGAAAGATCAGAATAAGAACCAGCAGGATCAGAAAAATGATCAGAATAAAAATCAGAATCAACAGCAGCAAAATCAGCAAATCTCTAAGGAAGATGCACAAAGACTTTTAAATTCACTTGCCAGCGATGAAAAAAATGTGGAGGAAAAAGTCAAACTTGCAAAAGCAGCAAAATCAAAAGTAAGAACAGTGGACAACTGGTAGCAGAATTGAAAGAAAATGAAAAAGTCATTATTATACTATTTACTCGTGTTAGTATCCTTTACTGCAAAGGGACAGGATGTATTCCTTAAGGCTGAAGGCCCTTCTGCTGTAAATGCCGGGGAACAATTCACTGTTATGTGGACAGTTAATTCAGGAGGAGGGGAGTTCTCAGCTCCGTCCTTCACTGGTTTTTACAAACTAATGGGACCGGAAACATCTTATAGCTCAAGTACCCAGATCATTAATGGTAAAATGTCAAATGAGACATCCTATTCCTATGTTTATTATCTGCAGGCTGTTAAGGAAGGGAAGTATGTTCTTTCACCGGCAACATTTACTTTGAAAGGCAAAACGTATTCCTCAGATTCAATTCACATTGAGGTAGTTGGCAGTACATCTCCAAAACAAAGCACAGCATCCTCTACCGGACGTAACGCTGAATCGGATAATTCGGATCTGGAATCCGCAGGGAGAGATATTTTTGTTAACCTTTCCGTTAACCGGAAAGAGATTTATATTGGTGAACCTATTGTTGCAACTGTCAAACTTTATTCGCGTGTTAATATTTCGGGTATTAATGAAATCAAATATCCGGCTTTCAACAATTTTCTAAGGTCAGATATTGAAACACCACCTCTGACATCACTCCATCAGGAAAACATAAATGGTACAATTTATGGATCAGGAGTGGTCCAGCAATTCCTTCTTTATCCGCAGATTACAGGAGAAATAACAATTGATCCGGTTCAAATATCTGTTCTGATACAAAAAAAGGTAAAAGGTCAGTCCGATCCCTTTTTTGGTGATTTTTTCTCCTCATATCAAACATTACCTAAAGAAATAGCAAGCAAACCGGTAACAATAAAGATTAAACCTCTGCCCGGAATAAAACCGGCTGATTTCTCAGGTGTCGTGGGGAAACTCGATCTTAAAGCAACTTTGAGTAGGGAATCGGTTAATGTAAATGATGCAGTGACTTTCAGAGTAGTTCTCTCGGGAAATGGAAATTTAAAAATTGCATCTGCGCCTGTGTTTAAGTTGTCTCCGGATATTGAAGTTTACGATCCTAAAATTACAGACGAACTTAAAAACGGCATAGGCGGTACTTCCGGACAGAAAATTTTCGAATATCTGATGATACCCAGGCATTATGGAGATTTCACGATTCCTCCTGTTACTTATACTTATTTTAATATTTCAACAGGTAAGTATGAAAAAATATCAACTGAGGAGTTTCATGTTATAGCTCATAAAGTAGAAGGGCAGAATGCAGGAGCCACTGTCTATGGCGGTGTTTCAAAAGAAGATGTTAAATATCTTGGGAAAGATATACGTTTTATTAAATCTGATCCCGGTAAAATGAAAAAAGCAGGGGATATCCTGTTTTCAAAACAATCATTTTATAGTGCTTATGCATTTTCATTACTTGCCTTCCTTTTGATATTGTTCTTGCGCAGGGATTATATAAAGCGCAATTCTGATATTTCTATTGTTAGAAACAGGAAAGCCGGTAAAGTAGCAATTAAAAGACTTCAAAGCGCTTCAGTCTGTCTGAAAAATGAAGAAATAGATCAGTTTTATGACGAGATACTAAAAGCTATATGGGGTTATTTGAGTGATAAACTTAGTATTCCTCTATCGGACCTGACACAAAATAATGCAATTGCTGCTCTTACGGAATTTGGTATTGAGGAGGATTTGATAAAAGATCTTTCCAGGATTCTTGATATATGTGAATTTGCGCGATATGCACCATCTTCGTCAAATACGGAAGCAACTTCCGTGTATGATGATGCATCCCGTTTTATTAAGTCAGTAGAAAACTCAATAGGCTGAAAAATGAAATCTTATAAACGAAATATCTTAATTTTTATAGTATTCTCTCTTTTTGTCCGCATCGGTATTTCACAAGGTACAAACAGAGACAAATTCTATCAGGGAACAACATACTTTACTGCAGGAAGTTATAATGAAGCGCTTCGGGTGTGGAATGAGATATATATGACAGGCTACCGGTCAGCAAATCTGGATTATAATATTGGTAATGCTTATTTTAAGCTGAATAATATTCCGCTGGCAATCCTGTTTTACGAGAGAGCCTATCTTTTAAAACCAGCTGATGAGGATATTAATTATAATCTTCAGGTCGCCAGAACACTTACTGTTGATCGTTTTCAGGAAATTCCGCAACTTTTTTTTATAAGAGGGTATAATTTTGTTTCACTTATTCTGTCAACAAATACCTGGGCTGAAATCAGTATCATTACCTTCATATTATTTCTTCTGTCACTTTCCTTATATATTTATTCAGGCAGACATAGGGATAAAGTACTTGGATTCTGGATTGCTCTTTTATTCATATTCATATCAGGGAGCTCGTTAGCTTTCACAATAAGAAATAAATCACTTGTTTATAATAACCACAAAGCAATTATAACAAGTCCTGTTGCAAATGGGAAAAGTTCTCCCGACAAAAGCGGAAATGATTTGTTTGTACTACATGAAGGTACAAAAGTTACAATTGATGATGAAGTTGGAGATTGGCTTGAAATAAGGCTTTCCGATGGAAACAAAGGCTGGGTTCCTGCAAATAGTCTCGTCAAAATTTAATTGCATTGCAACTAATTTAGTATATTTCAGGTCAGATTAATTAATAGGTATCATTCCTGATCATGAAAAAGCTAATTGTTATTTCATTTATTTTGCTGGCGGTACTGGCATGTAAAAAGAAAGAATTTTCGCCTGAAGGACCTACTGATGTCCGAATCAGAAACTTATCAGATCAGCCTTTCCAGGAGGTAATTGTGTCTACTTCAGAAAAAACTGAAGATATAGATACTATTGGAAATTTATCAAATGGTGCTGTTTCCGGTTATTTTCGTTTCACAAAAGCGTATCCAAAAGCAGAAATCAGTGCAAAAATTAATGTTGGAGGTACATTGGTAACATTTACTACCGGTAAAGTTGATTATACATATCAGCAATATATCGGGCAGGACAGAATTACTTATGAAGTATATATTTCCAGTATGCCTGACAGGCAACTTTCAATAAGTAATGTCATTCCCGAAGAACCGCTCGTTTTAAAATAGACATAACTACGCTCCCCTCTGTGTTTCCCCATTGCTGGCGCCGATTTGGCTACGCCGAGCTCGCAGTAGAAGGATAATTACTTGCAGCATAAAATACTGCTCTGCTCGGTTGCAATCGGTGCCTTACTTTAGCGATTTTTAGCCGGCCCTTATTATCACGGATTTAATGATGAACCAGGCACGGATTACAAATCCGCGCTAGCTAGTTCTCTGTGTTACTCAGTGTAAGTTCTTCATTTTTTTTGTTACACAGAGAGCCACAGAGTTTCAACAGAGAGTTTTCTGCCTTGTTGCCCATTGCTGGCGCCGATTTGCAATCGGTGCCTTACTTTAGCGATTTTTAGCCGGCCCTTACTATCACGGATTTAATGATGAACCAGGCACGGATTACAAATCCGCGCTAGCTAGATTACTTATGAAGTATATATTTCCAGTATGCCTGACAGGCAACTTTCAATAAGTAATGTCATTCCCGAAGAACCGCTCGTTTTAAAATAGACATAACTACGCTCCCCTCTGTGTTTCCCCATTGCTGGCGCCGATTTGGCTACGCCGAGCTCGCAGTAGAAGGATAATTACTTGCAGCATAAAATACTGCTCTGCCCGGTTGCAATCGGTGCCTTACTTTAGCGATTTTTAGCCGGCCCTTATTATCACGGATTTAATGATGAACCAGGCACGGATTACAAATCCGCGCTAGCTAGGGTATTTTTTACTTTTATCTTTTGTTTTTTCATTCCTTATATTTATACATTTGCCATTATCATAAGAATAATGGAGGAATTCCTTACAGCTTGTCCCAGAAACTGCTATAGCACCTGCTCATTCAGAGTACAGGTTGAAAATAACCATATCAGAAAGATACTACCATATACTGGCAATAAAGCTACTCCGGAGGGCCCGTGTATCAAAGGTTTATCATATATCGAAAGAGCAAACTCAAAGGAAAGAATTTTGCATCCAATGATCAGAAACTTGTCGGGGGAATTCAGCAAAATATCTACAAAGGAGGCTTATGATATTATTGCAGATAAGCTTTCGGTTATTAAAGAGAAATGGGGCTCGCAGAGTATTTTATGGTACAGAGGCAGCGGTATGTCGGGACTCACAAATGAAATCGGATCGGCATTCTGGAAAGCATTTGGTGGTACGACACTTACCTATGGAAATTTATGCTGGCCGGCAGGACTGGAAGCAGTAAGGTTAACTTTAGGATCAGTGAAACATAATGTTCCATGGGATCTTGAAAATGCCAGAACTATAATAATCTGGGGCAAAAATCCGGCAGAAACCAACATCCAGGAAATCTCTTTTATCGTAAAGGCAAAAGAAAATGGAGCAAAAATTATTGTAATTGACCCTTTACGTACACTTACCGCTGACAAAGCTGACATCCTTTTCAGTCCAAAACCCGGTACTGACGGTGTTCTGGCACTTGCAGTTGCAAGGATACTGATCGACAGCGATCATATTGATAATGAATTCATTTCCAGATATGTAAAAGGCTTCAGTGAATTAAAAAAGTCGTTGCAAATTACGCCAGTTGAAGCTGCATCGATTACATGTATTCCTGCCCAGGATATCATTGAACTGGCAACAATAATAGGGAATAGCGGACCTCTAACAATTCTTCCGGGATATGGATTACAACGTCATCAAAATGGTGGCCAGACAATACGTTCAATACTTTTACTTTCTATACTGACAGGAAACATAGGAAAAACAGGAACCGGATTTAATTATGCCAATCTGCAAAGCTATGTCTTTGATGATATTAAAGAGCCAATGTCATATTACCCTGATTCTGCTAAAGATCTTCCATTCCGCCGGACTATATCAATGACAAAACTTGGATCAGATATGCTGAGCACCAGGGATCCTGAACTTAAGGCTATATGGATTGAAAGAGGCAATCCGGTTTTACAATCACCAGATACTAATATTGTTAAAAAAGCTTTTTCCAACCTGTCTTTTAAGGTTGTCGTTGATCAATTTATGACTGATACCGCAGCAATGGCTGATATTATTCTACCTGCCAGGAATATGTTTGAACAGTCAGATATAATTGGTTCATACTGGTCACCATATGTACAGTTTAAACCCAGAGTGCTTGAGCCACAAGCTGATGTATCTCCTGAAAGTGAAATATATTATCATCTGGCAAAAAGACTGAATCTTAATGTAAGCAATTCACTCATACCTGAACCCGGGAATGAAAATTTAGAACGATGGCTGGAAAAAAGGATCGCTGGATTTACCGGGCTTACTTTGGCTCAGCTTAAACTCGCACCTGTCCTGGCTCCCGGACTTCAACAAATAGCTTATGAAGATATGAAATTCGAAACGCCGTCAGGTAAAATTGAAATTTATTCTGAGGAAGCTAAGGCAAAATGGAATATTTCTCCTTTACCTGATTATTTGGAAGTCTTCCATTCTCACGACATTAAGAATTTCCCGTTAATTTTATTGACGCCAAACACGGGTAGCCGTATACATTCGCAATTTGGCAATCTGAATATAATTAAAGAATCGGTTCCGGGTCCTGTTATCCGGATATCACCACATGATGCGAAAAGCAGAAGAATTTTGACTGGTCAGAAAGTAAGAGTCTACAATAAAAATGGAGAGATGATAAGCCTGGCTGAAATTTCAAACAGAGTTCCTTCAGGGGTCGTGGTATTTCCAAATGGAATCTGGTTTTGTGAAGGTGGAGGCGTAAACCGGCTTATTGATGGACATGAAACTGATATTGGATTTGGTTCAGCTTTTCATGACACTAAAGTCGAAATTGAAAAAGTCGAATAATCATGCGTAAAGGCTTCATATTTGACCATCACAAATGTGTTAATTGCAATGCATGCAATGCAGCATGCGTACTTGAAAACGGGTGGAAAGTTCATCCAAGGAATATCTATACTTATAATTCTGATGCAGAGATTATATTGCCTGTTATTAATCTTTCTTTAGCCTGCAATCATTGCGAATCTGCCGTTTGCATGGAGGGTTGTCCTACATCAGCCCTTAGCCGCAATATTGCAACTGGTGCGGTTATTATAGACGAAAGCAAATGCATCGGATGCAGATATTGTCAGTGGAATTGTCCTTATGACGCTCCAAAATTAGAATCAGAAAGTAAAACTGTCGTCAAGTGTAATCTTTGTTATTCGTTATTAATCGCAGGAGGTAAGCCGGCATGTTCATCTGCATGTCCAACAGGTGCCTTAAGCTTCGGACAACTTTCCGAATCTGGTTCATCAGCATCACTAAATTGGTTCCCCGATAAGAAGCTTAATCCTGCAATAGAATTTACAAATGGACAAAACAAGAGTTCATTAAGAATTATTCCTGAAAACGCTTTTACTCAAATAGAAATGAAAGCGGAGCATACGACAAGGTCAATAACATCTGATATAAGTCTGCTACTATTTAGTTTCCTGTCGACTTTCTCAGTTGCTACTCTGATTTCTTCATTCATAAAAGGGGAGTTTCCTGAAAAAATGACTTTTATTCCTGTTCTTATTCTTGCAGGATTAATATCATTATTTCATCTTGGCAGAAAAACAAGATCGTGGCGCGCAATTTCAAATTTTAAAACCTCACCATTGAGCCGGGAGATATCTTTTTTTATTATTTACGCCGTTTTTTCAGTAATCACGACCTTCTTTCACATTCCGATCCTTATTTTGATTTCTTCTTTTACCGGGCTCATTTTTCTTGCAATGATTGATAGTGTTTATCTTTATTCAGACAGAAGAAAATCAATCATGTTTCACAGTGGACAAACTTTCCTGAGTGCTCTCCTGATGATTTCCTTTTTTTCTGGAATCATTCTCCCATTTTTATTTATCGTTTTAATTAAGTTAAGTTCATTAATCTATAGTCTGGTAAGTAAGCCGTCCAGTAATTTTTTTAATTTAAGATTCATTCGGATCGCTTTTTTGTTCATAGCTGCTATAAGCTTGATCTCAAATAATTTACATAATGAACTTTCTATAGTTATAATTTTTATGACAGGTGAACTTTTTGATCGGATTTTGTTTTATATTGACTATGATCCTCTGAATATAAATATATTGATTCACGAACAAATTAATTACGACAGAGATGAAAAGAAAAGAAGTTAATAGTGCCAGAATGCCAATTTACAGGGATGCAGGCTTTGAATTATACGATGCCGAAACAACTGCCATGGCTTTCAGAAAAGAGGCAGAGCATCACAGGGAGCCTGATAACTATATTTACTCACGTTATCGTAATCCCACTGTAGTATCTGCAGAAGAGGAAATTATGAAGCTTGAAGGATGCAACTGGGCTCTTTTGACGCAATCGGGTATGTCCGCGATTGACACAGCACTATCAATTTTCCAATCGGGGAAAAAGATCAGACCCTGGCTGTTCTTTACTGAAATATATGGTGGAACTATTTCATTTATAGAGTCTGTGCTGAAGAACCGGAGAGGTCTTGATATACAATATTTTACACCTGATAACAGTAATTATGATCTTGCTAAACTCGAACATGTACTAGCCGATTTAAAACCTGAACTGCTCTATATTGAGGCAATTTCCAATCCTATGCTTATTGTTGCGGATGTTGAAAACATATTGAGAATAGCCAGAAAGCATGATGTAAAGGTTATAATTGATAATACATTCGCGACTCCATATCTTTACAAACCATTAGTTGCCGGCGTAGATCTTGTTGTTCACAGCGTAACAAAATACTTTTCAGGACATGGCAACCTTTCAGCAGGTGTTGTTTGCGGGAATGATTTGAAAATGATGCAATCTGCAATAGAATACAGAAAATTTGTCGGACATATGATATCTCCTGATGATGCCTACAGATTGCAGACTCAGATACTTACATTTGAACTCAGATTCTCCCGACAATGCGATAACGCATCAAAGCTTGCAGCTTACCTTAAAAATATTTCTGTCATTAAAGAAATTTGGTTTCCGGGAATGAGCGATCATCCTACATATTCTATTGCAGAGAAATTATTTGGTGGCAAAGGATATGGCGGAATGATAACCTTCAATTTTGACGGTAAGGATAAAGATCAGAAAAGGAGCAGGAGAGATAAATTTATTAAGCTGGTTTCTGAAAAGATAAAGCTGATACCTACTCTTGGAGATGCGCATACAATTCTTATGCCTGTTGAAGCAGTATGGGGAACAAAATATCCTGAACCCGGAATGATAAGGTTGTCTGTTGGATTTGAAGAGTATGAGGAACTGCAGCAAACAATAACAAAAGCATTGAAAGTAATTTAAACCGCAAAGCATGGATCCCCTGCCGCTACGCGGCTGTCCCCTTAAAGGGGGACCAACTCGGTGTATGTGATGAATTTATTGAAGTACTGAGAATTAGCCCCCCTTTAGGGGGGAAGGGGGGCGCGACCTTACAAGGTTAATGGATTTCATTTTATTCCCAGTTTATTGGTTCAATTCCATGCTCTTTCAGATAAGTATTGCATTTACTGAAATGATGGTTTCCGAAAAATCCTCGTGAAGCTGAAAGAGGAGAGGGGTGAACCGATTCCAGCACCAGGTGTCTTGACCTGTCGATTGTTTCTCCTTTTTTTTGCGCATATGCACCCCAAAGGAAAAAAACTATATTTTGTTTTTCGTTATTTAAAATACTGATCGCATTATCGGTAAATTGTTCCCATCCTTTTTTCTGATGAGAACCTGCCTGATGTGCGCGTACCGTAAGCGTTGCATTAAGGAGCAACACACCCTGATCCGCCCATCTTTCAAGGTTACCGCTTAATGGTCTTTGAATACCTGTATCTAACGCGATTTCTTTAAAAATGTTTATCAGGCTCGGTGGAAAACCAACACCGTCTCTTACAGAAAAGCATAATCCGTGTGCCTGACCCGGACCATGGTATGGATCCTGACCAATAATGACAGCTTTGACCCTATCGAACGGACAAAGATTGAAGGCATTAAAGATCAGGCTGCCAGGAGGATAAATAGTATTTTTAATGTACTCTTCCTTTACAAAATCAGCAAGTTTAAGAAAGTATTCTTTTTCAAATTCTCCCTGCAGTCTTGATTTCCATGTAGGTTCAATTTTGACATCCATCGGATAATTTATTTCACGCTAAATTAATTTAATTATCCTTTTGAGAGCAGAACCAAGATCTCATTTTCGCCGTAGGCGATAAACTATTGTAGAAAGGAGATTTAAAATGAACATTTTTCCTCGTAGAGGATAAACATTTACGCATAACCAAAATTCTTTAACCTCCACGAGGTAAAAAGAAATCCATTCCAATATTCTTCAATAGTTTATGCCCTACGGGCAATTTATCTAAATCCGGATCTTTAATTGGTTTATTTAATTATTTTAACTTTACAACAAAAATGGCAACAGAAACGGAACGTAAATTTCTTGTAAAGGGCGAATTCATCCATCTGGCAATCAGAGATATAAAAATAATACAGTCATATCTGATTAAAGACCATGAAAAGACAATCAGAATTCGTATTGCTGAAGATAAAGCATACCTTACAATAAAAACCAGGCCTGCTTATGATACGATAACCAGAAATGAATGGGAGTTTCAGATACCTGTTAAGGATGCGGAAGAAATGATGAAGGTCTGTATTCCCGGTAAAATTGTAAAGACACGATATATTATATCATCAGGAAAGCATAAAATTGAAGTAGATGTATTTCATGAAAAAAATGAAGGACTGGTAATTGCAGAGATAGAACTCGCTTCAGATGACGAAGAATATTTAAAACCCGACTGGTTGGGAGAGGAAGTAACCGGACAGCCTCAGTATTATAATGCAAATCTGATAAAATAAGCTACTTTTTGAAAACAAAATAAACTGCAAGAATTAAAAACACAAATCCAATCAGATGATTCATGCGGAACTGTTCATTTTTAAAAACAAGTAGCGTAAATCCAGTAAAAACCATTATTGATATAACCTCCTGAATTACCTTTAATTCAATAAGGGAAAATGGTCCGCCGTTTGCCCTGAATCCAATCCTGTTGGCAGGTACCTGCAATGAGTACTCAAAAAAAGCAATCCCCCAGCTCAATAATATTACAGCAAACAAGCTGAGACTCTCAAACCTGCTCATTGTTCTTAATTTGAGATGACCATACCAGGCGATCGTCATGAAGGTATTAGACATTATCAGCAATAAAACAGTGTATAATCCTTTCATTTCGGGTCAGGATTTTTAAAGGCAAATGGAATAAAAATCTAATTTAAATCATCAATGATGTGCTGGAGGACCTCTGTAAACTGATAACCGGCTTCTTTAGTGGCAGCAACGAAACCACCATCAGGAGAAATACATGGATTGCCATTAATTTCAATAACGAATACATTGTCGGAGCTGTCGGTCCTGACGTCTACTCTTGCATAGCCTCTCAGCCCAAATAATTGCCAGCAGGAGAGTGCTGCATTCTTCAGGTTTGCTAAAAGTTTGGGATTGAGTTTATTTCCCGGAAATTCACGGACGGTATTGATATATTCAAAACTATCCATTTCCCATTTGGCTTTGAAATCGATGATTTTTGGCTTATCATCGGTGTAGTTTACAAATACTATTTCAGCCGGTGGTAAAACCTGCGGGCCATCCTTTCCGGCTAAAACGCTGATATTAAATTCTCTGCCATCAACAAAATCTTCAATAAACCAATGAGCATCATCCAGTCCCTTGATTTTAGCTTCAGAAACAGAATTCCATTCAAAAACCGATTCACTGGTTATCCCGAGTGATCCGTCCTCCCAAATTGGTTTGACTATATATTTTCTTCCCTGTTTAAGCAGATTATATTGTGACGGCAGGTACGATGCCGGGTTATTAATCCCGGCATTTTTCATCATTTTACTACAGATTGTCTTATTGCTTGTCAGAAAGATCGCTTCAAGCGAATTTCCCGAATATGGAATCGCATATAAATTCAGAAGGGCTGGTACAAAATAGATTAGCTCACCTTTATTGTTAATTGATTCAACCAGGTTAAAAACAAAATCAGGTTTTTCGTCGGCAAGGAGCTTAATCTCCGACATAAACTTTTCAGTTATGCCTTTTCTGTAGACTGATACACCAAGATCTTTAAGATGCTTCTCAATATGTGCTACCTGATCAAGAACATCAAGTTCGTCAGCCAATGCATCCTTGCCGGGTTCATTATAAATAATACAACACCTCCTCATTTTCCCTCCACTCCGTTCTAAATATATTATTAAAGGACTATAAAAGTCCGTTTCGTTTTATTGCTGCTTTCATTATCATTTCCATGAGGGTCTGATATTCAATACCTGACATCCTGGATAATATAGGAAGATCTGAATGTATAGGATTTAACCCTGCCAGTGGATTTGCCTCAATAAAACATATTTTTCCATTACGGTCGGCTTTCAGATCTACTCTGCCTGCATCTACTGCATCCAGAGCCTTCCATGCTCCAAGCGCCACCGATTTGCATTCATCAACTATATCATCTCCCAGTGGTTTGTAAGTACAGTAATTCTGATAATTTTCCTTCACTTCAACAGAATAAGGCAGATTATCAGCACAAATTACTTCCATACCCCCAATTGCAACAGCATCGTGGCCATAGCCTACTACACCGACAGTAAATTCTCTTCCCGGAAGATATTCTTCAACCAGTGCCGGCTGATGGAACTCAGAAAGAATCCATTCAACCATTTTTCTCAGGTCGGGGCCGGAATTAACTAAACTTTTTTCAGTGATTCCTTTACCAGTTCCTTCAGAAACTGGTTTCACAAAGAGCGGATAATTCAGATTGCAATTATCCAGATCCTGAATTTTAGATATTAGTATACCCGGACTGACAGGAACTCCTGAGGAGGCAACAACAAGTTTGGCCAGGTGTTTATTAAGTGACAAACCCATTATCACAGGACCACTGAATACGTATGGTATCTTATACTGATCCAGAATGGCGGGCACAACTGATTCCCTTCCATCACCGTATAACCCTTCTGCAATATTAAAGATAATATCCCATCTTTTCCCTGAAGCAAGGGCTTCGATCAGTTGAAAGGTATTTCCAACAGGTTCAGTTTCATAACCCATCAGATTAAGTGAGTTCTCAAGAGCATCGATGGTTTCCTGCTTATCAAATTCGGCAGTTTCATCCATAGAATACCCACGATCAGTATACCATGACCGGAGATCAAAAGTTAAACCAACTTTCATTATTATCCTATTTTTCCGGGTATTCGCACAATACCCCTTTGTAATTACGCAATACTATACGTTCATCAGTATGTTCCACTACATAATCAGGAAGCAAGGGGATTTTTCCGCCGCCGCCTGGAGCGTCAACGACAAACGTTGGTACAGCATAACCACTGGTAAAGCCTCTTAGTCCTTTTATTATTTCAAGACCTTTTTTGACAGTAGTTCTGAAATGACCCGATCCGGGGATCAGATCACATTGATATAGATAATATGGTCTTACTCTGATTTTTAGTAATTTATGCATAAGCAGCTTCATTGTAGGTACATTATCGTTGATGCCTTTTAGAAGAACTGTCTGACTTCCGAGAGGGAATCCTCCGTCTGCCAGTTTGTTACATGCTTTTGCACATTCATCCGTAATCTCATCTGGATGTGAAAAATGCAGACTGATGAAAAGCGGATGGTATTTCCTCAAAATAGTTATCAGGTTGTCAGTTATTCTCTGAGGAAGAACCACAGGAACCCTTGTTCCTATTCTTATTATTTCGACATGCTCAATACGCCGGATATTTGAAAGAATATAATCGAGAGTCTCATCATTTAATGTGAGAGGATCACCTCCGCTGATGAGTACATCACGTACTTCCTTATGCGTGGCAATATAATTAAAAGCTTTTTCAAAATCCTGTCTTCCAAGTTTATCGAGTCGTCCGACAGAATGTGAACGTGTGCAATATCTGCAATAATTTGAGCATACTTGTGTAACTGTAAACAGAACCCTGTCAGGGTATCTATGTACAATTCCTTTTACTGGTGAGAAAGATTTTTCATGCAGGGGATCAGATTGCTCGCTACTTGTTTCAAGTAATTCTTCAACAACCGGAACTACATTACGACGTAATGGATTCGACGGTTTGGTGTTGTAAATTAAAGAAGCAAAATAGGGAGTGATTCTGAGAGGTAAGCGACCTTTTAGATTATTAATAGCCAGAATCTCCTTTTCGGATAATTTCATGATTTTCTTTAGATCTTCGATGCTTGTGAGAGCATTTCGAAGTTGCCATTTCCAATCATTCCAGGAATCGATAGTCGTTAGGGGGAAGAAGCGGCTCATAAAGTCCGAACTTCGGTTGCTAACTAACGGAATTGGGATTTCGTTTTGCGAAAAAATCATGGTTTTCGCGCCAGGCTCTTCATCAGAAGAACAACCCACGAGGCGACTCTCTCCATGGAGCGTCGTAGCCTCATTATTGTTAGCGTTCATAACAGATGATGAAATTTCTTCACCTTTTCTTTTTTAAGTTTGTTTGTTTTAAATTAGTACTGTTTAATTAAAATAGTTGTCACGAAAGTATATAATCTATAAATACATTGTATCATTCGGTAATCATAAATATTAACACTATTGGCATTTTATTAACAACCCTTCTTTTTTGGTTTGCCGTTCAGCTTTGCAAATCGCATAGTAATAGCATTTTACATAAATTTTAAAACAAAAATAATACTAGAATAAATCTGGTAATATTTTGTGTTTATTTTTACAAATCATTTTAAATATCATCAATACGTCAGGTGGAAAAAATAATTTCACGATTAATGAAATTCAAACAGGTAAATTGTCAGTGCCCTTTAATAAATATGTTCATTAAATGACTTTCATTAGTATGTCAGAACACTCACTTTTTGATATTGTTCATTTCCTTCATTCAGACTCACCTGAATCTCTTCTCATTTTTTTAATATTTCCCCTTACTCGTTTTCCTTCCAGTCTTTTGATCTTTGAAGACAAGGTAGGTTTTGTAGAACGTCGTATTTTTTGAACTGTAAGGGCTTTTGAAATAAGATCATAAAATTTTTCGGTCACGACGATCTTATTCATAAGCTGTGTCCTTTCGGATTGTGAGACAAGCAATAATTCTCCGTCCTTTGTAATCTTGTTTTTCAACTTCGTGAAGATCAGTTGTTTTTCTTCTTCAGAAAAAATTGAAGTTGAAATAAGACTAAACCTCAATTCAACTTTGGTACTTACTTTATTCACATTCTGACCACCAGGACCGCTGCTTCTTGAAGTTGAAAAAGTAAATTCTTTTTCAATATTCCGGTTTTTAAGTTCTTCAGAATTCATAACATACGTTTTTGTCACACAAAGAATAGAGCTACGCCGGCAACACTTACAATAGCTCCCAATACTTCCGGAATTGTTACTTTCTCTTTAAAGAAAACGACAGCAGGAATTATAATAAATACAGGAACAAGAGCCATAATTGTTGATGCAATCCCTGCTTCAGTGTACTTAATAGCTATAAGTGAAAATGAAACACCCAGAAATGGTCCGAAAAACGCACCTAAACTAGTCAGAACCATCCCTGAATTATTTTTAGTAGCTTTCATTACACTTACCCATCTTGCCAAAAATGTTACCAGAATTGTATATCCGAATATACCAGCGATTATTCGTATTTGTGTCGCGGCAAATGGATCATAATTTTTCATCCCGAATTTACTTAGAACAAGTCCAAGTGCCTGTCCAACTGCTCCTCCGAAAGCGTAAAGGATTCCTCTTGGAGCAAGTTTTAATGACAATTTCTCTCCTTTCCCGGCACGACTGAATATTGCCATTACGATACCGGCAAAAGTAAGTGTCATCCCCAGGTAATGAAACAAAGTAAGCTTTTCGCCCAAAATTAAATAACTGAAAAATGCGGTAACAGGAGGGACTAGTGTCATAATAAGCATTGAAAACCTTGAACCTATCATTGTATAGGATTTGAACAGAAACAGATCTCCAAATACAAACCCTACCAGGCCCGATAATGATAACCATATCCAGTTCTCTGCACTTGCATCGACAGGCAAGACGAAACCTCTTCGTATAAGTGTGAATATGCTAAGAAATACAAAACCCAGAACAAGTCTGAGAATATTTACAGCTATGGATCCAATCTTATTACTTGCTGCCTCAAATGAAAGTGATGTGATTGTCCAGAAAAACGCAGTCAGTAATGCTGCGAATTCGCCCAGGTGATGATTGAAAAAATCCATAGTAATTTCAGGAAGTAGTAAGTATCTTTAAAGGGCGTAAATTTAGAATTATTTGTGATAATTACCCTTATGGACATAAATGAACATTTTTAACCGCAAAGTACGCTAAGAAAGCACACCCCCTGCCGCTGCGCGGCTGTCCCCCTAAAAGGGGACTAAAACTGTTCTTTAAAGGGAATTTCATTAGGTCATAAAACATAAAGCCCCCCCTTGGGAGGGTTGGGGGGTGCGACCTTTGTAAAAACCTTTGTGACTTTTGAGGTTAATTGATTTATTTTTTGATTTTAATAAGTATTGTAAATTCTAAACAGATTAATAAAATGTATACTAATCTCAAAGAACACTTTATCAGTCAATGGAAGAAGTATTTTAACAATGCTGATCTTCCAATAACATTCTTTTATACAGATGACCCCGGAGATACTACTGTCTTCAAGACTTCTGAAAAACGAAGCTGCATTATATGTGAGCTCCAAAAAGTAAGATCAGGACAATCACTTGCATTTAATTATGATTCAGTTAAATGCGGAGGAGCAAAGCGTTATATGGGATTTGCTGAGACAGTACGTCCGAATTTTGAGTATTTTCTTTCATGCGGTATTGAGAACAAGATGGAAGGAGAGAGGTATATACAGACACCACAGCTCGTCCTGGATCTGACGAAGAAACAAAAGAAGATGAATATTCCCGGTAAATATATAGTGTTTAAACGGTGGGATAAACTGACTGTAAATGAGACTCCGGATGTTGTTATTTTCTTTTCAACCGCGGATGTTCTTTCCGGACTCTTTACTCTTGCAAACTTTGATCAGTCTGAACCGGATAGTACTATTGCACCATTTGGCCCGGGTTGCGGATCAATAGTTTATTTCCCTTTTATTGAAAAGGACTCCGAACGGCCGAGAGCTGTGCTCGGGCTATTCGATGTCTCAGCCCGGCCATGTGTTCAGGAGGGGATACTTACCTTTTCGGTTCCGATGATCAAATTCAAAAAAATGATCAGCTATATGGATGAGAGTTTCCTTATTACTGATTCCTGGAAGAAAGTTCAGAAAAGAATTAAATAGAAGTCCGCGAGCTTGAGCCCCCCAACCCCCCTAAAGGGGGGCTAATACTGTGTATATAAGTGAATTTATCTTTAAAACTCAGCATTTTTCCCCCTTTAGGGGGATGTCCAGCTTTCCGAGTTTGTCGAGGAAAGCTGGACAGGGGGCCATAAAGCGCTAGTCTGCAATCTCAAAAGTATAGTCACCTGAACCAGCCTGCATAGTAAGCTGATTATCCGAAAATTTTATATCTGTCAGATAAGTATCCTGGGTTAATGCTTTTCCCGATTCTGTTACTTTGCTTTGGCTGGAAGCAGGCAGAAAAATTGTAGCAGTAGTATTAGCAGGTATTTTTACTTTCACAATAACTTTTCCGTCTTTTCTTTCCCAACCTGAAGCAATTGTTCCGTATGAGCTTTCAAAAGAGGCTTTTGAATATGTGAGCTTACTGGTTGGATGTGGTTGAATAATTATATGCTTATATCCTGCTCCATTTGTTTCAATTCCTGCAGATACCCTGTACATCCAATCGCCGATAGCTCCATAAGCATAATGATTGAACGAGTTCATTCCGGCATCCTCGAAAGTACTGTCGGTTTTTTCTCCATCCCAGCGTTCCCATATTGTTGTGGCACCCATTTTAACAGGATATAACCATGAAGGATAAGATTCCTGAAGCAGAAGATCGTAGGCTATTTCAGTATATCCGTTTGAGGATAAAACATGACACAAATATGGTGTACCCAGGAAGCCGGTAGAAAGGTGATTGTCCCTGCTTTTAATGTCATTATTGAGAAACTCAGCCGCTTTACTTCGCAGATTATCAGGCAGAAGATTGAATTTTAGAGCAAGGACATAAGAAGTTTGTGAATTTGTTCCTACTCGTCCGGCATTTGTTACATATTCATTGATAAACACATTCTTTATTTTATTAAAAAGATCTGAATAGATTTTTTCGTCATCCGTTTTACCCATTGCCTTTGCAGCATCAGCAAGAAGACTTGTTGAATATGCGAAAAATGCTGTAGCGATAAAATCATGTTCTGTGTATCCGTCAGCTTCAGTATGATTATTTACAGGAGGGTGATAAAACAGCCAGTCTCCATATTTACTTCCGCCTTTCCATATATAACTATCTCCGGCTTTCTTACGTATATATTCAACCCATGCTTTCATGCTCTGATACTGATTTTCCAGGAAATTTTTATCACCATATACTATATACATGGTCCATGGAGCAATGACTGAAACATCACCCCAACCGGCTGAAGGCTGTGCTGTCAGGGCGCCCTGTTTATTCAATATGTCAGGAATGACATCCGGTACTTCTCCTCCTGGTTTCTGATCTGCGGCCAGATCTTTCAACCATTTTGTGAAAAATGATGAAACATCCATGTTGAATGCTGCTGTCCTGCAGAATGCCTGTGCATCACCTGTCCAGCCAAGCCGTTCATCTCTTTGCGGGCAATCTGTTGGTACATCCACAAAATTTCCGTACTGACCCCATTGGATATTATGCTGGAGCTGATTGACAAGAGGATTGGAACACTCATACATTCCGGTTACAGCCATATCTGAATGAACAACCACCCCGGTGAGATTATCAATTGCAAGGTCGCCAGGGAAACCTTCAACTTCAACAAACCTGAATCCCATAAAAGTAAACCTTGGCTCGTATGTTTCCTGGCCTTCACCCGATAGTGTATATGTTAGCTGGCATTTTGCAGCGCGTAGGTTTTCAGTATAAAATTCTCCCTTTTTGTCAAGCACCTCTGCATGTCTTAATGTCACAACAGTTCCTTTTTTACCTGTGACTTTCAATCGTAACCATCCTACCATGTTCTGTCCCATATCTACGATTAGTTGACCTTTAGGTGACCTGAATATCTTTACAGGTTTTATCTCCTGTATTTTCCTGACAGGTGACCCTTCTGATGCTATAAGGTTATTAAGATTGTAATTGCCAATGCTCACATTCTGCCACTTTGTGTCATTGAATCCCGGGCTACTCCATCCGGCAATGCTGATCGTTGCATCATAGGTTTCACCATTATAAATGTCATCCATCCTTATTGGTCCATCCTTCGAAGCCTTCCATGTTTCGTCACTGACAATAGTTGTCACCGAACCATCATTATATGTAATTTTCAACTGAAGAAGGACACCAAGCCTTTTCCCGTAAACCGCCCAGTTGTTACCCCAGGCAAGAGTACCTCTGTACCATCCGTCACCGAGCATGGCTCCGATCGCATTGTTCCCTTTTTGCAACATCTTTGTAACATCATACACCTGGTACTGAAGCCTTTTACTGTAAGATGTCCATCCGGGAGTAAGTACCTGGTCTCCAACCTTTTTCCCGTTTATCTCAAGTTCATAAAAACCATGAGACGTAACATATACTCTCGCAGACGAAATTGATCGTGTCAGCTGGAAATCTTTTCTGAAAAGAGAAGCAGGTGAATATCTTAATGTATCAGTATTAATCTCAATCCATTTTGCTTTCCATTCGGAAGTGGAGAGCAGTCCCATTTCCCAATGAGCCGGTTGGCTCCATTTTGATTCGGTTCCCTTGTTATCCCAGATTTTTACCTCCCAGAAGTATCTCTGACCCGACCGGAGTTCCGGACCTTTATATGTCTGAAGAATTGATTCGCTGGTTTCAATTTTCCCTGATTGCCAAACAATAGAAGAAAATTTCTCATCTGAAGCCACCCTTAATAAATAAGCAGTTTGCAAAATATTATTTCCATTGCCTCTTATCTTCCATGAAAACCGGGGTTGTTTGTTGCCAATGCCAACCGGGTTAATCTTATGATCAACAGTCAGGTCCTTTAATGAAAGATCCTGTGCAAAAGCAGCACAGAAAAACGAAAGAAAAATGATTGTAAGTTTGAGTGATTTCATGATTTGAATTTAATTGATATTCGATATCAAGGATATAAAAAATTGTCTGAATAAAAAAATATCTCAAAAGGCTTTTTCATGACCCGAAAGTTTATAAATTGCAGTTCACTCTAATCAATGCTGGTTAAATGAATCCATTATCAGGTATCTTGTTGATTGCACTGGGAAGTATTGGGGCTGCAAGCTTCTATGTGCCATTTAAAAAAGTGAAGTTGTGGGCATGGGAATCTTACTGGCTTAGTCAGGGTGTTGCAGCGTGGCTGATTGCACCGGTTTTATTTGCATTTATTTTTGTTCCAAAGGGGCAGCTTCTTCCGATAATTCATGATGCACCTTTGTCAGCCAAACTCTGGGCAATGTTTTTTGGAGCTTTATGGGGTTTTGGTGGTCTTACATTTGGATTAAGTATCAGATATCTGGGTGTTGCACTAGGGCAAAGTATTGCACTGGGATTATGCGCAGCTTTTGGTACTCTTATACCACCTTTAATTGCTGGTGAAAATCTTTTCTCATCAACAGCAGGAATATTAACAATTGTTGGGGTATCCATTACCGTTGTCGGGATTGCAGTAATAGGCTATGCAGGATCACTTAAGAGTAAGGAGATGACTGAGGAGGAGAAAAAGGCTGCCGTTAAAGAATTTGCACTGAAAAAAGGGATACTCATTGCAATTTTCGCAGGGATAATGAGTGCCTGTTTTAATTTCGGATTCGAATCCGGTAAGCCAATTGAAGCAGTAGCTCTTTCACATGGAACAAATCCTTTATTTCAAAAAAACCCATCGCTTATATTCATTCTTCTTGGAGGATTTATTACCAACCTGGTCTATTGCGGATATCTGAATATTAAAAATAAAACATATAAAGATTATTATTCCGTATCAGGAAGCATACTTGCTTAATAATCTGTTTTTTACTTTTCTGGCAGGGTTCCTCTGGTTTCTTCAGTTCCATTTTTTCGGAATGGGCTCAAGCAGACTTCCACAGGGAATGGCCGTTTTCGGTTGGAGTATCCTCATGGCACTGAATATAGCTATAAGCAACATCTGGGGGATATTCCTTAATGAATGGAAGGGTGTTAAAAGGAAAACTATTATTGTATTGTCCATTGGAATTATTATTCTTATTCTTTCAACGTTTGTTGTAAAATTAGGTTAGATAATATGGAAACAAAAAGATTTGGTTTTAAAATGAAAATGCTTCCCGGATTTAAGGAAGAGTACAAAAAGAGGCACAGCGAAATATGGCCGGAGCTTGTACAATTATTGAAAAATGAAGGCATTGGGAATTATTCAATTTTTCTTGATGAAGAGACCAATACTCTTTTTGCCTATCAGGAACAATCGGGCGAAAATTCTTCTCAGGATCTTGGAAATACTGAAATTGTGAAAAAATGGTGGAAATATATGGCTGATATTATGGAGACTAATGCAGATAGTTCTCCGGTGACAATCCCCTTGGAGCAGGTATTTTATATGGAATAAGTAGTTTTAACAATATCGAATATGAAAAAGGAAATTATTGAAAAATCATATCAGCTCGCAAAGGAACAATATGCTGAATTAGGGATTGATACTGACAAAGTTCTTTCAGAACTTGACAATATAAGTATCAGCCTTCATTGCTGGCAGACAGATGATGTTGGTGGTTTTGAAAAACCAGGTTCAGTTCTTGGAGGAGGAGGAATTCAGGCTACCGGTAATTTCCCCGGGAAAGCAAAAACAATTGAACAGATGCGGGCCGATCTTGATAAGGTAATGTCAATTCTCCCGGGGAAACAAAGACTAAACCTGCATGCAATCTATGGCGAATTTGGTGGAAAACTTGTTGATCGCGATCAGATAGAACCAAAACATTTCCAGGGTTGGATAGATTGGGCAAAGAAAAGAGATATAGGCCTTGACTTCAATTGCACATGCTTTTCTCATCCGCTGGCTGATGAAGGTTTTACACTTTCCAGCAAAGATGAAAAGGTCAGGAAATTCTGGGTGGAACATACAAAACGATGCAGGGCAATTGCAGCCGAAATGGGAAAACAGCTTGGTACTCCATCAGTTCATAATATCTGGATACCGGATGGAATGAAAGATATTCCGGTTGACAGGAATACCTTGCGAAAGCAGCTTAAGAAATCTTTTGATGAGATATTCGCAGTAAAATATCCAAAGGAATATCTGAAGGATTCAGTTGAAAGTAAGTTATTTGGCATTGGTTCAGAATCGATGGTAGTAGGATCCCACGATTTTTATCTTGGTTATGCTATAAAAAACAATACAATGATTACTCTCGATAATGGTCATTTTCACCCAACGGAACAGGTCGGGGATAAGATTTCCTCAATTCTTCAATTTATCGATGAAATACTTTTGCATTTAACAAGAGGAGTGAGCTGGGATAGTGATCATGTTTTAACATTTAATGAAGATCTCTTGCTTATTACCCAGGAAATTGTCCGTTCGAAAGCATTGAACAGGGTTAATATTGGTCTCGATTTTTTTGATGCGAGTCTTAACAGTATAGGAGCTTATGTTATTGGAGTACGTTCAGCTCAGCTGGCATTTATGTATGCTCTTCTCGAACCTTTTAATACACTCGTTCAGTATGAAGAAAAAGGGAAGAATTTCGAAAGACTTGCATTGCTTGAGTTATTAAAAACTATGCCCTTCGGAGCCATTTATGATTATTATTGTATGAAAAACAATGTTCCTGTTGGGCATGATTATATTGATGAAATTTTAAAATACGAAAAAGAAGTATTATTTAAGAGATAATTTTCCTTTATGTTACTTTGTGATACCCTTTGTGCCCTTTGTGGTTATAGGTTTTATTTACCACTAAGGGACACTAAGGTAACACTAAGGTCCACAAAGAGAAAATAATGGAAAATTTATGAAATCATTAGCTTTTGGAATTGAGGAGATGAAATGAAAGAGATAGTAATTGCAATTTATGACATTGGCAAAACAAACAAGAAGATAATTCTCTTCAACGAGGAATTTAAAATTGTTTCTGAGGTTGAGGAGAAATTTGCTGAAACAACTGATGATGATGGTTTTGCCTGTGATGATATTGAGCATATCGAAAGCTGGATAAAAGAATCTCTTGCACGATTAATCCATTCTGAAAAATATGAGATAAAAGCTGTAAATTTCACAACCTACGGAGCGACTTTGGTATATCTCGATGAGAATGGAAACAGGCTTACACCTGTTTATAATTATCTTAAGCCCATTGATGATAAGATTCCTGAAAGTCTTTATAAACGATATGGAGGCAGGGATGAATTTTGCCGGAGGACTGCTTCCCCTGCGCTTGGTATGTTAAATTCAGGAATGCAACCTCTCTGGCTTAAGGCTGTAAAGCCCGATGTATTCCGAAAAATTAAACATATACTCCATTTTCCGCAGTATATATCCTACATAATCACCAGGAAAATTTACTCGGAACACACATCAATCGGCTGTCATACTGCATTATGGGATTTTGATAATATGAACTACCATCCCTGGGTTAAAATTTACGGATTGAACTTGCCTGAACCGGTCCCTGTTGAAACTACTAATGAAATAATTATTGAAGGTATAAAACTACGGGTAGGTATTGGGATTCACGACAGCTCATCATCTCTTGCACCTTATTTTACAGGCAGTATCGGGAAATTTATTCTCATTTCTACAGGTACGTGGTGCATTAATATGAATCCTTTTAACACAGAAAAACTGACTGCAGAGCAGTTGGATAAAGATTGTCTTTGTTACATGAGCATAACAAGACAGCCGGTAAAATCATCAAGGTTATTCCTGGGATATTTACATGAAACAGCTTTAAAGTTTATTAACGAGCATTTCAGAAAACCTGAGAATTATTATAAAAAAATCAAGGTTGATGAACAGTTGTCAGAATTCCTAAAGACAAAGTTTGATGATAAAAAAGTTTTCTTTCAAACCGGACCATACGCCCGTGATCTTAAGGAATACATTGATATGTATGAATTTAGCACATACGAGGAAGCTTATCATCAGTTAATGAATGAATTAGGAGAACTGGTTATAGAATCTGTCAATCTTGTTATTCCGGCTAACGACGATATCGAAAACATTTATATTACCGGAGGCTTTTCCAAGAATGATCTTTTCCTTAATTTGATTTCAAGAGCGTATCCTTCAAAATCTGTCTACACATCAGAAATTGCTAACGGATCGGCGCTTGGAGCTGCACTGGTTGTCTCAGGTTCGAATTCTCCACTAAACCTTGGACTCACAAAGTGCCTTTTTTGATACTTTATGAAGACTAATTATGATTAATAAAATAATTTTCATATTCTTACTGACTTTCATTTATTACTCGTGTAAAAAAACATATGAAACACCCGATCCTACAGTAGTTATTAATGAGGTGATGCCTATAAACACATCTACAGCTTCAGATCAGAATGGTGAATATGACGACTGGATAGAATTGTTCAATCTTACATCGGCCACAATTGATCTCTCGGGGTATTATCTGAGTGATACTAAAAAAGATGTAACAAAATGGAAGTTCCCTCAAAACACTAGTATTGCCTCAAATGGATATCTGATTATATGGGCCGATAACGATACACTGGAAACCGGACTACATGCTAATTTTAAATTATCAGCAGCGGGAGAAGAAGCAATACTTTCAAACCCTAAAAAGACAGTAATCGACAAAGTTACATTTCCGGCTCAAAGCCTTGAACTAACCTATTCAAGGGTTCCTAATGGCACAGGCGATTTTAAGTGGGCGAGTCCGACTTTTAACAGATCAAATGGTAACTAATTAATATAAGAGCCCCCTGCCGCTTCACGGCTGCCCCCCTAAAGGGGGGACTAATTCGGTTTATATGATGAATTCATTAATATCCAGAGAATTAACCCTCCTTTAGGGGGGCAGGGGGGCAAAGATTTCAGTAGATTCTCTGACCTAAAGCTGCTTTAAGCTTATAAACACTTGAAGCGTAATCAATTCTGGCTTTAAGCAACATCAGACTGCTTTCTGAAACAGAAGTATTGGCATCAAGCAAATCGAGGTTGGTAATACTCCCCGATTTGAAGCTGGTCTCTGCCAGTGAATAAGCTTCTTTTGCCTGCTTAAGCTGAAGTTCTGACTGGCTCACCTTTTGACTGGCGGCACTCATCATTGCTTCTGCTTCATAAACCTCGTTTGAGATATTTCGTTTTGTAAAATCTGATTCATAGTTTATTGATGATATTGCCGATTGTGCCTGGGAAAGAACATATTTATTTTTCATACCATCGAAAAGCGGAACTTTGAGCCCGACCCCTACAACATAATTTGGTGTAAATCTATCAAGATTGGGGAGATATCCGTTTTTTGCACCACCCGATGCCTGAAGGCTTAGAAATGGTTTGTTTTGCAACTTTGCCATTCCAAACCTCAGTTCGGCCAGCGATGTTTTCTTTTCATTTATCAGAATCTCATCCCTGTTGTGAAATGCATACGACAATACCGAATCAGAAGGGACAACAGGAGGTTCAATCACAACTTCATTCCGTACAACAGGTATGCTGTTCTGACCATTTCCAAGTAACGAATTCAATACGGCCTGTTGTGCTGTCAGACCTGCAACAAGATCAACTTTCTGGCTTTCCACTGTTGAAATCTTTACTTTGGTTGTAAGAATCTGGTAGTCAGTTGCGGTACCGGTAGCCTGTTGTTTTTCAACATAATTAAGATGTTCTTTTAATGTGGTCAATTGTTCATCTTTTATTTTAATCGCAGCCTGCAGATACAGAAGAGCATAAAAATTGCCAACTGTTAAAAGAGACAGTTTTTGCTTTACCTGTTCAAGTGACTGTTCGCCTATTACCTTATTTTCATTTTCAAGTTCGATGTTCTGATGTGTTCTTCCAAAATCATAAAGAAGCTGTTCATAGTTAATCGAAGCCGCATAATTGTTTCCGGGGTAAAGCTGAAAAGTTCCAAGACCCGGAAAACTAAGCTTGGTCACAGGAGCAAGATTGGCAAAACTGGCTGTTATATCAAAAACAGGATTATATGCGGTTTTTGCCAACCCTATTCTGGCATCAGCGTTTTTTAATGCTTCTTCTGCAACCTTAACTGAAGGATATGAAGATATAACCTGTTGGATGACATTTTTGAGTGATAGTGAATCACTCGTTGAAGTTAGTATGTCAGATGTTTTCTGGCAGTATAAAGTGTTACCGGAAAATATTATTATTATAAAGACAGAAAGAATTGATTTCTTTTTTATTTTATTATTCATTTGCAGGAAGATTTATATTTTTTATTTTTTTTGTGCGAAGAAAGATTATTGGTATCCCACCGATAAGCGTTATTATGCCTGCCAGCAGGAAATCATCATCTACACCTTGTATAAAAGCTTGTTTGTTAATATTTGAAAGCAGCAATGCCTGGCTTTGTCTTGAAGCATTTGAAGGGGCACTTCCTGCTTCATTTTGCATATGATACTTTATTCTGGATGTTGTTTGCTGGAAAATTTCCGATCTCGGATTTATTGCACCACCAAATACCTGGGAATGAAAGTTAACTCTAGTTGTTAACAGAGTTGCCAGAAGCGCCACACCAAGGCTTCCTCCAAGTTGCCTGATAGAATTTGTTATTGCTGAAGCCTGTGCCATTTTATCCCTGGATATTTCGGAAAGCGACACTGTGGTTAATGCCGTAAACATCAGACCCATAGCTAATCCTCTGAGATATAATGACATCATTATGAAATTCAGTTCTGTGAGCCACGATAGTTTCGAATTTAGGTAAAAGCTAAAGGCAAATATAACAACACCAATGAATAGCGGAATCTTTGGATTTAACTTATCTGAAATCCTTCCGGAAATAGGGGCGACAATACCCTGTATGATTCCTACAGGCAGAAATACAGAACCCGCCTGGAGAGCGGTATATCCGAGGGAATTCTGTAAGTATATTGGAAGTAAAAACGTGCTTCCGAACATTCCCAGACTAAAAATCACTAATATAATATTGGCAATTCCAAAATTATGGTTAAGAAGCAGCCTGAGATCTAAAAGTGGCTCTTTAACTGTCAGCTCTGCGGTTATAAAAACCGCCAGTGCAAGTAAAGCAACTGCTCCATAAGCCAGTATATATGGAGCATGCCAGCCGGCTGAATTGGTGGCAGCATTCCCTTGCGACAGAACGTAAAGTGTCAATGGAAGAAAAATCGTAACCGATATGAAACCTATAAGGTCAAATTGCCGGGCCATCTTATTTTTATACTCGCTCTGGATTATTATTGTAAACATCATAGCAAGAATACCTATAGGAATATTGACATCAAAAATCAGAGGCCAGCTAAAGCGGTCAATCAGGAATCCCCCGATAAGAGGTCCGAAGGAGACTGACGCTGCAGCAGAAATACCCCAGAATCCAAGGGCAATTCCCCGTTGTTGCGGAGGAAATTCCCGGCTTATAATTGCCATACCCAGAGGTTGTATTGTACCTGCTCCCAAGCCTTGAATTACCCTGGCAGCTATCAGCATGTTTTCATCTGATGACCTGCCGCAAAGCATTGATCCTAATGTAAAAAGGAATAATCCAATGAAGTATAATTTCTTATACCCGAATTTGTCGGCAAGCCATCCTGATGTGGGGAGGGCAACGGCCATAGCAAGCATATATGCGGTAACCACCCATTCAATTTTATCAAGCCCTACTCCAAAGGATGCCATTATCTTAGGTAATCCGACATTCACAATAGTCGCATCCAGCACCGCCATGAAAGTACCAAGCATAACATTTGCAAGCAGAAACCACTTGTATGACAAATGTTTTGGATGAAATGGTGAATCACCTTTCCTGACAAAATACCTGATCCGGTGAGAGGGTGTTCTACGTTTGTCCATCTTATTTCTTGATAATCTTTACAACAGCTGACATACCCGATAAAATATTGAAGGAAGAAAGATCTTTATTATTGTCGGCGCTGTCGATTGATATCCTGACGGGTATCCGCTGGGTAACTTTTGTGAAATTGCCTGCGGCATTATTTGCAGGAATCAAAGAAAAAACCGATGCGGTGCTCGATCCGACAAGGAATACTTTTCCATTGAATTTTGCATCGGGAAATGCGTCAATAGTAAACTTTACTTTCTGTCCTGAATGAATTTCTCCAATCTTAGTCTCCTCAAGAAAAGCCACAACCCAAAGATTTTTGCTGATTGTGATAGTGAATACTCCCTGGCTTGGCTGAACCACATCACCCGGCATAAGCCATCTTTTTGCAATAACTCCATCAGCCGGGGCATAGAGTTTGGTATTCTTCAACTGTGCATCAAGTACTTTTATCTGAGCTCCTGCAGTTTCAACATAAGCAGAAGCGCTCGCGATCATTGATTTTGAAACTAAAAGCTGCGCTTTTGCTGCATCAAGCTGAGCGGAAGCGGCTTCGAACGTTTTATTCGCATGGTCGAGTTGCTCCTGAGTGATAACCCCGCCTGCTGATTGACTTTTTGCTCTTGAAAGATCATCATTTGCCCTATCTAGATTTATTTCAAGAACTTTAATTCCTTTCTGATCGGAGCTGTATTTTATTTCCGCCTGTTGCAGATTGGCCTGCGACTGAGCTTGCATTGCAATCGATTGGTTTTTTTGGGCAAGAAGATCTGTGCTATCAAGATCGGCAAGCAGCATGCCCTTTTTTACAACATCTCCTTCATATGCATAAAGATTAGATATTCTTCCCATTATCTTCGATCCTACACTAACGTTATCTGCATCAACATGAGCATCATCGGTGGTTATATACATTGAATAATCTTTATACCAAAAGAAAATACCTGCCAGTATAATTAATACAACAATTGCAAGTGGAATGTAGATTTTCAGTCGTTTTTTGTTCGGTTCTGCTTTCATATAAATGTTCTGAGTTTAATTATTTAATTTTTTTCAGTGTTCAAATTATTTGTATTTCATTGCTTTAATAAAAACATTTGTAAAGGATCTTGCTTTTTCAAGCAGGAGCTTATATTCTTCTTCTTCCACAAATAAAGTTTCTTTTTCGTTTATCAACATGATTCTTAATCCTTTTAACAGATCAAGAAACAGAGAAGCCATCTGATCTGTATCATCTATATGAAATACGCCGTTTCTGATACCTTTATCAAATATTTTTTTTATTATTTCTATCTCTTTTCCCCTGAATGTGTTGATTGCCTCAACGAAATCAGGTTTAAGACCCGAATATGTTTCTAATCGTAATCTACTAAGATTCAATAGGGTACGAAAGTAAGAAATACGGGCATTTACATATTCTAAAAGCAGTTGTTCCGGTTCATGGAAACTGAATATCCTTTCAGAAATTTTAGCAATAAACTCACTCTGTTCCTTTTCAACTACTGCCTTGTAAAGAGACTCTTTGTCAGGGAAGTAGTAATACAATGATGCTTTTGACAACTTAAGATCATCAGCAATTTCGCGCATAGAAGTCTTCTCAATTCCAAATTTTCCGAAGCGCTTTTGTGATGCTTCAATTATCATTTCAAGCTTTTTGCTTTTATAAATACCGGTTTTTGCGAGATTCATTTGCTTAAAAAAAGATGCAAATATAACAATCCCTCTGACTAATATGTTCAAAGAGTCAAGTTAAGTTTCAATGTATTTCTGAACATTATATTCGCTTAGCGGCATACCCGCTCAGAAAGGTCTTTTAAGTGCAAAGTTAAAAATTATTAATCTGAATTATTTCATACTGAGTTTAAGTAAATGTATTTTTGGCTACTACTAACCGGCAGAAATTAATAATTAAGGTTAACCTCGAAAATTAAAATCAAATGAAAACAGTTAAGCCAATCATTACAATTATTATGTTTTTAGCTTGCGCTGCATCGGCTGAATGTCAGAAATCAGGAACTACTGCTAAAATTAAAAGTCTGGTGGTCTCAGAGGAAAAGTATGACATGATCGTGAAAAAACAGTATAAAGAATCTGAAACTTATTACGACTCACGTGGAAATGTGTTGGAATCAATTTCCTATAAGCAAGGCAAAGTAGATAAACACTTTAAATATGAGTATGATACAGATAATAATAAAATAAAGGAAGAGGAATTTGATGCATCAGGTAAAATAAAAGAATCTTCTGATTATAAATACGTGAACGGTCTTCGCACCGAAAAAAACGTTTATGATTCAAACAAAAAATTGAAATCCAGAAAGACTTATACTTATACAACCTACTAATGTATGTACAGATCAGAGATAAATAATATGCTTGGTTCATTCAGACCTATTGCATTACATGAGATGGATGAAGTAATGTTAATGGACAGGATTGAAACCAAATATTTATTTTCTTCAAAGAGATTGCCGGAGCTTTTGGATCAACTGTCACTCAGATATAAAATGCTTGATATAAACACAGTCAGAAACTTTCCCTACTATACAACCTATCTTGATACTTCAGATCTCCTTTTTTACATGGAACAGGTAAGAGGAAAACTTAACAGACATAAAATCAGGTATCGACGCTATGAGTCGACTGGGGTATCTTTCCTTGAAATTAAAAAGAGAACAAACAAAAACAGAACGATTAAATGGCGGATCGAAAATATTTTAACTGATGATTCTCCGGATGTCATCGCTTCAAATTTCATTAAGGAATATCTGCCTGATCTGTGCGCTGTAATAAAACCGGTACTTATTAACGGATTTACACGAATAACACTTGTTGGAACGGAATGCAGGGAAAGAATTACTCTCGATTATAATCTCAATTTTGCGACTCCCGAAGGGAAAAAATCAAGCCTGCCGTTTTTAGCTATTGCAGAGATAAAGAGAGGTCGCCACTTGGGATCTTCTCCATTTGGAATTCTAATGAAGGAATTTAGTATACATCCAAACCATTTCAGTAAATACTGCATCGGAAGTGCAATTACCTCTGAAACGCTCAGAAAAAATACCCTGAAACAAAATCTACTTTTGATAAATAAAATTGAAAATGAATATCTTAAATCTTCCTGAACCCGACAAAATAGATCTGGTTGGCATAGAACTCATTGATTTTCCAAGCTTTCTGGAGCTTCTGTTAAGGTTTACCCTGAACATGACTGTGATATTAATCCTTGTGCGATGGCTTTACTATTCAACCACCAAACGTAAAGACTATCTGTTCACATATATTCTTATTTCCACACTTATTTTCCTTCTTTGCTACCTTCTGGCGAGTGTAAAACTACAGATAGGATTTGCACTGGGGCTATTTGCAATATTTGGTATAATCAGATACAGAACAAGTTCCATCCCAATCAAAGAGATGACATATCTATTTCTGATAATTGGTGTTTCGATTATTAATTCTTTAGCTGATACTAAGACCAGTGTCGTTGAAGTTCTTTTTACAAATTTTATTATTATACTGATTACATTCGGTCTTGAAAAAGTATGGCTTCTGAAAAACGAACTATCAAAGACTATTATTTATGAAAAGATAGATCTCATTAAACCGGAAGATCATAAACAGCTTATTGCTGATCTTGAGACACGAACAGGAATAAAAAAGATAAACAGGGTCGAGGTCGGCAAAATTGATTTTCTTAAGGATACCTGCACACTTAAAATTTTTTATTATGCTAGCGGAACCTTGCTTGACACAATTTCCCAGGCAGAACCCGACAGAGTAAATGATGACGATGACGATGATTAGAATACCGCGATATTCTTTATTTATACTCATACTATTAATTCCTCTTGCTGCATTTTCACAGGAAAAAGACTTTGGAATCTGGTACGGAATTTCAGCCGAACATAAAATATCTAAGAAATTTGAGATTGACCTGTCAGCAAATGTCAGGACATTCAAAAATGCTTCTAAAATTGAGGAGGCTTTTATTGAAGCTGGGGCAACTTATAGTTTAAATAAAAATTTGTCTGTTGCAGGATCCTACAGATTAACTAAAGCTCTGGAAAACAATAATTTCTATTACCTGCGGCATAAGTATTTAATTGATCTGAAAGGTACGCTTCCTCTCGGTGATTTTACATTATCCTGTCGTTTAAGATACCAGACATTAATTAAGAACTACATTCAGCATGAAGTGGATAAATATCCTTCATATACCGGCAGGATAAAGGTGAAATTAGTATATCGCACAAAAACTTTCCCGGTTAATCCATACATTTATATTGAATCCTTCTGTCCAATGTTTTCAAAATATTCAGGGACCATAGGAAAAAACAGATATTCAGCCGGACTCGATTTCAAGATTACAAAGCGACAATCGGTAGAAACTGAATATATATTTCAACGTGATTACCAGCCGCATCTTTCAGACATAAATATAGCGTCAATAAACTATAATATTAAATTCTGATATTTCAACCAGGCATAATAATGCTAAACTTTAAAACAGTTTTTTAAAAAACATTCAAACGCCTGAGATAATTGATTTCCTGTAACATTTGCAGGTGTGTAATTATCATGCACTATATAGAAGTATGGGTAAACCTTAGTTTGTGAAGAAAAGCAGCATGCCCATAGCTACTAGTGTAATAAAGAAGCTGATTGGAAAACAAATTTTAAATACCTGCTCCGGTTTAAGCTGAGAAAAAAGTACTGATTTTCTTATATTCCTTAAGCTTAAATATAAACCTGTCAGAACAGCTAATGCCTGCAACCATGGAATAAACTGCGGCAAAAACTGGTGCCAGGGAGTATTAGCGGTGCCAAAGAAATCCCAGCCCCACCCGAAAGGATCTGAAAGAGATTGTTTGATAAATGTAACATTCACAAACAGCATAGGTATTACAAATGCAATCCAGTTCATTAATGCAAAGGGAAGTAGAGATCCGGCATATTCACGAAATATCTCCTTTGTACTATTCATGATTTTTGCAAGTTTTGAACCCAGAGATGAAAGAAGATAAATAATTCCCGGAACAAGGATAAGAACTGATGACCACATTATCAGCGAATAAATGCCAAATAAACCCCAGTTATGTTTGTCAAGAATGTTTACATAATCACGAACGACGGGCCATGGTCCAAGATATAATATACTATAGATAATTGAAATTGTAAAAGTCGCCATCGACATCCATGCCTCACTAAAGTTACGGGCACCTCTTTCAGCTGCGAATGGTCTTTTAAAAAGAGATACATTATTATAAGTGCAGCTTCTGAGACATTCAAGGCAAAGCCCGCAATCGCTGTTTTCCTTTATCCTGCCTACATTCAGTCCATAAGGACAAGCCCATCCGTTTGTATTGCCATTCTCACAATAATGAGGCTTGCATTGATCACATGTCGCCTGTGATTTGTTTCTGAGAGCCAATGTACTCATTCTTGAAAAGGGCCCCACAAATACACTTACAGGGCAGACGTAGCGACAAAATGCCCTGAGTTCAAAAATTCCTGACATTGCTGTTGGAACAACCATCAGCATAAGAACGGTAATACCTGAAATAAAGGGGGTAGCTACCAGAGTAGTTGAAAATGTCGCAAGCATTAAAAAGACGAACAATCTTAACCAGTCATTTTTTAACCATTCGGGCCATTTCAGGAAAAGTCCTGAAAATTTATTATTAAAGCTTCTCGTTTTCCCTTTAAGCGGATTAAAGAATGATTTTCGCTGAATAAGATCTCCGAAGAAGGGCAATGGACAAATCGTACACCAGAATCTTCCAAAAAAAGGTGTAATAAGCGCAACAAGGGCGAATAGCCAGACGGCCCACATTAAAAGGACTCCCAGATTTCTGCCTGATACCTTGGTACCAAAAACTGAGGTCAGAATTACTATATAAATCATGACCATAGTAATCAATGTTAACGCGGCCTGGGTATATCGCGATACTATAATCTTTTTTAAAATACCTTTTTCTTTGAGCAAATCTTTATACCCTGCTTTTTCACTTTCACCGGAACTTTCGGGATTTACCTTTTTGAAAATCCCGATTAACCATATTAATATTATACCAAGAAGACTGCCAAGACTGAATACCAGCAGTGTATTTGGCAAAATTATCAGTTTGCCTTGTTCAAAGGCATGCATAGGGCCACACCATACATGACAGCGATAGTTGCTTTTTGAATCTATGAAATTATAAAGTCCATGATGTTTTGCAATAAGTACGACTTCCTTCACAGTTACAGGTTTGCTTGTTGGATCGCTTGTTTTAAAAACAGTTACCTCCTCTCGGGAAGGGCTTATTTTGACGTCAATGTCAAACTCCTGAAGGAAAAATGAATGTCCGGTATCGTCGCTTGAAAAGGTCAAATGAAGCGTGTCGCCCCTGTTGCATCTGATTACATATGGATCTTTCCCATACCTGAAACTCCTGATATGAATATACCTGCTGGTTGGCTCTTCTGTAAAAAACTGGCAGACGATAGCCGGAAGTAATCCAAAACCGAAGATTATTAAGAGATTGAGAAAAAGGCTGCTTTTAACTTTCATCTATAGTAAAAGTCGTTAATTTCATGAATTTCATATCTGAAAAGATTGCATTCAATATTGGTTCAATGATAATTAATTTATTTTAATGCATTGCTGTAATAAAGCATATTTAGATTATTTTTGTTATCGCTTCTTAATTCAAATCCTTTTTAAAAACAGCTCATGCCAAAAGATAAACCCTCACCCTCAAATCAAAAAAAAAATTTAAAAACTCTGGCACTTTTAGTTGTTGTTTTATTATTGATAATTGGTATCCCTTATTTGTTAGTAAGTTACCAGGCTAAACAAAAAGGAATCAGCAAAAACACGGTCATTAAACGGATTCTGAATAAAGCAGGTGCAAAGAATGTCACTTCGGAAGAATTTAAAAAGAATACGGTAGGGCCAAAGATAGATTTTCTGGATCCCATGCCTGTAGGACAGAAATTTACGGAAGCGCCCCTTATTTCAAATGTGGAGGCAGTAGATCTTGATGGCGACGGACTACTCGATATTATCGTCTGTGATTGCAAGAGCAATTCGGTTAACTGGATCCGGCAGTTTCCTGCAGGTGTCTATACAGAAACAGTTATTGCTGATGGTCTGAATGCCCCTGCTCATGTTCAGGTAATTGATTTTGACAAAGATGGTCATCTTGATATTCTTGTAGCTGTGCTTGGTTTACTGTTTCCCAGTAACGATAAAATAGGCTCTGTCGTTATACTTCAAAATGATGGAACGAATCACTTTATAAAACATGTGGTTGCCGATAAGATAGCCCGTGTCTCAGATGTCAGGGCTGGCGACCTGGATGGTGATGGAGATATGGACCTTGCCGTAGCACAATTTGGATATGATGACGGAGAAACCCGATGGATTGAGAATCTTGGAAACTGGAAATTTAAAAGCCACATACTTCAGAATCTCTCCGGTCCGATTAATGTTATATTAGATGATATTGACAAGGATGGAGATCTTGATATTATCTCACTTGTCAGCCAGGAGTGGGAGGAAATCTATTGTTTCATCAACGACGGGAAAGGAAATTTTACACCGAAGCTGCTTTATGGTTCAAGTAATGAGGACTTTGGTTCAAGCGGGATTTACATCTGCGATCTCGACAAAGACGGTGATGACGATATTCTGTATACTAACGGCGATGCTTTTGACTACATCCCTCCACAGGGAAGGCCCTGGCATGGAGTTCAATGGCTTGAAAATAAGGGAAACATGAATTTTGAATACCACAGGATCTGTAATTTTATCGGAGCATATAATGCAAGGCCTGTTGATATTGATAATGACGGCGATCTGGACATATTTTGTGTAAGTGCATTCAACTTGTGGGACAAGCCTGAGTCTCAAAGTTTTATATGGCTGGAAAACGATGGGAAAATGAATTATTCCATTCACAACATAGCAAATTCACCTACACACATATTAACACTTGAGTCAGGTGATTTCAATAATGACGGATTAATGGACTTTGTTACCGGCGACATGCATGCTTATCCTCCTTATGACAGAATGGGCAGGATTACACTATGGATGAATAATGGTAAGCTGGCAGCCGGGAAAAACTAAATTCAATTTGAGGAACTATAGAGTTTTAGTTTTTCTTCAAGATTTGCAATATAATCCCTTGATGAATTTTGATTCTTAGCCAGACTGATAGCTATATTCATGAATGTACTGGCATTTCGGTTATCACCTAGTCCATAGTAAGCTTCAGCGAGACTTTTAGCTGCTGATATTAAAACTTCAGACGTACAACCTTTATTAATAAATGCCCTCTCTGAATATTCCTTTCCAATTTTGTAATCTCTCATTTTAGTATCAGGGCATGAAACAAGCAATGTTCCGAGCCTCTCAAGAATTTCTGGTTCATTTGGATAATAAGTTAAAGCTCTCTTGTAATGGTTAATTGCCTTATCCCACATTTTATTTCGTATGAGTATATTGCCAAGATAGCGTATTGTTGTAAGATCATAAGGATCACTATTAAAGGATGATTCATAAAGTGCTACTGCTTCCGGAACCTTGCCGTCATTTTCGGCTATCATACCAGAAAATTTCTTTACTTTAGGGTTATCAGGAGAAATATGCTTTAGTTTGTCAAGATATATAATCGCATTTTTTCTATCACCAACTTTAATAAAAAAAGAAACACCGGATGTAAGTGCATCAATGTTATCTTTATGCTTTTCGAGAAAATCGCTGAACTGGTGAAATGCAATTTGTTTCATCCCTGCATTCCACAGACATAATACAATACTCGATTGTATTTCAATATCTTCAGGTTTTAATTTTGCCGCCTGATTATAATACAACAACGATTGTGAATTAAATCCTTTTTCATATAAAAGATCGGCAACATCCTTTAATTCATTAAAGTCATCCTTATACAAATTAATATGCTTATCAAGATAAGGAAGAGCCTGTTTTCCTAGGTCCATCTTGAGAAAGAGTTTGATAGCTTTGGAAATCAGGTATCTGTTTTCAGGTAATTGTTTTAAGCCATTTTTCACGATAGCAAGTTCCCATTCAGGATAAAAACCTTTTTCTGCGAAATCAATTTGCTTAAGAAGGTAAAGATCAGACTTTGATAATAATGCCAGTTTGTCAATAATAGTATCTACTGGGGGAGTAAAATCCACCAGATCATTCGCACGAACAATATTGTATTTACTTTGCACTGAATCGCCTTTTAGTCTGTAAACACTCGCCAGAAACCTGTAGGCTGATCCAAATGACCTGTGAAACTGCAAAATCTGTTTCAGAGTCAGCTCAGCCAGGTTAATCCTGTCGGAGTTAATATAAATTCTTGATAATTGAAACATTGCATAAGCCCGCAATGGGAAATAATCATTTCTGGTTGTTGCTTTTTCGTGATTGCTTTTTTCCTGAAGATTTGCAACTTTTTGATAGGCTACTTCTGCTTTGTAGTTTTCTCCAAGGTTTCGATAACCTTCACCGACATAATACCAGGCATGATAATTAGCCGGATTTACTTTAATTACATCTCTGAAATTTTCAATAGATTTATCTGATTCGCCCATCTCCTGATCTAAGTAACCAAGATAGTAGCTCCATATCCATTCTGATTTATCCCTCTTACATGCAAGACTATAGCACTGTGCAGCCTTGTCATAGTATGCGCTTGAATGGTAAATCATTCCAAGCTTGCCCATATTATCTGCTGAAGGATTTCTATGGGCTTTTATTGATGCACTTAAAATTTGTTCCGTAAGAGGGGCAGAACTGCCTTTCAAATCAGGTATGTCAGGTAGTTTTGATCTATACGGCAGATCAATTATAAACTTCAAAATCAAGACAATGATTGCCAGGCATATAATGCCACCTGTAACCATTAAAATACTTTTTTTCTTTTTGTTCATCCTCGCATAGATTGGGTAACAAAAGTATGAAAATATAAATATATTTGCCCTATCTAATTCATAAAGCCTTATTAGAAACCATTGCATTCTGAACTATAATGAATTATATTACAAATCAAATTTACTTTTTAATAGTATGAAATTAAATCAACTTTTTTTTATATCCTTTATCATTTTCGGAATCTATTCCCCGGATGTTAATTCACAAATAAAGCCAGAACGTCAATGGCCAGGTTACAGAGGTTATCTGTCGTCAGGAGTGCTCGATAATGCAAATCTACCCGCATCATTTGATATTCAAAAAATGATGAACGTAAAATGGAAGACCGAGATCCCCGGACTGGGACTGTCAAGCCCTGTAATATGGGGTGATAAGTTATTCATTACAACTGCTGTAAGTAAATATGATAATAAGGGAATTAAAACAGGTATTTATGGTGATGGAATCCCTGTGCCAGACAGCTCAATTCACGACTGGAAAATATTCTGTATAAACAAATACACGGGCAAAACTATCTGGGAAAGAACAGCCTTTACCGGTATTCCAAAGATCAGGCGTCATCCAAAATCTACCCATGCAAACGCCTCGATGGCAACAGACGGGAAGTATGCTGTGGCTTTTTTTGGATCCGAAGGATTATATTGTTATGACTATGAAGGGAAACTTATCTGGCAAAAGAACCTGGGCTTACTTAAGTCAGTTGCGTTTAATTACCCTTCAGCTGAATGGGAATTCGCAAGTTCTCCAATAATATATAATGGAGTACTTATAATTCAATGCGACGTTCTTGAAAATTCTTTTCTGGCTGCATATGACCTTAAATCGGGAAAGGAATTATGGAAAACTAAAAGAGATGAATACCCCGGCTGGTGTACACCAAACATATATATAAATGGAGCCAGAACTATAGTCGCGGTGAACGGCTATAAACATCGTGGAGGTTATGATTTTGAAACCGGGAAAGAAATATGGAACATGTCGGGCGGGGGAGATGTTCCAATACCGACCCCTGTAATTGGCAACGACCTTATATATTTTAACAGTGCACACGGACCTTCTTCACCAATTTATGCAATAAAAACAACTGCATCCGGGGATATTACGCCAAAGTCAACGGGTGAATCTAATGAGTTTATTAAGTGGAGCATTCCAAGGGGCGGGTCATATATACATACATTGCTTCTTTATAAAGATCATCTTTATAATGTTAACTGGAATGGCTCTGTAATCTGCTATGATGCCATCACAGGTAAGGAACTGTATCGTGCAAAACTTGGGAATTCGCAAAGTTTTATCGCTTCCCCTGTGGCATCTGACGGGAAGATTTACATTGTTGACGAACAAGGAACAGTGTATATAATAGGAGATAGCGATACATTTAATAAATTAGCGGAAATCCCATTGAATGATATATGTCTTACCGCACCTTCTATAACTGACGGGATTATATTTTTCAGAACCCAGAAATATCTGATTGGGGTCGGGAAGAAATAGCCTCTTAAGGGAGAGGTTATTCTTTCTTCAAACTTCCGATCAATGATTTTCGCGTTACTGAACGGACTGATACAGCCAGAACAAGCGAACCTGTAACCAAAAGCGCAGCAACCATAAGTGACATAAACGACCATGGTATTTTAGCATGATTCGCTATTGAACCCGAGGTTGCAACGACCGCTGAAATAATGCCTGATGTAACTCCTGCAAACAGTATTAAAAGTTGCTCTGAAAATATCATCCGTCTGATTTTTGAAGCTTGAAAACCCACAGCCAGCATCAGTGCAAATTCCTTTTTTCTTTGATTAAAGTTTTTTAATAGTATGAATCCCAGCCCGATAATACCAATTATCATTCCAAGCGCTCCGAATACTGCAAATACCGAAAGGTAAGTATTGGAAACACTGAAAAAAGCAACCAGCCGGTCATTTGTCTTTTCTATATTAAGTCCATAATTCTCTAGTCGTTCATTTAGAGTAGTTTTGATTAGTTCAGTCAGATCTGGTTCTGCATCAGCCAGCATAACTGAACTTCCGGAAACTGAAGGGTAAAATTTCGAGAAATTTCCCATTCCAACTAAAACGTAACCCTGGAAAACTGAAGATTTCAAACCCGCAGCGATTATGATCTTTAGCGGCATCCCATTTTCTGCTCTTAAAACTAATGTATCTCCGATTTTGACTTTCAGTCCCCAATCCAGAACAGTCTGATCAGCAATACCGTATATTACATTTTTATGTGCGGGAATCGTAAGATACTGCCATGCATTTTTAACATTCTCTTTCCTGAGTGAACCTGAAAACGAAAAGGATTCATTTCTGATGAAATCGGATGGATCAATTCCCAAAAGAGGAGGGGCTGTTATATGATTCAGGTTAAGACAACTTGCATCATTTCCCGATGAACGTTTCATCTGTATAAATTTTACCCTTTTGAGCTTTGGATCATCAAGACCTAAGGATCTCCTGCCAGAGGCACTATTCAGATCTTCCTTTACGGGAATTGTATTTTCACACCAAAGCAAATATCCACCTGTTCCGCCTGAACGATTACCTTGCGTTTCATTGAAATTCATTCTGTTCATTTCGGTAATAAAAACTGTAAATATTCCTGCAGCAATAAATAGGATAGATGTTACTGCACCGGAAGAATTGAATGAATAATACAGACGGGAGAACTGTGCCCTGGTTTCCTTTTTTCGCTGGACTCTCTTATTTATACCCAGATAATATTGTCTCCATATAAAAATGAAAGTCAATAATAATGAGGCACCTGCAGAAAACGAAAAAACCAGTCTCTCCTCTTTTAACAATAAGGAAAGAACGAATAATGAAATTGTTACATATAATGAGATAAACAGGATAATTAAGTTTCCTTTCAACCGTGGAATTCTGCTAACATCCTTTTCATTTCTGTGAAGACTCTTCAGGTACCGTCGGATTTTAAAAAACATAAGAACCATTATAGTGAGGAATGTTGAAACAAATCCAACGACAAGCGGAATCGGATCGAAATAAGCCTGAAGAGTGTTTGTTTGTACAGCACCATTCCAAACAGTATTAAGTGCTCCTGTAATTAAAACATTGGCAAGATAGCCCGCAAAGACTCCTGCTAAACAGCCAATTGAGCTTATCAGGGCTGACTCGGAAAATAACAACCTTAGTATCCAGTTATTTTTAAAGCCAAGAGCATATAATGTATTAATATGCTCTTTTTTCGAATCAAAATATAAAGAGGCTGCAAATGACAGCAATAATAATGAAGCCAGTATAAGGAAGAATCCCAGGCTTAGAAAAAGAGTGCCAAAATCTACACTGCTCTCTGAGGCTTTTAAAGATTGATCACGTATATCCGTAATTGTAAAACCGACTTTCCCGGGATCGAGCGATCCATTGAGTTTGTCTTCTATCTCTTTTGATGTTACTGCCGGGGGAAAACGGACAGATGTAGCAGGCCCAAAATTATTTCCCCATAATTCTTTTGCTTTCTCATAACTGATAAATGCTTTAGGTGTGCCTCTGTATTTGTTCCAGTAATCTTCATCCTTTTTACGGATTTCATTGATTTTTATAGGAACTCCTGCATCCCAGTCAGTGCATGATTCTTTTCCTGAAATGCCGGGAAACTCGGGCATAAGGAGTGAATCTGCCCAGATACCTTTTAAATCTACGATCCTTTTTATTACAAAAGGCGATTTTTTTTCGATAAGTTTGTTCATCGAATCAGGCGAAAACCAGCTCATCTGTATAACGTCACCTTCTTTCACTCCAAGATCATTTGCCATCCATTTGTTGATCACTATCCCGTTGCCTTTAGCAATATCCGGATATAATGATGGTGGTAATCCTGAAACAAATGAGTAAGGGGTAGATCGCGACCCGGAAGTAAAATGATTCACCAAATATGTTAAAACGGGAGCTGATGAAGGTAACCGTTTTGATATCTCATCCAGAATTGTTCCGTCAATAAAAACCCTTTCCGAAACAAGTTCGTTCCCGCGTGTTTTCTTTACTGTGCGGATTTTAAGGCCGATATCTGACAGCTTAAGATTGTATTTTAATTCTCCGTACAATGAGTTTAAAGAATTGTTTTTGTCCTTTTTAATCAGCATCCTGTTTACCTTAAGCCCACTATTATCAAGATCTCTTATATCCATAAAAATATTTAATGGAGTGATCTGGCTGATCAAAAGTGAGAAATTGCCCTGTTGCTGCGGCCCCAGAATAGCACCTATTTTCATAACAACTGACTGTATTTCCCTGGTTGGAGCAAAGGGTGCGGCGGCAGGTATTTCATCAATTGGGAAATACCTGACAATAAGTTCATCGCCTTTTTTTATCCCAAGATATTCAGCCAGTTTAATATTTATTGCTACCTCCCCAGGCTTCAGGCTGGAAGAATCTCCACCCTGAAAAACAAAAAAGTCATTATTTATGCCAAAGATATGGACATTGGCAGCTGCTTTCTGTGATTTAAAATTCTGACAATTTCCTGTTAACTCAATTATTCCGGTACATTGTATTTTTGCGTTTTGCTTCATCCTTTGAACAAGCTCAGCCTGAAAATACCGGTTTCCTGAGCTAACCAGATATTCAGTATTTCCAAGATGTTCAGATGCTGAACGTTTAAGGCTTTGTTTGACTGATTCACCAGTCAGCAACGAGCCGGTTATTACTGCAGATAATAATACAATTATTAAAATCTGATATAAAACCTGCTTCTTATAGAATTTAACCGTTTGGAATATTGTTCTGAAGATACCTTGCATTCCTAATTTTTTTCTGAAATTAGTTTCCCATCTATCAGAAGTAACTTCCTAGACATTTTTTCTGCCATGGCTTCTGAGTGGGTTGCCAAAATTAGTGTCATGGTGTATTCTCTGTTCATTTCGAGAAGAAGTTCTCCCATTGATTCTGCATTTCGCGCATCCAGCGATCCGGTTGGCTCATCTGCTAGAAGTATGGATGGATTATTAACAAGTGCCCGCACCAGTGCTACTCTTTGTGCTTCACCACCTGAAATCTGGGACGGGTATTTGTTCTTGAGATCATATATGCCCGTTCTTACCATAAGCTCATTAATATATAATCTCCTATCCGAGAGTTGAGTCCTTGAATGTTTTGATGCAAGCAGAGGCAGAAATATATTCTGATGAATGTTCATATAGGGAAGGAGCAGGTGGTCCTGAAATACGAATCCTATGTTCTGATTCCTGTATACAGCAGATTCAGTTTCGGAGAAATGTGCGATTGACACTCCTTTAAAAAAAATGTCGCCTTTGTCAGGTCTGTCCAGCAATCCTACTATATTCATTAATGTTGTTTTCCCTGAACCTGATGGACCCATAATTGCAATAGTTTCACCCTTCTCCACTTCAAGTGACAGATCATCAAGAACAGTACCTCTTTGTTCAAATGACTTTGATATTTTTTTTATTGACAGTAACATTATTATTATAAATAAAAATAAGACTAAATTGTTCAGCGCCTTTTCCCTAACGGTAACTCATTTGCTGTTTTATTCCTTTTTTAGAGGCATGGCTGCAAACTGGTCAGAGGATGATATTATTAATGAATTGTAAACCTTTGATAACCCTTCCGACATTTTTTTAAGTGAAAGTTCGGCTAAGACTTTTTCTTTCCCCTGTTTTCCGAGCCTGGAACGTAAGTCATTATCTTTTAATAATTTCATGATGTTCGCTGATAACTCTGAAACGCTGTCATTCGGGTAAATAATCCCGCCAAGTGTTTTTGAGATTATTTCAGGAAATCCACCTGTTGCAGGCTGAACTACCGGTACACCTGCAGAATTGGATTCCAGAATATAGAGTCCATAACCATCATGTTTCCGCACCGGAACACTCATAACATCAATACTGCTGAAAAATTTCTGTTTACTATCCCCATGAAATTCGGGATAGATCCTGATATAACTTTTCAACCCATTAGCCTTTATTTTCCTTATTTGTTCAGCAATAAATGGCTTATCATCACCGGTATATCCTCCGGATACATGAAGAGTAAGTTCTGGTAAACTATTGTCTTTTCTCAGCTCGATAAAGGCGTCCACAAGTTTATCAAAGCCATTCTGATAACTGATCCTGCAGAAATATCCGATTGAAGGCCAGACAGCATTTTTTTCAATATTCACAAGATCTCCCGGATCAAAACCAAGCGGAACAACATGAAAATTGTCTCCTGGAATCCCTGTTTTAGCTATGAAAAGTTCTTTAAAATAATTACTGGGAGTAATAAATTGATCGACATTATGTGCTTCTTTGGCGATAAGTTTCCATGCTCCTGACTGATAGGGTTCTGCCATTTCATCTAACCAGTCATCTTCATTTAAAAGAGAGCATACTATTTTGACGTCCAGCTTTTTCTTTATTCTTCTGGCAAGTCCTATTACAAGGGCATTGGAAAGATGAATAATATCCGGTTTACCGTCACGGCACATATAGTCAATCAGCCTTTGAAGTTCTTTTTCCGGAAAAGCATTTTCACCTCTGATCATATTCAGCGTCATCTCTTCAAGTCCTTCAGTACGCGTCGTACCTGCTCTCCTGGCAGCCATTTTGAGCATTGGTGCTGAATCAAATATTTTATCCAGGAATACGGGCATATTTTTAAGGAAAGGGACTTTTTCTCTCAGATACATCGAGATGGCTCCAAAGAAAACATTCTTATCCATGCCTGATTCAGTATTTGAATCGTCAGGTGGAAGATATAATGGTATCGCAGAAGCATTAATACCAGGCACGTTACGGATAGCCCGAAGATATATCATATCGCGGTAACAATTCCCGCAATAAAATGAGCCGCCTGAACCTGTAATTAGATAAACAATTTTCATATTGTTAATTCTCTTCAAATGTAATCTAATTTACTCACCCCCTTTTTCCCCTCTCTACTTCGTAAAGAGAGGGAAATATTTGATGTACAATTCATTATCCCCACCTCTCTAAGAATTAGAGAGGGGGATGGGGGTGAGTTTATTTACTACCAAATGCCATCAACCTTCCATCCTCCGTCAGAATATAGAATTTTCCGTCGACTACAGCCGGTGAGCTGCTGATAGGCGTACCTGCATTAAAACTCCAAAGTTTTTTTCCGTCAGATAATCTGAGAATATAAATATAGCCATCCATTCCTGCGAAAAGAACTTCTGATGATGTTAATACTGCTGAACCGTCAATCTTCCCGTTTGTTCGGAATTTCCATGCAAGTTTGCCATCAGAAGCATTGTAACAGTAAAGAAATTTATCTTCGCTTCCAACCACTATCGAGTTATTGCCGATTGCCGGAATGCCCAGTATTGAACCCGCTTCTTCACCTCCTGGAATCTTCCATATAATTTTTTTTGTGGCAATATTTACACAGTATTTTGTTCCGTCATAATCCCCGAAATATGCCATATTACCTGCGAGGGCAGGAGAGGAGGCAATATAAACTCCGATATTAATGGTATCTTTTTGTTTGCCTGTAAGCGGATCAATAACTCTTAACATTCCATCGCATCCGCCGAATACAATTTTGCCATTTAATATTGCAGGTGTACCATTAATATAGTTTTCTGTTTCAACTCTCCAGAGCATTTTCCCTGTAGATGGATTAATACAATGAAGGTAATAATCATAGCTTCCAACAATAATACCAGATGAGTTTCCTGATTTCCAGATATTTGCTGATCCAACTATCTGATTGTCTGTTTTATATGACCACACAATGCTTCCGGTTTTTTTATTCGCCGCATAAAGTATTCCCTCAGATGTACTGTAAATAACATTATTATCTGATATCAGGGGGGGGGCTTCTATAGGATCGCCGGCAGCTGTTTTCCAGGCAAGCCTGCCTTCAGTATCGCACGCAACAAGAGATCCTTTGTCTGTTCCGAAATAGATAAGACCATCGCTTATTACAGGTGAGGATTTTGTTGCTGAGCCTGAACTCAGGCTCCATAACAACTTCGGATTTGAGGGAAGTGGCCATTCAGAGTTTCCTGAAAGATCTGATTTTCCACGAAAAATGGACCAATCCTGACTCTGGGAGAAAATAACCCCTGAATTAAGCAGGAGAAAAAGTAATATCTTAAAGCTTAATTTCATTAGCAGGATCGGTTTTAAACCATGATAAGGCTCCGGTGGGACATATTTCTATGCATTCTTTTGTTTTACTTTTAAGCACATCTTCAAAGCTATTTGTTAGCGGTTCAGACAAAATGGTTACAAATCCCCTGTTTATAAAACATAGTGCAGGTTCAGTTGTACTGTCTTCACAAAGTCTTACACATAAGCCGCATTTTATGCACTTTGCATTCTCAAAGATAAGGTTCGCTTTTCTGTTGATTTTTTTGACTGCCATCGAATTTACCAGTTTTCCTGACGGATTCTTCAGTGAAAGTTTCTCCCCAAGTTCCCTGAGATCACAGTTTTCTGAAGCTCTGCAATCACAATGCATGCATGCTGATGCCTCCTGTCTTGCAGATTCATTATCAGAAATAGCTGAGAAGCGTTTATTCTCCACCTCACATTCCTTAAGCCATTCATTCAATTCATTATCAGTCATTTTTCCGGTAAGGGAGGTAAACCTTTTAGTTTTTCTGGGAGGTTTGGCAGGTATTTTCGCCTGCTGGCTACCGGGTAATTCAGAATTGTTGCCAGATTTATTCTCAGGATCTGATATATAGATTTGAAGGTTTTTTATTGATATTTCTGTATCTGTCTTTTTCCTGCGGCAAGCGTTCTGGCAGTAGCCGGGGCAGTTTATGCACCAGAGAGGCTCGTTTTTGGTCTGGTCAATTGACAGTTCAGTGGCTTTAATAAAATTTCCGGATGCAATAAGTCTGTTTAGCAAAGGTATATTGTAACCAGCCGGGCATACTAAATGACAGGGTGCTTCACAATCAGCACGATGTTCTGAAAGAAGCAGTTCAACAGCTTTTTTTCGCAAACCCGTAACCTCATCACTTGTTGTATCTATATTCATTCCATCCATAGCTGGGGCAGTGCACGAAGGCAGAAATTTTCCGCTTACCTGGTCTTTTACCATACATACCATGCACGAAGTATAATGCTCAAGCTGATCGCTGTGGCAAAGCGTAGGAATATATATTCCCAGTGATTTTGCGGCTTCCAGGATGGTTGTTCCGGCCGCAATGGTGACCTCTTTATTATCTATCTTAAGCTGTGGCATTTATATTCACTATTTCAATAGCATTTTCAGGACAAACAATCCTGCAGTTATCACATTTAGTGCATATCTGCTGATCAATTTCATGTCTCTCGTACGGTATGAAGGCAATTGCATTTACCGGGCATTCCTGGGAACATTTTGTGCATCCTGTACATTTTTCAATAATCACATATTTCACAAGTGATTGACATTTCTTTGCCCTGCATATGCCTTTTGTATGTTCCTCATACTCCTCGCGGAAATATCTGAGACCGGTAATAACCGGATTTGGTGCTGATTTTCCAAGACCGCACAGGCTTCCTTTTGCAACTGAAGTACATAGGGCTTCCAGTTCATCAAGTTCAGCAGAAGTTGCCTTGCCTACACTAAGACGTTCCAGGATATCGAGCATCTTTTTGGTACCGACCCTGCAGAATGTACACTTACCGCATGATTGCTGATGAGTGAATGTAAGAAAGTACCTGGCCATGTCGACCATACAATCTGCATCATCCAGTACGACCAGACCGCCTGAGCCCATCATTGCACCCAGCTTTATCAGCTCTTCATAATCTATTGGAGTATCAGCAAGACTCTCGGGTATGCATCCGCCTGAAGGTCCGCCAATCTGGACTGCCTTAAATTTTCTTCCCGGGGCAACACCGTTTCCGATATTCTCTACTATTTCACGGATAGTAGTTCCCATTGCAACTTCGATAAGGCCACCTCTTGCCACTTTACCTGCAAGAGCAAAAACCTTGGTCCCCTTGCTTTTAGCTGTTCCAATCTTCTTAAATTCTTCGGCTCCGTGGTTTATTATCCATGAAACCAGCGATAATGTTTCAACATTATTTACCAGGGTCGGGGACTCCCTGTATCCTTTGATAGCCGGGAAAGGAGGTCTGAGATGGGGGGTTCCGCGTTTTCCTTCCATTGATGCTATCAGCGCTGTCTCCTCGCCACACACAAATGCCCCTGCGCCTTCGAATATTGAAATATTGAAGGAAAATCCTGTGCCTTTTATGTTATCACCTATCAGACCTTCCTTCCTGCATAAACTGATTGCGTTTCTGATCCTTAAGACAGCAAGAGGGTATTCTGCCCTGATATAAAAAATTCCATTCTCAGCACCGGTAGCAAGGCCGGCTATCAGCATACCTTCGATTATCCTGAATGGAAATGATTCCAGGAGCATTCGGTCCATGAATGCGCCAGGGTCTCCTTCATCTCCATTGCATACAACATACTTTTGGTCGCCCACGGAATTCCTGAAGATTTCCCATTTTTTCCCTGTTGGAAAACCTGCACCTCCACGACCTCTTAATCCGCTTTCCCTGATGATGTTTATGAGCTCACCTTTGTCGCTGAACGAAAGACATTTATTAAAGGCAGAGAATCCATCAAAAAGCAAATATTCGTCGAGGGATTCAGGTGACATAGTCCCGCTCTTTTCTGTAGCAATATGCAGCTGATTATGAAGAAAGCTGATAAGTATCTCTTCTCTTTTTTCCTGAGTAACCAGGGCTGGATTCAGTAGTTTGCTGTCATTCACAAATGTATCAACAAGGTCATTTAATCTGAATTTCAGTTTTTTATTTACAGAACGTGGCATAATGTGCTTGAGGATTATATCCTCCACCTGATCTTTCCTGACATTTGTATATCTTGAAACAGAGTTGCCTCCGGTGATTATTTCCATAAGAGGAGTCTGATTGCAAACTCCCACACATCCGACTGGTTTCAGGGCAACATCAAGGTCGTATTTTTGTCTGATATCAATAATCTCGGATAGGATTTCCCTGCTGCCTCCTGCAACACAGCAGGAACCAAGTCCGATCCTGATTTCGGAAGCTACCGATGATTGGTTCTTTAATTCTGTACTCTTTTTAATAGAGGATACCTGACCGAGAAAATCTGCAATTAACATGTCGACCCCGGCAGGGCTGACATGGCCGTATGTCTTGTCATCGATCTGTACAACGGGAGCGAGTGTACAGCATCCAAGACAGGCTACTTCCTCAACAGAGAAAAGCATATCGGAAGTAGTGCCCGAATCCCGTTCCAGTTTCAGTTCCCTTCTGAATGCATCGGAGACAAGGTTTGCTCCTTTTACATGACAGGCAGTTCCCTGACAGATTTTTATAATATGTCTTCCGGCAGGAATATGCCTGAACTGGGAATAAAATGTAGAAACACCTGATATCTGACCAGGGGTAATCTCAGTGATCTTACATATATGTTTAAGCGCCCCGGAAGGTATATAATTAAGTCTCTTCTGAACCTCCTGCAGGATCGGGATCACTTTATCCTTTTCCCTGCCTGTAAACGCAACAACTTCCTCGACTACATTAATTACAGTGGTCAGATCACTTCCAGTGCAGTTGCACTCCTTTATAATATTTTCTTCCTTGTTTTTCAATCCTTTGCTATACAAAATAAATTATCCTTTCCCCTCAGATATATCCTGCCGTCAGAAAATGCAGGTGAGCTGTCTGAATTCTCTCCAAGTGGTGATTCAGCAAGAAGTTTGAATTTCCCCGACGCATCGGCAACATGCATTATCCCTTGCCTGTCAATCATCCATAACTTATCATCACAGATTATTGGCGAAGCATAGAAAGGATTATTGAAAGGATGTGTCCAGAGGGTATCGCCTTTTTCAGCATTGTAGCAAACGGCATCGCCGTTTCCGGTTGTAAGGAACAGGAACTGGTCATTAGCCACAGGACTGGAGGCATCAGGGGTAAAGGTATTGTCCTCCCACACTGCAGATCCTGCTTTACCGGGCTTTAAGGCAATCAGCTTTGCATAATCAGTAACCACATACACAAGCTTGCTGTTTACTGCCGGGGATGGAGCAACATCTCCTGAAACACCTGGCTGACTCCAAAGCTCTGCACCAGTTTTGGGATCGTAGGATGATACATTAGGGTTTCCATTTATAATAACCTGAGTCTGACCATCAATACTTGCTAAAACAGGAGATGCCCATACAGGTCTTCCGGTACGGGGTGTTTCCCATTTCTGCTCTCCTCCTGAGAGATCAAAACCCTTTATTGAGATCTTTGCGTCGCTGTCGTACTGGACTATCAATGTTTTATCATAAATAAGAAGAGATGCCGCATAACCATATGCACTCTTTGGTACACCGATGTTTTTAGCCCAAAGCCTCTTGCCATCCAGGTCTAAACAAACCAGGTTACCATTACCGAATATTGCACAAACCACTTCACCATTAACTGCAGCAGTAGGAACGGCCATCCCGGCTTCAGGGTCGCTATCAGGTATTTCTTTCGATGCTCCGGGAAAATCAGAGGCAGATGCTGTCCATAGAATTTCTCCTTTTATTTTGTCGATGCAGTATACCTCTAATATGCCTGCCCGTATTCCTGTCAGAAAAATCTTATTGCCCCAGATAACCGGCGAATTTTTCCCGTGACCCGGCACCGGAATTTTCCACTTAATATTCTTTCCGTCATTCCCGTTCCATTCAACCGGATATCCTGTTCCGCCTGCTATTCCCAGCGATCCTTCACCCCGGAAGAACGGATAGTTAGTGCTACCTGCCAGCATAGCAGCAGGCCCGGTATTTTTAACTTCTGTGGTGTTTTGTCCGGCTGCCGCAACCTTGACTCCCATATCAGGAAGTGAACCCCTGAGCACAAAAGAAGAGATTATTGCTATAACTGTAATAAATGCTGCTGCTGAGATCAGGTATACCCTGTATTTCTTCTTCTGGCTGACAACATCCGGTTTCTCAGATGAAAAAGCAGGTTCAGGCTTCTCAGATCCTGAAATTAATCGTCGTGTGAGAACAAAAATTAACGCGCCAACAATAAGCAGGTAAGAACCTGTCTCTACCTGCCAGCGTGATGAAAAATAAGCACGGCGCGCCATAAGGTCCATAGCTCTGACCTCTTCAGCTATATTCTTGTCTGATGGATCCTTGTCGTATTGCTCTTTTATTAAAGCAAGTGAGGGGCTATCGAGAGGTTTGACCACCTTAAGCTGTATAAGTCCCATTATCATTGTGACTGCAACAATAAGTGTAAAAACAGCAGCAACCTGGCTTACACCACTTAAAATTTTTATGTCTTTATCCGATAATTTCATTTTGATATTTTTGGCTCTATTGGACAATATTCAAAGCATTTACCACAGCTGAAACATTTGCCCTGGTCCGGCTTATATTCGGTTCGGGTTTTTCTGATTGTCAGACTGAAAAGACCTGCACCAAGGGATAATCCCAGGAACATTCCGACCCATGGAGCTCCTTTCCTGAATCTTCCCAGTATTAATGATTCTTCGGTGAAAAGCTCTTCTTCGGTTTTTCCTGATTCCTTAAAGGCTGCTGCAGCCTTTGACAATGCCGGAACTCCATTTTCCTTCTCAAGTCGTATTTCCCTGGCCAGCCTTACATTACTGTTGACGGCTGATAGTGCAGGGGAGAGGTTATAAAGAAGGAATGCGCCTGCTGCGGTCATAACAGGGATCAACATCAAATAAAGAATAAATCTTTTTCTTGAAGTTTCCTTCGGTTCTGTTTTTTTCAGATTGTCAGAAGGAAGGATAGCATCATAAGGGCAACATTCTTCGCATAGCCTGCAGTTAATGCACTCCGCAGGTGTTATTGTAAGATGTTTTCCTGAAAACCTCGAAAAAATATTCAGAAGTACCCCATAGGGGCAGAGAAATCTGCAATAAGGGCGGTTCACGAATATCCCCACAATAAGCAGAAGTACCCCGAATATGATCATTGTAGAGGGTGCGTTGAGCCTGAAAATACCGACAAAGGGGTCATATCTGCAAATGATGAACTGACTTTGGGTAACGGCAAAAAGAACCGATAGTCCAAGATATACGAATGGGATTGAGGCAAGAACCGCTTCGACACTCTTATGGATTCTGACAGGTCTGAACCCTGTCAGTTCCTGGATTGCACCCAGAGGGCACACTCCGGCACAGAATACCCTGCCATAAAAAAGGGCAAAGATGAGCGGGATTGTGAAAAATAGTATTGCAGAAAGAGGAACCGAGTAATTATTGTTAAAAAGCGCAAGTGAAACATTCTGTACGGAACCAATCGAACATATGCATCCAAGCCTGTAAAAACCGAAATAGGCAAGTGAGAAAACCGACATCCATATTATTCCTTTTCTGGATCTCTTCTTTATCGCGAGCCATGATGTAATGCTGAGTGCAGCGATAAGAACAGCAATATCAGCATATTCCCACATTGGCCCCCGCTGGTTAAGAAGCTGGTTAGTCGGTGTCTGGTAGCCCGATTCAAATTCCGGTCGCGGGAACCGTTGCTGCTGCTGGCGTTCCTGGGAATAGGCCACAGAATGCCAGATAAGCAAAACTGCAACTAATATATATGTAAGATACTTTTTCAACTTTTCAGGTTTTTCTTATATATGGCTTATCGGCTGGTACCCTTATAACGGCATTTGACGGACAAGTCCGTGCTATGGAGCATTCATTGCAGTTCACACAGATTTCACGTCTTATCTGCATATACAAAGATCCATTTCCGAAATCGCCGCATCCCTTTACACATTTTGCACAGCCGTCGCAAAGCTTCTCGTCAATTGTATACTCGAAATAGGGCTCTTCAATAAACCTTCTTTTAATAGCTCCCGTCGGACACAGCTGGTTCTCAGCAGCTGTACTGATTGTCTTGGCACCCTGCCTCAGGAATCCGCCACAGAGATCGCAATAACCGCACATTTGAAAAGCATGTGTACATTTTGATGCAGAAGGGGTGAGGACGCAATTAGTTTTGCACTGTCCGCATTGAGTACATTTGTAGGGATCGATCTGCCAGACGTATCCCTTAACATTTGTTTTCTTTATCAGCAGGACAGGTAGTACAAGAAGGGGTGAGGCCACAAGTATTTTGCCGGCAGTCCTCACAAAATCTCTCCTTGACTGGTATTTATTCTTATCGTTTCCCATCCTTACGAGATAAATATTTAAAACAATCCTGTTCTCCTGAGCATATTCCATTACCGGGACATGTGTTGCAATCAGAATTGCTGACGATTCTGTTTCCCATTGCAACTGCAATCAAAGCTAAAAGACCGAAAAGCAGGTATCTTATAAATTGTTTAATGAATTTGTCCCTGTTCATTATTTCTATTTTTTATTAAAAACATAAACTTTAGAATCAGCGGGATTTGCACCATATATTATTCTGCCATCCAATGAGGCAACATCAATAGGAATTGAGGGTGTAAACTTGTTAACTGAAGAAATGAATTCCAAGAATTCTCCTTTATTGTTCAGGATCTTTATCCTGTTAATCCCTTTTTCAGCAGTGATGAATCCTCCCGGGAAAATTGAAAAGTGAGCCGGGTTACAACAACCGCAGTAAAACTCAGGAGAAGAACCTGTTCCACCAAAATGTTCAATCATAGTTCCGTCAATCTTCCTTTTTTCAATACGGTGTTTTCCTGTATTTGCCACATAAATGAAGTTTGCAGTATCAATGGCAACATCAAAATATGGGCTTGGCAAGATAAAAGGTTCGCCGCTTTTCCCTATCATCGATTTAAGATTTCCTTTTTTATCAAGGACCATTAATACTTTATTACCGGCGTCAGCAAATACTACGAATGATCTGTTTGCTGAAACGGAAGTGATCATTGCACTATCCTCATACGGACCCCATTCTCCAATTTCTCTTCCTTCAGGATTAAGCAATCGTATCGTTTCAGATGTAGCGGTAAAGATTGTATCTCCTGATGTAGCTATTGCAGTAACTGGTTTATCGGTTTTATTGTTCCACAGCATTCTCAATTCAGGATCATAGCATGCAACAAAGCTAAGGCCACCAATTACCACATTACCATCTTTCATAACCCCTACTGATTCAACCTTACCCGACGAAGGATCGATTGTAGAAGTGACTTTCCATGCATCAGCAATTTCAGGAATTACTGTATTTGAACTCTCAGCCACATTCCCTTCTTTTCTGAAAGCAACATCGTAGATGATGTACCCCAGAAAAAGCAATATGATAAGGATTATTAATCCTGATGCGACTTTTTTATCCATTTCATTCAGTTTTTGCGCCAATATCAAGACAGACAAGGTTCCTTGAATCCCTCATAATAAGGTATTTACCAGCTATAGCCATCGGCCCCCATGCTTCAGTTCCATTGAGAATGACCTTGCTTGAAATAAGAGAAGCAGAATTCTTTTCTATCTTAAACAGATATAGTTTCCCGTCATCATCGAGAAGATACAACTTTTGCCCGCTCATGATATATGGTCCCAGGCCTCTTCCAAACCTGCTTTCCTTGCCACTTTTCCATACAGGATGCAAAATGTCAGAAGTTGCATAACATACAAGTTGTTTTTTCAGGATACCTGCGTTTTCCGGCATTACCGTCCATATATAGCCATCTTTAAGTATAGGTGTTTGCTGATCGCTTGTCAGTCCTTCTGTTGCCTTATGAGTATCTGTCACTGAAGCTTCGAATCCGGCAGGTGTTTTACTGATTTTTATTTTTGCACCTCCTGCACCGTAGCTTCCAAAGACGGCAATCTCATTATTGCCAAGATAAACAGGTGACGCAGCAACCGTTGCAGGGCTCCAGTCAAGTGTCCTCCAAAGGACATGTCCCCTGTCATCACCTTCCGCTGAAACACCACATACTCCGCCAACGGCATTATAGACGTACATTTTCTTTCCAAAAATAGTCATCGGCATTATTGATGTATGTGACATCCTGAGAGAATCGGGGTTTGGCGTCTGCCACATGATCTTTCCCGTTTTGCAATCTACGCCTATCATTAACGCTTTTCCACCGGGGGCAATTATGGCCATATCGTTGTCGATAAGCGGGCACTGCCCTGTATAAAAGTCAGGAGTTATTCTTCCCTTAGCAGTTCCAGGGATACCGAATTCTCTCTCCAGATCGTGTTTCCATAGCAGTTTTCCTGAAATCGGATCGACGCACATTACGTGGCTCCTGGGACCTATTGTGACTACATATTTATCGGTTACAGAAGGTATTGTTCTGGAATAACCATGATTTCTCTTCATATCGACCTTGTACCACCTCCTCCATATTTCTTTTCCGGAGGAAAGGGAAAAACACCTTAGCATATCTGCCTTTCTTTTTTCGTTGTAATCGAGAATGTATACACGGCCATTCAGCACTGCCGGCCCGGCATAACCTTCACCAAGAGTAGTCTTCCAGACGATCCGTGGCCCGGAAGTATCCCATGATTCTCCCAGCGGGGTCTGGTCCTTACTTATATTATCAAAATCAGCGCCTCTGAAATGAGGCCAGCTTCCTTTCAATACCTCATCCATTTGTGCGAGAGAATCGAAATTTTCCCCAATATTAACTATATCGGACATTGGTTTTATAGGAGGGCGGTTATCCATTCCAGGGATCCTCTCAGTGGTAGCGTATGGAGGTATGGCAAAAATCCACCATGAGAAAGCCGCAGTAAAAACTATTGCGGTTATCCCTGTTATGATGGTGGTTCTGCTCATTGGAGTAATATTCAGTTATTTGTTAAGTTTCGCAAGTTAAAAAAATGTAAGTCACATAAAGGTTAAAAATCTATAATAGCAGACAACTTCTTTAGTTGAGAATATTAGTTTTTTGATCCGGTGATCAAAATTTCCAGCTGATTTTTGTCCCAAACATTACTGGTGCTCCCGGGATTTGTGTCGGATCTCCAAATAAACTACCGGTGTTTCCGGCGCTTATAATGTATTTTTCTTTTAGCAGGTTACTTCCCCAAAACGCCAGTGAAACATTTTTATATTCAATGCCACCTCTGAAATTCAGCAATCCGTATCCATTCTGTTTCATTGTATTGGCATCGTCAAAAAAGATTCTCGTTTTGTACGACCAGGAAGGAATTGCAAATAAGTATACATTTCTTGCAATTCCAACACGTGCATTCAATCCAATAGCAAAGCTGTTATCCGGCGAAAGACTGAAAGTGTTGTTGGCATATTGTTGTTTATCACCATTATTGTTGTTTGCAGCAAAACGATCGTGAATGTATGCATAATTTCCAAAAAATTGTAATCCTCTGAAAAGTTCATATTTCACACTTGCTTCAGCTCCATATGCAGAGGCTTTCCCTCCATCAATCATAATATAATTAAATTGACCTGTACTTGCATCTGCTATCCAGGCATAGGATTGGAAATTGGTATATCCATAGTAAAAAACACCAATGTCAAACCAGATACGCTGCTGAATAACGGTCTTAAATCCAAGATCGTAGCTGTTGACAGATTCTGCATTAAGAGTTTGCTTTTCACCGGTTGATGTAAATTGGGGAACTTTTGGGCGATTTCCAATTCCATAGCTTGCATAAAGGGTTGAATTTTCATTAAAGGCATATTTCAAACCAGCCCGGTAAGTTAATACAAAGGTTTTTGTATCAATTTCCTGTTCTGCGCTGGGTTTAAAAAATAAGTTTGGGTAGTTGCCGGAAAGGAATCCAAGTGTCGAAGGGCTGCCTCCGGTCATTTGTGCATTGTTGGTAAGTTTAATCCAATCATTAATAACCCGCACACCGGCTATAATGCTTAATTTGCTGGTAAGCCGGTAATTGATGTCAGCAAAACCCTGCAGAGTTTGATTGGTTGCATAGTTATTGTCTTCTTCCTGATGGTCTGTGACTAAAGGAAGACCTCCAATCGGACCCAATTGTGGGTCAAGCGGCAGGTTTGTGACAGGATATGGTTGGCCATCCGGAGTGACCAAATAACCTGTATTGAAGAACAAATTGAACATATTCTGTTCGTTTGGAGAGAACCAGTAAGTCTGACTTGCTTTTTCACCAAAGTAGCTTCCTCCAATACTTCCTTTCAGGTTATTTGCAATTGAATAGTTATACCTGATTTCCTGATAAAACTGTCTGGCTCCGTCATTCTCGCTCATATCAATTGCAGGAGCAGCTGTTCCGTCTCCATCCCAGCGGGTGTATGTAGAAATTTTGCGGATCGAGCTGATTGAGGTCAGATAATTATTTTCATTAAAAAAATGTTTCATTGTTAGAGTTGCATCAAAGATTTCCCTGTCATTTGAAAGGTTTTTGCCCTGCTCGAGCGATGTAACATAATTATATGGATTTGAACTACCGGTTGTGTTCGGATAACTCATACTCATATAGCCAAGACCCGGATTATTGTCCTTTTGATAGTTGAGTACAAAGTCGATTTTATCGTTAACAGTTGGCAAATAAGTTGCTGAAAATCTACCGGCTTTTGTATTTCTTCCGCTTAATCTTCCACCAAAAGTATTTTTAATATAACCATCCTGGTAATCATAAATTCCTGCCGCACGAATCAATAATTTGTCTTTAATGATTGGGATATTTATTGCACCATCAATTTCTTTTTGATTAAAATTTCCAATTCCTGCAGAAAGAAATCCATTAAAATTGTTCGAAGGTTTCTGGCTGACAAAATTTATCGCACCAATTTCAGAGCCTCTTCCAAAAAGCGTTCCCTGCGGACCTTTCAGAACATCCACCTGTTGCATATCAAAAAGTTCCATGGCGGCTCCATTCTGGCGACTGATTGGAACATCGTTATAGAAAACTGAAATTCTTGGAGGATCAGCCGGACTTACCTCGTCACTATTAATTCCACGAATTATAAAGCTTGGACGATCTGTACCCTGCATTCTGATCTGCAATCCCGGAACAAATTCCGATAGTTTATCAAGTTCGGTGATGTGGTTGTCTGTTATCATTTTGGAATCAATAACGCTCATGGTAATAGGTACATCTAAAATCTGTTGGGTCCTTTTTTGGGATGTCACAGTAACACCTTCCATGTTAATGGCATTGTTCTCTAACACCAGATTAAGATAATTTTGCCCCGGATGAACGTCAAAATCAACAGTTATAGTTTTAAAACCAACAAATGAAGCCTGCACTTTCACGTTACCGGCCGGAATCTGATTAAAAAGATATTCACCTGATTCGTTGGAATTTGCACCATATTTTGTGCCTACAATAATTACGTTTGCTCCTGGAAGTGCATTTTGTCCAGAATCAAGAATTTTCCCATGTAAGCTATTCTTTTGCGCTTGTGCTCTCAAGGGGAAGATAAATAACGAGAAAAGAAAAACTGATAAAATATATTTCATAATGTTAACGATCTGAAATTGTCAATTAATAACACTAATTTTCTTTAATTCTCTTGAATAACGCATCTTATTTTAAAAAAATCTGATAACAAGGAAATACAATCCTACAGCAATGAACAGAATTGAAACAATCCTATTGAACCATTTTTGGAATGCCCTCATTTTATTATAGAAGTTCCCTATTCCGGAAATGCTGAAAGCTAATAAATAGGCTACAATGATAACAGGAAAACCCGAGGATAAGGAATAAACTAAGGGCAAAAATAAACCAAAAACACTTGTAATTGTTAAAGGTATCAGCATACCAAAAAACAAAACTGCATTATAGGGGCAAAATGTTATTGAGAAAAGAAATCCCAGCAAAGAAGCATTTAATTTCTTCCCTCTGTCTTGTCTTTCCTGAATTTTTTCGGATAATCTTTGAAAGGTCGGTAATTTTATTTTAATGAGATCAAGCATTAAAATACCGATAATTATAAGCCAAATGCCAATTAAAGTTTTCCCGTTGGAGATAAGAATTTTTGAAACATGAAATTTACTTGCACCAAAAAACAGAATTAATCCTATTGATGAATATCCTACAGCATTTCCCAGAGCGTAAAACAACCCATTTGCAAATATCCGCTTTTTATTTTCAATATCTTTGCTGATATATGCTATTGCAGTGATGTTTGTTGCTAACTGACAAGGACTTATTGCAGTTAATAGTCCTAATAAAAGAGCATAAAGAAACGGAGCCTGAGTATTGTTTAACAGACTTTGTAAAAATTCCATTTTTACTTAAGATTTTTATCTATTTCGGCTTTTAGCAATTCTTCAAATTTTGCCGGTTTAGTATCTGCATATTGAAATGCAGTATTAGTGAAATCTGTTTTTGTACCATCTGATTTTATAAGCAAAAGTGTTAAATAACTGATCTGGTATTTTTCAACCAGTGATTTATTTATCTTTTCATCAATGTTGTAAGAAGTAAATTCTATTATTCCGTTGTCCATTTGATTTTTAAAGTTATCATCAAGTACCTTTTTTGTATTATTTTCTATTGCAAGGCAAGCAGGGCAACGTTCTGTAACGTGAAAATACAAAACTTCAAGTCTTGCATTTGAATTAGTTTTGGTATGGTTTGTTTGCGATTGCCTGCACGACAATAGAGTAATACTAAATAGTATGGTTACTGACAGACTTGATATTTTTAGCATTAAATTAAATTTAAATTGAGTTTCATGCTGATAGATATGTTTATTAAAGGGGAAAACGAAGAATAATTACGATTATTTTAAATATCGTTTATAATCCTGGCTTTAAAGCACTCTTCTATTCCATGTATCCTCTGGCTACTCTCTGCCGCTTTGTTAATTTTTAAGCACTTATTCCCATTACGTGCGTATAGCTTCAGGAATTATTTCATTGATACAATTTATAGCATTTCAGGTGCGAGGATATCCAATGTATGGCAATAGTTGAGTGGTTACACTGAGCAAGGTTTCCTTATAGTAACTAAAATGAAACAGGAACCTACGAAATTCAAATATTTGTACTTTTCAATCCTTTTTCATGATTTTTGTCATATTAATAATATTTATCAAACACAGGTATTAGATATCATTTATTCAGTTAATACAATTATTTACTTAATTAAATTACTTTTTGCAACACATTTTATTTCATATTGAATAATGGTTAAAAAAATATTATTAGCTTTGCACCTTAAGCTTCTGTTTTTCTCAACTATTAAATAAATATTAAAGGAATCAGTATGTGCGGAATAGTCGGAGTATTTGATCTGAAAGTCAATCATATGGAGTTAAGGGCAACAGTCCTCAAAATGTCGAAGAAAGTCAGGCATCGCGGACCGGACTGGTCAGGGATATTTTATTGTGAGAAGGCTATCCTTGCACACGAAAGGTTATCGATTGTCGATCCGCAATCAGGTAAACAGCCATTATACAGCAAAGATTGCAATCTGATACTTGCCGTAAATGGCGAGATCTACAATCACCAGGAAATCAGAAAACGGTATGAAAAAACATATGAATTTCAGACACATTCAGATTGTGAGGTGATACTTCCTCTTTATCAGGATAAAGGTCCGGCTTTCATTGAGGAACTAAATGGGATTTTTGCTTTCGCTCTGTATGACAGAGTGAAAGATTGCTATTTTATTGCCCGTGATCATATTGGAATAATACCTCTTTACATTGGATGGGATTCCTTTGGTAATTTTTATGTTGCCTCTGAACTAAAGGCTCTTGAAGGAGTCTGCAATAAGATCCAGGAGTTTTTGCCAGGTCATTATCTCTACAGCAAAGAGGGGGTCATGACAAAATGGTATAAACGCGACTGGATGGACTATTCTGCGGTTAAAAATAATGAAACCAGCATTGAAGATCTCAGGGATGCTCTTGAAGCGTCTGTACACCGTCAGCTTATGTCGGATGTTCCTTATGGTGTTCTTCTTTCCGGGGGGCTTGATTCTTCAATAGTATCAGCAATAGCAAAGAAATTTGCACCAAAGAGAATTGAGTCGCAGGACAAAAGTGAAGCATGGTGGCCGCAATTGCACTCTTTTGCTGTTGGACTCGAAGGCTCTCCTGATCTTGCTGCAGCACGGAAAGTAGCTCTGCATATCGGCACCATTCATCATGAAATCAACTTTACTGTTCAGGAAGGTCTCGATGCATTAAGAGATGTTATTTACCACATTGAAACATACGATGTGACAACAATAAGAGCTTCAACGCCGATGTATCTGCTTGCAAGAGTGATCAAATCGATGGGAGTGAAGATGGTTCTCTCGGGGGAAGGTGCTGATGAAATTTTCGGAGGCTATCTCTATTTCCACAAGGCCCCGTCTCCGGAAGCTCTGCACGAAGAAACGGTAAGGAAAATCAGCAAACTCCACTTATATGATTGCCTCCGTGCAAATAAATCTCTGGCAGCATGGGGCGTGGAAGGACGTGTTCCGTTCCTGGATAAAGAGTTTATGGATGTTGCAATGCGCCTGAATCCAAAAGATAAGATGATTACCAAGGATCGCATGGAAAAATGGGTCCTGAGAAAAGCTTTCGAAGATTATCTCCCTGCAAGTGTTGCATGGCGACAGAAAGAACAGTTCTCCGATGGAGTCGGCTACAACTGGATCGATTCGCTGAAAGCTCTTACTTCACAGGAAGTGACGGACGATCAGCTTGCAAATGCAAAGTATCGTTTTCCGATAAATCCACCAATGTCGAAGGAAGAATATTTCTACAGGTGTATTTTTACCGAGCATTTCCCTTCGGATTCCGCTGCATTATGTGTACCATCAGTTCCCTCAGTGGCATGCAGCACTCCTGAAGCTATTGCCTGGGATGCATCATTTAAAAACCTGAATGATCCATCAGGAAGGTCGGTGAAGAGCGTGCATATAGATTCTTATAAATAACCCCCAGCGCCCCCGTGCCCCCCTAAAGGGGGGTAAATTCGGAGATATACCCAAGTTATCGTAAGGGTTAAGCCATGGCATGACCCTGTGGTCTCCAAATTGTTTATCAGAGCCACACCATTGTACGGTATGATATGCTGTTTATTTAAAGTCAAATTATTTTAACAAAATTAACCCCCCTTTAGGGGGGCAGGGGGGCAATTTATCAGATTTCTTTTCCTAATTTAGGCAGTTCTGAATTATAATTGAATGGCACTGGAAATCCAAAATCTTAAACCCACTCCAAGAATTCTTTCACTAAAGAATAAGACTCTGAATTCGGAGCGATATCTTTCAATTGCACAGGCTAAAATAATTACCCGTATATATAAGGAGAATGAGTCTCTGCCTGTCAATATTAAACGTGCGAAGGCACTTGCAGAATCTCTTGTGAAGATGCCAATTGCAATTGATCCTGAGGAACTTATTGTTGGAAACCGCACACCCGACAACAGGGCAGGTGTGATGTTCCCCGAAGCGGGCATAAACTGGCTGCTGAAAGAAATTGATACACTGCATGAAAGACCTCAGGATCCATTTAACGTAAGAAAGGAAGATGCTGTTTATTTCAGGAATATGATTGAACCTTTCTGGCGCGGGAAAAACACTCGAAGATGATATTTACAAACAATACGGAGAGGAAATTTCGTCCATAGAAAAGGTTGTAAAAATTAATCAGAAAGATCATGCCCAGGGACATATCTGTCCGAAAGTTGAAGACTGGCTAAGATACGGCCCCTCAGGATTGCTTAAAACAGTCAATGATCATCTTGAAACTGCCCCTGACAATTTGAAAGCCTTTTATACCGGTGTAGGTATTGCACTTGAGGCTGCATCGGGGTTTATCAGCCGGTATAGTGTTTTAGCTTATGATATGGCAAAGGATCAGAAGGATGTTATGCTAAGATCAAATCTTGAAGACATCGGCTATGCATGCAGGAAACTTTCTGACAACCCTCCTGAGACCTTCAGGGAAGCACTCCAATCGATCTGGTTTTTGTTTGTAATTCTGCAAATGGAATCCAATGCTTCGTCATTTTCTCCCGGAAGATTGGATCAATATTTATATCCTTTTTATAAACAGGATATTGAATCCGGCAGAATTGACAGTGAAAAAGCATTAGAATTGCTCAATGCATTATTCATTAAATTCAATCAGATCGTTTATATGCGCAATGCGCAAAGTGCAAAATATTTCGCAGGCTTTCCCATAGGCTTCAATGTAACAATTGGCGGTCAAACGCTAAACGGTGATGATGCCACAAATGAACTTTCTTATCTCATTCTCAAAACACAGGATCATTTAAGGCTTCCACAACCGAATCTCACTTCCCGTCTTCATAGGAATTCACCTGATAAATTTATTGGAGAATGCAGCCGTGTAATCGGTCTGGGAAATGGAATGCCTCAGATAGTAAATGATGAAAGCATCATACCTGCTTTAAAGACAATTGGAATCAAAATAATGATTGTATTGATTATGCACTGGTTGGTTGTGTGGAACTCAGCACACAGGGTAATTATCTTGGATGGAGCGATGCTGCAATGTTTAACCTTGTGAAAGTGCTGGAACTGACACTTAACGATGGTGTATGCATGATTTCCGGGAAACAGACTGGCTTGAAAACAGGTTCGCTTGAGAATTACAACGATTATCCGGCATTCGAAATGCATACCGGAAACAAATCGACTTTTTTATTGATAAAATGGTCTTGCCTGCGATGTAGTTGAAAAATAACATCAGCTTCATTTGCCATCGCCTTTCCTGTCAAGTGTTGTTGATGATTGCCTTGCTAACGGGAAAGATGTTACATCAGGGGGAGCTAAGTATAATATGTCAGGAATCCAGGCTATCCAGGTTGCAAATATTGCTGACAGTCTGGCTGTGATCAGAAAACTGGTTTTTGATGATAAGTCTGTTAAAAAGGAAGATATTTCCTGAACGCGTTGCGTGAAAATTTTAAGGATAATGAACAATTGAGGCAGAATTGTATAAACAGGGCACCAAAATATGGAAATGATATTGCCTGGGTTGATGAAACCGGGGAGGAATGGGTGAATATTTTGCCGGTAGACTTCGACAGTACCGGAACTACAGGGGTGGAGGATTTCATATGGGGCTTTATACTGTTTCTGCACATGTTCCAATGGGACAGAATGTAGGAGCGACTCCTGACGGCAGGCTTGCCTGTACACCTCTCGCAGACGGTGGCATGTCACCAATGTACGGACGTGACAAGCAAGGGCCGACAGCGGTTTTGAATTCTGTGAGCAGGCTTCATTCCAACCTTGCAACAAATGGTTCGCTTCTGAATATGAAATTTCTTCCTTCATTGTTTGACAATTCCGGTGACAGGGAGAAATTTACCTCACTTTTAAAGTCATTCGTTGCCTTACCTGTTAATCATGTTCAATTCAACGTTGTAACGACCAGTGAACTGATAAAAGCTAAGGCTGATCCGGAATCATACAGAGGACTGACAATAAGAGTAGCAGGTTATACAGCGTATTTCACTGAACTTGCCGGAGATTTTCAGGATGAGATAATAAAGAGAACCACACATGGAGAAATCTGATACTACCGGAACCATCTTTAAAATAAAAAGGTTTTCAGTCCATGACGGACCCGGAATACGTACATCAGTATTTCTGAAAGGCTGTCCGCTTAATTGTGTCTGGTGTCACAGTCCTGAAGGAATAACTTCAGACATTGCTATCTGGTACGACCAGAGCCTTTGTATAGCTTGTGGGCAGTGTGCTCAGAGTTGTCCTGCTTCTGCATTAAATCTTGTGCAAAACGCTGATACATATATAAATATTGATCGTACACTCTGTACCTTATCTGGTGATTGTGTTAAAGTTTGTCCCACCGGGGCTATGCAATTTACCGGATCATCAATAAGTGTAACCGATATCGTATCAGAGATTGAAAAAGATATTTTATACTACAATCAATCTGGGGGTGGTGTTACTTTAACCGGGGGCGAACCTCTTTATCAGTCGGGTTTTGCTACAGAGATTCTTAAAGCCTGTAATAGTAAGAATATTAATACGGCAATTGAAACAAGTCTTTACTGTGAAATAGAAACAATCGATCGCATATCAGAATATGTGGATCTTTTCATAATTGACATGAAGATCTTTGACAAAGTTAAGCATCTGCATTATACAGGAAAATCCAATGATACCATCAAAGAAAACTTTGAATATATTTCAAAATCGGGTAAATCAATTTTTGTGCGCATCCCATTGATACCCAATATAACTGATACTGAAGAAAATAAGAATGCAATTGAAAAATTTGTTCATGGTATTAACAAAAAAATACCGATTGAATACATAAGTTACAATCCTCTTGCGGAAAATAATTATAAGAGGATGGGGATACCGTTCTTGCTATAGATTACCTCTCCCTAAATGGCGCTGATAAATAAGTTTTTTGACCACAAAGCACAATAGAAATACCACGCAGCGTAATTCGTTGTCACTGAAAGAGCCCCCTGCCGCTTCGCGGCTGTCCTCTAAAGGGGGCCTAATTCTGTACCCATTAAAGAATTCATTTTAATACTGGGAATTGACCCCCCTTTAGGGGGGAAGGGGGGCTCAATGGTGGGGAAGATTGTCCTCCCCTGTCTCATTCTGATACACTAATTCAATACATAAAATTCTCAAATATCTGATAACATGAGGTTTATATTAGTGGCATAAGTCTTGTATCTTATTTACCAATAAATAATATAATCACACTTATGGATCGTCCTGTTTCAAAAGAGCATAAGAGAAAATTACTTATCAGACAGATTGGTGTTATTTCAATAATTATAATAGTCCCTCTTTTAATTGTCATTTTCCTTAAAAGTGTTTTTATACCAGGAGTAAGCCTTTCACAAGTAGCAACAGGAATTTCTGACAACGGGGATATTCAGATTACTGTGCAGGGTTCCGGAACTGTAATCCCTGCTTATGAAGAAATAATTACTTCACCATTCAAGAGCAATATTGTGAAAATCATTAAGAATCCGGGTGATAAGGTATTTCCGAAAGATACTCTGCTGATACTCAATAATAAACTTGCGGAGAATGATCTTAACCTCTTGACAAATGAACTGGCTCTGGAAAATATTCGCATTGATAAGCTTAAAATTGAATTGCAGCAGCTAAGGGAAGACTTTGAATTCAGCAGAAAAATTAAAGAAATAAAAGTTGAAAATGCAAGATTGGAGTATGACGGGGAGGTTACACTTAATAAAATGGGAGGTAGTCCTGCTTCTGATGTAAAAAAAGCAAAAACCGCATGGGAAATTGAGCAACTGGAGAACAGCCAGGCACAATATAATTTTAATAACCAGGTAAATTCGAGAAACAACGGGATCAGAGAGCTCGAAACTGAAATTAACATTGAGAAGAATAAGATAATCAAAGCAAAGGATCTTGTTGACCAGGCTTATGTTAAAGCTCCATTTCATGGTGATTTAAGCTGGGTGATTGATCAACCAGGAGCTTCAGTATCTGAAGGACAGCAGATCGCACGCGTTGCTGATTTTTCAAGTTATAAACTTAAGGGAAATATAAGCAATGCCTGGGCAGGGCGGGTAGTATCAGGTCAGGAAGTTGACATCAGAAACCAGGATAAAGACCTTAAAGGAACAATCGAGAATATAATGCCTGCAATCACCCAGGGAATGATGGAATGCATTATAAGGATCGATAAAGGAGATATCACAAACCTTCGTCCTTCTCAGCAGCTGGAAATCAGGGTCATTATTTCAAAAAAGGACAAAGTCTTGCGGCTTCCTAACGGGCCTTACTATAAGGATCGTGGATATAAAGAGATGTATGTAGTAAGAGGGAATAAAGCTTACAGGACTAAAATTTTGCTTGGTGATTCAAATTTTGACTATGTAGAGGTTCTTGACGGTTTGAAAGAAGGAGAGAAGGTGATACTGACTGATATTGGAGAGAAGTATACCAGAGAAGAAATTAAAGTAAAAAAATAGTTTCTATTTAACCGCAAAGCACGCAAAGAAGGCGCAAAGGGCGCAAAGTAAAAGTTTTATAAATAGGGTCTTTGCGATCTTTGCGCAAACCTTAGCGAACTTTGCGGTTAATGGGTTTTATTTAAAAAATAAGAATAGTAATCATTTTATTAAAAGCACAATGATCAAACTCGAAAACATAAGTAAAGTCTATAGAACAAAAGAGATCGAAACACTTGCCCTTGATAATATAAATTTTGATGTCAAAGAAGGCGAATTTGTTTCTGTGATGGGTCCTTCAGGGTGTGGAAAAAGCACATTGCTGAATATAATCGGTTTGCTCGATGAACCTGATAATGGAAAACTTGCTCTTGATAAGCAGGATATTCTAACCTATGAGGATAAAAAGACCGCCAGGATGAGAAATCAGCTTGTCGGTTTCATCTTTCAGAGTTTTCATCTTATCAAGGAACTAAACATTTACGACAATGTTGAATTGCCTCTTATCTATAGAAAAACACCAGCAAGCGAACGCAAAAAACGAGTTATGGAAGCGCTCGAAAAAGTCGGACTCACAAACAGGATGTCACATTATCCGGGACAACTTTCGGGAGGTCAGTGTCAGCGTGCAGCTATAGCACGTGCAGTGGCAGGAGACCCGAAGATAATTCTGGCTGATGAGCCTACCGGGAACCTCGATAGTAAAATAGGCCATGAAGTTGTGGATATTCTGGCTGATCTTAACAAAAAGGGTACAACTATAGTAATGGTTACCCATGATGAAATGCTCGCAAAATCCACCCACCGAATTGTGAGGTTGTTTGATGGGAGGTTGGTGGGCTGATTGAGGTAAAGGTTAAGGTTAAGGTTAAGGTTAAGGTTAAGGTTAAGGTTAAGGTTAAGGTTAAGGATGAGCAAATAAATCCATTAACCACGAAGGGACACAAAGGAAGCACAAAGGTTCACAAAGGAGTTTTAGATTAAGATACAAAGCTTACAAATGACTCAGATTTTAAGCCCCCCTTGGGGGGTTGGGGGTGGAAGCAAGGGGAGTTATGAGTTCTCGGATTGTGGCACGACAAACGACAAACAATAAAATACAAACGATAAAAAGATGTTAAAAAACTATTTTAAAATATTCATGAAGGTGGCAATGCAGAGTAAGCTGTTCACTTTTCTGAGTTTGTTCGGCATAAGCCTGACGATCATGTTTGTCATGATTTTCAGCATGACAATATCAAAGATAACAAGCGGGTCTGGTCCTGAAAAAGATCTCAATCAGATTATCTTTTGCCAGAGAATTAAAACCGTAGAAACACATAAAGGCAAGAAGAGTGATGGTTTTAGTGAAGGATCGATAGGTAAGATGCTTGCTGAGGAGCATTTAAAAGAAACAAAGAGTGCTGATATAATTTCGATATACTGCGGACCTAATTCCTGGGAATTCATCTTTAACGGTAAATACCAGAAGAAGCTACAGAATCAGACCGATGCTGAATATTGGAATATTTTCAGCTATAAGTTTCTCCAGGGAAGACCGTATACTGATGAGGAAGTAACAAAAGGCGCGAATCTGGCAGTTATCACAAAATCGCTGAAAGAACTTCTTTTTGGTGCAGAAGAAAATGTTCTTGGCAAGACAATTAAGTATACATCTATGAATCTGATTGTTACAGGCGTTGTTGAGGATCCTCCCAAAACAGACCAGAATGCATTGGGTGACCTTTACTTTCCTTATACACTGACGAAAGGCGCAGATTTTGATGATTATATTGGAGGTTACAAGGTTGCATTTAAAAGTTCCTCAAAAAAGTTTAAAATTATAAGAAATGAAGTTCAGGACATGGTGTCGCGTCTGGATGCTGCAGATACCACACGAGCTATTTTTCTATCGGGACCATATTCGCAGATTGAAAAAATGATGGTGGGGTATAGTGATCCTGAAGAATATTCTACAGGCATCAGCATCTTCAAATATCTAATGTACGCGCTTGCATTTATTCTCCTTCCGGCAATTAATCTGATGGCTCTGAACTTTGCGCGTATTCATGAACGAGGAGAAGAAATTGCAGTCAGAAAATCTTTTGGTGCGGCAAGCAAAGTCTTACGCGGACAATTTTTGTTCGAAAATATCCTTATGACCCTTGCAGGCGGCTTAATTGGTATCATACTCTCATATATAGTGGTCGCCATTTTTGGAAATTCGCTAACTCTTAGTCTGGATTTTATGAATAGCGTTCCATTATCCTTTTCGTTCAATTTCATAGTGTTTGCTGGCGCTCTTATAGCATGTCTGATTTTTGGCCTTCTCTCAGGTTTCCTTCCGGCAGTCAGTCTATCGAGGATGAAACCCTCTGTTTATCTGAAAGGAGGTGAATTATGATACGCTTGTTTTTTAAAACTATATGGAATAACAAACGACGCAATATCCTTGTTTTCATAGAACTGTTTATGATCTCATTTGTATTGGTCAACCTGACTCTTTACCTGGTTAATATGCTAGCAGTCTATCGTATTAAAAACTGTTACGACACACATAATGTAATCCTTGTGGATATAACCAAAAAGAACCCGGAACCCGAAAAAATAGCTGAGGTATCATTTCAGAATCTTAAAAAAGTATTTGCTTCAAACTCATTTGTTGAGTCGGTATCAATCAGTGCTAATGCTGTACCATACAATTACAGCATAAGCACTCGTGGATTCAATCACGACAGCACTGAAATAGGTATGGCCAACCGTGAAGTAGATATCGATTATGGAAAGGTAATGAAAATAGTTCCTCTGAAAGGAAGATGGTTCGATGAAACGGATTTAGGGAAAGCAGTTCGCTCCATTATCATATCTAAGGAAGTCAATGACAAATACTTCAAAGGCAATGCAGTGGGTGCAAGAATGTACGAAAAAAATTATAGATCTAAAATTATAACAAACTATGAAATTATTGGAGTTGTTGAAAGGTTCAAACGAAATGATATTGAAGAACCAAGCCCTGCAGCTTTCATTTTAAAGGATTCAGTTAAGGCAGGTTCAAACTGGCAGACTTCAGTGCTTATACGTACAAAAGAGAATAAAACCAGCGATATGCTGGCTATAGCTGAAAGCCAGGTTTATTCCACTCTTAATCCTGATAGCTGGACTATAAGCAGTTTGAATTCTCTTGATAATATGCGCTTGCAGCTGAATAATGAAAGCTATCAGAGAAACTACCTTACAGTAATAATTGCATTGTTTGTTCTCACCAATATTTTTCTTGGCACGATCGGAATATTATGGTATAATACTAACCTTCGGATCCATGAGATAGGCATTAAACGCGCACTCGGGTCAACAGGAGATGGAATTAAACGCCTTCTGATCACTGAAAACCTTGTAATTGCAGGAACAGGACTATTGATTGTTCTTCTAATCGTTCTCCAGATCCCAATCCTCGTCAGTGAAGGGAGACCACTCGAGCCAGGTGTTTTGTTGCAGTCAATTGTTATAAGCGTTGTGTCTATGATCATACTTGTTTTTTTAAGTACGTGGATACCTGCAACTATCGCATCAAAAATACGGCCTGCAATTGCCCTGAAAACAGAATAAGTTAGTACTTTCGTCAGCTATGATAAAATCACACCGCATACTAGTTTGTGATGATGATGATGCCGTAAGAAGTTCCCTCGGATACTTATTGAGTAAAGCCGCTTACACTCCATTCTTTGCATCAAAGCCGGAAGATATTACAAGGTATATAGAAGAATCAGACTTCTCCCTGGTTTTGCTTGACATGAATTTCTCTTTATCTATAAACGGAGACGAAGGAATTGAACTTCTGAAAAGAATAAAAAAACTTAAACCTCTTGTACCGGTTATCCTAATCACAGCCTGGGGCTCAGTTGAGCTTGCAGTTCAGGGAATAAAACTTGGCGCATCGGATTTTGTTACCAAACCATGGAATAATGTACAATTACTAAAGATAATTGAAACATCCATAAGCTTGTCAAACGATATCAGTTCAGTGGATTATAGACAGACAAGCTCGTATAAATCTGAACGACCAACTGAATTTGAGTCTATTATCGGAAATGACCCAAAACTGATTGAGATTCTTGACATAATTAAAAGGGTTGCTACGACTCATGCTCCGGTTTTAATAACAGGTGAAAGCGGAACAGGTAAAGAATTGATTGCTTCTGCAATTCATCAATTCAGTACAAGGAAAAACAACCCCTTCGTAAAAGTCAACCTGGGTGGCATTCCTGCCAGCCTGTTTGAATCAGAAATGTTCGGTTACCGTAAAGGCGCTTTTACTGATGCCAAAAGCGACCATGCAGGACGATTTGAAAAAGCAAATAAAGGCACCATCTTCCTCGATGAAATTGGTGATCTAAATTTTACTTCACAGGTTAAATTGCTAAGAGTACTTCAGGATCAGACTTTTGAACGATTGGGTGACCCCAACAGCATAACTGTTGATGTTAGAGTACTGTCCGCCACAAACCATAATCTTTACTCGCAGGTCAAGAAGGGATCATTCAGAGAAGACCTGCTGTATCGTATTAATCTCATTCAGATCGAAGTACCTCCTTTACGTAAAAGGATAAGCGACATACCTGTCCTTGCAGAGTATTTTATAAATAATGCAGTAAAGGCATATTCGTTACCGGCAAAATCATTGTCAATGGCAGCAAGCGAATGGCTTTGCGAACAAGCCTGGCCCGGAAACGTCAGGGAACTGAAAAACATAATTGAGAGAAGTCTGTTGCTTACAAAAGGTGACCAGATAAAATCTGAAGATTTTATTACGGCACAACTCCCGGGTCAAAATTCCTGAAAACTCATCCCATACTCTGGATGAAATGGAGAAACAGATGATTATCAGTACAATTGAAGAATGCCGGGGTAATCTGTCAAGAACGGCAGAAAAGCTTGGCATAGGCAGGGCTACATTATACCGGAAAATGGAAAAACACGGAATACAAACAGATAAGAATGAGTAAGAAATGGACACTGATATGGCTGACGCTCGTCTTCTCCCTATTTCTTGTGCTGGCAATATATTCTTTCCACAAAAATAACCCGTTTCTTCTCATCACTTCCGAATTTGTAATACCTGTATTGTATGGAATTACGATATGGATGATGATGAGGTCACTCAAGCCTATCAACAGTATCGGAAGAAGCCTTAATCTGCTTAAAGAGGGCGATTTTAACATTACCCTTGTCAAAACAGGAAACAGCGATATCGATAATATTATCGAGGTGTATAATTCGATGATTAACCGTCTCCGTGAGGAGAGGCTGTCGGTAAGAGAAAAGAATCATTTTCTCGATCTTCTGATAGAATCATCTCCTCTCGGAATCGTAATGATGGATCTGGATGACAGGATAATGGAGATAAATAAAGCTGCGACAAAATCTCTTGGCATTAAAGAGGAAAGCTTTAAAGGTAAATACCTTACAGAACTTAACAGCAATCTTTCTGCTGAAATTGCGAAGATAGCGTATGAAGAAAAACAATTAGTTGTTCTGGCAGATGGTCAGAAATATCTTTGCCATAAATTATTTTTTATGGATCATGGATTTAAACATCCTTTCTATTTAATAGAAGAATTCACTGAAGAAATAAAAAGAGCAGAGAAAGAGGCTTATGGAAAACTGATCAGAATGATGGCACATGAAGTAAATAATACTGTCGGGTCAGTAAACTCAATCATGACAAGTATCCAGTCGAATCCTGAAACATTTGCAGTAAATGAGAAGGATGATATAATCAGGATGCTTGGTGTCGCCATACAACGCAACTACCAGATGAACAGATTCATGCAGAACTTTTCAAATGTTGTTAAGCTGCCAGCTCCTGATAAAGAAGAAATGGATCTTAATGAATCAATTTCGCTGGTTATTGAGTCTTATAGTGCCGAATTGAAAGAAAAAAATATTGCTGTAGAGAAGAATCTGGATAGTGCCATCCCTTTGATTAATGCGGATAGGAGCCAGATGGAACAGGTCTTTCTTAACATTATCAAGAATTCAAAGGAAGCAGTTCCTGTAAATGGACATTTGAAAATAACAACTCAGAAAAATCCTGCAACTGTAATATTCGAGGACGATGGCACAGGTTTATCAAAGGAAGTATCAGAAAAGTTATTTACGCCTTTCTTTTCAACAAAACCAGGCGGACAGGGAATTGGGTTGACTCTTGTCCAGGAGATTCTTACAAATCATGGATTCTCTTTCAGCTTCAGGAACAAAGAGACAGCCGGAACAGAATTTAAGATAATCTTTCACAACAAAAGGTGAAACTGCAACTTAAACGCTTCGAAAAAAATGCAACCAATTTTAACTTTTAACATTATTGGTATGAAAAATGACAATTTTGAAATGAAATTAACTGAAATGTCGAAACCCGAAATCCCTCATTTAAAACATGAGGATATGCTTGCAGATGCAATTGTTAATGCAACGGACAAATCTGTTGTAAGCCTATGGTGGCTGAGCGTTCCTGCGTTTATAGTTCTCATGCTTGTAATGAAAAGTATTTATATGCCGGGAACAACTCTGTTATCAAATATGCATGAAATGACAGCACAAAACAAATTTGTATCAATTGTATTCTTCCTGGTATCACCACTTGTTCTGATAATAATAAATTCATACAGCATCAGGAAAATATACTTTTTGTCCGGATCACCGAAGTCCGCAACTTTTCTGCAGGCTGTCTGGTTAAACATTATGGTTATCGCATTTGCTTTTGTAGTATTAGTAATGTATTCACTTTAAAAACTCGTTAAGATGAACTTTCCATGGTTTAAGAGAAGCGGCATATTTTTTATCCCTGCATCATTAATTGGCTGGATAATATTTGTTTTCGGAATTATTTTCGCTGTCTGGAGTTTTCTTGATATAGATGGCAGGTCGCATTCGGTCAGTGATACCCTCATGAACTTTGTATTCATGTTACTGATAATAGGAGCGGTGTACTCATTGATTGGGTATCTGACGAGCAGAACTTTCAAGAGATAAAGAATCCACTACCGGCAGAGGTCGGCCCCCCTGCCCCCCTTTTAGGGGGACAGCCTTGAAGCGGCAGGGGGTGCCTACAAATTAAACCAATACGACAGTTTTATAAGAAACACATTTTGTCCCATTACCCTGAACAGATCTTTCACATCGCTACCATAGGAAAACATACCGTTGGTATCAGTACTCGTCTTACCCTGTGACCAGACCAGGTACAGTGTTGATCCCGGCAAATATTCCCATCTAATAACAAGATTAGAGCGGAACTGTCTGAAATTAAAATCGGGATTCCCGAAGGAGTAGTTTCCACCATCACTAACGTTATAGGTGCTGCTTGCGGGATCGTAACTAAGTTCTGACGGAGTATATTCAGAAAATCTTTCCCTGAATCTGCCTGCATCCGGAGCAGTGACTTTTTTGAACGCTGAATATTTTCCTGCCGAAACAAAAGGCTGTCCATAATATTCAATACTAAGCTCAGGATTAATTGTATAGTTAATTCTGAAAGTGAAGCTTAATGTCTTTTGGTTCAATTTACCAAACAGATAAACAGGTTGTCCATGACTCGTTACCGTACTTACGTATTGCATTTCAGTATTCTGAATTCCGTAATCAGGATCAACAGAGATTGAAATTGAGTTAGATGGCCGGTAATTTATCTCGCCATAGTATTCATGACCGGTCATGCTGTTAGCATTACCCGAACCGTGATAATTACCAATGAAAAAATTGAGTTTTTTTGACCTGTCAGAATTAATGTTCAAATTAAAACTCTGATTACCAGGCAAAATAAACGACGGACCACCACGTAACAAAGTTGTAGAAATATTTTCACTTTGTCTGTTGAACTGTCCATTGATCTGCCATTTATTTTTGAACTGGGCATTAAAATTAGTATTATAGTTTCTCGATAAAAGTTGGCCGCCAAAGTTAAAATACATCCAGTAATTTGTATTAAGAAATAAATTATTGAATATCCAGAATGGATTTCGGAGATAATAGCCCATCCAGTTGCCCTGGTAAATTACATCTGAGTATCTCATATAGCCAATATCATTGAATTCAAGACCGGGGGATCGTACAATTACACAAGTTTCAAATTGCAATCTCTTTTTGCTTGTTTTCCCGAATTTTACCGTTCCTCCATAACCAGGAAGGAACGTGAGGGTCGAATCAACCGAAAGATATTTCGCGTCTGGCCTCTGGTAATAACGGGCCGATGAAGTCTGTGTTTGCGTTATTGAAAGTGCTGAACCTTTTACATCACTGAATTCCGCATTTCCTGATAAATACCAGGTTCTGTCTTTCCAGTTATGCTGAAAGTCAATTCCTGCAGTATAAGCTGCAGTGTGAAGAAAATCGAGATTTGTTGATTTAATATTTCTGTTTACCGAGGTGAAAATAGCGCCAAGAATAGTCTGACCTTTATTAAAGTCCTGTTGGATTCTTCCTACGAAGTAATTCGTGAGTGGCTCTACAGTTTCTTTTCTCCTGTAACCGGCACTGTCAATCAAAGCGGATTCACTCGACGTGACACTTTCAAGAATACCAACAGACAGCCCTTTCTTAGTTTTTCCCGATAACTTCATTGCACCAAGAATTGTCGTGGATTCAGGCATTTTAACATGTACTCCGTCTCCGACAGAAGGATAGTATTGTGGATATCTTCCAATTCTGCGTGAGTAAAACAAATTGTCGGAATACATATTATGAATAACTATTGTCTGATCTGGCACAAACTGATAAATATTCTGGCCCTCAATGAAAAAGGGTCGTTTTTCAGAAAAATAAGATTCAAATGCCGTAAGGTTTACTTCAGACGGATCAGCTTCAACCTGGCCAAAATCTGGATTAATGGTGAAATCAAGTGTAAAATTATTGGAAAGACCTATTTTCCCGTCAAGTCCTGCAGATATCTTTGATAATTTGCCAGTGTTAAAAGGATCTCCTTCAATTTTCTGGAATCTTTCTGTACGGGCTACAGTATAGGGCATTAGTTCGATCTGGTGTTTTGGCTTTATGTTGTTTATTCCATGCAATTCACCAAATAAATGTATTACCCCCGGTGATCCTTTTGGAATATATTGCCACTGGGAACGTTCCTGTAAACGGAAAATAGCACGTGTTACCTGAAGTCCCCAGGTCTGTGAGCTGTTTTTATCAAAACGAAGCTGGCTTAAGGGAATTTTCATTTCAGCAGACCATCCTTTATCATCAACTGAAGTCTTCATATACCAGATTGGATTCCAGTTGTCATCCTCATTATTCCCGTCCTCTGACATTGCTGCATCGCTTTTTGCACCTGAAGCAGAAGCTGCGAACAGGTAATCTGTCTGCTTATCGAAGTGACTGTCGAACTCAACAAAGATCATATCTCCGCTGAAATTATCTCTGCGCGACATGATTTTACTGATCTTATCAGGTTCAGTATCATAACAACGTACAAACATATAGATGTTATCATTATCATAAAGTATCTTAAAAGCTGTCTGCTGGGAAGGAGGTTTATTTTCAACAGGCTGAGATTGAATAAAATTGTTTGTCCAATCAACAAGATTCCAGCATTCATCATTCCCCAATCCGTCAATTACCGGTTCTGTCTTTGTAAATGCAGTCGTATAAGTTCTTTTTACTATAACAGAATCAGTTTTCTGCGCATATATGCTTGTACCAAATAAAATCAATATAAGGGAGAGTATGATTCTTTTTAGGATAGTAAATTTCATATCATGAATGATTATTAGAAAGTTTTTATCAATTTGGTTTCAGTTCTGATAACGCCGCAACCATACAAGGGTTACAAAATTTTTCTAAAGACGCTGGTATTTATCTATAGTTGCATCCCTGACAGCTCTATTTTCAGTTATGGATTATTTAAATTTTTCTATAAAACAGAACCCCAAATTACAACCCTTCCGCCTTCTGCCTTCCGCCTTCTGCCTTTACTCATACTTAAGGCTTATAGCAGGATTGTTTTTCAGATCCTTAATTTACGCTTGATTTTCTGAAGAAGATATCACCACTGATGGTCTCAAGTTTAATGGGATCACCGCCGTTATTGAGCTTTTCAGATATTTTCAAAGGAATTCCGGAGTGCATTTTGGCAGGAGCAAGGTCATGATTTGAATACATTCTCCCCGAAATTGTGGAAAAATCCAGGTCAGCCTGTTTATCAGAAGGCACTGCCAGGTCGATGTACCCGCTTATGGATTTCACTTTCATTTCCTTAGTCTGGCCGGTAATTGTTATATCAGCGTTTATCGTCTCAACTGAAAATCTGGTTTTTTCGGGAATAAAAATCTGCCAGTAAATATCACTCTCGTTGCAGCAATTTTTTCTCCCCTTGAAATAATTATCCTTGAATTTTGCATCTACGATTACATTATTACCTGAATCATCGAAAGATGTCAGATATGCGTCGTTATCCTTATTCTCGTTAATATTTACAGAGGCTTTTATGTAGACCTCGTTCTTGTTCCATGTCTGGATCTTAATAGAATCAGCTATCTGAATTTTAAGAGTCAGGGCATCTTTTCCCGAAAAGACAATATGTTTTTCGATTATCTGCTGTGCTTGTACCGGGCAAATGCATAGCCAGAATACAACTAATATCGTATTTGTTTTCATTAAATTATATTTAAAAGTTTGAGTATTTTAAAATGATATTCCGGATTTAGGATTTTCGATTGCGGATTATTAATAATTGGATATCAGACAATCCGAAATCAACAATCCGCGATCCGAAATTCTCATCTTGTTAATTACCCTTTCGTAGATAAATGTTGCCGCTTACGGTACCGATCGAGAACTTGAAACCTCCACCATTAAGTGAATAATTGGTCTCATTTCCACCTATTTTTTTCAGGTTTTTCTGTGATTCTGAAAAGTCAAAATCAGAATATATAGCTCCTGATACTACATTTAATTCGAGGTCGGTTGGAGTTTTAACCGGAAGGGTAACATCAATATCACCACTTACAGAATGTACAGAAGATGATTTTGTTGTATTTATAGTACCGAAGGTTATATCGATATTACCGCTGATTGTTGAAAGAACAAGCGGACCTGTGACATTATCCAGTTTAATGTCGTGGCATGTTTTAATATCAATTTCATTCTTCATGTTTTTTACGGTAACATCATTGTTCCTTTCGCATCCGCTTGACAATTCAACAGCCATGCTTTCAGGGACCTTAATTTTGTATTCGCTATTCTGAGTAAATGGAATGAGGCAGGTAACTGTAATCATATTATCGATTTTTTGTACATCAAGACCAATGCCGGTATTGTCTGATCCAGCCGGGTATATAGGCTTAAGACCTTTAGCTTTCTCAGGTGGCTTAAAATTTCCTTCAATCGCGGTAATAACAATATCGGTTCCGCTATATCCTTCTATGGGTAAAGAACCGCTGAAGTCTTTTAAAATAAGTCTGCCGTCTTTGGGGTTTGCTACTGTAACTTTATATTCCTGTGCAGATAAGCTACCTGCGGTTAAGAGAATACATAGTGCTATAATACTTGTTTTCATTGTTTTCATAACATTTTTAAATTAAATAATTAACATTTGAATCACGGCAAACCCGGAATCTGCCAGGATTTATTTTAACTGAATTCAATCTTTCCTTTTTATCAGATCAGAACACTCAGGCTGTTTTCTGCCACGTTTCTAACCTCTTTTAATGTACTTTTATTTGCAATTATTTCCTGTATAGGCTTAAGCGCGCTTTTCTCCTTTCTCTCAGCAAGTATATTTATAAGTGTAACCTGCAGGATCGGATCGGTTTGTAGTGAAAGTGATTTAACCAGGGAATCAACAACTGTCCGCTGGGAAGCAAACTTTGCAAGAGCATAAGCTGCCGCCATGCGCACATTTACATTCTTATCATTGTTAAGAGTTTTAACAAGGACCTCTATTACTTTTTCATCTCCCTTACCCAGATCGGAGGCATAACCAACCGCCTGTATTCTGTCACTTGAAGATTCCTCTTTAAGCATTGTGAACATTGCAGTTTTTTTAAGATTGGCGACTTCTGAATTCAATTGTTTTAATTCATTTGATGTATAAGAATTATTGAATCCTGCATGAATAAACAAGCCAATAAATGTTCCGCATATCAGAAGAGCAATTGCGGCTGCAATTCTGAAAGTGCCGATGTTATACCAATGATTAACAGGTAATTTTAATATTGGGGTATTCTTTTCATTCTTTTTGATTTCGCTGTGAAGCATATGATAAAAGTTGATTCTCATTGAATCATCCGGATTCTCCATATCATCTTTTGAAATGAGATTAAGAACATCCCGGGTATCTTTTAGTTCATCCAAACACCTTTCGCAGGTCTCAAGATGATTCTCAATTTCACGGCGTTTATCATCTTCAAGGTTTAATTCAAGATAATCAATCATCAATTTTTCAACTTCTTCGCATTTCATAGTTCCTGTCTTAAATCTGTTTAAAATAGATGCCTCTTAACTGACGTATGGCTCTATGCATGGCCACTTTAATTGCGGGCACTGATTGATTCACAATATGAGAGATCTCTTCATATTTCAATCCCTGGTACCTGCTGAGAATAATTAATTCACGCTGTTCATTATTGAGTGCTGCAAATGATCGTTCCAGTCTTTCATAGTCGTCTTCAGGGAAACCTTCATTTTCATCGCTTACGTCAACAGGGTTGGCATCTATGTTCTTAAAAAGTTCACCTGATCTTTTTTCTTCCTTGTAATAATCAATATGAAGATTCCTTGCCATCTGGTACATCCACGATTTGACACTGTACTCGTTATTATATGTATTTTTGTATCTTATCATTCTGTAAAATAAATTTTGTGTCAGATCCTGGCTTATAAGCTTATTTCTTGTCAGCTTCAGGAAATAATTATAAAGCCTGACATTGTACCGTTCAAACAACACTGACATTTCTGACAGATTTCCGTCTTTAACGTGCTGCATTATTATTTCATCCTCTGTCTCCGCCACTGTCAGATTTTTTAGTCTCTGTTATGATTACTTGTAAAGTTACAAATGGTTACATCCAAAAGCGAAGTATTTTTAATAGTATTGGCCCCCCTGCCCCCCTAAAGGGGAGTTAATACACAGTATATTAGTTAGTTTATCTTAAATACATGAATATTAATATATATGTCCTGGTTGAATGACGGACCTACTATGAATAAAAAAAAGGAGAAATAGCGAATCACTACGTCTCCCTGAATATTATTCTGTACAAAAGATGAATTTGCCCTTTTAGAGGGGTTGGGGGGCCAAAACTACCCAGAGCTATTTACTAAATATTTTCGCGAAAAAGACTTTCATATCATCCCATGAATTTTTGTCAGCTTCAGCATTATACTCTATTGGCATATTAAATTTCTTACCTGTTGCTGTTGCATCAGGATTAGTAAATGCATGAGTTGCATTGGGATATACTTTTAAAGTGGTTTCAACCCCGATTGAATCTAATTTATGCTTTAATGTTTCGGCATCTTTCAGAGGCACAAATTTATCGCTGCCACCCTGACAAATAAGAACTTTTGCTTTCATCAGATTTTTGTCAACCGGTGCACCTCCGCCTATTCCGCCATGAAAACTTACGACGCCTTTCAGATCAGCTCCAAGTTTTGCATAATTCATAACAATTCCACCACCAAAACAATAACCGATTGCAGCAATATTATCAGGATCAGTTTGCGGTAATGCTTTTAAAACCTTAAGCGCCTGATCTAATCTTGCTTTGGCGAGATCAGGATTTTTGTAGAAAGGTGCAGTCAATTGTTGAGCCTCTGTTGGATTGGCAGCAACTTTGCCATCACCGAATACGTCGAGGGCCATTGCTACATAACCTAATTCTGCAAGTTTTCTCGCTCTCATTTTCGGATAATCATTCAAGCCCCACCACTCAGGAATAACCAGGATTCCAGGACGTTTTCCCTTCACATTCTCATCATAAGCAATATAAGCTTTATAACTAACGCCACTTACATTAACGGATACGTTTACTACTTTAATATTGGGTGCCGGATTTGTTGATCTTCCAATCGAAGAAATGCCCATAAATATCATGCTGGTCAGAATAATTTTCTTATAAAAGTGATTTTTCATATTGCATATGTATTAATTTTTATACCGATGAGTTAAACAAAACCAGGCTTAAAAAGTTTTGAATAAAGGACATTAACCGCAGAAAACGCCATACTGCCTGCACTCTTTGTGCATAGTTCATTGAACTTTTTGTTTAAAGAACTTGTTTTAGATGTAAACCATTATTATACATCAGATGGAAACAACTCAATTTGTCCTGGCTTCGCGACCTTACGGCATGCCATCCGCTGCTAATTTCAGAATTGAGAAAATCAATCTTGAGGAACTAAAGGATAATGAGGTCTTATTGAAGTCCTGGTATATCTCTGTCGATCCTTATATGAGGGGACGAATGAATGACACCAGATCCTATGTTGAAGCTTTTCAGATTAATCAGCCAATAAATGGCAGTGTTGTTGCAAAGGTCATTGAAAGTAAAAGCAATAATTTCAAGAAAGGTGATGTTGTTGTCGGAACTCTTCCATGGTCAGCTTTTTCTGTTCAAAATGCGGAAAACCTGCGAAAGATTAATCTCGGAAAGTTTCCTCCATATTATTATCTGGGAATTCTGGGAATGCCCGGAATAACTGCATATATAGGCATGATTGATATATGCAAGCCTTCAAAAGGACAGACGGTTATCGTTTCAGGAGCTGCCGGAGCTGTGGGGCTTGTAGCCGGACAAATTGCAAAGATACAGGGCGCAAGAGTCATTGGAATTGCAGGGAGTGATGAAAAATGCAACTTATTAAAAGAAAAATTCGGATTCGATGAAGCCATTAACTATAAAACTTCAAAATCAATAAGAAAAGATCTGTCGAAAATATGCCCGGAAGGAGTAAATGCATATTTTGATAATGTAGGTGGGGAAATAACTGAAGGCGTTGCGGCCAATCTTGCCTTTCATGCCAGAATTGCCCTATGCGGACAGATCTCTCAATACAATAATACAAAGTTGCCCGCCGGAAATTTAGTAATGTCATGGATACTTACAAAGAGTGTCACTCTTCAGGGTTTTATAGTAAGAAGTTCCACTGACCGTTTTGACGAAGCGCTTAAGTATCTGACCCAGTGGTTAAACGAGGGGAATCTTAAGTATACTGAAACAATAATAGAAGGCTTTGATAAGTTGCCTGAAGCATTTCTTGACCTGTTTTCAGGCAGGAATAGTGGTAAGATGCTTGTAAAAACAGAATGATGATTACATAAAAGGTTATAACCAAAATCCATATTTTAATTTTGATGCACGTCTTAAAAAGATTGCATTAAATACTTATTAGTCTGAGTAACAAAGTGACACAAACAGAAAATGTATTAGTTACGTAACGATTAAATCTATAAGAAATGAAAAAATTGCTTTTAGTAGTCATCGCATTAATTACATTTGTCAGGTTGAGTATTTCTCAAACTACAGAAAAAGATTTCAGAGATTTTGCCTGGGGAAGCTCATTTAACCAGGTAAAAGAGAATGAAACGGCTAAATTTATAAGTCAGGATACAAACAGCCTGGTTACCTATGATGACCACCTGGCAGCTTATGATGTAGAGGTAAATTATCAATTCAACGAGGATGATAAATTAGTAAGCGGAACATATAATTTCACTAAGAAACATTCAAATCCACAATTGTACATAGAGGATTATGGTATATTTAAGAATCTTCTTACTATCAAATATGGGGAACCCAATTTAAACAAAGAAGAATGGAGTTCAAATACAACACCAAATGATAAGCAAAATTACGGTCAGGCTATTGCTGACGGGCATCTGTCATTGTATTCTGTATGGGAAACCAAAAGATCTTTAATTAAAATAATTCTTTCGTCAAGCAATAATCGTCCTTTTTTGCAGATTCATTACACCACAAAATCTTTAGATGAATTGGAAAATAAAGTGGAACTCAGGAAAGCATTGCTAAAACTATAGGAGGCTCATATTAAGCTTTCAATCAGATTTATCTTCTACATTATATTTAATAAGATCATTTTGCGGTAAAGGGATCAATTTTGGTTGGCAATATCAACAGGGGTCGAGTAAATAAAGCTTTACACATGTGGCTTTATGGTCAGTTTAGTCAGACAATCTAATCATTTCGGTTGGTACATTGCGGTTTAGAATCCAAATTCTTTGTTTTTCATTCAGTTTAATATCCCTTTCAGCAAAAGCCTGCTGCAGAGTTTGAAGAGCTTTTTCGGGTGTGTTATTGTTTTTGCTCAGATGTCCAAGACAGATATGGCTAAGATTATCATTAACGATATCCGCCAGGAATGATGAAGTCTGAAGGTTTCCCAGGTGTCCGGTATCTGATTGTATCCTTTTCTTTAAGTAATAAGGGTAACTTCCGTTAAGCAGCATCTGCTCATCATAATTTGCCTCTATCACAAGCAGATTTGCTTCCTTAATATATGTAGCGGCCGTCTGGCAAATATGCCCCAGGTCAGTTACGACAGTTATTTTTTTCCCGGTTACGCAAATATGGAAACCTATTGTCTCAGGAGCATCATGATAAAGCGGAAATGCCTCTATGTCAAAACCTGCAAGATGAAATCTTTGCTGTAAAGGAATTTCGCGAATACAGTCTTTTGATATTTTATTTTTCGGACCCTGGATGCTTTCCCAGATATTCCGGGTAGTGAATGCAGGAAGGCTGTTTTTCCTTGTAAGCACTTCCAATCCCTTAATATGATCTGAATGATTGTGTGTTATCAATACACCCATAATCGACTGCATTGAGATATTCATATCTTTCAGGAACTTACGGATCGAAGACGCTGAGATACCTGCATCTATCAAAATACCATGGAACCCGTTACCGATATAATAACAATTCCCACTGCTACCACTGCTGAGACTGCAAAAATTAAGTTCCATCAAAGTTTTAGTTTCGGAAGTCAAAGGTATAATTTTTGCCGTACCACTTTTCTCTAATTCGTAAATCTCTGCTTTTGGGTATCTAATTGGTTCCTTTTAAGAAGATATGCAAATATTACGACTATAATGAGAGCCAATATGCCCTGGCATAGCAAAGTATCAGGGGCACCTATTTTCTCAGAGATTGCACCCATAATAAGGCTGCCTAATGGCAGCATTCCTGTCATTGCCATAATTAAATAGCTCATAACCCTGCCTCTCATCCTGGCATCAGTGCGAATCTGTATGATAGTCAGGCAAATAGTGGTTTGGGACATTGCTCCAAACCCAAATAAAGCAGCAAATAACATTGCCAGCGGAAAATAACTGGTATGCGAAAACGCCATCAGGCCTATGCCCAAAATGATAGTATTTGCCAATAGTGCCTTCCTGAGATCAGCTCCGGGCTTTAAGTAAGCAAGAAAAAAAGCACCGCCTATTGCTCCCAAACCTATAAAACTGCGAATGTATCCATAGATTGAGGCATCGCCATTAAAGATCACCTTGGCAAAAATTGGCAAAAGCGTTTCATATGGTAATACCAGAAAGCTTACTAAACTGACCATAAGCAAAATCATACTTATTTCCGGCGTACGTTTGATATAAGATAAGCCTTCAGAAAGTTCAGCAGTTATTTTCTTTTTTACCGGTAATGGGTTTATTTGTGAAGGCAGTTTCATTAATAAGAGTGAAATAATAACGGCTATAAAACTCAGTGCATTAATCAGGAAGCAGATACCGGCACCATATTTTTGCAAAACGATCCCCGATAAGGCAGGTCCGATGATCCTGGCAAAATTCACCATCGAAGAATTGAGTGCCATGGCGTTAGTCAGATCTGCCGGGTCGTTTACCATCTCGTGCACCATAGGCTGACGTGCAGGGGAATCGAAAGCGTTAATCACGCCAAGAACGGCGCTGAGAGCGAGTAATTCCCAAACGGTGTAATGATTTGTGAGAGTTAAGAGTGCCAGCAAGAAGGCTTGTACCATTGAGGCAATCTGGGTAATCAGTAATATTTTATAGCGATTGTACCAATCGGCAACGATACCTCCCAGTAATGAAAAAAGAAATCTTGGAAACAAAGTTGCAAACATTGTAAGACCCAACATGAAAGCTGAATGAGTCATTGTATATACTACCCAACTCACTCCGGTAACCTGCATCCATGTTCCGATCTGAGAAATCGACTGGCCGGTAAAAAACAGCCTGTAATTGCGGTTTTGAAATGCCCTGAATATGCTTATTTTCCCGGTTGTCGTCACTATATTAAGATCTGCACGTTTATGCTTTGTCCTTCTTTGCAAATGTCCTGCTCGAGAAAATAGAAATACTAGAAATTCCTGTAAAAAAGATAATTAATGAGAGATAATTACCTGATGAAAGCTTCGCGCTCATGAAAAACATATAGCCTGCCAATAAGTTAATTAAAGCCCAGACTACATTTAAAGTAGGAGAGGAGAGTCCCTTTCCGTGAGGCTTAGAAAATGGTGTTGGGAAGCGATTTCCTGAAATACCATTAACGAAGTGGGGTACAAAATTTGCCAGGAATGCTCCTGCAAGAAATCCGTTGAGATAATGATACCATTCCATATTAATTGTTTTTATTTAATTTCGGCAAGTTTCCTTAATGCTGGTAAGGCAGTGGCAATCAACTCCTTTTCACTCTTTGTAAGCAACCTATCTATAGTATCTTTCAGCCATTCATCACGATCATACCTGGTTTTCTCAACCAATTTCTTTCCAAAAGGAGTTAGCGAGATATATACTTTTCGCTTGTCGTCTGACGACTGTGATCGTTCAATAATGCCTTGTTCTTCTATCTTCTTTAAAATCTGAGACATTGATTGTGTTTTAATTCTGGTTAGCGCCGCCAGTTCAGAAGGCAATAAAGAATTATTCCGGTTCAGGAGTCCTATTGTTTCTATTTCTGTCATTGAGTATTTTGTGGAGGAGGTCAATTGTTTTCGTAATCCCTTATGCAGGGCCGAGACCACTGATCTTAGTGACGTTGATAATTCAATTGTATTCATGTATTCAAGTATTAGTAGCTAAACTTGTAAGTTTACCTTACAAAGATAGAATAAATCAATATGTTTTTAAAAAAGTCACTGTTAATTTTTGTCTGTTAGAAAGTCGCATAGTTATCCCAATGATTTTTATTATCTTTAATTTCTGTTTGTTGAAAGTTAGTCGAAAGTATACTGTAAGCCTCTGTTTAAGCGGATTACCGGCATTTTGCTTGTGTGACTGACGGGGCGGTGCTTTATATGGGGCAAACATACTGAGTCAATATGGTTGCAAGCCGACGCGTTAGTTGTCATGTTTTTTGCACGCGATCTTTACAACCATACTTCCTGTCTTTTGGTCGCAAAAATTATCTCACATTAAGAGAAAAAGAAAAAGTTAATGCATGACGAGTAAAAATTGCTACAACTACATAACTCTGACGGATCAATTTATAGGTATTAAATTATGAGACCTAATTTCCTTTCTATCCTGTTAATAATTTTATCCTGGAATCTTAGTGCACAGCCATCTATAACAGGACTTATAACAGATTCTTTGAATAAACCGATCCCTTTTGCTTCTGTTTATTTATCAAAAACAACTATCGGCACCCTGACAAATGAACTAGGACATTATTCATTGACTATTCCTCAAAATTGCAGGATTCGTAATCCTGGCGAGATCCATCTGTACAGAGATCCGGAAACTGGAATTCTAAATGGTTATTCGATAAAGCCGGTTCAGATAGAAAACAGATCATTAGGATACACTATAATCCATGATCTTACTGACTTTGTTTTTGACTCAAGAACAGAGTTTCTAAGATTTTCAGGGAATCTCTATTTTCAACCAATTAAGGTCAATTCAAGGAGCAATAAAAAGTGGACTAAAAATAGATTAATTGCTTACTACGGTTCAAGATTGCATTTTTTAAGAGCCTTATTTTCAGATTCTCTCAACCTCAATAACTTTAAAATCTCTGCCTGCAAATTAAATCCGGTTACAAATGAGTGTCTTGAAGTAAAGAGTACTATCCAATTTAATGATACTCTTAAAGTGTATGAGAACGGATATTTTGATAATCCTTACTCTGTGACCTGGGGAGGGAAAATGGGAAATGAAAGGATTGCTGAAATGCTTCCTTTTGATTATTTGCCTTATTCCAATGGTACTACTGGTTCTGAAGAGGAGATAATCACATCACCGATAGAAAAATACTTAATCACTCAAAAAAAATCTCAAAGTCCTGATCAGCTATTTGTTCACCTGGACAGGAACAAGTACAAACCAGGTGACACAATTTATTTTCAGGCGTACATTAGGGATAGATTCACAACCGAATTTGAATCAAAGAGTGTTTCGTTATATGCATTGCTTTTTGATGATAACAGAATGAAAGTTGACAGTTCTCGATTTAAGATAGATAACTCAACCTGTTCTGGTTGGATGTCTATCCCTTCAAAAGCCAAATCAGGAAAATATCATTTTGCAGCTTTCACAAGCATTATGCAAAATTTTGATCCTTCAGAAGCTTTTCAGTCGGACATTTTAGTTAAAGGTCCTGACAAAACAGTTGTAGAAAACGATGCTTCATTTAATTCTGAGTACTTCGAGCTAAGGTTTTTACCTGAAGGTGGAAATTCAGTACAAGGTCTTGAACAGAGGATCGGGTTTAATGCGACGGATGGGAGGGGCTATCCGGTCTATATTGAAGGATTATTAAAAAATAGTTCCGGTTCAACGCTTGATACAATAAAATCGGGTGCCTATGGACCCGGACTCTTTGTATGTACACCCGAACCAGGTATGTATGTGGAGATTACTAAGGGTACCAATGAAGAAAAAATATGGAAGCTTCCAAATCCGATAGCCTCAGGAATATGCATGTCAGTTAACACAATCGATAAAAGGTCGTTTTCCATAGAAATTCAATCAAATAACTATAACAATGACACCCTGATTGTCGCAGGCGTTATGAATACCAATCAGATTTTTATGCAGAATCTGGCATTGAAAAAAAAACAACGGGTTGTCATAGAAACAGACCAGCTTCCATCAGGAGTTGTTCAAATAACTGTTTTTAGTAAAGATCTTCACCCCCTGGCTGAGAGACTGTATTATGTAAATTCCGATAAACACCTGATGTTTAAAATAGTTCCTGGATCTCATATTTATACCCCCGGACAAGAGACTGAGCTTACAATTTCTGTAAATGATGGCCTTGGCAATACTTCTAAGGGGATTTTTTCAATATCCGTTACAGACTCTATTTCAGGTTGTGCTGCAGAAATTTATACGCCCGGTATTGAATCCGTGTTAAATTATAATCCTTACTTTCAAAGGAATCTACCCCGAAAGGTACTGGTAACAGGATTAGAAAACCTCACGAATGAGGAAAGAGATTTAATGTTAATGATTTATGGCTGGACCAGGTATAAGTGGGATTTTACAGATAAAGAGACAACTGCAAAAGATCTTATCAATTATGATCTTATAAATATAAAGGTTTTGGGCGAATCAAAGGTTCATCCTTCTGTTAAGAAATTGGATCTGATATCACTTGAAGGTCCTTCAGTAATGCATCTTCTTACAAAGATAAATGGGGACATTTCTCTACCCTTAGATTCAATTCCGGGATACACCCATACGGTTACGTTGATCCCGGGAACTAAAGAGAAAAAAAAGGTTACTGAGGCGAATCTAAGTATCGTATCCAATCCCAGGTACTTCCATGACAAAAAGTTCCTTAGAGTACAACCTACCCTTCCACCAAAAACACTAATGTCTACTCAGGATGATTTTAGATTCTCCCGTGGAGATAATTTGATTGAAATCCCTGAAGTTACAATCAAGGGTTCTCCAAAGATTAAGGTGAAGTACCAGAACATTTATGAAGATCGATATAAGTACGCGAATATTAAGAGTTCTGACCCTAAACTTATTCGTACATCCTTCGACTTAGAGTCTGCTATTCGCAGAATGGTTCCTACTGCCGTTATTACAAATGATGCTGTTTTTATTCGCGGCGGAGGGGGTGGGACATCTTTTTTTGGTGGAGTGGTTGGTGCGCTTATTGTTCTGGATGGCATGCCATTATATTCAAACGGCTGGCAAATTGCTAAAACATTTTCCATAACTGAAATTGCCTCTGTCACAGTTCTTAAAGGAAAACAGGGTGTTACAATTTATGGGTTGGAGGCCGGCGGGGGAGTAATTTTTGTAAACACTATGCTTCATGACCCAACTTTAAACAATGTTTATACCAAATGGAAATCACAAAATAAAAATAGCAATCTGCTTTTACCTGTTAAGATTTACCGCTCAAATATTGAGTTTTATAACCCAACAAAATTTGATATCGATAATGATCCGGAAATTCAAAAAGGTTCAACATATTACTGGAATCCTGAAGGCTATTTTAATGGCAAAGAACCTGTTAAAATTAAATATCTGAATCTGAAACATACAGGTCCGGTATTGACTACCATTAATGGCGCATCTGTCAATAATTTAATTGGTACAGGAAGAGCAAGTTATTGGGTTAAATAAAAGGACTAATTATAATAAAATAGATTTTTGGTTACTCATTCATGACTGGACAATTTTAAACAACCCCGAAACCTTACATGGACGATTTAATTAATTATCTCCCGCTGCAAGTGATTTCGATGAGCCCGGACCGGATGAATTTTTCTAATTGCCTCGCAAACTAAACTTAATTTTGTCCTTGGTTGGCTTCCGCAGCTCGCTAAGCGTCTGAATTTTGAATAAATTTAAACATTTCTTTTGACGCATCCCCATGAAAGATAATAAATGATAGGGGATCAGAAAGTCTCTTGTCCTTTAAAAACGCTAGAGTTATAAAGATTTTGAAAACGACCATCCCAGGTAAGCTGACCACGGCTTAACCCGCTGATCGTTGCCGAGGCATTTGCATCAGAATAAATGGTCATGAAAACATCAAAGATGCCAATACTAGTCATTACGCTGAAACGAACGTTGTAACTTAGCTTTTTAGAATCCTTTTCAACCTTATAATTTAGTATCCTGCCCTGAGCCGTGACACCACCAACACCGTTATATTCTAAACGATAGCTTGATCCTGTTTGCAAAACAACTTTCGATGAATCAAGCATTATAAAATTCAAAATAGAATTTACCGGAACCCGTGCTCCATTCTGATTTTTAAGAAAATCAGCTTCGATCACAAAGGTCCTCCTTTTAATTAATGTGTCAATAGCCTGAAAATTGGCCTTCAACTGAGATTGTTCTAAAGCTTTTTTTTCCTGTCTGGAAAGCTTAACATCCTGAGCATTGATATTATTAGGAATCAATCCTAATCCGAAGACAAAAAGCAAACTACCTAAATAAAATTTAAAAAATTTCATAATATATTGATATTAAATTAATTAAGCTAAACTAACAAGGTTTTTGTTGTGCAAAATACTAATAGAGAAATGTTGACTCAGAATCATATTGACTAATTTAACCTTACAAATTTAAAAATGAATTAGTAAGACATAATTAAGATTAGATAAAGAAACAATTAACAACGGATTAATAACCGATGTTATGAAAATACGCCGAAAGCAACCAGATATAAAAACAATCCTTTAAAATTTAAGTTCAAAAGCTTAAATGAATTATCTGTTTTGAATACATTCAGTTATCTAAACAGAGCCAGTTCATTGTGATCCATAATTTAGTTCCAAATCTCATCTTTACTTTAATTTTAAATTAGAATTTGATAATTTTATAGTCACCAATTACTTCTACATGAATAAATTCAAATTTCTTGTTATGGTATTGATTGTAATATTCAATCAATTATCTGTGGGCAGAGGTAAATTTATTCAATATCTTTCTGCAAATGACTCGGTTAGACTGGTTGAGAAAGTTTATCTTCACATAGATCGCGACACTTACTATCCTGGTGAAGATATCTGGTTCAAAGCATACCTGATTGATGCTTTGGATCACTCGCTTACGAATCATAGCCAAAACCTGCATGTCGAAATGATCTCTCCTTCTTCAAAAATCATCTCAAATAGTGTGATTCGACTTTATAGTGGTTTAGGTAATGGCGATTTCAAGCTGCCTGATAACATAAGCTCAGGCAGATACATAATACGAGCATACACTAACTATATGAGGAATTTCAGTGATCAGTTATTCTTCACAAAGGAAATCACTGTTGTCAACGCAAATGATGAAGAAGCAGAAATCTCGGATAAAGTAAAATATGTAGAAAATAAGATCAGGCTAAATTTTTTTCCGGAAGGGGGTTCCCTGGTAAACAATGTGTCTTCAATAGTAGCCTTCAAGGCTTTTGATTATCGTGGTAAAGGTTGCGATGTTTCAGGTAAAATTTATTCGTCAAGTGGAGACTTGATTACGACTTTTAGATCCACTCATCTTGGAATGGGCTCATTTTACCTGAGACCATTACCTGGTTTGAAATACTATTCTATAGTCAGGGGAGCTGATAGTATTGATATCAAGACTGAATTACCGGCAAGTTTTCCAAGAGGTGTAACATTAAGCACAGCAATAAATCAGTATAATGAGTTAATAATTACCACTAAGACAAATTCTGAGACGCTGGAACTCGTTTCAGAACGATCCTTGCTGCTTGGTTTTTCAATACGAAATGAAATTGTTGATACAATAACTTTCAGGCTTAAATCTATAGTTAGTAGTTTTATAATTCCGACCCTTTCACTTCCATCCGGGATTATAGAATTGACACTGACCGTCAAGGATGATCTTCCTCTTTCCGAAAGGCTTGTTTATATCGAAAATGAGGCTCCGTTAAAAATCAGTATTGAGACCGACAAAAAGCTTTACAAAAAAAGAGATCCTGTAAGTCTGAGAGTTTATGTTTCAGGAGATTCAGTTATTGAAAGCAGTAACATTTCACTGGCTGTTGTAAATCAGAATTTCTTAAATAATACAGGTTCCTTCCCCAGGTCTATATCATCCTGGTTTTTGTTGGAATCAGATGTTCGAGGAATCATCGAGGATCCGTCATACTACTTCGATCCGTCAGATCCTCTAAGGCTTAAAAACCTTGATCTTTTATTACTTACCCAGGGCTGGCGTGACTTTGCCTGGAAATACGACACAATATATTTCCCTCCTGAGAATGGATTTACCATATCAGGGAGATTGACAAAATTCTATAAAAACAAACCGATCGATGGTTCAAGGGTCAGTATTGGAATATTCGGAACAAACAAAAATATTTTGACAACAATACCTGTAGACTCAATCGGGAGATTTAAGTTATCTGGCGTTGACCTGATCGGAGAGGCTAGAATAGTTGCAAGCGGAATTGATAAAAAAGATCGACTGAAGGGCACTCTGATTATAGATTCTATAGCTTACAATCCGGCAAAAGTACATGATAGTCTATCAATGGTCTCAACTTCGGTCAATTTCAATCAGAGTAAGCTAATATCCTATTATATAATTAATGATGCGATAAGAAAAAAATACAAACTCTCTGATACTATTAGTGTGGGAGAGGTGCATATAGTATCTGAAAGGCATAAAGATCCTCAAACGATTAAAATTGAGAGTAGCAGATTAAAATACGGTACGCCTGATGGTGAACTGATAATTACGGACCAGATGGAAGGCTATACAAATCTGCCTGAGCTCATGAAAGGTAAATTCCCTGGGGTAGAGGTAGTTGGGCCCAGGAACGGGAATTATAATATCTATTTTCGTGGATTATTAACCATAAACGGTGATCCGAATCCTCTTCTACTGATTGATGGCAATCCAGCCTCCTTTGATGAATTGCCATCGATACCAATAACACTAATCGAAAGAATAGATATACTAAAACGTGTTGGTTCTACAACTATTTATGGGCTTCGAGGTGGTTGTGGAGTAATCAACCTGATAACAAAAGCCGGAGGGGAACAAGGCAAAAACAGACTGCCGGATTATTCAGCTAAACTAAAGATTTCTGGTTATAATGCTGCACGGATTTTCTATTCTCCACAACATTTATCTGATTCAGCTTCAGACTTTAAACCTGATTTCAGAAACACACTTTACTGGAATCCTGATATAAATCTTTTGGGCAATGAAGAAACCATTTTGACCTATTTTAATAGCGACAATTCATCGCTGGTTAGGGTAATAATAGAAGGCATTACTTCGAATGGCATTCCAATTACTGGTCGTACTGAATACCAGGTAAAATAGACCTCGATAAACACAAGGAGTTTCACAATGATAAATAATATCAACTTTTTAAAAATGCAGTTAGTTCTGATATTTATATTGGAAGAGGAGCTTGCGACGGCAACTCAATTGGACCGCCGTCCCATTAACCGGCCTTATAAATTCCTAAACTAATGCGACAAATTTTGCAATTGAGAATGAAAAAATCAGATATTGAAATGTTATATTAAATACCTGATTGAATTAAACATTTTTATTTTTCTTATTGTTTTAAATAGTAACAATTTAAAACCTTTAATACATGAAGATTTCGTTCAATTTAATCTCTAAATTCAAGTGCTAATCATATGACAAAACAAGTTTTTCTTCTTCTGAATCTGGTTCTGGCATTTTATAACGTAGGAACTATATGGGCAATGGAAGTAGATATTTTCAGATCCTGGAAACCCCTTGATCCGAGGACCTTTAAATCAGTGCAGACAATTCATTGGAAAAAACTGCCCTTTTGGATTTTTTTCCCGGTATTGCTTTCTTTTATTGGTTCAATAATCCTTTTTTGGTATCACCCTGACAATATCCACATATGGGAAATTTGGACTGTATTCTTAATTCAATTCAGTTCACATATTCTTACAGCAATTTTTTGGGGACAGTGGCAAGCAAAACTCGCAAAAGATGTTTTGGGAGGTGCAAGTCCCTACCTTGACAAAATCTTAAAGACACATTGGATCAGGACCTCTTTAATAAACGCTTATGGCTTAATGTTGCTTTTCATAACCATACAGTCTATTAGATAAATAGTATCATTTACCTGAACAAAAATGATTCCCAATTCCGATTCGATAGATTTTACTCCTTCATAAAAATTACTAAACATGTAATTATGTTTATAATCAAGTTGCTCAGCATAACATTAATAGATAAATATAACCTCATAACTCATTATGATGAAAAAAATCATTTTAATGCTATTTGTGTTACAAACATTAAATGGCTTTGGACAAAAGTGGGACGATGTAATAGTTGACAACAACTTGACTATTAGCTTACCGGAAAATTTTCAAATCACTGATACATTAGGTCAAAGAATAATAACAGCGAAAGTTGGTAATGGATTAATCTATATTGCAAAAACTCCAGATACAGGGAACTTTGCAACTAATATATCCAACGAAAATGAACTAAATGAGTATTATCAAGCTCTTCAAAAGGGAACTGTAAATTCATCAAAAGGAGAATTATTAAGTTCTGAAAGTATTGATTTAAATAAGTTAAAGCTTACAAACTTTTCATATAAGGTTAAAACCGGCGATGAATTTCAAATCCATGATTGTTTAGAACTATTTCTAAATAACAATACTTATTTAATACAGTTATGGCATTCAGAGATGATGTCGGATGAATTGAAAGAAACAAGAGACAAGCTATTTGCATCTCTAAAAACTGGTTCATCTTTTAATTTAAAGAACCAATTAAGCGAATTTCAAGGAAAATCTGTCGCCTATAAAACAGGTTACTTTATAGGTGAATTTTTAGCTCCCATTATAATTATAGGAATCTTAGTCATTTTTATATTTTGGATTTTTAAGAGAAAAAGCAAAGTCACAAAACTGAGCCAAACTTAATTCTTCAAATTAGGCTTTGGGCATTCTGTTTTATCTGATTTCGGATGATATTTCCGATCGTTATCCTTCTAGGTTTTATACGGCAAAACTGGATTATGATGAAAAGGAATTTAATTCAATAAAGTTTACTGATGAAATTTACCTGAGAACCCCGTCTAAAAATATCTTCCCCTTTAAGAATGAGCTCCTCACAAGCAATGAAAAAGAAATAGCTAATGCAGAATCAATTAGGTATAATAAAGAGACAAATTCTTTATTTTGGACAAGTGAAGGATTGAATAAAATAGACAATATTGAGGGCATGTGTTGGGGAAAGGAATTTCCAAACGGAAAAAAGTCGATAGTTTTTGTATCAGATGACAATTTTAACTACAGACAGATATTCCAAATCTTGGTATTTGAAGTCGGCCCTGATCTTTTATAGAAACTGTACATCATTCAATACTATTCTTTTGGTTTAATTACATTAATGTAAATGATGTAAGATTTTCCCTTAATTGTATAACATCTTATACTGGAATTCTTAATTATTTTACATTATAATATTTACCAGTATTATTAGAATAAAAACAGAATATATGGAAACAAAAATTAATTACCTGTCAGGTTCTTTTAAAGATCGCAAATCGGCTGAGCTTGCTTATAACAGGTTGAAGGAAAAAGGGTATACCGACAAAGAAATTGATATTATGATGTCTGACGCCACCCATGCAAAATTCTTTAAGAAAAATGAAGATGAAGGCCTTGGATCAAAGGTTATGCAGGGAGCAGGTGCCGGATCAGCTATCGGAGGAGTTGTCGGAGCCACAGTGGGAATTCTTGCTGCAATCGGTACAAGTCTTGTGATTCCAGGATTGGGCCTGGTATTAGCGGGACCGATTGCCCTTGGTCTTGCCGGTGCAGGAGCAGGAGGCGTAACCGGAGGAGTTTTTGGAGCATTGGTTGGTGCGGGAATGCCAAAAGACAGAGCTGAGAAACATGAAAAAAACATCAGGGAAGGTAATATTGTAGTGGGCGTTACACCACGCAGTAGTGCGGATCATTCCTCTATCGGGCATGACTGGACAATGTACGATGCATTAGATGTCTACTAGTTTCAAACGATTTTCTGATATTATTGTTATGAACTGGAAAGCTTTATGTTGCTTGATTATAATTACTTGAGTTAGCACGTATGGTGCTATGAATGTAACATAAATCGTTTCAGCGGCAGGTAATTTTATGGACTATTAATTCAATTACAAATTAAAAAAAATGAAAATGAAAAAAATGATTTTAGTAATCACGGCTGTCCTTATTTCTCTCGTTTCATTCTCTCAAATGGATTCAACCAACCACATGATGGACAATAATAAAATGGGCAACGGGATGAATCATCAGGCAATGAACAAATCATATGGTGATGGAGTAATGATGTTGAATGGGAAAATGATGATGGAGCATAGTGGAAAAATGACAATGATGAACAACGACACGACAATGTCAAACGGAACAAAAGTCATGACTAATGGCACATGTATAACAAAGAACGGCACAAAAATAATGATGAAAGAAGGACAGCACATGGACATGTCAGGTAAAATGATGCTTATGAAAGATTCTAAAATGAAAAATTAAGACCATTTGCTGCATTTTAAACTATTATCTCATCCCGTGGCACCTGACCAAGGGCTTTAATTAATTACCTTAAGCATTCGCCGTCTGTCCTAATCCTAAAAATTGTAAATCTGGACTGAGCCGGCTTCTGCTGGCAAGGTCGGCAACTCGTACTACTAAGTAATCAGCTCCCAAAGGCTATACGAATAAACATTAACTCACATATGAAAATTTGTTGAACCTGGACATATTCTGTTGGAGGGACTAAGTCAATAAGGATGCCTGCCGATCTTGTTGTTAAACACATTTTTTTTGCAAGGATTGAATTTTGATGCTAATATGCATAATGATTGTTCCAATTAGGAAACAAGCTCTAAAAGAGCAGAGATAGTGAAAATATAAGCCAGTTTTGTTTCTTCAATAAATTCTTCTTCCATTTGTAATTCTTCAACCAAATCATTCATTAGATTAAGGTAATTTTTCTTAAATTCATCAACATTACTAATTTGAGTAAAGTCATACGCATTTAATTCATTATCTGCGTAGTTATATTGTTTTTTAAGAATCTTTCTAATGATAAATCCACCCGAAAGGTCAGCAAAATACTGAACATAGGCGTGTGCAATAAGTAATCCAGGGTTTTCATCAGCAATTTTATGAATCCGGTATACATATGAAGACACTGTGCTAAGCATTTCTTCTTTATCCCAGCCGTTTCCGAGAAATTTATTTAAATCGTTGGCCAACGCTTGTTTTCTTTTTAATTCAGGAAATAGAAATTTTGATAATAGATCATTATTTCTAAGTCCCTCCATCATCAATTCAATCGCATTGTATATATGGTATTTATGAAGTAAGTATTTACCATATATATCGCGTGTGGCTTTTCCTTCAAATAGGACTTTATTAAATCCGGAGCGTTCTGCAATTTTATGTAATTCTGAAGTTTTTTCAGATAAGACACTGTGAAAATTATTTACTTCTATCATGACTGTTCTATTTTAGTAAAAAATATTTAATATATTATGTTACAACATAAACATCAACTGTTTGATAATGTTCTCTTTATTAATGTTAAAAATTTAAAAATATTTCAAGAAGGTTTGAGTACTGGTCCTCGGTTGGCTGCGCAGAGCTCGGATCGGAAGAGTTTTCCATGGCATTTCGCAATTACTCCTCTATCATGACTTATAAAGAGATAATAAGTACAAAATACTTGAATAGATGTTTTTAAAATTGTAATCACCGTTGAACAAAAACACGGGTTGATCTTTTGTTCAAATGAGACCTAATTAACAAATTTCTAAAATGAGAAAAAGTTATTCTCTTCTTATCTTATTCCTTACATCCACTGTTTGTTTTTCGCAACAAAAATATAAAGTGACTTATAGTCAACTGAAAGAATTTGAGGGCTTATATCAATACGTAAATAACACTACATTAAAAATAGCCGCGTCGCCAAAAGACACTATCTTATACGCAATCATTCATCAAAGCAAATATGCGTTAATACCATCTGATAAAGATTTGTTTTTAAACCCTGCAAAACAGAAAATTCAGTTTTTAAGAAATAAAGCAAACAAGATCATCGCATATATTTCTGATAAAGACACATTCAGTTTGTTAAGCAAAAAAGTTTTCTTCCCCGATAAAATGTGGTATTCCAGATTGAAAACGGCTCAGAATTTTATTTATAAATATCAACAACCTAAAGACATTAACGATGGTTTGAAAACCGGCAGTGTTGAAAAATCAGGGTTGGATACAGCATTACTTATCTCATTCCACCTGATCCATAACTAAGATAAAAAACTAACACTAACAGACTAATTTTCAAGATGGTTTATGGTATCGACTCTATAAAAACGCTATCTTAGATTAATCAATATTCAATAATAACGATCATGATAAAAAAATTGAGTTTTCTAATTATCCTTTTCCTGGTATGCCAATCATTATCAGCACAACAAAAATTACCTGTAATAGAAGCTAACTCAAAAAAAGTGGATATAAAAGATGGGGAAAACTTTAAAAAAGGAACCTGGAATATTGTTCCTGAAGCTAAACCAGACATTTATACGACTTCAAGTAAAAGAGTTACGTTTTATACTGATAGAGATTCAATTTCTTTTAAAATCAGACCAAATAAAGTATACAACTTCATTATTCTTCTCAATGGTAAGGATTCAGCTTTTACACAAATTAAATATGAGCCTTTTGTTTACATCCCTGGTTATCTGGATATCCTGAAAAAAGGATCAAAATACAGTTTTGAAGACAAAAGAGAAATAACTAAATTTACTTATACACCGATGAATGATCCTGACTTAATCATAATTAGAAGAGAATTTAAGCTGGATTCGATAATAGGTTCCGGAAATGAGGTTTCTCAAATACTAAATTTGTTGCATTGGGTACATAATTCATTTCGCTGGGATGGTCGCAAGGAAGCCCCCAAATTTTCTTCTATCTCAAATCTTATGAATATCTGTGTAAAAGATCATAAAACTTTGGACTGTGGGACACTAGCTACAGTACTTAATAATTCTTATTTAGCTCTTGGTTTTAAATCTAGAAGGGTAGTTTGCCTGCCAAAAGATTCAACTGATTTTGATTGCCATTCAATAAATACAGTTTATTCAAATACCTTAAATAAATGGTTGTGGATAGATCCAACAAATGATGCTTATGTAATGAATGAGAAAGGAGATCTGTTAAGTATTGCGGAAGTAAGAGAACGATTAATAAATGATAAACCATTGATTCTTAATCCCGAAGCAAACTTGAATCATGTAAATTCTATTACTAAAGAATATTATCTATATAATTACATGGCAAAGAATCTGTATGCTTTTGAATGTTTTGTATCAGATGGGGGTACAAGCCAAAGTAACCTATTGCTTCCTGTTGAATATAAAGGCATAATCCCGAGATCAAAAATTTATAACCCTAAATCCACTAACAATCCGGCTGTATTTTGGGCGAAACCTGAATAAGATAAAGAATTGTGAATATATGTTGAGCAAAATTCGTCCTATCTTTCAGTACAAGATGGAAGAGAATTCATCGAGAAAGTCAGGATTAAAAAAATTAACACTTGAGCTTATGAGAAAAACCATCCTGCTCCTGATTACAATTAACTTCTTCATATCTGGTTATTCCCAGATGATCAAGGATACTTTACAGACCAATAAAACCTATAGTCTCAGGATGCTGGGACAAACCAACAAAGACTCTTCAGTATTTATCGAGAAGGTCTATATGTATACTGACCGCAGTTACTACTACCCTGGAGATGATATCTGGTTCAAAGCATACCTGATCGATGCAATGGATCATTTGCTGACGGATCATAGCAGCAATTTACATGTAGAACTTATCTCTCCTTCATTAAAAATAATCTCCGTCAGGATAATAAGACTTGACAGTGGATTAGGTAACGGCGATTTCAAGTTGCCAGATAGCATCAAATCAGGTAGATACAAATTACGGGCTTACACCAACTATATGAGGAATTTCAGTGAACAATTATTTTTCACTAAAACAATTAATGTAATAAATCCCAACGATAAACAAAACGGAATCCCTGATACAATAAAATATGTCGAAAATAATAATCGGATAAGTTTCTTTCCCGAAGGAGGTTCGCTGGTTGACAATGTCTCTTCAATCGTGGCATTTAAAGCCGAGAATAGTCTAGGGAAAGGATGTGATGTTACTGGCAAGATCTATTCCTCAGCTGGTGATCTTATTACCACATTCAGATCCATTCACCTTGGGATGGGTACATTCTTCCTCAGACCTATACCCGGCTTAAGTTATTATTCAATCTTCAGAGGGGCCGATAGTATTGATGTCAGGACTGAATTACCAAAGAGTTTTTCAGCTGGTGTAATATTAGGTGTTTTAATAAATGAGAATAATGAGTTTTTAATTACCACCAAAACAAATACTAAAACCCTGTCGCTTATTTCAGAACAAGACTTGTTGCTGACTTTTTCGAGACAAAAGGAAATTATTAAGACGATGCGTTTTAAGGTTAATGCTCCGGTTACAAATTTTATTCTCCCAACCGATGACCTTCCTGATGGAATTTTGATGTTGACACTTACTACTCCGGAAGATCTTCCTCTCTCTGAAAGACTTGTTTACATCCAAAGAGATACCACTTCAAAAATTATAATTGAAACTGATAAGCTCCTTTATAGCAAGAGAGAACCTGTTTCGCTCAAAATTTCTTTATCAGGAGATTCAACTGTTGAAAGAAAGGGAAATGTCTCGTTAGCTGTTGTTAATAAAAGCCTCACAGAGAACACTTCTCCATTTCCAAGAACTATATCATCCTGGTTTCTGCTTGAATCGGATGTTCGTGGAATTGTTGAGGATCCATCGTATTATTTTGATCCGTCAAATCCTGACAGATTCAGAGATTTGGATCTCCTTCTTCGTACCCAGGGCTGGCGCGACTTCGCCTGGAAGTATGAAAAAACATATTTCCCACCGGAGAATGGATTTACAGTATCAGGGAGATTAAGAAGATACTATGTGAACAAAGCCATTGAAGGCTCCAGGGTAAGTATCGGAATTTTCGGTAATAAAAGTTCATTTTTAACATCAGTTCCCGTAGATTCCACTGGAAGATTCAGCCTTTCGGGAATTGACATTACAGGAGAGGCAAGACTAATTGTAACCGGAATTGGTAAAAAAAATCGCATGCAGGGAGAGTTGTATTTAGACTCGGTACTTTACATGTCGCCAAAGGTGTCTGATAGTCTGTCTCCGGTTTCAATCTTAGTTGAAAAGAAATGGAGCAGCCTGAAAAACTATTATGAGATTAATGAAGCTTTAAAAAAGAAATATAAACTTTCTGATACGATAAATCTTGGGGAGGTAAATATAATTGCTGAAAGACACAAAGATATTCAAACTGTTAAAATCGAGAGTAGTCGTGTAATGTACGGTAAGCCCGACAATGAAGTAAAAATTACACAGGATATGATGAGTTACCCTTACCTGATGGATATACTAAGGGGGCATGTAGCCGGTGTTGTGGTTACAGGTTCATATCCGAATTACCAAATTATAATTCGTGGACTGGGTTCCATAAATGAAACAGGACCACCTCTTGTACTGGTTGATGGTAACCCTGCTTCACTTGATGACCTGGTCACAATGCCAATCCCTGCTGTTGACAGGATAGACGTGTTGAAATCAGTGGGAAGTGCAAGCATTTTTGGGATGAGAGGTTCAAATGGAGTTATCAACATAATTACCAGGGCAGGTGGTTGGGCGTATGTACCGGTAAAATATTCTGTCAATCACAGGTTTTCGGGGTATAGCGCTTCTCGTATTTTTTACTCTCCCCAACATTTGTCCGATTCAGATTCAGCGTATGAGCCTGATCTCAGATCAACTCTTTTCTGGCAACCTGATATTATTCTTGAGGGTAATAAAAAGACAATTCTTAATTTTTACAATGGAGATAATTTATCAATTATTGATATTATTGCAGAAGGTATTACAACGACAGGGGTTCCTGTAACGGGTAAGACTGAATACGAAATAAGATAAACAACCCCAAAAAGGTTTAACTATAATTCAAAATAATGGTTTAACAAAAGAGATAGGACTTGGACTGATTTCCAAGATTGAAATCAAGAACTTCTCAGAACATTGAAAACCCGTTTTGAGAAAAACATGAACCGCCATAAAGGTCTTGAATGGGCTAAAGTACAAGCAAAAATGGTTCATCCTCTTACTCTGGCTTCAGATGATTTCTCGGCTCGCTAAGGTCAGAATTATGACCTGTTCAATAAAAACAAAAATGCTAATTATTTTGCCCTTGTCCGTTATTTTCCGATACAGAAATTTCTGAAAATATTCCCCAGTATTTCATCTGAAGTAATCTCGCCGGTTATCTCTCCAAGATAGTGGATCGCCTGACGGATATCAATTGCTATAAGATCTTCGGGTATACTATTATCAAGACCATTCAGCACTCTAGCAAGACTTTCAGAGACATGAAGCAGGGCTTCATAATGTCGTATATTAGTTATAATTATATCATCTGAATTCAGTTTGTTCGTCACGACGATTTTATTAAGCAACATGCGGAGTTCATCAAGACCAGTTTTCTCTTTTGCGGAGATAAACAGCACTTTATCCTTCTCACCAGAATTTATCTTCTTTTTAAGCTTTTGAATCGAATCGCCTGAAGCAGTGTCAATTTTGTTGATCAGAATGATCAATTGCTTTTCAGTACCACCTGTTTTTTCTCTGATTGATTGGGCCCTTCGATTAATGGATTCTGCAGAATCTGATATTTCATCTATCAGAAGTATCACAAAAGCCTGCATTATCTTTTCATAAGTCTTCGCTATACCCATTAATTCAATTGGGTCAACAGTTTCCCTAAGTCCGGCAGTATCGATGAACCGGTATTCAACACCATTGATAACCAGGGTGTCTTCAATAGTATCGCGTGTAGTTCCGGGGATTTCTGACACAATAGCTCTTTCCTCCATAAGAAGAGCATTTAATAAGGTAGACTTCCCCGAATTAGGCTTTCCTGTAATTGCAACCGGGATCCCGTTTTTAAGAGCATTTCCCAGTAAAAAAGTATTTGCAAGTCTATCTGCAAGATTTTTAACCCTTGTAATAATTTCCTTGAGCTTATTTCTGTCGGCAAATTCAACATCTTCCTCCCCAAAATCCAGTTCCAGTTCAATAAGGGATGCAAAGTTGAGCAGATCACTTCTTAAATTGCTTATTTCAGAGGAGAATCCTCCACGCATCTGGTTTAAAGCAATTTTATGTGAGGCACTGCTCTTCGATGCAATGATGTCAGCTACAGCTTCTGCCTGAGACAGATCCATTTTGCCATTAAAGAATGCTCTTTGAGTGAATTCTCCCGGGGTTGCTGAGATTGCCCCGGAACTAATCAGTAATTCCAGTACTTTCCTGACAATATACGGTGATGCATGACATGATATTTCAACAGAATCTTCACCGGTGTAGGAGTGAGGTGATCTGAATACTGTCAAAAGTACTTCATCGATCACCTCTTCTTTGGAACGGATTTCTCCGAATATAATCGTGTATCCCTTCTGCTCTGATAACTTAATGCTTATGTCTGAAGGATAAAAAATCCTGTTGCATATGTTTATGCTTTCCTTCCCGCTTACTCTGATTACAGCAATTGCTCCACCAAGCGCTGTTGCAGGCGCACAAATTGTTTCTTCCAGTCTGGCTATCATTGAATTATTTTGATGGCGTCAAAGTTAAGAAAAAAAGGCGTAAGGCATAAGGCGCAATGTGGGTAATGGATTTAATATCAAAATTTATTGATACTTTTGAATTGAAATTTAACTACTTAAAAAAATCCGGAGTATGAGTATTCTGTTAGATAAAAATTCAAAGGTCATTGTACAGGGATTCACTGGAAGCGAAGGAACTTTTCATGCCACCCAGATGATTGAATATGGCACCAAAGTAGTAGGAGGTGTTACACCCGGGAAGGGTGGACAGATGCACCTTGATCTTCCAGTTTTTAATACTGTCAGGGAAGCTGTAGCAGAAACCGGTGCTGATGTTTCGATAATTTTTGTTCCTCCTGCTGTAGGAGCAGACGCAATAATGGAAGCCGCCAATGCGGGAATTAAACTGATTGTAACTATTACTGAAGGAATTCCGGTATCTGATATGGTAATGGTAAAGGAATACCTCAGATCATATCCCTGCAGGCTTATTGGACCTAATTGTCCGGGAATTATTACTCCGGGTGAATCAAAAGTCGGGATAATGCCCGGATTTATTCACAGGAAAGGAACAATAGGAATTATTTCACGTTCGGGCACTCTGGCTTATGAAGCAGTAGACCAGGTTACAAAACAAGGATTTGGACAATCAACAGGTATAGGGATTGGCGGAGATCCTATAATAGGAACTTCCACCCTTGATGCCGTTAAACTTATGATGGCAGATCCTCAGACTGAGGCAATTGTCATAATAGGTGAGATAGGTGGCAATATGGAAAATGAGGCTGCGGAATGGATAAAGGATAACGGAACGAAACCTGTAATAGGATTCATTGCAGGACAAACTGCACCTAAAGGGAGAAGGATGGGGCACGCCGGAGCTATTATCGGCGGAAAAAATGATACTGCTTCAGCTAAGATGGAGATTATGAAGAAATGCGGTATTCATGTGGTTCAATCACCGGCAGACATTGGAATAACTGTAACTAAAGCCTTAGGGCCCCCCAACCCCCCTAAAGGGGGGCTAATTAGGTGAAATAACCAATTCTTCGTTGATTACTTTTTCCCGAGTATAAACCGCATATACCCCCCTTTAGGAGGGCAGGAGGGCATTTGGAATAGAGATAGAATTATTTATATTTGCACGAATTTTAACATTACTGAAATGAAATTACTTGAAGGAAAAACATCTCTTATAACCGGTGCATCCAGAGGAATTGGCAAAGCGATAGCATTAAAATTTGCGAAAGAAGGTTCTGATATAGCAATTACCAATATCGTTGATGATGACGAATTTAAAAATACTATAAAGGAAATTCAAGCCCTGGGAGTAAAAGCAAAAGGCTATGTGTCAAATGCAGCGAAGTTCGAGGATTCACAAAATGTTATAAATGAAGTTGTTAAGGACTTCAAAAGAATAGATATTCTCATAAACAATGCCGGTATTACCCGCGATACATTGTTGATGAGGATGACTGAGGACCAGTGGGATTCAGTTATTGCCGTCAACCTGAAGTCGGTATTCAATCTTACAAAGGCTGTTCTGATGACTATGATTAAACAGAAAAGCGGATCCATAGTTAACATGAGTTCGGTAGTAGGAGTGTCAGGTAATGCAGGACAGAGCAATTATTCGGCTTCAAAGGCCGGAATCATCGGTTTTACAAAAAGTATTGCTAAAGAAGTAGGTTCAAGAAACATAAGATGCAATGCAATTGCGCCTGGTTTCATTCTTACTGAAATGACGGAAAAATTACCTGAAGATGTAAAAAAAGAATGGGCTGAAAAGATACCACTTAAACGAGGCGGAACCCCTGATGATGTGGCAAATACAGCCTTGTACCTGGCTTCGGATTTATCGTCGTATGTGACCGGACAAACAATTCATGTGTGCGGAGGTATGTTAACTTAAAAATATTTATTATCTTTACGAAACCGCAGGGTGCCCATCCTTTCTAGCACGAGGAAATGCAGCGAGACATATTTATTCCACACTTATTTTAAAAGGGCGCCCTGCTTCTTTTTTTATTGACTGCTGAACAAATGCACAATTTCATCTTTTTCATCATTCTGATAATTCCGGTTACGGGATTTTTTGTTGAACAGATATCTTGATCACCTTAATTCTTTAATGTGGTCTGATACACTCCCTGAAAAGTTACAAGGGATATGTGATGCTGAAGAATACAAAAAAACTCAGCTTTACCAAAAAGATAATAACAGACTATCACTCTGGTCTTCATCATTTAACCTGTTAATAATCCTTGTTATGATTATTGCCGGAGGGTTTGCATTGGCAGATAATATTGCCAGGGATATCACCAGTCACCCTGTTCTCATTTCACTTGTTTTTTTCGGAATTATTGGTTTTACATCTGACATTATCAATATTCCATTCAGCATTTACGATACTTTTATTATTGAAAAGAAATACGGTTTTAATAACATGACTGTCAGAACTTTCATCACTGACCACCTAAAATCATGGTTCATTGCCCTTCTGGTTGGAGTCCCTGTTCTTGGCCTTATTACATGGTTCTATTATAAAACAGGCAAAAATTTCTGGTGGTATGCATGGAGACTGATAACAGTTTTTTCCGTCTTTATGAATCTTTTCTATTCTGAGCTTATAGTTCCATTATTCAACAAACAAGTTCCATTGCCCGAAGGTTCCTTAAGAACAATGATTGAATCTTTTTCTCAAAAAACGGGGTTCAAACTGAGAAATATCTTCATCATTGACGGTTCAAAAAGAAGTACAAAAGCTAATGCATACTTTTCAGGATTTGGTCCTAAGAAAAGAATTGTACTATATGACACTTTACAAAAGCAACTTTCTGAAGAAGAAATCGTTGCTGTTTTAGCTCATGAAATTGGCCATTATATGAAGAAACATGTATTGATGAATCTCCTTTTTTCTGTTATTACAACAGGAATAATGCTGTTCCTGCTTTCACTGGTTGTGAATAATCCTTCATTTTCATTGGCTTTAGGCTCCCGAATAGCGAGTTTTCAGTTGGGATTAATAGTTTTCGGAATTCTTTACAGTCCGTTGTCCCTCGTAATTGGATTACTCACAAATTATATTTCAAGGAAAAATGAGTTTGCAGCAGACAAATTTGTAGTTGATAATTTTAAACCTGAACTGCTGGCAGAGGGGCTTAAGAAGCTTTCAGTAAAAAATCTTTTTAATATGATGCCCCATCCGGCTTATGTTTTTTTCCATTATTCGCACCCACCTTTACTGCAAAGACTCGAAAAATTGGAACCTTAATATTATATTTGCCAAACTTTTTGCCTCCTTAGCTCAGCTGGTAGAGCAGCTCATTCGTAATGAGCAGGTCGTGGGTTCGAGTCCCATTGGAGGCTCTAAATCATTGAATATCATTTTTTACCCAATAGGACTTTTCATTTAAAAACATAACTCATGAGAACCCTTATATTCATTGTATTAACATCATTTGTAATCTCCTCGGGCAAACCGGAAGCCAACAAGTGGACAAACTTACTTGATAAAGATCTTTCTCATTGGGATAATTATCTGAGTTTCAGACATCAGATAGGATACAACGGCCAGGAGCCAAAAGATGAGAATGGTAATATAATTCCCCCAATAGGATTAAACAAAACCGGTTATGATGTATTCTCCATAGTTGAAGAGAATAATGAACCAATTTTGAGAATAAGCGGTGAAATCTATGGATGTGTTGTCACAAAAGAAGAGTATTCAAACTTTCATCTTACATTGAAAATTAAATGGGGAGACAAGAAATGGGATCCAAGGAAAAAATTATTAAAGGATTCTGGTATACTTTATTATTCAATCGGGCCATTTGGTAAAGATTATTGGCGATCGTGGATGCTCTCCCAGGAATTTCAGGTAATGGAAGGGCATATGGGCGATTTCTGGAGTCAGCAAACTTCAGCAATCGACATAAAAGCTTTTATTTCTGAAGGTAATATGAATTCAGTTGCTGATGATAATCAGTCATTTATAAGTTTTGGTCATGGAGGCGAAACCGGATTTTGCCTTCGCAGTGCAAACTATGAAAAAGGTCCCGGTGAATGGAATACCCTGGAATTAGTGTGTTACAACGGGCAGAGTTTGCATATTGTAAATGGTCATGTTGTAATGATTCTTAAAAATTCAAGATATTTTGAGGATGGTAAAGCTATTCCATTGACTAAGGGAAAGATTCAGTTACAGAGCGAAGCTGCTGAAGTGTATTATAAAGATATCAGAATCATGAATCTGGAATCTCTTCCAACTGAATATTCACAATATTTTAATTGAATAAAACAAATTCCAAAATCGAAGACCGACTGTTTCACCAATTAGGCTGTGTAAATTACTATTGCACAGCTTTATTTTTATCTGGGATGGAATAAAATTCTGGCCTATTAATTAATTTGCTGAAATGAATCTAATGATTATTTTTGTCAGGTTTTAAAATTTGCGGGAGTAGCTCAGGGGTAGTCCCGAGTACTCGGGATCACAAGCTGAGGGTCGATTTAAAATGAATTGCGGGAGTAGCTCAGGGGTAGAGCATCAGCTTCCCAAGCTGAGGGTCGAGGGTTCGAATCCCTTTTCCCGCTCAAATAAAAGGCTGTGCAACAGCCTTTTATTATTTAGACAAACCGTACTAAGTTCTGATCCGTCAACATATCGATAATCTCAGACATATTTAGTATTAAATTCCCATTCTTTATAGAATTCTTTCAGAAAGACTTCCAGGAAGTCATGGCGTTCCTCCGCCATCTTTTTTCCTGTAAGTGTATTCATCCTGTATTTTAAAAGCAGAAGCTTTTCATAGAAATGACTTATAGTCGAAGCGGTTCCATGTATTGATCCATTCTGACTAACAACATCAGGATCATATATCTTATTATTTCTGAATCCACCATAATTAAATGCCCGTGCCACGCCGATAGCTCCTATAGCATCAAGTCTATCAGCATCCTGAACAACATAAAGCAAAGGATCATCCAGATCTTTCGTGTTTTTACTACTGAACGAAATGTTTTTTATGACATTTATGACCTGGTCTCTGATATCAGACAGGCCATTCTTATCCATGAAATCGCTGATCAGTAAATAACCCTTTTCTATATCGCCGGAAAATTTTGAATCTGCTGTATCATGCAGTAATGCTGTAATCTCTACGGTAAAGGGATCTGCCAGAAGTTCCATTTTATTTATGAACATGGCTAACTTTCTCACTCTTACAATATGCCACCAGTCATGGCCGCTGTCATAATCTTTCATGCAAGCCTTTACAAATTGCTCAGTTTTTATTATTATGTCTGTCTGATTCATGTCAATTTCCTGCTTGGTTAGTTGAAATTACGATTATATATCCCTGGGAACGCTCGAAAATCAATTTATTTACCCCATCCCCAAGGGGAGTAAATTGATTTTCTTCGCTCCCCATGGGGCCGGGGTAAACGAAGAAAATCAATCAATGATTTACAAAGTAACAAAAAGGAGAAGAAATGCCGATAGGTGGATAGAAGTAATTTCGATAGCTTTGTATTTTTAAATTTATGAAAGCTTCAATAATAACAATAGGTGATGAGCTTCTGATCGGCCAGACAGTTGATACCAACTCCGCCTGGATGGGTGCAGAACTTAGCAAATCAGGATTTGATGTGTTCAGGATAACTTCAGTGCATGACAGGAGGGAAGATATACTCTACTCGTTAAAAGAGGCCGCGGGTAAAAGTGATGTAGTTTTAATCACAGGAGGCCTTGGACCAACAAGTGATGATATTACAAAACAAACTCTCTGTGAGTTTTTCGATACTCATCTTGTTATGGATGAGGATGTTCTCAGAATGAATGAAAATATGATGCGCCTTCGCAATTTTCCGATGAATGATAAAAACCGGCGTCAGGCTGAAGTCCCTGAATCATGCAGGGTATTAAAGAACGATTCAGGAACAGCACCGGGAATGTGGTTCGAAAAAGATAACACTATATTCATTTCAATGCCCGGAGTTCCTCATGAAATGAAACATCTGATGGAAAAAATAATACTTCCTGAGCTAAAGAAACGCTTTACATCTCAAGTTATAATTCATAGAAATATAATGACATATGGTTCATTTGAGTCAAAGCTTTCTGATATCCTGTCTGATTTTGAGTCAGGCCTTCCGGCAAATATAAAACTTGCATATTTACCCGCCTCCGGAATAATTAAGCTTAGACTCACAGGGACGGGGTCAGACAAGGAATCTTTATCAAAAATTATAAATGAACAGGTGGATATACTTTATAAGACTATTCCAGAGTATATCTATGCCGAAGATGAAGAATCGCTCGAACAGGTAATTGGAAAATTATTAAAGTCAAAGCAAAAAACACTCTCTTCAGCTGAGAGTTGCACAGGTGGCGAAATTGCCCACTTAGTTACAAGTGCCGCAGGAAGTTCTGCATTCTATAAAGGATCGGTGATCGCTTATGCTGATTCAGTTAAGACGCGATTGCTCGGTGTTAATGCTTCAACAATCGAAAAATACGGAGCAGTGAGCGAACAGACTGTAAAAGAGATGGCTGAAGGCGCACGAAAGTTATTTGGTACTGATTATTCCGTAGCCACTTCGGGTATAGCAGGGCCGGACGGAGGATCAGAAGAGAAACCTGTAGGCACATTATGGATTGCTGTTGCATCGGATAAGGAGCTTGTATGTGAAAAACGAGTTTTTGGGAATGACAGAACTATTAATATTACAAGATTTTCCCTGGCATCATTAAACCTGCTTAGAATGCAGATAATCAAACAGTAATACTCATTTCAAATACATGCCGGAAAAAAGTGGATCAAATATTTGTTTAATAAGATAAAAATCACGTATTTTGCGCTTCGTTTAAAAAGTACAAACGTTAGTTAAGAAGTAAAACAAACATCAATGTCAAGAATTTGTCAGGTTACAGGGAAAAAAGCGATGGTCGGAAACAACGTTTCGCACTCAAAGAGAAGGACCAAAAGAAAATTCTATCCAAATCTTTTTGTTAAGAAATATTATCTCCCGGAAGAAGAAAGATGGATTTCGCTTAAAATATCGGCTTCAGGTATCCGTCTAATCAGTAAAAAAGGACTAACCTCAGTACTGAAGGAAGCAAAAGAAAAAGGTTACATTTTGAATTATTAATACTGGATAGAAATGGCAAAGAAGGCTAAAGGCAACAGGCAGCAGGTTATCCTGGAATGTACTGAACACAAAGAAAGTGGACAACCGGGTACCTCAAGATACATAACAACGAAAAACAGGAAAAATACTCCTGATCGTCTTGAAAGGAAGAAATATAATCCTATTCTTAAAAAACATACACTTCACAGAGAAATTAAGTAAAATATTTAAATCATGGCAAAGAAAGTTGTTGCATCACTTAAGACGGGAGCCGGCAAAGCATTTACAAAATGCATAAAAATGACCAAATCAGATAAATCCGGTGCATATCTCTTTAAAGAAGAGATCATTCACAATGATCACATAAAAGATTTCTTTACAAAGAAGTAACCGCATTTATTTTTAAAGATATTAATGGCTTTCTTCTTAGCGGAAGGAAGCTTTTTTTTATAATTATTGCTCAATTAAACTTAAAATCTATGGCCTTTCTGGGATTTCTGGGAAAAGAGAAAAAGGAGAGCCTCGATAGGGGACTTGAGAAAACCAAAGAAAGTGTTTTCCATAAACTTTCAAAGGCTGTAGCGGGAAAATCAAAGGTAGATGAAGAAGTGCTTGATAATCTCGAGGAAGTCCTGGTCTCTTCTGACGTTGGTGTTGATACTACTCTGAATATAATAAAGCGAATTGAAGCCAGGGTAGCGAGAGATAAATATCTAAATATAAGTGAACTCAATATAATCCTGAAAGAAGAGATTGTTGCCCTGCTTGGGAAAAATCAGAATGAAGCTGAATCTGACTTCTCGGGAAAATTAAATTACACTCCTTATGTAATAATGGTCGTTGGGGTTAATGGTGCAGGAAAAACAACAACCATAGCCAAACTGGCTCATCAGTTTAAATCTGCCGGCAAATCTGTTCTGATCGGCGCTGCAGACACTTTCAGAGCAGCAGCAATAGACCAGCTTCAGATATGGGCAGATAGGGCAGGAGTACCTGTTATTAAGCAACAAATGGGTTCTGATCCTGCCTCGGTAGCTTATGATACGCTAAGGTCAGCAGTTTCATCCAAATCGGAAGTAGTGCTAATTGATACAGCCGGAAGGCTACATAATAAAATTAATCTGATGACAGAATTGTCAAAGATTAAGAGGGTTATGGAAAAAGTCATACCTGATGCTCCTCATGAAGTCCTCCTTGTACTCGATGGCTCTACCGGACAGAATGCTTTTGAACAGGCCAAACAGTTTATTGCCGCAACTAATGTTACCGCAATGGCTATCACTAAGCTTGATGGTACCGCAAAAGGAGGAGTGGTGATTGGTATTTCCGATCAGTTTAAAATTCCTGTAAAATATATCGGTATCGGTGAAAAGCTGGAAGATCTGCTTGTTTTCAACAGGTTTGATTTTGTTGACTCGCTGTTCATCGATAAATAGCCCCCTGGCCGCTTCGCGGCCATCCCCCTAAAGGGGGAATAATTCAGTAACATAATGAAATTTTTCTAAAATATACAGATTTTTCCCCCCTTTAGGGGGGCAGGGGGGCCAAACAAAAGAAAAAAAATGCTTCCAATGAAATCCAAAAAAATAAATATTGTCACATTAGGTTGTTCAAAGAATGTTGTTGATTCTGAAAAACTTCTCAAACAACTTAGTGCCGGAGGTTATGAGGTGTTTTACAATACAGAAAACTCAAATGCTGAAACAGTCATAATCAATACCTGTGGTTTCATAAATGATGCAAAAGAAGAGAGCATTGATACCATTCTAAGATATGTCAAAGCTCAGAAATCAGGACAAATTGACAATTTGTATGTGATGGGATGTCTTTCTGAGAGATATGCTGATGCTCTCAGACTTGAAATCCCTGAAGTAAAGAAATATTTTGGTGTAAATAATATGCAGGATGTTCTTGATGAACTTGGTATAAAATTCAGAAAAGATCTCCATACTGAGAGAACGATAACCGGACCTGGTCATTACGCATACCTTAAAATTGCGGAAGGATGCGATCGTACTTGTGCTTTCTGTGCCATACCGGCAATCAGGGGCAGTTATATCTCACGCTCAATAGATGATTTATTCAAAGAGGCATTGCTACTGGCACAGAACGGCGTAAAAGAAATTATACTGATAGCTCAGGATCTCAGCTATTATGGACTCGATCTCTATAAAAAACAGGCACTCCCAGAACTTGTAAAAGAACTGTTAAAAATAGAATCTCTGGAATGGATCCGTCTGCATTATCTGTACCCTGCGAATTTTCCCATTGAACTTATTCCTCTGATCAGGGATAACCCCAGGATATGCCGCTATATTGATATTCCGATCCAGCATATTACGGATAATATGCTGGGAGTTATGAAAAGATCACATAACAGGATTGAAACAGAAACAATTCTAAATACATTAAGAAGAGAGATCCCCGGTGCGGTTATCAGGACGACTCTGATTGCAGGTCACCCTGGTGAAACTGAAAAAGACTTTCAGGAATTAAGAAATTTCGTATCAGCTTTCAGATTTGACAGATTGGGAGTATTTGCATATTCCCATGAAGAGGATACATACTCATATATAAATTATGAAGATGAAATTCCGGAGGACCTTAAGGAACAACGTGTCGCAGAGCTTATGCAACTGCAGCAGGATATTTCTGCAGAATTTAATGAAGAATGTACAGGTAAGATATTCAAAGTGATAATCGACCGGCAGGAGGGCGGGTTCTTTGTCGGACGGACAGAATTTGATAGTCCTGAAGTTGACCAGGAAGTGCTTGTTGAGTCTACATACAATCTTACAGTAGGCAATTTCTATAATATACTGATAAACAAGGCGACTGAGTTTGATCTTTACGGGGTTCCGGTATAATAGCCCCCTTTAGGGGGATGCCGCGAAGCGGCAAGGGGCTTCCCTTATAAAAAAGGCCGTCATTTCTGACAGCCTTTCTTAAAAGTTTGTACAAATTTTTCTCCCGCTTTAGCTGGAGAGGGGGTTAATTTTGAGAATCCGTAATTTCCGGAAGTTCTATTTTTTTCTTATGAATTTTTATTTTGATCTCAGATTTTGCGCTGTTGAATCCGACACTTAGAGTATCACCTTCTTTAAGATTTGCTTTAATAAGAACTTCAGCCATCGGATCTTCAAGGTATTTCTGAATTGCACGCTTCAAAGGCCTTGCCCCGTAATTGGCATCAAAGCCTCTTTCAGCGATAAAATCACGGGCTGCTGTTGCTATTTTGAGCTGAAAACCGAGCGATTTTACCCTGTCGTATAAACCCTTGAGTTCAAGATCAATGATCTTATTGATCTGCTCTTTACCAAGCGAATTGAACATTATTACATCATCAATTCTGTTAAGGAACTCAGGAGCAAAAGTTTTCTGCAGTGCTTTCTGAAGGATACTTCTTGTTTGTTCATCCCTTGAAGCTTTTTTAGCAGATGTATCAAAGCCCATCCCGTGTCCGAATTCATTGATCTGCCGGGTCCCTATGTTTGAAGTCAGAATTACAATGGTATTCCTGAAATCAACACGTCTTCCCAGGCTGTCTGTTAATTGTCCTTCATCAAGAACCTGAAGCATAATATGGAAGACATCAGGATGAGCTTTCTCTATTTCATCGAGAAGAACAACGGAATATGGTTTTCTGCGAACTTTTTCTGTAAGCTGCCCGCCTTCTTCGTATCCAACATACCCCGGAGGTGCTCCAACCAGACGTGAAACAGAGAACTTTTCCATGTATTCACTCATATCGATCCTGACAAGATTATCGGTTGTATCGAAGAGGAACTTGGCCAATACTTTAGCCAGTTGTGTTTTTCCTACTCCAGTTGGTCCGAGAAATATAAATGTTCCAATAGGTTTATTAGGATCTTTCAGACCAGCCCTGTTTCTCTGTATTGATTTCACTACCTTGGCGATAGCTTCATCCTGACCGATAACACTTCCTCTAAGCTCGTCAGCCATGTTCAGCAATCTTGTTCCTTCAGTTTGTGCAATCCGTTGCACAGGAACTCCTGTCATCATAGCAACGACTTCAGCAACTTTTTCAGCATCAACTGTTTCACGGTTTATTGAGAGTTCTTTTTCCCATTTTTTCTTCTCCTGATCGATCATGTCGAGCAAATCCTTTTCACGGTCTCTGAAACTTGCAGCTTTCTCAAAATTCTGATTTTTCACAGCCATCATTTTTTCTTTCTTTGTGTCTTCGAGCTGTTTTTCGAGAAGCAGAATCTTTTCAGGAACAACAATATTTGAAATGTGAACTCTTGAACCAGACTCGTCGAGAGCATCAATTGCTTTATCAGGCAGATGACGGTCAGAAATATAACGGTTTGTGAGCTTCACACATGCTTCAATGGCATCATCTGTATATATAACATTGTGGTGTTCTTCATATCTTTCTTTAATATTATGAAGAATGTGTATTGTTTCCTCAATTGATGTCGGTTCAACAATTACCTTCTGAAACCTTCTTTCCAGTGCGCCGTCCTTTTCAATATGCTGACGGTATTCATCCAATGTAGTTGCACCAATGCATTGTATTTCTCCACGGGCAAGAGCAGGTTTCAGCATGTTTGCTGCGTCGAGTGAACCAGTGGCTCCTCCAGCACCTACAATTGTATGAATCTCATCGATAAAAAGAATTATGTTATCATTTTTTGACAGCTCATTAAGTATGGCTTTCATTCTTTCTTCAAACTGTCCACGATATTTAGTACCGGCAACAATTGAAGCAAGATCAAGAGCAACAACTCTCTTATTGAAGAGAACCCTTGATACGTTTTTTTTAATTATTCTGAGAGCCAGACCTTCTGCAATGGCAGATTTTCCGACTCCGGGTTCGCCGATAAGGACAGGATTATTCTTTTTCCTTCTTGACAAAATCTGAGCAAGACGTTCAATTTCTCTTTCCCTTCCGACTACCGGGTCAAGACGACCTTCTTCAGCAGCTTTGGTAAGATCGATCCCGAAATTATCTAGAACAGGTGTATCCGAAGATGATTTTGAAGAAGAAGGTGTGGACGGTTGTCCTTTACCCGGACCTCCAAAACTCTGACCTTCATCATCTTCATCCCTTGGATAATCAGCTTTAGCGCTCGGCGATTCAGTCTCTACCATTTTCCTGACAGACTGGTAATCAACATCAAGTTCAGAGAGAAATCTTGTTACTAACGCATTTTCATCTTTAAGTATAGCAAGAAGTAAATGTTCAGTATCGATAGTACTGCTTTTAAGAGCTTTCGCTTCGAGATAAACAAGTTTGAGTATTCTTTCAGTACTCCTCAAAAGAGGAATAACTTCATTATCAGCTACCGGAACGGGACTTTCAACCTTTATACTTTTTTCAAGAGATCCTTTCAGAACCTTAAGGTCAATGCCTTGATTCATCAGGATTTCTACTGCCACACTTTCTCCATCTCTGAGGATTCCCAGGAAAAGATGTTCAGGGCTAATATGACTGTTCCCCAATCTTATAGCCTCTTCCTTGGAATAACCCAGAATATCTTTGACCCTCTGTGAAAATTGTGAATCCATATTTTATTTTTATCTAATTACAAAATTATTAAATATATCCAGACATTCTGTCATATATGATTGACAAAAGTACAAATAACTAATATTTCAAAGTTAATTTATACATAATATCTGTATGGCAATTATCATGCCCATTTATGAACAACGATTGTTAAAAATTCACTGTCGCAGAAGCTCTAAAGTAGCCAAATTTTAATTACTTTCGTAAAACTTAAACCTGGCTTAAAGGTTTATTTATAAATGCTTAATTAATAATCTGTTATGTCAGAGAGAGAGAGAATCTTAAAAGTCAATATTGAGGAAGAGATGAAGTCGGCTTATATTGACTATTCAATGTCAGTTATTGTATCAAGGGCTTTGCCGGATGTAAGAGACGGGCTTAAGCCTGTGCATCGCAGGGTTTTATTCGGAATGTCCGAGTTAGGTGTATTATCCAACAAACCATATAAGAAGTCGGCCAGAATAGTAGGAGAGGTCCTTGGTAAATTTCATCCACATGGAGATTCTTCAGTGTATGAAGCCATGGTTAGAATGGCACAGGAATGGTCATTGCGATATCCGCTTGTGGACGGGCAGGGCAACTTTGGATCAGTCGATGGAGATAGTCCGGCAGCTATGCGATATACAGAAGCACGGCTTAAGAAAATCGCTGAAGAGACTCTTGCTGATATTGATAAAGACACTGTAGATTTTCAACCGAATTTTGATGACTCTCTTACCGAACCATCAGTGTTGCCAACAAGGATACCTAACCTCTTAGTTAATGGTGCATCGGGTATTGCGGTCGGAATGGCTACTAACATGCCTCCTCACAACCTTTCGGAAATTATCGATGCAACAATAGCTTATATTGATAATAAGGATATTACACCTGAGGAGATTATGCATTTTGTAAAAGGACCTGATTTCCCCACTGGTGGTATTATTTATGGAGAACAGGGAATAAAAGATGCGCTGGAAACCGGAAGAGGCAGAATAGTTGTAAGAGGGAAGACTGAAATTGAGATAACTCATTCGGGAAGGGAATCCATCAGCGTCAGTGAAATTCCCTATATGGTTAATAAGGCCGAGATGATCAGGAAGATTGCTGATCTTATAAATGAGAAAAAACTTGAAGGAATCTCATATATCAATGATGAGTCGGATAGAACTGGAATGAGGATTGTGATAATTCTCAAGAAAGATGCAACTGCAAATGTTGTCCTTAATAATTTATATAAGTTTTCCGGTCTGCAGACATCTTTTAGTGTAAATAATATCGCTCTGGTTAAAGGTCGTCCTAAAACACTTAATACCAAGGATCTGATACATTATTTCGTTGAGCATCGTCACGAAGTGGTCATCAGAAGAACAAAGTTTGATCTTGACCAGGCTGAAAAACGGGCTCATATTCTTGAGGGATTAATTATTGCCAGTGATCATATTGATGAAGTAATAGCATTAATAAGAGGATCCCAGACACCAGAGATGGCGAGGGAAAGGCTTATGGAACGGTTCAGCCTGTCTGAAATTCAGGCCCGGGCAATTGTAGAAATGCGTCTTCGTCAGCTTACCGGTCTTGAACAGGAAAAATTAAGAGCTGAATATAAGGAAGTAATGGAACTTATTGATTATCTGAAGAGCGTTCTGGCTGACATCAATCTTCAGATGAAAATAATAAAGGATGAACTACTTGAAATAAAGCAAAAATACGGTGATAAGAGACGTACTCTGATAATTCCCAATGCAGAAGAATTTAATCCTGAAGACTTCTATTCAGACGATGAAATGGTAATTACTATTTCTCATATGGGTTACATCAAACGAACGCCTCTCACTGAATTCAGAAGACAAAACAGAGGTGGAACAGGTGCAAAAGGAGGTGCAACCAGGGATGAAGATTTTATTGAACATCTGTATGTAGCAACAATGCATAATACCATGCTTTTCTTTACCAGAAACGGGAAATGTTACTGGTTAAAGGTCTATGCTATTCCGGAGGGTTCAAGGACATCCAAAGGAAGAGCCATGCAAAATCTTATTAATATTGAACCTGATGACAATGTAAGAGCATTTATCAATGTTAAGAATCTGAACGATGAAGAGTACATTAACAATAATTTTATAGTTCTCTGCACTACAAAAGGCATAATAAAGAAAACTTCTCTTGAAGCATACTCACGACCAAGAGTTAACGGAGTAAATGCAATTACCGTAAGAGAAGGCGATGAGCTTCTTGAAGCAAGAATGACAAACGGACAACATCATATCATGCTGGCTGTTAAATCAGGAAGAGCCATCCGCTTTCCCGAAGCATCAGTCAGACCTATGGGCCGTACCGCCTCCGGAGTCAGGGGAATAAGACTGGCTAGTGAAAAGAACGATTTTGTGGTAGGTATGATAACTGTCGAAAACAAAGAAAAGGACATACTTGTTGTTTCTGAAAAAGGATATGGCAAAAGATCAGACATAGATGGTTACAGAATAACTAACAGGGGAGGAAAAGGAGTGAAAACCATCAATGTTACTGAGAAAACCGGGATGTTGATTGCACTTAAGGATGTAACTGATAATCATGATCTTATGATCATTACTCAGTTTGGGAATATTCTCAGAAGTCCTGTGAAAGCATTAAGAGTAATGGGAAGAGCAACACAAGGGGTAAGATTAATAAATTTGCGTGAAAATGATATTATTGCTTCTGTAGCTTGTGTGCTGGTCACTGAGGAAGAAGAGCAGACTGAGGGGGGTGGAGAGATCAACGGATCTGAGGAAAATAAAAATATTCCTGAGGAAAATGGGAAAGAATTTGATGTTTAATAAGAAAGTTATAAATTTGGGAAAAATTAAAAAAATTAAATTAAAACTATAAACATGAAAAAGTTTTTATTGCTGATAGCAGCTGTAAGCATCTCATTTGGAGCTATTGCCCAGAAGGGCAAGGTTACCAGTGCTCTTAGTTACATTGATCAGGGATTACTTGATAAAGCAAAGGAAGCTATTGATCAGGCTTTGACAAATGAGAGTACAGCAAACTGGTTTAACACTTATTTTGCAAAGGGCAGACTGGCCCAGGCAAGCTTTGACTCCAAAGACCCGAAGGTGAATGCGTTTTATGCTGATCCATTGGCTGAAGCATACACTGACTATCAAAAGGCATTGGAACTTGACCCAAAAGGTAATGTTAAAAAGAAAATACTGACAAGTTCGCTTTTTAACACTTTGGCTATCAGTTTATATAATCAGGGGAGTAACAGATTCCAGGCAAAAGACTATGCAGGAGCCCTGGAATCATTTAAAACTCAGATTAAAATCACGGAAAGTGATCTGTATGTAGGTGCAGTTGATACCGGAATGTACTATAATGCAGGTCTTGCTGCTGTAAACTGTGCAAAATATGATGAAGCAGTTACATATTTCCAAAAATGCGTTGATATGAAATATATGGGTGTCACTCCATATTTTCAGATGTCTGAAGCTTACGTGAGTGCCGGTGACACTGCAAAAGCTGAGGCTATGCTTACCGGTCTTGAGCAAAAATTTCCAGACGATAAAAACGTTACACTTCAGCTTATAGATCTTTATATAAAAAGCAATAAAAATGCTGAAGCTCAGAAATATATTGCAAAAGCCAAAGAAGCTGATCCGAACAACTACAGTCTCTATTTTGCAGCTGGTATCATATTTCTAAATGAAAATAAATATGATGAGGCTATTCCTGAACTTACGAAATCAATTGAATTAAAAGGAGATTTGTTTGATACCCAGTATGGACTTGGAGCTGCATATTATAATAAAGCAGCAGATATGTTCAAGAAAGCTAATGATATAGTGGACGTAAAAAAATACGGCGATGCAATCGATTCAGCTAACGCTATTTTTGCAAAAGCTGTTCCATATATGGAAAAAGCACATGAACTCAAGCCCGATGATCAATATGCAATGCAAAACCTCATGGAGTTGTATTACAGATTGAAAGCTAAAGATCCTTCTTATGGTCCGAAATATGACGCTGTCAAAGCACAACTTGACGCTGCAAAGAATAAATAATAGGAAGATTATAATACAATAAAATAGGGGTGCAATTCGCATCCTTTTTTTTTGCCTCAAATATTCAAGTCAGACAAATCCAATTTAAATACATTAATGCTAAAATCGCCTGATATTAAAATACCCTATTTTACATAATATTAATTATAGGCACAGCCGCACAGATCCACCACTTAAAAACCAAAGCTGCCCTATAATGTGACACTATGTTAAATAGCCGCTCGGCCACCGAACCACTGACCGGACACAGTCTTAAAACTTTGGCTTAGTGAAGGTAGCTTCCGCCATCGCGCAGTCAAGGTTAAAATGAATTTTGGAATATTTTTTTGATGGCTGTTTTTTATTTTCAATTGAATCAAAAAAATATCCCAAAAACCTTGACACTTCCCCTCGCTCTCGCTGGGTCTGTATCTAAGCCAAAGTTAAGCCATACTTTAAAGTTTAAATGAGCCATTTCCACAAAGAAAAAACCGGCATCGAGAGAAGACTTTTTTCTTTCAATTGAAAAAGAAAATTTTGTATCTTGCATGTAATAGAGTTCTTTGAAAAAAGCCAGGGACCTGGTCATTGAAAAGTTAAAGTCCTGATATAAAAATGAGTTTTACTGGTATAGTTATTGCATGAATAATCCTCTCAAATATTCTGATCCATCTGGAATGAAGATGATGCAGGGTGATTTTGATAACAATATGTTTGATATTTCAGGTAAATGGGTCGCTGATTTTGAAATGAGTCATCCTTTATATGGTGGAGCTAGTGGCGGTGGAAGTATTCCCAGCTATAGCTATAATTATGGAGATGGCGAATATTATAATAATTATGGTGAACGTGTATCTTGGGCACAGGTCAATCAGAACTACGTTTCTCATGAAATAAGCGATATTCAGGTTACCTGGTTATATTATGGTGGAACAACTGATAAACCATACAGCTCTCTTACTGGAATTTCATTTTCAGATGGAACGCGATTTAACTTTTTTAGTGATGAAGTAAAGCAAGCAGCGTATAAAGATGTTACCACAGCATTTAATGCTCAACTTGAAAAAACGATGGCTTATTTTACTATTGCACGCGGTTTATTTGATCTTAATTACCCTAATGGAGGATTAGAAAAAGAAATCGGGAAATTGTTGTTTTTTAGAAGTAAAGTAAATGATAAGGCTGTATTTGATATTAAATTAACATCATTTAGCCGTAAGTCTTTAGGAGGCCAATATGGTCTGTATCGGGGCCAAGTTTTTAGATATGATGATTTTGGTAATTATAATTTCGGGCTTGGCGCAAGATATTTTGGGTTAACACTTAATCAAGCCCTTTTAGGGGCTGGCATTAATCAAATTTCAAAAGGGAATCCAGATTTAACGAATCCAGGTGGGTATTTTGACGATCGTGAAGACACGGAAATGATCATTAATGGATATAATCATAAATGGTAAGAAAATGGGGGGCTTTTTCAAAATAATTTTTATTTTGCATCTATTCTTTGTGAGTTGTAGCAATACAAATAATCGAAATACAATAACTTTTAAAGTTCCCATAGCAGTTATGGGAGATTCTATAAAAGTGATGAACTCGCTAGTAAATCCTTATGCCGAATTTAATTATTATATTGATGATGTTAATGTTCTGTATTTGTCAAACCACATGATTGGAAAAATTGATTCATCATTTTTGGCTCAAATTAAATTGAAACCTTCTAATTATTCAAAAAATGATGTGCGAATTTTCTCTCTTATTTTGTTTCTAAAAAACAATGAAATTAATTCCTGTTTTAAACTTACAGAATTAGGTGTATTAGTATATGATTACAAGCCCACAAAAGAAGATAGATTTGAGGATATTAGGTATATTTTATTAGAAAATGATCACATTGATATAAATTCGATGAGATTCAGAAATTCCTATATTACCTTGGATAAAAAAAATGGTTTAATATTAATAGCACCGATTGATAAAAGAAAATAATATAATGAGATAATAAATGTTCGGATTGTTCTCTTATAAAGGAATTTATTTATAGAACATAAGCCTGCCTGGCATTAAAATCCCGTATCAGGGTAGTTAAGACCTTGAGGATAGATTTTTTCTCATCCCTGGCATATAATCACGGTGATTTTTTTCAATTGGAACCATTTCAGTTGAAAAAAGAAAATATCTTTAGGGTAATAACGTTCTTTGAAAAAAAGCCCTTCACCTGGTCATTGAAAAGCCAGAAACCTGATTTAAAAAGTGGCTTTACTGGTACACCTACTGCCTCAATAACCCCCTCAAATATTCTGATCCCTCTGGAATGATGGCGAAAGCCAGGGATCCTGAAGGCGATGCTGCTTTTGACGCTTACTTCTACTGGCTCTGCGATGGCAGTATGAGTTTTGGAAATATGGCCGGTGGTGGTGGTGGTGGTTACAGTAGTGCTGGCTGGGGTGGCGCTGATCCAAATTGGGCAGCCGGGCAAATATATTATTCAAATGTGAAATTCTATGGCTATACAGATTACAGCAAAACAGGTGCATATATTAGTAAATATGATGGTCATATCGCCTCTTTTGATGAGTATTATGCTAATAAAATTGCACCTGACTTAGCTAAGTTTGCAACAGAATGGAATGATCGTAAACTAGCAGAAGCACGTGCAGCGATTATGAATGCATATAATTCAAAACTTATTGCTGGTCCAGGCATTACGTTAGAAGACGGACCAGGTTGGGAAGCAATTAAAATGCTTTGGAATTTGAAGATTATAGGAGGTTCAATACCTGATAATATCTCATTTGATTTAACCTTGGGTTCAGTCTTTGGAATTGGAGAGAGTACCACTTTTAGTATTAATATTTTAACCAGAGGAGATGCCGGGTTTTATTTAACTCGGACTGAACAACTGAGAGGTGGAGCAGAAGTTGATTGGGGTCTTAATATAAACTTCGGTTATTATACAGGAGATCCTTTAAATATTAACAAATCATCTTTACTTGGACCAGTCAGAAGTGTTTCTGGTGGATGGATTTATAGTGGAAATATTTCAACTGGTTATTCTAATAGTAATTTTGGAACACCATCTTGGATAACCGTTGGAACCGGCGTAGGTTTAACAGGAGGTGGCTCTTATGGATGGGGAAAAACATATAAAGGTTGGTTAGATTACTAATATAATTTATAATGGAAAAAATTCGTAGGATTGTAATAGTTGGAGTGGGAATCTTGTTCTTTTCATTTATCATTTATATTATATATTTAATGTATCATGGGAAAGAGCAATTTGTGAACAGAGCATATTCTGGCGTAATATCCGAAATAAGAATACTCCAAGGGAATCGTGATTTACCCGATATTAAAATAAACAACCAATGGATTCCGTTAAGTATCGATGATTCAAAAGTCAAGCACTATATTCAAGTGGGAGATTCTATTGTAAAAGAATCTGGATCAGAAATAATTAATGTGTATCGCAAAAACTTGAAAGATGAATGGGATGTTAAGGTATTTAAGTAATTGTGTGAGTAAATCTATAAATAAAGCCTCGGTTCTCCGGGGCTTTTTAGTTATAATGCTGCCACATTCTTTGCGAAGAAATCTTTAAACTTCTTATTGGTGAGCATTTTTTCGATTAGCCGGAAGATGGTTTGCTTATCTTCTGCATCGAGCTGTTGAATGAGCCTCATTTGCTCGGTTGCTGTTTTATCTTCAATAACCACTTCCTGGGGGATCTTGCCATCGTAGTTAATAATCTGGTCGGTTGTCATGTTAAAGAGCTGTGCCATTTTTTGTAGCTCTTCCACGGTCAGTGCCCTGGAACCTTTTTCAATCTTGCTGTAAGCCGACTTATCAACACCGATATGGGTAGCCACCTCGATCTGTTTGAGGTTCTTCTCTTCCCTGATTGCCTTTATGTTATCTGCTAAGCTCATAGCACAAATGTAGCTAAAAAGAACACATTTGCAAAAATGTTTATAAATTGAAAACTATTGAGTTTTTATATTAGAAACTTTATTCTATTTTTGTTGTGGTGAAATTAACCACAAAAAAATATAAGCATGGAAATCAAGGAAATAAAGAACCGGCTTTCAATCTTAAGCGTTCTCAATCACTACAACCTTAAATCCGATAAGAACCACCGCCTATGCTGCCCCTTCCACGTAGATAAAACGCCCAGTCTGCAGGTCTACCCGGAGACCGGAACCTGGACATGCTTTAGCAGTAACTGCTCTGCCGGTAGCGGCGATCAGGTGGACTTCATTATGAGAAAAGAAGGAATCACAAAACACCTGGCGATCCTGAAAGCACAGGATCTGATAGGTAAACCAGGAGATACAGAGCCACGGAAATCAGAATCAGGTCCAGTACTGAAATCAAAACCGGATCTTACTACTGATCAGAAAACCAAGATATTAACGGAAGCTTTCACACACTTTGTACGGAGCTTGAATGCGAAGCCGGAGAAAGCCATCAGTTATCTTGCATCCAGAAAGCTCGATTACAAGAAACTTGCTGTCGGCTTTGATGCCGGGACACTCCACAAGATCAAAGAAACCACACCAGAGCAAAAGCAACTTTACCTGCAAGCCGGATTATTAAAGACCGATAAGTTCGGAAGGGAAAACAGCTACTACACCCGGTTTAACGGTTGCATAGTGTTCCCTCTGATGGATAAGGAAAAGAGTGTTGTAAGCTTATACGGCAGACACTCAGAGAAACCGGAGCATCACTATTTAGAGGGTGACCACAAAGGACTCTATCCTAATTACCCTGACCTGGGAACAATAAGGCTTATTTTAACCGAAGCCATTATAGATGCAGCAACGCTACAGCAGCTGCCAGAGATAACCAAAGACTTTGCAATCCTAGCTCTTTACGGAACCAACGGTTTTACGGATGAACACAGAAAAGTAATCTCAGAGCTGAAAGATCTCAAAGAGGTTATTATTTTCTTTGATGGAGATGAAGCCGGATCCGAAGCAGTTAAGAACATTGCAGCTGAGATAAAGCAATTAAGTGAAAAGCATGTTATCACTGTAGTTGAAACACCTGAAGGCGAAGACGTGAACAGCCTGGCACAAGGACATGATAGCGAAATATTTACCCACCTTCTTGAGAACCGAAAGCCCTTTATTCTTTCAACTGAAAATCATTCAATTGAAAAAGAAAAAATGCAGGAACCTGGACTAACTATAAACCCGGCAATACAAAACCAGCTGAAAGTAAGACCTGACTGCCTGACTTACGAGAGTGGCCAGCTGCAGATAACTCTCTGGGGAGGCATCGAGATCCACACGGTAAACCGGCTCAGGGCAACGCTTCACATACAGCTCAAAAACAATCAATACGCCAGCTTCCGTGACACTGCAGATCTCTACAGTCATAGCCAGAGCGACAGGCTGATAAAACAGGCAGCCGAGAAACTTGAGATAAGCAGCAGCATTGTAACCGAAGCTATTACGGGACTAACTAAAGAACTGGAAACTTACCGCTCACAGAAGCGGGAAGAGAAACGTAAAAGCGAGCAAGTAAAAGAGCAGCAGTGCAAGGATCTTTTTGACCGGGATCAGATGCAAGCTGCAAGGGATTTTTTAACCCGGCCCGGATTAACTGAAAGAACTCATAAACTTTTTGGTGGGCTGGGCCTGATAGGTGAGCAGGATAATGCCACACTTTTGTTCTTTATCTTTCTGACCCGGTTCTTTAAAAATCCTCTTCATGCCATCGTTATGGGAAGCACCGGGAGCGGCAAAACATACCTTCTGCAGGGAGTGGCTGCCGCAGTGCCCAGACAGCATATCCATGTGACTACCAGTTTAAGCGAAAACACTCTTTACTATACGCCCCAGGACTTTTTAAAGCACAAGATCCTGCTGCAGGAAGATCTGGACGGGGCATATAGCGCACTGCTTCCACTTCGGGAGCTGATGAGCAACCAGAGCATAAGCCGTTTTAGCACCAAGACCAACAGCAGAACCGGTGACAGCAAACAGGTGTACCTGCATGTTGAAGGTCCCGTTTGTGTTGCCGGAGCAACCACAAAGGACAAAATCTATGAGGACAATGCTAACCGCAGTTTTTTGCTGCAGATAGAAGAAAACCCACGTCACGAGGCAGAAGTATTGGAATACCAGGGAAAGATAGCTGCAGGACAGGTAAACACTAAGAAATATGAAGGGAGCATCAATCTATTAAAAGCCTGTCAGCTTCTTATCGAGCCTGTGGAAGTGATCATCCCTTTTGCCCCGAAGCTGGAACTCTCTCCCCACGTTTTTAAGAAGATGCGTACAAAGAACCATTATTTAACCCTTATTAAAGCTGTGACACTCTGGAACCAGAAGCAGAGAAAAAGAACGACCGATCATGAAGGCAATATTTTTTTACTCTCCACTCTGGAAGATGTTGAGTGGGCAAACTACCTGTGCCGGGATGCGCTGCTTCGTAAATCAGATGAGCTTGGAGGTAAGACCCGGAACTTTTTTGAAAGTCTGAAAGAGCTTATAAAAGAGTGGAACGTGAAAACCTTTTATGCCAAGGAGATCCGGCGTCATTACCGCATGCACCCGATGGAGCTGCAAAGACGTTTAAACGAGCTGGAAGCAAGGGGTCTCTTGCGTTGCGTTAGCCGTAGCAACAAACCCGGCAATGAATACGAGATCATGATCTGGAATGATTACGAGCAGCTGAGATCAGGCATTGATATCATGGGAGCAATCTTAGAGGATCTGAAAAAAGAGAAAGGGAACCTTCACATGACCTTCACACGACCTTCACAAACCCCGGTGTGAAGGTGGAAACCTCGATAGGTTAATAGTTACAACCGTTTTTTAGTGAACCTTCACAACCTTCACAAGGGGGACAAGCAGCCACACTTTTTTCTTTTCAACTGAAAACCCTTTTAAATGAATCCTAAAGAGCTTATTTGCAGAGAGTTTATAGATCTGGAAGGTGGTTTTCTGAGCTGGCTCCGTACTCTTGGCTACAGCGAAGCTACCATAACCACCCGGAAGAGAAACATAAAAGAGTTTTTACTCTACCTGGAACGCTCAGGTATCAGCGCCATGGATCAGGATGCAGGGGATACGACAAAAGGTTTTGTGAGATACCTCAGGAGAAGAGAGAACAAGCTTTCCGGAAGCGGCCTGATGAATGCCAGTATAAACGTTGGGATAAGCTCCGTAAACAAGTTTTTTGATTACTTAAGGCAAAGCGGAAATGTAACCACTATCCCGGACAATCTGCAGTACATGGAAGAGCAATATAAACCAAGGGTCGTCCTTACACTTGAGGAGATCAGTTCAATCTATGAAGCAACCTACCTGCAAAAATGGTTTGCCAAGGTAGAAACTAAAGAGTATCAAAAAGCCATACAACAGCGGGACCGGGCAATGCTCGGAGTTTATTATGGTTGCGGTCTGAGAAAGAGTGAAGGCACAAGCCTGACGGTAAGAGATATATTAATTGAGAGGAAATTAGTATTTGTAAGAAAAGGCAAAGGCTGCAAAGAAAGGTATGTCCCGGTAACAGGTAGCAACCTGTATTACCTCACTGAATATATGCACGATGGCCGGAACTTTTTACTTGCCCGTAGCGAAAGCAGTACAGATACTTTTTTTATCAACCAGTCCGGGGAGAGCTGCAGCGACCAGGCATTATCAGCAAGACTTGACCGGCTTGTAAAGAACAGTGGCAGCACGGAACTGCAGAGCAAGAATCCGTCACTTCACACTCTGCGTCACTCAATAGCAACTCACTTGCTGCAGTCTGGGATGGAAATTGAAATGATCCAGAAGTTCCTTGGTCATGCAAGTCTTGAAAGCACGCAGATATATACCCACCTGGCCAATGAGTTTTAATGAATACCGGCAAAAGAAAGGCTACTCTGAAAAGAGCATCCGGGTGCAGGACAGTCATGTTAACTGTTTTAAGTCATGGTGCCTAAGAGAAAATATAAGTCCTGAGGACATCACCTACGGACAGACACTGCAATTTATTGATAGTGAAAGACAGAGAGGCATTGAAAAACAAAGCATCATACGGGAAATTAACTCGATCCGGATTTACTTCGATTACCTCTTGGAATCCGGGGACATTAAACAGAACGTTATTAAACGCATCAGGTTAAGGCAAGGGGGTAAAAAGGTTCTCCCGGAAATATTATCCCCTCTGCAGCTCGAGAAAATCTACCAGAATTTTAGTAATCTCCCGGAGTGGAACCACGGGACAGCTATTGCAAAGCTATTGCATCAGCGTAACACGGTGATCCTGGGACTAATGATTTACCAGGGGCTGGACAGCGGGGAGATCGCCAGACTTGAGACTAGCAATGTGAATCTAAGCGAGGGTAAAATATATATCCCATCAGGCAGGAACAGCAACTCAAGAACACTCAGGCTACAATCAAACCAGATCTTACCAATTAAAACCTACCTTGAAGAAACCCGCCTGGAGCTGCTTGAAAAACGGAAGCTGCAATCTTCATATCTCTTTCCGGCGAAGAAATCCAGCGACATGGTCTGTAAAATAGTTGAAGCAGTAAAGAGTATCAACACGGAAATTAGAGACAGCCGGCAGCTCAAGGCAAGTGCAATAATGAACTGGCTCAAAACAAACAATATCCGGCAGGTTCAATATATGGCTGGTCATAAGAGCATCAGGAGTACTGAAAGTTACCGGAGTCAGGATCTGACGGATCTGACAAAGCAACTGGAACTGTTCCATCCCCTTAGATAACGAGCCCTCGCAGCACCCAAAAATCTTCCATGCTCCCGCATTTTTGGGAGCTGCTCCCCGGGGCCGTGCCCTTCTGTAATTTTTTCCGTCATGCTTTTTGCCCGGCACACTTGCAGCACATTGTAACGCTGAAGCGTCACAAAGAGCTGCGCCGACACTTAATGCAAAAAGACATGCCCTAAAAAATTACCCCAAGCTATATTAACATAATGCGGCATTATAGGCTTTATTAAGAGAATTTCCGTTCAGCTTTGCTGATTGACATAAAATCAGATATAGCGTCGAGGCTTGCCGAGACCTATATCGGCACGATTTTATGTCAAAGGAAATTCTCTGGTACTTCTTTCATGTGTAGTTCAGCTTTGCTGATTGACATCTGCCTTCGCCGCCGCTACGGCTGACACAGTAAAATCAGATATATTGATAAATGCTTGGCGAAGTCTGAAGACTTCGCCAGTTAATTTTTCTATTTCAGTAGATATTAAAGTCAAAGGTCATGCAAAGAAAAAGCAAAGTTTGAAAACTTCGCTTAGCTCTATTATAGATATACTTTACTTTTTACTTTTTACTTTTTACTTTTTACTTTTTACTTTTTACTTTTTACTTTTTATTGTTTACTTCAATTAAGTGTTGCCAAAATATCCTTCAGTAACCGGTCAGTATCCATTCCTCCTTTTGATCTTGGTGAGTATCCGAGAATAACAACAACCAATTCCTGGGTTGGCAGAATGTAAATATGCTGACCATCATGTCCATCGCATGCAAACATATCAACAGGTGCCGATGGCAGTGATTTGCTTCGGTTAAGCCAGAAAAACGCTCCATATTGACCTTTGCTTGCAGATGCTTCGGAGGTACTGTATTTTACCCAGCCTTCAGGTAGTATCCTTTCACCGTTAAAAATTCCATCATTCCCGAATAATAAACCAAATCGCGCATAATCGCGGGCGCTGGCATACAGATATGAAGATCCGACCCTGGTTCCGGAAGGATCTACCTCAAATACCGCATCCGGAATACCAATTTTGTTAAATAGCTGATTATTGGCAAAAACATAATAAGCTGAATCGCTACTGAACTGTTTACGAATCAGATAACTAACTATATTTGCAGTTCCTGATGAATAATACCAGAGAGTACCTGCCGGTACAGCCATTGGCTTCTCATACGCAAAATGAGCCATATCTCCTTCACAATGAAGCATCAGAGTAACATCTGACCTGTTGCCATAGTCTTCATTCCATTTAAGACCGCTTTGCATCTGCATCAGGTTGTTTAAAGTGATCTTACTTCTCTCATCCTTATTCCATTCATCAATAGCTGCCGTTTTTTGAATGTCAATCTTACCCTGTTTAACCAAAATGCCAACCATTGCATTCATAAAACTTTTGGCCACTGACCAGCTCAGAAACCTGGTTTTCCTGTTAAATTGAGGTTTATAAGCTTCCTCAACCGGTAAACCTTTATGAAGTACTATAAACGCAAACGCATCTCCATTATATGCGTTTTCTGAAATCAGCTTTTTTGCAATTTCATTTAATTTGACAGTATCAATACCTGTGTTTTTACCAGGCAATATATCACCAAGTGGCCATTTTATAGTATCCTGAGAATAGCCCGGATCTCCGCCTGAAGGACTTTTGATTTTCCGAAGGTTGTCCTCTGAAATATCTCTGAGTAATGTTACTCCAAAGCCGGTCCTGTAAATTGCTTTTGATTTACCCCATAGAAAATGACTTGTCACGCTCTTATCATCATAGTTCACAATGTTTTTGGTAAACTTTATAAATGAAAAATTTAGATCGACAGCTTCCACATCCTTTTGATCTCTTGAAGCAACAAAAACTGCCGAACAAAGATTCTTTGCAGCATAACCGGTTATAATCGGCAGTAGGCTGTTTAAATATACTGCAAACGCAATAATTGCGAGTCCAATGATTAACGTAATTCCCAGAAGTATTCTTTTAACTACAAATGACTTACTCATAATATACTCTATTTCAATTAATTTAAAGCTTCACCAATGCTCCCACTCTCCATATCTCTAATTTCCCCTTTCTATATTTCCCGCAGATTTTCTCAGATCATTCTTTTTACCACTCCTTACGACCTACCTCTGACCCCTCTCTACAAAAAACCACCCCTGACCACTCCAAGGAAGGGAATAGGTATCTGTTTATCCCTCAGTCTCTTAGTCCCTCAGTCCCTCAGTCTCTTAGTCCCTCAGTCTCTTAGTCTCTTAGTCTTATTCCAATTCCAGGCCTGTCAGGCAGAGTAATTTTACCATCTATGATCGTCAACCCTTCATAGACATCATTATCAATCAGCAGATTACCATCCAGATCAGCCCAATCCGCCAGTGGTGAAAGCTGAGCAGCTGCAGTAACTGCACATGAAGTTTCTGTCATACAACCTATCATGACTTTCATATCAAGGGCCCTGGCCATTTTTATCATCGCATAGGCTGCATGTAATCCTCCGCACTTCATTAGTTTGATGTTTACTCCACTGTATGCACCATGCACTTTCGTGAAATCCTTAATCGTCTGAAAAGCCTCATCAGCCATAATTGGCAAAGGACTTCTTTGTGTCAGCCAGGCAGTATCGTCAAATGAAGTTTTAGACATTGGTTGTTCAACAAATACCACACCTTTTTCTTTAAGCCAGTATATCATCTCAAGCGCCAATGCTTTATCTGTCCAGCCCTGGTTTATATCAACACAAATAGGTTTATCCGTTTCACTTCTTACTGCTTCTATCGTCTCCTTATCATTTCCTTTTCCCAGTTTTACCTTTAGTATTTTGTAAGGAAATGCTTCTTTAACTTTTGCTTTTACAACATCCGGTTTATCCATCCCAATGGTAAAAGATGTATTTGGTGTTTTAGCCGGATTCAGACCCCATATCTTGTACCATGGTTGTCTCATGATCTTTCCTGTAAGGTCATGAAGGGCAATGTCAATTGAAGCCTTTGCTGCATAGTTCCCCGGAGCTATGTTATCAACGTATGCTAAGATATCTTCCATCAGGAACGGGCTTTCAAACCTTGTCAGATCAACCTTACTCAAAAAAGCTGAAGCAGTCTCGTGACTCTCCCCCAGATAGGGAGGCATGGATGCTTCACCATAGCCGATAATATTGTCATATTCGATCTCGGTAAGCATTACTGGTGTTGTGCTTCTTGAACCTTCCGCTACGGTAAAGACGTGCTTCATATGAAGCTCATATGGTTTATAGCGTAATACTAACTCTGAACTCTTACCGGTTTTTTTGCTTTTGTCTGCCAGGGAATAATGACTCAGCCCTATGTATGAAAATCCCGCACTCCCGGCAAGAATTCCGCAATCTGATAAAAATTTTCTTCGTGAACTCATATTTTAAAAGTTGTTATTTCAATACCATGGATGTTGACTAACCTGTACAATACCAGGATCACCGTCTGTTCCAATTACACGTTTTGCCGATAATAAAGAAATCATCCTGTAGCTGATATAATTTCTTTTTGTTGAATCGAGACTATTAATCAGCACTCTACCTGAAGAATTAATATAATCACCATTGCCCATATAAATTGCAACATGTGTCACATGGTTTTTTCCTTTTTCTTTAGAACCGAAGAAAAGCAAATCGCCACTTTTTAAATTATTATATCCGGTTGAAATGTCAACTACAGAACCATGTAGAGCCTGTAATGAAGCATCCCTTTGCAAGATAAGTCCGTTCAGAAAATAGACAGACTGAACAAAACCGCTGCAATCCACACCTTTTGTTGAAGAACCACCCCATAAATATGGAAGACCCATGAACGTCGCGGCTACCTTGCAAACGTTATCTGCAGTGCATTTTATGGTATTCTTCCACATATTAAAATCCATAATCTTCTGTTTTTCGACATATCCTCTGCGACCATCAGGCAGCGCAACCTTTACGTACCCATTGATTTCGCCGGTTTTTTCCATTATGCTACCTGCCACAAGATCGCCGGTTACACCAGAATTAACAGTTGTAGTATCATACAACCAGCCTGTATTATCAAGGTATATAACCCTGTCAGCATTTTTCCATATTGCCATTTCTTGTTTATCTTCCGGTACTATTGAAGATTTCTCAGTCCACGAAATATAGTTGTCAGGCGTTTGTATAAGAAACCATGAATTATATTCTTTCAAAATAATCACAGGTGTACCTAGCCTGGCCTGGGAAACCATTTCCGATACATGATCAGGTTCTTTTCTGAGGTTAATAACACTTAAAGTAACCAGCCCCAAATAATCTTTAGTTCTTAAAGTATCAGGAAGAACTATAACGCTGTCAATTAACTTTTTACTTTGATTATCTAAAGCTTCTATTATAGCTTTTTTTGCAGCATCATCAGTCGTTTCTCCTTTAAGAATTATTGTTTTTCCTATTGATTTTAATTTAATGTCGCAAATCCCAATTCTCTGATCAGGAACAAATTTTGAGGCAATAAGATTAATTTCAGATTGCAGTTTTAATTCATTTGAGTTCTGACAACTTAATAAGATAAGAATTCCTGATAAGAATCCAAAACCCTTCAATAACCAATTTTGTTCCGATTTATCCATATTTCAGGTTTATTTATATCCTAAAGCCGCATATCCAACCCAATGACATGATGTTGCTATTGCCGTCCTGCCCATGCCGATATCATCAACGGAAACATGAGGAGAAGTAATACTGGTTGAATATCCGACTAAAGTACCTGACAATGGTTTGTCTTTATTCAGATAGTACGCAGTATATAATGCTACAGGAACGCTATATCTTCCGCACCAGGTCCATTTGTATTCTCTGAAGTTATCAGGATTCAGCGTGTATTTGCTGAATAGCCGTATCTTTTCCGGTTTAATATCGTTTTTCAGACAGCTATCAGTTATACCTGCTTCATGTTCCCTCGCTTTAATATTTCCTTTTTCATCACATCCAAAAAAAGCCATGTTGGCTCCGCCCCAATCTTCATTGCCATAATGCACAGCATCGGTGGTGGAAACAATTGCATAATCAGTTCCCCACTCCCACTGGTGATTCTTTGCAACCTCTCTGATGGCTTCGGCAAGAGCTTTACCGCATTCCTCCATCCTGTCGGGGCTCATTGAAGGAACAAGGATCGGGATGATTGTAATATTCCTGTTAAAATACTGCAGGTATGGAATCATTGCTTCCAAAGAATGCTCTACCTTTTGCAATGTATCGTTTATAATCGCATATTTTTTTGCAAGTAGGTTAAAGAGCTCCTCACGGGCTGGTGAAACCGGCACTTTCTTCCATGGACCCTTCCACGAGGTATAGCTGTCAAAAACAAGGGAATCTTCGATATGGAGTTTTGCTGCTTTATGTGCCACACCAATCAGAAACAGGTTTGGTGCCTTTACATTTTGAAGAAGCTCAGGGTACAGATTACCAACATAAGTATAGTCATCATGAGGACAAATAACAAGTTTCCATGGCGCGCCTTCATGTTCCTTCCATCCACCCGGGTACATACGTGCCATCAGACTGTCAATCTGCCATGAATACTGAGCAAATCCAATTGTGTTTTTCAAGGGTCTTATCCGCTCTGCCTTAGCGTCTGACATAACTCGATTCATACATGAGAATAAACTTATTAACAAGATAAAAACTATACAGCATCCAAATAAACATTTCTTCATAACTTCAAGAGCTTGTTTAAGAACACTAAGAAAGCCATAATTATCACATAAATATAAAGTTTTTTTTAACCAAAAAAGACCAGAATATATAACTATCGAAAAAACCAAAATAATATGAAGATCAGGAAACCAGTTCAATTCTTTTCAACAGTATTTTGTTTCTTAGTTTTGCTCAGCAGCTGCAAACAGAAAACCGATTACTATTCGCGTGGTGTTGGAATTTACCCCGGAAATCCTAAGGAAGATTTTTCACCGCTTCTTTTAAATGACACTAAGGATTACCGTAATATAGCAAAGCTCCGGCCTGCTTATCATTCATCAAGTTACGATTACAACCTCACAGCACAACTTGTTACTGATGGTATAATTATTAACGAAATGCCAGACTATATTTCAGTATCAACGAATAAAGGCGTATTGCCCAAAAATGAAAGGGAATGGCTGCTCGATAATAATCGTGTAACTGAAGTAAATCTTTCAGGAACAGATATCTGGATTCAGTTGGAATTGAATTCGGGAAAAGTACCTGAAATTTCGAAAATTAATATAAAAGGAAGTCTTGAATTTTCGGGTAAGCCAAAAGGCGGATGGGCATTTGTTTGCTCCGGTTCAAATGATGGTATAACCTGGAATGAACTCGGAAAAGTAAAAGGGAACGGTCTTCCTGGTGAAGAGCGGATTAATCCATTTGCAGCTATGTCAGCAAAACCATCCAAAGGCAAACGTCCTGCTAATCCATTTGCCCGGTTCTTCGCTGGTCCTTATGGTTCAGACTCATCAGCTCCAAAACCGTCATTAAGTTTCAGATCTGGAAGAATACCTAAAACCCAAAGAATTATAAATCAGTCCTTTGAATTTAAAGAACCTGTAGCCTATCACTTCTATCGGGTATCACTGTCAGCAAAATGTGCAGATGACTGGAGATTAGGTGACTTCGATTTTTATAATAAGAGTACAAAATTAAATATGGCCCCGTCCGGCAATTTTAAAAGTGCATGGATGAGTGCCGGTACCGGTGAAGAATGGGTATATGTTGACCTCGGGACCCCAAGTTCCTTTGATAAAATAAAATTATACTGGATTAATAAAGCTGAAAAGGGATCTATTCAGGTATCATCCGATGCAAAAGAATGGTCGGAGGTTGCTTCTCTGCCCGGAAATACAGATTTAATTGATACCATTTCACTTCAGAAAACGGCGGAAGGGCGATTTGTAAGGGTACTGATGACCAAACCATCAAAAAATGGAAAATATGTCTTAAGCGAGCTTGAAATATTCGGAAAGGGCGGATTAGTTCCGCAACCTAAACCAAATCCTTCTGTTAAGGACAACCGGTTGAATCTTGCCGCTGGAAACTGGATGATCCAAAGGGCATCAGAAGTTAATGGTACAGGTGAGCAATTATCTCAAACTGATTTTGCAACCAGGAATTGGATAACGGCAACTGTGCCCGGAACAGTACTTGTAAGTTACTGGAATGCAGGTGCATTACCAAATCCCAATTTTGGAGATAACCAATTAATGATCTCAGAATCATTTTTTAATTCTGATTTCTGGTATCGCGATGAATTTGAAGTACCGGCAAGTTTTAAAGGAGAAAAGATGTTTCTGAATTTCGACGGAATCAACTGGAAAGCTGAAGTATTTGTGAACGGGGAAAAAACAGGAGGAATTAATGGTGCATTTATAAGAGGTGTTTTCGATGTTTCAGATCTTATTAAACCAGGACAGAAAAATGTAATAGCTGTCCTGATACGGAAAAATGATAATATCGGAGTAATAAAGGAGGCAAACGCTACATATCATGACAAGAACGGAGGAATCCTCGGTGCTGATAATCCTACTTATCATGCTTCAATTGGATGGGATTGGATTCCAACAATCAGGGGAAGGAACATAGGGATATGGAATGATGTGTTTTTAAAAGTTACAGGTCAGGTAACGATTGAACAGCCCTTTATCACAACCGACCTTCCGCTACCTGACACAACTGCAGCAGATATTAAGATTGAGGTTACACTTCAGAATCACAAAGCAGAAAAGGTATCTGGTACTCTTACAGGAAAATACGGAGACATATCGTTTAAACAGGAGGTTTCTCTTGATCCGTCATCTTCAAAAATACTGAAACTGGATCCTTCAATTATCCCTGGTTTTCATATGACGAATCCAAAACTCTGGTGGCCTAAAGGTTATGGATCACCTTACCTCTATGACGTTGAGCTTGCTTTTAATACTTCTGCCGGCGTTTCCGATAAAAAAGAAATTAAATCGGGAATCAGGGAAATGGCATTTGATGAATCAGATCAGATTCTTAAAATTTATATAAATGGAAGACGTTTTATCGGCCGGGGTGGAAACTGGGGCTTTCCGGAGTCAAATCTTGAATATCGCGGACGTGAATATGATATTGCAGTGGCATATCATGCTGATATGAATTTTACAATGATAAGAAACTGGGTTGGGCAGACAGGTGATGATGAATTTTTCGAGGCCTGCGATAGGCATGGAATAATGATATGGCAGGATTTCTGGCTTGCAAATCCGGCTGACGGTCCTGATCCTTCCGATCCGGCAATGTTCATTGATAATGCAAGAGATTTTATTAAAAGGATAAGAAATCATCCGGCAATGGCTTTATATGTAGGAAGGAATGAAGGCAATCCACCTGCAGTAATTGATACAGCATTACGTTCTATGATACATCAATTACACCCTGACCTGCATTATATTTCAAATTCAGCTTCTGGAGTTGTTAGCGGCGGCGGTCCGTACCGGGCACTTCCGGTCAGAGATTATTTTCTGCTGTACGGTTTTAACAAACTACACAGCGAAAGAGGAATGCCAAATGTTATGACTTATGAGAGTCTTAAACAAACTCTGCCTGAAAATGCCATGTGGCCACAAAACAGTCTCTGGGGATTACATGACTATTGTCTTGAGAGCGCACAGTCAGCAGCAACATATAACCAGATGATTGAGACAGGTTTTGGCAAGTCAGACAATGCCAGACAATTTACTGAATTTGCACAATGGATAAACTATAATGGCTACCGCGGTATGTTCGAGGGAAGAAGTCAGTACCGTAAAGGATTGCTTCTCTGGATGAGCCATCCTGCCTGGCCATCGATGGTATGGCAGACATATGATTATTATCTTGAGCCGACAGCAGCATACTTTGGTTGTAAAAAAGCGTCAGAACCTATTCATATACAATGGAATCCTGTCTTTGATAATATCGAAGTTGTAAATTACAATGCAAGAAACAGAACAGGTTTAACAGCAAAAGCCCAACTTATAAATATGGATGGTTCATTGCAATGGGAAAAAGAGATAAAACTCAGCTGCAAGGAAGATTCAACGGCAATTTGTTTCAAGCTTGAATTTCCAAAAAGCCTGTCACAAGTACATTTTATAAAACTTACTCTAAAAGAGGGAGATAAGATAATCTCGGATAACTTCTACTGGCGGGGCCTTATTGATGGCAATTATCAGGCACTCCGCGATTTACCTGTAATTAAACTGCAAAATAACACAAAAGTTGAAAAGTCGGGTGATGAATGGGTTCTTACAACAACACTAAACAATAATACGAAAACACCGGCATTAATGGTCAGGTTAATGGTTGCGGGCAAACAAAATGCTCAGAGGATTCTTCCTGTCTTTTACAGTGATAATTATGTTTCACTTATGCCAGGAGAAATAAAAGTTATCACAATGAGACTAAAAGATGAGGATACCGGTGGTGATGAACCCGTAGTGGATATTACAGGTTTTAATTTGTAAGTGCAAGCCAGCTGGGCACGGATTTATGCAATTATCTTTGGAAATTATGATCTTGAACTAACCAAAACATCTATGAGGAACATTTTAATATTATCTGCCCTTATTATTTTATTGACATCATCTTCAGGCACTACCAGAATTTCTGAATGGCGTGGAGTAAACCGTACAGGTATTTACAAAGAATCCAATCTCCTTAAATCATGGCCAGCTGAAGGACCAAAGAAACTCTGGTCGATCGGAAATATCGGTAATGGGTTTGTCTCTCCGGTATTTGCCGGGGAAAATTTCTACATAACCGGAGAAATTGATTCGACGGAAATCCTTTTCAGCTTTAATCTGAAGGGTGTTAAACAATGGCAGACTACTTTGGGAAAAGAATGGATGAAAACATACCCTGGTTCAAGGTCGGCACCCACTATCGTTGATGATTTGATATATGTTGGCACAGGTTTAGGTAATCTTTTTTGCGTTAACAGGGCAAATGGAAAGATCATCTGGTCAAAAGACCTTGTAACTGATTTTAACGGGGCTCTCCCACTTCATGGTCATTCAGAGTCTCCCGTTGTAGATGACGAAAAGATTTTCTGGACAACAGGAGGAAAAGATAATAATGTTGTGGCATTAAATCGCTTCACAGGGAAGCTGATATGGTCGAATAAAGGATTTGGAGAACGTTCAGCCTATAACTCGCCAAAATTGATTGAATTGCCATCGAGGAAAATACTTGTGACTTTCTCAGCATATCATCTTATGGGATTTGATACCAGAACCGGTATTTTATTGTGGTCGCAGGAACAGGATAATTATAAACCGGAGAAAAGATTACCAGGGAACGGTGACACTCACAGTAACACAGTACTATATGAAAAAGGCTTTATTTATTATACTGCCGGTGATGGTAATTGTAGCGTAAAACTTAAGCTATCTGATGATGGGACAAAGATCACTCAGATATGGCGTAACACGAGGTTTGACAGTTTCATGGGTGGTGTGGTAAAGATTGGCGATTACATATATGGAAGTGGTACTGTTAAGCCCGATCTGCGTGCTTTAAATGCAAATAATGGCGTACTGACTGATTCCGTTAGGATTGGCAGCGGTGCAATAATAGGCGCTGATAATATGCTTTATTACTATACCCAAAAAGGAGATATGATGTTATTAAGCTATAACCTGGGTAAAATTGAGAAGGTTAGCTCTTTCAGGATTAAAGAAGGCACTCTGCAGCATTTTTCTCACCCCGTAATCCATGATGGAGTCTTATATCAGCGTCACGGAAATACCTTAATTGCTTTTGATATTCACAAGAAATAAAGACTTAAATGACATAAAAAGCATTAAAGGCGGTCAAGCTATAAAATAATTAATGGCAAACTGTTAAAAATGATCTTCGCTTTAGAGCCCTCAATCATAAAACCATCTTTAGTATATTTGAATAATAAAGTTGCAAACATCTATACCAGCCAGTTGTTGTGAATACAATCAACAGGTTAACTAAAACACAGAATATGGAACCAATAAAAAAATCAACACTCGATTTTCTTACTGCCATAAAATGCAATAATAACCGCGATTGGTTCATCGCGAACCGTCCATTATATCTTAAAGCCAAAGAAAACTTTGAATCATTTGTACAGGAGGTAATAAATGAAATAATAAAATTTGATCCGATACTTAGAGGACTGGAAGTTAAAAGTTGTGCTTACAGATTTAACCGTGATATCCGTTTTTCGAATGATAAATCACCGTACAAATCACATTTTGGCGCATTTATTGTAAGAGGCGGGAAAAAGAACGGAGACAAGTTTGCCGGTTATTATTTTCACATTGAACCCGGTCATAGCATTTTAGCAGGCGGAGCATATACGCCTCCAGCTCCATGGTTATCAGCAATCCGTGAAAAAATTGACGAGAGTTCTGATGAACTTGTTAAAATAATAAAAGCTAAAAACTTCATAAAATATTTCGGTGAGTTATCTGGTGAAAAGCTGAAATCAGCACCAAAAGGATATCCGAAAGACCACCCACAAATAGAGCTGCTTAAACTTAAGAGCTATCTGATTGTGAACGAAATGACTGATAAAATGGTTCTAAGCGATGAGCTTCTTGATCATGTGATAAACGTGTTCAGGGCTATGAAGCCGTTAAACGATTATCTTAATGAATATTAAAAATGTATTGTTTAATACTGGGGATACGAGATGCGGCCATTTTAAAATGCAAGTCCCATATTTTTCAGCATCCACTTTACTGAAGCTCTGTTCTTATAATCGGGATCAAACTGAACTGCAACGATAAACCCATCCTTATTAATAATATAGGTAGCAGGAACCGGCAGGTGGGCAACATCCCTCCCATTAAACTTTGCAATATCAACTGAATAATTGGACTGAACTTTATCCTGATAAGCCTTGGTTACATTGAACATAAGATCATAGTCTTTCATTATTTTTTCCTGACAATCGTATATAACGGTGAAAGACAGATCGTGCAATTTTACAGTGTTTTCAACATTTTCAATCGACTCCGGAGTAATTGCCACAACATTAAAACCCTGATCAGTAATAACTTTAAGTGAATCTTGATAATTACTTAAATATCTGTTACATACAGGACACCAGTTACCTCGGTAAAAGAAGAGGATTATCGGTCCCTTTTCAAGGAGCTTCTTCAATTCAACCTGCTTCCCGGTCTGATCATACCCTGTAAAGTCAGGAGCCTTATCACCAACTTTCAATCCATAAGGTATGGGGCTGTCTTTTGTCTCAATTCCAAATTCGGAATAATTAATTTTCTGACCATAAGAAGATGTTTCTGCAGCCAGAGATATGATCAAAATAATCAGGAACGTATTTTTGTATTTTTTTAATAAGTTATTCATATATCAGGCAAATTTATATCCGGGTACTTTTCTCATTCTCAAATTTAAAGGAGTAACCTCGAGGTATTCATCATCTTTGATTTGCTCCATTGCTTCCTCAAGAGAGAACTTCAGTTTAGGCGCTATCTTCAGACTGTCGTCCGACCCTGACGCACGCATATTTGTCAGTTTCTTTCCTTTTACAATATTGACTTCAATATCACCAAGACGGGTGCTCTCCCCGATAACCTGACCTCTGTAAACCTGTTCTCCCGGATCAATATAGAATCTGCCTCTGTCCTGCAAACGATCTATAGCGTGACCGGTAGCCATTCCCATGTCGAGTGAAATCAGTGAGCCGTTGGGTTTTGGGATAAGTTCATCTCCTTTATATTTATCGTAAGCTCTGAAACGGTGATGCATCACGGCTTCACCTGCCGTGGCTGTGAGCATATTATTTCTTAATCCTATTATACCTCTTGAAGGTATATCGAATTCCAGATGTGTCAGATCCCCTTTGGGTTCAATAATTATCATCTCACCTTTTCGTTGTGTAACAAGTTCAATCGCTTTTCCTGAATATTCAGGGGGAACATCAATTGTAAGTGTTTCGTAAGGTTCTGATTTAATGCCATTTATATCTTTCAAGATAACTTTTGGCTTTCCAACCTGGAACTCATAACCTTCACGACGCATGGTCTCGATCAATATTGAAAGATGAAGTATTCCCCTTCCAAAGACATTGAAAGTATCTTCCGATTTCGTGTCTTCAACCTTAAGAGCAAGATTCTTCTCAGTTTCCCTCATTAATCTTGTTCTCAGATGCCTTGAAGTAACGAACTTTCCTTCCTTTCCATATAAAGGAGAATTATTTATTGTGAAGACCATACTCATTGTTGGCTCATCTACTTCAATTCTCTTCAAAGCTTCCGGTGCCAGAAGATCGGCCAGTGTATCACCTATTTCAAAGTCTTCAAGTCCGATAACTGCACAAAGATCTCCACATCTTACGCTTTGGGTTTTAATTCTTCCCAATCCTTCGAAAACATATAATTCCTTGACTCTTACTTTCTTTACTTTACCATCCCTCTTGCACAATGTATAATCTAATCCGGTTGTAATATCTCCTCTGAAAACACGACCAATTGCAATTCGTCCGACATAGCTTGAAAAATCGAGGGAAGCAACCTGCATCTGCGCTGTTCCTTCAATATAAGCAGGTTCAGGAATCTCTTTTAGTATAGTGTCAAGCAGAAATTTTATATCATTTGTCGGTTTTTTCCAGTCACCGCTCATCCATCCAAATTTGGATGAGCCAAAGACAGTAGCAAACTCAAGTTGATCATCGGTGGCGTCGAGGTTAAACATCAGTTCATATACATCCTGCTGGACTTCATCAGGTCTGCAGTTTTCCTTATCAACCTTATTAACAACCACAATCGGCTTCAGTCCGAGAGCAATTGCTTTTCCCAGCACAAACCTGGTCTGAGGCATAGGACCTTCCAGGGCATCAACAAGCAACAAAACCCCATCAGCCATCTTCAGCACCCTTTCAACTTCACCTCCAAAATCCGCGTGACCAGGTGTATCAATAATGTTAATTTTAACACCCTTGTAACTTGCAGAAACGTTTTTTGAGAGTATTGTGATTCCTCTTTCCCTCTCAAGATCATTACTGTCGAGGATAAGATCTCCGGCATCCTTTCTTTGATCCAGAACCTTGCATTCCTGTATAATGCGGTCAACCAGAGTCGTTTTACCATGATCCACATGCGCAATGATCGCTATATTTCTTATTAATTGCATACAAATTATTTAGACCGCAAAAGTAATATTACTGCGCGGATAAATGATAAAAACCACTGAAATTAATTTATGATAAAAAATTCATATATTGGGCTTTAAATTTAAAAGTCTATATATGAAAAAAACGATCATTACCCTTGTTCTGAGTTTATTTGCTTTAACAGGAATATTCGGACAGCAGAATGTCAAGCTGGCTGTAGGGATGAAAGCGCCGGACTGGATGTTTACTGATGCTGACAAAAAAGAATTTACAATGGAATCGTGGCCGGGAAAAGTACTCCAGCTTAACTATGTCGATCCTGATGAATCGGACCTTAACGACGGATTCAATGATGCTGTAAAGAAAGCTACTGATGTTGATAAAACCCTCAGCAAAGATCTTTTCAAGGGATTTGGTGTTGTTGATTGCAAATCGACATGGAAGCCAAATGGTCTGATAAGAATGATAGCCGGGAATAAGGCAAAAAAATACGATACGACTATACTTTTTGATTATAAGGCCACACTTCAGCAGTCGTGGGGTTTGCCAAAGGATAATTACACAGTTGTGATCCTTGATAAAAACAGGATTTGCAGAGGAATCTATGAGGGCCGGATTCCTGAAACAGACAACAAAAAGATTATCGATATGATAATTGCGCTTACTAAAGAATAGGTTCTTCCTTTTCAAGGTTTAAGAAAACATATTTAACCGCAAAGGCCGCAAAGTCCCTAACGGGATAACGCAAAGGGCGCAAAGAAAAACATTATCGGATTTCACTTTGCGAGCTTTGCGCTCTCTGCGGTTATTTTTTTATAATTTTATGTTTATTCCAAATCTAATATTAATTGCTGGCACAGGTACCAAGTCTGGAAAAACGACAATGGCATGCAGGATAATTGAACAGTTCATGTACCTGAACATCATTGCAATCAAGATAAGTCCGCATTTTCATGAGACCACGGAGGGTTTGAAATGTATCGATGAAGAACCCGGGAGATATGCTATATATGAGGAAACAAACACAGATTCAACAAAAGATACTTCCCGAATGCTGAGGGCCGGCGCTGCCCGTGTTTATTTTGCCAAAGTTCTTGATGACCGTCTTTTGTTTGTCTTTAATAAAATAAAGGATCTCATCCCTGAAGGAGTTCCCATAATCTGCGAGTCACCCGCGCTGCGGAACTTTGTGGAGCCGGGAGCGTTTATAATAATGAGTTCAGCCACTCCCAATAAACTTAAGAATATAAATCACTTACTGGAATTACCTCATGTAAGATTTAAGCTGGAGGAGCTGGATTTAATCAATCACATCCCGATAATCTTCGAGCATGGTATGTGGTCTTTTTGCCCCCCTGCCCCCCTAAAGGGGGGTTAATCCACGAGCTTCAAGTGAATTTCCTTATATAACAGAATTGCTCCCCCTTTAGGGGGATGGCCGCGAAGCGGCCTGGGGGTTTCCCCATTTATTTCTCTTCCCCTATATCTGAAATATCTTTCCCTAATTTGGCTTTTATCCTTTCAAGATCGTGTTTCATCCCGGCAACTGCCTGGATCAGTTGTTTCTCGGGGAGCACAGGATCAGGCAATTCATTGCTGATATAATTCACAAACTTCCATATTTCCTTTACCTCATTCACGTGCACCTCATAAGGTTCGTAAACCGGATTAAGTGAATAAAGAACAAGTTTACCGTCTTTTGTCAGATTGTTTTCAACCACCTTAAAAACTATCCCCGCGTCCAGAGTGAATACAATATAAGCCTTCCCGCTTATTATCTGCATCCAGTCCTGGAGATATTCCCCGGTGACCCATGACTTATCGGGTATCGGAAGCATTGAATCGCCTTTCAGCTGAAAAGTTCTGTATTTCTTTTTATCGGAAAGAAACGGCAGGGAGAACACAGGAAGTTCCCCGATATATTCCGGATCAGCGTATCCTGTTGCATAACCTGCTTTGGCTTTCTCGTGGACCAGTTCGATGTTTTCCCTGTTTGCGGAATTGACTGTTGTGGTCAATACCCTTAGATTGCTGCCTTTTATATAAGCATCATATCCTCTCTCAAGTTCACCAAGCTGACTTTCAGACAATTTTGAAATGTCCAGTTTAAGTATTGTATCAATAGCAATGTTAAAATAGCCGGAAAACGATATCAGTATTTCTATTCCGGGTTGGGCCACACCATTCTCATAACCGCTCAGCGTTGAACGCTTAAGGTTAAGAGCGAAGGCGACATCATCCTGTGTCCTGCCTCTCCTTTTTCTTAAAAATTTTATGTTCGATGCAAAATACATAATGAAATTGATTATCTTGTAATCATTAAATTGATTAATTTCTAATCAAAAGTAAAACTTAATTGTTATATAAACAAAATTTAGGCAATATATTTTCAAAATGATTAAAAAGAGTCGGAAGTCAGAAGTCGGAAGTCGGAAGTTAATACAATATACAAAAGTCAAAACATGATGAAATTTAAATTTGAAAAACTTATTATTTGGGAAAAAGCGATGGAATATGGAGAAAATATATTTCAATTATCGTGCAAATTTCCTAAAGATGAAACTTACAATCTGTCTTCACAAATCCGAAGAGCTGTAGACTCTATTGCATTAAACATTTCAGAAGGAGCAATCGGGCAATCAAATCCTGAATTTAAGAAATTCATTAGTTATGCCATACGATCGCTGGCTGAAGTAGTGACCTGCTTGCACAAAGCTTCTTTAAGAAATTATATTCAGGAAGATGAATTCAAAAGACACTATGAATATGCATTCAATTTGATGAATATGATGGTAGCATTTAAAGAAAGAATTAGGGAGTCGGAAGTCGGAAGTCGGAAGTCGGAAGTTTAAATCGGCTTCGAACTTCGGACTTCGGACTTCAAACTATTTAATAACTATGATTTTATCCGGCAATATAGACCGATCTGTTCTGCATCTTGACCTTGATACTTTTTTTGTATCGGTTGAGAGGCTTAAGAACAGCTGCCTGGACGGGAAGCCGGTCATAATAGGCGGCATGTCGGACCGTGGAGTTGTCGCGAGCTGCAGCTACGAGGCACGGAAATATGGTGTGAGTTCAGCCATGCCAATGAAGATGGCACGGAGTATGTGTCCCGATGCCATTATAATCAGAGGAGATATGGAACTTTACAGCAACTATTCCAATGTTGTGACAGGCATAATTGCCGAAAGAGCACCGCTTTATGAGAAATCATCGGTGGATGAGCACTATATCGATCTCACCGGGATGGACCGGTTCTATGGATGCTATAAATGGTCGCATGAATTGCGTCAGCACATAATGAAAGAGACCGGGCTGCCAATATCAATAGGACTTTCAATCAACAAGACAGTATCAAAAATAGCAACCGGCGAAGCAAAACCGAATGGCGAAATTGAAGTACAGAAAGAGATCGTGCATCCATTCCTCGATCCGCTTTCAATAAGAAAAATACCAATGATAGGTCAGAAGACTTACCAGGTACTCCGTTCAATGGGCATTGCTACAATTTATACCCTGCGGAATATCCCGATTGAAATGCTTGAAAAGCTGATGGGGAAAAGCGGTATTGAAATGTGGAAAAAAGCAAATGGGATTGACTCCACTCCTGTCATCAGTTATTCGGAACAGAAATCTATAAGCACTGAACATACTTTCGAAAAAGATACAACGGACCTTGTCAGGCTGAATCAACTGCTTGTAAGCATGGTGGAGAAGATTGCATTTGAACTCAGAAAACAGGAAAAGCTTACTTCGTGTATTACTGTTAAAATCAGGTATTCAAATTTCGATACCCACACACTGCAGAAACGGATACCATATACATCCTTTGACCATGTTCTGGCCGATATCACCAAAGAACTCTTCGCCAGGCTCTATCAGCGGCGTATGCTTATCCGGCTCATTGGCGTAAGGTTCAGTCATATGGTAAGAGGAGTTCAGCAGCTTGACATGTTTGACGACACTCCTGAAAAAGTCAGCCTTTATATGGCAATGGACAAGATCAGAAAGCGTTTCGGGCGGAATGCGGTCAGGAGAGCCTCCGGAGTAATGACGGTAACCGAAAGAGAGGAAAAGGCCATGAAACAGCTCGAAAACGCCATTAAAGAGCAAAATATGATGGAGGAAAGACTAAGGGGTGGGTATTGGCATTAGAAAAAGGCGTAAAGGCGCAACGGCGTAAAGGCGTAAAGGTGCCCCCTGGCCGCTACGCGGCCATCCCCCTAGGGGGAACAATTCTGAGTCCATAGTGAAATTCACTAGAAAACAGAGAATTAACCCCCCTTTAGGGGGGCTGGGGGGCCAACGATAAACGTCGCTGGCGCCGATTTGGCTTCGCCGAGCTCGCAGTAGATGGTTAAGTATCTGTAGCCAAAACATTCTGCTCTGCTCGGTTGTAATCGGTGCCAAAGAAAGACAAGCGCCGATTGTAAACTGCAAATAAAAAGCACGGATTGCACCCGAGCGGAAAAGGCACGGATTGCAAATCCGCGCCAACGTCAAACGACAAACGATAAACGATAAACGATTGTATCTTAACTGCCATTCATATTACAGTCTGCGCTACGGAATAATGTCCGTTGAACTGCTTGTGCAGAAAGCACTGGACGCAGGAGTGGATACTATTGTTATTACTGATATAAACAACTCAACGGGAATCCCTGAATTTGCAGGAGAATGTGTCAAAAAGAACGTCAGGCCTGTTGCCGGCATTGAATTCCGGCATGGAAATGATTTTCAGTATATCGGTATTGCCCGTAATAACAAAGGATTGCAGGAGTTAAACCAGTTTCTCTCTGACCTTAATTTCAATAAGCTTCCACTCCCCTTCCCTGCACCTCAATTCTCAGAGTCATACATAATATATTCACTTAAAAAAAAACCTTCGCGTAAACTCTTTGGTAATGAACGCATAGGTATAAAACCACACGAGCTGAATAGTTTGCTTACAATGACTGCATCACTAAACAGGGATTCTATGGTTTTACTTCAGCCGGTTACCTTTGCGGAAAAGGATGATATTTTCATTCACAGGAGCCTCAGGGCAGTGGATAACAATATCCTGCTAAGCCACCTGACGCAATCTCAGTGCGCCGGAGAAGATGAATTCTTTAAAACTTCCGATGAAACTGAAAGAATCTCAAAAGAATATCCATGGCTTATTAACAATACAAAAAAACTCCTCGATGACTGTACCCTGGAGTTCGACCGCGACAATCTTAAAAATAAAAAGATCTACTCAGCCAGCAGGTATGATGACAAATTGCTCCTTGAAAAATTGGCCTGGGATGGTATGATTTACAGATATGGCAGCAAAAACAGCGAAGCTAAAAAAAGAGTAAAGCATGAACTTGAGATAATCGACAAGCTTGGCTTCTCAGCATATTTCCTGATAACATGGGATATCATCAGCTATTCAATGGCACGGGGGTTTTATCATGTAGGACGAGGAAGCGGCGCTAACTCGGTGGTTGCTTATTGCCTGAAGATCACTAATGTTGACCCTATTGATCTAAACCTTTACTTTGAGAGGTTCATAAACCCGAAACGTAGTAGTCCGCCTGATTTTGATATTGATTACTCATGGAAGGAACGTGATGAAGTGATTGATTATATTTTCAAGAGATATGGTTACGGACATACTGCCCTGCTTGGTACAATGAGCACTTTCAGGGGAAAGTCAATCGTACGCGAACTGGGTAAAGTGCATGGACTACCCAAAGAAGAGATCGATTCACTCATAGATAACCCATCTGCAGAAACCAGCAGGAATGAAATAACAAATCTTATTTTCTCTACCGGACTGAAAATCGCTGACTTTCCCAATATGAGAAGTATTCATGCCGGCGGAATTCTTATTTCAGAAGAGCCAATCACATGTTATACGGCGCTCGATATGCCACCAAAAGGCTTCCCAACCACCCAGTGGGACATGTATACCGCTGAAGAGATTGGCTTTGAAAAGCTCGACATTCTGAGTCAGAGAGGCATTGGGCATATCAAAGAAAGCGCTGAAATAATATTGCGTAACCAGCACATTGATGTCGATGTACACGCAATACAGAAATTTAAAACAGATGAAAAAGTAAAAGAATATCTGAGGATAGGCGAAACCAAGGGATGTTTCTATATCGAAAGTCCGGCAATGAGAGGCCTTCTGAAAAAACTGAAATGTGACAACTATACTACTCTTGTGGCAGCCAGTTCTGTGATACGTCCCGGAGTTGCACGTTCGGGAATGATGAAAGAATTCATTTACAGGTTCCATAATCCCGATAAATTCGAATATATACATCCTGTAATGAAGGAACAGCTTGCCGAAACATTCGGAGTTATGGTTTACCAGGAGGATGTTCTGAAAGTCTGTCATCACTTTGCAGGTCTCGATCTTTCCGATGCTGACACGCTGCGCCGTGCCATGAGCGGCAAATACAGATCAAAACAGGAGATGCAGCGCATTATTGAAAGGTTTTTCTCCAACTGCAGAGAGAAAGGTTACAGCGATGCCGTAACCAAAGAAGTCTGGAGACAGATTGAATCGTTCGCCGGTTATTCCTTTTCAAAAGCCCATTCTGCGTCGTATGCAGTTGAAAGTTTTCAGAGCCTTTACCTCAAAGCCCATTACCCGCTTGAATTCATGGTGGCAGTTATAAATAATTTCGGAGGGTTCTACAGGACATGGGTTTATGTGCATGAAGCAAGAAGATGCGGTGCAACGATCCAGCTGCCTTGTGTGAATAATAGCACATATAAAACAACAATCTATGGTACTCACATATACATAGGCTTCATACACATCATGAGTCTTGAGTATAAACTCGCCCAGTCGATAGAAGAGATTCGCAATGATGAAGGTCAGTTCTCTGATCTTCATGATTTTGTTACGCGCGTAAATCCAGGACTAGAGTCAATAATTCTTCTTATTAAAGCAGGGGCATTCAGATTCACAGGAAAAAGTAAAGCGGTGCTTTTGTGGGAAGCACATATGATGATAAACAAGACAAAGCAGGACAATATCCGTCCGCTCTTCTCACCTCCTGTAAGAAATTTCACGCTTCCCGATCTTGCCCAGGGAAAGATTGAAGATGTGTATGATGAAATAGAGCTCTTTGGTTTTCCGGTTACAATGAGCTGGTTCGATATGCTTGAAACTTCTTTCAGGGGCGAAGTCTCAGCCCGGCAGATGGGTGAATATACCGGCAGGAAAATAAGGATGGTCGGACATCTTGTAACTGTCAAGTATATCAAAACTATTAAAAATGACTGGATGAATTTCGGATGTTTTATTGATGCCGAAGGTAATTTTTTTGATACAACTCACTTTGCACAATCGCTGATCAAATGGCCATTTAAAGGCAGCGGTACATACCTTATTCTTGGAAAGGTTGTCGAGGAATTCGGATTCCCGTCACTTGAAGTGGAAAAGATGGCAAAACTGCCTGTAAAACCAGATGTAAGATATTAAGGAGGAACTTACACAGAGTTACACAGAGAAGCACAGAGGTCACTGAGCTGATACTCCTCTTGCATAAGCTGGCGCGGGCCCATGCTAGCGCGGATTTGAGGCATCAATTGCAACCGAGCAGAGGTACATACCATGCTAGCGCGGATTTGCAATCCGTGCTACACTTGGGGCACCGATTACAACCGAGCAGAGCAGCTTGTTAGGGCTACAGTCACCTACCATCAACTGCGAGCACTCCCACTGCAGGGTATTGGTTGTAAATTAAAGAACCCCGTTGCCCTTCGGGCACTCCCCCTCGCAGGGGGAGTAAATTCTAGATGTAATAACAATCTCATAAAAGAGTGAAAATTATCGCCCCTTCAGGGGAGATGTCGCGAAGCGACAGAGGGGTTTTCAATCCCTAAACAGACCCCAATGGCGTAGATGTCGCGTAGTGACAGATGGGTTTACTAGTTGCCGGCACTGTCATATCTTGATACTTTCAATATACCTTTAATAGATTGTATCTTTCTCATAATCTGATGAAGGATATCGCTATTAGGAACCATTATATTAAGTATTCCTTCAAATAGCCCATCAGTCATATTATAATTGAAACCCCGGATAACTGCGCTATTGCCTGCAATGACGTCGGCAATCTTGTTTACCATACCAATATCTTCAATACCTGTAATCTTTATTGATGCAATAAAAGAAGGAATATTTTTTGTTTTTGACCATCGCGCAGCTATCACTCTGTATGGATATCTGGCCATCATGTTATGTGCATTGGGACAACTTGTCCTGTGAATTTTTATTCCTTCAGAAATAGTAACGAAACCGAACACGCTATCACCAAAAACAGGATTACAGCATTTGGAAAGTCTGTAATCAAGTCCCTCTACCCTGTCTTCAATTATCAGATAATCAGAAATCTGTGAATCATATTGTTCTCTTGTATCTTTTTCAGGAGAAACTACAGAACCCGGGGTCTCTTCATTGGATTCTTCTTTTAATAAAACCTCCTTTATCTGCAGAAGTTCAAGTTTTTCAGTCGCAATGAGATAGTACAGATCCTGTGCACTTTTAAGATTATAGTTTGTCAGAAGCTTTTGAATAAGGGTGTCGCCATAAACCATCTTCCAGTTCTTCAGGCGTCGCATAAGAATTTCCTTGCCATCAGCGGCTGCTTTTGTCTTCTCTTCATTCAAAACCTGCTTGATCTTCGTCTTTGCCTTGTTTGTCACAACAAAGGATAACCAATCCTGCTTTGGTTTCTGATTTTTTGATCTTAAAACTGAAACATGATCACCATTTTGTAAAACATATTTAATAGTTACATTTTTCCCATTCACCTTTCCTCCCACACATGATGACCCTACATCAGTATGAATATCAAAAGCAAAATCAAGAACTGTTGCGCCCGCTGGCAATTGACGCAGATCACCTTTTGGGGTAAATATAAATACTTCATCAGTATATAAACCTGAACGCACCTGATCGAGAAATGCATTATCTTCTTTTTCAGAAGATTCCAATATTTCACGCATCTTCGACAACCAGGAGTCAAGCCCTCCTTCTCCTTTAATTCCTTTATATTTAAAATGAGCAGCCAGGCCTTTTTCTGCAATTTCATCCATCCTGTTGGAACGGATCTGTACTTCAACCCATTTGCCTCTTGGTCCGACTACCGTAGTGTGAAGCGATTCATAGCCGTTTGATTTTGGTACTGAGATCCAGTCACGCAATCTGCTGGGATTCGGCTGATACAAATCTGTAACAACAGAGTAAGCCCGCCAGCAATCTGATTTTTCATTTTCCTCCTTACTGTCAATTATGATTCTTACAGCGAAAAGATCATAAACTTCATCAAATTCCACTCCCTGTTTTTTCATTTTCAGCATAATGGAATGAATTGATTTGGTACGGCTTTTTATCGTGAACTTAAATCCCTGCTTTTCCAGTTTTTCCTTTAGTGGTCCCGAAAAGTCACGGATAAGTTTATTTCTGGAAGCAGTTGTTTGTCTCAGTCGGCAATCAACTTCTGTATATTGGTCAGGTTCAAGATATTTGACCGAAAGATCTTCCAGCTCCGATTTAATATTATAAAAACCTAATCTATGAGCCAGAGGTGCGTAAAGGAAGTATGTTTCCGAAGCAAGCGGGATTCTGTCCTTTTCCGGTGCATTATCCAGATTTCGCATGTATTCCAGCCTTTCAATCAGCTTAATCAGAATTACTCTTACGTCATCTGCCAGACTCAGAAGTAATTTACGGAAATTCTCCGCCTGGTAAGAGGCCTGCATGGAGTCGATACTGGTAATACGCGAAAAGCCGTTTAATATTTCCAGGGCTTTTTTCCCGAACTCTTTTTCAAGGTCCTTTGGTGTCAGGCTAAGTCTGTTATATGAATCGTGCAATAATGAAGTAATTATTGCAGTCAGTCCAAGTCCCATTTCCCCTGCAATGATCCTGGCTACAGACAAAGCATGCAGAATTTCAGGTTCACCAGTCAGAATTACATTATCTCCGCATGCCTCTATTGCCAGGTCAAGGGCCCGTCTGATAACAGGAAAGTCCTCTTTTGACACAATGTTTATTGAAGCCTCAAGCAGGGCTTTGTAGCCATTATTTATTTTTTGTGTATCAACTTTCATCGATTACCGCCTGTATTAATAATCAAGATAACTGCTAAAACCTAAAATAGTTCTTTATATTAAAAAAAATCCCCGGAACTTTCTGGGAGTCCGGGGATTTCATTATTCTTCTTTTTCTATCTGAATGAAACTCCCAGACCTGCAGTAAAGACGTTATATTGTGCCTTTGTGTAATCAAAATGAAGTGTAATAACAGAAAATTTGAACCTTAAACCAATATTAGCCCTGAGGCCCGAATAGTTTTTCATATTTAATTCACCGAATTTTGTTCCATTCACGACACCACTGTCATTATATTCAGTATGCATTGGAGTTAGACCTGAAGCCATGACCAACACTGGTGTTGGAAAATTTCCCTGTACCTTGATTTCAGCCTGAGTTTTACAATACCCAAGTCCACCATATAGGGTAACTACAGGCAGATTAAGAGATGCTATAAGACTTACATTTAAAGCTGATACATCAAAATTCAGATTCTGTTTAGGAAACACAGAACTAAAAGTTGTATAATTTTGAGCTACTGCCGGGTCTGGTTGTAAACTCAATGGTATATTTCCCTGTAATTTAGTATACCCACCAAACAGAGACACATCAAAAGGCAGCAGTTTATTTCCAGGAAGATATTGAACAAGACTATGAACAAGACCAACACCCCACAAAGCGATGTTGCCGTCACCAATATTAACTTTAGGAATGAATCTCAACTTCACTTCTGTACCGAGAGGTAACCCTAAACCAACTTGCGCCATTGGTACCGGAATATACTTAATACCAGTTCCCTTAGGAGCGTTGAACGATGCAATGGGATTTCCTGCCTGATTGAAAGTCATAAGAGGACCAGTTGTTTTTGGCCCTGCTATCGTTGAAGCAATACCTGTCCCGGTCAACGAAGAGGAAAGGCCGATCGTTGATACATCGAAAGTTTGAGCCGACGTAGGAACCATGGCTACACTGAAGTTGGTTGTAATGTCAAATCCTCCGAATTTATGAGGTTTTGCGGTATTATACCAACCGCCGTTAAGACCCGATCCAATAGCATTTGCCCATGGAGAAAAATACGCCTGAAGGTATTTTGCACCGTCAGATGGTGCACTTCTCAGGAACTGTACATCTTTAAATTGTGAAAAGGATACCAGTGATATAAAGAACAAACTGATCATAAGGAGTCCGCTCCGTTTCATAGATTTATTGCTCATAGGGTTTCAGGTTAATTCATAATTCGAAGTTATACAAATATAAAAAAAAATGCAAACTAAAAAACTTGCTGATATCTTCAAGTCGTTAAATGACTGGAAAATATAATGTAAGGTTGCTTCAGATACTCAAATTATTCCCCGGTTATTCCTCATGATTTTTCTTTTCTATCTTATCCAGACTTTTAAGTTCCTGCATATCAAGACTTTTTGATAAGTCGTTAATGTTCTTAAGATTAAGATTCCCTTTTATAGAGATCAATGAATTGCCACCTGGACCACCGGTTATTACGAGCAATTCTGAGATTGTATTTCCGCTCTGTTTTATAAGAAATTTTGTAATATCCGGTCCTTCCTTAACCACCATAAGTTCTTCATAAACTGATAAATCGAGTTTTTTACTGAGTTCAGTATAAAAATTCAGATTCTTATTCAACAGGGAATCTTCAACAGAAAGTATTTTTATTGATTTAAGCTTACTTATAATATCATCAGCATCTTTCTTATCTGCATCATTATTTGCAAACAAGCCCAGCATTTTACTGGAGATTGATACCACAGTGAAACCAGGTTTTTCTGAATATTTATTAAACATCTCATCAACCGCATTTACCTGGGCTTTAAGTAATACGGTGAGGCAGATTAATGTTATGGAAAGAATAATCTTTTTCATATCGTCTGTTTTATTTCAAATTATTTTCTGAACGCTTATTTTTTTCTAAGCCTTTTTGGATTAAATCGAGATTCTTTAAGTTTTTCTCAACTAATTTAGTTGATTTGTTGATCGTATTGAAGCTTTTTTGTGTCATTTCATTTATCTTACCCACAGGCTCCAGAGCCTGACTTCCTCTATTCAACTTAACAGATACATCGAAGAGGATTTTTACTGTCTCAGCATAAGCAATTTGGGGGTCCTTATATGTATCATGTGATTCGGTTTTTCTAACAAAGAAAAAATAAGAACCGACAAGAATGAGCAATCCCGCTGCTGCACTCATTAACGGAAGAAGATAACTACTGAATCTGTTTTTTCTCACGGACGCGTCAATTCCGGCTATTATTCTTTCTTCGAAATTGACTGGAGGGTCAATATAATCAGCTGACTCGTTATAATAACCGAAAATCTTTTTTTCAGCTTCATAACCCTCAGGCATTACAGATCCGCGAAAGAATTCCTTCAGCGTTTCTTCTTCCGCCTCAGTACTTTCACAGTTATAGTACTTTTCTATCAATCTGTTTAATTCCTCTTCGTTCATACTGGTATTTATTAAATTCATCTCTTATTAACTTTCGGGCTCTTGAGATAGTCACGCGTAAAGTATTAATATTCTGATGTGTTTTATCTGCTATCTCTTCATAAGACAAACCTTCAATTTCTCTTAATCTTATTGCGTCTTTATATAAATCGGGCAATTGGTCAATAATATGATATAATATGTTCTCAGATTCTCTTCTTTCCATTAGTTCATATGGCGATGAATCGTCTATACTTTGTAGGTACTGGTTCTCCTGATCTTCCCTGATGAAATGCTTTCTCTTCCGGATCTGATCAATACAGAAATTTTTAAGTATTGTAACTGCAACTGCTTCGATATTATTATATTCATAAATTTTATTCCCCTGTTTCCAGAGTTTAATGAACACCTCCTGAACGGCATCTTCCGCCTCCTCCTGGCTCCGGAGGATGCGGAAGGCAATTCCATAAAGGTTACGGCTCTGTTGCCTGATAAGATCATTAAAATCCGCCCTGGTCATTCCAGTTTAAAGTAGATGAAGTTTATAAAGATAAGGACATTATCAATTACTTATATAACTCGGCTCCTCTTGTTCCATGGTCCTTTTTAGCATCCTCCGAAATCTTTTTTGCATCATCATACGTTAAATTCCCTTTTATCTGGATAAGTGCGTTATCTTCCCCTCCCGCAATCAGAAGAAATTCCCTGAATGCATTCCCTTCAGACCGGACTAGCATCCTGAGATCCTGATCTGAACTTTTTACCCTCATAAATTCATCATATTTATTCAGATCAATATCGTTTATGACCATTTTATAAAAATTATCAACACTCAGGTTTTTATCTTCCTGAGTGAGAATTCTGATTTCTGTCACATGAGCAGGAATTGAAGAGTCGTCATCGTTTCCAAACAGATGAGCAAGTTTAAGAAGACCTCCATTGACTGTAACTGTTGTAAAACCGTCTTTGCCGGCATATTTTTCAAACAGGTCATCGATAGATTTTTGTCCGTAAACAAATGTTCCTGTGATGATTAAAGCGAAAATTACAAATAGTTTCTTCATTGCATGAATATTTAATTGTTAATACTTTTAAATACACGACGCAAGAGGAAGAGATTCATTACAGAAATTGAAAACAAGGTTAAGGTCAAGGTTGAGGTTTAGATTTCTTAACCTTAACCTCAGCCTAAGCCTTAACCTAAATCTATGAGCTTTAATTAAAAGTTAAGATGTTCGTCAATTAGAAAAAATAGCTATTTTGTAACAATTCTATTACTTTAGTATAGACCGTAAGAATTTAAGAGCTATTATCATGTTTAAAAAATATTTGTTGTTATTTGTGGTTAATTATTCTTCAAACAACGCACAGAAAGTCCATTCTGTTTTATAGTCCTAATTCCTTCAATATCGTTGTCGTCAGCAACTATCCACCTGTCTATTGCTAAAAGGGCAGTATTTGAAGTGGAGCTCCACCACAATCCAGAGGACCCTATTCCATTGAATGTGGGTAGATCATCTGACCTTTTGCCACCTGGAAGAGCTGAAAAATCACTGCTGTTATCACCGCTAGCGAACCTGGAATTCCAATAAAAATTACCGCTTTCTTTCATTTTTTTCCCGGCAATACTTGCGCCATCAAGATATGTTGACAATAATGACCATTCAGCATCGCTGGGAATATGCCAACCGGTAGGGCATACATTTTTATTGCCATTGCTTTCAGAATCTAAAGTGTACCAGTTATACAAGGTTCCGTATGCATCGTTATTGGGCATAGAATTGTCATACCAACAATATCCAGGGGTTCTCAGATTTGACCATGCTGCACTATCAATAACTAATGGAATAACTGTACCATCATTAAACCTGGTTGTTTTCAGGTTTTCTGCCATCCATACCTGAGTGCCAATGTTTACTGCATAATATACATTTCCTTCAATGTCCGCGACAGATTGAAAGTTAGAGTTTTGTCCTGTTGCAAAAGTTACTTCTGAACCCAAAGTGGTTCCATTTCCATTAGTAGCATAAGCTTTTATATAATATGTTGCAGATGGATTAAGACCAGAAAGAAGTATGGAGAATAAACCTAATCCATTTCCAAGCTGGAATTTTATTCCGTTTATTTCGGGATTACTTAAGAGACCACAGTAAACACCCCGTTCTGTCAGTGCGGATGAACCTTCATATAAAACCTTTCCTCCCACACGAGGAGGAATACTGATATGAACATTAACAGGTGCTGTAACTACATATGGAAGATCCAAATTGGGCAGAGTTGTAAAGCTCATTATATCTGTCTCAGATTTTAAACCGCATTCAATATTCTCCTTTGCAAACACTTTCCAATAATATGTTGTATTTAGAGCCAGTCCATTTAAAGTAATACTGTTTTGGGTTTGATTACTCGCGATTATAGTAGTGGGAATCGGGTTTGTTCCAAAATATACATCATACGTTAAATCAGAACCATAACACACCCAGGTAAGTGTAGGAGATGTAGATAGAGCAAGGGAGCCATTTTCCGGAGAAGATATTTTTAAAATAAGAATAGAATGGGACATACTAAAAGGACAAGGATTTGGTGGGGTTTCTTCCTTCTTACAATCTGAAATAATCAGGATTAATATTAAAGTTATTATCAATATTTGAATCCAATTTGAACTTATAAAATATTTAGGTTCAACGCTTCTCATTCAAATAATTATTTAGGTCATTCGAAAGGGATTATAATTAGAGTTTGCTATAATCTCTAACAAAGATACGAAAGAGTGAGAATACGATTCAATTTATTTTTATCACTCAGGATAAGGTTAAATAAAATATGGAATTCAGCAAATTACACAACGGCAGTCACTGATGTGCACAATGCTGATCATAAAAAAAGCCCTCATTTCTGAGAGCTTTAAGTGATCCAGCTGGTATCTTTATATGCCTCTAGATATGCCATTTAATGAGACAATGAAAAATATCAGTATGTAAATCAGTATGCCAAATCCAAAGTATTATTTTAAAAGCTCATTCGAGTAAGAATTGAATATCTCAATCTTGTGTTGTTCTGATACCACAGGAGAATCGAATATTTAACCTCTCAATTAATTCAAAATCATTTATCCAGGGTACTCCCATATTTTCACAAACATTCGGGATTTTGATCCTGTTTGAGTTTGCAGTTACTTTTTCTTCTTTCGTAACTACGATAGCATTTTCATTTATTGCATGGGCTATTATCCATGGATCAGCAAGCGATCTTTGCCTGGTATTGTCAACAAGGTTTTTATGTGCTGGATCTGCTGCATAAATTGCCTTCAGGAAATTTGTGACATTTGTATCTACTTTTGCCACGGAAATTTTACTCGCGTTTAACCATTGTGACAGGTCATCATCAGTACGAAGTATTTCCTCTTTAACCATCTGAGGAATAAAAATTATACCTTGATTTCCTAGTTCATTTAAAACTGACCAATAATCAGGACAAAACTTTGGGGAATAATACTTTAGCCATGCTTGGATGAGAACATTTGTGTCCAGGCAATATCTATTAATTGTTGAACTCATCTATAAAGCTGTGCTTCAAGTTTATGGAAATTATTGACTTGGGTATTTAATAAGTTGCTTGCTTGAGCAGGGTCAATAAATCCACCCCGGAAAGCATCTAAGACTACCTGAGTAAAAAGGCGGCTGTTCTTGTTTAGCCTTAACAGATAAGGATTTGGACCTCCTGTAGTCTCCTTCTTTTGCGCCTTTTTTTCTTCCTCCCTTAATAAGTAGTCTTCAAACTCTTTTTGGGCTTCATCTTTTAAATTACGGTACTGATCAAGATTAATCAGATTAAGATTTAATGCTCTGTAGAGAAGGGCAAATGAACTAATACCAAATGCTTTTGCAGTTTTAAAAACATCCTTGTTTGATTTAAATATGTGGACATTCAATGAACGCATAATCGAATCTGGCATCAGAGCATTTGCAGCAACTTCATTGCAAAAAAGTTCTATTGGATGTAAGGAATCCTTAAATCTGATGTCCGGTTCAATCTCATTTGAAATTCCTGATTCTGCAATCCAAATGTGAGCTAGTTCGTGGACAAGGGTAAAAAGTTGTGGTGCGTCCCAGTCTTCTGAATTAACAAATACGAAGGGAGCATATGGATCAGAAATTGAGAATCCCTGCAATTCTTCACTATCAAGTTTAAGTCTTGAGTGGATAAAACTCGTCCTGGAGATAAATATCCCTTTTGATTCTGCTTTATCAATCCATTCTCTAATTGGGTTATCCAGCAAATAATGAAATGGATGGATCCCAAGAGTGGAAATTATATCATTGGCAACTACTACAGGGTTGTCGTTAATAGAATATTTACCAACAAATGGAAGCTTATGATCATGGTTCTCTTCATATACCTCACTTATCCATGATTGTTTTTGTTGTATCTCTCTAATTATAAAGATAGATGCCGTACCAAGAGGTTTTGCTGTTTTTCTCCTATAGTCCTGAAGAGGTTGAAAATCCCTTGGAATATCCGGGAGAAAAAAGAGAGCGAATGGCCTTCGATATGCTTTAGCAAGTATTTCTGCCTGGTGAATAGTTGGTTGCTCCGTACCCTCCTCCCATTCTTTCAGCTTCTCAATAGAAACCGGAACTTTTGAAGCAGCAATTTCCTCTGACATCCTTGCTGATTCTCTTGCCCATTTAAGCACATTTGGTGTTATGTACGCCTTCTCTGCCATACCGGAAACTTTTCTCCCTTAACGAAACTATTAATATTCTATAAAGTTCAGAAATATACTAATTATATTCAAAATAATCTTTGGTCCTGTTATCAGCATGCAAGAAAACCCTGTTCAATAAGACCGAGTTTTTTAATGAAATGATGTTCATGATGTAGCTCCTGGTGTTTTGCCAGCACCGGGATGAAATTACAAAATGTTATGTATTTATGAAGTGATCTGAGCTAATCTAATGAAGAGTATTAACAATTCGATAGGCATTTACCGCTGTATTTTTATTGTGGTATCAGGCCCCTATCGGTCTTTATATTCATTTTAACTTATAGTCATATGGAAGGAGATCTCCAATTCGTTGTTTTGCCATCTGACCTATCACTCTTACATTTGATCCATCGAAATAGCCAGAACTGTCAAAGAAAACAGGATTATTGGTATTCTTTAGTTCAATCATACTATTTGGGGAGTCTGATAAGTAATAGATACTAAGATTGCCTTTGTATGAGAGATATTTTATAATACCGGATCTTTCAATCACAATATCTTCATAATTGATAATTTGATCTTCTGAATTCCTTATAGTAAAACCATTTGATTTTAATTTATTTGCCCAGAGTGAAGCGAAAAAGTGGCTTCTCGATCCAAGATATGCATTCTTTCTTCTTTTTTCAAAGTACTTTTTATTGGTTATCTCAGAAGTCATATCTTCATTGAAAATGGCACTACCCTGATAAAGAAAGGTTTTGCCTTTTCTACAATAATCAAATTTATCCATATAATAAGTGATCTTGTATCCTAATGCATTATTGACAATTAAAATCGGTTTTGAGGCAAAAGCTTTTAAAGTATCACGCAGATTACCATTTTTAAATGTTATATCACCTACGTTCTTTATAACACAATTTTGTCCATTATAACTTGATCCAAGAAATTGGTCCCGGAACAGCTTTAAATTTGCTTTTCTTTCTTTAACAGTTGATTTAGCTACAACAAAAACTTCATTCAATTCAAACGTCTTTGGCGCCAAATAAACTTCGATTGGTTTTTCCCTTGAAAAATCTTTAAGTGTAATTGAGTTGTATCCTAATGCGCTAATTGACAATGGAAGTAAACCATACTTTGTAATGTCTAGCTCAAAATATCCATTTTGATCTGAATTAGTTCCGACAGAAGTTCCATTAATGTAGATTGATGCAAAATTTATTTTTGAATTGTCAGAATTGTCGAAAATGGTTCCTTTAACTATTTGAGTGTAACCAACCTGAAAAAAATTGATTAATAGCAGGAATAAAACTAATCGTTTCATTATATCAGTTTAAAACTGTTTTATTTATCTGACTTCGTATTCAGCCTTTCCGGTTACAGGAATTCCGGTTGATGTAATGCCCTCTGCAATAATTCTGATTAATGATGAATTATCTCCATTATAATAATTCAGAATTACTTCATTTGTACCCTCCAGATTTATATCAGGTTTCCAGAAGAGGGTTGACCTCAGATCAGGATTAAGATCAGAATTTGAATCTGGCAAGTGCTGAGGAGAATAGAAAATTCGTGAAGCGTTGTAACCTGAAAGTTTGTGCCTGGCCGAATATTCCACGGGCTTATAACCAGCAGGCATTCCACCTGCTTTTGTAATAAGGTTGATAACTCCTCCATAACCTTTGAAACCAAAAATATTCGTCGCGGCAACTGTTTTAAGTACATCTATTCTGTCAATCTCAAAGATTGGCATATTGCTCCAATTCTCATAACTATACTCATTCCCATCAATCAGAACAAGAGGATTTCCATTTTCGTTTATGGAACCCATTCCTCGAATTGCAATTCTGCAATCCGGACAGTTACCAGTAACCGAAACACCAGCTACATGCCCCCTCAGGATATCACCCACGTAAGGGTAGCTTTGCAGCTGAGGTGTGATTATTACCTCAGCATCAGGATGCATATATTTTTGGCGACTACTTTCGATTTTAACAGTTTGAGGATCCTTGTGTCGTTCGGAAATAATATTTACCTCCCCAATGGTGATCGTATCAGAAAGTTTGTATTTTTTTCTTATGGCTTCATTTATCTTATAGTAGGATTTTAACTTAGTCTGGTCACTTTCTGGAATGACCGAAACTATAAACAGGCTATCAGTTACTTTTGCGGGACTGTAATTAACTGAATCCAAAGTCAACAATCCTTCCGGCTGATCTTTTTTACCAATTCCGGTAGCAATTAATGTTGCGTCTCCTGTCATCTCAATACCAGTCAATTTAAATCTCCCGATTGAATCAACCGGAATCGTTTTCATAAGTGCACTTTTATTTCCAAATATTCCGATACTGACCCTAGAGTCCACAATGGGCTCGCTCTTATTGCCTTTTCTTAGTTTCCCGGATACTGTAAACCCATTCTCCGGGGGGAAATAAGTGGTATCGTATTTCCATGTGAAGTCGCGCCAGCCTTGTGTAAGAAGAAGAAGGTCAAGATCTCTTAATCTATTAGGATTTGAGGGATCAAAATAATACGATGGATCTTCAACAAATCCCCGAACATCAGATTCAAGCAGAAACCATGAGGATATAGTTCTCGGGAACTGAGATGTATTATCTGTGAGATTTTTATCTGCAACCGCTAATGAGATATTTCCTGCTCTGTCAATAGTTGAATCTTCTGATAAAGATATTTTAAGCGTAACAGGTTCTCTCTTATAGTATAAGTGTTTATCAGTTTCAATCTGAATATTTAATGGAGCCTCTCTTTCGATATAAATAAGTCTTTCAGAGAGAGGAAGTTCATTCAACGTAGAAAGTGTAAGCATCAAAATACCATCCGGAAGATCATCAGTTGGAATAATAAAACTGGTAACAGGAGATTTAATCTTTATGGGTAATTTTTTAAAAACTTCCTTTCTTATTGAGAAGCTAAGTAATAAGTCATTGTCTGACCCTAGCGCCAAAGTTTCAGGATTTGTTTTTGGAGTAATTAATAACTCATTATTCTGATTTATTGAAGCGCTAAATGTTACACCGGTTGGAAAACTTGTCGGTAATTCAGTCTTAATATCAATACTATCAGCTCCCCTGAATGTTGAATAGTATTTCAAACCCGGCAATGGCCTCAGGAAAAATGTTCCCATACCGAGGTGCGTGGATTTGAATGTTGTGACCAACTCTCCGGCTGACGAAAAGATCTTTCCGGAAACATCACAACCTTTACCGATGTAATTTACAGCCTTAAATGCAACTATTGAAGAGACATTATCAACAAGTGAACCTCCTTCTGGAAAAAAACTAACCTGAATTCTGTTCTCAATGTATTTTACACTTTCTGAGATTTTGCTTGAATCAACGGAATTAATAACAGCAATCTCTTTATTGAAGAATAATTGATCTGCATAATTCCTCATATAGTTTGTATATGCCCGTAATTTGTATCTTCCAGACGTTATGTCATTGGGTAGCTTGAAATCGCCATTTCCTAAGCCACCCTCAAGACGAATTATTCTATTGGAGATGATTTTTAAAGAAGGAGAAATCAGTTCGACATGCAAGCTGTTACTATGATCTGTAAGTAAGCGATCCATTGCATCAATCAGATACGCTTTGAACCAGATATCTTCACCTGCAAAGTAGCTGTCACGATCCAGATGAAGATAAACTTTCTCCATGACCTTAAGAGAGTCATTGAAAGAATGGATTTTGAGCCAGTATTCTACTAACGAGCGTAAACTGAGTGAGTAATATACTCAGACTTAGGACAAAGAGTCTGTTTTTTTTCATGTCCGGATCAGATTGATAATTAGTGTTAATCTTTCAATAAACAAGTTCTGTGCCAAAAACACATTTACCAGGAAAGAACGGTCTTGTAAGATGCCGTCATTTTTCACATTTGGTATTAAAGTTAAACAAAAAACAAGATTCCATATACAGATCTCTACAAATTTTATTATATACCCCGGCAGAGTTTCATATTGTTCTACCGGGGTATTTTCTCCCATAGTCAAGAATCTGAATCGTTGATTGACCATGCTAATTAGTCCTTGGCGTATGGTTATAGCGATGGTCGTTGTCATCTGAATTATTGATGATAAGGTATAGTATCCAGATTATGAAACATACTATTAAGAAGGTTTTCATTTTCATTGGGTATTAAGAATATTTAAAATCAAAGTATAATGGAAAGGTTATCCAAGTTTTAACCTGGATAACCGTTTGCCGGAATTATAACCAGGGATCAGCATCTGACAATGATTCCGAATTGTCAAATTCATAAAGTTGAAGCATATCCCAGCAATCATCGCAAGTGTTTACAGAATCAGAAGAAATATATCCTTCTGAAATCAAATCGAGAGTATCATCACATGGGCAAAAATATTCCCCACATTGCCTACATCGTATTTTCATGGCATCAATTATAAGAGTCCATTATCAGCGAATGAATAATATTCCCCTTCCGGAGACAATATAATATGATCCAAGAGCTGAATATCCATAAGATTGCCAGCTTCCTTGATTTTTGAAGTTAATCTTGTATCACTCTCGCTAGGATTTATATTTCCGCTCGGGTGACAATGTGCAACCAAAATTCCGGAGGCATTTGCTTTAATTGCAGCTTGGAAGATTATACTGAATATCAGTCACGGTACCGCTGATTCCACCTTTGGATACGTTCATTATTCCAAGGACAGAATTTGCACGATTCATTAAAAGAAGTTTGAATTCCTCTACATGTTCGATAGTATCAGGATTCCAGGTCTCCTTCAACAAAATGTAGGCATCATTACTACAGGTCACCTTTGGTTCTTTCTGAAGCTTTGACCTTTGATTTATAAATAAGGCATACTTCAGCAATGTTAGTTTGCAGTGTTTTCATAATAATAAATTGGTTAAAGATTAATAAATGAAATTGCCCGGCCGCTCGGACCAGGCAATAAGTTTTAATACAAACAATCCCATGAATTAATCATGAGATTAGAGTTGCTCACCGCCCGCGAACAGTAGCCCGTGGTTCGGCATGTAAAGCGGGGTTATTTTTTGGTGAAGGCAAGACTTCAGGATGAACCTTCACGGCTTGGTCTTGCTGCGCCAAAAAATATTGCTTCATGCAAACCCGCGGATGCCGATAACCCGGGCTACACGCAGGTGAGCATTTACCCGATTGCGATGGTTGCGATTTGCCCAGGATACCTTTTAAGATTTACCTTGATATCCTGGCGCAAAGTGAGCAACCGAAGCACCTTTGGACCAAGAAAATCATTCATCTGGATGCCACTCTCAGTATTCTGAGGGCAATAAACAGATTCCATCGATCATCCATATCCGAATCGAATCAAGAGGAAAGTCACTAAATTCTATGATCTGGGTAATGATAGGTTTCTTCCCGGTATCTACTTTGCATGTCAACTCCCAGGAGAGATCCTTCTTCAGTCTTTGTAAAATCCATATCTGAAATTTAACTTTCCTTAGTCGTGGATCACATTGATAGGACAAAATCGCATCAAAGAGCCAGTATGCTTTGCATTGCTCACGAACGAATGCACATCCATCAGTCAGTTTTATGGGACTCTTCCCGGGGTGCAAATGTGAGTGATAGCCTTCAGTACCTGTGAACTCACGAAGAGCCCATTGAATCTCATATGTATTCATGTTTTAATGTTTAAATTTTTTAATAATGAAAAAGGCTGCCAGGTACATACAAATACCTAGCAGCCCGTAAATCTTAATTCAGACAATTTTAACCTATAACAGTTTCAGCTTTTTCAGGATCCGGAAAGTATTGAAACTTTTCTGAGATTTTTACCTTCTTCCCGGTTGGAAGCTTCACCTCGAAGGGAGTGCAAGCAACTTTTTCAATTGAACCAGGCAATGACTGGCCAATGAGAGATTTTGCTAATACATCGTCCAGAGCGCATGGGATGGTGGTTTTTCTCGCCGAAACATAAGGACGAGAGGTTGCTTTTGACTTTAAAACTTCTGCATTTCCTTGAAGAATCAGGACCGAATAAATTTCCTGGCTCTTTAAATTCTTTTTCTTCTCGAGACCGATAATTGTTACTGACATTTTACTTTAGTTTAAGTTGTACATAGAATTAAATATACTCGTGCGGAACATTACACAGCATGAATAGCTGCGTCAGTTGCTTGAGTATAGAAAATCCATGGTCTGATAAAAAATCTCGGTCTTGATATCTCTGAAGTAAAAAAGGGTGTGGGGGGAGGTGTGTGCCCCATACTTAAATTCAAAAAAGATTTTCCAATTAAAATTCGAACGGGGGGTAATTTATATGGGGAAACTAATCTTGATGATACCCCCAAATATTTTGGAAAAAAATTTTGGCGCGGAAGGTGTCTTATGTCTCCCAAAAAACGATTCGATATTATTATACAGTCGATAATTAGAAATTGAAGATTCGTCTATAAACTGGCTTCAAATGATACATGCTGAGTTCTATTCATAAAAAACGGGGATATAAAATATCAGGTCCAACGATAGTTTATATGAAAATTTAATATACATTTGCCGAATCGATTTATGATGATCGATAGCTATGCTTTTGCATGACGTCAAATAAAGCCCTAGAATCGTTTAACTTTCCCGAGAGGTAGCATTGTGCCGGACAGGGTCAGAAAATGTCTCAGACTACTTTAAAAACACCTTGGCTTGTAAATTCCTATAAATTGCCATGTCCTCCAAAGACACCGAAAGTTTTTTTTATTATTGACAAGGAGGATAGATCACAATAAAATCTGCCTAATATCTTAGCTATATATACCACTATTATAGAGAGTTATCTGTAATGAATAAGTATTAATAGATATATGTAAGTATTAGTTATAGTGACTATTCAAATAAAATAGTATAACGTGATAATATCCATTCTATCTTCATCCATCTTTATTCCCCCCTATTATCCCCCCTTTCTTCTTCCTTCTCTTCCCTTCCTTAGTTTTTCCCGATCTGAGAAAAAAACCAGAGCTCAAAACTCCAGGCGCCAGCTTCACCTTCACCATGTATGAAATATTCAAACATTTTAGACTGTCACCTTCCAGTCTTCGAGTGCCTGAGTTGATTGGAGCTCCTTTAACCTGATGTAACCTTCAAAAGCTGTCAAAGTCTTCCATCCGCCCTGCAGCATCACGAGATGAACAGGTGTGCCAGCTAAGATCAGGATTGTTGCAAAAGTTCTGCGGCCGGTGTGACTGCTTACAAATTTCCATCTCTCCTTGGTATCATTAACCAGCTTTCCTCCTTTCTCAACAGAGCTGGTATAGTTTTCAGTAATTCCTGAAGAGAGACAGACTTTTTTGATCATCTCATTCATCGTCTGGTCTGCGTACAATTCAGGCAATTTGTAATCATATTTCTCAAGAATGGTCCTTATTTTTTCAGAAAGCCTGACCTTGCCCGTTTCCTTGGTTTTTTTTGCTTTATAAGACCAAATCTTACCCGTTTTAGGAATATTATTGAATTGACACCAGTCACTTATTCTTGCACCGGTATAGCAAGACAGCAGGAAATAGTCTCTGACCATATCCATATCCTGAGGTAAAACGGCGAATGCAATTTTTTCCAATTCTATAGGCGCCAAAGCTATTTTATCTGTGATATATGTCTTCCTTGAGAATTTATGATATGCCTGTGAGGTATGAAGTCCTTTATCCTCAGCTCTGCTCATAATTACCTTTATTCTCTTCCAATGCCCACCAATTGTAGAAACCATTAAATTCTTGGTCTGCTCCATCCATAAACCAAAGTCGTCGTAAAAGTCTTTGTTTATCTCTTCAAATGTAGGCCTCTTCCCATCAAAGTATGCTTCAAGGATTCTATACGTTGTTCTGTAGTGTTTCCAGGTGCTGGTACCATTAAGCCCTTTCATCTCTTGTTTCTCATAATCTTCCTTAAAGAAGTCCAGGAACCTGACAGAAGCTCTGACTGTTCGTTTACCTAAGCGGTAGTGATCGTAAAGATCAGATAGATCTTTGTTATCACCTGTTTTCCAGTCTTGAAGAGCCAGAGCCAACCAGCTCAAACACTTATTAAGATGTGCCTGAACATTGGTTCCTTTATAGGTAATCTTGGAACTTGTTACCTTGCCTGAACCAGAGTTCCAGTACTTTTCATCTACCTTCATCCCGGTAGATCTGTGCCAGGGTGTATTCGAATGCCAGTGGTAAATGCTGATTGTACCTGTTTTTCCAGCTCTTGCGAACGTTGCCATGATTTGACGTATTAGTACATATCAAAGATAGACAAAATATCAAATCGGTATGGTAATAAGTATGTCACCCGGCATATGAGACGCTATTTTTTGAGTTCTTGAGGTGAATAGCAACCTGACTTCAGATTATGTGAAAGCACCATTGCGTGAGACTTTACGACACAAAAAAAGCTTCCATTTCTGAAAGCTTTCTGTGATCCAGCTGGGGCTCGAACCCAGGACCCCATCCTTAAAAGGGATGTGCTCTACCAGCTGAGCTACTGAATCCTCTATTTTTGCGAGTGCAAATGTATCATAAAATTAATTTAAACCAAAAGAATAGAACAATTTTTCACAGATAATGTCCTATTTTTTCAGAACAAATTTTTGTTTATCAACTCATCAAAGAAAATATAACAGAAATTATCTCGACAGAACAGGAATCTGCCTGTTTATTGACTCCTCCAGCGATATTAATGTTTCTGTCCTTACAATGCCCGGGATATTCTGAATTGTATCTGTAAGAATCATTCTCAGGTGTTCATTATCACGTGTATATACTTTTATAAACAACGAATAGTTTCCTGTGGTATAATGACACTCTATTATTTCAGGGATGTCCTTGAATTTTTCTACTACTTCCCTGAAATGACCTGGATGGTCAAGAAAGATACCAATGTAGGCACAGGTTTTGAATCCTACCATAACAGGATCAACCTTGAATTCCGACCCTCTTATTACTCCGATACGTATAAGACGTTGCACACGCTGGTGTATAGCTGCACCAGACACACCACATTCCCTTGCTACCTCGAGGTAAGGAATCCTGGCATTCTTCGTAATAATATCGAGGATCTTCTTATCAAGATTATCAATTTGTAAATTTTCCGACATTTTTTAGTCTGATTAATTAATAGAACGAAACAATATGTTTTTATAGGTTACAAATTTAAAGGAAAAATGAAAGGATATGACAAAAATCGAAAAAATGTTTGTTCAGGTTTCATGGTCAATTTTTTCTGTTTATATAGCCAACAATTTCCTTAATATCCGAAATTCCCTTTTCAATAAGATATTTTTCGATCCCTTCGAGTATTTTTATTGAAGCTTCCGGATCTATAAATGAGGCTGTTCCGACCTGAATTGCCGTTGCCCCTGCAAGAATAAATTCTATAGCATCTGAGGAAGTCATTATTCCTCCCATACCAATAACCGGAATTTTAACTGAATTAGCCACCTGCCAGACCATCCTCACTGCTATTGGTTTTATCGCAGGTCCTGAGAGCCCACCTGTTATTGTTGATAAGGATGGACTCATTTTTTCGGTGTCAACAGCCATTCCGAGGAGTGTATTAATTAAGGAAACAGCATCAGCTCCTTCTCTTTCAACAGCCCTGGCGAAATCGCAGATGTTTGTAACATTCGGAGATAATTTTACGATTAGCTTTTTTGAATAAACTGACCTTACCTCTCTTGTTACTTCACGCGCCGAAGTCAGTTTAGTTCCAAATGCCATTCCTCCCATTTTTACATTCGGACACGAAATGTTAAGTTCGATAGCTCTAATCTTCTCCAGTTTATTAACTCTCTCAGCAAGAGCTATATAATCTTCAATGTAACTACCATTTATATTGACAATTACATTTGTGTTATAGTTGAGGATACGAGGATAAATGAATTCTTCAAAGTAATCGATTCCCTTATTCTGCAGACCAACTGCATTAAGCATCCCTGAAGGAGTTTCAGTCATCCTTGGATATAAGTTGCCAGCCCTTGGTTCAAGTGTTGTTCCCTTCAGAACGATGCCTCCCAGACTGGATACATCAATAAAGTCATCAAACTCCGATCCGTTTCCAAATGTACCTGACGCCGTCAGAACAGGGTTGTTGAAATGCAAATCACCAATATTGAAGCCAAGATTCACCATTTTAAATCTTTTACATTAAAAACAGGCCCCTCTGTGCAGGTACAAAGATTACCTTTTACTGTATCTACAATACAGCATAGGCAGACACCAATGCCGCACGCCATAAGGTTTTCAAGTGAAACTTCACACAAAATGTTTCTGCTCTTGCTGTAATCGGCCATTGCTTTCATCATCCTTTCAGGACCGCAGCAGTAGATCCTGTTATATGTACGGGTTGAAAAGATTGAATGATTGCTGACATAACCAGTTTCTCCCATAGATCCATCTTCAGTTGTAACAAATACTTTTCCAATTTTAAGATATTCTTCGAATTCAATTATTCTTGCACTATTTCTGAATCCCAGAAGTATATCAGGTATAGTTCCATTTGCTACTAAGTATTTACCCAGGAATAATAATGGGGCTATCCCACAGCCACCGCCAACCATAAGAACCTTTTCATCGGTTCCTGGTAAAGAAAAAGAATTACCTAATGGATAAATAAGATTTAAAATATCTCCCTTAACGAGTCTTGATAGTTTTTCTGTGCCTTTTCCGGCAATCTGTATCAGAAGTTTAAATGTATTCGTGCCATAATCAACATCGTGAATTGAAATAGGTCTTCTTAAAAAGGTTTCGCGATTGTCATCAACCCTTACCTGAACAAACTGCCCTGGTTTAAAATCCGGAATTTTATTATCCCCTGATAACCTGAGAATAAAAAAATCATTATTAAGACGCTTATTTTCAATTACTTTCAGATCTTCAATACGCTTTGTCATCTATAATGCGTTTACGACAAAGATAATTTTAATGACTGAGTCCAGAAAATATAAATGAAGGATATTTATCAGCACTCACTCAAAAGCGTTATCGTCGCGGATAATATTCATCAAAAGAATTATCGTCGAAAAACCATACAATTTTAATTATCTGCCCATTTCTGTTTTTTGGAAAACTTTGAGTAGCATTATCTCCACTTTTTTGCATAACATCCTGGAATTCAATATCATTTTTAACAGGTTCACTTTTACCGTGACTTTCATCGGAACTATTTTGAATTAGAGGAATATCATCAAAGAGACTTTGCATTCTTGGTTCTTTATACATTGATCCTTTACCAAACAAAAGCCAATCGGTGGAAAGAAACTTGTACTTCTCAAGCATTTTTAATACAAAATCGAGACTTGGATTGTTCCTTCCTGATAATATATGGGAGATACCCGAAGCCTGTACGCCGATTTCCTCCGCAAATTGAGCTGAGGATTTATTCTCTTGTTTAAGGAACTCAAGTAAACGCTCTTTCATAATTGAAATATTATATATTACAAATGTAAATATTATATAATTGTCATTTGTAATCTTTTTAAGTTACATATGTAATACATGCGTTTCAGGACAAAAGTTCAGATTACTGCTTAATATATAACCCATTGTATTATTGATAGTTAAGTCAATGGTCTACATTAAGTTATACTTAAGTTTAGAACTATAATTAACTGGTATATATGTTATTATATCTAATTTCTAAAGATTAAAAGGCTAAATTGATATCTAATAGGCATCAATGCCAAGTTATTACTACATATAACTTATGATATAATATTGATTTATAGAACTATATAATAACAATAATAAAACGGTTCAGAATCATTATACCTGTAACCTTTAATCGAACAAAGATCAAATACATTTGTAATTAATCAACAAAATAAATATAGTTACAAATGTAATGCGGCTATTATTGATTCGGATTTTATTTAATAATACTGTAAAATTGAATAATCCAGCCTGCTTCATATTAGCTGAACAAATATTCAATTGTGGTTGAGTTGGGTTTTTGGTTAAGGATTGTGGATTATTAAATATTGAAATTGTAAAATGTTATTCAAACAATATTTAAAATCAAATATTTTGACCGCTCCTTCAGGCATTAACCAAATAATCTACTGTAGCGAAGTTAATTGTCTGAATAATCTTTATAAACGATTGGAAACCAATGTTTATCTTCTTCGAGTTATGATTATCATGATTACTGACATTAAAAACAATACTTGATCGCCTATGGCGAAACGCAGACAAAGAAGCTGGTTTCGTTTAATTTGCCGGAAGGGTCTGAACAAATTGATCATCTAAAGTGAAACTGTGATTGGGCAGCTATTTTCATAAAATGTTGCCCACAGGGCATAAACGATTGTAGAATCAAAATTATAGAGGTAATTTACCTCGCAGAGGTTAAACAGCCTTTCTATTCAGGAGTGAAATTTCTGGCGGCCTGCTCATCAAACTCATTCTCAGAGCGGGCAATTACTGCTGTCGCCAGGCAATTTCCGATGACATTTACACTTGTACGTGCCATATCCATTAACACATCAATCCCAAGAATTATGAATACAGGTTCGACCGGCAGGCCAAAACTTGCCACAGTACCCAGCAAAATCACCAGCGATGCCCTGGAGACACCTGCAACACCTTTGCTTGTAAGCATGAGTGTGAAGCAAATTATTAATTGTTTTTCGATTGGAAGATCAATGCCGGCAGCCTGTGCTACGAAAATAGATGCAAGTGAAAGATACAGAGTTGTGCCATCGAGATTAAAACTATATCCTGTTGGAATAACAAATGCAACAATTTTCCTTGGAATACCGAATTTCTCCATTGATTCCATGGCAGATGGTAAAGCAGATTCCGAATTTGAAGTAGCAAAAGCTATTGTTGCCGGTTCAGAGACAGCTTTAATAAAGGGCTTGATTGGTATTTTGAAAATTAAGGCAACAGGAAGAAGAACAAAAGTCAGGAATGCGAACAAAGCTACATAAAGAGTCGCCAGTAACTTAAAAAGATTATAAAGGATATCTAGTCCCATATGTCCAATTGTGTAAGCGATGGCAGCAAATACTGCAACAGGAGCATAATACATTATAATATTTGTGAACTTAAACATTACTTCAGACAAACTTTCACTAAACCTTATCATAGGTGTCCGATACTTTTCTTTCACCATTGCTACGGCAATTCCAAAAATAATGCTGAAGATGACAATTTGAAGGATCTGACCCTCGAATATCGCTTTCGCAATATTCTCAGGAAAGATATGGAGAATAAAGTCACTGACCGATTGTGCTTTGATTGCTGATATTGGAGCTATTTCCGGATTAGGTGGCAATACAACACCTACACCGGCTTTACCAATGTTTATTGCAAGCAAACCAATAAATAAAGCGAGAGTTGAAACAATCTCAAAATAAAGAAGGGATTTCCAGCCCATTCTTCCTATCTGCTTGATATTTGCATGTCCGGCAATACCGACTACCAGCGTAGAAAAAAGCAATGGGGCAATTATTGTTCTGATCATCCTGAGAAAAATATCGCTGAATACCTGTAATTTTTTTGCCACCTCAGGAATGTCATATCCAAATTCAGCACCTGCCACCATAGCGACCAGAATCCAGGTTGTCAGAGATTTCTTCTGAAAGGCAAATATAAAAAGAAGTAATACAGTTATAATTCTGAAGATCAGCAATATAACAGAAGATATCTCAAATATATTATTAGCTTTTACAACTAACAGAAAAAGTGTAATGCTTATAACACCAAATAACAGAAAAGGGAAAAATTTCCATTTTTTTTGCATTACGGGAAAAAGTTATAAATATGCAGAGTACTTAAAAATCTGGTCAACCGCAGCTGTCCGAACAACCTGAATGCTCATCAGAACCGCAACCTGAGCAATCTGACTGTGCATTATCCCCGCATCCTGAACATGAGTGAGATGTACCGGCAAGCTCATGATCTGTAGGTTCACGTACCTCAATAATTTTACCTGAAAAAAACAGATCAAGGCCAGCCATAGGGTGATTGAAATCCATTCTCACATACTTATCTGTGATTTCATTTATTATTCCTGTCAATGGGTTTCCTTGTGAATCGGACATTGGTACTTCATTTCCGACTTTGCAGATATCTTCATTGATTTTTCCGTCAACATGAAACACTTCAATCGGGACATTGATTATCATGTCTTCCCTTTTATCTCCATAAGCGATATCGGAAGTGAGTTTGAAACTGAAAGGATCGCCCGCTTTCAACAAGTTAATATTCGACTCAAAAACAGGGAGCAACATACCTTTTCCATAAATAAATTTAAGGGGCCGGTTGTCATCAAGTTTTTCAATAACTCTTCCTTCCTGGCTGTTTTCCCTTAATTCGTAAATTAGCGAGACCAATTTATTATTTTCGATTTTCATAAAAATTTAAATTTTAAGGGTTCAAAGATAGTTTATTTTACCACTCCAGGAATCACATAGCAAAAATTTCCCGGATGAATTTAGAATCATAAAATCAGGAATACACGATGAAATAGCTAGAAGATAAAGCTTATTCTTATTTCAGGTTTATTGTAAATACTATAATCCGATTCATTTAGTGGCCATAAAACCATAAAATCCATGGAAGATCTTCTCCCAATCTGCTGACTGATACCACCACCGAGCAGAACTGTATTTACATAGAAACGTCCGGGAGGATTAAGTGGAAATTTCCAGAAATTTGCCTTGAGGCTAAGCAATTCATCCTCAATATGCAAAAAGATACCTGTATGAGAACCCATTGGAATAAATGAACTTATATCCTGAATAACAACCAGTTGAGCATATGCTTTGCCTCCATAAATTGAGGTTTTGGAAACATCGTTATAATAGTCCGTTGATTTATAGAATCTGTATGTTGGTCCCGCGGCAACTGCGAGACGAGGCAAGAGCCAGTATCCGACAACGGGTGAGATCTGAATATCAGTTACAGTTCCAAACATAAGCCCCATATTTCCGCCAAAAAATAATCTTTCTTTAAAAGCCGGAGTGCCATCTTCTGATTTCTGGTCATAAGGAAACTGGTCCTCTTTGTTACTTTGCGCTATCAATGAAGGATATGAAACAGCTAAAAGTAATGTTGCCATAATAATTATCCGCGAATATCCATTGATGGGCATTATATTTTTCGGTGCCATTTGAGATTATGATATTAATTATGAAGAATACAAATAAACGGAAAAATTGCGTCCATAATATATTATACAGTCAATCTTTTTAAGTATAAAAAACATGAGATGCCGGAATTCAAAATAAACAGAGAAGTCTACGGATATGTGATTATTATTTGCCAATCTTATTATAAGAGGCAACCAATCCTTTTATTAATGAGGAACTGAAGCCATTATGCTCCATTTCATTCAAACCGACAATAGTGCATCCTTTGGGTGTCGTTACTTTATCGATTTCAAATTCGGGATGCTGATGACCTTCAATTAAAAGCTCAGCAGCGCCTTTTACCGTTTGATTGACAATAGCGCTTGCCGTTGATGCATCAAACCCAATCTGGATACCTCCCTGGATCATTGCCCTGATAAACCTCAGAACATAAGCAATTCCACAGGAACCTAATATTGTTGCTGATTCCATCAGATCCTCATCAATAACCATCGTGGTTCCCAATAAATCAAAAAGATGTTTTACCGATTTAAGATTTTCAGCTTTGGCTCTGCTGTCGCATATGCATGTAACAGATTTCCCAACTTTTGCAGAGATATTAGGCATTGCCCTGAAAACAGAAATTTTTGTTCCTGTAACCTCCTGTATTTTACTGATTGTTATGCCAGTAGTTACAGATACAAGCACATGCCGAAGAGGGTTAAGATGATCTTTCAATTCTTCCAGTACATTTAGAAGGTTATAAGGCTTTACAGCGATTATTATTATGTCGGATTTGCCAACAGCTTCAATGTTATCTGAGGTCAGCATGACTCCTTCTTCCCGGAGATATTCCAGCTCCTCAATATTCCTTCGGGTTACAATTATGTCTTTTGCTGAAACTGATTCCTGCCTTAACAGTCCTTGCAACATGGAAACCCCGATATTTCCACAGCCTAGAATTGCTATTTTTTTATTTATCATACTTACAATTTTGACCTTCTAGTTAGAAATATTTATTTTCAGATCGACACAAAAAACAATGATTTATATCTTAATTATCGCAAATATAAGATTATTAGTTATTATCATAACATAAAATCACTTGTTCAATTAATAATTGATACTTTAAAATAATCTTCAACCTGATCAAAAATTCTTTGTGTACCTTGATGATATCCTTTGTGTACCTTTGTGGTAATAAGAATCAATTAACACAAAGGGAAAATAAAATATTCCAATGAATATAATAGTAAATGGCGGTACAAGAGGCATCGGGAAAGAAGTAGCTATCTTTCTTGCCCGGGATATTAATAATAAAATCCTCGTTACCGGGAGAAACGAAAAGGCTTTAGCTGATCTTTCTGTTAGTTTTAAAAATGTGAGAACATATTCACTTGATATGGCCATATTTGAAAGTCAGAGTAAAAAGTTTATTGATTTTATCTCCTCTGGCTTTATTGAGATAGATATACTGATTAATATGGCGGGAACCCTTATTAATAAGGATTTTCTTGAAACGTCTACAGCTGAAGGGAAACTTGTAATGGACACTAATTTTTTTGGACCCTCTGCATTAATCAAAGCTTTGAAACCGTTAATGGCAGTTAATTCCCACATTGTAAATATATCAAGCATGGGTGGATTCCAGGGCAGCGTAAAGTATAGGGGACTATCATACTATAGTGCTTCCAAAGCCGCACTTTCCTGTCTTACAGAATGCCTTGCCAATGAGTTCGCAGAATACAGAATCAGTGTAAACTGCCTGGCTTTAGGAGCTGTTCAGACCGAAATGCTCGATGAGGCGTTTCCCGGTTATAAAGCTCCGGTAAACCCAAAAGACATTGCTGAATTTATTTCAGGATTTGCACTAAAAGGACATAAGTTTTTTAATGGTAAGATTTTGCCGGTGGCGGTAGGGAATCCGTAGATGAATCTTACGCCTTTGATTTTACTCGTAATTCTTTATCTCAATTTTCCCATCCAGTGCCAAAAGACCATTAAAAGCCAGTGCTTTCAGTTCATCTTCACCCGGATAAACAATGATATCAGCAATAAAACTGACCATTGATTTGATACTTCTAATATTCGCATCTTCGAATGCCATCCCGCCTGTCAGTATTATTGCGTCAACTTCTCCGTTTAAAACAGCCGCCATTGCTCCTATTTCTTTTCCTATCTGGTAAGAAGCTGCTTCTCTGATAAGAAGCGCTTTCTCATCCCCATTTTCTGCAAGTCTGCACACATCAATAAAACTATTGGTACCAAGATAAGCCACCATGCCTCCTTTACCTGTAATCATTAATTTAATCTGATCGTGAGTGAACCTGCCGCTGAAGCAAAGATCTGCTAATTGCCCTGAAGGCAATCCGCCCGATCGCTCCGGTGAAAAAGGTCCGTCCCCGTTCAATGCATTATTAACATCGATAACTCTCCCTTTCTTATGTGCTCCAACGCTTATTCCACCACCCATGTGTGCTACGATAAGATTCAAATCTTCATATTTCCTGTTTATCGAAGCTGCATAAAGACGCGAGACAGCTTTCTGGTTCAATGCATGAAATATTGATTTTCTTTCAATTTCAGGATTTCCTGATAACCTCGCAATTGATTGAAGTTCATCAACTACAACAGGATCAACTATAAATGCTGTTGCATTGCAAAGTGCTGATGCAATATCATCTGCTATCAGTCCACCTAAATTGCTTGCATGCTGACCCAAAAAACCTGCAGTAAGGTCCTCCTTCATTTTCTCATTGACCCTATAGATTCCCGATTCAATTGGTTTTACAAGGCCACCACGACCAACCACTGCCGCAATCTTTTCGAGATCTATCTTCCTTTCTGATAGTTCATTCATTATCAGATCTTTCCTGAAATGAAACTGATCAGTAATCCTTTCAAATATCTTAAGTTCTTCAGAAGAATGCCTGAGAGTTTTTTCAAAAACTAATTCCTCTTCTTCAAACAAGGAAAATTTTGTTGAAGTTGATCCGGGGTTTATTGCCAGGATTAATCGTTTTATCATAACTCAGATTGGTTTATTCTGCCAGTTGTATCATTTTACCATCAGACATGATAACACGATACAGAAATATTTTGAAATCTCGCTTTCACTTCGTGACATCACCACAACAGGTTTCTCAGTACCCATGATCAGTCCTGCTATTTCACCTTTTGCGAACAGCATCAGTCCTTTATAAAATGGGTTACTTGACTCAAGTGATGGAAAGAGCAATATATCAGCCTCACCATTTACCGGAGTATTAACACCCTTAATAGCAATACTTTTTTTATCACAGGCAAGAAATATATCAAGCGGCCCATCCATGATACAATTCCCGATCTCGCCTTGTTGAGCCATTTTACACATTTCTGAATAGTCAGCAGAGTATTGAAAATGGTGGCTCGGCTTTTCAGATGCGCCAATCAGGGCAATCTTTGGCTTTTTTATACCAAATTTATGCACCATCTCTATAGCATACCGTGCCATTGCTACCTTCTGACCAAGATCAGGGAATGGAATTACTGCAGTATCCGTTATGAACAAAAGTTTGTCATATTCGGGCAATTCCATAGCACAAACATAACTCATGACAGCACCAGGTAGCATCAGACCTTTCTCTTTATCCATTACAGCTTTCAGAAATTTATCTGTCCCTACAAGCCCTTTCATGACTATATCAGCTTCTCCGGTCTTTACCAGCCTCACGGCCTCTGAGGATGCAAGTATCTCATTTTCCGATTCAACCAGCGTGAAATTGTTTTCATCGACTGAAAGTATCTTACAGGTTCTTCTTATTTCTGAGGTATTTCCGATTAAAACTGCATCAATTACACCTTTATTTACGGCTTTATTGATGGCTACAATACTATTTATATCCTGAGCCCAGGCTACAGCTACACGGTACTTCTTTTTTAGTGCAAGCACCATCCCCTCCATCTGTTTCAGAGTACGGATCATAACTAAACTATCTGCTTGCTGCAGCAGCTAAAAGAATACTATCAAATTTTGCCTGTTCGGAATCTGATCTGGAGGTAAGTACAATAGGAACCAGAGCGCCAAGAATTATAGAAGCTACTTTCGCTTTTGCGAAGAAAACCAAAGACTTATACAGGACGTTTCCCACCTCAATATCAGGCATAAGCAAAAGGTCAGTATCGCCCGCTACTTCGCTTTTTATTCCTTTAAGCTGGGCACTTTCAAGACTTACGGCATTATCAAATGCAAGCGGACCGTCTATTATACAATTTTTAATCTGGTCGCGTTGGTTCATTTTTGACAGAAGGGCGGCATCGAGTGTAGCCTGCATATTCTCATTTACCATCTCAACAGCTCCAAGAACTGCAACTTTTGGCATTTCATAACCAAGTTTGTTAAGACAGGCAACTGAATTATTAACAATTGCTATTTTATCCTGAAGTTTAGGCGAAATGTTCATCGCCACGTCAGTCACTGCAATAACTTTTGGATAAGTATCTACTTCAAAAAGCGCAAAATGCGAAAGAAGGTTTCCGGTTCTCAAACCCCATTCCTTATTAAGAACACATCTGAGCAGAGTGGCGGATCCTATCTTTCCTTTCATAAGCACATTCGCTTCCCTGTTATGAACCATCTTTACCGAAGTTTCGACTGCCTTTTCTGTATCTGGTTCATTTATGATTTTGATCCCGGTGATGTCATAATTATTTGATGCACAAATATTTCTTATTCCGGCTTCATCTCCTACTAGTACCGGATCAATAATATTTTCTTTCCATGCTCTTACAACAGCGCCAAGAGAATGCTGATCATCAGCAGCAGCAAGAACAAGCTTTTTAACTGTTCCTCCGTCAAGGAGGCGCCTCAGGTCATTCATGTTTTTTAACACCATGTCTTCAGGGTTTAACTATAATTAAACAATGCGATGATCTACAATTTCTTGTGTCTCGGAGGCAATAACATATTCCTCATTTGTTGGTATGACCATTACTATTACTTTAGACTCCTTCTTGCTTATTATCATTTCTTTACTCCGGACACCATTGTTTATATTCTTATCAAACTCAATGCCCAAAAATTCGAGATCACTGCAGATGTTTTCCCTTGTTTCTATGCCATTCTCTCCAATTCCACCGGTAAAAACCAAAAGATCTACACCGCCCATCGCAGCAGCATAGGCACCTATATATTTTTTTACTCGATATTCATACATTTTCAGAGCCAGGACAGCCCTCTCATCACCTTCTTCAGCAGCCGATTCCACTTCTCTCATGTCTGACGATATACCTGAAATGCCTAACACACCGCTATGTTTATTAAGAAGGGTATTCAGTGAAGCATAATCAATCTCTTCTTTTTCCATAATCAGTGTGAGCGCTCCGGCATCTACATCACCCGATCTGGTCCCCATAATAAGACCCTCCACAGGGGTTAATCCCATTGAAGTGTCGAGTGATTTGCCATCTTTAATAGCTGTTATTGAAGCACCGTTACCAAGATGACATGTTATGATTTTCAGTGAATTATAATCTATTTTAAGTATTTCGCACGCTCTTTTGGAAACATAGCTGTGACTTGTTCCATGGAATCCATAACGTCTTATACCATATTTTTTATAGAGCGAATAAGGGAGAGCATACATAAACGAATAATCAGGCATTGTCTGATGAAATGATGTGTCAAATACCCCAACCTGCGGGACATCCGGCAGCACTGTTTTCATCGCATAAATTCCTTTTAGATTAGCCGGATTATGAAGAGGAGCAAGATCAGAACAATCTTCGACACCTTTTATTGTTTCATCATCAAGATAACAACTTCCCTGAAATCGTTCACCACCATGAACAAGACGATGGCCTACAGCATCGATTTCATTAAGATTTTTAATTACGCCTCTTTTTTTGCTAACCATTAAGCCGAGAAGATACTCAATACCCGTCTGATGATCAAGAATCTCGCCCTCAAGTTTAACCTTATCACCATCAAATCTCTCATTTTTTAAAAATGAACCTTTCAACCCAATTTTTTCAACAATCCCTTTAGCCAGAACAGCACCTGAAACCATATCGAAAAGTTGATATTTAATAGATGAACTTCCGCAATTAAGAACTAATATTTTCATTATAGAAAAAGTTTATTTTATAAAGTAATTATAAGAAAATGGTTCGTTATTGTTCAATAGAGATGTTTTTTTCAATTTTAGATCCATCCTTATTATATTCGTAAAAGCCCCTGCCTGTACGTCTTCCCCACTGGTTAGCCCTGACGAGCTTCTTAAGCAGCGGCGAAGATTTATATTTCAAATCACCAAACTCATCATAAAGGTTTTCACACCATCTGAGTATTTTGTCGAGACCAATCTTATCTGCCATTTCAAAAGGGCCAAGTGGCAGTCCGAAACCCACCTTCATTGTGAGATCGATATCTTCCATCGATCCTACTCCTTCCATCAGGATTTCGCAGGCTTCATTTATAAATGGGACTATTAGTCTAGTACTGATTATACCAGGCGATTCTTTAGCAGGAACCACCTTTTTCCCGATTAAATTGGCAAATTTCATCGTGTTCTCATATGCTTCCTGTGAAGTATATAAACCTTTTACAATTTCAACAACCCTTGCATCGGCCTCAGGCGTTAGAAAATGAAAACTCAGACACCGGTCTTTATAAGTCAGATTAGTAGTAAGTTCAGATATTATATGAGTAGATGAATTTGTAGCAATGATTGTGTTCCTGTCAACATTCATTTCAATTTTTTTCAGAATTTCTGACCGTTCATCATGAGTCTTATCCCTGCTGGTAGATTTTATTGCTTCGATTACGATATCACATCCCCGTAAACTTGCATAATCTGTTGTTCCTTTTATTCGAGAAAGGATTCCCAGTTTTTCAGAATTTGTCATACCCCATCGTTCAATCATGCGATCAAGCTCTTGTGCCATATCAATAAATGCCTGGTCAATTTTCTCCTGCGACAGATCAAGCAGTATGACATCCAGCCCTTTAGAACTTACCATCCTGGCAATGTTCTGTCCAACAGAACCTGCACCGATGATCCCGACCCTCGAGAACAAGGTTTTTGGTTTATTATCTTTTGATAATCCATAATCCTCCAACCGTTCAATATTTTCTGCCATTTTGCCTGTTTAAATTAGGTGAATTTAATATCTTATTTTTTTAAGCCTGCCGCCTGATTTGATGTAATTGCGATCATACTGACGATATCGCTGACTGAGCAACCGCGTGACAAATCATTTATCGGTGCGGCCATACCCTGAAGTATCGGTCCGATAGCCTCCGCATGTGCAAGTCTTTGAACAAGCTTATATGCAATATTTCCAGAGTTAAGATCAGGAAATATCAGAACATTTGCTTTTCCTGCAATCGGGCTGCCTGGAGCCTTACTCCTTCCGATTGCTTCTATAAGAGCTGCATCGGCCTGTAATTCTCCGTCAATCTGAAGATCAGGAGCCATCTCTTTTGCTATCCGTGTAGCATTAACCACCTTATCAACCATTTCATTTTTAGCGCTTCCTTTAGTAGAAAAGCTAAGCATTGCAATTCTTGGTTCAAATCCGGCTATAGCTCTTGCAGTGTGTGCAGATGCAACAGCAATTTCAGCAAGTTCCTTTTCATTTGGATTAGGATGAACGGCACCGTCAGCAAATATTATTACACCATTTTCACCAAAGTTTTTTTCCGGTAATATCATTATAAATGCTCCGGAAACTACTGAAATCCCCGGAGCCGTTTTTACATAGTGAAAGGCAGGGCGCAGTACGTCACCTGTGGCGTGATCTGCACCTGAAACTTCGCCATCAGCGTCTCCGTTCTTAATCATCAGTACCCCCAGATAGAGTGGATCTTCGATAAGTCGCGAAGCTTCTTCCCTGGTCATTCCTTTGCTTTTCCTGATCTCAACCATCATATCTATATAATGGTCTTTTTTCTCATGCGATTTCGGATTGATAATTGTTGCTTTGGAAATGTTCTTTAATCCAAGTTTTAATGCATGTGAATTTATTTCAGACGGATCCCCTATTAGTATAATCTGTGCCAATTCTTCCTGAATGGCTATATCAGCTGCTTTAATTGTTCGTTCTTCATACCCTTCGGGAAGCACAATCCGCATATTGTGTTTTCTGGCATTTTCCTTGATGCGATCTAATAATTCCATTGTGTATCAATATATTAAAAAGTTCGAAATTTTTTTATAAATGTACGAAAAAAAAGTTCTATTAACCAATTCAGATTGGCATGATTAAAATCATTAAAATAGCCTATCCAAAAAAAATGAGAAAATGCGGTAATGAAAATTATGATTAAATCATTTTCCTAATTTAGCAAGTTAATAACAGACTATTCTGAATGAGTACATTTTATTCTAAACTTGATGGACTTTGTCGCGATCTGGAAGGCGATCTCAGATACGACAAAGTCACTAAAACTATTTATTCAACCGATGCTTCAGTATACAAAGAGGAACCGGTGGCTGTTGCCTGGCCAAAAACATCATCTGACATAAGAAAAATTCTGCAGTTTGCAGCTCATGAGAAATCACATGTAACCCTAAGGGCAGGAGGCACATCGCTGGCAGGACAAGTAGTCAGTTCCGGAATCATTGTGGATATCTCGAAGTATATGAACAAAATCCTTGAGATAAATAAAGAAGAGATGTGGGTAAGGGTAGAACCCGGAGTCGTCCTTGATGAACTGAACCTTGAGCTAAGAAAATCCGGTCTGTTTTTCGGTCCTGAAACCTCAACGTCAAATCGCTGTAATATCGGAGGTATGGTTGGGAACAATGCATGTGGCTCACATTCTATTGTTTATGGATCAACCCGGGATCACACATTAGAGATCAGGGCTCTTCTGAGTGATGGCAGTGAAGCGATTTTTGGGGCAATCAATAATGATGAGTTCCTGACGAAATGCAAGATGGATAATCTTGAAGGAGCTCTTTACCGCAATATTAAAAACATCCTTGACGATAAGATAAATCAGGATAAAATCAGAGAAGGATTTCCCGATCCTGATGTTCACAGAAGAAATACCGGATATGCAATAGATCTTCTTCTCGATTCTGAGATATTTGATGAAAAATCCGGAAGGAAATTTAACTTCTGCAAATTACTTGCAGGATCGGAAGGTACACTTGCAGTTACTACTGAGATAAAATTAAATCTCGTACCATTACCTCCTGCAAATAAAGCTCTTGTATGCGTTCACCTGAACAAAAGGAATGATGCCTATAAAGCAAACCTTATTGCACTAAAATTCAAACCGTCAGCTGTTGAAATGATGGATTACCGGATTCTCGAACTCACAGAAGATAATGTGAGTCAGAGGAACAACAGATTTTTTCTTGAAGGAAAACCAGGCGCCATTCTGATTGTTGAATTTGTCCGGGAAAAGCCGGAAGAAATAGATTCGACAGCGTCAAGCATGATAGAAGCATTAAAGGCAGCCGGGTATGGCTATTCTTTTCCAATCATCAAAGGCAAAGATATTTCGAAGGTCTGGGACCTGAGAAAGGCTGGTCTGGGAGTTCTTGCAAACATGAAAGGTGATCCTAAACCAGTAACACTGATTGAGGATACAGCAATAAGTGTTGAGCGTTTACCCGAATTCATGGATGAAATAGAATTAATTCTTGCTAAATACGGGAAGAGCTCAGTTTATCATGCTCATATCGGATCAGGGGAACTTCATATCAGACCTATTCTTAACCTTAAAGATACCGGAGATGTAAAGCTTTTCAGATCCATTGGATTGGATACAGCGAATCTGGTCAAGAGATTCCGAGGATCACTGAGTGGTGAACATGGCGACGGCAGACTAAGAGGTGAATTTATCCCTCTGATCATAGGGGAACACAATTATAAGCTTCTCAAACAGGTAAAGGAATGCTGGGATCCTGATGGTATTTTAAACCCGGGGAAAATTACCGGCACGCCTCCAATGGATACCAGTCTGAGATATATACCCGGAGCACCTACACGGGAAATAAAGACTATTTATGATTTTTCGTCAAGCGATGGTATAGTAAGAGCTGCTGAAAGATGCAACGGGACAGCCGATTGCCGAAAATCAGCAATTATCGGAGGAACCATGTGTCCCAGTTTTATGGCTACAATGGACGAAAATAAGAATACCCGCGCAAGAGCAAACGTTATACGTGAATACCTCAATAAGGATGATCCATGGAATCATAAAGAAATTTACGACATCCTTGACCTGTGTCTGGGCTGTAAAGGCTGCAAGGCAGAATGCCCTTCTAGTGTTGATATAGCAAAGATTAAATCAGAATATCTGCAACACTGGTATGACAATCACGGCATTCCATTAAGAACAAGGTTAATCGCTTACATCTCAGTGATCAATAAAATAGGCTCCTTCGCTCCTGCCGTTTTTAACTTTTTTGTCCAAAACAAATTTACTTCCGGTGTAGTAAAAAGGATAACTGGTTTTGCTGCAGAACGTTCCATTCCTTCTCTTTACAAAATGACACTCAGGAGATGGACAAAGAAAAACCTTGATAAAGCTCAATCCGGCTGACCCAACTTGGTCGGTATGCCTTTTTATTGACGAATTCAGCGATTTCAACGACACTGAGACAGGTATTGACACTATAAAGCTACTTACATCACTAAATTACAAAGTGGTCACAAAATGTCACAAAGTAAGCGCCAGGACGTTTCTTTCAAAAGGTCTTGTCAGAACAGCACAAAAAATAATCAGAAGAAACATTGAACTATTATCAGGAGTTATAAGCAGCGATCTGCCTCTGTTAGGAATCGAACCATCTGCAATACTGGGCTTCAGAGACGAATATCCGGAACTGGCAGGCGATGATCTTAAGGATGCTGCAAATAAGATAGCAGCTAATAGTTATATGATAGACGAATTCATTGTAAAAGAGTTCAGGGCAGGAAGAATAGACAAAAGTTCGTTTGTGGATGACACCATCAGTATCCTTTTGCATGGGCATTGTCAGCAGAAGGCTGTTGCTTCTTCGGCGAGCACAATTGAAATGCTTTCCATACCTGAAAATTATTCAGTTAAGGAGATTCCATCAGGTTGTTGTGGCATGGCCGGATCGTTTGGTTATGAGAAAGAACATTTTGAATTATCAAACAAGGTAGGTGAACTGGTATTGTTTCCCGAAGTGAGAAAATCAGATAATAAAACAATTATCTCCGCTCCGGGAACAAGCTGCCGCCATCATATTAAAGATGGTACAGGAAGAATTGCTTTACATCCGGCGGTGGTTATGTACAGGGCATTAAAAAAGTAGGGTCATGCTGTGGCGTGGTCTTACTTGTTCCCCTCTAGCTATTAATTTCCTCCATTGTCCTTATCAAAGTCGCCGCCCATGCGTAAATATTATTCCTGACAATTACGAGTCGCATCTGTCGCATCCTTTGATTTTGTTCTTCCTTTGGCATCTCAAGTGCCGTTTTAATTGCATCGGCTAATTTCTCTATGTCATAAGGATTTATAATTATGGCTCCCTGCAATTCCATTGATGCTCCTGCGAAACGGCTCAGGATCAGAGAACCATCATTATGATGACGGGACGCAACAAATTCCTTAGCTACAAGATTCATACCATCGTGCAAGGAAGTTATCATGCAAAAATCCGCCGAGCTGTAAAAAGGACTTATTTCCTCGTGGCTGTGATGCCTCTGCAGGAGGAGAATTGCTTTCCAGTTTTTTGATTTGAAGCGTAAATTAATTCTCTCAGCTTCCCGCTCAATGGAACTTACTGTATCTGCATAAGCTTTTATAAGAGTGCGGCTTGGAGCGCCTATCTGGACGAATGTGAATTTGCCTATATAGGATGGATTCTTTTCAAGAAATCTTTCTATAGCGAGAAATTTTTCATTTATACCTTTTGTATAATCTATCCTGTCGACTCCAATACCTATACAATGTGCTGTAAGTCCATAGGGTTCAAGTAGTTTTAAAGCAAGTATTTTTGAGGTATCGATGTCATAATCCTTTAATGTGAAGGCGATACTGATAGGAAATGGCTTTACAAATGTCGTTCTGCCAGCCTTTTTCACTGAGAAGTTTTCCCACAGAACTCTTGCTTCAATTGCATTATTTACTGTCTCGAGAAAATGATTACAATGATACTGTGTATGGAATCCTATTAAATCCGCGCCAAGCATACCCTGAAGGATCTCTCTCTGCCAGGGACAGATCCCGAATGATTCAGGGTTCGGCCATGGTATATGCCAGAAAATTGCAACTTTAGCTTTAGGTTTTTTCATTTTAATCAATTCAGGAACGAGAGCAAAATGAAAGTCCTGAATTAATACAAATGGTTCTTCTTCACCTTCCGATTCATCAAGAACAGCCTGTGCAAAATCCTCATTTACCTTTTTGTAATAAAACCAGTCATCATTTCTGAAGACAGGACGTGTATGAGCAATATGGCAGAGAGGCCATAATCCTTCATTTGAGAATCCATAATAAAAATGATCTTCTTCTTCTTTTGTCAGCCATAATCTTTTTAAAGTATATCTGGGATCTTCAGGCGGAACTTCAACTTTTCCGTTTTTGTCAACCATTTCCCTGTCAGCATCACCTGTGCCCGAAGCTATCCATAATCCGCTGCAAGCCTCCAGTATTGGTTCCATGGCAGTAATCAAACCGCTTGCGGGCACAATGCATTGAATTTCTTTGCCAACGTGGATATGCATATATGGTTCACGATTGGAAACTACAATCAATTTCTTCTTTCTCAAAAGGTTCTCAATTTCCACCCTCAGCCTTTCAGGTGTCCATATCGCCTCGGCACTTGATCGTAATTGCGCTTCTTCTTTTGCTATAGCTTTAGCCTCGTTCATCAACTTTGCCATATGCTCAATCTCTTTGTGGAGGGGATCAAGTATATCGAGATGAGGTTCAGGAGCAAGCTCTCCTCTACCCGTTCTTACTGCTTTTGCCCAATCAACAATTTTCTTTATCTGTGTGAAAATTCCCCAACGTATAAGAAGCAATGTAACAAGTGAAACCAGGAAAGCCTGAATAAACCAGCCAATGAAATTCCCGAACAATATTGTTCCGGTTATCTTATTAATATAGCTTGCATCGGCGTAGAAAATAACTGCATACTCCTTTCGCTCAGGAATTTTTACCGGTATTACATACTGGTAGATCTTTTCACCGTTGTACTTGAAGAAATTTCCAGCTACGGTATCGGCAATTAATGTTTTGCCAATAAAAGATTTTGAGTTTCTTATGAATCCATGAGCTGAGTTATTGGTTAAGATAGTATCGCTATCAAGATAAATAGCAATACCCAAAAGCTTATACTGTTTGATTACACTATCGGCAAATAGCTCAACACTTTGTTGCTTCGGTTGTTTAAAAAAAAATCTGTTATTTTGAACAATAGCTTTTGATACCATGGAAGTGCGGGTTTTGAGCTCACCAATAAGTTTAGTTTTTTCTCTTGAACTCTGATAAAAAGCAAAACCAAAAGCTACCAGTACAACTACCAAGATAATCGAAAGCATCAATGAAAGTGATAATTTCATACCAGGAAGAGCTTTAAGAGGATATTGACCTCATTAATGTTATTGAATTTATATATTGTAATTGTCGATTCTTCTCCTACTTTAATTGTGACCTGCTCAATTTTATTATCCATGGGAAATACAATTTGGATGACCTGACCGGATGGTTTTAGCAGCGACAAGGTTTATTGAGTTAAACAAATCATCTGACTAATTGTTTTGAATTCGTACTTTCGGATATTAATTTTCCATTATTTTTAATAGAAACGGATATTGTATGAATAACCTGAATTATGGTGTAATCGGCAACTGCCGGAGCGCAGCACTCATCTCTGACAAAGGCAGCATAGACTGGTGCTGTCTTCCGGATTTTGATTCCCCTTCAATATTCGCTAAACTTATTGATAATGAAATAGGTGGTTCTTTTAGTGTAGAAGTAAGTGATGACTATAAAATTTCGCAAAAGTACATTTACGGCACAAATGTACTTTGCACAGAGTACAGGTCAGATTCAGGTACTTTCGAAGTAATTGATTTTATGCCCCGTTATAAACTACCAATGAAAGACCATTTTGCTCCTGCAGAAATATACCGCTATATAAAGCACATGTCAGGTGCTCCCACATTCAGAGTCTTTTACCATCCAGCTTTTAATTATGCCAGGGAAGAGGTAGCAAACGTGATCGAAAAAAAATTTATTAAAACTTACTCAAAAGAGAAACCAACAGATTGTATATATCTCTATACCAGTCTAAATAGTGATGATGTTTTGAATTCTAATGAAATTACCATCACAACCCACCAGTTTCTTTTGCTTTCATATAATCAGAAACTGATAGAAATTGATATAAAAAGGGTCTACGTAGAATTTCAACGGACTAAGGTATACTGGTTAAACTGGACAAACAGGTCAAAGAAACATGAAAAATATTCGGAGGAGATCGTAAGAAGCTTGCTTGTTTTAAAAATAATGTCTTACCAGGCAACTGGTGCAGTACTGGCCGCTCTCACAACCAGTCTTCCCGAAACAATAGGTCAGGTAAGGAACTGGGATTACCGTTTTTGCTGGCTTCGTGATGCTTCAATGTCGATTGATACCCTACTGAGAATGGGACATTATGATTCTGCTTTGCGTTTTCTGAATTACCTGAAAGGAATCTTGAAATCAAAACATGATTCTTTCCAGGTAATGTACGGCATAAGAGGTGAACGGGAACTTACAGAAATCGACCTTCCTCATCTTTCAGGTTATGAGAATTCAAAACCTGTAAGAATCGGAAATGCAGCATTTTATCAGAAGCAAAATGATGTTTTTGGATATCTTCTTAATGTAATTCAACAATATTATGAGGTTTTCCCCGGGACATTAGATGAAATTGAGGATATGTGGGAGATAGTCCGTAATATTTCATTTACGGTTTCGGTACAATGGGAAAAACCCGACAAAAGTATTTGGGAATTCCGTAATGATGAGAAACATTTCGTATTCTCTAAAGTTATGAGCTGGGTCTCAATGGACAGGGCCTCAAAAATAGCTGAATTGTTAAATCAGCCGCAATATGCCGAAATGTGGAGAGGTATTGCCGCCGATATTAAATCGGATGTTTTAAAAAACGGGTGGAATGACGAACTTCAGACTTTCACACAAACCTACAGTAATTCAGAACTTGATGCATCGCTTTTACTTATGGCAGAATATGGTTTTATATCAGCCAGTGATATAAAATATCAGAAAACTGTATTGGCAATCAAGGATTCACTTTTTTATAACGGATTGGTTTACAGGTATATTAATCCTGATGATTTTGGCAGACCTGTCTCATCTTTTACCATATGTACTTTCTGGCTTATTCAGGCGCTATTCAGAATTGGATTACGGGATGAAGCAAAAGTTATCTTCGAAAATCTTTTAGGATGGGGAAATCATCTTGGTTTGTACAGTGAGGATATTGATTTCGCTACAAAAAGACTATTAGGAAATTTTCCTCAGGCTTATTCACATCTGGCATTAATTAACACTGCTTCAATGTTTTCAGACCAGGTGTTCATTCCTAAATATATCAAACCTTAACTTTATCTAATGTCAGAGGTGTATGCAGGGCCCTGACTCCTTCAACTCCTTGTTTTTTCAGTCACTTTTACGGGTGAACTTTCTAACCGAAGATATGGTCACCAGATGGATCACAATACCATCATTGTGGTGAATCAGAAGAAGAAAATACTGATTTTGATAATTGAAGAAATACTATTGATTATAAAGATGTTAAACATTCAGTTCAAAAATACTTCATTTAACGGATGTAACCCACCAGGAGTTTCCAAAAGGATCTTCAATACCTCCGCTTCGTCCATAAGGCTGGTCCGCAACTTCAGTGATCGCCTTTGCACCGGCACTAATAGCTTTTTTATACCTTTCATCTGCATTATCGACATAGATGAACAAGGCTGCGGGCTGGGGTTTGTATCTATCAGTTGCATCTGCAAACATTATGGTACTTTCGCCAATCATAATTTCAGCATGCATGATAGTAACCGGATCTCTCATTACCTTGTAGGTTTCCTTTGCCCCGAACACTTTTTCGGCAAAAGAAATGAATTTAAAAGCATTTTCGAGTATCAGGTATGGCATTACGGTCTGATAATTTGCGGGTATCCTTGGATCTCGTGTCATAGTGAATTTTTGGAGTTTAATTAAGATGATTGCCAGTTAAATAACAATTTTACTATATAATTTGTTGATGACCGGTCATTGGATATTTCGTACTTCAAAAAGATTCAAAGATACTTCTCAAGTAATGCTTTTGTCTTTCTTATTCCTTCTTCTTCAGGCTGCGTGTTCCCTTCAAATTCAACTCCTATGTACCCACTGAAACCTGAAGCTATTACAATGTCCATTAATCGTTTATAGTCCATCTTGGGTTGCTCTCCATTACTGTCGAAATCGTAAGTCTTGGCACTTACGCCTTTTGCGAATGGCAACATTTCCTGGACACCCTTGTACCTGTCATAATAGTCTTTGCATTCACCCTGGGTAGTTCCCCAATCTTCTGACAGACAAAAGTTGCCAAAATCAGGAAGGGTACCAACATTGGATCTGTTCACCTGCTTCATTACATCAGCCACCCAGACGCCATTGGATGATTCATGTCCATGATTTTCCACGACAATATTCAGGTTTAAAGATTTAGCAAACTCGCCGAGGCGACCCAGTGAATCAATTGAGGCTGATTTTTTGTTATCAGGAGTTCCGTCGCCATGAAGATTCACGCGAACTGTAAGACAACCAAGGTATTTAGCGGCTTCAATCCATTTCTTATGATCATCAACAGCCAATAACCTTATCTTATCATCGGGAAGAGCGAGAGGACCCTCGTCATCTACCATGAGAAGATGATTGAACACTCCTGCATCCTTACTCCTTTTGAGTAATTCGGCCAGATAGGTGCTATTTTTTGCGGCTTCCCTGAAATCCATTTTCTTTCCACCGAAAAAACCATTTACATATTCAACTGTTGAAATGCCATAATCCCTCATTGATATTAGAGGGAAATCCAAATGATCTATTTTCCCTGCTTCGAGAGCCCTGTGTAACGACCATTCAGCCAGTGAAATTTTAAGCTGTGATTTTTTTAAAGGATTTGATCTTATAGAGGGAGCCAGTATGATTACTCCTGCACCAATTAATGTTTTTTTGAGAAAATTGCGTCGGGTTTGCATAGGATGGGATTTAAACATTATTATGATAATCTGATATATTCAAAAGTACATTTTTTTCCCAAAGAGATAGCCTTTTTTCTGATTATTTCAACTATTTCTCTCCAATCTGAACCTTCTCCCTGGTACGGATTTCCTCATTTCCAATATAATTCAAGCCTGCCTCAGACATAAGGTTCTTAAATTCTTCGGAACTGTAAATCTTTACATGTCCGGGTTCAAATAATTTAATAATCTTATCGACTACTTTAATAATCCAGAAATCAGCTGCCGGATCAAGAATATAGATCCGCCCTCCTGGTTTAAGAAGTCGAAATATTTCCTTCATTGCCTTATCCGGATGCAGATAATGATGAAATGAATTGGTACATATTATTATGTCAAAAAAATTGTCATCAAGCGGGATAGATTCAGAATTGGCTTTAATGAAATGGAAACCATTATACTCCTTAAAGTTATCCTGAGCCTTTTCGATCATCTTCTGAGATAAATCGACGCCATAAAAAGAACCTTTGAAATCAATTAAACGTGCAGCCTGTCCGATGGCCCATCCAGTCCCGCAACCAATATCAAGGAAATTCATGTTCTCCCTGACTTCCAGCATTGAAATAACGTTTAACTGGGCACTTCTGAGATAATCATATTTCCATCCCTTACCATCAGCTGTTTCTGCCCATTTATCCCATTTCGCTTCATTTAATTCAATATGTCTAGATTCGTTCATAGCTTGCCCTATCATTAAGAGTGCAAACATATAACGATAATTAAATGTTTAAAAAAGTTTTTAGTGATTGACAGAAACCGGCTGATAAGAAGATAGTGCATATTGCCTATTACCTGCCGCCTCATTTCAAAATCTGCCCACAGCAACCAATGCAGCCAATAATAACAGGACTGTATTAAAGGCTACTTCCTTATATTCTTTCTTTTTAAGATGTTCTGTGGCCAGAGCCAATACCATAATTAAGCAGATTCCAATCGCAGAAATGGGCGTCAGAATCCGGACTATTCCAGTCATCCATGGTATGACCAAACCGACACCTCCCAGAAATTCGGCAATTCCTATTAATTTAACTGTTACGAAGGCGTAGTCTTTGATCCATGGGAGTTGCTTAAGAAGTTTATCTTTCGGTGTGACTGTTTTTAATATTCCAGCTATAATAAATACAATTGCAAGAAAACCCTGAACGATCCAAAGTGCTGTATTCATGATAAGTATAAAAATATTTTAATTAATGCACTCTTTGTTTAACTTGATAAATCTGATTTAACTTACATCTTAGATTATAACTGACATTCACATCTACGAATAAACAGACCTCATGTATCCGTCTTTGCCAAACTAACAATAATTGATACGATAATGTTCTGTGCAGGTGATAATAAAACCTTGTTGCCGGACCTTGATTATTGTCTCGTATCTGGAATATTAAAGCAGAATAAAGATCCCTTGCCTTGTTCTGAAGAAAACCAGATTTTACCACCCAGCATTTCCACATATGCCCTGGCAATCGAAAGACCCAGTCCTGTACCATCATAACGCTTGGTGCTGCTGCTTTCAGCCTGGTAAAAGGAGTTAAAGATATTTTGCTGATGTTCTTTACTAATACCTATACCGGTGTCAGAAACATAGAACTGGATTTTATCGAGTAAACAAAACCCAAATTCAACCTGCCCTTCGCGAGTGAACTTAATCGCATTACCTATCAGATTTTTCAACGACTGGAAAAGCTTATATCCATCAGTAACAATTATGATCTCTTCATCATATATTTCCGGGTTGTATTTCAAAATTATATTTTTTTCATCAGCAATGGGTTTAAATCTGATATACAACCTTTGAAGTATTTCGTTTAAATTTATTTCTTTACATGTAAGCCTGACAATTTTAGCCTCAATCTTTGAAATCTCAACTATATCATCTACTATTTCAAGTAGATGGTCAGAACTGTGAGTAATAATATCCATGAATTCCATTCCGTTCTCGTTGAGATTGCCGGATTCTCCGAGAAGAGTCGTAAATCCGACAATAGCATTCAATGGTGTTCTAATCTCATGAGATAAATTATTGAGAAAAGCAGTTTTTAAACGGTCGCTTTCCGTTGCTTTGTCCCTGGCGCTTTCAAGGTCGGAATATATTTGCTTCTGTTCACTTATGTCAAAAAAAATACCGTTCAGCCCTATAACATTTCCCGTCTTGTCATCTATCAGAGGTATAGATGTGTCCTTGATCCATTTCTTCTCTCCATTTGAAAACCGTAACAAGATCTCTGCATTGTAATTTTGAATCTGCCTGTTTACAAGGCGTCTGCGGGTTTCCAATGGATCAGCCGGAATATTCCCATTCAGAGGAATGATCTTTTCAATCATTCGCAGATATAGCGCCTCTGTAAATTCGAACGGAGGAACATCAAACAGACTTTTTATCCCATAGCCTATATTCCGATACCACCCGGTACCTAACTCAGGGCCAAAAAGTAGTTGATAAGGAACACCACCAGCATTTTCAATAGCATGACAATAAACATGCTCTGGAGTAATGCATCGTTGTTCCACTTCCTGGTAATGCAATAAATCGGGAGAAGTTGCAGATCCCATAGCTATTTTATTTTTATTTGATTTTCTGACTTTCACAATACCAATAAATAGATTACAGCTCAGTCAATCCCTTTTTGTGAAATCAACAAAGCATACATTATCAATCCTTTACAAAATCATTTCTTCGTTAAAAGGATTAATTCATAGGTTTAATAGGAATAGGTACGAATTTGTTACCTCACTAATGGACTTAATAATTATTTGTTATTAGAAAAAATTATTATATTTGAGTTATTAAAAGAAAATCTGCAGGAACAATTTTCAATTGCTGTGAAGGAATATACTGATATTGAAATCATCGAATGTCTGAGAAGCCGTCAGAGTTATGTGGTTCATTATCTCTCCGACAGGTATATGCCCATGATCAGGATGATGGTGCATCAGAAAGGAGGAACACTTGAGGATGCGCACGATATTTTTCAGGATGGCCTGATTATCATGCTCGAAAAACTTGACGATAAAAAATTTGTTCTTACCTGCAAGTTCAAAACATTTTTATATTGTGTATGTGAGCACTTGTGGAAAACCCTTCTTGAAAAAAGACAGGCTGCAAATAATTATTTTACACGACAGACCTGAACCCGAGTCCGAAAAAGATTTTACCGAGCTGATGGATCACAGGATGTATGAGGAAATTTTCCAGGAAGTTTTTAATTCTCTCGATCCTATCAGTAAAAAGATTCTAAAACTTTACTGGCAGGAGAAATCTCCGCAGGAAATTGCAGATCAGCTCGGCTATACTTATGGTTATGTAAGAAAGAAAAAATGCGAGGCTCAGAGCGAACTTATTGAAAAAGTAAAATTACATCCGGCTTATGTGCGGATAAAAAGCAGCGAGATAGCCGCAAGGGAAGTCATGCATTAAAGTAATAGGTTAAGGTTAAGGTTAAGGTTAAGGTTAAGGTTAAGGTTAAGGTTAAGGTTAAGGTTAAGGTTAAGGTTAAGGTTAAGGTTAAGGTTAAGACAAACGATAAAGTGGAAAAGAGAATCAGATATATCAGTGGCAATCCGGAGGATGTTTTCAGAACCAGAGATGGTTTTGAGGATGATCTGATCTCGGATAATGATGACCACGCAATTTTTGAATCGATTGGAGATCATATGAAGGGAAAGTTTGACCTTGAAGATGTCCTTAACGACGATGCATTTCAGAGCACCCAGCTGGCTGTTAAGGAGATGATCTCTGACTATAACAGAAACAAATCCGGGAACGGGGAAAATGAAAAATTCATCAGAGACATTTTCTCTGACGAATTTTCAGAAGATAAGCTGTCAGATGAAATTAAATCTATTAAACAGGAGATTAATAACAATAAACTGAATGAAATAACAGCAGACTGGGTAAGAGAATGGCATGAGAAGAAACAACAGTTAGGAAAACCTGATCCAAAATCAGAGGAGATCAGAAATTTTATTACTGAAGCCATCAGCTCACCCGGGAAGGAACCTGTGAAAGTCAGGAATCTTTTCATCCGTTATGCTTCCTTCGCAGCTGCTGCAATGATTGGCGTGTTTATTCTTCTCAGGACGCTCCTTCCCTCTTCAAATCCGGAAAATCTTTTTAGTACATATTATAAACCATTTGAGGCATTATCATCCGTAACCCGAAGCATAAATAATACTGAAGATTATAAGTACTCTGCTGCGATAGAAAGTTATAAATCGGGAGATTTTCAGAAATCTGCAGCGGAATTTGCAGTCATATCAGAAAAAAATCCTTCATCTGTCTCCGCCCGCTTCTTCCTTGGTTTATCGCAGCTTTCACTCGCAAATTATGGCCAGGCAGAAAATCTCTTTAAAGGAGTGTCAGATGAGCAGGGCGAGTACACAAAAGAAGCAAGATGGTATCTTGGACTCACATACCTCAAAACAAATAACAAACAGAAAGCTGAAGAATGTTTCACAATTCTGGCAAGTTCTGAGGGTTACTACCGCGAACGTTCAGAAAAGATCTTACGTCGTTTAAAATAGACCAGCAACAACAAGGCTGGAAGTAGCGCAGCAAGACCAATCACAATAATATATTTATGTGAATCCCTGGCTACTGGTGTGTTATCTCCCAGTACCTGATATGCCGCCCAGAAATACGGATGTGCAAATTCGGGAGAACAGCTCCTCAGATAATCAAGTTTTGCCTGCCTCATTGCCTCATTTTTTTCATTCCCTTTCGACAAGTAGTGATAAAAACTGGTCATAACGGCGGCACTCGCATCATCATTAATATCCCAGGCTGTTTTGATGACCGACGCTGCACCTGCAAGCGTGAAGCTCCTGGCAAGACTCATTAAACCTTCGCCGAAATATAATGTGCCTGACCCTGAATTACATGCACTCAATACAACCATTGGTGATATAATCCTTTTAAGGCTGATCTCATAATTATATAACTTGCCTTCCTTTTCATTATGAGTATCGAACAACAGATAAGAGTACTTTGAATTGGTACTGTCTGACATTGAATGCATTGCCAGATGAAGAATTACCGGGTTCTTTAATGAGGCTATAAAATTTGCTTTTGTGGCTTCATTGCCGGTAAACTTTATGCCACTGAATCCATTATAAATTGATCCAATCTCAATACCGGTCCCGTGAAGAACAGCGGCACTTCCCGCTGTTTTAGAAGTATCATAATCGGGAGAGAAAGCGTAGACTTTTGCTCGTAGGTTAAAATTTCTGCTTTTATTAAAAATCAGCGAGGAAGAATATCCGTATGAAAATGTGTAATCATTAATCAGGTAATGAAGGCCTTCATAATCTTTTTGTCCCCGGGCAGGTTTGTTTTTTAAGAAGGCATCAAATGAAAGCCAGCCAATTTCCTCATCGGGTATTATTATGAGTTTATTACCCGAAAACTGTTCTTCAACAGGTCTTATAAGATTCAGGTACATATAGTGAAGCGCATCAGTATAAGCAGCATAGCTTACTTTGGAACCCCCGGAAAAGGTCGGGTCGGAAGTTTTCCGCAGAATATCTGCATTCCTTACAAAAAGAGAATCGAGCCATATTTCATTGAATTTAAGGCTTTTGGCTGAGATTAAAAACACATACAATTTTCTTTTACCATCGGTATATTGATTCGAGAGGAGATAATCTACAATAGTTTCATCTTCTTTCAACTTACCCTGGATCTGTTTTAATGAACCAGGTTCTGTTTTCCTGATAAGATCGTGAAATTTTGGAAAAACAGTTTCAATTTTTGCTGCAACTCTCTCTTTTTCTCGATTCATATCAAAAAGAGCATCTTTCCAGAGAGCTATTTTATTACTGTCAGGAATAATTTTACGGTTTTCATCAAGAATAAGATTACTGTAGGCTGCTATTTCCGAAGAAAGAGTATTCTGCTCCTCACGAAGAGAATCAGGAACACCGGATGAATAAAGCAGCTCATTTCCGGCTATTTCATTCCGTAATATCGCCGATTCTGCTTTCTGTGCTATTGAATACATTTTTTCTCCCATTCGGGGATCATGCGTCAGCAGATACAGACTGTAAGCCAGATGTGTACCAAAGAGATAGGTTTCTTTTTCATTCTCCGCCAGGTAGATCCGGCTTTCCTCCGACATGTAATTATTTCTTATCCTGTCGATAAGCTGAAGAGCAAGGTCAATTGTGGAAAGACTGCAGTTCAGGCATTTGAGTTTTGCAGCTGAATCTTTTTGCTCACCTGCAAATAGTTCGAGAGCCTGGGCTTTGCTTTTCAGATTATCAAGCAGACGGATATCAAATAATGAGGAGTCGATTGATGGGTTGGAATAAATATCAGGATTGTTAAAGGAATTTACTACAGAAATAAGCGATTTCTGGTAATAGAATAAAGAGGAATCGTATTTATTCTGAATTAAATAATTATCGTCCAATAGTTTATATGCGAGGGAAATAAGAGTATGTTTTATCTCCATAGTTTATCAGGCAAATAAATAGAGCTCTTTTCTGTAGCTTCAAGTGCAGAGGAATTTTTATCCTGTGATTGCAAGAAACACACCATAGTCAAAATATACATCAGCCATCCTATAATACCCATCACCAAATTCATTCTTTAAAACTTGAAATAGCTTTTCTTATAATATTCCTCAGCTTTTTTGGAATTTCTAATTTTAGTATATGTTTTTGCAAAGATTAAGATAGGTAAACGGTCGGCCTGTAAGATTGTATTTAATATTGAATTTAAAATTTTTTTCAAGGTAGTGAAGCGCAAATAAATATTTTTTAGTTTCAATATAATGAAATGCTTATATTAATATAAGCTGATGATAGATTATTTAATACGATTTTGTATTCTTGTCATCAAGATTACTGATAAATTCTTATGCTTTTTTCAAGATATTCAACTGCAACATCAAATGATCTTTTAATATAAAAAATATATCCCCTGTTATTAAATATATCCGCTATATTTTGACCATTCTGATCTTCCTTCCTGGTGAAAGTTTCAGCTTTGTAATTATATTCAAGTGCGTTGTCAAATTTACCCAGTGCTATACTAGTTACACTCCTAGATTATTATACAATACAATCAGGCGGTTTGCTGTTAAGGAATCACCTAGATTCAAGTATGTAAAGAAGAGATTTTTCAGCTTTTAAGAAATCTCCGCCATTATAATACTGCAGAAACTTTTGAAAACCTGTATTAAAATTTTCTTTTTGGCCATTTGAATGATTCAAAAATGTCGGCAAAAATGAAAATATGAAGAGTAGAAAAAGCTTTTTCAATATCCTGGAATATTTGCCTCAAAGTAAAAACATGTATTGTCAGCAAATTAATGAAATTTAAATTATACAAAAAAAATAAAAGAGCATTACCGTCTACGCAATGCTCTTCATATTATATTAGAAAGTGTTTTAGTGTGATTACTATTTTGGGTAAATAATACTGGCGACCACCACCTCCAGCTTCTCCGTCTACGCAACCACCTCTTACATAGCTCATCGCCTGTATATTTAAAATTTCGTTCTCTGATAATTTCGAAATTAACTGATCAAGTGTTTTGTTTGTTTCTGATAATTTGTTTGCCTTTTTCATGGTTTTATGATTTTAGTTTTAAGTAAAGTCTGGTGTTTTATCGGAATACGTATTGAATTGTTACCTGGTTATTTTAAATTATTACGCAAAATTCTGTCTGGTTAACTTCGTAAAGCACTATTCTATAGTCACTTATGGAATACTATTTTTTTGCATTTTTTTTGATACTCCCCGATGTAAATATTCCAATTTCTGGAATAATGTCAATTTCATTTGACATTTTCTGATTACACGTCTGTTACCTCTAAACCTTGTTGTTTATTCACCCTAATCCATTAAAAATTATAAGTAACAGGTAACAATTTACGAAGATTCCCGATAAAACTCCAAATTTTGACAAAAGGATACAGGGTGTTTTCCCACAATAAGTTTAATAAATTAAAATTCTAAGACCTCATGAATTCAAAATATTTTATTGCTGTTCGTCCCCGTACAAACGATTTCCACTCCGTACATAAAGAAGGCTGTCCATTTATGCCTGAGGCTGATAAAGGAATATACCTGGGTCAATTCAACTCTGACAGGGATGCTGAAAACGAGGGGAAAAGACATTTCCACAAGTCAATGAGTTGCCCCTACTGTTCAACCGAAAAGAAGGTATCTGTCGAAATACCTACACCGGAAGAGGTGGTATACAGTGTAATGCATTATGCCGAACCGGAGAGACTGAATTATTATGAGAGTATGTTTTGCTGTGTGAATTAAACAGGTTCACGGAGAAATAGCTATAAATTTAAAATATTTAAACGAAAATCGTCCGCATCGTCATGGACCGGAAATTTTTTCCTGAAGTCATTTAGTTCTTTCAGAGAGATTCCGCAGGTGATTGAAGTGTTACCATCGATTCCTGGTGATGCAAGGATTTCTCCACGCGGGTTGATAATCATTGATTCACCGCTATAACTGATTCCCAAACCGTCTTTCCCGGCAGGATTTGATCCTGCCACATAACACTGATTTTCAATTGCTCTTGCTTTTAAAAGAGTATTCCAGACATTCTGCCTCGCATCAGGCCAGTTTGCCGCATAAATAATCAAATCGGATTTTTCAGTATTCCTGTTCCAAACCGGGAAGCGCAGATCGTAACAGATATAAGGACTTATTTTCGTTCCACGGAAACTGAAAACCAATCTAGATTTTCCCGGAGTAAAATGTTCCTTCTCCCCTCCCATACTGAAAAGGTGACGTTTATCATAGTACATTGTCTCGTTCTCAGTTGAAACAAACACCCATCTGTTATAGAAATTACCGCTTTCCTTAACCATATAGCTCCCGCAGATCCCGAAATTTCCATTTTCAGCCATCTTCTTCATCCAACTGAATGTCTCTCCATACATTGGTTCACTCAACAGTGCAGGATTCATTGAAAAGCCTGTATTGAACATTTCAGGAAGTATAACAATGTCGGTTTTATCAAATAAAGGCTTTATAAGATCAGAGAGATTCTTAAAGTTGCGGGCTTTGTCTTCCCAGATAATGACGGGCTGGATTACTGATATTTTCATGGAACAAAGTTATAATATGTAATCAATATTGTAAAATTTTTCCAGGACCCCTGCCGCAGCGCTCCTGATAGCCATCGGGATGACCCCCTAAAAAGGGACAAACCCGGAGTTCTTGATGAATTTATTGAAAGACTGAGAATTATCCCCCCTTTAGAGAGCTACTCTTTGTACACAAATATCGTAATTTTGATTGTTAATAACTACTTTGGTCGTGTTAATATAAATATCTGAATATCAATGTATTACATTTGTAAAACTGATTAGTTTTTCGTACATTAAGTGCATGATTAACAGACAGTTTGACGGTTTTTACCAAGGTATTCTACCCGATTCAAGAATTGAAAAACGAGCAGAAAAAGTTATGGCTGATATGTTGAATTTTGGTAATGTTGTAGTTAATAAGTTTTGTACCACTAATACTAAAAGAAAAGGTGCTTACAGAATGCTAAACAACAACAGTTTTGACCATAAATATCTTGCAGAGGGACTCTACAGGGTTTGTAAGAACAATGACGAACCGGTGCATCTACTTTGTATTCAAGATACTACAGAGTTGAATTTTACTGATCATATAGACAGGATGAGAGAAGAGGATAAGGACATAGGTCCTGTTACGAAGAATGATAATGCAGGCTTTTTCTGCCATCCTGTGCTTGTTATAAATCCATCACACCAACTTCCGATAGGGATATCCGATGTTAACATATGGAACAGAAGTTGGGAAAAACTTTCTAGGCATGAACGTGATTATAAGCACCAGGATATAAAAGAGAAAGAGTCCTATAGATGGATTAGCAGTACAAAAAGAACCAAAGATTTGCTTACAAAAGCTTCATGCCTGACATTCATTGGAGACAGGGAATCTGATATATACGATGAGTTTGCCCATGTTCCGGATAAGAGAACCCATCTGCTGATAAGATCAAGTATCAACCGGAGATTGTTTGGTGAGGATCAGAAACTTTTTGAAAAGCTTGAATCTTCAAATCAACGAGCAAGTTATGATCTGGAAATTAGACATAATCGCAAAAGGAAAAAACGAAAAGCCAGGATGTCTCTTAAATACGAAAGAGTAAAGATACAGCATCCTGTAAACAAAGAAATTGGGAATAAACCTGCATATGTTGAAATGTGGGCTATCGAAGCAAAAGAACTTCCAGAAACCATTCCCGCCAATGAAACACCCATCTTATGGAGACTTTTAACAACACATATTATAAGTTCTCCGGAAGATGCATTAAGATGTGTGGATTGGTATAGTCAACGGTGGTTCATTGAAGAACTCTTCAGGGTCATAAAGAGTAAGGGCCTGATGATTGAATCAGCTCAACTTGAAACAGGTGAGGGTCTTAAAAAACTTGCTGTAATGGCTTTGCAGGTAGCATTGACAACCATGATCCTTAAGCTATCCTTAACAAACATCCATGAGATCAAAGCCACTTTGATCTTTTCCGAAGAACAATTAAACTTTCTCAAGATCTATATGCCGGAAATAGAAGGAAAGACACAGAAACTTAGCAATCCATTTACAGAAGGGACACTGCCATGGGTTGCATGGGCAATGGGTAGAATAGGTCATTGGGGTGGTTATATGTCGCAAGGTCCACCCGGTTACATCACTATAAAGACAGGTCTGGACAGGTTCAATGAATTATTAGATGGATTTAGGGTTGCAATGAAATATTTTAAAATAAAAGATGTGTACAAAGAGTAGTTTAGAGAGGCAGGGGGCCATAAAAAAAAGTACAGACGTGCGCCTGTACTTTTTTCAAAATATTCTGAAAATATTATTTCTTCAAAGAAGCGTAGTAATCACTGAAGATTCCATTGATCAGAGGCTTGTAGTAGAGCCAGAAGAACCTTCTTGTATCATCGGGCTTATCGGAAAAGAAAATTCCTTTAAGCTTATCGATCCCAATGAACCTGGCAGTCCAGAATGGAACATCATAAGTTGCGAAATCACCTGAAAAATAAAAGATCCTCTGTCCGACAGGATCCTGAACAACTGCGGGAAATTCGTTAAGCAATGTATTACTAATCAGTAAAGAATCGCCTAATGGAGTTGTATCAAGTTTGAATTTGGAAATTACCTTATTCTGAAGAGGGTCTACAATGTCAAACCACTGATCAAATGCAACTGCAGGTATAACCCCATACTTTCTGGCTGAAGTTTCGTCAGTTAATATCTGTGGCATGGCATTTTTGAGTTGTCGTCCTTCCTCCAGAACCACAATATCCTTTTCTTTCAGAATAACAACTCCGGCTTTTGTGAATGTCCATGGTTTCTTGTACTCTTTGCGGTACATAGCGGTCATCCAGATAGGAAAGTCTTTTGATGTTGTATCAAGTGAGCTGAAATATTTGCCAGTCCAGCCTGAGAAATTGATTCCAAGCTTTTCCTGGGTTCTGACGGATTCAAATTGAGCTGTGGGATAATCAAAGGAATTATACTCCATAATAATGAGCTTATTCCTGTCTTTCATTTCCTTAATTAGGAGAAAGTCATTATTATTAAGTCCACCATAAATTTTACGCGATTTGCGGCTTTTGTTTATACCCCTGAACCAGTCATTAAAAAACACACCGTAGGTATCAGTAAAATATATTGCATCATTTTTATTAGCCAGGTTAATAACGTCTGTCAGCCTGTAATCATTCCTGTCCCATTTTTTTTCTCTGAGGGGACGCTGTGGATAAAAACCATAGTAATCTTTTGTGTATGAGTAACTATTGTTTGTTTCTTTTTTAACAAATCTTTCATTCGTCAATATCCAGGTAAACGACTTGTGATGTTCACGTTCCAGAGTTGGAACCGTTTTATCGACAGTAATGATATCCAGCTGTTTTTTAGACTGAACGCTCCATCGGATCAGATTAATTACAGGCAGAGCAATAATTACTGCCAGGATGATAACTACAATAAGAAGAGTTTTTTTCATAACTGAATATATCTGAATGTATTCAAATACAATAACTACAACCCGATTTACACCAAATAATACGATTTCAATTGTTAAATGTATTAATTTATTTTTTTTAATGGAAATAAATCTGAGGCAATTTAGTAAAAAATATTGAACCGCAAAACAGTTAATACCCATAGGATGAATTATTGCCTCTTTTATCAGCAGCTGACGCTTTTTTACCATCAGGAAGAATCATTATGGCATTGACGCTGCCTATGGCTGGTCGTTCCTTTAATGAATGTCCCATTTCCTTTAGCTTATCAAAAACAAGGCTGTCAATAGCGTTTTTCTCAAAACTTATCCAGTCGGGATACCACTGATGATGAAATCGTCCTGCATCGACAGCCTGGTCTATACCCATGCCGTATTCCAGTACATTAATTACAACCTGAAAAACTGTTGTAGGGATTGTTGAGCCACCGGGTGAACCAAGAACGAGAAGAAGTTTTCCATTTTTTTCAACAATGGTGGGAGTCATTGAACTCAACATTCTTTTTCCGGGTTTTATCGAATTTGCTTCCCCACCTACAAGACCATACATATTAGGGAAACCCGGCTTTACTGAGAAATCATCCATCTCATCATTCAGTAAAAATCCTGCACTGTCAGCAACAATGCTGTTTCCGAATATGTTATTTAAAGTCGTTGTTGCTGCAACAGCATTTCCCATTGCATCGACAACTGAATAATGCGTTGTTTCTTCACTTATATATTTCCCGGGGAAGCCAGGGCCAATTTCCTGCGAAGAGGTAGCATGGTTTTCATCAAAGGATCGCATTCGGTCATGCAGGTATTTCGCACTTACCAACTCTTTTTCAGGTACATTTATATAATCCGGATCTCCGGCAAATTCTGATCTGTCAGCAAATGCGCGTCTTTCAGCTTCTGTAATCAGATGTAATTGCGCGTGCAGAATGAAATCCCCATTCCTTTAATGAATATGGTTCAGTCATCTTTAAAAGCTGGATAAGGATAATACCCCCGCTTGATGGAGGAGGGACGGTAATAATTTTATAACCTTTATATTCAGCGGAAATAGGTTGTCTTGAAACCGATTTGTAATCCATAAGGTCCTGTTCTGAAATTATTCCATTACCTCTTTTCATCTCCTTAATGACGTAATGTGCTGTCTTCCCGGCATAAAATCCGTCGCGGCCATAATCCCTTATTCTTTTAAGAGTTTCGGCCAGGTTTGGTTGAATCAGGGTGTCGCCTTCTCTCCACAGCGAATCCTTTACGAAAGCAGTTTTAATTGAATTTCTTTCAATAAATATTTTCCTGTTCGAATTCAGGTTAGCAGCCTGCCGCACTGTAACGGGGAAGCCATGTTCAGCAAGATCGATAGCGGGCTGAATCAGCACTTTAAATGGCAGTTTTCCAAACTTTGAATGTGCTTTTAACATGCCATCTACAGTACCCGGAACACCGCTGGACAAATGTGTATCTGTACTAAATCCGGGTATCACGTTCCCCGATTCGTCGAGATACATGTCGCGGGAGGAACCTGACGGAGCCTTTTCACGGTAATCAATCACATCTGTTTTACCATCACTTGTCCTGATCAGCATAAAGCCACCCCCTCCAATGTTGCCGGCTTCCGGGTAGCAGACAGCCAGAGCGAATTCGGTTGCTATTGCGGCATCGATGGCATTTCCACCTTTCTTCAGAATGGTTAAACCTATGCGTGAACTCTGAGGATGCGCAGACACAACTGCTCCGCTGTCAGAAATAATATCACTGCCTTCAATATATCCGGCTGCCTTCTTTTCAGGTTTTACTGAACATCTTGTAAGAATTAAAATTCCCAGAAATAAGCCAACTGTTTTATTCATTGCTAAAAATTTGAGATCAAATTCGTTAATTAATGCGGAATATAGACAAAAAAACACAAGTTAGAACATAAAGTAAAAAGTTTTACCCCCCGTTATGCCTTTGTGCCTTTATGCCTTTTTTTAGTATTTTTGCGGAAATATTTTTATAATGCTGGCAAACCAACCGCTTGCCGAAAGGTTAAGGCCCAGGGAACTCAGTGAATTTTCTGGTCAGGAACACCTTGTTGGCAAAAATGCAGTTCTGAGAAAAGTAATTGAATCGGGAAATATCCCTTCATTTATTTTGTGGGGCCCTCCGGGTGTTGGAAAAACAACCCTGGCAGGAATTATTGCCAACACGCTGAAAAGACCATTTTTTCATCTCAGTGCAGTACACTCCGGTGTTAAGGATGTCAGAGAAACAATTGAAAAAGCAAAGAGCCAGCAGTTTTTCAATCAGCCTAATCCTATTCTGTTCATTGATGAAATTCACAGGTTTAATAAATCACAGCAGGATTCACTTTTGAGTGCCGTTGAACAGGGAACAATAACACTTATCGGAGCAACTACAGAAAATCCTTCTTTCGAAGTTATATCCCCCCTCCTTTCGCGCTGCCAGGTTTACGTTATGAAACCATTGACTGAAGAGGAGCTTCTCCATTTAATGAACAAAGCCCTGAAAAAGGATACATATCTGGCGGCTTACGATATAGAAATTACAGAGCATGAGGCTCTTATCCGGATTTCAGGAGGCGATGCACGAAAACTTTACAATGCACTTGAGCTTGTTGTAAGTTCCGAAGCTGATGAATCATCTGACAAAAAGATTGTCATCACAAATGAAATGGTTTTGAAACATGTCCAGAAAAATCTTGCATTATACGACAAAAATGGGGAACAGCATTACGATATAATTTCTGCTTTCATTAAATCGCTGAGAGGAAGCGATCCGAATGCGGCAATTTACTGGCTTGCACGTATGGTCGAGGGAGGTGAGGATCCGAAGTTTATTGCAAGAAGGATGTTGATTCTTGCGGCTGAGGATATAGGAATTGCCAATCCTAATGCCTTGCTTATTGCTCAGGCTTGTTTTGAAGCAATAAATGTTATCGGATGGCCAGAATCGCGAATTATTCTGTCTGAAGCCGCCATATACCTTGCAACGTCTCCAAAAAGCAATTCGTCCATTATGGCAATTGACAATGCGATAGGTGTGGTCAAATCCGGTGGCGATCTGCCTGTCCCTTTACATATACGAAATGCTCCTACCAGTCTGATGAAGAACCTTGGATATGGAAAGGACTACAAGTATGCACATAGTTATGAGGGAAATTTCATCAGGGATAATTTTCTCCCTGAAGAAATTAAAGGAACAGTTTTTTATGAACCGGGTATAAATCCAAAGGAAGAAGAAGTACGAAAGAGGCTCTCAGCAATGTGGAAGGATTTTTACGATTACGATAAAAAATGAGAGATACCAGGTCGGTACCTGGTGCTCGGTGACCAGGACCGAGGATCCAGGACCCAGTATCCAGGACCCAGTATCCAGGACCCAGTATCCAGTACCAAGGACCAAGAAACCAGCAACTAGCACCCACAAACACTTTTTAATTAAAAATATTTTTTTTAACTTTGTTATAATATGTCACATGCTGCAATAAATATACCCGGTATAAAATTTAGTGAATCAGGCAATTTTCTATTGATTGCAGGTCCTTGTGTTGTTGAAAATGAGAAGATCGTATTCGAAACTGCAGATCATCTGAAAGTTTTATCTGAAAAATATCATATACCATTTGTCTTTAAATCTTCTTACAGAAAAGCAAACAGGTCGCGAGGTGATTCTTTTTCCGGGATAGGTGATGAAAAAGCGCTTAAAATTCTGGCAGAGGTGAGAAAGAGATATTCCGTTCCTGTAATTACCGATATTCACAACCCTAATGAAGCTGAAATAGCTGCTGAATATGTAGATATCCTCCAGATACCAGCTTTTTTGTGCAGACAAACAGATCTTTTGACTGCAGCTGCACTGACCGGTAAATGGATTAATATAAAAAAAGGTCAGTTCCTGTCAGGATGCTTCAATGAAATTTGCTGTTGAAAAAGTCAGAGAATCGGGGAATAATAATATTTTGCTAACTGACAGGGGCAACATGTACGGTTACCAGGATATTGTTGTTGATTTCAGGAATATCCCGTTGATGCAAACAGATCGGAGTACCTGTTATTATGGATATTACTCACTCTCTCCAGCAACCAAACCAGGAACAGGGTGTATCAGGAGGCCGGCCCGAGATGATAGAGACTTTAGGAAAAGCAGCAATAAGTGTCGGAGCTGACGGGATATTTATAGAAACTCATCCTGATCCCTCAATTGCTAAATCTGATGGAGCGAATATGCTCAAACTTTCAGGAATGGACGATCTTCTAAATAAGCTCACTGCATTGAGAAAAACAATAAATTCATTTTAATTACTAATTTTTAATACCAGTTGTATGAAGAAACTAATTTTTATTATGGCAGGACTTATAATAATGTCTTGCATAAACGCTCAGTCACTTGATGAAATCGTTAAAAAGTATACTGAAGCGTCTAAACTTGATAATGTCGCTAATCTCAAGACAATTAAGATTACCGCAAGCATGTCTGTAATGGGCATGGATTTGCCGATGACGTTGTGGATGAAAAATCCTGATAAAATTAAATCTGTGACTTCCATTAACGGGCAGGATATGATACAGGTATTTGATGGAACAAAAGGATACAGCGTCAATCCAATGACCGGTTCTACTGATCCTGTGGAAATGACACCTGATCAGGTAAAACAGACATTAAGAACTAACATGTTCCAGAATTATCTGGCTGAGGCTCTGAAGAAAGGCCAGCTTTCTCTCGAGGGAGAAGAAAATGTAAATGACAAACCAGCTTTTAAAATTAAATATGACGCTGATGGAATTGTGAGCTATATTGATATTGACAAGAATTCATATTATGTTGTTAAAACTTCCACAACAAATAATGGTGTGGTTGTTGATTCATATCCAACTGACTATACTGAAACCAGTGGAGTTGTTGTTCCGATGAAAACTTCAACATCAGCACAGGGTATGGATATGGTTATGAATTTTACCAAGGTTGAGGTTGACACTCCTATGGAGGATAGCTTATTTACAGTAAAATAATTATATCCTCCAACTTCCGGTAAGTTGGTTCCGGTATATGGTTTAATAAAAAATGACGGATTTCTCCGTCATTTTTTATTAAACAGCTGGCCTGTAAGCCGGATTCTGTGCCGGTTTAATTTCTTTAAAAGAGTTAAAACCGGTTTCCATCATTTATCTTGGCACAGTATCACTACTATGCTCGGTACGACCTACCCCCCGGCATTGGACGAGCAGCCCTGAATGCCGGTATACATGGTCTTTCAACCCATAAGATGTACGGCTTCTGATGTTGCCATCAGAACCGGTGAGCTCTTACCTCACCTTTTCACCCTTTCCCTTGCCTGCGCTCAGGAGGTTATTTTCTGTTACATTACTATACCCTCACGGATATCTTCCCGTTAGGAAGTATGGTGCTCTGTGTTGCCCGGACTTTCCTTGGCGCCTTAAAGCGCTACGATGGAACAGCCTGCTGCAGCGCAAAAGTAAGAAATTACGATGAATTTTTGTTGGTCTTATGTAATAATGGCTATTTTTGCCCGATAATTAACCCCCAACAGAGGGTTGTTGAAAAAGTTCTTTTTAACCACTTAGCATATACCCCCTGCCGCTGCGCGGCTGTCCCCCTAAAAGGGGACTAATTCGGTGTCCTTGATGAATTTATTGAAGGACTGAGAATTACCCCCCCTTTAGGGGGGCAGGGGGGCAAAAATTATGAGAAATATCAACATCAATGATTATGATTACGATCTGCCTCTGGATCGTATTGCACAGTATCCTGTAAAAGAACGGGATGGCTCTCAGCTTCTTATATACCAGGAAAATAAAATATCAAAAGATATCTTCAGAAACATTGCCGGTTATCTGCCTTCTGACTCACTTCTCGTTTTTAATAATACCCGGGTAATAAGGGCACGTCTTCTTTTTAAAAAAGAATCCGGCGCTAATATTGAAATTCTATGTCTTGAGCCTTCCCTCCCGTCTGATTATTCATTGTCCTTTAGCTCGAGGGAACCTGTTGAATGGAAATGTATCGTTGGGAATCTGAAAAAATGGAAGAGTGGTTCACTTATGACCACCTTTATAAATAAGGACATCAGGTATAAACTTTTTGCAGAAAGACTTCAGGAGGAAGGTGAGACTTTAAATATTAAATTCAGCTGGACCGCCACAGGTTTAAGTTTTGGTGAGGTAATAGAACTGACAGGGCATATACCTCTTCCTCCATATATTAACAGGGGCGATGAACAAGCTGATACCGAAAGATACCAGACGGTTTATTCAAGTATTGACGGGTCGGTGGCAGCACCTACTGCCGGTTTGCATTTCACAGATACCGTTTTCGGAAACTTCGAATCAAAAGGAATTAAAAAGGTGGAGCTTACACTTCATGTAGGTGCTGGAACATTTAAACCTGTGAAATCCGATAATGTAATTGACCATGAAATGCATTGTGAGCATTTTTCGATAGATAAAAAAACGATTGAATTAATCCATAATCATAAAGGAAAGATCATTCCTGTTGGCACTACCTCAGTCAGAACACTTGAGAGTATTTATTGGCTGGGCGTAAAACTTCTGAGAAAACCTTTTGATGTTTCCACCGTGATCTCGATTACTCAATGGGAAGCTTATGAATTACCCACGGCAATTTCAAAAGAGGAATCACTTGAAGCATTGTTAAAATATCTGGAAAAGGGGAATATGACAATTCTTCACGCTTCAACAAGTATAATGATTGTTCCCGGATATGATTTCAAAATTACAAGCGGAATGGTTACAAACTTTCATCAGCCCAGAAGCACTCTTTTACTACTAATTTCTGCTTTTACCGGAAAGAAATGGAAAGAGTTATATATATTTGCTCTTAATAACAATTTCAGGTTCTTAAGTTATGGTGACAGTTCCCTTTTGTTAAAATAGCACATATTTTATAAACAGAATCTTTTTAAAATAAAAATTTATATAACGAAATTTTTAGTTTAACTTTGAATAATAATATGATTTAGGTTATTTTGATTCCCAAACAATTGTATGATGGATACAAATAAATTAATGGAACAAGTATTAGCGATTTTTTCAATTTTCATGGTATTTTTCTATCTTGGAATTGGCTTTTATATGTTATTCTTTTTCCCCCAGACCTACCTCGGCAAGGCAGTCCTGGTAATAATGGGATCGACTTTCATATTTTATGGTTTATACAGAGCCTACAGAACATATGTTAAAATTGTTGAGGTATTCTTTACAAAAAATGATGAATAGCAGGTACTTTGTTTAAGTAACAGGCATAATTATTTAATAATCCTATTTTGTCTTGGCACACACTTTGCAGTATTAAATAATAAAAGTTTCAAACCTAAATTTAAATTTGGAATATGAATAGAGTATCAGTTATTCAAAAATTTATTATTATTGCGTGCCAGAAAAAAAGATTAATATTTTCTTACGTATTGAAAACAAAGATTAGTCACAAACTGTTATCGTTGATGGTGTATCCTGTTTTGGGGTCACTTCTTTTGCTTGTATCTTGCGGTGGTATGGGTAAAACTGCGACTAATGAGACACCAACCCGGGGCAATATCCGGATAGTAGCTGATGAATCATTTCAGCCACTTATTGAAACCGAAGTTTATACTTTCACACATTTGTATACCGGAGCAACGATTAAACCCATTTTTAAGCCCGAATACGATGTGATAAATGACTTTATGCATGATTCTGTAAAAGTGATTGTTACAAGCAAGAAACTTTCCGATTACCAGATCCAATCTTTGCGGGATACACAGATAATTGCCCGGACAACCACTTTTGCTTATGATGCACTGGCGCTTATCACTAACCATGAAAACAAAGATTCTCTTTTAAAATATAATACAGTAAAAGATATTTTTCTGGGGAAAATCAAAAATTGGAAGGATATAGATCCAAAATCGAAACTTGGTGAAATCAATGTAATCTTCGATAATACTAAATCGGGGAATATCAGGTATTTTAAGGAGCTATTTAATATTAAAGATTCACTGAACAAAAATTTCTTTGCAGTTCATAACAATGCAGAGGTTATAAATTACGTTTCAAGTAACCCAAATGCACTGGGTATAATCAGTGTAAACTGGATTAGTGACAAGAATGACTCTTTGACAATGAGCTTTATAAAGAAAATAAATGTAGTTGCTGTTTCACAACAATATGTGAATGACGGAAGCTACTATCGGCCACAACAAGGATTTATTTATGACAAATCATATCCATTCGTCAGAGAGATTTATATTATTTCCAGGGAAACCTTTGCTGGTCTGGGTTCGGGTTTTGTTAACTGGGCTTGTGCAGAACAAGGTCAAAGAATCGTACTCAAGTCAGGACTTGTACCGGCTACTATGCCAATAAGACTTGTGCAAATAAAACACTAGGAAAGTATGCTGTTCGCGTTGCCGTGTACGAAGGGTTGATAGAGAGTAAGGGGCTAATTGGATGATTAACATGAAGATAATAAATAATAAAACAAGAGTATAAAAAACAATTGACATCAAATAAAGATCGCTATGAAACGTTTAATTTCAAGACCAACACTTCTTCTGGCAGTTTTAATATCAGGTTTTTCGGTTAGCATAAAGGCTCAGGATTTAACTTCTGCAATCCAGCTGACCAGAAGCGAGCAATATGACAAAGCTCAGACGATGCTAAAAGAATTAATTCAGAAAGACCCCACAAACAGTAAAAATTATTTCTTTCTTGGTGAAAATTACCTGCTCGATTATGCTTCAGATACAATCTCCAACTCACTGGCAGTTTATGCAAAAGATGCAAAAGGAGTATATCAGAAAGGCGTTGAAGCAAATGCAAATGACCCGCTCAATTACATAGGTCTGGCGAAAGTTGCTTTTTATCTCGATGATTATAAAACAGCTACTGACATGAGAGCTAAAGCCCGCAGTCTTCTTCTTCCTTACAGAAACCTTAAAAAAATTGTGCCCCCTGCACCTGATTATGCTTTTGCACTGGCAAAAATTGCAGAATCATATATAAAGGAAGGTAAAGTGGATACTACACTTGCACTGCCACTTATACGTGAAGCCATGAAGATTGATAGTAAAAGCAGGGACGTTAATCTCATAGCAGGCGATATTTATATTCTTGTCAATGATGGAACAAAAGCAATATATTATTATAACCAGGCTGAGTTTGCAGATCCCGAATCACCTACTGCCGAGATGAAAATCGGTAACATATATGTTAAAGCCCGTGCTCTTCAGGCAGCAATACCTTATTTTGAGAAAGCTATTGAACTTAATGCTAACTACGCTCCTGCTTATCGTGAACTTGGACAGTTATATCTCTCTGCTCAGAAATTTGATAAGGCAAGTGAATATTTCAAGAAATACCTTGATCTTACAGCAGGTAATATCCCGGCAAAAACAAGATATGTGAACGCACTCTTCTTTGCAAAAGATTATGACAACGTTATAAAGAATGTTGAAGATATATTCAAGGTCGATAAATCAAGGACCTATATGAATCGTATAGCAGGTTATTCATATTATGAGAAGAATCCGCCCGACTATGACAAAGCCCTGGCCTATATGGAAACACTTTTCAAAACAGTTCCTGCCGACAGGATACTATGGAAAGATTATTTGTACATGGCAAGAATTCTTGTTAAGAAGAACCAGAATTATCCAAAATTAGCTGATGATCTTAAAAGCATGGAACAACAGCTGGATAAGGATAAAACCGGTCTGTCAACTGCAACAGCAGCAGCAGAGAAGACAAGGTTAAAAGCCAGTATTGCAGAGGACAATAATAAGATCAACAACCAGAAAGATCTTATAGCTAAAGCCAATACTGAAATCGACAGAGCATTCGTAGAATATGCCAAGGTACTGACTTTTAAACCAGGTGACAGGTCACTTTTAACAGAAATCGCCAGCTACTATAATATGTTCAGGAGATATGACGGAGTTGCAAAAACATTGACAAAACTACTCGATCCGACAAAAGACAATACTGAGGAACTTATGAGAATCGGGAAAGCTTATTACAGTGGCGAAAAATATAAAACAGCCGACTCTGTATTCACTTCGATTATTGCTAAATCACCCGATTATGTTCCGGCTTATCTCTGGATTGCCAACACATATTCCAAGATGGATCCTGATCTGAAACAGGGCCTGGCAAAACCAAAATTTGAAAAACTTCTTGAAATTGCAAAGACCGACTCTGTTAAGAATGCTCCTGCAATGATGGATGCCTTAGGTTACCTTAGCTATTATCATATGATGAATTCTAATTTCAGCAAGGCGAAAGATTATTACAACAGGATGGTAAATCTTGACCCTAATAATAAGGAGTATAAAATAAAAGGATACAGCGGTATTGGCTCGGTTGAGTTGCGTGCAACATCAACTGAAAAGACGAATGAAGGACGTCTGCCTTATTTAACAAGGTCACTGGAGGCGTACAATAAAATTCTGGCCATCGATCCTTCGAATGTTCAGGCCAAGAATCAGATTGCTTACATCCATGAATTTGAAGCCCAGATTAAAAAAGGCATCAACCCCAACGAAATTAGAGGAAAGGTTACTGATGCAGCCGGGAAGCCCATAGCTTATGCTTCAATCAAGGTAAAGGATACAGGTATTGAGAACCTTTCAAACAGTAATGGAGAATTTAAATTTGAGATTCCCCAGGAGTCCCAGATACTGGTAATTAGTGCAACAGGATACAAACCACTGGAGATACCTATAACAAAATCAAGAGCTTATAATGCATCACTCGAGAAGTAATTAAGTATGAAAAGCAAAACAAATAGGGTATATTTTTGTTTAACGGTTGTTATTTAGAGAATTATTCTAAACAATATTAAAAGTTTAACATTATTGTTTACTCTATTGGAAAAAAACAATTCATAATATATATTTGCAAATCGTAAATAATTAAACCTAAACAAATCGATAAAAATGAGTAAACAAGGAAGTTCGTTCAAAGATGCGTTGCAGAATATTTTTGCAGCAAGTGCTATTTTAATAGCGTTTATAGTAGCCGAAGTTTTGTTCACACAAGTAATGGCTAATCCTGTAAATTTTGAAGGTGGTAATTCCGCCGGAAGAGCACTCCAGGGTAACATTTTGGGGACCATTTACAAAGGTGGTCAGATTGTTCCTATTCTAATGACCATCGTTTTAGTTCTTATCACTTTCATTATTGAAAGGACAATTACACTCACAAGAGCAAAAGGTAAAGGCAGGTTAAATTCATTCGTTAGCCAGCTACAGAGTTTACTTGCCCAGGATAAAATTGAAGAAGCTATGGATGCTTGTGACAAACAGAAAGGTTCACTTGCAAATGTTATGAAAGCAGGTCTTGCACGTTATCGTGACCTTCAGAATGACAAGGTACTTGAGAAAGATCAGAAGATCCTTTCAATTCAGAAATCATTCGAAGAAGCTACAGCTCTTGAACTGCCTATGCTCTCAAAGAACATGGTTATCTTCTCAACTATTGCTTCTATTTCAGTGTTAATTGGTCTTATTGGAACAGTTCTTGGTATGATCAAGGCATTCATGGCTCTTGCACAGTCAGGCGCTCCTGATGCTCTTGCTCTTGCAGAAGGTATTTCCGAAGCTCTTGTAAATACTGCATTTGGTATTACCGGTTCTACATTAGCAATTATTGCATTCAACTATTTTTCATCAACAATTGATTCTTATACATTTAAAATTGACGAAGCAGGCTTCAGTCTGACACAAAATTTTGCCGCTTCACTGAAGACCAACTAATTTTAAATTTATCTTTTGGTTTAATAATATAAATAAATAACTACAATGCCAAAGATTAAATTACCAACAAAGTCGCCCCATATCGACATGACGCCGATGGTAGACCTGTTCTCGGTTGTGTTAACATTCCTTATGTTGACCACTACCATGAGGCAACCGGAACCGGCTCCTGTTGTTACGCCTTATTCAGTATCAGAGAAACCAACACCTGATTTTAATAGAATGACTCTTCTTCTTTCAAAAGATGATAAAGTGTATCTTAACTTCGATAACGGACCAGATACTACGCTCCAGTTCAGACCGAAGATCCTCGCTGAAATGGGGAAAAGATATAATATCACATTTACGCAAGATGAGTTAAATCAATTTGAAAAATATCCTTCTTCCATTGGTCTCCCGATCAATAAAATGAAAGATTTCCTTGATACAAAGGATATGAAGTTAAGAAACGCTATGGAAACAGGAATTCCTATTGATTCAACTGATAATCAGCTGGCTGACTGGATATATTGTGCACGTACAGTTAACCCTGCTATTCAGGCATGTATTAAAGGAGATGCAAAAACCGGTTTCGAGGTAGTAAAAAGAGTTCTAGATATTATGGCTGATAAGAATGTTTTCAAGTTTAATCTGATCACAACTCTTGAAGCCGTTAAAACAAACCTCACAGAAACAAAAAAGTGATATGGCAGAAATAATTCAAGAAGATAAAGCAGGCGGGAAAAAGAAAGCGAAAAAACACGTACCGCATATCGACATGACACCGATGGTTGACCTGATGTGTCTGCTGATCACATTTTTTATGCTCACCACGGCTTTCAGTAAGGCAAAAGTAATGGAGATTAATCTTCCTGAGAAGATTAAAGATCCAAGCTTTCAGCCTCCTAAAATTTCAGCAAGCCGTACTCTGAACATCATTCTGGGCCCAAATAACAAAATATACTGGTACCCTGGTGTTGTACACCCAGAGGATTATAATAATTTGCCTCCACTGTTTGAGACAGATTTTAGCGCTAATGGTATACGTCCGTTGCTTCTTGATAAGAACTTAACTCTAGCCAAAAAGATCGAAGATTTCAAGAATCAGGTTCTGACTGGAAAAATTAAGATGCCACAGGATTCTGTGGCGAAAGCTATCAGCAAACTGAAAACGGATGATGATACAGGTCCTATCGTTCTTATTAAAGCTTATAAAAAGGCTACTTACGGTAACTTTGTAGATATTCTCGATGAGATGAATATATGCGGAATTGCCCGTTACACCTTTGAAGATATCGCTTTTTATGAGAATACTATGGTGGAAAGGGCAGCTGGCATTACACCAACAACAACTGCTACTCCGGTTAAAAAATAACCCGTAAACCTTTAAAAAGATGGCAAAAGATAATTTGAATGTTCCTGCCTTTGATGATATAGTCTTTAAGGCAAGAAATAAGGAATACGGAGCTTATAAACTACGTAAAAAGTACAATCGTACTGTTACGGTTGCTTTGCTGATAGGTGTGTTTATAATAGCAACTGCTATTATAACTCCATTATCTTAGTGCAAAAGCAGCTGGAAACAAAGGGAAACGTGCTGAACGTCAGGTAGAGATCAAACTGGAGAATCTGGATGCTCCTGTCGAAAAGGTTGCTCCTCCTCCTCCTCCTCCTCCTCCTCCTACCGATGTTGTTCAGCAGCAGAAATATGTTCCGCCACAGGTCGTTGACTCAATCAAACCTGAAGACGTAAAACAGATGATCACTGCTGATCAGGCACAGACTGAAGTTACAAACAAAGATGTTGTAGAAGCTGTACAGCAGGTTAAAGAAGAAGTACAGGAAACTGAAGCAGAACCCGAACCATTTGTTGTGGTTGAAGAAATGCCTATGTTCCCTGGCGGTGATGTTGCTCTGCTTAAATACATTTCTGAACATACTCAATATCCTGAAATAGCAAAAGAAAACAATATTCAGGGTAAAGTAATTGTCAGGTTCTGTGTTACTGCAAAAGGCGGCGTAAGCCAGGTTAGTGTTTTGAAAGGTGTTGACCCCGAGCTTGATAAAGAAGCGATGAGGGTTGTAACTACACTTCCTCCTTTTAAACCAGGGAAGCAGGGTGGAAAACCAGTTCCAGTATGGTATATGGTTCCAATTAACTTTACGCTTAAGTAAAATCCTAGTTTACAAATTATAGAAAAAGGCTGGATCGCAAGATTCAGCCTTTTCTGTTTTATTAATAAAATCACATTTGATTTGTGAATTTCTTCCCCTGAAAAGGTGGAGTGCCCGAAGGGCGCGGGGGTTCTTCTCCCAAATAATTCTCAAAGAGAAAAACCCCTCTGTCGCTTTGCGACATCTCCCCAAACGGGGAGAAAAAAAAGTAATTGAAGTGGATTTTATTATTTTATCAGTTCCTTTTTTAGCAATTCCACAAAATCTTCAATATCTTCCTTTTGTGTATCCCAACTGGTCATTAAACGATATTCCGATCTCTTCTCATCCCAAGGATAAAAAAAGTAGTGCTTCTTCATCTTTTCAGCGATATCATCAGGTATAAGAACGAAAACGCCATTCGACTGAACCTTCTGTGTTACTTTCACTTGCCGGACTCCTTTAAGTGATTCTGCAAGCAATCTGGCCATTTCGTTTGAGTGCGATGCGCAGGTTTTCCACAGGTCATTACGAAAATATCCTATGTACTGGGCTGAGATGAATCTCATCTTCGAAGCAAGCTGCATTCCCTGTTTCCTTATATATTTGAAATCGGAAGCTAAACCGGGTTTTAAAAAACAGATCGATTCTCCAAACATCATTCCATTTTTAGTGCCACCAAAAGAAAGAACATCCACTCCAGCATCAGTCGTGAATGCCTTAAACGGAAGGTTTAAGGATACAGCAGCATTTGCGATCCTTGCTCCGTCCATATGCAATAAGCATTCCCCGGGCATGTGCATACTGCGCAATCTCCGATATCTCTTCCACAGTATAAACAGTTCCCATCTCAGTCGACTGTGTAATTGATATTACCCTTGGCTGAGAATGATGCTCGAAATCAATTCCGTGCATGTGCTTCTCAATAAGTCCGGGATTAATTTTACCATCAGGTGTATCTACAACAAGTATTTTGCATCCGATAAACTTTTCAGGTGCTCCGCATTCATCTCCTTCAAGATGTGCTGTGGAAGCAGCGATTACTGAATTCCACGACCTTGTAATTTCCGAAAGACCCAGAACATTTGCAGCGGTGCCGGTAAATACAAAAAAGGTTTCTGTTGACTCACCAAAATGTTTTTTGAAAATGTTATTAGCTTGTTCAGTATATACATCTGAACCATAACCTGTTACATGTCCAGCATTCGATGCATTAATTTCCTTAAGAATATCAGGATGAACTCCGGCATTGTTGTCGCTGGCAAACCCACGTTTTTCCATAGTATCGTTTATATAAAATCAATTATTATCTCCTGGTCGGCCCCCCTGCCCCCCTTCTTAAAAACACTAAAACAAATCAAAAAGAGCGGCCAGGGGGCCCTCGGAATTTTTAAACCTTCTTATTTATAATATTTGCAAGATACTCTTTTGCAAGTGGCACTTGCTCATGAACAAACTCAATCCCAGCGCCGCTATGATCTTTATTCAACAAAGGATGACAAAGTTCAAAGGTAAAATAACCATTAAAACCTATTTCATTCATTAAGCCGATATAATGAGCATAGTCAGGCATTATTCCGCCGGCGTAATAATCGAGCAACCTCGGTTTTATTGCGTTGTTTTCATCGCGGTAGTATTCTCCCCCAAAATGAGAATGCACCTGCAGATCTCCAACAGTGCGAACTGCATTTGCAATATAATCCTTATCCTGTTTATCAAATATCGGGAGATCCAGACAAATTTTCAGCCATGGAGAATTCACCTCTTTAACAAGGTCATAAGTGTCTCTCCAGGTTCTGATAAGTGGTGCATGGTTCTGAAGTGCCATAACTACGCCAAATTCTTCCCCAAATGTGGCAGCTTCCCTGAGGCAATCTTTCACATAGTTATACCGGTCGATCCAGGTTGCGTATGGATATTGCCTCTGGAACGTATAAAACCCATCACCGCGGGATAGTTCATAAGTACCTACACCTTCATGAATAGAAACACCTGGCCATGCAGCAAATAAACGGACAACCTTCGCTCCCATGTCTTTTGCAAGCCGTGCAGTCTCACGGACCATCAGAAGCTGGCATTCCCTTAGTTCTGGTATCGGGCTTGAAAAGTCATTGTTTGCAGACAGTGCAGGCATTTCAAGACCATATTTTGTCAGGGAGTTACGCATCTCATCCCTCTTGCGCTGGTCGAGATCCAATGGACAACCCATCGGTCGCTTGTTATCCAGCTCTACTCCATCAAAACCATACTGTTTCGCGTATCTGCACAACTCATCAAATGATAAAGCAGAACCTTTATACCATATACCCCCATATGATATGGAATACAGACCAAGTTTAATCTTAGCGTTCTTTTGAGATTTTTGTACAGGAACAGCCGGACTGATTTGATTCAGGGAAGGCTTCATGCTGCCAAGCATTGCAGCACCGGCAGCTACACCGGATGTCTCAACGAATTTTCTGCGGTTCATTGGTTAACAGGTTAAATTAGAAATAAATTATACGAAGATAAAAACCTTACTCATCAGAAAAAAAATGAATTACCTTTTATTTGTAGAATTATTTATATAAAGGAACATATTAAAAATTATTCTGATTAATATTTATTGAAAAAAAATTTATCTTGTAAGTAATAAAAAAGATAGACATTTTTATAAAAATATTATCAATGGAAAAGAATAACGAGAAAGAAGTGATTAAAAAAATCAATAACGGTAATAACAATGCGTTCAGGGAATTGTACGGCTCCGATGCAGAAGTCCTTAAAAACCAGGCAAGAAGATATAGCGGCCTGATAGAAAAATATATAAGCTCATTTGGAACCAGTGAACTAATGCTATTCAGTTCCCCGGGCCGCACTGAAATCGGCGGGAATCATACTGATCATAATTTCGGCCGTGTACTGGCAGGTGCAGTTAACCTTGACAACGTTGCCGTTGCCTCGGCTAACGATACAAATGTTGTAAGAATTGAATCTGCTGGTTATCCAAAATTTGAAATTGATCTGTCAAACCTTACCCCCGACAAAAAAGAAAATTTCACTTCTGTGGCCCTTGTAAGGGGTATTGGAGCCAGAATGAAAGAAATGGGATTCAAGATTGGCGGATTCGACTGCTGTATTGATGGTGGTGTGCCAGTAGGTTCGGGGTTAAGCTCATCTGCTTCATTCGAAGTTCTGATTGGTGCTATCTTCAGCCATTTATTCAATAACGGGAAACTTGATCCGGTACAAAATGCCATTATCGGTCAATATTCTGAAAACGTGTTCTTTGGCAAACCATGTGGATTAATGGATCAAACCGCCTGTGCTGTAGGCGGTCTGGTTACAATTGATTTCGAAGATCCGTCAAAACCGATCGTTAAAAAGGTAAATTTTGATTTTGTCGCTACCGGTTTTGCTCTGGTTATTACGGATACCGGCAGTAATCACGCCGATCTTAATGATGAGTATGCATCTTTACCTACCGATATGAAAGCCGTTGCAGCTGAGTTGGGTGCAAAAGTTCTGCGTCAGGTTACAATGGAGCAAGTGCTGGAGATTATTCCAAAAATCCGGAAGAAAGTTGGTGACAGGGCCATTCTTCGTGCTATTCACTTTCAGGGAGACAACCAGCGGGTTGTCGATCAGGTAGCTGCCCTTGAAAAAAATGATTTTAAGTCATTTCTGGGAATGGTCGTTGATTCAGGGTTCAGTTCATTTATGTACAATCAAAATATTTACCCTGTTAATAATGTTAAAGAACAGGGAGTTTCTTTAGCTCTTGCATTAAGTGAACTTGTACTTAAAGGGAAAGGTGCATGGCGTGTTCACGGCGGAGGTTTTGCAGGCACAATCCAGGCATTTGTTCCGCAGAATCTGCTTGATAAATATGTTACGACTCTGGAGCACGTTTATGGTAAAGGTTCCTGCCACAAACTCTTTATAAGGCAGAAAGGCGCCGGGAAAATTGATTTATAGATGATCCGACTGAACTTATTAAAATAATTATTTAAAGAAATTCTTGTGAAGTGCAATTATCCTTGTGTGTATATCTTTTACATAAAATAAATTAACTGTCAGACTATGAATAACTCTACAAAATCCAATTATTTGTTCCCATTGATTGTAATGGCTTCGCTTTTCTTTTTGTTCGGGTTTATAACGACTATGAACAACTCCACTATCGACTTCCTGAAAAAAGCCTTTAACCTAAACGATGTTCAGAAACAGTTGCCCAACACATTTTTCTATGGAGCATATATCCTGTCAGTGCCAGTAGGTTTAATGCTGACAAAAATAGGTTACAAAAATGGAGTACTTTTCGGACTGGCATTAATTTCACTTGGCTTCTTCCTCTGCATTCCAGGTGTTTCAATGGGATATTATGGATTTCTGAGCACTGTTTCGGTCTTTGCAATTGGAGTAGTTATTCTTCAGGTTGCTGCCGGACCTTATGTTAATGCATTAGGAAGTCCAGAGACTGGTGCAAGCCGCCTCACCCTCACAAATGCACTTAATTCAGTTGCAACTATCATTGCTCCTATTTTCGTTTCTGTTCTGCTTGTAACTCCCAAGCTCGAGTCAGGCGTTAAAATGGAAAACTCTGCAATACGGGATATTGTTAAAGGCCCATTTATGGTTATCGGTATAATCACTGCAGTTATACTTGTGATAATGTTCTTTTTAAAACTGCCGGAAATAAAAAGTGAGGAAAGTGGATCCGAAGGTATGGAGAAGAAAATATTTAAGTCAAGTGCTTTTAAATACCCACATGTCTGGCTGGGTTCATTAGCAATCTTTCTTTACATGGGATGTGAAATAGGTCCCTCCAGCTTCTTTCCCGATTATGTAGCTAAGCTAGGCATCCATGGAATCAACCCAATCGATATGCTTAAATATTACTGGGGAGGCATGATGGTAGGTCGTGTACTTGGAATCTTTATATTAAGAAAATACAAAGCGCGCCTGATTTTAACGATTTGTTCGGTTGGCGGATTTGTTTTTCTGGGGAGTTCATTTGCTCTCAGTTCAAGTGCTCCCGGCATTGCAATGTGGTTATTTCTTGCTACCGGGTTATTCCATTCGATAATGTGGCCTGTTATTTACAACCTTGCACTCGAAGATTTAGGACCCCATTCGAAGGTGGCTTCAGGTGTTATTGCGACATCGGTTATCGGAGCTTCCATCTCAACACTGATTATGGGTAAAATACAGGCTGTAACAGGCTCAGTAATAATAGCAGTAAGCCTTATGTTCATTTATTACCTGTATCTGATCTTTTTTGCAACAAAAGGTTCAAAAATAAGATAACCATTCATTTTATAACTTTAAAAATAGGCTGATCGAAAGACAGCCTATTTTTTTGTAAAACTCACCCCCATCCGCTCACAACTATTAACTACTCTTAAAACACAACTTTCAGATCGGGAATTTCTTTGTCTCGCATATACTCACCCCCATCCCCTCTCTGCTTCGCAAAGAGGGGAGATCAAATGAAAAAATGTATATTTGCTATATGACTCAGGAGATAACCCGGTACTTCATATTCATCTCATATAAAGGCACTTCCTATCATGGCTGGCAGCTTCAGCCTAATTCGGTTACAGTCCAGAAGATCCTTGATGAAGCACTGTGTGTAATCCTTAACGAAAAAATATCCACGATTGGCGCAGGAAGAACTGACGCCGGTGTACATGCATTACTATTCTGTGCCCATTTTGACAGTATTTCGCCCGATCTTCTTACGACCGGAAATATCATTTTCAGACTGAATCAATTTCTGCCTGCAGATATATCAGTCAATTCATTGAAAAAAGTCGTTCCGGACTCTAATGCAAGATATAGTGCCATCTCCCGAACTTACAAATATTACATATCCAGAATAAAAGATCCATTTTTTGATAGTTCAAGCTGGTATGTTCATGGAATGATGGATATCACATCAATGAATGAAGCCTGTCAGATTTTATTTAAATATTCTGATTTTACAAGTTTCAGCAGGCTTCACTCGGGAGCAAAATCGAATATCTGCAAGATTTATGGTGCTGCATGGGAAGAAACGGAGAATAGGCTGGTATTTACAATTAAAGCTGACCGGTTTCTAAGGAACATGGTCAGGGCCATTGTCGGGACAATGGTAGATATCGGTTTTAAAAAACTGGATCTCCAGGAATTTGAAAATATCATTCAGGCTAACGACCGGTGTAAAGCCGGAAAATCGGCTCCTGCGAAAGGGTTGTTTCTGGCGGATATAGAATATCCGGAGGAGATATATATTTAGATTAAATCAGACCTGCGAGATAAACCCCACAAAGGCATTCCCGGACTAAAGTCCGGTTTTTTGGGTTAGCTTAACCACGGGCTAAAGCCCGTGGTTATTGCAACTTGAGCTACCCCGATTTCAGGAATATGATCTTACTGTAAACACGGGCTTCAGCCCGTGGTTGACCGGGAACCCAGGCACCGGGCTTTAGCCCTGAATGACTTAAGTTGATAAATCAAAAATGCCTAAGTCTGAAGACTTTGCAAGGCAACAGTATATGAACCTGTCAATTAACTATTTGTAGGGTCATGCTATGGTATGACCCTACGTTTCGCCATTTAATAAATGCAGGGCCACGCCATGGCGTGGTCCTACAACATATCATAAGTAAGAACTAGTACTCATCGGGCAGCTCATTCAGCTGCGCCAATGTGAATACCGGTCCGTCTTTGCAAACATATACTTTACCAACATTGCATCGTCCGCATTTACCAAACCCGCACTTCATGCGATTTTCAAGAGTTGTGTAAATATTTTCATCATTAAAGCCCAGTTTTGCAAGCACAGGGAATGTATATTTTATCATCACAGGAGGCCCACAAACAATTGCAATGGTATCTTTTGATGAAGGTGCAGTTTTTTCAACAATTGTCGGTACAAATCCAACTTCACCTTTCCATTCGGGTGATTCACCACCCGGATCGACAGTTGTAACTAGCCTGACATCTTTTCTGAGTTCCCAATCCTTCAGCTCCTCTTTATATACAAGGTCTTTTACGGATCTTGCCCCATAGATAATTGTGATGTCTTTAAAGTTTTCCCTAAGGTCGAGAGCATTCCAGATCACGCAACGCATAGGTGGCAATGCAATACCTCCTGCAATAAAAAGCAGATTTTTGCCTTTCCATTCGTCAAGAGGGAACACATTCCCATATGGTCCTCTGAAGCCAATAATACTACCTTCTTCGCATCCTGAAAGTGCATTTGTAACCTTCCCTGTTTGCCGGAATGTACATTCTATATAACCTTTTCTTGTAGGCGGAGAAGCGATACAAAAAGTTGACTCACCCACTCCATAAACCGAATATTCTCCAAACTGGCCTGCCTTATATGAAAAATTTTCCTGATCTGCTTCATTCACAAATTTCAGCATGAAAGTTTTTACTCCCGGCGCCTCATAAGTGATTCTCTCAATCCTCATGAGGTATGGCATATACAAATTATCGATCATATTGTAACCTCCTGAATAGAAATTAAATGTTCCAGAATATTCATATCAACCGGACATGCTCTTGAACAACGGCCGCATCCTGTGCATCCGTAAACCGAAAGCCTTTCAGGCATGTATGAAAACTTGTGCATAATTCTCTGTCTCCATCTTTGTGATTGCGCGTCGCGTGGATTATGTCCTGAGGTATGGATAGTGAAATGTGAAAACCCACATGAATCCCAGCATCTTACGCGTGAACCCTTTTTCCCGTGCGCTTCATCCTGTATATCGAAACATGCGCAGGTAGGGCAAACATATGCACAGGCTCCGCAACCCAGACACTTCAGAGATTGATCAATCCATTCTTTACTTTCAAAAAACTTATCAAGCTTATTTCTGATCTCTTCGTGATTGAACTTTACAGCTACATCCGCAAGGTATTTTTCTTTCTCACCATTTTCTGATTTTTCAAACAAGGCAGGAGCAAGAGTAACAATAGCATTCCCTTTCTCAGTCAGAACTTCGGCAAGATAATCCCCATCCTCTCCCATCAGAGTGAATAAAATATCGCTTCCCTGTGTACTCCCTGGATTTCCGCCAACTGATGTACAAAAGCAATACTCATCAGATTTATTGCAGCTAAATCCAAGTACGGTAACTTTTGACAAGCGGTTATTGTAAATCTCATCTTTATAATCCCAGTTAAAAATTGAACTGAGCTCCCCTATCCCATTTGCATCGCAGGGTCTTACTCCCCAGAGAATCACTTCGGGAATTTCTTTGAGATCTAATCCTTTAACTGACATTCCCTCTTTACTCTTCGAATAATCGAGAATCTTTTCTGCGCGAGGGAAAGCTATATCTTTGGATGACTGCGTGGTCTGTACATGTCCTGTTGAAATTCCTTTAAAATTCTCAGCATCCCTGAAGGTTGTCTTTCCATTTTTTTCAAAAGGAGCATAGATTTTCTTACTGTTCTGCTTTAAGATATCGAAAAGCTTTTCCAGTGAGTCTTTCCTGACTAATCGCTTATCAATATTCATATCTTATAGTATAAAATTTTCTTTATCATCAGGTTTGTATGTTGACATGAGATGGTCGTTCTTAAGTGCAGGCTGATAACTTCCGAAGTGTTCTTTTGCGTCGAGAAGCATCTTTTTGGTAAGAAGGTTGATAGGGATTGAAAGCGGACATGCATTATAGCAAGCATCACAATCGATACAGCGACCGGTAAGATGAATCGCCCTCATGAAATGCCATTCGAGGTTTCCAAGTTCGGTGGAAGGAACCGGGATCCATTGCGGCTGGTTAAAATCTACAGTGCATCTTGAACAATAGCACATTGGACATGCGGCACGGCAGGCATAGCATTTAAAGCATGGAGCAAGCTCATCAATCCAGAATTTCCAGCGTTCAGCCTGGGTCATCTTATCAAGCTTGTCGAGCATTTCTTTGTTGCGCGCATCAATCTCAATCTCAAACTGGTGAACAAAAGTTTCGACCTCAGTAAGATTTGCAAATTCTATTAATTTGCTTTCAGGTGTAATTCCAAGTACAATAATATTTTCATCGTTTACCTGGAACTCTGAAGCAAGTTGAATTATGCTTCTCATAACCGGTAAGGTAGCCGCAACAGCCATCTTACCTTTTTCCTTTATTTCTTTTTTAGTAATATAAGCTGCAAGGTTCTGAACACATCGACTATCGAATATTAGTCTATCCGCGTCTTCTGCCTTTTCCACAAACAGAGCCCGTGTTTTATTACCCGTTCCCTGCTCATAACCAATCACCACTTTTACAGCAGATGTTTCAATCAGCTCTTTGGCACGTTTAATCAGATTAACCATGGCTCACCTCCCTTTCAGGGTATTTTGCAACATTTTTGTATTCAGTGTAAGGCCCAAGTTCTCTGATTGATGCAACAGTGGTATTTACAATATCCGCCCATTTGGCACCTTCAGCTGCCGAAACCCACGAGAACTTAATTCTGTTGATATCGATGCCCATAAAATCACACAATGACCTGAACATTATCCACCTTCTCCTTGCATGAAAATTGCCTGAAGTATAGTGGCAATCGTTAGGATGACAACCTGATACAATTATTCCGTCGGCGCCTTCATCAAATGATTTCAGCAACAGCATATAATCTATCCGTCCTGTGCACGGGAACCTGACAATGCGCACATTCGACGCATACTTGATGCGGCTTGTACCGGTCAGGTCTGCTCCTGCATAAGTGCACCAGTTACAGACGAAAGCAACAATTTTTGGTTCAAATTCAGCCATCAAAATTTCTAATTAAATAGATACTATAATTTTCAATATCCTATATAAAATAGCTCGAAAATCAATTTATTTACCCCAACCCCCAAGGGGGTTAAATTGATTTTCTTCGCACCCCTTGGGGCCGGGGTAAACGAAGAAAATCAATAAAACAATTTTTCTAAATTCATAAAATTTTAATATTCATTTAATAAAGCCATTACTTCGGTATACATCTGCTCATGAGTATAGCCTTGTATATCAATTGATTTTGTTCTGCAGAAAGCCACGCATGTACCGCATCCCTGGCAGAGACCCGGATTGACTTTCGCTACTGACTTAATAACCTGGCCATTACGGTTTTTGATTTCTTCCTTTTCAATAGCCTGATAAGGACAAGCAGAAACACAGAGGAAACATCCCACACAAGATGAATAAACAGGCGGAGCCTGACGATTCACAACGGCTATAATAGGTTCGCGGGTGAGTTCATCCTGTGAGAATAGTCCTGCCACCTTAACCGCAGCACCCGAAGCCATTGCCACTGATTCAGGAATATCGCGCGGCGCCTGGCATGCCCCGGCAAGAAAGATACCTGCTGTGTTTGTTTCAACCGGTTTAAGTTTCGGATGAGCTTCAGCAAAGAACTTATAGGGATCGTAAGAGACATGTAATTTCTGAGCAAGCTCTTCAGCACCTTCGTTGGCAACACCAGCTGTAGCAAGGACAACCATGTCAGCTTCAATTTCAACCGGCATTGCATTAAGAAGCGTATCGACACCGCTGACAATTAATTTGCCGTTCTTTTCATAAATCTTCGAAACCCGGCCACGGATATAATTTACTCCATCATCTTCAATTGCTCTTCTGACAAATTCCTCATACTGCTTACCTCCTGCCCTGATATCCATATAAAATACATAGGATTTGCCAGCATGCACTTTGTGCTGATACAGCATTGCATGTTTTGCTATGTACATGCAGCATATCTTGGAACAATATGGAATACCTTTTGCAGGATCGCGCGATCCGGCACAGGCAAGAAATACAATTTTCTCCGGGATTTTACCATCAGATGGCCTTCTGATCTCTCCCAGGGTGGGACCCGACGCAGAGGCAAGCCGTTCAAACTGCAGCCCTGTTATAACATCTGCATATTTTCCATAACCATATTCCGGAAAGAAATCGGGCTGTTTCACTGTAAAACCGGTAGCTATAACAATTGCCCCAACCTCCACTTCAACGATCTGATCTTCCTGATCAAAACGTATTGCTCCTGTCGGACAAACTATTTCACAAACTTTGCATTTGCCCTTAATATAATAGGTACAGTTCTTCCTGTCAATTACAGGTTTATTAGGAACTGCCTGTGGAAAAGGCACATATATTGCTGTACGTTTACCGAGACCTTCATTGAATTCGCTGGGAATCTTCTTTACAGGGCATTTTGTCGTACACTGACCGCAGCCTGTGCATAGTTTTTCATCAATGCTCTTCGATTTCTTCCTGATCTTAGCTTTGAAATTACCAATAAAACCCTCAAGGCTTTCAAGTTCAGCATAAGTATATAAAGTAATATTAGGATGCTGGGCAACTTCAACCATTCTCGGAGTCAGGATGCATTGAGAGCAGTCAAGAGTTGGAAATGTTTCAGATAATTGAGACATATGCCCTCCAATAGAAGGATCTTTCTCAATAAGTATCACTTTATGTCCTGTATTTGCTATGTCAAGGCTTGCCTGAATTCCGGCTATACCACCTCCAATTACCAGGGCTGTTTTTGTAACAGGCACTTTAATTGAGGTCAGTTCGTGGTTAACCTTTACTTTCTCCACGAGTATCCTAACCAGGTCAATAGCTTTTTCGGTTGTAGCTTCAACTTTTTCATGAACCCAGGAACAATGTTCCCTCAGGTTAGCCATCTCGCACATGAAAGGATTCAAACCAGCCTCTGCGCATGCCTTTCTGAATGTAGGTTCATGCATTCGTGGTGAACAGGATGCAACAACCACTCCTGTCAGCCCTTTTTCAGTAATTGCATTTTTTATAAGACTTTGTCCGGGATCAGAACACATATACTTATAATCAACACTGAATGCAACACCATCCCAATTGCCAGCGGTTTCAGCAACCTTCGCACAATCGACCGTTGCACTTATATTTTCGCCGCAATGGCAGACAAATACTCCAACTTTTGACATATAATTGCTTGATATACTTAATTAATAATATCTCAAATTCTCTTTTAAACCATTAATTCTGTTTTTCCCAAGACTACCCCCTTTCTTATTTCCCCCAAGGGGGAAAAGATAAGACTACTCCTTCCCCCTTGGGGGAAGGTTGGGAAGGGGGTAAATCTTTTAAAAGGACACTTAATTATATACTTAAAACTATCTTTCTCAAACTGATACTTTTACAAAATGTCTCTGGAGACCGAGGGCTTTCCTGTCGAGACCTAAAGCTAAACCTATTGCCTGAGTAATATAAAGGACAGGAATATCGACTTTTGCGCCCAGGTATTCATTTACGGAATCACGTCTCATATCAAGATTTGAATGACACATAGGACATGCAACTATTATTGCTTCAGCTCCACGGTCATTAGCATCACCGACTATTTTGCCTGAAAGCCTGCCTACCGAAGTTGTTCTCGAAACTGATAATCCTGCACCACAGCACTCTGTTTTAAATGCCCAGTCAATTGGTGTAGCTCCTGCTTTGAGCATCAGTACATCCAGTGATTGCGGATCTTCTTCACGATCAAATTTGAGGATTTCATGCGGTCTCACAAGAAGGCAGCCATAATAACAGGCTACTTTATGATCAAATGGTTTGATAACTTTTTCTGCAAGCACAGGCGTAATATACTTATCAAGCATCTGAACAATGTTCAAAACATCCACCGAGCCAGTGTATGGAAGATTATTTTCATCTGTAACAGATGCCTTCAATGAAGGATCTTTAGCAAGCTCATGTTTTGTCACTGATAACCTGCTGTAGCAAGCTGCACAGGGAACAACTATTTCTTTAAATCCTTGTTTTTCAGCCAGCGACAGAATTCTAGCAGGAAGCGCAAGAGAGAGTTCTTTATTCATGTTATGGGCGGCTGTAGCCCCGCAGCAATTCCAGTCATTGATTTCCTCTAAATTGATATCAAAGGCTTTTGCAACGGCAAGGACCGATTCAGCATATTCACGCGATGATCCTTTAAGAGAACAACCTGGATAAAATCCGAGAGTCATATAATTAGTTTTTATTCTTTTTTATTTGATTTCCTGAATATTGCAGCAACGCCTGAGCGATCTTTAATTAGTTCAGGTATAATGTTCAACTTACCCCGTTTCATCATCTTGGGTGCAAGTGCCATATCTTCCAGTATCCTTAATGTCCTGGTCTTATAGTCAACGAACAGACCTATTTCATAGAGACGTCCTGTATATTTTATCGAGTCCAGGAAAGAATTATGGAATGCAATAATCTCCTTTGCCTTTGGATTTGCTTTTTTCTCATTCAGCGATTTCTGTCTGAGGAAATCCATCATTTTAGGAATATCGATACTCATCGGGCAACGGGCAAAGCACATTTCACATGTGAGACATACCCAAATTGAAAAAGACCTTAATACTTTTTCCTCGAGAACAGGGTTGGCTGTTTGTAACATCCTCATGATTACACTTGGGGGATAATCCATCTCCTCTGAAAGAGGACAGCCAGCAGAGCATTTTCCACACTGATAGCAATGACTGACCTTTACGTCAGTATGTTCTGACACCTCCCCTCCCAGTCCGGCAATGGAACGATGTTTATCTGAATTCATAATAATCTTGTTATTGTTAAGTTATTACAAGCCCTAAAAGTAATTATTATTGTTATTTTAGTAACATGAAAATAATCATATACACAGATTTAAAAAAACCACTTTTCCAACTGAAACATAACAGCCTTTTAATCTGTGAAATATATAACAGTATCAAAAAACAAAGTGATATATATCACTATAATGATATGTTAACCATTTCACAAAACAAAAAAATAATCTATTTTTGTGCGGCTTGAATCTGAAACTAATTCCATTTTCTATGAATAATGAATGGTTAATTTTGTTTTTCCTCGTTGGAGCCAGCTTTGTAGGATTAGTCCTGATCTTTTCCGGGATCGTGGCTCCGAAATCAACAAATCCCCAGAAATTTGAACCTTATGAATGCGGCATTCCAACTGAAGGAGTTACCTGGCTCCAGTTTAATGTTGGTTATTATCTTTTTGCCATCCTCTTTCTTGTTTTTGATGTTGAAACTGTCATGGTATTTCCATGGGCAGTTGTAATGAAAGAGACAGGTATGGCAGCATTTGTCGAAATACTTATTTTCTTTTTCATACTGGGTCTGGGATTATTATATGCCTGGAAAAAACATGCGCTGATATGGGAATAAAAGGAATGAAGAGAGAAGATTTTGAGGATAATGAAAGCCTCGATCTTCTTAATGCATCAGGCACCAACATACTTCTCACGACAATTGATGATGTTATTAACTGGGGAAGGAAGAATTCGTTGTGGCCACTGACCTTTGCAACAAGATGCTGCGGTATCGAAATGATGGCTGCAGGTGCATCAAGACACGATTTTGCGCGATTTGGAATGGAAGTATACAGAGCCAGCCCGCGGCAGGCGGATGTGATTGTCGTTGCCGGGACTATTGTGCAAAAAATGGCACCTGTATTAAAACGTCTTTATGATGAGATGTCTGAACCGAAATATGTTGTGGCAATGGGCGCCTGTGCCATTTCAGGTGGTCCGTTTTTTCTTAACTCATATAGTGTGGTTAAAGGAGTCGAGCATGTTATCCCTGTTGATGTTTACGTTCCGGGTTGTCCTCCCCGGCCTGAAGCTTTATTATATGGCATGCTTCAATTGCAGCGATTAATTGAAACACAGACAATTGAATCAAGAAAGATAAGGAATAAATCACATGATTATAAATAGCAGAATTTAATAATCCTGAAATCAGATTATCAATGGATAAAATACAGCTTGAATCATTTGTAAGAACCTTAAGTCAGGATGCTGAGATTAAAGAAGGTAAACAATATCCCGAAGTAACCGTGCTTCCATCTGCATTACATCAGTTGGCCAAAAGTTTAAAGGAAAATGAGGAATCAAAATTTGATTTCCTGTTTTGTCTTACAGGTGTTGATTATGGAACAGAACTGGGAGTTATTTATCATCTTCGTTCAACATTTTATGATCACACAGTTGTATTAAAAACCCGAACAGCAGACAGGGAGAATCCGCTTCTCGATTCAGTTTGTGATCTCTGGCAGACAGCTGAATTTCACGAAAGAGAGGTATATGACCTGCTTGGAATAAAATTTAAGAATCATCCTGATCTTAGAAGGCTCTTCCTTGATAATTCATGGGGATTCCCCTTAAGAAAGGACTATGTTGATGATGTAAATATCGTTACAAAGTAATTATGGCTGAAAAGGAAATAACAAATCTGACTGACGAGCATCAGGAGTATGTAATAAATATGGGGCCTCAGCATCCATCCACTCATGGAGTGCTACGGTTAAGGTTTCGCTGAAAGGAGAAATAGTTAAGAGCATAGAACCACACATAGGCTATATTCACAGCGGCATTGAAAAGATGTGTGAAAGTATTACTTATCCCCAGATCATACATCTCACCGACAGAATGGATTACCTTTCTGCACATATTAATAATGAGGCAGTTTGTCTGAATGTTGAGAAAGCATTGGAGATTGATATTCCCGACCGGATCAAAGTGATCAGGACCCTCATGTCGGAACTCACACGTATACAGTCACATCAGCTCTGGTGGGCCAGTTTTGGCATGGACCTTGGCGGCCTAACATGCTTCTTTTATGGTTTGCGCGACAGGGAAAAAATCCTGGATATTTTTGAAGAAACATGCGGTGGACGAATGATAGTAAGCTATAGTTGTCCCGGAGGATTGATGTATGATATCCACCCTAATTTCCAGAATCGCGTTAAAGACTTTATAAAGTATTTCAGAAAGATTTTGCCTGAATATGATCAGCTTTTAACCGGTAATGTTATTTTCCACGAACGAAGCAAAGGAATCGGAATACTAACAAAAGAGGATGCTATTTCCTTTGGTGTAACAGGTCCGACCGGAAGGGCTTCAGGCTTTTCATGCGACGTGAGAAAACACGAACCATACAGCGCATACGACAGGGTACAATTTAAAGAGATCCTTTTTGATGAGGGCGATACATTTCACCGGTATGTTGCAAGAATAGATGAGATGTGGGAATCGATGAATATAATTGAGCAACTGATAGATAATATCCCTGAAGGACCGTATGCCGTGAAGATGAAACCTATTATAAAACTCCCTGAAGGGGAATATTATCAGAGGGTTGAAACAGCACGTGGAGAACTTGGAGTATTTGTAATCAGTGATGGCAATAAAAATCCATACAGGGTGAAATTCAGATCTCCTAACTTTTCGAACCTTTCTGTATTAAACCATATTTCAAAAGGTTTTAAAATAGCAGATCTGGTGGCCATTGGGGGATCGCTGGATTTAATTATACCGGATATTGACAGGTAAAAGTTTGGAGTTTTGAGTGACTGGAGTGCCTAAAAACAAAAGACAAAAGTAAAAAATGGAACCATTGTATTCCCCTCCCTGGAGGGGTTAGGGGTGGGTAAAACTAAGAAAAAAGAACTTACACAGAGTTGAGAAAAATTTAAAAGATTGCTTCGCATCGCTCGCAATGAAGATAAAGTAATAAGGGTTTTAGAGAACGATAAACAATAAAGACATAGCTGGCGCCGATTTGGCTTCGCCGAGCTCGCAGTAGATGGTTAAGTATCTGTAGCCAAAACATTCTGCTCTGTTCGGTTGTAATCGGTGCCAATTGGAAAGAAATACAAGGATTAATAAGCAAAAGGCACGGATTGCAAATCCGCACCAGCGACAGACAATTTAAACGATAAATAGAATACCAGATTTTTAATTTTAAGAAAAGACCTAAAGATATAATATATGTTACCTGAGATAGTCGCTTTAAATACTTCCCCTACTCTGTCAGTACCATGGTGGAAAGTCATCTACGATTTTTCTGCGCTCACACAATGGATCGATTCCAGCCTGCACAATGCGATGTCTCCTTTCTGGACCACCATAACCGAAATGCTGATAATAGGAGTCCTGATACTTCTTTTCTATGCGCTTGTCGGATTGTTTCTTGTATATGCAGAAAGAAAAGTCTGTGCATTCATGCAGAACAGGCTGGGCCCTAACAGAGTTGGTCCGTTCGGAATCTTCCAGACAATTGCAGACCTGTTCAAGCTTCTGTTTAAAGAACTGATCCCTATTAAAAATGCCGATGGCTTTCTTTTTAATCTTGCCCCCTTTATTGTAATTATTGCATCCTTCATGGCAATTGCAGCTATCCCTTTTGCAAAAGGTCTGCAGGCCATTGATCTCAATATAGGAGTCTTATATGTAATGGCTGTTTCAGCAATGGGCGTTATTGGTGTATTACTCGCCGGATGGTCAAGCAATAATAAATATTCCCTTATCGGAGCAATGCGAAGCGGTGCACAGATTGTAAGTTATGAATTATCGGTGGGTTTGTCTATAATAACTATTGTTATCCTGGCCGGATCGATGCAGCTATCTGTAATTGTTGAAGCTCAGGGAGACGGCTGGTTCATATTCAAAGGACATATTTCTGCATTTATTGCCTTTATTATTTTCCTTATCTCAAGTACAGCAGAAACAAATCGCGGACCTTTTGACCTTGCAGAAGCTGAATCAGAACTTACAGCAGGATATCATACCGAATATTCAGGAATAAAGTTTGCATTCTTTTTCCTGGCTGAATACATTAACATGTTCATTGTTGCGTCAATTGCTGCAACTGTATTCCTGGGAGGATGGATGCCATTTCATGTAGGTTCATGGGCAGGGTTCAACCATATTATGGATTTCATTCCGCCGTTTGTCTGGTATATAGGCAAAACATTCTTCGTTATATTTATGATGATGTGGTTCAAATGGACTTTCCCACGTTTAAGAATTGATCAGTTGCTTACTCTTGAATGGAAATATTTATTACCAATCAATTTAGTTAACATTTTAATTATGGCGTTCCTGGTCCTGATGGGCTGGCATTTTTAACAAATGATTACTAAAATTATTATCTCTGAATGAGAAGTATAATAGATTATTTTAAGGAAATAATATTTGGCGTCTGGTCATTGCTCAAGGGCATGAAAGTCACAGGATCATACTTTTTCAGACCCAGTACTATTGTAACTCAAAAGTATCCTTCAAACCGGAAAGATCTTGTAATGTTCGATCGTTTCAAAGGTGAAGTAATAATGCCGCATGATGAAAACAATGAGCATAAGTGTACCGGATGCGGAATCTGTGAATTGAACTGTCCTAACGGATCGATAGAAATTATTTCTCAGACTATTATTTCTCCGGATGGGAAAAAGAAGAGGGCTATTGATAAGCATATATACCGGTTAAGTATGTGCACTTTCTGTGGATTATGTGTAAAGACATGTCCTTCCAATGCACTTGCATTTGGCCAGAAATTTGAACATGCTGTCTTTAACAGGGCACTTCTGATAAAACAATTGAATAAACCTGGTTCCAAATTAAAGAAAGGAGTTGAATAATGGTTTCAAATCAGATAATGTTTATCCTTTTTTCTGCAATGATTGTTGTGTTTTCAATACTGACAGTAACCAGCCGGCGGATCCTAAGAGCAGCTGTATATCTGCTGTTTGTACTTGTATCAACATCTGGTCTTTATTTCATGCTTAACTATCAGTTTCTGGCTGCAGTACAGCTTACTCTTTATGCAGGAGGTATAGTTGTTCTGATTATTTTTTCAATTCTCCTTACAAGTCATATTAGTCAGAATTTTGAACCTTCAGGATGGAAGAAAAATATATTTTCTGCGATTGCTGCTTTCATAGGTGCTTCTTTATCGATTATAACAATTCTCGATTATAAGTTCTCCGCAACCACCGAAGCTGCCAAGGAAGTAAACATGAGATTAATAGGAAAAAGTCTTCTGTCGACAGGTTATGACGGGTATGTGCTCCCATTTGAAGTTATTTCAATCTTACTGCTTGCTGCAATGGTTGCAGCTATTGTGGTGGCAAAAAAAGTATCCCCTAAAAGTGCTGAATTACCAAATTTAAAACAGGAATAAAATGAACTCAGGAATACCCTTGCAATATTTCTTAATTCTGGCAACAGTAATGTTTTTTACAGGTATTTACGGCTTTCTTACGCGCCGTAACCTGATAACTATACTAATGTCAGTGGAACTCATTTTAAATTCAGTGAATATCAATTTTCTTGCTTTTAACCGTTATCTGTATCCTCATAAACTGGAAGGAATGTTTTTCAGTGTGTTTGTAATTGCAGTTGCTGCTTCGGAAGCTGCAGTTGCGATAGCCATTATTATTAACATTTACAGACGGTTTACGACAATAAACGTCGAGGATGTTAATGAGATGAAATACTAAAGCGGCGGCGGTATGCAGTCACGAAACTTTACAATTTAGGAAACACTTAATATGATAAATTTCAGCTACACAATTTGGATCCTTATTCTGCCTTTTTTCATGTTTCTGCTTCTCGGCCTGGCAGGACATAAACTCAAAGCAAAGCTTTCAGGTTTGCTGGGAACCGCAGGATTGGGAATAGTTACAATACTTTCTTATGTAACAGCCTACCGGTACTTTTTCACTACTGAAAAATTAGAGGGAGCATTTCAGAAAATAATTGCTGCTAATATAACATGGCTTCAGTTTACGGATAAGCTTCATATTGATATGGGTGTATTACTTGACCCAATTTCGGTTATGATGCTGATTGTAGTGTCTACAGTTTCATTAATGGTCCATATATACAGCCTTGGTTACATGAAAGGCGAAAAAGGGTTTGAACGTTTCTTTTCATTTTTGTCGCTGTTCACCTTCTCGATGCTGGGACTGGTTGTTGCAACAAATATTTTCCAGATGTACATATTCTGGGAACTTGTTGGTGTTTCCTCGTTTTTACTTATTGGATTTTATTATCAGAAACCAGCCGCAGTGAGGGCTTCAAAAAAAGCTTTCATTGTTACCAGATTTGCTGATATGGGCTTCCTGATAGGAATTCTTATATTATCTTTTAATACAGAAACCTTCGATTTTATTTCTCTGACGAATCCAACAGGAACAGCAATTTCGCAGGGAACCAGTATTGGATTCCTTGGCCTTTCTGTAATGACATGGTCAATGATCTTTGTGTTTATGGGAGGTGCCGGTAAATCAGCGATGTTCCCGTTCCACATATGGCTTCCCGATGCAATGGAGGGTCCTACGCCGGTTTCAGCACTCATACATGCTGCCACAATGGTTGTTGCAGGCGTATACCTGGTTGCGCGAATGTTCCCCATCTACGCCATTTCTGCTCCGGTTGCACTTCATGTTGTTGCTTATGTGGGAGCATTTTCTTCTTTATTTGCAGCTGTTATTGCATGTACCCAGACTGATATAAAAAGGGTTCTGGCATACTCTACTATGTCGCAGATAGGTTATATGATGTGTGCCCTTGGAGTTGCCGGCTACGGTGGTCAGGAGGGCTTAGGATATATGGCTTCAATGTTTCACCTGTTTACACACGCAATGTTCAAAGCATTGCTTTTCCTTGGTGCAGGAGCAATAATTCATGCAGTTCACAGTAACTATATGACAGATATGGGAGGGCTCCGTAAATATCTTCCTGTTACTCACATAACTTTCTTAATTGCATGTCTGACAATTTCAGGAATTCCACCATTTTCAGGTTTTTTCAGCAAGGATGAAATATTAGCGGCTGCTTTCAACAGTAATAAGATTTTGTTTGCTGTGGAGTATGTTGTTGCCGGTATAACAGCATTTTATATGTTCAGAATCTATTTCAGTATTTTCTGGGGTAAGGACACTCAATATGATCATACACCCCATGAAGCTCCTGCAACAATGACGGTACCCCTTATTATCCTGGCAATTGCTGCAACGTTCAGCGGCTTTATTCCTTTTAATAAACTGGTTACATCTGATGGAAAAGTACTTGAAAGCGGACTTGAACTTATGATAGCCATACCGTCAGTTCTTATTGGCTTACTTGGAATTGGAATCGCATATGTAATGTACCGGAAAGAGACTTTAATACCTGACAGGCTTGCGGCTACATTCAAATATGGATACAAATGGACATACAATAAGTTTTATATTGATGAACTTTATTTGTTTGTGACAAAAAAGATCATTTTCAGATATATAGCACAACCGGTTGCATGGTTCGACCGGCATATTGTAGATGGTACGATGAATGCAATAGCGAGCGCAACCCAGGTGATCTCATTCAGAATAAGAGGCTTTCAATCAGGACAACTGCAGAAATATGCATTTGTATTTATTACCGGTGTGATCATGCTTGCGATATTTTTTATTTACCTGTGGAAATAACTGAAATTTAGAAAAGAATTTAATTATGGATATTTTATCTCTGTTTGTAGTAATTCCGGTATTAACAATCACAGCGATCCTCTTTTTAAAAGGGACCAATCAGGTACGTCTGGTTTCAGCATTCGGAATGGGTCTGCAGCTATTGATGGCCGCGTTGCTGGCTTACCTGTATTTAACAGCACGGCATGCCGGAAATAGTGATGAGATGTTGTTTGTGAAAAACTATTTATGGTTTAAAAGCCTTAATATCCATTATGCAGTGGGCGTAGATGGAATTTCTGTTGCAATGATAGCCTTAACCTCGCTGGTTGTTTTCGCCGGGATTTTTGCATCGTGGGAAGTCGTGTTTCTCAAAAAGGAATTTTTTATTTCACTTATTCTTCTGGCTACCGGCGTTTTCGGTTTCTTTATCTCGATAGATCTCTTTACCATGTTCCTGTTTTATGAACTGGCTGTTATTCCAATGTATTTGCTGATAGGAATATGGGGAAGCGGTCCAAAAGAATATTCGGCAATGAAGCTCACCATCATGCTTATGGGTGGGTCAGCTCTTCTTCTGTTGGGCTTACTTGGAATTTATTTTAATTCTTCACCCGACGGAACCAAACTTACATTCAATATTCTTGAGATTTCAAAAGTTGTTATTCCATTACCTGCGCAGAGAATCTTCTTCCCTCTCACCTTCCTGGGCTTTGGAGTGCTTGGTGCGTTATTCCCATTTCATACATGGTCTCCTGACGGGCATGCCTCCGCTCCTACAGCTGTTTCAATGTTGCATGCAGGCGTTTTGATGAAGCTTGGTGGTTATGGAGCTTTCAGGGTTGCTATATTCCTTATGCCAGAAGCAGCTCATGAATTATCGTGGATATTTATTATACTCACATCAATCAGTGTTGTTTACGGAGCCTTTGGGGCTATTACCCAGAAAGATTTAAAATATATTAATGCATATTCTTCAGTGAGTCATTGCGGACTTGTGCTCTTTGCGGTACTGATGATGAATCAGACAGCAATGAACGGCGCGATAATCCAGATGATCTCCCACGGTTTGATGACAGCATTATTCTTCGCCCTGATCGGTATGCTTTACGGGAGAACACATACCCGGCTTATAAATGAAATGGGCGGTCTGATGAAGATCATTCCATTTTTGTCAGTATGTTATGTAATTGCCGGTCTTGCTTCCCTCGGACTTCCCGGACTAAGTGGTTTTGTTGCTGAAATGACAATTTTCGTAGGAGCTTTTCAGCATCATGAACTTTTTTACCGGATCGTTACAATATTGGTTGTATCATCGATAGTAATCACAGCTGTATATGTTCTGAGAGCTATCGCGATTTTATTACTTGGACCAACAACCAATGAGCATTTTGAACATCTGCCGGATGCTAAGTGGTTCGAAAAAATTTCAGTCGTAACATTGATCACTGCAGTTGCTGCTATTGGTCTTGTACCTTTCTACCTGTCAACAATGATTGGGACAAGTCTGCATCCTATTATTAATAAAATTCTTGCGCTTAATCCTTTTTGAACTTAGTGTTTGTAAATGTTTTGGATAATAAATTAATATGAGTCTAGGTACATTTTTAATAATGCGTCATGAACTGCTTCTGATAGCGGCAGCTCTTCTGGTATTGATTGCTGAGTTATTCTGGAATCCGGCAAAAAAGAAAGGCATAAGCCTGTTTTCCCTGATCATATTTGGAGTGATCACAGTTATCGGATTCCTTCCTTCGCCCGAAGGATCACTCTTCGGAGGTATGTACATTTCATCCGGTACAAGACTTCTCATGAAGAATATTCTGAATATCGGTACTCTGATTGTATTTATTCAATCAGTAAGCTGGCTTAAAAAGGAAGAAAATGCTGATAGAGTAAGTGAGTATTTTTTGTTACTGATTTCAACACTGGTCGGAATGAATTTCATGATATCTGCAGGTCATTTTTTAATATTCTACATCGGACTTGAACTTGCAGTAATTCCAATCGCAGCTCTTGCCGCCTATGACCGTTACAGGAACAAATCAGCTGAAGCAGGTATTAAGCTGATATTGTCCTCTGCATTATCATCGGGTATATTGCTTTACGGATTATCAATGATTTATGGTACTACTGGCACTTTATATTTCAGTGAAGTTGCTTCATTATTCGGAAATTCTAATCTTCAGATTCTTGGTTTTATCTTCTTTTTTGCCGGCATGGCCTTTAAAATATCGATCGTTCCTTTCCACCTGTGGACAGCTGATGTATATGAAGGTTCACCGGTAAATATTACATCATATCTTTCGGTCATTTCGAAAGGAGCTTCTGTTTTTGTTTTAATGATTATCCTTTTTACAGTGTTTCCTGTAATAATTGCTACATGGCAGAAAACAATATTTGTCGTTTCAGTACTGACGATGACAGTGGGTAATCTTTTTGCAATAAGACAGCAAAATCTCAAGAGATTTCTTGCATTTTCTTCAATTTCCCAGGCAGGTTATATTCTCCTTGGCATAATTGGAGGAAATCAGCTCGGAATGGCGTCAATAATATATTATATCCTTGTTTATGTCTTTTCAAATCTGGGAGCATTTGGTGTTGTTGCTGCTATATCAAATGCGAAAGGAAAAGAAAACATTGATGATTATAATGGCCTTTATCAAACAAATCCAAAGCTCAGTCTGGTTATGACTCTGGCATTATTTTCACTCGCAGGAATCCCTCCTGTTGCCGGTTTCTTTGGAAAGTTCTTTCTGTTTACAGCAGCTGCACAAAAAGGGTTTTATTTTCTTGTTTTTATAGCTGTTCTCAATACGATAATATCCTTATATTATTATCTTCTTGTTGTCAAGGCAATGTTTATTTCAAAAAGTGATACACCTATAGAAACTTTTAAAAGTGATATATCGACACGCATAGCTCTTGGAATATGTATTGCAGGTATAGTATGCACGGGTTTTGCAAGTATAATCTTTGAGGTGATAAGAAATTTAAGTTTCGGGGTCTAGAATAATACAGTCAGAATGCAAAAAAAATAACCTTTAACCGCAAAGTGCGCTAAGAATGCGCAAAGTACGCAAAGTCAAATTTTGCCATATTCAATACTTTGCGACCTTGGGATTTAAAATCTTTGCGACCTTTGCGGTTAATTGTTTAAAGAACTAAATAAAAAGTTATGGCTTTAAATAACGCAAAACATATTATAGGTGAGATCGATGGTATCCGATGCACAATTGTTGAAACAGATACTACTCTGGAACGTGCCGCATTCCTTAATGATCTTTTAAGTTTCAATAACCTTGATGTCAAAGAGATGAAGAACATCTCAGAGATTCCCGACTCTGAGGTGAAATATACAATTGGAGTAACAAACCTTATTTTTAACCCTGTTTTCGCTGTTTATGAAAGGCAATTAAAAACACGTGAAGGAGGAATCGTAACACCAGGGTACTGGAATCAGGAATGTATTGAATGCGATCCAAGATACTGGATGAGGCGAAAACAGGTAAAAAACCGATAAACTTTAAGATCAGTGATCTGTTCTGAGGATCAATCTCTTAAAAATATAGATTAGCAAACCTCAATATTTTTCTTAATATTTGCCAGAATTTAAGAACTTGTTGAGATATTTACCCAGCCGATTTACTTCATGAAACTATCCAAAAGGTTTCTTACCATACCTATCGTAATTGCATCATTTTCATACCTGTTTTACTCAGGTTATAAGGATATAAAGACCAAAACCCTGAATGAGTTTAACGTACAACAGTTTACCCTGGCCAGGCAAGCTTCGAGGGGTATTGAAAGCTTCTTTATTTATTATCAGCGTGAACTTACATTTTTATCAAAGATTAAAAATGTGTCTGACCTTAATGACCAGGGCAAAAACCTTCTTGCTGATTTTTTTAACAGTCATTCAGATCAGATTGAAGCTATCACTTTAGTGGACTCAAAAGGAATTCTTTTGTATACTTATCCTCTTAATCCAGACGCAATTGGACAGAATATTACCAACCAGCAACATATTAAGACAGTAATTGAAACTCACAAACCTACAGTTAGCGATGTCTTTATTTCACTACAGGGTTTCAGGGCTATTGCTTACCATGTTCCGATAATTGTCGGCAATGATTATAAAGGCAGCATTGCGATATTAATACCTATTGAGAAACTTGGAAAAAGGTTTGTAGAAAATATAAAGACGGAGGAAAATGGTTACGGGTGGATGATGAGTGAATCAGGAATAGAACTCTTTAGTCCATCAATCAATAATACCGGCAAAAATGTAAAAGAAATATTCAGAGATGAACCTTCTGTATTGGATCTTTTAAATAAAACATCTGTTGATTCTTCCGGAACAGCAACCTGCTATCTTAAACCTGGAGAAAACAGGAACAAAGCTGATTCAAAGCTGCTGGCTGCCTTTTACCGCGTAACTCTGGGAAATACATTCTGGACAATATTGATTTTTACACCCGAGAGAGAAGTTTATGCCAGGCTTACTTCCTTCAGAAACCGTCTGTATTTACTTATTGCGCTGATTATAATTGTAATAAGTACATACTTTTACTTAACACTAAAGGCAAGCAATATTCTTAAGGAAGAGAAAAAAAGAAAAGCGATCGAAAAGACACTTATTGAGAGTGAAAAAAGATTCAGAGTAATGTTTGAATTATCACCTGCAGGCATAATTCTTATTGATGAAAAAGGGAAGGTGATTGAAGTAAACACTGCATTCTGTGATACAATTGGATATTCAAGAAAGGAAATAATCGGGAATACAATCAATTTATTTGCTAAACCAGGGAGAGACAAGGATATAGAAAATGATATAGCAGAAATATTATCAGGAAAGACACTTATACATGAAGCTGAAAATATCAAAAAAGATGGAACTACCTGTATAGTAGCTCTCTACGAAACTATGATCATCCTGCCTGATGGTACGTCGGGAATTCTTACGGTATCAAATGATATTACAGAAAAGAAACGAATACAAACAGAGCTTATTAAGGCAAAAGAAAAGGCTGAAGAAAGCGATAAACTGAAATCAGCTTTTCTTGCAAACATGTCACATGAACTCAGAACTCCCCTGAATGCAATAATAGGTTTCTCTTGTTTAATGATTGAATCAGGACCTGATAAAGATACAATTCCATATTCTCAGATTATTTTAAAAAGTGGCAGGCATTTATTGACTTTGGTTGAGGATATATTTGACATAACGATGATTGAATCGGGCCAGATAAAAATCAAATACGAAAATGTTGAAATAATTTCACTTCTTCAGGAGGTATACGATATCATCTTCGGCGAAAGATTAAAAGAAGAGCCGTCAGCGGTTAAACTGAATCTCAATCTCGATAAGAGTCTGAATCGCAAGTTCGTGGTAACAGATCCTGTAAAACTGAAACAGGTGCTAATGAACTTATTGAGGAACGCTTTAAAGTTCACTCCTTCCGGATTCATTGAATTTGGATTTAGCGAAATCAGGAAACAAGATATAAATTATTTAAAATTTTATGTAAAAGATACCGGGATTGGAATAGATAAGTCGCATCATGACGTTATATTTAACATTTTCCGGCAAATTGATGACACACATACGCGTAAAACCGGCGGGATGGGAATTGGATTGTCAATTGTAAAAAAGACAGTTGAAAAGCTTGGTGGTAAAATATGGCTGGAATCGGAACCTGCAAAAGGATCCACTTTTTATTTTACAATTCCTGATTCGGAAAATAGAACCAAAAAGTTAAATCTACCTGAGAAAAATGTATCGAATATGGAAAAGAATTATGCAGGTAAAACAATTTTAATAGCAGAAGATGAACAATCAAATTTCGATTTTCTTAAAATACTCTTTAACAGAATGAATATTAGAGTATTATGGGCAAAAGACGGTAACGAGGCAGTCAGTCTCTGTGAGAATGATTCTTCAATAAATCTTGTCCTGATGGATATCAAAATGCCAATTTTGAACGGGTTTGAAGCAACCAGGTTAATTAAAATTAAAAGGCCTGATTTGCCCGTCATAGCTCAAACAGCTTATGCCATGAGTTCTGACAAAGAGGAAGCTACAAATGCTGGTTGCGATGGATATCTATCCAAACCACTTAAGATAAGTCAGATAAAAGAAGTTTTAGAGAAATATTTATAACATCAATGCCCCCCTGCCCCCTAAAGGGGGGTAAATTCTCAGTCTATCAATAATTTCATCAAGGACTCCGAATAAGGCCCCTTTAGGGGGACATCCCGATAGCTATCGGTAGCACTGCGGCAGGGGGTGCGTCTTCATTATTCCATATCTCCCACGATTTTTCAGCCTGCGAATGCAGCATCTTTATTCCGCTTAGTATCGTGCATCCCTGCTCCGCTCCCATTTTGAGAAATGCCGTAAGTTCAGGATTGTAAACAAGATCAAACAGGACATGATTTTTATTAAGACTCTTATAATCAATATCTGGCTTTGATTGAATATTTGGAAACATCCCAAGTGGTGTCGTATTGATTATCAGCTGGCTGTTTTCGATAATCGAAGAATCAAGGTCAGAATAAATTAACATGCCGGTTTTTTTCTCTCTCGAAACCCTGTCAACTTTTAATCCAAATTTTTCAAGCACATAACATATTGCTTTTGAACTGCCCCCCGTGCCTAACACAAGAGCGTTTCTGACATTCTTATCAATGAAAGGTAAAAGAGTATCTCTTATGCCTGTAACATCACTGTTAAAGCCGTATAGCACAACCTGACCTTTCTGACGCAGAATTTTTATCACATTAACTGCACCTATATCTGAAGCCTCAGTTTCAACTTTGTCAAGAAATCTGATGATGCTTGTCTTGTATGGAATTGTAACATTGAGTCCGCAAAGCTCATTGTCTGTATAAACTATGTCCCTGAAGTGATCAAGATTTTCAAGGGGAAAATTTTCGTAAACACAATCAGTAATTTTCTCCTTAATGAATTTTTCAGTGAAGTATTTTTTCGAAAAAGAATGACCAAGAGGATAACCAATGAGACCGAATTTTCTCATTTTTGAATGGGTAAATGAATAAATAATCTACAATTCATCAATCAATGCCGTAGTTCTTTAGGCAGGAATTGAAAAAATGTATCGCTCCGCAATCCAAGCCTTAGTGATTCCAAAGCAATAATTTCAGAGGGTGCAATATTTCCCAGGTTTACATTGGCACCAAAATTCTTAATAAACCACGATTGCTGTGATTTTAAAGGAGCCTCCCAAATAACGTTCTCAAGTTTTACATGCAAAGCAATTCCGCATACAATCTCATCATTTACAGAGCCATCTTCGTTGTAGATCCCTATGGTACCTGATTCCCGTGCCTCTGCTATCACTTTAACAGAACCTGCTGCCAATTCAGATTTCATCATTGAAACCCATTCCTCAGGTGAATACACAATATTTTTTTTCTTGGAGCCGACTTCGGAAATGACGGTTCCCCTTTCAGCAAGTTTGCTTATATAATCGAGTTTCCTTTTATGTTCAAATTCATAAGAGCCATCTGAAACTTCAACAAGATCAATTTCACTTTTGTCGAGAAAATCAACAAATTCCTTGAACTTATTTCTGATTATGAAAGCTTCGAAAAGCGTTCCTCCAAAGTAGGGTACGACACCGGCTTTTTTGTACATAGCAATCTTCTTTTCAAATCCCGGAGTGATAAGAACCGTGCCAAATCCAAGTTTAACCATGTCAGTGTATTCGCTTCCGACCGACATGAAGTCTTCAGCTTCCCTTAAACTTAAACCTTTATCCATAACCATAGTAATTCCTGACTTTCGTGGTTTTGAAGGTCTTTCAGGCAAATACGGAAGCAATTTCTTCATATAAAATAATTAAATTAGGTTGTTAGTTTCAAGTAGTTTTTTAATTTTTCTGGTAAACAATGCAGGTGGAAAAATATCCTCAAACTCCGAAAAGAGTTCCTTATCGTGATTTAAAGCGAGTGAAAGATGACGAAAAGCTTTATCATTATTCCCTGAATGAAGATAAAATGAAGCAAGCAGATAATTGATGCCAGGAACATCTCCTGTTACTTTGTAAGCGTGCTCAAGATATGGGAGTGCTTTCCCGGCAAGTCCGTCTTTCAGTAATATATTCCCAAGATCAGCCCACACCTCATCGTAATAAGAATCAAGTTTAAGGGCTTCGCGGAAACATCTCAGAGCGGCTTTTTTCTCCCCTTTTGAATAATGAGCCTTTCCGAGAAGATACCATATTTCGGGATTCTCGTCATCGAGACGCACAGCTTTTCTGAAATAGATCAAACTGTCGTCGGTGTTCCCGGTATTAAGTGCGATGACTCCCATCCCAAACCATGGATCAGCATATTCCGGCGCGAGTTCAATAGCTTCCTGATAATACTTTCGTGCCATTATGACTTCGCCAATTTTTTCGTAGCACTCAGCGAGATATGTCATCGCTTCAAAACTCTCAGGCTCGTTCTCGAGATATTCATGATAAACAGGTACAGCATCGGCATACCTCTCTAAGTTACTTAGAATATTCCCTTTATTAAAAATTGCAAAAGTATTCTGCGAGTTAATAGCCAGCGCATAGTCATAAGCTTCCATTGCTTTGTCGTAGGATTCAAGCTTATTGTAAATTATTCCAAGATTGTACCATGCACTATCCGAGAAAGGTTCCTCGTCGAGATATTTCAGATAATATTTAATACTGTTCTCATAATCCTCAATCTTTTCATAAGCATAGGCTATGTCATATAGGTGGGCTTTGAACTCTGGCTCAAGTTCGATTAGCTTCTCCATGTAAGGAATCATATGCTCATAATAGTTTAAATTCTGCAATACGGAAGTAATAGCAAAAAGAATGTTCTCAATATCTTCTGTATCAAGAGTCAATGCAAAATCAAACATTTTTTTTGCTCCCTGGATGTCTCCAAGCATACCGTAGGCGGTTCCTTTGGCAATATAAATCTCATGATTTCCGGGTTCAATACTTTCGAGCCTCTTAAGCAGCCTTAATGCTTCCACGGCTCGTCCTTTGTCGAGCAGAACCCTGGCTTTCCTTAATTGAATCGATACCGAATTCGGATGCTGTTCACTTGCCAATGTGGCGGCTTCAAAGGCCTTTATGGAATTATTACTTTCAATATAATAATCTATAATAGTCTCAAATTCAATGACATCGAAAAAATAATTTTCATTATTTTTCTTCATCCTCTCAAACTTCTGTACCGCATGCTTCACCTCTTCCTCGTAGGAAAATCCGTACTTATCTTCTTCCATGGCTCACAAGAATATAATTACAAAATTAATACTATTTTCATAAGGGGAGTTTAGACCTATTGCCAATTATCAACATTTTAACATATTTTTAACTATTTGATCAACAATTAAGTACAAATGATTTTTTTTTATTGCTTTTTTTTTACTCTCACAACGCAACCTGTTGTCAATAATTAGCATCTTATGTAAGTAAAAGTTGATATTCTTTTTAAGACATCATACCTTTTAAACCCTTGAATTAACCTAAATTCTATCTTCGAAGAACCGGGCGACCTCCCGGTTTTTCATTTTTATTGATATATTTGTATTGATACATTCCTTAAATACCCTTTCGTATGAAAAAATCAGGATTTATCAATTTAACCGGAGTTCTGTTTTTACTTTATGTTTCTGTTGCTGGCTGTAAAAAGACTGATAATCCTATAAAGTTTCCGAACGGGACATTTCCTGATACAGTTGTAAATTTGGCTGATATCAACTCAAGCTATGATGATTATAATATCGCTTTATACCAGCTTGAAGATAATCTGCCTATAATATTTTCGAGCAACAGGAAAAGCACAGGTGGACAATTTGACCTTGAGCAGGGAAATGTCTCCTTCACTTTTGATCAGACCACGGGGGCTTTTGTTCTTAAATCAAATATGACAACTGATGCTTTTTATGATAAGTTAATTAATAAGGCAAAGACTCCTGGTAACGATTTCGGTCCATACAGACTTTTCAGTAAAATTGACGGCTATGAATATTTTTTGCTCTCCTCTGTAAATGAAGCAGGGAATCTTGATTTCTATTACCTTAAAAACCAGCCTTCATCAGGATCTATACTTCCCGAAGTGACTAGTCCTTTGCCTGTTACAGTCTTAAATACATCTTATGATGACGCTTATATTTCATTCAATACTGAGCAGGATACAGCATATTTTTCGTCAAACAAGGACGGTAACTTTGACATTTATTTGCTCGCTAAACCTTCAGGTGCAGAAAAAGATCTGTCATCCTGGTTTAATCTCGATTATCAGTTACCGGTAAAACCCGACAGCATTAATAGTCCGGAGGAAGATAAATGCCCCTTCATTTACAGGCAGATTATGGTTTTTGCATCTAACAGGCCAGGCGGCATGGGCGGTTTTGACCTGTACTATTCAATTTTTAAAAACAGGAAATGGAGTTTTCCTGTTAACTTCGGTCCGCGAATAAATACCGCTTATGATGAATACAGGCCTGTTATAGGATCCAGCTCAAGTTTCACAAATGAATACATGATGTTTTCGTCCAACAGACCAGGAGGAAAAGGCGGATTTGATCTCTATTTCACAGGGGTTAATATTCCTTCTAAATAGGCTAAACTTAAACTTATTTTGCAGCAAGAAGTGTATTCCTCAGTAATGAAACACGTGTCATAGGTCCTATACCGCCTGGAACAGGAGTTATAAATGAACATTTAGGTGCAACTTTTTCGAAATCCACATCTCCCACTAATTTAAATCCCGACCTGGTATCATTGCTTTCAACTCGTGTTGCTCCCACATCAATTACAACAGCGCCTTCCTTCACCATCTCCTCTTTGATAAAAGAAGGAGAACCAATAGCTGCAATAATAATATCGGCTTTATTAACTATTTCTGCGATGTTCCTAGTCTTGCTATGCACCACCGTTACGGTTGCATCGAAGCCCTTCTGCGAAAGAAGAATGCTTACAGGTCTTCCAACAATGTTACTTCGACCAATCACGACACAATTCTTACCGGAAGTTTCAATGCCATATCTTTTTATAAGTTCAGTAATGCCGTATGGAGTGGCTGGAAGAAAGCCCGAAAGGCCAATGACCATTTTCCCGATATTTACGGGATGAAATCCATCGGCATCTTTTTGCGGATCAATTGCCTCAATCACTTTGTTCTCCGATATATGCTCCGGAAGAGGAAGTTGTACAATGAATCCGTCAACGTCAGTATTTTTGTTAAGTTCATCAATCTTCTTCAGTAAAACTGACTCGGCAATTTCGCTATTGAACCTGATCAATGTCGATTTGAAGCCAACCTCCTCGCAATCCCTGACTTTATTGGCAACATAAATCTCACTTGCCCCATCGTTCCCTACTAATATGGCGGCGAGATGTGGAATTTTCCTTCCGGCTGCTTTTAGTTTTGCAACCTCCTCCGCTATTTCCTTTCTAATTTCAGCGGCAATCTTCTTACCGTCAATGATTTTATACATTACAGATATTATTTTTTCCCCATAAGACGAGCAGCATTACCACCCTTTGTCATCATTTTCATCATCTTTTTGGTCTCATCAAATTGTTTCAGGAGCTTGTTTACCTCCTGTACGCTTGTACCACTGCCTGTAGCAATTCTTTTTCGTCTGCTGCCATTAAGAACCACCGGGTTAGTGCGCTCTTCATTTGTCATGCTTCTTATAATTGCTTCGATACCTTTAAATGCATTATCATCTATGTCGAGATCTTTTACAGCTTTTCCAACACCCGGAATCATTGCCATAAGATCTTTCACATTACCCATTTTCTTTATTTGCTGAATCTGGGTAATAAAATCGTTAAAATCGAATTGATCTTTCGAAATCCTCTTCTGCAATTTTCTGGCTTCTTCTGAATCGTATTGTTCCTGGGCCTTTTCGACAAGTGAAACTATATCACCCATTCCAAGGATACGGTCAGCCATTCTTTCGGGATAAAATACGTCAATAGCCTCCATCTTCTCACCGGAACTGACGAACTTGATTGGTTTGTTAACAACAGATTTTATTGAGAGAGCTGCTCCTCCTCTTGTATCACCATCAAGCTTTGTCAGAACAACTCCATCAAAATCAAGTCTATCATTGAATTCCTTCGCTGTATTCACTGCATCCTGACCAGTCATAGAATCAACAACGAAAAGTATCTCATGCGGATTAACAGCATCTTTTACCGATGAAATCTCCTTCATCATATCTTCGTCTATTGCCAGACGACCGGCAGTATCGATGATCACTACATCATATCCACTTTTCCTGGCTTCTTTAACGGCATTCCGTGCGATAACAATCGGGTTCTGGTTTCCTTCTTCAGTATAGACCGGAACTTCGATCTGTGTTCCGATTATCTTTAACTGCTCTATAGCCGCAGGACGGTAAACATCGCATGCAACCAATAATGGGTTTTTGCCCCTTTTACTTTTTACCCATTTTGCCAGTTTTCCGCTGAAAGTTGTTTTTCCTGATCCCTGGAGTCCTGCGATAAGAATTATAGAAGGATTGATTTTGATATTAAGATCTGTTTTGTCAACACCCATCAGATCAACCAGTTCATCATGGACGATCTTAACCATCATCTGTGAAGGATTGACTGAATTAAGAACCTCCTGTCCTATTGCTTTTTGCTTAACAGTGTCGGTGAATTGTTTTGCAATTTTAAAGTTCACATCCGCATCAAGCAAAGCCCGGCGTACCTCTTTAAGTGTCTCAGCAATATTTATTTCAGATATCCTGCCCTGTCCTTTTAATAACTTAAAGGATTTTTCCAACCTGTCACTTAAATTTTCAAACATATAGTATAAGTAATTTAAATTTTTCTCAACTCCCAAAGCCCCCTGTCACTTTTCCTCGCAAGCTCGGAACGTGACATCCCCCTAAAGGGGGAAAAATTCAATGCTATCAATTGGAATTCAATTAACAGCAGTGTATTAGCCCCCCTTTAGGGGGGTTGGGGGGCCTACATTCTCTCCGGCATCTCGATACCCAGCAACCACATACCGGTATAAAGGATTTCGCTTGTAACCTTTGATAACGCAATCCTGAAATTTCTTACCTGTTCGTCGCTCTCCCCAAGAATAGAAAAATCGTGATAAAACTGGTTGTATTCCCTCGCAAGTTCATAACAATAATTCGCTATCAGTGCAGGACTATATCCTTCTGCAGCTGTGGTAACTGTTTCAGAGAATTTTCGAAGCAGCTTTATAAGTTCAATTTCTTTCAGACCCGTCTTCGCACCATCATATAATGCTTTATCAACATTTATGCCCATCTGTTCAGCTTTGCGGAACACAGATTTTATTCTGGTATATGTATATTGTATGAATGGTCCGGTATTGCCGTTGAAATCAATTGACTCTGCCGGGTTGAAAGTCATGTTTTTCTTTGGATCAACTTTAAGAATATAGTATTTCAGGGCACCCATCCCGATTTTCCTGAATATTTCAGTTTTTTCGTCCTCCGAAAAATCTGATAGTTTTCCAAGTTCCAGAGATACCTCCATTGCAGTCAATTGCATTTCTTTTATGAGGTCATCCGCATCAACAATTGTGCCTTCCCTGGATTTCATTCTGCCTTCAGGAAGCTCAACCATCCCATAGGAAAAATGGATCAATCCATCTGACCACTTATATCCCATCCTTTTAAGAAGTGCTTTAAGCACCTGGAAATGATAATTTTGTTCATTTCCGACTACATAAATATTTTTATCAAAGTTATATTCCTTATGCCTGTCTACCGCTGTTCCCAAATCCTGTGTCATGTAGACCGCTGTACCATCTGAACGCAGCAATAGTTTCTGGTCGAGTCCTTCAGGAGTCAGGTCAGCCCATATTGAACTATCTTCATTCCTGTAAAGAATATTCTCTTTTAATGCATTCAGAACTATTTCCTTCCCTACCTTATAAGTATCTGACTCATAATATATTTTATCAAAATCGACACCGAGTTTGCTATATGTTTCATCAAATCCGGCATAAACCCATGAGTTCATTGTTTTCCACAGGCTTACAACTTCATAATCGCCTGCCTCCCATTTCAGGAGCATATCTCTTGTTTCGCGCATGAGAGGTGCAGCATTTTTTGCTTCTTCTTCCGCCATGCCTTCACCTATCAGCTTCTCAATCTGAATCCTATAATTCTTTTCAAATAATACATAATATTTACCTACAAGATGATCGCCTTTCATCCCTGATGACACAGGAGTTTCTCCGTTGCCAAATTTTTGCCAGGCAAGCATTGATTTACAGATATGGATCCCCCGGTCGTTTACAATATTTGTTTTTATAACCTTATGTCCTACACCTGATAAAATGCGGTAAAGAGAATAACCCAGAAGGTTATTTCTTATATGCCCAAGATGAAGAGGCTTATTTGTATTCGGCGAAGAGTATTCAACAAGGATTGTCTCAGGATCAGAAACCTGACAGCTTTCGAGGTGGCTCTTTTCAAGAGATAGTTTTCCAAAAAAACCGACCCACCAGGAATCAGAGACTTCAAGGTTCAGGAAACCCTTAATAACATTAAATCCCGATATTGCAATGAAGTTATCTTTAAGATATTGCCCGATCATTTCACCGGTTTTTTCGGGCGTATTTTTTGAAAAACGGAGAAGAGGAAAGACAACAAGCGTAAAATCACCTTTGAAATCTTTCCTCGTTTCCTGAATCTGAATCAGGTCATCCTTTACTTCGCTATTATAAATAATTTTAACAGCTTCTTTTATCTTATCCTTAAGAACAATCTCCATCTTTTTCCTTAACAAAATTTCAGGGAACAAAGATAACATTTTAATATATTGATATACAAGAAAACATATCCAAAGTAGGCTCTCAATATTGTTACAGGAATTTGTATCCGATTATGTTAAACGACCTGAATTATTTGACAACTGACACTTTCTTTTTGATAAAGAAAAATTCTGTCTTAAAAAGTTGTTATACATTTGGATCTGTTTTTTGTATAACTTTAGCATTAATAAAAGAATTAAGGTGGCCTTAAAAAATCTGTTCATCGAACCCACAGCAAAAACCCCCCAGGTTGATTTAAATTATCCTTCCGGAGAACTAATTATGTCGGGAAAATCAATTTCGGAAAAAGTTGAAACTCTTTATGAACCTGTTCTCGACTGGGTCGCGGAGTATATAAAGAATCCAAGGCCTACGACAAACCTGCGATTGAATCTTGAATATTTCAATACAGCATCAGCTATCTGGCTTTCAAAAATTGTTCAAACACTGAGCACTATAAAAGACAGTGAGTACACTCTGATGATTCATCTTTACTTTAATATTGATGATTACAACAATATGAAGACTGATGATCTGAAAGACGAATTGCATCCAATTATTCATATGATAGGTATTCCAACTGTTAGCCTGGGAATCAAAATTTATGGAACCGGAGAAAAAGGAGAAATCCTTAAGGAAACAATGGTCCTGATCTGAGGTCAAGGTTAAGGTTTAGGCTAAGGTCATTCAATTTCTCAGTCACTTATTTATTTCTTCACCCTGTACCCTGTGCCCTTAACTCGGTGCATATAATACATTATATACATTTCCGTAATTTTTCAATTTTTTGGCATAACTTTAGTTCGCCAAATAATTGTAATAGTCATGCAAACTATATTCATTTCTTTGCTCTCAATATTAACCATCATGGACACATTTTCCCAAAATATTACAACTGACAGGCAACCATATGCCGCCGGAAGATTTTATTCAGCAGACAAAAAAGTTCTTACATCTGATCTTTCTTTGCTTTTCAGAAACTGTAAAAAACCTGCAGAGAATTGGAACGTAAGAGCAATCATTAGTCCCCATGCAGGATATAGCTACTCCGGACGAATAAGCGCATCCGCATTTTCTGCCATACCACAAAATGCAGTGTATAAAAACATTTTTATTATAGGGTCCAGCCATGTAATGTATTTTGACGGTGCATCGGTATATAACTGTGGAGATTATATAACTCCGCTAGGCAAAATTACAGTAAACAAAGAAATTGCAAACAAGCTTATTTCAGATAATAAAGTGTTCAAATTCCCGGTAGATGCCCATATTAAAGAACATAGTATCGAAAATCAGGTTCCTTTTATCCAGTATTATTTTAAGAATACGCCGGCTATAATTCCCATTATTATAGGAACGGATAATGTAAACACTGTAAGGAAAATTGCGGAAGCACTCAGGCCATGGTTTGTTCCTGAAAATCTGTTTATTATCAGCAGCGACTTTTCTCATTACCCTGGTTACAGCGACGCTATTGAAACAGACAGTCTTACGGCAATGAGCATTATTTCAGGAAATTCCAGGACATTTCTTAATACACTCAGAAGTAATGAGTCAAAGGGTATATCCGGACTTGTAACAAGCATGTGCGGGTGGACTTCAGGACTTGCTTTGCTTGATTTGACAGAAGGAAATAAAGAATTTGAATTTAAGCTTATAGATTACTGTAACTCAGGGGATTCTCCCGATGCAGGCAAAAATGAAGTGGTAGGTTATAATGCCATAGCGGTGATTGATAAAAGTGAAAAAGCTTCTGAAACAAGCAAGGATCAAACCAGTATTTCATTTACGGAAAATGAAAAAAAAGAGCTTTTCAAAATAGCTAAGAATTCGATTCAGTCAAAGCTCTTTAATACCAAGAAGTTCATCCCGGATGAAAAGTCTGTTACAGAGAACCTTAAAAAGCCTATGGGTGCATTTGTTACCCTGAAAATTAATGGATCTCTGAGGGGATGTATCGGAAGATTTGTTTCATCGGAACCTATATATAAGGTTGTCCAGGAATCTGCTCTTTCAAGTGCCTTTGAAGATCCGCGTTTTTCACCGCTGACAAAGGATGAATACAAAAATACTGACATAGAAATAACTGTAATAGGACCCTTAAAGAAAATCAAAAGCATTAACGAAATAGTCTTAGGCAAGCACGGTATTTATATAAAGAAAGGCTCAAATGCAGGGACCATGCTGCCACAGGTAGCAACAGAGAATGGCTGGACGGTGGAAAAATTCCTTGAGGTCACTTCAGAGGAAAAGGCCGGTCTTGGCCGGGATGGCTGGAAAGATGCCGATATTTATATTTACGAAGGAGTCGTTCTGGAAGAGACCAAGTGAAAGAAAGACTGAGAGACTGAAAATAATAGTAATAAGAACTTACACAGAGATACACAGAGAGGCACAGAGGTACACAGAGACAAACACCATAGTCACTCTCCAGGCACTTTATGCACTCCATAAACTCTAGGCACTAATATCCATGTACCATGTTATCAGCATTGCGTCTATCGCAATACTTTTATATTTAATAAGTTACTTTTTTTACCGGATCGGTTATTATTCCCTGCAGTTTCACCGGAGACTATGGAATGGAGTACTCATTATAGCTTTTGCTGTAACTGCTCTTGCAGGAGTATTCATTGCTCTTCAGATTAACTATAAATGGAATATACCTTTCATTAAATCATTGCTGAAATGGCACGTCGAATTTGGAATCGGCTTGGCAATCACCGGTATTTTCCATTTAATCTGGCATCTGAATTATTATGGGAGATACTTTGAAAAAACAATCATCCCTCCTGAAAAACCGGGGTTACCGAAACTATCCGCTTCAACAATAAAACTCAACTTACTCTTAATTGGATTTGTAAGCTCCTCGGTACAGTTCCTCATGATAAGAGAGATCATGAATATAACCGGAGGTTATGAATTGATATCCGGATCATTCCTTGGATCATGGCTGATCGGATCTGCAATAGGCGCCTCAATAGCCAGTAAATCAGAATTAAATGATATCCGTAAGATTAATCTGGTTTTCGCTTTTAGCCCCATAGTATCCATAGTTCTTATGCTATTCCTTTCCAGAGCGTTATTAAGTGCCGGGAGAGACGCCTTCTTTTCTGACTTCAATAATATACACTTTTATAGTTCTTATTCCTTTTTGCATGGTGTCGGGATTTACTTTTACCAAATTAATAGTCAGTGCGGGTAATGAAAACATTTATATACCGGGAAAATCATTTTCCATAGAAACCATAGGAGGAATAGCTGCAGGTATTCTGGTATCCTTTTTTACATCAGGTCTTCTTAATACATATAAGCTATTATTACTGATAATCCTATTGTCAATAGGTTTTGTCATCGCCACTTATTATGTAATCAGCCGGCATTCTAAGATCTATTTTTATATTTTGGTTCTTATAACAGGATTGTCAATACTATTCTTAAATCCCGATCTTTTTTTCCGAAGAATCTTACTTCCCGTCAATTGACGTTCAGTCGTCGAAAGATACTCCCTATGGCAACATAACAAGAGGTAAAGTATAAAGGAGAGGAAAGTCTGTATTATAATCAAAGACTGATATCATACAATTATGACACATCGGAACGGGAAGAGGATATTCATTATGCAATGCTGCAAAGCGACTCTCCTCAAAAAGTGATACTCATTTCAGGATCATTAAAATCTCATCTTCCTGAAATATTAAAATACCCCGTAAAGAGTATTACATATATTGAAAGAGACCCTGTTCTGGCCAGGATTGATCCGGCAACCAGCGAAAATTTTAAAGGCGTTTTAAAAATAATGAATGAGGATGCCATCAGATATATAAAAAATGACACTGAATCTGTTGATGTTATAATACTTCTTACACCACCCCCTACTACATTACTCCTTAACAGATACTATACTACTGAATTCTTTCATGAGATTAAAAGACTGCTAAATCGTGACGGAGTTTTTATGTGCTCACCCGGTCCGGGAGATAATTATTTTAACAAAGAATCTTTGAATCTATACTCTTCGATTTATAATAGTCTGGCTGCCAATTTTAAAAATGTAGAACCGGTTGCTGGCAATAAACTATACCTCATAGCATCTGACAAAAAGTTATCATTGAAGTTCTGCGAACTTGTGTCAGAGAAAAACATTAAAAATGTTTATGTCAGTTCCGATTATCTGGATGATGAACTTATAGAAAGAAAGTCAGCAGAAATAAAATCTTTGATTAACCCTCGGACTCAACAGAACACTTCTGCATTCCCCGTTGCTTTTCTTCACTCTCAAGAGTATCAGTTCAGTAAAAACCTGGGAGAGAAGTGGCCATCAATAGTTTTAATATTTATAGTCTTCGTACTTCCTGTTTTACTAATCAGACGAAGGAATCTCATAATGTACTTCAGTGCCTCAGCACTGGCAGGTTTTGAAATAATAATTCTTCTGATGCTCCAGCTTATGATTGGAAATATGTATCAGTTGACCGGATTGATAATAGCAGCATTAATGGCTGGTCTTGCTGCCGGTTCAGGATCAAATTTTTCTTTCCCGGTCATTTTTTCAATCAGAATAAAAACTATATCTCTGATATTATTTTATATAATATTCAGTCTGGCATTTAATTATATGATGGAAGTTAAAAGTGTTTTTCTTTCTATAATTCTGATAATGCTTTCAGGTTTTTTACCTGCATTGCTTACCGGAAGCATATTTCGTGAACTTACCATGGGCAAAGATGGACCGGCCATCTCCCCGGCAATTTACAGCGCTGATCTGGCTGGATCTGCATTTGGTTTTATAATTATCTCAGGCATTATTATTCCTGCATTTGGAATCAGGGTTTCTGTATTTTTACTCTCAGCCCTTGTTTTTATAGGAATTCTTATCTGGACGATCAGCAACACAGTACTTAAGTCAAAATAACTGCAGATCGGGTTTTTTTCGTAAACGTATTATTCTTTTCTAGGTGAATCAAAAGGATTTGAAAAAGCTGCTTTCTCATCTGATGTGCTTTCAGAAAATTGTATATTTGTATGGTCGCAGGAAATGGTCCGCATTGGAAGAGAAATAATCAGTAATAAAATGCATAAAAAGAAATTTGATCTCAGCAAACGTGATTTTCTGAAAAAAACACTTGCATTATCTGCAGGACTTATATGCTTTCCATGCAAATCAGTTTTAGCAGGGATGAGCCTTGAGGATCAATCTCTTTACAGCAAACTTGCAATGTATCAGGAAGAGACTGCAAGAGGAATCATGTGCAGAATATGTCCAAACGAATGTGTGCTCAAGGAAGGCGAATTAAGCAAATGCAATAACAGGATTGTACATAACTCGAAGTTATATACTATGGCATTCGGAAATCCGAATACCGTTAATGTAGATCCCGATAGAGAAAAAACCTCTTTATCATTTCCTCCCAGGTTCAAAAGCATTCTCAATTGCTACAGCCGGATGTAACCTGGTATGCCTTAATTGCCAGAACTGGACAATTTCACAGACCAGTCCTGATAAAACCAGAAATTATGACCTTCCTCCCGAGAATGTCGTTGAGTCATGTGCTAAAAACAATTGCAGTTCAATAGCTTATACCTATTCTGAACCGATTACTTCTTATGAGTATACTTACGAAACAGCTGTACTTGCCAGGAAAGCGGGCATAAAAAATGTCTTTAAATCGAATGGTTATATTAATCCCGAACCGCTGAAAAAACTCTGCGGAGTTATTGATGCTGCAAACATTGATCTGAAGGCATTCAATGAAAGTACATACCTTAAGCTGACAGGAGGAAAACTACAACCGGTACTCGATTCTCTGAAAATGTTAAAAGACATGGGCGTCTGGCTGGAAATAACAAACCTTATTGTGCCAGACTGGACTGATAATGAGAATGAGATCAGGAATATGTGTAAATGGTTAAGTGAAAATGGATTCAAAAATACTCCTTTACATTTCAGCAGGTTCTATCCTATGCACAAACTTGAACAATTACCTCCCACTCCTGTTGAATTACTTAATAATGCTTACGAAATCGCTACTGCAGAAGGATTGAAATATGTATATACAGGAAATGCACCGGGAAGTGAAATATCAGACACAAAATGTCCGTCGTGCAATTCAAAAGTTGTTATAAGACAGGGTTTCAGAATCGCGGAAATTTCGATCACCGGAGGAAAGTGCAATAAATGCGGAAATAAAATTGATGGAGTCTGGAACTGAAGAATACCTTATAATACTCACCATAAAATAAATGAAACAGTCGGAAGCCAGGGAACGGATCGAGATCCTTCGCAAGGAAATTGCTGAACATAATAACAAATATTATATTCTCAATCAGCCTGAAATATCTGATTTTGAGTTTGATATCCTTATGAATGAACTCGATACTCTTGAGAAAAAATTTCCTGAGTTTATCAGTGATGACTCCCCTACCAGAAAGGTCGGAAGCGATTTAACCAGGGAGTTTACACAAGTAATTCATACGTATCCGATGCTTTCTCTCGGAAACACTTATAGTGAAGAAGAACTCACCGAATTCGATACCAGGATCAGAAAAACAATCTCAGAATCAATCGAATATGTATGCGAATTGAAATTTGACGGCGCTTCAATAAGCATTACTTACAGAAATGGTGCACTTTTCAAGGCAGTTACCAGGGGAGATGGAAACAGAGGAGATGATGTCACCCTGAACGTAAGAACCATAAAAAGCATACCCCAGAAAATAAAATGTGAAGGAATGCCTGCAGAATTTGTTATCAGGGGCGAAATATTAATGCCACACCAGGTTTTCAAAAGGTTAAATGAAGAAAGATCAAAAGCAAATTTGCCTCCTTTTGCTAACCCACGCAATGCAGCAGCGGGCACGCTTAAAATACTTGATCCTAAAATTGTGGCCTCACGTTCGCTTGACTGCATGATTTATTTTCTTCTTTCGGAAGAGCTACCGCATGACAATCATTACGATAATCTAAAAAAGGCAGCTGAATGTGGATTCCAGGTCGCCGAAAGTATAAAACTCTGTAAAAATATAAATGAAGTATTCCAGTTTATCTCTTATTGGGAATCAGAGCGAAAAAATCTTCCTTATGACACCGATGGAGTCGTAATAAAGGTTAATTCACTTAATCAACAACGGGAACTTGGTTTCACGGCAAAATTTCCACGCTGGGCCATAGCGTATAAATATAAAGCTGAAGAAGCAACAACCAGGCTCCTGTCAGTGGTGTTTCAGGTAGGAAGAACCGGGGCCGTAACGCCGGTTGCAAATCTCGAGCCTGTTCTTCTTTCGGGCTCAACTGTACGACGTGCAACTCTTCATAATGCTGACCAGATTGCAATTCTGGATCTTCACCAGAACGACATGGTAATTGTTGAAAAGGGAGGCGAAATCATTCCTAAAATAGTTGGTGTTGACCACTCTTTCAGGAACGAAACCAGTTCCAGGATTGAATTCATTACAGTTTGTCCGGAATGTGGTACAGCACTGATTAAGAATGAGGGAGAAGCTAATCATTTTTGTCCTAACTATCTTCATTGTCCACCTCAGATCAAGGGCAGAATTGAGCATTTCATTGGAAGAAGAGCGATGGATATTGATGGTTTAGGGGAAGAAACAATCGACCTGCTATTCAACAAAAAGCTTATCCGGGATATTTCCGATATTTATGATTTAAAGCTTGAGCAATTAGTTGATCTCGATCGGCTTGGCGAAAAATCAGCATCAAATATCCTGAAAAGTATTAAAAAGTCTCTTGAAGTACCTTACAGCAGGCTACTCTTTGCGCTGGGCATCAGACACGTAGGTGAGACTGTTGCAAAAACACTCTCTGCCAGATTCAGAACAATTGATAATCTTATCAGTGCCGATATGGAACAACTGACAAGTGTTAATGAAATCGGCCCAAAAATAGCATCAAGTATAATTTCATATTTTTCTGATAAAGATAACCTCGAAATTATTAAACGGCTGAAATCAGCAGGTCTCAGATTCACTGATGAAGATGGATTAGTAAGAACAGGAAGTGCGCTTGATGGAAAAACAATCGTGATATCCGGTACATTTACAGAAACACAGCAGGGATGAATATAAAGAAATTATTGAAAGAAATGGTGGCAGGAATGCCTCTTCCGTGTCAGGGAACACCTCCTTCATACTTGCAGGAGATAACATGGGAGAGTCAAAGAAAGATAAAGCCGCTGAGCTTGGGATACCTCTGAGGAGTGAGGCAGATTTTCTGAAAGAAATTGGTGAAGAATAGTAATAACTCACCGCTTAATTAACAAAAAACTCTTAGGTTTGTAATATGGAATTGTTCAAAAACATCAGACTTAAAATCGGTGATACTATCCTTAGAAACAAGGTTGCCAGAAATGCTAGAAAACCTCATTATTTAAATATTCACGAGGTTAAAAATATAGGACTTGTCTGGGATGCATCAAAGACTGATGATTTTGTATTTCTGAAAAGATTTTTTCAAAAAATGGCTGAACTCAAAACTGATGTAAGGATACTGGGTTATTTCCCTGGTAATAATCCTCCTGATCAGTACACTGCTGTCAGATATCTTTCTATTGTAAAAAAAGAGGAATTAAACATTTTTTACCATCCTGTTTCCACTGAAACGAATACTTTTATTACTAATAATTTTGATGTACTTATTGATCTGAACTTCAAAAAACTATTCCCTCTTCAATATATTTCATCGATGTCAAATGCCAGGTTCAAGGTTGGATTATTTGAGTCTGAAACAAAAAATAGTCCGTTTGACCTCATGATGGATCTAAAAAGTCCGGTGAGTATTGAAGATTATCTGAACCAAGTATTACATTACCTTGCGATGATTAATTCAGGATCTGCTAATTAAGTTGAAAATATATCTATGAAAAAATTCAGAGGAACCGGGGTTGCGATAATTACTCCCTTTAAAAATGATTCAAGCATCGATCTTGCAGCCTTGGGACGTGTTGTAAATCACGTAATCACTGGCGGTGTGAATTATATCGTTGTTCTGGGAACTACAGGTGAGTCTGTTACTCTGTCAAAGGATGAAAAGAAAGCAATTATATCATATGTTGTTGAAGTGACGGACAATCGTGTTCCGATTGTTGTTGGAATCGGCGGGAACAATACCCAGGAAATAATTAACAGCATAAGGCATACAAATCTTAATGGTATTGATGGTATTTTATCTGTAGCGCCATATTATAATAAACCAAATCAGAGAGGCCTTTTTCAGCATTTTAAAGCTATAGCAAATTCTGCATCTATTCCGGTTATTTTATATAATGTGCCCGGAAGAACTTGCAGTAATATATCATCTGACACTTGTCTTGAGCTTGCAAATGAATGCGAAAATGTTGTAGCTATAAAAGAAGCATCGGGAGATATGGCTCAGATCATGAGAATTATTAAGAATAAACCTGATAATTTCAGTGTAATATCCGGCGATGATTTGATGACCATTCCGATAATAGCCTCAGGCGGTACTGGTGTTATATCTGTACTTGCAAATGCATATCCTTTAGCTACCAGTGAGCTTGTTGCCCATTCTTTGAAAAGCAATTTCAGATCTGCACGCGAAATTCAACTCCGCTATCTCGAGATGATCGATCTGCTTTTTGTAGATGGCAATCCCGCCGGTGTAAAAGCCATTCTGAGTATGATGAATCTATGCCTTAATAATCTAAGACTTCCCTTAGTACCGGTTAACCGTGCAATTTATACGCGTATTCAGAAGGCGCTTGAAGAGGTAAAATAATTATACATTAGCATTTGCTCCCTCCTTCCCTGCCTGCTGCATGCCATGGCACTGCTTATATTTTTTCCCGCTTCCGCAAGGGCAAGGATCATTTCTTCCGACTTTTTTGTCAACCCTTACCGGCTCTGTTTTCTGATTCTTATCGTTTCCGCCACCGCTTGTAGCACTGTACTGTGAAAAATCGCTTTTCGATGTTCTCATATTACTCATGTCGACCTGTCGCTTCCTTTGTGCCTCTTTCACCTGGTCAGGATCTTGTGTGGGAATGTGTCCCTTCATTAATGTGCTCACTACATCTTTATTTACTTTTGTAAGCATAGTCCTGAACAATTCGAAGGATTCAAATTTGTAAATAAGCAAAGGATCTTTCTGTTCATAAGTTGCGTTCTGAACAGATTGTTTAAGCTCATCCATTTCCCGCAGATGTTCCTTCCAGGCGTCATCAATTGTGGCAAGAACGACAGTTTTTTCGTACGATCTTGCAAGTTCACGCCCTTCAGATTCTGCAGTTGCCTTCAGGTTTGTAACAACCTGATAAACTCTTACACCGTCGGAGATAGGGACAACAACATTTTCATAAACATGCGACATTCTATCATAAACATCTTTCAATACAGGGTATGCCTGGGCAGAAATAGATTCAACCTTCCGCTTGTATGTATCCAGCACCTTACTGTAAACCTTTTCAGTGACGTCTTTTGAACTGGCTTTTTTGAATTCCTGGTCAGGAACCGGAGAATCCATTGAAAATGAGCGTATAAGGTCGAAATCGAAGCCTTCAAAATCAGCATCATTATGGTAAACTTCTACCAGATTTTCAGTAACGTCGAACATCATATTGGCAATATCCACCGATAATCTTTCGCCCAGAAGCGCGTGCTTTCTCTTTTTATAAATGACTTCACGCTGGGAATTCATTACATCATCATATTCCAGTAGTCTCTTTCTAATGCCAAAGTTGTTTTCTTCAACTTTTTTCTGTGCCCGTTCTATTGATTTGGTGATCATTGAATGTTGTATCATTTCACCGTCTTTCAGTCCGAGCTTGTCCATAATACCGGCTATTCTTTCTGAACCAAATAATCTCATCAGTTCGTCTTCAAGAGATACGAAGAATTGGGATGACCCAGGGTCACCCTGTCTGCCTGCACGTCCTCTTAACTGCCTGTCAACTCTCCTTGATTCGTGTCTTTCTGTACCTACAATAGCAAGACCGCCAGCCTGCCTGACCTCCTCAGTAAGTTTTATATCGGTACCACGCCCGGCCATGTTTGTTGCAATTGTAATTGTGCCTTTTTTACCAGCTTCTGCAACAATTTCTGCTTCTCTCTGGTGAAGTTTTGCGTTAAGAACATTATGTTTGAGACCCTTCATTTTAAGCATCCTGCTCAGTAACTCTGATATTTCCACTGAAGTTGTTCCCACCAGTACAGGGCGTCCCTGCCGATTCATTTCTGCTATCTCGTCAATTACTGCATTATACTTTTCTCTTTTTGTTTTATAAACAAGGTCCTCCTTATCGGCTCTGATAATCGGTCTGTTTGTGGGTATAACAACCACATCGAGTTTATATATGTCCCATAGCTCACCGGCTTCAGTTTCAGCAGTACCTGTCATCCCGGCAAGTTTATGATACATCCTGAAATAATTCTGCAGAGTAATTGTCGCATAGGTTTGCGTGGCTTCTTCCACCTTTACGTTTTCTTTTGCTTCAATTGCCTGGTGCAGACCGTCAGAGTATCTACGTCCTTCAAGAACACGGCCGGTTTGTTCATCAACGATCTTTACTTTATTGTCGACAACAATATATTCCGTATCCCGGTCAAAAAGCGTCCATGCTTTAATTAATTGAGTCATAGTATGAACTCTTTCCGATTTAACGGAATAGTCCTGCAGGAGCTCATCCTTTATTTTCAGTTTTTCCCGTTCGGTAATATCTGATTTCTCAATATCAGCAATCTTTGAACCAACATCGGGAAGAATAAAAAAACTTATATCCTCTACTGAATCTGAGATAAGATCAAGACCTTTCTCTGTCAGTTCAATCGAGTTAGCTTTTTCATCGATAATAAAATACAGCGCATCCGTTGCCTTAGGCATTTCTTTGCTGTTGTTCTGCATATAGAAATTCTCTGTCTTAAGAAGTAACGATTTATTGCCTTCTTCACTAAGGAATTTTATCAGCGCATTGTTCTTGGGAAGACCTTTATAAGCCCTCAGAAGAAGCAAGCCACCTTCGTCATTTTTATTTTCAGCTATAAGTTTTTTGGCATCGGCAAGAACTTGCGTAACCAGTTTTTTCTGAGCGTTTACCAGCTTGTCAACTTTTGGTTTGAGTTCATCGAATTGCTGGGTGTCACTTTTGGCAGTTGGTCCTGAAATAATAAGAGGAGTACGTGCATCGTCGATTAAAACTGAGTCAACCTCATCGACAATAGCATAGTGATGCTTGCGCTGAACCAGGTCCTCCGAGTTTATAGCCATATTGTCCCTGAGGTAATCAAAACCAAATTCATTATTGGTTCCAAAGGTTATATCGGCATTATATGCTTTACGTCTTTCAGGAGAGTTTGGCTGATGTTTATCTATACAATCTATTGTCAGTCCATGGAACTCATAAATCGGGCCCATCCACTCAGAGTCGCGTTTGGAAAGATAATCGTTAACAGTCACAATATGTACGCCTCGTCCGGCAAGTGCATTCAGGAAAACAGGCAGCGTGGCCACAACAGTCTTTCCTTCACCGGTTCCCATCTCCGCAATTTTACCCTTATGAAGGGCAACACCCCCAATAAGCTGGACATCATAATGAACCATGTCCCAGACTATCTCATTGCCACCGGCAATCCATTTGTTGCTCCACAATGCTTTATTACCGTTGATAGTTACACTTTCCCTTGTGGCAGCCAGGTCCCTGTCATATTGTCGTGCAGTAACTTCCAGAACATTATTTTCCTTAAACCTTTTTGCAGTTTCTTTTATTATCGCAAAAGCCCTTGGGACAAGCAGATCAAGAGTTATTTCAAGTTTTTCATTGATCTGTTTTTCAATTTTATCTATATCGTTGTAGATATCCTCTTTTAAATATACATCTTCCTCACTTTCAGCCTTATTTCGTAATGATAGTATCTGTTTTTCGTCTTCTGCTATGCTATCGTGAATTTCTTTTCTTATTCCTTCACTCAAATCCCTTAATTCATCATTAGACAATCCCTGAATTTTTTCAAATTCAACATGTATTTTCTCGATGTAAGGATTAATTTCCTTCAAATCCCGTTCATATTTATTACCCAGGAAAAGGCCTAATACATTATTTATAATGCTCATCTTAAGATGTTTTTACATTTTTAAAATTTCCTGACAAAATTAGCTTTATTTTCCAATATTAAATTCCAACAAGTCACATAATGCAAAAACCCCGCCACTTTTGAAAGTCATGCATATTTTGTCAAAAACTCAGATTCGCAATCTTAATTGAATCAATGATTTAATTTCGACTGTAAGCGAAAGCTGAGTAAGGTGGGATTCAGTGTCACTGATAACCTGATGAATTATATTTGTGTTTATCCAGCCCGTGGCAGGTTTCAGGGAGTGCAACGGTTACCAGATCGTACCCTCGTTTGAAGGAGTATCTTTCTGCTTCACTGACTTATCATGATAAATATCTTTAAGCAAGCTATGTAATATCCAGATTAAACGTTTTCCTCATATCTTTGAGAATCGGATACTTATTTAATAAATAATTTAGTTTTTGTTCATCTGAATATAGAATATCACTCGTTTCTGAAAGGTCGATGGTTGTTTCAATATCAAGGTCGGAAAGAATAAACCTGCTCTCAAGAAAGCTTAGGAGTTTAGGTTTATAATTCAAAATGAAAGTATCTTTTTGTGCTGCGTTGTTAAGATGAATTTTTATTAACTGATCATTCTCAAGTTCTGGTCTGATTGATTTAAACATGCTTACAATCCGGGTACCTTCGCCCTTCAGCTGATCAGTAAACTCCCGCCATGCGATTTCGAATGTCTCAGGCGTAAATTCACTCTTGTTTTTCAGGGTCACTTCCGGATCATGCAGGACTGCCTTGTCAGGTTGTTTCTCCGACGATTCCAGGGTTTCTGAGATTACATCTTTTATTGAGAAGGTCTTTGATGGTTTCTCAATAACCGGATCGTGTTTAATAGTGTTTGCTCCATGATTGATTATTCTTGAATCTGAAGACGCGACCTCCTTGTTTAAGATTTCTGATTTTGGAGGAAGAGGAATTTCTTCCTCTTTTTTCTTTATTTCACCGCTATAAGACTTTTTTTTTTCTGAGTTATCCCCCTGATCATTAGCTAAGGTACATAGCCTTATCAGTGACAATTCAATATGTAAACGAGGATTTTTGCTGTTTTTATAATTCAGGTCACAATTATTCCCTATTTCCAGAGCTTTAAAAAGAAAATCGACAGGACATTCTCTGCTTTGCTGAGTGTATCTCTTTTTGATGAAAGGTGTTGCTTCAAGAAGACTCAGCGTCGATTCATCTTTGCTTACCAGAAGATCGCGCAAATGACTGTTAAGTCCGGATATAAAATTATGTCCGTCGAATCCATTTTCCAAAACGTCATTAAAAGTCAACAGCATTGTTGACACATCACCAATCATAGCGGCATCAACACATTTAAAATAATACTCATAATCAAGTACATTGAGATTCTCGATTACGTCCTTATAAATAATTGTCTTGCCACTAAGGCTCACTATCTGATCGAAGATTGACAATGCATCGCGCAAAGCCCCATCAGCTTTCTGTGCTATAATATGCAGTGCTTCTTCGTCTGCATTTATACCTTCGCTTTTTGCTACAAATGTCAGTCTGCCAACAATATCCTCTATTCTTATCCTGTTAAAATCAAATATCTGACACCTCGAAAGAATAGTCGGGATTATTTTATGTTTTTCTGTTGTGGCCAATATGAATATTGCGTGAGCAGGCGGTTCTTCAAGTGTTTTTAGAAAAGCATTGAAAGCCGATGAGGACAACATGTGTACTTCATCTATTATATAGATACTATACTTTCCAATCTGAGGAGGTATCCTGACCTGATCGTTAAGACTCCGTATATCTTCAACTTTATTATTTGAAGCAGCATCGAGTTCATGAATATTAAATGATCTTGATGAATTAAAGGACAGACACGATTCACACTTATCGCATGCTTCAAGATTCTCACCAAGGTTGATGCAGTTAATTGTCTTTGCGAAAATTCTTGCACAGGTGGTTTTCCCTACTCCTCTTGGACCGCAAAAAAGATATGCATGAGCAAGGTGCTTGCTTTTTATAGCACTTTTCAGCGTATTTGTTATTGAATCCTGACCAATTACCATATCGAAGCTGGCGGGCCGGTATTTCCTTGCTGATACAATGAAGTTTTCCATAAATAAATCGAATTCAATAAAGAACAAATATAATTAAAAAGGATACCTAATAAAGCATGAAAAGATTGAAAAAAAAGAAATCCATTAACCACAAAGTACTCAAAGGAATACACAAAGTACCCAAAGAAATGCTTTTTTCATAAATGACTTTTATATATTTAATAGATACCACCTTTGTGTTCTTTGTGCCAACTTTGTGCTCTTTGTGGTTAATTTTTAATAAATATTGTTTTGATTAAAGCAAAATAGTTGTACTTTTGCGAGCCAAAATCATATAACTAATAAACAAATAATTACTATGTTGAATCAGTACGAAACCGTTTTCATTGCAACTCCCGTTTTATCTGAGAACCAGATGAAGGAAGCGGTACAGAAATTCAAGAAGGTCATCACCGACAATAGCGGTGAGATCGTTCATGAAGAAAACTGGGGTTTAAAAAAACTGGCCTATCCAATCCAGAAAAAGTCGACAGGCTTTTATTATCTGGTGGAATTTAAAGGCGAAGGTGATCTAATTGAAAAACTTGAGGTCCAATATCGAAGAGATGAAAGGATCATAAGGTTCTTAACTTTCAGGATGGAAAAATTTGCCGTCGAATATGCAGAGAAGAAGAGAAAACAGAAAGAATCAGGTAAAGCAAAGGAGGAATAGACTATGGCACAGAATGAATCGGAAATCAGATATTTGACTCCACCGACAGTTGAGATCAAGAAAAAGAAATACTGCAGATTTAAGAAGAACAGGATACGTTATATTGATTATAAAGATCCCGAATTTCTTAAAAAGTTTCTGAATGACCAGGGTAAAATTCTGCCACGCAGAATTACAGGTACTTCACTTAAATATCAGAGGAAAGTGGCAAAAGCCGTCAAGAGAGCCAGGCACATTGCTCTTCTTCCTTATGTTACTGATCTTTTAAAATAAGGAGGACATAATATGGAAATTATCTTAATACAGGACGTCAACAAGCTTGGGCAAAAAGACGATTTAGTGAATGTTAAAGCTGGCTATGGAAGGAACTTCCTGATCCCGAGAGGTTATGCTGTTGCTGCGACATCATCAGCAAAAAAGATGCATACTGAAAATCTTCGTCAGAGGGCTCACAAGGAAGAAAAAATCAAGATTGCAGCACAGGCACTTGCAAGTAAGCTGGAAGGTTTAAAAATTGTTGTGGGTGCAAAAACCAGTACCTCAGGAAAAATCTTCGGATCTGTAAATACAATTCAGATTGCTGAATCACTTAAAGAAAAAGGATTTGATATTGACCGTAAAAACATCACTCTTCCTGAAGATCAGATTAAGGAAGTAGGAAGCTACAAAGCTGTTATCAAATTACACCGCGATGTTAAAGTTGAGGTTGAATTTGAAATTCAGGGGGAATAAAAATATCCTTAGAAAATTCTGCAGAGACGCCCAATTTGGGCGTCTTTTTTTTGGGGGGAGTGCCCGAAGGGCGAGGGGGTTCGGGTTTGTTAGTATGTATCGTGGAAATCTTTTCTCCGGTCATATTTCAGATCGCCAAGGACTGATGCTTTTACCCTGATAGTGAAATTCCAGCTGGCGAGATAACCATTTGGCACCCAGTTCAGGGTCATCAGCCAGCAGTGCAGATCACGGGTAATTCCTATGTTGGTTACAGTTACAGCCTTGGCAGCAAAATCGTATCCACTTGTAAACGTTGCAGCCATTTTCTTGGTAAGTGTTGCACTGCCATTGAACGTAAGATATTGATTAAGAGAAGACTTCGCGCCTGTATTTGTATATGATAAACTATAACTCATATTAAGAGTCCATGGAAAATCAAAAATAGGGTAACCATATTTATCTCGTGCCACTGGTCCCGTCTTGGAATCTTCCGCTCCATTCGCTCCACTTCCTGATATCTGATCAGAAAATTGCATAGATTGTCCAGGCTGCCGCAGTCCTTGACTAAGGGCATTCTGTGCACCGCCTGTTTTGTTCTTATCCTTATTTTTCTTAAATAAATCACTGACGCTGAAATCAACCCCGGTGCTGAAACTGGTAAGTCTCATGAGTCTTCTGTCCTGCGCAAATAAGAATTTATTTATCGTATTCCCGACGCTATCAAGACCATAAAGAGAGAAGGCGCTTCTGGCCGACAGACTTATATTATTAAGGATTGTTGTTCTTACGTCGATTGCGACCGGAGCCCATTTAAACTGATCAGCAAAAATGTTATAAGAGGTACTAATGCCTAAATTATCAATTAGTTTAAATTTCTTGGGTTTACCTGTTGTATCATTTTTCTCAAAAATTTTACCTTCAACGATATTAACAAGGTTAAAACTTATATTCCCGCTTTTTTGTGAAAGAGAAGGAGTTCCATAAATATTACCGTCAAAAATAGAATACTTAGAGTTATGACCTCCACTTAAAGTATCAACCTGCACCTGCCTGTACATCTTGGAACTCAGTCCGGAGAAGGAAGGAGTAAAACTGAAAGTTACAGATGGTTTAATCACATGGCGTATTGATTGTATTCTGGAATTCGGATTATTAAAGGTATACATACCGAATAACTGAGGATTAAAACCTGCGCTGATAGTCGGGTTTACAGCCTGACCATAAAAAAGACCATGCACTGTATCATTTACAGCTATAGATTGAACCGGATCAAATGTTTTTACAATCTTTTGAGTATACATGACTCCTGAATAAGTAATTGATGGGGAAATTGAAAAATTTTTGAAAGGGTTTATCTGTATACTTAGTGGGATATCCTGTTTAAACCCGTTCTTCATATTCTTCCAGATAGCCGAAGTAAAAAGAAGAGTGTCTTTTGTATCAATCTGATTATCAAGCGATGCTGTGTATGACAATTGGATTTCTTCATACCATTTTGGTTTTCCTGAACTATTTTGGGATTTAAACGGGTATATTCTTCCCATATTAAAACTGGCCTTTGGAAGATCAAGGCTTACTGTTTTGTTTATGACGTTCTGACTATGATTTGCACTTATTGAAAAATTGAAAGGTGTTCCATCCCACGATTTTGAATAGCTCACACTCGATTGACGCTGGGTGGTTACATGGTCGCTAACATTATAACTGTTATTCTGGTCATATCCGCTTGAACTCATATTGACACTTGCAGCGAATCTTGAACCAGGAGAAGCTTTTGGATCCTGCGTAAAGATCCATCCCAAACGGTAGTTTTTGGATTCCGAAAAATCCTGTAGCCCAATGTGGCCTGCTATATTATCAGCATAACTGAAGGAAAAATTTCCGCTATATTTATATAATCGTTTATAGTCAGTTTGTGCCGTTCCTATCCAGGAACCATTTGCATATACACTTCCCTTTATTGCCAGATCAAAATAATCATTAATCGCAAAATAATAGCCCCCATCGCTAAGAGAGAATCCTCTTACACGTTCTTCACCATATCGTGGAATAAGAATACCTGAAGCAGCCCTTTTCGTCTGAATTGGTATAAAAGCAAAAGGAATTGCAAGCGGTAAAGGAATACCCTCCACCACAAGGTTTCCAGGACCGGAGATAATTTTTTTGCCCGGGTAAACTTTAGCCCTTGGCAGATTTATGTAGTAATGCGGTGTATCCAGATCACATGTGGAGTAAGTGCTGTGTGAGATGTTCGATGTGCCATCCTCGAGAAGTTTTGTGAACTGGCTGTGCAAAAGGCCGGCATCCTGTTTTGTTACAATATTCTTAATCAGAGCTTTGCGAGTTTTGAAATTATAGGTTAACTCATCAGATTCAAAGGTATTGGAACCCTGTTTAAATTCTGGTTTACCAATGACTTTACCTGTAGTATCGCGTCTCCCTATTGCAAACAAAAGGTTGGTCTCCATATTAATTACGATAGAATCTGCTTTGACTTCTATGTCCTGGTAATCAATAACAGCACTCTTAACCAGTATGAACTGCTTATGAATAAGATCTCTTTTTATTAACTGGACGGCTTTATATGTGATCTTAGAGTCGACCCCTGATTTTGCCGCCTTACGTACTTCCAAAGGAAGGGTATCAACATTAACAGAATCTTTCGCTTCTACCAACGTGTCGGACCCTATTTTTAATGTGTCGGATTGTGTTTTGTTGATAATTGTTTTGCCTTGCTGAGAGTACAGGCAAAATGATTGGACCACGAAAAGGAACAATAGAAGTAACCGCTTTTCTTTAAAAAAATACAACTTAAATGCTATTTTTGTACAGTTTTTTTGGTACCATCACGATGCCAGCGCAAAACTAATTAAAAAACATTAACTAAAAATGAGTACAGGAATTAAAAACGGGAAACATCATACCTTTAATATATATAATCTGACTTTGTTTTTTCTTTTTATTGTAACTACATGTTATACATCAGCTGCGAACACGATAAATGACGATAAAAAACGTGTTATTGTGATTGATGCCGGGCATGGTGGCAGAGACCCCGGAGCAATAGGCGTAAACGGTACCCGGGAGAAAGATATTACTCTTGCAATTGCCCTCAAAACGGGTGAGTTTATCAAACAAAACATCAAAAATGTTACCGTAATATATACACGCAAAGATGATTCGACAGTTGACCTGAGAGACAGGCCTAAAATTGCAAACAAAGCTGATGCAGATCTGTTTATATCAATTCATGCCAACTGGGCTAAATCAAAAAGTGTTATGGGTCCTGAAACATATATTATGGGCTATACCAAAGAACAGGCTAATCTGGAGATAGCCATGACTGAAAACTCGGTAATGCTGCAGGAAGACGATTATTCAACAAAATATGAAGGGTTTGACCCTAAATCGTCCGAATCATATATAATGTTTTCTCTTACACAGAAGGTATTTCATGAGCAGAGCACAGACCTGGCATCCAGAATTCAACAACAATTCAGAGAGAGAGTTAAACGAAATGACCGTGATGTTAAACAAGCAGGTTTCTGGGTTTTATACAACACAAAGATGCCCAGTGTACTTGTTGAAACCGGGTTTATCACTAATCCTTCAGAAGAAAAATATCTTAGCTCTAAGGATGGACAAAATCATATAGCATCTTCAATATCAAAAGCTTGCATAGACTATTTAAATGCAATTGACAGCAGAAGCAATATGACGTCTGAAAAAATAGATGACACTGTACTGAACACAGATACCTTATTGACGTCCGATACTATTAATCATCCTGATGAAATATCATTTATGATACAGGTTACTTCATCCGCTAATAAGATTGAAATAAAACCTGAAAACTTCAATGGACTCAGAGACATTACTGAGATAAAGTCAGGTGGAAGATTCAAATACACATCTGGAAATTTCGCTGACTTTTCAGAAGCAGTCAGTTACAGGAAAAAAGTTGAAACTTACTATCCCGATGCATTTGTAATTGCAGTTAAAGACAACAAAGTATTACCTTTACAGCAAGCACTTGAACAAAAAAGAAACGCAAAAAAGACTAATAAATGAAAAAAATCTCGAATGAAGTTAAAGTTGGAAGTATAATACTTTTAACGCTCATAGTTTTTGTATGGCTCTTTAATTTTCTAAAAGGGAAAGACTTTTTAAGAACCACAGATACGTATTATTCGGTTTATGATAAAGTTGGAGGACTTGCGGAATCAAGTCCTGTTGAAATAAACGGATACAAGGTTGGTGTTGTCAGATCAATTAGTTTTATTGATGCAACAAGTGGCAGACTGCTTGTTGTTTTTTCAGTAGGCAAGAATTTCAAACTTCCCAGGAATACAGTCGCTGAAATTGTTCCGGTTTCTCTTCTGGGAGGTATGAAGGTTCAGTTTGTATATGGTAAAGGCCCTGGAACATATGTAAAGGGAGATACTATTCCTGGTCGGCTTGCTGAATCACTGACGGATAAAATAGATACTGAGATTTTGCCCGTGAAAGATAAAATGGCAAATCTCATAGTCGCCCTCGATTCTGTGATTGTTTCAATAGGAGATGTGATGAATCCTCAATTCAAAAAAGCATTTGCAGGCACGATGGATCATTTGAATAATACAAGCGCAAGCCTCGATAAAGTTCTCGGAGCCAAACAAAAGGAATTGTCTGCTACTGTGGATAATATCAATAATTTCACCAAGATGTTGTCTGATAACTCCGAAAAGATGGGTAATACATTTGGCAAGCTTGAAACAATAGCCGATACACTTAATGCGGCTGACGTTCATGCTTCAGTAACAAAACTGAAAGTAAGCCTTGAAAACGCCGCATCGCTTATGGAAAAACTGAATAATGGGAAAGGGAGTGCCGGGCAGTTTCTTACAAATGATACCCTTTATACAAATCTTACCAGCAGTCTTGAGAGTCTGAACCTGCTTTTAAAGGATATGAAATCCAATCCGAAAAGATATGTTCATTTTTCACTTTTTGGAAGAAAGAACATTCCTTCTAAATAATATCACTATAAAATTCAGATACTCTTGATCTTAAAAATCTCTTCTGAATCGATGACAAAATAGTCCTCATTTTAACCAACTGTTGTTGAATTTTGAGTAACATTTTATAATGAATTGTAATACACTGACAAACTACAACTGTTATTGATATCTCTCTGATAATGTGGTTTTTAACTAATTGGAAAAAAAATTCATTTATAAGTTGCTGACGGTTAAAAACATATACTTTTTTCGACAAAGTCAAGCAAAAAAAATTTTTTTTATTAGTTTTTTTTTTACAAATATTGCTACATGAATCTGATTGATTCAAGACCTTGAAATTTTTAAAAAAACCAATCTAAATGAATAAGTCACATAATGACGTTTGGAATAACTGTCTTCAAATAATTAGAGACATAATTCCATCCATAAGTTACAAGACCTGGTTTGAACCGATTATCCCATTAAAACTTGAAAACAATGTTTTGACAATTCAGGTACCAAGCCCATTCTTTTATGAGTATCTTGAAGAACAATATATTGATATCCTGAGGAAAACTCTGCGAAGAGAAATCGGTACTGATGCCAAGCTCGAGTACAACGTTGTTATGGAAAATACTAATTTCTCTGGTGGGAAACCATATACTGTCAGATATCCGTCACGAAATAAAACAGACCTCAATAATAAACCGGTTCAGGTTCCATTCGATGCAACACAACCATCAATAAAAAATCCATTTGTAATACCTGGTATTAAAAAAGTTCATTTTGATCCTAAACTAAATCCTGATTATAATTTTGGTAATTATGTCGAAGGAGAATGTAACAGGTTGGCCAGATCTGCAGGTATTGCGGTTGGAAATAACCCCGGAGGGACAGCATTCAATCCCTTAATGGTATATGGAGATTCCGGCCTTGGTAAAACGCACCTGGCTCAGGCTATTGGTATACTTGTAAAAGAAAAGCACCCTGACAAGACCGTACTGTATGTAAATGCTAATAAATTCCAGACTCAGTTTGTCGAATCAGTCAGAAACAACAACAAGAATGACTTCCTGCATTTTTATCAGATGATTGATGTACTCATTCTTGATGATGTACATGAATTTGCGGGTAAAGAAAAAACGCAGGACACTTTCTTTCATATCTTCAACCATCTTCATCAGTCGGGAAAGCAGTTGATACTAACATGCGACAGGCCACCGGTAGAGCTGCAGGGAATGGAACAGCGGCTTCTCTCACGCTTTAAATGGGGACTCCAGGCTGATCTTCAAAGACCTGACTATGAGACCAGGCTTGCAATTCTTAAGAAAAAAGCATATAACGACGGAATTGAGTTACCTGAAGAAATATTTGAATTTCTGGCAGTTAATATCTCAAATAATATCAGGGAGCTTGAAGCAGTGCTGATTTCTCTTTATGCTCAGTCAACTCTCAATAGAAAGGAAATCACACTCGATCTGGCCAGACAGATGGTTGAAAAACTCATTAGTACTGCAAAACGGGAAATCACAATCGAGTATATACAGAAAATTGTTTGCGATTACTATAAGATTCCGATTGACCTTATACAAGGTAAAACCAGAAAAAGGGAGATTGTGCAGGCCAGGCAGGTATCAATGTTTTTCTCAAAAAGTCTTACAAAAGCTTCACTGGCAAGTATTGGATCGCATATAGGAGGAAAAGATCATGCGACCGTTCTTCATGCATGTAAAACCGTAAATAATCTTATAGATACCGATAAACATTTCAGAAATCAGATTAACGAGATTGAGAAAAAATTAAAGGTATAAATAGGGACATAAATATTTTTGTGAAACAAAAAATAAGAACTTGCACAGAGTTACTCTGAGAAGCACCCACCTCCGTTCATCGGGGCCAAGTCTGGGCCAGGTAGGCCAGATTCCGAACACATCAATCTTAGAGAGGTTTACTTTGACGAAACGTAATGGAATTACTGTCAAAAAGAGTAACACCATCAACACTCAGTCCGGCATTCCTGTCAATTCCTATATCATTAAGTGACTGGCAGTACACTGAAAATGGGAAGAGAAGAATTGCAAGAGTTAAAAGAAATGAAGATCTCTCAAAATTTTTCATCTGTAAATAGTTATATCGGAAATTATTCTCCCCTAACTGAAAATGAGTAACATTCTCAGTTAAAATTCGTACAAAAGCTATGCCATATAAAACTTACATATTAATAAAAAAATGTTTTACCTAGCTGAAACTAAAAAATTACTTCTATCTTTTTTGTCAAATTTATTGTATCTTTAGGGTAATCAAAAACGTAATAGTCAATGTCTAAAGTAATTGATATACTTAAATACTCTTTTCTTCTATTACTTTTTGTGATTTTTTCTGCCGCCTGTGCTCCTTCCAAAAAGAATCCTTATTATGAAAAAAGGAAAAAGAGTTCCCAGGTAAATGCTTCACAGCTAGGAAGAAACAGATATTATTTTTCAAAAGATTACCAGAAGAAACTTACCCGGACTTACAAAAAGAAGTAATATCCGGCTATTCGCATACCAAGCTTAACCCGTCATAAGCAAGCATAATTTCAGGAGGAAGCTCCTTCGACACCTCAGTGTGCAAGCCCATCTGGTGACTTATATGTGTAATAAAAGCTTTTTTCGGAGAAATTTCCCTTATGAAATCGATAGCCTCTCTCAGACTAAAATGAGAAATATGTTTTTCTTTTCTCAGAGCATTTATTACAAGGTATTTAACTCCATAAAGTAGTTCTTTGCTCTCCTCTGGGATATAGTTTGCATCGGTGATGTAGGCAAAATTGCCTATTCTGAATCCATAAACCGGCAACCTGTAATGAAACACCCTGACCGGGATTATTGGAATATTTTTGATAGTAAAACTATGTTCAGGTATTGGATTAAGTCTCATTTTCGGAATCCCTGGATATTGATACTCAGAAAAAACATATGAAAATTCTTTTTTAATGACTTTCTGAACTCTTTCCTCAGAATATATATCAATAGCATCCTGACTTTTATAGTTGAAAGCCCTTACATCATCCAGTCCTGCAATATGATCTTTATGTTCGTGCGTCAGCAATATTGCATCAAGTTTAGTAACATGTTCTCTTAACATTTGCTGACGGAAGTCAGGTCCGGCATCAATAAGCAGGGTATTTTCATTTGTTTCCAGCAGGACAGAAGTCCTGAGTCTTTTATCAAGCGGATCTGCAGAAAGACAGATATTACAATCGCAGGCTATTACCGGGACGCCCTGTGATGTACCTGTACCAAGGAATGTAATTTTCACATTTAGAATATTTCCCGACAAACCTATATTAAAAAACAATCATAGACAACAGGATCAGCATTTTTTGTAATCACGTATGGTTCTGCTATATTTGTTTCCAAACTAATAATTATCTTACGTGAAAGGCAGGATTTATCTTATACCCGTGACATTAGGCGGAGATGATTTTCTCAAGGTAATTCCTGAAAAAGTCATAAATCTGACGATCCAGTTACGATTTTTCATTGTCGAGGATATCAGAAGTGCGAGAAGGTATTTACGCATGATTGACAAAAAATTTCCTATTGATGATGCTGTTTTTTTCGAACTGAGTGAACATACCGGTGAGTCAGAAATTGAACAGTACCTTCAACCAGTATTGAATGGTTCGGATATGGGAATAATAAGTGAAGCAGGACTTCCCGCTATAGCAGATCCCGGGGCAATGATAGTTGCGCTGGCACATCGCAGAGGAATCACTGTAACTCCATTGTCTGGACCATCATCCATTCTTTTAGCACTTATCTCCTCAGGATTTAGCGGACAGAATTTCACATTTAACGGTTACCTGCCCATAAAGCCTGCAGATAGAATATCAAAACTCAGAGAACTGGAAAAAAGAGCAGCAGAAGGATTCACTCAGATCTTTATGGAAACACCATACAGGAATCAAAAAATGCTGGAGTCAATTTTGAAAACCTGTCATAGCGATACACACTTGTGTATAGCTGCAGATATTACTCTTCCGACAGAATCAATAAGGACAATGAGAATCTCAGAATGGAAGAAAGAGCTGCCATCGTTAGATGACCGTCTGGCAATCTTCCTTATTCAATGAGTTTATTTTGCATGACCTCTGCTTACTTTAACCAGTTGAACTTCGAATAAGAGCGCTGTGTACCCGGGAATGGTATAAAATCCTCCAGTACCATAACCAAGACTTGAAGGTATAAGGAATTTTGCTTTACCTCCTTCTTTCATATATGATAATCCTTCCTCAATTCCGGCAATCATAGTACCTTCATTCGAAAGAAATGTAAGAATTTTACCTCCTGTATTTGTATTAGTGTCGAATACAGTTCCACTAAGAAATTGCCCGGTGTACCAGATGGAAACTGTATCACCGGTTTGAGGCTGAAGTCCTGTTCCCACTGTTTCATCCAAATAATATAAGCCGCTGGCTTTCTTTTCAAAGCCAGTGTTGTTGGCCAGAAAATTGTTCGTATCATCCTTTTCAGCTTTAATATATTTACTTGAAGGATTACATGATGTTAGAATTAATAATAATCCTGACACAAATAGTAGGATGAACGAAAAGTAAGATTTTTTAATCATGGATCTAAGTATTGAATTTTATGTTAGTTTAAAACGCAATGTGCAACTAATTATTATCGGGCTGCAATATATTAACATTATAAACAATAACAGCCCTTGATGGAATCCTTTTTCTGTCGCCAACAAAGCCGTATGCCAGGAAAGGAGGTATAATGAATATGGCGTGTGCTCCGGGTTTCAGCAATCGCAAACCTTCGTTAAGTCCGGTTTCAATTTCAGTACGGCCAATTATTATTTTTTTTGCACCCAGTTCGGATGAAGAATAACATTGAGTCCCATCGAGGAGCGAACATTCATAATCCATAACAATCTTATCATTATCCTTAAAAGTCTTCCCGTTACCTTCTTTAATGATTTCATACCAAAGGCCTGTAGGAGATTCGACCATATTCAGATTTTTCCGTTCAATGTAATTTTTAATCCTTTCCCTGTCCTTCTGAACAAGAAATTTATTCAGATCAGCCATCTCGTTCTTTCCGGGCCTCGTGTTAATGCCTGAAGTTGGCTGCTTTTCCTTACAGGACAAGAGCGAAATCAAAATGATTAAGATTGTTATAATCCTGGTTTTCATGTTAAGACTAATCTCCAAAACGCCAGATATTCTCTTTAAGAACCTTAAGAAAATAGGCTATTGTATTATCAAGAGTATCTGAATATTCGCCTCCGGAAGCATTTAAATGGCCACCTCCCGAAAAATAAAGTGAAGCAAATTCATTTGAAGGAAATTTTCCTCTTGACCTGAAAGAGAGTTTTATAAAATTTTCCTTTTCAAGAAAAAAAACAGAAAAGTTTATTCCCTTTATTGAAAGAGGTATGTTTACGAATCCTTCTGTATCCCCTTTAACATGATTATAGTCTTTGAGGTCTTCCTTTGAGAGATAAATATAAGCGGTTTTAAATTCAGGAATCACGACCATTCTCTGATTAAGAGCAAACCCCTGGAGTTTGATCCTGTCGCTTGAAAAATTATTATAGATAAGGTCAATTATTTTTTCTTTTTCAATGCCTGAATCAAGTAAATCTGCTACAATTCTGAATGTTCCTGAAGTATATGCACCATGTTCAAAGTTGCCGGTGTCAGTTATTATTCCTACATATAATGCCTCTGCGTAAACACGATTTATGAACTTCGCTCCGTTTATTTCACATATAAGTTCATGTACTAGCTCCGATGTCGAGCATTTGGTTGGATCTGATATGATAAGATCTGCAAAGCTTTCAGGATTAAGATGATGATCTATTATTATTTTTTTAGCTTTTGAGGCTATTACAGCATGTTCGGCCTCCCCTAACCTTCCTGATTGATTAAAATCGAGCATAATAATCAGATTGGCTGCTTCAATCAATGCCAGGCCTTTCTTCCTGTCTTTGATAAAAATATCTATTTTGTCGGCACCATCCATCCACTTCAGAAATTCCTGAAGATGGTTAGGAGCCATCAGTGAAACATCTATGCCTTTTGATTTAAAATAATGATAAAGAGCTAATTGCGCACCAACTGAGTCACCGTCCGGATTGATATGACATATAATTAATATATTCTTTGAAGCGGAGAAAAGGTTTGATAATTCTTTTGTATATTTGGATATATCTATCACAATTTTAGTGTTTCATTCAAGTTGCCAAAGATAAAGAATATTCCTTAAGACCGATCTATTGTCAAAATCAAAAAAACCAGATATGTACAATGATTATACTTTTTCGATAATTAAACCTAACGCTGTCAGAACAGGCAAAACGGGACCAATTCTTGCAATGATAAACGAGGGTGGATTTGAGATTGCCGCCATGCGCATGGTTAAACTGACTACCGCCCAGGCCGAATCATTTTATGCTGTTCATAAAGGAAAACTTTTTTTTGAAGGTCTGATTGAGTTTATGACATCCGGACCAGTAGTTGTAATGATCTTACGACATGAAAATGCAGTTGAACAGTTCAGGAAACTGATCGGATCAACAGATCCTGCCAAAGCTGAGCCAGGGACTATCCGGAAAACATTTGCGGTGTCGGTTCAGATGAATGCAGTACATGGTTCAGATAGTGCCGAAAATGCTATTATTGAAGCTAATTTCTTCTTCTCTGGGATTGAGAGATTCTATTAACTGCCTTGACCACTCTCCTCCATTTAGCTTTCTCCTTTTTAGCTGAAGATACCTCTGTGTAACTTTGAATTCCTCTGTGAAACTCTGTGTAAGTTCTTAATTTCTTTTAGGTACACAGAGGGCCACGGAGAAGATGTACAGAACCGCTGAGAATATAATAAATAAAGGTTGGATCAGAAGGTTCATCTATTTTATTATCCCGGAAACTTTATGTCACCGATTGTTATTAACTTTGTACAATTTTAAAATAACATATGGAATTATCCCTATCAAAAGACATTTCTGGTAAAAAAAATCTGGAAAAATTATCTTCTGCCTTCACTCTCTCAGATATGGAGATATTTATCTTTCCCGAGCTTTTTTATCCTCTGATTCTTGCTGATATTATGTCACCTGTGCTATGGAAATGGAGAGAAGATCCATGGTTTAAAGACATCGAGAAAAAGAGTTTCACTGTCAAAGCAAACAGAATCAAACAGTATATCATTCAGAATTATGTCTTCAACCTCGATCTCTCTACCTGGGGGCTAACCTCGAAAAGCGCAGAAATAGCCCGGTTCAGCGATTTTTTTGATATGGAAATGCTGAAACAGTCAAATGCGCTTTTTGGGTATGAGGGCGATAAATACTATTTTGATATTGACATAAGAAAACATTTTGGACTCGACAAGTATGATTCAGATATAATACCTTACTGGAAGACAGAAACTATAGAAGCTATGGGAGCTTTCAGGAATAAGGAAAATTTTAAAACAGGAGCAGGTGAATGTGTCTCTCTTTCAGCGCTTTACGCATCGGCAATGTTCGTTGTCGGAAGAGTTCCGCTTGAAAAGATATTTCTTATTGCCACACCTCTTCATTCTCAGAATTTTGTTATTGAAAAAGATGGCTTAATTACCAATAACCGGCGAATTGTAACCAAAAACATGTGGTATAACGGCACATCATTATCGGATAAAGCAAGACGGGCAATGGAAAACGAGAAGATCACAATTGTCTCACATATTTCAGGTTACATTCATACAATATATAAAGATGCGACTATAGAAAAAAAAGACTATCAGTTTTTCTCACACAAGCTGAAAGATTTTCTGTCTACAGAACTTACGAGCCTGATCTTCATTAATTTTCTCCGCTTTAAATCAAAGTATAAAAATCTCTTCCAATACCGGTGTGATTGCGAAGGAATGAAGCGGTACGTTACTCTTGAAAAATTATTTGAATACGAACATTCAAGCAAATTCAATGTCTCTCCTGAAACCCGGGGGTCGCTTGTAAAAGAAATTGAGAGTGATGATTTTCATCTCAGTCCGATCGAGTGGAAGATTATGCTGAATGACATTGAATCAATTCTTAATAAGCATAAAGGTAAAAGTCTTGCAGAAATTGAGAATGAGTTTATACAGAAAACAGGTACTGAGTTTGAGAACATCATAAAGGAAATGTTTATAGAACTAAGGGATTTTCTCTCTATAAATCCCAAAATTCCTGATTCAGATAAAAATTTTATTTTATCTGACAGGCTTAACATTACAACGGAAAACAGTCGTGAAGAGATAATTGAACTTATAAAAAACCAGCGGGATAATTCTGAAACAGCACTTCTGTCACTTTATGTATACAGGGAGATGGATATGATTGACTGGCATCCTTTCGTGAAGGCCTCTATTGATAGGAATCCGGTATCGTTTACCGATCTCTATGAAAAGAACAATTATGAAGTATACTCTTTGCTGAAAGAGCTTCCTATTGATTCAATATATGACGGTAACAGGTTAGCCTTGCCTGATGAAGTATGGAACTTCAAATGTGGCGATGGAATTGAAAAAGCCTTTTTACTCGCTGACTTTATTCTTCATAAAGATAAATCTTCAACGGTTTCTATTCTGATTGACGGAAAACAGGTTCTCTTATCGTCAGGAGGTCATGATTTCCATTTCATTTCAAAGAAAAACCTAAAGAAATCGATACAAATAAAGGGGAAAGATTATAAGATAGTTTGAGGTTAAGGCTAAAATACAAAAGAAGAACTTACACAGAGGGACACAGAGAAGCACAGAGTAGCACAGAGATAATTACCTGAGTATTATCTCTTTAATAACTTCTGATCCGGCATTTTTGTTTAATTTTTCACGGAGGGCTTCCCTGAGCATAAGCAATTCATTCCTCACAACAGAGGAACTCAGATGCACAAATAATTTATGGTCCTTTATATAGATTTTGGTTGTTCTGGAACTGATTGCTTTTCCCACAGTTTCTTCCCATGAGCTGATAACAGAAACCTCATCGAGCTTTTCACCAAGATTCATCTCTTTAATATAATCATTAAGAGCTTCGGCAAGCGATATTGTTTTACTTCTTCTCATTAAGTATTGATGCTATTATGAACTACATCCACCTTTCCATTTTCCGCTATTTTAAACAACCTGTAATCGGTTTTCAACTCAGAGAGTATATCCTGCAACCGATTTTGATGAGTATCTGTAATGAATATTTGTCCGAATCTGTGATTACCGACTAATCTGATAATCTGTTCAACACGTTCCGCATCAAATTTATCGAAAATATCATCAAGCAGCATTATGGGAGAAAAACCGGCTTTCCTTTTAATATAATCGAATTTTGCAAGTTTTAGAGCTACAAGGTAGGACTTCTGTTGTCCTTGCGATCCAAGCGATTTAACGGCGAAGTCATTCATTTCAAGCAACAGGTCATCTTTATGTATTCCGACCGTTGTGTATTCAAGATACCTGTCCTTATTTAGCGAATTCTGAAGAGCTTCAGCAAAGCTCCCTTCTGAAAGATGTGATCTGTATTTAAGTCTGACAATTTCCTTATCTGAAGAAATCAATGAATAATATTCCTGGAAAACCGGAATAAGTTCATCTATCAGATTATTTCTCTGATTATAAACATAGTATCCATATCTGACAAGCTGTGCATCCCAGATCGACAGTATATCTCCGTCTTTAGATCCGGATGAATTAATGTCCTTGAGCAACTTATTCCTTTGCTGCAGGGCCTTACTATATTTGAGAACAGAATCGAGATATTCTGCACTGTACTGACTTATAATCTTGTTCATAAACTTTCTCCGGTCTTCGCTGCCCTCAGTAATCAGGGCACTATCGGCAGGCGATATCATTACAACGGGATATCGGCCAACATGATCTGAAAGTCTCTGATATTCTTTTCCATTTCTTTTCAGAAACTTTTGCTTTTGCTTCTGGAAAGCGCAATAAATCTGATCTTCTTCACCATCCCTTACAAATGTTCCCTCTATTATAAAGTAGTCTTCACCATGTTTTACACTAATACTATCGATGTTGTTAAAAAAGCTTTTAGTCAATGACAGATAATGGATCGCATCAAGGATATTTGTTTTACCAACGCCATTGTTGCCAACGAAACAATTTATTTTAGGAGAAAACTCAAGCTCGTTAAGCTCATAGTTTTTAAAATTTGTCAGTGCTATTTTTTTAAGATACATTTAAATAAAAGTAAAAAGTGAAAAGAGAAAAGTGAAAAGCAAAAAGGGATTAGGCAAAAGTAATAAGAATAATATGAACTGAATGCTTCCATTGTGAACCTTTGTGCCTTAGTGCCTTTGTGGCATAAAAAGTGAAATAGGTACTTGGATTATCGAAGTAAAATAGCAGCTATTTGACTACAATGAATGAGGAAAACAGTGAAACTGTCGATAAAAAATGCAACATTTAAATTAAAAGTTTTAAAATTACCTGAAAAAAATTACTTTTGCGGTGGTAATTTCAGAAGTTAATAATTTAAGACCAATATGGCAAAGAGTAAAAAGGAAGCAAATCAACCTGCAATATCAAGCGTTGAAGAAACACTTAGTAGGACAGAACAATATCTTGAGGAGAATTATAAACCACTTCTGATAGGTTTAGGTATTATAGTTGTGCTGGTAGGTCTGGGCTGGCTTGGCAAAATGTATTTCAGCAAGAGAAATGATGAAGCCCAGTCTCAGATGTTTCAGGCAGAAAGGTATCTTGAAATTGATTCATTAAAACTAGCTCTTAACGGGGACGGTAATTATCTTGGATTCCTTGATATTGTAAAGGATTATAAATTTACCAAATCAGCGAATCTTGCGAAATACTGTGCAGGAATTTGCTATTTGCATCTCGGAAATTACAATGAAGCAATTGATTATCTGAACAAATATTCAAAGAAAGATAAAGTCATTGGTTCTCTTGCAATTGGTGCAACGGGCGATGCATATGTTGAATTAGGCAATACTGAAAAAGGTATTTCAAAATATATCGAAGCTGCAGATTATGGATCAAACTCCTTTAATACACCATTGTTCCTAATGAAGGCAGGCGAGTTATATGAGCTGGCGGGTAAATTTTCTGAAGCATTGAAATTATATCAAAAAATTGCGGATAAGTATCCTGAGAGCACTGAAGGTACTTCAATTGACAAATATATTGCAAGGGTAAAAATGCTTATCAAATAGCATTGCATATTATTACCTTGAATTTATTAAATCACGCATCAGGCTCTTTTTTCATTGAGCGGATGCGTTTTTAATTCTAAAGTAGTTCATTATGAGCACTAAAAACTTATCAGATTATAAGCCCGAACTTGTTCCTGACGCCAGCGGGATGCGATTCGGCATAGTGGTATCGGATTGGAACAATGAGGTAACATGGTCCTTACTCAAGGGTGCTGTGAAAACTCTAAAGAAACACGGTGCAAAAGACAAGAGTCTGGTTGTAAAACATGTACCGGGAAGTTTTGAACTGACACTGGGTGCACAGTTTCTTGCAGAATATGATGATCTTGACGCTATTATCTGTATTGGATGTGTTATTCAGGGCGAGACACCTCATTTTACATATATATGTCAGGGAGTAACACAGGGAATTACCCAGCTTAACCTCGAATATAATATCCCGTTTATTTTTGGAGTTCTTACTACAAATACGCAACAAGAGGCGGTTGACAGAGCCGGTGGAAAACTTGGAAATAAAGGTGATGAAGCAGCTGTTACAGCTATTAAAATGGCGGCATTACAACGCGAAATAGAGAAGTAATCCTACCTGAGCACTTTGCGTACAAAAGCTACAGTGAAGTAAGACATCATAAAAACTCCCATAAATCCTTCCAGTCCGGAAAATACGCGGCTAAGTCCTGTCGGATAAACATCACCATACCCTATTGTAAAAAAGGTTATTCCGCTATGATAAAACGACTGAAGAAAGGTCGACAGATTATCAGGATTATCAACTGCGGAAACCGTATGGCCAAGTCCGGTAATATCAATAAGGAAATAAAATATTCCAAACATAAACCAGAAGACTACAACACTCAGCAGGACTCTTCCTGGTGAAGTTGCATATAGTCCGATCTTATCAAATACAAGCCACTGAAAACTATCCGGAATACGACTTGCGATCTTTGCTATGCCTCCTTTCTCCTGCTGTTCAGTAAGCCACGATTTTGCTTCATAACGTTTGAACATTATATAGGCTTCATCCTCATCTTCGTATTTGCCTGTTCCACTGAAGTTTTCTTTCAGAATCCTGAACTGTTCAGATTTCTGTCTCAGGGTTGTTGCTTCCTGATTTATTACCAATTCTTTGCATTTATTATGTCTCCAGTCGATATACAATTTTCCTAGAAGTCTCATACCCGACATATCGAGTGTTCTGATTTCAACAGGAAAATCGTAAGGTTCAAGGTCAATAATATCCCTAACAATTGTATCTGAAATGTCAAGAAGATCAGCTTTGGCAAGACGCAGATCAACATAATGATCGAGGTGACATGATTTCAGAGACATTGTATGAAATGATGAGGAGTAAAAACTAACATCACCATCACCAAATTCTGTTCTTTCGAAACTTATATCAGTGTCCTCCATCTCCATCAGGTTGAAGTTTTTGGGACCTGTTCCCATCTCAGCTTTTTTAAACTGGATCTTTCCGGCTTTACATGTTGCACCTTCAAAATTAACCTCACCGTTTCCAAAAAGAGAACGGTTAAAATTAATTCTTCCCGAACCTAAGTCAACTGTTCTGAAATCAACCCTGCTATTTCCGAATTCAGTTCTCTCAAACATTATCTCGCAATCACCAAAGACAGAATAATGAAAATCTACCTTCCCTCCTGCTATTCTGGTAACTTTAAAATTAAACCGGCCACTGTTGAAATGTGTATTTATAAAAAGCAATTCACCGTTGTTGAATTCAGTATTTGCAAAGCTGACCTCTCCCTGACCAAACTGAATATCCTGAAAGTCCTTAATTCCATCTTTTACAATTGCATTCTTGAACATAAAATCTCCGTCCCCAAATACACAGCCTGTGAATTCAATGTTACCCTCTCTGAACAAAGTATTTGAAAAGATGACATTCCCTTCTCCAAAAACTGAACCAACGAAACAAGTCTTTCCTCTGGCAAAATGAGTACCATCGAAGCTGATCTCTCCGGATGAAAAAGACGAATATGAAAAATCTGTCAGTCGCTTTGCTTCAAAAAATGCATTCTTAGCTGAAAACCCTTTTATCGTGACGAGATCCTTTTTTCCCATCCCGTTAATCCGCCGGTAAGAAGAAAGAGAAAATTCATGGACATAAAAATTGTCAAGATTCACATCCTGACCTTCTTTAATTAAAGTAAAGATCTGATTCACCTCAATTGCTCCAAAAAGCTCTGAATCAATTTCTTCGCCCTCATCATTATGAAATGTCACCATCGCAGTTTTTGGACAGGTTCTGCCGTCATCTGCAATGAACTTTACATTTCTTACTTCAACATGATAGTTGGAATAACTGGAAACCATTTCTCTTTTTTGATATGTTAAGCCAAATTATGAAAAAAAAGGGAATTTCATCTTCCCCTTTCTGAATAAGTGTGTCCTATCGTCCACATAAAATCCGATATGGACACCAGGAACATTTGCCTCTGATATCTTTTGTTTTCACAAAAGGCTCATTTTCGCTGAATATGACCTTGATTAAAGCTTTAAGACCATCGAGAAATTCCTCCCTTATTGTTGAATAATCATCCACAACGACCTCCAAGCTTCCTTTCGTTTTTATTCTTAATTTATCGACCGGAACTGTTCCGTTAAGTTTCCTTATTTTATAAACTGACGGTCGTACAATACTTCCGGGATTTGAGGAAAGATAAGCCTCGCAATAAAGCAATGTCTGGAGCCAGCCATCATCATCCTTCTTTCTGTCGTCAGCAAATAAATCACTGATTGAACTAACAGATTCAGAGACAGTTCCCGTTTTGTAATCGACAATTCTTGTTATCCCCGACACTTTGTCTATCCGGTCGACTTTTCCACCTGTAAGAATTTTCGTCTGAACTCCAGCAAGTTTAACGGTCAACTCAAAGACAAATGAATCCTCAAGGTTAGTTATGGAAAAAGGTGCTATGGCAATGTCTGAATATAATATCTTCTTAAGATACGCCATTAATACATCGCTGATTATAAGTTCATTACCGCTGGCAGAATCAGGCCTTCCGGCTTTATATTTATCATTAACGGCCCTTGTAATTGTAGCAGAAAGAAATTCATCCTTCTTAACTATTGCGGTAAGCATTTCCTTTGAAATGTTACTACCAGTATATGGCTGATAAATGTTCTTCATTATTTCATGAAGAATATTTCCTAGCATTGCCGGGTCGATATCAGCAGAGATACTATCGGGTTCTTTAAGACGGTTTATATAACGGAAAAAGAATTTCATCCGGCAGCTGAGCCAGGTATTCATGGCTGAAGGTGAAAGAGCTCTCCCATTGTCCGGAGAGAGAAAGAGTGACTCTAATTGTTTTGAATGTTCTTCTTCCCTTTGCAGACTTTCATTATGGTGAACAGCCGTAGTGATTGAAAAACTAAGATCAAGAAAATCAGGTCGTAATAATTCATCATACTTCATCTGGGTAATAAACCGGCTCATTTCACCACTTCTGAGTCCCTCAGAGTTTGAATTATATATCAGGGTAACATTCTCTGCTCTTTGAAGAAGCCGATAGAAATGATAGGCATAGATTGATTCCTGGTGATTTACTGATGGCAAACCGAAAGCTTCCCTCAGACTGAATGGTATAAATGAAGAACCTGCAGAAATTGCAGGTAGTATACCTTCATTGACTGACAGAATAATCAGATTTTTAAAATCCAGAGTTCTGGTCTCAAGAATTCCCATAATTTGTATCCCGGTAAGCGGTTCTCCTGAAAAAGGCACCGATTGCATCCTTAGCATCCTGTCGAGAATATTTATATACGTACCTGGTGTGAAACTTACTTCTGCGCTTTTTACAATCGCTTCAAGCCTGTTTATCGACAATACAACTCTGTAGATAAACTCATTTCTGATATTGATATCCTGAGACTTATCTACAGCTTCATTTTTTATTGCAATCAGAGATAAAATATTTTTAAAATAATCCGAGAGCTCTGGTGGTGTAAGCGGTTTCTTAAAAACAACAGACAGAGTCTCGTTGTTTGAAAATTGATTTTCAGGAATCCTTGCAAGATTGGTTTTAACAATCTCTTTAATCAATTCATTTTCAGGCTCCCCTGCGATGTGAGATAACAATGGATGCTTAAGGATGCTTATTACATCTTTATAGTTAAAACGTATAATACCTCCTGTAACAACGCTATTTCTCTGCAGATCCATAAGATGTCTCAGCAGGGTATATACAAGTGTTTGTTTTAACGGATGCCCCATTGTTATATTAATATCACCCATATTTTCAGGCAGACTGGTAAGTACAGGCATCAAAAGATTTTCATCAGCAAGAACAACAGCTGTATGGTGGGCATTTTCTATTGTTATATCAGGCATTTCTTCAAGTAAGTGTGAGACCAGTTTTACCTGGGCTACATCTGATGATGTATCTATAACACGTCTGGAAACATCCGGAGCCTTTTTTGAGAGCAGAGTCTCATAATTCCATCCCGGAGGCATATCATTTCCAAATTTTTTAAGGTTTTCGCGAAGGAATAAACCAGCCGAATTTAACTTCCCTTCCTTAATATAGGAGATGTCATAATCCCAGTAAAACCGCGCCTTGCCTTCGTTCTTAAATCGCGCCATCAGTGTCTTTTCACACTCATTCAATGCGTTGAACCCGATAAAATGGATTATATCCCATCGCTCGTCTGACTTACATATATTCTCCTCATTTTCAGTAAATTCCCTGAATATCATACCTTCATATGCAATATTCTTATTTCTTAAGGAGTCTCTAAATTCTTTATAAAGATCGGAAAGAACCGACCAGATACTGATGAAACCTGATTTTTGTTCGGTAGGCTTATCGTGATTAAAGTTTGTCCAGAATCTTTTTATTATTTCAATCTGATATTCTGTCAATCCTCCAAACTGGCTGTCAATATTTTTAATGTCAAGAACATTACGGAATAATAACGATGCATTAACTAAATATTTGTCCACATCGTCAAAATCGTTCAAGAGCATGTCGCCCCAGTAATAAAATTCATCAAAGCTTTCAGCAGGTTTTTTCAGGTTGCTATAAACTTTGAATAGCTCAAAGAGAAGAATTTCGTTTCCGGCAACCTGCAGTGAGGAATATGATCTGAATAACTCATTTATTGTAAGAATTGAAGGAGACCAGACTGGTTTTTCAATTCTTTTTGCGAGATATTTGAGGAAATACAGACCAGCTCTCCGGTTTGGAAAAACCAGGCAATGCCGGTTAAGAGTGTTTCCGAACTCTTTATAAAGTGATTCTGCTATATGTTCGAGAAAATAAGTCATGGGGTTGGGGTGAGGTTTCCACTATATAATCTCCCCTGCCATGTTCCCTTCTCTTCAAGTCTCTTTTCTATTAAGTTCACTATCTGGTCGGTACGCTTCTTACCCCAACCTTCTCCTGTTAAAAATCTGGGAGGAGCTTCACCTGTAAAACGTTCGACTACAAGTGCAGGATTCAGTCGCTCAAGAAACAGGATGAAAAAATCGAGGTATTCTTCCCAGGTAAAAAGGTCAAAATCATCAGGATTATTTTTAAATTCCTTCTCCATTGCTGTTCCATTTATTATCTGCAGCTGATGAAACTTCACCGTTCGGAGAGGTAGTTCAGAGATAAGATCAACCTGATCAAGCATTTCCTCACGTGATTCTCCGGGTAAACCAAATATGAAATGAGCTCCGGTAATTATTCCGAGTGAGCTGGTCATTTTCACCGCGTGTACAGCATCCTCAAATGTATGTCCCCGGTTTATACGTTTCAATGTTTTATTATAACACGATTCGATTCCGTACTCTATGGCAATATAATACTTCTCTGAAAGCTCTTTCAGATATTTAAGTTTCTCTTCATCAATGCAATCAGGTCTGGTTCCTATTATAAGACCAATAACGCCGGGATAATTTAAAGCTTCTTCATAATTTTTTTTCAATGTTTCCAAAGACGCATAGGTATTGGAATAGGCTTGAAAATAAGCCAGATAGGAAACCGCTTCATTATATCTCCATTTATGAAAATCAATTCCTTCCGCTATCTGCCGGGAAACTGATTTTTCAGGAACACAATAAGAAGGATTAAATGCTTTATTATTACAGTATGTGCATCCGCCAACACCTTTGGAACCATCACGGTTGGGACATGTGAAGCCGGCATCGATCGAAACTTTCTGAACTCTTGCTCCATATAAGTTTCTGAAATAATTCGAATAGGCATTGAACCTCCGTTCATGTCCCCATGGAAAAACTATTTCATTTTTAATAGTTATCATTCAGGCTGTCACAATTTTATTCTTATCAACATACCATATAAAAGCTTCAATGTTAAGATATCCCATGTTTGATAGAAGATTACGATATTCGTTTACCTGTTCAACATAATGAGAATTTTCTTCACCGAACTTAAAATCAATTATTGTCGTTTTGCCGTTTTTAAATATCACTCTGTCGGGTCGTTTAGTAAGACCTGTAGGAAGAAGAATTCCTGCTTCATTCATTATTGTATTATCAGCTGAAAACCAATCAGCCACCTCTGGAAGTCTTATAAATTTACTTATTCTCACCTCTATGTCAGCCCTGTCGTCCTCAGACAGTTTACCTTCAAGAATAAGTTTCCTTAGAGCAGCCGGAATATCTGATGCATAATTTATCCCTTCAAAGACTTCATGCATCAGCTTCCCGTAATTAATTTTCTTCCTGATTTCCTGGTTTTCAGAAGAAAAGTAATTTTCTCCATGAAGCTTAAGTTTAAGCGATTCCATTGTCTGACTCACTGAATATTTTAAAGAGATAAGGTCATTCTTTGCAAAGAGTTTCGCTTTATTTTCAGGAATTGTACCAAATTCTAAAATATTTTTTTCGCTATTATAATGACTCGCCAGGTTGAAGTTGTTATCTTCCTTTAATTCAGAAGGTAAAGTAATAGCATTTTTCAAGGCTCCGGCAATCGTGTTTTCATGCTTAGGATTATCAACTGAAAACCCGATTAATACATCCTTTGCTCTTGTAAGTGCAACATATAACAGGTTTATGTTATCAAGGTATATTGAATACTTTTCTTCTTCGTAATAATTTGCGAAAATAGTATTCATCAGTTCTTTGGAATATTTCACAGGAAGTACCCCAAGATCGTTAAAGGGCGAGGAACCCGGTTTAACCCATAAAATTGGCTGTTTGGAAGGTATATGATCGAGTGTCCAGGAAAGAAATGGTAAAATAACAACTTTGAATTCCAGCCCTTTTGACTTATGAATAGTTAATATTCTCATTGCATCCTGATTACCCGGGAGAACTAATGATTTCCTTTTTCCTGTTTCTTCCCACCAATCGAGAAACGACTGAATATCAGCATTTTTACTACCTGAGAAATTTACAGCATAATCCTGAAAAGTATTCAAAAACGGTATGTTCGAGGAAAATTCTCCAAGACCAAAAAACCTGATAATACCTTCTGTTGCTTCAAACAATGGCAACTGCCTGATCTTATCAAGCATGTCCTCATATCCCTCAGGGAAATAAGATCGGGACACTTCAATTAATTTATCACTCTGAAGCGAAACTTCTTCAGCTTCCGTGTTTCCTGTTGACATCAGGAAATATCGTAGCATTATCGCCCTGCTGATGTAATCATCCGGATCATTTACTACCGAAATTGTTGCAATGATAAAATTAATTACAACCGAATTTGAAAGTAATAAAGAGTCATTCGAAACCGCATTAAAATTATAATGAGTCTTTTGTTCTGAGAGATATAAAGTATTATAATCAATCAATGCGTTAAGTACCATGGATCCTTCGCGTCCGTCTCTCACAATTATTCCGATATCGGAAGCCTTATAACCTTTATCCTGAAGTGATTCTATTTCATGCGGTAGGCGTTCAAGAACGACTTTTTCCCATTTTTTTTCTTCATCATTTTTAATGAACTCCAGCCGTACATATCCTCCTTCGTTCCTAACCGGATCGGACTGAACAGCCTCCGAGTAAAGTTTCTTAAAGCTTACCGGAAGGGATTCATTGAATGACTTGTCAATCTGGCCGGGAATTGTTGTAAAAAGACTATTATTAAATTTAATGATGTTCGATCTGCTTCTCCAGTTTGTTGTTAATGGCTGGCTGAAAACTCTTTTATTATCGGTGATATTCACAAGAACCTTTCCAAGAATCTGCCAGTCGCTGTTTCGCCATCTGTAAATTGATTGTTTCACATCACCAACGACAAGGTTATCGTGTCCTTCAGCCATACTATTTTCAATCAATGGTCTGAAATTATTCCATTGTATCACTGAAGTATCCTGAAATTCGTCAATCATAAAATTTTCAAACCTGTTTCCTACCTTCTCGTATATGAAAGGCGACTGGTCCTCCATGGTAATGAGATTTAGGACCTCCCCTGCGTCGGAAAGAAGAAAACTATTTTCGGATGTGGTGATCAGATGAACATTATGCACGACATCAGATAATATTCCGAGAGCATAAATGTTTGAAAGAACAGCAACTCCGCTTCTGTAAATAGTTATATTGTCATCATAATACTTAATCGCCTGCCTCAGTATTTCATCAAGACCATTATTTATCGCTGTCTGTAACTGTTCAGAAATAGTGCTGGTAGACCACCTTGGCGGATCTTTGCAAATTTCACGAACGTAACTGTTTGGATCCCTTATATTTCCCGAAACCAGTGATTTTATAAGACCTGGGATACCCTGTCCCTTCCTGTAGAATAATTCTTCAGATAAATCATACAATGTATAGATCTCATCAGCCTTTTTTCCAAATTCAACCAGCTTTGTTTCAAAGGAATGAGTTACCGTCCTGATCTTTTTGATATATTCGAGGAGAAACTCCTTGTCCTCGAGTTTTGAACGGTCATTTTCTGAAAGTATTTTGAATTTTTCTTTAAAAAGCTCTTCAGCAAGTCTGATTATGCCCGCTTTAAGATTCCAGCTTTTTTCCTCATCAATATTTGACATAGCATAAGAAGTCAGCCATTTTCTCAGCTGAGTATCATCGGCGGCAGATGCAATCATTTCATCAACAGCTTCTGAGAGTATTGTACTATGATCGAGTTCAATATTGAACCCCGAATGCAGGCCTGCCTCTCGTGTGAAGGCACGAAGGACTTTCTGGAAAAAACTGTCGATTGTCGAAATTGAAAATCTTGAAAAATCGTGAAGAATTGAATTTAAAATTTCTCCGGATTCATTTCTGATCGCCTCTTCCGTTTTACCGGTTGAATTAATCAAGCCTTCAAGATAATCGCATTTTTTATTTGTAGCAAGATTATGCAAATTATCGAGGATCCTGTTCTTCATCTCAGCAGTGGCTTTGTTCGTAAAGGTTACTGCAAGAATCTTACGATAATTATACCTCGATCGGAATAGATTAGCGAGATAAATTTCCGTCAGCTTGTAAGTTTTACCCGACCCGGCTGATGCACTGTAAATGGTCAATGTACCTTGTCCCATAGTGGCTAAAGTTACCGCTTTTTTTCCTTACCTTTGCGCCGTGAATAAAAAAGTGGTCGTCGGATTATCAGGTGGTGTTGACTCCAGCGTTGCAGCATGGATCCTGAAGGAACAGGGTTATGACGTTACTGGTTTATTTATGAGAAACTGGAATGATACGACAGGACTTCTTCAGAGCGAGTGTCATTGGGAAGATGACCTTATGTTCGCGGAGATGGTGGCAAAAAAACTTAACATTCCTTTTTACCAGGTAGACCTGAGCGTACCCTATCGCCAGAGGGTTGTTGACTATATGTTCGCCGAATATGAAAAAGGACGCACTCCAAACCCTGACGTACTATGCAACAGGGAAATAAAGTTCGATTCTTTCGCTGAAGAAGTCAGAAAACTGGGTGGCGATTTTGTTGCTACAGGACATTATTGCAGAAAAGAAGAAATACATTCAGGAAAAGATATTGTGTATCGTTTACTTGCCGGAGAGGATACTAATAAGGATCAGAGCTATTTTCTATGTCAGGTAAATCAGGAGCAACTCGCTACGGCACTTTTCCCGATTGGTAATCTCACAAAACCGGAGGTTCGCGAAATAGCTAAGAAACTAGGCCTTGCAACTGCTCACAGGAAAGACTCCCAGGGAATCTGTTTTGTGGGAAAAGTGCATCTCCCTACATTCCTGCAACAGAAGCTTGAAGCCAAAAAAGGGAATATTATTGAAATAAAGGAAATGCCGTCCTATCAGGAAATTGCTGATGGAATGCCCGGTATTGATACACCTGATGATATCCTGGCAAATCTTACGGAACCGGTTAAATATACAGCTGCATCAGGAGAAATTATAGGCATTCACAATGGGGCTCATTTTTTTACTATTGGCCAGCGAAAAGGCATGAATGTCGGTGGTCATAAGGAAGCTCTGTTCGTAATTGGCACCGATGTTATTGAAAATATTGTCTATGTGGGTGAAGGACAGGCACATCGAGGATTGAACCGTAAAGGATTATTTATCAGGAATGATGAGGCACATTGGATAAGAACTGATTTAAAAATGAATACGGGTGAAAGTCACGATTACATGGTTCGTATAAGATATCGACAGCCTTTACAGAAAGCGAGATTATTTTGCCGGGAAACCGGGATTTTCATCATTTTTGAAACTCTGCAAAGAGGCATTGCTTCCGGACAATTTGCTGCCTGGTACGATGGAGAAGAAGTAATCGGCTCGGGAGTTATAGATAAATAGATTCATCAGAATTATCAAAGTAAATCCTTTTAACCGCAAAGCACGCTAAGTAGGCGCAAAGCACGCAAAGTCAGAACATTCCGATTTCAGTTCTTTGCGACCTTTGCGTATCCCGAGTGCTCGGGATTGCGACCTTTGCGGTTAATGGATTTCAGCTTACTGAATTGTTTTTCCTTTGGAAACTGACAACAAAGACTCCTGCAAAAATAAGTAATGCTGAAACAATCATAACAATACTAATATGATCCTGTCCTAAAATTGTTGCCAGATACGCCGCAATAACTGGCTGAATATATGTGTAAATACTCACAACAGTAGGGCTCAGGCGCCGTAAGCCGAAAACTATTAACAGGTAACCAAGATAGGTTGCCCCGAATATTACAAATCCAATTTCGAGCCACGCAGTCGAACTAATCGCCGACCAATCCATAGTACTCCATTGATGATAGCCGGCAGGTATATTTGTAAGCATCCCGAATAAAAAGACCCATTTCATAACGGTAACAGGATGATATTTTTCAAGCATCCGCTTTATTATTACAGTGAAAAATGCCCAGCTTACAGTATTAACAAGAGAGAATGTATCTCCCAGGAATGTTGAACTGCCAACATCCGGAACACCATTTTGTAATATCAGCATCAACACCCCTGCAAGCCCGATTGCTAAACCGGTTCCTTTCAGAAACGTAATGTTCTCCCGGAGTATAAGAGCTGCAAAAACAAAAGCAAAAATCGGGTTTGTGGATTGTATAATAGAGGAATTTATTGGAGTAGTAAGATTTAAACCTACAAGAAAAAATGTCTGGTTAATAACAACTCCAAAGAAAGAGCAGCCAAAAAGATATAATAAATCCTTCCTGTCTACCTGTTCTTTTGGCATAAAAAGGCTTGTGATCCAGAACAATGCAACCCCGCAGATACTCCTGAGAGAAAGAAGAGCAAATGGCCTTATACTTATAGGCATAACTTCCTTTGCAATAACATAATTTAAGCCGTAGATTATATTGGCTCCCAGAAGTGAAAAATGTGCCCAGGTTTTTACACGGCTCTTATGCATAAGAAAATTTGAGTCGCAAAAATATAAAAAGCTGTAACACTTTCAAATATATCTTTTGAATGATATTTAAATACTGTTCGTAAAACCATCATTTCCCCCGTGGGGGAAACAGGAAAGGGGGTAATATCATACTACAGAACCGGATGCTCAGTCAGAAATAAAGGATATATTTGAAAAATTAAAGTTTAAGTATGAAAAAAATATCAGTAATCAGCGGCGGAACCAGCGGTCTGGGTTTAGAGATTGCAGATCTGTTTATCAGGTCGGGGAAAAATGTTCTCGTTCTCGGAAGGAATAGTGAAAAACTGGATGCTGCCAAATTGAGACTAAATAAATCCGGAAAAAACTTTTCAGCTGAGTCTTTGATATGTAATATCGGTAACGAAGATGATGTCAGAAAAGCAGGGACCTTTCTGAGTACGAATTCATGGAAAGTAGAATACCTCATTAATAATGCAGGAATAGGCTTATTCACAAAAGCTCAGAATTCAACTGCAGTACTCATTGACCGAATCTTTGAGGCCAACCTTAAGGGCATGATTCTTCTGACTTCTGAAATTCTCAGGATCACTCCCGATGACGATGAACTCACGATTGTAAATATTATGTCAACCTCAGCCCTGCTTGGACGAGCAGAAGAAACTATCTATTGTGCAGCGAAATTTGGAGCAAGAGGTTATACTGAAGCTCTGAGAACTGAACTGAAAGGCACGAAACGAAATATTATTGCGGTCTATCCGGGAGGAATGAAAACAGATTTTTGGAAAATACCAGGTCAGAATCGAGATATAAGCAGTTTTATGGATCCTTCAGAGGTTGCTGAAAAAATTGTGAATGCCGTTATTGTCACAGATAAAATGTTTGTAACAGATATTACGATTAACAGGAAAAAGTGACTCAACCCTTTTCATGTGCACTTTTTGACCGCAAAGTAAGCAAAGTTAGCGACCCCCTGGCCGCTACGCGGCCTTCCCCCTAAAGGGCATAGGCGTAAACTTAAGCTTTGGGAATGACTGAGATACTGCATAAAAAAGTTTCCCCTCCTTCAAAAGGAGGGGAAATGTATCAGGCTTAATTTCAATACTTTACATTCTATTTTGTACTAAACTCTTTCCCTATTTTACTATATTCAACTCCTTAGGTTTACGCCTATGCCTTGGGGGGGGTTGGGGGGCAAGGGTTTAGGGTTATGACAATCGATTTTTATAATCTTCGTATCCAAACTCTCTGAGTAAACTGAACTTGCCTTCTTTTGTCCAGATCCCGATTGACGGATGATGTACCCCATTGAATGTGGTTGTTTTAACCATTGTATAATGTATCATATCCAGGAAAATGATCCTGTCACCAGGAACGAGTTCCCTTTCAAATGACCAGTCTCCCATAACGTCTCCTGACAGACATGAATTACCACCGAGGCGATAGGTTGGTTTACCTGCAACCGGATCAGTTGCTCCTTCAATCTTTGGTTTATAAGGCATTTCGAGACAATCGGGCATATGGGCAGTAAATGAAACATCAAGAATTGCTGTTTTTATTCCCTGGTTTTCAACAATATCTTCCACCGTTGAAACAAGTTCTCCTGTTTCCCAGGCAAAAGCACTACCCGGTTCCAGGATCACATGAATACCAGATTTCTCACGGAATTTTTTAATAATTCTGATCAGATGATCTGTTTCATAACCTTTTCTTGTCATCAGGTGACCGCCTCCCATATTGATCCATTTTACCTGGTGCAGAAATTTTCCAAATTTATCCTCTACTACATTCAGCACCTTTTCAAGTGCAAGAGAGTCAGATTCAAAAAGCACATGAAAATGAAGTCCTTCGATTCCTTCAGGTAAACCATCCCGCAGGTCATCGGCTGTTATCCCCAACCTCGATCCCGGAGAACAAGGATTATACAATCCATGACTAATTTCTGAGAATTCAGGATTTATTCTTAATCCGGCAGAAATCTTCGGATGTTTTTTTAATTCAGGAAAAAATTTTCTGAACTGTTCAAGGGAATTAAAAGTAATATGAGAACTGTATTTAAGTATTGAATTAAAATCATTTTGCTTATATACAGGCGAATATGTGTGAGCCGGGGATCCAATTTCTTCAAAACAAAGCCTTGCTTCATCAGCTGAACTGGCTGCGGCTCCTGAAATATATTCTTTCAGTATAGGGAAAACGCCCCACATTGCGAATCCTTTAAATGCAAGAATAATCTCAGCTCCTGATTCATCTGAGACATGCTTAATTAAGGCAAGATTCTTACGGAATCTTTCCTCGTCAATCACATAACATGGCGACGGAACCTTTTTATAATCTATTGCCATTTATTGCGTTATAAAATTTGAAGAACTATCAGAGTTACACAGAGAAGCACAGAGATCACAGAGAGTTCAATTTTAGCCCTGAGCCATGAGCTCCGTGCTCTGTGCCTTTAAAACTCGAGATCAACATTATGCAGTTCAACCCAGGGTAAACCAAGCCTGTTTAATTCTGCCATAAACGGATCGGGATCGAACTCCTCAACATTAAATACACCAGGCTTCTTCCATATTCCCTTAAGATACATCATGGCTCCAATTGCTGCCGGTACACCGGTTGTATAACTTACACCCTGTGCTCCTGTTTCGGCATATGCTGCCTCATGGCTGCAGTTATTATAGACATAGTAGGTTTTTTCTTCCCCGTTCTTTACTCCTTTTATCCTGCATCCTATTGATGTCTGTCCTTTGTAGTTCTCTCCAAGTTCGCCCGGATCAGGAAGAACAGCTTTTAGGAACTGAATAGGAACGATCTCTCTGCCTTCATACATCACAGGTTCGATTCCTGCCATACCAATATTTTGAATTACACGGAGATGCGTAAGATACTCCTGGCCAAATGTCATCCAGAATCTTGCTCTTTTCAATGAAGGGAAATTTTTAATAAGCGATTCAAGCTCCTCATGATATATAAGATATGATTCTTTTGGTCCTATTTCAGGATAATTCAATGGTTTATGAATTTCATGCGGTTCGGTCATTACCCACTTCCCATTCTCCCAGTACTTACCTTTCTGAGTGACTTCCCTTATGTTTATTTCCGGATTAAAATTAGTTGCGAATGCTTTCCCATGATCGCCTGCATTACAATCAACTATATCAAGGAATTGCATTTCATCAAAATGGTGTTTGGCGGCATAAGCGGTATAAATTGACGTAACCCCGGGGTCGAACCCGCAACCGAGAATAGCTGTAATTCCGGCTTTCTTAAACTTATCAATATAGGCCCATTGCCATCCGTAAGCGTATTTAGCCTCATCAAGAGGTTCATAATTAGCCGTGTCAAGATAAGCAACACCTGTCTCAAGACATGCATCCATAATATGAAGGTCCTGATATGGTAAGGCTACGTTTACAACAATGTCAGGCTTAAATGATTTTATGAGTTTTACAAGCTCAGGAACATTATCAGCGTCAATCTGAGCAGTTTTGATCCGATCTTTTCCAATTCTTTTCGCAATAGCATCACATTTTGATTTTGTTCTGCTTGCTAACATTATTTCAGTGAAAACCTCAGGCAATGATGCCATTTTATGAACAACAACCGAGCTCACACCGCCGGCTCCTATAACTAAAACTTTTCCCATATTTCCGATATTTGCATGAAATTATTAAATAGTTAAAAATCAATCATTATCTGCTTGATATGAGCAATGAATTGAGTTTCTTCGCTCCCCTTGGGGCCAGGGTAAACGAAGAAACTCAATTTATTCTTTTTAACAATCCAAATATAAGACATAAAAATGACCAATCCATGGGGTTAATTAATTCAAAATGTATTAGAAATTTATGATAAATAAGGAAGAAACATAGTACAAAACTTATTCTGTATATTTGCAATCTTATTTGACCTTAACCTGAGCATGAAGCTGATCAATCCTTTACTGATTATCCGAATATTTAGTACAATCCTCCTGATTGAAACTATTTCATTTTTTTTCTGTCTGCCGGTTGTACTCATCTATCACGAATCGGCAGTTCCTTTTTTAGTTTCAGGTGCGATAACATTAATATTGTCAGCAATTTGTTACCTGATATCAAGAGGTGCTGATTCTGAAAAATTCAGTAACAGGGATGGATTTCTGGCAGTTACTTTATCGTGGATTGTTTTTTCTGTATTAGGATCACTCCCATACCTGATCAGCGGCACAATTCCTTCATTTGTTAATGCTTTTTTTGAGTCAACTTCAGGCTTCTCAACAACAGGTTCCTCAATAATTCAAAACATAGAAGCACTGCCTTATTCAATTCTTTTCTGGAGGAGCCTGACTCACTGGATAGGTGGAATAGGAATGATCGTTATCCTCATAATAATATTGCCATCCATAAAGGCTACAGGATACCAGTTGTTCACTCTTGAATCGAGCATGCGAGAGAAGATCCATGCTAAAACAAAGGCAATCGTTTTCCGGATTCTGTTTATTTATCTTGGACTGACTCTTGCGGAAATATTGCTTTTGAACATAGGCGACATGAATCTTTTCGATAGTATTTGCCATTCCTTCAGTACAGTTGCCACAGGTGGATTCTCAACTAAAAACAACAGTCTTGCTCATTTTGGTTCTTATAGCCAGTATATTGTTATGATATTCATGCTTCTTGCAGGAACCAGCCAGGTAATTTATTATTACATAGTTAAACGTAACTTCAAGAAAGTAAAACAGAATGAAGAACTGTGGTTCTATCTGGCAGTAGTCCTTATTGCCGGAACAATTGCAACAATAATTCTTCACATAAATTCAACACAGACACTGGAAGAATCATTCCGTGAAGGGTTTTTCCAGATTATTTCAGTGATCACATGCACCGGACTTACTTCTGCTAATTATTTATTATGGCCGGGAGCTGCTCTGTTCTTAATATTCCTTCTTATGTTTTCAGGTGCCAGTACCGGATCAACCGGTGGGGGCATTAGGATGGCCAGACATCTGATTGTTATTAAAAATATTAAAAATATTTTTGTGAAACTAAACCACCCAAGGTCTATTTCTTTCATTAAACTGAATGGAAAAAGTCTCACAGAGAATACCAATATATCAATTCTATCATTTGTAGTATTGTACCTGTTCCTTTTCGTTCTGGGTACAGTAATAATTGTTTTTACAGGGGTTGATCCCATTACTGCTTCAAGCTCTGCAGCTACCTGCATGGCTGGTATTGGGCCCGGTCTGGGATCAGTCGGTCCTCTGAGCAATTTTTCGGGACTACCGGAAGCAGCAAAAGTCATCCTCAGCCTATTGATGATTATTGGAAGGCTTGAGATTATTACGGTATTTACAATATTCACAAGAGCTTTCTGGAAGCTTTAAAGCTGGTTGCTGGTTGCTACCTACTACTACTACCTACTACCTACTACCTACTACCTACTACCTTCTGCCTTCTGCCTTCTGCCTTCTGCCTTCTGCCTTCTGCCTTCTAATTGCTATCCAGTAACTCCCTCACATAAGCAAGGCTTTCAGGCGTACCCACATCTACCCAGTAGCCTTCATCGTGTTTCAGTGTATAGATATTATGCCCGGGCAACAGATTAAGGTATAAAGTAATCATTGAATAGATTCCTTCATGCATATAATTAAAAATCTCTGGTTCTGCAATGTGCATGCTTGAAAATGCTATTTCCGTAAGGCCTTCGTTATTTATGTCAGCAGGAATTTGCTCTCCGGTGAAAATATTCCTCCAACCTCGCATCTGACCTTCATTATCAACCAGAAGAAATCTTTTTCCGGTACGATGCCGGACGGCCAGGGTTGCTATCCCTTTCTTTTCCAAATGCAATCTGTAAAGAACTGAAAGATCAAGATCTGAAATTATATCCACATTGTATAGTAGGAATGGTTCATTATCAAAAAAGTCGCGGGCTTTATAAAGTCCTCCTCCATTCTCAAGCAATCCATCTCTTTCATCGGAAACTGATATTCTGAATCCTGCCTTATTTAGTTTTTTTACTTCGTCCTCAACCTGGTCAGCAAAATGGTGGACATTGATAATAATGTCATTGAAACCGGCTGAAGAACATTTTTCAACTGCCCTCTGAAGAACGGTTTTCCCATTTATGTCTACAAGTGCCTTGGGGATACTTTCAGTTATCTTTCCCAGTCTTTTTCCCATTCCCGCAGCAAATATCATTGCCTTCATATGCCTGATGTTCTTATTAATTTAAACTTTATGATCTCTTTGCCTTCACGATCGCTATATAATTCTTCATAAATTCTTGTCTTTCTTGCCTTCATTTACCCCTTTCATTTTCCCCCAAGGGAGGGCCGAGCGTATGAAAATTGCCTTGTAGGCAATTTTAGCGAAGGCGCCAGACTGCCGCGTTAGCCACCTCTCATACTGGCCCCTCCCTAAAATTAGCCAAAGGGCTAATTTCTTGACGGTCGGTCCCCCCTTGGGGGAAGGATGGGAAGGGGGTAATAAACTTGAAAAGTATACTAATCTATTTCTTAATACTTGTGTTACATGAATTGTGAAATATTAGGTAGCTATCAGGACTTGTACCAATTCTTTAATTATTATCCGACATTTTCCTCAGACTCCAGAGCTCTGTAAATCGGGACATCCGGTACCAGTTTTATTGTCTGAAACAATTCAGGCAGCGTTATGGGCATATTTTCTGAATCAATAATCTGAATCAGAAGTTTCACAGCAGGAACAATACTCCCTGTAAAAGTCGGCTTTTTCTCATAGAGACCTCTGAATCCGAAGGCTCCAAGAGCCTGCATTAACCTGATCATACTGAATCCTGCATAGTATCCTTTGAATTCATCCTTACTCTCTCCGGTTACAGAGCAGAAATTATCGACATGTGTGTCGAGTAACCGTTTCTGTGACTGCTCAGGGATATGAGCTTTCGCATCATAAAGTAATGAGGCAACGTCATATTGTGGAGCCCCTTTTCGTCCACCCTGGTAATCAATGAACCATGGTTCACCATTGAATATCATAACATTAGCTGACTGAAAATCCCTGTACAGGAAATAGTCCTGCTTTGTCTGCAGAAGAAAATCGGCCAAGAGGTTAAAATCATGTTCCAGACGGCGTTCATTAAAAGTAACAGCAACAAGTTTCAGAAACATGTATTTAAAATAATTCATATCCCACATCATCGACTGTCTGTCGAAACTTTTATGAGGATAACAAAGTTCCAGATCGAGGCCATTTATCCCTTTTATCTGGAACAATATTAGTTTTTCAAGGACTTTGCGATACAGATCTTCCGCTTCGCTGTCAAAACCTGTCGAATAGCTTTTATGCTGAAGCCATGTAAACATATTCATATCACCCAGATCCTTAAGGTAATAAACAAATTTCGCAGGCAGATATCCGAAGATCTCCGGTACCGGAAGCCCCATGGATATGAAATGTTTGGTGAAACCGATAAATGCCTCATTTTCTTCCGGAACCGGGTTATAGGCACCGATAACAGTTTTATTTCCATCGGCAATTCTGAAATATTTTCTATCAGAGCCCGATTGCGGTAAGGCAGATATCTTTATGCCGGAACCACCGAATAATTCTTTATATCCATCCAGGACTACGTCTATTTCCTTCATTCTTTGTCGTTTGTCGTTTTTCGTTACCTTTTTACTCACTCCTCCTGCCTCATGCCTCACGCACGATTTAAAGTCTTATCATAATTTTCTTTCTGTACAAAATCAATGCGACACCCCAGATTATGAACATTTGGATTAATGCAAACAACAGACTGCCATTCATATTACCTGCAACAGGCACGCATACTTTTTCATAGAACCAATCATACAGATTTATTTTGCCAGTACCAGAATGGATCTGAATGAATAACAGCATTCTGATCCAGATTCCTGCAAGAAAATATGAAAACAAAGCATTTGTTCCAAAAACCCTAAAGAAAGCTCCGGGAGCCTGAAAACTGAAAACATCAGCAACCAGATATATAATCGAAAAAACACCCATTCCAATTCCGGCGGTATATAAAACATAGGAGCTTGTCCACAACGGCTTATTTATCGGAAAGATTAAATTCCATAGATATCCAAGACCAAATGAAGCAGCGCCGAACAGGATCAGTTTTAATGCAGTCTTCCAGGATGCAGATCCTTCACCTACCAGCCCTCCAATGAAATAACCTATAATAACTGTGCATATCGAAGGAATGGTACTTAATAACCCTTCTGGATCAAAGGGGATTCCAAACCCGGTATAAAGATGATTTTTACCAAGGATAGCCAGATCGGCCTTAAGCACAAAATTACCCTGAAGGCTAAAAGGTTCGTTTCCTCCAAACAGGACAAGCAGTCCCCAATAGCTAAGCAGCATTATTGTGACTACTATCCAGAGGTAATTTTTTCTGACAGCCAGACAGATTAATGAACCAACACCATATGCCAAAGCAATGCGTTGTAAAACTCCCATAATTCTCAGTTTCGAGTAATCCATCCCGAAATATGGAAATATTGTCAGTAATAATCCAATCGCAAATATGGTAACAGTTCTGCGAAATATTCTGAAGATTGAGCTACCATTAAGTTCACTCCCATATTTTTTCAATGAGAAATACATAGATATTCCGACAATAAAAAGAAAAAACGGGTAGACCAGATCAGTCGGAGTACAACCGTTCCATTCCGAATGTCTCAGAGGGGGATAAACGAACTGCCAGCTTCCCGGGTCATTAACAATGATCATGAATGCAATGGTTAATCCTCTGAAAATATCGAGAGAAGCTAACCTTCCGCTGGTTTTAGCCATAAAACAGATCAGATATTATACGGTAAAAATAATAATTAAAGCTGATTTAAAGCTTTAAAAGGGATGGGTGAGAAAGAATTCTTCAACAGTGAAATTCAAATAATTAAATTTCTTCCCTTTGAGACCCTTTGTGTTTTCCTTTGTGTTAACAAAGGTCGGCACTAAGGTTCACAAAGGAGAACAATAATTGTTACTTTTGATTTTCAAATATTTTGATAATTGATAGCCATAAATAAATCATGCAAATAAAAAGTCTGTTGTTCGCTCTGATTTTGATATTGATCTCCGTAATTCCTGCCAGATCGCAAAATATAGATCCTCCGTTTTTAAAATATATGAATCATCCCTGGGTAGATTCTGTAATGAATACACTTACAATTGATCAGCAGATAGCACAATGTATATGGATCGCCGGTTATTCCAACAGTGATATTTCGCATGAAGTTGAAGTAACAGATATTATCAGAAAATATGGTGTTGGAGGAATTGTATTTTTCCAGGGAACAGCCTCTAAGCAAATAGAACTGACAAATTTTTACCAGAAAATCTCAAAGGTACCTCTTATCATAGCCCTTGATGCTGAATGGGGAGCAGGCATGAGACTTGAAAATGTCAGTAAATTCCCATATCAGATGACAATGGGAGCAATAAAAAATGATTCACTCATTTACCAGTTTGGGAAAGCAGTAGCCTCACAGTTCAAAAGACTGGGCATGCAGGTAAATTTTGCTCCTGTTCTCGATATTAATGTTAATGCCCGGAATCCGGTTATAAACTATCGTTCATTTGGAGAAAACAGGGAGAGTGTGACCAGGAAAGGGATGATGTACATGCGGGGACTACAGGATAATGGTATTCTTGCGACCGGAAAACATTTCCCCGGACATGGCGATACAAATGTTGATTCTCATCTCGATTTACCCCTTATATCTCACAATAGAGCCAGACTTGACAGTGTTGAACTATATCCCTTCCGGAAATTAATTGCCGGCGGTATAGGAAGTATAATGGTAGCTCATCTCAATCTGCCATCACTGGATACAACTACCGGACTTCCTTCCACTCTTTCACATTTGATTATTACGGGTCTCCTGAAAAATGATCTTGGATTCAAAGGACTTATTGTTACTGATGCTATGAACATGAAGGGCGTAACAAAATATTTTAAACCGGGGGAAGCTGATGCCAAAGCTCTTGAAGCAGGAAACGATGTAGCTGAGTTTGTAACTGACGTTGAAGCCACCATAAGAGAAACAAAAAATTATATAGAACAAAAGAAACTTACCGCAGACGATATCGCCTTTAAATGCAGAAAAGTTCTTGCTCTTAAATACTGGTCAGGGTTAAATAAACCAGTGATTATCAATGATGAAAATATTGACAAAGATCTATCACCAGCCAGTTCAAAGGCCTTAATAAGAGATCTTTATGCAAATGCTTTGACACTCCTGACAAATAACAACGATATTATTCCAATTAGAGATCTCAGGAGCATTAAAATTGCAAGTCTGGCAATCAACCGCAACAATGTGTCGTCATATCAGAAGAGACTTTCAAGCTATTTTCCTGCAGATCAGTATTTTATTGATCCTGCCGATTCATTGGCAACAAAAGCATTATTAAAAAAACTTTCGGGATATGATTTAGTTATCGGAGGAGTTTTTGGTCTTGATCAGCGACCTAACATGGGATTCGGAATAAAACCTGAGTTGATCAGCTTCCTTAAAAAACTTATTCTCAATAATAAAACCATTATTACATGGTTTGGCAATCCTTACGGACTTGATAAAGTGCCGGTTCTGCAGAAAGCGGATGGACTTCTCCTTGCCTATCAGGAAAATGATTACACTGAGGATGTCTCCGCCCAGATTATTTTCGGAGGCATCGGAGCTAACGGTGCACTTCCGGTGACCATAAATAATACTTGGCCATATGGTTATGGAATTACGACACCGGGAAACATACGTATGCAGTATGGATTTCCTGAAAATGCAGGATTATCCTCAAAAATATTGAACTCAAAAATTGACTCAATCGTAAATGTAGGCCTGAAAGCGAAAGCCTATCCGGGATGTGTTGTAATGGCTGCCAGGAAGGGCGTTGTTGTATTTCAGAAGGCATATGGATACCAGACATATGATGACCGGATAGCGGTAAAAGATGACGATCTCTACGATCTGGCCTCTATTACAAAGATTTCGTCCACACTTCCCGGTTTAATGCTTCTCAATACGGAAGGAAAATTCGATCCTGACAAAACGCTTGGATTCTACCTGCCTGATTTCAAAAGGACAAATAAAGGGAATATCGGGATGAGAGATTTTCTCACACACCAGGCAGGGTTAACACCTTTCATTCAGTTCTGGAAAGAAACCATTAAAAAGGACGGAGACTTCAAACCACGGACATTCAGTTTAGATCCAGGCAGAAGATATCCTATTGAGGTAGCCCAGGGCCTTTACATTTACAAGAATTACAGAAAGAAGATGTTCAAAGAAATTAAGAAGAGTAAACTTGGAGCGAAAAAGTATGTCTATTCTGATCTTACATTTATTATTGCACCTGAAATAATAAACAGGCTGACCGGCCGGAAATGGTATGAATTCGTGACAGACAGCATCTATAAAAAAATTGGTGCTATGGAAATGGGATTTAACCCTTATAAAAAATTTCCAATTGACAGGATAGTTCCAACCGAATATGACTCACTATTCAGGAAACAACTTTTGCATGGAACCGTTCATGATGAAGCTGCAGCTATGCAGGGGGGAATTTCAGGCCATGCCGGTTTGTTTTCAGATGCAAATGATCTTATGAAGCTCATGGAACTCTACCGCAGGATGGGTGAATATGGAGGTCAGCAAATTATTGGCAGGAACGTGATGAAAGAATATACAAAGGTCCAGTTCCCTGAAAATAATAACCGAAGAGGCCTTGGGTTTGACAAGCCGCTTTTGAATAATGCACAGCTGTCAGAATCGGAATCGTATCCAACAAAAGAAGCCTCACCTGAGAGTTTCGGGCATTCTGGTTATACTGGCACATTTGTATGGGTTGATCCTGTTTATGAAATATCATATGTTTTCCTGTGCAACAGAGTCAACCCTACGAGACGTAATGAAGAATTGTATAATCTGAATATAAGATCGGAGATATTAAAGGCGATTTATGATTCGATAAAGAAATAAAAAGAAAATGCAAAATGTAAATTGCAAAATGCAAGATGCACGCTTTTAATTTTAAGCCTTCTCAACTTTTGATTTTGCAGTAATAACAGATTTAGCAATGATGTTGGTTAATTCCTTTGATTCAGAACAAAGAAATTTCAGAACCTCATCCTCTTTAGAAATCAAGTTGGATTCAAATATTAGTTTTATCCAAAAATATGATTCACGCAATTCTTTAAGAACTATTTGCATCTTGTGAATAAAATCTGCCCTACTTTCACCGGCTCCAGCTTCTTCATAATTTGCTCCTGCAGAAGTACCGGCTCTAAAAAGCTGGCCAAAAATATGACGACCGGAATAGGTTTTAATAAGTCCTCTTTCGAGCTTTATAATATTAATTACTAAATTCATAAAACGATCTGACAAATCATCAGAAAAGCTTCCCATAGTAATTTTATGTTAATAATTACTAACTATAACATATTTTGATATTTGCATTTTTGATTTTTGATTTTTGATTTTTATTCTGACTCATCTATCATCGAAACATTCTTCTCAAAATCAAAAAATGTCTTACGCATCACATCTGACAGGAGAAGCTTATAATTAATATATGAATCGAGTCGGGATAAATAGGCGTTATTGAGTCTGTCTCTTTCCAGAGCCATTGCCTGACTTTCAATGTCACCATTTGCATATCTCTTACGGGAAATGTCAAAACTTTTTTCAGCTACTACCACGTTTTTATCAAGTAGTTGCAACCTTCTCAGACTGCTTTGTAATCGGTTAACCGTTGTCCGGATATCTCTTTCAATTTCAATTTTTTCATAATCCTGTTGAATTTTATTTAATTCCAAAGTTGATTGGGCACTATGCACCTTTGCCCTGTTCTCCCCCCAATCGATAATCGGGATGCTGAGAGTAAGACCAACGCCAAAACTACCCCGACGACTATTCAGGTTCTGCCATGTATTATTGAATGATGTTTCTATGGGAATTGGCAGTTTGCTCTGATCAACACCAATAAAGTTGTAGTTTAAGAGTATATTACCGCTGATTCTTCCATTGGCTTTTCTCCTTTTTATTTCCATCTGTGACAACTCAATATTAATCTCATTTTCTTTCAATTCCAACCGATTTTGAAGTGCAAGTGCGACAGCCTTTTCAACATCCACATTAACCGGATTATAACTGAGATCGCTTTTTATGATCACACTATCACGCAGATCTATACCTAAATCTTCCTTGAATTGAGAGTTTTGAGCATTATATTCTACTCCGGCGATATCATAGTTATTAATGGCTTCGCTTAAATCAACTTCCATCTGCAATGCATCAACTTCACGGATGAGTCCGGCCTTATACTTGCTTTGTGCAATATCATAGGCTTCCTGCTGGTTGCCAAGACTTATCTTAGCTATATTAAGTCGTTCATGATCAGAAAGAAGAATGAAAAAACTCTGACTTACTGAGTAAACCAGATCAAGTTCAGCTCTTTTCAGTTGTTTCAGAGAAAGATCAAATGCAAGTTTTGCCTGTTTAAACCCCAATTGCAGCTGATTATATCCAAAGAAAGCTGCTATAGGCTGCTGGAAACCTATGCTCGAAGAAATCTGGGCACTCCGATCTTTTGCATTGTAATCAGCAAGACTCACAGCCCCTGAGCGAATATATAATGAACCATCTGTGGGAAGAGGCTGGGTTATTGTCAGATATCCATTCATTGTGTTCTGACGTATCGGGTAATATGTAACACCCGCCGTATCAGTAAACGAAGTTATTGTTTCAGTGTACTGTGGCAGAATCATGTCCATTGTCACATGAGTCTTGAAACTGCTTGTTGCTGCTTTCAGATCGAAGGACGCTTTTTTCAGATTTTGCTGCAACATAAGCATTGTTTTGCTTTTTTCTTTTGCAAGCTCTATGCTCGATTGCAAGTCAAGATTATAGACTTGTTGTGAAAAAATATTATACGAAATGAAAATGGATAATAAAAAAACTGAAACTGAATTTAGTAAACGGCGCATTTGAATTTATTTTAAGTGTTGCTGGTTGTTTATCGTTTATTGTTTATCGTTTATCAGTCCCTTATTCCTCTCCAAAAACCCACCCCTAACCCCTCCGGGGAGGGGAATGTGTCTGTATTCTCTTACCTTACTCCTTACTCCTTACTCCTTACTCCTTACTCCTTACTCCTTACTCCTTACTCCTTACTCCTTACTCCTTACTCCTTACTCCTTACTCCTTACTCCTTACTCCTTACTCCTTACTCCTTACTCCTCACTCCTACTCATGCCGTATAGATTCGATTGGTTTGAGGTTTGCAGCATTCTTGGCAGGCAGGTATCCGAATGTAATTCCAACGATAACTGAGAAACTAAAAGCAATGACTATTGAATAAAAAGTAAGGCTTGTATGAACATCCGTAACAAGTGAAATTCCAAGAGATAATGTAATTCCCAGAATCACTCCAATAATTCCGCCGGAGATGCTAAGAACGACAGCTTCCGTAATGAACTGGCTCATAATATCTGACTTTTTCCCGCCAATTGCCCGGCGAATGCCAATTTCATTTGTTCTTTCCAGAACGGAAGCAAGCATTATATTCATAATGCCGATACCTCCAACAACAAGAGAGATTGCAGCAATAGAAGCCAGTAAAAGATTGTATATTCTTCTCTCTTTTTCTTCCTGTTTTAGTAATTCATATGGAACAATTATGCTGAAATCATCGTTGCTGAAATGGCGCCGCATCAGGATACTTCTTATTACAGAAGCTGACTCCACAAGACGGTCAGATTTATCAAGCTTGACAGTCAGCTGCTTCACTTCGCTTGAAAACTGATTATCCCGTGGTATTCTCCTGGTGAAAGTTGACAGAGGAATATAAATGTCATTGTTCAGATCGCGTGCTGCAAGTTCACCAACTGTTTCGGTAAAAAGTGCTTTATTTTGCATTACACCAATAACTTCAAACCACTGATCACCTAATTTTACACTCTGTGAAATCGGATTATCATAACCAAAAAGTGATCGTGCAACTGCAGATCCAAGAATACAGACTTTAAGCTGGCGCTGATATTGGTCATCAGTTAAAAACTGCCCTTTATCAGTCTGGTAATTAAGTATTTTAAGGATAGCCGGCGTTATTCCAATGACTGTTGCTTTAGATGATTTATCAGCGTATTTTGCTTCCATTTTTACTTCAGACTGAGGAGCAACATCTGAAACACCCGGAACAATCTCACGAATTGCTTCTGCGTCCTTAATGGAAAGTCCCTGCGAAAATTTCATCCGAACCGCTTCAAGCTCAGGATCAGTTAAATCCTTATCACGCACTATAATATTGTTTATGCCCAGATCCTTATATTTTGAGATAGCTTGTTTTTTTGCTCCCTCTCCTATTGAGACCATTGCAATGACTGATGCTGTTCCAAAAATAATTCCTAGCATAGTAAGGAAGGATCTGAATTTATGATCTATCAGGCCTAATTTGGCAATATTCAAATTTTCTGCATAATGCATAATTAAAGATTTTTTGAATTTAGTACATCATTAAAAGGTACCAGTTTCTGGCCGGGTTTCACTTCACCGGCAATAACAGTATGATTAATATTTACTGCACCGGCCTGCACTTCAACCTTTCGCACTGATCTTCCTTTCTTAAGAAAAATATATGAGTGACCTCTTTCCTTCAACAGGCAATTATTTGGTACAAACATATTTTTATCTGATTCATACAGAATATACTCGCAATTGACTGTCATCCCGGGTTTAAGACGAAGATCAGATTCGTCAATCAGAACGACTATATTAAAGACTTTTTCTTTCTCACGCGCTACACATACTTTACTGATTTCGGATATACTTCCGTTAAAAGGCACGGAAGGAAGGGCATCGAGTCTCACAATAACTTTCATTCCTTTATACACTCTTTTTACATCAGACTCATTTATATAGGTTTTTACTTTCATTCTGGTAACATCGGGAATACTTGCAAGTAACTGGCCCTGATATGGACTATCACCTACTTTCCACATCTGGGGATTATCGGTCCATTCGTTAACTGCAACCTGAAAGATGCCATCAAGCGGGGACTTTAAGAGAAACAGCTTCAGGGCTTCTTTTGCATTATTCAGCTCATTTTGGCGTTGCACAACCTTGATTCTCTGAATATGACGGTCATAATCATCAAGTTTAGGTTTGAGGTCCAGACTACGTTTTACTTTATTAAGTTTTATGGTCTCTTGCTGAAACTCAAGCTCCTTAATTCTTTTTTTGATATCAGAATCAAATTTGCTTCTATCCACTTCAAGCTTTTTAAGATCATAGGCAGCCTGTTCGATTTTGAGCTGAGCAGTAAGTTCCTGTATACTATTTTCACTCTGTACGACTTGCTTTTTTTCATCTGCCAGCTCATTTTCAAGCATATCTTCCCGTTCAATTATGAACTTATAAACAGAAGTAGGATCAAGTTTTAGAATAGAGTCACCTTTATGGACAATTTTGCCATGTTCTGCCAATCCGATTATTTTAAACTGGTAGCCATATTGCCAGTCGATACTAGGCATAGGTATAAAAGATGCCTTTACAGCTTCAAGTTCACCCGCCTGCTTAATTGACTGTCTGAATGACCCGGACATAACTGTAAAAACCTCATTCGTGTCTTTACTGCAGGAAAATGACAAGGAGATCAATAACAGAAACAAAATAGAATTTGTCTTACAATTGAAAAACCGGGAAATCAGAAATAATCTTTTTCGTTTATTCATTGTATTTTCTAATCTTTTGAGTGAGCATCAGGAAAATATTTTCATTTATCGAAGAAGGATAATTCAGATGAAAAGCTGGTTATTTGTTTTTAGTTTGGGCTTTGGTTTCTTCTTTGTTTAGATAAGGATCGGTCAATGCAAGCTCTTCATTCTCCTTTAACCCATCTAAAATTATGGCAAAATCAGAATTTTCCGGTCCGATTTTTACAGGCTTTCTATTAAAGCCTGAGTTTGTCCTTGCGTAAACAAAGTCATTTGCCTGATCCTTAAAAATTGCATCAATAGGGATATAGATTACTCCGGGAATTTCCCTTATTATAATCTTGCAGCTTACCGTCAAACCAGGCAACAAGCTTTTTGATTTTCCGTCTATTGCAATCTGAACAGGAAATATTTTAATCTTTGATTTTGAGTCTTTATTTTGTGCAAGATTGGCAACGGATATAACCTTGCCTTTAAAAATTGAATCAGAAAATGCATCAGGTTTAATCTCGACTTTAAGTCCCGGAGAGATTTTTGCTATGTCCACCTCATTGATTTTTACCTCGGCCATCATTGCATCCATGTCAGGAAGCTCTATTAATGAAGTCCCGGACCAAGGCTGATCTCCTATCTGCCATTTCTGATTTGTCATCCAGTTATCTTTAAGTATAGCTATTCCACTGTTTGGACTTATCACAAAAAGACTGTTTACAGACCGTGTGGCATCATCAAGAGTAGCTGTTAATTGTTTAATATTTAATGTTTTTTGATAAATTTCCTCTTTCTGAATCTTTTTCTTGTTCTCAATCTGCTCTTTTGCATGGGCCAAAGCAATATTTGCTGTTTCAAGTTTAAGATTGATCTCTTTCTTTGATACCTCCGAGTCATAGATAGCTTGCTCTAAATTGATTTTCGAAATCTCCTGTGATATACGCGATGTTTCCAGATCTGATTCAAGATCTTCTATTTCTGATTGTTGAGTAGCCTCTAATTTTTCAAGTTCGGCATTTGCTATTTCCAGTTGCTGCTGGGCATTGATTATGGCCTTTTTTATTTCTGAAGGATCAAATTCAATGACAGTGTCGCCTTTTGTAACTTCTTTCCCATCTGCAGTTATTTTGGTTATTTTAAGACCTCCATACCTGTATGAAATATTTGGAGCATTTATGTTGGTAGAGTTAACGGCTTTCACATTTCCAACCTCAGTCAATTCTTCAGTGAATGTGCCTTTTTTAACATGGGTTGTCTGTACTTCCAGAACTGATTTTTTCCCATGACACGAAATAAGTCCTATAAATAAAAGGAGAATAATTACTTTCTTCATTATCATATTGTTTTACGAATGATTTCCGGTTATTTTTTCAGTAACACAATTTTGTTTATTGAATCTTTTTTAATAGTGTCATTTTTGCCTGAAGAAGACTGATTCCTGACAGAATTATAAGACCTCGATTCATGAGATATTAAAAAGTAAGGAGGCTCCATAAGGGCAATTTTCTCATTACCTTTTAGTCCCTTTGATACGATGCTCTCGGAACTGTTTGATATGCCGGTTTCTATTGGAACAGGTATATATTTTTTGTCTTTTGCTACATATACAACTTTTGTACTGTCTTTCATGAAAATTGCAGCTGATGGCACAACAATTGTGTCTTTCACTTCATCCACAATAATCCTGCATGAAGCACTTAAGCCCGGTTTCATACTGGAATCACAACTATCTACACTTATAATAACCTCATATAGTTTGATTTGTGATTTTTCATCTGGGTTTTTCGTTGCAAGTGACTTTCTGATTACTTTTCCAGTCGTTTCAAGGTTTGAAACTGACTCAATCTTAATTTCAACCTTCTGGTCGTTGTTTATTCTTTTATAATCAGCCTCAGGCACCTCAACAGAGACCTGCATTTTGGATATATCAGGAATCTGCAATAAAGGCATAGTGTAATATACCTTGCTTCCCTCTTCAATTTTCCCGCCAATTGTCGAACCTCCATTAATCTGAAATGATGGCATTTCAGCATGGATAACAAATCCGTCGGATGGGGCAACTATATAAAGAGAATTTATCTGACTTTGAAACATCTGGATTTGATTTTTCTGCATCGCAATACGTGATCCGATCTGCGAGAGCTCTGAACTTGTAATTTTCTTCTGGGCTGCAAGTTTTTTTTCAAGTTTCATTTTTTCAATTTTCACCTTCTCCATTTCCAGAGTGAGAAGTTTTCGTTTTACCTCAGGTGCAAATTTCAGCTGTATTGAATCGAGCATGCTGATTTCCATTTGAGCCTGGTTAGTTTCAACCTGTGCTTCCAGCATAGATAGTTGCATAGCCTGATTTGCTTCAAGTGAATCCTTTGATGCTTCAATCTTCTCCAGATCTGTATTATATTTTTCAAATGTATTCCTTAGTTCAGGTGCATCCAGGATACATACCGTATCACCTTTTTTTACAAAAGCGCCCTCTTTTGCCAGATGGGCCACTTGCAGTCCTGACCAGACCCGGGGTGTTACAACAACACTATTGTTAACTGCCTGTACGGTCCCTTCAGATTCAATTGTTTCTAAATAAACAGAGGGTTTCAGCTCAAAGGTTAATACAGGAGATGTTCTCCCGTGACAGGAAAGAAGAATTAGCAAACAGACACTTATAATAAAGAATAAATACTTCATTGAATAACTATTAATTCAACGAACTCAGAACAATTACATCGGTAAAATTATCAACGAACAGACTTTCTTTGTTAAAGATAAACAATATTTGAATAGACATATCCAAAATTCGAAATAAATGGATAGAAGGCGTAACGGTTGAGGTTGAGGTTGAGGTTGAGGTTGAGGTTGAGGTTGAGGTTGAGGTTGAGGTTGAGGATGGGCGTAAAAAAACCAGACTGTAAATTACAATCTGGTTAATTTTTTGGTGCCCAGAACAAGACTCGAACTTGCACACCCTTGCGAGCACCAGCCCCTCAAGCTGGCGTGTCTACCAATTTCACCATCTGGGCGAACAAAAGATTTAAAGCCGTTACGCCTTTTACTGTGCCCAGAACAGGACTCGAACCTGCACATCATTACTGACACTAGTCCCTGAAACTAGCGCGTCTACCAATTTCGCCATCTGGGCCTAAAAGATAGCGGCTGCAAAAATATAAATAAAAATGAAATATAAGAAAAAAGAATTAAAATTCTCAAATCTGGTCCCCATTACAACCCGGTTTAAGTGACATCTGATTCATTTAAACCGGTTAGAAACGTCACCCGCTTTTCCCTTACCTACTGGAATATAATAGGTTAATGTGATTTGTCTTTTCAAAATATTTAAAATAATAATAGAGTTTGTAATTAAGGTCAATCCCGTATTCAATATTGGAATTATAATCTATATAGTTATCATACAAGTTTTTATTGTATGAAGTATTGTACCTTCTGTTCCATTCCACAACATAAAGTCGATTTTTCATTTCATAGTAATTATTTGAATAAAATTCCTCAGGAGGCTGGATAACAAGCCAGCTTTCAAATCCCGGATCAACAATAAGCAAACCATATTCGACGGAATCTTTAACTGCAACATCATTTTTTTGTATGTTCATATGATTTCTTCCCTGACTGAATCCATCTGCCTGAAATGCAATCATAAACATTAACATGATAAAGTATATTTTTTTCATTTTATATAATTTTTATATAAAGACTCATTTCTTTAATATGTTAACAAAAAATATACCAATTCAATATTCATTGTTAATTAAAAGTATATTTTTGCTCCATGAAAATAAAAGTATGAGTGAAGAGATAAAAAGGCTTCCGTGGTGTATTAACCATATGGATATGAGGTCCTCCTTATCTTTTTATGAGTATTTATAATTAAAGATAATCGGACCTGCAAAAATTTGCAGGTTTTTTTTTAGATAACTTATACGCTATGAAAATAATGAAATTTGGCGGGACATCCGTAGGAACTCCTGACAGAATGAGAGCGCTTATACCACTTATTAATGACGATGAGAAAAAAATCGTTGTTCTTTCTGCAATGGCAGGGACCACTAATAGCCTTGTTGAAATATCCAGTCTGCTATACGCTGAGAATGTCAATGAAGCTTCTGCTAAAAATGATACTTTAAGATCGAATTATCATCAGGTGGTTAATGAGCTTCTCAAAACCGAGTCCTTTAAAACCACGGGACACAAACTTATCGATTCTCATTTTGACCATATTGCAGATATTATCCAGGGGGTCCTTCACAAAACAAAAGGATAAAACTATCCTTGCGCAGGGAGAACTTCTGTCTACTTCATTATTTAATCTTCTGCTTCAGGAAAATAATATTAATTCAATTCTTCTGCCTGCGTTAAGCTTCATGCGAATTGACAAGGATGGGGAACCTGACTCTTTCTATATTGAAGAAAATATAGAAAGGGAACTTAAAAACTATCCCTCAGAAATTATTATTATTACCCAGGGATTTATTTGCAGGAACGCACATGGAGAGATCGATAATCTGAAAAGAGGTGGCAGCGATTTTACGGCTTCTTTGATAGGGGCGGCTATAAAGGCCACGGAAATACAAATATGGACTGATATTAATGGATTTCATAATAACGATCCACGGTTTGTTGAGAATACAAAGGTAATCAGGGAATTATCCTTTGATGAAGCAGCGGAGCTTGCTTATTTTGGAGCAAAAATACTGCATCCTTCAAGTGTTAATCCTGCACGTATAAAGAACATCCCTGTAAGACTTAAGAATACGATGGAACCATCTGACCCGGGTACATTGCTTACCTTGTCATCTGAGTTGAAGGACTATAAAGCAGTTGCAGCAAAAGATGGGATATCGGTACTAAGAATAAGATCAGACAGGATGCTCATGGCTTACGGATTTCTGCGTAAGGTTTTTGAAATATTTGAAGCATACCGGACACCAATTGATATGATCACCACATCTGAAGTAGCTGTTTCAATAACAATAGATAATTCCGAATTCATAAAGCAGATCGCTAAAGAACTCAGGGAATTGGGATCAGTGGAAGTTGAAGAGAATCAAACTATCATTTGTGTAGTTGGTGACTTCCGTACAGAAAGAACGGGTTCTGCACCTGAAATATTTGAGGCGCTCGATACAATCCCACTCAAAATGATTTCCTATGGAGGGAGCCCCAATAGCCTTTCTCTGTTGATTGATACATCAAATAAAACTGAAGCATTAAGATTACTTAGTAAGCATCTTTTTGCTTAGGAATCACAATTAAAAAGCAGGGATGTTGCTGCAACGTCCCTGCTTTTGTTTCATTTGATTAGAGATAAATACCCAAAACTATTCCTTCGGAGTACTCTGTCTGATCTTACTATGTTTAATACCATAAGTGAAGTATATTGCAAACCCGATTGCCATCCAGATGATAAGTCTTAACCATGTATCAAGAGGAAGAGCCGCCATCTGAATGAAGCAGATTGATGCTCCTAGGATCGGAACCAGAGGAACCCAGGGTGTTTTAAATGGACGTTCAATATCTGGTTTGGATTTTCTCAGGACCAAAACACTAATACAGACAATTATAAAAGCAAGAAGAGTGCCTATTGAAACCAGTTCTCCCAGAATGCTTATCGGAAGTATTCCTGCAATGATCATAGCAACTGATCCTGTAATAATTGTACTGACATACGGAGTCTTGAATTTAGGATGAACCTTGGAAAAAACGGGTGGCAATAAACCATCTTTCGACATAGAATAGAAAATTCTTGGCTGACCAAGAAGCATAACCAGAATGACAGAACTTAAGCCGGCTATTGCTGCAATTTTGACTATAGGTCTCAGCCAGAACATACCCTTTCCCATTGCATCAACACCTACAGCTACAGGGTCAGCTACATTTAAAGTTGTATAACTTACAATCCCTGTTAAAACGATGGCAACAAGTATATATAATACTGTTGAGATCCCCAATGAACCAAGAATACCAACCGGCATATCGCGCTGAGGATTTTTAGCCTCCTGTGCTGCTGTTGAAACAGCATCAAATCCAATATATGCAAAGAAAATTACACCGGCTCCCCTTAAAATGCCACTGATGCCAAATTTACCAAACTCATGAGAATATGCCTTCAACCAGCCCCATAATGATCCATATTGAGATATTGGAGTGGATTCAACTTTATTTGCTGGTATAAAAGGATGCCAGTTAACTGTTTTTACAAACATGATACCAATAGCTACAAATAAAATAATAACCGAAACTTTGGTTATCACCATGATGTTATTGAAATTTGCCGATTCTTTTATCCCGATTACAAGGAGTGTTGTAAGAATTGCAACTATGAACATGGCAGGAAGATTCAGGACACAAGTAACATGAACCAGGGAACTAACCTGAATACCTGAAGCGGCCAAAGTTTGGGCAAATGTGTCCGAAAGAGTTTTCCAACCCATGTCAGGCACATTAACCAGCACTGAGCCAGCGGCTCCGGTAAACTGTGGTGGAATAAATATATGAAGATCTTTTAAAAAGCTTACCATGTATCCTGACCAACCAACTGCTACCGTTGAAGCGGCAAAAAGATACTCAAGGATCAGGTCCCATCCAATTATCCATGCCAGAAACTCACCAAGTGTAGCATAAGAATATGTATACGCGCTTCCGGCAATTGGAATCATAGATGCAAATTCAGCATAGCATAACCCAGCAAAACCGCAGGCTAATCCTGAAACAATAAAAGATAAAACAATAGCAGGACCGGCATATTGAGCAGCAGCTTGACCCGAAAGCACAAAAATACCGGCGCCAATAATCGCACCAATTCCTAATGTAGTGAGATTCAGTGCAGTAAGAGTTCTCTTAAGACCACCTGATTCCTGAGATTCGCTGAAAAGCTGAGGTAGTGGCTTTGTTAAAAATAACCGGCTTTTTGACATTTCGATTGTATAAATTTTTCTTATTCAAGATTACTTATTACAAACGTAACTTTTTTTTTGTAAAAAAAATTATAAAAAACAACTGCTGACTGACTTTTACATTTATTAACAATTTAATCTTATTTTTGATTGAAACTAAAGCTCTGAAAAATGCGCAGGTACATTATCATATTGATTTCATTTATTCTCTTCTCTTGTTCTCCTGTTACAAAATACCGTCATCTTCCCGAAGTATTGTCATGGGAAAATGACATTAGAAACTTTGAGCAACTCGACAAAAGTGAAAAATATAAGGAAGATGCAATTTTATTTGCAGGAAGCTCCAGCATAAGATTATGGACATCTCTTGAAAAAGATATGGCTCCGTATCATATAATTCAGAGAGGTTATGGAGGTGCCAAACTTAGCGATTTTGCGGTCTACGCCCCTCGTATATTTGATCCTCACCCTTGCAAGGCTATAGTACTGTTTGTGGCAAATGATATCACTGGTACTGATCAGGACAAGAAGCCTGAAGAAGTTGCCTCATTATTCAAATCTGTTCTTATAACCATCCGTAAATCACATCCGGTAACACCTGTTTTCTGGATAGAAATCACCCCTACAGCATCGAGGTGGAAAGTCTGGCCCGAAATTCAAAAAGCAAACACTCTTATAAAAAGAGTATGCGATAATGAAAAAAATACATATTTCATAACTACCAGTTTTGCCTTCCTTAATGACAAGGGATTGCCAAAAGATGAACTATTCAGGGATGATCAGCTTCATCTTACAGAAAAAGGATATGCAGTCTGGACTGAGATAATCCGAAAGACCCTGGTTACTTTTTTGGAAAAATAATTATTCCAAAATGGTTCATGCCATGGCATGGCCCTACCTTATTCTCTATGGCAGATTGTAGGGCCACGCCATGGCGTGGCCCTACAAGAGAATAATCCAAAATTAATAATCCATGGATATGATTTGGCATTACAACAAATTCATCCAGTTTAACATGAGAAAAATGTTGAGGTATTTCAAACCAATATTGTGAGGATATTTCTCCAATCTCAGACATTGTAAGTTGACCATTATAAATACTTCCAAAGAATTTTTGCTTATTATAGCAGCATATAGTAACAAAGTATTTGCCTTCCTTACTGTAATCCCAGTTTTTTAATCTGAGAAGTTTCCTTTCGTTCATGCTTGTTTCGAAATGCAGTTATCAAACAATACCTAAAGAGAGACTGTCTAAATTAAAAATTTCCTACATATCTGACAAATATTATTTAATCATTTATGTCAAGATTAAACTCTTGTAGGGTCATGCCATGGCATGACCCTACCTTTATCGTCTATGGTAGACCGTAGGGCCACGCCATGGCGTGGCCCTACACTAATATCTTTCAATTTTCAAAACATTATGGTTTTAGCATCGATGAACAAAAAAAATGCAACCCCATAGGATTGCATCTTTAATATCATTGGAAATAAGCTTATTTAGCTTTTACTGATCGTCTGTTAAGCAAATCCTGCCATGTTCCTGAAAAACCTGGTATAAGGTTCTTATCGCTGGCTTTTCTTCCAATTTTCTTAATTACCATATCCCTGTTTTTGTTTACGCCTGATGCATGATTTACTATATCTACATAAGCAACAAAGGTGGTAATGTTATGTGTAAGAACCTCAGGTGTAAGTATGAAACCCACATCCTCACTTGCCAGCTGGATATTATCGTGAGTTGCTTCCCATACATCCACATAATAAACAGATGGATCAAGATTTGAAAATACGGCAATTCCATCTGCATCGGTAAATGCTTCCATAACGCTGTTTGTCTGTGCATTCCAGTCCTGTAAGGTAGGATAAAGAATTATACTTGCATTCGGGACAACATTACCACTGTAGTACTCCAGAACCTGAATTTCAAGCAGAGTAGGAACCATTACGTTGATTGTAAGACTGGATTTGTCTGTTGAACCGTTTCTGGAAGTTACAGTCAGTGTTACATCATATCCTCCTGTCGCAGTAAAAAAATGAGTTGGATTTATATCAGAGGACCCATAACCATCGCCAAAATCCCATTCATATGTATCGCCGTTTTGAGAATTATTATTAAAATAAACAGTCTGCCCGACTTCCGGATTGGTTACATCAACCGAGAATGAAGCAGTCGGAGGATTTGGAGTTTTATGACAGGAGAATAAAATCAAAGTAAGTGACAGGAACAAATAGGTTAATCTTTTCATCTTTTCAATTATTAGTTATTCAGGATTTTTTTCAAAAAGCATGCCACATTTCAGAGTCGAGGTTCAGGTTGAGGCTGAGATTGAAATTTCAGGAGTTTATATTCTTAACCCCAGCCTTAACCTTAACCTTTTTATAAGTACTGATTTTTTATAAAATTATAATTATCTTTGCACTCCACAAAATCGAAGTGTTCAGAATGATAAAGATAACTTTTCCTGACGGATCTGCAAGAGAGTATGAAAATGGAATCAGCAGTCTTGAGGTAGCAGAACAAATTAGCCCCAGGCTGGCAAAGGAAGTGTATGCTGCAACTGTTAATGGTGAAATCCGGGATCTTACCCGGCCAATTAATACCGACTCAACGCTTAAACTTCATAAATGGGAAGATGCCGAGGCAAAACATGCTTTCTGGCACTCTTCAGCACATCTTATGGCAGAAGCTCTTGAGGCTTTATATCCAGGCATGAAGTTTGGTATTGGCCCGGCAATTGAAAATGGTTTCTATTACGACGTTGACCCGGGCGACGACAGAGCCATAACAGAAGCTGATCTTCAGTCCATTGAGAATAAAATGAAAGAGCTCGCTGCAAAAAATCTTACGTATGTACGACGGGATATAAGCAAGAAGGAAGCTCTTGAATATTTCACAAAAAAGGGTGATGAATATAAAACTGAACTTATAAGTGAACTTGAGGATGGTACTATTACTCTGTATACTCAGGGTAACTTCACTGATCTTTGCAGGGGTCCGCATCTTCCAACTACTGAACCTTTAAAAGCAATTAAGCTTCTGAGTGTTGCCGGCGCCTATTGGAGAGGCAATGAGAACCGGAAAATGCTTACCAGGATTTATGGTATTACTTATCCAAAGCAAAAACTTCTCGATGAATATCTTGTATTCCTTGAGGAAGCTAAAAAACGCGATCACAGGAGAATTGGCAAAGAACTTGAATTATTCACCTTCTCACCAAAAGTGGGAATGGGTTTGCCGTTATGGATGCCAAGAGGATCGGATGTAAGACAAAACCTTATTACCTTTCTTACAAAAGAATTAAGGAAGAGAGGATATAAAATTGTTACAACACCTCATATTGGTAATGTAAACCTTTACAAGACCTCAGGTCATTTTGAAAAATATGCGGCTGACTCATTTCAGCCTATTTCAACACCTCAGGAAGGTGAGCAGTTCATGCTCAAACCGATGAATTGTCCTCATCATTGCGAGATTTATAATGCAACACCTCACTCCTATAAAGATCTGCCACTCAGAATGGCCGAATTCGGTACCGTTTACAGATATGAACAGAGCGGAGAATTGCATGGGTTAACAAGGGTCAGAAGCTTTACACAGGATGATGCGCATCATTTTTGCCGTCCCGATCAATTGAGGGAGGAATTTAAGAGCATTATTGACCTTATATTGTATGTGTTCAAGATACTTAATTTCAATGATTATACTGCTCAGGTCTCGTTGCGCGACCCTGACAATAAACAGAAATATATAGGTTCTGATGAAAATTGGGAAAGAGCCGAACGTGATATTATTGAAATTGCTGAGGAGAAAAAGCTTAAAACAACTGTGGTCACCGGCGAAGCAGCATTCTACGGACCAAAACTTGATTTCATGGTAAAAGATGCAATCGGCAGGAAATGGCAGCTTGGTACAATTCAGGTTGATTATAATCTCCCCGAAAGATTCGACCTGACATATAATGGCAGTGATAATCAGAAACACCGGCCGGTTATGATTCATCGTACAATATTCGGGTCAATGGAGAGATTTGTTGCTGTCCTTATTGAAAATACATCAGGGAAATTTCCTCTCTGGCTGGCTCCTGAAAAAGCAGTTCTTTTGCCAATTAGTGAAAAATTCAATGATTATGCTGCAAAAGTTTTGGAAATTCTAAATAATTCCGATATTTGCACACTGATTGACGACAGAAGCGAAAAGATAGGTAAGAAGATCAGGGATAATGAATTAAAGAAGATTCCCTACCTCCTTGTTATCGGTGAAAAAGAGGTTGAGAATGGTACTGTTGCTGTCCGGAAGCAGGGAGAAGGTGATAAAGGGAGCATGAAAATTGAAGAATTTGTGAATTTTATAAATTCTGAAATCAAAAAAGAGATCACAGTTTAAAGTACGATATTAGGGTTTTTAAGTATTAATAAAAATAAGGAGGAAATAACTATAGCTTTACCAATCAGGCGAAGCCCGGCAAGGGTTACCCAGCCGGCTCACAAAATAAACCACAGGATCACAGCAAAAGTGGTCAGAGTAGTCGGTGAAGAAATAGAAGCAGATGTAATGAGCATTCAGGATGCTCTCAAGCTTGCAGATACCATGGAACTTGACCTGGTTGAAATATCTCCGAACGCCGACCCACCGGTTTGCCGGATTGTTGATTATCAGAAATTCCTTTATCAGCAAAAGAAAAAACAAAAAGAGATAAAGGCAAAAACTTCGAAAGTAGTTGTTAAGGAAATCCGGTTCGGACCTAACACTGATGATCATGATTATAACTTTAAGCTCAAGCACGCCATGAGATTTCTCGAAGAGGGCGCAAAGGTAAGAGCTTATGTGTTCTTTAAAGGAAGATCAATCTTATTCAAGGAACAAGGCGAAGTTTTATTACTTCGTTTTGCCAACGACCTTGAAGAATATGGAAAAGTAGAGCAGCTTCCGCGACTTGAAGGCAAGAGGATGATTGTTTCTTTTTCACCTAAAAAGAAAAAATAGTTTTTTTAATATATTTGAAAGAGAGAAATGCCAAAAATGAAGACGAATCCGGGTGCAAAGAAGAGATTTTCTCTGACCGGAACAGGAAAGATCAAGCGTAAACATGCATTTAAAAGCCACATCCTGACAAAAAAAGCAACCAAACGTAAGAGAAATCTTACCTATGCGGGTCAGGTTCACAAAACAGATCTTAAAAACGTTAAGCTGTTGCTTGCAATGAAATAATTGTTGAACGCATTTGATTAAATTAATTATAGTATTAACAGATTGTTCAGCATTAAGAGTCTAAACACGACCGCTGACATTCAAAAAAATGAGTTATGCCAAGATCAGTAAATTCAGTTGCATCGAGAGCCAGGAGAAAAAAGGTTCTTAAGCAGACAAAAGGAAACTTCGGTTCAAGAAGAAACGTGATAACGGTAGCAAAGAACACCCTCGACAAAGGGATGGGATATGCATACCGCGACAGAAAGAAAAAGAAAGGCCTTTTCAGGGCTTTATGGATTCAAAGAATTAATGCAGGTGTTCGTCAGTACGACATGAGCTATTCAGAGTTTATCGGTAAACTGGATAAAAAAGGTATTACACTTAATAGAAAAACTCTTGCTGACCTTGCTATGAACCATCCCGAAGCTTTCAAAGCTATCGTGGAAACAGTAAAGTAAGGAAACCTCAAACAATATTATAAAGGACACGCTGATGCTTGTCCTTTTTTTTTATTGTTTACTTTTTTACTTCACCCAAAAGTTGCGCCCCCTTCCCCCCCAAAGGGGGGTTAATTCTCAGTCTTTCAAAAAATTCATAAGGGAAACCGAATTAGTCCCCTTATAGGGGGACAGCCGCGCAGCGGCAGGGGGCACTTTAGCGGAATGAAGTGATTTTATTTCGCCTTTGTAAACATCCTGCTCCACCTGATACTCTTTAACCCTGTTTCTTCTTTATCAAGCGATAACCAAATGAACTTTGGCTTCCCTACTATATGATCCTCCGGAACAAATCCCCAGTACCTTGAATCAGCCGAGTTATGGCGGTTATCACCCATCATCCAGTAATAATTCATCTTAAAGGTATAACTGGTAGCTGGTTTTTCATTAATATAAATTGTATTCCCGTCAACTCTCAGTTTATTGTTTTCATAAACATTAATAATACGTTCATATAGGCATAGGTTTGAAGTGTCGAGCTTAACTGTTGACCCTTTTACAGGAATCCAGATAGGGCCATAGTTATCTTCATTCCATCCATAAACAGGGGAATATGGGAAAATATGAGGTGCATATTCTCCTTTGCTTGAATAAACTGGTGTTACATCAGTAACATTTGTAAACTTCCTGATTATTTCTGCATTTCCTCTGGTAAGAGGCAGAAGATATTGAGTACCGGAAATCATTGATTGATCGGACCGGGAGATATTAAGACGTTCAAAAGCTTTTGGATTGATTGTAGTACCGTTAGTACTGACAACATATGTCGTTTGCTGTGTTCCATTATCCGGTACAATTTTACCGTTCACATATAAAATACCTTCTTTAATAGTAACAGTGTCTCCAGGTATACCTATGCATCTTTTGACATAATTATCGCGTCTGTCTACCGGTCTGTAAATTACTGTGTACTTCGACCATATCTCTTTTCTGGCTGCTTGCTTATAGTAATTATCTGGTTTCCTTTCTGCAGGACTATCCATTTCTTTCAGCTCGGCTGCCCTTCTTCTTACTATCTCATAATAACTTGTTGCCTGTTCTTCAACAACTACAGTATCGCCTGCTGGAAAATTAAAAACTATCGGGATCATTATTTTGTACTTTACCCAAACCGGCAAGCCGTTTATATGGCCAAAGGATCAGATTAGACCACGATTTACCGCCTGTAAGCGGCATTGTATGCTGTGTAAATGGAAATGCCAGCGGAGTATTCGGCATCCTGGGTCCATAAGCAAGCTTGCTTACAAAAAGATGATCACCAACCAGCAGTGATTTTTCCATTGATGGAGTTGGAATCCTGTAATTCTGAAAAAAGAATATATTTATAAGTGAAACAGCAATAACAGCAAATATCAGTGCATCAAGCCATTCAATAAAAGCACTGTTCTTTGCCATGTCGCTTTTTCCAGAAAGTCCAGTTTACTTTTTCACTGATATATAAATCATAAACAACACCTAAACCGATCAGAAACAAGTAATTACCAATCCAGATCACAACCAGAATATAAAGAATAGCTACAATTGCAAACCGAATATTTTTTTTCGTAAAGAGTTCTTTCATAACATAAAATTTAATAGAACAGGTAAAAATATAAATAAATATCAGAATCCCAGTACATCATTCATTGTGAATACTCCTTTTCTGGAATGATAAATTCGGCAGCTACAACTGCACCTAATGCAAGCCCTTTCTGTTTTTTGCTTCATGCTTAAGACTTATAGTATCAATTTCTGAATCCCAGGTTACAATGTGAGTTCCGGGAACCAGTCCCTCTCTTACAGAACTAATTGGAACACATTTATCGGTCTTATCTTTTTCAAAACACCATTTTTTATATTCGATTTTGATTAATGATGCCTCAGCAAGAGTTATTGCCGTTCCACTTGGAGCATCAAGTTTTTTCACATGATGAATTTCTTCAATAGAAACTTCATAATCTGTATAACGTTTCATAGCCTTTGCAAGCTCAGAATTAAGCCGGAAAAGCAGATTAACACCAATACTGTAATTTGATGAATGAATAAAGGAGGTTTGATTTTTCTTACATATCCTTCACTACATCGTTATAATTTATCAAGCCAGCCTGTAGTGCCAGATACAACAGGTACCTTCTCTGTCAGACATTTGAAATATTATTAAACGCGGCATCCGGGAATGAAAACTCAATTGCAACATCAATATCAGCCAGGTTAGATTTCATTAAGATCATTTTCATTATCCTGATCTACAATGAGTTTTATTGAATGTCCGCGTTTAAGGCGATAGATTCAATTTCATGCCCCATTCTTCCATAACCGATCAAAGCAATATTCATAAGTCAATTTTTTTTGCGAAATTACCTGTTTTGTAACATGCATACATCATTATACATCAACAAAATTCTTAAAGAGAAGTTAAAATTGTGGTGCTGTGTACTTGGATGCTGGATGTTCTTTGTGAACTTTGTGCCTCCATTTGCGTTCTTTGCGGTTAATGGATTTTGGATTTCGGATTTCCATCTTATCTTTATTCGTTATTTCAAAACAGAAAGAATTAAAACATGAAAAACTTAATAATCTCATTATCAACTATATTATGATAATAACGGTTGCATTACGCTCAAAAGAAAAAGCCGATCTGGTAATAATCAACGGAAAAGTTCTAACCATTGATACAGAACAATCCACTAGCTGAAGCCATAGCAATTAAAGGGTGAAAACATAATTGCTGTAGGTACAACATCGGAAATATCAGCATTATATAGAAAAAGGGATAACAAAAGTTATTGATGCCGAAGGAAGACTGGTGATTCCGGGTTTTAATGATGCTCATGTTCATTTCGGTCCGCTTGATCCCGATTTTATCGAACTGCGATATACCACAGATCCTTCGATTATTACCAAAAAGGTAAAAGCACAGGTTGCCAGGTCCAAACCAGGTGAACTTATCAGAGGAGGACATTGGGAACATGAGATGTTCATCGATAAAAAATGGCCGTCAAAAGAACTCATTGATAAGGTTTCTCCAGATAATCCTGTAATTCTAAGCAGGGCAGACGGACATTCGGTTCTTGTAAATTCATATGTTCTGAAAGCATCAGGGATTACAAAAAATACGCCAGATCCTTTTGGAGGAGAGATACAGAAGGATCCTGTAACCGGAGAACCGACAGGTATAATTAAAGGAAAATGCTGAAAGGCTGATTAAATCCGGAGAAGTAAAACCTGAAAGAACATGCTGAAGAAGAGAAAGCAAGATTATGGCAGGGATATCTTCTCGCTCTCAAAGAAGCCCGCGAATACGGAGTTACAAGTATTCAGATTCCCGGGAGGCTGATTTCGAAGCCTATGAAAAACTTCAGAAAGATGGTGAACTAACAAGCAGGATCGATATTGGTGAATCTCTTACCGGGGACACAGCATAACTTAACAAATTACCTTAACTGGAGAAACGAAATATCCCGGAGATGGCAACTGGATAAGATTCGGATATCTGAAAGCATTTATCGATGGAACAATTGGTTCAGGAACTGCTTTGATGTTTGAGCCGTTTACCGATAATCCATCAACATCCGGACTCGCAATGATGCCATATGAAGAGTTTGAAAAAATGGTAATTAACTGCAGATAAATTTGGATTTCAGATCGGTATTCATGCAATTGGTGATAAAGGTAATAACTGGGCACTAAATGCTTATGAAAAAGCACAGAAGGTAAACGGTAAACGTGAAAGCCGTCACAGGAATGAACATGCACAGACGCTTCAGCTATCAGATATACCCCGGTTTGCACGACTTGGTGTGATAGCTTCAATGCAGCCGACTCACTGCATATCTGACAAGAAGTTTTGTGAAAAACGAATTGGTACGGAAAGAGCAAAAGGGGCATATGCATGGAAAAGTCTGGCAGATGCCGGGGCAATACTGGCATTTGGCACAGATTACCAGGTAGAACCATTAAATCCGATGGAGGGTTTGTATGCGGCAGTTACCAGGAAAGACAGGCTTGGCGAAGAGGGTGATGGCTGGCATCCTGAACAGAAAATCAAAATGGAAGATGCAATAAAATATTATACCCTGGGTTCTGCATATTCCCAGTTCATGGAAAACAGGAAAGGAATGATAAAACCAGGTTATCTGGCTGATATTGTCATTGTAGATAAGGATCTGCTGAGAATTCCTGAAAATGAAATAATGAAGACAAAGGTAGATTATACTATTACTGGTGGGAAGATTGTTTATGCTTCGGGAAATAAGAAACCATGCTTCACTAACTGATTAGAAGGGGGTGTTTAAAAAGTCCTTTTTAACCGCAAATGCAATCCCGAGTACTGATTGCGATCTGCGTAATGATTTCAATTAAACACTCCATAATTTTATAAGCTATCTGAAAGCGACTCCAGTATCCTCATCGCCTCTCCCTGAGATACCGCAAAACTCCGGTTCTGCTTTAAAATCATCACATACTTTTGGTTTGCCCGGATCATCATAAATTGCACATCTGTAATCACTCAAGTAGATGAATACACCTCACTCCTGCCGGTTTTCCATCCAGCCATTCCCGGCATAGGAGAAGAAATTGAAAGTGCAATACAACAGGCTCCACAATTTTCCCTGCATTTCATCCCGCAAATATATCAAAAACTTGTAATTCACTACAATCGACTTTGTGTTCCTTTGTGACCAAACTTTGTGCCCTTTGTGGTAAAAAAAAATCCATTAACCATAAATGAACTCGAAGGAAAACACTAAGTATCACAAAGGAAAGAATCCGTGAGGTGTTTTTATTCTTATTTTTACAAAAATAGATCTAATGAGAATTGATATTCTTACTGTGCAGCCAGAACTGCTTGAAAGCCCTTTTAACCATTCAATAGTGAAAAGAGCCAGGGATAAAAAACTTGTGGAAATAAACATCATTAATCTGCGCGACTTTACAAATGATAAATATAAAAGTGTTGATGATTATGCTTTTGGCGGCGGGGCAGGAATGGTAATGATGATTGAACCGGTCTACAAGGCTATTGAAAAACTCAAAAGTGAAAGGGAATATGATGAGATAATCTACACCTCTCCCGACGGAGAAAAATTCAGTCAGAAAATGGCTAACCAGCTTTCACTTAAAAATAACATAATAATACTTGCAGGGCATTATAAAGGTGTTGATCAGAGGATCCGCGATTATCTGATAACAAAGGAGATATCCATAGGAGATTATGTTCTTTCAGGGGGAGAGCTGCCGGCAGCTGTTATCACCGATGCAATAGTAAGACTTATTCCTGGAGCTCTCTCCGATGAACAGTCTGCCCTTTCCGATTCCTTCCAGGACGATCTTCTTGCTCCTCCTGTTTATACACGCCCGGCGGATTTCAATGGATGGAAAGTTCCGGAGATTCTCCTCTCAGGACATGCAGCAAAAATAGAAAACTGGAGACATGAACAATCTGAGGAACGCACCCGGAAGCTCAGACCCGGGTTAGGTGATGACAAAGAGACGAAGGGACGAAGGGACTAAGAAAATCCATTAACCATGGAGAACACAAAGAAGGCACAGAGGCCACAAAGATAAGTTCTCATTCATAACATTACTTTGTGTACTTTGTGAAAATCCTTTGTGCCCTTTTTGGTTAAAATATTTTCTAAACTAAATGACCTAAAAACCCCAAATTATTAACCATTTGAGGGTATTTGGTATCATTTTGAAATATTAAAAAGCTTTCGTAAGATTGTATACATGTTTAACAATTTATTATCTATTTAATAATCAATAATATGAATACTCAGGATTACATAAATCGGGAGGACAAATTCGGTGCTCATAACTATCATCCTCTTCCTGTTGTTCTCGAAAGAGGGGAAGGACCATTTGTCTGGGACGTCGAAGGGAAAAGATATTTCGATTTCTTATCAGCTTATTCGGCAGTAAATCAGGGACATTGCCATCCGGCAATTGTAAAAGCATTAACTGATCAGGCAAAAAGGCTGACGTTGACTTCAAGGGCATTTTATAATTCGGTTCTTGGTGAATATGAAGAATATATAACAAAATATTTCAAATACGACAAGGTTCTTCCCATGAATTCAGGAGCAGAAGCTGATGAAACAGCACTAAAACTCTGTCGCAAATGGGCATATTTAAAAAAAGGAATCAAACAGGATAACGCAAAGATAATTGCGTGTGAAGGAAACTTTCATGGACGGACAATTTCAATAGTTTCAATGTCCACCGATCCTGATGCAAGGAATGATTATGGTCCATTCACCCCTGGCTTCATAATAATTCCTTACAATGATTTAAAAGCTCTTGAGAATGCTCTTAAAGATCCTGACGTTGCAGGTTTCCTTGTAGAACCTATTCAGGGAGAAGCTGGAGTATTTGTGCCTGATGAGGGTTATCTGAAGAAGTCATACGATCTTTGCAAGGCAAAAAATGTTTTGTTTATTGCTGACGAAGTACAGACCGGAATTGCGCGTACAGGGAAATTACTTGCCTGCGATCATGAAGAATGTTCGTCCCGATATTCTTATACTCGGGAAAGCTCTGTCAGGAGGTGTACTGCCCGTTTCCGCTGTGCTTGCCGATGATGAAATAATGCTCACAATCAAACCCGGCGAACACGGTTCAACATTCGGTGGAAATCCTTTGGCTGCAAAAGTTGCTGTTGCAGCGCTCGAAGTGGTTAAAAATGAAAAACTTGCTGAGAATGCTGAACGTCTTGGTAAAATTTTCCGTTCAGAATTTCAAAGTATCAAATCAGAAATGGTTGAGCTGGTACGCGGAAAAGGCCTCCTGAATGCTGTCGTCATTAAGACCAAAGAATGGAAAAGAAGCCTGGGATGTTTGTCTGGCTATGAAAGATAAAGGACTTATTGCAAAACCCACGCATAATCATATTATCCGCTTTGCTCCTCCTCTCATTATCACCGAAATACAACTCAGAGAAGCAATAGGATTAATTAAAGAAGCATTTAAGCTCTTTGAATAAAAAATTCCAAAAATGAGAAAATATACTCCATTGAGAAATATTGCCAGGACAATTCCTATCCTGTTGATCCTTGTCATACTTTCATGCAAGGTCAATAGTCAAATCACTGTTGAGAAGCTTCAGGGACATATAAAATATCTTTCATCTGATGCTCTTGTTGGAAGACTTACCGGATCGCCAGGTGACAGTCTGGCTGCATTATATATAAGAAACAAGTTGATTTCTTATGGATTAAAACCGCTCACAGGTGATGGATTTCAGAGGTTTAAAGTAACCAAAAGAGTGGTGGCAGGCAAGGCTAACTATTTGTCAATAAGCGGAATAGACTATACAAATAATAAAGACTTTATGCCATTTTCTTTCAGCTCTAATACCGGGCTGGAATCAGATGTTGTTTTCACCGGATACGGTTTCAATATCAACTCTGATAGTCTGAAATGGAATGACTATGCTGGAGTCGATGTAAAAGGGAAATGGGTAATGATTCTCAGAGGTGACCCGGAACCTGAGAATAATAAAAGCCCGTATATTACTTTTAGTGCAGACAGAGACAAAGCTATGCTCGCAAAAGACATGGGTGCTGCAGGTGTGCTGATGGTTTCAGGCCCCATATTTGATCAGCAGGATGCTTTTGAACCGTTAAATACAGAAGGATATTCAGTTGATATTCCTGTTTTGAGAATTAAAAAAGAGATAGCTGATGTTATTTTGTCAAAATCATCAAATACAATTGCTTCGCTTGAGAAAAAACTTAACGACACAAAAAAGCCATTCTCATTTTCCACTAATATTTCTGTTAAAGGGAAGGCTGAAATAGTCAGGGAACTGGCAAACACAAGAAATGTTGTAATGATACTTCCGGGCGAAGATCCAAAGCTTAAAGATGAATATATTATTCTGGGTGCACATTTTGACCATCTGGGCATGGGCGGACCAGGTTCCGGCAGCAGGGCATTAGACACAATCGGTATTCATCATGGCGCTGATGATAATGCTTCAGGTGTGGCAATGATGCTTGAACTGGCAGAAAAATTTGCTGAAACAAAAGGCAGTCACAAAAGAAGTATTCTATGCCTTTCTTTTAGCGGAGAAGAAGAAGGACTGCTTGGTTCAAAACATTTTGTCGATGATCCTGGCATAGATCTTTCTAAGGTAGATGTGATGATTAATATGGATATGGTTGGCAGGTTAAATGAAACAAATAATCTGCAGATTGGAGGAGTTGGTACCGCTGTAGGTTTAAAAGACATAGTGTATGCAAAAACTGATACTTCAATCGTTAAGCTTTCTCTTTCAGAGGAAGGTTATGGTCCTTCAGATCACTCCTCTTTCTATGGTAAAAATATTCCGGTGCTGTTCTATTTTACCGGCGCTCATATGGATTATCATACTCCAACCGACACCTGGGAAAAAATAAACTACAAAGGTATGGTTGAGATATCAGGTTTGGTATATAACCTGGCTGAATATCTTGCAAATGACAATTCAAAACTGCAGTTTAAAGAAGCCGGTCCAAAAGTTGAGAGCGGAGCTTATCCAAGGAGGAAAGGCGTAACACTCGGTATTATGCCCGATTTCGCAGGAGTCATTAAAAACGGGTTACGGGCTGATTTTGTCACCCCGGGAAAACCAGCCGCTCTCGGCGGAATGCAGAAAGGCGATATTATTAAAGTCATAAACGGGAAAACTGTAAATAATATACAGGATTATATGTTCAGAATGGGTCAGCTCAAACACGGACAGACAATAAGTGTTGAAGTTTTACGAAATGATAAAAAAGTAGTTTTATTGATACAATTATAGAGAAATTGCGTCTAAGGCTTAATCAGAATTTAAATATTTTCCAAAAATGAAAAAAATCATTCTGTGGTCACTGGCATTCATCATCACAGCTGTTGCTGCTATTTACCAACGTGAAACCGGACCAACCTATCCTAAACGTCTGAAGATACCATTAGATAATTCTATAACCAAACTCAAACTGGTTCGGAGCCTTAGTCTTAATGAAAAACCCCAGGTGAAGTTAAACATTGATGATTCCACTGTTAAGGCCCGTCTTTTCTATAAAAGATTTAAATCTGATGAAGAATATCAGGTTACTGATTTTGCTTACAAAGTATATCCGGTTCATTCGCTTTTCATGAATAAGGTATTTAAAATATATGAAGATAAGGGTCTTTTTGCGACTGTTCCACAGCAGCCGCCTGCCGGTAAACTACAGTATTACTTTGAAATTACCGATTCAAAAGGAAGCAGAACGTTTTTAAAAGATAAACCCATAGTGATAAGATTTAAGGGAGAAGTGCCTGCATTCGTGCTCATTCCACATATACTTCTGATGTTTGTAGCAATGCTGTTTTCAACTCTTGCAGGACTTATGGCTGTGTCAAAAGTCTCTTTATATAAAAAATATGCCCTATGGACATTATTCCTTTTTATAATTGGCGGCTTTATTCTTGGTCCCCTTGTTCAGTATTGTGCTTTTGGTGATTTATGGACAGGAGTTCCCTTTGGATGGGATCTCACAGATAATAAAACACTCATTGCTTTATTATTCTGGATCTTAGCAGTGGTTATGAACAAACGAAGTGACAAACCATTTTATACAATTCTGGCAGCAATTGTACTCCTTTTAGTGTTTTCTATACCTCACAGCTTATTCGGTTCAGAACTGAATTATTCCAGCGGACAGGTAACAACCGGAATAATTTTGAGCTTTTTCTGAAAATTCTTTTAAAATTTCTTAAATTGAGTGCAGCATTAAAAAAATTACCACGTCTATTGAGTAGAAATTTAATAGAAGGTGGGTGCAGCAACACATATAAAAACTAGTCTTTACGTAAAGATGGCAAATGTAGAAGCGGCATTCAGGAATCTACACCAGGATCTTTTGGACGGGTGTAAAGAGGGCGACCAAAAAGCGCAGTTTCAGATTTACAAGTTGTACTACAAAGCAATGTATAATACCAGTCTGAGAATTGTAAGTGACACAATGGAAGCCGAAGATATAATGCAGGAATCATTCCTATCCGCCTTTGAAAAGATTGACACTTATTCAGGAACAGTAAGTTTCGGTGCATGGCTTAAAAAAATTGTGGTAAACCGTTCTCTCGATGCCCTGAATAAACGGAAAGCGATCTTTGAGGACATTGAGTCACATGTTGGTATAAGGGACGATAGCGGCGAAGAAACAGCCAGATATGAAGAGCTAGATGTAAGGGTTGAAGAGGTTAAAGAGGCAATTGAACGACTTCCCGATGGCTACAGAATAATTCTCTCGCTTTACCTTCTGGAGGGTTATGATCACGACGAAATAGCAGAAATACTTTCAATCAACAGCAGTACATCACGATCACAGCTTTCGAGAGCAAAACAGAAACTCATTGCGGAATTAAAAGAGAAATGAAAAATTCTATAGATATGAAAAATATAGAGGACATAATCAGAAGTAACAAGGATTTCTTCGAAGATGCAGAACCTTCGGAAGGTCACATGGAAAGGTTTAACCGTATGCTTGAAATAAGATTCCAGGTCGCTCCGGTTAAAAGGAGTATTGTACCTTACCTGTTGAAAGCAGCAGTAGTAACCCTGCTCATCACCCTTTCATCACTCTGGACATGGGATCATTTTATCCGCAGCGGCAGCAACAGAATGACTCTTGGACAGGTATCTCCTCAATACAAAGAAGTTGAAAACTATTATGTCCACGAGGTCAACATGATGGAAGGTGAGATAGTAGATGTTGATCTTAAAAATAATCCGGAACAAAAATCATTACTCATGAAAGAAATGAAAAGTATGGATTCAACCTATGTTTCACTTCAGAAAGAGTTAAAAGCAAACCCAAATGATGAACGGATTATTAATGCAATGATAGAGCATTATCAAACGAAACTCGAAGTTATGACTTATATAGTTAATCAGTTAAAGACAATCAGAAATGATAACAAAATCAAGAAGGAAAATGAAAAAGTCAGATAAAAAAACGGTAATGTTCTTCCTCATATCGCTCTTATTAACATCCTCATCAATATTTGCCCAGGAAGTAACCAAGGAATATCACGAAGAATATACTGCAGGAACAAAATCTCTTAATATCAGCAACAGGTATGGAGATGTGGTTATTGAAAGCTGGGATAAAGACCAGATTGTAATCGATGTTAAAGTAACAGTTGAAATGTCGGATAAAGAGAGAGCTCAGAGTTTCCTTGACAAGATTGACGTTCAGTTTGCAGAAAGCTCTGATCAGATCTCAGCTAAGACCGTCATTGATGACAAATTCAATTTCACCGGGTGGGGTGATCATAGAAGATTCAGCATTGATTATCATATTAAAATGCCTGTTGGAACTGAGCTCGCACTATCAAACAAATACGGGAACACAGAAATTGACGAACTACATGGATTACTTAATCTCGATATAAAATATGGTAATATCACCGCAGGTAAACTTACCCGTGGAAATGTTAAACCACTGAATAGTCTGAATATAGCTTACGGAAAAGGCACAATTGACGAAGTCGGATGGCTCGACCTGACAGAAAGATATGTAGCAAGCATGGAAATCGCAAAAAGCCAGGCAATACTTCTCGATAGCAAATATTCAAAAATAATACTTGGAGAAACAAGCTCTATAGTGGGTGAAAGCAAATATGACAATATCCGGATTGACATGATCAAAAACCTGGTTCTTGACAATGGTTATACGGAGGTCAATATCGGGGAACTTACAAACAAGCTTGATTATAGCGGCAATTATGGTTCCTTTTCAATAGATCGTGTTCCGGCCGGATTCGAATCACTCAAGGTAGAAACACATTATATGGGAGTTAAACTCGGGATCGAAGAATCAGCCAGCTATAAACTCGATGCCAAAGTATCGTACGGCGGATTGAAATACAATGAAGATAATTTCAGAAATACCAGACGGATTGTCGAGAACAATTCCCATGAAGTCTCCGGAAGCGTGGGTAAAGAAGAAAATCCTACCTCAAAAGTTAACATAATTGCATCATATGGCTCGGTAAGACTCGACTAGTCACTATCTTACACCTAAATATCCAGGCGGGAATGTTTAAACATTTCCGCTTTTTACTTTTTACTTTCCTTCATCCTTATAAATGTAAACCCCCTCCTTGCCGTCAGCAGTCGCAAATCCCCGGAACATACCTGAAGAATTGAACGACATCGAAATATTTCCCGATTTATCCACCGAAATAACTCCTCCGCTCCCTCCTGCCTTAACAAGCTTATCATTTATTACAAGCTCCGTTGCATCCTTCAGACTAAGTCCTTTATACTCCATTAATGCAGAGATATCATGTGCGACAGTATATCTGATAAAATATTCTCCATGACCTGTTCCGGAGACAGCACATGTATTATTATTTGCATAAGTTCCTGCACCGATGATTGGTGAGTCGCCTATCCGGTTATATCTTTTATCTGGCATACCTCCGGTTGATGTTCCTGCAGCCAGGTTTCCGTTTTTATCAAGAGCAACACATCCGACCGTACCATTTTTTTCTTTCTTTAATATCTCCTCCAGTTCATGGAAACGTTTCTCGGTATAAAAATATGAAGGAGGCACTATTTCAAGACCCTGTTCTTTAGCAAATTGAGAAGCCCCTGCACCTGAGAGCATTACATGAGGAGAATTTGTCATAACTTTTCTGGCAGCTGAAATTGGATTTTTTATATCAGTCACACATGTTACTGCGCCTGCTGCCAAATTTGATCCGTCCATTATTGAGGCGTCAAGCTCATTCTTACCTTCATGAGTAAAAACAGCTCCTTTGCCTGCATTAAAAAGAGGATTGTCTTCCATCAGATTGATTGTCTTCTCAACGGCATCAAGAGCTGATCCCCCGTCAGCCAGAACTTTTTTCCCGACATTCATTGCTTCCTGCAGAGCTGCCCTGTATTCTTTATCCACTTCCGCAGTTGTGTTTTCTCTCGACATTCCCCCGGCACCGCCGTGAATAACTATCGCCCATGCCTGCTTTTCAGGTTCAGGAGTTTTCTTATCTTTTTTATAGGAAAACAGAGCTAACGCAATGATCAGCATTGACGAAAAAATAATCAGTTTTGTTTTCATAGTATTAAGTATTATATTTTTTTCAGCGGTTCAAAAATCCATCTCAACTACAGTGATCCCTGCCCCCCCAAACTCCACATGCTCGTCCCTGAAAGTTTTCACTACATCAACAGTTGCAAGATATTCCCTTACCAACTGCCTCAGTATCCCATTCCCTTTCCCATGAAGTATCCTGAGATTTCTATGCTGTACAATTAACGCATTATCAATCAGATCTTTCACCTGGTTAATTGCCTCCTCACCTCTCACACCACGTATATCTATCTCAGGTTTGAAGTTTATGTTTCTCTGAACAATTGCAGGATCATTTTCTCTGAAAACATGATTTGCTCTAAGACTCTTTTTAAGTTCTCCCCTGCTGATTCGTTCTATTCTGTCTAAAGGTACAAAAAACCTTAGACTGCCGGTCTCGACCTGAACCATCTTATCCTTGATCTCGATGATCTCCCCTGCGGCTTGTGTATCAATCATCCTCACAGCATCACCCGGTTTGAGAGGATGCTCTTTTGAGGCAATAACAACAGGTTTTTCACTAACCGGATCTGGTTCCAGTTTGATCCTTTTTGCTCTGGTGTCCAGTCGTGCGATTTTTGCTTCAGATTCTGTCTCAATTGGCTTTGATACTTCTTCAACTACACTTTTGAATTCTTCAAGTTGCTGACGCACATCTTTCGTTTTTTCTTTTTCTGCCTGCGATTCCTTTATCTGCCGGATTGTATTCTCAATCATCCGGTTCGATTCTTTTAGCAATTGTTGAGCCTCGTCCTTTGCTTTTGTTATGATCTCTTTTCGGAGTGTTTTGGCACCTGACAGTTCCTTTTCATATTCTGCCATCAACTCTTCCAGTCTCTTTTCCTGCTGCCTGATACTCTGACGTTTTGTTTCCCAGTAACGTTTGTCGCGTGCGATATCCTTAAGGTGCCTGTCGTAATTAATATTTTTCACCCCGGCTTTCCCGGAAGCTTCTTCCAGTATGTTTTCAGGCAAGCCGATTTTTCGTGCAATCTCAAAAGCAAAAGAACTGCCGGGTTTACCTATGGTCAGCTGAAATAGAGGTTGCATAAGATGATTGTCAAATGCCATTGCACCATTTACTATACCATCAGTGAGTGATGCGAAATGTTTCAGGTTAGTATAATGTGTTGTTATCACACCAAAGACAGATTTCCTGTTTAACTCACCCAGTATGGCCTCAGCGATTGAACCTCCTAACATAGGTTCAGTACCTGTACCAAACTCATCAATAAGAATAAGTGTTTTGTCGTTTCCATATTTAACAAAGTATTTCATATTGATAAGATGGGAACTATACGTACTCAAATCATTATCAATACTTTGTTCATCGCCAATATCGATCAGTATATTTTTAAAGATGCCTGTTTCAGTTCCTTCAGCAACAGGTATTGTCAATCCGCATTGGAGCATATACTGGAGCAGTCCGACTGTTTTGAGACATACAGATTTCCCACCGGCGTTTGGACCTGAAATAAGTAATATTCTGTCTTTCTCGTTGAGCTCAATTTCGAGAGGGACAACTTTTCTACCGGTGGATTTCTCAAATGTAAGCGAGAGTAAGGGGTGGATCGCTCCTTTCCACATCAAAAACGGTTTTGGTGTAAGACCCGGTTTGATTGAATGCAGATGATTGCCAAGAAGAGCTTTTGATCTTATAAAATCTATCTCTCCGAGAAATAAATTTGACTCGAGCAGGTCATCAATATATGGTCTTACATTATCTGCAAACGCTGTAAGTATCCTTACAATCTCCCTTCGCTCTTCATATTCAAGTTCAACTATATCATTATTTATCTCAACAATTTCCTCGGGTTCAATGAAAACTGTTTTTCCTGAAGCAGACTGATCGTGTATAAGTCCTTTTATTTTTCTTTTATCATATGAGCTTACGGGGATGACTCCTCTCCCGTTTCTCACTGATACGGAAGTATCTGCCTCTACGATTCCATCAGATTGTGCCTGTTTGAGAATTGCATTCAGCCTTTTACTAACATGAATGCTTTTTGAAATAAGTTCCGACCTGATTTCTTTTAGTTTCGAGGAAGCATTATCTTTTACGATCCCTCTTTTATCAATAATCCTGTCGATTGTCTCGAGCACATAAGGATATGTCTTCACTGAACTGCACATCGATCTCAGAACAGGATATTTCACCTCATTCTTACTCCTGAAAAAATTCAGGATCGTTTTAACTGTTTCAAGTGACCGCTTAAGATCAAAGACCTCCTGGACTTCAGGGAATGTGCCTTCAATTCTTATTTTGTTAAGGCAATCGGAAATCTTATAGTAATTCTCAGAAGGAAAGAAATCTTCAAAAGTCAGTATCTCCTGAAACTCAAAAGTCGCAGCTAAAATGAGTGACAGCTTTTCGTAATCGTCAATTAATTTAAGATTATCCACCTTTTCCAGTCCCATCGGACTGAGACATTTTTCTCTTAGAAGAGCTCGTATCCTGTCAAAACCAATTTTATTTTCAAAATTCTCCGGGTAAATCATAATTAAGTAAAAAGTAAAAAGTAAAAAGTAAAAAGTAAAAAGTAAAAAGTCGGCACATATCGCGGCATGTCCGATACAAAAATACATTAAAAATACGCTCCTTATTACACTGTGACTTTCCCCAATCCATTAACCCTTTGCGAACTTTGCGCCTTCTTTGTGACCTTTGCGGTTAATGATTTGGATTTCAATTTTGTTAATTATTGTTAAATTTAAATTTAGCTTTCATTTTTATATACATTTGAACATACAAAAATCAACCTTAATATTAAATCAATGAAAATTAAGAAAATTTCAATCGGCTTAGTCTTCCTGCTTTTTATGCCGGCATGGTTAATGTCGCAGAGTGAAAATGTTGACCTCTCGATGATCTATAAGATCAAACAGGAGGGATTTAAAAACTCAAAAGTAGATGATATCGCATTCTGGCTTACTGATTTTATAGGTCCCAGGCTTACAGCTTCAACAGGATTTAATCGTGGAACAGAATGGGCAAAAAAGAAAATGGAAGAATTAGGGCTCCAGAATGTAAGAATTGAAGCAGCAAAGGATTTTTCACGTGGTGGTTGGGATAATATTAAAACATATGCTGCACTGACTGCTCCATATTATGCAAACTTTGCCTGCAATCCGGTTGCATGGAGCGGAAGTACCAACGGTCTGATAAAAAGTGGAGTTATTTATCTCGATGTTAAGGCAGATTCTGACCTTAACAAGTTCAAAGGTAAACTGGCAGGGAAAATAATTCTTATGCCTTCCACAGCAACCTACGATGTCAGTTTTGATCCGCTTGCAAGCCGTTTAACAGATGCTCAACTGAAAGATCTTTCTATGGAATTTTCAAGTACGCCATCCCGAAGACCTCCTTTTGACCGTGCTGCTATGATGGCCCAGAGAGCTTTGAGAATGAAAATCTCTGAATTTCTTAAAAACGAAGATGCTGCCGTTATTCTTAATAGTTCAGGAACTTTCAATGTACCGAGATCAAACGGCGCCAATTATAAATCCGGTGACAAAGAACCCATTGCAGAGCTTAATCTGCCGATTGAAGATTATGGCAGAATGGTCAGGCTGATTCAGCATAATATTCCGGTTGAGATGGAGATTGAAATTCAGAATAAGTTCTTCGATAGTCCGGAAGTTTATAATGTTATAGGAGAAATTCCAGGAACCGATAAACTTCTTAAAAATGAAGTGGTTCTGTTAGGCGCTCATATCGATTCATGGAACGGAGGTACAGGTGCCGCAGATAATGGATCAGGCGTTATTGTTATGCTTGAAGCCATGCGCATCCTTAAAAGTCTCGATGTTGCTCCGCGACGTACAATAAGGATAGCTCTATGGGGTGGTGAAGAACAGGGCCTGTTTGGCTCATCAGGATATGTAGATAAATACCTTGTAGATCCTCAAACCAAAGAACACAAACCTGATTATGATAAGTTTGCCGGATATTTTAACATGGATAATGGTTCCGGCAGATATCGTGGAATTTATCTTCAGGAAAACGAACTGGTAAGACCCATTTTTGAAGAATGGCTTAAACCATTTGAAGATTTGGGCTGTTCGACTATCACAATCAGAACTACAGGGGGCACTGATCATCTTTCATTCGACAGAGTTGGTCTGCCAGGATTCCAGTTTATCCAGGATGAGATTGAATATGGTCGTGGTTATCATACAGTTATGGATACTTATGAAAGACTTGTTATGGCTGACCTAAGGCAGAACGCTGTGATTACCGCTTCATTTGTTTATAATGCCGCAATGCGTAATGTGAAATTGCCTGGTAAACCGGTAATTAAAGACATGCCAGTTCAGGGACCAAGGTTTTAAAAAGTATCAGATAAAAATTCATTGAAATTAATAGAATGAATTGTGTAGGGAACGGTCGCGACCGTTCCCTACTGGTTATAAAAGGTTCCGGTTCAACATACAATTATTGCAAATCCGCCACCCAATTACCCCATTCCGCAATTTTTGTTTTTTAATCGTGCGTATTAAAGTGAATTTTACTTCATAATTAATAACGACTATTATGAAAACCAGAAAATTCAACTATCACACAATGCGGCGGACAATATTAATGCTGATCATTGTTTCTATTTGCTCCATCTTTGCAAACGCACAGAAGAAAAACAAGATTGATTACCTTTCTTTAAGGAAACTACCAGCCCTTACTCTTGAAGAAAAAACTCCCTACAGCTATGAAATGATAGCTGATTACTATAATCATGATATTTTAGGAAATTTTCTTGGCAAAATGCAGGTCAAAGGAACATATACTCGAGGATTGGAAAATGGAAAGGTAAGCTGGAAGGATGTTACAATTGCCCAGGCTTCAGGCCTGGACCAGTCTTATCCTGCGGGCGCAAAACAGACATACATGGAAAATTTTACTTATGATCCAAAAGATAACCTTATTGCGACGGATATCTTTAAGACTTTCCCTGCAGCTACTGGTGTATTTGCAAAAAACCTGGTCTGGGATGTTGTTAGTTTTGAGGTATTCGGGTGGGTATACTACGATTCATTACAGCTAAATATTCCTTTTACAGCCAGGAAAATGAACGGAAAAATGAATCTGCCCGAACTGGGGAGCTTTGAAAATAAAGATATCAAACTTACCTGGACTGGCATTTCAACGATGAATAACAAAATCTGTGCTGTAATCGAATTCCTTGCAATGGATAATCCTCTTGATTTTAAAACCGATTTCATGCAGATGAAGGGTAGAAGCCATTACTGGGGGACTCTTTGGCTTTCGTTGTCTGACAAACAGATTGAATATGGCATCCTTCATGAAGATGTAAATATGGAAATGAAACTACCAGGTCAGGAAAAAAATCAGCTTTTGAATACAACCAGAAAGATTGAATTCATTAAAATTCAAAAACAAAACTAACCAACACCCCCTCCCGCTTCGCGGGGTCCCCCTAAAGGGGACTAATTCGGTATCATTAATGGATCTAAATAAAATAATTAGAATTTACCCCCCTTTAGGGGGGCAGGGGGGGCAAAAATCAGGTATTCCCTACGTTTTTCATTGATAACTGAATCCTTCTCCTTTCAATATCAACCGCGATAATCTTCACCTGAATATGCTGATGCAGCTTCACAACCGTCGATGGATCAGTAATATAATTTTTGCTCATATTTGAGATATGCACAAGCCCGTCCTGCTTGATGCCTATATCCACAAACGCCCCGAATTTTGTAATATTTGTCACAATTCCCGGTACAACCATTCCTTCCTTAACATCTTCAATTGAATGTATATCTGCAAAACTGAATACCTGGATCTTTGACCTGGGGTCACGGCCGGGTTTAGCAAGCTCATCTATTATATCTTTCAGTGTAGGTAAGCCGGTTGATGGACTTACATATTTCTCAAGCTTTATCTCTTTTCGTTTGCTTTCATTTGTGATCAATTCCTTTACGTCAACTCCAATATCCTTTGACATTTTTTCAACAACGTGGTAACTTTCAGGGTGTACAGCACTTGAGTCAAGAGGATTTTCTGCATTACGTATCCTAAGGAATCCCGCACTCTGTTCAAAAGCCTTCTCTCCCATCCTCTTTACTTTTAAAAGCTCCTTACGTGCCCTGAATGGTCCGTTCTCTGCCCTGTAGTCAACAATGTTCTGCGCCAGTTGCGGACCCAGACCTGAAACATATGTCAGCAGGTGCTTGCTTGCAGTATTTACCTCAACACCTACTGCATTTACACAACTCATAACAACCTCATCGAGCGATTTCTGCAATTTTTGCTGATCAACATCATGCTGATATTGCCCCACACCTATCGATTTTGGGTCTATCTTAACCAACTCTGCCAGAGGATCCATTAGTCTTCTTCCGATAGAGATTGCCCCTCTCACGGTTACATCATAATCCGGAAATTCATCGCGTGCAGTCTTGGATGCAGAATAGATTGAAGCACCTGCTTCACTAACGACAAAAACCTGTATGTCGCTATCAAACTTGATCCATTTTATGAAATCTTCTGTCTCCCGGCTGGCAGTCCCGTTACCAATGGCAATGGCTTCAATCTTATACGCGTTTACAAGCGACAATATCTTCTTTATCGACATAGCAGTCTCATTCTGAGGCGGATGAGGATAAATAGTCTCATTATGAATGAAATTTCCCTGTTTGTCGAGGCAAACAACCTTACAGCCCGTTCTGAAACCAGGGTCAATAGCAAGAACATTTTTTTCACCAAGAGGTGACCCAAGCAGAAGCTGACGAAGATTATCCGCAAAAACATTTATTGCTTCAAAGTCAGCTTTCTCCTTTGAAATATTCCTGAACTCTGTTTCCATTGAAGCTGAAAGAAGTCTTTTCCAACTGTCTTTTACTGCATCTGTAACAATATCAGAAGAAGTATTCCTTCCTTTTATAAAAATCGATTTCAGCATATCCAGCGCATGCACTTCATCTGGTTCCACAGACAACCTTAAAAATCCTTCTTCCTCTCCTCTTCGCATAGCCAGCAGACGATGTGACGGACATTTTCTAAGTGGCTCCGACCAGTCGTAATAATCACTGTATTTTATCCCTTCGGCTTCTTTTCCCTTAACGACTTTTGAATAGATAACAGCTTCCTTATCAAATAGATATCTGAGTTGTTTCCTTGCTTTTTCATCTTCGTTAATCCATTCTGCAATTATATCTGAGGCACCTGCAATGGCTGCCTCAACATTTTCAACATCGTCATTGATAAATCCTTCTGCTTTTAAAGCCGGATCATTCTCTTTCTGCTCCAGTATAAGAATTGCCAATGGCTCAAGCCCTTTTTCCTTTGCAATGGTTGCACGTGTACGTCTCTTCGGTCTGTATGGCAGATAAATATCTTCGAGTTCTGACATAGTAACTGATGCATCAATTTTCTGCCTGAGCTCGGGTGTCATTTTTTCCTGTTCTTCAATAGATTTTATGACAGCTTCTTTTCTTGCATCAAGTTCTTTCAGACGGTCATATTCTTCTTTAATATTCATCAGCTGCACCTCATCGAGACTGCCTGTCATCTCTTTCCGGTATCTGCTGATAAAAGGAATTGTCGCTCCCCCGTCCATCAATCTGATTGTGTTCTCAACCTGCCATTCGTGAAGACCAAGTTTTTTTGCAACGAGTAAGATGTTCCTGTTTGTGTTCATAACGGTACTATTCAACGTAAATAACCAGACCTTTCAGATATTCGCTTTCGGGGTGATAAATATTCACAGGGTGATCAGAAGGCTGGCTCATCTGATGCAGGATCCTTACGTTCCTTCCTGTATTGGCGGCTGCAGCAAATACTGATTTTCTGAAATTCTCCCTTGTAACGACCTGTGAGCATGAGAAAGTGAAAATAATTCCGCCTGATCTTATCTGTTCAATCGCTTTAATATTCAATCTTTTATATCCCTGAAGAGCGTTTGCCAGAACATCATTGTGTTTTGCAAATGCAGGAGGGTCGAGAATTATGAGGTCATACTGATCTTTAATATGATTCATATATTCGAAGGCATCAAGCTGGAATGCCTCATGCCGTTTATCCTCCCCATAATTGAGTTTCACGTTTTCATTTGCCAGCTCAATAGCAGGAAATGAACTGTCGACGGTATGAACCAGATTTGCATTTTTCATCGCGTAAACCGAAAATCCTCCGGTATAACCAAACATATTTAGTACAGTTTTCCCCTCAGTATATTTCTCAAGAAGCTTCCTGTTCTCACGCTGATCAATAAAAAATCCAGTTTTTTGTCCGGTTGTCCAGTCAATTTTAAATTTATATCCGTTTTCAGTCACAATAACAGGTCCTGAATTTCCGACAAGAAACTCATTTGTTGCTTTTATCGAGGCCATATGCGGAATTGTACCTTCGCTTTTATCGTAAACAGCAGTTATACGGTTATCAAGCAACTCTGCAAGTATCGAAGCAATTTCCTGCCTGATCCTGTAGAAGCCGATAGAATGCATCTGCATAACGGCCACCCCATTATAAAAATCTACAATGAGACCTGGCAATCCGTCCCCTTCCCCATGTATTAGACGGAATACATTTATCTGAGGGTTGTCGATAATACCGACTGCTCTTCTGTAATTTATTGCCTGTTTAATCTTTTCCCTGAAAAAGTTAATATCCGGTGTTTCCTGTTTAAACGAAAGTACTCTAACAGCGATTGAACTTGGCTGATAATGTCCTACAGCAAGAAATTCATTTTTATTGTCATACACATCCACCAGGTCGCCTTCTGCTGGTTCTCCATAAGTCTTCTTTATTGCTCCCGAAAACACCCATGGATGGAACCGGCGAAGAGACTGTTCTTTGCCGGATTTAAGGACTATTTTTACTCGTTCCTGCATTAATTTTATTTTTTTACCACAACCTTTGCCCCCCAACCCCCCTAAAGGGGGGCAAATCCTTAGTTATTAATTGAATCCTTCAAACTAAACAGTATTGTTCCCTCTTTAGGGGGATGGCTGCGAAGCAGCCTGGGGGCTCTTATCATTTAGTTTTCACTTCTGCTCCATTTTTCAGCTTTCTGTAAATCTGGTAACACACCCACGCATCAGTAGCCGCATAGACCATCTGAGCCTCGCTGAGCTTTTCCGCCTCCCAGTCTGTTACCTGCTGCCTCTTTGAGATTCTGAATCCCAGTACAATCGCAGAAAGCTTCTTCAATCCGGCGCTCTGTATCCCGAAATCTTTCACCACATTCTGCAGATCGACAAATCCATCGGGATTAAATTTTTTAACATTCTTCAGAAATTTTATATCATCATGAACCGCTACCCCTGCCTTAATAACTGAAGGATCTGAAAGTAATGAAGCCAGCTCATCAGGAATACCGATTTTATTTATCCTTATCAGACAGGCCAGAAATTCTGTTGAAAGTTGAATCAGTGACACAGTATTCCGCTTGCCTTTTTTAAAAGTGGGTCTCGTTTCAGTATCGAAGCCAAGCAGGTCTGATCCCAGAAGTCTTGGAAAGACTTCATAAAATGTTTTAAGATTATCTATTAAAACTATTTCACCTTTAAACCACGACACTTCATGTTCCGCCAGTTCCTCAACCGTCAAATTCTCCTTATAAATATTATTCATCTCCTCTTAGATCCTTTTGGCGTCTGGTAATGAACCAGTCCGCTGTGTTTCTGTTTTCATCAATCTCTTCAGCATCCGGCTTTTCAACTTTACCGATTTCCTCTCCTGAATAAATGAACTTATGAATTGCCCTCATGGCATTTACCAGTTTTTGTCCCCAGAAATTTTCGAAGTTCATTCTGCATTCCCAAACCGCATCGTTCATCACCTCATCTGTACCTGTCTGGTAGAGAAGAAGAAAGTCTTTCATATCCTGGTAAACATCAGCCATGTTTTCTGAAAGCGATGATACCACCGGTCCTTCCGTATCATTTATTTTTTCATCGAATACCTCAAGGTAATCGTTTGCTGTCCCGAATTTTTCGGTAAGAGTATTGTTAATGATCGTCCAGTCGGCTTCTGTTACAAATTTCTCATTGCCATCTTCAAAGAATGGCTCAAGTTTTGGCAAAAGGGAAGCTTTCAGGTACATAAGAGGCAGAATACGCTGCATGATTTTTAGCAATTCATCCCCTTTAAGTTCTGAAGCATGTTCCATGTATTTGCAGAATTCATTTGCGACAGCAACAAATTCAACAACATTCCTTGAATATACCGGATCCTGATTGGTATCCATATCATTTTTAGTTTTCCAGAGCCCAAAAGTAATAAAAAAGGTGGAAAGAATTGATTAAAGCTGATGTTTCGGCTCAGAGATCAGAAGAGAAAAGAAGGAATTAGAAAAAATACCTGCCCCACTTTTATTTATAATCAACTGGAAAGTTTTTAATGCTTCAAAAAATTGGATTTGATAAATTTTCTATACTTTTAAATTGTTTGTCTAAGCAAATAAATTGACAAGACTCAACAACCGGATCTTATGAAATATTTTCTGAATCTTTTAATCGTATACCTCTCAATTACAGTACTTAAAAAATGTTAGAAGTATATACTTGGTCACAAATAACTTCTAACACGTTTTTCGCAGGATTTAAACCTGAGTTATTCTAATCCTGTTTTGAACCAAAACATTTTAAAAATTTAATTATGAATTACACACCAATTATTCTGATCTGCACAACTGTTTTTTTGGGCTGCACCAGGGAGAAAGTACATAAATCGGCTTTATTGAAGTATGATCCTCAAATTGACACTATCATCGGTAAAATGACCCTTGAGGAGAAAGTAAATATGCTACATGCGAAGTATATGTTCGTCTCTGCAGGTGTAGAAAGACTGGGCATTGCTGATCTGGTATATACCGACGGACCCTTTGGTATTCGTGAGGAGATGCAGCCCAGGAGCTGGATGCCGCTTGGATGGGAAACTGACAAAGCAACCTTTTTCCCTACAGGGTCAGCTCTTGCTGCAACCTGGAGCCCTGACCTTGCCTATGCATACGGAACTGGTATGGCTCGCGAAGCAAGGCTTCGCGGCAAAGATATGCTGCTCGGCCCGGCTATCAATATTCAAAGAATTCCAACTGGAGGACGTACCTATGAATATCTTAGTGAAGATCCGTTTCTAAATGCAAAACTATCTGTGGGATATGTCAAAGGAGTTCAGGACAACGGCGTAGCGTCATGTGTAAAGCACTACGCACTTAATAACCAGGAAAATAATCGTGGAACAGTGAATGTGATTGTAGGGGAGCGCGCTATGCGTGAGATATATCTGCCTGCTTTTCAGGCTTCCGTTGAGGGAGCAGATGCCTACGGAGTAATGGCGGCATATAATAAGGTAAACGGATGGTGGTGCTCTGAAAATGATACTCTTCTGAATAAAATACTTCGCGATACATGGGGATTCGGCGGAATGGTTATCTCAGACTGGAATGGCACACACAGCACAGTTCAATCTATTAAGAATGGACTTAATGTTGAAATGCCGGGAGAAAAATACCTTGGAAAAAACCTTCTTGATTCGGTTAAGGCCGGTGTTGTACCTGAGGAGCTGATAAATAAGCGCGTTCGCGAAATTTTAAGAGTCAGGTTAGCTATTAAACCAATACCTGCTGATATGGCAAATAAGGAAATTACTTCTCAACCGGCACAACAAAAGATTGCTTATGATGTTGCAAGTAAATCCATTGTTTTGCTGAAGAATGACTCGATCCTTCCCCTTAACCTTTCGGGCAAACCTGTTATTGCAGTTATCGGAGCAAATGCAACACAGATAATGGCCTCAGGAGGTATGGGAGCTGGTGTAAAAACATTGTATGAGGTTACTCCTCTGGAAGGTCTCAAAAACAAGATCGGAGACAAAGCAGTGATCATTTATGCCCAGGGTTATATACCTGTTGAATTTAATTTTGCAAGAATGTTTCGCAAAACATCCCCTGAAGAATTAACCAAAGAAGCTCGTGAAACTGCAATAAAAAATGCAAAATTAGTTAAGGAAGCCGTAAATACAGCTGCTAAGGCTGATATTGTTTTATTCGTTGGCGGTGACAACCGTGCAGTTGAAACAGAAGGCCGGGACAGGCAAAATATTATGCTGCCATCAGGTCAGGATGAGCTTCTTCAGCAAATATCCAAAGTTAATCCAAATATTGTTACAGTACTGGTTAGCGGCGCTCCTAATGATCTTAACGTGGTCCGTCCGATTTCGAAAGCACTACTTATTTCATGGTTCAACGGATCAGAAGCAGGAAATGCACTTGCCGATGTACTTATCGGGAATATTTCCCCAAGCGGTCGTTTGCCCTTTACGCTGCCAGTTAAGCTCGAAGATTCACCAGCTTATTCATTGGGAAACTATACAGGTGGCATAAGGAACGCAGATGTTTTCGCGAATCTTGTTAAAGAATCGGATAAAGATTCAAAAACAGGTCAAAAGGAACCTGAGACCGTTGAAAGTGGTGATCCGAATACCGCTGTCTATTCCGAGGGGTCACTCGTTGGATATCGCTGGTATGAAACGAAGAATATCCCTGTAATGTATCCCTTCGGATACGGACTAACCTATTCGACATTCGAATACTCAACAATACAGACTGACAAAGATAAATATGGACCAAAAGATGTTATCTCTGTATCATTCACGCTGAAAAACAGCGGGAAAATGAAGGCTGACGAAGTTGTGCAGACTTATGTGCACAGGATCAATCCATCTGCGGAGTGGCCAGAAAAGGAGCTAAAGGCATTCTCGCGCATCACTCTTGAGCCGGCTGCGAGCAAGTCGGTTAACCTTGAAATACCTGCAAAGGATCTTCGTTATTGGGATGAGTCAACACAGGCATGGAAAGATGATCCCTGCGATATTGAAATAATGGTGGGAGCTTCTTCAGATGATATTAAGCTCACTAAAAAGATTTCGATTAAATAATTAGCTTTTTGATCTGTTCGTTGCTAAAGTCACTGAACAGGTGAGATTTAATTTCTGAAATCCGGCGGCGCTTGCCTGGTATGGAAAGAAACATAAGATTATTAACTTTTCTATAATAAGTTAGGGGATCTTTAATTGCAGGTTCTATAACCAGAAAAACATGAAATTGACCTCTCATAGTTACTTGCCTGCAAAAATTAAGTAAACTATATTTGTCGATTGATAAAAACACCTCCTATGATCACGACAAAAGGACAAATAATTGAGATCAACGACAAAACTGAATGGGTACTTTTTCACAGGCTTTCAAAAAAAATTAATCCTGTTGATTTTTTAACTCTTACAGACAGTATAATACAATTGCCAAATTTTTTGTTTACATCATCCTTTTTGATATTGATATTCCTGAAAGTCGATATCCAGGTCAAGTTTATAGTTCCGGCAAGTCTTTATTTTTGCGGTCAGATAATAATCAATCTTCACCTCGGGCTGTTTTTTATAAAATTTCTGAATGTACCGCTACTTGTTTTCCAGAAATTTAGTTTCATCATAATGCCCGGAACTGTTATGGCAGCCTTTATCTTTCTTGACTGGTGGACACTTATGGTGGTACCATCGTACATACTTGCGGCTTTTTTGTCGGTAATAATATTGACCGCAAATGAGAAGAAGTATTACCGTAAACACTGGAATAAAACAATCGAAAATTATCAGATCTTTAAAAATAATGCATTTCTTCTCGCATATAAATATTATGCTACAGAAAATAATTTACCTGTTAACCCATCCCCGACAGAGGAGGAAATTAGAAACCAGGACTGGTTAAAGCCTTATAACTTTATGCGCACCCACTGGGGCCAGATTGAAGAACACTTTAACAAAAAAGCAAAAGTTTACTGGCGTTTGTATTTAAACCTGGATAAATAACACTTCCTCCGCTAAAATTCAGTATTTCGCGATCATTTAATTTATCAGATTGTTTTATATTAGATTTAATTTTACCCGACTTTTACTTGAAATGATCAATTCAGCTATTGTGTTAAGATAAAATGTTTCAGACATGAAAAAAGCTATTCTCTTTGGATCAAGCGGTTTTGTTGGTTCGTTTCTTCTTGATGAGTTGTTGAACAATACTGATTATGAACAGGTAACTATAGTTGTCAGGAATGATCTGAATAACAGTCATCCCAAATTAAAAACCCTGATTGGCGACTACCATTCCTTACCAGCTTTGAAAGAAAAGATAGTTGCGGATGAAATTTTCATAACTCTTGGAACTACAAAAAAGAATACTCCCAACAAGCATGAGTATTATCATGTAGATCACGATTACCCGGTTTTAGCTGCAAAAATTGCAAGGCAAAATGGAGCAAAATCCGTTTTCCTGCTTACTGCTATAGGGGCAAATGTGAATTCTGGTATTTTTTATGTTAAAACAAAAGGTGAAACCGAACGCGATATTTTAGCACTGGATTTTGAACATACACATATTTTTCGTCCATCAATGCTAATGGGTAATCGCAAGGAAAATCGCCCGATGGAAAAAGTGTATATCAAAATATGGTCAGCAATTAATCCTTTGTTTATCGGAAAACTTACCAGGAATAAAGGAATAAATGGAAAAGATGTTGCAAGAGCAATGAACAATGCGGCTAAAATTCAAACTCAAAAAGTAAAGATCTATTATTGGAAAGAGATGAATGATCTGCTATAAGTTCAGATAACTCCGGACTTTAGTCCGGTGAACACAATACCATAAGAAACGGGCTTTAGCCCTTAACTTCTCAATAATTGAGATTTGTTATGGCTATAATATTAAATTATATTTGATCAGACAAATTTCCTCGCGAATACACAAATTAACTGAACGATAATCGATAAAACTTAAACAATGAAGAATTACAAACAATTTAGAAATAGACTGGGTCTGTTCGTATTTCTGTTTCTGGGTTCAATTTCTATTTACGCTCAGACATTATCTTCGGTTGAGATTGATAGTCTGGTCGAAAGGACAATGAAAACTTTTGATGTTCCTGGAATTGCTGTTGCCATTGTAAAGGACGATAAGGTCATTCATTCGAAAGGTTATGGCGTCCGTTCACTTAATACAAAACAGAAAGTCGATTCAAATACACTATTCGGTATAGCCTCAAACAGCAAGGCCTTCACAACGGCAGCACTTGGAATCTTGATTGATGAGAAAAAGTTGTCGTGGGACGATAAGGTCATCGACTATATCCCTGAGTTCAGACTTTATAGTCCCTATGTAACCGGGGAATTTACTATCAGAGACCTGCTGACACACAGGAGTGGCCTTGGATTGGGTGCAGGTGATCTTATGATATGGCCGGGTTCAAATAATTTTACATTAAAGGATATTATTTATAATCTACGTTATTTAAAGCCTGTTTCCGGATTCAGAACAAAATTTGATTATGATAACCTTATGTATATCGTTGCCGGCGAAGTTGTGGCAAGGGTTTCAGGGATGAGCTGGGAAGAATTTATAGAAACACGTATAATGCGGCCATTGGAGATGACAGGAAGTGCAGCCTCATTCAGCCGGTTAAAAAATAAATCAAATGTAATAGATCCTCACGTGCCAATTGATGGTAAAGTTCAGGTTATCGAAAGGGAATTCAGCGAAGTAGGTGATGCTGCAGGTGGCATTTATAGCAACCTTACTGATATGTGCAAATGGATAATCATGCAAATGAATAACGGAAGATACGGTGAAGGACTTAAAAATCAATTGTTCAGCGAAGACGTTCATGATGCAATGTGGTCTCCACAAACCATAATCCAGGTAAGCGGTCCTTCTCCGTACAATACTCATTTTGCAAGTTACGGACTCGGTTGGTTTTTAAGCGATGTGAAAGGATATAAACAAGTCACTCATACAGGAGGCTTGTCGGGCATCGTAACGCAAGTAACACTTATTCCTGAGCTGAAACTAGGAATTATTGTTCTCACTAACCAGCAGTCAGGTGCAGCATTCTCTGCAATCACAAATACGATTAAAGACAGTTATTTCGGCATCACAGGTATTGACAGAATAAAAGTATATAGTGACGCGACAATCAGGAATGAAGCAAGAGCAAAAACCATAACAGATGCTATCTGGAATGATATTGAACAACAGCAGAAAAACTCTTTAACAAAAGCAGTGGACAGTCTTTATACCGGAAAATATTCAGACAATTGGCTTGGAGAAGTAATGATAACTGTTAAAAACGGGAAGTTATGGTTCGATTCAGAAAGATCTCCAAAGCTCACCGGGGAACTGACGTTTTATAAGGGCAATACTTTTATTGTTAAATGGAACGACAGAAGCATGGATGCCGATGCATTTGTAATGTTTGATCTTGATGAAACAGGCAAAGCATCAGGAATAAAAATGAAACCCATATCTCCAATGACAGATTTCAGTTATGATTTTCAGGATCTGGACTTCAACAGAAAATAAAAATTAAATCAATTAACCACAGAGCACAAAGGAAATCACATAGAACACAAAGAATTATGAATGGGTCTCACATTAAACGACAAACGATAAACTCAGTAATTTTTAAAGCAATGAAACCGCTATTTTTTTTTCTTTTGGTTATGAATTTCACTTCTGCTTACCCTCAGGAAAGTGATTCAATTTCAAATGTGATTATTAATATTGAAAAATCAGCTCTGGAAAGATGGAATAAGGGCGATCCATCCGGATTTCTTGAAATATCAGCAAAAGATGTAGTCTCTTTTGATCCTTTTACAGAACGCCGGTTAGACGGACTTGATAAACTGACCGGATTATATAATAGTATCCATGGACGAATTAAAGCAGATAAATATGATATGATAAATCCTTATGTTCAGGCAGTTAAGAACATGGCTGTTTTGACCTATAACCTTGTCTCTGTTACCGGCGACAGCATCCGCAAATGGAATTGCACAGAAGTATATAGGATTGATCATAAAAAATGGAAAATTATTCAGACTCATTGGTCACTTACTAAACCTGGGGTATAAGTCTTGCAGTCTTGCAAGAAAAATTGGCTAGTCTGCATAGGGTAAAATCCTTTAAGCCGATCTAATATATTATAAAACCAGTTTAACCTTAATTTAATTTCTATGAAAATGAAACTTACATTAGCTACAGTCATCGGTTTATTATTGTCTTGTACCATTATTCCCTTAAAGATGAATGCTCAATCCTCCGTTAACAGGGATACTCTCATTGTAGCTGCACGCGAAATAATGAACGATACACATTATTGTGCGCTTACAACAATGGATTCCACAGGGCAGCCACAGACACGTACAATGAATCCTTTTCCTAATAATCCTCAATTGGTAACGTGGTTTGCCACATCCAGAACAAGCAGGAAAGTAAGAGAAATCAAAGCTAACCCGAAAGTTTGTGTTTATTATGCTGACCATGTTAATGCGAAAGGTTATGTAAGTATAACCGGAACAGCTGAAGTAATAGACGATAAAGAACTTCTTGTAAAAATGAAACGTGATTATTGGAGCGGAATCCCTGACTGGCAAACTAAGTTTGTCCTGATCAAAATTGTACCAAAAACTATTGATGTGATCAATTATAAGCATAATCTTAATAATGATCCCAATACTTTCAGGGCACCTTCGATTGTATTCTAGACTCAAAGCACGGACCCCCTGCCGCTTCGCGGCTGTCCCTAGGGGGACTAATTCGGTGTAATCAATGAATTATTTAAAAACCAGAGGATTAACCCCCCTTTAGGGGGGCAGGGGGGTAGATGTAGGGGCTCAGATCCCTGATTAACATAATTTTATTAATGTGTAATTTCTATCCTTAATGATTGTAAATCAAAAAGATATTACCCAACTTATTAAAATTGACAAAACATTTGCAATCATTAATGACAAATTTGGCAATCCGCCTAATTGGAAAAGACCACCGGGATTCGTTTCCCTGTCAAGAATAATATTGGAGCAACAATTAAGTCTGGCTTCAGCAGCTGCCCACTTTCTGAAACTTTCAAATTATATTGTTGATTTTACACCATCAAACATTCTCAGACTCACTGATGAGGAAATGAGAAATTGTCAGATCAGCAGACAGAAAAAAGAATATCTCCGCTCATTATCAACAGCAATACTTAATGGTGATATTTACCTGGAAAAACTGACCGGACTAAATGAGACTGAAGTAAGAAACCAACTTACAGGAATTAAAGGGATTGGCAATTGGACAACAGATATCTATTTAATGTTTTGCCTGCACTCAAAAGACATTCTACCTTTAGGTGATATTGCAATAACAAATACGATCAAAGAGCTGTACTGTGTAAAAACAAAAGAAGAGATTCTCCTGATCTCTGAAAAATGGAAACCATATCGCTCACTCGCGGCTTACTTTCTATGGTACTATTATCTAAAGCAAAAGAACAGAATTGAAGGTCTTTTAACAAAAAAATAAACAAATTGACACTGGAATAGCGTTTTTGTTATTAACTTACATGTCAAATCTGTGATCAACTGCTGATATTCATCCGTTTACTAACATTATATTTCTAATTCAGATCGCGGGCATTATTATTATATAACGTTGTGCAACCTTCTAAAACCAACCTGATGAAAAAAAATTTGTTATCATTAGTCGTAGCCATGTTCTGTATTTCGGCCATGGCACAAAACAGTGTAAACCTCAAGCTGAATCTTGAAAAAAATAAAGTCTACCGTTTCAATTCCGTATCGGAAAGCACAATTACCCAAACTGTAGCCGGTAATTCCAATAGCTCGGATACCAAAACCAATAATACTATATCCATTAAGATGGTTGACGCTACGCCCGATTTTATGATCGCTGAAATCCGATTTGATTCACTGATCACAGTATCAAATGCAATGGGTAAGGTGACAAATTTGAACTCTTCAAAGGAAGGCGATATTAAATCTTCAGAAGCAACGGATGTTATAGCATGCGTTAATAACCGGCTGAGTAAAAATGCACTTTATGTTAAAATGGATTTTTCAGGGAAGGTGCTTCAGGTGGTTAATTCAAAAATGTTGTCTGATGTGATTTTGAAAGATACCAGCTCCATTACTCTAAAGGATCCTATCGGATCGATGATAAAAAAACAGATGCAGAATATGGTTACCGAAAAGGCATTTATAGCCATGGTCGAAGGTTACACGTATTATTTGCCGGCAAAAGAGGTTTCAACAGGAAATAGCTGGGATGTTACTGAAAATACTTCGTTCGGAGGAATGACTCTGGAAGTAATAACTAGTTATCATCTGGATGGTATTATTGGAAACACAGCAAATATTACAGCCGAATCAAATATCAAGGCGCCCGACAATGTGCAACCTATTGTGAACGGACCTACCAAAGTAACTTACGATGACATGAAAGGCATAAGTAAATCAAATATAGTTATTGATACACAAACTGGTTTATTAGTGGAAGCAAAGTCAAAATTTCATATTGCAGGAAACCTGGGAATAAATTATCCCGGAGGTAGCATGCAAATGCCCATGGATATCAGTATTGATTCGAAGGTTTCGGCAATAAATTAATTTGAAAAAATAAAAATGAGAAAGCTATTAATCTGCGCATTGCTTATCATCTCTGCAGTTGTGCAGGCCCAAAACATCAAGGGAAAAGTATGCCTGGAAAAAGACAAATCCCCTGCACAGTTTGCAACAGTCGCTTTACTACAGATGCCAGATTCAAATATGGTTACCGGCGTTATTACCCTGACTGATGGCGGTTACTTATTTGAAAAAGTAAAACCCGGAAATTATTTTATGAAGGTGAGTTTTGTGGGCTACAGGACAAATGGTAAACCAATAACCTTAGAAGGCGGGAAAGCCGAATTTGTAGTTGATACTATCTTCTTATCCGAAACCACTGCAGCCTTAAACGAAGTGACTGTTGTTGCTGAAAAAATGAAGGGCAAGGAACTGGTTGACCGCACTGTTTATGCCGTTCCGGAAGTAATAGCTAAAACGTCGAGTAATGGTTATGATATCCTGAAAAAAATACCTCAGGTGAATGTGGATTTTCAAAACAATGTCACTCTCAACGGAAGTACTAATTTTATTATCCAGGTTGACGGAAGGCAGCGCGACAAGGAATTTCTCAATAAGCTTAATCCTTCTGATATCGAAAGCATTGAAATTATCAGCAATCCTTCCGGTAAATATGAAGGCAATATTGACGGAGTAATAAATATAATTCTTAAGAAAGAAGCAAGGTATGGAATGAACGGCAATGTGGGTATTTCTATGAAGCCTTTTAACAAACCAACTACGCAAGCCTTTGGCAGTCTCGATTATGCACTGGGTAAAATAACTTTTTATGTAACAGGTATTGTGATACATCAGAAATTGAGTATGAATCCAACAAGTGCAAATAACTTTACTCTTATTGATTCTACAACGAGCATGTCAGGACTTGGTGGTGTAAAAGCTTCCGTATCATCGATAAACAGCGGATTCGATTATTACATGAACGATAAAAACAACATGAGCTTAAATATAAGCTATAAACCCATCAGTCAGTTATCAGACATAATTGGTGAAACATTCCTGTATAAAAACGAGTTTCCTCTGAATACGATTAATTCCACAACTAGTAACAGTATGAAAAGTGATGAAACTACACTATCACTGTTTTATAAGAAGACATTTAATAAACCGGTTCAGGAATTTACCGTCGAAACAAGTTATTACTGGTTTAATTCAAATACTCAGAGTGATTTTGCTAATTCAAGGTATCTGTATAACAGCGATGTACTTATAAGTACTTATTCACGCCTGCAGGAAGATCTAAACGACAGGAACTATTTCTCTGCTAAACTTAATTACGTCCAACCAATTGGCCTTTCGGCAAAAATTGAGACAGGATACCAATTATATTACCAGCAACTGAGCTATGATTTTAATATCGATAACGCGGAAATATCAAATCTATTTAAGTATGGGGAGTTCCGTAATTCTGTTTACGGTGGCATAACCTATAATCTTAAAAAAATAGGAATGCAAGCAATCATGAGAGTAGAAAACAGCCATATTAATGCTGATTCAGTTACACAGCGTAATTATGCGTGTTTCCTTCCTTCAGTCAATCTTCAATACAAGTTTTCTGCATCCCACAATCTTAAATTCACTTATAACCGAAGAATTAACAGACCAGATATATATGTCATGAATCCCTATTATAAAGTAGGCCAGAATTACGATATAAGTCAGGGTAATCCTAATCTGAAACCCGATTATCGTGACCGCCTGCAGCTCACATATACCTGGAACTTTGGGAGTAATTATTTTTCACCTTACGTTTATAAAGAGTTTTTTTCCAATAAGGTCGGAAGCCAGGTTCAGTTAGTTATTTCTCCGGTAACCAACTCTTTTACAACATTTACCAAGCCTTATAACCTTATCAGCGGTTATGAAACGGGTGGGGGTTTAAATGCAATGCTTTGGTATGTCAATATCAATGCAAGGATTTATAAGGGCCATTATAACGAGTACACAGGACAAACATTTGTTATTCCGTCAGTGGATTATTTTTCTTATAGCATAACCTCCTATGTGTTTGCAAGTCTTGCTAAAAATAAAAAAACAAATGCATTTGCTTTTCTGAGTTATAACGGAGTGACACTGAATGCCCAAAGCAAAACATATAGTATTCCTATGTATGGTCTTGGTATTCAGCAACAAATAAAGAATCATAATTTTGGAGTATTCTTTTTATGGCCTTTTTCAAATTACCTGACATATACCAGGATAGAGACGAAAACACCATCCTTTAATTCCACCACTTCTGCGAGAATTGATTTCTCGAATTTTATCATGTTCAATTATTCCTATAAATTCAATAAAGGGAAGAACGTTAAGAAAATCGGTCATAATGTTGAGGTTGAGAGCGACAGCAAAAGCCAGACAATCGGCAGGTAACGCCATATCTTTCACCTGATTCCAGCCATTCAAATTTATTTGTCCTTGATATGTTGTGTCAAAAAAAATTCCTGTTCCTGTAAAATACTTAGATTAAGATCATCTTATTTCCTGTCAAAACCACTGACCTATTGCATCAGGGGTTTTGTATTCTGGAAGGGTCGATTTTTTAATTACCAGGGATTAGAATATTTAAATGATTCCTGTAACTTTAAAATTTCATAGGGGACCTAAATTGTAATTATTATAAGCACAAAATTTTTCATAATTATGAATCAATCTATTATCAAAATAAATTCTTCAGATGAATAGCTTAATTCATAAATGGGCTACCATTAAATATCCTCAAAATTATATCATTAAGAAACCTCTTCAGGGTGCCTTAATAATAACTCTCTTTTGCTTTGGGTTCATCAATCTTTACAAGCCTCTTGGTTTCCATTCATCCGGAGCCTTAAGCTATGAAGCAACCATTATACTTTACAACCTTATAATCGGATTTAGTATTTTCCTTTTTATCAAAGTATTAAAATCGTTCAGGTTCTTTTCTGCAAACCAGGACTGGATCTTAATCAAAGAACTCTTATCTGTCCTTCTTGTTTTGATTGGACTTGGCATCACTATTTATTTTATGGGCTTCTTTATTGAACCACCTGTAGACAGATGGAATTTCCCAACGTTCCTTAATTCCTGTGGATACTCATTTTTATTAGGTATAATTCCATTCACTTTTTTCTCTGCATTAAATTATCGGTATCTGTTCCCGCAACACGATGATGAATATGTCCCAATTCAAAATCAGGCTACTGCCACAGAAAATTTAATAAAGATCAGTTCCCAGCTGAAGAAAGAAGAATTAAAGTTTTACCCGAGTGAGTTTCTTTATGCCGAATCAGATGGTAATTACGTGGTTTTTTATTTAAACATGAATGAGCTGGTAAAAAAGGAGGTTATAAGGAATTCAATAAATAACATCGAACAACAATTATCGGAGATCCCTTATTTCTTGAGAATACACAGGGCATTTATTGTGAATCTGAAAAAAGTGAGAAGCAAACATGGGAACACTCTGGGATACCAGATAAAATTATCGGGAATAGAATCTAAAATTCCAGTTTCAAGAAGCAATACAAGCAATTTTAATAAGCTGTTTGCAGAATATTATAAATAGAAATATACCATCCGTCCCAATTAATTACAACTCGTAACAGTTTTCTTTCACTCACTAGTCGCAGGTAACAAATCTTTACCATCTATCCCGTTTTCTTGGATTGAAAAGTCTTATTGCATCAATTTGTATCGAGAAACGATATGCAAATATTACTTAATAAGACGAAACCATGAAACCAATTTTTGAAAAAAGAGAAAACAAAAAAGGCATCCTTTTATTATTTGCTTTTGTTGCAAGTCTGTGTGTTTTACAAGGACAAAACCAACAAAAGTTTTATATAAAAGGACAATTAAAAGACAAACAAAACATGCAGGCTATGGCGTTTGCCACAGTCGCTTTACGTAAAACAGCTGATTCAACACTGATTACCGGCACTGCAAGTAATATGGATGGTGAATTTAGTCTCGAATCCTTACCAAAAGGAAACTACTGCCTTATTTTAAGTGCAATAGGATACAATCGCGTGGCGAGAAACATAGAATTGAATGACAACTATAACACTGGCATAATTCTGTTAACCGAGAATACTGTCACACTCGGTGAGGTAGTTGTTGTAAGTGACAGGATCAAAGCAAAATCTGAAGCAGACCGGACCACTTACTATATGAACAAGAAAATGTATGATGCTTCTGAAACAGGAGCAGATATGTTGAACTATATCCCTGGTGTACAAACTGATCTGATGAAGAACATTTCTCTAAACGGCAGTCAGAATATAGTAATTCAGGTAGATGGAAAGGAGCGCGACAGGAATTTTTTGAGCCAGCTTAGCCCGGATAAGATCGATAAGGTGGAGGTTATAAGCTCGCCTGATGCCAGGTATGACGCAGGTGTGACCGGAGTAATCAATATAATACTAAAGAAAAGTAAAGAACCAGGAATAAGCGGACATATTCATGCTGAAGTACCTACCTCTGAATCGGTTATTTATCTTAATCCTGATTACAGTTTAAATTATAGTCATAACAAGATGAATTTATATACTTCATACGACGGAAACCTGAGCTATTTTGACATTATTGAGAACAGCAATCGAAACTTTCAAAATGATCAGGGATCTACAGAAATTTTAGTCGACCAGGTAGTACGGCAAAAATACTGGTCACACAGATTTCATTTAGGGCTTGACTACTTATTCAACGACAAGAACAAAATTAGTTTTTATGGTTTTTACAACCCTTATTCAAGCGAACATAGCGGTAATGTTGAGCTGCAGGTTACCGGAGATAATACCGGTGATAAATACTGGTCAGCCCTGAAGAAGGATTATGATATAAACCGATCGGCTTTCTATTCAATTTATTATAAACATATTTTTGATAAACCAGGCAGAGAAATTGCTTTTGATTTAAGTTATTCCAATTTTAACGCGATAAACAGTACAACATATACCTCAATACTTAGCGTGCCCGACAATTTTTTAACAGATCAGGTTAACACTGTTAAACCAAAGCAAAATTCAGTAAACCTTAAAGTTGATTACTCTTCACCAATTACCGATAAAATAAAAATTGATGCTGGTATCAAAACGAAAATTCAATCAATGCAGGACAGACAATCGCAAGGATTTAAATATAATGAGAACATTTTCGCACTGTACGGCCAGATAACTTATGATTATTCCAAACTTAGTTTAAGTGCAGGTATCCGGGGAGAAGAATCAATGTCAGGATTAACAGGTAGTTTTAATTATAATCTGACCTCCTTATTGCCAAATGCATCAGTAAGCTATAAAATCACGCCAAAACAAAACATAAAATTTTATTTAAAAAGGACCGTTTATCGTCCGAATATCTATGAATTAAATCCATACACTTCTGTAGATGATCCTTATTCAATAGAGAGCGGAAATCCAAATCTGAAACCGGAAATCCAACAGGATGTTTCTGTCACTTACTCGAACAGTATCGGAAATAACTATTTTTCAGCCCAGTTATTTTACAAAAAAAGAGCAAATGCAATTAATCATTATATGTTTGTTAATGACACCAATATTTTTGAAACCAGGATTGGAAATCTGGGCAAAATTCAGGGAGTTGGAATTGAATTGTCAGGAGCATTGAAATTAAGTAATAATATAGCTTTGAATCCTTATTTTAAATTATTCAATATTGAAACAAAAACGAATATACTTGCACAGCAATACGACATTACCAACAGGCAAAAACTTGTATTTGAATCAGGCCTTTCAGCTATTGTAACCTTTAAATACGATATCACAGCATCCATGCAACTTCAGTATAGCAGTCCTAATATACAAATTCAGGAAACAACTTTTTCTGATGCGCTCTATGTTATGGGAGTTGAAAAAACATTTAATAAAAAATTCAAAATTGGTATTAAGAGTGCCCTGACATTTTCAAAATCATTTACTTATCATGGGAATGAATTCAGCGGAAATAATTTTTATAGTCACTCCCAGGGAGATGTACTGTTGTCAGCCCTACCTGTTTGGCTTTCATTCAGATTTGACTTCAACTCCGGTAAATCATCTGCTCAGAGTAACAATACCACAGAAGATATCTATAATATGCCAAAGAAGGGTTTTTGACCTTAATATTTAAAATAGGTAATAAGGAATATATTAGGACAATCAGTGCAGCTAATTGAATTTTTTTCAGTCTTTAGAATTGAAATTACAGAATATTTTGAAGACTAAAATAAACATAAGAATACGGACCATTTTGTTTACAAAAAGCTTAATCCGGAAGAAGAATTTCATTATTGCACTGATTCTCATACTTCTTGTATTGATTATATCCCTTGCATTCTCATCGAACAGTTCGATTCCGGAAAAGAAGGAGATAAATTTTATCAATGATGCTGTGAAAAAAGCAAAGACAGCTAATAAGCTATTGATAATTGAATTCTGGGATCCTGAATGCGGGTCTTGTCTCATGCTTAAAAATGGAATATTTGAGAATGAAAGTACCAGGAAATTACTGGATGAAAACTTCCTGATTGTAAAAGTATCCCCTGCTGATTCAGTTTATACTCCATTACGGAAACATTTCAATCTTAATTATCAGAGTTCGGTCATTTTCATGGATATTAATGGAAATGAAATTGACAGAACAGTCAGCTATGATGGAAACAGAGATTCCTATTTAAGTTTCTTAAAAGAAGTTTCTGAGGGCAGAAATCTTTATTGCCAGGTATTTATGGCTTATAAAAAGGATACTATGGATGTCAGGAATAACTTCTTATTGGCAAAGAAATTACTATTGAGACACCAGTTGAAAGATGCTATTGATAGGTTCAACAAAGTCTTATTACTGGATCCGCGTGATGCAAATGGTTATAATAAAGAGTGCAAACAAAAAATCGAAGAGTCTATCCTTAATCTCAAACAAGATCTCAACTCATACCAGAAACCGCATTTTACTTACCCTTAAGCTCCTTATAGTTAGCAATTTAGTTACAAAGCATCAAGAAACAGGCATTTGACATTGGCAGAGACGTTGCATGCAACGTCTCTGCTTTTAGTGCATGCAAGGTCCCTGTGTTTTGTTTCTTTGTTACTATGCGAATTAGTCTGCGCCTTTCTCATTAAATCTTGTCTTAATGAACATAATGAGACAACATACTGTTCTAATGAAAAAAGTTATATGATCGAGACAAAAGGTTATGCAGCACAGGATGCGAAATCGCCTGTTGCGCCATGGAATTTCCAACGAAGAGAAGTTGGAGAGCATGATGTTAAAATCGACATAACATATTGCGGTGTTTGTCATTCTGATATTCATCAGGTACGAAATGAGTGGGGAGGATCAGTTTTTCCAATGGTACCAGGACATGAAATCATCGGACGTGTAACCAAAGTTGGAAATCATGTACATAAATTCAAAGTAGGCGATCTTGTTGGTGTCGGTTGTATGGTTGATTCATGCAGGGAATGTGATAATTGCAAACATGGATTACAGCAGTACTGTACAAATGGTGCATCATTTACTTATAATGGCGTTGAACAGGACCTTACGACCCCTACTTACGGCGGATATTCAAAAATGGTAGTCGTTAATGAAGATTTTGTACTCCACGTTTCGGAGAAACTTCCAATCACAGGAGTTGCACCCCTTCTTTGCGCTGGTATCACTACGTATTCTCCTCTACGGCACTGGAAAATAGGCAAAGGACATAAGGTTGGAATTCTTGGCCTGGGAGGATTAGGACATATGGCTGTCAAATTTGCTTCTGCATTTGGAGCAGAAGTAACCATGCTCAGCACATCAAAGTCGAAAGAAGCTGATGCCAAAAAACTCGGTGCACATAAATTTGTTCTGACAACAAATGATGAGTCAGTGAATAAAGTGAAAGGGTATTTCGATTTTATTCTGGACACAGTTTCTGCGCCTCACGATTACAATCTTTATATTTCCTTACTTAAGACAGATGGAATACATATTTGTGTAGGGGTACCTCCTACTCCTGCCCAAATAAATGGATTCAGTCTTATTGGAGGAAGAAAAAGCCTTGCAGGGTCATCAATCGGCGGTCTTCCTGAAACACAGGAAATGCTTGATTACTGTGCAGAACATAATATTATTTCTGATGTGGAAGTAATTGCAATCAAAGATATCAATAAAGCGTATGAGAGGATGCTTAAGGGTGATGTTCGCTATCGTTTTGTCATTGATATGGCATCCCTTTAATTTTAAAATAATATGATATGAAAATTTCAATAATTGGCTCCGGAAATATTGGAGGGAATCTTGCACGACTGTTTATCAAGGCTGGTTATGATGTTGCATTGGCAAATTCCCGCGGTCCATCATCAATGAGAAGTTTTGTCTACGAACTTGGGGGCAAATTGCATCCCGTTGATGTTGATGGAGCTGTAACCTATGGTGATGTGGTGGTCGTTTCAATTCCCTGGAGAATGGTGGACTCGCTGGATGTTTTCAATGTTCCCGGGAAAATAATTGTCGATACTACAAATCCTTATAAAGAAGACGGTACATTCTACGATCTGGGGGATGATATCTCAAGCTCAGCTGTCGTTAAACATTTTCCGGGAGGAAGCGTTGTTAAAGCATTCAATACCATATGGTTTAAGCATCTTGCTGAAACTGGCAACCTTACAATACCTGCTGAAGAAAGAAGAGTAATCCCAATAGCTGGCGATGATAAAAATGCAAAAGAAAAAATTGGTAAGCTTATTGAAGAAATTGGCTTTGGTCCTCTCGATACCGGTGTTCTCAAAGAGGGAAGCAAGCTTCAGGGTGTTCAGGGAATCCTGTATAACAGGGAACTTACTGTTAAGGCGGCCAGGATGATGATTAAGGATGTAACAATATCCAGAAAGTAGTCTTTTACCAGCTGGTTATAGATAAATGATAACCCATTCTTTGCAAAACCTTCGGATGGTAGAAGCGATGAACGATAAACAATAAACGATAAACGATAAGTGAACAAGAAAACTGTATTGTACAAAATATTGCAATACCCTCTTACCAAGATTGTTATTGGACTTGTTCTGATCGCAGGACTAGTATTTTTTACAGAATGGTCGGGAAGAAGGTTACTTGAGTTTGTTCACATATCGCAGGTCTCAAAAAATGTTTTAATAGCTATTGCTGATTCCACAATCGCATTAGCAGCATACATTATTCTCTTCAAATATTATGAGAGAAGACAAATAACTGAACTCAGCTTTTCGAACTTCGCAAAATATGCAATAACAGGTTTTGCTACAGGCCTTATTTTGCAGTCGCTTTTTATACTGGTTATTTTTATAACTGGTAATTATATTGTTAATGGAGTTAACTCTATTTCATTCCTCATTCCTGCATTTGCAACATCAATTACAGCGGGATTTGTCAGTGAGATAATGATCAGGGGAATTGCATTCAGACTAATAGAAAAGGAGTTTGGAACAATAAATACACTTATTTTATTCATAATCCTCTTTGCCATTTTTCACATAAACATTGAAGGGGCGAACATTCTGTCTGTTCTTGCAACAGCGATGCAGGCAGGATTCGTTTTATCAGCTGCGTACGTTTTTACAAGAAGTCTTTGGTTTACAATTTTTTTGCATTTTGCCTGGGACTTTGCCGAACCAGGAATTTTTGGCGCTATCAATCCGGGCAATTCAATCGGACAAAGTCTCTTTTCAAGTCAGATCTCTGGTCCCTGGATATTGACCGGTGGCCAGCTGGGGCCTCAAAATTCAATTCAGGCATTAATATTATGTACATTTACGGGATTACTATTTGTCTGGATGGCACATAAAAAAGGCAATCTGATTAAACCCTTCTGAAAATCTTAAGACAAAATTCTTGCAAAAGTCGCAAAGAAAATGTTCTGATTTAATCCCACTGTTTACTATTTACTATTTTCTCCCTCTTATTCATACATCGCCTGCTCCATTGCGCGAAATATGCGCTTCGTTTCGATCGCAAGTAATACATAATACATTCATAAATTTCTTTACTTTGCATCATGCTGACGGGAAAATATAAAATTCTTTATGATCGTATTATCGGAACAATCGATAAGAACAGAATTTTTCACGATCCGTTGCATACTCTTGCTTATGGGACGGATGCAAGTTTTTACCGGCTTATACCAAAAATGGTAATAAAAGCAAAGGATGAAAATGAAGTTTCATTAATATTAAAGGAAAGTTCTCAGTTAAATATTCCGGTTACATTCAGGGCCGCAGGTACCAGTCTTTCAGGACAGGCAATTACAGATTCAGTGCTGTTAATTGCGGGAAGTGACTGGAAGAAATTCCGGATAAATGAAAATGGTTCGGAGATCCGTCTTCAGCCCGGGATTACAGGCGGACGTGTAAATTTACTCCTCGCTCCATTTGGAAGAAAGATCGGTCCTGATCCGGCATCTATAAACGCAGCCATGATCGGAGGAATTGCAGCGAATAATGCCAGCGGAATGTGCTGCGGCACTGCTCAGAATTCATATAAAACAGTTGCAGGATTAAGGATTATAATGGCCGACGGAACTATCCTTGATACCGGGGATCATCCAAATAAGCTGGCATTCAGGAAGTCACATCCGAAGCTTATAGCGGATATTGAAAATCTGGCAAGATCAGCTTCTGAGAATATTCTGCTTTCTGAAAAAATCAGGAAGAAATATAAAATAAAGAATACAACGGGTTACAGTCTGAATTCATTGATCGATTTTAAGGATGTCTTTGATATCATTGAGCACCTCATGATTGGATCGGAAGGCACTCTGGGTTTTATTTCTGAAATTAATTACAAAACAGTTGTAGAACAACCTTGCAAGGCAAGTTCACTGATGATCTTTCCCGACATTGAAAAAGCATGTAATGCTGTTATGTTTTTAAAGTCAGAACCTGTTTCCGCTGTAGAACTGATTGACCGTGCAGGATTGCGTTCTGTTGAAAACGAAAAAGGTATTCCTCCATATCTGAAGATGCTTCACGAAGATGTGTGCGCTTTGCTTGTTGAAACTGTGGGAGAGAATACAGTTGAATTAAATAGGAATATTGAACTAATAAAAACTTCTGTAAAAAGCATTCCGGTTGTAACAACTGTTACATTTTCAGACATTCCGTCAGAGTATGAACAACTCTGGAAAATAAGAAAAGGACTTTTCCCTTCAGTCGGAGCTATGCGCAAGACCGGAACAACTGTCATAATTGAAGATGTTGCATTTCCATTAGAATCACTGGCTCAAGCCACTCTTGACCTTCAACGTATACTTAAAAGATCAAAATACTATGAAGCTGTTATCTTCGGACATGCCCTTGAAGGAAATCTTCACTTTGTTTTTACACAGGATTTCAGTTCACAGGAAGAAATCGACAGGTATGCCGGACTAATGTCTGAAATCTCTGAGCTTGTTGTTCATAAATATAACGGTTCACTTAAAGCCGAACATGGAACCGGTCGTAATATGGCTCCTTTCGTTGAACTTGAATGGGGAAATGAAGCCTACAATTTGATGCAGCAGATCAAAAAGATCTTTGATCCTTTGAATATCCTCAATCCGGGTGTTATACTGAACACGGATAAAGAAGTTCATCTGAAAGACCTTAAACCTCTTCCTGCCGCTAATGAGATAATAGATAAGTGCACTGAATGCGGTTTTTGCGAACCATCTTGTGTTTCAGCCGGACTCACCCTTACTCCGCGCCAGAGAATCGTGATTTACAGGGAAATGGCCGCTCTTAAAAGATCCGGCAGTGAACCCCATATTTCGGCATCCCTGGCCCGGAGTTATGATTATTCAGGAAATGAAACCTGTGCTACTGACGGTTTATGTGCCGTTAGTTGTCCTGTGAAAATAGATACCGGAAAGCTGATAAAGAACCTCCGATCAGAAAAAGTTGCATCTCATGATCATACTGCAACATGGATTGCTAATCATATGAGTTTTGTAACTGCGTTGGCAAGACGCGGATTATCACTGGTAAGTTTCTTCCATTCTATATTAGGAACCTCACTAATGGGCAAATTAGCAGGAGGAATCCGGAGAATATCAGGTGACAGTATCCCTTCGTGGAACCCATATATGCCGGATGGAGCCAGGGCAACAAAGCCTGATAAGTCACTGAATCAAACAAGTGAGCGGAAAGTTGTGTACTTCCCATCGTGCATTAACCGTTCAATGGGTGTCTCACGCGATCATAAAGAAGAAATTCAGCTCACAGAAAAAATGACTAATCTGTTGCGCAAAGGCGGTTATGAAGTTATTTATCCCGAAAAGCTAAATGATCTTTGTTGTGGGATGGCCTTCTCGAGTAAGGGATATTCAAAAGCCGGAGAAAAAAAATCGGCAGAATTAGAAGCTGCTCTTCTGAAAGCCAGTGAAAACGGGATCTATCCTGTTCTCTGCGATATGAGTCCATGCCTCTATACAATGAAGGAAAACATGAGGTCTGGTCTTAAACTCTACGAACCGGTTGAGTTTATATTGGAATGGCTCCTGCCCTACCTTTCAATAACACCATTGGAAGAAGAAATAACAGTTTTCCCTGTATGCAGCATGAAGAAAATGGAGTTAGACGGAAAGCTGGCCGACCTAGCAAGACTTTGTGCAAAAGACGTAATAGTTCCGGAAACAAATTGCTGTGGATTTGCAGGAGATAGAGGTTTCACTTTCCCGGAATTGAACAGGCATGGTTTAAGTTCTTTGCAAGGCCAATTGCCATCAAATGTTAAGGAAGGATATTCAACCAGCAGGACATGCGAGATTGGATTGAGTCTGCACAGCGGGATTTCTTATAAATCGATTGTATATTTGGTGGATAAAGTCAGCAAAACAAAAAATATTTAACCGCTAATTCCGATAGCTATCTAATACTTCAGAATTATGGTAACAGAAAACATGTTTTTGCACTTAATAAACCCCCTTTCTTATTTCCCCCACGGGAGGGCCGAGCGTATGAAAATTGCCTGGTAGGCAATTTTAGCGAAGGAGCCAGACTGCCGCGTTAGCCACCTCTCATACTGGCCCCTCCCTAAAATTAGCCAAAGGGCTAATTTCTTAACGGTCGGTCCCCCCCGTGGGGGAAGGCTGGGAAGGGGGTAACGAAATTAGGAAGAACAGAAAAATCTAGTAAAAGCTATCATTTTGTAAATGTTACATGAATTGTGAAGAAATACATAGCCATCGGAACACAAAGAAGAACTGTAAAACTTTATAATGATTATTTGGATTACCTGAAAAATGAAACGTCTGTTGTTACCAAATAAATACTATTATCTTTTATGAACAAATATTTCCTTATTGCAGGCTTCCTGCTCGTCTGTTCCTGCACAAACAACAATTCAGGCACTATTGAAAATACAGGCCTAACCAGATATGTCGATCCATATATTGGCACAGGTGGTCATGGTCATGTATTCCTTGGAGCTCACGTTCCATTCGGAGGCGTTCAGGCTGGGCCCACCAACTATAATAAGGGATGGGACTGGTGTTCGGGCTATCATTATTCTGACAGTATAATGACCGGTTTCTCACAACTTCACCTGAGTGGAACGGGTATAGGGGAATTAGGTGATGTATTAATTACACCTTATACCGGAGAGTTGAAAACCTCCCCTGGTACATTGGATAACCCATTAGCAGGATATGCTTCAAAATATACTCATAGCAGTGAAATTGCAAGAGCAGGTTATTATTCAGTTGATATGAGCAGATATAATATTCATGTAGAATTATCTGCAACCGAGCGCGTTGCTGTTCATAAATACACTTTTCCTGAAACTGAAGAGGCTCATATTGCCATAAACCTTACCGATGGAATTGGTTGGGATAAACCTACAGAAGGTTATCTTAAAAAAGTAGATCCTCAAACTTACACAGGTTATCGGTTTTCAACCGGTTGGGCAAAAGACCAGCGGCTTTACTTTGCAATAAGGCTTTCAAAACCCCTTGGATCAGCTAATTTTTTTGATGACGGCAAACCGGTTACCGGCGATTCGATAAAATGTGAAAAGGTGGTTGGTGTACTTAACTTTTCGACAGGGAAAGGGGATATTATAATACTGAAAGTAGGAATTTCGCCTGTAAGTGAGAAAAATGCCCTTGCCAACATTGACGCCGAAGTACCAGGTTGGGATTTTGGAAAAGTTGTCTCTGATGCCAACAATAAGTGGAATCAGGAATTAGGAAAAATAATTGTGTCGGGAAAAAATGAAACCGATTTGCGTATCTTTTACACCGCATTGTACCATGCATATACTCACCCCGTACTCTTTAATGATAACGACGGTGATTACCGGGGAACAGACAAACAGGTGTACACAAACCCAGGTTTTACTAATTATTCTGTGTTTTCGTTATGGGACACATACAGGGCTGAACAACCTCTCTTTACTCTTATTCAGCCTGGAAGGGTGAACGATATGGTTAACAGTATGCTAAACATATATAAGCAACAGGGTAAACTTCCTGTATGGCACTTGATGGGAAATGAAACTGATTGCATGCCTGGATATAGTGCTGTTCCTGTTATAGCAGATGCTTATTTCGAAGGATTTAAAGGCTTCGATGTGAATCTTGCCTTTGAAGCCATGAAAGCATCTTCCACACGTGACGATTATGGTATGAACCTATTGAAGGAGAAAGGATATATACCTGCCGATAAAGAGAAAGAATCTGTCTCCAAGGGATTGGAGTATTGTATTTCTGACTGGTGTATTGCCCAAATAGCAAAAAAACTCGGCAGAAAAGACGATTTTGATTATTATTCAAAGCGTGCTACCTTATACAAACAATATTTTGATCCTAAGAGACAGTTCATGAGGGCCAAGCTAGATAACGGACATTTCCGCGAACCTTTCAGTCCTTTTCAATCAATTCACGAATGGGGTGATTATACTGAGGGTAATGCATGGCAATACACCTGGCTTGTACCTCAGGATGTTGAAGGTCTGATCGGTCTTTTTGGTGGTGACAAACCTTTCCTTATCAAACTGGATAGCCTGTTTGTTGTGACAGGCGACATGGGTAAAGATGCGTCATCCGATATTTCCGGGTTAATTGGTGTAAATTTCAATTCAATTATATACCACCATTTCAGTTAAAGAACATATCACTTCATAAAGATAAAAAGATTATTGTTGTTTGTTGTTAGCTTCATTGAAGAAAGGAAGGTACCTTCCTTTCTTCAATGAAGCTAAGGCGGTTTTTTGGGATGCCTTTTGCTCATTTTTCTATCATAAGTTTGGTTTCTTTTACTCTGAAGGATTTCCCACTCATATTGAGCATAAGTGCCCTATGAGTTAATCGATCAACCATCGCCGCCGTAAGCACTGTATCACCAAATATTTCGCTCCAGCGCTCAAAAGAGAGGTTGGTGGTAATGATAGTTGATTTACGTCCGCAACGCAGTGAAAGATGACTAAAAAGCATCTCAGCACCTTCTTTGTCGAAGGAGACATATCCGAACTCATCGCAGATAACCAGATCGAACTTCTCGAACCGGTTTTCAAGAGTACGAAGCGTTTTTTGGGATCTGCTTTCGCGTATTTGGGTAAGCAGACGAGACACTGAGGTAAACAGCACCTTATAACCTTCCTGACAAGCCTTTATGCCCAAAGCTGTTGCCAGATGGGTCTTGCCTGTTCCTGGATTTCCTGAGAGGATAAGGTTCTGACCGCTTCTTATAAAATCAAGCTGTTCAAGTTGTGGAAGTTTTACGGCAGCATCCACCGGCAGATCTTCACGAGAGAGGTCATGCAAGTATTTGTACTGCACAAAACCAGCTTGCCGTATCTGAGACTTGCGACGGTTCTCCTCACGGGTCTGAGATTCAAGCTCCATCAAACGCAGCAAAAAAGTTGCATAAGAGAGGTTTTCTGACACAGCCTGACTGGCTTGTTGCTCGTACTCACGCCGGAAAGCCGGCAGATGAAGGATTCTGCTCAGTTCATCTATTTGTTGTTTAATATCTTTTGTGTTCATCTTGTTTTAGTTTGGGTTGTTTGCCATCAATGTGATTTCCATTAGCTGCTCTCTGGAACAGGTCTCGATTTCATCTTTCCTCCCCGATGGTATTACAGGAACATTCTCCGAAGGTTGGTTGCCAAGCATGGCTAGAACCTTATCGGCAGATACGTCCTTTGGACAAAGGCGAGTGAGTTCCTGGATTGTTTTAACCAGTTTCTGGTGTGGCATATTCTTGTTTTGACAGTATTGCAGGATGTCGATAAAACCGCGGGCATTACTGCGAAAGAACTGCTCGTAAAGACTCTTTATTTCAGGCGGAGCCTGCTCTAATGCTACAGAACCGTGTAAGGCTCCGGGCTTAAAGGCAAGCGTCCTGAGATAATGCTCAAGATCGATCTGCCACTGGAACATCCCGTATTGACGCTCCTGAGAGCATACAGCAAGGTTATTATAATAAACCTTAAGGTGGTTGGCATAGATTTTAACTTCAACCATGCGCCCTACAAGATAGTCCGGAACAGAGTAGCGGTTCGTTCCGTATGAAAAAGTGGCATATTTGTCTACCTTCAGGCATTCTACCATATAGCATTCCATTGGCCCGGGATATTTCCAAAGCATGACACGTTCTTCCTCAAGCATCTGTTTTGGACTTTTTCCATTTTGAGGGGAGGGTATGTTATTGAGTCTCTCAAGGGTGGATGCCAGATGGATGCGGGCTTCTTCAAAAGTATCAAAGGTATCCCGGTCACAGAAAGCCTTTCGCCGGATCACCTCCACAGAGCGTTCCACATGACCCTTCTCGTTACCTCTGCGTACGTTGCAGAACCTCCAGCGAAATTGATACCAGCCTGAGAGATTGGTTAAAGCCCTGGTTGGCTGCTTCTCATGGCGACCTACAAACTCAGCTACTGCTACCCGCATGTTGTCGTATACCATCTCGTGATAGATACCCCCAGCATGTGCGAAGAAGTCATTATGCGACTCCATATAGGCCAAAGTGTCTTGCCTTTTGTATAGGTCACCATAGCGGTAGTTGCTGCAAGAAGCAGTAAACGCCGACATATTTAAACGCTTCTGTTCTCCTCCTATTATCAACTTCACTTCACCCCAGTCAAACTCACATTCCTCCCCAGGCAAATGAACCTGTCGGATATACGCCTCACGTAACATGATTTCATGCTCACAGATATAGTTGCATACTGTGGTGTATCCAATTTTATGTCCCTTCGAAAGAAGGTACTCGTGTATATCAATCTTACGCTTGATCTGCTTACGAAGTCCATTCCGCTTCTTATGATCATTTTCCAAAACCTGCTGCTGGATCAGCATCTTTATTTCATCGGTCAACTTACGTTTATACCGGCCTGTACTATTGAAAACCGGTGCACTACCTGCGTATTCCTGCAAGCTCTCGGTATCGCCTTCTTCCTCAGATTTCTGCTGGATTTTCAGATGTTCCAACAAATACTTCTTGACAGTTTTTCTGTTAATCTGTAAATCACGAGCAATTTTACGTTCGCTGTCACCCTCTCGTAAATAACGCCTTGTAATCTCTTGTTTCGAATCCATACTTATCATCCTGTTTTGTGTTGCTTGATCGGGACCAAAGCAACTGGTTACTTTTGATAAGTGGTATACTTTTCAACGAGAAGGTGGTATACTTTTCAATTAATATATACAAATTGGAGAGTATGCACATGGAAACGAACCCAGTCATCATATAACTTATCTTTATGCGTATGCCGGCCAGCAATGGAAAACCGCTGAAAAAAACCGCTATATCCAACGAACACTTTACACCGACAAGCCTGACGGATTAAGTGGTAATGAAGACTGCGGCCAAATGTCAGCATGGTATATATTTTCTTCAATGGGATTTTATCCGGTCAACCCGGCTAACGGAACTTTTGTATTCGGCAGCCCTCTGTTCGATAACATTACCATTAATTTGCCAGACAATAAACAATTTACTTTAAAAGCTTTGGACAATAGTGATAAAAATATTTATATCCAAAAGATAACCTTGAATGGGAAACCGTACAACCATTCTTATATTACCTATAAGGATATTATCAATGGAGGTATTTTAATACTTAATATGGGACCTCTTCCAAATAAACAATTTGGAGCTGGAACAGAAGACAGACCAACTTCTGATATTTTTTAAAAAATGTATCTCAGCTTTTCCATGTAAGTTTATGATTCCCGTCAGGAATCAGATTATTATGATCAAGCAGCCATCTGATCACTTTAATTACATTATCTTCCGGATAATCAATTAGTTTGACAAGTTCCTCAGCATCAGGATTCTTATCAGTTAATAAGCTTTTAATTTCTTCAAGGATAAGATCAAACTCATATTTGCTTAGATCAAGCTCATTTCTTTCTCTGCAAACATCACAGATCCCGCATCTGTCAGCTTCTTCCCCAAAATAATTAAGCAGATATACTGATCTGCAATGATTATCAGAATCTGCATATTCAATCATTTTATCGAGACGTATTTCATATTTTTCCTTAACATGAAGATAATTATCGGGTGAGATCATCAGGGCTTTCCTTACAAGTCTTTCTTCCGTGAATATCACAAGAGCTGTCTTTTTCCCCGGGATATAGCGAATGATATTAAAGGCTGACAATTTAACCAGATACTGATAGATTGTGTCGCGTGTTGCAGCCGATTTTCGGGAAAGCGTCTCTTCATTTATCGCGACAAATTCGCTGAACATTCCGGTATAAGATCTGAGAAGAAGCTTGATAAATCCATCGAATGATTCATTTGCTACCTGGAACTTGTACAGATCATCGCGGCTGACTATAAAATGCACTCTTGAAGGATTATTTATTTCTTCGGTAAATTCCATATATCCCTCTCTCTGAAGGAACTGGAGACTGTTATATGTCTCAATTACAGGCAGCCTGTATTTAGATATAAAATCGTACATATTGAAATCAAATACATTGTCTTTCCCTGAACCAAGCGGTACCTGCAGGTAATTGCATAATGCCTCGTAAGTGTCTTTAATTTTATCAATTGCCGGAAACTTCTTCCTGATAGTGTCGTGTAAACGTGCTTTATCAGCTGGTGAGTACAAAAGAACTGCAAAAGCCTGTTTACCATCACGACCTGCCCTGCCACTTTCCTGAAAATAGCTTTCAATGGAATCAGGTATATCCCAGTGAATAACAAAACGTACTTCAGATTTATCAATGCCCATTCCGAAAGCATTGGTCGCAATAATTACTCGGGTCTCCCCTGTCGTCCATGATGCTTGTTTTTTATCACGTAATTCATCTGATAATCCGGCATGATAGAAATCAGCGCTGATTCCATTTGCCACAAGAAGTTCAGCTACTTCCTTGCATCGTTTCCTGCTTCTAACATATACAATTCCGCTTCCCTTTGATCTTAGGATTGTTTTTACCAGGTAAGTGCCTTTCTCTTCGACTTTTCGCACCAGGTAAGAAATATTTTTTCTATCGAAACTCGTTTTGAGAACATTCTTCCCTCTGAATGCAAGTTTCTTCATAATATCGTCAATAACCTGGGGTGTTGCTGATGCAGTAAGTGCCAGAAACGGGACCTTTTCTGATATGTGGTCACGGAGAGATGCAATTTTTAGATATGAGGGCCTGAAATCATAACCCCATTGTGAAATGCAATGTGCTTCATCTATTGCTACCAGTGAAAGGTTTAGTCTTGTGACCTTTGCCTCAAAAAGCCTTGTTGAAATTCTTTCAGGTGAAATGTACAGGAACTTATAATCGCCATAAATGCAGTTCTCAAGTGCATTATCTATCTCTTCTCCCGACATTCCCGAATGAATAGCTATAGATTTTATTTCCAGATTATTGAGTCTGTTTACCTGGTCTTTCATCAGGGCTATCAGCGGAGTGATTACAAGGCAAATGCCATCATGCGCCATTGCCGGAACCTGAAAAGTCAGAGATTTCCCACCTCCCGTCGGCATAAGTGCGAGTGTGTCCTTACCTTCTGCAACAGACATTATAATCTCTTCCTGTAAAGGCTTGAAGGAAGTATATCCCCAGTATTTTATTAAAATCTGTTTGTATTGTTCGATATTCATTCCGGGTGGCACTATCTACAAATGTACTAAAATCTCACGCAAAGTCCTTCACGAACGAAAATGGCACAAACTTCAAAATTAATAACATTATAAACGACGATGATGTGAATTGACCATCTCTCTTTTAAATGATTACCCCCTTTCTTATTTCCCCCAAGGGAGGGCCGAGCGTATGAAAATTGCCTGGTAGGCAATTTTAGCGAAGGAGCCAGACTGCCGCGTTAGCCACCTCTCATACTGGCCCCTCCCTAAAATTAGCCAAAGGGCTAATTTCTTAACGGTCGGTCCCCCCCTTGGGGGAAGGTTGGGAAGGGGGTTAAAAGTTTGGAACAGTCTTCAGTCGCCTATAATACAAATACATTTTACTACTTCTGTTTTTTTTCGTAATTTGCGCCATCAAAAACTTAAAATCTCATCTGATGTCGTTTATAAAAGATAAGATACTTTATGAAGGTTTAACATTTGACGATGTTCTTTTGGTTCCTTCATACTCTGAGATACTTCCAAGAGAAGTTGAACTCAGTTCCATGTTCACCCGGAACATACGTATCAATACACCTGTTGTCTCTGCGGCTATGGATACAGTTACAGAAGATGAACTTGCTATTGCTATTGCAAGAGAAGGAGGTATTGGGGTGATACACAAAAACATGTCAATAGAAAAACAGGCTGCAATGGTCAAGCGTGTTAAGAGGGCTGAAAATGTTATGATCTTTGATCCGATAACTATCAGCCTCGATGCCACAGTATCCGAAGCCATGAACCTGATGAGCGAATATAAAATAGGTGGAATACCGGTTATTGATAAGGATGGTATCTTAAAAGGAATAGTCACGAACCGTGACCTCAGGTTTGAGAATAACCCATCGCGTAAGATAACTGAAGTGATGACTACAAGCCTGATCACTACTAATCATCAGACTAATCTTGAAGCCGCAGCACGAATACTTCAGAAACATAAAATCGAAAAGCTTCCAATGATTGATGAATCAGGCAAACTAATGGGTCTGATCACATATAAAGACATTACAAAAACAAAAGACCGTCCAAACTCATGTAAGGATGATAAGGGACGTCTCAGGGTAGCTGGCGCTGTTGGAATAGCATCTGATACTCTTCAGAGAGTTGAGGCACTGATAAATGCAAGTGTAGATGCGGTTTCAATCGACACCGCTCATGCGCATACTAAGAGCGTTATTAATATTCTTAAAGAAATAAAACGGAATTTCCCAAATCTGGATGTAATAGCAGGAAATATTGGTACAGCTGAAGCAGCAAAGAAACTGGTTGACGAAGGAGCAGATGCTGTAAAAGTAGGCATCGGCCCAGGATCTATCTGTACAACGCGGATTATAGCAGGCGTCGGCATACCTCAGTTATCTGCTATTTATAACGTTGCCAAAGCCATTGATGGCTCTGGTATTCCTGTTATCGCTGATGGAGGTATAAGGTACTCGGGTGATATTATAAAAGCAATCGCAGCCGGAGCAGATTCGATTATGGCAGGATCACTTTTTGCCGGGGTGGAAGAATCACCGGGAGATACAATAATATATAATGGACGGAAATTCAAAGCTTATAGAGGAATGGGATCTATTGAAGCAATGCAGCAGGGCTCCAAAGACAGGTATTTCCAGGATATGGAAGACGATATAAGAAAACTGGTTCCGGAAGGTATTGAAGCCAGGGTTCCCTACAAAGGATCAATTGCTGAGGTAATATTCCAGATGACCGGAGGATTAAGAGCCGGAATGGGTTATCTTGGAGCTAAAGATATAGCTACTCTCAAAAAAAATGGCAAATTTGTAAGAATCACTCATTCAGGAATAATTGAAAGTCATCCGCATGATGTTTCAATAACAAGGGAAGCTCCAAATTACAGCAGAAAATCATTTGAATAAAAGGTACCAGCAAATCCTGATGAAAGTCAGATTATTTTATTTAATCATTTTGTCATGCCTGCTTCCGCTTGTTTGTCAGGCGCAGGATCTGAATTCTAAAATACTGATGAGTGTTGCGGGCAAAAAGATTGAGGCCGGAGAATTTATCAGGATGTATAAAAAAAGCGCTGATCCGCAAAGCAATCTGGATGTTGACAGCTATATTCAGGAATTTATAAATTTCAAACTCAAAGTTGCTGATGCAATTAGTGAAGGTGACGACACAACCAGATCATTCAGAAATGAGCTCAACGGGTACAGGAATCAGCTGGCAGAAAACTATCTCACAGATACTCAGACAAAGGAAAAACTTCTTGAGAAGGCCTACAAAAGGTCACTTACTGAAATAAAAGTGTGGCACATTCTGATTGCATTGCCAGAGAATGCTTCTCCTGATGATACTATGAAAGCCTGGAAAAAAGCTATTGATATCAGGGAAAGAATATTAATCGGAGAACCTTTTGAGAGTGTAGCAAGGGGGACTTCCGATGATATATCGGTTAAGATAAACGGAGGAAATCTTGGCTACATTTCAGCTTTTCAATTGATCATGCCATTTGAAGATGCAGCATACTCACTGAAACCCGGAACAATATCCATGCCGGTAAGGTCACCTTATGGATATCATATTATTACAGTTACAGACAGACGACCCTCAAAAGGCCGGATAAAAGTCGCCCACATAATGAAATCTGTCCCCCCCGGAACAGGTGACGCAGAAGCCAGACAGGCGGAAACAGACATAAACAACATATATAAAATGCTGACCGATGGTGCTTCATTTTCTGAACTTGCCAAAAAGTATTCTGACCACAAAGAATCAGCAGCAAGAGGAGGCGAACTCGACTGGTTCGGAACAGGTGAAATAGTCAGCGATTTTTCAGAACCGGCATTTTCTCTAACTGATACAGGGATGTACACTAAACCTGTCCGCACCCTTTATGGATGGCATATAATTAAACTCTTAGGAAGAAAAACACCAGGGACATTTGAAGAATCCAAACCATTTCTGGAAAGCAAATTTAACCAGTCTTATCTTGAATCATTGAGCAAAAAGTCATTTGTTGGAAAACTTAAAAAAGAGTATAACTTCAGTATAAACACTGAAGCATTTAACTGGTTTGTAACTCATACCGATACCCTTATTATTCAGGGCCTGAAAAAATATGACCCCGTTACAATCCCAGATGAAAACATTTATTCATTTGATAATAGATATGTTACTACAAAAGATTTTGCAAATTATATCGAAAACAGAGGTTTTATGGTTGTAACAAAAGATTCCTCTGTTTTTATTAACCGGTTAATCGATATAAGGGTTACTGACGATTTACTAAATTATGAGAACTCCCTTCTGGAAAAGAAATATCCTGAATTCAGGTATCTTATGGATGAATTTCATGATGGGATTCTGCTATTCGAAATTTCCGGTGAAAAAGTTTGGAATAAGGCGGTCAGTGATACATCTGGTCTTCATGCCTATTATGAAGAGAATAAAAATAAATGGCTTTCCCAAAAGAGTATCGAAGCTAAGCTCTATACTCTGAAAGTAACCGATGGAGATAATTTATTACAGGGTGCCTTTAAAAAATATTCTGATAAATCAGATTTTGATGATCTTCTGCTGAAAAAATTTAATAAGAAAAATGATACCCTCATGGTAATAAGTGATGGCAGATGGTTTCAGGGCGAGAATTCTGAAATTGATAAAATTGTTTGGGAACCCGGCCTGTATTCATTTAACAAGGACGGCTTTCCTTCAATTCTGGTAATTAAAAAAGTAATTGAACCGTCTCCATTGAAATTTAGCGAAGTTCAGGGTAACCTGGTTACCGGATACCAGGAGTCTCTTGAGCAGGAATGGATCAGACAATTAAATAAAAAATATAACGTTAGGATTGATAATATGGTACTTGAAGAGGTGAAGAAGAAATTAAAAAAATGAACAAAGCTATAATCATACTTTGTGGTATACTTCTTTTAACTTGTTGTAATAACACACATAAACAGGTTAAAAGAATACCTGTTGCTGCGGTTGGTAATACAATTCTCTATTATGATGAAATGCCTAATCTAATTCAGCGTGGTGTTAATGAGGCAGATTCAGTTGCTTTGATTCATAATTATATTAACAAATGGACTAAAAGGCAACTTCTGCTACAGAGAGCTGAAGACAATTTATCTCCGGCATTAAAGGATGAAATAAACAAGCAGTTGGCTGAGACACGGTCAAACCTGGTAATTTACCAGTATCAGCAACAGATGATACTGGAAAAACTGGATACGGTATTAACTGATGCAGAACTGGAAAATTATTATACATCGAACGAAAATAGTTTTGTACTGACTTCAAATATTGTAAAAGCTCTTTTCATAAAATTACCTCTTGAAACTCCTGATATTAACAAAATAAAGGTGCTGGCGCGCTCCAATGATCAAAAAGACCTTCAAAAGCTTGAAAGTATTTGTTACCAGTTTGCAGAAAAATTCGACGATTTCAATGAGGATTGGATTCCAATGAACCGGCTTACTGTTGAACTGCACCAGAATATTGATAATGAGGAAAACTTCCTGAAAAGAAATACTTTTCTTGACTTAAGTGATTCTACTTCAACTTATCTGGTCTCCATTAGGGATTACAGATTAAGGTCCTCCCTTGCTCCTTTCGAATATGTTAAGGATGACATAAAAAGAATTATTCTAAATACCAGGAGATTTGAATTTATCCAATCGCTTGAGAATGGAATTTATAATGATGCACTTAAAAAGAATAGTTTCAAGATATATTGATAATTTTGGAAACCTTTTCTCAAGATAATTTACTCCGATAGGGTAAGAAGTGAAAAGGTAAAAATAGCTACTTATATATTTTCATGTACAAAAAAATTAATCAACTCATATAATGAAGAAAAGAAACATAAAATTTTACCTGACACTTATTTGTCTTTTTGTGCCTGGAGTATTTATTGCTAATTCTCAGGTCCTGGTAGAATCAGTGGCAGCTATTGTAGGGAATGAGGTCATTTATCTTTCTGATGTTGAAAATACAATTGCTGATCTCAGACGAAACGGGAATAAAGCTCCGGAGGATGAGCTCTCATGCAAAGTAATTCAGCAAATGCTTGTTTCGAAACTCTTCATGGACCAGGCCAGAATAGACAGCATAACGGTATCAGATGATCAGGTCGAGGGTGATCTCAACATGAGAATGAATGATGCGATCAGAACTGCTGGCAGTGAAGAAGCTCTTACAGCATACTTTAAAAAAAGTATGCTTGAAATCAGAAGAGACATAAAGAAAACCCTCCTGGAACAAAGCATTGTTAGTGAAGTACAGAGTAAAATATCAAAAAACATTACCGTAACTCCGGCTGAATTAAAAAAGTTTTACAACTCCATTCCAAAGGATAGTCTGCCTGTCGTTCCTGCAAAATATGCAATTAGTCTCATCCAGCTCGATCCTCCTGATAATGAAGAAAATAAAGCGGAAGCCCGTCAGAAACTTCTTGATATAAGAAGCCAGATTCTCGCTGGAAAAAGTTTTAACGTATTGGCGATTATGTACTCTGAAGATCCGGAATCAGCGAAAAAAGGCGGAGAGATCGGATACATGGTAAGGGGGGAACTTGAAAAACCTTATGCTGATGCAGCCTTCAGCCTGACTAAAAACACCGTATCAAAAATTGTCGAGACAAAATACGGGTTTCATCTTATCCAGCTTATTGACCGGAAAGGTGACATGGTAGATACAAGACATATCCTGATAAGACCAAAAGTGAAACCCGATCAGGCAGCTCAGGCGATTTCAAAACTCGACAGTATTGCTAATCTCATCAGAGCTGACAGTATTAAGTTCGAAACTGCTGCTTTAAGATTCTCAACTCATAAAGACAGCAGGATTAATGGTGGAGAATATGTCAGCTCAAACCCTTCCTCACGGATATCCTGGTTTACACTTGAGGAATTAAGCCCTGAAATGTATATGAAAATAAGAGATATGAAGGTAGGCGAGATATCTGATGCTTTTAAGACAACTGATGAAAACAATAATGAAGTTTTCAGAATTGTTAAACTCGACAAAGTGCTTCCTGCCCATGCAGCAAATCTGAAAGATGATTATCAAACCATCTATGATGCTGCCATTAACAAAGAAAGAGTCAAGGTTTTTGATCAATGGGTAAAAAATAAGATTGCAATCACTTACATCAAAATAAGCGAGGAATTCAAAGGATGTGATTTCCTGAAGAACGGATGGCTGAAATAAAAACCTTAAAATATCCGGACACTTATGTCCTATCAAGATTTATATTTTATTTCTTGATTTTACTTTTATCTGGGCAGGTGCTTTCCGGACAACAACACAAAACACAACAACCGGCAAGAAAGAAAATTATACTTCTGAATGCCGATTCAGTTATTATTGTGAAAGACCCTATAACAGGTAAGGATATCCAACATCTCAAAGGAAATGTAAGGCTTATTGACAACGAGACAAAAATGTCGTCAGATAGCGCTCTGTTTTATCCTGACAGGGACCAGGTAGATGCATTCAGTAAGGTTCATATAGAGCAGGGAGATACTCTCGATCTTTCTGGTGATCACCTTTTTTATGATGGGAAACTCGCAACTGCTTTTGTGAAAGGCAATGTTGAGTTGATTGATAAAGAAACACATCTCTACACTGACTCAATCCATTATGATGTAAAAAACAAAATCGCAAAATATACCGAAAGAGGACGGATAAAAAATGCAGACAACACCCTGACAAGCATTATCGGAGTATACTATGCTGCGGAAAAACTTTTTCATTTTAAGGACAGTGTAAAAATTGTAAACCCAAAATATGTAATGACCGCGGATACAATGGATTATAACTCACTGTCGGAAATTGCGTATTTCACCGGGCCCACGCATTTGGTTGGTGATAGTCTAAACATGTATTGTGAGAGAGGATGGTATGACACAAAAAAAGAGATCACATCCGTCTGGAAAAATGCAATGATCGACAACCGCCATCAGATTATTCACGGTGATTCATTATACTTTAACAACAATACAGGTTATGGAGAATCATTCAGAAACGTAATAATTCAGGATACAGTAAACGATCTGGCAATAGAAGGCAACTATGCCTGGATTTATAAAGAACCCGAAAGATTTTTAGTAACTGATAGGGCAGTCTTTATCCAGATTTCAGACCAGGACTCTTTGTTCCTGCATGCTGATACAATAAACTCTGTTTCAAAACCCATTAAAGTCGAAAAAAAAATCCCGGAAACTAAAAAGCCTGATGTTATTATACCTGTAACCAACAAAACGGATACAATAAAAACCGTAACAGGTAAATCGGATATAATTAAACCAGAAACCAATAAAACTGATATAATAAAAACTGTAACCAGCAAAGTGGATACAGCGAAAACAGTAACAGCAATAATAAAACCTGCAACAAGTTACAGACTGATGAAGGCTTTTCATCATGTCAGGATATTCAGTAAAACACTGCAGGCTAAATGCGATTCTATGTCTTATTCTTTCCAGGATTCTGTCATCAGACTCTACCATGCACCTGTGATCTGGTCAGCTGATAACCAGCTGACTTCCGATTCGATGGCACTTTTTACAAAAAATCGTCAGTCTGATCGCCTGGAACTATATAAAAACGCATTCATTGTAGGCATTGTTGATACAATAAGGTATAACCAGATTAAGGGAAGATCTCTCACAGGCTATTTCAAGAATAATGAGCTATTCAAGATTGACATTAAAGGCAATGGCGAATCTGTCTACTATATGCTGGAAGGAGAAGCTGTGGCAGGTATAAATCAATCGAAGTGTGCAAATATTGAAATTTTGCTTGAGAAAGGTAAAATCTCTGAAATTTATGAATATGAAAATCCTGAAGGTACCATTGATCCTCCGCTCCCGGCTAATCCTGTCAGACTGGAAGGATTTAAATGGCTCGATAGTCTGAGACCAAAGAAAATGCAAGACATATTCATTAAAACGAAATAGAGGCTGATCTTTCAGGAACAGCCTCTGGCTTAATATTCATCTTCATTAAAAAAGAAATCATCTTTGCTCGGATAGTCAGGCCAGATATCTTCGATACTCTCATAGATATCTCCTTCATCCTCGATCTCCTGCAGGTTTTCAATTACTTCCATCGGGGCACCTGACCTAATAGCGAAATCAATCAGCTCATCTTTGGTGGCAGGCCATGGAGCATCCTCAAGTTTTGATGCTAATTCAAGTGTCCAGTACATATTTTCCTGATTAGTATTGCTTAATTCAAAGTTTGCAAATATATATATTATTTTATTTAAATAACAATACCATTTTTAAGTTTTTTAACATCTCAAACTGACCACTTAATCTCCTCTATATCAAGTTCTAACGTGATTTTTCTGGCCAGTACGAATAAAAAATCAGAAAGCCGGTTAATAAATTTATTGACAATTTCTGGCGTTTCTTCAGTCTCATTCAACCTGGAAATTGCTCTTTCTGCTCTTCGGCATACACATCGGGTTATATGACAATATGATATGAGTACATTTCCACCCGGGAGAATGAAATTCTTCAGGGTAGGCAGAGTTTCTTCCATCTTGTCAATTTCTGCTTCAACAATTGATATGCAATCGCTATCCGGCAGAATAATTCTGCTTTTGCTGTTCTTGTTGTCGTAGGCAAGAGCAGCTGCACATTTCATTAGTTGGTTCTGGATATAAATCAGAAGACTTTTCCTGTTAGCATTTTCTTTATGATCCCTTAAAAGACCTATCCATGCAATAAGCTCATCTACAGAACCGTATGCTTCCACTCGAATCGAGTGTTTCGGAACTCTTCTGCCTCCCGACAATGAAGTTGTTCCATCATCACCTGTAAGGGTATAGATCTTCATGATACAAAAGCAGAAAAAGCAAAAAATTATACTTTTTTATAATTTTCATTACGGTAATCCTGTGCAATCTCACCGTCAAATAACCTGATTATCCGGGCAGCATGTTTTGCTATGTCTTCCTCGTGTGTTACAACAATTACGGTGTTCCCTTTTTTATGAATATCGTCGAGCAACCCCATGATGTCAATTGATGTTTTACTATCAAGGTTACCGGTGGGCTCATCTGCAAGAATTATTGAAGGTTTATTCACAAGTGCACGGGCTATTGCCACACGCTGACGTTGTCCGCCTGATAGTTCGTTAGGCTTGTGCGTCATTCTGTCTGCAAGACCCACCTGTATCAGTGTATCATGGGCAACTTTTTCCCTGTCAACTTTGGATACTCCCGCATATATTAAAGGTAAGGTAACATTTTCAAGAGCGGAATATCTTGGTAAAAGGTTAAAGGTTTGAAATACAAATCCAATCTCCTTATTTCTGATTTCTGCAAGATAATCGTCTTCCATTTTGCTGACATCTGTGCCATTTAGAATATAGCTCCCGCTTGAAGGTGTATCGAGACATCCGAGCAGGTTCATCAGAGTAGATTTTCCAGAACCGGAAGGTCCCATAATTGCAACATATTCGTTCCTTTCAATATTGATTGTGACGGAGCGTAACGCTCTCACTATGACAGATCCAACCTGATAGTTTTTAACAATATCATGAATCTCGATTACTTTCTCCATAACGATTAGATTTTTGAATTTCCGAAATTAGATTAAATATACCAGATTATAAATTATAAATACTTAATTTTTGTTAATATCTGATTACATAGTCATTATGATTAATTCCTTCTCTTAAAAACAGCATTCCCATCCTGAAAATATCAATGCTGACAGAAACCCTTTTATGAAGTTTTAACTCGTCCCAGGCCTCCGTCATTCCCCTCGAATAGTTTATGTCATCAATGATGAAAACTGTATTGTTACCTGACATCTCCGATAAAAGATTAAAGTATTTTAACACAGCATCCTTCCGATGGTTTCCATCGATAAAAATCAGGCCTGGCTCAACATTATGATATGGAAACTTCGTAAGAATTTCGTCAAATGATCCTTCTAAAATGTTAATATTATTAACTCCGGCGTCAACAAAATTTTGTCGAGCTAATGCCGCTGTCTCTTTACACCCTTCTATGGTAACAACAGTTGCATCATCGCAATAGGCAGCCATATAAAGTGTACTTATTCCCAGCGAGGTACCAAGCTCAATTATAAGTGGCTTCCCAAATTCAGCTGCCATATTTGCCAATAGTCTTCCATATTTTGCCGTCACTGGCGAATAATGTGCAAGATCTGACACTTTTCTACTTTCAGTCTCCGACCTGTCTGATTTTGAACCAAGATCATTTACAAGAATGCTTCGCCTGTCAGATCTCATTATTTTTCTGATCTGTTCAATTTTACCTGCCAGGGATTGATCAATTCTATTTCTGAATACTCTGGATACAAGGTCAAACACAAATGGACTGTGAATTCCATGTCCTCTTCCATGCCTCGATAAAAGAATGTATTTCAGATACTTCAACGTCCGAAAAAAAATCATCGTTCTGCTGATATTAATATTAGCTCAGGCTTTCAAATTTACGTATTTTCGGATAATGATTTGTTATTTATTTTTGGTTGGCCCCCCTTCCTGCCCAAATGGGGATTAATTATCTGTATTTATGATAGTTCGTTTCAATCAACGAATTAGACTCCATATAGGAGAACCCCGCGATGCGGTAGGTGGTATTCTATCTTTGAGTACCTTGCGGTTAACAAAAAATTCATAATCTGAAAGGAAATTATAGATAAATGATTAAGCAGGAGTTTTTAGATACTGAGATTACATATCTGCAGGGAGTTGGACCGAAGAGAGCTGAACTTCTTAATAAAGAGCTTGGTATATTTACATTCCGCGATCTGTTATATTATTTCCCATTCAAGTACATCGACAGGACAAGGTTTTACAAAATTGCTGAACTCGATCCCGAACTTCCATTTGTACAGGTAAAAGGTGTTATAAAAGGATATTACACTGAAGGAAATGGTCCCGGAAAGCGGCTGGCAGCTGACTTTCAGGATGATACCGGGACAATAAAATTAGTCTGGTTCAAAGGTGGAAAATGGATCACCGGAAGCTTTACTCCCGGTGTTGAGTATATCGTATTCGGTAAACCAGGCGTATTTAATGGAATTGTAAATATTATCCATCCCGAAATAGAAGCAGTTGATAAAATAGCAGAAAGAATCAATTCTGCACTTCAGGCACAATATAGCACCACAGAGAAGCTTAAAAATCAATTTATTACATCCAAAACACTTAGTAAGCTTATTGGCAACATGCTGAAGCTGATAAAAGTAAAACTTCCTGAAACACTTCCATTATACCTGACCGCGCAATACAAACTCATGGAACTCCATGAAGCGCTCCATAAAATACATTTTCCGGCTAATCCCGCTGAACTGGAAAAAGCACGCCGCCGTCTGAAATTCGAAGAGTTGTTTTATATTCAGCTTAACCTCCTGAGATTTAAAACAAACCGGAATCTCAAATTAAAAGGATTTGTTTTTTCTAACGTGGGTGATAATTTTAATAACTTCTATTATAACAATTTACCCTTCACTCTTACCGACGCACAAAAACGAGTTATGAAAGAAATCAGGAAAGACCTGGGTTCCGGTAAGCAAATGAACCGTTTGTTGCAGGGTGATGTTGGAAGCGGCAAAACACTTGTGGCTCTGATGAGTATGCTTATCGCACTTGATAACGGGTATCAGGCATGCATCATGGCTCCTACCGAAATTCTTGCTAATCAGCACTATCAGACGATTTCCAAATTGCTGGCAGGCATCGGTATTAAAATTCACATGCTAACCGGCTCATCAAAGAAATCCACCCGGAAAATAATCTCAGAATCACTCCTTGACAAATCATTAAATATCCTAATAGGGACTCATGCTCTTCTTGAAGAAAATGTTCAGTTTGCAAATCTTGGTCTCGTAATAATTGATGAACAGCACCGGTTCGGTGTTGCACAACGCGCAAGGTTATGGCAAAAAAATCTTAATCCTCCTCACATCCTTGTAATGACGGCCACACCAATACCAAGAACCCTTGCAATGACTGTTTATGGAGATCTGGATGTTTCTGTTATTGACGAACTACCACCGGGACGGGTTCCGATAAAAACAATGCACTTTACCGATTCTGAAAGAAATAAGGTATTTGGATTTATCAGAAATCAGATCTCAGAAAATCGTCAGATATATATTGTGTATCCTCTCATCAAAGAATCTGAAACAATGGATTATAAAGATCTTGAAGATGGCTGGGATACTATTTCACGAGTCTTTCCTGCACCAAAATATTGTTTAAGCATAGTGCATGGTAAAATGACCCCTCAAAACAAGGAGATGTCAATGAAGCTGTTTAAGGATGGAACAGCTCATATTCTGATAGCAACGACAGTCATTGAAGTTGGAGTTGATATACCGAACGCAACGGTAATGGTTATCGAAAGCGCAGAACGATTTGGTCTGTCGCAGTTGCATCAGTTAAGGGGACGCGTTGGCAGAGGAGCTGATCAGTCGTATTGTATTTTGATGACATCAGATAAACTGTCAAAAGAAGCAGCCCGAAGAATTGAAGTAATGATCAGCACTAATGATGGTTTTGAAATTGCTGAAACAGATCTTCAGCTAAGAGGGCCCGGTGATATCGAAGGCACTCTTCAGAGCGGTATACCTTTTGATCTGAAGATTGCTGACCTGGGAAAAGACGGTCAGCTAATTGAATATGTAAGACATATTGCTGAAGAGATTCTAAACCTTGATCCGCTGCTTGAGAACAGTCAGAACCTTGTAATGAGGACTGAATTAAACCGACTCTTCAGCCAGAAACAATCATGGAGTAATATAAGTTAGTTTCATTCCCGAAAACCTGCGTCTGTGGCCAACTTTTGATTCCCGGGAAAAAGAATGACTTACATTATTTAAAATCAAAATAAATAAATACCTGCTCGTAATTTATGACAAAAAACATCCTTCAATTCAGCCGTAATTCTAACTTTGCGAGTTAATTTTTTCCAAATCATCTCATGACAAATTCAACCGGAACCCAATCCATTAATCATGATGGAATAGTTCAGAGCATAGAGGATAATAAAGTTATTGTCGTTATTTCGTCTTCCTCAGCCTGTTCCGGATGTCATGCTGAAGGATCATGTAGTCTTTCCGGACAGGAAGAGAAAATTATTGAGATTCACGGTAAGTATAATGTAAGACCTGGCGACCCTGTTACTATTCTGATGAAACAATCCATGGGCTATTCTGCAGTATTCCTCGGATATCTTTTCCCCCTCATCATAGTTATTGCGCTTCTGATAACCCTTACATCATTCGGAGTTCAGGAGTTAACTTCCGGATTTTTATCGATTGCAATTCTAATTCCATATTATACTATTCTGTTCTTTTTAAGAAAAACAATAAACGAAAAATTTAAATTTACTTTAAAGGATTAACAGATGAATTCTACAATATTGATCACCATCATAAGTTTGAGCCTGCTTGCCCTTATTTCTGCAGTTATTCTTTATTTCGTAGCCCAGAAGTTTAAAATTGTGGAAGATCCCAGGATTGATGAGGTACAGGCTATTCTTCCTGCAGCAAATTGCGGTGGATGCGGCTTTGCCGGATGCCGTAATTTTGCAGAATCACTTGTGAAAGCTGAAACTTTCGAAGGCTTAAACTGCCCGGTTGGAGGAAGCAGGGTAATGAATCAGATAGCTGAACTGCTGGGGAAAGTTGCCCCCGTTGTTGATCCAATGGTTGCAGTTTTGTTATGCAATGGAACACCTGAAAACCGTCCAAGAACTTCGATTTACAATGGAGTTTCGGATTGCAGAATTTCAAATAGTCTGTACATTGGAGAAACTGATTGTAGTTATGGCTGCATGGGCTATGGTGACTGCGTCAAGGCTTGTACCTTTAATGCCATATATATCGACACGACAAGCAAATTACCTGTAATTACCGATGAAAAATGTGTAGGATGCAATGCTTGTGTAAAAACCTGCCCGAGGAACCTCATAGAACTGCGCAAAAAAGCTAAAAAAGACAGAAAGATCTATGTTGCATGTTCCAATTGTGATAAGGGTGCCCCGGCCAGAAGAGCCTGTAAAGTAGCCTGTATCGCTTGTAGTAAGTGCGTCAAAGTGTGCGGGTTTAATGCCATTACAATTGAAAACAATCTGGCTTATATCGATGCCTCCAAATGCACTTTCTGCCGTAAATGTGTTGCAGAATGTCCAACAAATTCTATAGTTGAACTTAATTTCCCACCAAGAAAACTAAAGGAAGAAATTAAGGTTGAAACTGTTACTAATTAATAATATCATAACCTCTAAGAATAATATAAATTGAAAACATTTCCAAAGGGCGGCATTCACCCTCCCGAAAATAAGTTAACAGCGGGAGAAGCTATTAAGCATCTCCCGATCCCTGAGAGTGTTACAATTCCGGTTACCCAACACATTGGTGCTCCGGCATCAGTAATAGTCAATAAAGGCGATTATGTTAAAACAGGCCAATTAATTGCTGCCGGACAAGGTTTTGTTTCCGCGAATGTGCATTCTTCAGTATCAGGAAAGGTCAATAAAATTGATAGTATAGTTGATAGTTCAGGTTATAAACAGCCTGCGGTTTTTATTGATGTTGAGGGTGATGAATGGATCGATACAATAGACAGAACCAGTGAAATTATTACCAGTATAACCCTTTCGCGTGAAGAAATTATGAAGAGGTGTTATGACTCGGGACTAGTAGGTATGGGTGGTGCGACTTTCCCATTGCATGTAAAACTGAAGATACCGGAAGGGAAGAAATGCGATATACTTATTATAAATGGAGTAGAATGTGAACCTTATCTGACAGCTGACCATCGTCTAATGTTAGAAAGAGGAGAAGAGGTTCTGACAGGCGTTACTATTCTTATGAAAGCTCTTCAGGTTGAAAAAGCTATGATAGGAATTGAAGACAATAAAGTTGACGCTATCGCTCATCTTACCAAACTTGCTTCAGATTACAAAGGGATAACAGTACATCCTCTGCAAATCAAATACCCACAAGGTGCAGAAAAACAACTAATAAAGGCTCTGATTAAAAGGGAAGTCCCAATGGGTCATCTTCCAATTGATGTGGGTACTGTCGTCCAAAATGTTGCAACCGCATTTGCAGTTTATGAAGCAGTCCAGAAGAATAAGCCTCTTTTTGAAAGAGTAGTCACTATAACCGGAAAATCACTTTCCAGACCCGGTAATTTTATTGTCCGTACCGGCACTCCGGTTAGTAAACTGATTGAGGCTGCAGGCGGAATGCCGGAAGATACAGGCAAAATAATAAGTGGTGGGCCGATGATGGGAAAAGCAATAGTTAATACCTCTATACCTGTTGTTAAAGGAACCTCCGGAATTATTCTGGTTCCACTAAGAGAATCGAAACGTGAAGAGATCAGACCATGTATCCGATGCGGCAAATGTGTTTCAGTTTGTGCACTAGGTCTGGAACCATATCTAATGATGAAACTTTCTGAGAAGGGGTTCTTCGAAAAAGCCGAAATTGAAGGAATAGCGAACTGCATGGAATGCGGATCGTGCGCCTATATCTGTCCAGCTGGTCGTCCTATCCTCGATTATGTAAGACTAGGCAAGGCTACAGTAATAAAGATGGCACGCGAACGTAAAATTAAAGCACAAGTTATAAAATAAATTAATGGCTAATCTTTTAGAAATATCTCCCTCACCCCACAGTCATGGAGTGGATACAACAAGGAAACTGATGTTTGGTGTAGTTATAGCACTGCTGCCTGCTCTTTTTGCCTCGGTATTTTATTTTGGTACGGGCGCTGTGATAGTGACAATCACTTCAATAATTTCATGTCTCACTTTTGAATATCTGATTCAGCGGTTTATTCTAAAGAAACCCGTTTCTATAAGTGACGGATCGGCACTGGTTACCGGACTTCTGCTTGCTTTTAACCTGCCATCAAATATCCCCATAATTATAATTATCCTTGGAAGCCTGGTTGCTATAGGTGTCGCGAAAATGACCTTCGGAGGTCTTGGTAATAATCCATTTAATCCTGCATTGGTGGGCCGCGTTTTTATGCTTCTTTCATTCCCGGTACAAATGACCAGCTGGCCTGTTCCTTCAGGATTCAATACAGGATATACTGATGCCATTACCGGAGCAACCCCTCTTGCAATTATAAAAGAAGGAATAAAAAACGGAGAATCTATAACACAGCTTATGGGAAAGGTTCCGACAACATTTCAGATGCTTCTGGGAAAAATGGGGGGATCAATTGGTGAAGTTGCCGCACTTGCACTGCTTATCGGATTCATATACATGCTATACAAAAAAATTATTACCTGGCATATACCGGTTTCAATAATTGGAACTGTTGCTATTTTTACTACAATCCTCTGGCTGATTAATCCTCAGTCCAATGCCAGTCCGGTATTTCATTTACTTTCAGGAGGGCTCCTGCTGGGTGCAATTTTTATGGCAACAGACTATGTCACGTCTCCTATGAATCCCAAAGCCATGCTACTTTACGGTTGCGGAATAGGGATACTGACTGTGATTATACGTGTGTGGGGATCATATCCCGAAGGCGTCTCATTTGCAATACTCATTATGAATGCATTCGTGCCGCTTATGAATGCATACATTAAACCGAAACGTTTCGGAGAGGAGGTACAAAATGGCTAAAACGGAATCTACATTTAAAAATATGGTGCTATCATTAACACTCATTTCTCTGGGAGCATCTGCTTGCCTTGGTTTTGTATATGAAATGACAAAAGCACCTATCGAACTTTCAATTCTTAACAAAAAGCTTGTTGCAATAAAACAAGTAGTGCCGGAGTTCAATAACAATCCATACAAGGAAATGTATAAATTGCCTACCGGAGATGGAGACAGTCTAGAGATTTATCCGGCAAAAAAGGATAACATTATTGTTGGGTATGCTGTAAATACAAATTCAAAAAAAGGTTTTAGCGGCAATATTAACCTTATGGCTGGTTTCAAGCCCGATGGCACTATCATCAACATTTCTGTGCTGGCACAAAAAGAAACACCTGGTCTGGGAATGAAAATGACAGAACCTCTTTTTAAAAATCAGTTTAATGACAAGAATCCTTCTCAGTTTAAACTAAAAGTCAAAAAAGACGGAGGGCCGGTCGATGCCATATCAGCGGCTACAATCAGCTCAAGAGCTTTTTGTGATGCGGTACAAAGGGCATACAATACACTTCAGAAAGGAGGCTTAAAATGAATCAACTTCAGAATTTTACAAAGGGTTTTATAAAAGAAAACCCAATACTGGTGCTGGTGCTGGGTACCTGTCCTACTCTTGCCACAACCTCTTCTTCATTAAACGGAATGGGAATGGGAATAGCCACTACTTTTGTCCTGATAGGTTCAAATGTAGTAATATCTTTACTTTCCGGATTTATACCCGATAAAGTCAGAATTCCTGCCTTTGTTGTCATAATTGCCTCTTTTGTTACGGTTGTTGATCTTTTAATGCAGGCTTATGTTCCTGGCTTGTATGAAACGCTTGGAATATTTATCCCACTGATTGTTGTAAATTGTATTGTCCTTGGGCGTGCAGAAGCCTTTGCCTGTAAGAATACTGTATTATCTTCATTTATAGATGGATTGGGAATGGGACTAGGTTTTACTCTGGCTTTAGGAGTTCTTGGTGCATTCCGTGAAGTTGTTGGCAGCGGATCTATATTTGGATACAAATTCTACCAGGGCGATGGGATTCTGGTATTTGTTCTCGCTCCCGGGGCTTTTTGGGCCCTTGGATATCTGATTGCACTTGTTAACCGGATTAAAAAAACGTAAAAAGGAACCGAAATGGAATATATTTTAATCATAATCTCAGCCGTCTTTATAAATAATATAGTACTTGCACAGACCATTGGAATCTGCCCGTTTCTCGGAGTATCAAATAAAGTTGAAACTGCACTGGGCATGTCAGCAGCTGTTACATTCGTTATCGTACTTTCCACAATGGTCACTTACCTCATTCAGACTTATGTTCTGGATAAGCTGGGTCTGGCCTTCATGCAGACTATTACTTTTATCCTTGTAATTGCCGCACTGGTTCAGATGGTTGAGATTATTCTGAAAAAAGTCAGCCAATCGCTTTACCAGGCACTGGGCATATACCTCCCTCTAATAACAACAAACTGCGCTGTGCTGGGTGTGGCAATACTGGTGATAAAGAAAAACTATAATCTGATGGAAGGGGTTGTGTATGGGGCTTCAATAGCTATTGGGTTCGGACTTGCATTAATAATTCTTGCCGGGATCAGGGAGCAACTCGAACTCGTTGATGTTCCCAAGGGCATGAAAGGTGTGTCTTTATCACTTGTCATTGCTGGCATCCTCGCAATGGCTTTCATGGGATTTACAGGAATTGTAAAATAAAAAAGCAGAACATTATTGCTTAATATCTGTAATATAATTACTTTCATGGTATCCCTGTTGTAAAAAGGTGGACATGACAATTACAGATTATTATGCGATTCTTGGGTTACCTGCAAATTCTTCAATTGATGAAATAAAAAAGGCATACAGAAAAAAAGCCAGGCTCTATCATCCAGATATTAATCCTGCCCCTGATGCCAAAGATCATTTTATAATTATCACCGAAGCTTATGAATTTCTGATTGCTAATCACAATAAGATAAAATCTGATGATCAGGCTTACCAGGAAGCTATGGAAGACTGGAGAAAGTACCGTCAGGACAGATCAAGGAAAAGAGCCACTGTATATGCACATGCATCATACGGAACATTTAAAAACACAAAATTTTACAAAACAACCAGGATTTTTGATGGTACAACCATAATTTTTAGTTTCATTATTTCCATTATGGTCCTGAGTTATACTATCTATGGTTATTTTTTCCGACTTAGCCATCCAATTCCCGGATTGGAAAAACCATCAGTTTTTGCTTTTGTAATGCTTCTTGCTCTGGGGATGATCTTTTTTATTGTTTCCTTCATCTATCTCAGGGCATACCAGGAGACATCTAAAAAAAACAAAAATAAATCTGTTTGAAACGAATTGTTGTTTTCCTGGCGTCTTTGAGTGAAGAAAGCGGAATATCTATTTTTTGATAAACGTTCCTGAACAGGCATTTAATCGTTAAGCTTCATCTTTATGTAATTGAACTTCACATCAAGTACCGAAGCAAAATATTCCCCTCTTTCCAGGATATCATCATCGCCATCCTCATAATACCAGTTAAAGATAAATTTCTTATGTTTTAAAGTGACATACGTGATCTTTTGCAGGATGTGAATGAATACTTTGGCACTTGCACTATTGAAATACTCAAGATTCATATCGACACATGTAAGTTCAGCCGGATCAATAATATATTCACTAATCCAATCTTCAACAGGTTCGAAAAAGTCTGTAACATTTTCGTGTATTGATCGCCCTTTGATTCGAACTATCCCTTCAGGATTTAACATTATCTCAGGTGTGTTCTTTGTCGGCGAAATCCGCAACTCCTCCATTTATTTTAATTTGCTCCGAAATTAATAATTTTATCAGATAAAACATATTTCATCATCTTTTTCATCGCTCGTCTGCGAAAAGGATATATACGATTAGGCTTAACCTGAAATTTCAATTTTCCCCCCTGTTTCACAGAGAGAACTAACTTAATACCTGGCAAGCGGAGTTACATCATGACCCGAAAATTCACCTCTCAGATATTTATAGTAACCGGTTATCCCTATCATTGCCGCATTATCTGTTGTAAATCTGAATTCCGGAACAAAAAGGTTCCAGTTTCTTTTTTCAGCTTCTCTTTTCATCTCATTCCGTAAACCTGAATTCGCTGACACTCCTCCTGCTATACCAATTTCGTTTATACCTGTTTGAAGAGAAGCACTAATTACTTTTCCGATCAGTATGCTGATTATCGTATGTTGTAATGATGCACACAAATCTGCCCTGTTTTTCTCTATAAAATCGGGATCTTCTTTCAGTCTGTCGCGCAAAAAATAAAGAAAACTCGTCTTTAATCCGCTGAAACTGAAATCAAGACCTTTAACATGTGGTTTTGAAAATCTGAATGCGTCAATATTTCCTTCACCTGCCAGTTTATCTATTTGTGGCCCTGCCGGATAATTCATGCCCATAACTTTTCCGCACTTGTCAAAAGCCTCACCGGCAGCATCATCAATCGTATTTCCTATTACTTCCATTTCGAGCTGGCTTTTCATAACAATTATTCTGGTATGTCCCCCTGAAACCAAAAGACATAAGAACGGGAAAGACGGTAAGCGGTTGTTTTTATCCTTTTCAAGAATAAAATGAGCAAGGACATGCGCCTGAAGATGGTTGACCTCGATTAATGGAATATTCCTGGCAAGTGCAAGTCCTTTGGCAAAAGATGTACCTACCAGTAAGGAACCTAGCAGTCCGGGGCCACGTGTGAAGGCAACAGCGTTAATCTCTTCCAGCTTTATTCCTGCTTTTAACATTGCCTGATGTGTAACCGGAACAATATTAGCCTGATGAGCCCGTGATGCAAGTTCCGGAACTACGCCTCCGTATGACATATGAATATCCTGATTTGCAATAAGGTTGGAAAGAACATATCCATCCCTTATGACAGCAACTGATGTATCATCGCATGAAGACTCGATAGCTAATATTGTAACTGACATCTCTCAAAAATTCAAATGACAAATTTACTTCTTTCCCCCTATTAAAAAGCGCAATGGGTGATAACATAATCTTTTTTTTTAAATTTCAAACTTAGCCATAGAATGACACAGAGTTTGCAACTACATGGTTTAACATAAACATCATAATATTTGTGCGATTTAAATCTCGGCAATTCATCTGAGTTTCATTATCTTTAGACGTTGATAATTTCTAATATTAAGTAAAGGATGTTTATACCGTTTCCGCATAGTTATGCTTGATAAAATCAGAAGGTCACTTAAATATTTTATTATAGTTATTGGAACATTAATTTTACTTCCGACGGTCCTTTATCTGATATTGCAGACTGCGTCGGTTCAGACTTTCCTGGTTAAAAGGATATCAAAGCACTTTTCAAATGAAATCAAATCAACTATTTCTATTGGCTCTTTTGAATACAAATTTTTCAATAAAGTATCCTTCCACAGGATACTCATCAAAGATAAAAACAATGATACTTTATTGTATACCAATGCAATAACTGCAGGTATCAGGCGAATTGATTTTAAGAATCAAATATTCATGTTGGGGAAAGTGACCCTTATTAAACCTGTAATTGGATTAATTACTGACTCTGCAGGTCAGATGAACCTTACATGGTTGCTTGACCAACTTAAAAGCAGCGGTGATACTACAAAAAAAGCCTCAGGTAATTTTTCGGTTGACCGTGTTGATATTCTTGATGGAAGATTTTCTCTCATTAACCAAAATTCAGTTAAAAGTAAAGCCAGGATTGATCCAAATAACCTGAATCTTTCGAATATTAACGGAACGATCGAAAAAATAAAGATTCTGAATGATACAACTTCATTCAAGGTCTCTGATCTGAACTTCAGAGAATCTTCCGGCTTCATAATAAACAAAATAAACAGTTCCGTCCGCCTGGCGAAACAGAATATTAACCTCACATCAACAGTTATCAGTAGCGGCAATAGCGAACTAAATATCGCCAGATTCGGAATGACAGGAGATTCAATAAACTCTTTTAAAAACTTTACGGAGAAAGTTAAACTCGATCTCCTTCTTGACAAATCGCAGATTAGTACTACCGAACTGCAATATTTTATGCCATTTGCCGACAGCTTAAATGAAACTGTATCAATATCAGGAAGAATAATGGGGACCATCTCGGAACTTAGAGGTCGTAATATCAAACTTGCATACCGCAATTTCACGTCCCTTGATTGTGATTTTGATTTCTCAGGCTTACCGAAAATAGAAAATGCATATCTGTATATAGGTGTCAACAGCCTTAAAACAGACGCAAGTGATCTCGGACAAATCAGATTACGTAAAGGATTAATTATAATCCCCGATGCAATAAAAAAACTTGGAAATATTTCATTTAATGGAAGTTTTAACGGATTTACAACAGACTTTGTAACCTACGGAGAAATAAGGACCAGCAAAGGAAATATCAGAACTGATATTTCATTGCGGCCTGAAAAAGGAAACAGGTACAGGGTAAAAGGCCTTCTTGCAGGCAATAATATCAATCTTGGAGAATTGACCGGCAAACCCGAACTGCTAGGCAATATTACTGTGCATTCTAATGTTGACGGATACGCATATTCTTTTAAAAAATTTGAAGCAAATCTTACCGGGAAAATCGACAGTATAGAGTTTAACAAATATGTATATCGCAATATTTCTTTAAATGGTCTTTTTACTGAGAAAACATGGGATGGAAGTATAAACATTGAAGATAAGAATGTTAAGCTTGACCTTCTCGGTCTACTTAATTTCAAAAATAAGTTGCCTGAATTTGATTTTACACTGAATGTATCAAACGCAAATCTTCATAAATTGAACATCGATAAACTCGATTCCACCTCGAATGTTACAATGTTGCTTACAGCAAATTTTAAAGGAAACAATATTGATAACCTCGATGGTGAGATAAAGCTGCTTAATTCCAACTTCAGAAAATATAACAACAGTCTTGAACTCTATAACTTTTCAATAAGAACATATAAAGAAAATGCGAATCCTGTTTTAAGCCTGAGAACCGACTTTGTTGATGCTGATATCAAAGGCTATTATAACTTTGCCAAACTGGGCGATATAGTCAAATCAACTCTGAACAGGCTCATGCCTTCACAGTTTCATTTTATGGCCATTCAAAATGACACTAGGAAAAATAATTTCACTTTTAATATTAATTTCAAGAATACTGATAAAATCAATGATTTTTTCAGAACAGGTCTGTTGATTTCCGATAAAAGCTATCTGAAAGGAGCCATTCTCGCCGACAGTGTTATAAACATCAGCGGAAACGCTGATTCGGTTTCTTTTAAAAAAAATGTTTTTAATAATTTATCATTTAATACTAAAGTTTCAGGATCTGTATTAAGGTTTGACCTGAAAAGTTCGTCTTTTTCTGTATTCGGGCAATCAGAGTTAAAAGATTTTTCAGTCGCATTGAATACAGAGCCCGATAATTTTATTTTTCGGGTAAACTGGGATAATAAGGATCAGGTACTGAATCAGGGTAATCTCATAGCACGAGGAGTGGTGGCAAAAAACCCGGGAAGGAAAAGGTATGCGGTGCTGAATATTGATATAGATTCCACTCATGTATACTCTGATGGAAACCTCTGGAAATTAAGTAAATCATCGGTCCTTATAGATTCAAGTTCAATAAATATCCATGACCTTTCCGTAAAAAGTGCAGATCATTATTACCTTGTTGATGGTACTGTGTCGGAAAATCCTGCAGATACCTTACATCTGGAATTTAAAGGAATTGATATTGCTCCCCTGAATTATTGGATTAACCGGAAAAGGAACAACGATCCTTCCATGATTCCTCTTGATTTTAAAGGTATGCTAAACGGGAAAATACTATTATCAAATGTATATAGAAGTTTATTGCTTGCCGGAGATATTTATGTTCAGAATTTCTCATTGCTCGGCTCTGAATTTGGCAACATTTCAATAAAATCAGATTTAGACAATGTAAAAAAGATTATTAATGTAAAAGCAACCAATAATCTCAATTCTGTTAAAATGTTTGAGATAACTGGTATGTATGACCCGGCTACAAAAAAAATTGATCTTACTGCCAGAAACACAAAATTACCAATCTCGTTTCTGAATCCGCTTCTAAAAGCTTTCGCCTCTGAGATATCCGGTTTTGCATCTGGAAAAGTGAACATGACTGGCAGAACCGATGATTTTATTTTACAGGGGGCTGAATTTGTTGATAACGCATCAATGAAGATCAATTATCTTCAAACAAAATACTCCCTGAACGATTCAATCAGATTTGACAAAGAAGGAATAAAATTTAATGACCTGAAGATTACCGATGTTAAAGGGAATGCAGCAATCCTTTCCGGTTTTGTTGACCATAATAATTTCCGCGACTATGTGACTGATCTGACAATATCGATAAATTCCACCTCCTTCCAGGTATTGAATACTCTTCCACGGGACAATCCTCTTTTTTACGGAACTGTTTACGCGTCAGGGGTCGCAAAGATAAGAAGCGATCCGAATCTGCTTTCATTTGATGTTTCAGCCAAAACAGGAAAAAACTCAAAACTATCAATACCACTCAGTAAAGGTCTCTCTGTATCTGAATACTCATATATTTCTTTCGAAGATACGAGTAAGTTAAAAAAGACAAAACCTGATAATTCCAATGTTGCTTCTGTAAAACAAATTCCCATGGAACTTAATATGAATCTTGAGGTAACTCCCGACGCTGAGATTCAGATTATATTTGATTCAAAAGTGGGAGATGTAATGAAAGGGAATGGCTCCAGCAAAAACTTGAATGTAAATCTTAATACAAAAGGCGACTTTAAAATTACAGGTGATTATATTATTGAGAATGGGGAGTACACATTTACTTTTGGTAATCTATTTAACAAGCCCTTCAATGTGGAAAGTGGTGGTAAGATAATGTTTAACGGGAATCTTAAGGACACGGAAATTGATCTGAAAGCCAGCTATCTCCATCTCAAGACCACATTGGCCCCTATCCTTGGTACAAGCGACCCAAAATATAGTGAAAGGGTTAGTGTGCAGCCTCAATTGAACCTATCAGGCAATCTGTTCAATCCAATTGTCGTTTTCGATATTTATCTTCCTGATTCTGATGAAGAAACCAGGGCCTATTTAAGAAACTATATTTCTAGTGAAGAAGAAATGACAAAACAGGTCTTCTCACTGCTTTTGATGAACAGTTTTATATCGCAGGGAAACTCTAATGGCGGACTCAGCACAAATTCATCAGAGTTTAACTCAAACCCAACAGGGTCATCAGCAATCTCGGCAACTACTTTTGAAATGGTGTCAAGTCAGATCAGCAACTGGTTGTCGCAAATAAGCAAAACCATTGACATAGGCCTTAATATCAGACCAGGATATAATGCTGTTAGTCCACAGGAGGCTCAACTGGCATTGTCGACCCAGATCCTAAATGATAAAGTGGTTCTTAATGGCAATTTTGACGTAAGAGGAGCCGGGGCAACAGTGAATAATAATAACCCGCTTACCGGCGATTTTGATATTGAACTGAAACTTTCTGAAAAATTCAGATTTAAAGTATTCAACAGATATAATGAAACTTACAACGCAGGTAACGGATTGAGTCCATACACCCAGGGTGTAGGCATATTCTATAATCAGGATTTCAACAAGTTCAGCGATTTATTCCGGAAGAAAAAAAAATCAGAAATGAAAAAAGAAGACGAAACCAAAATAAAAAATAAATAATGCAGTTTAACTCATGGGTAATAAGTTAATAATTCATTTACTAATGTTATTAACCATACATAATAGAACATTATATCACTTCATTTATTCTTAACTTTGAATGGGATGCCGTTTATTCGGTACGAACCCGTGAAAGAATATTAAATAATTGATTATCATTTAATTATAACTGTATAATTGCAAACAAATTCACATAATGATCTCCGGAAGTCAGCAGCCGTGAAGAAAAATGGGTTACTGGGAACTATATTGATACATGCAATACTATTCAGTCTTCTCATTCTTGTAGGTTTCTCTTCACCTCCACCCGCTGATACTGAAGAAGGCATTCTTGTAAATTTCGGTACGGATGAGACCGGCACCGGACTTATCGAGCCATCTCCTCCTGCCGGGTTGAAAGATGCAACAACTCCTGCAGCTCATGAAGCCACATCTCCGCCTGTAATTCCGAAACCCACAGTCAAAACTAAAGATGAAGCCCTTCTCACACAAAACACCGAAGAGGCGCCCTCTGTTAAAAAAGTCGAGCCTGTACTAAAGAAACCCGATCCGGAAGCTGAAAAAAGAAAGCTGGAAAAAAGAGAAGCTGACAAAAAAATAAAGGAACAACTTGAAGCTGATAAATTAAGGATAAGGGAAGAAGAAGCTGAAAAAAAAAGAATTGCTGATGAACAGCAACGCGAATCCGATATAATGAACCGGACAAAAAATGCTCTGGCCAATTCCAAAAATACAGGCACCAGTTCCACAGGAGAAGGCGTTACAGGAGGCCCGGGTAACCAGGGTGATCCAAGAGGATCTATTGATTCCAAAGTTCGTGGTGTAGGCGGTGGACTCGGCGATTCGGGTAACGGCACTGGCGGCAAGGGTATATCATATAATCTACAGGGCCGTGGTTACCAGGCTCTTCCGCCTCCAAAATACGACTATCAGGGGGAAGGAAGAGTGGTGGTTGAAGTGAGTGTTGACCGTGCCGGTAAAGTTGTTCAGGCAGTCCCTGGGGCCAAAGGATCTACCACTCTCGATGAATATTTACTTAAGGTTGCAAAAGATGCAGCACTGGGTGCAAGGTTCGAAGTTAAACAAGATGCCCCGGCTATCCAGAAGGGAACAATCACCTATAACTTCATATTAAAATGATAAATCCAATAGGGAAGTAGCATGCTGCTTCCCTATTGGATTTATTCAACAAAAGTATTACATTAAATTATTCTCTCTCAAACAATTCACCTATCGCGACATTCAGGTTATCGATTAGATTATTGTCCTTAATAACATAGTCATCTATACCTTTACGTGCAAGCTCAAGAACAATTTCTCCTTTATCCTGTCCCGATAACATGATTACAGGAGTGTCAGGTTTCAGTTCCTTTATTTTATCGAAGACTTCCATTCCATTCATTACTTTATGATCCTTATTCACAAAAAAGTAATCGAGGATTATCAGATCCGGGTTCTTATTCAATGCACTGATGCATTCTTCTCCATACACGAAGGACTCCATACGGTAACCTTCAGATGTAAATCTCTTAACAACCAGCTTGTTTATAAAGGGATCATCGTCAACAATAAAAATAAGCTTCTGAGTATTCATTGATGGTTAATTGATATGATATTTACAAAGTTAAAATAAAAAATTATATCAGACAGATTATATTTCTGATCACATTGAAAACAGGGGATAGGATGACATCATTTTAATAACCTTCTCTCCCACTCTTGATATAACAGCTTCATTTTCAATATTTGATATGACCTCATCAATAAGTTCAACAATCAACCCCATATGTTCTTCTGTAAGTCCCCTTGTGGTTATAGCGGGTGTCCCGACCCTTAATCCTGAAGTCAGAAATGGAGATCGGCTGTCAAAAGGAACCATGTTTTTGTTAACGGTGATATGCGATAAAACCAGTGTATTTTCTACTTTTTTCCCTGAGATTTCCGGAAACTTCGTTCTCAGATCAATGAGCATAAGGTGATTATCAGTACCGTCAGAAACGACTTTGTATCCCTTATCCATAAAGGCTTTTGCCATAACCACAGCATTTTTCTTAACCCTCAACTGATATTCATTGAATTCAGGTGATAGCGCTTCACTGAATGAAACGGCTTTTGAAGCAATAACATGTTCAAGCGGGCCGCCCTGAATACCGGGAAATACTGCAGAGTTCAAAAGAGCTGACATCATTTTTACTTCACCTTTTGGAGTTTTGATACCCCAGGGGTTAACAAAATCCTTACCCATAAGTATAATTCCACCCCTTGGTCCACGAAGAGTTTTATGGGTAGTAGAAGTAACCACATGGGCATATTTCAATGGATTATTCAGTAATCTGGCTGCAATTAAGCCTGCAGGATGTGCCATGTCAATCATCAGAATAGCCCCGATCATGTCAGCAATTTTTCTCATCCGCTCATAATCCCATTCGCGTGAATAAGCTGAAGCTCCACCAACTATCAACTTTGGTTTCTCCTGCAGAGCAACCTTTTCCATCATATCATAATCAACCAGGCCATTTTCCTCTTTAACACTGTATGCTACAGGTCTGTATAAAATGCCTGACGAGTTAACAGGAGACCCATGTGAGAGATGTCCTCCATGTGCAAGATTCAGACCCATGAAGGTATCACCAGGTTTTAGTATTGACATAAAAACGGCCATGTTTGCCTGAGCACCCGAATGCGGCTGAACGTTTGCATATTCAGCATCAAAGAGTTTTTTAAGCCTGTCAATAGCAATTTGTTCTGACTGATCAACAATCTCGCACCCCCCATAATACCTGTGTCCCGGATAACCTTCTGCATATTTATTTGTCATCACTGACCCCATAGCTTCAAGTACCTGCGGACTAACAAAATTTTCAGAAGCAATAAGCTCAATACCATTTATCTGACGTTGACGTTCTTTCTCAATAAGGTCAAAAATCAATGTATCTCTTTTCATAATATATTATTTAAAAACCATTTATTCTTCTGAATATTCAACCAGCAGTTCACGGTAAGTCGAAAAAATCCTCGATTTGGAGATAAAACCAACATAATATCCATTATCCAGAACAGGTAAATTCCATGCTCCGGTATTTCTGAAAGCTTCCAAAACCGATTCAATATTCTCCTTCTTGTCGATGTATGACGGAGGGATGGTCATTAATTCTTTGACAAGAGTAATCCCATATGACTCCTTCCGGAACATAATCTCCCTGACATCATCAAGATATACAACGCCTTCTAAAATATTAAATTCATCAACCACAGGAAAGATGTTCCTTTTAGATCTGGCTATTACACTTACAAGGTCACCCAGGGTGTCTGACGGTTTAACAGTAAGCAGATCGGTCTCAATTTCTCTTTTCCAGTTCATATGTATTAACACGGCTTTATCTTTATCGTGGGTAATCAGATCACCCCTTTTTGCAAGCTGGATATGATAGATTGAATGTTTCTCAAAACTTCGTACTGTAATATATGCAACGGTTGAGGTGATAATCAGAGGAATAAGAAGACTATAGCCCCCGGTAATTTCCGCTATCAGGAAAATTGCGGTAAGAGGCGCATGCATGACTCCTGCCATCATACCGGCCATTCCAACTAGTGCAAACCTATTATCAGGAAGGTCAATATATACGAATTTCTTTAAGATACTGGCAACGAGATATCCGTTTATACCACCTATAAATAATGTAGGGGCAAATATTCCACCAACACCGCCTGCTCCATTTGTAGAGCTGCTGGCAATCACTTTTAGCAATACCATAGCAGCCATGAACAAAGTTATGACAACAAAACTTCCTGAGAAATTGCTGAAAAGAGTATTGCTTAATATTAAATCGGAATTTCCCTGCAGTAATGACATTATGGTGTCATAACCCTCTCCGTAAAGCGGAGGGAAAAGATATATCAGTCCTCCAAGAATTGTTCCCCCGAGGATAAGTTTTATATAAGGATTCTTTATTTTATCATAATTTCCTTCAAGGAATAATGTCATTTTTGAGAAATAAAGAGAGATTAATCCTGAGATAATTCCCAGCACCAGGTACCAGGGAATATTCGAAATATTAAACCCTCCTAAAACGTTAAAAGTGAAAAGAACTTTATTTCCCATCAGGAAATAAGCCACTGTGGCAGCTGTAACGGATGATATCATCAGCGGAACAATTGATGCTGTCGTAAGATCCAGCATAAGGATCTCAAGAGTAAAAACAATGCCAGTTATGGGTGCCTTGAAAATTCCCGAGATGGCCCCTGCTGCTCCGCATCCGATCAGAAGAGTTATGTTTTTATAATTGAGCTTGAAAAATCTTCCTATCAGTGAACCGATTGATGAACCTGTTAGAACTATTGGCGCTTCAGCTCCTACCGATCCTCCGAATCCAATTGTAAGAGTGCTGGCAACAATTGAGCTCCATGTATTATGTGATCTGAGCAGACTTTTCTTCCTGGAAATGGAATAAAGTATTCTGCTGATACCATGGCTGATATTATCCCTGACAACATATCTGACAAAAAGAAAAGTTAATGACATTCCTATCAAAGGATAAGCAAGGTATAGAATCCGGCCGGATTCTGTCGTAATGCCATTAACAAGTACCTGATGAATATAATGTATTGAATATTTTAGAAGAGCTGCAGCAAGTGCACTCAATAATCCGACGACCAGACTAAGGAAGTAAACTAATTTAACCTGATCAATTGAAAGGAGGTTATTTTGAAATGCCTTACTAAAAATACGATTTCCGAACATAATTATGCAAATATAAAAACAATACTAAACCTTCCCTGTTTTTTAAGTAAGTTTGTCACCAGTCAGATTTCTGGAATATATATGATAAATTATAAACGATTTACTCTTGAAAACGGATTAAAGGTTCTTGTGCATGAGGATAGATCAACTCCTCTTGTCGCAATGAATATACTTTACGACGTTGGCTCCAGGGATGAGGATCCGGAGATGACCGGGCTGGCTCATCTTTTTGAACATCTAATGTTTGGAGGATCAAAAAATATACGTGACTATGATACCCCTCTCCAACTGGTAGGCGGTGAAAATAATGCCTATACGAACAACGACATTACTAATTATTATCTGACAATCCCATCGGAAAACATCGAAACGGGATTCTGGCTTGAATCCGACAGAATGCTCGAACTTGATTTTTCACAAAAAATCCTCGACACTCAGAAGAATGTGGTTACAGAGGAGTTTAATCAACGGTACCTGAATCAGCCTTATGGCGATGCAATACTAAAACTACGGCCGCTGGCATATAAAGTTCACCCGTACAGATGGCCGACGATAGGAATGGATATAGAGCATATAAAGAATATTGAACTTGATCAGATAAAGACTTTTTTCTTTTCACATTATGCACCTAATAATGCAATACTTGCTCTGACAGGGAATATTAATTTTGAAAGCGCATTTAAACTATCGCAGAAATGGTTTGGTCCAATCGAAAGCAGGGCTATTAAACCAAGAAATCTGCCTGAAGAACCTGCCCAGACTGAAGAAAGAATCATTAACTTAGAGAGAGATGTACCTTCTGACGCCTTATATAAATTCTGGCATATTGGTCCGAGGAACAGCAAAGATTTTTATACCATAGATCTTATTACTGATCTGCTTGCCGGAGGGGAATCGGGCAGGTTACATACCAAACTGGTAAGAGAGAAGAAACTCTTTAGCGAGATAAATGCATACATGACTTCAGATATCGACCCGGGACTTGTAGTTGTACAGGGAAAACTAATGAATGGGGCTGAATTGCAAGAGGCAGATAATCTGGTAAATGAGGTGATAAATGGCTTATTGAATCCTAAAGATCTCGGGGAAGAAATGGAAAAAGTGAAAAATAAATTCGAGTCTTCAACCGTTTTTTCAAGAACGAGCATTTTGAATAAGGCTGCAAATCTTTCATTTTTCGAACTCATCGGTAACCCTGAATTGATAAATAATGAGGCCGATGCCTTTAGAAATGTCACACCGACAATGGTTTCCGAGACGGTCAGCAAGTACTTTGTGAAATCTAACTGCAGTACATTAAATTATATTTCAACCCGAAAAAATCGAAAATGAATATCCTGCAAAGAGTACAGCCTCCTGTATTTCCAGTGGAAAAGGTAGTTATTCCTGATGCGATAGCCGTGAAGCTCGATAATGGCGTGCCTGTTTATATGATCGAAGCAGGCACAGAGGATATAATGCGCATTGAATTTGTTTTCAAGGCAGGTCAGATAAAAGAGACTTTGCCTCTTCTTGCTTCAACATGCAATATGATGCTTTCAGAAGGATCACAGAATTACACATCTGAAGAACTAAACAGGATCCTCGATTTCTACGGTATTTTTATGAACCAGTCAGCTGACCGCGATAGTGCAAGCATCACTCTCTATTTTCTTAATAAACATATTGAAAAAGTATTGGAACTAAGCCATGAGATACTGTTCCGGCCTGTATTTCCTGAACCAGAATTAAATTCGTTAATGAAAAAACGGATTAGATGGTATCTGGTTAACAGGGAAAAAGTTCAGAACCTGGCAATGGATAAGTTTTTTGAATCCATTTTTGGAAAAAAACACCCATACGGATATCAGATTGTTGAAAAGGATTTTGAGAATATAACTCCTTCAATTCTGATGGATTTCCATTCCAGGTATTATACTCCTGCGAATATGGCAGTAATAATCTCCGGTAAAATCCGTGAGAAAACAACTGAAATTCTGAATACCTTTTTCGGCAAATCTTCTTTTAATAAACTTAAGATTGATGGTTCAGATATTCTTCTGAAAGGTGAAAAACAAAAAAAAGTTCATATTAATAAAGCTGGAGCCGTACAGACTTCAATAAGAATAGGGTCAGCAACAATAAATAAACGGTCTCCCGATTACCCCGGACTGAAGATTCTTGATTCGATACTTGGCGGATACTTTGGTTCACGACTTATGAAGAATATAAGGGAAGATAAAGGCTACACATATGGTATCAGTTCTTCGGTTTCATCATTTGACCTTTCCGGTTATAAAGTAATATCAACTGAAGTTGGCAGCAAATATTCTCAGAAAGCTATTGATGAGATTTATAAAGAAATCAGAATTCTGCAGAACGTTGCAGTCCCATTTGAAGAAATGTCAATTGTCCGTAATTATATGTCGGGAGAGATGGTACGAATGTTTGATGGGCCATTTGCACTCGCTGAAAGTTTCATATCGGCCTGGGAATTCGGACTTGACAATTCTTATTATCATCGTTTATCTGAAAAAATAAGAACAATAGAACCTGACGAAATCATTGAACTCGCAAAGAAGTATTACAATATTGATGAACTTTATGAGATAACTGCCGGCTCTGAATGAAAAACCGTTTTTTTATTGTTATCATTATCTTATTGATTTGTTGGTCAAAAGATGCTTTTTCTCAGGTCGACTGCGTCACAGATCCTCCATTAGCACCTGTTTTTACATCGGTTTCAGTACAACCAGAAACCGGAAAAACATTGTTTACATGGTCATTAAGTCCATCTTCTGGCATCGCTGCATATATCCTCTACTCCTATAAAAACGGAGATGGAACTGCAATCGATACTATCTGGGATCCTTCAGCTACAAGTTATGTACTTACAAGTACAGCCACAAAGTATTTCAGTGTTTCTTATGTAATTGCAGCAATGAGGTTGCCCAGATGCACCAGTATCTTTTCAAACGTCTTAAATACAGTATTTGAAGAAGTTTCAATAGATACCTGTCTGCAAAAAATTGTGGTAAAATGGAACAGTTATGACTCTGTACCAGCAAAAGTAACAGACTATTCGGTGCTAATGTCAGTCGGTGGCGGAAGTTACACTGAGACCAGTAAAACAGCTGCTCAGACCACAACTTTTACTATGAATGATTTTACACTCAATACTGATTACTGTTTTGTGGTACGAGCTAACCTTGAGAATGGAGCTTTTTCAACTTCAAATAAATCATGCGTATTAACTAAGATGCAACGCCCTCCGATATGGATAAATGCAGATCAGGCAACAATAAACTCTGATGGCAAAATAGCTGTCTCATTTACAATCGATCCACTATCCGAAATAACCCATTTCAGCCTCGAAAGAAGAACCGGGTCAACTGGTGTCGTTCAGGAAATCTCCAGACCTGTTTCGGCAAACGGATCAGTGTATTACATTGATAACCAGGCAAAAACGGATATTGAAAACTATTATACACTTTCTGCAATAAATAGCTGCAATTTTCCTGTTACGGTCTCAAATGTAGCTTCAAACATAGTTCTCTCACTCCAAAGGAGCGGTAGCAATATAATACTATCATGGAACAAGTATAAAAACTGGCTTGGATCAGTATCGGAGTATGAAATATTTCTCAATTCAGGAAAAGGATTTGAAGAAAAAGCGTCGGTATCTTCTTCTGACTCTGTCTTTACCCTGGATTACAAGCAGTTAATGTTCGAAATCACTAGCGAAGATGTTTGCTTCTATGTCAGCGCTTCTGAATCTTCTAATCCACATGGAATACAAGGGGAAAGCAAATCTTCGGAAATTTGTTCCTCCCCGGTAGAAATAGTTACTGTCCCAAATATATTTACTCCTAATAATGATCTCGAAAATGACCGGTTCAAGCCAGTTCTGACTTTCACCCCGGCTGATTACCACCTCATAATATCAGACCGGCAGGGCAATGTCATTTTTGAAACAAGAGATTATCTCGAAGAGTGGGACGGTTCAAAAAACGGAAGCTCCCAGCCCCAGGGTGTCTATCTGTGGTTTTTAAAATTAAATACACCATCGGGTAAGACAATATCCAAAACAGGGACAATTACGATAATAAATAAGAACTAGCAAGCCCTCGGGGTACAGGATAAGGTGCAATGCTGAAGCAAGAAACGCTAGTAATTTTGAACCGGAATGGCTATATTTGTATCTTGGTATTTTTTTTCGCCGAAGGAATTTTATGGGTAACAAGGATATTTTTGATGAGGAAGACAGAATACGTATTCAGACCGAATATGATGATTTAATAAATAATCTTCTCAGGTGTGGCAAACCAGGTGATAAGGAGCTTATTGACAAAGCATTCAATATAGCTAACGAAGCTCACTGGAACATGAGAAGAAAGTCGGGGGAACCTTATATTATACATCCCATCTCAGTAGCCAAAATTGTCAATCGTGAAATAGGTTTGGGAGCCAAGTCAATTGCTGTTGCACTTCTGCACGATGTAGTTGAAGATACGGAATATAATCTTGAAGATGTTGAGAGGGATTTCGGATCAAAGATTGCATCTCTGATTGATGGATTAACAAAAATATCAGGAACTTATAATAAAGAAAATTCGTCTTCCTTACAGGCAGAAAATTTCAGGAAGATGCTGCTTACTATTTCCGATGATCTTAGAGTCATCCTCATAAAAATAGCAGACCGTCTTCATAATATGAGAACTCTTGACTCGCTTCCTGAGCATAAAAAAATGAAAGTAGCGGGAGAAACTATCTTCCTTTACGCTCCTCTTGCACACCGGCTGGGATTATATGCAATTAAAAGTGAACTTGAAGATCTGAGCTTCAAATTCCGTCAGCCTCAGATCTATGAAGAGATCTCTTCAAAACTGAAGCATACTGAAAAAAAGAACATTGCGCTCATCAATAAATTTTCCTTACCTATAATTGAAAAACTATCGCAGACAGGATTGCAATTTGATATCAGTGGCAGGCCAAAATCAATCTTCTCAATATGGAAGAAGATGCAGGCTAAAAATGTTCCTTTTGAGGAAATTTATGATGTATTAGCTATAAGGATAGTTTTTGAACCGGTTCAGGGAATTCCTGAAAAAACACAATGCTGGAATATTTATTCCATTATTACGGATTCTTATCTGCCAAAACCCGACAGACTTCGTGATTGGGTAAGCAGGCCTAAGCCTAACGGATATGAAGCATTGCATGTCACTGTTATGGGGCCCGAAGGTCAATGGATTGAAGTTCAGATAAGAAGCAAAAGGATGGATGAGGTTGCGGAAAGGGGCTATGCCGCACACTGGAAATACAAAGGTGATGAGACACAGGAAACTGAGCTTGATAAATGGATAAAAAAAGTCAGGATAATGCTCGAGAACCCTCATGACGATCCCATGGAGTTTCTTGATGAATTTAAAATGAATCTCTTCTCATCGGAAATTATGGTATTTACTCCCAAAGGGTTACTTGTTAGTCTGCCCAAAGGAGCTTCAGCTCTGGATTTCGCCTATGAAATTCATACTGAGATCGGGAATAAGGCTATTGGTGCCAAAATAAATTATAAACTCAATCCGATAAATTCTATCCTGATGAGTGGCGACCAGGTAGAAATAATAACTTCCGATATTGCTAAACCCAACAATGAATGGCTTTCATTTGTAAGAACTTCGAAGGCAAAAGAGGGAATAAAAAATGCGCTTCGTATTGATTCAAAAGATATCCTTCAGAAAGGTATTGAAATACTTGACTCAAAACTAAAGGAAAACGGTATTAACAATAATAACGATATTCTAAAATCCCTCATCCTGTCATTTGAAGTCCAAAATAAAGAAGAACTGTATTCAGGGATCGGATCGGGCAGGCTCAATCTTGATAATCTTAAAAAAAGAATCAAAAAGAAACCCCAGAATAATGTCATCAAATACTGGGAGCTAAAACTCATTGGATCAAAAAAAGAGAAAAAAGAAGCGGAGCCCCTGCAGGAGAACATCGATAAAAATGTTCCCTTCCTGTTAAGAGAGAATATCGATAATGCAGAACAATCATATGAGATAGCAAAATGTTGTAAACCTATCCCCGGAGATGAAGTAATCGGGTATCACTCTCCCGAAGGTACCATAATTATTCATAAACCCAAATGTCCGGTGGCTATCAGGATCATGTCAAATGAAGGGAACAGGATCATTGCCGTAAAATGGGCAATTCATAAACTGGTTTCATTTCTGGCCAGGATAAGTATGACTGGTATTGACAGAATAGGTCTAGTCAATGATATTACAACCATTATATCTGCCGAACTGAAAGTAAACATGACTAAAATTAATATCTCTGTTAATAACGGAATTTTTGAAGGAACAATCGACTTATTTGTACATCATACGAAGGACCTTAACAATCTTATACTCAAAATTTCAAATATCAACGGTATTGAAAATGTCAAAAGAGTGGAAGATTTCTCTAATTAATTATTGCCTTAATCGCGATATCCGCGAAAATTACATACTTTTGTTATTATTTTAAATTAGACCAGATATGATTAGCGATGATACCAGGTTAACCGTTAAGAAGATCTTCACAGAGTATCTTGAAAAGAGGGGCCATCGCAAAACACCTGAGCGATATGCAATTCTTGATGAGATCTATTCTCGATCGGGACACTTCGATATTGAATCTCTGTATATTTTTATGAAGAATAAAAATTACAGGGTAAGCAGGGCTACATTATATAATACCATTGAGCTCCTGCTTGATTGCAATCTGGTCATTAAACATCAGTTTGGCAAGAACATCGCTCAGTTTGAAAGAGCTTATCAGTGCGGACAACACGATCATCTTATTGATATCGAAACCGGTAAAGTAATTGAATTTTGCGACCCGCGAATTCACGAGATTATTAATACTGCAAGTGAAATGCACAATTTCACACCTCAGTATCACTCCTTGTATATATACGGCAGCTATAAGGGTAAGGAAAAAACCTGAAAAAATGCTTCACCAAACTTCACCCGGTGATAGTCTTAGCCGTTCCCCCGATATCTTTTAGCGACTAAGCGCCATTTATCAACAATCTGTAACCGGTCAGCCGGAAAATTGAATTTATTCGTACCTTGTAAATCTGTTAAATTTTTTAATTATAATATTTAATATGAACATTGACATACTGTTAGGACTGCAATGGGGAGATGAAGGAAAGGGTAAAATTGTTGATGCACTTAGTCCGGGCTATGATGTTATTGCCCGTTTCCAGGGTGGCCCTAATGCCGGCCATTCTCTCGAATTTAATAATGTTAAACATGTTCTTCACCTTATACCTTCGGGAATATTCCATACCGATAAACTGAATATTATAGGAAATGGTGTTGTAATAGATCCTGCTGTATTTAAAAAAGAGATCGAAGAATTAGGACCCACCGTCGATGAATTAACAAAACGCTTGGTTATTTCGAATAAAGCAAACCTTATTCTGCCAACTCACAGGATACTTGATGCCGCCTATGAAGGACTAAAAGGTGATTCCAAAATAGGTTCAACGCTTAAGGGAATAGGCCCGGCCTATACTGATAAAACCGGCCGAAATGGCTTAAGAGCCGGTGATATTCTTCGCGATGATTTCCGGCAGCTATATGGTGAACATATTAAGGGACACATGATGATTCTCAAAAACTACGATATCAAATTTGACCTGGCAGAATATGAAAAAGGCTGGTTTGAAGGAATTGAATTGCTGAAAAAGTTTTCTGTCACCAATACCGAATATCTGGTGAATGAACTTGCAGGAAAAGGTAAGAAGATATTGGCCGAAGGTGCGCAGGGAACAATGCTTGATGTTGACTTTGGTTCTTATCCTTTTGTTACTTCTTCAAATACAATCAGTGCAGGTGCCTGCACTGGCCTGGGTATTTCACCCAGAAAGATCGGTGATATTTTTGGCATTTTTAAAGCCTATTGCACAAGAGTCGGATGCGGTCCGTTTCCAACAGAACTTCATAATGAAACAGGAGTAAGTTTAAGGAATCTAGGCAATGAGTTTGGTTCAACGACAGGCAGGCCAAGACGTTGTGGATGGCTCGATCTGCCCGCGATGAAATACTCTATAATGATAAATGGGATCAACAAGCTTTTCATGACAAAAGCTGATGTTATGTCGGGTTTCAAAACAATCAAAATTTGCACTTCATATAAGGTCAATGGCAAAACATGCAATGAACTGCCATTCAACAATGATTGTGAAATAGAACCTGTTTATACTGAGTTGGATGGCTGGAATGAAGTAATTACAAGTTACAGGGAGTTCAGTCAACTTCCTTCAGCGCTAAAAAAATACATTGAGTTTATAGAGACTCAAACCGGGGTGCCAGTTACAATGGTTTCTGTGGGGCCCGATAGGAAAGAGACGATTTTCAGAAAGTAACCCCCCTACCTGTCGATGGTACGGATTTGGCTTCGCCGAGCTCGCAGAAAGCTGGCGCGGATTTGTAATCCGTGTCCCTACATCTGCTCGGTTGTAATCCGTGTCCCTACATCTGCTCGGTTGTAATCCGTGCCCCTTTCATACTTCATTATTTCTTGGCACGGATTGCAAATCCGCGCCAGCTTTTACACCTTTAAGCCGTTATTTCTTTACATACAACCAGGCTTCAAACTGAACAGTATCCTGGTAGTGCTTCAACCTGGAAAATGCCTTTTTGAATGTATCGAATGCTTCAATTGAGACAAATTCAAATTTGCTTCCCTCCTTTTTTACTATCTGCGGATTGTAACCTTTGGTCTTATATTCATCTGATAATGCTTTTGCATAGTCAGGAGTTTTAAAACTTCCTACAATAATATTGTACTTATGTGCAGCATCAGATGCTAATCTTTCCGCATCAGCTTTTTGTGCTGAATCAAGTCTTGCATTCATTATCTGATCCTGTATTTTCCTCAGTGAATCTGCAACTCTTATACTATCTGCCTGAGCTTTCAAAATAGCCATTGTTTTGGCTTTATTGTCCTTTTTAAAATATTTACACGATGGCATTGCAACCAGAAGTACTATTAACAGAATAGTTGATAAATGTCTCATAATAACAGATTTAGAGTTAGTACTAAAAATTCTTTTAATATTGGTTATGAGTGATGCTAATCAAAGATACAAAATAATGAATGCCAAACCAAAAGGATATATTTATAATTGCCTGATACTAAAGTAAAGGGGATTTTGTATATTCGGGGCGTATAAAATTTTTGGCTAAATTTTAAAACCTGACTGATGAAATCTTTAATCCAATTTTTTGAAGAAAGTGTAGAACTGTATAGCAACAATGTTTATCTGTGGGAGAAGCCAAATGATAAATATGAAGGGACAACATACGGTGAAACAAGAAAGCAGGTAGGTGAATTTGCTGCCGGTCTCATAAAACTCGGAATAAAAAAAGGAGATAGACTATCACTTATCTCAGAAGGTAGAAACAGTTGGGTTATTGGAGAAATGGGTATTCTATATACCGGAGCAGTTAACGTTCCTTTGTCAGTGAAACTGAATCCTGAGGAAATAAAATTCAGAATCAACCATTCAGGATCAAGAATGATCTTAGTGTCTTCCATTCAGGCTCAAAAACTTAAAGATATATTGCATGAGTGCCCGACAATAGAAAAAATAATACATTTCGATACTCAGGAAGAGTATGCTAATAATGAAATCCATTTTAATGAGGTAAGAAAGATTGGCAGAGAATGGCTTGAATTTCCGGAAAATCAGGCAAAGTTTGAAGAAATTTACAAAAGTCTCACTCCCGACAGTTTTGCAAATATTTGTTATACATCAGGAACTACTGCAGATCCGAAGGGGATAATCCTTACCCATGGCAATTATGTGACCAATGTTTATCAGGCATACAGTTTGATGGATATTCCTTCGTTTTATAAGACCTTACTTATTCTTCCATGGGATCATTCCTTTGGTCATACAGGAGGAATCTTTGCATTTATGGGAAAAGGAGCAAGTATTGCATCGGTAAAAACCGGAAAAACACCTATTGAGACTCTTCGGAATTTACCCTTATGCCTTAGGGAAATTAAACCGAATCTGCTTATGAGTGTTCCTGCAATTGCAAAGAACTTCAGGAAAAATATTGAAAAAGGAATTAAGGAAAAAGGAAAAGCCACCGAGCTTTTGTTCAACCATGCTCTTAGAATCTCATATGAATATAATAAGGAAGGATGGAACAAAGGAAGAGGACTGCAACGTTTTAAGAAGCCTTTGCTGAGATTTTATGACAGACTGCTTTTTAGTAAGATCAGGGAAGCATACGGAGGGGAACTTGACTTTTTTGTTGGCGGAGGAGCCCTTCTTGATATTGAATTGCAGAGATTTTTCTATGCTCTTGGAATTCCAATGTATCAGGGTTACGGATTAAGCGAAGCCTCCCCTGTTATCTCATCTAATTCAACAGGCAGGCATAAACTTGGATCATCAGGTGCACTGGTGAACAATATGGATCTTAAAATTTGTGACGACGGTGGAAATGAAGTACCGACAGGTCAAAAAGGAGAAATAGTAATCAGAGGCGGTAACGTTATGTATGGTTACTGGAAAAATGAAGCAGCTACAAAAGAGACAATAAGGGACGGCTGGTTGTATACAGGCGATATGGGTTATATGTCAGGAGATGGATTCCTGTATGTCCTCGGTAGGTTTAAAAGTCTTCTCATCGCTGATGATGGTGAAAAATTCAGTCCTGAAGGAATTGAAGAAGCTATGTCTGAACAATCAAAATATATCGATCAGTGCATGCTTTACAATAACCAGAAACCGTATACAGTCGTTCTTATCGTACCAAACCAGCATGCTCTGAAATTATTTCTTGAAGAAAAAAATCTTACTGCCGACTCTGATGAGGGAAAAAGAGCTGTAATTACACTGATTGAAAGTGAAGTTAATGAATATCGTACCAATGGTAAATTTGGGAGCATGTTTCCTCAAAGATGGCTCCCTGTTGCAATTGGTATTCTCGAAGAAAGCTTCACAGAAGATAACGGACTTATGAACTCAACCATGAAGATAGTAAGAGGAAAAGTAATGGACAGATACCAGGATCTCATTGATTATCTGTATACTCCCGATGCAAAAGCAGTCACTAATGAAAGGAACATTGAAGAGGTTGAGAAAATGATGCTGGGATAGGCACGGGGCGTGGTGAAAAAAACTAACAACGATTAACTTAACCAATATAATATGAGAACCTTTCTTATCAGTTTATCATTTTTACTATTTTTAAGTGTATCCTGTACACATAAAGAAGAAATAAACTGGAAAATTGCAGAAAACCCAATCCTGACAAAATGGGCAAATGATGTCGATCCCTTAAAACCATGGCTTAATTATCCACGTCCAGATATGGTGAGAAACGAATGGATGGACCTTAACGGATTATGGAATTATGCGATAACTCCTAAAGGTATTAAACCCGAAAAATGGGATGGTACAATACTCGTCCCCTACCCTGTCGAATCAGCTCTTTCGGGAGTAAGAAAAAAAGTTACAGAAAAGGAAAATCTCTGGTATAAAAGAACTTTCACTATTCCAAATGTTTGGAAAAACAAACATCTTCTGTTAAATTTTGAGGCATGTGACTGGGAAACAAAAGTCTGGATTGATGGTAAAGAAGCTGGTGTTCATCGCGGAGGATATGATCCTTTTACGTTTGATATTACGGGATTGCCAGGCAAAACAAAGCTTCATGAGTTGCTGGTCTGTGTCTGGGACCCAACCGACAAAGGAACTCAACCTCGTGGCAAACAAGTCTCTGTACCCGGAAGTATCTGGTATACCTCAACCACAGGTATCTGGCAGACGGTATGGCTTGAGCCGGTAAATGATTCATGGATATCTTCTTTCAGAACAGTTACAAATGCTGATGATGGAACGATTTCTTTTAAAACTGAAGTCAAAAATGCCGATGACGGAACTCTTACGTTCAAAATAAAGAAAGAAGGAAGAACGGTTGCGACAGCAAGCGGTAACGCAAATACTGTAATCACTGCTCAGATTAAAGATCCGGTTTTATGGTCGCCTGATAAACCTTTTCTTTATGATATTTCAGTTGAATTAAAAAATAACAACAAAACTGTTGATAAGGTAAAATCATATACCGGAATAAGGAAAATTTCCATCGGTAAAACATCTGATGGCTTTACAAGGATGCTTTTGAATAATGAATTTGTATATCAGGATGGGCCGCTCGATCAGGGATTCTGGCCTGATGGCATCTACACGCCTCCAACTGAAACAGCGATGGTTTACGATCTTCAAATGACAAAAAAGATGGGCTTCAATATGTTACGTAAGCACGTAAAAGTTGAAAACAGGATCTTTTATTACTGGTGTGATAAGCTGGGAATTCTTGTCTGGCAGGATATGCCCAGCGGTGATGAGTCGATTTGGGGAAAAATGCCTGATATAACCAAATCAAAAGAAGCAACTGAACAATACGAATTCGAGTTGAAAAGAATGATCGAAACGAAATATAATCATCCTTCAATAATAATGTGGGTGCCATTTAATGAAGGATGGGGTCAGTTTGAAACAGGAAGGATAACACAGCTTATTTCTGATTATGATCATACGAGACTTGTTAACAGCGCTTCAGGGTGGACTGACAGAGGCACTGGTAACATAAATGATATTCATCATTACCCCGATCCTGCTGTTCAACCATCCGAAGAAAAAAGAGCAATTGTTCTTGGAGAATTCGGAGGTCTTGGACTTCCACTCCAGGGACATACATGGGAACAGAAGAACTGGGGTTACAGGAATATGGCTGACACACTTCAGCTTCTTGCCAAATATGAATCATACCTTGATATGGTTCACAGATTTGTTAAAGAAAATGGCTTAAGTGCATCTATTTACACCCAGACTACAGATGTCGAAACCGAAACCAACGGTCTTATGACATACGATAGAAAAATTAATAAAATGGGTGTTGAGAATGTTTATAAAGCAAATCATGATATTATACCTCCATCAATCACCTCTCCATTAAGGATATTTACTAATGATTACTCTGTTGAGTTGAAAAATTACAGGGAAGGCTGGAAGATCTTTTATACGACAGATGGCACTGAACCTACGGAGAAATCGACGCAATATGATGCACCATTTAATATATCGGAAACTACAACAATAAGGGCCTTTACAAAATGGAACGATGCTCAAAGCCGTACTGTGTCCTACCTGATAGAAAAGAAAAGTTTATTGCCTGCGACAGATGCAGGTAAAGTAAAACCGGGATTAAAAGCTCAAATCTATTTTGGAAACTTTTCTCAATTACCTGATTTTTCAGTGCTTAAACCAGTAAATACAAAATCAGCAGCAATTGTATCACACACTGTTGCCGGACGTGATTCATTATTCGCCATAGTTTTTGAAGGATATATTCTTATCCCCTCCGATGGAGTTTACGGATTATACATTAATTCAGATGACGGAAGCAAAATGATTATCGATGCAACAGAACCGGTGATTAATGATGGTATACATGGTATGAAGGAGGAGGGTCAAAATTATCCGCTTGCAAAAGGATACCATAAACTGAGAATTGAATACTTTCAGAATACCGGAGGAATTGGTTTGGAATTTCTTGTTGAGGCTCCGGGAGAGAAGAAATCAATAGTGCCCGAGAGCTGGCTGTTTAATTGAATAATAATAATGCTAGCCCGGATTTGTAATCCGGCCTATATTTACGGCACCGATTGCAACCGAGCAAATGTAGTGACACGGATTACAACCGAGCAGAATAATAATAATGCTAGCCCGGATTTGTAATCCGGGCTTATTTTTGTGGGCCCTCCACTAAACTATCAGCCTGCTCTTAAACGGTAGAAACGTCATGAAATCAGCATGATGTACAATATACGCTTCAGTAGTTCTTTTTACAAGATCTCCTTCATGTGCATGAGTAGCTATTATGTGACAGACTTCGGGAGGGATTCCGCACTCTTCAGCTAAGGATACACCTGAAAATGGATGTCTGATATACTGGCCATATTTCCCCTGAACAGGTTTTTTGGTAACATCAAGCTCATATTCAAGTAATTTACCTACGTCTGCAAGTATTGCGCCTGAAATAAGTATATCCATGTTAACAGGCAGGTCATCACCAAAAAACCCGTTCATTTTTTCACCGCTAGCTTTCGCTACATGAACAACGCACCTCTTATGAGACATAAAACTTACCTTCAGATCAGGTCCGCATAAGAGAGTAAACGGTATTTTCTCCAGATCTTCAGGTTTCAGAGCACTTCTGCTGAGGGCAATCTCCCAGGTTTTAGCAGTTTTTTCCCTCAGGGTTTTATCTTTTATCCATTCAAGCTCCGGCCAAAGTTTTTTTACCTGATCATTCATAAAAAATTGTTTAAATTATTTCAGTCCGGCAATAATGGCATCCGTCATCTGTATTGTTGACGCAGCTCCGTTTTTTATTACTTCCGGTCTTCCGGTCATTTTCATCATATCGTATGTTCTCACCTTTCCTTCAATAATAACGTCAGCTATTGATTTACGTATTTTAGAGGAAATTTTCTTGTCATCCAGGTAATCAAGCATCATACATGCTGATTCAATCATTGCAATCGGGTTTACTATTGGAACTTCGTAATCTGCATATTTTGGTGCAGATCCATGAGTAGGCTCAAACACTGCAATTCCATCGGAAGAGAACTGCGCGCTGCAGGCAAATCCCAAACCGCCAATAAGCCCTGCGAAAGCATCTGAAGCTATGTCTCCGAACATATTTCCTGCAACAATTACCCCGTACTCTTCAGGATTCTTGGTAAGCCACATCATTTGGGCATCTATATTAGTATTAAGAAGCTTAATGTCAGGAAAAGAATTTTTCTGAATTTCCTTTGCAAGCTTCCACATCAGTCCTGAAGTTTCTCTGATAACATTAGGTTTCTCACAAACTGTTACGGATTTATATCCAAATTTTTTCGCATGCTCAAATGCAGCCATAATTATTCTGATCGTAGCTTTTCTCGTAAATATTCTTGTGGATATTGAAAGTTCTTCAACGGGTACTGATCCAAAATTCCTGGCGAACTTAGAATGCGTCATAAAAGCCTCATAAACCTTTGCTGGTGGGTTTGTCCATTCTACTCCCGAATATAAACCTTCAGTATTCTGCCTGAAAATTACCACATCAACCATCGGTTCATCAATGGTATTACCTTTACCTCTTCTGACAAAATTGAGTGGGTTACCTTTGTATGACTTGCACGGGCGAACGCATATGTCCAGGTTAAAAAGCTGACGTAAACTAACTATTGGACTTGAGTATGTAAATCCTTTACCCTGCAGATCAGAAGATAGTTCAGCTTTTGCTTCATCAATTGGTTTAGAGGTAATGGCTCCAAAAAGAGCAACTTTGTACTTTTCAATCAGTTTAATAGTTCTTTCCGGTAATGGATTTCCTTCTTTGCACCAAAATTCCCATCCAATATCACCATGAATATAATCTGCATTAAATCCTGCGGCTTCAAGTACTCTGATAGCTTCATTTAATACTATAGCCCCAATTCCATCTCCGGGTAATGTAACTATTGTTGGTCTTGACATATGATTAATTATTGTTTAGTTTCAGATCGGGTTGCTATTCGTAAAAATAGTTAATTTTTAATAACTTATAACGCCAAATATATACATCTAAATTAAAAATAATACTATTTTTGCGGCCTATTAGCTACAATATATGAGTATTTTAAGTCAACTGAGTCCGGAGTCAATCTGGATCTATTTTGAAGAGATTTGCAGGATTCCGCGTTTGTCGAAGAACGAGGGTAAGATAAGACAGTATCTGTTGGAATTTGCTAAAAAATATACGCTCGAATCAAAAGAGGATGAAGTAGGAAATATATTAATTATCAAACCACCTCATAAAGGAATGGAGAACAGAAAAACAGTTGTTCTTCAAAGTCATATGGACATGGTTGGAGAAAAAAATGCTGATTATCCACACGACTGGACTATTGATCCGATAATACCAGCTATTAAAGAAGGATGGGTTACTGCAACCGGAACGACTCTGGGTGCAGATGACGGGGTTGGAATTGCTGCACAGATGGCGATCCTTTCTGATAAAGAACTTAAAGCAGGGAAAATTGAGTGTTTGTTCACTGTTGATGAGGAATCTGGTATGACAGGTGCAATTAACCTTAAACCAGGATTTTTCACGGGAAAAACCCTTATCAATCTCGATTCAGAAGACGAAGGGATACTTTTTATTGGTTGCGCCGGAGGCATGGACACTATTGGTACTTTGACATATCAGACAGCTCCGCTGCCCGCCGATGCAGAAGCAATTAATATATCTGTTACCGGGCTGCATGGTGGTCATTCAGGTGATGAAATTCATAAAGGCTACGGGAATGCTGTTAAAATAATGAACAGGTTATTGTGGAACGTATCCAATCAGATTAATATTTCAGTCGCCTGGTTCGATGGAGGAAATCTCAGAAATGCAATTCCCAGGGAAGCTTTTTCGACTATCGTATTCAATAAAAAGGATAGTGAATCGGTGAAAAGCTGGATAAACAATTTCTATTCAACGCTGAGAAATGAATTTGGGGATCTTGAGAAGGACCTGAAAGTTTCTGTAAAGAATACTGACCTTCCATCCTTAGTTATGGATGTTGAGAGCCAGAAGAGATTCCTTAATTCTCTCACATGTTGTCCTCATGGGGTAATAGCATGGTCAAAGGATATGGACGATCTCGTTGAAACATCGACGAATCTTGCTTCAGCTAAGTTTGAAGATAATAATACCATAAAAATAATTACAACCCAACGAAGTTCAGTTGAATCATCAAAACACGAGGTTGGCTCAATGGTCGAGTCGTGTCTCAAGCTAGCGGGTGCTGAAGTGGAACATTCTGATGGTTATCCCGGATGGAAGCCAAATTTAAATTCAGAAATTCTTAAGATTACCCGTGAATCTTATTATAATCTGTTTGGTAAGGAACCCTCTGTCAGAGCAATTCATGCAGGACTGGAATGTGGTCTGGTTTATGAAAAGATAAAAGGGATCGATATGATTTCATTCGGCCCCACAATCAGAGGAGCACATACTCCCGAAGAGATGATTGAAATCAAAACGGCTCAGATGTTCTGGGATCTTCTTCTCGATGTTGTTGGAAAAATGCCGGAGGAATAATAGCTTATCTATTCATATTTTTCGAATTCCTCTTTTCCTGCACCGCAAACCGGGCATATATAGTCTGCCGGGAGATCGTTGAAAGATGTCCCCGGTGAAATGCCTCCAGGAGGATCTCCCTCTTCCGGATCATAGATGTATCCGCAAATGATGCATTTATATTTTTCCATAAAGTGATTTACTTTATTTCAGTTTTCTCACAACATCAATAACAGTTCCGTCAACCCATTTTATTGCTGCAACAATTTCATCTTCAAACTGAGGCTTCTGCGGCACTCCGCAAATCATTTCTGCCTCATCTTTAAGTTCCTTAAGCGTTTTCAAGGGTAATCCTTTGCCTTGAACACTTTCAAAAAGGTCCTTTCTGAGCGGATTAATAGCAATTCCTCTTTCCGTTATAACAACATCAATCATTTCCCCAGGACCACACAAAGTCGTTACTTCATCTACTATGACAGGAATGCGATCGCGAAAAAGAGGAATCGGAAGGATGACATTCCGTGCATGAAGACAGTTTTGCCAGCCGCCTATTCCGTGAAGCAGATAGCCATCAGAATGCGTAACAACATTCCCATTAAAGTTCAGGTCAATCTCGGTTGCACCAAGAATCATAATATCCATCATACTTGTGAGATTGCCTTTTGAATGATAGTTATAAGCATTGAAGACGGAATATGGAACATGATTTTGATTATTCTCAATTGACTTCACAGCTTCAAGATCAAACACCTGTGCATCGAGGATAAAATTCATCAACCCTTCTTCAAGCATCTTTACCATATATTTAGTGCTGCCCCCAAATCCGAACTTCGATTTCCATCCCTTGTCTTTAAGGATTTCGCTTATGAAAACAGCTATTGCGAGAGATGTTCCTCCTGCTCCTGCCTGCATTGATACACCATCCTTTAGAATGCCCGATTTTTCGAGAAACGCTGCGGTTAATTCTGCAATTAAAAGTCTGTCGGGACTTTTTGTTATCTGGGTTGTTCCTGATATGATCTTTTCAGGAATTCCAATTTTGTCGACAACAACTACATAATCAACATAATTTCCTTCAATTTCCATTGGAAAGCATGGAAGATCGATAAGATTGTCAGTTACCACAATAACTTTATCAGCATACATATAATCAGCCTTAGCATATCCGAGGACACCACATGCTGATGGCCCTGACGTGCCTTTTGCATTTCCAAAGGAATCGGCTGTCGGAGCAGCAAGTACTGCAATATCAATTTTCACTTCTCCATCCTGTATAGCCTGCACTCTGCCTCCGTGCGACCGCAGAACAGCAGTCCCTTTCATTTTTCCTTCGGAAACATATCTCCCCAGTGGCCCATTCATGCTTCCTTCGATCCTGTTAATAGTACCATCATCAAGAAATCTGATTAGTGGTTCGTGACAAGGAAAGGATGCAGAGGGAAACCAGATCAGGTCCTTCACTCCCATTTCCGATGCTAACTCAAATATCTTATTGCTTATAAGGTCTCCGTCTCTTAGATGATGATGAGTGGATATCGTCATACCGTCACGCAAACCACATTTTCTCAGAGCTGCTTCAAGGGAACTTACTACTTTATTGCCGTCTTCAGGGAAATTGGCACAGGTAGGTATAAGGGGCGAATATTTTCTGCCTTCAGGTTTATACTTGCCAATTCCTTTGAAGGGAATAACGGACTTACCATTTATTTCCAAAGGTACTGATCTGCCTGCTGCATTTTTCACAGTTTTCATAACTCTGCTTTCTCTTTTAATGCTTACGATTCATCTTTTACCCAGTCAGGAGACAACAGGTTCAAACAAACTGCAAGCTCAATTACTCTTTGTGCCCGTGTAACTATTGGAGGATCAATCATTTTTGATCCTAAAGCTACTACACCGAGGCCTTTTTGCTTTGCTTCTTCAAAAGCGAGTACTATTTTTTTCGACTTTTCTATTTCTGCTGCATCAGGCGCAAATCCTTCTTTGATAATAGGTATCTGTCGGGGGTGTATACATCCCATTCCTTCAAATCCGAGAGATTTTGATTCCTTTACGGTAAGTTTTAGTGCTTGCATGTCAGCAACATCTGAAAAAACTGAATCTATTGGCTGGATACCAGCTGCTCTTGCTGCAACAACGAGTCGTTGTCGTGCATATAATGATTCCTTACCATCTACTGTCCGTTGAACCCCAAGATCAGTAGTGAAATCTTCCAAACCTATTGCAATAGCTACAATATTTTTCGATGAACATGCAATCTTAAATGAGTTCTCAAGTCCAAGTGCACTTTCAATAATAGGCATCAGGTAAACATTATTTGTCAGATTGAATTTCATTTTAATGCTTTCAATCATTTTTTCCACCTGAAGTATATCTTCCGCATCCTCACATTTCGGTATTAGTACCAGGTTAACATTGTGAGGAATAACAAAATGGAGATCTTCAAGGCCTCTTTTGCCCTGGTTTATTCTAACCATCCTTTCAGCACCATAAAAATTTATCTGTCTCAACGCATTCCTGACCAGAAACCTGGCTTCATCTTTCTTTTCAGGTGCAACCGAATCTTCAAGGTCAAGAATAATTCCATCGGCAGAATGAAGGCCTGAATTGATCATTAATCCCGGAGTGTTCCCGGGCAGATATAACCGGGAAAAACGAAATCTGTTTCGTTCTGTTGAATAATTGTTTTCTATCAGAAGAGGTGGCAGGTACTCCAGATGTGTACTGATCAGTTTTTTAACAACTGATTCCAGCCGGGCTGCAATTACAAATGGAAGAGCACCTGAATCAGCTATCTTCACAAATGCATGTTTAATACCGAAAAAATCAAGTATTTCTTCAGTCAGTCTTATAATTGACGCGCCATATAATGCTTTGACTTTTGAACTAAGTTCGATGGATATTCCGCCATCGGATCTTAATTCCAGTGCAATTTCACAATCGGATCTAACCTTGGGTCCGGAATTGCCTGAGATTGCAGCGGAATTTTTCATTATGTTTTAAAATTAGTATTCTTATACAAACCTACTAAATTTTTCAAACATAAAGCCTATCGGCTTTTTAGGCAGTTTTGTTTTCGCAAAGTTCGATTAAAACGCCTGAAGTTGCTTTGGGATGTAGAAAAGCTATATCGAGACCTTCTGCGCCTTTTCTGGGTTTGCAGTCAATCAAACGGATACCCATTTCGGCGGCATGGGTCAACTGATCTTCAATCTTTTCAACTGAAAATGCAATATGATGGATCCCTTCGCCCTTTTTTTCAATGAATTTGCCAATAGGGCCTTCAGGATCAGTCGACTCAAGAAGCTCAATTTTTGTCTGTCCGACCTTAAAAAAAGCGGTCCGGACCTTCTGATCAGGAACTTCCTCAATGTTATAGCATTTCAGTCCCATTACTTTTTCATAAAAAGCAATAGCCTCTTCAAGGTTTGTGACAGCAATACCGATATGCTCAATATGTGACGGTTTCATTTTAATTAAATTTAGAATGGGAATTCCACCGGGGTCTTCATATCTGATTCAACGTTTGCTGGTTTTTTTGCAGCAACATGTACAGCGTTTCCATTTACAAATATTGCTTTGTAAGGAACTGTAGGACAGGCAAATTCACAATGTCCGCAACCTATACAAATATCCTCGGTAACTTCAGGAATGACCAGATTCCCCTCAAAAGGAATCATATGAACTGCCTTTGTCGGACAGCTTTCCGAACAAGCTCCGCACGATGTTTTCTCGGTATTAACAATGCAATTATCTTTTATGAAATTTGCTTTCCCCAGTTGTGTGAGTTTTTTTGCTTCAAGAACAAGTGGGTGAAGAGCATTTGTGGGACAGATCTCAGTACATTTTGTACAATTATAGGTGCAAAAACTCTTATGGTAATCCATTACCGGTTGCATCATGCCAGCAATTCCATATTGTATATAGGAAGGCTGAAGAACACCATTAGGACAAACATTAATACATAATGAGCAGGCAATACAATCCATATTAAAGTCAGCTATGCTTACTCCTCCCGGAGGACATACAGGATGGGTTTTTTTCTCCTTTACAGTTGAGTCTTTCTTTGGTTTTGGAGCGGTTTTATTCTGTCCGTTAGCAACTCTTGACAAACCGAAAAGCAGCAGAAGAGATCCTATAATTACCTTGCGCTTACCTTCATCAGTTTCATGAACTTTCTTTTTAGTACCGGCAATCCCGTAGGATAATGCTTTTTCAGGACATGTATAAATACAATTGAAACAACTTACGCATCTTGAAATATCAACATTTGGTTTAAGAAAATCAATGCACGAAGATTTGCATCTGATTGCACATCTTCCACATCGGGTACAGGATGCTTCATCAAATTTTATACGGAAAAGTGATACTTTAGCAACCAGGCCTAGCAAAGTTCCAACAGGACATACTGTATTGCAATAGAGACGTCCCTTTGTCAACGAAAGTCCGCCAACAAGAAGGAAAAAGGCCGCAGGGATTGAATAGACAATCAGCGGAAAGCCTTTAACCGGCACATTGCTCAAAGTATAGACATCAAATTTACCCAGTATTCCGGCAAGAAAATTATTTAAGATAATAACAACCGGTTTGATAAAATAAGTCATGGACCTGGCAAAAATACTATAGGGGTCGAGCAAAGTGATCATATAAATACCCCAGACTATCGTTACAATAACTGTGACAGCGAGTATGGAATACCTTAAGATCGTAAAAGGTTTTTTGAAACCATATCTCCTGAATTTCTTCTTGATTCTTCCTCCAATTCTGCTTGTCAGATCCTGAGCAATTCCCAGCGGACAGAGAAAGGAGCAGTAAGTTCTGCCTGAGATCAATGTGAGTAAAAGAATAGCAATAAAACCACCGGTTGCAAGAATCCTGAGATCATAAAACTTCATGAATGAAGGAATAAACTGAAGAGAAGTCAGGATGTTAAGATATTTAACAGGAAACAGCGATTTGAAGTCAATAAATGCAAGGAAAAAAAAGATAAAGACCAGTGTCGAAAAAATAATCCGGAATCTTCTAAGTAGTGATGAACTCATCAGAAATTACATTTTAATTCTTTTAATATTAAGGGCATCAAGGTTCATATTGCCAATTCCCATTTTATAAGCAATAGGAATATATTCGATTTTTTCGACAGGAACACCCAGCATTTTTGCAGCTGCAGCGTCACCGGCAACCCAATCGGTAGTTAATATCTGGGATTTCATTGAGACAATGTCTTCCTTAGATACTCCCTGAGGTCCATGTTTCACCATAACATTATAGCAGTCGATCACATTCAGAGCAGGTTTCTTTTCATAAAGAGCGTAATCTGCAATACATTGGTTGAGATTGTTGGAATGCCAGTAACCTCTGTCCCATACAAGACCCATCGAATTTTTCAGGCAACACGTCATCCTTGTTGAACTATGATCTTTAAGTACCGGAACATTAATAAAAACATCAGTTTCAAGCAATAGCTGATGAACCTTGGCTTTCTGAAGTTTAATACCTCCGGGTATTTCAATTTCCTGATAATAGCTTTCAGAATTACCCGATACTACTTTTGCACCGGCAGATTTTGCCGCTTTTTCAATACCTGAATTGTTGTAGCAGTTAACCCAGTTATCGCATGTATGATCAAATACATACACTTCCTTGGCACCTGCTTTGAAACAATGTTCGATAATCCTTTTTACCAGCAGAGGGTTTGTGTTTGCTGCAAGTTCAGGAATAACATCCCAGCCGATATTTGGTTTTATCAACACTTTTTGTCCTTTCTGAACAAAAGTTCCCATTCCACCAAGTTCCTGGATACCCAGATCAAACATTGCATCAGGGTTCCCTCCCATAACTGCAACCATGTCATACTTTGCCCCGGCTGGAGGAGCTTTCCAAAGTTTTTCAAATCCACCCAATTTCAAAGCTGCTCCAGCTGCAAGTCCGCCGCTGACTGATGTTCTGAAAAAATCCCTTCTTTTCATAATATGGATAAAATGGTTAATAAAATTATTCGAAGAATAAGTGCCGAAAAATACAATTTTTTTTTATTATTCCGTAATGATTGTAAATAGTATATTAGCAACGTAAAATACAGGATTCTGTTATAACTGCATTTTTAACATTCCTGTAGTATATTTGTTGCACTTTATATTTCTCCATTAAATGAAAATAATAAGTTACGATTGTTTCTCTGGTATAAGCGGAGATATGAATCTGGGAGCAATGATAGATCTTGGTGTCGATCAGGCATTTCTCACAGGTGAATTAAAAAAGCTTAATCTTCCAGGCTGGGATCTGGTTGTGTCGAAGGACCAACGACATGGGATTTTTGGAACCAAAGTAACAGTGAAACAAACCAGACATGAACATGCACATCGTCATCTTTCTGATATTGAAAAGATTATAAACGACTCTTCTCTTGATCTTCCGACAAAAGAGTTAAGCATGAAGATCTTCATGAAAATTGCCCGGGCTGAGGCCTCGGTACACGGAATACCTATTGACCATGTGCACTTTCACGAGGTCGGTGCAATTGATTCAATTATTGATGTTGTCGGTGCCGCGATATGCTTTAATTCTTTAAATATTGAGGAAGTACATGTTTCATCTGTAGAACTCGGTGAAGGCTTTGTAGACTGCGATCATGGGAAACTTCCGGTTCCGGCACCTGCAACCGCTGAAATCATAAAAGGAATTCCGGTAAAAAAAGGAGGAGTGGATTTTGAAGCTACTACTCCAACCGGCGCCGCAATTCTTGCTACTTTGGGAACAAACTTTAATCCTGATCTGAAAATAAAAATTGAAAAGACCGCCTATGGCGTTGGCCAAAAAGAACATGAGAAAGTTCCAAATCTGCTCAGAGTATTTATTGGTGAATTAGTGACTGATAATTCAGGACACGATGCAATTCAGCTTGAATGTAATATTGATGATATGAATCCTGAGTTTTTTGAGTATATCTCTGAAAGACTATTTAAAGCAGGGGTCTCCGATGTATTCTATTCAAATATAACTATGAAAAAAGGACGGCCTGGTATTCTTCTCAGTGTGATTTGTGAAAAAGAGTCAGCCGATGCAGTCAAAAGCATAATCTTCACTGAATCAACATCATTAGGAATAAGAACTTTCCCCTTCAGAAAAGACACCCTGGTGCGTAAAATTGAAACTGTACCGTCCATTTATGGTGATGTTACAGTTAAAAGATCATTTTATGACGGTGAAGAGGTTTCATGTAAACCTGAATATGAAGATTGTAAAAAAATAGCCTCTGACAAAGAAATACCTGTTAAGGAAGTGTATAATAATATTATGGCAGTGTTAATCAGTAAATAATCCTTAGCAATGTTGTAAGCAATGTCTCAACCGATTTTTAGAGATTAATATTTCAGAAATAAAAAAGTAGATTATGGATGCCAGGGACGAAAAATCATTGAAGCTTGATTCCATTCTGAAAGATTTGAACTCATTCGTAATTGCATTTTCAGGAGGTGTTGACAGTACCTTCCTTTTATACCGGGCTAATATCGTCAGAGGCTCTTCTATAATGGCAATCACTGTCAGAACACCTTACATACCGTCGCGGGAAATTGATGATGCTGTTGAGTTTACCAAATCCTTTGGCATTAACCATAAAATTCTGGATGTTGGTCTTCCCGATATAATAAAAAATAATCCTATCCAAAGGTGTTATTTATGCAAAAAGACTCTTTTTAAGGATATTTCCGGTTACGCAAAGGAAAATGATTATCAGTATGTTGTTGACGGTACGAATGCTGACGACGTAAAGGATTTCAGACCTGGTATTGCAGCATTGAATGAACTAGGTATCAGGAGCCCGCTGCTTGAATCGGGCCTCACAAAAAAGGATATCAGAGAATTATCGAGGGAAGCAAATCTTCAAATCTGGGACAAACCTGCAATGGCTTGTTTACTCACCCGGATCCCATATGATACAGATATCAGGGAGGGGACTCTCAGGCAAATAGAAGAGGCTGAAAACATTTTATCTGATATGGGATATCCGGGAACAAGGGTCCGTGTTCACGGTGATTTAGCAAGAATAGAGTGTATTCCTGAGTTTTTCGAAGAAATCATTCATAGCCCTGGAAGAGAACATATTATTTCAAAACTGAAAAAAATAGGGTTCAGATATGTATCTTTGGACCTTGAAGGTTACAGGACAGGAAGTTCCAATCCAGAAAAAAAGGATGTATGAATGCAAAGGAAGTAGAGAAACTGCTTAAAAATGTAAAAAAGGGGGACACAAGCGTCGGGGAAGCTTTAGAAGTACTTAAAAACTTCCCTTATACCGACCTTGGTTTTGCCAGAATAGATCATCACCGGGAAATGAGGACCGGTTATCCTGAAATTATCTACTGTGCAGGTAAGTCTAAAAAGCAGGTAAGTGAAATTTTCAGGGTAATGTCAGAGAAAGAAAATAATGTGATTGGCACTAGGGCAAATGACGAAATGTACGAAGCCGTGCATAGTATACTGTCAGAAGCTGTTTATTACCCGATTGCAAGGATTATTTCGTTACAAAAAGTTAAACCTGCTGTGCCCGAAAGCAAAATTGCCATTATCACTGCCGGTACTTCTGACATGCCTGTTGCCGAAGAAGCCGCAATCACAGCTGAACTTCTTGGAAACAAAGTGCTTAGAATATATGATGCCGGAGTTGCAGGAATTCACAGGCTCGTAGATAAACTTCCGGAGATAAGAAATTGTCGGGTTGTTGTGGTTATTGCAGGCATGGAGGGAGCTCTGGCAAGTGTTGTCGGAGGGCTTGTTGATAAACCTGTAATAGCGGTTCCAACCAGTGTAGGATATGGAGCAAATTTCGGAGGTGTTTCAGCTTTACTAGCGATGCTGACCAGTTGTTCTACCGGTGTAACAGTGGTGAATATTGATAACGGATTCGGTGCAGGTTTTGCAGCCAGTATGATCAACAAGATGTAGTGAATATTTCAATAATGGCTGGAAAAATACTTGTTTCAACAGCTTACTTACCCCCTGTTGAATATTTTTCTCTTATTTCCAGGGCAGAAGAAGTATTAATCGAAAGAGAGGAAAACTACCTTAAGCAATCTTTCCGTAACAGATGTTATATACTCTCATCTCATGGTCCTCAGTTACTCTCTGTACCTGTTTACCTCGGGAGCCAGCATAAGACTCAATTGAAGGATATCAGGATTGATTATTCAAAGCGATGGCAGCAAGTTCACCTCGGGGCTATGAGAGCTTCATACAGCGCCTCTCCCTATTTCCAATTCTATTTTGAAAATATTGAGAAAGTGATTTCAAAAAAAAACATTTTTCTGATTGATCTCAACACCGAGATGACACAGACTGTACTGAATATGCTGAAGATCAAAATAAAGCTCAGATTTACGTCTCAATTTGAAAGTCCGTCAGAATCTGAAAATGACTTCAGATACAGTATATCGCCAAAAAAAGAATCAGGCTTCCGTGTAAAAGAATATTTGCAGGTTTTCAATAATGGTGACGGGTTTATTCATGGACTGAGCATTCTTGACCTGATTTTTAATACCGGACCTGAAGCTGTAGAATTTCTTTGAAAAAAAGCCGTTTCCAGGTGGAAACGGCCTCAAATAAATCAGTCATCAAAGTATTAAATCCCAAATTTGTAACCTAAAGTAAGAGTGAATACGTTCTTAGATGTACCCAGGTTTGCCGATGCCGGATCAATACCGGTTGCTACCGGATATAGTAAATAATTCTCCGAATAATTATAGTTTGTATAACCAAAATCTATAGAAAAGTTTTGTTCCCTGATTCCAACTCCGGCAGATATTGAAGTATAATAAAGGTTTGAATTGGCATCACCTGATTTAAAAGGTTTACCATAATATCCGTAGCCTGAACGCAGGTAAAGATTGTTCAGTCTGAGTTCACCTCCAAGTCTGATGTTACTTGTTGGTTTCAGGCTGTTTTTTATTTCTAAGTTCTTAGCTGTGTAATCATAATTGTCTCCTGTTTGTGAGAACTTTGCAGTACTATAATCAACAAACTCATAGTCAGCGCTTAAAAGAGCAATTTTCTGTATCTGAACAGCTATTCCGGTTAATACCCTGAAAGGAGTAGCTAATGCGTAGTTAAATCTCGTTGGATCATTAGATGATTCGTAGTGCCCCCCGTCAGTAAAGTTTGAAGTTATATCGTTATAATAATATTCATCAATCTTGTACCACGTAGGTGTATGAAATGCCAGACCTATTCGTACGGCATCGACCGGTTTATATATAGCACCAAACTTAAGGGAATATCCGGTTCCTTTGTCAACATAATGATCAATATAAGTAAAGTTCTGAAATGCTGATGGAAGAGGAACATTAGATGTTTCCAGATGTTCGTAATCGCTTGTATACCTTAGTTGGGTTATGCCGAGAGTGGCTCCGAAGAAGAGTGTATTTGAATAATTTCCGCCAATAGAGAATGAGTTCTCCCCTATATAACCTTCATTCGAAATAAGCCTTCTGATAGTCTGCCCATATGTGGAAGTAGCATTGTCTCCGTAATTTGAGAATACGGTTCCATATTTATTGCCTCCGGATCCGGTTACGGTATCCATTACCCAGGTATCGAATGCAATACCCGCAGCACCCTGGAGATCATGAAAATTAGTTCCGGCACCATTATTTCCGTTATTTCCCTGTCCTGCCCAATAATCAGCCATTGAACTGGAATTGCTGACTCCCTGAATTCTTGCGCTTTGACTAAGGTTATTCATTCTATTATATGAGTAAGCAATATTCAGAGACACCAGACCCGATTCGTGAGATATTAAATTACCAACAAATCCAATCTGATTAATATTAAAATTGTAGATATTATCTGAAAATTTTCCATTGAAATCAGCAGTTGTTTTGGTATTGTACAATTGTGGTGACAATGTGAGCTCGGAAGATCTGAATACACCAAGTCCTGCCGGATTTTGATTCAAGGAAGAGATATCTCCTCCCAGAGCAGTAAATGCACCACCCATTGAGTTAAACCTGGCACTTCCTGCGTAAAAGATCTGGGAATACCTTAAAGCATCGTCGACATTCTGAGCTTTAATCCCGGTAGCTATAGTTAAGATCACGAATATTATTATAAAAATCCTTTTCATACGATCATGTTTTTAGTAAGATTATCCCTGCACTCTGTAATTTAGAATGAACGTTATTATAGTATTAATTATTTTATCCTTTGAATGATTATCTTCTTCCGCCGCCACCGCCACCGCCGCCTGACGACCGGGATGAACCGGATGAACCAGACGAACCTGATGATGAAGATCCTGAAGAGTAAGAACCTCTTGATTCACCTGAAGATCCACTGCTATAAGATCTGCTGCTTCCGGAATTCGATGGAGAAGAATAAGTTGATCTGCCAACGCTGCTTCTGGAAGGCAGGGAATAGCTTCCTGAACTCCTGTATGAATTTGATCTGAACTGGTTAACCGGAGAAAACACTTCCCGACTTCGTTGCATTCCTGTTCCGGAAAACGTGCGGTTATTCCCATTGTTGTTAGAGTAAGTATTCTGATTTGAATAGCTTCTTCTGACAGAATTAGAACCTTGATAAACTCTGCTATTATTATAAGATGGATGTGTACTCATTCGCGGATTGTTATAACTTGGAGTATACGACCTGCTGGTACTGTTGTAACTTGGTTTCATATTGGCAGGTGTTCTCTGAACAGAACCTGACCTGGTATTTGACTGGTTCTGAATAGTTCTGCCGCTACGGATGGTCTGTTGTGAAGTACCACTTTTTGCAGAGGTTCTTCTTTGATCGGGAGTAAAAGCCTGTGAACCAGATCTGCTGCCAGTTCTTGATGTTGATCCTGATAAGTATGAGTCTCCTCTTCTGGCAGAACCGGAAGCACCACCAACGCTGTTGTTCCATTTGGATGAAAGATTGCTTGGCCTTTCATTTCTTCCATAAGGTGTTGAATAATCTCGTAAACCTGAGCCGGAGTAAAGGCCTCCGTAATAGCCACCTCCAAAGAATCGATTATAACCAAAACCATAATAACCGCCATAAAGCCCACTTCCGTAGTAACCACTATAATAACCAGGATAACCAAATCCATATCCCCCATAATAGCCCGGATAACCATAACCATAATAGTCGCCATAAAATCCTCCGTAACTATATGGATCATATCCATAATAAGGGGAACCGCCGTAGCCATAACCATATCCAAATCCACCGTATAATGGATCTCTCCAGTAAGGATCGAAATAGTTTCCGTAAAACCTGTTCAACCTGCTGGCATAAGATGAATCATCGTAATAATCATATCCCTCGTTATTATTGCTCCCGCTGTCTACATTTGCTTCATAATCAACGGCATTATTATAACTGTCTGAAACAAGAGTATCAGATGCGTACTTATTATCAAAGTATTCATTGTTACTATTGTTATCCTTGATAGTCCTGTTATTTTCAGGAGGTGTATTCCTAGCCTGCTGATCTGAAGGTGAATAGTACAGATCATCATACTCACCTCCTGTATAAAGACTTGAGGTACAAGAGCCAAGAGTAAGAAGTGCAAGAATTAATATTTGAGATAAGATTTTCATATTGGTTTCCTTCCTATTTTTCTATATAACACGCAAATATTGTACCAAAGAAACAAATTTTATTAACTAACTGTCACTTCCCGGATAATATTATTTTCCACAAATTACTAAACTGACTTTTTTTATCTTCGTCCGGATGATTTTCTGCCTGATGATCCTGATTTCGATCCTGAGGATCTTGATGAGCTATGAGAGGTACTGGTTCTTACAGAAGATCCTGATCTCATAGATCCAGGTGAGGAAGAACGAAAACTGCCGGAATTCAAGGATCTTGGAGATGAAGAACGTACATTTGCAGAACTCATCGATCGTGGTGATGAAGAACGTGCATTTGCATAACTCCTCGATCTGGTTGAACTCATACCCGCGTTTGGCCTGCTAAATGATCCCTGGCTTACATTTCGGGAGGAACGGTAATTGCTGGCGGTAAGATTTTCTGAGCTTGAACTATTTCTAACAGAGTTGTTGTTGGTTCGGAAGTTTCCACTGGTGCTGTAGCTTCTTCTGTTCCCGTAACTGCTGTTCACATTATTTCTAATGTTGGTGTTGGGGCTTCTGTTTCCATTATCAACTCTATTTAGGGTACTTCCTCTTTTGGTATTATTACTGTAGTTCCTGTTACCACTACTTCCTGGTCTTCCGGTAAATTCAGAACCTGATGTTCTCCGTGAAATATTTGAATAATTGTTATGGTTGTTATTATATGAATAGTAGCCAGACTGGAAGTTATTGCGGCTATGATTGAAATAATTATTATTCCATCCATAATAATTATTATACCATCGGTGCCCGAAGTTAAAATTGAATATCACAGGTGAATACCAACTATAATAGAAAGGATTATAGTAATAAGGATCATAGTTCCAATAACTTCCGTAATATGGATCATAACCATAATAGTCGTTATAACCATAATTAAATCCCAAACCATATCCAGGTCCGTCATAAATACTTATCCCCCATGAGAAAGGCTGGTAATCATACCAGTAAGAATCTGTAAATACAGGTGAGTAATAGTCAAACGCAACATATGATCTGTGAAACCTGTTGATTCTTGATGAAAAAGAATCAATCATCATGGTAATTATTCATAACCATTCTGGCATCATCATGTCTTACGTCGCGCAAATTGCCTCCCCGCGTATTAGCTGCAGTAAAGGTCAGAAGTGCTAATGATAAGATTCCGAAGTAGATTTTTGCTTTCATGATGAACCTCCTGTTCTTTTTTGAGTAATAACTGATCTTTTTATTTATTTTTACACGATCTATTTACTTTAATATTACAAACAAATACCATACCAAAAAAATGGCGAAGTTTTTATCGAACAGGGAGGAAAATTATTCACAATGGTATAACGATCTGGTTATCAAGGCTGATCTGGCAGAAAATTCAGCTGTCCGTGGATGCATGGTTATTAAACCTTACGGATATGCCATCTGGGAAAAGATACAGGCTGAACTCGACAGATTATTTAAGGAAACAGGTCATGTAAATGCATATTTCCCTTTATTTATACCAAAATCATTCTTCAGCAAAGAAGCAGCCCATGTTGAAGGTTTCGCCAAAGAATGTGCAGTTGTGACTCATTACCGTCTGAAAAATGATGAAAATGGAAAGGGCATCGTTGTTGACCCGACTGCAAAACTGGAAGAAGAACTGATTATCCGTCCTACTTCAGAAACAATAATATGGCATTCATACAAGAACTGGATTCATTCATACAGAGATCTGCCTATTCTTATAAATCAGTGGGCTAACGTTGTAAGGTGGGAAATGAGGACGAGGCTTTTTCTCAGAACTACTGAATTTCTCTGGCAGGAGGGTCATACAGCTCATGCAACGCGTGAAGAGGCAATTGAAGAAACTGAGAAAATGATAAATGTTTATGCTGGTTTTGCTGAGAATTCAATGGCTCTCCCGGTAATAAAAGGCTATAAAACTGAGCATGAACGTTTTGCAGGAGCACTTGATACTTATGCAATAGAGGCGCTTATGCAGGATGGTAAGGCGCTGCAGGCAGGAACAAGTCATTTCCTGGGTCAGAATTTTGCAAAAGCATTTGATGTTCAGTTTACAGATAAAACGGGAAAACTTGATTATGTCTGGGCCACTTCCTGGGGTGTTTCAACCAGGCTTATGGGTGCTATTATTATGGGACATTCAGATAATAATGGACTTGTTTTGCCTCCTAAACTTGCTCCGATCCAGGTCGTCATTATCCCAATATATAAAAATATTGATCAGATTGGCGCCTTATCAGAAGTGTCTCTGAAAATCAAAACCGGATTAGAAGCTTTAGGAGTCTCTGTAAAATATGATGACAGGGATAATAATAAACCAGGGTGGAAATTTGCCGATTATGAATTGAAAGGGGTTCCTGTTCGTTTGGCCATCGGTCCGCGCGATCTTGAAAACAATACCATTGAAGTTGCCAGAAGGGATACTCTGACAAAAGAAACAATAAGTATTGACAAGATATACGAACATATTCCAAAACTTCTTGATGACATACAAGTCAATATTTACAATAAAGCTCTTAATTTCAGAAAAGAAAATACATTCTATGTTGACAAATGGGAAGACTTCCTGAAAGTTCTTGATAATCAGGGGGGATTTATCATGGCGCACTGGGATGGGACAGTTGAAACTGAAGAAAAAATTAAGGAGGAGACCAAAGCAACTATCAGATGTATTCCATTCGATAGTCCTGAAGAATCGGGCAAATGCATCTATTCTGGAAAACCTTCAAACCGGAGAGTTCTTTTTGCCAGATCATACTAAACAGATAGTTATATAATATATTTGTCTTAAAATCACAGGCAAAAGAGGTGAGAAATAGATTCGTGTAAACTTTCACATCCGGTAGTTTTGTAAGACCAGATGAAAATCCAATTAAAACAAGTCTGATTTTAATTTTATTGAATAATTCTTACTTTAGATGTCTGTTTTTCATTACTAACATATTTGCCATGGCCGATCAGAACGATAAAAAGGTAGCAATTATAGCTACACTCAAAGAAAAATCCCTTCTGAAACAAAAAGTATTCGATAATACCCTTGAATCTTTCTGTAATATTAAGGAGGTACTGAAAAACTTATCAAAAGAGATAAATACAAGTCTGGGCAATATCGATTCCAGGATCCGCCTTGAGTATACTGACAGAAGCAATTTTGATGCCCAGCTCAAGATCGCAGGTGATGTTTTGCTTTTCAGTATGCACTCCAATATATTCCAGTTCGACAGGGACCATCCTGCATGGAAAACTGCATACATACAGAAGAATAAATACAATGCATATTCAGGCATGATTAATATTTATAATTATCTCAGCGATTCGTTTAAATATTCCCGGCTTGATGATCTTGGTTATCTTATCGCAAGGATATTCATAAATCATGAAAGACAGTATTTTGTTGAAGGCAAAAGGCAAATGGGAATGTTATTCACAAATTTCGGAAACGAAGAGATCAGTAAACAGTCATTACAGCTAATCATTTCAACTGCAATTCAATATGCACTTGAATTCGATTTGCTTGTACCACCATACGATGCAGTGAAAATATCCACAGTAGGACAGGCTGAAGCCAAGATCCAGCATTCAAGAGTTATTACAGGTAAACGTCTTGGATTTCAGTTCAACTCTGATGATGTTTTGATTAGCAACTATCAGGAAACCTGATGTGCAAGGACCTGTCAAAATGTATGAATTTTTCAGGACCAACCTTATTTTTGGTACTGTTATTTTCATGTAATATAGCTTATGCTCAGGTCCGTCAAATAAGTACACCTATCAGCCAAATTTCAGAAAATGTTATTTTAACGCTCAAACAAGATATTCCTCCATTCTTAAATGATTCAATCCGGGAATCACTTTCCAGGCTAAGACCGGTTGCTCATCAGAGCGACAAAAACGCCATTTTTTACAGCACCCTTAAAGCAACAGCATCAAAAAACAGGTTTACAAAAAAAATTTTCGATTTTTTAATTGTAAACTCTGATACAAGTTATAAAAGGCGTTTCGCTTCGACCAGTGATGCCAATTATAAAAAATATATTGGTGTAAGAATCAGAAAAATTGTGATACGGAGATTGAATGTTTTCGGAACAGATATTAATTATCCTTACCTGTACAATCCTAAAAAATACGAGAAGATATTAAATAAGACACACTTCAACACAACAGAAAATATTATCAGGAAAAACTTACTTTTTAAAGAGGGTGATGAAATTTCACCACTTAAATTAAGTGATAATGAGCGGTTTTTGCGCGAACTTCCATTTATCGGAGATGCCAGGATACTGGTAGTTCCTGTTTCCGATCAGGAGGCCGATATTGTTGTATTTACCAAAGATGTATATTCCCTTGGAGGCGATTACTTATACAGAGGGCTCAGCAGAGGGTCAGTCTCTGTCTTCGACAAGAACATACTTGGCTGGGGTCATGAATTAGGATTAGATATAGCTTTTGATAATCGTGTTCCTAATTCGCCGGGGTTTGGAGGTCATTATATTGCACATAACATTCAGAAAACATTTATTGATCTTAATGTATCTTATCTTAATGGACTGGGTAACGATACATATGGATTTGCTTTTAGCCGCAAACTTATCAGTTCTACCACAAAATATGCCGGGGGCATTGCTTTTCGTCATATGTATTCCACTTTCGATATTAGTGTTTTTCCGCTTCCGGTTCCGTATAAGTACAATTTACAGGATTACTGGATTGCCCGATCATTCCTTTTAAACAGAGAATCTGTATCCAGGTTAATCATCGGTACACGATATATAAATAATAATGTGTATAGTCATCCCTTGATTTCACCTGATTCATATCTGACCCTTCAGCGATACAAACTTTTCCTTGGTTCTGCAGCTCTTTCAATCCAGAAATATACCAAAACCAATCTCCTTTATAGTTACGGCCGCACAGAGGACGTGCCGTATGGTGCCCTTTTTAAATTCACCGCAGGAAGAGAATATAACGAATTCAAACAACGGACATATTTGGCAGGAGAAGCCTCATTCGGTAACAAGATTGGTGATCTGGGTTATTCTTATTTCTATTCAGGATTCTCAACTTATATCAATAAAAACAAAACTGAACAAGGGCTCCTCGCACTTCGCCTGAATTACTTTTCCAACCTTCTTAACTTTGGAAATTTCAAGATGAGAAACTTTATCTATCTGAACTATAGCAGAGGATTCGGAAGATATACAAATGAAAACCTCAGATTCAGTACTGAAAATGGTTTTTCAGGGTTCAGAAATGATTCTATAAACGGAAATCAAAGATTATCAGTAAGCCTTGAATCCGTTGTATTCAGTCCGCTAAATATTTATGGCTTCAGTTTTGCTTTTTTTGGTTTTGCCGATTTTGCATTACTGTCGGGTGCAAATGAAGCGCTTAGCCATGGTTTTGCACTTTCAAGCATTGGCATAGGCCTGAGAATAAGAAACGATAATCTCATTTTTAATACGCTCCAGATAAGATTTGCATTTTTCCCAAATCCTCCATTATTTTCAAATATCTCCAATATCCTGGTTTCAGGGGAACAACTCCTGCATCCTGACAATTTCGAACCGGGGCAGCCTGCTATTATTCCCTACCAATAATGAACAAAAACTTCACAGGATTGTAATTTCTTAGTGATCGTGAATTATTAACTTAAAATTTAATAAGAAAATGGCTGTATTAGTTGGAAAAAAAGCGCCTTCTTTTTCTGCATCTGCAGTTATAAATGGCGGTGAAATTGTCGAAGGATTCTCAATTGAGCAATACATTGGTAAAAAATATGTTGTTTTCTTTTTCTACCCTGCGGATTTCACTTTTGTTTGTCCTACCGAATTACTTGGGTTTCAGGAGAGGTTGGAGGAATTTAACGAAAGAAATGTAGCTGTAGTCGGTTGTTCGGTAGATTCAAAGTATTCTCACTGGAAATGGCTTCAGACAGAATTAAAAGACGGAGGCATCAAGAGTGTCAATTATCCTATTGTTTCTGATCTCTCAAAAACCATTTCAGAGAATTATGATGTTCTTGCCGGCACATATGATTATTCTGAAGATGGGGATATTACTTTCCAAGGTGATCCCATGGCTTATCGTGGATTATTTCTCATCGACAAAAAAGGAGTTGTGCGGCACCAGGTTGTTAATGACATGCCACTGGGAAGAAGTGTCTCAGAAACATTGAGAATAGTGGATGCCCTACAGTTCTTTGAGGAAAACGGAGAAGTGTGCCCTGCTGACTGGCATAAAGGAGATAAAGCCCTGAAGGAGACTCAGGAAAGTGTGGCTGAATACCTCTCGAACCAGTTAAACTAAAAGCCGGAGTCCCGATTGTCATATTGCAGAGACAAGATTCATACCTTTCTCTGCAAACAACATAATTTTATTTATTGAAAAGGTATCCATCGAAAGGATACCTTTTTCTATTTTTGCATATCAATAAATCTTAAAATGATCAATGAATTCAAAAAGTTCATTACTGAAAACAACCTGATAAAACCTGGTGAAAGAATTCTTCTGGCAGTAAGTGGTGGAATAGATTCAATGGTGATGGCGCATCTTTTTCATCATCAAAAATACAATATTGGCATCGCACATTGCAATTTCTCTCTGAGGGACGGGGAATCTGATAAAGATGAGGAACTGGTACGGCAGTTTGCAAATGCAAATAATATCCCATTTTATGCTTCCAGGTTTGAAACAAAAAAATTTGCCAAAGAGAATAAACTATCGGTCCAGATGGCGGCAAGAGAACTGAGATACCGGTGGTTTGAGGATATAAGGAACGAAGGTGGTTTCGATTTAATTTCTGTCGCTCACAATCTCAACGACAATATCGAGACACTGCTGATAAACCTGATAAGGGGCACAGGATTGGCCGGACTGACAGGAATGAGACCAATTAGTAACAGTATTATCAGGCCATTGTTATTTGCGACCAGAAACAACATTATTTCCTATCAGGTTCAGTATAATATTGTATTCCGCGAAGACAAATCAAATAATGATACCAAATACATCCGGAATAAAATCAGACATCTTATTATTCCGGTACTCAAAGAAATAAATCCTTCAATTGAAATTACTCTTAACGAGGCAGCTGAAAGATTCTCAGGTTTTAATGAGATCGTATCAGATCACATCACAGCACTAAGAGAAACTATAAAAGAGGAAAAAGAACAATTCATCACATTTAATATAAGCCTTTTAAAAAAATATTCACACAATAAAGCAGTATTATTTGAACTGTTTAGACCATATGGAATTACAGGAGCTCTGTTAACCGACCTCATGAAGATCATCGAAGGAAAAACAGGTGGTCAGGTAATTACTGATACTCACAGGATAATCAAGAACAGAAAGGATTTAATTGTATCAGATGAAAAAAAACAAATTGAAAAATCTTTTACGATTGACAGCATTGAAGAACTGTTAAGGTTTCATGGGATTTCAACTGCAAAAACTGTAACAATAAATCCAAACTATGAAATTCCAGATGATCCTTATAGTGCTTGCATCGATTTGCATAAAGTGACGTTCCCTATGATTATAAGAAAGTGGAAAGTCGGGGACTATTTTTATCCGCTCGGAATGAGGCAGAAGAAGAAGCTAAGTGATTATTTTATTGATAAAAAATATTCAATATTTGACAAGGAGAATATTTTAATTCTTGAATCCGGAGGAAAAATTGTATGGATCATCGGCGACAGGATTGACGACAGGTTCAAAATCACCAATTCGACAAAAACAGGCCTTCTTATTAAAACAAAAAGAAAAGAATTAAAAATCAAACCGATAAAATAGTTGTTCAAAAGGTTCTTTTAACTACAGAGAAATTTTGGCCCCCCTGCCCCTAAAGGGGGGGCAATTTTCAGTCTTTCAAAAAATTCATCAAGGACTCCGAATTATTCCCCCTTTAGGGGGATCCCGCGAAGCGGGAGGGGGCTGTTCCTCTCCCCATGAATTCCCCTGTCTATCAGAATAAGATCTGCCATTGCTATAGCTGTAGCGGCTTCAACTATTACAGGCATGCGCAGCGCAATACAGGTATCGTGTCTTCCCTTGACTTTTAGAGTAGTCATTTCCCCTTCCTTAAAATTAAAAGTAGTCTGATCTACACCAGTTGATGAAGTTGGTTTAACAACTATCCTGAATACAATTTCATTTCCGTTAGTAATACCTCCGTTTATACCTCCGGCATTGTTTGTTGCAGTTCGTCCGAGACTGTCAATAAACGGATCGTTGTGTTCAGAACCCCTCATTGCAGAAGCAGCAAATCCGGCACCGAATTCGATTCCCTTGATTGCAGGAATTGAAAATATAATGTGGCTCAGTGCTGATTCAAATGAGTAAAAGAAAGGTTCCCCGATTGCTTTTGGAGGATTTGTTACTCTGCATTCGATAATTCCTCCGATAGTATCATTAATTGCAATAGCCTCATTTATAGCTTTTTCAATATCAGCTGACCCTCCTGCAGAGATGAGTTGTGCATTCAGTTCCGAAGTACCTGCAATTTTCTTTGCAATAACACCTGCAGCAACCAATCCCCAGGTTATTCTCCCTGAAAAATGCCCGCTTCCCCTCATATCAGAATAACCTGAATGCTTTATTCGGGAAACAAAATCTGCATGGCCAGGCCTCGGAATATTTTTAAATTCATCGTAATCCGATGAAATTTTATCGCTGTTTCTGGTGATCAGACTGACCGGGGCCCCGGTTGTTACACCATCGAAAACCCCACTCAGGATTTCCGGAAGGTCAGGTTCCTGGCGCTTAGTTGTTCCCACTCCCCCGCTCTGACGTCTTTTAAGATCTGCAAGGAAATCTTCAGATTTAATGGCCAGGCCAGGAGGGCATCCGTCAATTATTACTCCAATTGCCGGTCCATGCGATTCACCAAATAATGTCACTCTGAAAACTACTCCGAAAGAATTCATAATTCTAATTTTTAGCTCTGAATTTCTTATAAAAATCCAGCACATCAATCACTGGAACTTTTTCAACCTTCCCTTTTCCTATTCCGTTAGTAAACACAAAATGAATGTCACTCCCCATTTTCTTTTTATCATGAAGAATGAGCTTCTCAATCTGATCATATGAAATATCAAGTTTTCCAATAAGGTTAAACCTGTTTAATAATTTGATTATTCTGATTTTTTCTTCACTATTTATTAAACCTTTTTCGAATGAAAACTCAGTAGCCAGTTCCATTCCTGAAGCCACAGCAAAACCATGTTTCAAGCCTTTATGCATCTCAATTGCATGGCCATAAGTATGTCCAAAATTCAAAATCCGCCTCAACCCTCTCTCCATTTCATCTTCTGATACCACTAAGCCTTTAAATCTTACCGATTTAGCCACCAGGGAAGTAAGAAGACCCGAGTTCCTTGACAGAATCTGATCGGAGCTTTTTTCAATCAGGTCAAACAGTTCCTTATCTCCTATTATTGCTGTTTTTATAAGCTCTGCCAAACCCGACAAGTATTCCTGTTCGGGAAGTGTTTGAAGCATTTCAGGATCACAAATAACGAACTCAGGCTGCCTGATTGTCCCAAGCATATTCTTTGTTTCTCCCAGATTTACTCCGTTTTTTCCACCTGTACTGGCATCAACCTGTGATAAGAGAGTGGATGATATGTAACCACATCTTATTCCCCTCATATATACCGACGCCAGAAATCCTGCAACATCACAGACTACGCCACCACCTGCAGCGAGGATGAATCCCGAACGGTCGATTCCTTCTTCAAGGAGTTTTGACGCAAGAGATTCTATCACTTCAAGCTTCTTGCTTGCCTCTCCGGGTTTTATTGATAAAACCGGAATTCCAGGAAATTTGTAACCATATAAACGGTTTACATTATCATCTGTAATAATTACCACATTTTTTTCAGGAAGCATACCAAATGCAGTTTCCCAATTTTCGCCAACCAGTATTTCAGATCTGCAGAAGGATGTATTGATTGTAATTTTTTCCAATAGCTCAGCTTATATGTTGTTAAAGTTAAAAAAATCTGCCCTAATTCAAGTCCTTTCAGATAAGAATTGAACAATGCGTTTTACTTCTCGCTTAATTCAAGCCATCTTAACTCCTTTTCATCCAGGATTTTCACAATCTCACCATGTCTTTTTGACTTCGATAATAATTCTTCATTACTAATAATCCCATTACTCATTTCTGTTTCAATCAGTCTTTTTTCTGATTCAAGTTCCTCAATTTCAGCAGACAGAACCTCAAATTCTTTTTTCTCTTTAAAGCTCAATCCCTGTTTTTTTTCCTTCTTCGATATGGTTTCCTTCAGATGTTCAGGAACTGAATTTCTGGAAGCTTTAACCGAAGAAGGCTGTTTTTCGCTCGCCTGCTGTTTTTCCCTTAACTGTGTATAGTTACCGGGGAAATCCTTAATGATGCCATCTCCTTTATATTCAAAAATATGATCCACAACTTTATCCATAAAATACCTGTCATGCGATACAACTATTACACATCCTCTGAAACCAGCCAGATACTCCTCAAGAACATTAAGCGTCAGAATGTCCAGATCATTTGTCGGTTCATCGAGTATAAGAAAATTTGGATTCTTCATAAGAACAGTCAGAAGATAAAGTCGTCGTTTTTCTCCACCCGATAATTTTCTGATAAGAGTATACTGTTTTTCGGGGGGAAACAGAAAGTAGTTCATGAATTGGGTTATTGAAAGCACATTTCCATCACTTATTGTAACTTTCTCTGCGATATTCTTTACCGCATCAATAACCGTCATATCATCGTCAAATTCAATTCCCTGCTGTCTGTAATAGCCAAATACGATTGTTTCTCCCCTTTCAACGGTTCCTTTATCAGGTTCAACCAGTCCGGTTATGATGTTTAGCAAAGTTGTTTTTCCGGTTCCATTTCTTCCAATAAGCCCTGCTTTTTCAAACCTGTTAAATAGGTAGGTGAAATTGTTGAGAATAACTTTGTCTCCGTATGATTTGCTTACATTTTTTATCTCAAGGATCTTACTGCCCATCCTTGAAATATTCACATTTATATTAATGCTTTTATCCTCTGGTCTGCTGGCGGCTCTTTCCTTAAGATCATAAAACGATTCAATCCTTGATTTGGCTTTATGACGCCGGGCTTTTGGCATCCTCCTCATCCAGTCGAGTTCTGTTTTCAGAAGATTCCTGGCTTTTTCAGAATTCATCCTCGCCGAATATTCCCTGTTCTGCTTCTTCTCAAGAAAATACTCATAATTGCCTTCATATCTGTAAAGTTCATTATCTGAAAGCTCAAGTATGACATTGCAGACACGATCGAGAAAATACCTGTCGTGAGTAACCATCAAAAAGGTTTTGTTAGACTTGATAAGATATTCTTCAAGCCATTCAATCATATCAAGATCAAGATGGTTGGTCGGCTCATCGAGAATAAGAAGATCAGCATCTTCCACGAGCACTTTTGCCAGAGCAACTCTCTTTTTTTGACCTCCCGACAAAGTGCCTATACGGGCATTCAGATCGTTCAGTTTAAGTTTGAAAAGGATCTGCTTTACCACTACCTCATAATCCCATGCTTTGTGATCATCCATTTTCTGGATCATATGCTGCAGCATCTCCGGAGTACCGGAAATGACACATTCTTCATATTCCCTGATAACTTTTACCAGCTCGCTGTCGGTACTGAAAAGTTCATCAATTATTTTATTTGAATCGTTCAGAACCGGAGATTGCTGAAGGTATGCAATATGAAGATCGCGCTTTATGCTTAGGGAACCCTTATCGGGGTTTTCTTTACCGGAAAGAATATCGAGCATTGACGATTTACCAGCTCCGTTTACAGCTATTAGTGCAACTTTATCATCCTTATTTATATTAAAGCTTATTTTTTCGAATAGGAGATTGTCTCCTATCCGTCTTGAAATATTGTCTGCCTGCAGATAACTAATCATAAAAAATCAATATTATGCAAAGATAAAAAGTGTTACCTTACCTGCACTATTAAAGTACAATGACTATCGGGGAAAGATTCAGGCTCGCTATTTCATATTTTCAGGCAACCTATCCTGAGGCAAAAACGGAGTTGGTATATACCAGTGCTTTTGAGTTGATTGTGGCGGTAATACTTTCTGCACAGTGCACCGATAAACGGGTTAATATTATAAGCCCTGCACTGATGAAAAAATATCCTGATGCTGCTTCTATGGCTAAAGCCGGAACGGAAGAGATTTTTGAATTTATTAAATCGTGTACGTACCCAAACAGCAAGGCCAAACATCTCTCAGAGATGTCGCGAATGCTGATCTCAGACTTTGGTGGAGTAGTCCCTTCTGAATTTGAATCACTATTGCGTCTTCCTGGTGTGGGCAGGAAAAGTGCCAATGTCATATCTTCCGTTATTTTCAAGAAACCTGTTATTGCAGTTGATACGCATGTGTTCAGAGTAGCTAACAGGATCGGTCTGGCAAAGAATGCGAAAACACCTCTTTCGGTTGAGTTGCAGCTGACTAAACACTTTCCGGAAGAGATCATTAATGAAGCTCATCATTGGCTGATTCTTCATGGGAGGTATATTTGCAAGGCAAGGAATCCTCTTTGCAGTAAATGCGGATTAACAGAAATATGTAATTATTACAGGAAATTTAATAACAAATAGATTGAAATAGATTGAAACAGGTTGAAATTGTTTAAACCAATTTATTCTGAAGATTCCATCGAAGGAAAATAAAAGGATGGTTTTTTCGCTATATTTAAGTTGTATTTGAAATCATCATTGATGGATTATAAAGAGAGTTATATCGGGTTATTGGAAGCAAATAAGAAACTGGAAACGGAACTTGAATTGATACGTTCAAGGAGCCGGGAAAAAACAGATATTATCAGAGAAACAATATTCAGGATCTTTCATTCTGCTTCCTATCTTATGGCAATCAGTAAGCTGGATACCGGAAAATATGTTGACATAAATGAGGCATTTCAGAACGCTCTCGGTTACTCAAAAGAAGAGGTTGTAGGACATACATCAGATGACATACAGCTTTTTGCAGACATTGAAGAGAGCAATAAATATATAAAACTGATTTCAAAGCTTAAGTGTGTAAAGGATTATCCTATTACATTAAAAACAAAGAAAGGAGAAAAGAGATTTTATCTTTTTTCAGCGGAGACGGTAAATCTTGAAAATGAGGTTTATCTTTTTACTGTTTTTACTGAGATTAATTCTAAGGAGAAACAGGAAAAAGACAGTCAGGGGCAATTACTTGCAGAAATTATAGAAACAATCAGCACTTATCTTTCACTATTCAGTATTGACGCTAATAAGAAGTTCTATATTAATGATTTAAACAAAAAAGCAGAAGAAGTAGAACAAATAAAAAGGGAAGACGTCGTTGGCAAATATCTCGAAGATACTCCTCTCATTAACCGCGTAAGATTGGTAGAGCTACTTAACCATCTGCATATAACAGGTGATACTCATAAATTAGCGGCATCCCCTGGTGGCGATGATTCGGAAGGGTATTACATGGGATTCCTTCTTTCATCAGGAAATTTTGTAATTACATGGGAACCAGGAAATAATCAAAAGTTTCTTGAGGATTTAAATAAACAGGGGCTCGCATTTCGTCAGTTTGCTGATTTCCTGCCTGAAATGGTTTACGAAGTTGACTTAACAGGGAAAGTTCTGTATGGCAATAAGCAGGGACTTGGTTTTTTCGGATATTCAGAAGATGATCTGAATCTGGGAATAAATATTTGGGATATATTTCCTGAAAGTTACAAGGAAATGATTAACAATCTCAGTGCAATATCAACTCCCGGACAGATATCCAGCAACGAATATTTCGGAAGAAAGAAAAATGGAGAACTTGTTCCAATAGTCACTCATTCCTTTGGAATATTTTATAATGACAAAATCATAGGCTACAGGGGAGTGGTAAGAGATATTAGCAAGCAGAAAGAATATGAGAATCAGATAATCAGAGAGAAGGCATTTCTTGAGCATTTATATAATTCGACACCTGTCGCAATTGCAATAACCAGTCCTTCAGGCATAATATCAATGATAAACCGCGAATTCACGAATCTTTTTGGATATACCATGGAAGAGGCTGTGAATAAGAATGTAAACGATCTTGTGGTTCCGGATGAATTAAAGGAAGAAGCTCTGAAAGTAGATAACCTGGCTTCACTCAATCAAAGAGAAGTAAGACAGACTATAAGACGAGATAAATCAGGAAATAAAATTCATGTTACGCTTGTTGCAACAGCAATAGTCATAAATAATGAAATTGTAGCAAATCTCGGAATCTACAGGGACATTACAACCGAAAGAAAAAATCAGCTTTTACAGGAAATTTTATTTAACATATCAACTGCTGCTCTTAAGCAATATGACATCAAGGAAATTTATCCAATAATTGTTCAGGAATTAAGCAAGATATGGGATACAAATAATTTCTTTATAGCACTTTACGATAAGGCTTCCGAAACCCTTTCATTACCATTTTTTACCGACGAGAAAGACAATTTTTATGAAATTCCCACTAAAAAAACAATTACAGGGTGGGTGATAAATAATAATAAGTCGGTTCTCCTCAAGCAAAAGGATCTTCAATATCTCGACGAATCAGGTAATATCGACCTGGTCGGAACACCATGTAAAGTGTGGATGGGAGTACCATTGAAAGTGGAGAGTGAAACAATCGGGGTAATGTGTCTTCAGGACTACTACAACGAGGACAAGTTTACACAGGAGGACCTTTATATTATGGATTTTATTGCTAACCAGATTGCTATAGCTCTGCAGCGAAGGATGATGCTCGATAATATTATTCTTGCAAGGAAGAAAGCTGAAGAAGCTGCCCAGTCGAAGCAATTGTTCATGTCTACAATGAGTCATGAGATCAGAACTCCTCTCAATGAAGTAATAGGTATAACAAATCTTTTGCTCCAGGGAGGCCCTCGTGAGGACCAGATGGATTATATCAAAGCTTTGAAATTTTCGGGAAATCACCTTCTGACACTTGTCAATGATGTGCTGGATTACAATAAAATGGAATCGGGGAAAATTATATTCGAACAGACACAATTTAATCTCCTCGATTTTCTTGATGAGATAATGAGATCATATTCTTTCAGGTCAAAGGCAAAAAACCTGAGTTTTGATATTAAGAAGGAAAATGATCTGCCTGCTGAAGTGACAGGCGACCCTATAAGATTAAATCAGATTCTGTCTAATCTTCTATCGAACGCGCTTAAATTTACTATCCACGGAAGTATAGAAGTGATAGTAAAAGAAATAAGCAGAATCTCAAATCAGAGTAAAATTGAGTTCTCAGTGGTTGATACAGGCATTGGGATCCCTAAAGAAAAACATTCAGAAATCTTTGACAGTTTTACTCAGGCATCTGCAGATACTACAAGACATTTCGGAGGGACAGGCCTCGGTCTGGCTATATGTAAAAAACTGATAGAACTGCAGGGAGGCACAATTGCTGTCGACAGTGAACCTGGAAAAGGATCGACTTTCAAATTTGCATTGACTTTTGGAATTTCAGAGAAAGGGGTACATCCTGCTCCCGAGGTTCCTGAGAGCTTTACTGGTCTTGAAGGCAAAAAAATACTTGTAGCGGAAGACAATAAGATAAATTTCTTTGTTGCCAATAAATTCCTTACCGGATGGGGAATTATTGTTACACACGCCGAAAACGGGAAGGTAGCTCTGGATATTATTGAAAAAAATGACTTTGACCTTATTCTGATGGATTTACATATGCCTGTTATGGATGGGATTGAAGCAACACGGATTATCAGAAAATCTGAGAATCCCAGAATCAAAGACATTCCTATTGTTGCTCTTACAGCAGCAATCATGTCAGAAAACCACGACAAAATTGATGATCTGAAAATTAACGATTATGTCCTTAAACCATTTAAGCCGCACGATCTGTTTGAAAGAATCCTGAAACATATAAGGTAAGGCTCATTTAACCGCCTGACCCCCCCACCCCCCTAAAGGGGGGCTAATTATCTGTGATTTAATTAATTCAATATAAACACCGCTTTTATCCCCCTTTAGGGGGATGACCGCACAGCGGTCAGGGGATTACTATTTAATGCAATACTTGCTGATATAATCTGCCACTCTTTTATTGCCGAGACTGAAAGACCTTCTGAAGTCGTGGCATGCATCTTCTATCCGTCCGGAATTTAAGAGCGAGATCCCTTTATTAAGCCATACATCTGAATTGCCCGGTTTGAGATCAAGCGACATGCTATAGTCGCTAATCGCCATATTCCATGTTTTTGACACGAAGTACGCATCTGCCCTGTCAACATAACATTCCGGATCGTTGGGATGAATCTTCAGATTTTCTGAAAAGTACTGAATAGCCTGAAGATTATCTCCCGACCGGGTTTCAACTTTACCGGCCAGGCTTAACGCAGCACTATTTTCGGGATATATTTCAAGATATCTTTTAATATCACTCAATGCTTTGTCTGTTTCACCGGTCTTCCTGTAACATTCTGCTCGCATCATCAGCAATTCTGCATCTGCAACACCTGAATTGAGGAGCTCAGTATATGTTGCAGACGCTCCTGCCGGATCTGATGCCCCGGTCAGGGCCCTGGCAAGTAAGCGTAAATATTTTTCATTCCCGGGTTCAGCTTGATTCAACCCCGATATCACTTTTATAACCTCAGGGTATTTCCCCGAGCCAAGGTTTATCAGAGCTTCTGCATAAAGTATGTCAGGCCCGCCTTCATAATTTTTTTTGAGCTCCGAAAGAACTTCTTTTGACTCTTCAGTCTTCCCTGCTGAGATATAGTATTCAATTTCTGAAATACTTTTTTCAGGTATACTGTACCATTCCTTTTTCCAGAACTGCCGCCATTCCGGCTTGTTTTCCAATGTGCTGAAAGCAGCATCGAGCATTACTTCTTTTTCCTGCTTCTTATACCGGGAGTTAAGATTTAATTCAAGATGATAAAGTGCAGTTGATGCATCTCCCTTCAATGAATAAATTCTGGCCAGCCCGTATTCGCCCGATCCGGGAGTTATTTTATTAGCTTCATTCAAGTCTGCTATAGCTGCCGAATAGTCTCCTTTCAGGCTGTTTGATTCTGCCCTTTGCAAATAAATCGGGTACTCCCTTTTTTCTGTGAGCGCCCCATCAAGAATCTTAATGGCCAGCTCAGGTTTTCCGGCTTCATTAAGTGCTTTTGCCTTAAGAAGGTAATCTGCTACTGGTTGTCCGTATATTAAACAGGTACTTATTAAAACCCAGAAAAATGTTATAATCTTCTTCATCCTACATTTAGTTCAGAATCATTTAGTACTTTGCTTATTAATCTTACTGCCAGCTTCAGTAATGACATGCACAAATCCGGACAGATGGAGCACCTGAACCCCTGAGGCCCCGTTCTCATAAACAACACACTCATAAAAATATACTCCCGGAGATACTATCTTTCCATTATATGTGCCGTCCCAGTCTATTTTAGGATCTGTTGTCCTGAACAATAACAAACCATCGCGGTTAAAAAGTTTAAAATCAATGTGATCTACCAACCCCGAGGTTTTTGCAACTAACCTGTCGTTAATATTATCCCCGTTGGGAGTGAATACATTCGGGATCTCATAAAAGTTGCAGGAATCAACACAAACGACTGAAGATTTAGCGCTTTCGTTCCCAACTGCATCAAAAGCAGAAACGGCGTAACAAGCTGATATGGTTTCACCCGGGAAATGCTTATAAGAGAAAATATTCTTGTCATTTATTGTCTGCAGCAAGGTGAGACTATCTTCAGTTTTCAGCTTGGAGTAAATTTTATAACCTGCAACATCCTGCAAACAAACAGGATCGGTTATCGCCCACGAAAGATTATTGTACAGGCTGTCACATTTGCTGAAGACTTTTAGAGCCGGCGTGCAGGGAGCTTCATTATCAACAGGTGTTGTGCAGGTGATCTGAGAAAAATTTGTAAGATTTTTTGGTAAATCAGGGGATTGGTATCCACCGGTTGATTTTACAAAATAGCAGTACTGGGTAGCATTTGCCAGACCATCATCGACAAATGTAAGCTGATTTGTCGTACCAATAGAATCATATGCATTTGTTGAATTATTCAACCTGAAAAAATCATATCTTGAATTGATCCATGGAACATTGCGGTTTATCGTAAACCGGGCTTTTTTATCTCCCGGTTGTATTGAAAGAAAAACAGATGATGCAAAACCCGGGTCGCCGATGAGAAACCGGGTAGTCCCATTATTATATAAATCAATTCTGTATATATACCCTGTTGAAGAGGTATTAATCAGAGTATCAATAAAAACAGTATCATTGAGATCCGCGGTTTGTATAGATTTAATCTGTTCAAAACTTGTTCCGCCAACTCCTGTAGCCCTGTAAATAAGATATTCATAAGGACCTAAGGCAGGAATTGTATCCAGTTTGTCAGGTTTTTTCCATCCAAGGAAAATTGAACCATTCACAGGATCAGTTTTTCTTACACTTACATTTTTAATTATTGGCACCCCTGAAACCAGAGTCGATGTAATTTCATTTGAAGCTTTACTTTCCGCTCCGTTTGGAAACACTGCAACAATTCTGTAAGTATATTCTTTCCCGAACTGAAGTCCCTGTCCGTTATCATTATCGCGAAAAGTGGTAGAAGAACTGCCATCAACATTTCCGATTTTAACGAAACCAGTGGAGGATGGGATGCCGGCAGTGCATGAATCAGGCTTAAATGTGGAGGGTCCTTCCCGCCGGTATATGTTGAACCCTGTAATTATATTGCTGACATAGCCTGTCCACGTTAATCTTACTGTCTTCCCTTCCGGTACTGCTGAAAGGAGTTGGGGAGCCGGGCCGAGAATGGTAATATTCATATTATGTATATCGGAAAGTTTGACATCGGGATTTGAGTCATCCGACTTAAAGATTACATTATATGGTTGTTTCCTTACAGCTTCAAAACAAGTAACCCATGTGAACCTGCCGGATGCGAATCCGGCGACAGAATCCACCTTTGTAAAGGTTGCATGACAAGCCGGAAGGCTGAAGACGCCGGAGGTTGCTTTTAATGTCAGAAAATCATTGTCAGGATCAGTTGCAGTAAATAGAAAATCAACGGTCTTACCTGCCTCAACACAATAATCATGAAGAGGTCCGTTTTCAGGAGGTTTATTATTAGTATTGTAAACTTCAATTTGCATGTCGCGTTCCACAACTCCGATTTTCTTTCCGTCTCTCCACTTCACTATATCCATGGCCACATTAAACTTGCCGGTATCTGCAGGAGTATTCCAAATAAGGTCACCGCTTATGGAGTCTACTCTTATTGAACTGGTTGCAGGAGGTAAAGTGTAACCTATAATTGGCCTTGCATCCTCACGTGTACATACTGTGAGATTATATGACAGACTGTCTCCGTCAGGGTCAAAAGCTGAAGGATTATGAATGAATAAATGATGAAAAGCTGCTTTATCATATGGAGGGTTAAGGAGTACCGGAGCACTTTCGCGTCCCATTGCCGGATTGACCGTAAGTATTGTTGAAATGGAGAAAATTACATTTACCGAGTTGGGAATGTTTTTTACTCCTGCATTCCTGTTGGGGTCCTGGACAACAATCTTATATACACTAGGCCCCGGGTAGGTATGGGTTATTTTATAAATATTTTTTTTGTAATAATTCGGAAGTATTTCCCCCTTTTGTCCCGGACCATTAATTCTTGGAGCTGTTGCAATTGAGTTATCGCCAAAATCAACATCCAGTTGCTGTCTGTCGGCGTAGCTTAACGTATACGTATAAGTTGTAACCGTAATCTCAAATGTCAGATCCGATAACTGAACATATGTTATTTCCCCTGCCCTGTTGTGAGTTGCATGCAGACTGGCAAAACAAAATGAAACCAGTATCAGTAAAAAAAACTTCTTTACCATAAGATTTTTCACCTGAAATTATTTTATTATACGTTCTTCCAAATTTAACAAATCTTACCTTCTTGCTCTTTGATCTTTGCACTTTGCTCTTTGCTCTTTGATCTTTGCACTTTGCTCTTCGCTCTTCACTAATCCTTTATGCTCACCCTGTCCTTCAGATACTGTACCGATCCAACTTCAATAAATGAGAATCCTTTCCCGCCTGAAAAATTGCCAGCCAATACTACAACGAGATCATCATTCTCCAGATTATGCGTCTTGCTTAAATTTTTCAGGGCAATGTGAATAAATTCATCCATTGATTTTTTCTTCTCCTGGTAACTTGGATAAACACCATATGATAATGCCAGTTCTCTCATAGTACTTAAGGAATAGCATTGTGCCAATATCAGGTTGTTTCCTCTGTAAGAGGCCATATCTCTGATTGTTCTTCCTCCGCTTGTATCAGCTATAATTCCCCTGGCACCTATCCTGAAGGCAGTCTTAACCGCAACTTTTGCCAGATAGGCTGAGATCTCACCAGTAGCATTAAGATACGGAATATCGAGAAACTTTTCCTTATTCTTCTCGACTTCGAGAGCCACTTTTGTCATTGTTTTAACAGATTCCACAGGGTACTTGCCGTTAGCTGTTTCTCCACTAAGCATAATGGCGTCTGTCTGAGAGTAAATTGCATTAGCTATATCACTTACTTCAGCCCTTGTCGGTCGTGGATTGGTAATCATTGAATGCAGCATCTGGGTTGCGACTATCACGGGCTTTCTGGTTATGATGCATTTTGTAATGATCATTTTTTGTATCCCGGGGATCTTTTCATATGGAATTTCAATACCCAGATCTCCCCTTGCCACCATAATGCCATATACATTATCGAGAATATCGTCAAGGTTCTCAATACCCTCCTGATTTTCAATCTTGGCAATTATTTTAATATTACTGTTAAAGGATTTAAGGACACCCTTAACATCAAGTACATCCTGTTTGGATCTGACAAAAGAATGAGCGATGAAATCAACATTATTCTTTACAGCCATTTCGATGAATGATCTGTCCTTGTCAGTAAGAGATGGCAAAGTGATTTTGACTCCGGGGATATTAACACTTTTTCTTGAACCAAGCATCCCGTCATTTTCAATGCTGCATTCAAGAGCATCACCTTTCTTTCGTAAAACTCTAAGTTCCAACTCACCGTCATCCATCAGAATAAGCGATCCGAGAGGAATGTCTGAAGAGAAGGATGTATATGTAACATAAATAGCTTCCGGAGAACTTTTTTTAGTCGGGTCGCCGATTATATTTATCGTACCCCCTTTCTTAAGAGGAATCAGCGCATCACAGATAGTTGTCCGTATCTCCGGACCTTTTGTGTCGATCAAAATAGCAATTTTGTCGGATATCTCCCGCGCATTTTTAATTATACGCAGAGCTCCGTTAATATCAAGATGAGCAGAATTTATTCTTATTACATTCATCCCGGCTTCATATAATAGTTTGATAAAAGCCGGTTCACAGTTTTTATCCGAAATGGTAGCAACAATCTTTGTCTTCTTTGAATCCATAAATTATTTTTTCTTTGATTGAATTATTCCTGTCAATGCTTCAACAGCTATCCTGTAACTATCCATGCCAAATCCGGATATAGTGCCTGCACAGTTTTTAGCAATAAGACTGACATGCCGAAATTCCTCGCGTGCAAGAACATTTGTAATATGAACTTCGATAACCGGTGAGGTTATTGAAGCGATTGCGTCAGCGATTGATACTGACGTATGAGTATATCCTCCGGCATTCAGTATAATACCGTCAGCTGAAAAACCTGTTTTCTGAATCTGATCGATTATTTCCCCTTCTATATTTGACTGGAAATAATTGAATGCAATACCCGGATAACGCAATCTAAGCTCTGCAAGATAATTTTCAAAAGAAGTATTTCCATACTTTTCGGGTTCTCTTTTACCCAGCAGGTTGAGATTAGGTCCATTAATAATTTCTACATGCATCAGGTTTAAAATTTTTACAACTAAAGAAACACAAAGGATATCATTAAGGTTTACAAAAGGCTGAATTATTTAAGTCATACTTTACCTTGGTAAAATTAGGATATTCTTGCATACCTTTATAAATAGTTGTTCATAAATGTAATAAAATATCGACAATAATATTGCATTAAATATTACCTTGTATTGTCATTTTTAGTGGAAATTCAACAAAAGAAGATGAGCCTCTCCTGGAAACAGTCATTCAGAAACTTTGAAACATATCTCAGGCTCGAGAAATCACTCTCTGACAATAGCATAGAAGCTTATCTCAGCGATGTGATAAAACTTGAAAATTACTTTATTGAAACAGGAATTGAGATTTCCCCGGTAAGTGTAACGTACCCTGATCTCAAAGCTTTTCTTGTTTGGTATGCCGAAACCAATAAAAATACCCGAACGCAATCGAGAGTTCTGTCGGGAATAAGAGCATTCTTCAGATTCCTTCTTATAGAAGGAGAAATAGAAGAAAATCCGGCATCGCTTATCGAATCACCAAAAATTGGACTAAAACTTCCGGAAGTACTTTCGGTGGAAGAGATTGACAGAATAATTGATGAAATAGATCTGAGCAAACCTGAAGGTCACCGGAATAAAGCGATAATAGAAACACTTTACGGATGCGGACTGAGGGTCTCGGAACTTGTTAACCTGCGTCTTACTGACATCCATTATAATGAGGAGTTTGTTATTGTTACAGGGAAAGGCAATAAACAGAGACTTGTTCCTATCAGCCAGAAAGCGTTGAAGGAGATTGATATTTATAAACAGGACAGAAACCATCTTCCTGTGATCACTGATCAGAACATTCTTTTTCTTAATAGAAGGGGCCGAAGGCTTACCAGGGCTATGATTTTCACAATAATAAAAGAGCTTGCCGCAAAGGCCGGTATAAAAAAGAACATCCATCCTCATACATTCAGGCATTCATTTGCAACCCATATGATTGAAGCAGGAGCTGATCTGAGGGCAGTCCAGGAAATGCTTGGACACGAATCAATCCTTACCACGGAGATCTATACTCATATTGACAGGAGCTATCTTCGTGATACCCTGATAATGTTTCATCCGAGGTCGTAAAACCTGTTCCCCTATTATTCTAATTTAGCAAAAACAACTTATATTTGCCTTGTTTTTATTTAATCTAATTCAATATAGTATGGATTATTTAAGAGAGTTCGGAAGAGAACTCTTCAACATTTTAAGCACAATGGCTCCATACCTTTTGCTTGGTTTCTTCTTTGCCGGGTTACTTCATCTTTTATTTCCCAAGAAAAAGGTAAGGAAGTACATGGGTAAGAATAATTTCAAATCAATTTTCAACGCATCAATGCTTGGGGTTCCTCTCCCACTATGCTCATGCGGCGTGATACCAACAGGCATTTCTTTCTATAAACATGGAGCTTCAAAAGCATCGACCGTATCTTTTCTTATTTCAACACCCCAAACCGGGGTTGATTCGATATTTGTAACTTATTCCCTATTAGGCATTCCCTTTGCAATTATCCGTCCTATTGTTGCCTTTATTACAGGTCTTTTCGGAGGGCTGATAACGAAGAAATTAGATCCGGAAACTGTTGATTCTAATCTACAAAGCGATGACAATGCGGAGAAACTGCCATCCGGTTTTTTGCCCTGGATCAAGGAAATGTTCAGGTATTCATTTGTCGAGTTTTTACAGGATATTTCAAACTGGCTTATAATAGGACTGGTTATTGCAGCCCTGATTTCAGTTATCATTCCAAACGATTTTTTTGCTGATAAAATCCCAAATGACTTTATAGGAATGCTTTTAATTCTTGTCCTATCAATCCCGGTATACATCTGTGCTACAGCTTCAGTCCCCGTTGCTGCTGTTTTGATGCTTAAGGGTCTTTCGCCCGGAGCAGCACTGGTCTTGCTCATGGCTGGTCCGGCAACTAATGCAGCTACCATAACAATGATAGGAAAGGTACTCGGGAAAAAGTCTCTTATCGGATACCTGGGGGCAATAATCTCCGGAGCTTTACTATCAGGTCTTTTTATAGATTACTTCCTCCCGGCTGATTGGTTCAGAGTATCCCAACATTTTATTCAAACCGGACACGGTAATTCCCAAATGCTCTCTGGATGGATACAGATTGGTTCTGCTGTAACTCTCACACTTTTAATTTTGAACGGGTATATCCAGAAAATCATATCAACAGGGAAAATAAAATCTGAAAGTACATCATCACACGGCTTTTCGCATGAAAACATCCAGACTCTGCATGTAGAAGGAATGACTTGTAACCATTGCAAAGCCAATGTTGAAAACAGTGTTAAATCTGCTGAAGGAGTCGTTGATGCAAATGTTGATCTTTTATCCGGGACTGTTGTCATTAAAGGAAATTCATTCGATCTTGAAAAAATCAAAACAGGAATTGAAAATATAGGCTATAATATCGCTAAAGAATAGATTCTCAAATTGGCTTAGTCCTCTCCTGCTTTGACTCTTGCAGAGATTCCCAATTTGGCGGGCTCTGATGTGTGCAGCGTTTAGGAAACTAACCAGTCTTGCTTTCTTCGCCTGACTCTCAAGGGGTCAAAATCGTCCGGATTAAAAGGAATGAGGATCAAAAATTAAATTTTAATATTAACTTTGCGACTAATTTTGCAAAAACAACAAATTTAATCTCATCTCAAATCAATAAAATTATGTCAAACGTTAAAAGAGTTTACTCCTTTGGAAAGAAAACCGCAGAGGGTAAGACAGACATGAAGAATCTCCTTGGAGGAAAAGGAGCCAATCTTGCAGAAATGTGTCTGTTAGGCTTACCAGTTCCTGCCGGCTTTACAATTACTACTGAAGCTTGCAACGAGTATTACAAAAACAATTGTACGCTTCCTGCAGATCTCATGCCTGAAGTATGGGCTGCTATGAAAAAGACTGAAGAGACGATGAATATGAAATATGGTGATGCTCAAAATGCATTACTCGTCTCATGTCGTTCAGGTGCCCGCAGTTCAATGCCAGGAATGATGGATACAGTTCTTAATATCGGTCTGTGCTCGGCAACAATCCCTGGTTTTCTTAAAAAGACCAATAACCCTCGTTTTGTATGGGATTCATACCGCCGGCTTATAATGATGTATGCCGATGTGGTTATGGAGAAGGCAGAAGGAATTGATCTTGGTGAAGGAAAAGGAATCCGTAAACAACTTGATGAGAAACTTGATGAATTTAAGAAACAGAAGGGGTATAAGTCAGATACTGAAATTTCAGCTGATGAATTAAAAGTTCTCTCTGAAGAATTCAAAAAAATTGTAAAAAATGCTTTAGGGAAACCTTTCCCTGATGATGCAAAAGAACAACTCGAAGGCAGTATTAAAGCTGTTTTTAAGAGCTGGAATGGTAAAAAGGCAGTTTCATACCGTCGTATTGAAGGTATTCCTGATGATTGGGGAACAGCTGTTAGTGTTCAGTCAATGGTATTTGGCAATATGGGTGACTCGTCTGCAACCGGTGTTGCATTTACGCGTAACCCTGCAACAGGTGATAACCTGTTTTATGGTGAATGGCTTGTGAACGCCCAGGGAGAAGATGTTGTTGCAGGTATCCGCACACCTAGTCCTCTGAATGATGATACAAAGAATGATCAGAATAAACATCTTCATAGTATGCAGGAAGCAATGCCTGGTACCTATAAAGAACTTTGGGAGATCCGCAATATACTTGAGAAGTCGTTCCACGACATGCTTGATATTGAGTTTACGATTCAGGAAGGAGTTCTGTATATGCTTCAGTGCCGTGTTGGAAAAAGAACCGGTACAGCTGCAGTGAACATGGCTATGGACATGCTTCACGAAAAACTGATTGACGAAAAGACTGTTGTCATGCGCGTCAATCCTGCACAGCTCGATGAGCTTCTGCATCCTATCTGCGATCCGAAAGTTGAAGAAAAGGTCAACCCTGTTGTAAAAGGATTACCAGCCGGACCAGGAGCCACTGTTGGTAAGGTAGTCTTCAACGCCGAAGATGCTGTAGCATGGTTCCGTAAAGGTGAAAAAGTTATTCTTCTTCGTGAAGAGACCAATCCTGAAGATGTTGAAGGTATGCGCGCCGCAGAAGGTATTCTTACTGCCCGTGGCGGAATGACTTCTCATGCAGCACTTGTTGCCCGTGGATGGGGTAAATGTTGTATAGTTGGTGCAGGAGGACTTCATGTTGATGCATCAAAGAAAATAGCTAAGATTTCAGGCACTGACATAACTATTAAAGAAGGTGATGTTCTCACTCTTAACGGGACAAAGGGAAATGTTTATTTAGGAGCTCTCAAACTCATGGATGCTTCAGAGAATCCAAGATTTAAAGAATTCATGGCTATTGTTGACAAATATCGCAAAATGGGTGTCCGTACAAATGCTGAAACACCCGAAGATGCAATAATAGCACGTAATTATGGTGCAGAAGGTATTGGACTTTTCCGTACTGAGCACATGTTCTACGGCAAAGGTTCTGAACAACCCCTTTTCCTTCTTCGTAAAATGATTCTTAGTGCAAATGAAACAGAACGCAGGAAAGCACTTGACGAACTGTTCGCATTTGTTAAAAAAGATATGAAAGCAACTATGGCTGCTATGGATGGACTACCTGTTACTTTCAGACTTCTTGATCCACCACTTCATGAGTTTGTACCTCAGGGAGCAGAAAAACAGGAAGAATTGGCCAAAGCCCTTGGTATTAAAAAAGAAGATGTTGCAAAACGTGGTGAAGCTCTGCACGAGTCAAACCCGATGATGGGACACCGTGGTGTACGTCTTGGTATTACTTATCCTGAAGTAACAGAGATGCAGATCCGCGCTATGTTTGAGTCTTCTTTAGAACTCATCAAAGAGGGAAAGAAACCGTATCCTGAATTAATGGTGCCGGTTACATGCGAGGTTGCAGAACTTGATTATACTAAAAAAGTATATGATAAAGTATATGCAGAAGTTTGTAAAAAATTCGGAGTAAAAGAGATATCATGCAAATATGGAACAATGATTGAAATTCCACGCGCATGCCTTCTCGCTGACCGTATGGCTAAGACTGCTGAGTTCTTCTCATTCGGCACCAACGACCTCACACAGATGACATTTGGTTTTAGCCGTGATGATACAGGTGGATTCCTCCACGATTATCTCGACAAGAAGATTCTTTCTTCAGACCCATTCCAGACAATTGACCAGGATGGAGTCGGACAGTTAATTAAAATGGCTGTTGAGAAAGGACGTGCAACCAGACCAGAACTCAAAGTAGGTATCTGTGGTGAACAGGGTGGTGATCCGGCTTCTGTTGAATTCTGTTTCAAAGCAGGTTTGACATATGTAAGCTGCTCCCCGTTCAGAGTTCCTATTGCCAGGCTGGCAGCTGCTCAGGCTTCTATAAAATTTGGTAAATAATCTATCTACCAGTTAATATAAAAAGGGATATGCGGAAGCATGTCCCTTTTTTGTTAATTTATACCTCATCCCCTGCCCCTTCTCCTTGAGGAGAAGGGGTAAGAATTCACTCATTGACTGGCACTTAAGTCCCTCTCCTTAAGGAGAGGGATTTAGGGTGAGGTAAACTATAGAAAGAGGCTGGCCTTTTGAGACAGCCTCCCGTTCTTCTTTTCATGGAGATTGATCTAACCTTGTAATAAATTCGTAAACCACTAACAAACATATGACCTTTGCTAAGTGTTTTACCCTATCAGCAGTCGGATAATTATTTAAAAAAATGAACTATATTTCGGGTTCATTTGTGCTAGTACTTTATTAATTAGGAAATTATTGATTTAATAACAATTTAAAAATATGATTGATACCCGGGAATTAGAGGATTATGGTATTCTCGATACCAAAGAAATTATGTATAATCCATCTTACAACTTATTGTTTGCTGAAGAGACAAAGCCCGGCCTGGATTCAAACGAAAAGGGGATCATAACCAAAAGTGGTGCTGTCGCGATAGATACAGGTATTTTTACAGGTCGTTCTCCAAAAGACAAATATGTTGTGGTTGATGAAAAGAGCCGAAATACAGTGTGGTGGAAATCAGAAACTGGAAAAACTTCAGATAATAAACCTGTATCAATAGAAATTTGGAACCATTGTAAGAATATTTCTCAGAAGCAGTTATCAGGCAAAAGACTTTTTGTTGTTGACTGTTATTGCGGAGCAAATAAAAATACACGGCTGAGTGTAAGATTCATTCTCGAAGTAGCATGGCAGGCACACTTTGTGAAAAATATGTTTATCCGTCCCGAACCCGAAGAACTGGAAAATTTCAAACCCGATTTTGTTGTGCTTAATGCGTCAAGAGCCAAAAATCCTGACTGGAAAAAACAGGGTCTTCATTCCGAAAACTATGTCTTTTTTAATCTGACGGAAGGAATGTTGATAATAGGCGGAACATGGTATGGCGGAGAAATGAAAAAAGGAATATTTTCTGTAATGAATTATTATCTGCCACTTCGGGGTATAGCATCAATGCACTGCTCAGCGAATGTCGGTAAAAAAGGTGACACAGCTATATTCTTCGGTCTGTCAGGAACAGGAAAAACTACGCTTTCAGTTGACCCGGAAAGAGCACTCATTGGAGATGATGAACATGGATGGGATGATGAGGGTGTTTTCAATTTTGAGGGAGGCTGCTATGCCAAATGTTTCAAATTAAGCAAAGAGAATGAACCGGATATTTATAACGCGATACGCCGTGATGCTTTGCTTGAGAACCTTGTTATTTTTTCCGATGGTACAATAGATTTCAATAACAATTCGAAAACTGAAAACACCCGGGTTTCCTATCCTATTTATCATATTACAAATATTGTAAAGCCTGTTTCAAAAGCCGGTCCGGCAAAAAAAGTTATTTTCCTCACTGCTGACGCATTTGGTGTATTACCCCCCGTCAGCAGACTAACAGAAGACCAGACAAGGTACTATTTTCTAAGCGGATACACTGCCAAGGTTGCAGGAACGGAAAGAGGAATTCTTGAACCTGTCCCTTCTTTCTCTGCATGCTTTGGAGGAACATTCCTGATGCTCGACCCTATCATCTACGCAAATGAACTTACGAGAAAAATGAAAATGAACAATGCTGAAGCCTGGCTTGTAAATACCGGATGGATGGGTGGTCCTTACGGAACCGGAACAAGAATCGAATTAGCTTACACACGGCAGATTATTAATGCTATCCTTAACAACACAATCTCAGATTGTGAATTTGTAACTCTTCCCATTTTTAATTTAAATATTCCTGTAATGGTTAATGGAGTTGATCCAATAATCCTTGATCCTTCAAAAACCTGGGAATCACAAACCAGGTGGAGAGTTGCAGCAACTGATCTGGCACTAAAGTTCATCAGTAATTTCAGTAAGTTTACAACTAATCCGGAGTCCGCTAAACTGGTAAAATCCGGTCCTGGAATCTGAATGCATGTGGTTGGCTTAAATTATTATATTTGATTCCTGAAATTTTTTAAAGCATGAATATATTTAATGCTGTATTGGCAGGAGTTCTGGCCTACCTGCTGGGTTCAATACCTACTGCCATCTGGATCGGGAAAAGGTTTCACAACATTGATGTAAGGGAACACGGCAGCGGGAATGCAGGTGCAACAAATGTTATAAGAGTACTTGGATGGAAAACCGGCATTCCCGTCCTTTTAATTGATATTGCCAAAGGCTGGCTTGCAGCCATGCTCCCTGTTTTCATGCATCTCGCTGACAAAAACACTGCACTCCTGACCAACCTGCAGATTTTTGCAGGCATTATAGCTATTACAGGTCATATATTCCCTGTTTTTGCCGGATTCAGAGGCGGCAAGGGAGTGGCTACAGTCTTTGGAGTTTTCCTGGCTATACAACCATTACTGACAATTAGTTGCATGGGAGTTTTCCTTGTAATGCTATTTGCAACCGGGATTGTCTCAATATCATCAATGACCGCCGGGCTCTCTTTCCCTCTTTTTCTCTTTTTATTTTTCAATACTCCCTCTCTCCTGTTCAAAATATTTGCAATTATCATAGCAGCAGCTTTAATTGTTACCCATAGAAAAAATATAGGCAGAATATGGAGAGGAGAAGAGACCAAAATCCTCAAATTTGGAAGAAAAAGCGGAGAAAAGCATTAATTGAGAGTTTCTCAAAAGTCTTAGATAAAATAAAATCCATTAACCTCGGAGTATCACAGAGTTATAAAGGAGTTCCACGGAGTATAAAGCAGTGAAACTCTTAAAAAACTCCGTAAAATTCCGTGGTTAAGTGATACATAATTTCGAATTAAACCCGGTCTAATTAGTCAGGTTCTGAAAATTTATAACCTACAGAGATCTCAGTAACTCTGTTATGTATTTTTATTGTACTGAAAGGTGAAATATTTGCAATGCCTAATCCATACGATAGACTGATCTGGAGGTGTTTTATTTGAACTCCGGGGCCAAAGACGAAGCCATAATCAAATCTTTTTAATTGTGAACCCCATGCAATCTTATTCGACCAGGAAGATAAGTCACCATATGCATTGATGCTTCCTTTATCTTTTCCATAGATCCCAAAACCAAGATATGGGCCTGCAGAAACGGAAAGTGTCATTGTAGGAATTTCAAAAAAAGCTTTAGCCTGCAATGGTACTTCCAGATAATAACTTCGGACGTCTTCACGCATTTCTACGAATTGAATTTCAGATCTTTCCCCGTAGCCTTTAGTTGAAATAAGCAAATCCATTTCGAATAGAATAGCTCTGTTGATCGGAAATTCAGCTGAAGCCCCTGCATGAAAACCAGGTTGAAGAATAAAATCGGCAGGATTATTTTTAGAAACAACATTTGATAAATTCAATCCGGCTTTAACACCTAATGTCTGAGAATAAGATTCCTGACTGAAAATCACGGAAAGACTTGCAAAGAATATCAAGATAATATTTTTCATGGTCGTTTGGATTTGTGGGATTCAGACGATGACTTGCCTAATCAAAGTTAAGCCAAATTTAAACTCAAATCAATACGATTCTGATTTAGGCCAAAGTTCTCCGGATTTATATGTGATTCGATAAATCAGAACTGTTCCAGTATCTGTATTCTTTTGCTGAGTGGAGGATGTGTGGAGAACAGCGAAGAAATTGTAAATGCTTTTTTCCCGGGTATGTCTTGCGGATTCTCAATAAAAAGCTGTGCAATGTCTTTCCTTTTTACAGCTTCAATAGTCGGATCAACAGCTATTTTTCTTAAAGCTGAAGCAAGCGCCAATGGATGATGGGTCAGTTCAGCAGATCCTGCATCAGCAAGATATTCACGTTTTCTTGATAAGGCAAACCTGAAAAGGGAAGAGATAAGCAAGCCGACAAGCGCCAGCAAGAGTGCGATTATTATTGCCACACCTCCATCCTTCTTACCTCTGCCGAACCTTCCAAATTGAATTGATCTGAATATAGCCTGGGAAACAAATGCAAATATTCCCACGAAAATAATTGATATTATGAGCAGCCTCACATCGCGGTTCCTTATATGAGTCAGTTCGTGTGCAATAACGGCTTCAAGCTCTTCATCATTTAGCTTATCTATAATGCCTCTTGATAAAGAAATTGAGAATGTTTTTGAATTAAGACCACTGGCAAACGCATTCAGTGAATCATCAGGAATAATATTTATTTTCGGAGTGGTCATCCCTGTTGAGATACATAGATTTTCAACAAGATTATAGACTCTTTTATTTTCATTCCTTGAAAGAGGTTTTGAATCAGTTGCAGAGTTTATCATCGAAGTATGAGAAAACCACGCAACTGTAAACCATATTAATACGCCTATAATAATAAAGGGAACCGTCACCAGGAAACTATGATTGACCTGGTAGACCGACCATTGCTGATCTGACTTCATGGAAAGAAAAAAGAAGAAAAGCCAAGTAAGCACGAAAAAGATTATAGGAAACATTACCAGGATAATTACTGAATTGGTGTTGTTTCTCCAAATCTGGCTCTGCAAACCAAAATACTTCATAATATCAGAACTGAATTTTTGGCGGTTGTTCGGCTTCTGCCCTCTGAGCTCCTAATTCAAACAGCGGTTCACGCTTGAAATTAAACAATGTGGCGACCAGGTTCGATGGAAAGAGTTCAGTTGAAACATTATATTCCTTGGTAGCTGAATTAAAGAATCGTCTGGCAGCAGCTATTTTATTCTCAATATCTGAAATCTCGTTCTGGAGCTCCATAAAATTCTGGCTGGCCTTCAGATCAGGATAGGCTTCGACAGATACTTTCAAGCCGTCAAGTGCAGTTGACAACCTGGTTTCAGCAGCAATTTTTTCATTTATTGAAGTTGCTTTGATTGCATTGGAACGAGCCTCTGTAATCTCTGTTAAAACTCCGCGCTCATGTCCCATATAACCTTTAACTGAATCGACAAGCTGAGGTATGAGATCATGTCTTTGCTTCAGTTGGACGTCGATGTCGGCAAAAGCCTGTTCCCTGTTATTTCTTAGCCTGATAAGTCTGTTATAAATAGACACAAACATCAGAACGACAAGAACGATAATAGCCAGAAAAAAGAGTACAATTACCATGTCATTATAATTTTAAATTATTTATTTACCCAACCTCTTCAGGTTGATTCTCTATTTAAGAATAAAGATAGTTATATTTACAATAATTATCTTGAGTAATTATATCAATTTATTTGGTGACTCTATTTCTAATTTTATCAAAATAAACTGCTATGGAAAAAAGTTTAAAAGGAACAAAAACAGAAAAAAACCTATTGAAGGCCTTTGCCGGAGAATCACAGGCTAAGAACAGGTACGAGTTTGCAGCCAAGGTTGCAAAAGAAGAAGGATTTGAACAGATTTCCGGAATCTTTACTGCCACTGCTTTGCAGGAACAACAACATGCAAAAAGATTTTTCAGATTCCTGGAAGGTGGAATGGTTGAAATTACTGCATCTTACCCTGCCGGCAAGATAGCCACTACAAAAGATAATCTGCTTGCTGCAGCCGAAGGTGAACATGAAGAATGGACTGATCTTTATCCTGCTTTTGCTGTCGTTGCAGAAGAAGAAGGATTTAAGAACATTGCCGCAGCTTTTAAGGCGATTGCTGTTGCAGAGAAGACCCATGAAGAAAGATACAGAAAACTGCTTGCAAATGTCATGCAGGATAAAGTTTTTCAGCGTGATGAGAAAGTATTCTGGTATTGCAGGAAATGCGGTTACATTCATTTTGGTACCAAGCCTCTTAAAAATTGTCCTGCATGTCTTCATCCCGAAGCTTATTTTGAGCTGCTTCCAAATAATTACTAATAATGTTTGATGGTAAAGAAATCCTGAGTCTCATTATCAGTCGTCAGAGCGACAGAAAATATAGCGACCGACAGGTTGAGGAAGAGAAACTCAGTAGAATAATTGAGGCAGGAAGGATGGCTCCTTCGGCATGTAATGCACAGCCCTGGAAATTTATTGTTGTTACAGAATCAGGACTTATTGCCAGGGTTGCAGAAGCAGCATCTGCTAAACTTATAGGTATGAATGGATTTGTCGGTCAGGCTAAGGTAATCATTGTTGTTGTAAGAGAAAAACCCAACCTTTCATCAAAAGTCGGAGCCACTATAAAAAATAAAGATTACTCTCTGATTGATCTGGGAATAGCCACCGAAAACATTTGTATTCAGGCCAAAGCTGAAGGCATAGGATCATGTATCATAGGCTGGTTTGACGAAGGAGAAATAAGAAAACTGTTGTCAATTCCAAAGTCAAAAAGAGTTGAATTGCTTATTACTCTGGGGTACTCGTTAAGCGAGCAAAGGGAGAAAAGGAGAAAGCCGGAAGACGAGGTTGTATCTTATAACAAGTACTGAATAAGGTGAAATACAAACTTTCAAAAATAGAAAAGATCTATCCTATTGAGCCTCCATGCAAGAAAACAATGTACAGAACTAAAGCCGATGCCCAGGAGGCAATCAGATATGTTAACGAAAACAGGAGAATAGAATTGAGCACATATCAGTGTGAGATCTGCGGCTTCTGGCATTTAACATCTAAATAAACCAAATTGGATTTTCTCTGTGTCACTCTGTGCTTCTCAGTGACTCTCTGTGTAACAAAAAAATGAAGAACTAACACGGAGACAGAGGAACACAGAGAGCCACAGAGATAGTGTTATGCCAGTTTTTCCAAAGCATTTTTAATTCTTTTTACGGCTTCAACCAGCAGATCATCAGAAGTTGCGTATGAAATCCGTATGCATTCAGGTGCACCGAATGCATCACCTCCAACTGTTGCAACCTGAGCATTGTCGAGAAGGTAAAGTGCCAGGTCATCTGAATTGGCAATTTTAGTTTCACCGTACGACTTACCGAGATAATAACTGATATCGGGCATTACATAAAAAGCTCCTTCCGGAATTCTTATTTTAATACCTTTTATTTCTTTTAAAAGTCCACAGATCAGATCGCGCCTGCGGAGAAATGCATCTTTCATTATCTTTCGGGAATCACCTTTCCCCTGGATTGCAGCCAGTGCTGCCCTCTGGGCTATGGAGCACGCACCGGAAGTAAATTGTCCCTGTAGTTTATTGCACGCACTGGCAATCCACAAAGGGGCACCAATATACCCTATTCTCCAGCCTGTCATTGCATATCCCTTAGATACTCCATTTACAGTAATCACCCTGTCGTATATAAAATCGAAAGAAGCCATGCTTACATGCTCTCCCGTGAATATTATGTGCTCATAAATTTCATCTGAAATAATAAAGACACCTTCATGCTTCTCAATAACTCTTGCAATCTTTTCCATTTCCTCCCGGTTGTAGACCATCCCGGTAGGATTAGACGGAGAATTGAAAATTACGAGGCGGGTTTTTTTTGTTATTGCTGCTTCAAGCTGTTCAGGTCTGATCTTGAAATCATTTTCAAGTTTAGCCTTAATAATAACTGGCTTGCCTTCAGCAAAAATAACCTGGTCGTAATAACTGACCCAATAAGGTGCAAGAATGATTACCTCATCGCCAGGATTGACAATTGACAAAATAACATTTATAAGAGAGTGCTTACCTCCAGCAGACACAATAACCTGTTCCGGTGAATAAGTTATCCCATTCTCCTCTTTGAATTTTTTTGAAATTGCTTCACGCAGATCGGCATACCCGGGTACAGGAGGATATTTGGAATAATTATCATCTATCGCTTTTTTTGCTGCTTCCTTAACGTAGTCAGGTGTATTGAAATCAGGCTCACCCAGGCTAAGGCTTATTACATCAATGCCTTTTGCTTTTAATTCCCTGCTTTTCTGTGCCATTGCAAGTGTCTGTGAGACTGAGAGTGATTTAATTCTGTCGGATATGTATTCCATGATTTTTGCTTTTGTTACGCTGGAAATATGATGGAATAAAAGTAGAAACTAAAATTGGATTACCAGTAACAAAAAATGGAAATCCATTAACCACAAAGGTCACAAAGTAGTTCACAAAGGAACACAAAGGGATCAGTTACAGGGGAACTCTAAATTTCTCTTGTGCCAACATGAAACCTTGTTAATGATAATATCCTTTGTGTGCCTTAGTGTAAACCTTAGTGTTCCTTTGTGGTAAAAAAAAACATAAAGAAAACAAGGCTGGACTTTAAGACTTTTGCCTTTTGACTAAAATATAATTAGGTTTGTATAAAATTAAACAAAATGGAAGCTTTGACCGACATTTTAAAAATCACTATACCTGCGCTGATTGTCTTTTTTACAGCATGGGCAGTTTTAAGAAATCTGATAAAAAATGATCAGGATAAACGTAAACAGGAACTGATCCTTCAGAATAGCCGGATTGTTACTCCGATTAAGCTTCAGGCTTATGAGAGGATAGTTCTGTTTCTTGAAAGAATTTCCCTTGAATCGCTTATCGTCAGGGTGAGTTTATCAGACATGACTGCATCGCAATTACATTCCGCCATGCTTAACGCAATCAGGAGTGAATTTGAACATAATCTGTCACAACAGATCTATATGAGTCAGCAAGCATGGGAGGTTGTGAGAAATGCCAGATCCAATATGATAAAAATTATAAACAGTGAAGCTGAAAAGCTTCCGGCTGATTCATCAGGATTGGATCTAAGCAAGAAACTCCTTGAGAAAATAATGGAGCTCGAAAAAGAACCTACACGGGCAGCAATTGATTATGTAAAAGGCGAGATATCCCGCATGATTTGAGATTGGACCCCCTCGCCCTTCGGGCACTCCCCCCAAGGGGGGAGAAATTTCTGTACGTAAAAATAATCTCGATAAAAGAACAAGTTTTTCTCCCCTTTAGCGGAGATGTCGCGAAGCGACAGAGAGGTTACAGCAAATCCACACTCCTCTTTACAAACACACTCAGCTCTTCACCTCTCAGCATATTATTAGCCAGTAAGGCTAGATCAACTAGCTGTTTAACAACCTTATTGTCAGCACCATATGACTCAAGAATATCTTTTCGCGTATTCTCAGTGGTTGTAAGCTCTTTGCGTAATTTTTCAAGATCATCTTTTTCCACCTGACTGATCTCTTCCGGTTTCTTTTTTTTGTGCTCCTGCTCAGTAAAATCAATCTCTTCTTTAATTCTGATCCTTTCCTTATTGTTTTCATCAAGCCTTGCTCCTTCTTTAGTCAGAAGATCCTCTGATATTTTATTTACAATTTGGTGGTTTGGATTAACAACAAGATTATAACTATCAGGCAGTTCACCATAAAAATTCATTCCCCCTCCCATTGCCGACATATCTTTCATACGGCGCATAAACTCCGACTGTGTTATAATTACAGGAGCTTCATTTTCATCAAGTGTTTCAAAAACAACATTAAAAATTTCTTTTGTTTTTACTTTGACATTAAAAACACTTTTCAGATCATTTTTTTGTTCCTCCGATAATTTCGACTCACGGGTTTCCTCTTTCAATATAAGCTTATCAACAACATCCGAATCAACTCTGACAAATCGTGTATCTTTCAGTTTGCTTTCCAGCTGATTGATAAGATGCACATCGAGCTGACCATCAAGAAGCAGAACATCATATCCTTTGCTTTTTGCTTTCTCGATGTAGGTAAACTGATCTGTTTTATTATGTTGAGTATAAATAGATAAGTGTATTGTTTTTATCCGTCTGGTTTTCTTTTATGAGCTTCTCATATTCTTCAAAAGTGAAGTACTTATCATCGGTATTTTTCAGAAGAGCAAACTTTGAAGCTTTTTCATAGAACTTCTCTTCGGTTATCATACCATACTCAATAAAAAGCTTCAGATTATCCCATTTTTTCTCAAATTCTGGCCTGTTATTTTTAAATATATCATTTAGCCTGTCGGCCACTTTTTTAGTTATATGGCTTGAGATTTTCTTAACGTTTGAATCACTCTGAAGATAACTTCTTGAAACATTAAGCGGGATATCAGGGGAATCAAGCACTCCATGCAAAAGAGTTAAGAAATTCAGGAACAATTCCTTCAACTGAATCGGTAACAAAAACCTGGTTGCTGTATAATTGAATTTTATTCTTCTGAATTTCGATATTGCTCTTAATCTTCGGAAAATAAAGAATCCCGGTAAGCTTAAAAGGATAATCAACATTAAGATGAATATAAAACAATGGATCATCACCTGAAGGATAAAGCTCCCTGTAAAATTTGTTATAGTCGTCTTCCTTAAGATCAGCAGGTTTTAGTGTCCAGGCAGGTTTTGTATTGTTAATTATTTTGTCTTTGCCTGTTTCGACATATTTACCGTCTTTCCATTCTGTTTCTTTTCCGAATGCAATTTCAACAGGCAGGAACTTGCAGTATTTTTTCAGCAGCTGTTCAACTTTACCATCTTCAAGAAAATCTTTTGATTCCTTATCGATATAAAGAATAACATCTGTTCCGACATTTTCCTTTTCGACTTCCTCAATTGAAAACTCAGGACTTCCGTCACATGTCCATTTAACGCCTTTAGCCCCCTCCTGATAAGACTTTGAGATTACTTCAACCTTATCAGATACCATAAATGAGGAATAAAAACCAAGGCCAAAATGACCAATTATGGCACTTGACTGATCTTTATATTTATCCAGAAAATCATTGGCACTTGAAAATGCAATCTGGTTGAGGTATTTATCGATTTCTTCCTTGGTCATGCCTATTCCTCTATCGGAAACTTTAATTGTTTTCTTCTTTTTATCAACTGATACATGTATGGTTGTATCTCCGATATCTCCTTTATAATCCCCCGCAAGAGCCATGGTTTTAAGCTTCTGTGTTGCATCTACAGCATTTGAAATAAGCTCGCGCAGGAAAATCTCATGATCAGAATAAAGGAATTTTTTTATTATCGGGAAAATGTTTTCAGTTGTTACTCCAATCTTTCCGGTTTCCATATAATATATATTTAGTGTTTAACATAACGAATCTGCCCGTTTACTTTCAAAAGATGTGCCGTTAGTATGGATATGACAAATAGTCACACTGATTACTAAAACTAAGTTCGTTCACACCCTGAATAAATAATAAACGCCTTTGTTTTTACCCCTCTGACTCCCCCAAGGGGGAGAACCAAACAAAGGCTTTTTGAGTATTCCGGGAATAACCTTGAAAGTCCCCCTTGAGGGATTTAGGGGTAGAACAAAATGCTGTAGATGAATTTTATCCTGAGTCGACATCCAAAGGGGATGTGTATTCCTAAAAATATTGCGGCATCTGAAAATAAGCAGCAACTAACAAGGCGAGTGCCAGTAGAAGGAATCCGAGTAAAATATAAACTGATAAAACAGACTTTTTTCTGAAAACCCCCAGACTATGTTCACTGATGAGTTTTTTTACGGTGTTATGAATACGAAGAATTGAATTAGCATTTTTGGGGACGTATGCATCAATATTGAACTTTGCAATTTTTTTTATTGTTTCCATCTTGTCAGCCGGTCCCAGAAGAATAAGTCCGGTTTTGGAATCTATTCTTTGAATCTCCATTGTAAGCTGATTTATCATCTCGAATTGCTCATTTGTATCATGTAGTCCAAGTATTGCTATTTTGCAGAACTTGCTTTCTTTTTCTGCTTCAAGATGATTAATTAACTCTTCACGGGTCTGAAAAGAAACCACAGTATATCTCGACAAATCCGTAAACCGCTTCCTGACATCCTCAGAGAATCCCCTGTGGTCATCATAACAGTAAAGATGAGTTTTAATATTTTTCGGCATAACTGTGTGAATATAGCAAAATTTATGGCCAAAGGTTATTGAAAAAGCCTTTTTAACCGCAAAGCTCGCTAAGAAGGCGCAAAGTACGCAAAGTTAAAATATAATTATCAGCTCCGCTGGCACGGATTTGCCTACGGCGCGTTCGGCGAAGCCAAATCGGCGCCAGCCAGAGAGTCACTCATTCCTGACGTCAACATTAATCACAAGCTTCCACAATCCGTCTTTGTAGTTATAAGCATCAAATGAATAATCAGGCCCATAAAATTCGTGATCATCCTTCTTTGAAGGTGAAAATGGCACCAGGTGATCAAAAACTATTGAATTATCTGATCTGAAACGCAGCGACATCATCGCATTGGACGCATATTCAAAAACAGCTCTGAAACGCAGGTCCTTTCCTGAGTCAAACCATTTTTTCCCAAGTATAATTGTTCCATCAGGTTTAAAAGTCAATACATCGATGATTTTCCTGCTGACATTTGCATTTCCATAATCTATTCCGAGAAGGACCCAGCACCTGTTGTTATCAATAATAAAAGGTTTCAAATCATAGTAGAGTGCACCATACCAGTCAGATGCAGTATATGTTGTATCGTCTCTGACCGGATTTTCATTATAACTGGTTGATAGTCTGTATATTTTATTATCCACTCCCTGGTCCTTCCTGACGAAATAGCAGTAATACCTGCCGGGCTGATTTTCCAGAACGAGATTCCAGGTTACTATTTTAATAAGGGAATCGGGCGACATAATCTGACCAAGGTATCTGAGGTTTGTGAACCTGTAAGTAAATACTGAGTCTGATTTTACAAAATCCTCGAGTATCAGTTGTATTGAGTCATTGATGCTTATACGTTCATTGTCATCATAATTGCCTACAAGTCTGTCAAATAGCTCCTCTAGCTTTGTTGACGTATCTTTTTCAGGAGTCTGGCTTTTGACCAGGCCAGTTGATAAGAACAGAAACAGAAAGATGTATAATGATTGCTTCATTTTTTACCTGAATTACCTGACGCATTATCAAGAAGATCATTCAGAAGCTTGCAGGCCTGAGAGATTTCGGATTCATTTATAATCAGAGGCGGGGCAATTCTGAAAGCATCGTCACAGAAGAGGAAATAATCAAGTACCAGGCCATGTTCCGGAGCATGAGCAATGACATATGGTATATATGAGGCATCTAAAAGTCTGACCGCAAGCAATAATCCTTCTCCTCTGATTTCCGATATCAGAGGGTGGGAAAGCTTCTTTTTAAAAAGGGCACATTTTGAATTAGCGCTTTCGGCCAGCTTCTCATCAATAATAACGTTAAGCGAGGCCAGCCCGGCCGCGCAACAGACAGGATGTCCACCAAACGTTGTGATATGACCCAGAGAAGGATTTGATACAAATGCCGACATTATTTCCCTGGAAGCTATAAACGCGCCCAATGGCATACCTCCGCCAAGGGCTTTTGCCAGAAGCAATATATCGGGAACAACTCTGAATTTTTCGATAGCAAACATATGTCCAAGACGTCCAAAGCCTGTCTGGATTTCATCAAATATCAGCAAAGCACCCGTCGAGTTACACTTGTCTCTTACTTTTTGCAGGAAGTCATTTTCCGGATAAATTATTCCGGCTTCTCCCTGAACAGGTTCAACTATAACGCATGCTGTATTTTTTGTTATTGCGTCAAGAGAGTTTTCATCATTGAAATCAATCAGGAAAGTATCGGGCAAGAGTGGTCTGAAGGCATTTCTGTAAATCTCGCTTCCCTGAATACTCAGTGCACCATGAGTGCTTCCGTGATACGAATTCCTGAATGATATTATCCGGCTTTTACCGGTATATCTTTTTGCAAGTTTCAAAGCGCCTTCAACAGCTTCGCTGCCTGAGTTAACGAAATATACTGAGTTAAGAGATGATGGGAGAATTTCTGTAAGTCGTTCAGCGTATTTAACCTGGGGATTCTGAATCAATCTCACCATAAACCATCAGATGCATATACAGGTCAACCTGGGTTCTTAACTGCTTCAACTACTTTTGGATGGCCATGACCGGTATTGCTGACTGAGACTCCGGAAATAAGATCAATGTAATTTTCTCCATGCCAGGTCCGTACATATAAATACCTTCAGCCCTTTCAATTTCAAGCATCATCGGAGCCAGCTGAAGTTTGCCCCAGGTGCTGCAGGAATAATTGACGATTTGTAAGCATGAGAAGTTAAGTGATTACCGTGCCATCACATTAATATCGTTCAGAAGTGAGTCTCTGAATGATTTCCCGACCGGAATGTTTTTAATTGTCTTTCCGACCATCAGATCGAGACTGTTTTCTTTAATCGTCTGGATCATGCTCTTGTTGATAATAAATGACCGGTGTACCCTGATAAATACTCCGGAAGGCAGCTGGTTCTCAATTGCCTTCATGGTAAAATGAATTGTAAACTTGTCATCGTTGGTGTTCAGAGTAACATAATTTTCAAGAGCTTCAATAAATATGATCTCGGTAAGTTTAAGTTTGACAAGCGATGACCCTTTTTTAATGAATATTTCCTCATCGCCGCTATTTGTGACTTCTTTGCTCGTAAAGTATCTGATTGTTTTATCAATGGCTTTACAGAAACGTCCGTATGTAATAGGTTTGAGCAGGTAATCAACTACGTTGAAATCGAACGCTTTCAGAGCAAATTCTTCTGCTGATGATACAATTATGATATTTGGAGGAAATTCGAGACTGCGGATAAAATCAAATCCATTCATCTCCGGCATCTGGATATCGAGAATAACTAGATCTATATCCTTACGCTTGGTTAAAACATCTCTTGCAGCAATGAATCACTGAAGACACCAATGAGATTAAGAGAAGTGGATTTATTAACGAACCCTTCGAGAATTTTACAGGTCAAGTATATCATCATCAACTATAATACAATTCATCTACAGAGCTAAGTTTCAAAGAATTTCACAATCAAAATTAATAAATATTTTTCAAGAAATTTTACTAAATAGGTTAAAGTTGTAAAACTACTGATGTTTTCCTGAAAGTCGATTCAATTCAAAAACCACATTATCGTTTTTCCAAAGATTAAAGTCCTGTTAACTTTCCATATAACAAATATTCCCCATTATTGTTCCGCAGGTTTTTTCCAGGGAATCACTTTTTTGTTCAAAGCCGATCTTCATTTCAGGATTTAGCTATGCTTTTACAGCCTCTGAAGTTCTTATCTTTCCTGCTTCATAGTATGATTTCCACTGTCCCTGCTTCTCTGCGAGTCAGATAAGCTGCTGCAACCTCATATCCCGCCGTGAAAAGGTGTCGTTCTAGGGTATGAACCAAGACAGATATACTTAGAATCTTCAGTTCATTGCACAAAAGATTGACCGATCTTTTAACTGAAATTCTGAACAGGTCTATATGAATATTATTAAAGCAACAAACCGCCAAATAATAGGATTGCTACCACCAACAGCAGTAACCCGATAACTTTGCCTAAAACTGATACTATCTTCATCATAAGGATTAGCAGTATTACCAATAAGATAGTAAGAAGAACCTTTTTTATACTTTTCATTATCTTATAAAAGAAAGTGATCAGGAAAATTTTTCTTTCCTAAAAAAATATTGCCTTCCTTGAAACACTTACATAACCAGATAGTAAAATACAGAAAGATACCATCTGAGTATAGTCTGATTTTAAGGAAATAAAACCAACCAGTTTCAAACAATCGAGATTATTCTATGAGTTTGAGCCTCTTATTTTTTATCCGGTACTTTAACCTCGGTGTTACCTGACCCGGTTGGAGTGTTTTCAGATTCATCATCAAGCCGGGAAGCTTTTTTGAATTCTTTCATACCCTGACCAATTCCTTTCATCAATTCAGGAATCTTTTTTCCACCAAATAATAATACAACAACAAGAAGAATCAAAATCAGGTGCATTGGGCTACTAAAATCTAGCATAATAATTTAATATTAGTTAATACGTAATAAATATTTTTATTAAGATCTCAAATGTAAAAAATGAATTATAGCTGTAATTGTTCAGTCTAATCATTCCCCGAAAATAAACGCCAAAAATAAAAGTATATTACCATTTTCAATACTATAACGCAGTATTTATTTTGGATTGCTATAAAATAGCCATTTTGCTTTCTCAAATGCTGTTTTTTACTTTCCGATCCAAACGCTATATTTGAGTATAGAGCAGTGCAGAGTAAGGATGGAGTAAATCTGACCCTAACTTTAACCTAAGACCATTGAATTGTATGGTTTGCACAAAAAAAGGGGTGTAAAAACACCCCTTCAGCAATCTCAATCAGTTAAGATTAAAGACCTTTGTTAAGTGCTGGAGCTGCTTTGAACTTTACAACTTTTTTAGCAGGAACGTTCAATTTAGCACCTGTGCGAGGGTTACGAACTACTCTTGCACTTCTTTTGTCAACTTTGAAAGTCCCAAGGCCCGGAAGCTGGATTCTCTGACCTTTTTTCATTGATTTTCCAAATGCTCCAACGAATGCGTTTAATGCTTTGCCGGCATCTTTAATTGAAAGTTCAGCATCAGCTGCAATTGCACTTACTAATTCTTTTTTTGTCATAATGCGAAGATTTAAAGGTTAGACCTATCTTACTAATTGAATACAAATTTATTTTTTTTTAATTCATATGCAAATTTATTTTGCCGTTTTTCCACAAATAGTGCCACTTTTAGGTTAAAACTGTCATTTTTTTGCATGAAAACCAAAGTTTGTACAAAATGTCGCAAGCGCTCACTAATCCGCGAAGAGAGAATTTCTTTTTTAAAAATATGTTCATAATCTGTTGATAAAAGCTGTATCTATTTGATTATTTGCCTATTACATATTTTTTTTAAAATAATTCTAAAAAATCAAAAAAATCTTATCTTTGCGAGCGAATAAAATTCTCCCTTTGAACAAAATGACCGGAAAAGGGAGAAATGCAGGAAAAAGGAGAAATGGCAGAGCGGTCGAATGCGGCGGTCTTGAAAACCGTTGAACTGTAACCACGGTTCCGGGGGTTCGAATCCCTCTTTCTCCGCAGAAAAAATCACTCCCGCAGCTTGCTGCGGGATTTTTATTTTCAGATAACGAGTAATGCTTTACATTGACGAAGTTAGCTGAAAATAAAAATACCTTATGAGCGAAGCGAATAAGGGAGTGATTGTTCTGTAAGGTTCCCCCCAGGGATCATTGAAAATAATCCCTCTTTCTCCGCAGATTGAAAATGCAATTTACAGCAAAACCCTGAAATAGCCTCTGTTTCAGGGTTTTTCATTTTTACCCCCAAGTGCAAAAGCCGGACATATTGACCACATATCGCCGGATTTCATTTCAATATTGAAATCTCTTAATTGATAATAATTTAGCACCGGTTACGGATGACAATCCTATCCGGCGATAAGTGGTCAGAGCCACTGGCTTTTCCACCTTTTATAAGTGTTTTTCATGAAATGGCCTGTTTCTTAAATGTTTTTCATAATAAATAAATGGTTTTCACAGCACCAATTTTATTATAGATGGACTGACCATAAGTGTTTCCATGTAAATTTATGCTCACTTTATACCCGATAAGGTATAAATTATACCAAAACACCTGTTTTTATACCCGATAAGGTATAAATTATGCCAAAACACCCGATTTTATACCAGATAAGGTATAAAGTATACAGAAATGACTATCTTTATACCCGATAAGGTATAAAACAAAATATGGAACAAGGATCAATGACATTATCAGACTTTCTCAAGGAGAAAAGAAAGAAGTTGAATCTTACACAGCAGCAATTAGCGGAAAAAGCTGGCGTAGGAATACGATTTATACGTGATCTTGAGCAGGGAAAAACTACTTTGAGGATGGATAAAGTAAACCAAGTACTTCAACTATTTGGGATGGAGCTGGGACCACAACCAATTAACCGGATTAAACTTATCAATGAATGAGAAAAGCAAAAGTCTATATGCAGAAGGAACTGGCCGGTTATTTAACTGAGACCGATGATGGTTATGCATTTTTATACGACACAAATTACTTGACCATATCTAAAGTCAAACCAGTCAGCTTAACGCTTCCTTTACAGGATAAACCTCACGTTAGCAAAACGATGTTTCCTTTTTTTGATGGGTTGATTCCTGAAGGATGGCTGTTGGAAATCGCTGAAAAAAACTGGAAACTTAATGTCCGGGACCGAATGGGATTGTTACTAGCCTGCTGCAAGGATTGCATCGGTGCAGTGAGTATTGAAGAAGATAACTCTTAATATATGAGTATGCGAAGATGTTTATATTGTTATGATGAATCAGGAGAAGAAACATCCGAATTTCATCCATCATGTTCCAGGAAGATATTTGGAACACCTATCCCACCTGAATTACCATATTCAGATGATCACATGCTTCAACTTGCGGAAAAAGTAATAAAATCTCAGTCAACTATTACTGGCGTACAGCCTAAATTATCCCTTCACATAGAGAAGTTATCTAAAAAAGATGAACCTCAACGGTTTACTATTGTAGGACTTTGGGGTGGCTATATTTTAAAACCACCAACCAAACAATACAAATTCCTTCCTGAACTTGAAGATGTTACAATGCATTTAGCAGAAATTTCAGGCATTGAAGTCGTACCCCATTCTCTAATCAGATTGAGTTCCGGAAACCTATCGTACATAACTAAGCGAATTGACAGAAGAAATAAACTGAAAATACATATGGAAGACATGTGTCAGCTTACAGAAAGGTTAACAGAACAGAAATATCAAGGATCGCATGAACAGATAGCAAAAGCAATTTTTAAATATTCGGTAAATCCAGGATTAGATGTAACTAATTTCTTTGAACAGGTCCTATTTTCATTCCTTACTGGCAATGCAGACATGCATTTAAAAAATTTCTCACTGATTGACAATCCGGATATGGGATATATATTAAGTCCCGCATACGATATGGTTGCTTCAGCACTGGTGGTTGAAGGAGACCAAGAAGAATTAGCATTGACTTTAAACGGTAAAAAGAAGAAAATCAAGAAGAAAGACTTTATAGAAGCAATGAGCAGATTTCATGTCGATAATAAAGCCATTGAAAATATATTTAATAAGTTTAAAATGTTAATTGAGGATTGGCACAAATTTATTGATATAAGTTTTCTACCGGAGGAAATGAAAACTGGGTACCATGATCTTATTGTGAAAAGATATGATCAGCTTTTTGCGCAGAATAATTAATACATGAATTGTCATAAATCTGTAAACTATACTCAAGTGCAAAAGCCGGACATATTGACCACATATCGCCGGATTTCATTTCAATATTGAAATCTCTTAATTGATAAGAATTTAGCACCGGTTGCGAATGACAATCCTATCCGGCGAAAAGTTGTCAGAGCCACTGGCTTTTCCACGTTAGGTCCTCTCCATGGCAAGGTTACTATATCATACCCTGTGAAATTTTCATCCGATCGCTCATAGACCCATATCGCATTTGATCGGAGCGACATGAGGAAGCAGTTCTGTACAATAAATAAATCTTACTTTATCTGCAAAATTGCAATAAATTGCATAAATTTAGATATTCATTGAAAGACATTGACTTATGTTTTGCTATGTGCGCACACTATGCAGATCAATTAAGCCTGAATCTAAAGTGTGACATTGGTGATTTTCGTGAACAATATTTCACACCGATATTGTATGTTTAGAAGAATAAGCCATTTTTTCTTTAAAAATCCTGATGAAATAGGATTAGACAACTATCTAGTTCTGGTTTTTAGTTTTCTCAGTGCTTTATTAGGCTTTGCAGGAACAATAGTCAACCTCAGCATAGGTCTTCTGGGCTTTCCAATTATTTGTACAATCAGCACCTCCGCTATTTTTACTCTTTTATATTTCTATACATGGAAAAAAGAAAATTATCTTTTCTCAAAATATATTATTATTATAATAGGTATAGTCTTGTTAAATGTGCAATGGTTTATAAACTACGGATCAACAGGTCCGATACTTTATCTCTTCGTTGTACTTGAGTCAATTATTCTCATATTCTTCTCAAAAAAAGAAAAAGTTGTTTTTTCCTTAATTGTCTTTGCGAACATTACCGGATTATTCTACATCGAGTACCGCTTCCCGGCTGTCATTGGAAATTATGAAAGCAATTCCGCCCGTCTGATTGATATCTATACCGGGATGCTGATATATCTTTTTTTAAGTATCTTATTAATAACTGTTGCACTGAAGTTTTACATCAGGCAAAAGGAAAAAGCTCAACTGTCCGACAAGCTAAAGTCTTCCTTCCTTGCGAACATGAGTCATGAAATCAGGACCCCGATGAATGGCATTCTCGGTTTTGCCGAGATCCTGAAGGAGCCTGATCTCACAGGTCAGCAGCAACAGGATTGTATCAACATCATTGAGAAAAGCGGTAAGCGCATGCTCTCTATTATTAATGACATTATTGATATCTCAAAAATAGAATCCGGACTCATGAAAATTGAGATCAAGGCATCGAATATAAATGAGCAGATTGAATATATTTATAAGTTCTTTAAACCTGAGACTGAAAAGAATGGTCTAAAGCTTTCGATCTTACTTTCACTTCCACATGATGAAGCAACTATTAAAACAGATCCTGAAAAATTTTATGCTATCCTGATCAATCTTGTTAAGAATGCCATAAAATATACGAAGGAAGGATCAATTGAATTCGGATATATCCGTAAATCAGACGGGCCATCAGCAGAACTTGAATTTTTCGTCAAAGACACAGGAATCGGAATTCCAAAAGACAGACATGAAGCTATATTTGAACGGTTTATACAGGCTGAGATTACTGACCGCAAAGCATACCAGGGAGCAGGCCTTGGTCTGGCCATCGCCAGGGCGTATGTTGAAATGCTTGGTGGAAAAATCCGGGTGGAGAGTGAACCCGAAAAGGGATCCGTATTTTATTTTACTCTTCCTTACATGGTTGAATCAGTTATAAAAGAATATTTCCCCACTCCGGAAGAATATCCCGGGGAGCTTAAAATTCAGAAAATACTTATTGTTGAGGACGATGAAGCTTCTGAAATGTTTCTTTCAAGAGAAGTCAGGCGGTCTTGCAACCAGGTATTAAAGGTAAAATCGGGTCTTGAAGCTATTGAGATATGTCGTAATAATCGGGATATTGACCTGGTTCTAATGGATATTCAGATACCTGTTATTGACGGTTATGAAGCTACAATGGAAATCCGGAAATTCAATAAAGATGTAGTGATAATAGCACAAACGGCATATGCTCTTACCGGCGACAGGGAAAAAGCAATTCTTGCCGGGTGCAACGATTATATCTCAAAACCAATAAGCCGCAGCGCATTGAAGTCAATGATAGAGAAATATTTTCAATTGGGAAAAATTCATCCCGGACTGATTAATCAATCTGCAATTAACCTATAAAGAACGATGTCGCCTTTAATGACTCTCTCAGTAACAGAAACTAAGAACTAACGCTATGCTTCACCGCAGAGCACAACTTATCCCGCAAAGCGGTCAATGAAATAATAAACAAGATATGAGTGAACCAATTATCGACATAACTGATCTCTCAAAATTCTACGGGAAAGCCAGGGGCATTGAACATGTCAACCTGCAGATCAACGAAGGAGAGATATTTGGATTCATCGGACCAAATGGCGCCGGAAAATCCACAACAATCAGGATTTTAATGAACATGATCTTCCCTACCGGAGGCAGTGCCCGCATAATGGGGATGGATGTCATAAGAGAAACAAAGAAGATCAAAAATAATGTTGGTTATATCCCTTCCGACGCCAATGCATATTCCTCAATGGATGTTCATGAATTCCTTTCTTACTGTCTTCATTTTTATAACACTGAAAATGGGGAAGAGAGGATTTCGGAGCTTCTGGAAATGTTTGGACTCGAGCCTGGAAGGAAAATCGCAGAACTATCTCTTGGAAATCGAAAGAAAGTTTCAATAATACAAAGTTTGGTACACAATCCGAAACTTCTCATACTCGATGAACCAACAACTGGGCTGGATCCGCTTATGCAATCGGTTTTCTTTGAACTTCTGCGGTCGGAAAATAAAAAAGGGATGACAATCTTCTTTTCCTCACATATTCTTGGCGAAGTTCAGATGCTGTGCAAAAGAGTTGCAATAATAAAGGACGGGAAAATAATTCAACTGGAAGATATAGAAAATCTCAGGAAAAAGCAGCTGAAAAGAGTCTCGGTTGAGTTTGGTGACCCTGGCGAAAAAGAAAGATTCACAATACCGGGTATTGAAAGCATATTTGCCACAAGGGCGGATCTGCTGTCATTTATGTACTCAGGTACAATTGAAGCTCTGATTGCGTTTCTTTCAAACAAAAACCTGAAAAATCTTACCATCGAAGAACCATCTCTTGATGAAATTTTCCTTCACTATTATAAAAATTAAATTTTCCGGACAATGAACAGAAACCTGTTTTTAAAAGAGATGAGAAGGAATGCATTCAGTCTGATGACATGGACGATAATAATAACATTGCTTATCATTCTTACAATGTCGGTGTATCGTACATTCATTGAGAACCAGTCACAAATTACCGGCATGCTCAGTATTATTCCCAAGGGAGCCCTTCAGTTCAAGGGTATATCAAACTTAAATGATCTTATGTCGGTGCTTGGATTTTATTCGGTGAACAATATTATATATATGATGGTACTGGGAAGTATATTCGGGATAGTACTCTCATCAAATATTCTGCTAAAGGAAGAATATAATAAAACAGCCGAATATCTTTTAACACGTCCGATTTCAAGAAGTGAGGTTTTTGTAAGTAAGACAGCTGTTGTTTTTCTCAATATATTCCTGTTAAACCTTATAACATCACTTGCAGGATTCATATGCATGGAAATAGTCAAAACCGGACCATTCAGTATCAGGTCATTTTTAATTCTTTCATTATATACATTATTACTAAATATTCTGTTCGGAGCTACAGGATTATATCTTTCTACACTGGTTAAACGGGCAAAGCCTATAACCACCCTGGGAATTGGGCTGGTGCTGTTCTTCTATTTTATATATACACTGTCAAAAATCACACATGAACAGGGTGCTTCAAAGCTAGGTTACATCAGTCCGTTTAAATTTGCAAATGTAGATGCAATAAATCCTTCATATACATTTGATTTATGGCATCTTGCATATTTTTTGGGTATTACATCTTTGCTTATCCTGCTCTCATGGCGGATTTATAGAAGGAAGGATATATATACTTAAAGGCGTAAAGGCGTAAAGGCGTAATGGCGTAAAGGGCCATCCTGCTGTCATCTTTCGTCTATAATGCACTAACATCCACCCGGATTCCGTTGAAGAATTTCCTTAATGAAATTAACATTTCATTAATTATTTGTTAAATAATTTACATCTTCAGTTTTGCTTCAGATTTGACTAATAATTTTGTCATGTTAAACCAACAATATAATTAATTATGAAAAAAGTAATTTTTATTATGGTCCTGTTAATGTCAGCATTAGTAATTAATGCTCAGACAACAACCAAAACATCAAAATCACCTTCAGCAACAACAACAGCAAAAGCTGCTCCAACTCCAGTCAAGGTAGCCGATCTTCCAAAAGCGATTACAGACAATGTCGAAAAAGATTATGCCGGCTATACTATAAAAGATGCCAGCAGTATGGAGGCCAATAATGCTACTATGTATCATGTAGTTGTAACGAAAGGTTCATCCACTGAAACGCTTGTTTATGACAGTAATGGTAAATTTATAAAGAAACTTGGCGGAAAAGCACCAGCACATAAAACTGCTAGGAAGAAATAATCCATCTGGAGTTAATCACTTAAGTTCTAAATAAGAAGAGTCTATCCATTATAACAAACTGAATGGATAGACTTTTTTTTGAAAAATTCAGATTTTATTTTTGAAATATATTAATAGTTCTAATATGTTAGATTTTAGCAGCCCAATGCACCTTATCTTAATAATACTTGTTATAGTATTATTATTCGGAGGAAAAAAAATACCGGAATTAATGAAAGGAATAGGCCAGGGCATGAAGGAGTTTAAAAAAGCATCTGCTCTTGATAACGAGCCGGAGAACAAAGAAGGGAAAGAACCTGAGAAGAGTTCTGCTGAAGCTAAAGTTCAGGAAAAGAAGTAAGTCTGTCCACACACGTTTTCAGATTTCACTGAAGTCATAGTTTGAAATGCAGAACTAAGAGCACAGAGCTAACATATAAACATGCACTGAGTATTTTTTTTACCCATCTTCAGATTGTAATCAGAATTGCTATTTAGCTTTGACCCGTTAACAAATTAATATTAAAAATTATGAAAAAAGTAATATTTATAACGGTATTGGTGATGTCGGGTATGATTGTGAATGCTCAGATGACACCCTCAGAGAAAACTTCTCCAAGTCCTGCAGATACTTCTTCAGTATCACGAATGCCATCAACTGGTAGCACGAGTGTACGTGTTGCTGATCTGCCTAAGTCAATAACAGATAATGTCGCTAAGGAATATCCGGGGTTTTTAATTAAAGACGCTTCCAGTCTATCAGGGAAGAGTGGTCTTACTTATGAGGTAAATGTATCGAAAGGTACCGAAAATGAAACCCTTCTTTATGATAACACAGGAAAATTCCTGAAAAAATGGGATTCAAAATCTGACATGCATCACGATATGAAGAAGGATGATGATATGAAGAATAAGTAATCCGGAATATTGTAAAATTTTTTTTTCGAATAAATTATCCCCCGGCCTCCCCGGGGGATTTTTATATGATTTAACTACCCCTTAACACAAATTAACTATTACTTAACCCGGTATCATACTAATCCCTTGTAATTTTATTGATAATTTTGCCTGACCAAATATTCATATACATGAAAAACTTGATGACAACCATTTTCGGAGCCTTGCTTATCTCGGTTTCCATGACATCCTTTTCGCAGACTACTCTAAAAATAGGTCATGTTGATATAGCCCAATTGCTGGCTGCAATGCCTGAGAGAGACAGTGCCGCCACTGTATTAGGGAGGGAAACAAAGGAAATGCAGAAAACATATGATGACATGACGGATGTCTATAACAAGATGCTTGACGATTATGAAAAAAATCAGGTTGGCTTATCTGAAATTGTAAAGAAGAACAAAGAAGCTGAGTTGCTCGATAAAGAGAAAAGACTCAGGGAGTTTGAACAAAATGCCACTGAATCCCTGCAGAAAAGAAATTCTGAACTTATTCAGCCGATACTCGATAAAATACTCAAAGCCGTTGATAAAGTCGCAGGCGAGAATGGCTTTACATATATCCTTGATGTAAGCAAAGGTTCAGTAGTCTACACCTCAAAGGACAGTCAGAACATAAATCCGCTGGTGCTGAAGGAATTATTGCCGGAAGGTGTAAAGAAATAGATCTTGCAGTCTTGCAGTCTTGAGGTCTTGCTGTCCTGAGTGGTATAAGCACCTTCTGCCTTCTGCCTTCTGCCTTCTGCCCTCTGCCTTCTGCCTTTCAATAATGGCATAATATTTGCAGGACAATCTTTTACCTCTAATACAGAAGACTACCATGAAAAAGCACCTGCCGCTAAAAATTATATTATGTGCAGCTATTCTTCTTGTATCAGGTTGTGAAAAAGAACAATCTTATTCCGGTCAGGGAAATGCCAGGCTCAAACAAGAATTTCTATACAATATTGATTCTCAGACTATGATCGGGATAGTGAAGGAGTATGAATACAATGATCAGGGAAAAATCAGCAAGACATCCACTCCTATGTATGAGAATGGGTCGATAAACGGGATCTTAAGTTATAACCTGTACGATTATGATTCTTCAGGTCAGCTGTCAAAAATCACAAGTTACAACGCAAATATAAATTCACCTACAGGTTTTATTAATCTAAGCAACCTAAGTTATGAATATTCAGGTAATGGGCTAAAATTAAAAGAATCAGTTGAATATCCGGTCTCAGGTATGCAGGAGTATACTGATTTTGAATATTCAGCAGGCAGGCTTGTGGATAGCAAAAAATATACCAATAACAAATTAGAGAGCTATATCGAATACCAGTATGACAATTCAGGCAGATTAATAAAGGAATTAAATTATGCGTCTGACGGACAATGTCTGAATTATTCAATCCATACCTATTCCGGCTCTCTGCTTGTAAAATCTGATTTTTACACCTATTCAAATAAAGTTCGCTACAGATCTGTATCTCGGACATATGATGAAGGGAATAATCTGATTAATCTTGAATCGAAAGAAAATGGTGCCTTCCAGTTCGATGATGAGCTATGTAATGAAATACATCTATTATCAATAAGTCAGTGATCTGCCCGGGAAGATGGATATATGATGCTTAGCGCTTAATTTGCAGATGAAAGGTGGCGGATTTATCATATTTTACAGCAAAACTCATGGCGCTGACTCTACACAGTTCCATGAAGTGGAGTGGTGACTGCGAGACAGCATGACGGCATTATCTCAATAATCATTACGACGTTACGCTTTTACGCCCTTTGTTACAACAGCTGGTAAATCTTGAGATATAGAAGATGCCATTCAATAAGTTCTTCGATATTACTGGTTTTCCAGCCTGATTTCTTCATATCCGGAGGCATCAAAGTCTGTACCTCTCCTTTCCGAAGCTTGACCAGATAACCTCTTTTATCCAGATCCTCGTGTATAAATTCCACTGTTTTATCAATGTCATTTAATCTGTCAATAATCTTATATCTTAAATTCAGAAGATCCTCTTCGGTAATCATCTTAATTAAACTTGCTATAAAAACTTGATTTCATGAACTTAATAGTGGATCAGAAAAAATAAGAATATGGCATTCTCATGATATCAGAATTGAGGCTGAAAAATAAATGAGTTAATCGCGTCAGAAGTTATCTTTTCACTTGAGGCAGTAAATACTTTCTTTAGTTCAGAATATATCCCGCAGGGATTATCAAAAAGGTCTTCATAATTTCTTATGATTATACTCATATCAAAATTTAAATCGGGAAAAACACTTTGTTTGCTAAATGAGAGATTCATTTTCGATTTTTTATAACCACTAATCGTACAAAGCTAAACTTATAAAACCAACACTGAATTAACATAACATTAGTTAGAGATTAATTGTAGATTAAGAAAGAAGCAGGCAACAGGCAATAGGTGTGAGGTTTTGCTATGAGAGTGTAAGATGCAGGACGCACGGTTCACAAATGTTAAAACACGAAGTACGATGACTTTGTTTTTTAACATTTGTCTTTTTACTTTTGTCTTTTACTTTAACGGAATTACTCATGCCAAAAAAGAGTGCTGGAATATTGGTTTACCGCAAAACTAAAGAAGGATACGAAGTCTTACTTGTTCATCCCGGAGGGCCATTCTGGGAGAAGAAAGATTTGAATTCCTGGTCAATTCCTAAAGGTGAGTTTGAAGATGATGAAGAACCGATTTCAGCTGCAAAAAGAGAGTTTGAAGAAGAAACAGGATTCAAAATTGAAGGTGAATTCATTGAACAACCTCATGTTAAACAACCTAGTGGCAAGTTAATTTACCCATGGGCTGTTGAAGGTGATGCCGATGCTTCCAAGGTAAAAAGCAATATTTTTAAAATGGAATGGCCTCCCCGGTCGGGAGCATTCAAAGAATTTCCTGAAATCGACAGGGCTGAATGGTTCAGTTTCGAGACAGCTGAACAGAAAATAGTTCCCGGACAAATTCCGATTCTCGAAAATCTCAAAATAATACTTTCAAAGTAAAATTTTAAAGTCTTGCGGTCTTGCGGTCTTTTCGCCACAAATTATTTGTTTATTATGAACAATTCCTCACCTCTTTCGTTGTCAGTTTATAAGTGGAAGGCACCTGACTAAAAACAATCTAAATTCAATAAGCCATGCAAAGATACATTGAGCAATCAAATGCTATTAACTGGTTCCAGATTCCTGTTCTGGAAACCAACAGAGCAAAAAAGTTTTACGAAACAATTCTCGACATTGAAATGAAAACTCAGCATATATCTGAGACAGACGAGGAACTCACATTTTTCCCTTTTGCACCGGGTGTTATCCGCGCTACATCAGGAAGGGTATCGGGAGTACTGGCAAGAAATCCCCGGTCGAAGCCTTCTATGGACGGAATAACGGTATTTCTGAACGCAAACCCTGTAATTCAGACAGTAATAAACAAAATCGAGCCCGCAGGAGGAAAAGTTTTGATACCAAAGACAAAAATACAGGCAGGCTATTTTTCAGTGTTTATCGATACTGAAGGTAATAAAATAGGTCTGCATGCACAGTCATGATCTTATTTCTTTTTCTCCGTGTAATTTCTGCCAGTAAATCCTTTCCCGACAATACATTTTATTATCCATGGATCATTTGAAGGGTTAAGGCCACGGCCAACCCAGGCATTAAATTCCCACCTGTTTCAAAAACTGATAGCTGTGAAGTTCGAACAGAGTGTATCCTTTGATACCGTATTTTAATGTTAAGTATGCTCCTTTTGAAAGTTCCTTTAGGGTCAGCTTTAAATATTAAGTTCAAACAGAAGACGAACTCCAATATCTGATACATTGGGATGATTAAGATATGTAAACCGCTTAACCAGATCAACTCTGAATACTTTCATGATATTGGCTATTCCTACACTTGCCTCAATATATGGTTGTTTTTCAAGAGTATAAGTCAAAGGTACTCCGTTACTGTCAACCGGGAATTTAAAAAGATCATTCTGGTAATCAGGATTATCTATTCTGCCAAGACCTCCGTACAGCACTTTGCATGTAACGACTTCCCTTAGCTTTAGTTTCTTAATTAAAGGGATCTTATTGAAAATAAAACCATTAAAACAATGATCAATATTTAGTGATACATACCGATCACTTACAAATTCCAGAAAATTCATAAGATTATAAGAATTAACCTGATAGGAATAGGTTTGGTTTGCCCTGTGCATGAATAAAAGCGGATAAGGTACTTTGCCCAGTATTCTGCCAGCCTCAAATGAAACATCGCTATAACCGAGTATTGAGAAATATATCCTCTTACTGATATTGAGCTGAAACCGCATGTAGTTATAATCATTGTATATTGATTTTGCACCGAGTGCCATTTTTAGCTGAATCACAGGGTATCTGCCCGGGTATACGATCCTGTATAACCTTCTCTGGTAAAAAGATTCGGAAGGAGCATAACGCAGATTCAGAAATACCTCCGATACATCAATATTGCTTATATTGTTTGTTTGCGATAAATAATCTTCAGTGTTGAAAAACAGGTTCCCTTCCGTCGACTGGAGAGTAAAATTATACCCTAACAACCAGGAGAAGTGATTTTCGGATTCATTCAGATACTCGGCTTTGAATGATTTGTTCAGCAGATATTTATCATCAATCCCTCTTTTAAAGGATGAGAAAAGGTTATCTTCCTCCGTCAGGGTAAGATCATGGCCGGGAATTATTACGTCTTTCTGGTAGCTCAAGTGTATTGATTTTACGGGAAACTGGTAAATGGTTCCTTTTGTCAAAGAGTATGTCAGGCCTGAACCATACTTGAATATTTTGTCGGTAAGACCATAAGCAACATACCCGTCAAAAGTCAGCTTTTTACTGAAATCGGGTGTGGTTCTTCCACCGATTCTCAGCTTTGTCCCCTCAACCGGGTTGAAGCTGAAAAAACTATCTTCGGGACCAAGTTCTATTTTTCCAAGATTTAAAAAATCATTCGGGAATGTCATAAAGATGCCCATCCACGTTCTGAATGCCCTGATCTTCACTATACTGTCGACCATGGTATATGCACCTGTTTCTGATTTACTGAGAGGCATATGCCTGTTTGATTCCCAGAAATCCGGGCTGTTTGCTGAAGAATCAAACCTCGCAATTTTAGCCGGGCCATTGAATATTTTCTCATCGGGGGGCTCATTAATCTTGTAGTCTTTGTATGAAACAGTTCGTTGTCCGAACAGCCCCAATTTGTTTTTCGCTATCCCGAAATCAATTAAAATTTCATCTTTTGAAAGTAACCATCCCTCCTTCCCCACCTGCCGGAAATCCTGACTGACGACTACATTTTGCACCCAGTCCATATTAATGCTTCTGTTCAGGGTCATATCAATTTTCCTGACAGCGTAATTGTTATCGGGCGATATATACAGGTATCCCTGGAAAAGAAAGTCCGATTTATTCCGGGGAATAAAAAACAGTCTTATACACTTAATTTCATTTACAGAAAGAGTGTCAATAATAAAGTATTTATAAAAAAGAGGTGCACTACCGGCAATCGGACTTACGAACTTGTTTTTAAGAAACAGAATCTCATTGTCATAAATATTGATGTTCTGGTATAAATAGTCAAGTTTTGAAGAAATACCTTTATTATCAAAATATTTATCAAGATTTACCGTCTTTTCAGCCCTTACAATTTCCTTAGTTGATTCAGGGTCTTTCCTGTAATAATGATCAGACAAAACCTCCATTATAAAAAGCGGAAGAGTATTGTTCCCTATTCGTTTTGTGGTATCAATATTATCGAATATGAATCTGAATTTCTTGAGGAGGTTACTCTTTGCAAACTTTTCTCCAACGTTACTTAAGGCAAACTCAGTTTTTTCGTATTGATTGTATTCCAGATAGTTGAATTTCTCCTTTCTGTTTTCAGCTTTTCTGTCAATTACTTTTTGAATAAGCTCCACAGCCGGATTGTTTTTGTTTTTATAACCTCTTCTGCCGGGTATTATCTTAACTTCATCCAGAGCAATAGAGGATAATTTTAAATTTATATTAATTGTCTGGGATATTCCATTCTTAATGCTGCGGTATTCTGTTTTGTAACCTATATATGAACAGACCAGCCTTTCTGAATACACTGTTGTTTCAATTCTGTAATTTCCAGCTCTGTCAGTAATTGTTCCAATCGTTGTTTTTTCAAGGAATACATTTGCACCTGCAACCGGTTTCCCAGTTTTTGAATCAACAATCAAACCATTTATAATAGTTTTAACAATTGGCTGTGAAAAAGAAACAGGAAATCCTGACAGTGATATAAACAGCAGAAAGGTGTAAAGTTTTGCCTTCTGAGATTTTTTCATTTAATATGATAAAATGCTGATGAATTATTACGGCTAAATGTAACAAAAACTATCAAAAATGAATTAAGAAGTATTTATGCTCCAAAACATTAATTAGTCTGTTAACTGGATTGAAATCAGAATCAAAATCTGTCCTGGGATTTTGTAAAGAGTGTAAATACTGTGGAAGTTAATCACTTTTGCTTACAACCAGCCCCCCCGATTAAGCTTTAATTAAATAACTTTAGACCCATGAAATATCAAATCGTAATGACCGAAAATTAAGGAGACATGCTAAGTGAAAAACTACAAAGATGATGCAAGGAATACTTTTGATAAAATGGCTGCAAAATATGAAAACCATTATTACGGAATGCTATCAAGAATAATTTATAATAAAGTTGCGTTAAAAATTGAAAAATTTAAAAATGAATCTATTCTGGATTTGGGTTGCGGAAAGGGCTTTTTCCTTGAAGTTCTAAAAGACCATAATTCCAATTTATATGGTGCTGATATTTCTCCAATGATGATTAGATATGCAAACGAAAGAATTGGTAAAAGAGTTGAACTTAAAGTGGCAGACTCTGAAAACTTGCCATGGGAAGATAGCGCATTTGACATCATTGTTTGCATCCTTTCATTTCATCACTATCCAAATCCGGAAAAATCATTTTCGGAAATGAAAAGATTGTTAAAAAATAATGGCCATTTAATTATCGCCGAAATGTGGTATCCCGAACCTTTCAGGTACCTAACTAATTTGCATATGAAGTCTAAATATAATAGATCGGGTGACGTTAAAGTTTATTCAAAATATGAATGGCTAAAAATGCTGGAAAACGAAGGATTTACTAACATTAATATAGAAAAGATTTATAGTTCTTACCTTATCATCAGCGCTGAGATAACAAGGTAATTACGTGTCACCGAGTTTATTTCAGAAAGTTTCATTGTTACATAACAATAAAGCCTTGATTATGCTCATCCCAATATCAAGGCTTCATTATATTAACCACATGATCAGTAAATCAATTTCTGATTAAGGGCTCATCATCAGCACTGTTAAAGTTTCAGGCTTTATTATTCATAAACATACGTCATATTCCCATTTTCGGAAACAGGATATCCTAGTGTGTTATAAGTGTAGGTATTATCGGTAACCGATACATCATCCGAGCCTTGTGCAGCAGGACGATAAATAGTATACGTTTCCTTGACAATGTTATTTATATTTAAGTTAACTCCGGGAATCGGGAGCTTATTATTCATTCTGTAAGGGTTTGGTGCACCGTCAAAACTGTATTTTGTTGAGTTGATTGCAACAGCATCGCCGGATACTGGAATACTATAAAGTGTTTCACTTGCCAGGTTTCCTTTTGTGTCATATGTGTAATCGATATAACCTGTTGCCACTTCGTCCCAATACATTGATTGTCTGCTTATTCTTTCATTAGTATCATATGTGAACAATGAATACTCATTACAGGTGAATGAGGGATGAGTAGTAGTCGATTTTGTTAATTGTCCGTTTTGATTATATTCATATGTTACAATACCTATTTCCTTGCCGCTTGCAGTTGTTACCCATGCAGCCTGAGTCATAGCTGTCTGACTGACTGACATATCGCTGCTTAAAACATCGTCATTCCCATAAAATTCAGATTTCACCAGCTGGCCATTCGAATTGTAGTGATTTATAGTCAAATTAAGTCTTCCTTTTTCCTGCCAGAGCATGTTAGAATCATTATATAAAAACTCACTCGACGACTGATTATCAATAAGAACTTTACTAAGAGCAGGGATATAATGAGCAGAAGGACTTTCTATACTTTGAGTGAGATCTTCTTTCTTGCAGGAAAGCAAAATCGCGACGAACAAAAGACAAAAGGTTGCTATTTTTATTTTCATAACTATAAATTTTAGATTTACGTTCGTAATAATTTTCAAGTGATATTGTAATTCTTATGCCTATCGGGATCTGATCAAAAACAAACAGACATTTTCAAAACGGCTGGTTGAAAATTATATTGTTCAAAAATCTTAGAAATATATTTTTAGTGTAATATTTTAGTATGTTCGTCGTTTATTTATTGATGTTCGTCAAATTTATTTAGTTATTCATCAAATTTATATAAAATGAAAAAAACGTTAATTCTGCTCTTTTTATATGTTAGTTTAACATTATCGGGAGCCACATATTACATAGCGCCAAACGGGAGTGATTCAAACCCGGGCACACTCACTCAGCCGTTTTTCACTCTGAATAAAGCATGGACCGTTGTCGCAGCAGGCGATATTATATACATGCGTGGCGGAACTTATAATTATGGTACTGTTATGAACTCTCTTTCGGGTAAAAGCGGTACTTCGGGAAATACAATCAAAGTGTGGGCTTATCCGGGGGAATTTCCTGTCATTGATTACGCCGGGGTAAATTTAACCGGGCAAAAAATAGCACTGAGGCTTAATAGTATCAGCTATGTACATTTTAAAGGTTTTCGTATAGCCAATATGGCCCAGGAAAACACCAGTAACGCCTGGCCTCATTATGGAATAATACTCTACGATGATGTCAGCAATTGTATTTTTGAACAAATAGAAGTCGACCACATCGGGGGAACTGGTTTTACAATCGCCGACAGATGCAATAATAATCTCTTTCTCAACTGCGATAGTCATCATCACGCCGATCCGTATTCTTCTGAACCCTATGGTATGTCTGATGGATTTGAATCAGGAAGCCATGGAGCCAATACAAGCACAAACAATACATTCAGGGGCTGCAGGGCCTGGTCAAATTCGGATGATGGATGGGACTTCAGACAGGCAGATGGTGTATATACTATAGATGGTTGCTGGTCGTTCCGCAACGGCTTTATTCCGGGAACATCCACAACAGGTGGCAATGGTGACGGATATAAAATGGGGGGAAAAACTTCTCCGGGTACAAGTGCTATATTAAGGACACTTAAAAACTCAATAGCTTTCGAAAACAGGGCAACAGGTATAACTCCTGAACCCGATGCTTCAGATAATGTATTTGGTCTGGATGTAATGAATTGCACCTCTTATAAAAACTCAAGAGATTTAGGAGAAGGCATTAACACAGGTAATTATAATAATTATGTCAGGGTGAGGAATTGCATAGCTTATGGCGGTTACAGAACTGACGCCTGGATGCAAGGAGGTGCAGTGCATGACCATAACAGCTGGGATATACCAAAAACCGTAACCGACGCTGATTTTCAAAGTGTCAATTCATCAGGTACTGATGGACCCAGACAGGCAGACGGCAGCTTACCTATAACAACTTTCTTACATCTGGCAGCCGGGTCTTCATTAATTGACGTTGGTGTAAATGTTGGTCTTGCATACGCAGGTAACGCACCTGACCTTGGAGCATTTGAATCAGGTGGTTCAGCCATAATACCCCCACCTCCTCCAGTTGCTCCTGCCCCCGTGATTGGTGTCACAGTTGTTCAGAATGTCACTCCGTCACTTCTTGAAATGACATACGATCTGGCTCTTAATACTACATCGATTCCTGCCAGTGCGGCTTATACAGTATTAGTAAATGGAGTGGCTGCAACGGTAAGTTCAGTAGCTATTACCGGCAGCAAGGTCCAGCTATCGTTAGCAACAGCAATTAAATTTGGTGACATAATTCTTGTGTCATACACAAAACCTGCGACCAATTCATTACAATCTACTGCAGGGGGGATCGCAGTGGCTTTTTCATCCAGAGCTGCGACAAATAACCTGACCGTTCCTCCGGTCGTACCACCAGTTACTCCCCCGGTTACTCCTCCAACTAAAATCACATTGAATGTTACACCTAATCATATTCACAGGGTCATCAACATTAGTATGACATATACTGGTACAGTTTCTGCAGCCTTAACCCCTGAGCTTGTAAGAATTACGAATAGGTCAGGTAAATTGATGTTTGAACGACTTGTGGAAACAGGAGCAACAGATATAAAATTTCCTGTGAATATCAATTCCGGTATTTATAATGTACTGATCTTTGCAAATGGCGTTCAGATGGCTTCACAAAGAATCCAGGTTTATTAATACGATTTAGCAGGGATTGGTCTCAATCATTCCCTGCATAGAATAAATGCAAGTGCCAGCTGCAGGTGTAAAATCCTGGCAGCTGGCATTTTACTAAGATATTAGTGTTGATTAAATCAGTTACTCAGACTTATTTTATTATCTTAAGCTCACTTTTCAGCGTCTTAAAAAGCTCTCTGTATTCTTCCGGAACTTTTTCAAGGTCAACAAGTGTATTTCTGGAGCCTGCGCTTAATTGATAATTATTCCCATCTTTTATCCGTGGAGCCAGCGGATCATGCTTAATGACTTCAATTAAGCTGTTAAGCTCCTGATCGGTAAAGTCCACTTCGGTCTCAGCCACTTTTGTTATCGGAATAAATCCGCCGGTTCTTATGAGTTTTATTTTCATCACTTTTAAACTTTAGCTTCAAGCCATCCCTGGGTTACCGCTTTTACTTCCAGACTATTGATACCGAAAAATTTCTCAGCATATTGGATAGTCAGATTTTTTACATCAGCAAATTTTGCATCATGAGCTAAATTACTGTCAGTCAGAACAGCATACCATATCCTTCCTGCCTTTTCCCATGCATATCCCCCGATATTGAATGCGGAAACATAAAACGCAAAATTAGGGATTCCTGAATTAATATGCACTCCGCCCCAATCCCCTGATTCAGTATTTGGCATGTCCTGATAGTTATCCATTGTGGCAGGCTGAGGATCATCCCCCAATTCCGGATGATTCCTATAACCCATTCCAGGTGCTTTAAGGCTTCTTAATGCATAATTTATACCTATCATTACCTTTTCACCAATCAACCAATTTGATTTATTAACATCCTGATTATCATATCTCTGCTTTATCATAATCCCGAATATGTCTGAAAAAGACTCATTGAGGGCTCCGGCTTGATTTTCATAATCCAGATTGGCTTCATTTTCGGTAACCCCATGTGTGAGCTCATGACCTATTACGTCAATATCACTTGTAAAACTGGTAAACACCACCCCGTCACCATCTCCATAAACCATTCTTCTCCCATCCCAGTAGGCATTATCCATTCCTTTATCGTAATGAACATATTGTTTTATAAGCAGTCCCATGTTATCAATAGAATTCCTTTTGAAGAGATCCCAGTAGAAATCCCATGATGCTTTCCCGCCTTTAATTACATTTTTACCCGCGATGGAATTAAATTTCTGCTTGTTTTTTGTATCCCATAGCAAAGTAGCATTTGTCAGATCAGTCGTTTGCCTGCAGTCATAAACCTCCATCTGCATTGCACTCTTAGCAGGCTTTTTTGAACGGCATTCAGGATTGTTTTTTCATAAAAGCTTGCAGCCCTGAAGAAGTTTCGATCGCTCAGGAAACGATAGCTGCGAAATTTAGAATTGACCGCCATATCGGCGACTTTTTTATTTCCCGATTCCATCAGCTTTGTAAGCATGTATGGCGGAATAATACAATGAATGGGATTTAAATGGCTTGTACACATGATTTTAGATTTTAGACCTCAATCAAACATATTAACCTCTATTAAATGTCTTATTTGCAGACTTAAATAAAGTTAAAAAATAAAGAAATGAAAAACAAAAATTTAATAACTGTCCAAGTGCCACAGAGGTATCACGGAGAGCCCAGAGGATTATCCGTGTAACTCTGTCTCTGTGTCCTCGTGTAATTTTAAACAGAGATAGAACACAATCCCTGATTGAAATGTTATAATTTTATAACCATAACTTACTTACTATGGATAGTGTATTGATTGTCCCTTTAGAAAACATAGGCAAGAACTTTGTTCCTGCGGAATATCTCCCAAAAGGTAAAGATGAATACTACCTGCGTAACCGGCAGTCGGTCCCCCCAAAATCGGGATGGAGAAATCTCAGATCGGATGAAGTCGAGAAACTTGTAAAGAATGATAATACTTCCGACAATTGGGATGAAATTCTTGTTACCGATGAATTTGAACCAAACCAAATCAAAAATACCAGATTCTATGGACTGGTAAGGATTGGTCGTCTTAGGAATGTTATGCTTCAGCATCACGATCTGAGAGTTCCTGCGGGAATTACTAACAGTCTGATTGTCTCTTCTGATATAGGGGATGACGTGGCAATTCATAACGTTCATTACCTTGCACATTATATTATTGGTGATCACTCTATCCTGTTCAATGTTCAGGAAATGCATACAACAAACCATGCAAAATTCGGCAATGGAATAATAAAGGATGGGGAACCGGAAAGCGTCAGGACGTGGATCGATCTTATGAATGAAACCGGATGCCGAAGGGTACTTCCGTATCGATGGGATGATCACTGCCGATGCATATTTATGGGCTAAATATATCGACGATAAACCATTGCAGGAGAATCTTAAGAAGTTAACCCAGAAATGCACTCATAACCAGAGAGGCTTTTATGGAACAACCGGGAGCCATTGTGTTATTAAGAATTCGCTGATCCTGAAGGACGTAAAAATCAATTCATACTGCTATATCAAAGGAGCCAACAAATTAAAAAATCTTACAATTAATTCATCCGAGGAGGAACCTACCCAGATTGGAGAGGGTGTCGAACTTGTAAATGGAATAATCGGTTATGGTTGTCATATTTTTTATGGGTGCAAGGCTGTAAAATTTATTCTCGGTAACAATTCCAGCCTTAAGTATGGTGCCCGGCTGATCAATTCATTCCTGGGTGATAATTCTACAATTTCTTGTTGTGAAGTGCTGAACAATCTGATATTTCCGGCACATGAACAGCACCATAACAATTCCTTTCTTATTGCTTCTGTTGTAATGGGTCAAAGCAATATGGCAGCCGGGGCAACAATCGGATCAAATCATAACAGCAGGGCCAATGATAATGAAATTCAGGCCGGAAGGGGATTCTGGCCGGGCTTATGTACAAGCGTTAAACACTCCTGCCGTTTCGCATCATTTACCTTATTATCAAAGGCAGATTATCCTGCCGAGCTAAACATTCCCGTGCCTTTTTCTCTGCTGAATAATAACGTTTCAAAAGACCAGCTTGAGGTCATGCCTGCTTACTGGTGGTTATATAATATGTTCGCACTGGCACGCAATTCCTGGAAATTTCAGAATCGGGATAAACGTATTCATAAAGATCAACATATTGAATTTGATCCTTTTGCTCCTGATACCATTGAGGAAATATTCACTGCCCGTACACTCTTAGAGATCTGGACAGCTAAAGCTTATTTCAGGAAGAAAGGTGAATCCATCGAAGGGAAAAATGCTGATGAACTGGCATCTTCTGGACAAAATGTTTTAGCGGGAAATGAAAAAGATATTAATGGTCTGGAAGTACTCGGTGAAAACATGGAAAATACGAAAAGAAAAGTTGTGATATTAAAACCATACAAAGCATATCACGCTTATTCTGATATTTTACACTATTACGCTGTAAAAAATCTGATGTCATACCTGAATGCAACTCAGGATCTTACCTTAAAATCAATGAACAAAGCGATGAAAGGTAAAAGGGAAAAAGAATGGGGTAATCTTGGTGGACAGATTATGCAAAAACAGGATATAGACAATCTGAGGAAAGACATTGGTTCAGGAAAATTAAAGACATGGAAAGAGATTCACAACAGGTATGATGAACTCTGGATGAAATACAAGACAGATAAACAGAAACATGCATACGCAACCTTATGCGAACTTTACGGAACAGAAGAAATATCCGCATCAGACTGGTCGAAAGCAATCGAAAAAACGACTATGATTCAGCAATTCGTCTGTGACCAGGTCTACACTTCAAGGAAGAAGGATTTTGATAACCCATTCAAAATGAGTACTTTCAGGAATAAGGATGAAATGATTGCAGCATGTGGCACCGTTGATGAAAACAGTTTTATCATTCAGGTCCGTCAGGAAACTGAGGATTTTATCAAGCTGGCTGAAAAAATTAAAAAAAGAAAATAACTGAATCTTCAACCACATGCAAAAAAGTCTATGCATCATTATATTTCTTTCCTTTTCTTTCATCCAGACTTCAGGGCAGCAAAAAGATATTGTGAAAAACGAGGGAATTACTTCTCCTCTACATCAGGCTAATATCGGGAAGATCATTTTTACCTCAAAATCAATTCCTCTGGCAGAACTGAAGGAAACAGATTTTTTAAATTATTACGAGTTGACCAATAAAAGTGATTTGTTTATCACCGTGTTTATGGGTAACTCGATGACAAACTTCATGCATTTCATTGCTCCTGATCTGAGCGCCTCAGGGCTGGTCAAATCGGGAGATTTCCAGTTTTCTCTTTATGTGGATACCAAACTTATCTACAAAAGCAACCTGTTGCCCGGGGCACCTTACGCCAAAATACAGGACACAGCAACAATTTTCAGTAACCCGTTTATTGATAATAAGTCCTCAGGCGGATTGTGGAGTCAGTCTTTCTGGAACAGATTTATGAACAACGGTGGAGATAGTGCTCTGACTGAAGGAAAACATATACTGAAGATGGAGATCAGAGCATATGTTAATTCAGGCACTGCTGTGAAAACCGGGGATATAATTGCTGAAGGATCATTGAACTTAAATGTAAAAAGGAAATCAGTAATTGATGTCTCACAAATCAAATTAACGCCTCTCCAACCTTATAATGGATTTTCACTTTCATCAGACAATTATGACAAGAATCTGATAAAGACTCTTATAGGAAATATTGAGGAAGGTGTTTTCAAGCAAATCAGCAGCATAGTAGTAATCAAAAATGGGAAACTCCTTTTAGAAGAGTATTTTAACGGGGAAACCAGGGATTCACTTCATGATCCACGCTCGGCTGGAAAATCATTTTCCTCCACAATAACTGGCATTGCTGAAAATGAGAGTTATATAAAAAATGAAGCTCAGACACTGAAGGAATTTTACAATATTAAGTCTTATGAAAATTATGCACCACAAAAGGAGAATGTGTCAATAAAAGACCTCCTGACAATGAGCTCTGTTTTCGACGGTAACGATGATGATTACAATTCACCGGGGAACGAAGAGAATATGTACCCGACTGCCAATTGGGTAAAATTCACATTGGACTTACCGGTTAATCTGACAAGAAGCAAAGGGGAATGGCACTATTTTACAGCAGGTGTTGTTCTTCTGGGAGATATTTTGAATAAGACCGTGCCTGGAGGACTTGAAAAATATGCCGATCAAAAGCTTTTTAAACCTTTGGGCATAACAAAATACCAATGGCAATATACACCTCAAAGAGTGCCAAATACAGCAGGAGGTATAAGGATGAATGCATTGGACTTTGCCAAATACGGACAGCTTTATAAAAACAGGGGAAGATGGAACGGGAAACAAATAATACCTGAAACATGGATTGACAAAACATTCACAAAATATAAAACTATTCCCGGCAGAAAAGATGAATTCTATGGATATCTTTTCTGGAACAAAAAATACATTGTAAAGGATAAAGCATATGAAACCTTTTATTGCGCGGGAAACGGAGGAAATAAAATATATATTTTCATGGATCAGCCATTGGTTATAGTTATTACAGCTACGGCCTATGGCGCTCCATATGCTCACGCACAGGAGGATAAAATGATGACAGATTATATTTTGCCAGCTGTTCTAAATATAAATCATTAACCTAATCAGAAAATTCCTTAGTGTACCTTAGTGAGAGCCTTTGTGTTCCTTTATGGTAAAAAAAATTACATGTTTAAAGAAATACTCTTATGCCTAACGGCTTTAAAATAAAAAGCTATATATTTCAGGCTTCCTGACGTATTTAACGAACAAGACATAATATGAATACTGATTCACAGACTTTGAATCCTCCGCTTCCGGGCAGGGTGACGTCAATAGATTTCTTCCGTGGATTTACCATGTTCCTCCTGGCGGGTGAAGCTACCGAGCTTTATGGTCATCTTGAAAAATCCAATAATTCTATTGTTCAATTTCTTGGGATGGAACTAAGCCATCAAACATGGCACGGATTGCATTTCTGGGACCTGATTCAACCCTTTTTCATGTTTATTGTTGGAGTAGCGATCCCCTTTGCTGTGGCGAACAGGGAGAAAAAGGGTGACACCATTAAGACCATTACCGGGCATGCCTTCAAACGCTCGGCTTTGCTATTATTCCTGGGATGGGCCCTGTATTTTACAGATGCCGGGAAACTTGTGTTCCGTTTTCAGAATGTACTCGCACAACTCTCAGTCACATATCTTGTAGCGTTCCTAATCAGAGACAAAAGTTTCAGGTTTCAGCTGGTATTCACACTGATAATCCTGTTGCTCATTGATCTTGCATACAGGTTTTTCCCGGTTGACGGATTTAATCATCCCTGGGTCAATTTTGAAAATCTCGGTGCCTGGTTCAACAACAAGATCGAGGGTGTCGACAAGGCGAGTGAATGGGCAACATTAAATTTTGTATCAACTACTGCTCATACAGTATGGGGAGTTCTCTGTGGTAAACTCCTGATGAGTGATAAACCTTCAACAAAAAAGATCCACATGTTATTGATTGCAGGAGTTTCAGCCTTATTAATCGGATATTCTCTTGATGGTCTGAATATCACTCCTATTATCAAAAAGATAGCAACTTCGTCATTTGTTTTTGCAAGCGGAGGATGGGCTATCCTCGCGCTTTGTTTCTGTTACTGGCTGATCGACGTAAAGAAACTATTTCTGAAAGGATCCAGAATGTTTATTATCGTTGGGATGAACAGCATCTTTATTTATCTTTTCTTTTCAATCGGAGGAGGCGGTTTCATTCACAGAATAATTGCTCCTTTCAGCAATCTGCTCTTTTCATGGACAGGTGAATACATGATCGAGATAATTACAAGTCTGGGTATTTGGGCTGTTCTGTGGTATATCTGCTACTGGTTGTATAAGAATAAAGTCTTCGTGAAAATATAACCTTAACCCACGGGATTTTGGCCGCCCTGGCCCCTTAAAGGGGGGTTAATTCTCAGTCTTGCAATTAATTCATCAATGACACCGAATTTGTCCCCCTTTAGGGGGACAGCCGCGCAGCGGCAGGGGGTCCCCTACTTAGCAAACTTTGCGGTTAAAAAGGACTTTTCAACACCTCGGGGATGAGGTTACTTTTTCTTCATCGCCTTAACTTCCCCCTCGGGAGATTTTAATATGAAATCAGTTACCTCTCCTTTGTCATTTTCATTAAACGATATTGAATAATCATCCATAAATTTTATTCCGAATTTGTCTTTGGAAACAGGAGTCAGTTCCATATCGGGTTGATCGGGAGTGTTCATGACCAACGTTTTGTTTTCTTTTAGAATAATCTTAACTGTCGAGCCGTCCATATCATATTCACCAGCATATTTTTGGAGAGTCTCTGTACTGACAACAGGAACTGTTACCGGGGATTTTGGTTTAGCAGGTAGCTTTGATTTTACATAGTCTGCCTGTTCAGTCATGCCTTTTGACTGCTTGCTCATAGCTATTCCATTCAGGATCATTCCATTAAGATAAGGATCGATTTGTTGCCTGTACTGAACTGGAATTGTATCCCTAAGGCTGACTATCATATCAATTCCTTTCTTAAAGTTTTCAGTATTTGTAACCCTTTTCAGATAATTAGCAAATGGTTGAAGCACCATAAACTTCTCATTTCCAAAAGGCAATTCACCGAATCTGGTTGCAAGAGAATCAAAATCTTCTTCACTCGAGTAATCAAATAGCACATTGGTAACAGCGTCAGACAATTCACCCATAACATGTTGTCTTGATAAAATTTTTGCATTCTCAAGTGCAGCAGTGCTATCAATAGCCGAGAGAGCAACCAGGGCGTTTCCTGCTATAGCATAAGATGAATCGTTTAAAGCCTTAAGAAATAATGGCTTGTATAAATCACTTTTATATCTTCCCAGGTTCCGAATGGCAGCCGCTCTTACCAGGCTTTTAGGATCATTTTTTGCAATATCTGCAATGATGGGTTCAACAGATTTCTTTACAGAGTCATTTGTCAGATTCAACCTGTCCAGTGCTAATATCCTTAAACCAAAGTACTTGTCTTTTAATGCAATTTTCATAAAATCCAGAGCTTTATGATCATCAGTCTGGTTTCTGGCTGCAAATTCTATAGCTTCCCTCCTGTCAAGATATAATCCTGCGTTTTTGTATTGAAATATGTAATTATCAAGAGTCTTGGGATCATTTTTTTCGCAAAGAAGGATCTTATCGCCATCCACGTTTATAAGGTCGGGCCTGGTAACCGTATTAAAGACAAATGTATCCACCTGATTCTGAAGCCATACTTTATAACGTTTTTTCATCGTACCCTCATATACGTCAATGGCGATTGGCATCTTAAAGATCTTTCCCGTCTGAGTTTGCTTAATTGTTACTTTTGCTGTATTGCCGGATGGTGCATAACTGTAAGAAATATCAAGTTTAGGATGACCACTACCAAAATACCATTCATTCCAGAACCAGTTAAGATCCTGACCTGTAACATCTTCAAAAGCAAGACGCAGATCATGAGCTTCTGATGAACTGAATTTTTTCGTACGGAGATAAAGATTAAGGGATTTGAAAAAAGCGCTGTCGCCAACACAGTTCCTCAGCATATTAAGAATTCGTCCGCCTTTCTGATAGCTCACCAGGTCGAAAACATCCTCACGGTCATTGTAATAAAAGCGAACCAGATCTGCTTTGTCATTTCCACCGCGCAGGTACATGAGCTGGCTGTTATAATTATGTTCTGCACCGGCATCGGCACCATGCTTATGCTCTAACCAAAGTACTTCGCTGAAATCCGCAAATGATTCATTCATTGTTATGTTGCTCCAGCTTTCACATGTAACATAGTCACCGAACCATTGATGGAAGAGCTCATGGGCAATTATATCTTCCCACCTGTTTTCGTCAACCAGTTGTCGCGCATTTTGCTCTGCTCCCTGTGCATGCAGTGTGGCCGTAGTATTCTCCATCGCTCCGCTTACATAATCTCTGACCACAACTTGTGAGTATTTCTGCCATGGGAAATCCACTCCGGTAATTTTTGAATAAAAACCTATCATCTCAGGCGTCAGTCCAAATATCTTTCTGGCGACCGGGGCATATTCTTTTTCAACATAGTAATTCACTTCCTTTCCCTTATAGGAGTCTTTAATTATAGAGAATTCACCTATAGCCATCATCAAAAGATAGGGTGCATGAGGCAAATTCATTTTCCATGTATCAGTGCGGGTTCCGTTGGCATTCAGTTTATGACTGATCATAATACCATTTGAAAGAGTCTGATACTTAGCCGGAACAGTCATGCTGATCTCATCCGTCTGTCTTTGATTAGGTCTGTCTATTGTCGGAACCCACGCTGAGTTGGATTCAGTTTCTCCCTGGGTCCAGATTTGTATAGGTTTCTTTTTATCCTTACCAAGAGGGTTAATAAAATACAGACCTTTGCCACCTGATATTGCTGCACTCCCTTTTCTTTTAATATCATTTGGTTTCGCTACATAATCAATGTAAACGGTGTAATTTTCTCCGGCTTTGTAAGTTTTGTCAAGAGTAATTTTAAGATACGCACTATCGTAAGAATACTTCAATGGACTCAACTTGCCTGATTTATACAGTGATACCTGATTAATATTCATGTTTTTGGCATCAAGCCTTAATGAATCAGTAGGATAAAAGTGAGGATGCAGGGTAATCCATGCTTTGCCATACATCCACGATTTGGAGTAATCGAAACTGACATCCAGTTTTGTATTTACAAGATCATTGATTTTTGTTGCAGATGCCCGATAGATGTGTTTCCAGTTTTCTGATTTTAAAGAATCCTGTTTTTGTGAAAAGCAAGTAATTGAAAGCAGGAAAATAACTCCTGAAAGAATGTTTCTCATAATTTTAATTTTAATATAATGCTAAAGTCCACTTATAATACGTGCTTTGATAGATTCATATTCCGAATCAGTAATCAGTTTTTTGTCGAGCATTTCTTTAGCCTTCTCCAGTTTTGCCGAGGCATCATCTGAAGAAGAACCTGTTTGAGGACTCCCCGGGTTAGTCCCAATTGTAACACCTCCTGATTTTGCCCTTAATTCCTCAAGATCACGTACTCTTCTTTTTTCTCTCCACGACTGATCCTGAGCCTGGGCTAACCTGTAAACCTTTTCGGCTTGTTCTTTTCTGAAACCCGGCAATACCAGTGTCTGATTTGCATCTTCAGATATTGCAAGATCGGCAGACCCGGAGACTTTCATGAAAATGTCTGCGCCAAAGATTCCAACCTTTATCCTGGCATCAGCAAGGTCCTGCCAACGGAAATCGATCATATTAAATCCTCCTAATAAACCTCTTTTGATTTCAATAAATCTGCCGGAAGTTGCTGCAATAAGAATTCGTCTTTTAGTGATAGCAAACAGTCTTCTCTGAATTGCCCACGCGTCAATTGTTTCACCTGACACCAGAATGGAATTCAGATGATCAAGGGCTTTGGTTATGTGCAGATCTCCGGATGTTTTTTCGTCAGTTGCCATGGTATGAAGAGTTTAAATAAATGCTTCCATTTAACATCTAAATTAAATTAATTGTTCACATGTATATGAAAATTGTTTAACAATTATAGCGATCAGGTATCCTAAACTCCAAAAGTTTCAATTATCATAACACTTAGTACATGACAAAAAAAAGTAACTGATTGGTTGTTAATATCTTATATAATAAAGGCTAATAGAAACACGTTCTTTTATTAGATTAAAACCTTGATATTAAATATGTTGGAATAGTACTACCAATACCATTTCCGACTATGAAAATCAAGGTTGAACACAAAGTTACAGTTTTATCTGATACGTTGAAAGAGTTCTTTGGTGACAAAATGAATCTGGCTCGTATAAAGCTCTTTGGCTTATTTATCAGTACGTTATGTTTTGCTCTGCTTCCCCATGAACCACCATACAGGCTGGCTTTAGACAGAACAAACCTGAAGTTCGGTAACTCCGGTATGCAGGAGCGGATAGACTTAATGGAGCGCTTTGTCAGGCTGTTCGGCTCTGAAAGTATTGAATGCCTGCTGGACGACAGGGAGTTATGCTATATAATCTGAAGTGGTTTGCTAATTATCGCCATCTCCTCCTTCATCGTCCCCCCAGTTAAATTCATTATAATTTCCTGGCCAGCCGAAAGCAGGACCACCATACTCGTATCCATCTTCTCCGGGCCACCAGTAATATGAGTTATCAAGACTCTGATTATGTTTGACGGCATCTAAATGCGTCTTTTCCATGTAATTTAGGACTGGATCAGAAACCCCTTCCTTAGATAATTTTGCAAGTTGGTCAGCTTTAAGCTTGTAAACTGTCTGTGATTTCCTGATTTTCTTTATAATTTTATCAGGAGAAACTTTTTCCTTTGACATTTTCACTATATCAGCTACTGTTACAGGCCGATATCTGGCCGGACCGTAAACTGCACAACTCTGAAGGACCACAATACTTACTGCAATTAAAAACAAAGTTTTCACTGATTTTCCATTTAGTAAATTTTTCATGTTTATTTTTTCGTTAATTATTTTAAAAATTATAGTCTGCTATTAATACCATTGTAGCTATTCCCCAATTTTGAGTGCTTATTGCCAGACAGATAATAATGAAAATGGCTTTGGGAAAAGATTAAAATATAAAAGGAGATAATATTTAATTATGGTTGTAGCTTATTTTCATACAAAGGTATTTTCAATTATAGACAAACAGATTAAATAGAAATTAAGAGTGAACCAAGATTGGATTAAATTAATTGATTTCAAGCGCTTAATAATTCCGGAGGTTTGCATCCTTGAGATCCTCGAAGACCGGGAAGCTCCGTCGTTTTCCATATCCGGCAGACTGATGACGTCTTTCGGATCTTCAATCCTGATGGAAAGCTCATAAGTTACATTACCGAAGATTATTACATCAATATTTCCTGCAGAATATTTACCTTTGTCAAACTAAAAACTGTGGATGTTTAAATTTAATACGGATTTGGTAAAGTAAATAACCCTTGGTTCATTCTGTTCCGGGGTTATCCCTTAATGAAACTCAGGCATTTTCTTGCCGGGTATTAATGTATTTAAATTTATAACAATATGCAGCTGTGTCTGGATTATATATAGTAATCGTATGGCATGTGCTTCAAAATAATAAAAATGAACATCATGGGTAACGAAAATAAATCAATTCACGAATTCGACTTCAATTTAATCTGTGAATATTTTTCTGTCCTGGAACGACAGGGACCAGGTAGCCCCGAAGTAACAATTAAAGCGTTGAGTTTTATTGACAATCTTTCCAATGACTCACACATTGCCGACATTGGTTGTGGAACCGGCGGCCAGACAATGGTGCTGGCACAGAATGCACCGGGACATATTACAGGTATCGACTTATTTCCTGTTTTTATAGACCTGTTCAACTCTGATGCCGTTAAACTGAATCTTCAGGATAGGATTAAAGGTGTTGTTGGTTCAATGGATAACCTCCCTTTTCATAATGAAGAATTAGACCTGATCTGGTCGGAAGGAGCGATTTATAATATCGGTTTTGAACGGGGATTGAATGAGTGGCGGAAATTTCTGAAAACGGGAGGGTATATTGCCGTTTCAGAAGTGTCGTGGTTTACCGGTATACGTTCTGCTGAAATCGATGAGTTTTGGCTGGATGCTTATCCTGAGATAGACACCATTCCAAATAATGTCACCAGGATACAAAAAGCCGGGTTTATCCCGGTTGCAACCTTTATATTGCCTGAAAACTGCTGGACAGAACATTTCTATGCTCCTCAGGTTATGGCCCAGGAAGCTTTTCTGAAGAAATATACCGGAAATAAAACTGCTGAAGAGTTCGTGGAAAACCAACGGCACGAAGCTAAATTATATTATAAGTATAAAGAGTATTATGGCTATGTATTCTATATCGGTAAGAAGATATAAATAATTATTTAAAAAGGATTGTTCCTGTCTTTTCAGGACAATCCTTCCAATTATAAAATCATTCCGGGTTTATGAAGACTGACTGATAAGCCGGATCATATACGATAAATATTAAGGCTTATAACACGGATAATAAAAGTAAGTTGCTTCCAGCCATTAAGGGAATGTTATAATCTCTGCCCTAACAGGGACTCGGGCGTGGTTATTATATTAATGCCATTAGCAACTCTTTAACATAGACTTTAATGTCAATGGCCTGAATTTAGCTCTTAAAGCATCAAATAACTATATTTAATGGTTATGTCGAATGCAAAGATTATCTTCAACATCATCAAAACTCCTTCAAAAGAGTAAATATGTTATTAATTTTATCAGGAAGTTCAGGAATAAAAACCAAAGGTCATGAGGCATAATCAGTTTCACCTGATTTTAACGTTCTTCTTTATACTGACGTTTTCATGTCCGATAGTGGCACAATCATGGGACCGACATAAATGCACCGGCAAAAACGATTTTGACCTGATGGAAAATATTCAAAATGCGGATTGATGGAATAAGTACCTCACTATTATCAAAGTTTTGCTTTATGAACGGGACAAAAGAGCACAATACTATCTGGAATATAATTTACCCTGGCCGGTTACAGATCGTGACTTATGTGTTGATGTGAATATCACAATCGATCCGGTGACCGGTGAATGCACAATTTATGCAGAGGCACTGAACGGGGTCATTGCTGAACGCACTGACAATGTGCGTATTAAGAATTACTGGCAGACCTTAACCATTACTCCTGTCGGCAAGGATATAACTCATATTGTACTTAAGGGTCTTATTGACCCTGCAGGAACTGTCCCGGATTGGTTATCCGATATGCTGATTGTCGGGTCGCCTGCCACTTATTCATATTCACAGAATTCTGTATCTTTAAGCTTGTATCTTTCAGCTAATTAAGAATAAATTAAAACCAAACACCATGAAAAAATTATCTGCGCTCTCTGTTTTAATTGTAATTAGTTTGTTATTAAACAGCTATAAAAATGATCTTCCCCGGTTTTTCCCTCAGAAAACGGATCCGCCAAAAATGGCTAAGGCTGCAGGAGCACATTTTACATTTGGTTCAAACACACACGGACTTGGAGCAGGAGATATAACCTGGTCATTGAACATGGCTAAGGATTGTGGGCTCATCGGGGAAGATTTCTTTATTCCAAAACGTGTCTTGCTGAATAACTGACTGATATTGAAAGAGTAAGTAAGCTGTTGTCACTGGTTTTGATTGCTTTTGCTTGGGTGTATAGGGCTGGAATATATCTCGACACTCTCAAGCCTATCTAAATCAAAAAACATGGCAGAAGGACTAAAAGCCTGTTTAAATATGGCTTGAATTACATTGCCAATTTGCTTTTTAGCAGCGATATAGATAAATTTAACCAATGTTGTAAATTTTTGTCATGTACTTAGATCAGAACATTATGTTTCCTAAAAAACTTTTTAAGTTTCTGATTGTTTGTTTAGAAAGATTCTAAATAGAAATGAAAATCAGATTCTTAATTCTTTGTTAACAAGTGACCGTTCTGTTAGATTAACCAAAATATCAGACAATGAAGAAAATAATATTTTTACTTATTCTGACACTCATGGGCATATTCAGAACCAGCGCACAAGAGACAGCCAAAACTCCGGAATATAAAGTACCGGCTGCTTATAATTTCGACTACAAGGTAGTATATGAGGCAAATAATGAGGAGAATAAAACCCCTGAAACAATTAGTTATTATTTCACTAAGAATGGTGATTATATGGGTATGGAGACTGCGGGGAGCCAGAAAGAGGAAGATATGAACTTCATGATCCGTACAAAAGACGGATTGACGATTACATTCGGAGAGGAATCCGATCCTAAAAATCCTGGCAAAAAGCGTAAGGTTTTAAAAGTTATGGATATGCGCAGTTTGATGAAAGGAAGTGGAGAGGCTTTGACTGCTCTTGCAAAATCTTTACCTAAAAAAGACAAAGCAGATGTTGAAAAAAAGAAACCGGATGAGCTCGATAATTTTGTAAAAACCGGGAAAACAAAACAGTTTTTCGGATATACTGGTGACGAATATTCAAAACACTTTACAAAGGATGAGAGCGGGAAAGAGCATTCAGGAACTATGAGCGTCTGGTATGCAAAAGTAGATTTCGACCCCGAAATGATGTTCTCAATGGGCATGGGAAGCTTAGCTGACCAGGGGCTTCAATCTAAAATGAATCAATCACATTCCAATAATATGCTTGGTTTAGGACTGACACAGAAAGACTACATGCTCGCTGAAGTTGATTTCGCGGAGGATGGAGGAAAAAGCGGAACAGGTATGAAAGTAATCAGCATTGAAAAGACCAATTTCAGCAAAAGCACTGAAGGATATTTTATAAAGAATTATGCCGGTATGAGTATGATGGAAATGATAAAAGCAGAGAATGAAGATAAGTAATATGTATAAATGAAAATGCCACGCAATGACGTGGCACCTCATTTATCATAATATCATTATAGATTATTTTGCAGTCTCAATTTGCGTAGTTTACGACGCTGTCTCCTGATATTCCTTGTATAAATAACAGAATACATAACTGGTATCAGAAGGAGCGTCAGGAATGTAGCAAAGCTTAACCCGAAAATAATAGTCCATGATAATGGTCCGAAGAACATAACATTATCACCTCCGAAATGCAGATGTGGATTCAAATCTCTCAGTAGTGTGGCAAAATTAATATTCATACCAATTGCTAATGGAATAAGTCCCAGAATTGTTGCAGTGGCTGTAAGGACAACAGGCGTTATTCGTGTCATTCCAGCCTGAATAATCGCATTTCTGGTTTTAGAGCCTTGTTCTTTCAACTTATCGGCAAACTCAACAAGCAATATTCCATTCCTCACCACAATACCCGCCAGTGCCACTATGCCCATACCTGTCATAATTATTGATATAGTCATTCCGAAAATCATGTAACCAAGCAAAACTCCGATAAGACTGAATACTACTTCCGATACAATTATAAGTGCCTTTCCCATTGAATTAAACTGCGTGATCAGAATAAACATAATCAGAAACAGACTGAGAATCATTGCTTTTGAAAGGAACAGCATAGATTCTGCCTGATCTTCCTGTTCACCGGTCTGCCGTATATCAACATCCATCGGTTTTGTGAAATTAGGTACCACTTTACGGAGTTGGGCATTTATCACGTTAGCATTATAACCGTCGAGAACATTCGATGAAATAGTAATGACCCTCTTAAGATTCAGACGGTTAATCTGTCCATAGCTGTTCACATATTCCACGTGAGCAACAACCGAAAGCGGAATCTGACGAATAAGCCCGGAGGTCATATCACGGTAGGTGATTGAAAGGTTGAGTAGTTGTTCAAGGTCATTGCGCTGATTTTCCTTAAAGCTCAGCCAAATTGAATACTGATCTTCTCCTTCACGGTATTTTGATACTTCTACTCCCAATTCGCCAGTCTTTATTGCATCTCCCACCATGTAGGCTGTAATTCCATCTGTATTGGCTCTTTCACGGTCAAGGACTATCAGAAGTTCAGGTTTGGTTGATGCAAAATCAGATTTTAACTCCTCTATACCAGGTATTTGCAGTGAGTCAACATACCGTTTAAATCTATCGGAAGTTGCAGCAAGCTGAGCCAGATCATCTCCTGATATTTCAATATTTATCGGCTTACCGGTTGGTGGCCCCATTTTTATTTTGTCAACAACTATCTCAGCTCCCGGAATATCCTTCAATGCTTCACGCATTTTATTCATATATGCACTGGTACTTTGTCCGTGCCTGTACTTATACTCAACAAAATTTACTGCTATCTTAGCCAGATTCGATGATGTGCTGGAATTATCAAATGTATTGTCAGAGGCCAGAAATGCAACATTTGTAACAACTGACTCCACAATAGGATTTTTTTCACCCAGAACACTCATGATCCGGTTTTCGGCAATCTTAGAAACCGAATCCGTCGCTTCTATCTGGGTACCGATAGGCATTTTGATATAGGTGTTAATAGTATTCGGTTCGTTATCAGGGAAAAATACAACTTTAGGCTTAACAATATTATCCAAGATTATTGTAAAAACAAAAAGCCCGATCATTCCAGTAAGCATATAAGCAGGTCTTCTGCCTTTCAGAACCCATTTAAGAGTGTTCTCATATTTTTTCAACAGCGACGGAATAAAATGCGATTGAAATCTTCTTAATACCTTATATCCGAATAATTCATGACCCAGAAAAGAAATTGCCACGAACATTGTAAAATTGGCTATTCCCCTCGCCCCAAAAAGATAAAAAGGTATTGATATCAATGCTATCAACGCCGTTGTTTTGTATACATTGCGTCTATTAACAGGAGCATCCTCATCATCAAGCTTCATGAAATCCACAGCGAAGACCGGGTTAAAAATGTATGCAACAATCAATGAAGCAAAAAGAGTAATAATAAGAGTTACCGGGATAAAAACCATAAAGCTGCCGACTACTCCGGGCCAGAAAGCCAGAGGAAAGAAAGGCGCAAGAGTTGTAAGGGTCCCCGATAAAATGGGAAGAAAAACTTCTCCTGCAGCATATTTTGCAGAAGAGGTGATATCCATTTTTGTTTTCGTATGGATACGATGAGTGTTCTCAATCACCACGATGGCATCATCAACTACAATTCCCAGGGCGAAAATAAAAGCGAACATCACAAGCATATTCATTGTGAAGCCTATAAAGGGAAGGAAAATAAAGGCTATTGCCATTGATAATGGAACCGATAATGCTACGAAAAGAGCATTGACCAGACCCATGAAGAACATCAGGACAATAGTAACAAAGATGAAACCGAGTATTATAGTATTATTAAGTTCATTTACCGTGTTCCGGGTATTCCGCGACTGGTCTCCTGTTACCTCTACTATGAGGTTTGAGGGAAGTTTGGTCTTCTGCATATCAGCAATAATGGCTTTGATCTTGTCAGAGGCATCTAGGAGATTCTGTCCGCTTTTCTTAATTACGTTCAGCGTAATTACATTTTTACCATCATATCTGGCGAAGTTTTCAGGCCGCTTAAAACCATCACGTACGGTCGCTATATCGCCGATTTTAACCAATGCCCCGCTGCTTGTACTAAGTATTATATTTTTTATCTGATCAATATTTGTCACCTCTCCTACAACCCTGATGGTGCGACTCATATTCTGCAGATCTATGTTGCCTCCTGACTGGTTCATATTATTAGTGCTGATGGCCTGTGAGATATCTCTGAAAGTCAGACTGGCTGCCTGCATCTTATACATATCAACATCGACCTGAATTTCGCGCGTAAGAGCTCCCCCTATTTCAACACGTGTAATTTCGCTTAGACTTTCGATTCTGTCCTGCATGTCATCAGCATATTTCTTCAGCCTGTCGAGAGGTATATCACCTGAGAGATTTATATACTGAATCGGGATCTCCGAAAGATCTATCTCATTAACGGAAGGATCTCTAAAAGATGGATCGTTAGGTAAATCCCTTTTTGTCTTATCAACTGCATCCTTAACTCTTTGCTTGGCATCTTTTATCTCAATCCCTGTGTTGAACTCAACGATAATTGCAGACATATCCTGGACAGAGCGGGATGTTATTTTTTTAACGCCGCTCATCGATTTCAGATTCTTTTCCAATGGTCTTGTTACCAGGTTCTCCATATCCGTTGGTGATGTCCCCGGATAAAATGAGTTAACATTTATCATAGGAATCACAATCTCAGGGATCTGCTCTTTCGGAATGGTATAATAATTAATTAAACCAAATACCGCTATTATGAATACCAGAACATAAATACTGATCTTATTGTCAATAGCCCAGCTGGTAGCAAAAAATTCTTTATACTTTTTTTCCATGAAAATATTTTTTTACTCTGATATTAAGAAGATCATAATTGTACTTAAAATCTTACATACTCACCGTCTACCAGCTCCTGATAACCAATGGAGATAATCTTATCACCTGCTTCCAGGCCTTTCAGAACCTCTGTAATACCATTATAAGTTATTCCAAGTGTTACCGGTTGCTTAAATGCAGCGTTGTATCTGCCTTTTGGTCGCACTACATAAACATAACTTCCTGTCTGATCCGTTTGAATTTCATTCATAGGTACCTGTATTGCACTATCGGTGTGATAGTCATTTATCTGAATTATCGCCATCATATTAGCTTTCAGCTCGGTGAGCCCATCGGGAAGATCTGTTTCAATAATGAAAGTCCTGTTAACCGGATTAATATACCTGCTGACAAAGCTAACCTTAGTATCCACTTGTTTTTTTATGTCGGGAAACAAAACAACGAGTTTGTCACCTATATTTACTCGGGCTGAATAAGCTTCAGAAACCTCAGCGCTGACCTTCATCTTTTTAAATGCAACAACCCTGTAAGCGGCCAGACGGGGGTCAGGAGAAACCACACCGCCAACCTTTATGTTGCATTCTTCTATTGTTCCTGTAATTGGTGATTTGATCTTAAACTTATCAACCTGCTGTTTCAGAGAAGCAATCTGTTTCTCGAGAGCTTCTTTGTTTGTTTTCGATTGCAGGTATTGAACTTCACTTCCAATCTTCTGATCCCAAAGTCTTTTCTGCTTATCATATAAATCGGATGCAAATTTATATTGACTCTCCAGGCCCTGCATCTGACTTAGGTACTGCTGATCATCTATCTGTGCCAGTACCTGGCCCTTAACAACCTTATCTCCCACATCTGCAAATTTTGATGTTATTGTTCCAGGGACTTCCGCAAAAACACCAGCATTTTCATCACCGTCAAGTTTACCCTGAACCCTGATGAAATGATCAAATGGATTAGTGCTTATATCCTTAACTCCAACCAATTTAAATTTTTCAGGATTTAAAGAATCTTTTGAATTTGTGCTTAATTCACTCTCAAGATTCTTTATTTTAACGTTGATCTCCAGTTGCTGTTGTTTTAATTTGTCAAGTTCAGCCTTCTTGTTGGTGCTGCAGGAAAACATAAGGAATAAGCCTGCTGAAACTGCTAAACATAATTTAATGGTTTTCATATCTGATCAGATTTGTTATATTATTCGGATTCCTGAAAAATAATTTATTTACTTGTGCTTAAAATACGATCGAGCTTGGCTTTTGCATTCAGCAATGCAAGAACAGAGTTATAGTAATTAGATTCTGCTGTTAAGAATTGATTCTGATTTTGAGTGAGTTCGAAACTTGAAGAAACACCTTCTTTGTATTTAATAACCGTTTTATCATATACTTTACGGCTCAGATCCATACTTTCCTTGTTAGTAATAAAATTGCTGTATGCAGTCTGAAAAGTGCTTTTGGCAGTTTCAAATTCCATGATCAAACCCTGACCTGCATCTTCTTTTGCCAGATCAGATTTTGCAAGGTCAAATTTAGCCTCGCTGACTTTTGCATTTCTCATCCCGCTGGTGAATATGGGAATACTAAGCGAAGCGCCAACCACATCCTTTACTGCGAAATTAAACGCAGGCATATTTGTCTGTTCTTCATGCCTGTAAAAAGCAGATATGACAGGCAGATATTTTGATTTCTCGCGTTTTAACATCAAAGCAGAAATCTTTTCCTGGTAATTTACTAACTGATAATCTACACTATTATTTATATCAAAAGCTGTAGAGGTCAGATACTGGATATTTCCTTGCTCAATAAGCCCGGGAAGGCTATCGGTCAGCTCAATATCCTTGTCGAAACCTAAACCAAGCTGATATTTCAGAAGTTTTACAGAAATCTGTTTTTGCGATTCAATTGATGTAATAAGAGTCTGTATATTGGATTTACTTATTTTGACCTGATCAACATCAGTCTCCTCGTTTAAACCCTGTTCATTCATTTTTACAAGCTCATTATAGGTCTTGTCAACTGATTTCAGACTCTTACTTAATACCCTTTCATTTTCACCCAGAACTAAAATTAGATGATATGTCCCGGCAACAGATTCTTTTGTTTGATTTTCTGTTTTTTCAAGACTTTTCTCGGTCATTTCTTTAACTACTTTGGTAGCCTGCAACCCTACTAAATATTCACCGCTGAAGATTAGTTGTGAGACAGTAAAATCAATTGTTGTATTGTTCCTGATGCCAAGGGCTATCGGAGGCGAATTTATATAGGCATTTGCAAGATCGGACTTTGTAATATTCCCATCGGGAAGATAATTAAGATCCAATATAGGTCCAAAGCTTAATTGCGGAACAACAAACTGATGAAGATAATTTGCAGCAATATTAAATTGCGGCAATCCGGTCGCGAGATTTTCCCATATTTGTTTCTCAGCATGCTGAATATCAATCTTTGATGACCTGATTGTCCGGTTGTTTTGTAGAGCATAAGCCTGGGCATCAGGTAATGAAAGCTTAATCGTGTCTTTTTTATCCTGACCGAATCCTTCCGTAATTGATCCAATGAGTATAAACATTAAAAAATATTTCCGTATGAAATTCATGTTATAAATTATTTATTATGAGCTGTTTCCAATTCTTTAATCTTATTTTCAAGTACACTTATTCCTTTTTCAGTTGCTATACCACGAACGTGATAATTTAAAAGTTCTACGAATAACTTGACAGAGGTGAATTCTTCTACGGTGAACAGTTCATCAAAATGAACATTTTCTGTTCTCCACAGGTACAATTTAGCTATTACTTCTTTATCCATCTCCTTACGGTAGAGACCTTCTTTTATTCCTTTGCTAAGGTTTGCAAGAATGTAGTTATAAATACCTTCCTTCCGTGCAATTAATGTCTTATTATAATGGGCAGGATAGTATTTTTTCAGATCATATTCAGTTACGGTACTCTGATTACGCATTAATTTGTTCATATAAATCGAAATCTCAAACAATTCTTCTATAGCATTGTACCCTATTCTGAAGCATTTGCAGATATCCTCCTGTCTCATAGCTATTTCATTATCGATAAATTTTCCGACAAGGTCATCTTTATCGCTAACGTATTGGTAAAGAGTTTTTTTAGAAATACCCAACTCCCTCGCAACATCATCCATCGTGATACTTTTTATCCCGTATTTCATGTAAAGCTCACGAACTTTCACTAATATGTTTTTCAACTCTTCATGCATGGCGCAAAAATAAATCAAATAAACTTAGGAAACAAATAATCTAATAAATGTTTCCGGGGTTTTTAAAGATTTAAAAATTTGTAACCGGTGATTTCTAATCCCATCCAAAATCGAAAGAGTATATATGAAAATGAACTATGCAGGAGGCATTTAATGTTAATATCCGTTATCAGTTTTCTATCAGGTATATCATCCCTGAAAGGGTTGAAGAGTGTTAAGAGACAATCTTTGGAATTCAACACCTCTTATATTGTTGAACTTATTGCAAAATTACTACAACTTTATTGTGGTTATTGGAATTTGACATCTCCGGCTCCGAAACTATTAAAAACATATTTAAGACTTTTTTGTTTTAAACTATTATCATTCAAAGAATAAAAAATCATGAAGGCAATAATTTTAAAAGATTTCGGTGGAGTTGAAAACCTGGTAAATTCCGAAATTCCCATTCCCGATATTTCTGATAACGAAGTACTTATAAAAGTAAAGGCATTCAGTATCAACCCTGTTGATATTAAAACGCGCTTAGGTAGAGGAGTTGCTTCAAGATTAAAAGAACATTCACCCATGATATTGGGCTGGGATTTCTCAGGTATCATTTCAGATATAGGGAGATCAGTGAAATCTTTTAAGAAGGCTGATGAAGTGTTTGGACTGATAAATTTTCCTGAACCGGGGAAAACATATGCTGAATATGTTGTTGCTGCTGAATCTGAGCTGGCTTTAAAACCTTCAAATATCTCTCATGAAGAAGCCGCAGCAGCACCATTGGCCGCACTGACAGCATGGCAAATACTAAAAGATAAAGCAGGAATATATCCCGGGAGCAATATCCTGATTCATGCTGCTGCCGGAGGAGTAGGTCATTATGCAGTGCAGATAGCCAGACATCTGGGAGCCTACGTAATCGGCACAGCTTCTGAGGAAAATATGGATTTTATCTTAAGTCTGGGGGCTTCTGAGCATCTTGATTATAAGAAACAGAAGTTTGAAGAAGTTCTTAAGGATATTGATTTCGTTCTGGATACGATAGGAGGTGATTATATTGACCGGTCACTGAAAGTATTAGGTCCGGGCGGGAAGATAATAAGCATTCCATCCGGTGGTTCAGAGCATGTGAGAGAGAAAGCAGAGGCGAAGGGGATGACCGGAGAAGCTTTCAGCGTAAGGCCAAACGGGAAAAACATGAAAGAGATAGCTGATCTTCTGGAGCTGAGTATAATAAAATCTTTTGTTTCAAAAACATATGGCTTCGATGAAATCCGGTTGGCCCACAAACAGATCGAGAGTGGCAAAACAAAAGGGAAAATTGTAGTCCTCTTACTATAAATGCCTGATTTGACTATTGTAACTATTTTTTAACACAAAGTTCACAAAGCAAAAACAAAGGTCACAAAGGTCAAGCCTTTAAATGTCAGGCCTTTGTGATCTTTGTGTTAAACCCACCCTGCAGTCTGGCTCCTTCGCTAAAATAGCCCACTGGACTATTTCTTTACGCTCGGCCCCCTTTGTGGTTAATGGATTTTATTTTCTCTGGATAATAGAATAATTGTCATAAGAATAATTTTAGTAATATTGAAAAAAACTGAAATATTATGACGGAACAGATTAAGCAGATTGCTGAAAGAATAAAAGAAATCCGTGAGATCTCCGGAACATCTGCCGAGACTCTGGCAGGAAAACTTGGAATTCCCGCTAACCTGTATAATCAATATGAAAGCGGTAAGATTGATATTCCCGTAGGGATCATTTTCAATATTTCCGAACTTTTTAATGTTGAGCTCTCGGTAATGCTTGGAGGCGATAATCCGAAGCTGCATATTTATGGAGTAGTAAGAAAAGGAAAAGGAATTAAGCTTGAACGCCGGAAGCAATATAAGTATGAAAGTCTGGCTTATAATTTCATCCACAAGAAAGCAGAGCCTTTTATGGTTACCATTGATCCCGATTCAGACAATAAATTACTTGAATTTAATTCTCACCCGGGACAGGAGTTCAATTATGTTATTAAAGGTTCTATGATGAGCATGATTGACGGACACGAAATAATCCTGAATGAAGGAGATTCCATTTTTTTCAATTCAGGATACAAACATGCTATGAGAGCATTGAATAATGAGCAGGTGAAATTTCTTGCAATAGTTTTATAAAATACAGGGAGAAAATGGTACTAAATAAATATCTCGATAAAATAGATTTTAATTCCTACGGGGAGTTTAAAAAAGATTTTAAAATTAAGATCCCTGAAAATTTCAACTTTGCGTATGACGTTGTTGATGAAATGGCTGTAAGCACGCCGGATAAAATAGCAATGGTCTGGTGTGACGATAAAGGGAATGAAGCCATTTTTACCTTTGCACAGATGAAGCTTTACAGTGATAAGGCTGCGAATTTCTTCAAATCGCTGGGGATTCGCAAGGGTGATGCGGTAATGCTTGTTCTGAAAAGGCGCTTTGAATTCTGGTTCTGCACTCTTGCCTTAAACAAACTCGGTGCAATCACAATTCCCGCAACTCACCTTTTGTCTGCTAAAGACATGATCTACAGAAATAATGCGGCTGACATAAAAATGATTGTTTGTGTTCCCGATCATGAAGTTATTAAGCATATTGAGGAATCAGAGAGTAAATCGCCAACTCTGAAATTAAAAGTAGTCGTTGGCGAGGAACGTAAGGGATGGATTAACTTTACAAAGGGAATGGAGAGTAGTTCTGACTGCTTTGTAAGACCAACTTCTGACCAGGCTACTGTTAATACTGATATTATGCTTCTCTATTTCACTTCAGGTACAACAGGTATGCCCAAAATGGTAAATCATGATTTTATTTATCCTCTTGGACATATTCTTACAGCCAAATACTGGCAGAAAGTCGAAGATAATGGTCTTCATTTTACAGTTGCCGATACAGGATGGGCCAAATCAGCATGGGGTAAATTGTATGGTCAATGGATATCGGGCAGCGCTGTTATGACCTATGATTATGACAAATTTGTCCCAAAAAATCTCATGGATGTAATTGAAAAATATAAGGTTACAACTTTTTGTGCACCTCCTACAATTTACAGATTTCTTATAAAAGAAGATCTTACAAAGTATGATCTCAGCAATCTTAAATATTGTGTAGTTGCAGGAGAACCTTTGAACCCTGAAGTCTTTAAGCAATTTCTCGATCATACAGGAATCCGGCTCATGGAAGGGTATGGACAAACTGAATGCACTGTAGCAGTAGCAACTTTCCCCTGGATGAATCCAAAACCAGGTTCCATGGGAATGCCATCTCCTGGTTATGATATCATGATTCTTGATGACGAAGGGAACGCTTGTGAAGCAGGAAATGAGGGAGAAATCGTAATCAGAACCGACACCAGCAAACCGGTAGGCATGTTTAACGGTTATTATCGTGATGATAAGCTTACCATGAGCGTATGGACAAATGGCATATACAGAACAGGAGATATGGCATGGTGCGACGAGGATGGATATTACTGGTTTGTAGGCAGATCAGATGATGTTATTAAAAGCTCCGGATACCGGATAGGTCCTTTTGAAGTGGAAAGTGCTCTGATGGAACATCCTGCAGTACTTGAATGTGCTATTACTGCGGTACCCGACCCTGACAGAGGTCAGATAGTAAAAGCAACAATTGTTCCTTCAAAGGATTACCAGCCGAGCGATGAACTTGCAAAAGAACTTCAGGAACATGTAAAGAAGGTAACTGCACCGTACAAATATCCACGGCTGGTAGAATTTGTAACTGAACTGCCAAAAACGATAAGCGGAAAGATCAGGAGGGTTCAGATCAGGGACGAGGATAAATAACTAAACCATCCTCCTGCCCTACAGTATACTATATGAATTTATCGCAAAGTAATGGGTTTCAGGCAGAATCGCGATGCATTGCGATTCTGCCTGAGACATCTTCTATCTATTGTGATTTCTCCTGTCAGGAATAAGATTTTTTGATGCTCCGGATCTGTTTGATGTCCGCCTGTTGAACTGTTGTTTTACCGGTTTGACGGGATTATTATCAATGAGAGGGAAAGGATGATCCTCAACTACCTGGATTTTCTTTGTTATGAGTTTTTCAATATCTCTCAGATATTCCTTTTCTTCTGCGTCACAGAATGAAATAGCAGTACCTTTTGCACCGGCCCTGCCGGTTCTGCCAATCCGGTGAACATATGTTTCTGAAATATTGGGTATCTCAAAATTTATAACATATTCAAGATCATCAACATCAATTCCACGGGCAGCAATATCTGTCGCTACAAGAACACGTGTAGTCTGAGCTTTGAAACCCGATAAGGCTTTCTGTCTTGCGTTTTGTGCCTTATTTCCATGTATTGCTTCAGCAGTAATATTTTTCTTTTTCAACACTCTGACAACCTTGTCGGCCCCATATTTTGTACGTGTAAATACGAGCGCGGTTTTTATCTTATCATCTTTTAATAGTTCGAGCAGCAATGAGTTTTTATTGCCTCTGTCAATGAAGTATACGAACTGATTTACAATATCGACTGTTGATGCCGAAGGCGTAACCTCCACTTTAACAGGAGCATACACTATTGAGCCTGCCAGTTTCACAATTTCCGGAGGCATTGTGGCGGAAAAAAACAATGATTGTCTTTTTTTAGGAAGGGCGGCAATCAGTTTCCTTACGTCGTGAATGAATCCCATATCAAGCATTCTGTCTGCTTCATCCAGGACAAATATTTCAACATCTTTTAATGATATAAAGCCCTGGTTCATAAGGTCAAGTAATCTGCCCGGAGTTGCAATCAAAATATCCACACCACTCCGTAAAGCATTGGTCTGAGGGTTTTGATTAACTCCCCCGAATACAACAGTGCAGGTCAAACCGGTGTGGCGGCCATATGCTTTAAAACTTTCTTCTATCTGGATTGCTAATTCCCTCGTAGGTGTAACTACAAGAGACCTGATTTTCTTTTTCCTGTCGAATGATTTATTTTTACTTAACAGCTGCAAAATAGGAACTGCAAAAGCCGCTGTTTTTCCCGTACCCGTCTGAGCGCAGCCTATCAGATCGGCGCCTTTCAAAACAATTGGTATAGCCTGAACTTGTATTGGAGTTGGTATTGTGTAACCTTCTTCTTTAAGTGATCTTAGGATTGGTTCAATAATGTTTAATGATTCAAAATGCATAATAATTTTTTAAATGAAAAAAATCCGGTTTCGATTTATCAACCGGAATTAACGGAAGCAAAGGTAGTCTAATTATCCGCAGTATGGGGCTTTTAATTATAAGAGACTTATTCAGAGCATAATGATACCGGGTGCCGGGTGCTGGTCAGGCAGAATTTTGAACTGTGAGTTTTACACCTTGTGCATATGCAGTGGGTACAAATTTGAATCTTTTTTCGAATTTAGACGAATCGAATAGATAGTTTCTGTCGTACTGGTACATCATTTCAGGCATTTCTTTTAAAACAGGAACAAACAGTCCGGCAATTTTTATCATCCAGACAGGCATCACAGAAATTTTATCAGGTACATTCATTTCCTTTGAAAAGAGTTCAACAAATTCTCTACCTGTGAGAACATTCCTGTCAGTTGGCAGGTGCCATATTGCATTATATGCGTCATCAGTATTTCCAAGTATTGCGGTTGCTTTTGCTGCATCAGGTGTGAATGTGAAAGAGTGTTTTTTATCTGCGTCTACAAACCAATTGGCCCTCTTTTTCTTTAAAAAATTCTTATATACCATCTCATTAACAAAACTCTTGTCGTTGTTTGGTCCATAGAAATCGGCCGATCTTGCTATTAGAGCCATTAGTCTGCCAGCCTTTACCTCATCCATTACCATTTGGGCAATTTGTTTCCTCACTGCCCCTTTTTTGCTGGGTGGATTAACAGCCGACTCTTCGGTCATATGCGGAATTGCATTAATATCATACATATATACATTATCAAAAAACACCAGTCGTGCATTGTGTTTTATACAAGCACTTATTGTTGCTTTCATCAGCCTGGGCCATATTTCTTCCCATACCTCAAGCTTATAATCAAGACCGACAACTAGATAAACCACATCAGAGCCATCAATAGCCTGATCTACTTTTGCCGGATTTGATAAATCAGCTTGAAATAATTCATCTGACTCATTCACCCTTACTGGATTACGGCTTACAAGACGTATCTTATTGGTATATTTCACCAGTTCTTTTGCCAATAAAGAACCGATAGTTCCATTTGCTCCCAGAATTGTCTGCATAAATAATATTTGTTCGTGAATTTAAAACCAAAGCCATCTTTCCAAAATGGAAACCGGCATTTTGTTCATTTCATTGTTATATTTCTATAACATTAAACAAAGGTCTAAGGTTCACCTTCAGATATTTTCTATCATAAAGGACGGCATGATCCCATAAAGCAATCAGTTTCGTGAGTCCCATATATCTTAACGGAATTAACAGGCAGGTCATTCCATGACAAATCGCTGGCTGATTCTATCAAATGGAACATTCCATTATTTATCATTGCGCTTATATTGTAAAAATCAGCAATGAATGGTTCTCTGTAGTCTTTAAACTGAACTTCTTTTCCCGTGAGAAGAGCAACACGGGTAAGTCCCATTTCAGCAAGACTTACGCTTGAAGGAACAGGATGGTCTGACCAGGAGGCATATACAGTCTTAAAATCATTTGCTGAAGATTCCTTCCATTGGGAGCCCTCTTTAAATGACTCCAGATATGTTGTCATTTCAGCCATCAGGGTTCCCCATGAATCATCATTTTCAAAGAGCATACTGATAGCTGTAAGAACCGAGGCTGCATCAAATAAGAAACTCAATTCCTGAACTGAATCCTTAAATGACGAGTGTTTAAGTGTCTTCCCGTCCCAGAATTTGTTTAAAAGATTTTTTATAATACCCGATGCATTTACTTCGAGGTCAGGTCTGCTAAGTAACCTTGCTGCCTCTATCATCGAAATAGCCAGCAAAGCATTCATTCCGCAAAGTATCTTATCATCCTGTGAAGGCTGTTTCCATGTCCTTCTTATTTTCAGCAATTTATCTTCAATATCATCAACAATATTCTCGTTCTGCCTGATCAGGTGAATACGTCCCTTAAAGTTACCCTGAGAGTTGATAAAATATGCCTGTGAAAATTTCTCAAATTCTTCAGGAAGAAGATCATTCTTGATTTCCTCATAAGTCCAGAGATAGGTCATACCCTCTTCATGTTCAGAATCAGCATCAATTGCGGTAATATATAAACCTTCTTTATTAAAACATTCTTCGAGACATCTTAAAATTTTATCTGCCATATATTTGTACGATTCCTTTCCTATAACCCTGTAAGCCAGAGAATAGCACCACAATGCCATTGCCTGATCATACAACATCTTTTCAAAATGGGGAATTGTCCACTCCTTGTCAACACAATATCTGAAGATTCCTCCCTGTAAATGATCATTAAGTCCTCTCATTCTCATATTATCGAGAGTTTTTGTACAAATTGTTTTGATTGACGGACTGTTTTCAATCGCAAGCTGGTACATAAGGTATAGAAGTGATGAGTGTGGTGGAAACTTAGGACCGGCCCCAAAACCTCCGTTTTCCTGATCATAATATTTAGAGAGAGATTTTGCCAGCACAGATTCATCAGTTATTCCCGGTTGCTGTTGAATTGATGTAAACGGTGGTATATTATCCTTGTTTTCTTCATAAAACCCAAGAACCTTTTCTGCAATTGACTTAAAAGAAAGCATCGAATCGCTTGAATGGACAGGCGCATAGGTTAACGCATACACAGGTCGGAAATCGGGTGTCATGAAAACATTCAGGGGCCATCCTCCTCTCCCATTCTGGATATTGATAAAATCCATCAGCATCTGATCGATATCGGGCCGTTGCTCCCGATCTACTTTTATACATACATAATGAGAGTTAAGAAAATCAGCAGTGTTAATGTCTGAAAACGCTTCAGACGCCATAACATGGCACCAATGACAAGTTGCATATCCGACAGAGACAAAGAGAAGTCTCTTTTCGTTTACGGCATACTTAATCAGCTCATCACTCCATTCCTGCCACCATACAGGGTTGTCAATATGTTGCAGAAGATACGGTGAAGATGATTTATCGAGATTATTACGCTTGAATTCGTTATTTCCAATTCTTTTGTTAGTCATAATAGTTTTGCTCATTCCCCTCTAATCCCTCAACAGCCAATCTCTTATAACCGTTGCTATTTAAAAATGTTCAAAAAAAAATGGGATAAAACTGTAATGGAGCAATTGCGCAATGACGGCCCCCCTGCCCCCCTAAAGGGGGGTTAATTCTCTTTTTTAACTAATTCCTTAATAACACCGAATTAGTCCCCTTTAGGGGGACAGCCGCGCAGCGGCAGGGGGTTCGTCAATGCGGTAGTCGTTTTGTTGTCAGGCCTGTTTTTTAGGTGGTTCCGCTGCCTTCTTATCTGGAGTAAGTCCCATTGTGAGAGCTGTCATCCCGGCGAGTCCTCCTAATTGCATGGTTTCCAGTGCTGAGCTTGGAACAATTACTATTGTGGAATTAGTCTTTAAACCTTCATACAGCATGTTCATTGCTCTCAAATGAAGAGCTACAGGATTGTTTTCATATGTTTTAGCGGCTTCGCCAAATTTTTCTGCTACCTGCCGTTCCGAATCACCAAGGATGACCCTGGCCTGTCGTTCCCGCTCAGCCTGGGCCTGCATTGACATTGCATCCTGCAATGATGATGGAATGTTAACATCTTTGACCTCAACAGATATTATCTTTATTCCCCATGGTTCAGTACGGTCATCAATGATTTTCTGGAGCTGCATGCTCATTTTATCTCTTCCCTCAAGCATTTCCGATAACATAGTCTTACCTATCACATCACGCAGGGCTGTCTGCGATGCCCAGTTAATTGCATTTTTATATTCGGCTATCTCCAGAGCAGCTTTCTTGGCATCAAGAACCTTCCAGAACAGTACTGCATCAACATCAACCGGAACTGTATCCTTTGTAAGTGTTTTTTCAGCTGTGAATGCAGTTGTAATAACCCGGAGGTCGATCCAATAGGCTACTGTATCTATTATTGGTATGATCAAAAAAAGTCCCGGGCCTTTCAATGACTGGAATTTTCCCAATCGCAGGACTACCGCCTTTTCCCATTGGTCAGCAATCTTGATAGCAGCCGATACTATTATTGCAATTAAGAATGTAATCACTCCGATAATTAATGTCCTTGCACCTGAAAGTTCATTGTTTCCTGTATAGGCAATAGCCAGGCCAATCGCTATGATTACAAAAAAGATTAATACTGAAAAAGAGCTCCGGGTTTTCATGATAATTATAATTAGTTAATAGATTGAAATCATCTTTTCCTTATACCTGGTAGCTGTCAGATTCAGAACTTCTATCAGATCATCGATGTAATACCAAAGTTATGAAAGAAATGTTCAGTGTGCAAAAAATATTTCCGGTCAGCGGTATGAGGTGTGAAGTTTGGGGTGCAGTAGTACTTCAGCATTGAACAACCCTTTGAATTGAATTGTTAATTTTCAAAACTAAAATCAAGAATATGAAAAAGATGAATCCTGTTGTACATTTTGAAATGCCTGCCGTAGACAGAGAACGAATGGCTGGTTTCTATTCTAATGTTTTTGGATGGCAGACAAACCTTATGGGTGAGGAAATGGGAAACTACGTAACAGTAGCCACGAGTGAAACTGATGAGAAAGGCATGCCAAAAAAAACCGGATCAATAAACGGTGGTTTTTTCCTGAAAAGAGATGACATGCCGGCACAATATCCGTCAATTGTGATAGCAGTTGATGATATTAAAGAATCGATCCGGAAGGTGACAAAGGCAAAAGGAAAAGTACTTGGAGAGCCAACGGAAATTCCCGGAATCGGTACTTATGTGTCGTTCACCGATACTGAAGGAAACCGGGTAAGCCTTCTTCAACCCCTTATGAGATAAATAAATAAAGGCATCAGATAGATGCCTTTATTTATGTCGGCCCGGAGGGGATCGAACCCTCGACCCCATGATTAAGAGTCACGTGCTCTACCAGCTGAGCTACGGGCCGGAATTGGTCTGCAAATTAACTCAAATCCTCAGAACTTTGGAAAAAAAAGATAATCTAATTTCAAATACAAGATTATTCAGCCAAAAAATTGCTGCAACAGAATTTAAAACAGCAAAGGAAATTGTAAGCTGGATGGGAGCAATGCAGGCACAGGATTATGCAATGGCAAAATGGGCTGTCGGCCTCAGGCTTTCTGATTCAAATGAAGAAATGGTTGAATCATCCTTTAATAAAGGTGAGATTATAAGGATACATGCGTTAAGACCAACATGGCATTTCGTTTCTCCTGATGATATTTACTGGATAATTAATCTTACAGCTCACAAAATATTATCATCCCTGAAGTCAAGGCACAAACAACTGGAACTATCGGAATCAGTAATCATAAAATCAACAACATTAATTGAAAAAGAACTTGGCAAAGGAATAAGCTTAACCCGTGAGGAATTAGCTGATGAGTTACATAAGGTCAGGATAATAACAGATGCTAACAGGCTTAGTCATCTTCTCTTTTGTGCTGAACTCGAAGGAATAATATGCAGCGGCCCTGTCAAATCAAAAAAACATACATATTCCTTGTTGTCTTCGCGAGTACCGCATAAAAAAGAACTTTCAAGAGATGAATCCATTGCTGAACTTGCAAAACGCTACTTCACAAGTCATTGTCCGGCAACATTACAGGATTTTTCGTGGTGGTCAAATCTTTCCCTCAACGAAATACGGAAAGCTATTGCCTCAGTTAAATCAGAATTTATCACCGACACAACTGAATCAGGGCAATATCTTTATCCAATCTCCTTTTCAGAACCGCCTGCAATTAAAAATCCTGCATATCTATTACCTGCCTTTGATGAATTCCTTATCAGTTATAAAGATCGAAGCAGTTCTCTTTCATTAATTCATAATAGAAAAGCTGTTTCAGACAACGGTATTTTTTATCCACCGGTTGTAGTAAATGGACAAGTTGCAGGTACATGGCAACGGACGATTCAAAAGAATAAAGTTTTAGTCACTTTCAATCTCTTTCAAACATTAACTGGTTCGTTGTTAAAGCTAATTGAAAAAAAAGCCATACAATATGGAATATTCCTTGATAAAGAAACTGAAATTCAGTACAAAACTAAAGAATGATATAATTGTTCAGATAATAAAAATTTAATCACCATGGCAACAATCTTTAAAAATGACAAAATTGAATTTAAGGAGGACGTAAACAAAATCGACAACTTTCGTTTGTTTACAGCTTCTCCCCGACTGGCTAATGTTGTTGATTCTAAAAATCTGATTTTCGACTTAAGATTGCTTAATCCCGGGCAATATTCTTTTCCCTATCATTTCCACAGAAATGCTGAAGAATTGATGATGATAACCTCCGGATCAATGACACTGCGATCGCCCGTATATGATAAAAATTCAAAAGTCAATTATTTCAAAGGGGAGGAAAATATTGCTGAAAAATGGGGACGGAAATAAATGCCACCACCCGGGGATACCAACCGATAAAGTAATGCCCTATAAAGTAAATTTACCACAACTCGGCTTATATGTATAAGAACTCTGCAGGTAATAGACACCAGGCTTATGTTTAAAAATAAATTTCATGACTCCTCTATACATTAAATTGATTTTATTGCTGATTGTCCTTACAGCATTTGGAACCATGATATATTTCATTTTCCTGAAAAAAAATTCAAAAGAAAAGTTTATATCAAGTCAGGCATTCCCGGAAAGTTGGCGTAGTATTTTAAATGATCATGTACGGTTTTACTGTGATCTGGATAAGGCTCAAAAAGCCGTATTTGAAAAACGGGTACAGCTGTTTCTTGCAACAAAAAAAATTGAACCCATTGATACTGAAATTGATGACAGTATTAAAATTATGGTTGCAGCCAGCGCCATTGTACCTATGTTTGCATTTCCGGAATTCAATTACCCTGATCTGAGGGAAGTATTGATTTACCCTAACAGTTTTGATGAAAAATTCCAGACACAGCGTTTTGAAGGACACGGGGAAAACATCATTGGCATGGTCGGAAACAGGTTCATGAATGGCACAATGATCATTTCAAAACCTGATCTGGTAAATGCTTACGATAAGGCCTATCATAAAAGCAATGTTGGAATTCACGAATTTGTCCATCTTATTGACAGCTCTGACAGAGCCACTGATGGTATTCCTGAAATATTGATTAAACATGCTTATGTCGCTCCATGGCTTGAATTAATTAAAAAGGAAATGTCGCGTATTGAGAAGGGAAGGTCAGATATCAGTCCTTATGCTCTCACATCCAACGCTGAATTCCTGGCTGTGGTAAGTGAGTATTTTTTCGATAGTCCTGAAAAATTCAAAAGAAAGCACCCCGATTTGTATAATTATATGACAACCATCTTTCATCAGAATCCATGACAGTTGATCAAAAACGTATTCATATATTTACAAAACATCGAGGATTAATCCTATGGAAGGCCGCGCATAAATGGAATTAACCTCTGAAAGGTATATAATTTAGATTTAAAGCTAATTTTTGATAGTATCTTAAGGTAGAAAAGCCGGTTTAACATTTTCTCATATGCGAAATTTCATCATTTATTTATTTATTTCCTGCCTATTCAAACCGTCATTTTCCCAAAATCCAAAAGAGTTTACAAATCCGGTATTCCTTAAAAAACTATATACTGATAAATCTTATACTGACCTGAAAAGAAAGATCGTTGCGGAATTTGTGCATGTCCCTGCGGGTCGTTGGGGGGAATTTGTCGACGGTGTCGATGAGAAAATCCTGACAAATAAGAAGATCGTAGCTTTTACTTTCGATGCATGCGGCGGAAGAAATGGGAATAGCTATGATAAGGCATTAATTGATTATCTGAGAAATGAAAAGATCCCTGCAACTTTATTCGTGACCGGAAAATGGATCGATTCACAGTTTAGTTGTTTTCTTGATCTCAGCCGCGACAGTTTGTTTGAAATCGAGAATCATGGACTGAACCACCGGCCCTGCTCTGTAAAAGGTGACAGTATATATGGAATTCATGGGACAGCAAATATTGGAGAAGCATTTGATGAGGTTGAAGCAAATGCACGTAAAATAGAAGCCATTACAAAACATTATCCTCATTTTTACCGCTCCGCTACAGCATATATTGATGAAGCTGGAGCAGCTATGGCTTTCCGGCTGGGCATTACAGTAATAAGTTACCAGGTACTTTCAGGCGATGCCGTTCCGTTTACATCTGAAACTATAATCAAAGAAAATGTTCTGAAAAATGTCAAACCAGGAGCAATCGTCATAATGCATTTCAATCATCCCGAATGGAATACAAAAAAAGCTATGGAAAAAATTGTTCCGGAACTAAGGAAAATGGGTTATTCGTTTGTCCGCATTAAAGATTTCAATCTGACATCACTTAATGAAAAGAAAAATAGTAAAAGGAAGGATTTGCTATTTGACGTTCATTGAATATTATTATTCGCATAGATGTTGCATGCAACGCCCCTATGTACGATTTCCTCTCCACTTTGTGAACATTCTGTGCGACAAGATGGTTAAATATAAAACGTCTCATTGTATGGAAAAAATTAACGGGTTCAGACTCATGGGACTGGCATTGAAGAATAAAACTTCGAATGAAAATGGTCAATCAGGAATTGATTGCGGGAATCTCTGGCAAAAATTTGAAAAGGAAGATACTTTTAATATGATACACGGGAAGATAAGTAATGAAATATATGCAGTATATTATAATTACGAAGGAGATTATACGAAACCTTTTTCATATTTTATTGGCTGCAAAGTCAGTCCTGAGTTGAATGCACCTGCCGGGATGGATAGCTTAATAATACAGAATGGGAATTATCAACTCTTTGTTGCAAAAGGAAAAATACCAGATAACATTGAGAGCACGTGGCAGAAAATATGGTCTTCCAATATTCCCAGAGCTTACCAGGCAGATTTTGAGATTTACGGTGAAAAAAGCAAAGACTGGAGCAATGCTGAAATAGAAATTTTCATCTCGGTCAAATAATTTATTGATAAGTGCCAACTTCACAATTGTTTTTAAAAATAATTTAAACCGATCATTAAAAACCTCATTGCCTGTTTATTGTCACTCTGAATAGTGTATCAAATAATAAATTAGTCGGGTCAGGCAGAGCATCACATCTCACCGAACAATTTCCTAAAGAAGGCTGTAATTGGTAGTTTGAAATGAAATGTTTAAGAAATTATAGTTTCCGGCCATTTTATTTTACGACGAATCTTTTACCTTTAAGGGGAAAAAACAATATGAAAAAATCAATGGATGAAAAGGCTATTGAATCATTCAAAGCCGGGATGAATTGTGCTCAGTCAGTTGTGACTTCATTCAAAAAATGCATTCAAGACTCAATACAGATTGTCAATCAACTAATTGAGAAATAGTCGAACTTTTCAGATAACTTAATGATAACTTTAAAAACTAACAAATGAGGACCATTAAAAAAGCTTTTCTTGCTATTCTGGTAATGGGTGTGTTCACCAATTATGCAAATTCACAAACGAATTTTAAATGGGGCAAATTATTCGGTTCTGCAAATGATGAATATGTTCTGAATCATTTAAATGACGCTAATGGTAATATTTATATTGCTGGTAAAACTACAGGTATTATAGAGACCAGAAATTTTGGAAAAAATGATGGATTCCTTACCAAAATCGACAGCTCGGGAAACATCTTATGGTCGAAGCAGTTCGGAACACCAGAAGAAGAAAATATTCAATGGTGTGCAATGGATAATCTGGGAGGTATATATATAACAGGCTCAACAACAGGAGATCTGGGTGGTAAGAATGCAGGTAAGGAAGATGTCTTTGTCGTAAAGTACAATACTGATGGAAAACTGTTGTGGACGAAACAGTTTGGCACGGATAGCGTTGATGTTGCGAGAGGAATCTATGCCGACGCTAATGGAGGTGTCTTTATAACGGGTAATACCGCAGGGAAATTTGGTAAGTCAAGTTCAGGAAAAACTGATGGCTTTATCATGAAACTTGATAACAACGGAAATCAAATCTTCATATCTCAATTCGGAACACCTGAGGACGATTATTGCTATTCTATTACAGCGGGTATTGGTACCGATATACTTGTATGTGGCACAACATGGGGTTCTCTGGAGGGAAAAAATAAGGGGTTTATTGACATTTTCACCGGACAATTTTCCGGAAAGGGAGAACTTATTAAATACAATCAGTATGGAACTGAGGGTTTTGACATCCCTGAAATAATAAAGATGGATAGAGAACATAATATCTATGTAGGAGGTACTACTTCCGGTAACTTCGGTGCAGAACAAGTCGGAGAAGGAGATTGTTTTCTTATGAAGATCAATGAAAAAGGTGAAATTGCCTGGAAGAACCAGTTCGGAACTAAAAACAACGATGGGTTAAGGTCAATATCCTTTAATGAAGACATCTCAGATAATATGCTCGTAAGCGGAATAATGAATCTTCCGCCATCAAATGCATTTATAAGAATGTATAGTAAAGATGGAAAGATGTTATGGGAAAAAATATTTATGGGCAGCTCAGGTAAAAGTGTAAGTCTCGATAATAATGGAAATATTTATCATGTAGGTCTTACAGGCAATAATTTATTTGGAAATCTGATAGGGCAACACAATTATTATGTAGTAAAATTAGGATTAGATAAGCAGTATAGGAAGAATTAAGGAGAAAGGAGAAAGGAGAAAGGAGAAAGGAGAAAGGAGAAAGGAGAAAGGAGAAAGGAGATTGTACGCACAAAGCTGAACATAGAGAGAATAAACTTCTGAGATATCTGTAGATATTAGTATAAATATTAAATATAAATGGAGACAAAGGTAACAAGATTCATTAAGTCATATTGGATCCTTATACTGCTTGTTTGCGTAAAATTTTTCATCCAATATGTTGTTATAAATCCGGTTTATGAGTTGCACAGGGATGAATTTTTATATCTTAACCAGGCTGATCATCTTGCTTTCGGATATATATCGGTACCGCCATTAATGGCACTTATTTCCAAACTGATATTCCTGCTTGGAGGAGGAATTTTCTGGATACACTTTTTCCCTGCTCTCTTTGGCGTACTGACAATAATATTTACATGGCAGATAGTTGAATCCCTGGGAGGCAGCCTGTTTTCAAAAATACTGGCAGCAGCTGCACTGGTTTTCTCATTAATGGCCAGAATTAACATTCTTTTTCAACCCAATTCATTTGATATACTGTCATGGACAGTTATCTTCTTCTTCCTTATAAAGTATATCCAATCTGAAAAACCTAAGTGGTTGACTTTATTGGCTGTCATAATCGCACTTTCTTTTTATAATAAATACAATGTGATATTCCTCATGGCGGGAATACTTGCGGGATTACTGCTTACATATCATAGAAAAATATTTGCAGAAATTTCATTCTGGAAAGCTCTGATAATATGTATTATACTAATATCTCCCAATATCATATGGCAGGTTACTCATCAATTTCCTGTATTTCAGCACATGAAAGTTCTTAAAGCACATCAACTTGATAATAACACTTCTCTTGGATTTCTGAGAAGTCAGGTAATGTTCTTTCTTGGCTCTTTGCCTCTGATTCTTGCAGCACTTGTTGGCTTTATCTTTTTCAAACCCTTCAAACCCTTCAGGATTATCGGGATAAGTTTTGTTGCAGTAATCACTCTTTTTGCAATAATGAAAGCGAAAGACTATTATGCTGTAGGTATATATCCTGTAATAATTGCCTTCGGTTGTGTTTATCTGGACGGAGTTTTATCAAAAAAATGGAGAACAGTAATTTTTCCATTGCTTATTACAGTAAACCTTATCTTATTTTTCTCAATTCTTAAGCTTGTATTTCCCATTCTTACCCCGGAAGAAATCAGGAAGAATGCAGCTTCATTTGAAAAGCTGGGATTGCTTCGCTGGGAAGATGGTAAGAATCATAATCTGCCCCAGGATTTTGCAGATATGCTTGGATGGCATGAGATGGCCAAAAAGGCTCTGGGAGCATATCAATTAATCCCCTGGGATGAACGTGATTCTACATTAATAATATGTGATAATTACGGAGAGGCCGGCGCTTTAAATTTCTACGACAGAGGGAAAATGCCTGAAGCATATTCGCTTAACACTGATTATATCTATTGGATACCACGCATTAAGAAGATTAAAAACATTGTTCTGGTTGGAGAGAAACCATCGGAGGAAATAATTGCTCTGTTCAAAGAGTTCAAACTAACCGGAGCGGTTGAAAATGAACAGGCAAGAGAACGCAATACTGGGATCTATCTTCTTACCGGAGCTATCGATTCATTTACTCCTATCTTTTATAATAAAGTTGAAGAAAGAAAGAAGAAGCTTGACATTTTCTAAACACCCCCTCCTGCTTCGCGGGATCCCCCTAAAGGGGAACCAATTCGGAGTTCTTAATGAATATATTGAATGATTGATAATTAGCCTCCCTTTAGGGGGGTTGGGGGGCTTCCAATGAGCTTTCTAAAAACCTTCAGATGTTCCGCAGTCTGCGTCACAAGCCTCTGAACCTCAAGGCCGTGTTTAATATCAGGAACAAAATCGTTCTTGTCCTTCCCGGTGAGAAAAACATAATGAGCATGAATCATTGATCTCAGCCATCCGGCCGGAACATGTCCTGAGGGGAAACTGGTAAATGGCTTAAAAGTACTTCCGACAACTTGCCTGGTCCATAAGCCAGATTCCTCTGTGAAAGATTCATAAGAATCAGGTGAAGCAGAAGAATAGCGGAACGCTCCTCTTTCAGCGTATAATTCAAAAATGAAATGATCTCCCGTTCCGGAACTTATACGGCTAGCTGAAAGAGTCCCCACTGCTCCCGATGATTCGTCATAAAGTGAAATCTGGCTGAACAGGTCAGAATCAATTGGGACATCAACAAAATTACCAGCCTGCAATGCACTTGTTATTTTAAGATTATTGCCCAGAAATGCAATCAACAGACTTATTGAATGAGAACCAAGATCGGCCATAGCGCCACCGTCGGGTGCCGGAGTCAGACGTGACGCTCGTTTGTCACGATATTCTTTCCTCAGATAGTCACTATGGTAATATTTAAGATCAAAATGAACCGGCTTACCAATTTTGCCTGATTTCCAGAATCCAAGCATCTCTCTTATAGTTGCTGCAAACAGAAACTGAAACCCTACCTGAATTTTAATGTCAGGATGAGTAGTTATCAATTCAGAGATTGCCTTTTCTTCTTCACGATTCGAACATACGGGCTTTTCAAGATAAATCTTCTTCACATCTGGCATACTGCCCATAACAGCTTTCAGATGTTCAAAATGAACTTTATTTGGACCCAGAATAAAGACAGTACTTAAACTTTTGTCAGAGACAAAATCATTTATTTCAAGATGTTTCCTGAAACCGTAATTGTTTGCAAATGATTTCCTGCTTTCCTTTGTTGCTGAACAGACAGTCTTCATCTCAATCACCGGAGCATCATTATAAAAATATTTCAGCGAATTAAGTGAATAAGCATGCGAACGGGCGATGCCGCCGGCGCCGATAAATCCTATAATTTCCTTTTCCATATTTTCACAGAGATTTTCTTATGAAATTAATATTTATTACCATAATTTCGGATTTACCTGTTGTCCTTACGGGTGGACCCCATAAACGGATGCCGCTTGTAACAAAGAAATGTGTGTTTCCAATTTTTTTATGCCCCCAGCTAAGTAAGTATACTTTTCTGGTAATCAGATTTATAGGAAATAACTGACCGTTATGCGTGTGACCTGATAGTTGCACATCAACTGAAGTTTTACTTACCTGATCAATTTCTGTCGGACGATGATCGATCAGTATATCCGGGAGTGTGTCAGTAACCGATTTTAAAAGCTCATCTATTTGTTTTCTATTCCTTATGTGACTATCATTTCTTCCGGTTAGGTTAAACGAATTGGCCAGAACGACATTTGTATCACTCAGAACCTTAATCCCGGCCTTGTCAAAGAAACTTCCTCTCTCCTGCCCGGCATAATGTTCATGGTTACCAAGCACCGCAAAGACTCCATATTTAGCTCTGATACCGGAAAGGACTTCGGCAAACGCATCAAGGTTTCCATCATTCCTGTCTCCTTCAACAATATCTCCTCCAAAGATCATAAGATCGGGGTTGATTATTCTGATTTTTTCAGCGAATCTCTTAACGAAATGAAAGTTCGTACCCTTTTTCAAATGGAAGTCAGCTATGAAGGCTATTTTCAGATGATCGATTTTGGATTCCCTGGCGGGAATATCAATTGAGTACTCTGAGGTCCTGATTGTATTAAAATTAATTATCCCTGCAATAACGACGCCCCATGACAGAATCAGAATAACAGACAAACATGTTGTCTTAAATTGCGCAGTCCTTAATGTTTCTATGTCAACTATTCGAATTATATAATTGATCAGAAGTAATATATCATACAACAATATAAACAAAAACAGGTACAGATAAAATGGTAGTATATAGTTTGCCGCATTAGTAATAGCGATTCCGATGAATCCGGAATTTTCACCGATAAGATTACTTAACGGATAAATTGAAGCGAGAAGCAAATAGAGTACAGTAAAATGAATCTTGTAAGCTTTATTTATAAAAAGCTTCCAGATACGGATAAAAACGTAAATATTCGGAACAATATAAGCCAAAGAAATTATCGTGTGAAACATTGGAACTGCTATGAGAAATTATAAGAATATCATCCTTAAGGGTTGAAAAAAAGTGGTGTCCGATTGCTAAAAGTAGTAAAATATTCTATTAATAAGAGCCTGGAGCAAGTTATCCGGAGAATGGAACACAAATAAAAAAAGTGACGAACAAAGTTTAAATCCTATTGTTGATTTAAGTATCAGGAAAGTAATGGTTTAAAGTATATCTAAAGAGAATTTTCTATTGATAATAAAAACTAAACATCATGTATAATAATCATAAACTGATCGCCGAAGATGTTCTCGCTTTGGCAGGGGTAAAGATAAATGGCAATAACCCATGGGATATCAAAGTTTCGAATGATGAGTTTTTCAGAAGGGCTATAACTGAAGGAGAGCTGGGGATTGGGGAAGCATATATGGACAAGTGGTGGGATGCTGATAAAGTTGATGAATTTATATACCAGATTTTAACTGCACATCTTGACGAAAAAGTCAGGTTGAAACTGTCATTGTATTTCAGGCTCTTATTGTTCAGGATTTTCAACATGCAATCCAAAAGCAGGGCATTTATCGTTGGAGAAAAACACTATGACCTTGGTAATGATCTGTTTAAGAATATGCTCGACAAACGCATGAACTATAGTTGTGCTTACTGGAAGGACGCAAGGGATTTAGATGAAGCTCAGGAAAACAAACTTGATCTTATCTGCCGGAAAATAAAGCTGGAACCCGGAATGAAAGTTCTCGATATTGGCTGCGGATGGAGTGCTTTCGGGAAATATGCTGCTGAAAAATATGGCGTTGAAGTGTCAGGAATAACTGTTTCAAAAGAACAGTTAGAGCTTGGAAAAGAATTATGTAAGGGACTTCCTGTTGAAATAAGATTGATGGATTACCGCGATCTGAATGAAAAATATGACAGGATCGTCAGTGTTGGAATGATTGAACATGTTGGCAGCAAGAATTACAGAACTTTCTTCGAAATAGCCAGAAAGTGTCTCAGAGAAGATGGCTTATTTCTTCTTCATACAATTGGCTCAAACGTATCTGATGAATCCCTTGGACTCTGGTCAGAAAAATATATATTCCCAAACGGAATGTTACCATCCATTGCCCACCTGGGAAAAGCCATAGAAAAACTTTTTATATTGGAAGACTGGCATTCCTTTGGACAGGATTATGATAAAACCTTAATGGCCTGGGATAATAATTTTGAAAAGAACTGGGACAAAATAAAAGACAAATATTCCGAAAGATTTTACAGGATGTGGAAATATTTTCTCCTTTCTTCTGCAGGTTCCTTCAGATCAAGAAAACGCAACCAATTGTGGCAGTTAGTCCTGTCAAGGGATGGAATCCCCGGCGGTTATCAGTCAGTCCGTTAAGGCTCTATCTCATTAAAAAGCTGACTATTTTTGTTTTTATTTTTGAATATGGCGGGTATCTGAGCCAGATATCCAACAGGTTAGATTTAACGAGTACCGACCTGAGATTGGAAAACGTTTTAAACGAATTCCTGCCATGATATCTACCCATTCCGCTGCTTCCCACTCCTCCGTACGGAAGATATGACGATGCAATCTGCATGACAGTCTCGTTGACAGCAGCATTTCCTGATCGTGTTCTTCTTAAAAATTCACGCACAAGTTTCATGCTTCCTGTAAATATGTATGTGGAGAGTGGCTTTGGATTTCGTTCAATGATGTCATATACTTCCTCAAAGTCTTCAAAATCGATAACAGGAAGCACCGGTCCGAATATTTCTTCCTGCATTACCGGATCATCCGGTTTCACATTCTTTATTATTGTTGGTGCAACATATCTTGTTTCGGCATCGCTGGTACCGCCGGTCACTATTTCACCTGATTTCATCAGATCATTCAGTCTGTGAACATTTTCTTCAGAGATAACCCTTGCGAAATGTTCACTTCTTTCGGGTTGTCCTCCATAAAACTTTTTTACCTCTTCAGAAATAAGATCAAGGAACTTATCCTTTACTCTCTTATCTATCAGTACATAATCAGGACTTACGCATGTCTGGCCGCAGTTGATTAATTTCCCCCAGGCAATTCTTCTGGCCGCAAAATCAAGCCGGGCATCGGCAGCAACAACGCATGGATTCTTACCGCCCAGCTCAAGCGACACCGGTGTAAGATTTTCAGCTGCTTTTCGCATCACATGTTTACCAACCCGCGGACTTCCTGTAAAAAATATATAATCGAACTTCTGATCAAGCAAATAGTCATTTATTGTATGATCACCATTAATCAATGCCACTAATTCAACCGGCAGACCTTTCAATATTGTTCCGATAACGCTGGCAATGTCAGGGACCTGGCTTGACACCTTGAGAATAACGCAATTCCCTGCTGCCAGAGCTCCTATGAGAGGCATAAATGCAAGCTGGAAAGGAAAGTTCCATGGAGACAGAATCAGTACCTGACCATAAGGCTGAGGGATTATGTAACTCCGGGCAATAAAATGCACCACCGGAGTATATACCCTCTCAGTTTTCATCCACTTCCGGAGGTTATGGATAGCATTATTAAGTTCTTTAATAACGAACCTCGATTCAGTAGCGATAACTTCAAATTCGGGTTTATGAAAATCCTTCCATAAAGCTTCGACAATATCCTGTTCATGCAAAATGATCAGTGAACGCAACTTCTTGAGAATCTCAAGCCTGTATTCCGGTCCAAAAGTTCTTCCCGAAGCAAAAAATTTCCGCTGAGCCTCAATGATCAAATGGATTTCTTCTTTTTCCATTCTTCTTTGGGTAATCTTAATTGTTTTGAAATATGCGTTGAAATTTAATTTGTTTAAGGAAGAATTTTGCTCATGCAATATTCCTAAACAACTGTGAATGTAAATATAGAAAATCTGTTGAATAAATTATTATCATACAGAACCAAACTTCTCTGTGCAACTCTATGCTCCGTGTTGGTCTTTCATTTTGCATTTTGCATTTTGCATTTTGCATTTTGCATTTTGCATTTTGCATTCCCAGTTTTACATTAGAGTATTTTCTCTTATTTTTACTTAATCAAAAAACTTAATCGGAATGTTTAGGAAAACAACCAGAAACAAGCAACAAGCAACCAGTATACAAAACACAAAATGATAAACTCAAGCAGAATCTACATTAATCGTATTCTGACAATCGTCTTTTTCGTTTTTGGAGCAAGCCTAATAAGTTCCGGTCAGACACCTAAGAATAATCCGGAATTTAAAGTTATTGCATTCTATACTGCAAAAAACGACGCAGCGCATATCAGTTTCGTACATGAGGCAAACAGATGGTTTGCCAAAATTGCCAACCAATATAATTTTGTTTACGACTCAACAAATAACTGGAATGACATGAATGATGTATTCCTTTCAGGGTACCAGGTAGTGATCTTTCTCGACACAAGGCCTGATTCTCTGTCGCAAAGAGAAGCTTTCAGGAAATATATGGAGACAGGCGGCTCATGGCTTGGATTCCATTTTGCCGGTTTTGCTCTTACTCCTTCCGCTATTCCCCAGAACTGGGACTGGTATCATAACACCTTCCTCGGGTCAGGGCAATATAAAGGGAATACATGGCGACCAACCACTGCAATTTTAAATGTTGAAGACAAGGACCATCCTGCAACAATAGATCTCCCTGAAACATTCACTTCTTCACCCAATGAATGGTACAAATGGGAAAATGACCTGAGAAAAAACCCTGACATAAAAATTCTTATATCAATAGACTCGGCAAGTTTCCCACTCGGAACCGGTCCGAAACCTTATGAGATATGGCATCACGGTTATTATCCTGTTGTGTGGACAAATAAGAATTATAAGATGCTCTATATAAATATGGGACATAACGATATTGATTATGATAATAAGATAAATAAAGAGCTGTCATTTACATTCAAAAATAAAATCCAGGATAAATTAATAATTAATGCTCTGCTCTGGCTGGGAAAAGCCCCGAAGGCCAGAAAATGACATGGAAATCGGGATATTGTGAAGATATTTGAATAATCACATATGTTAAAATGTAGATAAGCCTAAACTTTCTCAATTGCTGATTGTTTTTTTCTAAAGTAATAATCTAAAAAAAAATCATATGAGCTATTACGACAAAGCAAGGGACATATATGATATGACCGCAAAGGGAAAGTTACTCGATGCATTTGAAAAGTACTATCACCGCGATGTAACAATGGTCGAGGCAACTGGTGAAACCCGTAAGGGTAAAGAAGCAAACCGTAAATTTCAAAAAGAATTTATGGAAATGGTAAAAGCCATTCATGGAAGCGGAGTAAGAGCTATCACATCTGACGAAAAAGACGGAACAACCATGGTCGAATCATGGATGGATGTCACTATGAAAGATGGAAAAAGAAATGTAATGGAAGAAGTCGCTGTACAGAAATGGAAAGACGACCAGATTATTTATGAACGGTTTTATTACAATATGCCAAATATGCCTCAGGAATGAGGCATTTTTTTTTGATTTTCTTTTAGACTTGCGTTGAACATTTCCTTTTTATTCAGATAATAAAAAGAATATAAGATATAAATATCGCTATTTCTTAAACATTTATTAACAATCAATTGTATGTATAAAGTGTATCTAATTATTTAATATGTCTAACAAAAATCGGAGGTAGAAATGAAAACACTAAAATATCACTTTTATGCGTTCTTGTTTATTGTCTGTCTAGCCTCATATGATCTGACAGCACAGGTTAAAGAAGTCCCTGTCACCACTTCATCCAAGGAAGCTCTGAATTTTTTCCTGACCGGAAGAGATAAATTTGAAAACCAGGAGATAGCTGCTGCAGCTTCTCTTTTTGACAAAGCAATTGAAAAGGATCCTTCCTTTGCAATAGCATATATCTATCGTGCTCAATCAGGAGGCGGATACAACGTTTTCAGGCAAAATCTTGATAAAGCCGTTAGTCTTGCAGATAAAGTATCCCCTGGTGAGAAACTCGAAATATCATATTTCAAAGCATTTGCTGATGGTGATGGTCAGAAACAAAAGGAAGATCTTGATCAACTCCTGAGTACCTTCCCGTTTGACAAAAGAGTACAGGAACTCGCAGGCGAACATTATTATAGTATAAATGACTTTCAGAGTGCCCTGGCTCATTTTACTAAAGCCAAAGAAATTGACAGCAATTTTGCACCTGTCTATAATATGATAGGTTACTGTCAGTCTGCTCTAAACAATTTCCCGGCAGCGGAAGAAGCCTTCCAGACGTACATTAAGCTGTTGCCTGATAAGCCAAATCCTTATGATTCCTACGCAGAGCTTCTGCTAAAAATGGGTAAGTATGATGAATCCATTGCACAGTACAAAAAAGCTCTTGAAAAGGATCCGTCATTTACAGCTTCACTTGTCGGTATCGGAAATAATTATGTTTTCAAGGGAGATTATGCAACAGCCAGGAAATATTTCCAGGATTATTATGACAAATCACCTACTGTTAATGGTAAATTAGATGCGCTATATCAGAAGGCTACTTCATATATTCATGAAGGAAAACCTGAAGAGGCTGTTAATACTTTTAATGAGTATCGTGAACTGGCAGAAAAAGAGAAGCTGGTTACAAACGAAATTAATTCCTATGCATATCAGGGATTCACTGTCTCTGAAGCCGGAAATCCCAAAGAAGGGAAGGCATATTTTGAAAAGGCAATTGATCTGCTTGGAAAATCAGATCTTCCTGCAGGAACCAAGGAAAATCTAACCGTGAATTCAATGCTCTGGCGTTTTTATTATCTGACGGCCAATAATGAACTTGACAAAGCACAGGCCCAATCTGATTTATGCAAAACAAAAATTGAAAGCAGAAAGAACCCAAAAGAAGAAATGTTCTTTGATACTATGGAAGGGTTCTTTGAACTTAAAAAAGGTGATTATGATAAGGCAATTAAATATTTTGCAGAAGATAAAAGTCAGAACCCCATAAACTGGTATTATACTGCTCAGGCCTATAGCAAAAAGGGTGATAAAGATAACTCAGATAAATACTTAGACAAGGTAGCCAAGTGGAATGTAAACAGTATTGACCTTGCATTTGTACGCAAAGATGCTATTGAAGAAATTAAAAATGACATGTCAGTTACGAGATAAGTAATATTTTCAAGAGCTTATATTGAAAATCCCCTCATTACGAAGGGGATTTTTATTTTAGTAACAATTTATTACCTGACAATCTTGAAGTTAAAAACACCTCCTTTGGTGGCACCCATGATCCTTAACCAAATCGGCAGAACCGATTCTGTAGCTCTGGCGCCGGTTATATCACCAATATCCATGATATTTTCATTCTTCCATCCAAATTGATTTAAAAGCTTTTGAACTTTCGATTTTGCCTGGGGGCTATTACCACAGATAAAATTAATATGATCACCGTTTCCTATAAGATTAGGATTGATCATAAGACCGGCCCACATTGTATTAAGAGTCTTGACAACCTGGACATCTGGAAATGTTTTTTGGATCTCTTCTGCCAGAGAATTTGTATTGTTTAATCCTGGCAGTAAACTGGGAGGCATCCCATTACTGAAATCAAGAGGATTGGCGATATCTATCAGTACTTTCCCCGATAGGTGCTTTGCACCAGCAAGAATGAGAGCTTTTACAGAATTACTTCCATTTGTTGCATTAATGACAATTTCCCCGAAAGCTGCGGTCTCTGCAAATGTTCCAAGTTTAGCCTTACTGTTTGCCTCTAACCATTTGCTGAATGGTGGATTGCCATTTTTATCTTTAGTCTCATTTGTCAGTTTTTCTGATACATTGCGGGTTCCGATCATAACATCGTGATTCAATTCCAAAAGTTTTGAAGCAAGAGTTTGTCCCACAGCTCCGGTTCCGATTACAGCAATTTTCATATATATAAAAGTTTAAAGAATCAAAAATGCAAATATGCAGGTCATAAAATAATAAGTCGGATAGACTAGTATTATAACTGATAAACTGCAATTTTGTTCACACCCCCCGCCGCAACATTCCCTATAGTTATCTGAATCCCTGGTTAAAAGGGCTTTTTTAATAAAACAAGCTTTAGCGAAAGGTTATAATCTAATTCCTTATAAAACTTATATACATAAAATTTGTTTAATCTTTACTTATACAAGAAGTTTTAAGAAAGAGTATGACAATTTTTTTCACAAAAAATAATATCTAACATTAATTTATCAAAAATGAAGAAGATCCGCTTAGTATCCAAGATCTTTGGTGTGCTGATTTTACTTTCCGTCAGCATCACTTGCAAAAGAGCCTCAGCTCCAGTTACGGACCAGCTGAAAATAAACTATGAGAAATATGTATTGCCGAACGGATTACAGGTGATCCTTAGTACTGATCATTCCAATCCGGTAATTTCCTATGCTATCATGTATCATGTGGGTTCGAGCAGAGAAGTAACTGGCAAAACCGGTTTTGCCCACCTGTTTGAACATTTGCTTTTTGGAGGGTCGGAAGATGTTGCGCCCGGAAGATTTGACAAAATTCTTGAAGGCATTGGGGGAACAAATAATGGTTTTACAGAACGTGATATAACAACTTATTACGAGATATTTCCAAAGAATGCCCTGGAAAGAATTTTATGGCTGGAGTCTGACAGGATGGGCTTTTTTATCAATTCGGTAACCCAACATACTCTCGCACTTCAGCAGAATGTTGTTTCAAATGAGAAAAGGCAAAGGGAAGATAATACTCCTTATGGCTTTACTGATTATGTCATAGATAAAAATCTCTATCCCCCAAATCATCCTTATAGCTGGGAAGTAATTGGTGACATGGCAGACATTAGAAATGCTTCACTTGCAGACGTTAAAGCATATTATGAGCACTTTTATGGCCCTAACAATGCGACACTCGTTCTGGCTGGCGATTTCAATCCCGATTCAGCTAAAATCATGATTAATAAATATTTCGGCGAAATAAAATCCCATGGAGAAGTAGCGAAACGTACACCAATGGTACCAACCCTGGAAAAAACAGAGAAGCTTTACCATGTAGATAATTTTGCAAACGCACCTGAGCTTACACTTGTTTGGCCTACCCCTCAGGCATATCAAAAAGATACTTATGCGCTTGATTTCCTGGCAAACATACTTGCAGATGGTAAAAAAGCGCCTTTGTATAAAGTTCTGGTAAAAGAGAAAAAGCTTACTTCAGAGACATCCGCAAGCAACAATTCCAGCGAACTGGCTGGTGAATTTACAATAACGATACGGGCAAATGAAGGGAAATCGCTTAAAGAAATTGAAGACGCCGTAAATGAAGGATTCGCACGTTTTGAATCTGATGGAATAACCGAAAAGGATATTGAAAGAGTTAAAGCGTCAAGTGAAAAAAGTTTTTATGAAGGAATATCAAGCGTATTCGATAAGTCGATACAGCTTGCTTTTTATAATACCTTCCTTAACGATCCGGGATATATAGAAAAGGATATTCAAAACATAAAAGCCGTTACCCTGAATGATGTAAAAATGGCTTATGATAAATACATTAAAGGGAAACCTCATCTGGTAGTAAGTTTCGTTCCAAAGGGCGATACCGATATGGTTGCTGAGAATTCAGTGCCTGCTGATGTAAAAGAAGAGAACATAAAAGAAGCAAGCAAGGTTATTATTGCGCCTGCAGACAACGAAAAGATTGCAAAAACGCCTTCCTCAATTGACAGGACGGTAGAACCACCTGTAGGGAAACCACCGGAAGTTAAAGTACCTGAAGTGTGGAAAGCTACTCTTTCAAATGGTATCAAGGTATATGGAATCGAGAATAAGAAATTACCACTTGTCGATTTTAGCCTTGTAATAAGCGGTGGCGTTCAGCAGGATAAAATTGACCTTCCGGGAGTAGCGGGAATGGTAGCAAGTGTTCTTCCACAGGGAACGAAAAATAAAACTCCGGAAGAACTGGAGGAAGAGATTGAACTGCTGGGTTCAAGTATAAATGTAGGTGCCGGTCGTGAAGAAATGTCAATTAATGCCAGCGCACTTTCAAGAAACTTTGAAAAAACTGCAACCCTGCTGGAAGAATTTCTTCTCGAACCACGATGGGATACAACTGAGTTTGCATTAGCTCAATCGCGTACCCTTAACAGTATCATACAGTCAGAAGCTCAACCCAGAACTGTAGCCGGTCTGTTGTTTTATAAGTTGCTTTATGGCTCTGACAATATCTTCGGATATAATAACAGGGGAACGAAAGAGTCAATTGGTAAAATAAAAATGAGCGATCTGAAAAATTATTATGACAATAACTTTTCGCCTTCCGCAACAAGTATACTAGTATCCGGAAATGTGACGAAAGATCAGGTTCTTACGGCTCTTAAACCACTCGAATCAAAATGGAAACCTAAGGAAGTAAAATTTAATTCATATCCAATTCCGCCAAATCCGGAAAAATCGCAGTTATACTTTGTTGATATGCCCGGTTCAAGACAATCTGTAATATATGTCGGATATCTAGCCCTTTCAAGGAATGATCCAGATTATGTCAAGGCTGATTTTGTCAACTATAAACTGGGCGGAGCATTTTCAAGTATCCTGAACATGATTCTTCGTGAAGAAAAAGGATATACTTACGGTGCCTCAAGCTTTTTCCAGGCGATGAAAACTAAGGCGCCATTTGTTGTTGCCACAAGTGTACGAACGGATGCCACCTTCGAATCAGTCAAAATCATTAAGGATGAAATGGAAAAATACCGGAATGGGGTAACCGAGAATGATTTGGACTTCAGTAAGAATGCCATGATCCTGTCAAATGCTCTCCGGTTTGAGACAAACGGAGCCATGGTAGGGATGCTTTCTGCAATATCAAAATACGGACTTCCTGATGATTATATCAAAGAGGATGAAAATGTAATTAAAAATATGACACTTGAAGAAGATAAGTTTATCACAGACAAATACATTAATCCGGATAAAATGTATTATGTTATTGTAGGTGATGCAGCAACCCAGGAGAAACCCCTGGAAAAGATCGGATTCGGCAAACCGATACTTGTGAAACCCTGATGCCCCCTGCCGCTGCGAGGCGGTGGAGGTGTCTAAAAAGTCGAAATCCATTAACCGCAGAGTTCGCAAAGAATCTACGCAAAGGACGCAAAGAACTGAATTATAATGTTTTCACTTTGCGCACTTTGCGCAAACTTAGCGTACTTTGCGGTTTAAAAAAAACTTCAACAGCTCCATCAATTCAGAGCACTACATGAATTTATTGAAGCACTGCGAATTAGCCCCCCTTTAGGGGGGCAGGGGGGCTATTTTCCTGTTACATTAAGCGTTCCTACATAATAGTTCGGATCGACTTTTATAACAGCATTCTCAACATCAAGGTTCATGAAGTTCTGAACCGGAGTCGGCTTGACGACCATCCCCTTCCCCGACACATATATTTTAACAGGCATGTTAAATCCGGGAATACAGTTATTCCATCTATATGACAATACATTGCCTTTTACATAATATTCAAAAATAGGAACTCTGATGTCTCTCAGATATTGATCAAACACAGGCTTTAAATTGATACCTGTTTTCTCTGACAGATAATCTTCGATCTGCGACCCTTTGACGACCTTATGATAGAAATCTTTATTCATCCCTCGCAGAATGTCACGCCATTTATCATCATCATCTAATATCTGCCTGATCATGTGAAGCATATTCCCGCCTTTATAGTACATATCGCCTGAGCCTTCATGATTGACATTATAAATTCCTATTATGGGTTCATCATTCTGAATATTGCTTCTTGTACCTAAAACGTATTCACTCCCCGCTTCCTTTCCATAATAATACTCGACATAGAGACTTTCAGCATAATTTGCAAAACTCTCATGCACCCACATATCTGCAATATCCTCATAGGTGATGCTGTTGCCAAACCACTCATGGGCCGATTCATGAATAATGATAAAATCGAATTTTAATCCCCAGCCGCTATTGCTCAGATCAACTCCCCTGTAACCATTCTGAAAACCATTTCCGTAAGTCACCGAGCTCTGGTGTTCCATGCCCAGATAAGGTACTTCCACCAGTTTATAACCATCTTTATAAAAGGGATAAGGTCCAAACCAATGCTCAAAAGCTTTGAGCATCATAGGGACCTGTTTAAATTGAATCTTTGCTTTTTCAAGATCTTCTTTCAGAACATAATAATTGCAATCTAACGGTCCTCTTTCTCCGTTAAAGACTTCAGAAAAATGAGCGTAGTCGGCAATGTTAATATTCACACCATAATTATTGATCGGATTTGCCACAAACCAGTTGTATGTCTTTGTCTTGTTCTTTTGTTTTATTACGCTCCTCAACCGGCCATTTGAAACATCCATGAGATTACCAGGAACATTAACGCTGATCAGCATACTGTCAGGTTTATCGTACATATGATCTTTACATGGCCACCATAAACTGGCACCGTCTCCCTGGCATGCTGAGGCGACGAATGGCAGACCGTTTTTATCTTTTTTCCAGGTAATACCTCCACTCCATGGTGGCCTGGGAGATACTTTTGGTTTTCCTCCGTAGGTGAGAACGACTGAATAGATCTTTCCCAACTCCTGTTCTTCAGCAAGTTCAATCCAGTAAACATTGCCTTCTCTCTTAAAATTCAGTTCACTATTATCCTGAATTGCCCTGGTAATTTTCAATGGCTCCTGCAAATCAATCTGCATTATTTTCGCAGATTTTAAAACACGATATGTCACTGTATTTGTCCCATTTATAGAACTATCTGCCGGGTTTACCACTATATCAAGATGATAGAAAGTAAGGTCCCACCATGCACGTTCGGGAGTTATCGATCCGCGAAGTGTATCCTGACGTGTAAATATCCTATCGGGAGGTGCTTTATATTGAGCATTTAGCGGAAGAAAATTTAAAATTGAAATAAATATAACGACTGTTATACCTGAATATCTGTTCATGGATTTGAATTTTAAGATAAAAGACAAAGGTAAAAAAAAGCGCAAAAGGTGTAAAGGGTAGAATATTGAATATTGAACACACTAACGAAGCTCATACCGAGCATGACGAACGATAGCGAAATTGGTAGCGAATGCTGGGGTGGGTTTTCTAGAATTTAACTACTTTAGAGAAAATTTTATAAAAGCTAATAATATGAAAAGAGTATCAATCTTGTCATTTTTATTGATCATGATAACAATCTGTATCAGTGATGCTTTAATGGCACAGGAATCTCCCAGGTCACGCGAGTCTTTTAACCTTGGATGGAAATTTGTAAAATATTTTAATGCTTCCAATGAAAAGGTTTCAACTGACAAAGAACCCGAGAATCTCCAATTGCCTTCCGTTAACGACAATAATTGGCGATCAGTGGATCTGCCTCATGACTGGGCAATTGAGGGTCCATTTAGCGATAGCCTGGAAAATAATACCGGCTTATTACCCTGGAAAGGAATCGGCTGGTACAGGAAACATTTCAATCTTACCGGAAATGATAAAGGGAAACGAATATATGTTGACTTCGATGGAGCCATGGCTAATGCGAAAGTGTGGCTGAACGGGAAATATGTCGGCGAGTGGCCTTATGGATACACTTCTTTTCGTCTCGATCTGACACCGTATATCATTTCCGGGGAAAATATTATTGCCGTTCGTCTCGACACAAAAAACTGGGATTCAAGATGGTACCCCGGAGCAGGCATCTACAGGAATGTATGGCTGGTTAAAACTTCTCAATTACATATTGCAGATAACGGTGTATTCTGCACAACACCTGAAATAAAAAAAGAGAGAGGAATGCTAAGTGTACAGACTGAAATTGAAAGCCACATAAATGAAGCTGTCCCTGTCACCGTAAAAGCCGTTGTCTACAAACTGAACGACAAATTTGAATCCTCCTCTGCCCCTGTCGCCGAATCTTCAGTTGTTTCAGCAACGGTGCAGGCAATGGGGACTCATGACTTCAGGCTGGATATTCCTGTTAAAGACCCTGTATTATGGGATATTGATAAACCGGAACTTTACAGGGTTGCAGTTACTGTGCTGAAGGGAAATACTATCACCGATAATTATGAAACCAATTTCGGTTTCAGGACCATAGATTTTACACCGAGAAATGGGTTTTTGTTAAATGGCAGAAGAGTTCCGATAAATGGGGTCTGTAATCATCACGACCTTGGCGCCCTTGGAGCAGCATTTAACATTAGCGCAGCCGCCCGGCAATTGTCTATTCTGAAAGAAATGGGCTGCAATGCAATCCGTACAAGCCATAATCCTCCGGCTCCTGAACTCGTGGACCTTTGTGATAAAATGGGATTCCTGATAATGGTCGAAGCTTTTGACTGTTGGAGAATCGGCAAAAAACCAAAAGATTACAACCTGATATTTGATGCGTGGCATGAGGAAGATCTGAAAGCTATGGTGCGCAGGGACCGCAATCATCCTTCAGTATTCATGTGGAGCATAGGGAACGAAGTGCCTGATCAGACTCATCCATACCTGTCAAGAGCGCTCAATGCTATCGTAAAATCTGAAGATAACACACGCCCGGTAACGGCAGCCTGCGACAATGGAGCCTCAGGAACAAATGGCTTTCAGAAGACTCTCGATATTTTCGGTATTAATTACAATCTTAAGAATTATCAAAGGTTTTTTGATTTGAAAGACAATGACAATCTTCCGTTTTATTCAAGCGAATCCGCCTCTACTGTCAGTTCACGGGGAGAATACTTCTTTCCTGTTGTACAGGGGGATTTGATGAATAATCTTCCCGGAAAAGGCATTTTCCAGATAACTTCATATGATGTTGCATATCCGGCATGGGCAACCACACCTGATCAGCAATGGACAATGCTTGATAAGTATCCTGCTGCAATGGGTGAATTCGTATGGACAGGCTTTGATTATATCGGAGAACCAACACCATATTATGGTGATCTGACAGGACTCAAACCTAATACTCAGGCATATAATGAAACACTTAAAATGCTCGAAAAAAATGGAGTAAAGGAAGTTCCTTCAAGAAGCAGCTATTTTGGGATAATAGATCTTGCCGGCTTTAAGAAAGACAGGTTCTACTTATACCAATCCAGATGGAGACCGGAAGTTCCTATGGCCCATATCCTTCCCCACTGGAACTGGCCTGAAAGAAAAGGACTTGTTACACCGGTTTATGTCTACACATCAGGAGATGAAGCTGAACTTTTCCTTAATGGGAAATCTCTTGGCAAAAAGAAAAAAGGCGAATTTGAATATCGTCTGAAATGGGATGAGGTTGTATACCAACCTGGTGAGCTTAAAGTGATTGCTTATAAGAACGGTGCTAAGTGGGCAGAAGATGTTATGCGGACAACTGACAAAGCATCACAACTTTCAGCGGCAGCTGACAGACCGGCTGTTCAACCTGATGGCACTGATCTTATCTTCATTACAGTAAGGATTGAGGATAAAAATAAATTCCTGGTGCCGCGTACAAATAACCAGATCAATTTTAGTATTAAAGGTCCGGGACGGATCGTTGCCACTGATAATGGTGATGCTACGAGCCACGAATCATTTCAGGCTAAGACAAAGAAAGCTTATAATGGAATGTGTCTGGTAATTGTGGCTGCTGACAAAGGTGCAAAAGGGGCTTTCACTGTTAAGGCTGAATCGAAGGGATTAAAAACAGCTGAAGTGAAAGTGAATATTGCCAATTAGTGCCCCCCTTGATGGCCCCCCCTTAGGGGGACAGCCGCGTAGCGGCAGGGGGTCGTCTTCTGTGAGGTCAGATTCTCTTTACACCGCTGGCGCGGATTTGACTTCGTCGAGCTCGCAGAAGATGGCGCGGATTTGACTTCGTCGAGCTCGCAGAAGATGGCGCGGATTTGTAATCCGTGCCACTTCTGCTCGGTTGTAATCCGTGCCACTTCTGCTCGGTTGTAATCCGTGCTAAAAATGCCTTCAGTTTTGGCACCGATTGCAAATCGGCGCCAGCTGTAGGGGATGTGAACTTTGCGGTTAAAAGAGTCAGCTTAGATTCTCTTTGTATAGAACAACTTGTCATCCCCATCGGTATAGAAATCCTTCAGACTGGCTTCAAGCTCAAATTTGTTATTTATATAGAATGCTCTGGTTGGCGCATAATGCTCAAGTCCTGATGTCTCTGCAATAAGTATTTTGCAACCCATTTTTCTGGCCTGATTGCAGGTTTCCTCAAGAAGCTTTTTACCAATACCTTTTCCGCGATAATCGTTGTGTGTGGCTATCCAGTAAAGATCAAAACTCGTCGTCGACATAGTAATGGGCCCATAACATGCGTAGGCAACAGTCACACCATCAACTTCCGCGAAAACAAAATAGTATCCCGTTGATTCTCCGTGACTAAGTCGTTCTGCAACAAGTTCTGCTGCAATTTCAACCTCATGATCATAGAAGAATTTTGTTGATTCAACAATATCCATAACCCTTTGTATGTCGCTTTTTACCGGTATAGTTCTGAATTTAATGTCCATAGTTAGTAGTTTAAAAGATGAAAAAGTTAATGGGTAATGAATGAAATGTTGAAATTCAAGTTCTTAATCACTTTAATCACTGCAAAGATTGCAAAAAATAATAATCTTAAAAATCCTTTTAACCACAAAGTACACAAAGCTGGCACAAAGATCACAAAGTCAATACATTCATAGTTTCCTTTGTGTTCTTAGTTCATAAACCTTTGTGAACTTTGTGGTAAATGGATTTCATTCTTTAAATTCAGCTTAAAACCCAAGTTCAGGTAATGTAGCTATTCTTGCTACAGTTTCAATTGCTATTGCGGCAAATGCTGCTCCATAATCAAGGTCTATATTTTCAAGCGTATCTTTAGTATCGTGATAACCACTCCTGTTAATATCATAGTTTTCCATAAACAGCACAACAGGAACACCTGTGTCAGAGAATATCTGTCCGTCAGTATTGAACAGGGAACTGTGCGGATTATATTGTGTCCTTACTTCACCCTTAAGTGCCAGATGCTTTGCAAGATCAGGTATCTGTTTCTCATCTCTGATCCTTTGTCCCCGTAACAGATTTAGTCTTTCAGGCTGCCTGTTCCATATATGGGACCATTTGTTCCAGATCATGTTAGCTAAATGTGCCTGGTAAGCAAGGAACAGCGATTCCGCACTTTTACCCGGAGAGATCTGGAATATATCCTGATCATTATCACGGTTATGACCGATCATATCCATCACATAAACACCTACTATCTGGGTATCCGAAATATCAGTAGTTGTCTTTCCATCAACTGAAAGAATAAGATCTTTCTCAATTAACGACTGGCAGAAATTACGAGCTCCCATGCAATCCGATGGAAATTCTTCTCCTGTGAGGTGAAGAAGCCATATATCCCGTTCGAGTTTCCCTTCTTTGGATAATTGCATAAATATTGGTGCAGCCTGCAGAAGAGTTGAGCTCGCAGAATAGTTATCATCTGCTCCTCTTGCAGCCAAATGAGCTCCGGAACCTCCCCTTCCTTTGTCATAAATATCTTCCATATAGGCGGTATCGTAGTGATCGCCAAAAACAACAGCCTGCTTTCTGTTTTTCCCTGGAATAATTACAAGTAAGTTACGCTCATGAACATTACCATTTTGGTTGCCTAGCCAGCCGCCGTATTGAGGAAAGTCGAACAAAGTATGCCATTTAAAAGCTAATTCACCGACAATCGCATGTCCATCCATTGCGGAATCAGTAATCATTTGCTGATATCTGCTAATAAGATAATCACCAAGCTTGTCCAGGTCGCGGTGTTGTTTCTGTACAAGCGTGAGGGTAGTGTCATCGAGCATTATATCAGCATTATCCTTGTAAATGAATTCACCCTGAGCCAGGAATTTGATATCATTCCACCATTTTTCTTCAAAAGTTCGTGAAGAAGTCTCATTAAAGGTCAGTGGATCAGGAAGAACCGCATCGTAATCAACTTCTATTATTTTATCAAGAGCCATTCTCATTTTAGAGGCATTTTCAGGCACTGCGACATGCAGATCCAACTCGTCTATCCAGAGTTCAAGAGTTTTATGTTTTGCTATGTTAAGCAGGTTTTGGGCAAATGATCTTTTCAATAATTTTCCGTGCTGCATCTTCATACCTTCAAGCAAAGAAATAATATTAAAAGCAGTCTGATGAACGTAATGATCATTGCATGCATTAAAATCATGTAATGCAGAAAGGTAAATATCACGTTTCTGCATTCTGGGCCACAGCTCAACGGGATTTGACATTTCCTTGTCAGTTACTTTATAACAAGTGATATATCCATAGAGAGACTCTGGTTTTATAACCGCTTCAGCAGAACCTTCCGGCAGATATCCAACCAGAGGACGATTAAGATAAATCTCATGCTCTCCGACTCGCATCGGGGGATAAAAAAATCTGTAGCCGAACAAACCTCCGCTTAAAAGAATCTTCTCGGTTTCGGTTAATTTTCTTCTACCTGCTCCTGGGCCATCCAGGAGAAGCTCAAATTTATGGTTCCAGAGCTGGCAATTGCGTGCCAGTGGTTTATCATACAGACCCATTGCATCGGGTTCAGTACTGAAGAATGCTTTTGTAAGCTTTATTTGATGTGATACTTCATTAAGTTCATCCTGGTATTTATGCACTCGTTGCCAACGATGAGTACGATGATAGGTTTCGTCTATAAGATTTTCATCAATTACGAGATTATTTTCATCGGCGTGAGGTTCATGAAACCAGCCTGATTGTGTCACACGTAATCCCACAATCCCCCGGTTTCTGGCAACAAGGTTGAGTAACGGGATCTGAGCTGTTACAGCAAGTTCCTTTTTCAAACGTAAATATCCGGGCATGCCCCAGAATACCAAACTACCCGGAAATGGAAGAAGAGATAAACTTCCCGCCAGGTATTTCTCTTTTACCGGCTCGGGCATTAATGTGAATGGTCTGAATGTTAATAGATATCTGACATCTGTAAAGGATGATGTATCATTGACAGTATATTTTTTTGTCCATCCGGGCAGAGAATCTCCATCGGAAGGCAGTATTCTGAATCCTGAACTGAGTAAAGACCCACTATCTGCAACCATCTCGCCATAGGCACCTTTCAGCAGATCAGCAAAGAAAGAAATTGCTTCAGATTCCGGTTTTTCCTGGTCAGGAGCATTATAAAAACTTTTCCAGAAAGCTTTTTCAGGATTATCTACGCTGTTCCCAAAAAACGTCCAGGTTACTCGTCCTTTATCATCCTGAGTTCGTGATAACATCAGTGGAAGAAGAGTTACAAATCTTTCATGGGATAAAGATCCGGCATGTGAGGCGAGCTCGGGCGGCCAATAAGGGTTATTCTCGAGGTTTTTGCCGCCATGACCACTTATAACATGATGCGGAATTCCCTTACCAAGTTTCAGAATTTTGCTTATTATCTGGTGTCCAATGTGTTCTATCCCGGGTTTTAGTTCATATTCCTCCTCCATTTCAGAGATATTCCAACCAAATGGATCATCATCGTGCAGGATATGGTTCCCGGGTTTTCCATAAGGTTTGTATTCAGGTTGAGGTGAAGGCATGAATTCCGAATAAGCAGATATCGGATAGCAGCCTTTTGAGCTGAACCATGGATATCCGGCAAGCATTTTGTGCCAGCCTTGTGGAGATTTTTCTTCCATAATATTTTTTTTTATTACCGTGAAGGTAAGCATACTTCTTCAATGGTGCTATCGCTTACATATTACTAAATTTCAGCATTTTATTAACTATTGAGAAAAAAGAAAAGACAAGCCCCGGTCCTGTCTCTTCTTGTTAAATTAAAACTAAAAATAGTATTACGTAAGATTATACGTGTTGATGTTACAGGGTAAATTTACTTTGCTGCTACTAACTCCTTTTTAATAAGTAAAGGGAAATAAGATGCTATGAACTGTGTACTCTCAACCTCATCGGGTTTTCCACTGGCCAGTACTTTCTGATGAAAATACTCAGCCCTGTTAAGAGAGTTATCAGACATTGAAAAGCCCATTTTTTCAAGATCTGATGATTTTTCAAGTCTTTGAACACCAAAATATGCTCCGGTGCATACATACTGAATTGAAAGTTTGTCGGAAAGCACAATGTACTTTTTGCAATCCTTTTCTTTCATTACTGCTACTTTGACTTGTAATGGGGAGTTCTCATAACTTATAACATAGGTTTTTAATACCTCTCCGTTCAAAGTGACCGGATTATCAGCTATCTCAATTTTGTAGTTTCCTAATGAAGTGTTACTGCTTCCCTCGGTCACTAACTGTCCTGAAAACGATGCAGTACAGAATCCTAAAAATAGTGTTGCTGCGATTAACATTTTTCTCATGGCCTTTAAGATTTTTTGTTTTTAAAGTTTCATTTCTGATTTACATTTTATATATCTTCTCTTTTAATTTTGCTTCATTTAATGAAGCCCTTAGTTCAATATCTGAAACGAAATTAAGCCTTATACAAATACCGGAAAAGGATGAATCAACCAATAGCATATCCCGGTTCACATTCTGCATAGTTTGGATGGAAATAACTGTAGAAGTTAATATCAATGCTACTATTTATAGCACAAAAAAGAAAAACAGATGATTGCTGGAACTAAGGGAAAAATAACATATGTTAATCGAAAATGGAAATAGCGGATTCAATCGAAAAGTCCAAAAGGGAGTACAGAGTCATCTTATTATATTGCAGATAGTATAAGACACTTACCTAGTCCCACTTAATAACAATTGTCTCCTCGGGTCCAATCTGAACTTTGGTACCAATTACTTTTCCAATGCCTGTCGCAAAGAGAGTTTTTCCCGATGGGTTTTTACCAGCAAAGTCGAGAGAAATCTGAGCAGTTGATTTTCGCTTATTGATAATGAAGGTTATAATTGAATTGTTTGAATACATTGATTTCATAAGCAAATTCTTTTCAGGAATCTGGAATCTCACAGGCATGGTAGAAAGACTTGCAGTGCATTCCTTATTCAAAAGACGGATCAGATTAGTATAATCGTCTGAAATTCTGCTCCCAAGACCTATGAGTGATGGAATCCATAAAACCTCACCTTTACCAAACTTATTCCTGATTGCCACAGCTTTACCATTATAGTTTGAAACAGATTCACCGGTTCCGGTTGAAATAAAACCCCGCCATAAATGAGCCGGAATACTATACCCATTCAGTTTGAATTTGAAGAGGTTATCAACCAGTTTGAACTCACTTACATTCCCACCAAAGAGATTCGCAAATGGAAAACCTGTCTTCATAGTATTTTGCAGATTCTCATCAAAAAATCCTGTTAGTCCATCGACAATAAGTTTGCCGCCTTTTTTAACAAAGTCTTCAAGTTGAACAGAATACGCTTCAGGAACTGAGATCTGATGAGCCAGAATAATTGTAGACCCTTTATAGTTATCTTTTCCGAAATCAAATTCTTCGAAAGCCTTGAGATTAACATTCACACCCATTTCACTGAATGCCTCGAAGTAACCAAGTATGGATTTCATAACTCCACCTGTTTTGCGGCCTTCGAATTCCTGCTCCGAGCCTGTAGCCATTTTACTTTCAGCCCATAATGATTGTCGTATATAAAGTAAATTGATTCCCGATTCAATCTCTTTGCCCTCCTCAAAAAGCCCCTGATTACGATTTAATACCCGGGCTACCCTTGCTGCCTCTCTCATCCTGTCTGATGGTTTATCCTGGAAATCCAGCAAAGCCCATTCTCCGGCTTCAATACCCGAACTGCGTGGATTTAATGACCAGAAAATACTTCCTTTCCCTTCTGTGGCTGTTATAATCCATAGCCATTGAGCTATTTCCTCTTTCGTCGGGCACATGGGTGTACCGCCGCTATATGTATTATTGCCTCCCTGCAATTCAGTCATGAACCATGGAATATCTCCTGCACCAGAACGGACAATCTCACTATTTGCTGACATTGCTACAGCATATTGCTGGCGTTTAAAATATCCAAAATGCCACGATGCATGAGCCGATCCACCAAGACTTGTAAGAAATTTACGCCATTCCGGGAAATCATATTCGGCGCAATTCTGAAACATTTGATGATTGTTGACATGAAGCTCATGAATTTTATCATACTTTCTCACTTCCGTGGCTAACCACTCAAGATACCAGGTATTTAAGTAATACAGGAAAGCCTGATCAGCCATGTCGACAAGGATAGGGTAACCTTTCGAAGTGAAATCCTTTTCAGGATGAAGAAGTTTCCATTCAGCGTACTTGCTTTTCGTAAAATCAGTCCACGGAATCCGCCCTCCAACACCTGGCTCATTTATAAGAACCCAGCCATACAGACTGCTAAACTGAGAAAAGTGGGTGGTAAGTACCTTTATAAATAGCGCTATAGACTGCAGATGAGCATCATCCTTTGGAAATTTGAAACCTCCTATATCTGTTTTCTCAGTATACGGAAATATTGTACCAAATACTTTTATCCCATATTTTTCTGCTGATCTGAATGCATTATCGAACAATGAAAAATCCCAGCTTCCATCTGACTTTCTCATATATGATTCAAACATTCTTATCCTGCAGACAGTAAACTGGTTTTCCTTAAGGACTCTGAACCATGTATCAATTTCTTCTGGTGTTTGTCCGGGTTCAATAAAAACCTGCGCTCCGATGAAAGGAAACTTAAGATTAGCAGAATCACTAACCTGGCTTGTTACAGAAGCACCGGTTACAGAATTAGCTGTAATGGTTAAAATCAGAAAAAGGAGAAAAGAATTTATTTTGTTTTTCATTTGGCAAGATTAAAATCTTATCTGCAAAAAAACAAAATATTTATCTAATCCTTATTAGACAAAAAACTTTCCTGATCGATTTTGGTAAAAAACAGATTCTAAACTGTAAAAAATAAACTACAGATATTTCTTAACCTGATTCCAGTATAGACTTGTATTTTTACCCGATCCATTCCATGCTTTTGCGATACGTTCAAAATTGTATGGCCCGATTGCTGAAGCATAAAACAAAAAAATCTTTTCAGATGTCTCATAATTGAAAAGATCGTGACTTGTATAATTGCTTCCTGTCCGGATATTATAGTCCAAAAGCCTTATCGGACGAATCTGAAAATAACCAACAGCTTCTTCAACTGGATTATAAGCGAGAGTGTCAAATTGAGTTTCAACCATACCTATAGCATGGATAAGATTCCTGAAAGGTTCAACAGGAGTTCTTGATACAACCACCAACGCATCATACGAAGGTGCAAATACTTTATGTGCCATGGTCAGCAAAAAAGTAATGGTAGTTATCTTCTTTAATATACTTTTCATAATAATTTCATAAAGAGGGTGATAAATAAACACCGGTTTCAACTATATAAACCAGATCATTATGTGGACATCATTTCCCGTTTTAACGAAAAATCTTCGTTTAGTTTTGTATTTATAAAAACATGTATCATTGAAACTGAAACAAATATTACTTCAATTTGTTTAAACCGATCTTAAATGAAGGCTCCGAACCTCATTGATACAGAAACAAATAGTAGTTGCAGAATCACGATGAATCGTGACTCTGCAACTACTATTACATGTTTTGAGTAGGGTTAGATATTAATCTTTGAACAAGCTTACATTAAGAGCAGTAAGCCCTTTAGGTCCCTTGCCTATTTCGAATGAAACAATATTATTTTCTTTTATGGGTTCCTGCAGATTATTAGCATGTACGAAAACACTTTGTTTATTTTCCATGTCTCTTATAAATCCAAAACCCTTTGAATCGTTAAAAAAAGTTACTACGCCTTTTCTTATGTAACTCGCTTTTGCTGAGGGAATATTTTTTCTTGCTCCGGTTTCAATATCAGCAACTTCCACTTCAATTTTCCTGTTTGGATCAGGAGGAGTCGATGAAATTTTTCCAAATTCATCTACATAGGCTATCATGTCAGCGAAGCTGCTTTTCCCACCTTCTTTTCTGATTAGCCGCTTCTTTTCCTTATCTTTTCTCTTTTTATCCTTTTTATTCTTTACTTCTTTTTTGTTTGACGTTTCCTGCGATCTACCCATAAAATTTACTTGGTTCGTTAATAATTTGGCGCAAAGATACGGTATTATTTCCGGTATAACTATTAATTGTTTTATAAGGCAAAGGCTGACATTAAATAGAGGATCAAATTATCCAATCCTAAAGGATGTCATTGTTAATGAACCCATCACAGCCTTGTCATTAAAGATTTCAATCGGTTCTTTTTCTTCTTTAAGCGCCAGTGAATAAAGCAGGGGCAGATAATGATCAGGAGTAGGAACCGCCAACTGAACATCTCGTCCAAGCCGGGGATAATCAATAAGGTCCTGATAATTGCCGTTTAAAATCAAATTTTTAAATGTTTCATTTGCTTTGAGTGCCCAGTCAAAGCCAAAATATGTTTCACTTCCGTCCCATGAAAGCATTCCGAGATTATGAACAATATTCCCGCTTCCAATTATCAAAACACCACTTGACCTAAGATAAGATAACTCCTTTGCAAGGTCAAAGTGATTTTGCGGAGATTTAGTATAATCGAGGCTCAATTCAATAACAGGGACATTGGCTTCAGGAAACATGTTTCTGATTACACTCCATGCTCCGTGATCCAGACCCCAGTTTTCATTAAGTCCGATTTCAGAGCTGGTAATGGTTTTCTTTATATCCTTGGCTAATTCCGGGCTTCCTGATGCAGGATAAATAACTTTATACAAATCAGCTGGAAATCCACCAAAATCATGGATTGTAGCAGGTTTGGCCATGGCAGTTACGTTGGTCCCCCTTGTTTCCCAGTGAGCTGAAATGCATAAAACTGCCCTTGGTTCCGGGATAGATTCTCCGAGTTTTCGCCATGATACTGCAAATTCATTATCTTCTATTGCGTTCATTGGGCTGCCATGGCCTATAAACAGCACGGGCATTAACGCTGATTCCCTGCCTGTCGGAAATAAACTTTTCAGATTAACATTGTTCATTTCATGAAATGGTTTCAACAAATTTATTATGCTACCCTGGCCAATTCAATATCACATAATATTTTAACTTCATCACCAACCAGTACACCTCCTGTTTCAAGTGTTGCGTTCCATATCAACCCCCAGTCTTTGCGGTTAACTTTCCCTGTTATTGAAAATCCAGCTTTAACATTCCCCCAGGGATCTGTCATTAAACCACCATATTCAACTGATACCACTACTTTTTTTGAGATTCCTTTTATTGTAAGATTACCGGTAAGCTCATATATATCGTCACCGAGATCTTTCACTCCTGTACTTTCAAAAGTAATTTTAGGATATTTAGCTGCATCCAGGAAATCGGCACTTTTCAAATGTGTATCCCTGTCAGGAATCTCTGTATCGATAGAGGCCGAATTAAACGATACGGAAATAGATGCTGTAGTGAAATTGTTCCCTTCAGTCAGGATCTGTCCGTCAAATTCTTTAAAATTTCCCTGGACATTCGAAATCATCAGATGCTTTACCTTGAAACCTATTTTGCTGTGTGCAGGGTCTAATGACCATTTTGTTTTTTCCTTTGTTTCCATTTTTTGTAACTTTTTAGATGTTAACTTTTAATATATTTTATTCAATACAAAAGTAGTGCATCAACAACAGCCAACGGTAATAGTTATTGGAAAAGGAGTGGTATTATTAGGAAACTATATTACGTGAAAGTTCCCTGTATCTTGTAGGAGTAATATCCATTCTCGAGTGGAAAACTCGTGTAAAGTATGATTTTTCGTTATAACCAAGTTCATAACCGATTTCAGAAACTGTCTTTTCGCTGTACAAAAGCATCCGTTTTGCTTCAATAAGCTTCCTGGTCTCAATTATCTCTGAAACACTTTTCTGAAAATTGTTTCTACATATTATATTTAAATTCCGCTCAGACATATTCATCTTATCTGCATAAAATGAGACCCCTGCATCGCGCCGGAAATTATCTTCAAGAATTTTAAGAAAATTATTAAAAGCGGTGATCTGGATATTCTTAGTCTCTTTTTCGACTGGCATATTCCTCTTCTTTTCCGCATCTACCATTGAAATGAGACCCTTAACAAGATGCAGGATTGTTGCATGATCAATTGTTTCCTGCCTGTATTCCGACTGAATTATCCGGCATAGCCCTGTAAATCTTTCAGTACACTGACCTGAAGTCAATGGCACATTTGTGAATGTGAAAAAATTTGAGTAAAAATTCAATATTGAATCTGGAATAAATTCAGTCTTATAATTAATCACCCATCCACGCATATTTTTCTCAGGAGCAATCCTGTGCATCTTTCCCATTGATATATAACAGGCAAACGGCGCTTTCAGGTCCTCTGCCTTGAAATCTATAAAATGAGTAAGGCTTCCTTCAGTGACAATGATTAATTCTTCATAGTCGTGAAAATGAGCACTATATTCTTTTGTGGCAATGTCTTCAGCCAGTTCTTTAGTTATCTCAATAATCCTGAAAAGTTTTTCCATTCACTAATTTACATAAAAAAGCACACTCTGAATAATGAACTTGCTGGTTTTGCTTTGACAAACAATCTTTAAACAAATGGTTTGCTTTTTTGTTAGGCTGAAATGAGTTTAACTACTCTATTCAGATATGAGTACACAAAAGAAACTAAATATTCTCAGAACAATTGATGACAACCGAGCTGTACTTGTGAGGTTGGTGACTGGTTTGGTATTTCTCACAGAAGGAATTCAGAAATACCTGTTTCCACAACTCCTTGGAACGGGCAGATTTTTGACTATTGGATTCAGTAATCCATCGTTCTGGGCTTATTTTACAGGTACTTTCGAAATCGCATGTGGCATTCTTATTCTCCTGGGATTTATAACACGAATAGCTTCCGTGCCACTGTTGATCATTATGATCACTGCATTTATAACTACAAAATGGCCAATACTTTTGACTAAAGGATTCTGGCCGTGGGCTCACGAGTATCGTACAGACTTTGCAATGACCCTTCTCCTGATCTATCTTCTCATCTATGGTTCAGGAAACTGGTCAGTCGATTCTAAGATCGTAAATGGTCGGAAATCCTGAAATATGAAGGCAATAAAGAGAAGATATATTATTACATTCAGTCTGCTTTTAATAAATGTTCAAATTAATTTTGCCGGTCCTCCTTTTGATACAGACGATCCTGAACCTGTGGAATTTAAGCATTGGGAATATTATATCTCCTCTATAAATGAATATCAGTCAGGAACATGGTCGGGCACTTCTCCACACTTTGAAACCAATTACGGATTGATACCAAATGTTCAGATCCATCTTTTATTGCCAATAAATTATAACTTCCCGATGCACCAGCGGGCTGATTTTGGTTATGCTGACACGGAAGTCGGCATAAAATATCGTTTCGTTCAGGAATCTGATAATATGCCTCAGATAGGTATATTTCCAATAATAGAAATACCTACTGTAAAAAACAGTGAATTCAGTGATGGAAAAACAAAAATTTTCCTGCCAGTCTGGCTGCAAAAATCATGGGGAAAATTTCTATCTTACTGCGGAGCGGGCTACTGGTTTAATCCGGGAGTAATGAACAAAAACTGGATATTCTCAGGTTGGGAACTACAATATTCTTTCTCGCCAGTTGTAATGCTCGGAGGAGAACTCTATTATCATACTTCCTCGGTAAAAAACGGTAAATCAGCAACCGGATTTAACATTGGCGGCTCCATTAATCCATCTGAAAAGTTTCATTTCATTTTTTCTTTTGGCCGTACTTTTACAAAGGATAATACCTATACCTCCTATCTGGGATTATTATGGACAATATGAATTCGAAAGTGTCATTTATTATCCCTGCACTAAATGAAGAAAAACAAATTGGGTTCCTTATTGATAATATTAAAATGCTCGATAAGAAATTCAATTATGAAATCATTGTGTCGGACGGTCACAGTACCGATAAAACCGCTGATATAGCAAAGAAGTATGGGGCAATAGTAGTAAAGGATAATACAGATTCACCGGCAACTATCGCCAATGGAAGAAATTCGGGAGCAAACATCGCCACAGGAGACATTTATATTTTCTGCGATGCAGATACAGTAATGAAAGATCCGAACGATTTTTTATCTGATATTTTTTCAGTTTTTGAAAATCCAAATATCATTGGCGGAGCTCCCAGCTTAAGTATTTTCCCAAATGAGACTATATTGAAGGATAAAATATTCCATTTCTTCTTTAATAATATTGTAAGGTTGAGTTTCAGAACCAGAGTTCCAATTTGCGGAGGACAGTGTCAGGTAGTAAGGAGAGATTCCTTCCGGGAGGTAGATGGCTATAATGTTAATATCGTTCACGGAGAAGACTCCGATTTTTTCAAAAAACTCCGAAGGATCGGAAAACTTCATTTTTTTACCAGTCAGATAGTCTATGAATCTCCAAGAAGGTATCGTTATTATGGATATATATTATTGCTGATTCAAGGTGCTTACAGTCTTGTATATCAACAGGTTTTCAAGAAGAATGTTTTTAAGGAATGGAGGCGGATTGAGTCGAACGAATCTTAATAAAACCGTCATTTCGATCTTGCCGCTAACACCATCAGGACATTCAATTATTACGCATAAGATTCGTACATTTGTCTAATCTTTAAGTAAATAATTCAATAAAATGAAAATAACGAACAATAAAATACTGATAACTGGCGGAGCTTCTGGTATTGGATTGGGACTCGCAACCCGATTTATCAAAGAAAACAACAAGGTCATTATAGTCGGCAGAAGAGAAGCGTTATTAAATGAAGTTTCCGTAAAATATCCGGAAATAATTACCAGAAGAGCTGATCTCAGCCTTGTTCATGAAAGGGAGGACCTCTATAAGTGGATATCCAAAGAACATTCTGATCTGAATGTTTTGGTCAACAATGCCGGTATACAGCAAAGAATATCAATTACCGACAACAACTTTTATTCACTTACAAAAGATGAAATCGCAATTAATATTGAGGCTCCCCTTCATCTGATATCACTATTCTCTAATCTCAAAAATCTAAATACAATAATAAACATTACTTCAGGCTTAGCTTTTATTCCAATGGCAGGAATGCCGGTATATTGTGCTTCCAAAGCATTTTTACACTCTTTTACATTATCATTGCGACATCAGTTTAAAACAAGGAATATTGAGATTATTGAACTAATTCCGCCTGCCCTGAATACTGATCTTGGTGGAAAGGGATTGCATACAAACGCACCACCTGTAAGCGAATTTATCGAAGCAGTTTTTACGCAGTTAAAAGCCGGAAAAACTGAAATAAGCTATGGGTTCAGCGAAGCAATGACAAAAGCCGGTCCTGATGATCTTCAGAAGACTTTTAACCGAATGAACAGCGCTTAGAAAGGCATAGAGATACTTCGTAAAACAAGGCACCAGATGCAAAAATTAAAATTTGAATATAGAATTATCATTGGCTACATAATTGTCGGTGGGGTTTGGATTTTGTTTTCAGATAAAATACTTATTTACTTTGTACGGGACCCTGATTTACTTACACGCCTTCAGACATTTAAAGGCTGGTTTTATGTATTAGTTACTTCAATCCTCTTTTATCTGTTATTAAAGAGCCATCTGGTTAAAATAAGAGATGCAGAACAAAGAGCCGTAAACAGTGATAAATTAAAAACTGCCTTCCTGCAGAATATTTCTCACGAGATCCGTACTCCCATGAACAGCATTATTGGTTTCTCCGAACTGCTAAAAGACAATAAGATAACAGGACTTGAAAAATCTCAATATCTTGATATGATAGCAAAAGGATCTGACCAGCTGTTGGATATCGTAAATGATATTCTTGATATTTCACTTATTGAGACCGGAAACATTAGTGTTAATAAACAAAAAGTTAACCTGAATAAGCTGATTGATGAAACATATCTTATATTTAAGCCCTTAATCAAAAAGGAAATTCACTTTTCTGTAACAAAGGGGCTATCCGATAATGGGGAAAACATACTTACTGATGTTACAAAGGTCAGACAGGTCCTTAATAATCTTTTAAAAAACGCAGTTAAATTTACGGATGACGGGCACATAAGATTCGGATATTCTCTTGCAGAAAATGAACTCGTATTCTATGTTGAAGATACTGGAATTGGAATTGATGCCGATTTACATAATAAGATTTTCGAGCTTTTCCATAAAGTCGGACATGAAAATAAAAGAATATACGAGGGTGTTGGATTAGGACTGGCAATCAGCAAGGGAAATATAGAATTGCTTCATGGAAAAATATGGGTAGAATCTAAACCCCTTTCAGGCTCCAAATTTTACTTTACGATACCGTATGAACCTGTTGATGAACGAGAACCAATAAAAATGAGTAATACAGATATTATCGAAAAACTTAAGGATTTAGCAGTCCTTGTTGCAGAAGATGACGAAATCAATTATATCTATATAAGGGAGATATTCCGGGGGACAGGTGCAGTAATATTACACGCTGTAAATGGGAAAGAAGCAGTTGATATGGTTCAGAACAACGATAAAATAGGTATCGTTCTTATCGACATAAAAATGCCGGTTATGAATGGATATGATGCAATTAAAAAAATAAGAGAACTTCGTCCTCACCTTCCAATAATTGCCCAGACAGCCTTTGCATTAAGCGACGAAATGCTTAAAGCCGTTAATGCCGGAAGCAATGATTATATCTCAAAACCCTTTAGAAAAGAACAATTGCTTGATCTTGTTAGAAAACAGCTTTCTGCAGGACAATAAAACCGGGATAGAATAGTTTTAATCCAGGAAAATGAACCTAAATAAAAGTCAATGAAAAAAATCTATCTTCTTTTGTTTGTTACAATCATATGTGTGCAACAAACAAATGCACAGTTTTTGAAAGATGCAAAAAAATTACTTAATACAAAAGGCAAAGGGTTAACTGAAAAGGATGCTGCTGACGGTATCAGGGAGGCACTGATTAACGGAACCGGAAATAGTGTGAAAGTTGTATCAGTTCTGAATGGATACTGGGGTAATCCGGAAATCAAAATCCCTTTTCCTCCCGATGCTCAGGAGATGGAGTCGAAGCTCAAAACAATGGGAATGGGGAAAAAAGTTGATGAATTCAATGAGTCAATGAACAGGGCAGCCGAAAAAGCTGCAACTGAGGCCAAACATATATTTGTAACAGCAATAAAAGAGATGACGGTAAAGGATGCAATTAATATTGTTAAAGGAGAGAATAATGCTGCAACCCTGTATCTGAAGAATACTACTTCCCCCCAACTTATCGCAAAATTTCAGCCGGTGATAAAAACTTCACTCGATAATGTAAATGCAACAAAATACTGGAATGATTTGATTACAATCTATAACAAAATCCCCCTCGTCAGGAAAATGAATCCCAATCTGAGCGAGTATGTTACTCAAAAAGCTATCGATGGCCTTTTCATAATGATAGCAAAAGAGGAACTCAAAATCCGGAAAGATCCAATGGCCAGAACGTCTGATTTACTTAAAAAAGTTTTCGGAAGTTAAGATTGGGTACCCCAGCAGCTGCGGCTGGGGTGCGCCATATCTTCTCAATAATCAATCAGCATTATCAATCATTTGGGTTTATCCCTTGAAAGCAGTTCTTCAAGTCTTTCATAAGATTCAATGACACCCTTTTCCATATCAGACTGAAGCATACTATCGCGGTCCTCTACCGACTGATAAACGGCTTGTGATACCAACTTGGTTCTATCTCCGGGCAGTGACTCAAATTTGGACGTCTCAAGTATAACATGACCTTTTTCCGGTAATCCTTCATACTCAAAGGTATCAATTATCCTTTCCGGCGGAGTTATCTCATGATACACACCATGAAATGCAAACTCATGCCCGAATTTATCTCTGCTTACATATCTGTACTTACCACCGTTTTTTGGTTCAAAGGTCTCAATTCTCATTGTGAGTTCTCTTGGTCCCAGCCACTGACTGTAAATTGTAGGATCAGTGAATGCCTTAAACACTCTGTCGCGTGGGGCATTGAATTCACGTGTTATTACTATTTCCGGCGCCCCGGGCGTCGCGGTGACTTTGGTTTTATTTAAGTTTTCCATAATCTTAAAAATTAATTAGTAAATAATTGATTTTATTGAATAGAAAAAATCTTACTAACAAGGACATGAATTATAATATAAATTCACTTTTTAGTAAACAACAGGGAAAACAATTAGTTTAATAATTTCCGGGTTTCCTCTCACCTGTTAATGTTTGGAGTAACATCTAGTAATTCAATAATTTAACTAAATATTATAAAGAAAGCTGTCTCAAAAGGACAGCTTTCTTCAAAAAACAATTATTTCAGTAATTTTAACTCAAGTGGAAGCTGAGGAGAATTAAAGACAGCCGGAAAGTAATTCACTTCATTTTTAGTGAAGTTACCGGTAACTTCGATTTCGCCTTCTTTAATTGCGGATCTTACCACCGGCCATGCATATACCTGATTATCAATAACAATTGCAATGGATTTATTCAGATTTCTTTCTGTGGCATCGGCAAAAACGATGGTAGCTGATGGATTCAATTTGATCTGAATTTTCAGATCCTGAGGATCATTTCCCGTTGCAATTTTTACAGATTCAATATCAGATCGCACCAGTAAAGGTTTCCCTTCCTGATTGGTCTTTAAGACAAACAGGCAGTATCCTGATTTCTCCGATTTTTCCCATAACAATTTGCAGTTTTTGACCTGAATCGCTGAACGAAGGTATTCATCCGTCCTGACTTTGCCTTCACCGTCTGTACATCCTGCCCTGGGATCAGAAGTGGCGCCTTCATCCGGCCTTTTCAGAAGGTGGAACAACTGATTATCAGATTTAAATAAATCTAAGATTTCCGTATGTGTGAAGGTTTCATAAAACGAAAGTTCACCTTTTGAAGTAAGTAATACTTCAATGTCTGAAATAACAGTATTTGCAGGTAATATAACTTCTATCTGTCCTTTGTCAGGCAATATCTTAACTTCAGAGGAATTAAGACCAAACAGTTTCAGCCTGGTTGAAATAACATCTGCCGATTGCCTTAATAAGCCAACATTTTTGTCAGCTGACTGCAGTGTGAGTGTTTTTGATTTCCCGGAGTTTATCTGAATGGCAGATATAAGAGCTATAGATATAACAATAGATATAAATAAATATATTAAACGTTTCATAATTTCTGAATTTTAGATTAATAGAATAAAAAATGAGTACAGCTTGTCCGATTAACCTAATAATGGCAGATCATCCATCTCTCTGGGAAAGAGATGATACCGGAGAATGAATTGAGGAACTTCCTGGAGACTCTGTCTGATTAAATGGAACTTTGAGACTCGTATGTTTGTTATTTTATTCTCAGACAATGGATTTCTGTTAAATGCCAGAAGATTAAAATTATCCTTGTTCGAAACCCATGTTTTTTGATAAATCTGCAGCCGCGCAACTGGTGTATTTAATGCGCAATGTTCATTAAATGAAGTTGTTGTTTCGACAGGTTTTTTTCTTGATTCATTGGTATTTACTGAAGAACCTGTATAAACCAGCAGTCCGAAAAAGATAACCAGTATGATAACAACTGAGTCGAAATTGATAAATCTGGTATTTTCTCTGGTCCTGAACATTTATCAAAAGTAACTCATTTCCGGAAATAACACAAAATTATTAGAATATGTTCAGTTTAAATGAAATAGCAATAATGTATTAAAATAAGACAATAATTTGTAGCGACAGCTCTAATGCAGGGATATTTCACGCAACATCTCTACAATATTTTTATTTACCTTTAACAAAAAGAACATACCTTGTTATGAAGAAACAGATCTTCGGTTTTTTAACATTTATTGCTCTTGGCATAATCTGTCTGTCATGTACTCAAAGAGTAAAAAACTTTGAATATTCTTCAAATTTTTATAAGATCCAATTGTCTGATTCTGCTCCTTTTGTCAGGTATTTCTCAGTCGATGCCATGGGGAAATCTGAATTAGATAAGAATACTATTAAATGGGAAAAGTTACCCGTTAAAGTTGAATATGAATTGCATAAGGTTTCTGATTCAAAAGTTGAGATAAATGAGAAATCAGGCAAGATTCTCTGGACATTAAACTTTGAGGAGAATAATTTTTCAATCAGTTCATATTTTAACAGGAATGATGAAACCGGTCTGGATTTCATATTTGACAAGAATCAAAATAATACAACGTTGCTTGGTATTATGGAGAAAAAGGAAAAGACCAGACTTCCTGCCCTGCTACACTTACCTGATATGGGCACTTTTATAATTTCAGCAGATAAACGTGATGCAACTGTCGATTACGATGCGAGCCGGAAAGCAGGCGAAAATTACATTTCTGTTGTTTTGCCCGGGGCAACGTCTAAACAGAACACGGTAAACTATGTATTCAAAGTCACTTCAGTCTATCCATCATTCCCGGGAGTGGACCAGGATAAATTTGCCGGATTCAGACGAAATTATCTCAATCTGTTTCAGGTTAATCCAAGGCTTCAGGTTTTAGCTAACAATTCATGCAGTGATCCTTGCGCTTTTACTCTTTTTCTTTCATCAATGTTAGCTCTCAAAACACCGCCATTAGCTGACTCACTTACAGCTCTTGGTCTCCTCAAAATGTCAGTCGAGCGATATCTTAACGGAATGAAAGCATATGGAATGTTTGGTTACAATGGAAGTTGGGAGGATAAAAATGCCAGTATCGATAACAGCAAGTCACAACCATATGATTATCTGGATACTTACCCCTCTCTTGTCATCTCTGCATGCAATTATATCAAAGGCTCAGATGATATAAAATGGGCAGTAAGAAATTATCCGGAAATTAAAAAGTGGATGGACAGACAAATGAACAGGGTTTATAATAAAGACGGACTGGTGGAATATGAATTAAGTGGCAATTCCGGCTCATGGAATGGAATAGTGAGACCCGCTAACTGGTGGGACACAATAGGTTTTGGCCATGAGGATGCCTTCAGCAATGCTCTGACATACGATGCATTAAACCTAATGATCTATGTTGCAGAAAAACTCGGGAAAAAGAATGATGCAGATTATTATGGCAAACTTGCTGAGAAGCTGAAAGGTGCATATTTTAATACTTTTTATAATAAAAAAACAGGAGTTCTGGCAGGATGGAAGAGCACTGACGGGAAGCTTCATGATTATTATTTTCTTATGGTGAATAGTATGGCGGTTTATTATGACCTGGTGCCTGATGATAAAATGAAGGATGTAATGATGGCACTCTGGAAAAAGATGCAGGAAGTGGGGTATACTGATTTTTCATTAGGAGTTCCGGGGAACCTTATATCAATCAGAAGGGAAGACTATACACACCACGATCCACGCTGGGGTGGCGGCGTGAAAGAGGATGGCAGCGATGCCTTTCAGCGATATGAAAACGGAGGTGCATCTCTTAATTGGTCCTACTTTACACTCAAAGCATTTAAGAAGGCAGGTCTTGAGGAGCAATATCGCATTATTTCTGATGGTATTCTGGCAGGCATAACTAAGGGAAGCTTCCAGGGTTCCTGTACCGAAGGAGGCATGACCAAAGACTGGAAGACCTGGAGTGGTGAATGCTGGGGATATGAGGGTTTCATATGCGATGGTTACCTTGCCCTGCTTGCATTTAATCCGGAAGATAATTAGATCATCCTTCCGGTAATATCCGTTCCATCAGATAGTTATATGCCAATTTATACAATAAGGTTGTCATCATGGCTCAATGTTTAGCCCATTACCAGAACTTTTGCACCTCGGATAATTCTCTTTTTCATCTCTGACAATGCCATGTTTGCCTGTTCCAGTTTATATTCCTGGACTTCAGGAAGAATAGGAATCCGGGCCGCAAGTTTCAGGTACTCTGTAACATCCAGTCTGGTTACATTTGCCACACTTTTAATTTCTTTCTCCATCCAGAGATGTTCAGAATAGCTCAGATTGAGCAATTGATTCTTATCGGCCTCTTCTTTTCTTATAGCATTGATAACCAGACGGCCACCGGGCTTGAGATGTGCAAGAGCATCCAAAACAGGCTTCCATACAGGTGTTGTGTCGATTATGCAATCCATGGGTTCCGGAACAGCATCTTCGGATCCGCCTGTCCAGTAAGCTCCCAGTTCTCTGGCGAATGAACGTTCATTTCCGCTTCGTGCAAAGACAAAAATCTTTGATTCTTTATACATGTTCCTCACCAATTGTAACACAAGGTGAGCTGATGCTCCAAAACCTGTAAGTCCAAGGGATTGACCATCTTTAAGGCCTGACAGAACCAGGGACCTGTATCCAACAGCTCCTGCACACAACAAAGGAGCTGCCTGCGCATCTGAAAAAACCGGAGGTATAGGATATGCAAAGGTTTCCGGGACAACCATATATTCAGCATATCCTCCATTAACATCTCTTCCAGTAGCTATGAAATCCTTACATAAATTTTCCTGACCTGACAGACAGAAGCTGCATTTGCCGCAAGCTGAGAATATCCATGCCACTCCTACTCTATCACCAACCTTTAAGTTTTTTACATGCGTCCCTGTTCTTTCCACTAATCCTATTACCTGATGACCAGGAATTACCGGAAAAACCGGAGGCGGAGTCCTTCCTTCAATTTCATCGAGTTCAGTATGACAAACACCGCAAGCCAGCACTCTAAGCAAAACTTGATTATAGGAGGGTTGAGGAATTGGAAAATCAACCATTTCTAGTGGTTCACAGTTATTCTCAAGATTTGTTACAGACTTTAGAATCATTGCTTTCATACAATCCGAATTTAAGTATATAACAAATTTATGTGAATTATTCCTTCGAATATAAATGTATTGCGGTCTATGGCTGAAGAGGTTGTTAATTCTCCTTGTTATCTACAAGGGCATTAAGCTCTGCTCCAAAATCAAATTGCAGGTCTTCATGCAGGAATAATATTTTCTTTTTTATAGAATCTAGCTGCCTGATGTAAAGATTCTGGAGGCCTGTATTTCGATGAATGGAGGGAGAAAAATTCCTGAGTATCTTGCAAAAATACAACATTAATTCTACCTCTGTTTCCTTCTTTTTTGAATACCTTGAATACTTTCTGATAGTCCTTAAAATCTTCCTGAAGCTTTTTTTAACCAGATAATAGCTCGATCTGTTCATCAGCACAATCTGCTCATCAATTTCTTTTTTTATGCTCTCAACATAAAGTGATTCATCAGAAGATTCAAAAAGCAGGTATGTCAGTAATTCTTTATTCTCTTTCTTGAACCTGGCAAGACGCAGGCAAATTTCCCTGAGTTCTGAAGGTGCAAAATCCGCCAGTTCATCTTTAAGTTCTTTAATGCTTACTGCTTTCATGGAAACAAAGTTATCATTCCTGTCGAGCGGCATGCTGCCTGGTACTTTTATTCAGGGGTTTTTTCTGTTTCAGGTGCAATGGTTTTAGTTACCCTTTTCTGAGGGTATGAACCCGGTAAGATTACGTTTATCAGTTTCTTACCCCACAGACCGAGCTGAAATCCGGCACCCAGTGAAAGGATACTCAATATTATCGTTAGTACATACTGAGATAAGCGTAATGTTGTGAAAAACATTCCAACAGATAGAGTAAGAATTATCAGACTGAATATAATTTTAACTCTCAGAATTGGTGTTGCGAGTGTTTTAAACCGTGTAAGTCCGTCGATAATACCAGTTATGATCGCAAGAACAAGAGTGAAAGGGAAAATAAAAACTGAGAATATCAGAACATTTTTTATTATATCAGGCTGAAACTGTTTAAAAGCCATCATTAATATTGCCAGAACAGGAATAGCTATGACAAGTGCCTGTGAAAGATGTATTGCAATGGGATGAAGATCAAAATTTAACAGCACCAGCCTGTTTCTTGAAACTCTTTCCCTGTAAGGTTCAAATACTTTTCGGGGCATTCCGCAAGCGGGACAGACGTCTCCAAGCTTATCAGCCTCAATTACAAATCCGCATGGACGGCAACGAACAAGTTCCTTCATTTCTCATGAGTTTTAAATAGACTATGCAAATTTAAATATTTAATGATTCTAAAAAACAATTTAGCAGAGATACTGATATTTATGATTTTAGTAACTGAATTCCCGCTCTAAAACATCCAAATCAGGTGCCGGATCAGGTTCACTTTTTTATCTCGAAAAAAACTTGGTATAAGTTTTGTTATTATTATATTGTACAATAATGTTTCTTAAATCTTTTATCTATGAAAAAAATTATTATCACCTTCATTATCGCGGCTTTGTTTGCGTCAGGAAGCGCACTCATGGCCCAGAATAAACAGGAGAATTACCTTGGTTTGCCCGGAGATAACCTGGATCTCTATGCAGTAATGAACCTGTTCCAGCAGTCAAAAACACTGGAAGATTTCGAAAAAAGCCTCAATGACAATAATACTAATATTAATAATCTTGACCTTAATGGAGACAACCAGGTTGATTATATTAAAGTTATTGACAATGTTGACGGTAACGTACATAATATAGTTCTTCAGGATGCCATTAGTCCTACCGAAAACCAGGATGTCGCTGTCTTTACTGTCCAGCGTTTTAACAACGGAACAGTACAAATTCAGCTGACAGGAGATGAGGATCTGTACGGTAAAAATTATATAATTGAACCAATAACTGACAAAGAAACTCCAAACCCTGGTTATACCGGAGCTGACGCAGCTTACGTAACAACTACTCCCGCTCAGATTGCGGTCTGGCCGGTGGTAAGATTTATTTACCTTCCAACTTATACTGTATGGCGCTCACCCTGGCATTGGGGCTATTCTCCCTCTTACTGGCATCCGTGGCATCCGGTATCCTGGAATTACTATTACGGATATCAGTCAAATTGGGACCATATATATTATAGTCACTATCGTTTTGGTGAATCTCATCACTCAACAGGCTGGAATGACTATTATTACGTTGGACACCGTGCATACTCTCCTGAAGTGAATCACAGGATTGTAGCCGGTACCTACAAAACAACGTATTCGCATCCCGACCAGAGAAGTGAAGGAGAAGCAATGTTTGCTAAGTCTCATCCTGAACAGTATAAAGCTATTCATACATCAGGTTCCTCTGTTCATTCTATTGGGAATAATAATCCAGGTAATTCCAATGGGAATTCGAACTCATCTAACAGAAGAGATAATGGATCAAATCTGACTAACAAAAATAACAACTCTGCTCGTCCAAATGGAAATAATTCTGCGACAACACGAAGATCAACTACCACTGTAACAAATAAGACAGTCGCAAATCCGACAACGGTTAAAAAAACTGAAACAACAAGGAAATCTACTTCAACAGTCACAAATCCTTCCAGAATTAATCGCCCTGCTACGACAAAAGTAAATACTTCATCCAGCAAATCAACAGTCACAGGTAAGTCGGTAACTAAACCTTCAACACCTCAGAATGTGCGTACGTCTTCACAATCAAAAACAACCAAAGTAAGTTCTCCAAAGCGGAGTACCAAAAAGGCGACCAGGAATACTACTACAACAACAGAACAAAAGAAAAACCCCGATACCACAACACCTGACAGAAGGTGATAAAAATTTTCAGAGGTAGGGACGTTTCAAGCAACGTTCCTACCTTTTTATTATTACGAATTCCTGCTTTCGCAGGATTTTTTTTTACCCTTTTGCACTGATTCTCAATTTGAGAATTTTTTTCTTTATTATGACATTAATAGTCCAAAAGTAAATTATGCAATCTATTCTCTTTTAATATGTTATAAACACACGTTCTGTACTGTAAAAGTCTGGCACATTTTTGGAACAGCAGTAATAGACCAAAAATTTCATAGAATGACGCAAACAATTAATGTACTAGTGGTTGAAGATAATGAATATTATAATAACCTGATATTAAATGCGTTACGACAAAGCATACATTTTATGCAGAAGAAGTTGAATTTCAGGCTGATACTACATTCATTTACCGATTCTATCGATTGTATAAGAAAAATTGAGTCCAGTTTATTTAAGAATAACGATGTGGTGGCATTCGTTGACAATAACCTTGGAAACGGGGTTTACGGCAATCATATCCTCGGACTATTGAAAAAGTCAAATACTAATACTCTTGCTGTTCTACTGACACAGTCACGCACAGTTGATGAAAAATGTATTCATAATAATTATGATTTCTTTGTTCTGAAAGATATCTTCGCACCTGCACTTTGCCGGCTTTTCCTCGATCAATATATTGAAAATAAATTTTTATAGCTTTACGGTAAAATAAATGCTGTCGCATTACCGTGAAGAAAATTTCAATTCAGATAAAGATTGGGCTATTAATGGTACTGGCGGTTTTTTTGCTTTCAGCCACCGGTTATTTGTCATATAGAAATCTTTCATCTATTGTTTCATCTGTTCAGGTTGATCTTAAACCTGATGTACGTTTATTGAATATAAGAGATATTTCAATGGACCTTGAAAAAGCACAAAACAGCATACGGATTTATTCAAACACACACCATTCGCCCGATTTATTTCCATATAACGACATTATCTCAAAAATTGATAATAAAGTTAATCTACTCAGTTCACAGTGTATCAACGATCCGGTACTCAGTCAGCAAACAGATACAATAAAAAAACTTATTGACGAAAACATAATCATCTGGAATGAGCTATTGTATCTTAATAACAGTATTACTGTTGCTAAAGATCTGAAACAATTATCGGGAAGGCTTGATAGCAGTTCTAATGAGGACAATAAGAAAGAACAAAACATACTCAAAAGGGTTTTCAGCCGAACTACAAAAAACCGTCTGACTGAAAATGAGATTATTACTCATCTTAAGGAGATAGAATTGCAGGACAGCATTACAAAAGTAAGACTGACTAAAAGAGAATCAATGTTAGCGACAACGAGCAGTGAGATCAATGAAAAGTTCTATGACCTGATAACCCGCATTGAAAACGAAATTTCCGGACTGGTAAGAGAAAAAGCGCTTGCCGCTGATAAACGTGCAGCTAAAACTTATGTATGGCTGGGAATGTTTACGATTTCAGGAACTCTTCTTTCAATTCTTGTAATGTTTATCACTGTCAGGTATGTCAGAAAATCACATAGTTATCAGATTGCGCTGCAAAATTCAAAAGATGAAGCAGAAAAACTGGCCAGGACAAAAGAACTTTTTATGGCAAATATGAGTCATGAAATACGGACTCCGGTAACCGCCATTTCAGGATTTACAGAACAGCTTTTGCATGATCCTCTTGATGCGAATACGACACGGACATTGAAGATTATCAAATCATCTTCCGATCACCTTGCTAGAATTATCAATGATATTCTCGATTTTTCAAAATTACAGAACGGCAAATTATCTCTTGAAGAAGTCCATTTTGCTGTTTTGCAAATTCTTGAAGATGTGTATATTTTATTTGAAAGGCAGGCTATCAGGAATAATACTGTTCTGAGCTATTCAATCAGTCCCGATTCACCTCAATTTCTTCTTGGAGATCCATACCGCCTTAAACAAATACTGATGAATCTTGTAAGTAATTCCGTTAAGTTCACCAAAAACGGCAAAGTTCACTTCAGCATAAACTGTATTAAAGAGACTCATGACAGAGTTCAACTGGTTTTGGAAGTTATTGATTCAGGAATAGGTATAGATGAGAGTAAATTAGATTTCATTTTTGAAGATTTTACGCAGGAGGAGATGAGCACTACCCGTCGATTCGGAGGTACAGGGTTGGGTTTATCTATTGTTAAAAAGCTTGTTGAATTGCATGGAGGTAACATTCAGTGTATAAGTCGTAAAAACCAGGGCACGAAAATTACCTGCAATATCCCTTTGCTTATCGGTGATGAACAACAGGTAAAAAAAGATATTGAGCCTCCATTATTTATTCCCGATGAAGTAAAGAATTTGAATATCCTTATTGTTGATGATGAGGAATATAACCGGCTCCTTTTTAAAACGATCCTGAACCGCTGGAATGTTAAATACCAGGAAGCATCAAGTGGAATGGAGGCATTGGAACTGTTGAAAACAATTCACTTTAATCTTTTATTCATGGATGCCAGAATGCCGGGAATAGACGGTTTAAAAGCCACGGAGTTCATCCGGAAGGAAATGAATATTAAAGAGTCGGATATGCCGGTTATCTGTATTTCGGCAGCCCCTGTTAACGAGAACTGGCAGGAATTTCAGAAAGCCGGGATGAATGCTTTTCTGTCAAAACCATTTACTGAAGAGATGTTGTTAACAACGATACTCTCAGTTATAAAAGATTATAATGTTGTAAACCAGACTGACCAGGTCAGTGAGGATAAAGTGGAACCGGAATTGGATAAAATTAATTTAAAAAATCTCTATCATATTTCCGGCGGAGATGAGCATTTTGTAAAACAAATGCTGATTTCATTTATTGAATCAACAAGAAATGGTTTCAAAGAAATGGAGGAGGCGCTTAATTCGGATAACTCAGACCGTATCAGTGAACTGGCACATAAAATGCTTCCACCGGGAAGGCACATTGGTGCAATTGAACTCTGCAATACTCTTAAAAAAATTGAGGATAATATTAAATATAAAATGGAACCTGATTCTCTCAGGATATTGATACGTGAGTCAGAGCAGGAGTTTAATGCAGTGAGCTATCTTATTGATATGCATATTGCTAAAATCAGCTAAATAGCTGGCAAATCCGCTCATTTCTTATTTACTTTGTATCTCTTTAAACCAGAATTCAACTTTCCATGTCTGAAAAGCCTTTTAAAATATTTGTAGTAGAAGACAGTGAATGGTATAACCGGCTTTTAGTTCATACGCTGTCATTAAATCCTGATTATGAAATTAAAAGTTTTTTTAACGGAAAAGATTTTTTGAATTCTCTTGTTGAGTCTCCTGATATTGTAACTCTCGATTACCGTCTTCCAGACATTACGGGACTCGAAATCCTGAAAAGAATAAGAGAAGACAACCCTGATGTCCAGGTCATACTAATTTCGGAACAAGCAGATATTGATACTGTTGTCAATCTCCTGAAGTTGGGGGCTTATGATTATATAAGCAAATCCGAAGATATTAAAGACCGTCTTTTAAATACAGTCAGAAATATACGAAATGGCATAGGTTTAAAAAGAGAAATTTCCACTCTCCGTCGGGAAGTTCAGAAAAAATATAGTTTCCGTGAAAGTATTCTAGGAGAAAGTCCTGCCATCAAATCTGTCTACGACCTTATTGAAAAAGCCCTTAGTACAAATATAACTGTGGTTATATCCGGTGACACAGGAACAGGTAAAGAACTCGTGGCAAAAGCTATTCATTACAATTCAAAACGTAAAGACAAAGCATTTGTTACTGTTAATGTTGCCGCAATACCTTCTGAATTGATTGAGAGTGAATTGTTTGGCCACGAAAAAGGTTCCTTTACAGGAGCAACATACCGGAGGATAGGCCGTTTTGAAGAAGCCGACGGAGGTACACTGTTCCTGGATGAGATAAGTGAAATGGAACTTAATTTGCAGGCAAAACTGTTGCGTGTACTGCAGGAAAAAGAAATTGTGCGAGTTGGAAGTAACAAACCTGTTAAGACAGATTGCCGTATTGTAGTGGCCACAAATAAAAACCTGAAAGATGAAGTGAAAAAAGGAAATTTCAGACAAGATCTTTATTACAGATTGTTAGGGCTGCCTATCGAATTGCCTCCCCTTCGTGAACGTGCAAATGACATATTGATTCTGGCCCGTCACTTCATAGGTAAATTCTGCGAAGAAAATAATATACGTCTGAAAAAATTATCTGTACAGTCCCAGAAAAAATTGATGAACCATCCCTTCCCCGGAAATGTCAGGGAATTAAAATCTATTGTTGAACTTGCTGTTACCCTTTCCGTTAAAGACGAAATTGAACCTGACGACCTTATAGTTGACAGGGGAGATCCTCTCTCTGGTATGGTAACCGATAATCTTACACTAAGGGAGTATGAGATTAAAATTATAAAGGCTACACTGAAAAAAAATAATAATGATATCCGCCTTGCTGCGGAAAAGCTTGACATCGGGATTTCTACTATCTACCGGATATTAAAAGAAGAGAAAGAATAGGACAATGTGTAGGGAACAGTCGCGACTGTTCCCTACAAAGGCCTGACTTCATTGCATACAGTTTCATCACCCGAGCTGGAATTAATCATTTCTATTCTCAAATTGAGAATCTTTTCCCAAAATGAACTTTTTTTGAATCTGATTGTATATTGTTAATATTCTTATTTTAAAGATGTTACCTCTAATTATTATCGAAGGCACAGGATTTGAAATGATTGATGAAATAATCCTGATGATAAACAGAAGTTCAACTTTTATAAAGACAAAATCTATAACAATCAAGAATTTAACCACGGAGGAAAAAAAATGACAAATGATGTAAACACTAACCGCCCCATCACAAATGATAATGCGGCTTCACGGAACAATGAAAGAAAAGCAAAAAAAGACGGCATGAAAAAAGGGATTATTACCACAACAGTAATAGCCGTCTTACTCCTTGTAGTTGGCGCTTTTATTGTTAATTCGCAATTTAAAAATGAACAGAAGAAAAATGTTGCAATTACTGAAAATCAGAAACGTTCATACACGCAATTATTAACTTCACGCGATTCAGTACTTAATGAATGGATGCTGACATTTGATGAAATTGAAAAAGATCTGAATACTGTAAAAGAAAAAGAGAATATAATAACAACGAAATCAAATGATAAAGAATTTACAAAAGACAAAAAACAACAGATTCTGAAAGATATTGAGTATGTAAATACTTTACTTGATCAGAACAAAAAGAAAATTGCTTCCTTAACAGCACAGCTGAAGAATTCAGGCGGAATGATCAAAGGAATGCAGGCCAGAATAGCTGAACTTGAAACATCAATGAAACAACGCGAAACCGAAGTTGCAGATTTGAAAGTTGCTCTTGGCCAGAAAGATTTTGAAATCGGACAGCTTAATACCCGTATGACCGATGCACAGACTGCAATAGCCCAGAAGGATGAGAAAATAACTAACCAGACTGCAGAAATCAACAAAGGGTTCATTGCCTATGGAACCTATAAAACTTTGAAGGCAAAAGGTCTCGTTTCGAAAGAAGGCGGTTTCCTTGGACTTGGAAAGAAAGAAGCACTACATCAGGACTTTCCTGACAGTTTATTCACCCAGGTGAATATCACCGAAACTAAAAGCATTCCTGTTAATGCAAAGGGTGCAAAACTTATTACTGACCATCCAACAGGTTCTTATGAACTTATTCGTGATAAAGACAACAAGATAGCCAGCATTGAAATTAAAGATCCTGAACAGTTCTGGAAAATTTCAAAGTATGCTGTTGTTGAAATAAGATAAAGAAATAATGCTCTGATTTACAGGCATAAGTTGTGGAAGACAAATACCGGCCCCGGGGGATCAAAAATCCCCGGGGCTTTTTTTATTAATGAAATTGCTGATAGCATTATTTTGACCAGAGAAGGCCTGCACTACTACTTTCTGATCAGGAAGATTTTGCTTAAATATCAGATTAATTTATAATTTCGCAATTAAATCAATTGTAATTCCTGATAAAAAATCATTCATTAATTTTACAAAAATGAAAAAAATTATACTCCTTTTTGCCAGCCTTGTAATCACATTCAGCCTTTTTTCTCAGAGCAATAAAAATCTGGCAGAATTACTCGGGTATCCCAGAGAAACAAAGCTTCTTATCATCCATGCTGATGATATGGGTCTGTCCAATTCTGTTAATTCAGCTTGTATAAAAGCTTTCGACAGCAAAGGCATTACTTCAGGCAGCATTATGGCCCCTTGCCCCTGGGCTAATGACATGATTGCATACGCTAAGGATCATCCCGGGCTGGATGTAGGAATACATCTAACTTTAACGGCAGAATGGGATTTGTATAAATGGGGAGGGATTACTCCTTCAGATCAGATAACAAGCCTGCTCGACAGCAACAATTACTTTTTTCCGTCTGTGGAGGAACTTGGAAAGAGAGTAAAAGCACCTGAAGCTGAAAAGGAGATGAAGGCTCAGATAGACAGAGTTATAAGGGCCGGTGTTAAATTGACTCACATCGATACCCATATGGGAAGCGTTCTGGCTAACCCGGAACTGATTAAAATATATCTTAACCTTTCAGACACATATCACCTTCCTGTTCTTTTCCCCCGTGCCTACCTGAGCTGGTTTCCTGCTGATATTGCAAAATCGCTTGGTTCGAAGATATTTCTACTTGACAACTTATTCATGCTTGACGAAAAAAGTGTTACTCCCAACTGGATTGATGCTTATAAAACAGCCTTAGAAACATTAAAGCCCGGATTGAATCAGATAATAGTTCACCTGGCTGTCGATAATGATGAAATGAAAGCAATATGCAAGGGATACACTGCCTACGGTTCAGCATGGCGTCAGCATGACCTTGATGTGGTTACAAGTCCTGAATTTAAAGACCTTCTGAAACAAAATCATGTGGTTCTGATTGGATGGAAACAGATCAGGGATCTTATGAACAGGCAGGAAACCCAATAACCCGGAGCTTCCTGTTTTAATTCTCTTCTGAACAAAGTAAAAAGTTTTTTGTTTATTGAATAAAAGACTTTGATATGGAAAAATTTAGACAATTAAGTGAAGACAACCCGAGAAGTAACCTGGGATATACTTTGATACATTGGGTTAAAAAAGTTAAGGACCAGAAGGCCTATAAAAATAATGGGTCTGTGAATGGACATTCTACAATAACCCATTATCGCGATCTTATCTCCTATGAAGTAAAAAGTACCGAAGGCCTTAAAAGGGAAGCTAATCTCTGGTAGTCTGGTTTCAATTACCAGATTACTATTTTTCATTTTCAGCTTTTCCTGTTCTGTTTTCAATAAACTTTTTCTGTTCAGGAGTAAGAATATTAAACATTTCATTTCGATGTGATGTTATCATATCTTTCATTTTAGCTGACATCTCTTCTCTGAGTTTTTTCATGTCATCCTGTTGTTTTTTGACGAGATCCTCAATTTGTTTTTTCTGACTGTCAGTGACATTGGGAATACTTTCGAGAATCCGTCGTCCGGTACCCCGGTTCATCCATCCTGTACTGTCCATTGGCATTATACCCATGTTTCCCATCATTCCGGAGCCCATTCCGGGTCTCATCATTGATGATCTCATTCCCTGATCCATTCTCCCCATCATACCAAATCCTCTGCCCTGTCCCATACCCCTCATCATTCCGAATCGTCTGTTTTGAAACATCTCTCCTCTCATTCCGGGCATCCATCGGTTGTGCCTGAAATTCTGGTTCATGTTCATATTCATTCCCTCATAACTCCTTGTTGGCCTTCTGCTGAACCGGTGACATCCGCTGCCGGCAATCATAATAACAAGTAGTATTCCTGTAATTGTTATACCTCTTTTCATTGTTCGAATTTTTATTAATTGTCCTTTTGTGAACTTGTTTCATTTAATAGACAACTGTAATCAACAATTTATTTTCATTTACAAAAAGAAAGCTCCTCACGGAGCTTTCTTAGCGTTCTTGTCCTTCCTGCAGAAGCTTATTTCTTATCATAAACCATATTTGCCTTAACTTCTCCGTTTGGACCCTGTCTTGTAGATGAAACAGTAAGAGTTTTCTCATCAGTAAGCTTCCATACTTCAGTTGATTTCATTGTACGTGATTCACCATTCATTTCAAATGTTCTTGATGTTTCAATTGTAAGTGATTTCCCGTCGGGTGACCAGGTAGCTATAGATTTGCTGTCGCCTCTGGGTGATGTATTAACACTTTCTTTTCCGTCAAGCGTATATTTCATTGTTGAAGTAGTGGATTGTCCATCCTGACCTGTTCTTGTTCTTACAACCGTCAGCATATTGTTTTCCATAGTTGCAACAAAATTACCGCCACCCATCCTCATACCACCACCCTGACCTCCCTGAGGTAAGGTGCTTTTCTCGTTATTTAAAGTCCAGTCGCCTGAAAAATTCGTTTTCCCGGATTGAGCTATTAATGTGACCGGAACGATAACTGTCATCATAATTGTAACTGCCAATAACCTTTTGATCAATGAGCTTTTAGCCTTGAATGTTTGAATGTCTTTTTTCATAATTATAAAGATTAAATGAATAGATGCTTAATTAGACAAATATAACCGTGTAAATATTCCTTGTTTATTGAAAAATCGTTCCGGAAGAATAGTTCGAATAAGTTGATAAAGCTTTTATTTAAATATTGTAAATTTGAATGGGCTATCCTAACTACCTAAAAATATATTCAGATGAAAAAACTACTTTCCTTCTTGATTTTACAGCTAGCTGTAGCTCTTGTCCTGAAAGCTCAACCTGTTTCTGACTATTCCTATAAGCTTGATAACGGTATAACAGTAAAAACCGAGCGTTGTTGGAATCAGGTTTGGGTTCAGCAGGATTATGCCACCTTAAAGGCAGATGATCAGAATCCATTAGCCGTAACTACCAGAACGCTTGGAGCTCTGACATCTGGTAGCTCATTTAAACTTCTGCGTGCCGGGAAGGAAGTTAAGACGAAGGGCGCAGCGCCGGGTACTTATGATCTCAGACTTACGTTTAAGCTTTCCGGGACTCCGGGGACACTTACCTTTGTCGTAGGTAATGTTGTGGTAAAACCAAAAATGAAAACTACTGTTACGATAACACTTTACGATTACCAGGTACTTATTTCAGAATCCCCGGCATCAAACAATGGCTTATCATTTTTTGACTCAAAAATAATCAAATACAAGGGAAACACAGATCAGACTTATAGCGTAGGTATCCCGATATTTTATGCAAAAGGCAATCACGATCAGGTTATTCCCCCTGCAGAGTCAATTAATAAAACCTCTGGTAAGATGAAACCAGGAGTATATGATGTGCTCGTTTCTATGTCAATCTCTGGACAGCCCCAAAAAATATGGCTTGAAAATTTTACCATGAAACCTGATATTAATTATACAATTTCAACAAATCTTAATGGTGGTGTAATAGCCTATGCAGGAGGAGACAGAAATGTTAAAAACCTCCATTTGTATCCTGCAGGTACAGCAGCAAAACAGACTGGAACTCCTTCTCCCATTAAGAACCTGGAATTGTTTCGTTATGAAAACGTATCCTCAAATAATGCTTGTGCTCCGGGAGTGTATGATGTTCTGCTTGCTGCAGGTAATAAATACGAATGGCGCAAAAATATTGTAGTTAATACAGGATCAAAAACTGAGATCAGGTAATAACCGTAATCATTTTATTATCGTTATGGCGTTATGGCGTTATGGCGTTATGGCGTTATGGCGTTATGACGTTATACCTTTGTGGCTTTACACCGTTACGCTTTTAACCCATTATTTATTTAGGGTATAAAACTCATATCTGATAGTCCAGGCAAATTCTTTTCCAGGTTCAACTTTTATCCTGATATAAGGCTCAGGACAAAGTGTTGTCGGACATGACCAGAAAGCTAGCTTAAAAAGCGGCTGATCGCAGGTAATTTTCACACCTGCTCCTGTTATCCGATTTTCAATTCTGATCTCATAATCTTTTGATGAAGTACCAAATCCTTCTATATCTGGACACTCTGATTCCTCCCCATTACCTATTGTACGTAGAAATGATATCTGATTATCCTGGATTTCAGCCAGTTCTCCAATTGCAATCATACCCGGTCCGTTTTTGTCATATTTGAGTCTGAAAGGAAATCTGACAACAAGTCCGGGTCCTGTAGGATGCTTATCAATAACAAAAAAATTATGATCATATACACTTGTTTCGATTGTATGACTACCTGTGTTCCTAAGTGTGTGGATAAGAACAAGTTCAGGTTTGTCCTTGATGAGCTGAACAGTTTTTTCATAGTGATATGAGTAAACCTTATCAACCAGATCATGAATAAATAATACCCGGTCTGAATTCTTTTTTACTGACCACTTTCCAGGATTCAAGAGTTCATAATATCTGCTGAATTCATAAGGATCATCGTCTTGTTTGTAAAGGGCCCCCACTCCTATTTTAATAAAGCTTCCTCCTTTTTCCGTTTCCGGGTAATCCAATGGAGTAAAGTCCTCCACTGGTCCCATTATTACATCATGTATCCTGGGACTGTATTTATTGAACCACTTGCCGAAATAGTTATGACCGCTATATTCAAGACTAGCCATATTTCCTGACCAGTCGAACCTGACACCCTGATAATATCCGTTTTTTGCATCCGGGAGATAGATCGTTGCATGGATTAGTCCGTTTGTAATCTCTGTTTGAGGAATTTTTGCAGATGGCATCGCTAAAAGTGTTAAAATGTAAAATAAATATTTTGTCATTTTCTGTGGTTATTATTTCCACACCTTTCTTATTTAATATCAGGCTTACAAGTTAGTAAAAATGTAGGCAACGATAATAAAAATGTAGGGAACGGTAATAAAAATGTAGGGAACGGTTGCGACCGTTCCCTACAGTATACCATCCTTTTATTGATCAAATGTAAATACCAGCAGAAATATTTATACATTAAGGTTTGTAATCAGGGCAATTTCATAAATTTGTTAGAAACCGTACAGTGCAGGATTCTTAAAAGTTATAATTAAAGTAAATATTATGAATAAGCTATCAAGAAGACAATTCCTGTCGAAAAGTGCCATGGGGCTGGGATCTGTTGTTGTTGCATCACAGATTCCTTTAAACCTCAATGCAGATCCTCTTCCGGCATTGAAAATGCCATTAGGATTCCAATCATGGATAGTGAGGGAAAAAATAGCCAATGATTTTTCCGGAACTATTAAAATGGTTGCTGAAATGGGTTATCAGAGTATTGAAATGTGCTCACCGGTCGGGTATGAAAACTTAGGATTTGGCGGTCTTTTGAAATATAAGCCAAAAGAACTGAAGAAGATTATTAACGAAGCCGGACTTAGCTGGATAAGCACTCATTATGGGATAGATGAACTCAGGCAGCATCTCGATGATCGTATTGAGTTTGCAAAAGAATCGGGGCAAAAACAGATGATTCTGTCAAGTTTCGGACTTCCGGAAAAAGCTACAATCAGCGATTGGCTTAAAGCTGCAGATGAACTTAATATTATTGGCGAAAAGAGCAGGAAATCCGGCATCCAGATGGGTTATCACAATCACGATATGGAATTTGAAAAAATCGGAGATTCACTTATTTACGATGCATTGATGAATCAGTTTGATTCGGATTTAGTTAAAATGCAGTTCCAGGTAGCTGTAATCAGCAAAGGATATAAAGCGGCGACCTATTTTTCAAAATATCCCGGCAGATTTATATCTGCACATCTGGCTGACTGGTCAGATACAGAAAAGAAAAACGTAGCTATAGGCAAGGGTCTTGTTGACTGGAAGGAGTTCTTCGCATTAAGCAAAACAGGAGGAGTTAAAAACATCTTCGTGGAAATGGGATTAGATACATTCAAAGAGAGTGCTTCTTTTCTTCGAAATCTATAAATCAAATTACACAATATCTGACATTCCACTAAACCTATTAAAATATTATGAAAAAAGTTAACCGCCGTGATTTCCTGGGATCAGCAGCTACTGCCTCCCTCGCAATTACAATTGTGCCAAGAAAAGTTCTCGGAGGACCAGGTTTTATACCCCCAAGCGATAAAATCACGCTTGGCTATATCGGATGTGGTACCCAGGGAATGAGAGAAATGACAGCTTTAATTTCTAATCCTGCTCTGCAAATAGTGGCAGTATGTGACCCCAATAAATTCTCTACAAATTATGTTGACTGGTCATTAAATGATGTACGCGACAGTATCCGTAGAGCATTAGGTGATAAAACCTGGGGAGACAGTATAACAGGTATACCGGGTGGCAGGGATCTCGGCCAGGAATTTGTCCGGAAATATTATGGCAAGTCAAAGGATTCCGGCAATTACAAAGGATGTGCATCTTATGAAGACTTCAGGGAATTGCTTGAGAAAGAGAAGGATCTGAACGCAATTAAGATTATGACTCCCGATCATCTGCATGCAACTGTCGCAATTGCCTCAATGAAAAAAGGAAAACATGTTGTAACACATAAGCCTATAGCAAACAGAATATATGAAGCAAAGCTTACAATTGATACAGCAAAAAAAACAGGTATGAGCACGCATCTCCTTGCCTGGAGTGATAAACCCGATAATGAGATAATCAAAAAGTGGTTACATGATGGATCAATTGGCACTCTAAAGGAAATACATAACTGGTCGAACAGACCTATGTGGCCTCAATGGCAAGCCAATCCAACGGATACTCCTCCGATTCCTAAAGACTTTAACTGGGATTTGTGGCTTGGCCCGGTTCCTGACAGACCTTATTCTCCAAACTATACAAACGCTGTGTTCAGAGGCTGGTATGATTTTGGAGCAGGCAGCATTGCAGATATGGGGCATTACAGTCTGTTTCCGCTCTTCAGGGCACTGGGAATTAACACTCCTGCAATTAGTGCAGAAGCTCATGCCACAACTACTTGCGGGTTTCAGGGAAATGTAGCTGTGAGTGTTAAAAATGACGTAGCTTTTCCTCTTTCATGTATTATCAGGTTTAAATTCAATGAACAGGAACAACTCCCGCCATTTGAGCTTTTCTGGTATGATGGAGGTATGAAACCTGTTACACCTGAAGAATATAGTACTGCAGGAAAATTTCTGGAGAGAGAAGGAATGATGTTTGTCGGTGATAAAGGGAAAATAATTGCCGGATTCCGCGGTGAAAATCCTCAGTTATTTGTACAGAATAAAAACGTTACTCCACCTAAGGATGCTCCTGCAACGAAAGGTGACGACCCGAATAATGTATGGATTAATTCCTTTAAAAATAATACCCAATCGCCTGGCAGCTTCCTGTATACTGGCCCGGTAACGGAAACCATACTTCTTGGTGCTGTCGCTTTGAGAGCCGGGAAGAAAGTAGAATATGATACCGCAAATATGAAGATTACCAATATTCCCGAAGCAAACAAGTTTCTTGTAAGAGAATACCGAAAAGGCTGGGAGTTATAAAATAAAAGAGGCTGTCTCCAACGTGACAGCCTCTCTTATTTTAGCTCTTAATTTTCTTGTGCCGGTACTGAAGCTTTATTTCATGGTTGCTATTGTCGTTTGTATATGTAATCGCCATACCATAACCATCTGTTATTTTTTTAACTATCGATAAACCAAGACCTACAGACTGGGGATTATCGCTGCCTTTATAGAATCTTTTAAACAGATCTTCAGGATTGACACTAAGGGGTAATCCTGAATTGGAAATGATAAGAAATTTATTGTCAATACTACATTTAATGAATCCATTGTCAACATTAAACCTCACAGCGTTGCTTAGCAGGTTTGAAATCAAAACTTCAGCCAGCACATCATTCATTTCAATAACTGCTTCATCTTTCGCCTCAAACTCAACCTTTATTTTTTTAAGCTCCATTATCTCTTTATAGTTATCGAGCGATTTTCTGATAATCTGGGTCAAAGAGACTTTTTTCTTTTCATGAAAAATCTGATTTTCGATCTTGGAAATAAGGAGTAAACCCTGGCTAAGTTTAAATAATTTGGTAGTCGCTTCATTTATTGATTTTATAAGATTGATGCTATCCTTATTCAGAGATTTCTGTTGCATTAGCAAATCAGTCTTGGAGCGGATAACAGCAAGTGGCGTTTGTATTTCATGAGCCGCATTTTCACTGAACTCCTTCAGATTAAGATAATCATATCTCATTTTAGTAGTCATGTAATAAAAAACATCATTGAGCTGGTTAAACTCCCTTATATCAGTATCGGGTAAATCAAGAGGTTTATCTGATTGAATATCAAACTTTTCAGCTGAATTAACAGAATCATAAAATGGCTTCCACAGCCTCCTTGCAATAAGATAGTTGATAAGAATTGAAATGATGAAAAGCGAAAAGAACAGAAAAAACAGATATAATCCTATTGCCTGCAATAATTCATTTTTTTCGTCTGTCACCTTAAAGATGGTAATAATATAGCCCTTTTGCTGTGGAGTAGTTCCCGACGAAAAGATGTATCTGAATGGAGTAAAAGAGTCGGTCTTTGAATCGTATATATCAGTATCCTTTATCGATTGGAACTCACGAATAGGGTAGTTGAATAATTTCACATCAATCTGGTTACCAAATGAAGCCTTGAGATCCGGGATGCTGTCAGTCAGTTCAATCTGATTTACTAAAATGGTTTTTTCAATTACCAGGTTATAATCTGTCTGAGTGTAGATTCCTTTCTTAATAGACAAATATAAAAGAGCTCCTCCTGCAACCATTGCAATAACAGAAAGGATTAAATAATAAAAGGTGCTTTTTGTTAATAACTTCAACTTTCGATGAATTTATAGCCAAACCCGTAAATACACTTTATGTAATTCCTGCCCTCAGCAGTGACAATTTTTTTTCGCAGGTTCTTTACATGAGTATAAACAAAGTCGAAGGAATCGGTAAGTATCACACTATCACCCCAAAGATGTTCAACTATCGATTCTTTTGTGATGATCCTGTTCCTGTTAGCCATGAAGAACAATAAAAGATCGTATTCCTTTTTAGTAAGAACTAATAATCTGTCATTTACGTGTACCTGATTAGCTTCGGTATCTATCCTGATTTCATTAAACGATATTTCATTTAAACCAAGGAAATTGTTACGCCGGCAAATTGAGTTTATCCTTGCGCTAAGTTCGGCAAAGTGAAAAGGTTTTGTAAGATAGTCGTCTGCCCCGATTTTCAAACCGGTCAATTTATCATCGAGACTGCTTTTTGCAGAAAGGATAAGAACTCCCCCGGTTAATTTATTGACCTTCATTTCTCTGATTAAATCCAAGCCATTACCATCCGGTAATCCTATGTCAAGAATAATACAATCATACTTATTGAGAGATGCCTTCTCCAAAGCATCCTTAAAGGTAAGGGCAACCTCACATATATGACCTTCCATTTTCAGATAGTCATTAATGGAGCGGCTAAGCGACCTGTCATCTTCAACAATTAATAGTTTCACTTCAATAACGTAATAGTATACATCTGGATGACAACCGAGTTAACTTTTTTGTTCAATAGTAAATGTGGCCTGCTTTCCGTATTTTCATACAAAAGGAAAGATATCAAAAAATTAATTCATTATTAATATTCCAAAAAAAAATCCCATATTGCTGATGAAATTACCATATCTATTACACACGAAATTAAAATTCACTATGAAAAGACCGATGATTTTGTTAGCAATAGTTTGTTTGATTTTCCTCTCATGCAGAAATAATGGGAAAAAGGAAGTTTCATCCAATTCCGAAATAACAGGTAAAAGTGAAAAAGTTGAATTTGCAGCCCTTGTCGCAAATCCTGATAATTATATTGGCAAAAACATTATTGTCGACGGTAAAGTGGTTCACGTCTGCACTGAAACCGGCAAAAAGATGTTTATTGTTGGAGAAAATCCTGACATAAGGTTATATATAGCTGCCGGTGAATATATTTCTAAATTCCCAATGGAATTACTCGGAAGCGAGATTACAGTGGAGGGGATGATAACTAAAGTTTCAAATGCTTCATCAGTGGAAAGCAAAGAGAAGGATATGGGTGAAATGAAAGATGGTGATATGAAAATGGGAAAAGATTCTTGCCAGACTGAGACAGCTCTTGCAGCTCAGACCTCTATGTCCGATATAAGAATGATATATAAAAGTCATGCATTAAGATAGTAAATGGCTATTCCTGAATAAAGAGGTCAGTGCTGCACTGACCTTTTTAATATTAACTTAAATGAATCTGTCAAAATTAAACAGGGTCACTCACCGCGACATAGGGTACCTGATAGCCGGATTAACTTTAATCTACGCAATATCAGGAATTGCATTAAACCATAAAAATGACTGGAATCCAAATTATATATTTGAGAACAGGCCATTTACTTCTGATGCAAAAATAACACGTGAGACATTTAACAAAGAAGCTGCAATTGATATCCTTAAAAGTATTCATCTGGAACAGGAGTATAAGACATTTTACTTTCCAGGCGGGAATAGTTTAACAATATTCATTAATGGAGGAGTAATTCATTTTAATGTAGCCACCGGGGAAGGAGTAATCGAAAAAATCAGCAAAAAACCATTTTTCTATCAAATCAATTTCCTTCATTACAATCCCGGTAAATGGTGGAAATACTTTAGCGATATATTCTGTCTATCCCTCATAACTGTCACTCTTACAGGCTTGTTTATCATAAAGGGAAAGAATGGTATAACAAAAAGGGGAGCAATCCTGACAATTGCAGGAATTATTCTCCCCCTTATTTTTCTTCTAATATATCTTTAAGCAATCAAAGGAGCTCGGTGCCTGAGTACCTGGCGTTACATGCCCCTGATTCCTCACGCCTCACTCCTTCTTCCACTGTGCCCTGTGCTCTTTGCCCTGTGCCTTTTCCTCATACCTTCTTCAGTGCTTCAAGCACCCTTTCAGGTGTCATGGGCAGTCTGTACAGTCTGGCGCCAGTTGCATCAAAAATTGCATTTGCGATAACTGCTCCGATAGCTATGATAGAAGGTTCTCCACCTCCCTGCGGAGGCTGATCCATTCTGTCAAGAATAACGGTATCAATTTCAGGAAGCCAAGAGAACTTTGGAATGTCATATGTATCTAAACCATGGTCAGTATATTGCCTCCTTCAAACAGCACTTCTTCGGCAAGGGTATAGCCCAGACCCATCGTCATGCAACCTTCCATCTGTATCGTAGCTCCTTCAGGATTTACACACAATCCCATATCCTGGGCGCATGACGATACGCACTATTTGAACTTTCCCGGTATTTTTATCGACTTTGACTTCAGCCATGTGTGCTACCCATGCACCAGCATCGCTTCCACAAGCAATTCCGATACCTCTCCCGCTTGGACCTTTTGCCGGAACATATCCGAACTTATCGGCGACTGCCTTAAGACAATCCAGCATATGCACATCCTTTAGGTTCTTTCTGCGGAATTCAAGTGGGTCGATCCCTGCCGACGCTGCCATGATGTCTATCTGAACTTCCCTTGCAAATGTGTTTGTATTGTTATTTGGAGCCCGCCATGCACCTGTTCCGAACTGATGAACAGGAGGTGCACCTTTTTTCTGATTATAATGTGTGAATCTTGTGTTAGGAATTTCATAGATTGCATCTGCACCTCTCGTACCTGAATAATAAATATTATAATCCCACATCTTAATCATGCCTGATTTATCTATTCCTGATTTGATTTTAATTACTCCGGCGGGATGGAATGTATCATAGAAAAATTCTTCATCGCGTGTCCAGACAAGCATTACAGGTTTTCCTGCAAGTTTTGCGAGTTTTGCAGCCTCAATCCCTTGCTGAAATTCACCTTTTCCACCGAATCCTCCACCTACAAACGGAGTGATGACTCTTACTTTCTCAGCTGGCAAATCGAGCTCACGCATTACACCTTCCCGCAAACCAAAAGGTGATTGGGTGGAAGCCCAGACCGTCATCTTATCACCTTCAAGCTGTGCAAGTGCCGTATGTGTTTCCATAGCCACATGAGCCAGATAAGGATCATGAAATTCCGATTCAAATGTTTTATCACAAAGCATTTGCTCCGGCTTCAATATCACCTGTTGATTTAAGTGCCATGGCATTCGAATCAGCCTTCAGCATGAAATCAAAGATAGTCTTATCATTGACCGGCACATCATTGAATGAATATTCAGCATTTATTTTAACTATAGCCTCATCAGCCTTGTCATGGTTTTCATTTAAAACAGCTATAAAATCGCCATCCCTGACAACTTTTGTGCCTGCTATCTTCTCTGCTTCTGAATAATCAACAGATGTGATATTAGCTTCATGAGAAGGAGGGCGTAATATCCGTGCAAAAACCATTCCCGGCAATTTCATATCGCCGGTATATTTTGCTTCGCCGGTTACCTTCAGTGTGAATCAGCACGCTTATATGATTTCCCTATATCTTTGAATTTTGAATAATCTCACATGGAAGGCTTAATATCGAGAAATTTTTCAATTTTCTGACCCTTTGCAAGCTGTGCATAGCTAACAGTTTTCTTTGGATCTTTGGTGTCGGTTACAACTCCATCCTTTACTTCCAGTTGAGAAACAGGTACACCCAGCTGTTTGGATGCAAGATCAAGCAAAACTCCTCTTGCCTCTGCTGATGCAGTTCGCATTAATTGACCAAATACTCTTGTGCTTAGCGATCCCCAGGTTCCCTGATCCCATGGACAAATATCTGTATCGCCCATTACTATCTTTATCTTTTCAACAGGTACATTAAGTTCATCAGCCATCATCTGTGGCAGAGAAGTAATTATACCTTGCCCCATTTCAATTTTGCCTGTGTAACATGTTACAATTCCATCTTCGGCAATGCGAAGGAATGCATTATAATCTTTCGGCACACCCCTGGCTTGCTCAGCAGGTAAGCCTGCAAGTCCAAAAGCACGCCATGGACGAAAGAAGATAAATATACCGCCTCCGAGAATCTTAAAGAAATCTCTTCTGGGCATACCATGAGATTCAGTCAGTTTGCAATACGAATCCTGATCTTTAATCTGGTTATTTTTCATGATTACTTCCCTCCTTTCATTTCTTTTGACGCAGTCTCAACAGCTTCAATTATACGCATATGTGCTCCACAACGGCACAGGTTATTCTCCATCCCATCCTTTATCTGCTGAACAGATGGAGAAGGATTTTTTATCAGAAAGCCGGTGGCATTCATTATCATTCCTGGAGTACAATATCCGCATTGCAGGGCATCATGTTCAACAAATGCTTTCTGAACCGGATGGAGTTTGCCATTGACTGCCAGTCCTTCGATTGTAACTACACTTTTGCCAGCAACATCGCCACTGACAACTGACATGACCTGACAGGTTCATTATCAATAAGAACAGTGCAGGCTCCGCAGAATCCCATACCGCAACCAAATTTTGTTCCGGTAAGCCCGAAATGATTCCTTAACGCCCACAGAAGAGTCTGGGTGGGATCAATCGCGGCCTCAGTTTCCTTTCCGTTTAAATGAAATTTAATTGTCTCTTCCATAGCTATTGAATTTGATTTGTACCTTTTAAATATTCTTTATAAGTATCAAAATCCCTGAAAATGCCAGGTTCTTCTGTTTTTACTTCCAAAACATCATAATGAAACCTGAAAGTCAATGCACGTAAACCTATTTCCGGACTGAGTTTTGCAATCTCACCACTGTATTTACTGTCAATTAGAATCGGATGGCCTCTTTTACCATCATAAACCGGAATAATTATACCATATTTTGATGATAAATAAGCTTCAATCACTTTATTAATTACATCCGCTGCAATAAAAGGCTGATCACCCTGAAAAACCATTGCCGCTTTGAAATCGTTTGGTAAATTTTTGAATCCGCATTTTACGGATGACAGCATTCCTTCAATATAATTTTCATTATAACATAATTCCATATCCAATTTGTTGATTTTCGCAGCAATCGCATCCTTCTCTGCACCCAGCACCACCAATATTTTATCAACCTTTGATTCAGAAACATTCTTTAATACTGTTTCGATCATTGTTAATTCATTAAATGATAGCAACATTTTTGGCCTTCCCATTCTTTTGGATTCTCCTGCAGCAAGTATAATGGCCCAGATGTCATTCATAAAAAAAGTTTTACTCCGAATAGGCAGATGAATGGCGAAACTTAGTGTACTGTTTACTTTTTATTGTTTACTTTCTTACTATTCCTGACCAATATCAATTGTGCAGCAATGCTTATAGCAATCTCATTTACTGTCTTCGAATTAATTTCCAAACCAATTGGTGTATAAATTGAATCCCATTCTTTGATTGTTGCCCATCCATTGTCAATAAAAGAGGATTTCATTGATGCTATTTTGCTTTTGCTTCCTATCATGCCGGTATATGCGAGGCATGAGCCTATGCATGGTTTAAGTGCTTCCGCATCGTCTTTATGTCCGCGGGTCACAATTACTACAAAAGTATCTTCACTTTTGTTCAAAGATTCAAGTGTTTTTCCAATATCATTTACAATAATATGATCGGCTTCAGGAATATTCTCGAGATTTGCATATTCAGGCCTGTCATCAATCACAGTAACTTCAAAATCTATCATAGCACCAAGATGCGCTAATGCTTTGCCAATGTGACCGGCTCCGGCAATTATGAGCTTTCCCGGCGGAAAAACCGCTTCAAGAAAAAACAGAGATGAGGGCTCTGCTCCGGGAATTGAAAGTTCCAATTCTCTGTAATCGGAAGAATTACGTTCGGAGAGCATTTGGGTTACAACAGGTTCAATCCCTGATAAAAATTCAACCGGTATCTCTGGCTTAAATTCACTGGTCATCCAGTAACGGTTAATAAGGACAGTATCTTCTGAAAATTGTGTAACCATTGTTATCAGGACACCAGGTGTACGTTTTTCATAAGACACTTTAATCTGTTCAAAAACAGATAAATGATTCCTTACGTTAGCATCAATAAGGACAGTGATCTGTCCACCGCAAATGGCTTCATCTTTTAAAGAAATGTCATTAGCGAGATTAAACTGGCAATGTTCTGACTTTTTTGATTTGAGAGCGCCCTGTGCAAGTTTTGCAACTCTTCCTTCCACTACGCCACCTCCCACAGTACCATAAATAAGTCCTTCTTTACCAAACAAAGCTGAACTTCCGGGTTTCTGTGGTGTTGAACCTTTGGTTCTTGTCACGGTAGCAAGAACCAAAGGAGCATAATCCAGTTGATGTTCAAGAGCTTGCAGATAAATGTTTTTCATATTCCGATGCTCCATTAATATATGACACCAGTGTGGCAGGAAATGCAAACGTATCCAATGTAGAAACGCCCGAAGTGAACGTCAATACAATTACAACAAATATATTCAAATTGAATTATATTTCATAATTTTATAAAAACCGATTTTTTCAGGTAGAGACGCCCGGGTTGGTCATCACTACATTAATACAAATAAAAAAACAAGATTATGAAATTACGTTTTCCGAAGCTTATATTGCTTTTCATTTCGATGATCCTATGTACTGTCACCTGTAAAACACCAGTATCCAAATTACCTCAGAATGTGACTGATAACAGCTGGGTTGAAGAGATGACAATTGAACAACTGCAACAGGGGTACAATGCTGGTAAATATACAGTGAGGGATATCGTTCAAGTATATCTCGATCGCATAAACGAAATAGATAAGGATGGACCCGGATTAAATTCAATAATTAAAGTTAACCCCGATGCGCTTCTTATAGCTGAAAAGCTTGATAAAGAAGCAGCAGACGGAAAACCAAAAGGCCCGCTTTTTGGAGTCCCGGTAATTCTCAAAGACAATATTGACACCCACGATGCTATGCCAACAACTGCCGGGGCAACAGCATTAAGAAAATCGTTCCCGGCAACCGATAGTTTTATAGCTAAGAAACTACGCGAAGCTGGTGCCGTAATAATTGCCAAATCAAACCTGAGTGAATGGGCAAATTTCAGGGCAAAGATGTCATCAAGTGGTTGGAGCGGCATCGGTGGACAAACAAAGAATCCATATGTCCTCGATCGTAACCCCTGCGGATCAAGCTCCGGTTCGGGAGTAGCAGTTTCTGCAAATCTTTGTATGGTAGCAATAGGAACGGAAACAAACGGATCAATTGTCTGCCCTTCAAATAATAATGGAATTGTTGGCATAAAACCTACAGTAGGACTACTAAGCCGATCGGGCATAGTACCTATATCATTTACCCAGGATACACCAGGACCAATGGGAAGAACTGTTGAGGATGCCGCTCTGACTCTCGGAGCTTTAACCGGTATCGATTCTTCTGATTCAAAAACTTTAGCTTCGCAGGGAAAATCTTATACCGATTATACCAAATTTCTTAAAAAAGACGGATTAAAAGGTAAACGTATTGGTCTGGTAAGAAAATCGATGGGCTTTTCTGACAAAGTGGATACCCTTATGAATAAAACAATTGCATATCTGAAAGCAAATGGTGCAGAAGTTGTTGAGTTCGAATTTCCAAAAACAGATAACTATGAAGATGCATCATTCGAAGTTTTGCTCTATGAGTTTAAGGACGGACTAAACAAGTACTTTGCAAGCCTCGGAAATGACTTCCCGATTAAAAATATCAATGATTTAATTGAGTTCAATAAATCGGATAGTATTGAGTTGAAATATTTCGATCAGAGTCTGCTTGAACAAGCCGATAAAAAAGGAGATCTTAATTCAGCTGGCTATAAGAAGGCCCTCTCAACTATGCTGAAAGCCACAAGGGAAGATGGGATAGACAAAGTGATGAATACTTACAAGCTTGACGCAATTATGGCACCCACAGGATCTCCTGCATGGAAAACTGATCTGATACTAGGGGATCATTTTGTTGGGGGAAGTTCTTCTCTGGCTGCAATTTCTGGATATCCTGCTATTGCGGTTCCAATGGGTTTTGTTGATGGCTTGCCGGTTGATATCACCTTCTTTGGCAAAGCATGGAGCGAACCAGTGTTACTCGAAATTGCATTCAGCTATGAGCAGGGAACAAAACACAGGAAAGCACCAAAATATATCATTACTGATTGACTTACAATATTTTAGAAAAGAGAATTTATTCAGTCAACGTAGGGACCGTGCATGCAACGTCCCTACGAATCTAAGACTGAACTCCCATTATTTTTTTACTTCGTCTTTATCTTCAGGCTTTGCTTTGTCTTTCTCATCATCCAGGGTGGAAGCCTTTTTAAACTCTTTCATTCCCTGTCCTATACCCTTCATAAGTTCAGGTATCTTTTTGCCTCCAAAAAGAAGGACAATAACAAGTAAGATCAATAAAATTTCAGTTGCTCCTAAATTTCCCATCTCTTTAAATTTTTTATTAACAGCCAAAGATATATATAGAATTAATTAATAGCAAAGGAAAAGAATAATCAAAAGTTAAATAATATTAAGATGATCACATACCCCAGCCAGGCATCCATGAGTATTTATTCAGGCCTGAAAAACAAGTTTCCCTTTGAGAAATGTTCTTTCAATTTTTATTTTATTCCCTGTCAGTCCAAAAAGTATAATATCAGCTCTTTTACCAGGATTCAGATTTCCCCGGTCAATTAATCTGTAAATCTTTGATGCATTTCCAGATGCCATTTTTACTGCATCCGAAAGTAGACATTCTGTGAAATTCATCACATTCTCAATTCCCTTTATCAGAGGGAAAGATGCGCCTGCAAGACAATTCAATTCAGTATTTAGCAGCATCCCTTCTTCCGTAAGAACTACCTCACTGCCCAAAAAGGAATATCGTCCCGGAGGCATACCTCCAAGATATGTCACATCGGAAGTAAGAATAATATTCCCGGAACCTTTGACTTTATAAAACACTTTTAATTCCTCCTTATTAAGATGCAGTCCATCTGCAATCAGCGTGGGAGTCAACAAATCATTTGCGAGTTGAGGCCAGATTGGATTTATATGTCTGTGGATGTAGTTGGCACATCCGTTTCCAAGATGGGTTGAAATTCTGGCTCCGGCATCAACGGCCCTGGATATCTGATCAGAAGATGCATTTGTGTGTCCTAGTGCTACGATAATTTCATTTTTTACACACTCTTTGATAAATTCCATTGCACCTTCAATTTCCGGTGCCAGAGTGACCTGTATAATTCTTCCACCCGCCGCCTTCTGATATGTCATGAATTCTTCCCATGATGGCTTACGTATGTGCTTTAGAGGATGACAGCCTCTGTATCCTTCTTCCGTAGAAATATATGGACCCTCCAGATGAAAGCCAGGGATGGATTCATTAAGAATGACTTCAGTATTTAAAGCATCGCTAAGAATTGTGAAGTTTTTAATAAGGCTCTCATGGCTGTTTGTGAGTACTGTCGGTAAAAAAGTTGTTACACCGTCTCTCCATATTGCCCTGGCCGCATTTGCAATACTTTTTGCCGTAAGCTCTTCCCCTGAGAAATCAATCCCGGCGTAACCATTTATCTGGTTATCTATCAATCCCGGAGCAACAATTAAATAGTTGTCTTTCTTCTCTGAATCTGAAATGTCATTAATGCCGGCTATCAGTCCGTCAATGACTTCAATTCTGACCGGCTTTCCGGTTTCGTAATGTAAGCCTTCAATAACCTGATGATTTTCATCCTTTTTCATGCCATGACTTTTAAAAAATGAAATGTATTGTATGCCTATCAAATACAACCACCTTCCTATTTGCCCCCTGCCCCCCTAACTACCCTATATACACATCTTTTACAATCCCTTACATTTGCTGCACATGATGAACTTACCCCATCCCCTCTCTACTTCGTAAAGAGGGGCGTGCACGTAATAAGGTTCAAGCTATGATTATTAAGATTCTACCATTTATATGTAGGGTATTTCCATCCTGACAATATGTTTATAAAATTGGTGCTTTGTAAACAAGTGCACATGTCAACTTAGGTGTCACCTCTTTTCCACAATCTCGAAATCAAGTTTTTTGTTCTGCCCATTGAGTAATGTTTTAGTAAAAATACTCAATTTTCCTTCTCATTATACTCTGATTTTGTGTAAGGAGATCTCCCCTCTTTACGATAGTAGAGAGGGGAAGGGGGTGAGTATATAAGGCCAAAAGAACTGAACGAAATGAGATCGCCGACTTCGTCGGCCGAAGTCCGAAGCCAAATTCCAGGTCGTGAATATGTGTATAAAGATCAGGAGGTGCTTAATCTTACACCGGTATTATCTCCGAAGCTGAATTAACATCAAGATAAAGATGAAAATCTTTATGCTGTTTCAGAATTGTTGCCGGAACTACTTCAGTCAGCTTATTGATAAGCGTATTTCTGACACTTATAGCCTTGACCTTATGCGGAACACAGGATATGATGGTTTTGCACTGCATAATTTGCCATGGAGTCATAGAAACAGCCTGCGACGGGACTTCTCCTATTGATTTAAACCAACCTTCATTAACCTGTTGTAATCTGCACTGCTCATCGAGATTTACAATTATAAAACCCTCTCGTGTATTGAAGTCTGCAGGAGGATCATTAAATGCTATGTGACCATTTACTCCAATTCCAATCAATCCGGCATCAACAGGTTTCCTTCTTATCTCCGCTGTCAGGTCTTTTATTTTTCTATTTATATCATTCTCGACATCGACACTATGGAATTTTTTAATTTTCACATGGCTGATAAACCTGTCATTAAGATACTTTCGGAAGCTTGCTTCGTGTGTAACCGGGAGTCCGATATATTCATCAAGGTGAAATACTTCAACTCTCTCCCATTCAATGTCTTCTTTTAATAATGCCTGGAAAGTTTCAAACTGAGAAGCTCCTGTGGAAACCACTATCCTTGCTTCTCCATTTTGCTCAATCGCTTCTTTAAGTTTTCTTGCGGCAAAATGTGCGGCTTGAATACCAAGTTCCGAAGCATCTTTGCTGATATTGATAATCATAACCCGGAATTATAAAGTGTTTCAATAAAACTCTGTAAATAAACCGACTTAAAATTATCAATTAATAATCAGGCAAACTACAAATCAGGGATTGAATTTTTGCAGGGACGTTGCATGCAAGGTCCTTACTTAATAATAATACATCTGAAACTTATTCAAACTTTTTTTTATCTTGTGTAAAAATTTTATATCCCCGATGCTCAAACCTGCCCTCTTATTTATCACCTCTATTCTCCTGTGTTCTAATGCAATGCTTTTTAGCCAGTCAAGAGGAATCAACCGCGATAAGTACCAAATCCATATCAATGAAACAAAAGAACCAATCACTATTGATGGGATTCTTGATGAACCGGTATGGCAAACTGCAGATAAAGCAACTCATTTCCAGAGAGTGTTACCAACAGATACCGGTTTTGCAATTGCACAGACTGAAGTGAAAGTCACATACAGTGAATCAACTCTCTACGTAGGAATTATATGCTATGATCCTACACCCGGGAAGAGACCGGTGGAATCCTTACGCCGCGATTTCAACTTTCTTAAGAACGATAATTTCATCGTATTCATCGATACGTACAACGATCAGACCAATGGATTTGCCTTTGGCGTGTCGGCTGCAGGTGCACAATGGGATGGTGTTCAGTCTAATGGGGGAACAGTCAATCTTGACTGGGATATAAAATGGCGATCAGCTGTAAAAAATTATAAAGACCGCTGGGTTGCCGAATTCGCAATTCCATTTCGCAGTATCAGGTATAACGGCGGAGAAAAAGAGTGGGGCATAAACTTCAGCAGGCTCGATCTTAAAACAAATGAAAAATCAAGCTGGGCTCCAATGCCAAGGCAATTTGCAACTGCCGCTCTTGCTTTCACGGGTTCTCTGATATGGGATAAACCGCTTGCAACATCGGGACCCAGATTCTCATTGATACCCTATGTTCTGGCCCAGACCACTCAGAATAAGCAGGCTTCTGAAGGTTTCAAACCAAAAGCCAATGCCGGAATGGATGCAAAAGTCATTCTTTCCACTTCTATGAACCTTGACTTAACCGTTAATCCTGATTATTCGCAAGTTGAAGTAGACAGACAGGTCACCAATCTTGATCGTTTTGAGTTGTTCTTTCCTGAGAAGAGACAGTTTTATCTTGAAAACAGTGACCTGTTTGCGAAATTGGGGAATGATAATCTGAGACCATTTTTCTCACGAAGGATTGGACTTGAAAGTTCAGTTATCGGAGGAGCCAGGCTAAGTGGTAAGATTGGCAATAACTGGAGGATAGGTGTCATGGACATTCAGACTGCACAAAACGATACTGTAGTGGCTGGTAACTTTACAGTTGCAGCTGTGCAAAGACAGGTATTCAGTCATTCAAACATTACAGCTTTTCTCGTGAATAAGCAAACGATGAATTTGAATAATAATGACTCACTTCCTGGTAATGGGTTTAACCGTATCGGTGGTATTGAATTCAACCTGGCGAGTGCAGATAATCGCTGGCTGGGAAAAGCATTTTATCATCAGTCATTCTACCCGGGAGCAAAAGGAAATGCAGCTGCCATGTCCGCCAATATTGCATATACCACACAATACCTGAATGCATTTATTAATCAATCATTAGTAGGCGCTAACTATATTGCCCAGGTCGGATATATAAGAAGAAACGGGTATTATGAGTTAAATCCGGGTATTCAATACAAATTTTACCCGGCGTCGAGTAAAATAGCTGATCACGGACCTGCTCTTAAACTCGACATGTTCTTTGATCCGTCGATGAACATGACAGACAGGGAAACTCAACTCCTTTACCAGGTTGAATGGATGAACAAAAGTATTCTGGTCGTTGACGGTAAAGAAGATTTTATTAAGCTCCTTGCACCCTTTGATCCGACAAATACCGGAGCAACACCATTTGCAACGAATGAAAAATTCAGTTGGAAAGAAATGGGTATTTCCTTTACCTCCGATATCCGTAAAACATTTAATTTTCTGATAAGCAGCCGGTACGGAGGTTACTACGATGGTAACCGGTTGCAGTTTAATGGCGAACTATATTACAGAGTTCAACCCTATGCAAGCCTGGCAATAGTCTCATCATATAACAAATTATCAATGCCCTTACCCTATAAAAGTGCCGAATTTGTTTTAGTCGGACCAAGGCTTGATTTTACATTTACTGACAAAATATTCTTTACAAGTCTTGTACAATATAATAATCAGATCAACAATCTCAATCTGAACCTGAGGTTCCAGTGGCGCTTTGCACCAGTATCAGACTTGTTTATTGTATATACTGAAAATTCATTCCCTGGCAATTATTTAATAAAGAACCGGGGATTAGTCTTAAAACTATCGTACTGGTTTAATTGAGTTTAATATGACCCCCTGCAGTTTCGCAGTAACCACAATACACAAAGAAGACTCAAAGGACACAAATTTATCCTATCGCCATCGGTTAGTTGCTTGCTAGACCGGATTTGTAGTCCTTTCTACAAGATCACTATCATTAATTTTTTGTTGCTGACTCATTCAACATTAATCAGAATCAATTGTTAGTAGGTAGAATTTTTCTGCTTATAAACATTCTGAATTTAATTATATATATCCCTTCGGGAGCCAAAGACATTTATGGGTAAATTTTTTTTAGTGTTTAATTAAAAATTTCAAGCTATGATATCAATTTCAAAATCTAAGCGTCATATATCCAGGAATCTGGTAATGATTGTGGCAATAATAATTATTGCTTTTTCCTGTAGCAAGTCAAATGACACTACTGGAAATAGTACGACTAAATATTGCGGAACTATTAACTGGAGCAGCACAACTGGTCAATCCGGAGTTTTTACCAGCAATACAGCTAACGGAATTTATACACCGACAGATGCCAAATTTACAGATAACGGAACTACAGAAGATATTACGCTCCATTATGATTCAAATGGCCATCTTATAAATGATCAACCCGGTGTAACATATACCTATACTCAGAATTATCTCTCTCAAATCAATATTGATCTTGGGAGCGCTAGCGGCAATGGCAATTATAATTTCGACAGCAATGGCCATTTAACAACCTGCGTCGTGAATTTAACCAGTCAGGATTCTCAAGGAACAATTACAGCCAACTATACCTATGATTCCAATGACGATCCGGTAAATTTCACTGCAACGGGGACAATAAACACACCTCAGGGACCAGGTACTTTAACTATCCAGGCTACCGGAGATTTTCTGACCGACAAGAGCAGCTTATTGCCATATTTGCCGATATTTGCCCCTGTTACAAGCAATTTCAGCTTCATTCCATTTTTAAGCAAGCACTTGCTTAATAAGTGGGTCATTACAATAAGCGAAACAGGGATGACTATTCCGAGTACAACCGCTCAATACACATACACTTATGATGCCAATGGGAATGTCTCTACTATGAAAAGATCAGAGAATAACATTCTTGCTTCCACAAATAATACTTACACATTTACATATTCAAACTGCAATTAATTACAGGAAGGCCATTTGACTAATAAATAGCGAAGCGGTTAATATATCCATTCACCTTACTTATATTTTTATTTTATCATGAAATCCAGAACAGGTTTATCACATATGTAAGCTACCAGATTATCATTCCTTTGTAGCTGACCAACTCCTGGGGGAGTGCCTGTAAAAATCAGGTCGCCGGTTTTGAGTGTAAAAAACCTTGAAACATATTCAACGATCTCGTTGATTCCGAAGATCATGTCGGATGTGTTTCCGGCCTGTCTGGTTTTTCCATTGATCTCAAGCCTGAAATCGAGGTTGGTTATATCCTTCACAGAAGAGACAGGAATAAAATGACCAAGAGGGGCCGCACCATCAAAACATTTTGACAGTTCCCAAGGCATACCCTTAGCTACCAGATTGTTTTGCAGATCGCGTGCTGTAATGTCAATGCCTAATGTAAGCTCGTCATAATAACGATGAGCAAATTTCGCAGAAATACCTTTTCCAAGTTTGCTGATCTTAATTACAACCTCTGCCTCGTAATGAATATTAGCCGAAAAATCAGGCAGAAAAAATGGTTTATTATTTTTAAGAATTGCAGAATCCGGCTTAAGAAAAACTACAGGTTCATCAGCGATAGGCCATCCCAATTCGTCGGCATGCTTCCTGTAGTTTAGACCTATACAGATGATCTTCATTATCAGAGTGTTTTTCCGAAAGATCTCAATTTTATCTCAGTAAGAATTTTCTTTGTGTATAGCGGAAAGTCCCCGTTCATCATCCACGAATAGTAGGCAGGTTCCTCATTGAACACAACTGCGACGGGTTTGCCTTTATGTTTTCCGAAATTGAATATTTCAACTCCATTTTCGTCGAGAATAATTCTTCCGGCAAAATCGACATTATTGTTGAATGAACTGAAATCAGCAAGTTTTTCGATATCGTTTTCCAAATCGTTATATCTGTCGAGCTGCGATTCAAGGATTTCAAATGTGGCCGCTGTGTCGGCTTTGGAACCATGAGCGCCTTCCAATTCCTTCTTACAATAAAACAAGTATGCTGCTGTCAGTGTCCGTTGTTCCTTTTTGTGAAAAATGACCTGGACATCAACATATCTTCTTTTCAGGAAATTGAAATCGATATTCACTCTCAGGAATTCTTCAGCCATAACCGGGATGTCGAATTTTATTGCATTGTAACCAGCAAGATCGCATCCTTCAAGAAATGTGGCCAGATTTTTAGCTACTTCCTTGAAAGTTGGTGAGCTAACTACATCTTCATCCTTTATACCATGAATAGCAGTGCTTTTGGGAGGAATAGGCATTTCAGGATTAACCCTTGTGGTCATCCATTCCTCTTTCCCATTTGGACTGATTTTCAGCACAGATAATTCCACGATCCGATCAGCAGAAACATTAATTCCTGTAGTCTCAAGATCAAGAAAAGCAATTGGTCGTTTTAGATTCAGTTTCAAGGTCAGGCATTTATCATCATTGGCATCAGAAGCATTAGCAGATCCTCTGATTCATTATCAGAAATCACCGGAAGGAAGAGCCCGGCTCTTGTGGGATCAGCAAGTTCAATCATAACATCCTGTGAACCGATATTGGAAAGGATCTCAAGAAGAAATACTGATTTAAAACCAATTTCAATCTCCTCTCCTTCATACTGGCACTTTATCCTTTCATAAGCGGATATGGAAAAGTCAATATCCTGGGCTGAAACCATAACCTGATTTCCTTTAAGTTGAAGTTTAACAAGATTACTGGCCTGATTTGAGAATACGGAAACTCTTTTAAGTGTATTAAAAAATTCAACCCTGTCAATAGTAATCTTGCGTGGATTATTTTTTGGAATTACTGAATTGTAATTCGGATAATTGCCTTCAACCAGCCGGCAGACTATCTTATAATCGCTCAGAATAAAAAATGCATTTTTATCATCAAATTCAACAGTTACCGGTCCTTCCTCCTTCGGCAAAATATTTTTGAGCAGTGAAGCAGGTTTCTTAGGAAGAATAAATGAAGCATTATCATCTGCATGTGCATCTGTTCTCTGATACCGTACAAGTTTATGTGCATCGGAAGCAACAAAGGTAATTTTATCAGTGGAGGCTTCTACAAAAATCCCTCCCATCACAGGACGAAGTTCATCATCGGCTGTTGCAAAAAGAGTTTTGCTGATTCCTGAAAGCAAAACATCAGCGTTAATGATGAATGAGATTTTTTTATCCTTTTTAATTGAGGGTAATGCCGGGAAATCAATACCATTCTGACCTACAACATTGAATTTACCATTTTCAGAACTGATTACGACAGCCATCGTATCCATATTTATATCGAAGGTCAATGGCTGAACAGAAAATTCCTTCAGTGTATCGAGTAATATTCTTGCAGGAAGAGCTATTGTGCCGTCACCGTCGGTATTTTCAAGCTTCATCCTTGTAATCAGCGTCGATTCAAGGTCGGAAGCAGTAATTTCAAGATCATTCCCTGTAAGATTGAAAAGAAAATTATCAAGTATCGGAAGCGTGTTTTTTGAACTGATAACCCTGCTTATGGCCTGCAGATGACCGAGAAGTTCCGAGCTGGATACTACAAATTTCATATTGGTATCGTTTTAAATTGATTTATTGATTTCCTAGTTTTACTATTCAAGTCAAAATGAATGAATTGAACAAGAGGTCATGCTTAATTCTCAATTACCAATATTACAAAAAAAAACAATTTCCTCAAACAAAATAATTTGAGGCGGTCAAAAATGTTTTATCCGCGTTTTCAAGCCACGAAGTGGCTTAATATGAATAACCCCCGGTGCAACCGGGGGCAGTACTCCAACATTAACTTTAAGCCCTGAAAGCGGCTTAATATAACTATGATTTATAGATCTTTATATTCAGCTCTTTCAGAGCTGATAGTTCATGTAGTCAATTCACCCCCGGTTTCACCGGGGGTGAATTATATCTGGCTCTTTCAGAGCCATTTATCTTACATAGAAATACTCCCTCTTCTTAATCAACGGATCAACATCAAAATACCTGATTATAAAAAGTCCATCCTTATCATCTGTCTTACCCAATAACCTGTCACTGTCAATTTCTTTGGAACCATCTTTATCAACCTGTAATCCCCATAGCGTCAGAATCCTCTTTTTGCCATTTGTTGTCTGAACAGTGATTTTGTACAGAGGAGTCTGGCTTTCAACTGATTTTTGTTCCTTTTCTCCCATTTCAAGCGCCCACGATTCAAAGGGAATAAACGCGAAGTAGGAGATATAACGAAATACCTTAGTCGAATCCCATCCGGTTTTGTTTCCGGCATCATTATTAAGAAAAAACCGATGGTTTTGGTTAGTAATTGAAAATGAAGCTGAGGAATCTGACAGGTTTTCAAGTTTTACTGAAGCAATTTCCGATGGTAAAAGATTGAAAACATTATAAGGTTGCCAGAATAATTCATTCACAATGAAAGCTGAACCAATATTACCATCATAATCCGGAATGAAAACAATAAAAGGTTTCGAGCTTTCTTTTATCTTCATCACATTACCGTAAATATTGGAGCCTGTTTTGTACACCAGAAAAGTCTTTAATAACTTATCCTTTTCGTAGACTCTAACTTTTACGGGAACTACATTTTTTTCGGTTATTTCACTCTTAAATATCCCGGGAGATAAGGGTGATTTAATTTTTATCTCTTTTAAGATTCTGAGAATAAATAATATGCCTGATTTTCTTGCTTCAGTTTTGTTATTTATAAACCATGCTTCGCCTTTTTTTTCAAGGGTAAGCTTTTTACCTTCCTGTGAAAACTCAATCCTGGTGATTTCTTCTTTTGGTTCAGAGGCAAATGAACTGTTATTTTTTCCGAATGGAGCCCTGGTTTTGAGTAAAATCAGAAAAAAGATTAAAGCTAAAATGATTAAGAAAATACTTCGTAGTAATATTTTATTCATTGTCAATTGCCTGTATATCTTTTTTTCCTGAAATAACCATAAATTAATCCCGCAAGTATCACTATTATCAATGGGCCGGCAACATTAATTATCTGCCATTTGATTTTCCCGGCCTTTATCTCTTTAGTATTCAGCAATCGCAGTTTGAGTTCCCTGGATCGCAGTTCCATTATATCATTTTTATCAACAAGCCAGTTGAGACAATTAATAAGAAAATCCTTATTGCCATACACTTGTCCTGTATATTTATCCTGGCCCAGTGGCAATGGTGTTTCGTTCATTCCCGACCTGCTCACTTCATTCCTGATAATATCTGCATCTGACACTATTATCATTCGGGTTTCCTTGCTTTCTGTAATGATCTTCAGATTTTTATCCTCCGTCAGATTGCTAACAACTCTGTTTTTAAATGCTGATGTAAATTTCCCTTCAAGCAATACCGCAACAGGCAGATTTGGTTTATTAAAAGTCTTTTCATCAGGAGTCAGTTCTGCTTCTTTAAGACTTATCAGCACCGGCGGAGAAATCACACGACTGAGGCTGGAGGATGCTAAAAGTATCTTTTTTTTGATTGCCGGGTCCAGACCTACCGTATCAATGGAATTTACAAATTTGCCTTCTACCCTGTTAAGATTTCGTGTAATAGGATTATTTGATGCAGGCCGAAGTAAAGGATAGTAGATCCATGGAACTGGAACAACCTGCTGTCTTGTTCCTCCCCTCATTAACATAAGTCGTATCGACGCACATTCGAGATCCTGAATGATCACCGGATTAATTCTCACTCCATACCTGAAAAGCTGATCTTCAATATTTAATGGACGGTAAAGACCAACCGTCTCGCCATTTGCCAGACTGTCAGAACTTACCTTTACCTCATCGATCAACCATAATACCTTTCCGCCTTTCATTATATACTGGTCAAGAACAAGCTTATCTGATTCATTGAAGACTTTTTCGGGGCCTGCAATGACTATTGCTGCATATTTGTCAAGAATACCGGCTTTGCCGCCAATTGAACCTCTGTCGACTGTAAAGAATCTGGCGAGGTTCATCGTTATATCAGCAGTTTCTATTTCCGGTATTTCGTCTTGTCCTTCGAGGAAAGCAACCTTATTTATACTGTCTGAGCTAAGCGTTGAGATAGTCTGAATAAGCTCATACTCAAGACCTTCGATGGACCTTAGTATATTTTGCTCGTATGAAGACGTGGAGTTATTCAGGAAATTAACAGGAACCTCAATTCCATTATAATTAACTATCAAACCAGGGAATATGATCTTTTCTGATAATCCGCCCTCAGCATCGCCGGCATGTAAATCAACCGGGTTCAAACCTTTTTTTATCAGATTCTGATATTGTTCCTCCCTCCGCTTGACATCCTTCTCAGCTGATGGATTTATAAATTCATAATCAATTTTTCTACCTGAGGCTACTTTAAATTCATCCAGCATTTCCCCGACGGATCTTTTTAGTCGTTTCAGCGGGATAGGTATTTCTCCATCAAGATAAACCTGGATATAGATATCATTTTTCAATTTCTCCAACACATGGCGGGTTGGATCCGAAAGTGTAAATCTTTTGTCTTCAGTCAGATCATACCTTAGTCGCAAAAAGGAACTTGCTGAAACTAATAATATGATCCCTGCGATGGCGGTCAGAAATTGCAGCCAGCTTTTCAATTTAATAGTGCTGTTTGTTCTCATCGGCCTAATTTTTATTCCTCCATTTACGTGATACCAGATGGAATCTTGTAGCTTCATTGAAGAACACAATAACTGCAACAAAATAGACAACGTCCTTAATATCAATAACTCCCCGGCTTATTGATTTATAATGCTCATTTATTCCAAGTCGCATTACAAATTCATCGAGATTTTTTAATCCAGGCAAATAGGCAAATGAATCAAATCCAATGAAAAGGATAAAACTTATAAACACAGCCAGTATAAATGCGATTACCTGATTGTCAGTAAGAGAGGAGGCATAAATACCTGCAGAAGCATAAACTGACGCCAGAAAAAACAATCCTATAAATGAGCCAATTGTCCCTCCTTTGTCGAGATTGCCCGGAGTATCTCCAAGATGATATACGGAAAAATAATAAATCAGTCCTGGTAAAAGTGCAAGCAAGACCAATGTAACAGCAGCGAAATATTTTCCATAAATAATTCCCCTTTCTGTTATAGGTTTTGAATATATAAGCTCAATTGTGCCAAGCCGTTTTTCTTCAGCAATCATTCGCATTGTTACTGCAGGTACAAGAAACATGAAGATCCAGGGAGAAAGAAAAAACAGCGGGTCAAGTCCGGCATAACCATTATCAAGGATATTCCATTCTCCAGGCAGAACCCACATAAACAGACTATTGACCAGGAGAAAAGCGATTATAACCAGGTAACCTGTCAGGCTGCTGAAAAATCCGGTTATCTCCTTTCTGAAAATTGCAAACATTGACGTCTCTTTCTATTTTATTATAACTTTTCTACCACTTTCCTAACTTTTTTACCCCCCACCCCCCCTAAAGGGGGCTAATTCTCAGTCTTTCAATAAATTCATTAAGGACACCGAATTAGTCCCCCCTGAGGGGGACAGCCGCAGAGCGGCAGGGGGCACTTTATGGTAAAGCTACTGCATTTTTTATATCCGATAAAATAACACCTGTATAATAAAAGTTTATAATCTCCCGGTAGGTGAAGCCTTTTGTAGCCATCACCATCGCTCCCTCCTGACAAAGACCTACACCATGGCCATATCCTCTTCCCTTTAGGATTATGGAATCTCCTGAGGAATATACCGAGAAAAACGTTGATTTGAGGTTGAGGTCAGTCCTCATAGTTCTTAAAGGCATCCTGAATGAACTGATTTTATAGTCAGCCAGTCTGGTCTTCTGTATAAAGTTGAAAACTGACATATCTTCAGCTTCATTTGTATAACCCGATTTCTTTAAATAATTGAACCATTCTGCTGAGGAAAAGCTCTTTTGCCATGACGCATTTTTTGAGAAATGGCAATAAGGATCAGCCACACTTTTCAGATAAGGTTGTTTTAAAAGCCAGACATCCTCTGATGATGCAGTTTCCCCGCCGCAATTCGAACTGAAGGCAGAAATTATCAGCATACTGTCCTTATCAAGAATAACTATTCCCTTTGTCTCAAGAGCTGCCTCGTTTAAAAGAGAATCTGAAGATAAGCCATTAAATGCCTGACAGTGTGTGTTATCGCAAACATTATACTTATCAGATTTATGCTTATCAAAATACTTATACATATAAGTCCGGGCAATGATAGCCTGGGTTTTAAAATATTCCAGATTCCTCCCTGAGCCTCCTTCTGCCATTACCACACCTGCAACATATTTTTCAATATCGCAGATATTTATTAAAACCAATGTCCCAAGGTCAGGGAAACACTGAAGATCTCCTGAATATAATTGTTTAGCGTGTGTTGACCCATTAATTTGCACAAAAAAAGAATCATTTCCTGTTTTGCCTGTAATTAGCAGAGAATCACAGATAAATCCATCAGTATTTCGTTTTTTTACTGCCAGTCTTCCATTGTACTTCATGATTATGACAGGTTCCTCTTTCGTAATCCGGATGATCTGGTCTCCGGCAAATTTCATTTCATAAATCCCTTCAGATACTGTGAACATTGCCGATTCGGGGGATTGATTTGCAAAAATCCTTACTTTCACCTGTGCAGAAATGACTGTAGATAAAATAGTTAAAACCAGAAAGAATAATATTTTTGATCTAAGCATTAGTTTACATAGTATATCTTTTAACCACGGAGAGCACGAACTCGATTCTTTATGTCTCTCTGTCCCTGAGTCTCTGAGTTTCCAAATCCTTCTTCAACTCCGCTACCATTTCCCTTGCAATCCTTCCTGATGCTCCTGATGAACCCAGTTTCTTTTTCAGCAACTCATAATCAAGAAGCAATTTTTCACGTTTTGATCCGCCAGGAAGTATTGCAGTAAGTTCCTCAAGAAGAGCATTTTCAGTGAGGTCGTATTGCACTAATTCTTTTACAACTTCACAACCCATAATGAGATTTACCAGTGAAATATATTTCACTTTTACAACAGCCCACGCGATCAACATTGAAAAGAAATCACCCTTATAACAGACCACCTGCGGAGTGTTATGAAGAGCAGCCTCAAGTGTTGCCGTCCCAGAAGTAACGAGAGCAGCTTCTGCAGAGTATAAAATTTCGTAAGTTTTTTCTTTAATCACTTTCACCGGTTCATTGCCAATGACTTTTTTATAGAATTCATCAGGGATGTTCTTAACACCTGCCAGGATGAATTGATAGTCAGGGAAGCGGTGAATGATTTTGAGCATTTGCGGAAGGACATATTCGATTTCATGTCGCCTGCTTCCGGCTAAAAACGCAATAATCTTCTTCTCTTCAATACCAAGGTATTCGTACATCTTCTCTTTAGGAGGGAAGGAAGTTCGTGTCTTTTCAATCTCATCAATAAGAGGATTCCCGTAATATTCGACAGTTATGCGATGTTTTTTGTAAAAATCAACTTCAAAAGGAAAGATGATAAACATCCTGTCGATATACTTTTTGATTTTCCCCACCCTTCTTTCATTCCAGGCCCACAGTTTAGGTGATATGTAATAGAATGTTTTGTATCCCTTCTTTTTTGCATACTCAGCTATCCTCAGATTAAAACCCGGGTAATCTATAAAAATTATTACATCAGGCTTATATTCAGCAATTTGTTCCTTGCAAAGGTTAAGATTTTTAGAAATTGCTCCAAGATTTTTTATAACTGCAGTAAAACCCATAAATGCCAATTTCCTGTAATGGACGAGGAGTCTGGCACCGGCAGCTTCCATAAGGTCGCCTCCCCAGCAAGTGATCGCTGCATCCTTGTCAGCTTTAAATAGCTCCTTTATAAGATTGGATCCATGGAGATCTCCTGATTGTTCTCCGGCAATAATAAAGTATCTCATTAGAAAATCTTTACGGCAAAAACAATTACAGCCCACATTATTGTTACCGCCAGTACACCACGGGTTGCCTTTAGCATATCAAACTGGTTAAACAACAGGAAGATAACAAGGTTAGGAAAAACACATAAAGTAATTGAATGTGTCACTATGTTTGAATCGGCTATCCTGATTAAGTACGAGTGAAGTGAAAGATTACCTGACGAAAACGTGAATATTATTGTTCCAACAATAAATGGAAGGACAAATCCTGCGATTACACCTGTCAGGACTTTGTCGAATTTCTCAGAAAACTTCATTTTTTAAACCGGATTTTAAGTTTATCAATATACCAATGAGCTGTCATATCTACGGTGACGGGCACAACTGAGACGTAATTCTGAGAAATAGCCCACTCATCCGTATCAGTTGCATCAGGTTCATGATTCTGAAAAACTCCGGTCAGCCAATAATAGGTTTTCCCCATAGGGTCTTTCCTTTTTTCAAATTCCTCTCTCCAGTTGCCCTTCGACTGACGGCAGATTTTTATTCCCCTTATTTCGTCTTTTTTTGCTGAGGGTATATTTACATTCAGGCACACGCCCTTAGGAAGAGGCTCAAGTGCAAGCTTCTTCATCACAATACGTATATATTTTTTACATACTGAAAAATCAGCTGAAGATGAAAAATTATTAAGTGAAAATCCGACAGAACTTATTCCATATAAGCATCCTTCAATAGCAGCTGCCATTGTACCTGAGTACAGGACACTTACCGAGGCATTTGATCCATGGTTTATTCCGGAAACGACCCAGTCGGGTGTTCTTTCTACCAGTTGATTTATCGCAAGTTTTACACTGTCAGTAGGTGTTCCATTGCACGCGTAAATCCGGTGCTTATCATTTTCCCCGAGTAACTTAACCCGTAAAGGAGTCTTAACAGTCAGTGCCTGCGACATTCCTGACATACTTTCAGTAGTTGAGATCAGAATAACCTTCCCAAACTCCTCCATTACTCCCAGGAGTGTCTTCAGTCCACCTGCATTTAAGCCATCATCATTTGTTATGAGTATCAGTTTGTCATCATTTTCAATAACCATATATTTAGCGTGTTTGAGATACAAATATAGACAAATTAGATAGAATCTTTAAGGTAGGCAGGTTACGCTCTATCCATTTTATTTAACCGCAAAGTACGCAAAGCCCACCTCCGTTATCACTCGGTGGGTAAGAACGCAAAGGACACCAAGTCAAAACCACTTTGCGACCTTTGTGAATTCTTTACTTTGCGACCTTTGCGGTTAATGGATTTTCTTTACTTTTGCATTCGTACTGACAATTTTATACGTTTTACCTGAGATGAAAATTTCATACAACTGGATTAAAGATTATTTAAACATTGATCTTGAACCTGCAAAAGTTGCAGAGATATTAACGGCAATCGGCCTCGAAATCGAAGGCATGGAAGAATGGGTTTCTGTTAAGGGAGGTCTTGAAGGTGTCGTAATTGGTGAAGTTTTAACATGTAAAAAACATCCGGATGCCGATAAATTGTCTGTTACCACTGTTGATATAGGACTTTCTCAGCCTTTGCAGATTGTTTGTGGTGCGCCTAATGTCGCCGCAGGTCAAAAGGTCCCGGTTGCAACCGTAGGAACTATGGTATTCAAAGGGGACGAGAGCCTTGAGATTAAAAAATCAAAAATACGCGGAGAATTATCGGAAGGCATGATATGCGCTGAGGATGAGCTGGGACTTGGTAATTCACATGAAGGAATTATGGTTCTTAATAAAGAAGCTAAACCCGGTACTCCTGCATCCTCATATTTTAAAATTGTAAAAGACCACGTATTTGAGATAGGACTGACTCCCAACAGGATTGACAGCGGCTCCCATTTCGGAGTAGCAAGGGATCTGGCTGCTTATATGAATCTGAACGAAGGGATGACATGGAAAGCTAAACTACCTTCCGTAGAAAACTTTAAACCCGATAATAACAAAAATCCGTACGAAGTTATTATTGAAAACTCAGCAGACTGTCCACGATATACCGGAATTACAATCAGCGGTGTGACCATTGGGGAATCTCCCGATTGGCTGAAGAATAAGCTTAGAGCAGTTGGTCTTAATCCGATAAACAATGTTGTCGATATCACAAATTTTGTTCAGTATGAGGTAGGTCAGCCATTACATTCATTCGATGCTGATAAAATTGACGGGAAGAAAGTAATAATCAGGAATCTGGCTGAAAAAAGCAAATTTGTTACCCTCGATGGCGTTGAAAGAACCCTTTCCTCCCGTGATCTTATGATTTGCAATACCTTAGAAGGAATGTGCATTGCAGGTGTCTTTGGAGGAATTAAATCGGGGATAACTGCTTCGACAAAAAATATCTTCCTCGAGAGTGCTTATTTCAATCCTGTTGCTATCCGGAAGACATCAAAGAGACATGGTCTGAAAACTGATGCATCATTCAGGTTTGAGCGAGGTGCTGATCCTAACATAACTCCCTGGGCACTCAAAAGAGCTATTTTGCTAATTAAAGAGCTAGCCGGAGGACAGATTTCTTCAGACATTGTCGATGTATATCCGACTCCAATTAAAAATAATCTGGTTGATGTCAGCTATTACAATATAAACAGACTCATAGGCAAGAAGATAGAACCGCAAATCGTTAAGAAAATTTTTTCACTGCTTGATATAAAAATTATTCGTGAAAATGATTCTGAACTGACTGTAGAGATCCCTTCATATCGTGTTGATGTAAAACAGGAAGCTGATGTTATAGAAGAGATCCTCAGAATCTATGGCTACAATAACGTTGAGATTAATATGCATGTTAACTCAACCCTTACATATCCGGAAAAACCAAATAAGGAAAAGATTGTCAATATTATTTCTGACTCTCTTTCGGCAAACGGTTATTCCGAAATCATGTGCAATTCTCTTTGTCCTTCAGCATGGTATGAGGAGAATGATGATTTCGACAAAGATCAGCTTGTTATACTTGCAAATCCGCTAAGTTCCGATCTGAATGCTATGAGACAAACTCTTCTTTTTGGAGGATTAAGCTCAATTAAATGGAACTTAAACCGCCAGAACCCTGATCTTAAGCTTTATGAATTCGGTAAATGCTATTTTTATCATAAAAAAGATAAGGTATTTCCAGGGGCAGATAATTTTACTGAGAAAACCTCACTCGATCTTTTTATTTCAGGCAGTACCGGACCTCAAAGCTGGAACAGCAAGACTAATCCTTCTGACTTCTTCAACATCAAATCATCAGTTGAAATGATTTTCTCAAGGTTGGGTATGAAAGATGAAAGCTTAAAAACCGGGGAAACGAATAAAAAGTATTTCGCAGAGTCTTCAACCTGGCTGTTTAATAATAAGATTGTTGCTGAAGCAGGACGGGTCTCGAAATTCTATCTTTCAAAATTCGATATAGGACAGGATGTTTATTGGGCTCATATTGACTGGGATTCCCTCATGAAATTGATTAAGACTCATTCAATCACTTTCCGCGAACTTCCGAAATATCCTTCAGTGAAACGCGATCTTGCTTTACTTCTCGACAAGGGAATCAAATTCAGTCAGATAAGAGATATTGCCTATCATACAGAGAAGAGTCTTCTCCGCGATATTAATCTGTTCGATGTTTACGAGAGTGACAGTCTTGGCAAAAACAAAAAATCATATGCAGTCAGCTTTCTGTTGCGGGATGATCTTAAAACAATGACTGATAAGAATATCGACAGGATAATGAATAATCTCATTAAGGCATTTGAGACGGAACTTAATGCCCAGATCAGATAAAAAATGGACAAGAAGAGGGTTGAGCTGATCAAAGGTGATATTACATCTCTCGATGTGGATGCAATAGTAAACGCTGCCAATAATTCACTCCTTGGAGGAGGTGGTGTTGACGGAGCAATTCATTTTGCTGCCGGGCCCGAACTCCTTTCCGAATGTGAGAAACTAAATGGATGTGAAACCGGTCAGGCAAAAATCACAAATGGTTACCGGCTGAAGGCCAGACATGTTATCCACACAGTTGGACCAATATGGAAGGGTGGATTTAGTGATGAAAATACTCTTCTGGCATCATGTTATCAATCGAGTCTGGAGCTCGCAAAACAAAAGAAAATAAAGACAGTAGCTTTCCCGGGTATTTCAACAGGCGTATATGGATTTCCGAAGGATCTTGCAGCAGTGATAGCAGTAAAGGAAACCCGGAGATTTCTCAACAAAAATGCCTATCCCGAAAAAGTAATTTTTGTCACTTACAGTGACGATAACTATGAAACTTACAGGAAGTTGCTAGATGATAGTATCCATTAAATCTGCAAAAAACTATTTTTCTCTGGTAAAGTTCAGTCATACTGTCTTTGCTATGCCTTTTGCCCTGATAGGATTCTCGCTCGCTGTATCAAAACCAGAGTATGAATTAAAAATCAGATTATTGCTGCTTGTTATTCTCTGTATGATCTTTGCAAGAAATACTGCGATGGGTTTCAACAGGATTGTTGATAGAAAATTCGATGCACTAAATCCAAGAACAAGTAAACGTGAGATACCTTCAGGAATCATCAGTGCAAATGCTGCAACAATATTTGTAATTATAAATGCCGCCCTCTTCATTATAGCTACAGCCTTCATCAACCGGCTAACCCTCATCCTTTCACCTGTCGCACTACTTATAATAACGGGTTATAGTCTGACTAAAAGAATTTCTGCACTCTGCCATTTTGTTTTGGGACTGGGACTCAGTCTTGCTCCAATAGGAGCATATATTTCAGTAACAGGAAAGTTCAGTTTTCTACCATTGATATACTCTTTTATTGTACTCACCTGGGTAAGCGGGTTTGATATAATTTATGCTCTCCAGGATGATGAATTTGATAAATCAAATAAGTTGCATTCATTGCCTTCATCAACGGGGAGAAAAAAAGCACTGGGCATTTCAATATTCCTTCATGCTACTACTGTTATCCTTGTATTGATTTCAGGATATTACGGACAAGGAGGGATTTTATTCTGGACAGGAGCGATAGTATTTTCAATTTTACTAATTTATCAACACAGTATTGTCAGATTTGATGATATTAGCAGAGTAACAATGGCTTTTGGCACAACAAACGGGATTGCCAGTCTGCTTTTCGCAATATTTGTTATCCTCGATCTGATATTTAGATAACAGATAGTTAAAAATTTAATTAAAGGTAAATTGGTCTTATAAAAGATTTTTTGTTTCTTTCACAATCAAAACATTTCTATATGGGGGAATTAATTATTAAAGAGGTACTTACTAAAAAAGACCGACGTGAATTTATCTATTTGCCTGACAAAGTTCACAAACATGAACCCGACTGGCTTCCTCCTATATATATGGACGAATGGGAGTTGTATGACAAAAAGAAGAATAAGTCGTACCAGTATGCTGATGCATTGCTCCTGCTGGCCTACCGTGATCATAAGCCGGTGGGAAGGATTATGGGCATTATCAATAACAGATATAATTCCATAAACAATGAACAACATGGTCGTTTTTGTTTTATGGAATGTTATAACGATAAGGAAGTATTTCACGCTCTTATTACCAAAGTCGAAGACTGGGCGCGTTCAAAGGGTATGGTTAAAATAATAGGCCCACTGGGATTTTCCGATAAAGATCCACAGGGATTCCAGATAGAAGGATTTGAATATCCATTGTTCATGACAGCGCCTAATAATTCTGAGTATATGCCTCATCTTATTGAAGAAGAAGGATATGAAAAGAAAGTGGATCTTGTTAACTATCTCGGAAATATCCCTGAAACGTTTCCCGTTATTTATGAAAGGGTATTTGCCCGACTTGAAAATAATAAAGAGTATAAAATCGTCGAATTCACTTCAAAAAAAGAACTTAAGCCCTATATCATACGAGTTCTGGAACTTATGAACGAGACTTTCGCTGAGATTTATGGTTTTGTCCCTCTCACTGACAAAGAAAAGGCTGATTTTGCTTCACGTTACCTGCCAATTCTCGATCCGAAATTCATAAAAGTGATTGAAGTGGATGAAAAATTAGTCGGTTTCGCGGTTGGAATGCCTGACATCAGCAAGGGAATAAAAAGAGCAAACGGGAAATTGCTTCCTTTTGGAATTTTTAAGATCCTTCAGGAATCAAAAAGGTCGAAAAAACTCCTGATGATGCTCGGAGGTGTCAAAAAGGAATACAGGGGCAAAGGTCTTGAGGTCCTTATGGGAGTTAAAATACTACAATCAGGTATTAAACATAAAATGGATACACTCGACAGTCATCTTGTACTTGAAGATAACATCAGGATGAGGGCTGAGTATGAGAGAGTAGGATGCAAGGTTGTAAAGAAGTTCAGAATATACCAGAAAGCATTGTAATAAAAGGCTATAGTCCGTTTCAGAACTTAAATGAGACTGAAAATCCCAGCAATTCCTTGAATTGAATCCTCGCGGTCTTTTTAACAGTTCCATCCGCTGACAATACAGGTTGTCCGTTTTTATATTGCTGGGGTGTTTTAGTATCGTCATCAAAAATCAGGTGGGTATTGAACCTCACATCAGTAAACCAGTTTAAATGTGCTGTTGCAATCATTTCCCAATCAACATCCACATTCTGGGGATTATGAATGTAATTAGTAAATAATTGAAGCCGGTTGACCACAGTTACCGTTTTTAAAGGATTAAATTCATTTGATATCATAAAGCTTGCTCCCGGTTCATTAAGTGATTTTCTGTTTTTTGCTATCCCATATTGAGTCTGATCAATATGAGCAGTATCAGTAACAAACGTACCCTTATAAGATAGTGGTGAAAAGTTGATCGAGGTTTTTTTGTTTGGCTTATAGTCAAATCCGAGACCGATGGTAATAGTTGCAGGATTCATAAATTTTGACACCAGACTTGACGTATCCTTTCCTGCAGCTGTAGTGGAGTAATTATAACCTCGGGCAATCTGAGTCTTAAACAATAAGATGGCACTAAAGTCAACTTTTCCGAATGCCTTGTGATTAAGGTTTGAGTTTGTTTCAAGAAGATCAATATTCTTCTTTATCCCCTCATTTCCTGAGGCAAGATATCCAAAATTAAGCCTTGCAAAGTTTGCTGATGACATCTTTAAGCTCTTATTATTATAATCAGCGTATCCGGTCATATCAAAAACACTCGAAATACTGCTCTCACCTCCTTTAACCCAGTTGCTCAGAGACGATTGATTTAGAACAAATGCAGTCTCTGAGCGATATTTCCATAGTCTTGGTTTAAATCCTATGTTCTGAAATTCGGTTAGCGTTTTATTGTCAATTGATTGTACATTAACCTTTGGACTTCCATAGTTTGCCTGTCGCACAGGCCTTTTGAAATTGATACCCCTCTCGAGATATAGACCAATAGTATTTTTTGATGGATTCCCTATCCAGACGGATACAGAATCAGAGAATTCATTTTTAAGCCAGTAACGGAAATATCTTTTCGTTTGTGAATTTACAGTAATTGGAGTGACAGTACTTCCTAAGCCTGTTATCCTGAGTACTAATGAATCACGTTTATCAATGTAATTAAATATTGAATTAACTGCAGCCTGAATTGAATCACCCTGGAAAGGATGACTGACATATTTAAAAGGAAATCCAGTGCGGGAGGACGTAACAGTTTTTAAAGAATCCACAATAACCATAAGTGTGGTATCCTTCAATTCGGTAACACGCATTATAGAGGAAACTGGTTTCACATTTGCCGGACTGAGGTTAAGGGAATCATTCCTGGGTACAAGATTACCTTCCAGTTTGGAGGAATCCACAGGTGCCAAAACAGGGATTTTGATTTTCAGAGGCTTCCATAAATAAAAATTATCCCATGGTATACTCAGGGAATCATATGGATATTTTGTAAGCGAGTTTCTTAATGAATCGAGTGGTGAATGAGCTGCTTCATAGATCAGACGGCCAAATGCCTGACGTAAAGGATCGCTCTCATTCTTCCAGAATTGCGGCCTGTATTTTTGTTCGAGATATTTAAGTGCCTGATCTGATGAAAGTGATATTTCAGGCTTAGCGATTTGTTTGCCGAGTATTACCCCGCTCCTTTTTAATGAATCAATTACACTTTCTGTGGTTTTTGTTATTTTGAAATTTTCCTGAGAGAAAACTGATGTATAGGTATTTATAATAATAACTGTTAAGAATAACTTTAAAAAAGAAAACCGCATGCCTTAATATTTTTCAGATAAAACTTCATGATTAATATATCATAAAATACTTTAATTTTACAGAACCAATTTTTCAAATATAATGACTCATCTCACATTAACAGATAAAAGTCTTGTTAATTTATACAGAAATATAAAGAACAGAGATTTTTTTCTTTCCGTAGTGTAATTCGGATTGACTCATATTCCATTGGCATCTGTTAAATATTCAAAATGATATTACGTACATTACTTACCCGTAATGCATTTTAATACCGGACGATGGACTTTGTGCTTAAAATTCAATCCGACTGAAACCACAATTTATTAACGGTCTAAGACCTTAGTTATTATCAATTTTATAAATAAATAATACTGCAAATAATGGAATTACCATTCACTGAGCCATTTAAAACTAAAATGGTTGAAAATATTTACAGGAGTACAAGAGAACAAAGAGAAACCTGGATAAGAGCTGCAAATCTTAACCTCTTTAATCTTAAATCGCAACAGGTTTTCATTGATCTTCTCACAGATTCCGGCACGGGCGCAATGAGCGATAAACAATGGTCGGAAATAATGCTCGGAGATGAAAGCTATGCAGGAGCTTCCTCATATTATAAACTAAAAGATGCAATTCAAGATATTACAGGGTTTAGTTATTTTTTACCTACCCACCAGGGAAGAGCTGCAGAGAACGTACTTTTTTCGGTCCTGGTAAAAGAGGGTGATCTGGTTCCGGGGAATTCACACTTTGATACAACAAAAGGACATATAGAATTCAGAAAGGCGAGTGCGATTGATTGTACTATTGACATCGCATCTGAGACGACTTCTTATCATCCATTCAAAGGAAATGTGGATCTTAAAAAACTTGAAAATGTACTTAAATCCAATCCTTCTGAAAAAATCTCATGCGTGATTGTCACAATTACCAATAATACCGCAGGAGGCCAACCTGTTAGCATGGCTAACCTGAGAGAAGTTTCAAAACTTTCACATAAATATGGTGTTAAGTTTATTATTGACTCGGCCCGTTTTGCAGAGAATGCATATTTCATAAGATTGAGAGAAGATGGTTATGCTGACAAGGATATCAGAGACATAGCACGTGAGATGTTTTCATATGCAGATGGTATGACAATGAGTTCAAAAAAAGATGCCATTGTTAATATGGGTGGATTTATAGCCTTACGCGATGAAGAACTATTTCGTCAGGCATCAACATTTAACATAATGTTTGAGGGATTCATCACTTACGGTGGAATGTCGGGAAGAGATATGAATGCGCTCGCGCAGGGACTTTATGAAGGTACCGAATTACCATATCTCGAGTCGCGTATCAACCAGGTTTCCTTTCTTGGTAACCAGCTGAAGGAGCATGGGATACCTATTCTTGAGCCATTTGGAGGCCATGCAATATTTATTGATGCAAAGAAATTCCTGTCTCATATTCCAAAAGAGGAATTCCCTGCCCAGACTCTTGCGATTGAACTTTATATCGAAGGTGGATTGAGAGGAGTTGAAATCGGCGCACTTATGGCCGACAGGGATCCGCAAACCAGGAAGAACAGATATCCCGATCTTGAAATGGTAAGACTTGCTTTACCAAGAAGAGTTTATTCAGATAATCATATGAAATATGTTGCTGCAGTTGTCAGAAACGTTTTTGAAAGAAAAAACACAATAAGGAATGGCGTTAAGATAGTCTGGGAAGCACCAATTATGAGACATTTTACAGTCATGCTGGAAAGGACATAATAACCGCTTGATACTTACACTCGGAGAGATTGGATTTTCAGATTAATCGCGGAAAAATATGTAACTTACACTCCAATTAATAATTCATCTGACACGTATGATCAAATCAATGACAGGTTACGGAAAAGCAATTGCGGAAACTCCGCAAAAGAAGATAGCAATTGAAATAAAATCACTTAATTCCAAACAACTTGATCTGAATACCAAGCTTCCCTGGTTATATAAAGAAAAGGAACCTGAAATCAGAAATCTTATCAGCCAGAGACTTGACAGAGGTAAAATTGACTTTTCTATTTATTGCGATATGCTGGATGACGAAGTGGTGACTGTTATAAATAAATCTGCAGTACGGAATTATTACAACCAGTTTAAAGATATAGCTGCTGAACTCAAAATAGACCTCGACGATCAGATTTTTACAGCAATAATGAAACTTCCCGACACACTTAAAACTGAAAAACCTGAGATGTCGGAAGAAGAATGGTCAATTGTTAAAGACCAGATCATTGAGTCAATAACAATGCTTGACTTGTACAGGATTGAGGAAGGACATTCTATAATGACTGATCTTAATAAATGTATAGGGAAAATATTAACACTCCTTGAAACTATTGGAACATTTGAAGCAGGCAGAATAACAAAAGTAAGAGAAAAACTAGCTTCACTTCTTGAGGAAAACCTTGGAACTGACAAAGTAGACAAGAACAGGTTTGAACAGGAGATCATATTCTACCTGGAAAAATATGACATCAATGAGGAAAAAGTCAGGCTTAAAACCCATTGTGATTATTTCAGCGAAACTTTAAATACACCTGCCCCAAACGGGAAAATTTTGAATTTCATAGCCCAGGAGATTGGCAGGGAAATAAATACTATAGGTTCAAAAGCCAACGATGCATCTATTCAAAAACTGGTGGTCATGATGAAGGATGAACTGGAAAAGATTAAAGAACAAACTCTGAATGTACTTTAAAGCGCAATGGACGGAAAACTGGTAATAATATCGGCGCCATCAGGTGCCGGAAAGACAACAATAGTTAAACATTTGCTGGGAAGCGGACTGAATCTTTCATTCTCAATATCTGCTACAACCCGGCCTATAAGAGGGAATGAAACTGACGGTGAAGATTATTTCTTTCTTACCGTTGAGGAATTCAAAAGAAAAATTGAAAACAATGAATTTGTAGAATGGGAAGAAGTTTATAAGGATCTTTATTATGGCACGTTGAAAAGCGAGCTTGAGAGAATATGGGCAATAGGGAATAATGTTCTCTTCGACGTTGATGTCAAAGGAGCTATAAGTCTTAAAAACAAATTCAAAACGAATGCTATTGCGATCTTCATTATGCCGCCTTCTGTGAAGGAACTTGAAAACAGACTCGTAAAAAGAGCTACTGATTCTCCCGATAAAATAAGAATAAGGATAGAAAAAGCAAATGAGGAAATGAAACTGGCTGATCAGTTTGATACATTTATCGTTAATCACCAACTTGACAGAGCAAAGGTTGAGGCCATGAAAGTGGTTACCTCATTCCTGGAAAGATAAGCATTCAGATGGCCAAAATTGGATTATATTTCGGCTCTTTTAACCCCGTCCATATAGGTCATATGGCTATTGCAGGTTATATGACCGAATTTGGTGGTCTCGACCAGGTCTGGTTTGTTGTAAGCCCTCATAATCCTCTGAAAAAAAAGGAGACTCTCCTTGATGATCATCACCGCTTACATATGGTCAGACTGGCTATTGGAGATAATGACAGGATTAAATCATGCGACATCGAATTTAAATTACCGATTCCTTCATACACTATAGATACTCTGACATACCTGGGAGAAAAATACAGTAAAAATGAATTTTGTCTTGTCATGGGTCAGGACAATCTGATAACTCTGCATAAATGGAAAAATGCCAATGAACTGGTGAGAAGATGTCCCATTTATGTTTATCCGCGACCTGATACCGAAAAACCAATGTCCCAACTTCTGAATCAGTTGCTTCTGGCTGCGGATATTCGCGAGGTAAATGCTCCGCTCATGGATATATCAAGTACTTTTATCAGACAGGGAATAAAAAATGGAAAGGATATGTCATATTTTCTTCCTCAACCTGTATGGAAATACATAAAGGAAATGCATTTCTATGAAAAGTAGACATCAGGTATGAGGCGTGAGGCATGAGGCATGAAGCTTATTAATTATAAGGTCATTGCGAGGAGCAAAGCGACGAAGCAATCTCCCCGATAGTCTCAGAACAAGGGAACTAATGAATTTCTAGCTGGCTTTCTGTACTTCAGTAATGATCTCCTCTCCTCTTATGAGCGCTTTCTCATTCATTGGAATAAGATTATGATATCTTTCCGGAAGCGACTTCTTTAATCCTTTGATTACATTTTCGAGTTTAATAATCGGTTTTACCTTCAGGAAACCACCGAGAACAATCGTATTGAAGGTTTTCGGACTATTCATCCTTGATGCTTCCTCGGCTGCATCAACACGGTAAATGTTTATATCCTTCCGCTCCGGATGCCTTGTAATACCATTCCCATCATAAATAAGAACTCCGCCGGGCTTTATGGAACTCTCGAACTTATCGAGTGATTGCTGATTAAGGATTATTGCTGTATCAAATCTTTTGATTATTGGAGAACTTATCCGGTCATCACTTATTATCACGATAACATTTGCGGTCCCTCCACGCATCTCGGGGCCATATGAAGGCATCCAGCTGACTTCCATATCCTGGATCACCCCTGAATAAGCCATTATCTTTCCCATTGAAAGGACCCCTTGTCCTCCGAATCCGGCTATAATTATTTCCTCAGTCATTGTATTTAGTTCTTTATTTAGTTGGTAAATCCCCTGGTGTTTTAAGATCTCCCAAAGGGTAATATGGAAACATATTTTCTTCCATCCATTTATTAGATTGCACCGGAGTCATTTTCCAGCCTGACGGACAGTTTGATACTATTTCGACAAGGCAGGTACCTTTGTTAAGCTTTTGGTATTGAACGGCTTTTCTTATTGCTTTCTTAGTTTTTTTAACATTAGCTGCTGTGTGAACACTCTGTCGGGTAACATAATAGGATCCGGGAAGAGTAGCAACTATGTCGGTTATTTTAAGCGGAAACCCCATCGTTTTTACATCCCTCCCATAGGGGGAAGTAGATGATTTCATCCCGGGTAAAGTAGTAGGAGCCATCTGTCCTCCCGTCATGCCATAAATTCCATTATTAATAAAAACAATGAGGATATTCTCTCCCCTGTTACAAGCATGAATGGTCTCGGCTGTCCCGATGGCAGCCAGATCACCATCACCCTGATACGTGAACACGAATTTTTCAGGTAATAAACGTTTGATTGCTGTTGCTACTGCCGGTGCCCTGCCGTGCGCAGCTTCCTGCCAGTCAATGTCAAGATAGTTATACATAAAGACTGAGCATCCAACAGGTGAAACACCAATCGCTTCCGACTGAAGACCTTCCTCGCTGATTATTTCAGCAATTATCCTGTGAGCAGTTCCATGCCCGCAACCAGGGCAATATGACAGAGTGTTTTCTGTCATTATATTAGTTTTCTTATATACCAGATTTTCTGGTTTTATAATTTCCTTGAGACCCGAAAATTCAACCATTGATCAACCTCCTATGAATTTTGATTTTATAATTTCAACCACCTCTTCAGGTGTTGTAACAATTCCCCCCATTCTTCCAAAATGATAGACAGGAACTTTTCCATTAACTGCGAGAAGGACGTCTTCAACCATCTGTCCGGCACTCATTTCAACTGACAGCATACCCTTTACCTTGTCAGCAAGTTCATTAATTCTTTTTGTCGGGAAGGGAAATAACGTGATTGGTCTTAACAAACCAACTTTTATGCCCTGTCCTCTTGCAATCTGGACTGCTTTTTGACAAACTCTTGCACTGGTGCCATAAGCAACCAGAAGATATTCTGCATCACTGCATTGAAATTCTTCAAAACGCACTTCCTTCTCGCGTATCTCATTATATTTTGCAACCAACTTTTGGTTAAACACTTCCTGCCTGTTAGGATCAAGATCAAGTGAAGTAATAATATTCCTTTCCCGGGTCGGAGGTTTACCTGTTGTAGCCCAGTCAGGTGCAGTTTTTGATCTTTCTTTTTGCGGACTCAGATAAACTTTCTCCATCATCTGTCCTATTGCACCGTCTGAAAGCATCATAACAGGATTCCTGTACTTAAATGCGAGCTCGAAACTAAGATCGACAAAATCAGCCATCTCCTGTACTGAAGCAGGAGCAAGTACAATAAGATGGTAATCACCATGTCCTCCCCCTTTTGTAGCTTGAAAATAGTCTGATTGTGCAGGCTGAATTGTGCCAAGACCAGGTCCACCCCTGACGACGTTTACAATTAGACATGGAAGCTCAGCTCCTGCGATATAAGTAATCCCTTCCTGTTTCAGACTTATTCCCGGTGAGGAAGATGATGTCATAACCTTTTTGCCACAGGCTGCTCCGCCATAAACCATATTAATAGCTGCAATTTCACTCTCGGCCTGGAGAACTATCATACCAGTAGTCTGGGATGGATTGGCTTCCATCAGGTATTCAATTATTTCAGTTTGCGGTGTAATGGGATATCCAAAGTAGCCATCTACTCCGGCACGGATAGCAGCTTCTGCAACTGCTTCGTTTCCTTTCATTAGTCTTAATTCCTTTTCCATTACTATGCTTATATTTTTGTTTTGTAAACTGTTATAACTCCATCAGGGCAAACCATGGCACAATTAGCACACCCGATACAAAGCTCGGGATTTGCAGGATATGCATAGTTATAACCTTTTCCATTCACTTCTTTTGCCATAGCGATTGTGCCTGTAGGACATGTCACCATACATACTTCGCATCCTTTACATTTCTCAACATTTACTACAATGCTTCCTCTTATTTTTGCCATATTTTAATATTTTAATTCTTTTAAAACGGATGGTCCTCATTAAATTTTTTTAATCGGATTTCAAGGTCCTGAAACTGTTCACGCGGAACAAGGGAAACACAGGCTCTCAGTCCATCATGCCTGCTGCTTCCTGTAGTAACAAGAGAAATTGCGCTTATTCCATAACGCAGAAGCTGTCCGATCAATTCGTCTCCCTTCATACCAGGATAAGAAATAGTAAAATAGAAACCGTCGGCCAGCGGCTCTTCCAGATCTCTGTCGTAAACTATCTGGAAATTATTTGAAATAAACATTTTTTTCATTTCCCTTGCCTTCTCGCCATAATCCAACACATCGTTCCTGTACTTGTATTCCCCGTCATTAACTGCTTTTAATAAAGCAGCCAAACCATACTGAACAGAATGTGTCACCCCTGCGGATAACGCATATAAAGCTCCAAAGATAGCGGAATGTCCGAATTTATCAGTTGAATAATACCTTAAAAGATCAGGATATGATCTGTCAAAGAGCTGATCGGATATAGCCATAATACCAATCCTTTGCCCCGCATAACTGAATATTTTTGAACTTGAGATCAACATAATATACTCATCGGTATAGTGTGCAACCGTTGGTTGAAATGGAGGTCGCCCGGGATTTGAATAATCTTTACGAAAGTCCATTCCAAAGTAAGCCAGGTCTTCAATTACGATAACATCATATTTCCTGCATAATTCTCCAATAATAGCCAATTCATCTTCTGTAAGACAGATCCATGACGGATTATTCGGATTTGAAAAAAGCAAGGAGGATATTTTCCTCGGTTTAAGATATGATTCGAGTTTATCTTTGAGTTTACTGCCTCTGTAATTAATTATATCGAATGAAGAATAATCATGTCCAAGCATCTTTACCTGCTGCTTCTGAACCGGAAATCCGGGGTCGATAAAAAGTGTTCCTTCCTTTGTCCTGTCATTTCGGTTTGCAACCAGAAAACTTACCATTGCTCCCATCATTGAACCTACTGTTGGAATGCAGCCCCGGGGATCCACATCAACATTCAGGAAGAGCTTGATGAATCGGGCTGTTTCTTTCTTAAGTGACTCAATACCTGATATATCAGGATAGACAGATGCCACATTATTTTTCAAAGCAGCTATCTCCGCTTCGATTGCTATTGAAGGAGCTTTAAGTCCAGGTACTCCCATTTCCATTCTGACGAATTTTACTCCGGTTTTCTCCTCAATTAAATTAACCAGGTGAACAATTTCACGAATTGAAGCTTTATCCAAAGAACGGATATCAGCTGTCTCAGACAGCGTCATTATCAAATCAGAAGATATCGGAATCTCAGTCATTTCTTTCACAAATATTAATATTTCCTCTTATCAATAACATGTTTAGTCTTTCCCTCACTACGTTCAATAATTTTGGGTTCCACAAGTGTTACTTTTATTCCCAAACCCAATGAATTCTCGAGACTTGTCTGTAGTTTCTGCCTTAATGATTCCAACTGACTTATCTTATCCTGAAAAAAAGCTTCATCAACTTCTACTTTTAATTCAAGTGTATCAAGATTGTTTACCCTGTCGACTATTAACAGATAATGTGGTTTTATTTCACTCATTTCGAGGAGTACACTTTCTACCTGTGATGGGAAAAGATTTACCCCGCGGATAATAAGCATATCATCACTGCGACCCAGACATTTTTCCATTCTCACCATTGTTCTGCCGCATTTGCAAGTTTCATGTGTTAACCTTGTAAGGTCGCGGGTACGGTATCGGATAAGAGGCAGTCCTTCTTTTGTAATAGTTGTAAATACCAGCTCACCAGTACTCCCTGATGGCAAAACCTGGAGGGATACCGGATCAATTATTTCGGGATAGAAATGATCTTCATCAATATGCAAACCTTCCTGGGCGTCACATTCACTTGCCACACCCGGCCCTATTACTTCACTCAGGCCGTAAATATCGATGGCTTTTATTTTCAGTTTATCCTCAATCTCCCGCCTCATATTTTCTGTCCATGGCTCAGCACCAAACACTCCAACTCTTAACTTTAAATCCTCACGTTTTATTCCACTGTCCTGAATTGCTTCAGCAAGAAAAAGAGCATATGAGGGGGTGCAGGCCAGAACAGTGCTTCCGAAATCGTGCATCAGCTGAATTTGTCTCATTGTATTTCCACCGGATATTGGAATTACGGATGCACCAATTTTTTCACCACCATAATGCAAACCTAAACCACCTGTAAAAAGACCATAACCGTATGCAACCTGGATAAAATCATTTCTGGTCGCCCCGGCACTTGTAAGAGTCCTGGCCATTACTTCTGACCATGTAGAAATATCATTTCGCGTATATCCAACAACAGTTGGCTTTCCGGTAGTTCCCGAGGAAGCATGAACACGTACAATCTCACTCATTGGAACAGCAAACAGGCCAAAAGGATAATTATCTCTCAGATCCTGTTTTGTGGTAAAAGGCAGTTTAGCTATGTCATCAATTGATTTGATGCTCTCAGGACCTAAACCTGCTTTCTGCATTTTGTCCCTGTAATAAGGCACATTGAAATATACTCTTTCAACTGTCTCTCTGAGTCTTTCGCTTTGAACATGTCTGATCCCATTCCTGTCCATACATTCGAACGGGCGGTTCCAAATTTCCATTTTATTGATTATATCTTATACAAATCACTCGCTTTCAGTAATTCCATCTCATGGCTTTTAAGGGCTTCAATTGCTTTCTCAGTATCACTGCACCTGAGAATTATTATTGATTTAGCCCCAACTGAAAAAGCATACGTATATTCCACACTAATATCCAAATCAGATAATATTCTAAGGATCTTTGCATAGTGCTTTGCTTCATTGGGAGCCATAACTGAAATAACATCAGTCAGATTGACTGTGAAGTTTTTCTTTTTCAATGATTCTCTTGCTTTTTCAGGATCAGAAACAATAAGTCTTAAAATCCCGAATTCCGAAGTATCAGCAACACTTAATGCAGTTATCCTGATATTCTCCTCTCCAAGTACTTCAAGCACTTCGGTAAGCCGACCTGATTTGTTTTCAAGAAAAACTGATAACTGATGCGTAATCATATTCTTAACTATTTTTAAAATAATTGAATTTCGAATATAAAAATAAAATTTAACTAGTCATAACTGATATTTATCTCTCAATCCTTATCCTGGCATCAACTACCGTGATTCCATCCTGGCTGCCAATCAAAGGGTTCAGATCTATTTCCTTTATTTCAGTAGCATACCGCAGCAGGCTTGAGAGTCTTACAATTATCTCAGCAAATTTTGGTTCATTAATTCCTGGCTTTCCCCTGGTCCCTCTGATAATGCTGTAACTTTTAAGAGATCTTATCATTGATTCAGCTTCACTGAATGTTAGCGGAGCAAGTCCGGAAGATACATCTCCCAGGGCTTCTACAAAAATTCCTCCCAGACCGCAGAGAATAATATGTCCGAAACGAGGTTCATACTTCGCTCCTATAAAAAGTTCAGTCCCGGAAAGCATCTGTTGCATAAGTACTGCATTCACACCTTTGATCTGCATCATTCTCGAAAATTCAGCTTCGAGATGTTTTGCCGATTTGATATTCAGGGTTACACCACCCACATCAGATTTATGTACAGGTCCGACAACTTTTAAAGCAATGGGATAACCTGTTCTGCCGGCTTCTGCTAAAAGTTCTTCTTTTGTCGTAACTACCTTTTCTTTCACCACAGGGATGTTCGCAGCTTTGAGGAGTTGTTGAATTATTCCCGGATCCTGGTAACCATCAGGGGATTGATCTATTATCTTTCTTATCAGTTTAACATCAATGCCTTCAAGGAATATTTTCTCATCCGCCGGCAATGGCGTATTGAATATCTTAGTAAGAGCCCTGCCCAGCACAACTTCATCGGGGAAATTTATGTGACCCTTATTAAGAAAATATTCCAGTTCTTTGGATGAACTTATGACAGATGGCAGTATTGGATAAAGAGGTTTGTTGCAATCCCTGATTTTCTTATGCAGGAGGTCGTAAATATCTGTCATGTTATTCAAACCATTACTACCAAAGATCACGCTCATCCCATCTATAAGAGGTAGTTCTTTATCGACATATTCAATCACCCTGTCAAGCTGATCGTATGTGGCAGTTGCAATCATATCAATTGGATTGACAGCAGATGCGCCAGGATTCATCATTGCAAGCAAATCATCATGATGTTTCCCTGTTATTTTTGGAATATTCATTCCGCCTGCTGACAAAGCATCAGTTAGCATTACAGCAGGCCCGCCAGCATGTGTTATTATTGCAATATTTTTGCCTTTGAGCGTTTTGTGGAAAAATACTGAGGCAACTGTTGTAAGTTCATCACGTCCTGAACATCTGACAATCCCGGCTTTACGGAATAATGCTTCCACTGCTGAATCAGATGAGGCCATAGCTCCTGTATGTGAGGAAGCGGCCCTGCTGCCTGCTTCAGTTGTACCTGCTTTTATTGCTGCAATTCTGCAACCTTTCCGTATCAGTGATGAAGCGTGATGAAGCAATTTATCCGGATCCCTTATGCTTTCAACATAGATAAGCTTTATCGGCGAACTTATTCCAGGCTCGTAAGTATTATCCCAGTATTCAAGTACCTCCTCCACTCCTGTCTGAGCACTATTACCCACAGAATAAACACTCGAGAAATTCAGCCCTTTTGGCATTGCTGATTCAAAAATAAATACGGCAGTTGCTCCTGACCCTGATACAAAATCACATCCCCTGTCATTGAGTTTTGGAACAGGTGAAGTAAAAACACCCTGATATGACTGGGTTATCACACCAATACAATTTGGCCCTATAAGACAGCCTCCGGATTTATCAATTATTTCAGTAATTTCATGTTCAAGTTTATTTCCTTCACTCCCGGATTCGCTGAATCCCGCTGAAATAATAATAAAAGCCTTGGTTTTCTTTTCATTAACCAATGTCTTAACAGCTGATAAACACGATGAAGCAGAAATTGCGAGAATGGCAAGGTCGGTGTCGGGAATTTCGTTAAGATCCCTGTATGATTTAATCCCCTGTATCTTGTCCTGTTTAGGGTTTACTACATAAAGATCACCCGGGTATTTACCGTCAATAATGTTTTTGAGAACCTTTCCACCCGGTTTAAAAAGATCGTCTGATCCTCCTATAACAACTATACTGTCAGGATTTATAAGTTTTTCGTTTATCATAGTCAGTTAAAATGGGAATAAGATGAATTCTGGAATTCAATAATTTGAACAGACCGAAAACTATAATCCGGAAAACCGCTTGAGATAGCCGACATTATGAGCAACGACAAATAAATATATTTCTGATATATAATAACTTACAGCCAATTATCGATCTTTAATGTGAATGGCAAGTTAATAAAAATAAATAGTTTAAAAACAAGATAATTATCATAAAGACCATCAGACTCTGTGTACCTCTGTTCTCCTCTGTGAATTCAGTGTCAGTTCTTCATTTTTAATGTTACACAGAGAGCCACTGAAGTGCTACAGAGGACCACAGAGAATTTACTTATGAGGATTTGTTAGTCTCCCTTAAAAAATTACTTTTGCAACTAGTCTGATTCAAATAATGAATTTAAATCTTTATAACATGAGAAAAATATATACCAGGTACAGTCTGACAATAGTAATGTTTTTGTGCGTTTCACTTTTTGCTCAGGCTCAATACTCTGACATTGACACAGATGGGCCAGGTTACGGAGAGAACTGCACAACTATAATGGTAGGGAAACTGGCCTCTACTGATGGCTCAGTAATGACATCACACAGCTGCGATGGCAACTACCGGACATGGCTTGAAATATATCCGCATCAGAAACATGACCCAGGAACATTGCATCCTGTTTATGCGGGAATGTTACATACTGAAGAGGCATGGGATATGACAAAGGTTGTATTAAAAGGTAATATTTCCGAAGTTCCCGAGACCTACGCTTTTCTGAATACAGCTTATCCTTGTCTTAATGAAAAGCAGCTTGCCATAGGGGAAACTACAATTTACGGAAGAGAAGACCTTGTGAATCCCGACGGAATGTTTCTTATTGAAGAGCTCGAAAAGATAGCACTTCAGAGATGTAAAACTGCCAGAGAAGCTATTGCACTCATTGGAAACCTTGCTGAGGAATTTGGATATGGAGATCTGGCTGAATGTATAACTCTGGCCGATCCAAAAGAGGTATGGCAACTGGAAATAGCCGGTTCAGGTAAAGGGAAACCATCATCCATCTGGTGCGCAGAAAGGATCCCTGATGAAAATGTCGGGATATGTGCAAATATCCCAAGGATCTCAGTTGTCGATTTTAAAAATCATGACTATTTTATGTACAGCACCAACTTACAAAATGTTGCAAAGAAACTCGGATACTGGGATGGAAAAGAACCTCTGAAATTCTGGAAGGTCATTAACGGGAAAAAACCATTCTCAATAAGGGAGTTTTATGTCTTAAGCTCCCTCGCACCTTCACTGAACCTTTCTTTTGATGCTGAAGAACTTCCTTTCTCTGTAAAACCAGAAAAGAAACAATCGCCAAGGGATATCATGAAATTTTTCAGAGAGACATACGAAGGCACAAAATGGGACATGACAAAAAACCTGCTTGTGACAATTAAAGAGAAAGATAAGGATGGAAATGATGTTGAAAGAAAGATCAAATCACCTGTTGCCAACAACTGGATGAATAATGATCTCAGAACCCTGATCAATGAATTGAAACCTGGAACGATGGAGCGACAAAGAACTATTGCAATCGCCGCCTGCTCCTATTCTCATGTAATTCAATGCCGTGACTGGTTGCCCGACGAAGTCGGAGCAGTTGCATGGTTTTCGTTTGATAACCCGGGAGAGAGTCCCAGAATTCCAATATTTTCAGGAGTACTGAGTCTGCCAGCTACTTTTAGCATTTGTGGTCAGCCACGCTACAGAACTGATGCAGCTATCTGGTCATTCCGTGAAGCAAACAGGCTTGCAACAGTAAACTGGTCAAGAGGAAGAGCTCTTATTGAACCCGCGGTTCAGGAATTTGAAGACAAAGCATTTTCGGAATTGCCATCGGTAGAAAAAAAAGTAGTTGAGCTGGTTAAAGACGGAAAGAATGATGAAGCAAGGCAATTTGTCACTTCCTATACCAACACTTTTGCAGATGCTACCATGAGAAGATGGGAAGATCTTAAGATTACTTTGTGGGGTATGTTTGGAAGAGGGTTTTAGGCCGCATCCCTTTCGAATAGATATGTACATAATGAACTCACCCCTTCCCCTCTCTACTTCGTAAAGAGGGGTATGCACGTTATTAAGTTCTAACTATGATTATTAAGATTCTGCCAATTATATATGGGGTATTTCTATCCTGAAACTATCAGGCCTTGTTTTTCATATCTTTAGTAAAAATACTCGATTCCCCTTCTCATTATACACTAATTTTGTGTAAGGAGATCTCCCCTCTTTACGCTAGTAGAGAGGGGAAGGGGGTGAGTATGTAAGACAAAAAAAGAAATTCCCATTCGCGAAAATGTGTTCCAAGAGTAGTCCTTAGGGAGGGGTTTGGGGAGAGACGCTCAATAGTTATTTTTGTATCTTTGCAACATGATTTTCAAAGAAGAAAAATTGACAATAAAAGAGTTGCTGGACCTTGAGGAATTAAGCAGGGAAAACATCGTTTCACTTTTGAATTGCGAAGGAGAAGACAAAACACTTCTTTTCAAGAAATCTGCAGAGATAAAAGCAAAATATATTGGTAATAAAGTATGGTTCAGAGGGTTAATAGAGTTCTCAAATATCTGCAGTAAAGATTGTCTCTATTGCGGCATAAGAAAAGGAAATAAAAACCTTGTACGATATAATTTGTCTGACGACGAGATACTTGCTGCCGCTAAGTTCGCATACGATAATAAATACGGATCACTGGCCCTTCAATCAGGAGAACTTGAAAGCCCGATTGTGACGGGCAGAATTGAAAATCTGCTTTACAAAATAAAAGAACTTTCGAAAGGAACTCTTGGAATAACCTTATCCGTAGGCGAACAGGAGCATGAAGTATATCAAAGTTGGTATAATGCAGGAGCCCATAGGTACCTTCTTCGTATTGAAGCAACCAATCAGTTGTTATATAATAAGATCCATCCTAATGATTCAAAACATGATTTCAACCGTCGGCTTAGTTGCCTGAAAAGCCTTCAGGATATAGGTTATCAGACAGGTACTGGTGTAATGATTGGTTTGCCATTCCAGACCTTAGAGGACCTTGCGGATGATCTTCTTTTTATGAAAAATTTCGATATTGATATGTGTGGTATGGGTCCATACATTGAACATGTGGATACCCCGCTTTCATCTTACACCGATGAACTTTTGCCTCTCGGAGACAGATTCGATCTCACTCTTAAGATGATAGCAGTTCTAAGGATAATGATGAAAGACATTAATATAGTAGCCGCAACGGCTTTGCAGGCTATCGATCCTTTAGGAAGAGAAAAAGCAGTAAAGATCGGAGCAAATATCCTGATGCCAAATATCACTCCAGGCAAATACCGCGATAGCTATAAATTATATGATAATAAACCGTGTACAGACGATTCGGCTGAAGATTGCCAGAGTTGTCTCGAGGCGCGGGTAAGTCTTGCAGATGCTGAAGTTATTTATGGTGAATGGGGCGACTCTAAACATTATGAACTGAGAAGGGGAATAGTAAGAAGTAGAAAGTAGAAAGTAGAAAGTAGAAAGTAGAAAGTAGAAAGTAAAAAGTAAAAAGTAAAAAGACAAAAGTGAAGAACACTGAATTATTCCGCTCCTTGGAGGGGTTAGGGGTGGGTTTTTTAATGACATCAAAATTATATTAGAGTAAAAAGATTAATGTAAAACGACAAAAGAATGCTTCGCTTCGCTCGCAATGACCGATAAACAACCAGTAAATTTGCAACCAGCAACCAGCAACCAGCAACCAGTACTTGGTACCTAGAACACCATGCTTCTGACATGGACTTTTGCTAATGATTTAAGATCTTTTTCAAGAAGGATACGCTGGGTTTCGTCACCTTTTAATTCGAGTATTAAAAGTCCGGCAGGTTCGCCAAAGAAGACTTCATTCACTCCCAGCCTGGTACGTATATTGCAACCATAAGAGGTAAGTATTTTCTGGACAGCGGAAATCACAGGAGGGTTTCTTTCAACAAGCATTCCTAGTATTTCAACTCTGTTTTGAAGTGATTCTTTGTTCAGGTCTTCTTTTTCATTCGTGAAATTCATTTCACGAATTTCAATTCCCTCAATGGCGTCTAAATCAGATGACAATTTATCCGTATCAGCCTGATCTCCGTTAAGATGAAGGATTATGTATGCTTCACGGCTGCAGATTTCATCCGTAACTTCGTGAAACCCCAGACGGGTTGTTATTACTGAAGCATGTTTCGAAAGTACACCCTGGGTAAGACCGGCTTCTTTAATCCTGTCTATGATTTTAATTCCGAGAACTTTTATCATGATAAATCAAATTTAATAGTCTTAATGACGGCGTCAGGCGTCAGGCGTCAGGCGTTGGGCGTTGGGCATCGGACGTCGGGCGTCGGGCGTCGGGTGGCGTTGGGCGTTGGGCAAAACTTGCCAGAAGCCTGATGCCTGAAGCCTGTTGCCTTAAAAGTATAGATCTCTCTCTCCAAGTTTAATCCTTTCTATCTTTTCCCTGGTACTCACAGCGATCTGAGGCTCGAGTTTTTGAAGATTTCTTTCAATAGCCTTCCAGCCTTTATCGACTGTTTCACCAACAGCATAATCACAGATGTATTCTGAAAGTGTCAGAATCGCATTCGGTGAACAGAATCTTTTTATGAATCCAGGAACAGAAAATTCCATAAAGTGCTCACCTGTCCGTCCCATTCTGTAGCACGATGTGCAGAATGAAGGCAAATAATCATTATCAAGTAATTCATCAACTACTTCAGCCAGTGATCTGGCATCATTTATTTTAAACTGCTCGCGGTTCAGATCCTGTTTTTCATTTTTTGAATCGGCGTAGGAACCTATTTCAAGCTTTGTACCGCCATCTATCTGTGATACACCAAATTGCATTGCCTCTTTCCTGACTCCCGGAGATTCCCTTGCAGTTAATATCAAGCCTGTATAAGGAACAGCCAATCGTAATATAGCTATGAGCTTTTTGAAGTCCTCGTCATTAGTTTCATATTTGCAATCAATGTTCAGGCTGAGAGCATCCTTTATACGTGGGAAAGAAATTGTATGAGGTCCGACATTATAACATGCTTCAAGGTGATTTGTGTGACGTACAAGTCCCATCACTTCAAACCGCCAGTCATACAGACCGAAAAGCGCTCCGATGCCAACATCATCAATACCGGCTTCCTGTGCCCTGTCGAGGGCTGTAAGGCGATATTCGAAATCTCTTTTTTTACCTCCAAGATGGTACCATTTGTAAGCTTCAGGATGATATGTTTCCTGGAATACCTGATAAGTGCCGATGCCGGATTCTCCGACGGTTCTGAATCCTTCGATATCAAGAGGAGCAGCATTAATGTTTACCCTTCTTATTTCGCCATTACCTTTTTTGACACCATACACAATTTTCACAGTATGAGCAATATACTCTGGCGAATAATCGGGATGTTCACCATAAACAAGTATCAGTCTTTTCTGCCCGTTATCTTCAAGGGCTTCGACTTCCCTGACAATATCATCATCGCTGAGAGTTTTTCGTATTGCGTCAGCATTTGTAACTCTGAAACCGCAATACTGACAATTATTGACGCATCTATTCCCAACATAAAGCGGGGCAAAAAGGACAATTCTGTTCCCGTATACTTTTTCTTTTAGTTCCCTGGCGCCCTGTTTGATTTCATCAGCCAGACTGGTACCGATAGAATTTATCAGCACTGCGGTTTCTTCCATTGTAAGTCTTTGCTTATCGAGCGATTTGGCAATAACTTCCCTTACTCTCAGTTTATCAGGTTTCGTATTATTTAACAGGTTCCATATTTCTTCAGGATCAATGAATGGCTTCATTCGCTGATCGGGTATGCTTAATTTTTCAGGTGAGAACTTCATTTGCACTAATTTATTTCAAAATGTCTTTTATAAAAAAATTTGTCTAACCTTTAAACGACCCCCTGCCGCTTCGCGGCTGTCCCCCTGAAGGGGGACTAAAACTGCCATCAAAGTCATTTGAATGTGATGTTGCGTATTAGCATCCCTTTATGGGGAGTGGGGTGAGGTTTTAACGAACTGCAAATATAGTCAACAAATTGCCTCTTTGTAATGATTATGTTCAATAAATAAGCTCTGATATCTCCTCATTGGCAAGATTAACTTTAGAGATTGATCTGATATCAGAGAAATTGACTGCTCCATGAATCATTTTATGGAAAGAGATTGTTACTTTTAATATCACGATTAAACCTTTGCTGATCAAAAATATTGAGCAGGACTTCTGAGACATTATCGTTTCTTTTATGAATTATTGCCATTCCTTTAGAACTATGCAGCTCTGAAGAAACTGTGACGGCATATATTCCGGGCAAAGGAAGAATTTTGCATTCTTCCTTTAAAGGGATCTTTACAAGAGGTGGCAAATTCAGGGAATTATCAACCTCATAAATTTCAGGGTTACCTTTTATAGTATAGTAATGATCGAGATAGGCATTTGCTCTTTGAATATAACCATGGCTTATAGCTTGCCGAATTTTTGTTGAACTAACTGTTTCATGATACACTTCCTGTTCAGGAATTTCTTCAACTTCAAACTGATATTTATCCCGCCAGTCCCATAATTGCTTATAATCGCCTTCCTTGTTAAATCCAAAATGATGGTTAAATCCTACAACTACAACTTTTGCATGGAGAATTCCGTGGAGTAAATCCCGAACGAATTGTTCACTGGTTATTTTTGAGAATTCTCTCGTAAATTCCACAATAATAACATTGTCGAGTCCCGTTTTTTCAAGGAGGTCGAGCTTTTCTTCCTGTGAATTAATAAGTTTAAGATCTTTTCCGGCTGTTTCGGGGTAAAGCACTTTTCGCGGATGAGGGTCAAATGTAATCAGGACAGACTCTCCGTTATACTTATCGGCCAACATCCTGAGCCTGTTTAGTATGGTTTTATGTCCGATATGAACTCCATCAAATGATCCGGTTGTTACAACAGGATTCATTATATTTTTTGCCTCTTCAAATCCTTTGAATATCTTCATCCTGATACAGAGAGCTAAATTTTATTTTCTTTTACAAAATATGCGACTTTTTCAATTGAAGTTATCATATCATATTCCTCGAGATAAACTCCTGAAGGTACATTTAAAGGAATTGTAGTAAAATTCAGAATGCCTTTTATTCCATATCTTACTATCTCTTCAGATATCTCCCTGGCGAAATCGGGAGGAACAGTCAGAATGGCTATTTTTATATCAAGTTCTTTTATTATTCTTTCAATATCACTGTATGGATAGCATTTTACTCCCGAGATAACCTTATTAATCTTTTGGAAATCATTATCAAATGATGCTACAAGATTAAGTTTTGACCGTTTCCCTTTAAAATAACCGGCAACAGCTCTCCCCAGATTTCCAATACCGATAACAGCCACATCCATACTCTCTTCACTATCAATTATTGTACCGATTGTATCAATGAGTTCCCTCACATCGTATCCTTTTCTGAGAACACTTGAATAACCAATCAGCATCAGATCGCGTCTGACCTGTACAGCTGTGATATGCAGCCGTGCAGCCAGATCGTGAGAAAAGATGAAGTTCCTTTTTTCATTAAGGCATTCCAGAAGGGTTCTCCTGTACTCGCTAAGCCTTTCAATGGTTTTTCCCGGTAATTTCATCGTTGCTTAATATTCAGTTTAGTAATATGAGCTTTCTTTTCAACTAATAGGAACGTTATTTTTTTAGGTAATCTGATTGTAAATACTGTTCCAACATCAGGAGTACTATCAACATTAATGGTACCATGATATAATCCCACTACTTTTTTAACTATCGATAATCCCAGTCCGCTTCCTGAAATATTCCTGGTTTTTTCATTTTTTATCCGCACAAACTCAGCAAAGAGATTTTCCGTATCATTTTTAGTGATCCCGATTCCTGTATCTGATACAAGGATAATTGCTTCATTATCAGAGCTGTCAATTGTGATTTCCGCTTTTCCTCCTACTTTATTATATTTGACCGCATTTGAAATAAGATTATTAAAAACAATCTCCATATCATCGGGGTCAGCCATTATAATAACATCCGATCTCACATCAATATTGATATTTACATCCATCTGTATGGCATATGGCTGAACCGTTACCATCGCTGCTGAAGCCACTTCCGAAAGATTTACTTCCTGAATTTTTTCCTCTTTTCTTTCAAGACGTATTTTGGTGAAGTCAAGAAGGTCCATTATCAGATTTCGCATTCCCTGAATCCTTTGCAGTGATCTTTCAATTGGGGTAGCATAATCATCAATCAGTTCTCCTGCCTGCTTACCCTGCATCATTCTCAGATAACCTTCAAGTGCGTTAAGCGGAGCTTTTAATTCGTGAGATAGTACGGAAAGAAACTGGTATCTTAATTTTTTCCCTTCCTGCTTCATCCTGTGGGTTATTCTCTTAAGATACTGTTGTTTAGTAATGTTTTCAATACTCGATTTAAGTTCCTGGGGTGTAAAAGGTTTGGGAATAAAATCTATCGCTCCATCGCGTGTGGCTCTTATTGCCACATCAAGTGAAGCATAAGATGTGATCATCGCCACTACAATATCATAATTCCTTTTCCTGATATATTCGAGCACTTCAACGCCTTGTATACCAGGCAATTTATTATCAAGTAAAAGAATATCAGGCATGTCACGCTCGAGAATCTCAATACCATCTTCCCCTGTACCTGCCTCTGTAACCTCGTAAGTATAATCTTCATCCATAAAAGGATAAGTTACATGAAAGTTGTTGAGTATCCTGGACACACCTGATCGTATCCCCGGCTCATCATCAATAACGAGTACTTTCAGAACTGCCATTTTAAAGTTTTAATAATTTCATAATTTCCTGGTCCAGCTGTTCGGACCTGATCCCCTTTTCAAGATATTTATCTGCCCTTATCCATTGCTTTTCCTGCTCAGAATCAATACTGAACGACAATCCTGTTTCGTGAGATACTGCAGTTGCCAGAATAACCGGAACGTCAGGATATTTTCTCTTCATCTTATAGCATAAAATAAATCCACTGTCATCATTTTCCATCATGAGGTCGAAAATTGCCAGGCTGGGCTTGAATCTTGTTATTACTGCTTCTGCCTCTGCCTGACTCTCCACAGCGACAGTTTTATATCCTTCTTTTTCAAGATTAAAAACTGTTTGAAACAGGTAATCAGGATCATCATCTGCAACCAGAATTGTTATATCACTCTTCTTCATTATTCAACAAATATCAGAAAAATCTTTTAAACTATGGTACTGGGTACTGGGTACTGGGTACTTGGTGTGCGTCTCTGCGAAACTCTGTGCTCCTCAGTATAACTCAGTGTAAGTTCTTACTTACTACTTACTACTTACTACTTACTACTTACTACTTACTACTTACTAACTTACTAACTTACTAACTTCTCCCTTTATCCCACTCTATTCTTTACGTCTTGGCAAAACAATTTTAAAACTTGTTCCGGTAGGGCCTTTATCCGGATTTGTATTTGAATCCACTGAAATCTGACCCTTATGCATCTTAACAACTCCATAAGCAGTTGCTAATCCCAAACCTGTTCCGTGACCAATGCTTTTTGTAGTAAAAAAAGGTTCGAATATTTTTGCCCTGTCTTCTTCCTTTATACCAGTTCCGGTGTCACTTATAACTATAATCATGTCACTGAGTGTATCTTCCATTTTTATATTTATTGTTCCACCTCCCGGCATTGCATCAATAGCATTCTTGATAAGATTTGTCAGTACCTGCATCATCTGCTCCTGGTCGAGCATTGCTGACGGATTTGTGGTACTGTCATCAATTTTTATTTTAACTTTTGGAGGAATAATAAGACTTTCCAGACTATGGTTTACCAGGTCTTTAATACTAACCATCTGATGGTTCACCTGGTTTTTCCTTGCAAAATTCAATAATCCGGCAACAATTTTCTTACATCGTCCGGCCTGGTCGACAATGAGCTGGAGATCCTCTTTTACCGGATCTCCTGTCTTCGCCTCATCCAGCAGGATGTTGCTGTACATAATAACTACTCCGAGGGGATTATTCAATTCATGCGCTATACCGGCAGAAAGCTGGCCCATATGTGCAAGTTTCTCCGATTGTTTAAGAGCCTGTTTCATTGACGAGAGCTTCTCATTTGACAATGCCAGATCTGTAACGGATTTATGAAGTTTCTCGATGGTATAAGGCAGACACATTTCTACTTCCGCCAGGCCTTTTTTTATGGCAATTGCATGTTCAACACAACTTTCATAACCACAGGCACCGCAATCGAGCTGGTCCTTTTTGGTTTTTTTACCCATCTTAACAAGAATGTCATTTACATCATTTTCGTTAAGAGTTTCAATACGGTGATCTTCAGGCTTATGCCTGACAGAAAGATCCAGTTCAGCAAATTCTTCTACTGACTTTTGCCATTTTTCAGTATCAATATTCTGCATTTTACTATTGGCATATGAACTGACTAATGCACGGCGATTATACTGTTTGCCATTTTTTGATAATCCTGGTCCCATTATGCATCCTTCACAACAAAGCAACTCCATATGCTGTTTGCTTATCAGACCTGCTTCAAATTCCTTCAGTGCACCCTGGAAATCAATTCTCCCTTCAGCAGCTATTATATTTCCTGTTATGGCATTATCGCTTATTTTAGCAGTCTGGAGTAAGCCACGAGCCACCGGGAATATTGCGCCTCTTCCGCCAACAGGCTGATCAAAATCTACCGGGTCGGTAGTTTGAGCTGTAATGCTTCTGTCAGCCAGCATATCTCTCAATTCAGTAAAAGTAATTGCTTCATCCACCTCACTGCTTTCCGCTTTTTTCGCAATGCACGGACCTATGAAAACAATTCTTATATCCTTTCCGTATTTCTCACGAACTACCCTGCTCATTGCTACCATAGGTGAAACAATAGGTGCAAGATTGTCAACAAGTGCCGGATGATAGTATTTTACGTAGTTTACAATAGAAGGACAATCGGAAGAAATATAAAAATTCTTACTTTCTGATACTAGTTTTTTATACCTGTCAGCAACAAGATCAGCACCAAAAGAAACCTCGGCAACATATTCAAAACCAAGTGCTTTGATCATTCCTGTAAGGATACGGTAATCAGGAATATCAGAGAATTCAGCCGGGAAACTAGGTGCAACGATTGCTGCTACTCTTGAATCAGTCTCCAGGAGTTTTATAACCCTGTCAGTCGTATTAAGAAATACCTTTGCACCCTGGCTACATACTTTTGTACAATTGCCGCAGGCAATGCATCTTTCATCTATTACCTCGGCCTGTCCTCCGACAATGCGGATTGCTTTCGCCGGGCATTCCCTGACGCAGGTATAGCATGTACGGCAAAGTTCCTTAATGGTATATACCAACATACTGATTCAGGTTATAAATTATAGTAATACATTTCTTTTTTCAAAACGGGTAAAGAAAATCTTTTTATCGGCAATATCGGCATTTTCTTTTAACAGCTTCTCGTACAGGTTTATGAGCGAAGGAGATTTACATGGCAGATTTATTGCTTCGGTGTCGTCCGACTGGTAAACAAGCTTCGATCTGCTTTTTATATCATCTTTTGATGTATTGATTGTCAGTCCTGCGCCATGTACACATCCGCCCGGACAAGTCATTACCTCAATGAGATCATATTTTTTCCCTGACGCCAGGGAAGCCTTTAGTTTCTCAAGGCCCGTGAGACCATCAATTACAACTACCCTGATTTCATTTTCTTCAATCAAAACAGACAATTCCCTGAATGATCCGCCTGATCTGAATTTCTTAAAAATCTGTTTATCAGGTTCTTTTTTCAATTTCTGATAATAATATGACCTTATAACACCTTCAGCCATCCCACCCGATACTTCAGCAAGAATTGCTGCTGAACTTCGTCCCGACATTGGTTCATCAGCCGGTTCATTTTCAATATTTGAGGTGTCTATCCCATATAATCTTATAAGTCTGGCGAGTTCCCTGATTGTAAGCACAGAATCAACATCACTGATACCTTTTCTCATCATACCATCGCGGCGAGCTTCAAATTTCATTGCCATACAGGGCGTTGCAGATACTGAAAAAATCTCTTCAGGCTTTACATTCATTTGATCAGCTACCAGGGTCTTGATAAGTACTCCGGTAATCTGCTGTGGTGATTTTACTGTCGAAAGATGAGGAATAATTGAAGGCATAAACTGCTCAGCAAATTTGACCCATGCCGGACAAGCAGAGATATACAATGGGTTCTCTGATTTCTTTTCAATTCTTTCGGAAAGCTGATTCGTAATTTCAGTTATGCATACATCAGTCCCGAGTCCGGTTTTATAGACCTTATCAAATCCTATTTTCCGCAGAATGGCATTAAGGGTTTTGTCGAATTCCCTGGTATATCTCATCCCAAGCTCTTCGGCTATTCCATAGACTGCCATAGAGGTATACTGAATAACTTTTACTATTTCGGGTTTGTTAAGATATTCCTGTACCTCTGTAATATTATGTTTTTCATGAAGGGCCCCCGTCGGACACACAAGTACGCATTGTCCGCAGTGAATACAACTTGAAAAGTTGAAATCGCGGTCCATAGCGGCACCCACATGTGTCTCTTTTCCTTTGTTAATAAAATCAAGTGAAGTTGCTGTTATAACTTCCTCGCACACTCTGACACATCGTCCGCAGAGAATACATTTGGAAAGTTCCCTGATTATCGCCGGACTTGACTGGTCGAGACGTGGTTTGATTTTTCTGCCACGAATTCGCCTTTCCCTGATATTCAGTTCTTCAGCCAGACGCTGGAGTTCACAATTCAGGTTCCTGTCGCAATAAAGACAATCATCAGGGTGATTAGAAAGTAGCAGCTCAACAATAGTTTTTCTTGCTGTGATCACCCTTGGTGAATGGGTTTTTATTTTCATCCATTCTTCAACTGGCTGTGAACATGCAGTGACTAATCGTTCGCGGCCTTCTACTTCAACAACACACATCCTGCAGGCACCTGTAGGAGTAAAATCCTTCATTCTGCAAAGCGTAGGTATAATAATTCCGTTTCGATTTAGAGCAGATAGAATTGTCTCGCCCTTCTCGGCCTTGATCTTTTTATTATTTACCTGTATTGTAAAAAGCATAAAAGTTATTTAACGTTTATAGCACTGAATTTACAGATATCGAAACAGATACCACATCCGATACATTTTTCCTCAACAATAAAAAACGGTTGAAGACGTGTTCCATAAATTGCATTTACCGGACATTTGGAAGCACATGCTGTGCATCCTGTGCATTTATCAACATCTATTGAAAATGTTCTCAGGCCTCTGCATATATTTGCCCTGCATTTCCTGTCAAAAATATGTTCCTCAAATTCATCCCTGAAATTTTTAAGAGCGCTGATAAACGGATTAGGAGCTGTCTGCCCAAGTCCGCAAAGGGAAGTATCTTTCATTACAGAAGCAATTGTTTCGAGCTGCATTACTCCTTTAAAGCGCTCTAATGTTGTCCCCGACTCTTCATTTAATGGTTTCCTGATCACACTTTCCAGTATCTCGAGCATCCTCCCAGTACCTTCACGGCATGGAATACATTTGCCGCAACTTTCATTACGGATAAATTCCATATAATATCTCACAAGGTCAACCATGCATGTGTTCTCATCGATTATTACAAATCCGCCAGCTCCCATGCCAATACCCTTTTCTTTCAGATCTTCGTAATCTATGGCAATATCAAGATTCTCGCTTGTAATAAATGAGCCTGAAACACCACCGAGCTGAATAGCTTTAAGTTCTTTACCTTCTTTTATGCCGTCGGCAATATCTTCTAGAATTGTCCTGATTGTTGTCCCCATCTCAACCTCAACCACACCTGATAACCGGCCTTTACCCGCAACTGCAAAAACTTTTGTCCCTGGACTATTTTCCGTACCTATTGAACGAAACCATTCAGGTCCATTCTGCATAATAAGAGGAACATTCATTAGTGTTTCCACGTTATTAATTACAGTTGGTTTTCCGAATAATCCCGACGAGGTAGGATATGGAGGTTTAAGCTGCGGCATACCCCGCTTACCTTCAAGAGTGTTGATCAGTGCTGTTTCCTCCCCACATACAAAGGCTCCGGGTTCTATGCGTATTATGATGTCAAGATTATAGCCACTCGAGAAAATATTATGTCCGAATACGCCATAATTCTCTCGCCATGTCAATGGCTTTCTGAAGTCTGCTTTTCGCATGATCGGAACCCGATCGCATAAAAATCATAGCATTGGAAGCTCCTATGGCATAGGCAGCGATAGCAATACCTTCAATCAACCTGTGAGGATCGCTTTCCAGGATAGTTCTGTCAGTAAAAGCTCCCGGGTCGCTTTCCTTTGCATTACAAATAAGATATCTTGCATTTGAAGATGTATTAAGGGCGTGCTTCCACTTCAGACCTGTGAGATAACCTCCGCCGCTTCTTCCCCTTAGTCCACTCTTTTCAATTATATCGCAAACTTCTTCAAAGGTATAATGCCTAATAGCCTTGACAAATGCCCTGTAACCCCCTCTCGCAATGTATTCTTCAATACTCTCAGGATCATAACATCCGCAATTGCTTAAAATGACTCTTTTCTGATTTGCAAAAAATGGCAGTTCATCCATAAAAGGGATCCCCGACCATAATTCAAAACCCTTTGTACCGGTCTGCCCTGCAAGATCATCCTCATTTATATCATTATGAAAAACACCATTCAAAAGAGGCTCTACCTTCTCTTCAGTAATATTTCTGAAGAATAGTTTATTTTTTCCGGGGATCTGAATACAAACAAGTGGTTCAAAAGTCGAAGGACCTGTGCAGCCAACATGTACTAATTCTGCTGATGGTTCATTTTCATTTATATATGCTTCGACAGCTGAACATGTTTTTTCCGATCCGGCAATGACACTGCTTGTACCTGAAGAAACGTAAACCAACGGCTTATCAGATTTCTCACGTCTCACCCTGCACAAGATCTTCTCTGTTTCAGGTGACAAAGTATCGGACTCATAAGTGAGAACCTTTTCGATCAGGAATGTCTTTAAATCTTCCATCAGGAAATATTAACTGAATTAGTCATTTTCAATAACATACCGTAATCGTTTAAGCATTTCAGGTAAGTGCTCGGCCTTTATATGTGTTTTATATTGTCCGTTCACGTTGATTACCGGACCATTGCAACACCCTCCCATGCATGAGACAATCTCATAACTAAACAGGCCATCCCTGGTAGTTTGTCCCGGCATCACCCCGGTTTCTTCCTTTATTTTATTTATTATCGATTGTGAACCGTTAAGAAAACATGAAGTGCCATGACAGATCTTTATCTGAATTTTTCCTAATGGAATAAACCTGAACCGGTCGTAGAAAGTGGCAAGTCCGTAAATCTTTGTAGTACTAAGTCCCAGAAAGTTACCTGTTTTTACAATAGCTTCTTCAGAAAGAAATCCCAGATCATCCTGTATTTCCTGAAGCAAGGGAATCAGATCTTCTCTTTTCCCCTGTTTATATTTTTTCAGAATTATATCAAGATCAGTACTCATTTCGTCAACTTATTGTAATAATAATAACACAAATATAATCGATTTTATTGTTAATAAATAAACATTGTTATTTTAATAACAATAAAATATTAAAACACTTAAATTTTCAGTATTTTGTAATGTATTGATATTTAATATATTGAAGATCATTAAGGAATTTATGGCAAAATAATTATGATAATTATGAGTTTAAATATATCAGGAACTACCTTTCAAAAGGGGAATTAATGGATTTAGTGAGGTTTATGGCACGTCGGAAATAATTATTACTTTTGAGAATTGTTTATTTTGGAACAGTAAAAAATGACACATAGAGTTGAGATGCAAATCTGTCTTGGCAGTTCATGTTTTTCACGCGGAAATAAAGATGTGGTAATGTTTATCAGGGAGTATCTCAAAAAAAACCACCTTGATGATAAGGTTATCTTTAAGGGTGCACGTTGTATGGGTCATTGCAGCAACGGCCCAAATCTGAACATAAATGGTACAACTCTGGAAGGAGTAACGCTTTCTAAAATAGAAGCCATTCTTGAAAAAGAATTCGGCAAAATGGTATAATGAAGTTTGGAATACTTAAAGTTGAGTTCAGACTTTAGTCACTCCAGACTTTAAAACTTGTTAGATACTTTTATATAGTATGACAAACAGAAAACCGGTTGTTTACATAAATGATGAGAAATGCAGAAATTCATATTCCTGCGTTCGTGTTTGCCCTGTCAATGCTATAGAGGTTAAACCACAGAAAGCTCATCCATATATTCTTCCTGACAGATGTATTGGTTGCGGTTTATGCTTATGTAGCATGTACACCTCATGCCATTGAATTCAGAAATTCTAAGGAAGAAGTTAAGAAACTTTTATTGTCAGACAGGAAGACAGCAGCTCTGATAGCGCCGAGCATCGCATCGGAATTTGATGATATTACTGATTACAGGAAGTTCGTTGCCATGATCAGGGCGCTGGGGTTTGATTATGTGCACGAAGATTCATTCGGCGTTGATCTGATTGCTGCAGCATATGCAAAACTTTTTCTGAAAGCTGAAGGAAAGTATCTGATCACTGCAAATTGTCCTTCCATTGTTAAACTTATTGAAAAATTTCATCCCGAGCTGGTTCCGAATCTTGCACCAATGGTATCCCCGATTGTGGCAACTGCTATGGTTGTAAAAGAACTTTATGGTCCTGATGTTGCTAGTGTTCAGATTGGACCATGTATCGATGCAAAAGATGAAGCCCTGATATATAATGAAGGAAAACTGATCGAAGGTGTTCTTACGTTTGTAGAATTGCGGGAACTTTTTGATGAATTCAGGATCCAGGAAAGACTTGTTAAGATATCAGATTTTGATCCGCCTCATGGAAACTGGGGTGCCCTCTACCCTCTTCCTGCAGGAATTATCCAGGCAGGTGGTATAAAACGTGATATGGTTTCCAGCCGTGTTATAACGGCCTCTGGTAAAGAGGAAACTCTTGAAGCAATAAATGACTTTGATAAGTATATTGATACTATTCAACATCACTTTAATCTTTTCTTCTGCCATGGATGTCTCCTGGGACCTGGCATGCAGCATCATAATGAACGTTTCAGGAGAAGAGCCCTGGTTAGAAAATATGCTGAAAAAAGAGTTGGCAAACTCGATAAAACGGTGTGGCAGAAGGATATGGAGAAGTGGTCAAAGCTGAATTTCTCCAGGACTTTCACTCCTGATGATCAACGGATTCCCGAACCTCCTGAAGAAGCTGTAGCAGAAGTACTTAAAATTATTGGCAAAGACAATCCTGATGAAGAGCTGAACTGCGGTTCATGCGGTTACCTCTCATGTCGTGATTTTGCATCCACTGTTGCGAAAGGTCTTGCAGTACCTGAAATGTGTCACAGATTCAATTTCCGTAATAAACAGGAATATATTGAAACTCTCAGGCAGACAAACAGGAAACTTGCCGACACCAAAGAGGCCCTCAAGGAATCAGAAGAGCTTGCACGACGTGAAAAGGAGATCGCGCAGAGTGCTTCCGACATGATGAATAATATGCTTGAAAAACTTCCATCAGGTGTTGTTATAGTCGATAATAATCTGAAAATACTGCACTCAAATCAGAGCTTTATCAATATCATCGGTGAAGATGCAAAAGCAATATCAGATGTAATACCCGGACTGGCGGGAGCTGATATTAAAACACTTATACCTTTCAATGTATATAATATGTTCACATTTGTACTGAAAGAAGATGAACCTGTTGTAAGTAAAGATGTTCATTTCGACGACAAAATGCTGAATATTTCTATATTCCCGATCAAAAAAAATAAAATCTGCGGAGCAATAATCCGTGATTTATATTCTCCGGAAGTTCAGGGTGAGGAAGTAACCAGCAGGGTGAGTGAGGTTATTGATAAGAATCTTGAAATGGTTCAAAAAATAGGTTTTCTGCTCGGAGAAGGAGCTTCTGAAACTGAACAGATGCTTAATTCTATAATTGAGTCGTACAAAACAAAAAGCATGAATAAGAAGACCAACCTGAAATAATCTTAAGTGAACAGGAACTTTTTTATAGAGGTAAACAGTCAGCAGAGGAACTTCGATGGAGAGAGAATCAGCGGGGATGTCTTTCTTTACAGGTATATAAAAGAAGAAGACAGGGTGATTGCAGTTCTTTCTGACGGCATGGGTCATGGTGTAAAAGCGAATATCCTGGCAACTCTTACCGCTACAATGTCAATAAACTTTACCCGTGAACATAAAGAAGTAGATCGAATTGCTGAGATAATAATGAATACCCTGCCGGTTTGCAGTGAGAGGAAAATAAGCTATTCGACATTTACAATTATCGATATTGAAAATACAGGTAAGGTTAATATCCTTGAGTATGACAATCCATCATGTGTTGTTCTGAGAGGCAACCAGGTTTTTGATCCCTCATGGAAAAAAGTTATACTTGAAAAAGGGAAAAATACAGGTAAAGTACTCAAGACATGTTCTTTTATGCCAGAAAAGGAAGACCGGATAATATTTTTTTCCGACGGTGTTTCACAAAGCGGGATGGGAAGTGAATCATTTCCTTTCGGCTGGGAAAGGGATAGTATATCAAGTTATGCGGCATCTCTAGTCACTAATGAAGCATCAATTTCAGCTATAACACTTGCCGGAAAAATTGTTACAATGGCTCATAAAAATGATAATTACAAAGCCTGTGACGATATCAGTTGCGCAATTATTTATTTTCGCGAACCGCGGAAATTATTAATATGCACTGGCCCTCCTTATGAAAATGAAAAGGATAAAGAACTTGCTGCCAAGGTAAGTGGTTATAAAGGGAAAGTAATTCTTGCAGGTGGAACTACTGCGGATATCATAGCACGACAATTGAACCGGAAAATAATTGATGAGCTTATATTTGAAGATCCTGAATTACCACCTGAAAGTTTTCTTGAGGGCATTGATCTCGTTACAGAGGGAATACTTACACTTCAGAAAGTAAACGAAATACTTAAAACTTACAATAATAGTATAAAACTCGGGAAAGGTCCGGCCGACAAGATAATACGTCTGATAATGGAAAGCGATGAGATTCATTTCATCATCGGTACGAGAATAAATATAGCTCATCAGGATCCCAATCTTCCGGTAGATCTCGAGATCAGGCGAACCGTAGTAAAAAGAATAGCACGTTTACTTGAGGAAAAATGGCTCAAGAAGGTCACTTTTGAATATATTTAGACGCTGAATATTCTCATTATTTCTAAAATTGCCACCAAGAGACTAAGGCGCAAGGTATCACCTAGGAATTCCTTGCTTGGCGAAGTCTTCAGCCTTCGCCGCATATACATTATCAAAATCGAAGTCTGAAGACTTCGATTAGCTTGTTTTAAGATCTAAATATTCTACTGTCTTTCTAAACAAATGAGGTTGTATATCTGGATGGGTCAGATTCTCAGGAATATGATCCGAAAGCATTGCTTCAGCAATCTCGGATATGTCGGGAATCGGGCCAATTTCAGCGACAATTGCCAGATAGAGTCTTCCCCACCCTGTCTCTCTATCAATTGTTACAGAATATGTTGCAATGCATACGAGTGTAAACTTCAGTGCACCGGTTTCCTCCATTAATTCCCGGCCAGCTGCTTCGAATGAAGTTTCTCCAGGCTCAATGTGTCCGCCGGCAATCTCCCATGTCGATCGTTTATGGTGCCGGACAAAAATCCATTTGCCTTGATATTTTGCTGAAATAACAGAATATGTAAGTTTTGATTCTGGTTCATAAAGCTGATCGTAGAATTTAACTGTGGTCATGACAAAACAAGAGGTTAAAATACAATACCCAAATATAATGATTGTATGTAAAGAAACGTAATGCGTTGCGTTTCTATACTAAGATACACAAAGGGAAAAACTCAAATCATCGGCCTTTATCGACATAATGAAAAAAAGGTTGTGAGTATAATTTATTAATTACATTTACCGGATAAAATTTACCCGATGATAGTATTGTTTTTCATTCTTATTATTACAGAAGTTCTTTCGATTGTTGTTCTTCAACAGCATTTCTATTATACTTCAAGGACCAGGCATTTTATTGCAATAATCATCCATGTAATTCTTAGCCTCTGGGTCTGGATTTTTTTCTTTGAAACAGCTTTTTACAACAGCTTTTACGACAATCCTAAACATGTATGGTTAATGATGAACCTGACCGGAATGTTTATTGCTATAATCTTTCCAAGGATCATTTTGATTATCATGCATTTCACGGGTAAACTTTTAAGACTAAAAAGCGGAAATCATTTAAGATGGCTAACAAACCTAGGAATGATTTTAATGCTAGGAATTATTTTAGTTATAGGTCTCAGCACATTTTATGAAAGATTTAATTTCACCACTGAAGAATTTACCATTAAAATTAAGGGACTTAATAAAGACCTTGACGGTTTGAGAATAGTCCAGCTTTCCGATATGCATCTTTCTTCTTTTTATCACCATAAGAAAGAGCTTCAGGAAGTCATTAAGAAAGTTAATGAGCTAAAGCCTGACATCCTCATTAATACAGGCGATTTTATATCCTTCGGATGGAGGGAATTTGGAAGATACGATACTATACTTTCAAAAGCCTCCGGCAAATATGGCAATTTCGCTATTTTAGGCAATCATGATGTCGGAACGTACGATCCATTCTTCACAGAAGCTGACAGGGACAACAATATTCTGATAATGAATAACCTCATTAAAGCGTCGGGTTACCAGGTGTTAAATGATGAATTTAAGAAAGTTAATATTGGAAATTCTAAAATTGGCATGATAGGAGTTGTTACAGGCGGGAGATATCCCCATATGACACATGGAAATCTTGATCTGGCAATCTCCGGACTTGACAGCGTCGATCTGAAGATCCTCCTCACTCATGATCCCAATCATTGGGAAGAAGCGGTAACCGGAAAAACTGATATTCAGGTTACGTTTTCCGGCCATACGCATGGAATGCAAATGGGAATCATTACAAAAAAATTCAGATGGAGCCCTTCTAAATATTTCTATCCGCACTGGAATGGCCTTTATCTCGAAGGCAGTCAATATCAATATGTTAATCGTGGACTTGGTTGTCTGGCAATTCCTTTCAGAATCTGGATGCCACCTGAGATTTCTGTGATTACACTGAAAAAAGAATAACAATTTGGTTATGGTTAAAAGAAACGGGCAGCAGTTGAACTGCCACCCGTTGACATTACCCTCGCTTGATCTTTTACTAACCTACTAACCTACTAACCTGTTAAGATATGGGTAGATAAATTATGGGAATAATTTTCCACCGCTTTCAGTCCGGGTAATGTGTATATTAATAATTCAATAACTTCATAATAACTGACAAAGCAAAATGTTCCAATATTCCCTGAAAAAATAATATTTTGATTTTTTAACCTTTCACAAATTGTAACAATTCCTGCCGAAAAATGTTCGATAAAATCACTATTTAAATCTTCATCCATTTTTTAGTAAATTGTGACGTAAAAATAAATGTTCTCCATATAATGAAAAACCTATCTATATCATTAATATTCTTTAGTTTAGCTTATATAATGTCGTGCCGGCGCGAAACAGGTGAATGGATAAGGATCAACCAGCTTGGCTATAGAAATGATGACATTAAAACTGCGGTTTTCTTATCAGTGAATTCTTTAGATCTAAAATCCTTTAAAGTAATTGATGAAAAATCTGGTAAGGTGGTGATGACTTTCGATAAAGTGATAAAAACTGAATCCCTGGATCCGTTTAAAAGTTGCTATCGTTTACCTTTTACAAATCTGAAACAAACCGGAGTCTACAGAATTATAGCAGGCAGTGCAGAATCTCCCGAATTTCCGATCGGGGAAAATGTATACGATGGAACAGCTGATTTCCTGCTGAATTATATGAGGCAACAAAGAAGTGGATATAATCCATATGTAAAGGACTCTTGTCATACTCATGATGGATATGAAATTTATGGTAAATCAAACGATTCAGCTCACGTAAATGTTTCAGGAGGATGGCACGATGCTGCTGATTATCTCCAGTATGTTGCTACATCTGCAAATGCTACTTACCAGATGTTATTTGCATATTCAGAAAATCCGGAGTCTTTCAGTGATAAGTATTCCGCAAATGGATTACAAGGCCCTGATAATCTGCCCGATATTCTCGATGAAAGTAAATGGGGCCTCGACTGGCTGTTAAAAATGAATCCAGGACCAGAAACCATGTATAATCAGATTGCTGATGATCGTGATCATATAGGGTTCAGACTACCGGACCAGGATTCTGCAAACTATGGTAAAGGCCTCGAAAGGCCTGTATATTTTTGTACCGGGAAACCACAGGGTTTATTTAAATATAAAAACAAGACAACAGGGATTGCTTCAACTGCAGGGAAATTCTCCTCTGCCTTTGCGAAGGGGTCTCAGGTCTTTGAAAAAATTAATCCCAAATATTCTAAATTACTGTTGAAGAAATCAATAGAGGCTTTCCGGTTCGGACTTAATAATCCAGGCGTCTGCCAGACAGCTCCTGGCACGGCACCATATTTTTATGAAGAAGACAATTGGGTTGATGATATGGAACTAGCCGCTGTTGAATTATATAATATAACTCAAAAAACAGAATATTTGAAACAGGCTATACAATTTGGACGGAAAGAATTAGTCACTCCCTGGATTGGCCGAGATACAGCTCACCACTATCAATGGTACCCTTTTGTGAATCTGGGACATCCTGCTATAGCAAGGCTGGAGAAAGCTCAAAATTCAAATGAATTTGCAGGTTATATGAAAAAAGGACTGGAGCTTACCGAAATAAAAGGAAGAAAAAATCCTTTTCATGTCGGAATTCCGTTTATCTGGTGCTCTAATAATCTGGTAGCCGCTATATTAACCCAGGCCCATCTCTATACGGAAATAACAGGCGACAGTTCTTATGCCGAACTTGAAGCTTCTCACCGCGACTGGCTTTTTGGGTGTAATCCATGGGGTACGAGCATGATAGTAGGGCTTCCGGAAAAAGGCGATTATCCTGAAAACTCACATTCCTCTTATGTTGTGAGAGGTGGCCAGGTTCCCGGAGGCCTGGTAGATGGACCCGTTTATCCCTCAATTTTCAATTCACTCAAATATATTTACCTCTCAAAAAAAGATGAATATGCTCAGTTCCAGACAAAACTGGCTGTTTATCATGATGATTTTGCGGATTATTCCACAAACGAATGTACAATGGATGGAACTGCGAGTCTGACCTATTATCTTTCATCCCTGCAATCTCATATAAAGAATTAATATAGTTTTAAAACTTATTCTGATTTCAACTTATTTTTTAATGGTGCAAGATCAAAAAATATATAAAATAGACGATTTAGAATTTACAGTCATATATTCAAGAAGAAGAACTATTGGGATAAGTGTGCATCCTGATTCTTCTATAATTGTCAGGGTTCCTTATACCACATCTCAGAAAACAATCGCAAGGATTGTGAGGGAAAAATATGACTGGGCTGTGAAACATCGTGATAATTACAGGAAACTTTGCAATAATAGTGTGAACCTGTCATACACAAATGGGGAAATTCATCTTTTCAAAGGTAATAATTCAAAACTGGAGATAGAGAAATCAGTTAAATCGTATGTGCGTTTTTTTGATAGTACTATACAGATTGGTATTGACAGAACGGATAACTCTCCGGCAATCAAAAAAGTGCTTTATAACGGATATAAAAATGAAGCATTAAAATATTTCCCTGAATTAATGAGTAAAGTTCTTGTAAAATATGAGAAACAGGATTTTAAACCCAGAGGGCTGATTATCAGAACTATGAAAAGAAGGTGGGGCAGCTGTTCAAATAAAGGGATCATCACATTAAGCACCGAGCTGATAAAACTATCTGATATTTACATTGAGTATGTCATTGTTCATGAACTGTGCCATCTGAAGCATCATAACCATGGTCCGAAATTTTATGAACTTCTGTCGGAGGTTTTCCCGGATTGGAAGCCTGTACGAAAGGAACTGAAGAAATACATTCAGGTGTGAAATTGGCATTTACCTTTGTGAACATTTGTGGTAAAAAAATCCTTTAACTACAAAGTAACACAAAGGAACACGAAGGAAAAATACATCATATATCACAGGACGTATTCCTGTCCTTTTGCCGGGGCTTCAATATTTTTAAATCCGTCATCAGTTAAATGAGCAATGTATTTTTTCTGGGTTTCATATTCACCATGAACTATAAACACCCTACCTAATAAGTTTTTATCCTGGCAGTTTAAAAAGCTTATCATTTCTTTATAATCACCATGTCCGCTGAACGATTCAAGTTTTTTAACCTCTGCCTTAACAGGATAAATAGTTCCGAATATTGAAACTTCTTTATCTCCCCTTCCAATTCTGGCACCAAGGGTTGAAGGAGCACAATATCCAACAATAAGGATTGTGTTCCTGGGGTCTGAGATGTTGTTTGCCAGATGATGTTTCACACGCCCGGCTTCCATCATACCTGAGGCAGAAATGATTACACAGGGTTTTTTATGATCATTGAGTTTCTTTGAATCTTCAACTTTGTTGATGTAATAAAGATTGTCAAATCCGAATGGATCAGGGTCCTTCTCCAAAACATCACTGAAATTCTTATTAAAACATTCAGGATGCATCCGAAAGACCGTAGTGGCATTCACTGCAAGAGGACTGTCTACAAAAATATCGATCTTTGGAAGCCTTCCTGCATTGAAAAAGTTATTGAGTGAAAAAACAATCTCCTGAGTTCTTCCAACGCTGAAAGCAGGTATTATAAGCTTACCCCCTTTTTTTACACACGTATCGACGACAATATTCAAAAGGTCTTCTTCAGCTCTTTCTGAATCCTGATGCAACCTGTCTCCGTACGTTGATTCTGTAATAAGTATATCGGCCTGGGGGAAAGGCTGGGGCGGAGTTAGAATCTGATCGACTGGTCTGCCTATGTCACCTGTGTATGCGATTTTTATAATTTTCCCGTTCTCTTTTATTTCAATATTGGCCACACCGCTTCCAAGCATGTGTCCGGTATTTGTGAATCTGACTTTTATATTGTCATCGATCCTGAATTTCATCTCATTCGGGACCCCGATGAATAATTTCATGCAGGCAGTTGCGTCGGACTGGGTATAGATAGGCTCTACTTGTGGTAAGCCTTTTTTTATTCGACGCTTGTTAAATGTTATTGTATCATGTTCCTGTATAAAGGCTGAGTCTGCCAGCATAATGGCACAAAGATCACGGGTCCCATTCGTACAGATAACAGAACCCCTGAAGCCCAACTTATATGCATAAGGTATTAATCCGGAGTGATCTATGTGAGCATGTGTAAGAATAATATGATCAACCTGTGAAGGATCGAACATAAGATCCCTGTTCATACTATCTGTTTCCAGACCCTTACCCTGAAACATCCCGCAATCAAGAAGTATTTTTTTCCCTGATTCAGTTGTAATAAGATGTTTGCTTCCTGTAACTTCTCTTGCTGCACCAATAAATTTTATTTTCATTTCTAAATTCAATTAGGGAATAAAGATATATAATATGCGTTTTGTATTATAGGCCTATTCAATGAAAAAATAAACTCAATAATTTATAAATTTTACCCCCTTCCCAACCTTCCCCCAAGGGGGAAGGAGTAATACAAACCTTTCCCCCTTGGGGGAAAATGAAAGGGGGTAATAACTAATAAAAGAAAAGTTTAATAATTAATCGATCATCACATTAAATTTTTACACCCAGTATTGTAACGTCGTCAATCTGATTGCCGGCACCCATCCATTCTGAAAATTCATGCTCGAGAATATTGCGTTGTTCGTCCATGGGTTTATGATGGATCTCAGCCAGCAATTTCTTCAGATTATGCTTCATATATTTTGATCCTTTTGGCCCACCAAACTGATCGATAAAGCCATCTGAGAAAATATAAATAATATCACCCTTATGAATATTAATCTCGTAATTTGTAAATGATTCTTTCTCCCCGTAATAAATGCCTATTGGCATCCGGTCAGCCTTATATTCTTTCAGTTCACCTCCCTGAAAAATAAAAAGCGGATTATAGGCACCTGAATACTCGAGTATTTTTTTGTTTTTATGAATAGTGCAAAAGGCCACATCCATACCATCAGCAGCTTCTCCTTCTTTCCCTGTCTGATGAAGTGATGTTTTAATCTTTTCTCGTAACAGATTCAATACAGCGTTTGCATTAAGATTTGCATTATTGGTGATTATCTCATCTAAAGTTGAAATTCCCAGAGTACTCATAAAGGCTCCGGGAACACCATGCCCTGTGCAGTCTGCTACTGTGATGAAAAATCTATTTTCATCTTCCCCTATCCAGTAAAAATCTCCGCTTACAATATCACGAGGTTTGAAAATAATGAAATAATCAGAAAAGTTATTTTTAAAATGTAAATCTTCAGGCAGCAAGGCCCTTTGAATTCTACTCGCATATTCAATACTTGAAGTAATTTCCTGTTTTTGTGCCTCAATCTGGGCTGTCCTCTCTTTTACTTTTGTTTCGAGTACTTGTTTATCTTTTTTGAGTTTCCTTTCCCTGAAGCTTATAATGCTGATTATCATAAATATTGCAACACATAGAATAATCAGATAAAAAAGGGTTGTCTGAGTAAAAGGGACCTTTATTGTGAATCTGATTATTTTTGGCTGACTTACGTTTCCCCAGATATCCTTTGCTCTTACCTGGAGTGTATATTTCCCGGGTAAAATCATGAGGCTGACTGTGTTGTTATAAGACCATTTTGACCATTGTTTCATTGCCTTGTTCACAATATACTGGTATTGAGTTGAGTTCTCTTTAAGGTACCCGGGTGCTATAAGATCAAAATATACAGTATTATCACCTCTCCCGAACTCGATATCTGAGAGGTTGTAGTTAATCCCTTTAGCATCCGAGATGCTTCTTAAAAATAAGGTATTGGCAGGCTTAACGGATGATATTTTATTTCTGATAATTCTGAAAAGGGTATTATCTGAATTTACAATCCAGATATTGTCTTTGTCAGTATTAATTGATGTCAGGTTAACGAATATTTTAAGAAGCGATTTATCATTAGAAGCAATGCCTCCTGAGTTGCTGAAATTTATCCATTCATCTTCAGTCTTTATCCATGGTATCCCGGGCTGGGAAAAAACAAATTTTAAACTTGGCATATTCCCGGCAAAGTCTTTTTTATAATCTGTAAAAGAGTTAATATCTCTGTTATAATACTTAACTTTTGATAACGTAAAAAGGAATAAAGTATCATTAACATATTGAACAACATATCTCTGTGGCAAATCATTCTTAATACCAAAACCTTCAGGATTTCCGGAAACTAAACCATTTTTTAAATTTATCCTGAACACTTTATCATCACTTCCTGCCCATATGGTGTTTTCATCAGTTGAGGTAACTGAATAAACAGCACGATTGAAAGACGGTGCCGGATAAACAATATCCCACTTATTTTCAGAAATCGGAGTTATATAGAAAAAGCCCTCCGATGTACCGATATAGTATTTATTGTCTTCGGATTTGCTGCTTATATAATTAATATAGCCATTGTTAACAATCGCTTTTCCAATATGTCCTGAAATACTGAAAAGACCTTTGTTTGTTCCTACCAGAATTTCTTTTCCTGCGGGTAAAAGTTGTTTACATTTCTCATTTATCTGATCAATTTTAACAAAGTTGTAGTTTAACGAGTTAGGTTTACCAACAGTTTGCCTTATGTGCACTGTTTGTTTTACTGCCGGTTCACTGGCTTTCTCAACAACAGCATCAGTTTTAGATCTTTTACCAAATATTCTTGAGAAGATACTCTTCCTGGGTTTTGGTTGCCCGACCAACTTTTCATTTTTAATAACGGCTGCCTGTTTTGTTTTAGCGGAAACTTCAGCCTCAACAATGTTTTTAGCCTCCTTCAGATAATAAACACCCTCACTGGTAGCCACATATAACTCATTATTGTTCCATAATGAGGATATAAGATTACCTTTTAGTCCCGGGAAAATGCTGAAGTTTTCAACGGGCAATAATAAATCAGCGCGTGTAAGGCCAAATTGGTGTGAAAGCCACAGACCATTATTATTATCAACCCCCATCGCAAATATCTCATCATCAGGAAGACCATTATTATAGTTTACCATATATCTTAATTTCCCGCTCTTTTTCCCAACAACAATTGCTCCTCCTTCAAGGGTGGAAAATGCATATAAACTATCTGAAAAAGAAATCCCTTCAGAAAGAACACTCTGTTGTAAATAGCCCTGGTCCCTGATCGGGTAATCATACGATTTTATCCCATCAAAAAGTGACAATCCGTTTTTACTTCTGCCCAGCAAAACAAGATTATTACTATAGGGAAGACCAAAAAGAATCTCTTCATCTTTAAAGAGATAGCCGGTAACTATTGGAAACAATGTATCGCTCTCAAGTCTGTAAAGCCCTTTTGACACAACATTAATGAAGGTATTCTTAGGAGTAATAAACATTCCGCTAAACGGTTCATTTTCTTTCTGAAGGAGACGCAGCTCAAGTTTCCCTGTTTTTAAATTATGCCTGCTTATACTTTGTTCACCGTAATAATATACTGTAGAATCAGTAAACAAAATCCTTGTTATCATTCCTAATCCGCTTGAATCTCCTGAAAGAGATATGTATCTGTAGATGCCTTTATTATCTCTTGCTATATAACCATAATTGCTATCCCCACCGACAAAAACTTTTTTTTCGACCGCATTGTATTTCAGGGCGTATGGAATTACAGGTATCGAAACAGCATTCCAGCCATGACCATCATATTCAAGAATCCCTCGCCTGTTGGCAAATAACATAACATTTTTATCATCCTGACATATAGCCCAGTTCTGGTCTTCTATCTCATTGCTCTCTTTAAAATTTGATAGTAAGGGAGCACCATTCTGTGCTTTTAACGGGTACATCAAGAGCATCAAAACAGCGATTAAAAATATTTTCTTCATTTCAGATCAGGTCTTAGAATATTCAACTTTTATTCTTAGATTAAAGTAAAAGAAAAAATTCAATGTTATCTAGTCAATGACCGTAAATTAATAACCTGAAAAGAGCCATTTCCCCAATTGATAAGCAAATGCTTTCAAAAATCTGATAAAATGGATTCGATTATTTGATAAATGTGTTAAGAACCAGAACGCTAAGCAGACCACAAATACCAATTGCAGTTTCCATCACACTCCATGTCATTAGCGTATCCTTTATACTCAGGTTGAAATATTCCTTAAATAGCCAGAAGCCGCCATCATTCACATGTCCGAACATCAGGCTTCCTGATCCTATAGCCAATACCATTAATTCAGGATTTACCAGGCCTCCTGTCACAAGCGGAAGTACTATTCCTGCTGTGGTAATGCCTGCCACGGTAGCAGAACCAACACAAAATCTTAATACTGTAGCAATAAGCCATCCCAGGAATAACGGGGAAAGAGAAGATTCGCTAAGTAATGCACCGATATATTTGCTTACCCCGCTATCAACCAGGACCTGTTTCAGGCCGCCTGCACCTGCAATAAGTAACATGATCATTGTTATGGTTGTTACTGAATGAGCAAGTGAATTCATAATGTCAGTAATTTTTCTGCCCCTGGCCAAACCAAGAGTATATATAGAAAATAACACCGCAATAAGCATTGCAATAGACGGATTCCCAATATATCCGAGCATCTTTCTTATTGCATTATCTTCAGGTAGTATAAAGCCGGCACCAGTTGATACCGTTATAAGAACGACAGGTAGAATGGAAGAAATGAGACTTATCCAGAATCCGGGAAGCTCTTCTTCACTCATGACTTTCTGGTTTAAAAATTCTGCCAGTGGCCTGGCCTCTATTTTACTAAGAACTTTTGAGAGGATAGGTCCGGAAATAATTATTGCAGGAATTGCTGCAATAATACCATAAATCAATGTCTTTCCGAGATCTGCATGAAAAAGGGTAACAATTGCTGTCGGAGCAGGATGCGGAGGAAGGAACCCATGAGTCACGGAAAGTGCTGCAAGTATCGGTAAACCCACATAAAGTAACGGCAGACCTGTAGTGGCTGCTACTGTAAACACGAGTGGAATCATAATAAAGAATCCAACATCAAAGAATAACGAAAAACCAACTATAAAACCTGTCAGCATCAGGGCCATTTGAATATGTTTAATGCCGAAAGCATCTATCAGGTGTAGGGTTATCCTTTGTGCTGCTCCACTCTCTGACACCAGTTTACCTAGCATTGAACCAAAGCTGAGTATCAGCACCAATGAACCCATCGTGCTGCCAATGCCATTTTCTAACGAAACAACAGCATTATTCAGATTCATACCTTCCGCTACTCCAACAACAAGGGATACAATGACAAAAGATAAAAATGAATTAAGTTTCAGGACAAGAATCAGGAATAGCAAAAGGCATATTCCGAGGATAACAATGATTAGAGGCATGACTTTGTTATTAGTTGCTGGTTGCTGGTTACTGGTTACTGGTTACTGGTTACTGGTTACTGGTTACTGGTTACTGGTTACTGGTTACTGGTTACTGGTTGCTGGTTGCTGGTTGCTGGTTGCTGGATGCTTTGTGTTTCTCTGTGTGTCTCTCTGTAAGTTCTTCCTACTTACTACTTACTACTTACTACTTACTACTTACTACTTACTACTTACTACTTACTACTTACTACTTACTACTTACTACTTACTACTTACTACTTACTACTTACTTATACAATGGCAACCTGACTGGCATATTATCCCTTGAAGAACGATATATCGCAGTAAAAAGTTCTACGGTTCTCCTGCCATCTATTCCGGTTACATCCGGTTCAATTCCCTTATCAAGAGCATGAAGAAAATCTGCTATCTGAAACTGCATATACCTGATAGTAGCATCAAAACTATTAAAAATCCTTGTGTCTTCCTCAATCCATTGATTTAATAAGTTTTCTTCTCCGGGAACAGTCCAAAGATCATTTACAGGCGGTTCTGCAATACCGGTCCTTCCTGCAATGAACATTGCTCCTCCATCTGTCTGGACGCCTATAGATGCACCATTGTCACCATGCACATGAACTTTCCCATAAAGACCCGGTTTCTGAGAGTTACTTACAAGGATATTGCCAATAGCCCCGCTTTTAAATTTGATTATTGCTGAGGCTGTATCATCAACTTCTATATACGGATGATTCAGATTTCTCCATATACCATATACTTCATCTATCTCGCCCATGTACCACAACAGTATATCAAGCTGATGGGGCGATTGATTTACAAGAACGCCACCGCCTTCGGATTCCCAGGTTCCCCTCCAGGAATCTGAATCGTAGTAAGCTTTATCGCGCCAACCCAACATTGTTATTACACCCAGAACCGGGTTTCCGATTTTGCCGTCGAGGATGGCGGATTTAACACGTCTCACCGGCTCATACCATCTTCTCTGACTAATCACTCCGAGTTTTACTCTGTTGGTTTTACATGCATTGATAATATCATCGCAATCCTTAAGACCTGAAGCCAGCGGTTTTTCAACGAGGACATTAGCCCCTGCCATTGCAGCTTCAACTGCAGGTTGTTTATGATAAGGATGGGCATTACACACAATTACAAGATCTGACTTATTTTCCTTAACCATTGCAGAAACATCTTTGTAAGGTCTGGTTTTGTAGTGAGCAGCAAAATCTTCCGCCTTCGCGTATGTTCTGTTCCAGACACCTGATAACCGCGCATTTGAAATATTCCCTATAGCTTTTGCATGCAAATGAGCCACTTTGCTGCACCCGGCGATTGATATATTATAAATTTTTTCAGTCATACTCCTGAATATTTCGGATTACGGATTTTTTGATTTCGGATTTACAAAATCATAGGTTTACAAATCCGAAATCGCCTTCCGATAGCTATCTGAACCGAATTCCGCAATTCTTCTAAGGAACAAGAATAACTTTTTTTAAGTCATCTTCATTTTTATAAAGCTTTTCGAACCACCTTTGTCCTTCAGAAAGAGGAACCACGGCTGATATTTGATCATCTACATTAATCTTTCCCGATTCAAGCAGGTTAAGCACTGTCTCATATTCACCCCTTATGGCACAACTTCCCAAAATTTTTAATTCACGTGTAACTACTTTTTGTAATGGAAAATCTATCGTGGGAGAAATATTTCCTACAAGAATTGATTTGCCTCCCTTCCTGACGAGATCAATTGCAATATTCACTGTTTCATTTTTCCCAACTGCTTCGAATGAAATATCTGCGCCCCTGCCATTGGTGAGATAATTCACTTTTTCATTTATCTGTTTTTCAGTTGATAAAAAGGAATGATCAGCTCCGGCGATAATCGATTGCTCAAGACGCTTCGGATTATTATCAATGGCAATGACTGTTGAAGCGCCCGAAATCCGAAGAAGTTTAATAATAAAAGTCCCAATCATACCCGCTCCCACAACGACACAACTGTCACCTGTTTTTATTCCGGCAATATTTATTGAATGAAGTGCTACTGCTACAGCTTCAACCATTGCGGCCTGTTCAAAGGATACCTTTTCAGGAATTTTATACAAAATATGTTGAGAAATCGCGATAAATTCAGCGAAAGCACCATTGCGTTTATAAGAACCGGGAGAAACTCCAAGCACCTCACGGTTATCGCTCAGATTATACAAACCTTCGAGAGTATACCAGTCGTTAAGTGGATAAACAGTTGAATCAAACGTTACTCTGTCACCTGTCTTCCAGCCTGTTACATCATTCCCGGTTTTAATTATTACCCCTGATGCCTCATGGCCCATAATAACAGGCGGAATTCTTCGCCCGGTACTGCCATCCATCCCGTGCACATCCGAACCGCAGATACCGCAAGCTTTGACTCTCACTAATACTTCGTCAGTTTTAATTACAGGATCAGGTACATCTTTATAAACAAACCTGTTATACTCTTCCAGTACCAGAGCTTTCATTTATTGAATTACTTCTTTTGCGACGCTTATAATTTTAATCTGAGGAGGCCCCGTAACAAGATCGCTGATTTTTGGACCAAATGCTTTGAAATAATCGGCTGCGAAATGGGCATCAACTGCAGCCTGATTTGTATATTGTTCAACGAAAACGAACTTTGTATTATCATAGGGATCCTGGTAAAGCTGGTACGACTTACATCCTGGTTCTTTGTTTGAATTTTCAATCATCACTTTGGCGGCCTCAGTAAAATCTTTAATTTTTTCGGCTTTTACCGACAGTTTGGCTACTATCATCATTGCATAATCGGGAGCAGGAGCTTTCAATAAACTGTCAGCTGCCTGGGAACCTGCAACAGATTTCTTATTTCCGCAACTGGCGTAAATAAGTGCCAGAACAAATAGAAGTACTAATAATTTTGCTTTCATGATTCTCTATTAATTTAAAGTTTTATAATAGTTAAATATCACAATAATAATTGAAACCCTGTATTTTTAATCCTGTTATTCGTTCGACAAGTGTATTTCGCTAACCGATTTAATTGCCCTGTCAGAGAAAAAATCAGACGCTGCGAAAATTCTGTAAAGCCCTCCGTCTTCCTTATCTTTTGTTTTTATAAGCATGAACTCCTGCTGGTCATTCCTGTTGAATAATTCAGAGTAAGAAATTACACACCTGTATCCATCCAACCCGGCAATACATATTAATCCTGATTTCAGATTCAATTTTGAAACCGGATAGTATTTAAGAAGAAGGTCATTAAGTAGAACACCCTTAAATGGTGTCGTACTATGAATTCCTTTTCCTCTCCCGTAAAATATTGTATTGAAGGTAGTATTGTTAAGGTCAGCAGGAAGAGTTTCTACCTGTCCAATCTTCTTCGACGCATTGAAAATAGTCATTGATGGTGAAAACATGAGTGACATACCTTTTTGAACCGGAAATGAATGAGGGTAGGATTTAACCGTAATTTTAACCGGTGAAGAAATATTCCTCTCAGTTACAAGATCGTTGCCTGCAACTATTTTACTTTCAGCAGGCAGAGGCCAAAGCTCTTTTGTTTTGGAAGGCACTATCCTCGACACACTACCGGCGATCAATATCTTGTGGAGATTATTCGGATAATAGATTTCCCCCCAGCTGAAAACAATTTTATCCCCTTTGTCATTCTCAATTTCAACGTATAAATCAATAATGGGTTTGAATTCATCTGCGTTTGCTTTCTTTAATATCCGTTTGTCAAGAATATCAAAGAGCGAATATCCGTCATATCTGTACGCTCCGACAAATCTGTCACTACCCGCACTATCGAGTAATGTCTCTTTAGTGATGACTGAATGAACAGGCAGATCTGAGAAATCTACTTTACCAGGATTGGCAATCTCCCCATCTATATACAAATCCTTAACCGGGAGCGGATATGTTTCAACTTTATCATAAAAATTATTTGTCATGTCAGTAGTATCAATAAATTGAGTTATTGTTTTTTTTTCAGTCTGAGTTCTAGTTTTTTCAGGGTTATTACATGAGTTAATACCCAATATAATAATGAATAAGAATGATAGGTTTTTCATAATCAGGCTAATTAAAATCGAACGTAAAATTAGTTTTTCCGTATAAATTGGGCGTGATAATTGTCAGGAACTGCCCATTTCAACGCCCAACTATATGTTTTTTCAGACAATTCATAAATACATATTAGAAAACTTTAATTGCAACAAAGGCAAGAGCAATACACGCCGTAGCTATAATTGCAATAGGTTTCCAGTTAAATATGAATAGTTTTTTGACTTCCGGCCCTAATTTTATTGTCAGTAGAGCCAGTAAATAAAATTTTATTCCCTGACCGATCAGAGTGGAAATGCAAAAGATGGGAATATTAATATCAAAAACTCCCGACGAAATAGAAAAGATGTTAAAATGAAGGGGCAGAAATGCTGCTAGTAACAATATCCAGAAATCCCATTTTTCATACAGCAAATGAATCTTATTGTAACTGTCTTCTGAAAACCCTGGAATATTATTGAATAGAAAGTGAGCCAGTCGGGTAAATTCTCCGTTCGTATTGAGCAATGTAAAATGGCCAATTGCGTAACCTGCCAGAGCGCCAGACAATACTCCAAAAGTCCCGAATAATGCATATTTATATGCTTTTTTGATATTAAGAAGGGCTAATGCCAGAAAAAACATTGGAGTGGGCAATGGCAAAAGTAATGCATCAGCAAAAGCACAAATAAACAATGACCACGCACCCATTCTTGTGTTTGCCCACTGCAAACTCCAGGCATGTAATCTTCTGATCAGGTTATTCATTCCACAATGTTTGTCAGATAAATAAACAAATTGACTCTTTTCAAATATTTCTTTCTTTTTTATAAACTTCAAAAAGACTTTCTTCATCTAATCCCTTTTTAATTCCACTTATGAGCAGAACTAACAATTTTGGAATTTCACTTTCAGTAAATCCTGATATTGTAGCGAAACCCCTTGCCAAACGCATTTCCCTATTGTCAATTACCCCATCGGCCATAGTCATCTTTACAATTTCATAAACCTGATCAAAGCGTTTAGATAATTCATAAGGAGGCTCGTAATCGAACTTGTCGGTTGTTTCGATTAATTTATCAATTTCAGGTTCTGTAAACCCAAGATTTTTCCCTATCCGAACAAGCAATTCCAATTCTTTGTGGCTTACAACATCATCAGCCTTTGCTATACGGACCAGATGAACAAAATAGTCTTTGTTCTGTTTTTTTTGCGGGTGATCTAAATTTCCTAAGTGGTTCATATTATTATTTATAATAGTTATAAAACAATTATTTGAATTTATTTTATTCTGTACACCATAAGTACTTCTCCATGCCTGATATAAAGCCTTCCATTATTTATTACAGGATGAGCCCAGAAGGTCCTTCTCCTTTTGTGATCTGAAATTCACTCACTATGTCAAGTTTTGAATCATTCGGTTTTACAAGGGCAACATGACCTGATTTTTCTTCAAAAAGGTAAAGCATACCATCGGCAGAGATTACTGATCCTCTTGAGTACCATTTCTTTGTCCAGAGAGTTTTACCAGTAATCCAGTCAACACATACCCATGTATCAGATGGGTTAGAGGTATGATTTGTACCGTACAGATAATTTCCAAGCAGTACAACTCCGCCAAGCTGGGGATCAAAATTCCTGTTTTCCCAGACTATCTCAACCGAATTTCCATCTGCAGAAAGCTTAAGTTTAAGAGCAACCCAGTTGTATCCATTTGCGATCAGAATATAGCCATCCCTGTAAAGAGGAGTTATTGCATGATTCTTTCTGACATCACCAGTAGCAGCATTAACTGCGGCGTAATTAACTTTCCATAGTATTTTTCCGTCTTTTACATTAATTGCAACTATATCTGTGCCCATTACAGTAATGATCATTTTTTTACCTGCATACTCAATGAGCTTAGGATTAACATATTGAGGTTCCTGATTAAGAGGTTCTGCTTCCCAGATGACCTTGCCATCATTAATATTGAAAGCCACAAGCGAAGCTTTTTTCCCTCCAGGTGAAGCAATAACCATATTATCGACAACCAGTGGAGATTCGGAAATTCCGAACTGTATCGGTTTGCTTTCATATAAGATGTAATGGTTTTTTGACCATTTTATTTTTCCGTCCGATCCAACACAGACAATATCCCCGCTTCCACTGATAAGAAATATATTTCCGTTATAATAAGTAGGAGTACATCTGGATCCGGTATGGTTAGTCATCCATGCTTTGCCATACACTGTTTCCCATTTCATTTTTCCATCCAGGGTAAGAGCTGTAAGAACATCGGAACTGTCTTTTCTTCCTGTTACATAAACTGCATCATCAGTTACAGTTGGTGAAGAATAACCATCACCCATTTTTTCAGCTTCCCATAAAAGTGCAGGGCCACCATCAGGCCAATTTTTCAGCAATCCTGTTTCATTATAAATACCGCTTCTGTCGGGTCCGCGCCATTCATAAAGTTGACAGTAAGCAATAGTCACTGAAGCGATACAGAATGAATACTGTTAAAAATATTTTTACGAGAATTGATTTCATGATACTTAATTTTTATTATTGAGTAAACACTTTTTAACTTTAATTTGTCTGGAATTAATTTATCGTTGCATTCAGGATTTTACCAGCAGAACCTGTAATTTTACCAAGATACCTTTCTACCCATTCTGAGTTATATAATTAATCGGTCAGGAGAAAGAACTCATACTGAACCAACATATATGCTTACGGCATTTATTAGAATACTTTTGGCGGTTGCCAGACAGAAACGAATAGAATATTTAGAAGAGGCAAGGTATCAAAATCATATTTTTGACATTCAGGTTGTTCTGATAAATCCGAATATTGAGACTGGTCAATCTGGTCTATCATCTGAATGAATCATTATCCTGAGCAAACCTACTCTCACTATTGTCATTATCGTGTGAAATTTCGATGTAATATCGCTGTGCATATAAATTAGAATGTGCATTAATTCCCTGGAAGAAAAACAGAACTATCAATAAAAAAATATTAAGAAATATGTTCCTTCTTTTTTTCATGAGAGTAAAAGTCGTATATATTTTAAACATTCATGCGAAAGTAAAAGTTAAACTATTGTTAATTATTTAATTACTTAGGAATCCTGCCTGATATTTCCAAGTTTTCTTCACATGTTTATAGATTTCGAACCAGATAATGCTTGAAAAACCTGCAACCGTGCAAACCAATAATTCCAGATACCCGATTTTTTCAAATTGGAACAAGTCAAGAAGAAATGGAATGTTTAGAATCAGGATCAGGAAGATAATTGCCCCACCAACAATCCACTTAACCGCTTTATTTGGAGTTATAAGAATTTTAAAGAAATCAGTTGTCCATGAGCGGTTTGAAAGAATAACAGCAATATTAGAGACTATTAAGGTAACAAACGTAAGTGTTCTGACACTTTTTTCGGAATATCCTATTTTAAGACCGATAAAATATACCAGCAAACGTAATAACTAAGATTCCGACACCCTGCATGCAGCTAAAAATTATTTTTCTTGCACCGAAGAATGGTTCATTGATATCTTTAGGTGGTCTGGACATTACATTTTTTTCCTCTTTTTCTGCTTCAAAAATCATAGAACAGGCCGGATCAATGATTAATTCAAGAAAAACTATATGAACAGGCCACAGGATGAGAGGCAGGTCTGCGAATAATACCGGTATCAAAGATAATCCTGCAATTGGAACATGGATAGCAAAAATATATCCCAACGCTTTTTGAAGGTTATCAAATATTTTTCGTCCCATTTTCACAGCACCAACAATGGATGCAAAATTATCATCCATTAATACAAGGGAAGATGCCTCCCTGGCAACATCAGTACCTTTTTCACCCATGGCAATTCCAATATTTGAAGCTTTTAGAGCAGGAGCATCATTTATTCCATCCCCTGTCATAGCAACTATTTCATTATTTTTTTTAAGGGCATTCACAATTTTAAGCTTCTGCTCCGGAATTACACGTGCAAAAATATTCACAACTTTAATACGTTCACAAAGTTCATCCTCAGTCATATCTTTTAATTCGGGACCTGTAATACAGAGTTCCGGATTTTTGATTCCTATTTCTTTCCCAATATTAATTGCTGTTACAGGGTAATCGCCAGTAATCATAATTACCCTGATACCTGCTTTATAACATTCCTTTACAGCATCAGGCACATTCGTCCTGATTGGGTCTGACAATCCTATCAATCCGACAAATTCAAGATCAAAATCGTGTTGAATGGATGGCAGTTCCCCGGAAATTAAATTAGCCCTGTGCTACCCCTAATACTCTTAATCCTTCTGAAGCCATTTCGGCAACTGCTTTTTCATAACCAGATATTGTTTCCTTATTCAGATGGCAAAGGTCAAAGATTGCTTCAGGGGCCCCTTTTACAGCAATTACCTTTTCTTTTGTCCCTGTATTTGAAAAAACCCTTGACATAGCCAACAGATCTTTAGATAATGGATATTCTTTTTCCATTATCCAGTCAGTATGGATATGCTCTGAATTTTGAAGAAACTGATCGCCGATATTTATTATTGCCTTTTCCATAGGATCAAAAGGATTCACCTGACTCGACAAAATTCCATATTCAATAATTTCATGGAAAGGCTCAGGAAAGTTGTCACCTGATAACTACGTTTAAAAAATCAGTTCCGTTAAAGAGTCGTGTTACAGTCATTTTATTCTGAGTAAGTGTGCCTGTTTTATCAGTGCACAAAACTGTAGCAGAACCAAGTGTCTCAATGGCTGCAGGTTTACGGGTCAATACTGATTTTTTTGACATTCGCCATGCTCCCAGTAGCAAGAAAAATAGTTAAGACCACTGGAAATTCCTCTGGCAGCATAGCCATTGCCAGAGTAATTCCTGCCAGAAAACCTTTTAATAAATCGCCCCTTGTGATTGTATAAATGGCAATTACCAGGATACATAAAAGAATACCAATAATTGCAAGACGTTTCACTAAGAGTTCCCATTTCCCTTTTAAGCTGGGTGGGTTCCTCTTTAACTGAATCGAGTGCTTTGCCGATTTTTCCGATTTCAGTATTTATTGCTGTGGCAGTAACCTTTACCAATACCATTTCCCTGAACAATCATTGATCCCGAATAGACAACAGGAATATCATCACCTCCGGGAATGAAACTAGTATCTCCTTCATTCCATTCTCTTTTTCTTACAGGTACCGATTCTCCGGTTAAAAGAGATTCATCGGCCAGCAAATTGTTACTGTTCAAAACATTAGCATCTGCAGGAACTCTGTCTCCTTCCTGCAAAACCACAATATCTCCTGTCACAACTTCTTTTCCGGGAATTCTTATTGTTTCTCCGTCACGAATTACAAGTGCTCGCGGACTCGCCAGGTCTTTCAGATGCATCAAGAGCTTTTTCAGTTTTTTTCTCCTGATAAAACTCAATCCCCATTACTACAAATACAAAACTTAGCAGCATCAATCCTTCCTGAATATCGCCAAGTATAAGGTATAAGCGTTCCGCAGGCAACAAGCAGCAGAAACATAGGCTCTTTTACAACACCAAAAGCAATATTGAATACACTTTTAGGCTTTGAAGAAGGCAATTCATTGTATCCTTCTTTTTCAAGTTTCTCTGCTGCCTCTTTTTTGACTAATACCTGTTGATATTCTCTGTTTGCGATGATGGATTCATTATAAATTGAATTTATTTAGTTCGTATATACTAACTATATAATTTCGAGACTATTTTTCTGATAATACCTTATTTAATAATCCAATAAGTGTCTCCAGTTCTTCCCTATTCAGCTTTCTGCTAAAAGATTCCGCAATACGCTTGTGGTAATAATCATGCATCTGGTTTATCAATTTCCCCTTTTCAGTCAGATGTAAATGAGCACTGCGTCTGTCCTCATCCGATTGGACTTTGTACAAAAAATCCTTTTCGATAAATTTGTCTACTGCTACTTTCACTGTCGGTTTTGTCAGTTTAAGACTTCTTGCAAGCTCCGTAATATTCGGATTATGAAGCAAATTGATAGTTTCAAGATAATGCATCTGAGTATGTGTAAGGCTTAGCAAATGGAATTGTTCTTTAGCAGCTTCTTCAGATTGTCCAAACAGGTTTGACAATTTTGATACTATTGTGACTAAACTTTTCATATCACAAATATAGTTAGTTTATACTAACTAATATAATATATTTATAATTTTATATCGCATTCTATTGCAAACCAGGGAGGGCTTAGGCATGAGCTATGCCAGATATCGGAAAATCAAAACACCAATTATCAATCATTTAATTTCTACCATACTAAAACAACTATGATATCCATTACATTAGTCATTGTCGGACCTGTTACAACAAGACCTCCGGCGTTTTGAAAAAAATTATATGAATCAAACACGGCAAGAAAAGTGCCGGGATCAAGGTTTTTTGATTTAGCTCTCAGTATTGTATCCGAATCAACTACAGCTCCGGCCGCATCAGTAGGACCGTCAGTCCCGTCTGTTCCGGCTGAAAGAATCGTAATTCCGGGGTTTGATTGAAGTAGTAGTGCCGCCAATAATGCAAAATGCTGGTTTCTTCCACCTGTACCTTTTCCAGTCATCTTAACAGTTGTTTCACCGCCAAAAAGAAGACATACAGGTTTCACTTCGTTTTCGTCATTTTTAAATCTGACCGCAGTCTCAACAATATATTCCGCAACTGATGACACATCACCCTGCAGCTGATCATCTATTATAACAGCATTTATATTATACTCAAGAGCCTTATTTTTTGATGCATCAAGTGCCTTTTTGTTTGTACCAATAAGAATGTTGAAAGTTTTGTCAAAAATTGCATCCCCTGCTTTTGGTGTTTCAGGGAGTAACCCTTTGATTCCGTGCAACAATAAATTGAATACCTTGTCAGGGATTATTTCTGTTAACCCATATTCCGACAGGACGGTCAGTGCCTGCTCGTATGTAGTGGAATCAGGAACGGTAGGTCCTGAGGCAATCACCTCGAGAGGATTACCAGGTACGTCAGACAGGATAAGATTCACAAGGGTAGCCGGATAAACAGCCCTGGCGAGCTGACCACCCTTAACCGAAGACAAATGCTTACGAACGGCATTTATTTCACTTATACACGCCCCGCTGTTTAACAGAAGCTCAGTAAGTTTCATCATATCCTCATGAGAACATCCTTCAGGGATATCATACAATAATGAAGATCCGCCTCCAGATATCAGGCATATCACCAGATCAGACGAATCAGCCATTCCGGCTATTTTAAGGATTTCCTTCGTTGCTTCTAATCCGTTGGAATCAGGGACAGGATGTCCGGCTTCAGTTACTTGAATATAATTCAACCTGCATGAATACCCGTACTTTACAACGATATGCCCTCCTTTTATCCTGGCGCCAAGTATTTTTTCAACTTCAATTGCCATCATTGCGGTGGCTTTTCCTGCTCCGATAACGTAGATGTTTTTGATTGCCTCCAGGGGGAAACTCAAATCCCCGATGTTGAGCTTATTTCCAATTAACGACATCTCCCTGTTTATCAGGTTTTTGGGAAGGACACCCTCGACACCTGCAAGAAAGATTTGTTCAGCTATTTCCCTGTGATTCATTTTACGCGTGTTTAGAGAACTATCAGTGATGTGACCCAAACACATGCAAAAACAACAATTCCCATAACAATTGTTGAAGTAGAATATACCTTCAATGTTGTTGCAGGATCTATTTCAGAAAAATTAGAAACAACCCAGAAATATGAATCATTGGCATGCGATACAATCATAGAACCGGCACCCATTGCCAGCATTGTTAGTAATCTTCCCCATTCGGAATCCAAACCAAGTAACGATAACATAGGTGATATGAAAGATGCTGTTGTAATTATTGCTACAGTGGATGAGCCCTGAGCAGTTTTCATTACGACTGCTATCAGAAATGGTACAATAATACCAATGTTCGTTCCTGCAAGAATCTTACCAACTGCTTCTCCCGTTCCTGTAGATTTTATAACCATACCAAACATTCCACCTGCGGCTGTAACAATAAGTATCGGTCCGGCCTTTTCGATTGCAATTTCAAAAATCGAATTCATCGATGCAATGGTTTTGTTCTTTATCAGGAACATTGCCAGTACGGCACCAATAGCTAAGGCAAAAATCGGGTCCCCGGGGAAAAAGAATATTTTTGATAAAACAGTCTGGCCACCTTTATCTACAAGATTAAGAAGTGACTTTACGGTTATAAGGAACAGAGGAACAACTATCGGAAGAAATGACATCAAAGTAGATGGAAGATCGGGTTGTGGTATCGCGGCAGTTTCAATTGTAGTAGCAGGTGCATAATCTTTTCCTGCAGACATCATTTTTGACCAGAAAAATGCCGCAATTGCACCTGGTATTGCAAAAATAATTCCAATAATTACCAGGTATCCTATATTTACATTTATCACACCTGCTGCGGCCAGAGCTCCCGGGTGAGGCGGGATAAGACAATGCACCGAATAAAGCGAAGTTGCCAGAACAGTTGCCATAAAAGGCATGGCAATCTTCGATTTGGCACTGAAAGATTTTGCTAATCCGCTCAATATAATAAATCCTGAATCACAAAAAATAGGCAAGCCTGTTATAAAACCTGTAATGCCAAGTGCCATAGCGCTTTTATTCTCACCTGTTTTTGAAAGAATATAGTTTGCAATACTTATTGTCCCCCCGGTTTTATCAAGAGTAATACCAATGATTGCTCCAAGAATAATCAGAAATCCAATGGATGCCATAGTATTTCCGAATCCTTGTTTGATTGTACTGACAATCAGATTTGGAGGCAGGGTAGTAAATGCAAGGAAAAGTGAGACAAGAAAAAGGGCAATAAATGCCTTTAATTTTAATCTGGAAGTAAGAACAATTATAGCAATAATGCTGATCCCTACTAATGATGATTTTAGTAAAATACTCATGAACCAGGTTTATGTGAAAAAGAGATATGCTACGAATATCGCTGTTATGAAACCCACAAGATCAGCCAGTAACCCACAACCTATTGAATATCTTGTATTTTTTATTCCTACTGAACCAAAATATACTGCTATGATATAAAAAGTCGTATCCGTTGTTCCCTGCATAGTGCACGACAATCGTCCGATAAATGAATCAGCTCCATGAGTCTTCATTGCATCGATCATCAAACCTCTGGCACCTGTTCCGGAAAGTGGTTTCATAAAGGCAACAGGAAGAGCACCTGTGAACTGGGTATCAACCCCCATCCATGAAAAAAATTTTGTAATGCCGGAAATAACAAAATCCATTGCCCCTGATGCTCTGAAAACTCCAATAGCCACGAGCATAGCTACAAGAAAGGGTATTATCCTGATGGACGTGTTAAATCCTTCCTTCGCTCCCTCTATAAAAGCATCGTAAACATTAACTTTTTTTATAAATGCCAGTACAATAAAGAGAATAATCACCGACATGAGAAGGAAATTTGCTGTCAGTGTAGAAATAGTAGAAATTTCTTCTTTTGGAAGCCTGCTGAAATATATTATTATTCCGATAATAATGGCAGAAAGCCCTCCAAGATAAGCGAGTATAACTTTATCAAACAGATTTATCTTCTGAATTATAGCAACACTTATCATCCCGGTAAGAGAAGCTGCAAAGGTTGAAATTAGTATCGGTATGAATATGTCGGCAGGATTTGCCGCACCAAGCTGAGTTCTGTATACGATGATACTTATAGGGAGAATTGTCAGGCCTGCAGCATTGAGAACCAGAAACATTATCTGAGCATTAGAAGCCGTATCTTTTTTGGGATTAACCTCCTGCATCTCCTTCATTGCTTTAAGACCAACCGGTGTTGCAGCGTTATCAAGACCCAGCATATTGGCCGATATGTTAAGCATAATCGATCCATATGCAGGATGACCTTTTGGTAAACCCGGGAAAAGTTTTTCAAACAGAGGTCCAATAAATCGTCCCATCAGGGCAATTACCCCTCCCTTTTCTCCAACTTTCAAAAGGCCCATCCATAAAGTCAGAGCTCCTGTTAAACCTAATGAAACTTCAAAACCTGTCTTGGCATTAGCAAAGACTGAATTTACGAGGTCATTGAATATCTGAGTATTTCCTGCAAAGATCAATTGTCCAAGCGCAACAACAAACCCAATGACGAAAAATCCAATCCAGATGTAGTTTAAAGCCATGCTATAAGATTGAGTTGCTAAGATAATTATTATAGAAGTCAAAAGTCAAAAAGTTAAAAGTTTAAAGTCAAAAGTTTAAAGTCAAAACCTGATTGAATTTACATACTTTATAGACTTTATTAGACTTTCTGACTTTATGGACTTTCTGACTTTTTTGAATACATTTGTATAAACGAAACATATTATGGCACGATTTACAAGAATAGATGTTGTCCTTAAAATGAAAGAAGCAGGTATAGTACCTATTTTCTATCACAAAGATCCTGAAATTTGCCGGAATGTTATCAAAGCCTGTTATGAAGGGGGAATTAAGGTGTTTGAATTCACCAATCGGGGCGATTATGCTCATGAACTTTTCAGTGAACTCAATAAATGGGCCGAAAAAGAAGTACCGGGACTTATCATCGGTGCGGGATCGATAGTTGACGCCGGGACTGCCGCCCTCTATATTCAGCTTGGCGCCAATTTTATCGTTTCCCCGGTTCTTAATCCTGAGATGGCAAAAGTCAGTAACCGCAGGAAGATTCTATGGATACCAGGATGTGGAACCATTTCGGAAATCAACTATGCAGAGGAACTTGGTGCCGAGATAGTAAAAATATTTCCAGGATCATCTGTCGGAGGACCCGATTTTGTAAGGGCAATTAAAGGACCATGTCCATGGACAAGCATTATGCCTACGGGAGGTGTGGAACCGACGCTTGAAAACTTACTGAATGGTTTAATGCCGGAGTAACATGTGTTGGTATCGGGTCAAATCTGATAACAAAAGATCATATTCTCAAGAAAAACTGGACTGGCCTTACGAAAAGAGTTACTGCTGCTGTTAAAGTAGCAAGGATGTGGCACGTCGATTGATATATGTAAGGAACGGTCGCGACCGTTCCTTACAGGCCAGGAGCCCGGTATAATTCGAGGTTTGAAATAACAGGACAGGCTTTTGATTTGCTGATAGACAGTTTTATTTTCGTTGCCTTAATAACAGGGAATTTCCTTATTATTTTATGACCAATAGTGGTTCCTGATAACAAAAACTGCCAATTTCCATTACTTAATGCTGACACTTTAAATTCCTGAACTCTTTGTCCGAGTTTAATAAACTCCTGTATGAGAATCCTGTTCACCTCTGTTTCTTTCCCTAAGTCAATTGTTAAATCCCCTGTAGTCTGTGAATCTTGTGTTGCCCAGTAGGTCTCGGGGTTGCCATCATTAACATTTGAAGCTTCATATCCCCGTCCCCTGGTTGCTGATGCCGTCGCAACTTTTCCTATGGCAAGGTCGGTCGCAAATTCTTTCTCCAGTAATTCCCTGAATTCAAGAAGAGATTTTATATCATTTTCATGAAGAAGACCTCGCCTGTCGGGAGGTACATTTAAAAGCAGGTTACTGTTTCGTCCAACTGAAGAGTAATAAAGCTCCATCAGGTTTTCAGGTGACCGTACCAGTGAATCCTGACTATGATGATAGAACCAACCCGGACGTATTGAAACATCAACTTCTGCGGGCACCCAGTATTCGCCGTCTTCATTACCTTCACCCAAAATACTGGCGAAATCGCCTCCCGGATACATATTGTCTCTGTTTAGTAGGCACCAGTTTGTCTGACTCCCCATTCCGCTTTCATTACCAACCCAACGAATATCCGGACCGGCATCACTGAACATTACCGCTTGGGGCTGAAGTTCTCTGACTATTTTATGAGTATTTGTCCAGTCGTAATAGGTTTTGTTATCAATTTTCCGTATCTCATTTGCACCTCCATAATACCCATCTCCTCCATTTGCACCATCAAACCATACTTCGAAAATGTCACCATATTCCGTAAGTAGTTCTCGGAGCTGATTCCGGTAATAGGTCAGATATTCAGGAGTTCCATAAGAAGCATTGTTACGGTCCCATGGAGAAAGATAGATCCCGAGCTTTAGATTATATTCATCGCATGCTGAACGGAGTTCTTTGAGCACATCTCCATTTCCGCCTTTCCATGGAGAATTTTTAACGGAATGAGTTGTGAATTTTGATGGCCAGAGACAAAATCCATCATGATGTTTTGCAGTAATAATTATTCCTTTCATTCCTGCGTCCTTTGCAACTTTTGCCCACTGCCGGCAATCGAGATCTGTAGGATTAAAAACAGATTTCTTCTCATCTCCGAAACCCCATTCTTTATCTGTAAAAGTATTTACAGTAAAATGGACAAACATATAATATTCCATCTCATGCCATGCAAGTTGTCTGTCTGATGGAACAGGGCCAAAAGGTTCGGGTGGTTTTACCTGGGAGCAGTAAGAAAGCAAAAGAGCTGAAAACAGAAGAAGGCTTAATTTTTTCATGAATTAATATTTATATTCAAATTACTTTGATTCATCTTCTTATTCCCCTCCAGGGAGTGAACCTTTTTTATTCCCCTCCTGGGAGGGGGAAGGGGTGGGTTTATTCTTCGTTATCCAATATTCGATCTCCCTCAGTACATTTAATATATCCCTTTTGACCTTGATATCCTCAAATCTCAGGATTTGTACACCTAACCTTTCAAGTTCTTCTTGTCTTTTTTCATCATAATCATATTTATTGAAATGAGATTTTCCATCTATTTCAATTGCCAATGATAACTCCTTGCAAAAAAAATCAACTATATAATTTCCTATTGGCCATTGCCTGTCAAAATCAAATCCAAGCATTTGCTTCTGTTTTAATTGATTCCATAACAGAACTTCAGACAGAGTCATGTTTCGTCTTAACTCTTTGCGCGTTCTTTTAATTCCGGGTTATATGGAATTATCCTTCTTCTATTCATATTTAAAAGAGTAAATACCCACCCCTAACCCCTCCAAGGAGGGGAATTATACTGTTACAGCTCTTTAATTTTTATCAGTCTTTTATTAAACATATTTTGAAATATTAAAACCCAACCCTATCCCCTCCAGGGAGGGGAATTATTTCGTTACAGCCCTTTAGTTACTATCTGCTTAAACGTATTATAAAAGATTTATACCCACCCCTATCCCCTTCAGGGAATTATACTGTTACAGTTCTTTAATTCTTATATTTCTGAATTTGACAAGCGATCCATGTCCAAGAAATCCAATATGCCCGGTCTGATTCTTCAAACCGGGATGTTCCTTGTGATCCATCGTTCCATTATCTCTTGGACCTGCAATATCTCCATCAACAATTGTGGTTCCGTTAAGTACAACAGTTATTTTAGTTCCTTTAGCAGTAATTTCTTCATAATTCCATTCCCCGAGAGGTTTCAGGAATTCTCTTCTGGCAGGTATTACGCCATAAACTGATCCGTGATACTGATAAGGTCTGAAGATTTGCATAAACCGGATCGGTGTTATCAAGAACCTGTATCTCCATCCCAACATAAGCAGCATCGCCTGTGAGTGGAGCACGGATACCGATACCATTATTTGCAGCAGGCGTCAGTTGAAACTCAAAACGAAAAACAAAATCGGAAAACTCCTTTTCAGTATAAAGGTTTCCGCCTGAATCATCTACCGGTTTGATAACAATCATTCCATCTTCAGCTGCATACGATTGTTTATTTCCCAACCCAGTTATCAAGATTTCTGCCGTTGAAAAGAGCTGTAAATCCCTGAGATTTTTCTTCAGCGAGTGAGATTAAATTCTTTTTCACTGATTTCCCTGACATAAATATCTCTGAATGCCAGATCTGTTCCATGAGCCTGAAGTTCAATTGAACCGGTCGGAAAAATAGGAATACTGCGATCCCAGTAATTCTCCAGGGTGTACATTGTCAACAACAAGTTCTCCATTCAGCCAGACAGATACTTTTTCTCCGATCATTACAATTCTGAAAGTATTCCAATCTCCAACAGGATTATCAGCAACTTTAAGAGGTTTGGACAAATCCTTCTGGTTATTATAAAGACCACCGGAACCAACCTGTGCTCCTGCCTCTACCCTTGAAGTATCCCAGATCTGAACCTGTGGTGACCCTCTCAGATATATCCCGCTGTCGCCCTTTTTTGTGATCTTCCAGTCAACCAGCATTTCGAAATCACCATATTGCTTAATTGAACAGAGATTATTCCCTTCCCCGTTAAACCAGATACAGCCATCTTTCACACTCCAGTTTCCTGATACTTTTTTATCGGCTTCAATCTGTTTTTTTGCCAGCTCGGCGGGTTTCATCTTTGCCCTTATAGACAGGATTCTCAACAAGTCCCTGCCAGCCTGAAAGATCTTTCCCATTAAACATCGGTTTAAAACCTTCGTCCGCCGGCATTCCTGCAATATATTTATTCATCATTTCACTATCATACCCGCTTTCCTGTCCCTTAAGTTTCCCTGCTGCTTTTTAAGAATTTCTTTTACAAGAGTACCATATAATCCAGCTTTTGAATCTACTGAAGGCAGAGCTATTGTCAATGCTGATTTGGCAGCTGCTGCTGAAGTTGAAGGATCGTCGAGATAATCAGCAATAAAATAAAGTGCCTGATAAGTCTTGAGTTTTCCTGTTTCAGTAAGAATTTCAATTTTACGATCAGTAGTCAAAGCAAAAGGCATGATCTTCTTCAATTGAAGCAGTTTCTGCTCATCATTGAGATTAGCAGATTTTATTTGTTTTATAAATGCTTCAAAAGCAGGTCCTTCATATGTTTTATTTCCTGAAGCACAAATTTCGTACAAAGCAGAAGTGGCTGAATAATCTTTCCAGTTTGTAAGAGTTGTGAAACACACATCACGGATCTCAGAATTTCCATTTTCAAATTCTTTAAAAATGGCTTTTAAGGCCTCATTTCCACCTAGTTTTTGCCAGAACAGGAATAAGTTTTACTTTTTGATTACTCTCCTGTCAATGCATTAAGAATAACTGAAGATCTTTTTTCGGGTTCAGTTATTTGGAGAGCAGCATTTGCAATAGCAGCCTGAATTTCATCGATATACTCCGGGTTATCCGTAACGTGATATCAGTTCAATCAATTTATTGAGATCAGATGGACCGGCCAAATTACGCAAGTGCTTTTACTGAGGCAGCTTTCAATGGTTCCTCATCAGATGAAGTAAAAGGAAGAACCTCATTGAAATACTCTTGTTTTTATTCCATGCGAGAAGTTCAATTGTACTTTTCCTTGCTGCCAGATTTCCGCTTTTCAAAACAGGCAGCGAGAAGTGATATATTATCATTTCCGCATACTGTCATGAGTGCTGATTTTGCAGCCGCCTGATCAGCATCGCTGCTGAATTTCATCATATAATTTATCAATGCAGGGATTGATTTAGTTTCACTTAATATCACTATAGCGGAAGAGGCTTCCTTTCTTACCGTTGGATCGTTATCTGACAGTGAGGCTGTTATGAGAGGAAGCGCTAACGGGTCAGATCTTTGCCCCAGCATTTTTATTATTTCGGGTTTTGCATCAGGAGCAGCTTTTGGAAAGTAAGCGATCCATGTTTTTACTATTTCAGTGCCAGGAATTCCAAGAGACATCCGTATTGCAGCATTCCGGTATTTAATATTTGAATATGAAGACGCTTTGAGTAATTCCCCCGATGCTTCTATGCCGTGTAATGAGACAAAGATGCCTAAAGCTGCAGTCTTATTCTGAATTGTAATGTTGTCATCGCATTTTGACATAACAAGCTTGCAAATCTTATCAGCCTTTTTTATATCACCTTTTTGTCCAACTACGATTGCATAATTCAATAATGAAGCTGTAGCGCCGGAAGGTTCCCACCGGTAAGCACAGCCTGAGCTGCATTGGACAAAACTAGAATAGGCAGCATCATTTCCGCTCCTGGCAAGTGCATTGAAAGCTGAGGCTTTAATATTAATATCATTTATTGTTGCCCATTTAATATATTCATTTACAGCAATCTGAGAATTCATAATGCAAGTGATTCATAACTGCTGCCGGGCACTCGAAGGTCCTTATCTTTTAAGGATTCTGCTAAAATTGATTCTGACGATTTACCGCCTGCGGCAGAAATAACGGCAAGAGCAGGATTACAAAGTTCCTTTGAGGTAAGATAAACTTTCATTGCTTCTGCTGACTTAATACCCCCAAATTGCTGAAGTTGTTTCATAAAAAATCTTGCACACCAAAGTCTGTTTGTTCAGTAGCATAATTTATACAGATATTTTCCCACACATCTTTTGCGTTTCCCGGGTTGTTCCCTGAGAGATACCTGGAAAGACTTTCAACAGCGTATCTTGGGCGTGTATCATCGCCTGTTCCTGCCGGAACAATCTGATTACAAATCTGTCTGATTCCTGTTTCTCCAAGAGACATCATATCAGCCATAAGCTTATTAGTTAACAGCTGATCATTGGCAGGCAGCCGGGCAAGAAGATCGGCTACTTTTGTTTCAGTTGTCCTTTTATCCTGGGAGTATGAAACCAGTGTAATCAAGAATGAGAGAAAGTCACATAAAGTATTTTTAAAATTTTCATATTATCAGATTTTCTAATTTAAAAATTAAGCTGTGAATCAGATTTTCCATGGTCCACGCATAGGAGGATTAATGAGCCTGTTAGCTCCTTCATCATCTATAAATTCCTGTTTGACAGGATCGTATTTAAGATTTCTTCCCAGACGCAGTGCTATGACACCAAGGTTAACGATTGAACACGACCGGTGACCATTCAGCTCATTAAGAGCAAACTTTTTCCGTGTAAGAACAGATTCGGTGAATTTAGTAATCTGAGGGGCGGGATCAGGCAGGGAATCAATCAGTTTCTGAAGATCAGGAATGTCCGATTTAAAGCCTTTAAAAACTTTTCCATGAGGTCCTTCGATATAAGCTGCATTTTTATCACGGTTTTCACCATCAAGAATTATCTGGCATCCATCAGCGTAGGTATAAGTAATTCTTCTCCATGAACCAACAGCATCATAATGTTGCTCAGGTGCATCTATTTCAACTGAAACTGGTCCGGTATCATCTTTGCCAAGGATATACTGAACAGGATCGAGATAGTGCTGCCCCATGTCACCCAAACCGCCTCCATCATAATCCCAGTAACCACGAAATTTAGTATGAACGCGCTCAGGGTTATATGGTTTATAGGGAGCGGGACCGAGCCAGAAATCATAATCCAGTTCAGGAGGAACAGGCAGTGGTTGAAGATTGTGAAGTCCGCTCCAGTAAAATTTCCAGTCATAACCGGTAATTCCGCTAACGGTCACTTTAAGCGGCCAGCCAAGGGCACCGGAATCAATAAGTTTTTTAAGTGGTTTCACAGTAGTTCCTAATCCATAAAACTGATCTTTAAACCTGAACCAGGTATTAAGACGGAACATCCTTCCATATTTCTGAACCGCTTCAACAACTTTTATTCCTTCACCGATTGTCCTTGTCATCGGTTTTTCACACCATATATCTTTTCCTGCTTCAGCTGCGGTTTTTGATATTATTCCATGCCAGTGAGGAGGTGTGGCAATATGAACAATATCAATATCGGGTCTGGCAATGAGTTCACGAAAATCATGGTAGCCGGTAATATTACCACCTGCAGCAGCTATAGCATCAGCAAGATGAGTTTGATCAACATCGCAAACAGCAAGCAAGACGTGTTCCTTCATATTCAAAATGGCCTCTGCCCATTCCTCCCACTCCCACAATACCTTTTGTTAATTGGTCACTTGGAGGCGTATAGCCTTTACCACCAAACACATGGCGGGGCAGAATCGTCAAAGCGACAGCTGCAGTTGCTGTTTTCCTAAAAAAATCACGCCGGTTTATTTTAATTCTTTTCATTTAAATAATTATGAATTACGAATTACGAATTAAAAATTATGAATTACGAATTTAGAGTTTGAAGATACAGATTCTCAAAATCAATTTAATGTAGTGCAATTTGCATGTTTTATCCTCAAATTACAAATGGAAGAAGTTCTATTTTTAATAAACCGGAAACCGGCATGCGGTGTGCGGTGTACGGTTTGCGGTTTGCGGTGCAAGTTGACCGAATACCGCATACCGCTTACCACATACCGGAAAAAAGGAACCCCCTTCCGGCTGGTTGCCATGAAGGGGGATGAAATGTTCCGGAGTAATTGGGAAAATGGGGAAAGGGGAACTCCGGAACAGTGGAGAAATTAAACCTAAATCTATTCGCCTATGCTTTTTTCTATCATATTCAGTTCAAGGCTATCTATTAATTTTTTATTCAATTTTGGATTCGGGTCACCATTCTTAATCATTTTCACTAAAAGCTCTAGCAACTATTTCAGCCTCTTTTCTCGAGGGGAATCCTTTGCTATTAAACGGTATCTTGCTATAATGCAGATAAGGTTTACTATTCACAAAAATTGTGTACCCCCATGTTGAGTCCGGATTTTGAAAAGACCTGTATTTTACATAAGCAGGATATGTATCAGTTTCCGTCATCTGTGCCTGACCACGTCCTGAGGCGTTCTTTTCTGCTTTTCCCATACTATGCCTGCAGCATGTAAACAGGATGAATAAGATTGAAAATAGCAGAAATGAAATGGATGAAATAAGTTTCCCATTCCCCATTTTTACCCTCATTATGCATTAACAGACTCTTCTAAATCACTAATAAATTTAGTGTGATCTTTTCTAATATTTCACTTCTTTGTTCTGATTTGTACGAACCACTACTTTTACTGTATATACATTGAATTTGTCTGGATGAAAAATGATGTTATAAATTAAACCGACATATCATCGTAATGATTTTTGAAGATTATTAATAAAAAAACAGGCTTCGGAGCCTGTTTAATATGAAAAGCAATGAAAATCTTAATATTTTCTATCTCTTAAATGTGTAAAATGATATGGACAAAAGGTATAACATACAACATTGACATTCCAATAGCCACAGTGCTCAGATCACTAACCTGGTGTTCCGTTTTATTCAACGGAAGTAAAGGTTTTAATTTTGGTTGAAACAAATGTCAGCAGATATGCAATACAAAACAGGAGAACATATAATGCACCAGACTGTCCACCGAAAAAATCAGATGAAACACCCATAATCAATGGAAAAACAGCTCCCCCAAAAATACCCATTATCATTAGTCCTGAAATCTCGTTATGAGACGAGGGCTTGTCTAAAAGTGCCTGCGAGAAAATAACAGAGAAGATATTCGAATTGCCCAGACCAAACAAAGCAATACCAGAGTACATTATAGTTTTATCGGGTATAAACAGACATAAAATACCTATAAGGATCATGCTTGCACTTACGATAAAAACTTTCTTTGCAGAGAATTTAGCCAATAAACCTGATCCCAATAAACATCCTGCAGTACGGAAGATAAAATAGAAACTTGTTGCATAACCTGCATCGGCAAGGTCGATATGCAGCCTTTCCATAAGTAGTTTTGGAGCAGTAGTGTTAATGCCAACATCCAGACCCACATGAGCCATAATGCCCAAAAATAACAGTAATATGGATCTATCTCCAAGTAATGAGAAACACTCCTTAAAAGAAGCTACTTTGGTTTCGATATTGTGCTCTTCAATTTTTGTAAAGAACAGCCATGCTAAAACAAAAAAACATACTGTAAAAAATACCGGGAACATAATCATTCTCCAATCTAAAAACCTCACAACAGCCCATGCAGCAAAAATTGGAGCGACAAAAGAGGCAATGGCTTTGATAAATTGCCCAAATGTCAGTGTGCTTGCCATCCTTTTCTTGTCAACAATATTTGCTAAGAGTGGATTCAATGAAACCTGCATCATTGTATTACCTATGCCCAGCAGCGTAAAAGAAATTAACATTGAGCTAAAGGAATATGTTAATATAGGAATGAGTAAAGCCGGAAGAGTTATAATTAAACTAAGAAGAACAGTGTTTTTCCTGCCAATTTTATTCATTAATAATCCTGTGGGCACCGAAAATACCAGGAACCAAAAGAAAACCATCGAAGGCAATAAATTTGCCATTGTGTCCGACAGGTGAAAATCAGCTTTAACATAATTAGTGGCTATACCTACTAAATCAACGAAGCCCATTACAAAAAATCCAATAAGAACCGGAAGTATTTTGGGGATATTCACTTTTTGCGTAGTCATATTTTTAAGGTTAAGGTTAAGGTTAAGGTGTCGGGTGTCGGGTGTCGGGTGTCGGGCGTCGGGTGTCGGGCGTCAGCCATTGGATCACATTAATGGCAGCGCATGTTGAACCGATTTCCAGAAATCATCATTCAGCAAATATGCACTTCCAAGGAGTGCTGCATCCTCTTTTAGTTTAGAGATAGCTACTTTACAGTCACAATTCTCTTCCCTCAATCTATTTTCAAAGACATCACCAAAAAGAGAGTACGCGTGAGAAATATTTCCGCCAACCACCAGTATTTCAGCTTTAAACTTTTTAAGCCATGGAGCCAGAAATAATCCTGCATTATCGCCAAAATCGGTAAAAAGGTCCATAACTGTTTTATCGGATGAAGCAAGTGAAGCGAGTTCCTTGACTCCACTTAGTTCCTTGCCAGTTTGTTTCTTATATCTGGTCAATAATCCCCTTGTTGAAAAATAGTCATCCGCTATTCCGTCTTTATAGGGAAGATGGTAAATACAACCTAATTTGGGCACTTCCTGACCATCAACAATTGGTATGCGATTACTGATAAAAGCTGAACCGAACCCTGTCCCGAGTGTAATTGAAAGTGACCGTTTAAAATTCATTGCACTTCCTGCCCAGGCCTCTCCAACTGCAAATGAAGAAGCATCATTCATAAACCGGATAAGAAAATCATCATGAACACCCAGGCTACTTGAAATAGCATCAGTTATATTAAATCCGTAAAGGTTTTCATATTTTGCCACACCATGGATATAACATATACCTTTCACGTAATCAAACGGACCCGGCATAGCAAAACCTATCCCTTTTACATTTTCAACCGGGACTTTTGCTAAAACGTCCGACAGGGCTTTGCTCCAGATCCCTATTATTATACTTGCCGAAGCCTGGTTGTCAACCTGTCTTTCAGTTAAAGTATCTCTCAGAATCTTTCCGGAGGCCAGATCAATGGCAGCACAACTGATATGACTTCCACCAATATCAGTACCAATAGCAATGTTTTTATTCATAAAAACGTTCATTATGATATCTTATAATAACTATTGACAAAACTGCGTTGAAAATATCTAATTTTGTTCGTAATGCAAAATATATTCCTGCAATATTAAAACAGGTAACTAAAAAGAAGAGAAGCTGGCAGGTTCTAAGCATTACAATATGAGATACAGGGAAATAAATAATGTATCAATCATATTCAGCCATTTTCTGACCCTGATTTTTCTCATAATTATTTAAATTTTAAATAATTAACTTGGAAATTATTTGTATATTTTTTAACTAAAATAAAAACCTAGTCAAAATGCCAAAAGTTACAAAAGAAGACGCTCTTCATTATCATAGCAGAGGAAGGCATGGTAAAGTAGAGGTCATACCGACAAAACCATACTGTACTCAGTTTGATCTTAGTATGGCATACACCCCGGGGGTCGCTTATCCATGTCTGGAAATAGAAAAGACTCCTGAAGATGCCTACAAGTATACGGCAAAAGGAAACCTTGTGGCAGTAATCTCAAATGGGACTGCTGTTCTGGGTCTGGGAGATATAGGTGCGATGGCCGGCAAACCGGTTATGGAGGGCAAAGGGCTCCTTTTTAAAGTCTTCGCTGATATCGATGTATTTGATATAGAAGTAAATGAAAAAGACCCGGTGAAGCTGATTGAGTTTTGCCGGCAAATTGCTCCGACCTTTGGTGGAATAAACCTGGAAGACATAAAGGCTCCGGAGTGCTTTGAAGTGGAAACAGAGTTAAAGAAGATTCTTGATATTCCGGTTTTCCATGATGACCAGCATGGAACGGCAATAATCTCAGCCGCTGGTCTGCTGAACTCACTCGAAATAACAGGAAGAAAGATAGAGAACTTAAAGATGGTAGTTTGTGGCGCAGGGGCAGCTGCAATATCATGTTCAAGGCTATACGTCGCTCTTGGTGTAAGGAAGGAGAATATTGTGATGTGTGATTCAAAAGGTGTTATCAATAAAAAGAGAAAAGATCTGAACAAATATAAACAGGAATTTATAACCGGCAGGGATATCGATACCATTGAACAGGCAATAGCAGGTGCGGATATGTTTCTGGGACTTTCTACCTCCTGTATGATGTCGAAAGAAATGCTGGCATCGATGGCAGACAATCCAATCATTTTTGCAATGGCAAATCCTGATCCTGAAATTTCTTTTGAAGATGCAATGGCAACAAGAGATGATATGATCTTTGCAACCGGCAGGTCGGATTACCCTAATCAGATAAACAATGTATTAGGTTTCCCTTTTATTTTCAGAGGTGCCCTGGATGTGAGGGCATCAACTATCAATGAAGAGATGAAACTGGCTGCTTCAAAAGCATTGGCTGCTCTTGCCAAGGAACCGGTACCTGAAAGCGTGCTGAAGGCTTACAACATCGAAAAACTAGCTTTCGGAAAAGACTATATCATTCCAAAACCAGTTGATCCAAGATTAATATCCCGGGTTGCACCTGCAGTTGCAAAAGCAGCCATGGATAGCGGAGTGGCTAAATATCCTATAACCGATTGGGATTTGTACAAGAAAAGTCTTGATTTAAGAATATGCGAACACATTAAAAAGGTGGCTGGATGTAATTGTGAGTGACTGACAAATAGGATAAGCGAAGTGTAAACTTCGCTTTATTAATTGCATATGACCCCCTGCCGCTACGCGCCAGATAGCTATCGGGATCTCCCCCCAGGGGGACTAATTCGGTACAATTTATGAAATTATTTATCGCCTGAGGATTTACCCCCCTTTAGGGCATAGCCGTCAAGCTAAGCTTTGGGGATGGATGAAATACAGCATAAAAAAGTTTCCCCTCCTTTTGAAGGAGGGGTGGTCGGGACTATTGATTATCATATATATACATATTTTATGCCCGACCGGGGTGGTTGATTCATTGATTTCATCTTCTTACCTTTATTGGTATGCAAAACGAATATCTCTTCAACAGGAAAAACCTTAAGTTCCTCAGATCATCATTTAGGAACTAGTGCACATCAGCTAAATGAGATATGATAAACCTTCAAAAGAAAAGATTCGGAATTGTAATAAACAATCAACCACCCCGGCCGGTATTAGTATTTGTATCATAATTAAAAAGTGGTCCGGCCACCCCTCCTTCAAAAGCTTAATCTCAATATTTTACATTCTGTTTTAGTAAATTCTATCCATATTTTAATATATTCAAGTCCTTAGCTTGACGGCTATGCCCTTTAGGGGTGAAGGGGCTCATCAAATAATCCTGGCTCTTTTCTTTCTGGCTTCTATCTGAGTACAGATTTTCTTTTCATACATTATCAGAATCATAGATGCTATATCCTGAATAGTGTAGGAACTTCTGTTAATAGTTGCATCAAACAGATAATCAATATTTAAAGGTTTTTTGTCAAGAAATGTCTCTATAAGCTTGAATCGTTTTTCGTCGGTAGCGATAACATATTCTTCAGCAACTTCCAGGGACATTTCTTTTTTTTCATCACATTTTCAACTCTCCAGTAAAAAGGAGCGACAAGTCTTATATGTAATGCATCTGATACCTCTTTGGCAATTGAGACACCCCCCCTTCCAACCAAAATAATATATCCCTCTTTACTCATTGAAAGAACTACATCTTTTATAGCTTTTTTAATCCTAAGGTCGCTGACAAAACCGCCCGAAAAAGCCATAATCATTTCTGAAATATTTGACAATTTAAACCCCTGATAAAAATTTTCCACACGCAGGGCATCTGTATCAAGCTCTTTAGCAATAGCGTAGATTATGTCCTTATCAACCCATTTCCATTTGTTGGTACCAAATCGGGTGTTAAGGATTTCAACAAGATTGGCAGCTACCTGGCGGGCATCACATCCTGTCGTACGCGAAATGGTAATAACGGGTCCGTCATCAGCAGGGTCTTTTTTGAGTATTGAATCTCTGTAACGATCATCGAAATAATTAAAGATTTTATCCATCTCACTTGCCTCCTAAACCTGGTTATTAATTAAAGACATTCTGATACGAAGCTGTATAAATTTGTATCTTATTGCTTATCCCGTTAAACCAACGGATGAGATCTATTGGAAAATCGATTTGTTCCAGTGAATTATTGGACATAAAATTACAAAGAAAAGCTGGAATTAAAAATTTTTCTTTCAATCATACCAACCTGGCTAATCTCAATTTTACGACAATCAAAACGCTGTTCAATTTTTTGAATTATCTGTATTTTTTATCATATCTTTACTGTACTAAACGTTCATCTCGCTAATCAAACTAAATTATCTGTTATGGTCTCAAACATTTTTCCCAGGCCTGAACTTTTCTGGTTCATTCTGGGGCTGGTTTTTTTCTTGCTCGAATTGGTCATGCCCGGATTTATCATTTTCTTCTTTGGACTTGGTGCGTGGATAACTGCGCTGATATGTCTGATTGGTCATCCAGGAAATAACCTGCAGATAATCATTTTCGCTATAACCTCTCTTTTATTACTGATAGCGCTAAGAAGAATGATTCAAAAGAAATTCTTTTTCAACAGGGGTTCACAATCAGCGGAGGTTGAAGATGAATTTACAGGAAAGGAAGCTCTTGCCACAAACGATTTTGGAGGAATAAAACAAGGGAAAGTTGAATTCAAGGGCACAATTTGGACTTCTGAATCGAGCACAGATATTAAGGCAGGACAAAGAGTAATTATTATTGAAAAGAACAGCTTTAAACTAATTGTAGAACCTAAAAATTAACTAAAATGGAAGGATCAAGCACTACTTTTATTCTTATTGGAATTATCTTCCTGGGATTTATCCTCATCGTATCAATGATTAAAATTGTTCCGCAAAGAACAGCTATTATCGTTGAGAGACTGGGCAAATACAAAGGAACATATACAGCAGGATTCCAGTTAATCGTACCTTTTTTAGATAAAGTAAGGTACCGGCATACTCTTAAAGAACAGGCAATTGATGTTGCCCCACAAATATGTATCACACGCGATAACATCGCAGTTGAGGTTGACGGGATACTTTATCTACAGGTTCTTGATCCTCAGAAAGCATCCTATGGAATTGATAATTACAGATTTGCATCAATTCAGATAGCACAGACCACAATGAGAAGCGTAATCGGCAAACTGGAGCTTGACAGAACATTCGAAGAACGGGAAACTATAAACGTAACTATAGTTGAAGCTGTTGATAAAGCCAGTGAACCATGGGGTGTTAAGGTAACACGCTATGAAGTGAAAAATATCTCACCTCCACAGAGCATAAAAGATGCAATGGAAAAACAGATGAGGGCAGAGAGAGAGAAAAGAGCAGTAATTGCAGAATCCGAAGGGACAAAACAGGCCAAGATAAATAACGCAGAAGGTGACAAACAGGAATTAATTAAAAAATCCGAGGGTGAGATGCAGAAACGTATAAACGAGGCTGCAGGTCGCGCATCAGAGATAGAGCAGCTTGCAAAAGCTACTGCAAACGGATTGAGAGCAATTTCTTCAGCAATATCGGAAGAAAACGGATTGAATGCTGTGAACCTGAGGATTGCAGAACAATATCTTATGGCTTTCGGAAATATTGCTAAAACAAACAATACTGTAATCATACCGTCAAATCTGACTGATATATCGGGAGTTATTGCAACTGCTACATCGGTGTTTAATGAGATGAAGGATAAGAAAAAATAACCTCTGCCAAAATCCTTTTTAACAGCATGGCACCCCCTGCCGCTACGCGTCTGTCCCCCTAATTCGGTGACATTAATGAATTAATTAAAAAGCACAGAATTGACCCCCCTTTAGGGGGGCAGGGGGGGCAGAAGGGGATGAGGCTATACCTCCCCGTGTTCCGTCCTCTTTATTATTTCATTCTGCAGATCTTCTCCAAGGTCGTTGAAATAATCGCTATACCCTGCAACACGAACGATCAGGTCTCTGTACCGTTCAGGATATTTCTGAGCATCGCGTAGTGTCGCGGCATTTACTACATTAAATTGAATATGATGACCATCGAGACTGAAATAGCTGCGGATTAATGCGGTCAGTTTCTCATAGCTCTCTTCATCCTCAAAAAATGAGGGAGAGAACTTCTGATTTAATAATGTTCCTCCTGTTCTGAGGTGGTCAATTTTTGAAACAGATTTTATGACAGAAGTCGGGCCGTTATGATCTGCCCCCTGGAAAGGAGAAATACCTTCTGAAAATGGCAGGAACGCGTTTCGCCCATCTGTGGTGGCTCCGGTTACACTACCAAAATAAACATGAGAGGTTGTGGGTAACATGTTGATCCTGTGGACTCCGTTTCTGGTGTTTGGCCGGCCGTTAACTGAATCGTAAAAAATTTCAAATACTGAAACAGCCTGCTGATCAGCATAGTCATCATCATTGCCAAATTTTGGTGTATTATAGATCAACTCATATTGTACTTGTTCATTCCCGGAAAAATCTGCTTCCAAAGCGGTTGTTAAATCTCTCCAGCTAATCTTTTTGTTATCATATATATTATATCGTATAGAGGTCAGCATATCAGTAATACTACCAAGTCCGACTCCCTGGATATAGGAAGTATTATACCTTGCTCCACCATCATTATAATCCTTCCCGTTTGCGATGCAATCTTCTACAAGAAGTGAAAGAAATGGAACCGGCAGCCAACTTGCAAAAGTTTTTTCGATCACATTATTGCCCCTTATTTTTATGCCGGCAAAATAATTGACCTGGAGTTTAAATGCCTCAAGGAGCTCTTCAAAGACCCCGAAATCATTAACAGAACCAGTTTTAAGTCCGACAAGCTTTTTTGTCCTCTTATCGACACCATTATTGAGAGTCACTTCCAGAATTTTCGGAAGATTGAAATAACCTGTCAGCCAATATGCTTCAGTACCAAAAGCCCCTGTTTCAACACATCCTGAGGCACCTCCGTTCCTGGCATCAACTAATGTCTTTCCCTGTCTGAGCAATTCCTGGATTATGGCATCAGTATTAAAACATGACGGTTGCCCGAATCCGGTTCTGATAATATCGAGAGCTTTATGAATGAATCTGTCAGGGCTCTTTTTCGATATCTGTATCATGGAACTGGGCTGAAGAATACGCATCTCCTTAATAACGTCAAGAAGGATATACGACATTTCATTGACGGCATCTGTTCCATCAGGTCTTACACCTCCGAGGTTTATAAGACAGAAGTCGGTGAAAGTACTGCTTTCACTGGCAGTGACTCCCATCTTTGGAGGAGAAGGATGATTATTAAATTTTACCCAGAAACATCCCAGAAGATCATCTAAACCATCATCCGTCAATGATCCTGATTCAATTTCCTGTTTATAAACAGGATACAGATGCTGATCGAGTCTGCCCGGATTAAAGGAGTCCCATGGATTCAATTCAATAATAACTCCTAAATGGATGAACCAGTAATGCTGGAGCATTTCATGGACAGTTTCAGGAGGATTTGCAGGAACTTTCCGGCAAATGTCCGCCATTTTTATCAGTTCCTTCTTCCTTTCATTATCCTTTTCATCAAAGGAAAGTTTTTCAAGTTCTTCTGCATAGCGATTTGCGTACATTATAATTGCATCGCAGGTAACATCCATTGCGTATAATTCCTCCAACTTTTCATAGGCCTGGCTATCATTGAAAAAATCAAGATTTTCTATTGTTGCCCTTATCTCTTTTTTTACTGAAAGAAATCCCGTTTTAAACATCCTGTAACCAAGAACTGTATGTCCGGGAGAACGCTGTTCCTGGAATTCTGTGAATATCCCGGCATCATAACAATCGAGCCACTCCGGAGTCATAAGAGACATGATTCTGTCGCGATTACTCTTCCCTTTCCAGAATGGAATGATTTCCTTCTCATAAACATTTTTCACGTCATCATCAACCATGAATGAAACCTTATCCCTTGAATTGAGGATCTCCAGATCTTTCAATGAATGCAGACTGATCTCCGGATAAGTAGGAGTTTCTTTTGGAGCGGGACCTCTCTCTCCTACTATCAGTTCCCCTTCGTTAATACATAATTTCTTGTTTTTCAAAAGAAATTCAAAAGCCCTGGCCCGTTTCATTGGCGGCGACAGTTCACGTGCTTCATCGCTCCTATAGAATTGAGTGATCAGCAAAGCTCTTTCTGCGCTTATCTTTTCAACTGCGTTAAGGCTTTGATCCCTTAGTTTTTTTACACGATCCGATAATTTCATCTTTCTTCTTTATTAGTGCCTTAGTGAACCTTCGTGAATTCCTTAGTGAACCTTTGTTGTTAAAGGATTTTTTTACCACAAAGTACACAAAGTGTCACAAAGGATCTCAAAGGGTTATTATTCGATAAATTTTGCACATCTGATAAATATTATACTTTCAACCTCCGATTTTTACCGGAATACCGGTTTCCAAAAAAAATTCCTTCAATTTTATCATTTGTTTACTCTCCGGAGGTTCAACACCTTCCATTCTGTATGGAATATTAAACTTTTTATATTTTGAAGATCCGATTTTATGGAATGGCAAAAGATTAATTTTTTTCAGAGAATCCGTCTTTGTTGAGATCAGAAAAGATCTGAGTCTTCCCAGGTAATCATTGTCGTCATTCATACCAGGGATAACCGGGATTCTTACATATATGTCCTTTTCGCACTTTGTTAAAAGAAGGTAATTATTAAGGACATCTTTATTTGATGCACCGGTTAATTCAAGATGTCTTGCTTCATCCAGGTGTTTTATATCGAAAAGGAAAAGATCTGTAAATGGGATTATCGATTTAAAATTCCCGGCAGATGAGTAGCCGGAGGTATCTACTGCTGTATGATAACCATTTTCCTTACACGCTTTTAATGCTTCAAATAAGAACTCAGCCTGCAGCATTGGTTCGCCTCCTGAAAATGTTACCCCCCCCTTTGAATGATTCATGAAGACCTTCTCCTTTTCAAGAATTTCCAAAATATTATCAACTGAATAGTACTTCCCTACTTCTTCATCATGAGAGAATTCGTGTGTACCAATTCTGTTTGTCTGAACAACAGACTCGGGTAAAGGAGATATTCCTTCCGGATTATGGCACCATCTGCATCTGAGCGGACATCCCTTCATGAAAAAAGTCACCCTTATCCCCTGGCCATCATGGATTGAATATCTCTTAACACTGAAAATAAGTCCTTTCATAAAAAAAGATGTATTATTAAATAGGGAAAATGGTTTGTGGAAGGTCAATATTCTGATGAACAGAACTAACTTAAATCAGAAATTGTAGAACATGAGGCAACAATAGAGTCTTCTGCCCAGACGCTGCATCATGAATTGATATTTAAGTTTTTCAATCATATGAAAAATTAGTTGAGTGCAAGTTAATTATTTTTATTAATAATTTTCGAACCTTTTTACCTGCTCCTTGTTTAGTAATGAGAAAGATTATAGTTAAGGTTTTGAAATTTAACAAATGATTAACAAAACTTTAACAGAACAGGATGCAACATTTTTAATTACGAAACGTCTATAGATTATAGAAGATATAAAGAGATAATTTAAAAGTTCATTTTCATTTTGGCAGTTATGAACAAAAAGATATAAAACGATTTTAATTTCTCTACAATCGCCATTCGGCGAATTCAACGATCAGGTTTAGGTTAATCGAGTAAAAGGCACCGCCCGGTGCCTTTACTTTTTTATATAGGTTTGACAGGGCAAAAGATTAAAACGCAAAACATCCTGAGGTTGTTGTTTTACTAAAAGACTTATATTTGCTTTTCAAATTTCCTATATGAGAATACGGCAGATCTTTTTATGCGCCCTACTGTCTTTTTATACATTAAACATTTTTGCCCTTGAGTCTACTCATAAAGCAGTAAAGGGGACACTCGATCTACGTGAACTAAAAAACTCCGACCATTTTTTAATTAATTTAAATGGTGAATGGGAATTCTACTGGAAAAAGCAACTACGACCATTCGATTTTTCAACTGGCAATATTAAACCGGACTATTATGGTAAGGTACCATCATATTGGACAGATTATCCTGCAAAATCATTTAAAACTGAAAAATTCGGCTATGCTACCTATTGTTTAACAATACTGCTTCCAAAGGATTTTAACTCACCATTAGCTATAGATCTCCCTGTTTTTGACTCCGCCTACGATATATACATTAATGGGAAATACTACGGTGGTAACGGAGTCCCCGGAAAATCAGCTGATGAGACTAAACCTGAGTATCGAAGAAATTTTTTCAGGATTAACCAGGTCTCGGACTCGCTAAGAATTATAATAAACGTATCAAACTATCATCATCGCAGAGGTGGTTTCTGGCTGCCAGCTAAGTTAGGTACATTTTCTGAAACACAGAAAAATCTGGCATCCAGCTGGGCAGCTGAATGGTCTGTAATGAGTCTGCTTGTCGGATTCTCAATTTTCTTCATGTTATTTTATATTTTGAATCCGTCAGAAAAACTTTTGGGCGCTTTTAGCCTCGCGACCATGGGACTGGCGATGAGACCACTTTTTACTACACACTTCCTTGTCAATAATCTGTTCAATATGAATTGGACCTGGATAATCAGATTTGAATACCTGATGCTATTCCTGGTTATAATAGGCTGGTCATGGTTTGTTCTAAATCTTTATACTTCAAAATTCGCCAGGATATTAGCATGGATAATAACCATATTATTCTCTATTGCTTCATTATTGACTCTATTTCTTCCTGTGAGAATTTTCAGCTATTCTACCCTTGCCTATTACCCATTCATGATATTATTGATCCTCTATCTGTTATATAAAAGTTTCCTGGGGTCATTAAAGAAAAAATGGCTGGATATTGTATACTTTCTCGCCTTTATTCTCTTGTTCATAGGAGGATTACATGACCTGAAAGTATCGATGGGGAAGTCAGATACAAGTTTAGGATATGTACTTACATATGTTATTGTGCTTTTTGTTTTCATTCAGACAGCTCTTTTAATGTATAAGTGGATAAAAGCATTCAGAAATACAGAAAAACTGCAGAATGAACTTGCCTTTGTAAACCATAACCTTGAGGTACTTGTCAATGAAAGAACTCTGGAACTGAAAAAAAGGAATGAAGAAATTGAAAAACAGAACTCAATGATCGCCATTCAAAACAAACAGTTATCAGATACCATTCAATTAAAGAACAGGATTTTTTCGGTTATCGCGCACGATTTAAGAAGTCCGGTTGTAAACATTCTTTATATGCTTAATCTTCTTAAGGAAAAAGAGTACAAAGAAAAGTATGACACTTTTGCTAATTCGAGTATTCAATACGCACAGCTTGTTATCAGTCTGCTCGAGAATATGCTTGTATGGGGAAGAGATCAGGAAGATAAGATAAAATATTCACCGGGAAAGCGTGACCTTGCTGATTTAATATTAACCAACCTTAGCATTTTCAAAGAAACTTCTGATAAAAAAGAAATCTCTGTTAACTTCACCCAGATCGGAAATCCCATCGCATTCGTTGATAAGGATCTGCTGGATATCGTTATCAGAAATCTGTTATCAAATGCAGTCAAGTATACACCAAGAGGCGGAAGGATAAGTATACTTCTGAAAGAAAAAACGAATAATCAAGAGGGCATTATGCTGAAAATATGTGATAATGGGGTCGGGATTCCTGAAACAAAACAAAAATATCTTTTTACTGCTACCGAAATTGAAAGCACTCCGGGAACGGAAAATGAAAAAGGTACCGGACTTGGACTAAAGCTTTGCTATGAGTTAGTAAAGATTAATAATGGCAATATATTTGTTGAAAGCAAACTGGGAGAAGGCACTTGTTTTGTAATTAATCTGCCTGTAGTAAAAGGAACTATTCCGGAGGATCTGGAAAAACCTGTCAGTCAATAGTGAGTTCAGCAAGCCCTTCTTTATCAATTATTTTTATGCTTTTACCTTTTGCTTCAATATAACCTCCATCTTCCAATTCGCCAAGAGCACGGGCAATCGACGGCCGGGCAACACCAAAAAAATCAGCAAGATCACTTTGCGTCATTCCCAGGGTTATCAATACACCTTTTATTCCTGATTTTTGCAGGATATAAAAGGCAAGTTTCCCTTTTATTGTTTTAAAATTCAAAAACTTTATTTTCTCCGAAAGAAACTGGGAGCGTGATGATATAATATCCAGAAAATTAGCGAGTAGTATGTCATACCTCATTAACAATTTAAGAAAATCAGATTTCCCGATCATGAGCAATTCTCCATCAGATACCGCAATTACATTTACAGGAAACCTGTTTTTATTTCCAAAAATAAAAGCTGAGGCGAGTACTCCCGGTGCTGGGATATCCTCAATTTTGATAACCTTTCCAGCATAGTCCACCATTTCTCCCTTCACAATCCCGCTCATCACAATTATAAGGGATTCGACTATTTCTCCGCTCTGCGAAATCATTGAACCTGTTTGAAACTTCCTCACCCGAAAAGAAACCGGAGTAATTATTTCTTCAACATCTGCAGCTGTCATTCCTTTGAAAAGCGGGGAATCAGATAATATTGAATAGTCCATCATTTTTTCGTAAAATTAGTAAATAAGCTTTCTCCCAGCAACCTTAAAATGTCCCGTCACCCCTGGCCTCCTACTTCTTCATATTCGCTTTTAACCGCAAAGTACGCTAAGAAGGCGCAAAGTACGCAAAGCCAAAACCTTATTGATCTGAACTTTGCGGTCTTTGCGTAAAATCTTTGCGACCTTTGCGGTTAATGGATTTATTTTTCCTCTACATTTAGCACTTCTAAAAAATCACATTAAATGAAAAAAATACTCATCATCGTTCTGATAGCATTATTTACAGTACCTCGTTTTGTCTATTCACAGGAAAGTTCAGAATCAAAATTACTCAATCAGTTTCATTCCATCCAGAGTGAAGAAATGATGACATGGCTGCAAAAGCTTTGTTCTCCTGAATTTAAAGGAAGACTCACCGGAACACCGGAATTTGTATTGAGTGCTGAATGGGTGGCAGGCAAGTTAAAAGAATGGGGTATAAAACCTGCTGGCGATAACGGAGATTATTTTCAATGGTTCAACTTTCCATATACTGAAATCAATGATGTTGGTTATCTGAGTCTGAACCTGAATCAGCCTGATGGTACAATTATCAGAAAAAACTATAATTATCCTGATGATTATTATCCGGGAATGAATTCAGGGAGTGGAGAAATTACTGCAGAAGTTGTTTTTGTCGGATATGGAGTTACTGCGCCTGAACTTGGTTATGATGATTACAAAGGAATTGATGTAAAAGGGAAAATTGTGCTTATGAACAGAGATGTTCCTTATGCAAACACTTCAAATCCGGAATATAAAAAATGGGTAGGATATTGTTACCATCAATATAAACTTGAAAATGCTGTAAAACATGGAGCAGCCGGCTTACTATATATTGACGGAGCTATGGCAAATCCCAATATCTCATATGATCCTTCAATAATCGTCTGCGGCATTGGACCACAACCGCTTGCTGATATTTTTGCCGGATTGAAAACAACAAATAAGGAGGTTATTGAAAAGATTAATAAATTGTTTAAACCACAATCATTCTCAACAGGTAAATATTTTACAATTAGAGCCAACACTACCAGGCATCCCGAAGGTAAGGCATGCAATGTGATTGGCATGATTGAAGGTACTGATCCGGTCCTGAAAAATGAAGTTATTATCATTGGAGGACATCTGGATGCAGTAGGGAAAGCTGGTAAAATTGTAAATGGTGCCCTTGATAATGGAAGCGGAATAATTGATATTATGGGAGCAGCCAAGGCAATGGCATTATCCGGGATTAGTCTTAAAAGAAGCGTCATGTTTCTTTTTTTCGGGGGTGAGGAATCAGGTTTGATAGGCAGTAAGCTTTACACTGAAAAACCTGTTTTTGCAAAGGATAAAACAGTGACTTATATAAATCTTGATATGGTTGGTAATGGTACTGGTCTGTCAGTTAGTGCAGGAAGTACCTACAAAGATTTACTAAATTATTTTGTACAGGCAAATACACAATACGTTCACCGGACCATGCAAACTTCTGCCCCTGTTCCCGGTGCATATTATGGCAGACCAAGAAGCGACGGTGTCGTATTCAGTATGGCCGGTTACAGAACTATGGAGATTGGAACTACCGGCTGGTACAAAAAAGTATATTATCATCTTCCGGGTGATGATCCGGATGCAGTTACTATTGATATTATGGAAGATGTATCTAAGATGATCTATGTGGCGCTCATAAATATGGCGAATGATGGCGAGCTGAAATTTTAATTGTTATCAATCTTGTAGGGTCATGCCATAGCATGACCCTACATTTTTATTATATATTCGTAGGGCCACGCCATGGCGTGGCCTGTAAAAAATCTCCGGTAAAATTTCTTCAGTTTGTAACATCTGTTACAATCCATCTTCTTTCATTTATTCATATTTGCGGAAGAAATAATAAAAACCACCAATATGAAAAGAGATATTTTAAAAATTGATGAAGAACTGTGCAATGGCTGCGGTCAATGCGTTCCGAACTGCCATGAGGGTGCTTTACAGGTTATTAATGGTAAGATAAGACTGGTAAGTGAATTAATGTGCGATGGACTGGGTGCCTGTATAGGGCATTGCCCTGAAGGTGCAATCACTATCGAGACCAGGGAAGCAGAGCCTTATAATGAATCAAAAGTAATAGAACAGTTGAAAGTTTCTGCAATCAATGTACACGAAGGTGGCGGATGCCCGGGTTCAAGAGCCATGGTAATTGAGAAAACCGACAGAAATGGAAGTATTACTCTGACAGATCAGCCTTCGGAACTGAGGCAATGGCCTGTTCAGATGCATCTTGTAAACCCGGATGCTTCCTGTTTCAGGAATTCAGATCTTTTACTGGCTGCAGATTGTGTGGCATTTTCAATGGGAAATTTTCACAATAATTTTCTAAAGGGTAAATCATTGGCAATTGCATGTCCAAAACTTGATAATGGATCTGATATTTATATCGAAAAACTGGCAGCATTGATTGATGCTGCAAAAGTTAATACAATTACAGTAATGATGATGGAAGTTCCATGCTGCGGCGGTCTCCTAAAGATGGTAAGAGCCGCGCTTGATAATGCCTCCAGGAAAGTTCCTGTTAAAAAAATTGTTGTAAGCATCAGCGGGCAGGTACTGCAGGAAGAATGGGTATGAGGTTGAGATTTTGAAAATTTGAAAATTCAAATAAATAATAAATACCTAAAAATGAATGAAAACTGATTTGATGTACAATTCCTTCAAGAAATTAATATATTTGAGCTTACTGTTCCAAAAAATATGTTTTAAAACTTTGCAAAACTTTTCTTTATGGCGGACAAGTCAGGTTCCTCATCCAATTCTGATATTTTTTTAGGTTTCGATATTGGATCTGTCTCACTAAACACTGCAGTTATTGATGGTGATAACAGTATTATTGAGGAATATTATGATTATGTCTTCGGCAAGCCGTTTGACGTCCTAAGGAAAAGGCTATCGGCTGTTCTTGAAAAATACCCATCCAATACAATATCAGGAATTGCTATAACAGGTACCGGAGGCAAACTTGCTACAGGTCTGATCGGAGGTGTTTTTGTCAATGAAATTATCGCACAAGCCACATCAACAGGGATTTTGTTTCCTGACGCCAGAACAGTTATTGAGATTGGTGGGGAAGATTCTAAACTTATTATTCTTGAGAAAAGTTCCGGGAACGGACATTCCCGGCTTGTGGATTTTGAGATGAATAGTATCTGTGCTGCAGGAACAGGCTCTTTTCTCGATCAACAGGCAAGGAGAATCGGAGTGTCTATTGAAAATGAGTTCGGGATGATGGCCTTAAGATCTGTTAATCCACCTAGAATAGCAGGCCGTTGCAGCGTCTTTGCCAAAAGCGATATGATTCATCATCAACAAATTGCTACGCCACTCCATGATATTGTAGCAGGATTATGTTTTGCCCTTGCAAGAAATTTCAGGAGTAATGTTGCCAGAAGCAAAGAAATTAGGAAACCAGTAGTTTTTTCAGGAGGCGTTGCAGCAAATACAGGTATGATAAGAGCATTCAGGGAGACTCTTAACCTCGCAGAAGGTGAGCTGATAATACCTGAACACCATTCTGCAATGGGAGCAATAGGTGCGGTTTATTATGCCCGGGCGAATAAGCTCTCGATGAACCATTTTACCGGGTTACAAAAACTCGAGGAATATCTCTCAGGAACAGCAACAACTTTTGCGAGCCTTCCTCCTCTAAGGGAATCAAAAGCTGAATACAGGAAGTCAGTTGATTTTGTCAAAAGTAATGTAAAGAAAACCGGGGTTTACCTGGGCCTTGATATCGGTTCTCTTAGTACGAATGTGGTTCTTATTGATGAATATCACAGAGTTGTCTCGAGACGGTACCTGCCAACTGCCGGAAAGCCACTTGAAGCTATCAGAAAGGGACTTTCAGAAATATACGATGAAGTAGGTCAGGATGTAATTGTGATTGGTGCCGGAACTACCGGATCGGGCCGTTACCTCACGGGAGATTTCATAGGTGCAGATAATATTGTAAATGAGATTACTGCCCAGGCTACTGCAGCTATTGATTATGACCCTACTGTTGACACAATCTTCGAGGTCGGCGGACAGGATTCGAAATATATAAGTATTCAAAATGGTGTTGTGGTTGATTTTGAAATGAATAAAGTCTGTGCCGCTGGCACGGGGTCGTTTCTTGAAGAACAGGCTGAAAAACTGAACATCAAAATTGCAGAGGAATTCGGATGCCTGGCACTCAGCTCAAAGTCACCCGTAAAACTTGGCGACCGCTGCACCGTGTTTATGGAATCGGATCTTAATTCATTTATGCAAAAAGGAGCCAGAAATGAAAATCTGGTTGGGGGACTCGCCTATTCAATTGTTTATAATTATCTTCAAAAGGTAGTTGGAGACAGACGAATAGGAAACAAAATTTTCTTTCAGGGTGGTGTAACAAATAACAAAGCAGTAGTTGCAGCTTTTGAGCAGGTACTTGGAAAAAGCATAATCATACCTCCGCATTTTGATGTTACCGGAGCTATCGGAGCTGCTATTCTGGCCAAAAGATCGATGACAAGTGGTCAGATTAGCAGATTTAAAGGATTTGAAGTAAGAAATGTCTCTTACAATGTAAGCAGGTTCGTTTGTCAGGGTTGTACAAACCATTGTGAAATCAGCAAGATAAAAATAGATGGGGAGAAGAAGTCTCTTTTCTATGGCGGGCGCTGTGAAAAGTACGAAACTGAAGACAGGAAAAAGCAGAATAATAATATCCCAAATCTATTCCAGAAAAGGACTGAGATACTCATGGAGGGATTTGTGGAAGAAAAATCATGGAAATCCACTTCGATAGGAATTCCGAGAGCTCTGATGGTATTTTATCAACAATTCCCATTCTGGAGGACGTTCTTTGAACAGTTAGGGTTTACAGTGGTAATCTCAAAAGAATCGGATAAACTGCTTGTAACAAAGTCAATTGAAACTATAACCACCGAGACCTGTCTTCCGGTTGAGTTGATGCACGGTCATGTTCTTGATCTGCTTGATCAGAATGTTGACTATATTTTTCTTCCCTTCATAGTCAACGGAAAACAGAAAGAAGGCAATAAGACACAAAACTGTAATTGCCCATGGGTTCAAACGTATCCTTTCATGATTAAGGCAGCACTGAAAGGGAAAATTGATGAATCAAAACTTCTTATCCCTACGCTGCATTTCAGATTTTTTGAAAAAGCCCTTCTTGTTGAAATGACTGAATATTTCAGTGAGAAATTCGGAATTGATAAAGATGAGATAAAAAAGGCAGTTTATACTGCCGATGAAGTTCAGACAACTTTCGAGAATCAGCTGGTTAATTATGGAAAAGAAATACTGGAGACAATACCTGAAAACGCTCGTCCGGTGGTACTTCTTGGGCGGCCTTATAACACTACCGATCAATATCTAAATCTGGGACTTATAGAAAAGCTTATTAGTCAGAATGTGATGCCTATCCCTCTCGACATGCTTGATCTCTCAACAGTAAACATTTTCACAAATTACAGAAATATGTACTGGCCAAACGGGCAAAAAATTATAGCTGCTGCCCAGCTGGTTGCGAAAAATGATAAGCTCCATGCTGTTTATATCAGCAATTTTCGCTGCGGACCCGATTCGTTTATATGGCATTATGTTACTGAAGAACTTAAAGGAAAACCATTCCTGCACCTTGAGATCGATGAACATTCAGCTGACGCCGGCATGATAACGCGTATTGAAGCTTTTCTTGATAGCCTTGACGGTTATGAGAAAAATGAGAAAAAAGATCTGACAATTTTCCGGCCCAGACCCAGCCCCTCCTCTCCTCAAAAAGGAAGAGTTCTTTACTTCCCATATATGAATGACGGAGCATACATGATCTCTGCAGCCGCCCGAAGCGTTGGCATAGCTTCAGAAGTACTTCCGAAACAAAACGATGAAGTTCTGGCACTGGGAAGAAAATACACCTCATCAAAAGAATGTTTCCCAATGATCTGCACTACAGGAAGTTTTCTCAAAAAACTCACGGAACCCGGGGCCGATCCCTCAAAAATGAGCTTTTTCATGCCTGACCATAATGGTCCGTGCAGATTTGGCCAGTATAACCAATTTCAAAGAATTCTTTTCGACAGACTTGGTTTCCATGAAGCCGAGCTTATAACACCTTCAAATGATACTTCTTACGAAGATGTTGCAGGAGAACACGGACAAAAATTCAGGATAAATGCCTGGAAGGGATTTGTTGTCGCTGATTATCTGCAGAAAATTCTAAGAGAAACACGACCCTATGAATTAAATACAGGTGACTCAGACAAACTTTACTCAGAATCTCTTCTGAAACTGGAAAAATGTATTGAAAATGGAACCAAGGGTTTACATAAAATCCTTGCGGAAATCGCGTCGGATTTTTTAGCTCTGAAAGTTGACAAAAGCTACAGGAAGCCAGTCGTTTCAATAATTGGGGAAATTTTCATGCGTGATAATGCAGCCTGCAACAGTAATGTTTCAAGACGGCTTGAAGATCTTGGTGTTGAGGTTATTGTTGCTCCTTTTTCAGAATGGATAACTTATTCAACACATCGTTTTACCCGCGACAGTATATGGAGAAATGATAAAAAAGGGGTACTGAAATCTAAAGTTCAGGCATTAGGACAGGAAGTTATTTCAGCTTCTCTTCTTCATGGTTTGGAGAAATTTATCGATCACGAAAAGGATGTTTCTCTTCACGATATGCTCAATTTATGCAACAAATATGTAAGTGAATTTTACGATGGCGATCCGGCTGTTTCAATTGGAACGTCAGTCGCCCTTGCACAAAGAGGCATCTCAGGTATTGCGGCGATTCTTCCTTTCACATGTATGCCTGGTACTTTAGTTGCATCGGTAAGTGATTCACTCAGGAAAGATCATAATAATATTCCATTTATAAATATTGCCTTTGATGGTCAGGATTCAGTTTCTGTTGAAACCAGGCTTCAGGCATTCGCTTTTCAGGTAAAGGAGTTTGCAGCACACCAACATGTAGGGAACGGTCGCGACCGGTTCCTACAACCAACTAGTTCCCGGATGAAACATTAAAACCTAATGTTTCAAGGATCTTACTGACTTTTTCGCTCGCCTTTAATAAATTTACTGTATAAGACGTGAATTCTCTCCTAAGGGGATAATCACCTCTTAGTTTTTCAAAATCAAAGGGATTAAGACGTAGACTGGCAATATCCTCATCAATATTATAAGTGAATGAAACTGCTTCTCTTATTATCTCTTCATCCGATTTTCCTGAACAATCAATTATAATATTTTGTGAAGTCGGAACAGGCACATCTTTTGGATACCAGTTTTCTAAAGAAAAATTAAGTATCTTACTTAAGAAATTGACAACCATTGCAGTACCGTTTGCTTTTCCATCAGCCGAATAACCAGCAATATGAGGTGTTGTGATAAATGCCTGAGCCAAAAGACCTGCATCGATATCCGGTTCATTTTCCCATACATCAATTACAGCACCACCCAGTTTACCTGAACCAAGAGCTTTCTTCAATGCCTTCGTATCAGTTACCTCTCCACGTGAGGAATTTATGAACCACGCTCCCTTTCTTATTTTTCTGAAACTTTCCTCATCAAAAAGATGAAAGGTATTATCCTCGTCAACAACATTAAGTGGTACATGCAGAGTCACAATGTCTGAATCTGACAATATAGTATCGAGACTTTGAAAATTCTTATCTCCCTCCTCTCTTGCTCTGGGTGGGTCATTAAGAAGGACCTTCATCCCTAAGACGCGGGCAAGCTTTTCCACTTTCGACCCCACATTTCCCACTCCAACAATACCCAGGGTCTTGTCTTTTAGATTAAAGTGAAACTCAGATGAAATTTTAAGTAAAGCGGCTGCAACGTATTGCTGAACCGACGATGAATTGCATCCTGGAGCATTTGTCCAGATTATATTCTTTCTATTACAATAATGTACATCAATGTGATCAAATCCGATTGTTGCAGTACCGATAAACGTTACGCCGGTACCTTCAAGCAGATTGTCCGTGCATTTTGTCCTTGTACGGATCAACATTGCATCGCAATCTTTCAACATTTCGTTATTTATCAATTTCCCAGGAATATAAACCACTTCAGCGAAAGGCTCCAAAGCTCCTTTAAGAAAGGGAATCTTATCATCGGCGATAATCTTCATATTATCCGTTTTTTTGGGAAAGTTAGTGTTTTTTAGCGATAATCATTCCTTGTTGTTATTTCCCGCAGATCATGCTGATCTACACAAATTAAAAAATAATTATCTGTGTAAATCTTCACCATTTGCAGGAAATTCCTAAATTAGAATTGAACCTCAAATTGTTCCTCTTTATGTCAAACAATTAATTATCAATAATATGGGAAAACTAAACTTTTTAGGATCAGGTCCGAAAATTGCAACTGTTCTGCTTCCATGGCTTGCATTAACTATCATTTTAAGTATTTTGTATAAAGGTCAATTTAGTTATATTTCAGATAATCCGAAACCGCTTAACATTGCAGGAATTATTTTGCTTGTGTTTGGATTGGTCATTTATGCGACGACAGTAAAGCTTTTACTGAAAGGTCTTAAGGAGACAAAACTAGTTATAAACGGTTCTTATTATCTGTGTCAGAATCCGCTTTATTCATCGATACTACTGTTTATAATACCCTCAATCTCTCTTCTTATGAATTCATGGCTTATCCTGACCTCAAGTATTGCAGGTTACATCATCTTTAAATTTTGCATCAGGAAGGAATATATTGAGCTTGAAAAATTCTTCGGTGACGAATATATTAAGTATAAAAATGCTACTCCTGAATTTGTACCGATCCCGATTAAAAAGTGGTTCAGGTAATTTTTTCGTTTAAATTATAAAAGTCTTTCGTACAGAAGGCAGAAGCCATCTTCCGGTTTCCTTTTCTTGGTAGCTCCATCCGCCCAGGTCCTAAACATTTGTCTTCACAACTTGTTACTCTAAACGAGTTAACGTCTTCTGAATAAATATATACTTTCACTATTAATAATATACAATTATGAAATCAACCTTCAGCTTTTTAATAATACTGGTGTTCTCCAGTTTGTGGATTAAGGCCCAAAAACCAATCTCAGTTGAGGAGGACAGTTTAAGCTTTGGAAAAGAAACTTTACCGTGCTTAACAGTGTCCATACCTGAGGTTAACTATGAAAATACAATGAAATCATGGACAAAGGAGTTGCAATCTGGCACAAAATCCAAAATTGTGAAAGAGGGTAATGAAATGACTATTTTTGGAGCAAAAATAAAAGACATCAGTCCAGACCCGATAAATGTTTACAGCAAAATGCTCAGCCTTGAATCTATGGTTAAGCTTTCCGTTGCATTTGAAGTTAAGAAGGATCAGTATATTGAAAGAAACACAAATGAAACAGATGTTGACAAAGCCAAAACCTATCTTAAAAGTTTTGCAAAAGACCAATACATGGAATTTGCCAAAGATCAATCAGATTCTGAAGATAAAAAACTTCATGACCTCCAAAAAGAACTTTCAACTCTTGAAAGAGTAAAATCGCGTCTTCAAAAGTCCATTGAGTCCTCAAACACAATTGTTTTTAACGAAAAACAGAATTTAACTATTCAGCAAAATGAGCTGAGTTCGGTATCAGGCGAGATTGTTGCACAGAATAAGCAATTGAGTTCACCTGAGGATGATGCAGTTAAGAAAGAGAAAACTGATTACATCAACTCGCTTGATAAGAGGAAAAATAAGGCTGAAAGCGGTATTGAATCCTCCCAGGAAAAGATCAATAAAGCTAATAATGAAATAGATAAAGCTAATAACGAGATCGCTGAAAACGACAGGAAGCAACAAGAGCTGAATGAGAAAATTCAAACTCAGCAGGCTGTTGTTCAGAAATTTGAAGATAAGGTTAAGACAATAAAATCATATTGATGTTGTTGATATTTTGCCCCCCTGCCCCCCTAAAGGGGGTAAATTCCCAGTCTATCGATAAATTCATCTAAGACACTGAATTAGTCTCCCTTTAGGGGGACAGCCGCGCAGCGGCAGGGGGCCACCTGGGGTTATTCAACGATTGTCATCTCCTTCAGCAAATATCCTGCCCCTGCAAATTTATCGATGATAAAAAGTGCATACCTGATATCAAGACTAATGTTACGGCTTTGATCAGGGTTAAATGAAAGATCACTTGCAACTCCTTCCCAGGCTCTGTCGAAATTTATTCCTATCAGCTGACCATCTGCATTAATAACCGGGCTCCCTGAGTTACCTCCTGTGGTATGATTATCAGCTATAAAACAGACATGGACCTCACCATCCTGTGCATACCTGCCATAATTTTTTGTATTATATAAGTCCCTGAGCTTAGCGGGGACATCATAATCATATATCCCGGGATTATCCTTTTCAATTATCCCTTTAAGGGAAGTATAATACTTAAAATATACTGCATCTTTTGAAAAGTATCCTTTTACTGATCCATAAGTCAACCGAAGGGTCAAATTGGCGTCAGGGTAAAAGACCCGGTCCTTGTCAAACTCCATTTGTGCCGTCATATAGTCGGGATTGAGCCTCTGTATTCCTTCGTTGAGCCGAAGCAATTCAGGTTTTACATTATCAGTAAGAAAATCTGATACTTTTAAAGCAAGCTGATAAAATGTGTCTTTGTTCAGTTTTGAAATACTTCCGGAATTAAATCCTGAAACAAAGGATGTATACTTAGCTTCGTCAGTGAACGGCGACTCCTTATATAGTTTATCGACAATCGATGAAAAATTTCCTTTGCATGAATATTTAAGCTTAATATATTCAGGAACCTGCCATTTGATATCAAGGTTTTCGCCGTACAACCCCATTACTGCCACGAAAAGTTTCTTATCGGTCGGCTGATTGAAATTCTTGAAGAAGCTTTTTCCTGATGCTATCAGTTTTGTTTTCAAATCTTTGATCTGACTTTCATCGCCTTTATTCTTAACCAATTCAGCCAGCGCCTTTATGTTTCTTGAAAAAGCAATAACCTCAGCACTGCTATTAAAAAAAACTTCATTGGTATAATTGTTTACAAAACCATATTCACGTAAGCCTGTATACAATTCTTTGTATTTGGGAAGCAGATTTCCATATCGGAGTATCCGGTCATTATCAGCGTTTATCCAGTTTGTAAGTTTCTTCTCAAAGTCTTCTTTTTTCTCAATTGTTTTCATTTTCTCAAGACCTAGATTTTCACCAATCCATTTTTTCCATGAATTGGCAATCCCTGCTTTTTTTGCTGAATACTGAATCCTGATAAGAGGATCGGTGTTCATTGCATCCTCCATTATACCTATCTTCTTTGTTCTGATATCGATCATTTTGGGGTTAATATAGTTTTTCACCATATCGATATGATACGAAGGAGCATATTCTGCAGTTGACCCCGGATAACCAAAAACCATTGTGAAATCACCTTCTTTTATACCTTTTAGTGATATTGGGAAATGATAGGGAGCCTTATAAGGAACATTTGACTTTGAATAATCCGCCGGTTTGTTGTTTTTATCAGCATAGATCCTGAATAGTGAAAAATCACCTGTGTGTCTTGGCCAGATCCAGTTATCTGTCTCGCCTCCGAATTTTCCTATTGATGATGGAGGAGCACCGACAAGACGTATATCTTTAAATGATTCATTTACAAAAAGGAAATACTGTTTTCCCATATAAAATGGTCTGACAAAGGCAGAATATCCCGTTCCTTCAATTGCATCTTTCACAATTCCTGCAATATTGGAATTTACTAATTCATCCCGTTTATTGTCTTCCATCACATTCGTAACACCCACCATTACCTTGTCTGTTACATCTTCCATTCTTTTAAGAAATGTGACAGAAAGACCAGGGTTTGGTAACTCCTCATCTCTCGACATAGCCCAGAAACCGTTAGTAAGGTAATCGTGATCCAGTGTTGAATGTTTTTGTATCTGACCATATCCACAATGATGATTTGTAATGAGCAATCCATCAGCCGAAATGACTTCTCCTGTGCAGCCTCCTCCAAATAAGACAACAGCATCCTTCATACAGGCTTTATTCACGCTGTAGATATCCTCAGCAGAAAGCTTAAAGCCTTTTTCCTGCATTAATTTTATATTGTACTTTTCTATCAGGAGAGGAATCCACATTCCCTCATCAGCTATCAGGGAAGGAGTCAATAATGTGGTTAGCAAAAGCCAGAAAATCAGCAGTTTATTTTTCATTTTGAATTATTTATGTATATTTTTTGAAATCCATGAATGATCACTTTTATCTTTATATCTTTTGTCTTCTATTCCAAAATGAATCTTTGAAGTTCCTTATAGAGCCGTTGAACCGGCAAACCCACCACATTGAAATATGATCCTTCAATACGACTGCAGGCCGCGATTCCAATCCATTCCTGAATGCCATAAGCACCTGCCTTATCATAAGGCTTATATTTGTCAATGTAATAATATATTTCCTCTTCAGGGATTATATCGAATGTAACTTTAGTCGATTCAGAAAAAGTGAATTCTTTCGACTGTGAACGGATAGATACAGCAGTTATCACTTCATGAGTATTACCTGAAATTTCTTTCAGAATAAATGCTGCATCTTCCCTGTTAATTGGTTTGCCAAGGACTTTATTGTCGCACCAGACAATTGTATCTGCAGCAATAACTATCTCATTATCAAATAACTCATTTTTAAATAAAGCTGCTTTTTCAAAAGCGATATATTTTGCAATCTGTTCACCCTTTAAGCCCTCAGGAAATATCTCATTATATTCTTTGACAGCGACTTCAAATTTCAGACCCAATTCATGCATTAATTGCTGTCGTCGGGGAGAACGGGATGCAAGAATTATTTTAAATTCATTGAGTTTGTCAATAATCATCAGAACAGGTTAAAGGTAAGTATCACTTTCACTACAATTGAGTAAAGCACACCGGTAATCATAACAACTTTTATTAAACTGCTGGCACTATGTAATTGCTTTTTTTCTTTGCTTTTCGCTAGTTTATAAATGATTAATAACAGAGGAAAAACTATTGCGATTGTCACATATGAAAACGTTATTATATCATTAATAAAAAAGTGCCAGGTAATATAAAGCAATCCAATCATAATTGCTATCAGGCAAATTGAAACTACCTTCGCACTGACCACTCCTATTACAATCGGTAAAGTATTTCTGCCATATGCAAGATCTCCTTCAAAATCTTCAATATCTTTCACAATCTCACGGATAAGATTTATCAGAAAAGCAAATAAAGCAAAACCGCCAACCCAGTATGTAATAAAGTCAATATCAGGAAGCCTGATAGCATTAACAGAATAATACCTGTATAAGGCAGGCCATTCATAAAATACGACGAGCATCGGCACCATAGCAGTAAGAAGGGCTACCAGAATATTCCCTATCAGAAACTGTCTTTTATAGCTTGCTGAATAGAAATAGAGCAAACCAGAAGTCAGCAGGAACAGACTTCCCAGCCAGATATAACCTGATTTATATGATACATAAAAGCCAGCGGCAACACCAATGATATTGAAAATTGAATGCCACATCATAGCTTTACGTCTTGGAATTTTTGTTCCTACGATGACCTTACCTTTATTTATAAGATCGGTTTTTATATCGAAATAATCGTTGATGACATAGCCTCCGGCTGTAATAAATACCGTGGCAAGAACAAGTAAGGCAAAATCATACCACGGAAATTGGAGAGTCATGGGTATCTCTTCGCCGCTTCCCTTAATTAAAATTACACCAATCCTGCTGACCAGCGGTGCAAGAACTGCATATCTCATCAGAATCATCGTCGAAATAATCAAAATCAGATTCTGCCATCTGATAAGCTTAAGAAACTCTTTCATAATTCACCATGTAAATGATTCTGAATCCATCCAATTATTATGTAATCTTAAAACCTGTTCTATTACATCCCTGACACAGCCCTCGCCCCCTTTTTTATCTGAAATATAGGCAGAAATTTGTCTGATCTCGCTATCTGCATCGGCAGGGCATACCGGAATTCCAGCTTCTTTCATTACTTCAAAATCTGGAATATCGTCACCCATGAATAATACGTCGGATTTACTGAGATTATATTTTTTAAGAAAGTTATTAAAGTTATCGAGTTTCCTCTGACTCCTTAGATACACATCATTTATTCCCAACAGTTTTAGCCTCTTGCGATATTCCTTAGAGCTGCTTCCAGAAATTATGCCAATATGATAACCTTTTTTGACAGCAAGCTGAAGTGCATATCCGTCACGAAGATTGACTGTCCGGCCTGGTACACCAAAAGAGTTAAGCATTAAGGTCTGCAAGGACAAAACTCCATCAATATCAAAAATGAATGCTTTTACTCTTACGAGGTCTTCTTTAAAGTTTGCCATGATAATACTGGTTGCTGGTTGCTGGTTGCTTGTTACTTGTTGCTTGTTAAGTTCTTCTCTGTGTACCTCTGTGCTTCTCTGTGCTCTCAGAGTAAGTTCTTAAAAATATTTAATTTACTTTTATCTTTTACTATTATATTTTATCATTCCTTAAAACTCACCCCTAACCCCTCCCAGGAGGGGAATAGTTCAGGTTTAACCCTCACTTTTGTCTTTTTACTTTTGACTTTTATCTTTTATCCTTGTAGTATTCCATAATTGAATGAGTCAGATCATAGTAAATCTTCTGCAAATCGGGAGAGAAAGATAATAATTCCAGATGTTTGCTGATAGTATTCATATCATTTCTTATGGCAGGACCTGTTTGTGAATCTTCAGGGCCTGATTCAAGTGCTTTCAAAATTGTTTCTCTTATTAATGGCTCAAGTATTTCAAAGGAGAATCCGGCTTTTGATGTTATCATCTTCCCCTCAGTCAGCATATGATTTGTAAAATTAGATACAAAAACTGCAGCCACATGAAGCATCCTTCTGTGTTCTGTATCAACAAAATGCACTTTAGCAGATAATGATTCAGCTATCCTTTCCAGAATAGCTGATGTTTTATCATCTGATGATTCAAGTAAAACGGGCAGATCGTTAAAATTTATTTTTCTGTTTTTTGAAAAAGTCTGAAGAGGGTAGAAAATTCCTCTTCGTTTTATATGTTCCGGAAAAATGTCAAGTCCGAAACTGCCGGCTGTATGGGCAACAATTGTGTCGGCACCACACCTCACAGCATTGAGAACCGTTCCTAATTTATGATCAGGAACAGAAACAATAATAATCTTTGTTGATTCAGGATATATAAGATCTGATGACCATAATGCATTGCATGACTCAGCGACAGGTCTGCCTCTTTCCTCACTTTCGGATACAACAATTTCTATATTGAAACCTGCAGAAAACAACTCTTTGCAGAGTGCTGATGCGACACGTCCTGCTCCTGCAAAAGAAATGTTGTTTCGATCCATTATCCAATTTTTCAGAAATGTACAAAATTGTCTGGAAATTTGAAATCACTTTTACAGAATGAAAATGTAACCTTACTTTGTAGACTTTAAAGGATTGGCTTGTGTTTCAGGTTTATTTTTACCGTAAAGATTAATAAACAGATCAGTAACCTCGAAATCAAAAATTCTTTGAGAACTCTGATAAGGGGAATTGCTTGCTTGGTAAGTGTAATTACAATTCCAGTAAGCATGACCAGATATCTGCAGAATGTCGCCTGATTTAGAGTCAGCAAGTTTTGGGTATATTTCTGATGGATTACAGAAATAATATGTGTCATATATATTACCTACAAGCTGAAAATAAATATTTGAAGGAGTTGTCCAGTAAACATAAGCTGATGAACCTGACAGTGTCTGCTGAATATCGTTACCACACCCACATCTTGCCTGTTTTTTGCAATCGGAGTAGCAAATAATTGGTGTGATAACAATCAATATAACAATGAATTTTCTAAGAGAGTTACCTATCATCTTTGATGTTCTTATTCTGTTTCATTAACAAACGCACAAAGTAAGCCTTTATTTCACTTATAACCAAAAATCAAGCCGTCAAAAATATGAGTTTGACGGCTTGTATATTAATCATGAAGTAAAGTTATGCCTGAGCTGTAGGTCCGCCGAAATTCAAAGGTATTGCCGGGCCCGATCCTTTAACTTCTTTTATTGTCCCATGAACAGATTCATACTTGTCAATATTATCCTGAAGAGCCGCAACAAGTCTTTTAGCATGTTCGGGAGTCAGAATTATTCTTGACTTTACCTGCGCCTTGGGGATGCCTGGCATTATCCGTATGAAATCGATGACAAATTCAGACGCTGAATGAGTAATTACTGCAAGATTTGAATAAGTTCCCTGAGCAACTTCTTCATTCAGTTCAATACTGATTTGTGATGGGTTCTTGGGGTCAGTCATAATCGCAGTATAAGAATACTATTTCTCTGTTTCAATTTCACTTTCCTGTTCAACACCAACAAGGTTTTCATACTCCTCAAGTGAGCCGACAATAATTCCATTGTACTGTCTCTGACCTGTACCTGCAGGAATAAGGTGACCAACAATAACGTTTTCCTTAAGTCCTTCAAGCCTGTCAATCTTCCCAAGGATTGCTGCCTCATTAAGAACTTTTGTTGTTTCCTGGAAGGAAGCTGCTGAGAAGAAGCTCTTTGTCTGAAGTGAAGCCCTTGTAATACCCTGGAGTACCTGACTTGATGTTGCAGGTATAGCATCCCTGGCCTCAACGACTTTCATATCGCGACGTTTAAGAACGGAATTGTCATCCCGCAATTTACGAGACGAGATAATCATTCCGGGACGCAGAGTCTGAGAATCACCTCCGTCGATAATTACCTTTTTGCCGTAAATCCAGTCATTTTCATCCATAAACTCAAGTTTGTCAACCACCTGGCGTTCAAGGAATTTTGTATCACCCGGATCGACTATCTCAACTTTACGCATCATCTGGCGAACAATGATTTCGAAATGTTTGTCATTTATTTTAACTCCCTGTAAGCGATAAACTTCCTGAATTTCATTGACAATATACTCCTGAACTTTTGTAGGCCCTTTTATAGCAAGAATATCAGAAGGCGTTATTGCTCCATCGGAAAGTGGAATGCCGGCTTTTACATAATCATTTTCCTGTACAAGTATCTGTTTGGAAAGCGGAACGAGGTATTTCTTAGTCTCTTCTGTTTTGGATTTGATTGAGATTTCCCTGTTACCTCTTTTAATTTTGCCGAATGTAACTTCGCCATCGATTTCCGATACAATTGCCGGATTCGACGGGTTACGTGCTTCAAACAGCTCGGTAACGCGAGGAAGACCTCCGGTTATATCACCCGATTTACCTACTGCACGAGGGATCTTTGCAAGAACTTCACCGGCTTCAACCATTTTATTGGTATCTACTACAAGGTGCGAGCCTACAGGCAGGTTATATACCCTTAACTCTTCTCCTTTGGCGTTCATAATCTTAATAGCAGGGTTCTTTGTTTTATCCCTGCTTTCAATAATTACTTTTTCTTTGAATCCGGTTTGTTCATCTGATTCTTCCCTGAATGTTATACCTTCAATCAGGAAGTCATATGCGATCTTTCCTGCCATTTCAGAAATAATTACGGCATTAAAAGGATCCCATTCGCAAATCAGTTTTCCTTTCTCAATTTCCTGACCTGGTTTAATATAAAGTTTTGAACCATAAGGAATTGTATGTGTAGTAAGTGCAATACCGGTTTTCTTGTCAACTATTCTTAATTCTGCAAGACGACCGATCACAATATCTATTTCACCTTTTTCAACATCTTTTTTAGGAACTGACCTGATCTCTTCAATCTCTGCAATTCCACCATATCTGGCAACAAGCCGCGATTCTGTTGTAATATTAGAAGCGGTACCTCCAACGTGGAATGTACGAAGAGTAAGCTGCGTACCTGGTTCCCCGATACTCTGAGCGGCGATTACACCAACAGCTTCACCTTTCTGAACCATTCTTCCGTTTGCGAGGTTACGTCCGTAACATTTCGCACACACGCCCTTTTTCGATTCACATGTAAGAACCGAACGTATTTCAACCTGTTCAATAGGTGAATCATCTATTTTCTTAGCCAGGTCTTCGGTAAGTTCCTGACCTGATTCAACGATGAGTTCCCCTGTAAGAGGATGATAAACATTATGTACGGTGGTACGACCAAGAATCCTTTCATATAATGATTCAACAACCTCTTCGTTTTTCTTAATTGCTGTAGCAATAAGACCTCGAAGTGTTCCGCAGTCTTCCTCATTTATGATCACATCCTGTGAGACGTCAACAAGACGACGGGTAAGATATCCTGCGTCGGCCGTTTTAAGAGCTGTATCTGCAAGACCTTTTCTGGCACCGTGTGTTGATATGAAGTATTCCAAAACCGACAGACCTTCCTTAAAGTTTGAAAGGATTGGGTTTTCTATAATTTCAGAACCGGCAGCTCCTGATTTCTGAGGTTTTGCCATCAGACCCCTCATACCTGACAACTGACGTATCTGTTCCTTCGAACCTCTGGCGCCAGAGTCGAGCATCATGTAAACCGAATTGAATCCCTGCTTATCTGTTGACAGTTGTTTCATCAGGGTTTGAGTAAGTCTGGCATTAACATGTGTCCAGATATCAATTATCTGGTTATAACGTTCGTTATTTGTTATAAATCCCATGCTGTAATTATTCAGCACTTCTTCAACCTGTTCATAACCTTCGGCTACAAATTTTGTTTTTTCTTCAGGAATGATAACATCATCAAGGTTGAAGGATAAGCCGCCTTTAAATGCAGAATAGAATCCAAGATTCTTTATAGCATCAAGGAAATCAGCTGTTTTAGCTGTACCGGCTAGTTTGAGAACGCGACCGATGATATCCCTTAACGATTTTTTTGTAAGAATCTCATTTATATACCCCACTTCTGCAGGTACAAACTGGTTAAATATGACCCTTCCAACAGTTGTTTCGATCAGGTGATTTACTAGCTCACCATCTTTTCTGTCGTTGGCTTTTACTTTTATGTGTGCGTGAAGGTCAATAACACCTTCGTTGTATGCTATGTTAACTTCCTGCGGTGAATAGAAAATAAGACCTTCACCTCTGACTTTTTCAGTCTCAGTACTCTTTCTTCCTTTCGTAATATAATACAGACCAAGAACCATGTCCTGAGATGGAACTGTTATTGGCGCTCCGTTTGCAGGGTTAAGTATGTTGTGAGAAGCAAGCATAAGCATCTGGGCTTCAAGCACAGCTCCGTTACCAAGAGGAAGATGAACAGCCATCTGGTCACCATCGAAGTCAGCGTTGAATGCTGTACATACGAGTGGGTGCAACTGAATAGCTTTTCCTTCAATAAGTTTTGGCTGGAAAGCCTGAATACCAAGCCTGTGAAGTGTCGGAGCACGGTTCAGCAGAACAGGATGTCCTTTAAGAACGTTTTCAAGAATATCCCAAACAACAGGATCTTTCCTATCGACAATTTTCTTGGCTGATTTTACTGTTTTAACAATACCACGTTCAATCAGTTTACGGATAATGAATGGCTTATATAATTCAGCAGCCATATCTTTTGGCAAACCGCATTCATGTAATCCAAGTTCCGGACCAACGACGATAACTGAACGAGCAGAGTAGTCAACCCTTTTTCCAAGCAGGTTCTGACGGAATCTTCCCTGTTTTCCTTTCAGGCTGTCGCTGAGTGATTTCAAAGGCCTGTTGGCATCTGTTTTAACAGCATTTGCTTTCCTTGAATTATCGAAAAGTGAATCGACGGCTTCCTGAAGCATACGTTTTTCATTACGCAGAATAACCTCAGGAGCTTTTATTTCGATTAGTCTTTTCAAACGGTTATTTCTTATGATAACCCTTCTGTAAAGATCATTCAGGTCACTTGTTGCAAATCGTCCTCCATCAAGAGGAACAAGGGGCCTTAGTTCAGGAGGAATAACCGGTACTACTTTAATTATCATCCACTCGGGTTTGTTAACCTGTTTTGAGTCCCTGAAAGCTTCAACAACCTGGAGTCTCTTAAGAGCCTCATTTTTACGTTGTTGCGATGTTTCTGTATTTGCCCTGTGACGAAGTGAATAAGACATTTCGTCGAGATCAATACGGCTCAGAAGCTTATAGAGAGCTTCGGCACCCATGTCGGCAACAAACTTATCAGGATGATTATCTTCGAGATAAGCGTTTTCTTTTGGAAGTGATTCAGTAATCTCAAGGTATTCTTCTTCTGTCAGAAAATCGAGATATTTCACACCATCCACAGCTTTGATACCAGGATTAATTACCACATATCTCTCATAATAGATTATTGAATCGAGTTTCTTAGTCGGAAGACCAAGAAGATAACCGATTTTATTTGGTAATGATCTGAAATACCAGATATGAGCAACAGGAACAACAAGTGAAATATGTCCCATTCTTTCGCGACGTACCTTTTTTTCTGTCACTTCAACACCACAACGGTCGCAAACGATACCTTTATAACGGATTCTTTTATATTTTCCGCAATGACACTCGTAATCCTTTACCGGACCAAATATCCTCTCGCAGAAAAGACCATCGCGTTCAGGCTTATATGTACGGTAATTTATTGTTTCAGGTTTCAGAACTTCACCACTTGATCGATCAAGTATTTCTTCAGGTGAAGCCAGACCTATTGAGATTTTCGAGTAACTTGTCTTTGTTTTGTTATCTCTTCTGAATGACATATGCTGAATATTTTTTAAACAAAAATTAAAAATTCTTAAACCTGTGCGTGATACTTAGTCAAGTATCACACTCAGTCCGAGACCTCTCAGTTCATGCAGCAGAACGTTAAGTGATTCAGGAATTCCAGGAAGCGGCATAGGTTCGCCTTTTACAATTGCTTCGTATGCTTTGGCACGGCCAACAACATCATCAGATTTAATTGTAAGTATTTCCTGCAGTATATGTGCAGCACCGAATGCTTCGAGTGCCCAAACTTCCATTTCACCAAAACGCTGACCTCCGAACTGAGCTTTACCGCCTAATGGCTGCTGTGTGATAAGTGAGTATGGTCCGATTGAACGGGCATGCATCTTATCATCAACCATGTGGCCTAATTTAAGCATGTAAATAACCCCTACTGTTGCCGGCTGATCAAATCTTTCACCGGTTCCTCCATCGTACAGGTAGGTTTTCCCAAATCGTGGGAGACTTGCCTTCTCAGTATATTCGTTGATCTGACCAATTGTAGCACCATCAAAAATTGGTGTGGAAAATGTAAGACCGAGTTTCTGACCTGCCCATCCGAGAACTGTCTCGTAAATCTGGCCAAGGTTCATCCTCGAAGGTACACCAAGAGGGTTCAGAACAATATCAACAGGTGTGCCATCTTCAAGGAAAGGCATATCTTCTGCCCTTACAATCCTGGCTACAATACCTTTATTACCATGACGGCCTGCCATCTTATCTCCAACCTTAACTTTCCGTTTTTTTGCAATATATACTTTAGCAAGACGAACGATACCTGCAGGCAGTTCATCCCCTATTGTAATATTGTATTTTTTCCGTTTATAAACACCATCAATCTCCTTATGTTTAATCAGATAGTTATGAAGGAGTTCTTTGATGCTGTCATTTTTCTTCTTATCAGTAGTCCACTTATTAGGATTGGCATTCAGGAAATCAACTTCCTGAAGCTGTTTCAGAGTGAATTTGCTGCCTTTAGGAATAACATCAACGTTAAGATAATCCTTGACGCCCTGTGATGTTTTGCCATTAACAAGAATGAAAAGCTTGTCGACGAGTCTTGCTTTCAGTTCATCAGCACTTCTGTTGAACTCAGTCTCAATTTTGTCGAGCAGTGGTTTCTCAATTGCTTTAGCTTTCCTGTCTTTAATTGCACGGGTAAACAGTTTTTTGTCTATAACAACGCCATCGAGTGAAGGTCCTGCTTTAAGTGAGGCGTCTTTCACATCCCCGGCTTTGTCACCAAAGATTGCTCTAAGCAGTTTTTCTTCAGGTGAAGGATCTGATTCACCTTTAGGTGTGATTTTACCGATAAGTATATCACCGGGTCTGATGTGTGCACCGATTCTGATTATTCCATTTTCGTCGAGGTTTTTGGTTGCTTCCTCGCTTACGTTGGGGATATCGGAGGTAAGTTCTTCGAGACCTCGTTTAGTATCACGAACTTCCAGCTGATATTCATCGATATGAACTGATGTAAAATAATCTTCCTGGACTACTTTCTCAGATATTACTATAGCATCCTCGAAATTATAGCCTTTCCATGGCATGAAAGCAACTTTGAGGTTTCTTCCGAGAGCCAGTTCACCGTGTTTGGTACCATACCCTTCGCAAAGCACCTGACCTTTAGATACCTTCTCCCCTTTCCTTACAATAGGAATTATGTTTATACAGGTATTCTGGTTTGTTTTCCTGTATTTCGGAAGAGTGTAACGTTTGATGTCATCATCAAAACTTACAAATTTTTCTTCGTCGGTACGGGTATATCTGATTACTATTTCATTAGAATCAACAAATTCAACAACTCCGTCACCTTCAGCAGCAAAGAGAATGCGACTGTCGCTGATTACCTGAGCCTCAAGTCCGGTTCCTACTATAGGAGCTTCCGGATTTATAAGAGGAACAGCCTGGCGCATCATGTTTGATCCCATGAGTGCCCTGTTGGCATCATCGTGCTCGAGGAATGGGATTAATGATGCAGCAATAGAAGCAATCTGATTTGGTGCAACGTCCATAAGGTCGATTTTTGATGCTTCTTCCAATGGATAATCTGCTTCATATCTGCACTTGGCCCTCAGTTCCCGAAAATGTCCGTCAGCGAGAAGAGGTGCATTTGCCTGGGCAATCACTTTTTCTTCTTCCTCTTCAGCGCTAAGCCATACTATGCCATCTTCATTAAACTGAACCTGGGAATCCTTAACTTTACGGTAGGGAGTCTCAATGAATCCAAGTGTATTGATCTTGGCATAAACACAAAGGGACGAGATAAGTCCGATATTTGGTCCTTCAGGAGTTTCAATAGGGCAAAGACGCCCATAGTGTGTATAGTGAACGTCGCGGACTTCAAAGCCTGCTCTTTCGCGTGAAAGACCACCGGGTCCGAGTGCTGACATACGACGCTTGTGAGTCATTTCGGCAAGCGGGTTGGTCTGCTCCATAAACTGCGACAGCTGGTTCGTTCCGAAGAAGGAGTTAATGACAGAAGAAAGAGTTTTTGAATTGATCAGGTCAACAGGTGTGAACACCTCGTTATCTCTGACATTCATTCTTTCGCGGATTGTACGGGCCATACGGGCCAGTCCAACGCCAAACTGTGCAAACAATTGTTCCCCAACAGTACGAACCCTCCTGTTACTCAGGTGGTCAATATCATCAATATCTGTTTTTGAGTTAATAAGCTCAATCAGATAACCGATGATTTTGATAATATCTTCCCTCGTAAGAATCTTAACATTCATTTCGGTGTTAAGACCCAGTTTCTTATTTATCCTGTATCGTCCTACTTCGCCAAGATCATATCTTTTATCGGAGAAGAACAATTTGTCGATAACGTCGCGAGCTGTAGCCTCATCGGGAGGTTCAGCATTACGCAGTTGTCGGTAAATATAGATAACTGCCTCTTTTTCAGAGTTGCAGGGGTCTTTCTGAAGTGTGTTATATATTATAGCATAATCTGACAGGGTTGTATCATCCTTGTGCAAAAGGATTGCTTTTGCACCGGAATCAACGATCATATCGACATGTTCCGGTTCAATTACGGTTTCCCTGTCGAGGATTACTTCATTTCTTTCAATTGAAACAACTTCGCCGGTATCCTCATCAACAAAATCTTCAACCCAGGTTTTCAGTACCCTGGCAGCCAGTTTACGTCCAACGAGTTTCTTGATATTTGTTTTAGATACTTTATGTTCTTCAGCGAGGTTAAAAATCTCAAGTATCTCCTTATCGCTTTCGAAACCGATAGCGCGAAGAAGAGTTGTTACCGGCAGTTTTTTCTTCCTGTCGATATATGCATACATCACATTATTTATGTCAGTTGCAAATTCAATCCATGAACCTTTGAAAGGAATTATTCTGGCTGAATAGAGTTTAGTTCCATTTGCATGAACACTTTGTCCAAAGAAGACACCTGGTGAGCGGTGAAGCTGAGAAACCACAACTCTTTCTGCGCCATTAATAACAAACGTTGCACGTTCTGTCATATAAGGCACTGTTCCAAGATAGACATCCTGGATAACTGTATCAAAATCTTCATGTTCAGGATCGGTACAGTAAAGTTTTAGTTTTGCTTTAAGCGGAACGCTGAAGGTCAGACCGCGTTCGATACATTCTTCTATTGTATAACGTGGAGGATCAATATAATAATCAAGAAATTCGAGAACGAAATTGTTTCTTGTGTCAGTTATCGGGAAGTTTTCCGTAAAGACCTTAAACAATCCTTCTCTTTTCCTGTTTTCGGGAGTAGTTCCAAGTTGAAAAAACTCACCGAAGGATTTCAACTGAACCTCCAGAAAATCAGGATATTCAAGCTGATTTTTTCTGGATGCGAAACTTATTCTTTCGGTATTTTTTGAGGACATTTATTAAAAGATTAAGTGAACTTATAATTAAAAGAACAAAAAGGCTTAGTCCCGAAAAATCGGGACTAAACCTGTTAACCCATCAGTTAGGTATAGCTTATTTAAGTTCAACTTCAGCTCCTGCTTCTACTAATTGATTTTTAATTGCTTCGGCTTCATCTTTAGATACACCTTCTTTAACTGGGGAAGGAGCAGCATCAACTACTGCTTTAGCTTCTTTCAGTCCAAGACCGGTAATATCTTTAACCAATTTAACAATCTGGAGTTTCTGACCGCCAGCTGCTTTCAGGATAACATCGAATGATGATTTTTCTTCAACAGCTGCAACATCAGCTATGCTGCGGGGCCTGCGGCTACAACTGCAGCTGCAGCTGGTTCAATACCGTACTCATCTTTAAGTATTTTAGCGAGTTCGTTTACTTCTTTTACAGATAAGTTAACCAGTTCTTCTGCAAATTTCTTAAGATCTGCCATTTTTTATCGATTTTTAATTTGATTATGTTTTAATTACTCTTCTCTTTTTGATAGTGTTTCAAGAACACCATGAATTTTTGTTCCACCTGATTGGAGGGCTCCGATAACGTTTTTGGCCGGTGATTGCAATAGCATAATTACATCGCCTATCAGTTCATATTTAGTTTTAACAGAGATAAGTGCTTCAAGCTGATTTTCTCCAACATAAACTGATTCCTGAACGTATGCACCTTTAAGAACAGGTTTATCATGTTTTTTGCGAAATTCTTTGATAAGTTTTGCAGGAACATTTCCGGATTGTGTAAACATGATGGACGTAGTACCTTTCAGAACCGGATAAAGTTCATCAAAGTTTCCATTAGACTGCTCCAGTGCTCTTTTGAGGAGAGTGTTTTTTACAACGACAAGTTTAATGTCATTCTCAAAACATTTTCTTCTCAGGTCACTTGTATCAGCGGCATTAAGCTGAGCAGTATCAGTCAGATAAAAGTGGCTGTACTCTTTTAATCTCTCAGCAAGGCTGTCTATGATAGCATTTTTTTCTTCCCGTCTCATTATTTCTTCAAGTTTTAACTTAACTAATTAATCATCAAGACCTTTAGGATCAATCTTAACCCCAGGACTCATTGTGCTGGAAATGAATACGCTACGAATGTAGGTACCTTTTGCAGCAGCTGGTTTAAGTTTGTTTACAATTGAGATAAACTCTCTTGCATTGTCGACGATCTTATTTGGTTCAAATGAGACTTTTCCGATAGAGGCATGAATGATTCCGCTTTTATCAACTTTGAAATCAATTTTACCCTGCTTCACTTCTTTAACAGCCTTACCAATTTCCATAGTAACAGTTCCGCTCTTTGGGTTAGGCATCAGTCCGCGTGGACCGAGTATTCTGCCTAACTGACCGACCTTTCCCATAACAGATGGCATGGTTATTATAACATCCATATCTGTCCAACCACCTTTGATCTTTTCGACAAAGTCGTCAAGACCAACAAAATCAGCTCCGGCTTCTTTTGCTTCTGCTTCCTTATCGGGGGTACAGAGCACGAGAACACGTGTCTCTTTACCTGTTCCATGAGGGAGTGAAACCACGCCGCGAACCATTTGATTGGATTTCCTTGGATCTATACCTAACCGTACATCTAAATCAACTGAAGCATCAAATTTCGTTTTGGTCATTTCTTTAACCAACGAAGAAGCTTCCTTCAATGTATAAAGTTTGTCCTTTTCAAGTTTTTCAAGAGCAAACTTCTGGTTCTTGGTAAGTTTAGTCATTTTTTCTCCTAATTAATTATTTTACCGGGAATTCTCCTTTAACGGTGATTCCCATACTTCTGGCTGTACCAGCTACCATTCGCATAGCGGACTCCACTGTAAAACAGTTTAAATCCTCCATTTTATCCGAAGCAATTGTTTTGACCTGGTCCCAGGAAACTGAAGCTATTTTTTCTCTGTTAGGTTCCTGAGAACCTTTCTTCGCTTTAGCAACTTCAAGCAACTGAACAGCAACCGGTGGAGTTTTAGTGACAAATTCAAATGATTTATCACCATAAACGGTTATTACTACCGGTATTACTTTTCCAGCCTTGTCCTGAGTCCTCGCATTAAATTGCTTACAGAAATCCATGATATTCACACCTTTGGAACCCAAAGCGGGTCCAACAGGTGGTGATGGATTAGCGGCTCCGCCACGAATCTGTAATTTGATTAGTCCAGCAACTTCTTTTGCCATAATTTAAAATTTGCGTGTTTATTGCGAGAGCTTGATAGTTATTCAGGAAGCATTATGAATATTACAACTATCAATATCTTCAGTTAATTTTCTTTTTCTACTTGCATAAAACTAAGCTCAAGTGGTGTTTTTCTGCCAAATATTTTTACCATCACTTTAAGCTTTTTCTTTTCCTCATTCACTTCTTCAATAATTCCGGTGAAACTGTTGAATGGTCCATCTATCACTTTTACAGATTCACCAACAAAGAATGGAATATTTAATTCCTCGTCACTTGCATTCAGTTCATCAACTTTCCCCAGAATCCGGTTAATTTCAGATTTTCTGAGTGGGACAGGTTCTCCATCCTGTGAACCAAGAAATCCGATAACATTAGGTACATTTCTTAACAAATGAGGTATTTCCCCTGTCAGGATTGCTTCAACAAGAACATAACCGGAAAAAAAGTTCTCTCCTTGCTTATTTTCTTGCCGGCTCTTATCTGATAAACCTTTTCGGTAGGGATAAGAACCTGTGAGACATAATCCTCTAGTTTAAGACGCGCAACTTCACTATCGATATATTCTTTGACCTTTTTTTCTTTTCCGCCGATAGCCCGAAGCACATACCACTTCTTTATATTGTCACTCATTGGAACCTTCTTCTGTTTAGTATAACAAACTGTAAATAAATTGCATTGCCCGGCTAAAAATAAAATCCATTCCGGCAACCAACACTGCAAATATCAATGAAGTCACCATTACTAAAACAGCGCTGTTCTGAAGTTCGCTCCAGGTTGGCCAGGATACCTTGTGAACAAGTTCTGTAAATGATTCCTGAAAATATCCTTTTATATTCATAGTACTAATTTTATTGCACGGGAGGAGAGACTCGAACTCCCGACACCTGGTTTTGGAGACCAGTGCTCTACCAACTGAGCTACACCCGTATTATATTTGTGGCGCAAAATGTTCGCGCTCCTTACATATATATTATCCAAAACCTTATTCAAAAATCTGTAGTAACCTGACCTGCTCCTACTGTACTGCCACCTTCACGGATAGCGAAACGAAGACCAACATTAATAGCAACAGGATAGATCAGATCAACTGTAATAGTAACGTTATCACCAGGCATAACCATTTCTGTTCCTTCAGGAAGCGTAATTTCACCTGTAATATCAAGTGTACTAATATAGAACTGAGGACGGTATTTATTATGGAATGGAGTATGACGTCCACCTTCTTCTTTTTTAAGAACATAAACCTCAGCTTTGAATTTAGTATGAGGAGTAATTGAACCTGGTTTGGCAAGAACCATACCTCTTTTAATTTCTTTTTTATCAACACCACGAAGCAGCAAACCTACGTTATCACCAGCTTCACCTCTGTCAAGAATCTTACGGAACATTTCAACACCTGTACAAACTGATTTACGTTTTGTTGCACCAAGACCAATCAGTTCAAGTTCATCACCTGTATTAACAACACCTGTTTCAATACGACCTGTAGCAACAGTACCACGACCAGTGATTGAGAATACATCTTCAACAGGCATAAGAAATGGTTTCTCATTTTCACGTGGAGGAATTGGAATGAATGAATCAACTGCATCCATCAATTCCATAACTTTTTCTTCCCATTTTGCTTCTCCGTGCATTGCACCAAGAGCAGAACCACGGATAACAGGAGCATTGTCTCCATCAAACTTATAGAAATTAAGAAGATCACGAATTTCCATTTCAACAAGATCAAGAAGTTCCAGATCATCAACCATATCGACTTTATTCATGAAAACAACCACAGTAGGTACGTTTACCTGATGTGCAAGAAGAATGTGTTCACGTGTCTGAGGCATTGGACCATCAGCAGCAGCAACAACAAGAATAGCACCATCCATCTGGGCAGCACCTGTAACCATGTTCTTAATATAGTCAGCGTGTCCAGGACAGTCAACGTGTGCATAGTGACGTTTTGCATGTTTGATATTCAACGTGAGCAGTATTAATGGTAATACCCCTTTCTTTTTCTTCAGGAGCATTATCAATTGAGTCAAAATCCCTGATTTCAGAAAGACCCTTTTTGGCAAGGACCATAGTGATAGCTGCGGTCAAGGTGGTCTTACCATGGTCAACGTGACCAATGGTACCAATATTTACGTGCGGTTTCGACCTGTCAAATTTTTCTTTTGCCATAACTCCAAGCGTATTAAATTAAGTTTATCTATAATCAATTATAAATCAAGTTTCCTGTTGAGCCGGAGGGGGGAATTGAACCCCCGACCCCTTCCTTACCAAGGAAGTGCTCTACCCCTGAGCTACTCTGGCCTCAAAAAGTGAGCGGGAGACGGGACTCGAACCCGCGACCCTTAGCTTGGAAGGCTAATGCTCTACCAACTGAGCTACTCCCGCCTGATATCGTCCAAAGAGACTCGTAAACAACCAACTTCAAAATTCAACGGTTTACGATCAGTTTCCGTTTGAAGTGGGGAGAGCAGGATTCGAACCTACGAAGGCATTCGCCAGCAGATTTACAGTCTGCCCCAGTTGGCCGCTTTGGTATCTCCCCCAATAAACAGAGTCTTACTCTTAAGACCCACATTCACAAATCTTTCAAGAGCCGATGAAGGGATTCGAACCCCCGACCTGCAGATTACAAATCAGCTGCTCTGACCAACTGAGCTACATCGGCAATTTAAAGAACGCCCCGCTGAGGCACAATCCACCCTCAAAAAACGGTTTGCAAATGTATGGATTTAAATTTTATTTATCAAAATAATTCTATATATTTTTGAAAATAGAATTATCAGATACCTCTTTTCTTTTGTTTATGCTTGGTAATCTGTTTTTTAAGAGCATCCATAGCCTCATCAGTTGCTTCCTCAAATGTCTTACTTTGCTTCCTGGCAAATAAAGGTCCACCCGGTAATTCCACCTTAATTTCGCTAATTTTGTTCTCGCGTTCCTGATCTTTGTCAAGTCTGAGATATACTTCAGCATTAACAATGTCCTCACCAAACTGCGTCAGCTTTTCCAGTTTCTGATTAACAAAATCGATTAGCTTTTGATCGGCATCAAACCGCACTGAATGAATCTGAATGTTCATAGTAGTACCTCCTCATTTATTGATTAATATTTAAGCTCTCGGATGAGCCTGTTTATATACTTTCTTGAGTTTCTCAAAGGTGTTATGCGTATAAATCTGTGTAGCAGACAAATTTGCATGTCCCAGTAATTCCTTTATCGAGTTCAGATCAGCTCCCCGATTGAGCATATGTGTTGCAAAGGTATGCCGCAATATATGCGGACTTTTCTTCTCAATTGTTGTTACCATTGCAAGATAGCTTTTTACTATATTATAAACATATTTATCATACAACTTGTTCCCTTTATCTGTAATAAAAAACCATCCGTTATTCTAAGTCTCAACATTTGCATTCCTGATCTTAATATATTCATCAAGCCGCTTAATAAATGGCTTAACCAAAGGGATGATCCTTTGCTTGTTGCTTTTTCCGGTTACCTTTATTGACCCTTCAGCAAGGTCCAGATCGTTATCCCTTAAACCTATTAATTCCGCGCGTCTCATTCCTGTTGTATAGAGGAGTTCGATAATTGTTCTGTTTCTTATCCCTGCAAAATCTATCCCCAAAACTATAATTATCAAGTAAATTGGTAAGAGCTTCTTCCTCAACAAAAGCCGGAGATGTTTTTTTCCTTTTTGGAAGTACAATCTTTTCCAAGAGGATCATTTTTAATTAACCCTTCCTTTCTCAGATAACGATAAAATACCCTCAGACAGGAAATTTTTCTGTGAACACTTACCGTGGAATAATTATTCTCCAGCATACTTACAATCCACGATCTTATATCGCCCGATGTAACTGGTATGGGATCTTCCGGAAGTTCTAATGAGGATAGGAATGCATAAAACTGATCCAGATCGTTTAAATATGATCTGACAGTATGTAGTGAATACCGTTTCTCTATTTTCAGATATTGCAGAAACGATTCCTTATAATTCATGAAGGAACCTTTTTATCAGTGATGTTAATAAGAATAAGACGATCAGGTGCGGACTATTCTTCGCTTTCCTGCATCTTCTGAACATACATCGCCTTCTTTATTTCTTCTCTCCGGCGCACTGAAGGTTTAATGAAAGCCTGACGTGAACGCAATTCGCGGATCACTCCTGTCTTTTCAAATTTTCTTTTGAACTTTTTTAAAGCTCTCTCAATGTTTTCGCCTTCTTTTAATGGTACAATGATCATAATGTGTATTTCAGTTTTTAAACGAGGCGCAAAGTTAGAAATAGAAAAAGTCTTTTCAAAACATTTGAGGAACTAATTTTATTCCTGAAAAGACAAATATTAAATCCATTAACCACAAAGAACGCAAAGTAGTCACAAAGTACACAAAGAATAATAGTCACCTCTTTGCGTACTTCGTGTAAAGACTTTGTGACCTTGTGGTTAAATCTTAGAATAACATTCAATTATCTTCAAACTTCAAATATGGCCCGACCTTGAATGCTTTCTCTTTTGTAATGATCTTATTACTAATAAGCTCTGAGATCTCTTCAATTCTGCCCTTCAGCTGCCGGTACTTCAGAATTGAAGAAATCTCATACTTTTCCAGATAGCGGATATGAGAAAGTTCTTTATAACCGGCTGTATTAATATCAATCCGTGAAATGAAAGTGGAATCAGCTGAAACACGGTTTTTAATTAACTCATATGTTTCTTCCGGCAAACCATATACTTCTTTTAATTGCTCAATCCTTGCATACCCGCCAAGTAAACGACGATATTTAATAATTCTGGCGGACAGTACCGGTCCGATACCCGGAAGTCTTACCAGGGTCACAGAGTCACATCTGTTTATTTCAATTAATTGCTGTTTCTGGTTTGAATAACTATCATCTTTTCGAATTGTCAGTCGATTTATTTTTGGCTTCCCGATAAAAACTGGTTTGGTTCCATGGCCCTTTGAATTAGCTGAAAATGTATAAGCTCCACCATGAATGCCGGAATCTATCGCAGGAGTACTCTTTGTAACTAATAAAGAGTCAGTGATATCCTGAATTGTAATCCTGGTATCGGGTACCATATATTTAAATCCAATAATAAACACTACAATCAGAAGCAAAGCAAATGTTGATCTCCGCTCCCTTCTGGTAAAGCCAAACCAATCCATTATTGGTTTCGTATCAATATTCATATTATTAAAAATGCAATGAGACAATGCAATTTATGCAATTCCCTCCAAACATCTGATAATAAACCTTATATTTTTATTCTGAAACAGGACTCTGTTAACAGGCAGAAAATCCGAAATCCGAACCGAGCCGAAGGCGAGCTCAACGAAGTTAAATCCGAAATCAAAACGGATATCCTATTCCAAAAACAATTGTAAAATCTCTTTTCCTGTTGTAGGGCCCGTTCAGAAATATCCACTTAGGACCTGAATCATCTGGTTTTTGAAATGGCCCAAGGCTATTTACAGGGGTCCCTCTAACAAGTAAAGGATCTCGCAATTTCATACCTATATCAACCCTGGCAATAACAAATTTGAAGTCGAATCTGAAACCTGTACCTGTACCAATAGCAATATCCTTGTAAAAATGGTTGAATGTAAATTGAGCACCCGGCCTTGCGGGATCATTATTAAAACTCCAGATATTCCCGGCATCAATAAAAAGTGCTCCTTCGAGTATCCAGAAAAGCTTATACCTGTACTCTGTATTAGCCTCAAGCTTTATATCCCCTGTTTCATTTAAGAAAACCTGATGGGTAATAGCTGAAGGATTAAATGATCCTGGTCCCAGAGACCTGACCTGCCAGGCTCTGATACCGTTGGCTCCACCTGCAAAATATTGCTTCTCAAATGGAACTTCATGTGAGTTTCCGTAAGGGATACCTAGTCCAATAAAACCCCGGTACACAATTGAACTGACATTATTGAATCGGTAATAATACCTGAGATCCAAATCAGTCCTGACATACTGAGCGAATGGTTGGCCAAGCACATTGTATGCTTTCTGCCCGGAATTGTCAACGACTTTGGAAGCACCACTAAGCTTTTTAACCAGTTCAAGTAAATTACCTGCAGCTTCAGCATTTATCCTTAGAAACCAATAATCTTTGGAATTCTTAACACTCTGGTTCTTATATATAAAAGAATACCCACTGCCAAGGATTAATACATCCTTATAAGCACTTGCCTGATAGCTCGATACCTGTATCAAAGAATCATATGTAGGATCGATTCTGGGGATCTTCACTATATTAAATTCGACAGGAGAGAACAAATGTTCCTGGTAATTTCCCGCTTTCCAGTCATAACCAAAGGTTGCATTCGCAATGGTCCTGGTATAAACCGGTAAACTCTGATAATTATATGATGCCAGAATGATTGTGGAAGGATTATATTTTTTTTCAAAATTCGGAAAACTGAAAAAAGGTAATACAAATTCAGGAATCCGTAAACTAGTCTCAAGTCCATACTCCCGGGCGCTTGAGAGACCTGAAAGATTACTACTATTATTTGATTGAGCTATTGCAGAATATGCCCCATTTAATTTGGTGCTGAAAAGCTCAGCACCATGAAAAAGATTTTTATGCTGATAAATAAGGTTAACATCTCCCCCAAGGTTACCTCCCATGTTAGTCCCTTCAAGTTCTATACGATAGGATTGCTGACTAAGAAGAGTAAGCTGAATATTACAGTTGAGAAATAGTTCAATTCCCGTAAGTTTTTGATTTTCTCTGGCATCATTATATGTAATATTAACAAGGCGATATATCTTTAAAGCCATTAAGTGCGTCTGTGTCTGCTCGGTATTTGTCATACTAAAAATAGCTCCGGACTTGACATAAAGTGATTGAATAATAAGATCATATTTTACATCGGATTTCTTATTAGGAGTTACAAAATAGAATCCTTTGTAAAAAGTTGTATCCATGCTCTTAAGATATTCCTCTCCCCCTTCCAGCGCCTCTTTTGGATCGAATTCAGGATATATGTAAACATTCTTTACAGTGTATATTGCAAATTCACCCGGGGTTACTGTATTATCAGGATTGAGTCTTGTGAAATTCCTTATAACATATTTTAGATCAACCTTTCTGTCTCCTAATGAACTATCGACCTTAAATGAAATATAATCACTTGAAAAACCATAGAAGCCACGATCTCTGATAAATCTTTCAAATCTGGTCCTTTCAGCCTGGAGAATGTCCACGTCATAAGGTTTACCTCGCTCAATAAGGCAATTCACTGAATCAAAATAACAGAATTTTCTGATGTTGCTGTCGGCAATCTCATATGTTAGATTACGGATTGTATAAGGGCGATGTAAAATTATATTATAGTATACATCTGATTTCTTCCTGGCGGTTTCAACAGTATCGGTCACATCAGCATCAAAATATCCTTTGGAAAAAACATATGACATAATCTGATCCCTTGTTTTTTTTACAGCGGTCTCATCAAAAATAACCGGTGCTTCACCTATATTTCTCAGCCAGTTATGAGGCCACTTATCTTTGTTTATGTTTGAAAGATTATACAACCAGAGATAAAATCTTGTACCAAAAATCTGTTTATTAGGCGTTTGTTTTATATACGGGACCAGGTCACTTTTCTTTATGCCTTCCTTGTTAACGCTAATATGATTAGAATTTAAGAGGCTTTCTCCATCTGGCACATATTTTGTTGGACTACAGGATGTTATATATAATAAAAGCACAAACGGGACAATAAAGTTTCGAGTTTTATACAGAATTATATGTGCTATGGATTTTTTCAAAACTTGCCTAAAAACATAAAATCAAATATATCAATAATAATTTTAACTTTCCGGTAAAAAAAGGATCCAAAACGTTCCATATTAATATTCCAATTTTAAAAATCTCCGTTCGACTTCGCGAAATATTGAGGTAAAACCAGCTATTTAAATATTGTTTCAGGCTTTGACTTAAATTTGCTTAATTGCAGTTGAAATTAATATGTAAAATGATTTCGAAATCAAAAATCAAATTTATAACCTCCTTGCAGATTAAAAAGTTCAGAGATGAGCAAAGATTATTTGTAATAGAAGGAGATAAGCTCGTCAGAGAATTCCTTGCCGCTGGAATTTCAGTTAAAATGCTCGTTGCAAAACCTGAATTTATTAACAGTCTCCCACCTGAACATACAAGATTTGTTGATACTATAGAAAATTGCAGCTATGATGAACTCAAACAGGTAAGTTCTCTTAAAACACCTCATAATGCTCTTGCAGTTATCCACATGCCGGCATATGAGTTAGAATTTTCTGTCGTAACTAAACAACTATGTGTAGCCCTTGATTTCATCCAGGATCCCGGGAACTTCGGAACAATTATAAGAGCAGCTGGCTGGTTTGGGATTAAGAACATCGTTTGTTCAGCAGATTGTGTGGATATTTATAATCCAAAAGTTATACAGTCGAGCATGGGAGCTATATTGCATGTTAAAGTATTCTATTGCGATCTGAAAGAATTTTTAGAATTTGCACATGAAAACTCGGTGAATGTTTTTGGCACTGTGCTTGACGGCAAATCAATTTATAATCAACGACTTGACAACAGAGGTATTATATTATTAGGCAACGAATCGAAAGGTATTTCTAATGAACTTATTCCATTCATTACTGAGAAAATAAGCATTCCGAAATTCAGCAACGCTAAGGAAGGAATTGACTCATTGAATGTGGGGATGGCTGCCTCTGTGGTTTTTTCAGAATTTCTCAGGAAATCGGTAATCAAAACTGATTAATAAAATTATATTTGTTCAAACTAAAAACCTTATGCCAAAATCTGATTTCAAAGTATATCCCATCCGCTGGATTATGCTTACTGTGTATATGTTCATGGTTGCAGTAAATCAACTCCTCTGGATAACCTTTGCTCCGATTACCGGTGAAGCTACAAAGTACTACGGGGTTTCCGACCTTCGCATCGGGATTCTTTCAATGTGCTTCATGATTGTTTACATAGTTGTTTCGATCCCGGCCTCCTGGATAATTGATAAATACGGTATCAGAATAGGAGTTGGAATCGGAGCTGTATTTACAGGTGTATTCGGATTAGTACGAGGATTTGCAGGACCAGATTATACAGTGTTGTTGTTAGCTCAAATTGGGATTGCTATTGGTCAGCCATTCATATTAAATGCGATAACCAAACTTGCAGCACGATGGTTTCCCATGGAGGAACGTGCAACAGCTGCAGGTCTTGGTACACTGTCAATGTATATTGGAATATTATTGGGAATGACATTAACGCCATATCTGGTCATAGGGTCAGGTATTGGCGGAATGCTATATATCTATGGAATTATTTCGATAATTACCACAATAGGATTCCTGGTTTTAATTAAAGAAAGTCCTCCAACAGCTCCATGCCTGCCTGATCAGGAAGAACGGTCGCTGGTTTATGATGGGTTCAAACAGACACTCCGGACAAAAGATTTCATTCTGCTGATGATCATCTTTTTTATCGGACTCGGTGTCTTTAATGCAGTTACAACATGGATTGAAGATATTCTCCGACCAAGAGGCTTTTCTGCAACTCAGGCCGGAATAACCGGGGGTTTAATGATTATCGGAGGTATAATCGGAGCACTATTTATACCTATTCTCTCCGATCGCTATAAAAAAAGAACCCCATTCATTATTATTGCTCTTACAGGTGCAACCTTTGGTCTTGCAGGTATCACCTTTGCAACAAGTTACTGGCTGTTACTGACTTCAGGAATGGTATTGGGTTTCTTCCTTTTAAGCTCGGGACCAATAGGATTTCAGTATGGGGCTGAAATAACATACCCTGCCTCGGAGGGCACTTCAAACGGGATGCTATTACTTATGGGACAGATTTCAGGAATTGCATTCATATTCGGAATGGATAGCCTGAAATCCGCTGCAACCGGTTCAATGACAAGGTCGTTAATTTTTCTTATAGGACTGATGGTGTTGAGTATCCTGATGTCTTTCAAATTGAAAGAGTCGATAATCCTGACAGGTCAGAAGAAATAAGTACAGGTAATATATAATATGTAGGGACATGCCATGGCATGTCCCTACAAAATAATTTTATGAGTCAATAAATACCAGGAATAAGCTTCTTTGTATCCTTCGAGTATTTTAAATAACTCTCCCCAAATTCTTTTTTCAGTAAACTTTCTTCAATTCTTACCCGGTAAATAACTGCTGCAAATACAGGTACAACAAGAACCAGGAATGAGTAAATACTGTTCATAGTTGAGGCAAATCCGACCACCACGAGAAGCATTCCGGAGTAACTTGGATGTCGGATTCTTTCGTAGATTCCATCAGTCTTGAGTTGAGATGCATTGTTTATCGCAACATCAACGGTGAATGAGCTTCCAAGCTGAAGAATTGCTATCCACCTTACAAATAATCCGCCAATTATAAAAGGGATTCCGAAACCTAACCAAAATCTATCAGGTGGATTCGACAGGAAAAATCCTCCAACGAATCCCCCGGTTATTGTAAGCCAAATAAGGATGAGCGATCCACGGTCATTCCTCTCCTTCACACTTTCATATCTCGAACGTTTTACAAGCATCAATAATAATTCTGAAAAAGCAAATGCTAAAGAAAAATATATTACTGTTCTCATATTCAAAAACTATAATTGTTTTTTTATGCCAATTCTGACTGCCCAGCCATACGATGTCGATGTTGAAATATTGACACCTTTCACATTCCTGTTAAATGGTTTTAAAACAGTTTTATTATTATTCCTGTCTACTAAGATACAGAAATCTTTGATTCCATCCTGATCATAATCAATTGAATCATTGATCAGTTGAGGGATATTGCCTCTCCAGTCCATCTGAACAAAACCATTGTTTCTTTCCTTGATAAACCCATTAAAAACAGGTCGCCGTATGTCGAGGGTGCATCTGTCTGCGACAATCTGCTGAGCAACCTCACCCCCTGAATAAATAGGGTTAAGCTTCATGAATGGAAGTTTTGAAACTGAATCCGAGTAACTGTTCAACCCGGGAAACAATATGATTATCAAAACAAGACCAAGAAATGCCCAACTGATCCCAATAATTATCTTTATTTTTTTCATGTTAAATCAGAATTTTAAAAGATTAATTTTAATAAGCCCTGTAATAAAGCAACTATTGAACCGGCAGAAAATATTGCCATAAAAAGGAATGACACAAAGAGAAAAAGGTTGCGTGAAAAATTCTTCAGGGTTCCAGCTGGTACACCTTTGATTCCGTAATGGATTGCATTCCTTGAGCATGCATCAACACACTTTCCGCATTTGCTGCAAAACATTGATATTTTTCCATCTTTAATATCTTCACGTGTCAGTGCAAATAATGGGCATGCATCAACACATTTAAAACATTCATTACATGCATTTTTGTCAATTTTAACCATGAATGGAGTTATTTTATTTGAGAGTGTATTTATTGCACCCAAAGGACAGAGGAAGCTGCATTGTGTTCTCTTTTTTGTCATTACCGGCAAGGCAATAACCAGACCCCCGAAAAGTGAAAGGAATATACCGGCTTTTGCAGCAGATTCAACCGATGTAACCTGTTCAAATTCAGTAACTGCTTTAAATGGACAGATCCACGAACAATAAGTTGGCATCATCGATAATGCTGCAGTAAGCATTACCATCATTAATACAGCAAATGGCATATATTTCCATAACCCGTCAATTCGTTTAATTACCGGTTTCTTTCCGATTCTTGAAAAGCCATCATCCCATCCTCCATAGAAACAACCCCAGCTGCAGAATCCTCTGCCGAGTACGAGGGTTGCTACTAACCATAGAACAATCATTGAAGAAATATTAGCAAAGCCGTTGAGAATGCTACCGGGAAATATTATTGATTTTGTAAATACTGCCGGGAGAATCATCATTGGAATAACGAGATGACAGAAAGGAATTTTACACTCAATTATGTCTGCTTGTGAAAAAGACATTGAATTTCTTACTTCTATCATATTGTGAATCAATGTATATGATAGAGACAAAGCGAAAATAATAAATAGTACTGCCCTGTACCGGTCAGTTTTTCCCGTGAAATGCATCTGGAAGTATAGAACATTTATAAGTAAAAATGCAATAAGAACTGCTAAAGCCGAGGTCGGATCTTTAAAATCCGGTCTGCCACCTGTAATAAACAAAAATGTAATGAGAAACATGGGAAGAGTATACAAAAGAGATTTCCCTAATGATTTCCTCATACCTGCAATTTTTAAATCATTAACCATTAATTAATCCTCCTATTAAATTTGTTAAACCTTTTATCATGAAAATCGCACCAGCGAGTCCGGTTGCCAGAATTCCTATCGTTGTTAATACCTCCTTCTTCCTTATTTTCCCTGCTAAAGGCAGTGGGATAAACCAGATTGAGGAACCAATGAAAAACGCAAGAAAAGCTAGATAACTGTGAACCAGGGTTTTTTCTGCCGCGCCTTTTGTAAGAATTAAAAATAATGCAGGACAAAATCCCAGACTGTTAACCAGGCCGAGCAAAACCGGGATCAGCTTATGGTTATTAACCGTTTTTACAATCTTCGCCGGACAATCCCGGTTGCGTTTTTTACTTATGCTGTACCACACAAGCATAATTGCAAAAACTATATAGAGGATCCCCGGAACAATGTTCCTTACGATTGGATTACTGAACAATGCCTGACCGAAATACCACGCTATTGTGGCCAGGAAAAAGTAGACTAAAAACCGGGTCATCAAAAAAAGCGAGAGGTCAGCAGCAATTCTTCGGACACTGGCTGAGCCAGCCATTAAATAAGGGAACATTACCATTCCGCATGTAGCCAGACATGCGGAACCGCTGCTAAGACCAAGTATTAAAGAATCTGTCATCAACTTTTTTCTGCAAATCTAAATGCACAGTAATATTACTCCAAGCTAATTGTGGTCAGTAGTCAAAAAAGTGGTAAAATGTATATAAGAGGGGGTGAAATGCCAGGATCTGGGGCAAAATGCTACAGCCCCACATACACTGCTCATGATGAACTCACCCCCATCCCCTCTTTACGTTAGTAGAGAGGGGAAGGGGGTGAGTTTGTAAGGCCAAAAGCTTCATCTGAATCTGCTTGCGACTTCAGCAGCTTTTGACCGGGAAACAGGAATTTCCAAACCCTGTTGTTTTAATTTAATTTTCAGATTCTGAATGTTTCCTGTCAAATGATCTGCATAAAAAGTATTAACAATATAACATTTATGGCATCTGATAAAGGAGGCATTTTTTCTCAGTTCATCTTCAGCAGCACGAAGTGTACCCCGAAGATGAATTTTATTTATTGCATCTCCATGGACTGTAACGACGGTGATATAATTATCATTGGAGCAAAGGTATAGTATGCTTTTAGGATTTAATTTGCATTCATTTTTGGGGTTGCCTGCCCTTATAATGACTTCATTTTCCCATAATACATCCTCAGGAGAGATGGACGCATTTTTCAATGCGGTTCTGTAGATCCTGTTAAACGAAATAACATAGCCAATTGAAACCGGTATAATGCCAACTAAAATTGCTGTCCATATTGCAAAAAGAAAATATTTAAAAATAAACAGCTGATGAAAAATAATATTAACGTAGAAATAGTTAGCGGCACCAATACTCGATGCGATAAGCAAACCCCAGAGAATGCTCTTTCCAAAGGTCCATTTTTCATTAATAATTAATGGTTCAAGTAAAAATTTAAAAATGAATAGCATAAATATTGTAACAACACCAAAACCAAGAGAAACAAGCAGTTGCATTGCAGATTCGAGTTGAGCCATTCCAAATGGCTTAAAAAGAAACAGGAATAGAAAAATGAAAAGCCCGAAAATGAGAACGAATAAGATCCTTTCTTTTGGCGTTTCAACTCGGCTGTAGGGTTTTCTGAACGGATTTATCATTTACAAATATCTTACTGACAAATCTAAATAATATTAAAGAACACCTGAACTTTTTTTCCTTAATTTACTTATATCATTATGACATGACAAGAAGGCCCGGAATAAAATTAAAAATACTAATTTTACATCAAATATTTAAATTGAACAAGTTAGACTGTTAAATGCGTTTATTCGGTTGGGATACCTTTAATAAAGAATTTGATTTCAGATCAGCAGGCAGGTGGTTATTACTTGGTTCAATTGTTGGTGTTATAAGTGGACTGGGTGCTATCATTTTTCAAACTCTCCTCGTTTTTGTAAAGGACTTTTGCATTGTTCATTTAATGGGACTGAACCCTATTAGTCCCGGAGGAGAGCACCAGGTTTCCCGATTTGCATTGGGTAATTATAATCCCTGGCTCATCGTTCTCATTCCCGCGCTGGGTGGTCTTTTAGCCGGATTAATAATCTCAAAATTTGCCCCTGAAGCGGAAGGACATGGTACGGATGAAGCTATAAAAGCTTTCCATCGCAAACGCGGTATTATCAGACCAGTGGTCCCTATCGTAAAACTGATCGCATCAGTAATTACGATTGGCACAGGCGGATCAGGAGGACGGGAAGGGCCGATTGCCCAGATTGGTGCAGGCTTCGGAAGTTTCCTCTCAACCAGGCTGAATCTGGATGTGAAGACACGCAGATGGCTTCTGGCAGCTGGTATGGGCGCTGGTATAGGAAGTATTTTCCGGGCTCCGCTTGCCGGAGCAATTTTTGCGGCAGAAGTATTGTATTCTTCCGCTGAAGTCGAAGCTGAAGTTCTTCTTCCTGCGGCCGTTTCATCAATCATTGCTTTTTCAGTATACTCTTTCAAATATGGCTGGGATCATATTTTCTATGATGCCGGACAACATGGGTTTACTCACCCTATGGAACTTATTCCATATACCATTGAAGCATTAATACTGGCTTTTGCAGCACTTGCATTTGTAAAATCTTTTTATGGTGTCAGAAAACTTTTTACTGACTGGAAAATTCCAAACTATATAAAACCATTTATAGGAGGTTTATTAACAGGTGGTTTGGTTTTACTGTTAATGAGTGTTACAGGTGACAGAAAATTTATTGTGGATATAATGGGTGGAGGTTATGGAATTATACAGGAGATTATTCAGAATGGCATTACCAGAACCGGACTAGGTATACTTTTTCTTGTTGCTGCTGGTAAGATTTTGGCTACTTCCTTTACAATAGGGTCAGGTGGGAGCGCAGGCGTATTTGGTCCATCGATGGTTATTGGCGGAACTTTAGGCGCTGCTTCAGGATATTTACTGCAATTCATTTTCCCCGGTTTTGCCCTTGATCCTTCCACATTTGCGATAGTCGGGATGGCAGGTTTTTTTGCAGCCGCAGCCAATACGCCTATTTCAACAATAATTATGGTAAGTGAACTAACTGGTAATTATGAACTTCTTTTGCCAAGTATGTGGGTTTGTACAATCTCATTCCTTGTTGCCAGGAGATGGAGCATATATCAAAGTCAGGTACCGGGAAAAATACAATCACAGGCTCATTTTGGAGAATATGCTCACGATATATTCAGTACAATCACTGTGAGAGAAACTTATAACAATGCAAAAAATAATCTGACCTTCAGAGATGACACACCTCTGGAAAGTATCCTTACAACAGTGAAAAACACGAAACAAAGAATGTTTCCCGTAGTAAATAAAGATGAACAGCTTGTTGGTAACTTTTATATTAAGGATATCCCAAAATTGCTCCAGAAATCAGATGAAAATATTAAAATTTTAGCGGACATAGTTCAGAAGGACATATTGAAAGTAAGTCTGAATGAAACTATCGACAAAACACAGGAAATGATGTTGAAAAACCATGTCGATGAATTAGTGGTTATAGATGATTTCGATAATACCCATAAAGTACTTGGTATAATAACAACAAGAGATATAATAAGAGCCTATAACAAAGAACTGAACTTGCTCAAATTTGGTAAAATACAACCTGATTTATTACCAAGCGACGAATCATTACTTAAAAATATGAACCTTTCCAGGATACTCGAAAAAGGATTTTTAACTATTGATCCTGATGCTTCGCTGGGTGATCTGGTAAATATTTTTACCAGGGCAAAACGAAACGTCTTCCCTGTTGTAAACAAAGACAATATATATTTCGGTATAATAAGTTTAAACGATGTCAGAAAACTTTTGTTTGACGTTGACAGGTACAATTCGGTTATGATAAAAGATATTATGATTAAAACGCCCGAAAACATTTATACCGATGACCGGATGGATCAGGTGATGGACAAGTTTGTAAGAACTAAAACATGGAATCTTCCCGTAATTGACCACAACAACAAATACATCGGTATGGTCTCACAATCAACTATATTCTCTTCTTACAGGAATCAGGTACTTAATCAGATTGAAAACTGATTTTTAAAACAGAAGCTGACAAAAAAGGAATTAATTTCCAGATGAAATATACTATCTGATTAATCTTCCAATGGATTCTGCAACCCTGATACCATCTACTGCAGATGAAACGATACCTCCTGCATAACCTGATCCTTCCCCACAAGGGTACAAACCTGAAATTCTGATATGATTAAGATTTTCCGGATCTCTTGGAATCCTTACAGGCGATGAAGTCCTTGATTCAACGCCTAAAACCACTGCTTCATTAGTCAGGTATCCATGCATTAACTGACCAAAAAGTCTGAATCCGTCGCGGAGTCTTCTTCCTATGCCCTTTGGCAACCAATTGTGAAGTGGAGATGACGTTACTCCGGGGAAATACGAAACTTTTGGAAGAGCATCTGAGCTGTCTCCGTTTACAAAATCAGCAAGACGCTGAGCAGGAGCTCTTTGGGTATGTCCTCCATTTTTCCAGGCTTCCCGCTCGAGTTCTTTTTGAAATTCAATGCCTGCCATTTCGCCAAAAGCACTATATTTAGTCAGGTCCTCAGGTTTTATTTCCACAACAATACCTGAATTAGCATAAGGAGAATTTCTTCCCGATGGTGACATTCCGTTGACAACCACCTCTTCCTGTGCTGTGGCAGAGGGAACAATAAAACCACCGGGACACATGCAAAATGAATAAACCCCCCTCCCATCTATTTGTTTTGCAAGATTATATGAAGAAGCAGGCAAAAATTCGCCCCTTGAATTACCATGATATTGTATTTTATCTATCAGCTCCTGTGGATGTTCAACCCTCACTCCCATTGAGAATTGCTTCATTTCCAGCTCTATTCCCCTGTTCCTGCATATATCATAGATATCCCTTGCTGAATGGCCCGTGGCAAGAATTACATACGGACATTTATATTGTTCATTATCAGATGTAACAATTCCCTTTATCGCATTGCCTTCGATCAGAAAATCTGTTACCTTTTTTCCCAGCATGAACAGACCTCCGGCATCGAGAATCGATTTCCTTATTGCAGAAATAATACCGGGAAGCTTATCGGTACCAAGATGAGGATGTGCTTCATACATAATATTCTGATTAGCACCATGAAGACACAGCAGTTCAAGAACCCTTGTGTTATCACCTCTTTTCTTTGATCTGGTATATAATTTTCCATCAGAATAAGTACCTGCTCCACCTTCTCCGAAACAGTAATTACTATCCGGATCGACAATCTGTTCACGACTTATTTTTGCAATGTCAATTTTTCGTGATGAAACATCCTTGCCTCTTTCAAATATCACAGGACGCAATCCTATTTCAGTTAATCTCAATGCTGCAAAGAGACCGGCAGGACCTGCTCCAACAATCAGAACCTCTTGTTTATCTGAAACATTGACAGGAACGAAAGGAGTGATTACCGGTATAGATGAATCTTTGTCTGAGAATACTTCAACCGTCAGGTTAACACGGATGTTTTTTTTCCTGGCATCAACCGATCGCTTGAGTACCCTTATGGCGGAAACAGCTGCAAGATCGATCCCTGCAAGCGATGCTGCAATTTTTTTTATTGCTGCATCATCAGCTGCAGAAGCGGGAGTTAGATTAATCTGAACCTGTTTGCCCATAATTATTCAAAATGAAATGAGAGAACCCAAATCTGCGATTTGAGCTTTTCAATAGCATTAAAGTATTGAGGATGTCCTGGTGCCGCCTCCTGTACAAGCACGTTGCCTATACCGTTCGACATCTTAATCTCAACCGAAAGTTTAAAGTATGTCAGATAAAAATCCATACCTGAACCCAGCTCATAGTAAAGGTCGGGTCGTTTGATCCTTATATAAATTGGTTTCGAATCATCAAATTCTTTCTTCCCTGCAAGATCATATCTGAAATTAAGTCCACCGATAACATATGGTCTCACATTATTCAGTCTGGCTCCTTTAAATTTAAGAAGAAGAGGAAACTCAAGAAATGATGATTCAAGCTTTTGCTGATCATTCACAAGTACATTGTTCTTATAAAATCTTATCACCCTCTGACCAAAAGACACACCGGGCAGAAATCTGATATCCAGGTAATCGGCTGGCCGAAGATCAGTAACAATCTGAATATTAATACCCGGATTTAGTATGCTTACTTTGGGAGTCAGAGAATCCTGCTGATAATATTTTTGTGAAGGTGTAATATTGAAGTCCATTGCATTGAAACCCAGACTGAATCCGAAATGGATAAATTTCTCATCATACCATGATGCGTTCTTGGGCTTTTGCTTCTGTCCCGATGAAATCAGACTATTCAGAAGAAAAATGACGAATAAAAATATGAAAACTGCTTTCCGGCTCACTTTTCCCTGAAGTTAATTATGTATTTATTCAACAATATAAACTCGATTGAAATCCAATTATTGCATCTGTAATTTGAAGCCGGTATAAATACTTGCTACTCCTCCGGTCAGTTTAACCTGTTTCTGGTCAGAGAAACCTGCCTGAACGAGCAATTTAAGAAATTCTTCATTGTCAGGAAATCTCATGACTGAATCTGGCAAATAACTATAGGCAGTTTTATCTTTGGAAAAAAGTCTCCCAAAAACCGGAAGTATGTTTTTGAAATAGAAATTATACAGAGGCTTAATTGGAAAACTTTTGGGTTTAGAGAATTCCAATACCATTATCATTCCACCATTTCGGATTACCCTTTTCATCTCCGTAAGTCCCTTGAGCGGATCAGAAAAATTCCTGACACCAAAAGCTACCATAGCAACATCAAAAAAGTCATCATCAAATGGAATGTTTTCCGAGTCACCTCTTAGAAGATCAATCTTCCCCTCTAATCCCTTTTGTACAATTTTCTTCCTGCCTATTTCCAGCATTTTAGCCGAAATATCTATTCCCGAAATTCGCGACGGTTTAAGCTTCATGGCTTCTATCGCCAGGTCGCCTGTTCCTGTTGCGACATCAAGTATCGAAGGGCATGTGAAAGACTTTGAAATGATTTTAATTGCTCTTCGTCTCCATATTCTGTCGAAATTAAAAGAGAGAAAATGATTAAGAAAATCATATCGCCAGGCTATTGAATCAAACATTGACTCTACAGAAGCTTTTTCCCCCGGATTCAGTTTTGCAGATTGATTTTCCATTTTTTTAAAACGCAAAGATATAAAAAATGGTGTAACAGCGTAATGGCGTAAAGGAGTGGTATTTTACCTCATCCCCCTAGGGCATAGACGTAAACTTAAGCTTTGGGAATGAATGAGATACTGCATAAAAAAGTTTCCCCTCCTTTTGAAGCTAATCTTTATACACAAGTATGTAATATATTGAATGTTAATAAAATACGACACTTTGTTAATATAATCAATTGATATTCAAATGATTAATAAAGTGTGTTTTGTATCTTAACTACATGACACACAAAGAATATAATGGATTTTACAAGGATTTACTTCCTGATCCAAGATCAAGCCGTAGAGCCGAAAAAATGTTTGTAGATTTGTTAACAAAGGGCACTTCTGTTATAAATAAAAACAGTGAAACACATACAGAAAAAATCGGAGCTTATAGAATGTTAGCAAACGAAAGTTTTAGTTATAAAGAACTAGCCGAAGGATCATATCGCTCCTGTAAGAAGAACGTTCAAAAACAAATTCATCTTCTTGGCATTCACGATACTACAGAATTCAACTTCACTAATCATGAGTTAAGGCTTAGCTCTGTTGATCCGGATATTGGTCCTATCACGAATAAAAACAGCATAGGATTTTTCTTTCATCCGGTACTTATAATTGATCCAGAAAATCAATTGCCTTTAGGCTTATCATCGATCAACATTTGGAGCCGATCCAGGGAGATGGAGAATAGGCATAAAAGAGATTATAAAAATCAGGATTTTAAAGAAAAGGAATCATACAGATGGATAAAAAGTGGTGAGGAAACAAAAAAGCTTATCGATGATGAATCTATAATCATCACATTCATATCGGATAGAGAGTCAGATATGTATCCGGAATTTGTATTAGTGCCTGATGGCAGGACTCATTTGATAATAAGATCCAGTTATGATCGAAAGCTATATGGGGAAAAGCAGAATTTGTTTGAAAAATTAAGTACTTCTAAACTTAGAGCAACATATGAAATCAACATACAATCAGGTTCTAAGAGGGCAAAAAGGACTGCAAAAATGTCTTTAAGGTATGAGAAAGTCAAGATATCTCATCCAGTAAATAGAGACAAGGGAAACATGCCTGATTATGTTGAACTGTGGGCTATTGAAGCCAGGGAGCTCCCTGAAAGTGTTCCTGAGAAAGAAGATCCGATACTATGGCGATTATTAACTACTCATGAGATCAAAGTCGTTACTGATGCACTCACGTATATTGAATGGTACAGCCAGCGCTGGTTAATAGAGGAGTTGTTTCATATAATGAAAACCAAAGGTTTTTGTATTGAATCAGCGCAACTTGAAAATGGAGCTGGTTTAAAAAAATTGTGCGTATTGACCACGCAAGCTGCTCTAACAGTAATGACTTTAAAACTATCACTTCAAAGCCAGCATAAAATAAAGGCTACATTGATCTTTCCTGAAGAATATTTACAATTCTTTGACATATTAATGGGCGACCTTGAAGGGAAAACAGAAAAACTTAAAAATCCATATGAAAGAGGAACTGTAAAATGGACTGCGTGGGCAATTGCCAGACTAGGTGGGTGGAGTGGTTACTCATCGCAAGGTCCACCAGGATATATTACTATCAAGGACGGATTAGATAGGTTTAATAATAAGGTAGAGACATACTTAAGTGTAATGAAATTTTTTAACAAAAAAGATGTGTATAAAGATTAGCTTTTGAAGGAGGGGTGGTCGGGACGATTGATTATCTTATATATACAGTATTTATTTCCCGACCGGGGTGGTTGATTCATTGATTTCTTCTTAATTTTATTAGCATGAAAAACAAGAACCTCCTTAACATGTAAAGGCTTAATTTCTTCAGCTCATCACTTAGGAACATGAGGCTGTGTTATGGAACATTTTAAAATAAAAAAAACTTAGTGCAAGAAAATTCATAAGACAATACAGTATAGGTAACTAGAAAGATCCGGAATTTGAATAAACAATCAACCACCCCGGCCGGTATCAGGATTTGTATCATAATTATAAAGTGGTCCGGACACCCCTCCTTCAAAAGCTAATCTTTATACACAAGTATGTAATATATTGAATGTTAATAAAATACGACACTTTGTTAATATAATCAATTGATATTCAAATGATTAATAAAGTGTGTTTTGTATCTTAACTACATGACACACAAAGAATATAATGGATTTTACAAGGATTTACTTCCTGATCCAAGATCAAGCCGTAGAGCCGAAAAAATGTTTGTAGATTTGTTAACAAAGGGCACTTCTGTTATAAATAAAAACAGTGAAACACATACAGAAAAAATCGGAGCTTATAGAATGTTAGCAAACGAAAGTTTTAGTTATAAAGAACTAGCCGAAGGATCATATCGCTCCTGTAAGAAGAACGTTCAAAAACAAATTCATCTTCTTGGCATTCACGATACTACAGAATTCAACTTCACTAATCATGAGTTAAGGCTTAGCTCTGTTGATCCGGATATTGGTCCTATCACGAATAATAACAGCATAGGATTTTTCTTTCATCCGGTACTTATAATTGATCCAGAAAATCAATTGCCTTTAGGCTTATCATCGATCAACATTTGGAGCCGATCCAGGGAGATGGAGAATAGGCATAAAAGAGATTATAAAAATCAGGATTTTAAAGAAAAGGAATCATACAGATGGATAAAAAGTGGTGAGGAAACAAAAAAGCTTATCGATGATGAATCTATAATCATCACATTCATATCGGATAGAGAGTCAGATATGTATCCGGAATTTGTATTAGTGCCTGATGGCAGGACTCATTTGATAATAAGATCCAGTTATGATCGAAAGCTATATGGGGAAAAGCAGAATTTGTTTGAAAAATTAAGTACTTCTAAACTTAGAGCAACATATGAAATCAACATACAATCAGGTTCTAAGAGGGCAAAAAGGACTGCAAAAATGTCTTTAAGGTATGAGAAAGTCAAGATATCTCATCCAGTAAATAGAGACAAGGGAAACATGCCTGATTATGTTGAACTGTGGGCTATTGAAGCCAGGGAGCTCCCTGAAAGTGTTCCTGAGAAAGAAGATCCGATACTATGGCGATTATTAACTACTCATGAGATCAAAGTCGTTACTGATGCACTCACGTATATTGAATGGTACAGCCAGCGCTGGTTAATAGAGGAGTTGTTTCATATAATGAAAACCAAAGGTTTTTGTATTGAATCAGCGCAACTTGAAAATGGAGCTGGTTTAAAAAAATTGTGCGTATTGACCACGCAAGCTGCTCTAACAGTAATGACTTTAAAACTATCACTTCAAAGCCAGCATAAAATAAAGGCTACATTGATCTTTCCTGAAGAATATTTACAATTCTTTGACATATTAATGGGCGACCTTGAAGGGAAAACAGAAAAACTTAAAAATCCATATGAAAGAGGAACTGTAAAATGGACTGCGTGGGCAATTGCCAGACTAGGTGGGTGGAGTGGTTACTCATCGCAAGGTCCACCAGGATATATTACTATCAAGGACGGATTAGATAGGTTTAATAATAAGGTAGAGACATACTTAAGTGTAATGAAATTTTTTAACAAAAAAGATGTGTATAAAGATTAGCTTCAAAAGGAGGGGAAATGTATCAGATTCAAATTAAACACTTTACAGTTTATGTGTGCTAAACTCTCTCCATGTTTTACTATATTCAACTCCTTAAGTTTACGCCTATGCCCCTGAGGGGTGAGGTACAACTAAGATGTTAAGGATATTCAAGGGTGAATATTGAATATTGAATATCCTGCGTAACCTTTGTTGTTAAAAAATTCCAAAAGAATGGATTGAATTAATTTCTAATTTTACGGGTATAAAAAAATCTATAATTATGAACAAAACAATAATGGTAACCGGTGCTACATCCGGGTTCGGGAAGGCAATAGCTGTCATATTCGCAAAACATGGGTACAATATAATTATTACTGGCAGAAGGAAGGATAGACTTGATGTTTTTGAAAAAGAGTTGCTTGGATATGGTAAGATTTCTGTTTTATCATTGAATTTTGACGTAAGGAATCAGAGTAAGGTATCTTCAGCCATTGATTCGATCCCGGAGGAATGGAAAGCTATCGACATACTGGTGAATAATGCCGGTCTGGCAGCCGGTTTGGGACATATTGACAAGGGAGCGATTGATGACTGGGACAGAATGATTGATACAAACGTAAAGGGACTTCTTTATGTCACCAGGGCTGTAGCACCAATGATGGTTGCAAGAAACAGCGGACACATCTTCAATATTGGTTCAATTGCAGGAAAAGAAACTTATGAGAATGGGAATGTGTACTGTGCGTCAAAATCAGCTGTTGATGCACTATCTAAAGCAATGAGGATCGATCTTCTAAAAAATAATATAAAAGTGACCCATATTGCTCCGGGTATGGCTGACACAGAGTTCTCACTGGTGCGGTTCCATGGCGATAAGGAGAAAGCCGACGCCGTATATAAAGGATTTGATGCACTAACTGCCGAAAATATTGCAGATGTAGTTTACTATTGTGCAACTCTTCCTGCGCATGTTTGCATAAATGACCTTGTCATAACTCCCACTCAGCAGGCGAATGCGTTCTATAGTAATAGGAAACCCTGATCTTTCAAAACCTGCAGAAGAATACCTGAGAAATATTCATTATCTGCTTTCTTATACCTGATATCAGTAAAGACCTGGGCAAGTGTCTCTTTATTGCTTTCTTTAACAAACAGGGCTGAATCGGATCGTGCCTCTTTGATATGGTAATATTCTTCAATATCTTCTTTTGAATAATCTTTATATGCTTCCGAATGGATTATTGCTTCCAGAGGCAGTCTGTCAACCTGATCGGGTTTCTCAGCCGGCCGGCCCAATGTTATCGTAGTTACCGGAACAACTCCTTTTGGGAGTTCAAGCAAATCAATGATTTTATGTGCATTATAAGTTGTCGTTCCAAGATAACAAATCCCCAGTCCTTTTGATTCCGCTGCTATACATACTGTTTGAGCAACAAGTAATGCATCAATCGCTGCAGTCATAAAAGACAGGAAATTATCATAACCTGGTTCCGCTTTTCTCTGTCTGCACCACTTATTAAATCTGTTGAAATCAGCACAGAAAGTCAGAACAACAGGAGCTTCAGTAACCATCTTTTGATTAAAATGCAAAGGAGCAAGTTCGTTTTTCTTTTGCTCATCCCTGGTTATAATAATACTGTAAACCTGCATATTACCCGTAGTGGAAGCACGACATCCCATAGTGAGCAATTCATTGAGAAGCTTATCATCAATTGGTTCTGATGTGTATTTCCGTATAGTCCGGCGATTGTTCAAAATATCAGAAAACTCTTTCATAATACAGTGCGGAATAATTATACAAAGAAAACAAATTCAACCTGAACCTGCAGAATGAAGTAAAGGTTTTTCTTATCTTAGCATCTACCTTAAAAAGCAATTCGTAAATAACTGATATTATGAAAAAGAATATTTTCATCGCGATCATGCTCGCGTTTTTTATTTGTATGAGCAGTGCTGGACAGAAAAAAAAGGTGTTGCCAAAAGATCAGGCCAAAGTTTCAGAGAAAGAGAAAAAGGATACGGTACTATCGGCCGCCTTCGCGGGATTAAAATTCAGGAGTATTGGTCCGGCATGGGCCTCTGGAAGGATATCAGATTTTGCGGTTAATCCGAGAGATCATTCTGAAATTTATGCAGGAATAGCTGCCGGCAATATCTGGAAAACAACGAATGACGGAACCACCTGGACCCCGGTATTTGACAAATATGGAGCTTACTCGATCGGCTGCCTTGCCATGGACCCTGAGAATACGTCGGTAGTCTGGGCCGGAACAGGTGAGAACACTCATCAGCGTCAGCTCGGGTACGGAGACGGTATTTATAAAACGGAAGACGGTGGTGCGAGCTGGAAAAATATGGGTCTCAAGGATTCGAAACAAATCGGAATGATAGCCATTGACCCCAGGAACACTGATGTAGTGTACGTTGCGGCAGAGGGTTCAATATGGGGCCCCGGAGGCGAAAGAGGACTTTACAAGACAACAGATGGAGGAAAAGGCTGGCTTAAAGTACTGGATATCAGCGAAAATACTGGTGTCAATAATGTGGTGCTTGATCCGCGTAACCCTGATGTTATTTATGCCACTTCTGAACAGAGGAGGCGCCACGTGTATACAAAAATTGGCGGTGGACCTGAATCAGCCGTTTATAAATCTAAAGATGCAGGTAAAACCTGGGACAAAATAATGAATGGTTTGCCAAAAGTGGATATAGGAGGCATGGGGCTGGCTATCTCACCTGTAAATCCGGATGTGTTGTATATAATAATGGAAGCCGCTGGAGAATCAAGCGGATTTTACAGGACGACAGACAGAGGTGCATCGTGGAAAAAAATGAGTCCATATTCCTCAAGCGGTCAGTATTTTAATGAAATTTACTGTGATCCTAAAAATGCTGACAAGGTGTACAGTCTTGAAACAGTATCAAAATATACACTCGATGGTGGAAAAACATGGACCAACATCGGGAATAATGAGAGACATGTTGATGATCATGCTCTTTGGGTTGATCCAACCGATACAAAGCATTTTTATATCGGCGGTGACGGCGGAATTTATGAGACATTTGATGAAGGCAAAAATTTTATCTTCAAGTCTAATCTTCCTGTTACACAATTCTACAGGGTCAGTGTAGATAACGCTCTGCCATTCTACAATGTCTACGGTGGTACGCAGGATAATAATTCAATGGGCGGACCTTCGCGCAATATAAACAGGGACGGTGTTGTAAATGCCGACTGGAAAGTGACCGTCGGAGGAGATGGTTTCTGGGTTGCAAATGATCCTAAAAATGAAAATATCGTCTACACCGAGTCTCAGTACGGAAATGCTGCGCTCTGGGATAAAAAAAGTGAGGAAGCTATTGATATCAGGCCAGCGCCCGGGAAGGGAGAAAAAACCTTCCGCTGGTACTGGGATACTCCGCTCATCATAAGTCCTCATCAGGCCAATCGTATCTATATAGCTGCAAATATCGTTTTCAGGAGTGACGACAATGGCCGGAGCTGGCAGGAAATATCAGGTGATCTCTCAAGGAATGAGGACCGTAACAAATTTAAGGTTATGGGTAAATACTGGAGCGTCGATGCTGTAGCGAAAGATGTCTCAACCTCCCTCTGGGGACTGGTTGTCTCGCTTGCAGAATCGAAAGCAAAAAAGGATCTCCTTTATGCAGGGACAGACGATGGAGTCATCGCGGTTACTGAAGACGGAGGCAGGAATTGGACAAAGTACACCTCTTTCCCGGGTATACCCGAGTATACCCTGGTCAGCGATATTCTTCCCGACAGATTCGATGAAAATGTAGTATATGCCACTTTCAATAATATGCTAAGTGATGACTTTAAACCTTATATATTGAAAAGCAATGATAAGGGAAAAACATGGACATCAATAACGAAAGGCCTTCCTGCAAACGGTACTATTCATACTATTCAGCAGGATAATATTAATCCCAATCTGCTTTTTGCCGGGTCAGAATTCGGATTTTACATATCAATAGACGGAGGCAATGAATGGATCGAATTCAAAACCGGGTTGCCTACTATTGCAGTCCGTGATATTGCCTTACAGGAGCGTGAATCTGATCTCGTAATAGCCACATTCGGAAGAGGAGTTTATATTCTTGATGATTATTCACCTCTGAGGAACTTTAAAAAGGAAATACTTGATAAAGAGGGTTATCTCTTTCCGGTGAGGGATGCAAAAATGTATGTGCAATCCAACGGATTTGATAATCAGGGTTCGATGTATTTCAAGGCACCAAATCCGGAATTCGGTGCGACATTTACATACTTTGTCAAAGATGTTCCCAAGACTGCGAAAGCTCTCAGACAGGAAAAAGAGAAAATACTGTTCAAGAAGGGGGAACCCATACCCCAGCCTTCTATTGAGGACCTCGACGAAGAATCAAAAGAGATCAAGCCATATCTTATTTTCACTATAACCGATGAAAAGGGCAACATCATAAAAAAAATATACAAATCGGCCGAAAAGGGCATAAACAGGATAACATGGAACTTTACATATGAAGCAATCAATCCTGTGACGACAGAGAAATTCGATCCATTAAGTGCTGTGAGCAACAGAGGAGGCGCAAGAATACAGGTCATGCCAGGGACATATAAAGTATCATTCTCTATGGTTGCAAAGGATCAGACCAAAGAACTTGCACCTGAGGTACCCTTCGTTTGCAGGCCTCTTAATCTTGCCACTTTCAAGTCTGAACATCCGGATATCAAATATGCCTGGATCAATGAAGCGTCAGATTTTGCCAGGAGTATGTACGGTACAATCAGCTATACAAATGAACTTCTTAATGAGGTCAATGCAGTCAGACAGGTGCTTGATGAAACGCCTGGCGCCACTCAAGATATGATAAAAGAAGCTGAAAGGATTAATAACGAACTGGATAGCATAAAATACAGATTCAACGGACCTGAACCAAAAGCCAGTGAAGAGGAACTTCCTCCTATGAATATGCCACTTGTTCAAAGACTAAGTACGATAGCATCTGCAAGTTATGGAACATCCGGTGACATCACTACTATTGCCAGGGATCAGCTGGATATTCTTGAGATTGACTTTCCTCCTATTCTTGAGAGGGTCAAAAAAGTCGGACAGGACCTTCTGAATCTCAACAAACAACTTGATATGATAAAAGCGCCGTGGACACCGGGAAGAGTTCCGGTTCTATAGAGTGTGGGCTTGATGCCTGACAACACTAAATAAAATTAATATAACTAATAAATATTCACATCATGAGCAGACCAGTTACACTCTTTACGGGTCAATGGGCAGACATGCCATTTGAAATTTTATGTAAAAAGGCCAGATCATTCGGCTATGACGGATTGGAAATAGCTTGCTGGGGTGACCATTTTGAAGTAAATAAAGCCAATCAGGCTTATTGTGACAAAAAGAATGAAATCCTTGCTAAGAACGGTCTCAAGGTTTATGCAATTGCCAACCATCTTGTTGGTCAGGCTGTATGTGATCGCATAGACGAAAGACATAAGGGCATTCTACCTGCGTCAGTATGGGGAAACGGTGATCCTGAAGGGGTTAGGAAAAGAGCAGCAACAGAAATGGTAAATACAGGCGAAGCAGCAAAAAGATTAGGGGTTAAAATTGTAACCGGCTTCACCGGAAGTTCTATCTGGCCTCTGCTTTATTCTTTTCCATCAGTTAGTGCTTCAATGATTGATGAAGGATATGCCGACTTTTCAGCACGCTGGCTGCCAATTCTTGACAAATACCATGAACTTGGTGTAAGGTTTGCACTTGAAGCCCATCCGACTGAGATTGCGTTTGATATTGTTTCAGCAAGAAGAGCTTTGAAGGCGGTTAATAACCATCCTGAATTCGGATTTAATTTTGACCCTTCCCACTTTGGTTATCAGGGAGTTGACTATGTAAAGTTTATCCATACATTTGCGGAAAAGATTTTCCATGTTCATATGAAAGATGTTGGATGGTCAAAAGTACCGACAGAAGCTGGTGTATTCGGAGGTCATACTGAGTTCGGGGCAAAAGGCAGATACTGGGATTTCCGTAGCCTTGGCCATGGGAACATAGATTTTGAGGAAATCATCAGAGCACTAAATTCGATTAAATATAAAGGTCCTTTGTCAGTTGAATGGGAAGATAGTGGAATGGACAGGGAATTTGGTGCAAAAGAGGCTTGCGAATTTGTGAGGAAGGTTGACTTCCCATCTTCAGAAATTGCTTTCGATGCTGCCTTTGAAAAGAAATAAACCAGGGGCATCCCCTGCCGCTTCGCGGCTGTCCCCTTACAATAACAACATTAATTTTAATAATCATGAAAAAGATTAAAATGGGTATGATTGGAGGCGGGATTGGTGCCTTCATCGGTGATGCACATCGTCGTGCTTCAAGAATATGTAACGATTTCGAACTCGTGGGCGGCGTTTTTGATGCCGACTACGAAAAAAGCAGACTATTTGCGAAAAATGAGGGAATCAGTCCTGATCGTTGCTACAAAAGTGTGGACGAACTTATAAAATCAGAGCTGGCCATGCCAGCTGATAATCGTATGCAGGTAGTTTCTATTGTTACACCGAATGCTTTACATTTTCCGTTTGCCAAAAATCTTCTAAGCGCTGGATTTAATGTGGTTTGCGAGAAACCTATGACAATGACTGTTAAAGAGGCAGAAGAGCTGGAGAAACTTGTCGCAGAAAAAAAGGCAACCTTCGCTCTAACTCATACTTATACCGGTTATCCAATGGTAAGGCAAATGAGAGATCTGATATCAAAAGGACTTCTTGGAACAATTCAACGGATTGACGCCCAATATTATCAGGGATGGATCAATTCAATAATACATGGAACTGAAAGCAGAATAACCGGAGTCTGGAGGCTTGATCCAAAGCACGCAGGCGCCAGCAGCTGCATGGGTGACATCGGAGTTCACGCATTTAATCTTATTGAATATACCACAGGACTGGAAATAAAGGAAGTATTATCTGACCTCAATCCTGTTAAAGATGATGTCAAGCTCGATCTGGATGGGACGGTTTTATTGAGATTTGGTAAAAACCTTAAGGGAGTTATCAGGGCCAGTCAGGTTTGCGGAGGCGAAGAGAATAATCTCACAATTGCTGTTTACGGGTCTAAGGCAAGCCTCAAGTGGGCACAGGAAGATCCGAACTACCTGTATATGTTAAGTGATTCGGAACCTACAAAAATATTCAAACCGGCCCATGGATATAATGGTCCTCTTGCAGAGAGCAGCCATACTATGCCCTCGGGTCATCCGGAAGGGATTTATGAAGCTCTTGCAAACATATATAAAGGTACGGCTAAATCAATCAGAGGTGAAAAATTCACCCCGGGTGAGTTCCCAACAGTTCATGACGGAGTAAGAGGAATGAAATTTATTCATTCTGTAGTAGAATCCAATAAAGGAGGAAATATTTGGGTTAAAGTTTAAAAAGAAAGAGCCCCCTGCCGCTGCGCTCCCGATAGCTATCGGGATGTCCCCTAAAGGCATAGACGTAAACTTAAGCTTTGGGGATATATGAGATACTTCATAAAAAGGTTTCCCCTCCTTTTGAAGGAGGGGAAATGTATCAGGCTTAATTTCAATATATTACATTCTGGTTTGTACTAAACTCTCTCTATTTTACTATATTCAACTCCTTAAGTTGACGGTTAATCTCATTTATGATCAGGCTGATCCTTTACCCAGATAACCTTCTGTTCAGGAATATGTGGTTGCCCTATGATATCTTTATACAGATCAGGTCTTCTTGCTTTTATATATCTGTGTCCACCAGATTGGATAAGTTTTTCAGGGGTCAGAACAGCTGTAACAAAATCATCACCCAGTTTCCGGCATTCAGCCATGACATCACCAAATGGATCTATAATCATCGAGCAGCCATTCTTAAGCTGATCATCATCCATCCCGATCGGATTTGAAAAGATAACGTAGACTCCATTATCATAAGCTCTTGAGGGAAGCCATTTCATTAGCCATCCTCTCCCTTTCAGTCCATCGAATTCCTGTCTCAGGGATGTCGGGTCCGCTTCTCTGTTCATCCACAGTTCCGGATCTACAAATCCTGCACCCGGACGTGGCGATGGAGTGCACATGGTTACATGCGGCATAAATATTATCTGTGCTCCAAGAAGAGTAGTTGCTCTGACGTTCTCTATAATATTATTATCGTAGCAAATCAAAATCCCGCATTTCCAGCCATTAAGATCGAAAATGCAATAGCTGTCACCCGGCGTCAGATAAGGATTTATAAAAGGATGTAATTTCCTGAAACGCGCTACCAATCCGTTCTTGTTTACGCAAATATATGACTTGTAGAGTTTCCCTTCATTATCCTTTTCGAATAAGCCTGCAAGTACATGAATATTAAACTTTAAAGCAATTTCAGTCAGTCTTGTTACACTTGGCCCGTCAGGAATAAATTCTGCAAGATCAGTCATTTCTTCCTTTGAAAGATGCATGGCAAAGGTGTAGCCTGTAACTGAACATTCATGAAAAGCTATGACCCGGGAGCCGCTCAAAGAAGCTTCCCTCGCAAGGTCTTCAATTCTTGACAAATTAAAATCCTTGTCACCGCTCCGGTTTTCGAACTGGGCAGTCGATATTTTAATATTCTTCATACTGCTGATGAAGAGACTGACTTATTATTTTTTCTTCTTTTTAAGAAGGAAAAATACGACACCTCCTACAATAATTACTCCTCCGGCAATGATTGCACTTATTACCAGCGGGCTCTTTCCTTTTGTATCCTCGACAGGGTAATAATAGGTTGGCTTAGCATTGGTATCCATATTAACCGAGTCTTTCTTAGGTTTTGGTGCTTCTTGTCCGAAAGCCACATTCAACCCACTAATAATCAGAAGCATTGCCATCAAAAATACTAAAACTGTTTTTTTCATTACTTAACTTATTTATTAATTAATTATTTAATTCCTTCCTTTTTGGCCCCCCTTCGGAGCTGTCTAATAAGTTTAAATCCATTAACCGCAAAGATCGCAATCCCGAGTACTCGGGATTCACAAAGAACACAAAGAGCTGAAAAATAGAATTTTAACTTTGCGTACTTTGCGCCTTCTTAGCGCACTTTGCGGTTAAAAAAGGCCATTTCAACATCCCTCAATTCTCTGCTGGAATAAAGAGGAGCTTTTATTTAATTGTATCAGCCAAATCATAATATTTCTTTGCTATTTCCGGATTTGATACCTTATAAGTGTCAGCAAGCGCCCTGATTGCCGGCTTGTATTCTGGATTCATATCAAGACAAGTCATTAATAATCCGCGCGCTTTTATAACATCTTTCTCGGTAATTAGTTCAGCCAAATCAACATAGGCTTCAAAATACTTTCTGTTCGCCTTAATAACCCTTTCATAGTAGCCTATTGCCTCATCATTCCTCCTTTGTACTCTGGCAATATTCCCAAGGTACATAAGAATCGGCTCAAAATCAGGATTAAGTTCTAAACCTTTTTTTAAAAGCGAGTCTGCTCTCTGATATTGACCTGCCTTAAATACGGCCGTTGCAAAATTATAAAAAATCATTTCATCCTGATCCTCAATTTTTGAAGCTTTTTCATAGTATCTGATTGCTTCTTCGTTCCTTCCCTGTGTAAGAGCCAGATAACCTGCGTAATCGTCTTTGGTTTTTCTCTCAATAATTTCGCAAACCGGAACATCATCAGCATATATAAGATGGATTGCATCTTTTTGAGGCCAGATTTTTTTCTTTAATTGGAATGGAGGAATGTATCTGTTTGCTACGATTGCGTAGTCCCAGTCTGAAAGACTCCGTTCCTCATACCTGAAATATGATGTTTCAATTTCAGGATGCTTCCGGAACTGCCATTCAACAGCATATGTTGCCTTAACTCTGACTTTTTCACCCGTCTTCCTACTTTTAAGATAATCAATCATCCATTCAGATGCGGCTGTCTGACTAACATAGTAATAATCAGTTTCATAATTTGAATAAGCTCCTTTTAATCCTCCAACGAGCTGATTATAATATAAATAATAGAAGATGGGATTGTTCAGCATGAATTTAACAGGATGTATCGAAAGTAAAACCAAAAGGATCACCAGGCCCCACTTCAGATATTGTACTCTGACATATTCATGTAAATTCCGATAACCTATTGAAGCGAGCAGGATGATACCCGGATATAGAAACAGGAACTGCCTCCATGACGAATAAATATTCGACTTTTCATATATCACAAAAACTATCGGAAAAAAAATTGTGAAAAGGATGAGAAGATACTTTATTAAATTATTCCTGTTTAGTTTTGATTTTATGAAAATTAAAAATAAGACAAAACCAGAGGAAACTACAATTGGAATTGTTATAGCCATTGATTTAGGAAGATAATACCATGGCATATAATCTGACCACTCCACCTTACCTTCAAATATCTGACGAAAAGTCAAAGGATAATGCGCCATCACACGATACGACTCAATGACATTTCTTATTGGACTCTGAAGAGCAAAAGGCCATAGCAAAATGCTTAAGAACCAGGAAATAACTGAAATGCCGCAGATCAAAAAAAACTTATTCCTGAATTCAATAAAATCGATCTTGCCTTCTTTGAAATATTCAAAGAGACAGAAAAGAAAAAAGAAAAAATAAAGGTAACATATCAGCAATAAACCTCCGGCTCTCAGGCTTATCGAAAACGTAATTGAGGCTGTAAGAAGAATCAAATTCCAATAAGAATATTTCTGTTTTGAAAACAGAAATTTCAACATATAAAAAACACCTGCAATATATGCGAGGGCAAAGGGAATATCTTTCAGATTATTCTGGGCATGACCCATGAAAGTAGGTGAAACTGCGAACAGAATCAGAACCAGTATACCGGTTTTATAGTCGGCTAGCCAAATGGCAAAAAGGGCAGTTACAAAAAGCACAAGCCAACCTGCTATTATGCTCATCAGATGCCTGAAACCATAAACATCGTCGATATTAAACCATTTTATCAGAATTGTTGTAATATCGTCGTATGATTGTCCGTAATATTTCAGATATGTAACCGGAGTATTAAGTGCCGATTTATCCTGACCATGAGAAGCAAAATAATTGTAAACAGAAACAGATTGATCGTAATGAAGAACTTCATCACAGGAGATACCTGCATTTTTACTCAGGAACAACATAACAACAAGTAGGAATGCAGAGAAAAAATAAAAGATATATTTTAACCTTTTTTCATTCATCATTTCTCCTTACCGGCATCATAGAATTTTTTAACAAAATAGACCGGACGGTTTTGCGATTCTTTATAGTTTCTGTATACATACTCACCAATTATTCCCATGAAAATCAATTGAATAGAACCTAAAAAATAAATACTTAGAAGGGTGGATGACCATCCTATTACTGCAAAACCATATATTTTAGCAATCAGGACATAGATTCCAGCGACCATAAAGACAATAGCACCTATTGACCCGAGTATAAGGCAGAAACGTACCGGAAACCTTGAAAAGGAAAAAATGGCATCTGCGGCCAGGGCAAACAACTTGCTAATGCTCATTTTCGGCTTTCCTCTGAAACGGTCATCTCTCACATATTCAACATAACCCTGCCTGAATCCGATAAAAGTCCGAAGCCCCGGAAGGTATCTGACTTTTTCTTTGATTGACATGAGTGCCTCAAGGGCCTGACGCTTCATCATGGAGAAATTTCCAGAGTTCTCCATGTTTTTTATTTCCCCGATATACTTAAAAATAAGATGGAATAAAACAGCATAATGATCCCGTTTGTTTTTGCCTTTTCTGCCTGTCCTTTTCCCGCTTACAACATCATATTCTTCCTCAATGATCTTCCTGTACATTTCGGCCAGCATCTCCGGAGGATCCTGAAGGTCACCATCCATCATTGCCACTACATCTCCTTTCGAATATTCGAGTCCGGCAGTATAAGCTGCCTGATGGCCAAAATTTTTCGACAACGATAGTACTTTAATGTGAATATTCTTTTTCTGCCAGAAAAGAATTTTTTCTAAACTCCTGTCCGTACTTCCGTCATCAACAATAATCACCTCATAATCAGAAATAAAGGATTCAATTGATGAAATAGTCCGTTTAACTAACTCATCAATGAGCTTTTCTTCGTTGAATATTGGTATTACAAGTGAGAGCATAATTTCTTTTTACCCCACCCTAAGTCCCTCCCCATTTGGGGAGGGACTTTAAAGTGGTGGTTGGTTATAATATATCATTTTCAAACAAGCTTCCCCTTCCCCAAAATGGGAGAAGGATGGGATAGCGGTTATTTTTGTAGTCTCATAAGAGCAAATTCTGCTTCATTCTTTAAATTCGGGGCGCAGCACAACTCCGGTGGCACTCGGAAAGTCCCTTGGCACTTTTTGAGTTACATCACCTGTAACAGCCCATTCAGCTCCTCTTTGCAAAGTAGTGATAAATCCAACACATTGCATTGACGGGCCACCGCCTTCATCAGCATGACCCATTGTTGTATGAAAAATCCTTCCTTTACCATAGGTTATTGTCATAAGCATTGGCTCATCCCTCATTGTTCCACCGCCGGCAGCACTGTCGGCAAACGCTGTTGCAAGTATCTGCATGTTTTTAGCAGGACCCCGAAGAAGACTATACAGTTCGTCGGTTCCATGTAACCATCCTGATGGCAGACCCTTTGTTATCGGATGGTCAGTTATCCGGGTTCTGACAATAAATTCCCTCCTTTTGCCATGTGTGCCACCTATTCCGGCAGAAGTATCAGTAACGAGCTGATCATTTTTATAATAAACATAAGGCCCCGATTTCTGGTTCCGGTCACCCCATCCTCCAAGACCTATCATTTCATTATATTCTTTCCAGGAAGGAAAAGAGTTATCTGCAGCATGATATATTACCACTCCTCCACCGTTTTTCACATATTCAACAAAAGCATTGTTAGTTTTTTCGGACCATGAATCGCCATTGTAGTCTAGAACAACCAATCTGTATTTTGAAAAATCCGGGTTAAAAGTTTTCATATCTCCTCCTGTTTTGGGAGTAGTCATAATTTCTGACGAAAACAACCCTGTTTCATCAAGAATCTGTTTCAGGATTGGTGAACTAGCCTGCCAGTTATGGTTATTCTGACCTGTAATGATCAAAGTTTTGTAAGCAGATTCATTTTTACACCCGGAGAAAAGGCTTAAAATAACCGCAGCAACTAAAAGTAGTAAATATTTTATTTTCATAATGTTTAAAGTGCTACCGGAGTACCGGGGACTGGTGTCTCGAAGACCATATCTACAGGACCAAATTCAATCTTTTTGGGGCCAAGGTCCATATCTGACTTAAATATATCATCCCAGGAAACAGTACGGCCAGTGTAGGCAGCTGTCCTTCCCATAATTGCTGTTAATGTTGATATCGCTGTCGTTTCTGCTTCATTCACATAATTTCCTGTACGAATAGCCTCAACAAGGTGCATATGTTCCTGTACATAAGCAGGAATTTTAATAGTTTGTGTCAGGTTTCCATTTTCATCTTTCGGATACTCAAATTCCCACTTTAATTTACCATTCAGATCCCATATCTTATTATTACAGTTAGTGTATCCCTCAGTTCCAATAATAAGTTCTCCTGTTCCATTTGAACAACTGTCAATCTCACGGCACATACTATGTGAACTTACTCCCAGGCCATAATCAAAATCTACACTGAAGAAGTCATACTGATCACCGGTTACCCGTCGTGCCCTGCCACCGTACCCAATCGCTTTCTCCGGGTGTTTACCTAAAAACCAGTTAATGACATCGATATTATGTACATGTGTATCAAGAATAAAATCACCGCCTAACCAGCAGAAATTGTTCCAGTTACGTATCATATATGTCATGTCGTCCCATCCTTTTTCACGCTCGCGGAACCACACATGATCCTGGTTCCAGAATGCTTTTGCACCTGTTATCTTTCCTATTGCACCGCTTACTACCTGTTTATATGTATCTATATAGTCTTCCTGGTGACGTCTTTGAGTACCTGTAACAACACACAATCCTATTGCGGCTGCTTTTCTAGCTGTGGCAATAATGGACCTGATGCCAACAGGATCTACAGCCATAGGCTTTTCCATAAATACATGTTTATTCATGGTAACAGCTTCCAGAAAATGTTCAGGTCTGAATTTGCACGGTGTTGCAAGTATAACAACATCAACATCGGGAAGAGCCATCAGCTTTTTGTATGCGTCAAATCCCGTAAAGCAATTTTCTGCAGGTATCGGCAATTTAAACGAAGCAAACCTTTCACGGCAGGCATCTATTTTGTCCTGAAAAGTATCTGCAAGAGCGATGATCTCAAGATCGGGACCAGCACTTATAAAATTTATTGCAGCACCGGTACCTCTTGCTCCGGCTCCAACAAGGCCTGCCCTTAGCTTTTTCCCTTTTGGAGCTCCCTGGAGAATTGGAGGCAGACCGAGGGCTTTGTTTGTGGGTGTCCTTTTACATGATGTAACAATTGCACCTGCTCCGGCTATTGCAAGACCTGCAAGTGCAGTCTTACTAATAAATTTTCTCCTGTCAATATTCTGCATATATTTTTGAGTTAAAATATTTTTCTAATTTTTAATCGTGCTGTCAGCTTCACAAACCACCCTGAATCCGACATCGATACAATCAGAATACCACCAGATACTCTTTGGCATCTGCGGGTCAGTAACAAGCCATGCTTTTGTTTTCGTAAAATCGCGTGCAGCACTTCTCACATCTTTAGCATCACTCTTAAATGAACCACCCCTGATTACATGTTCCTGACCATCTGCAGGTCCACGCGGATTAAACTTTGTAGTATCAGATTTATAAGCATTAGGTGCATAGTAATCGAGGCAGAATTCTGCAACATTCCCCGACATGTTTTTTAAGCCGAATGGATTTGGTTTAACTGATTGTGGTTCTTTAGTCCTTGAATTACTGTTTACAATATAGACCACTCTCGATGCAATTACAGCAGTATCCGGGCCAAAGAGCTTTCTGATCAATCCCTGGGAAGTAAATTTCCTGGGATTACCGGGGAAGAAATAGGGGGTCTCAGTTCCGGCCCTGCATGCGAACTCCCATTCAGCTTCAGTAGGTAACCTGTATTTTTTACCTGTTACTTTTGATAGCCATTGGCAATAAACTGCTGCTGCATGCCATGTCATTGTGATAGCTGGCCTGGAACCCTTTCCCCAACCCTGATCTGGAGCTCCCCAGGGAGGTGTTGCGCCGCTTATTGCATCAACATTCTTTTTTGTGACAACCTGTCCTTCTGTTCTTCCCTGTGAACCGGTTGCCCTGAAAAAGGCAAGATATTCATCCCATGTTACTTCTGTTTTTGCAATCCAGTATCTCGAAAGAGTAACTTTGTGTTGTGGACCTTCATCAGGTTTACGAAGAGGCTCATTTTCAGGACTTCCCATTAAGAATTTTCCACCGGGAATTGCCACCATATCAAAAGAAACGCTTGTTCCGGGTATCTTTTCTGTGAAATTCTGAAATTTCTCAACTTTTGCAGGTTCAGTATATTCAGTTTTGTTAACAGTAACTGTAACACCAAAGTTAGTATTATGCGCATGCAGCGCATTTTTATCATAATGACCTATATCGAGGTGACAATTCATACACGTTAATGGCTCTTTGGTAGTTGTATAAAGCAAATGTGCATTACTGCCCTCGACAGACAATTTAACAGGAAACAAATTCTGATGGCATTCCAGGCATGATTTCTCATACACATAACCCTTGGCATTATCGAGTAATTTTATTTCATCCCAGTTAATCTTAGCGCTATCCTTGAATAAGTATCCATAGACATCTTTGGCGCCATGCTTTGCTTTGGCATAAAGGTAACTGAAATGTCCTTTTGGAGGAAGATGACATGCGACACAATGGACAATATTTCCTGTACGGTTATTATAATGTGCCGAGAGCTTCCAGCTTTGATCGGCCAAAGGATGTATATGGCATGAGACACAGTATTTATCCGATGAGGTATAGTCCAATCCAACTTTTGCGGATTTAAGAAAAACAAGGCATATTATAACGCCGGCAAGAATGAGCCAAACTTTTGTTCTTTTATTAAGAAAGAGCTGGCTCTGGTGGTTATCTGAATTCATTTTCCCGAGGAAGATTCAATTAAAACTTGATAAAGTTAACTGTTTGTCTGATTTTGCGGAAAAAAAATAAAAAAAAATTCAGGTTCGCTCAAATTGGGCGAAAGGATTCAGCTCTCCAAATGTGTCAGCCTGTATAAATGTTACGCCTGTGAAACAATAACATATTTACTATGTTGATTTGGCAACAACTTAAAAAGATTTTACCGGATTTAATTAATCAGGTGAGTACAGGATTATTAAAGCGCTGAAGTTTTACTATGCAATCAATTGAATGTCGCATCAAATAGTTTCACTGAGATTATTTTATATATAAAGATTGTATTTAGAATGAAAAGTATATTTTTGTACATAATAATTAATGAATAGATATGAAAAAGGTTGCTTTTATAATGCTTGTTACTTTTGTTACTGCAATAGTTGCCAGTTCATGCAACAAGAAAGAGTGTCCTGCTTACTCAAAAGGTCATTCGAGAGCCAATACAGAGCAGACGGATAAGAATATCTGAAATTTTGCATAGCTCCGTTGATTCGTCCAGTTATATAAGTCAGCAAAAAGATGAAAAAGCTACTTATACTAGCGGTAGTAGTTTTAGTTGGTACAATTTCATTGTATGCACAGGGTGAGTTAAATGAGCAACAGAAGGTGTTCTTCCGCAACGAAAAATCTTTTGCCATTCTCCTCAACTCCGATGGTCTCGGAGTAAGTTACCGTGCAGCAAAAAGAATTGATTTCAGGAATAAAAACCTCTATGAAATAGATGCAGGAAGCCTCAGAAACATTAAAGAGTACCGTCAGGAAAGCGTTAATGTTCAGGGCAGTTCGTATATTTTTGGAAAACTCAATTCTACTTTTTTTCTGAGGGGAGGTATAGGTCATCAGCACGAACTATTTAAAAAAGCCGATCTAGGTGGTATTGCAGTAAGATATTTTTACTCAGCCGGACCTGTTTTTGCAATATATAAACCTATATATTACAGGGTCATCCATCAGATCCCGTCTACACCTAATGAATATGACCTGAAGGATGAAAAATTTGACGTTGCCACTATAGCCTCACCACTGGATATATACAGCAAAGCATCATTTACAAAAGGTCTCGATGAAATAAAAGCAATGCCTGGGTTATATGCTAAACTTGGTTTAAATTTTGAGTACAGCAAGGAAGATAAAATCATACATGCAATAGAAATCGGTGGTCAGGTAAATGCTTTTCCTATTAAGATCCCTATAATGGCCGGAAACAATAACAAATCGCTGTTTTTTTCACTTTTTGTAAGTTACAGGTTTGGAATTATTTTAGATCCTCTTGATCCTGAATCAAATAAACTTTCAAATATCTTTAGAAGAAAAAAGAATAACTGATCTTCTTTTACCTATTGACATTTCCGGGGAAAATACTATTTTTGTGAGTCAATTTATTAACTAATTAAAGTAACAGAAATGTCAAAAATTAAAGTAGGTATCAACGGTTTTGGCAGGATCGGCCGACTGGCCTTCAGGGCTGCCATAAAGAGGAACGATATAGAAATAGTCGGAATTAATGACCTCCTCGAAGTGGAGTATATTGCATATATGCTTAAATACGACACTGTTCATGGCAGATTCGATGGAAAAGTTGAAGTTAAAGACGGAAAGCTTATTGTAAACGGACAGAGCATACGCATAACTTCAGAAAAAGATCCTTCGACACTGAAATGGAACGAAGTTGGTGCTGAATATGTTATTGAATCCACCGGTCTTTTTCTTACAAAGGAAACAGCAATGGGTCATATCACAGCAGGTGCAAAGCGTGTTGTGATGTCAGCTCCTTCCAAAGACGATACCCCAATGTTTGTAATGGGTGTTAACCATACAAAATACAAATCTGATATGCAGTTTGTATCGAATGCTTCCTGCACAACAAACTGTCTTGCACCTGTTACAAAGGTACTCAATGACAGTTTCGGAATTGTTGAAGGTCTCATGACAACCGTTCACTCAACTACAGCAACACAGAAAACTGTCGACGGACCTTCCAAGAAGGACTGGAGAGGTGGACGTGCAGCTTCCGGCAACATTATTCCTTCATCAACAGGTGCAGCTAAAGCTGTAACCAAAGTTATTCCTGAACTAAAGGGAAAACTAACCGGAATGTCTTTCAGGGTTCCAACTCTAAACGTTTCTGTTGTAGACCTCACCTGCAGGCTTGAAAAAGCTGCTAGTTATGAAGATATAAAGAAAGCTATGAAAACCGCTGCTGATGGTCCTCTGAAAGGAATTCTCGGATATACGGAAGAATCTGTTGTATCAAGCGATTTTATAGGTGATTCACGTACTTCAATATTTGATGCAGGTGCTGGTATCTCCCTGAATGATAACTTTGTTAAGATTGTTGCATGGTACGATAATGAGTGGGCCTACTCCTGCAAACTTCTCGACCTCATTGCTCATATGAATACTGTGAAGTAACGAATTACGAATTACGGATGGCGGATTGCCGATTTCGGATTTCCGAGATCCAAAATCCAAAATTAATTATTATAAAAAAAAAGACGTTGCACGCAACGTCTTTTTTTTTGTACAATCTTTCGATTTTTTATACAATCATATCAATTTCCAGTGGGATACCGGCTGTATCACGATAGTGTTCCCCTAATTCAAGCATTCCTTCATCATCTTCTTCGTAAAGCCATTTCATTCTGACAACCTTCCCTGAACGTCCATAACCTGTTAATCTCTTAAGCACGGCATAGAGGTACTTTGATGATCCGCTGTTGATATATTCGAGTTGTATGTTGACGTCAAGCCCGTCAGCCTTTTCAAAATGAATTGTAAGCCATTCTTCCAGACGACGGAAGATCAGCTCGGGGTTTTCAGGAATGGATCGTCCGACAATTTCAAGTTTGTTTTCATCAGGATAATAAGCAATACCCGGACAGTTTTTCAGCTCTTCCTGAATTACCAATTTTTCCATATTCTGAATTTTTTATTCATATCTTAAAGCCTCAATAGGATCAATATTAGCGGCTTTTACAGCCGGAGCATATCCCGAAGCAACTCCTACGATAAAACAGACAAATATTCCTGTAAACACCCAAACCCATGGAATTACAAAACTTGATTTCAGCATTGAGGAAACCACATTTCCAATCAGAATGCCTAGAATTATACCAAAAATTCCGCCCATCTGACCTATCATTATTGATTCGAAAAGAAACTGATATTTTATTGTTTGCGTTTTTGCACCGATAGCTTTTCTGACACCAATCTCACGCGTCCGTTCGGTTACTGAAACCAGCATAATATTCATTAAGCCGACTGCAGCTCCAAATAATGTTACAATCCCGATGATAGTCGCGGCAAGGGTAACAAACCGTATGTTTTTTAAAAGCATATTAACAATATTATCGCTTTTGGAAATATTAAAATCCGATTCGTCTTTTGGATTAAGATTGCGGACAGAACGGAACACGGCTTCTGCTTCCCCGCTCATAACATCGAGGTTTACAGCATTTATCGGCATGATTGTAATACTGAATGTCATATTCGGCCTCGAAAAATACTGGCGTGCAGTTGTAATGGGCATAAAACAAACCCTGTCAGGATTACCAAAACCTGACCCCTTTGCTTTCAAAACACCTATGACTGTCAGCTTCATCCCGGCTACGGTAATCTCTTGCCCTAAAGGGTCAACACCTGAACTAAAAAGATCTTTTACAATATCAGATCCGATGATCACATTATGACGTATTGATTGTATTTCATCAGCACTGAAATTTCTGCCAGTTTCAATCTCATAACCTGCAACTGTAAGTTGATTCTCATCTGAACCGATAAGGCTTACGTTAGGATTTGTTTTCTCTGAACCATATTTAACTGTTGATAAACCTGATGCATTAAAAGAAATTGAAACAAAAGCTGCTTCGTTAAAACGATTTTTGAACTCTTCTGCCTCCCTGTATGATATCCGTGAGTAATTTTTTGTCCTGCTCCTATCGTTGCCAACCTGAATATTCATTCCCCGCGAAGTAATTGTGAATGAGTTTGCACCCATCATGGTGAACTGATTTGTCAGTGAGGATTTAATAGAATCAATAGCGGTGAGGATACCTACAAGTGCCATGATCCCAATGGCTATTATACAAATTGTCAGGATAGCACGTACCTTGTTGGATCTTATAGCACGAAAAGAAATTTTAAGATTTTCCTTGAAAATTGCTATTTTTAATATACTCTTCTTCATTTGTATTGCCTTTGGCTCTAAATCATTATTAAAAAAATAAAAGTACACTTTTTTTCATTCTTAGAAAACGCAGAATCCTATTATTTGAATATTTAGGTTAAGTAAGGACTAATTAATCTATGTATCTTGTTATTGCAGGATATTCCCCATTCATCCTCCATTCAGCGTATTCTTACTCTTTTAAAATAATTACCTTATTAGTTGCATAACTAATATGTTCGTTGTATTTTTGATTAAGAGAAATAATGTCACAAATTACCTTTGGTAAAAAAGTATAAAGTTATGAGAGAATTAACAAGAGCGGAAGAAGAAGTGATGCAGGTCCTCTGGAAATTAAAAAAAGGTTTTGTCAAAGAAATTCTTGAGCACTTTGATGAGCCAAGGCCTGCCTATAATACTGTCAGCACAATTGTCAGAATCCTGCAGGATAAAGGATTCGTTGATCATAAAGCCTACGGAAGGACACATGAATATTTTGCAATAGTTTCCAAAAGCGAATACTCAAAAACACATCTGAACACTTTCGTTAAAGACTATTTTTCAAATTCGTTTGAAAAAATGGTAAGTTTTTTTGCAAAAGAGAAGAGCATTTCATTAAAAGAGATGGAAGAGATTATGAAAATAATGGAAGGCGAAGTTAAAAAGCAAAAGTCAAAATAATGAATACACTATTTATATATATGGTTAAGGTTGCTGTTTATCTGATAGCCTTATACCTGTTATATTCAATATTGCTTAGCAGAGATACATCTTATGGCCGAAACAGGGCGTTTATCCTTCTCTCATTATTAGCCTCGCTGATCTTACCTTTAATCACTTTACAGACTCTCAAACCCTGGAATATTCAGTTTTTTGGGAAAATTCTTTCCGAAGTATTTATCACAGCAGCCGTCAACCCTGGCAAAGCGCCCCATCATATCATATCTTTATCCGGAATTCTGCAATTTATATACTTAGCCTATATCATCGTTGTTATTATTTTCATTTTCAAACTAATAATTGATGTTTTAAACCTGTTGCTATTGATCCTTCGACACCGAAATGAGGGCAGCCATATTATCAGATTTCACGGATTTAACACTTCCGGATTCTCAGCAATGGGCTACATATTTGTAAATTCAAAACTGAGCAATGCTGACGCTGACGAGATAATCAGGCATGAGAAAAACCACCTCATGCAATATCATTTTCTGGATATTGTATTTATTGAAATATTTAAAGCATTCCAATGGTTCAATCCGGCAATTTACCTTTTCAACAGGTCGTTGCGCGCTATTCATGAATACCAGGCCGATAAGGAGTGTCTAAGTTCGGGTATACCGATCGTAAATTATCAGAGCCTGCTGTTAAGTCAGGTTTTCAAATCAGGGGCATTCAATATGACAAACAGCTTTTCGAATCCATCGCTTATTAAGAAAAGGATGGTTATGATGACAAAGAAACGCACACCGGCTCTCGCTGACGCAAAGATCCTGATTGTTCTTCCTCTTATAGGAGTTGTATTTATGTCAGTCTCAGCTTTCAGGGGAATTCCTGATGCCTACATAAAACAGCTTATACCAATGTTATCAACCCAATCCCTGCCAGTGGAAACCAGGTCCAGCTTAGTGGCACTACCTCCACCTCCACCTCCTCCTCCGCCACCGCCTCAGGCAACTGCAACTGAACAGAAAGACCAGACAGCGAAGGAAGAAACTACTGCCCCGGCAGAGGAAGAACCATTCGTTGTAGTTGAGGAGATGCCCATGTTCCCCGGTGGCGATATTGAACTTCTTAAATACATTTCTGAAAATACGAGATATCCTGAAAATGCTAAACTTCAAAACATTCAGGGGAAAGTTATTATACGGTTTTGTGTGAAGGCCGATGGCAGCGTAAGCATGGCAAGTGTTCTTAAAGGTGTTTCACCTGATCTTGATACAGAAGCATTACGTGTTGTCAATTCATTGCCTGCATTTAGACCCGGAAAGCAGGGAGGAAAAGCTGTTCCGGTCTGGTATATGGTACCAATCAATTTCGCACTGAAATAATCCATCATCGCTGAAAACTATTTGTAAAACCTGATTAATTAAGTGTAATCTTTTATATTTAATTAAGTATTTAGTTGTATAACTAATTATTTCGTTGTATATTTGCTGTTGAATAACTAATCACTCGAAAACCAACAGTTCAGAAATAAAAATTAAAAAATCATGAAAACGAAAAAAATCTTAATCGTGCCTGCAATGCTGAAAATTTTATCAGTTCTTGCTGTGCTTTTCGTCATTTTTGTCTTATCTTCCTGTGCTACAAGGAAAAAAACTCACTCCCAAACACCAGTTGTAAAAGAGAATGCCCGTACGGCTGAGCAGGATATACCCTTCGTTGTTGTTGAGGAAATGCCCATGTTCCCCGGAGGCGACAGTACTCTCCTCGCTTATATAATTAAAAATACAAAGTATCCGGAGATCGCAAAATCAAACAAAATACAGGGAAAAGTAATAGTAAGATTTTGCGTTACCTCAGAGGGAGGCGTGGACAGAATCAGCGTTCTGAAGGGGATTAATCCCGAACTCGATGCTGAAGCGGTCAGAGTCGTAGGGACACTTCCGCATTTCATGCCGGGGAAACAAGGAGGCAGAACGGTGCCTGTCTGGTACATGGTTCCAATTGATTTTTCACTGAAATAATTTATCATTATATAGTATTTCTTTTTCATTAATAATTTACGAGTATGAAAACAAAAAAAATCCCGGTTAAAACCGCTGGCATGAGAATGATACTGGTTATTCCGGCACTTATCCTGACTCTCTCAGTTTTTTCACTGAGAGTTTCAGGGCAAACAACCACTGTTCCTGAAAAAGAAGTTGCTCCTCCTCCACCTCCTCCACCTCCACCTCCTCCACCTCCTCCACCTCCTCCGCCGGTGCCATCAGAACAGAAACAGGTTAAAGGAATGAAAGACGGAGCTTACCAGGTTGTAGATGTAATGCCTGTTTACCCCGGAGGAGATATTGCACTTCTCAAGTATATCGCTGACAGTACCCGCTATCCAAAAGATGCTAAAGCCCAGAACATTCAGGGTAAAGTAATCGTTCGCTTCATCGTAAATGCGAAAGGATCAGTGGAAAATGTTTCCGTTCTCAAAGGGGTTAGTCCTGCTATTGATGCTGAATCCGTCCGTGTAATAAAGACGCTGCCTAAATTTACTCCTGGCTCACTGGCAGGAAAGACGGTCCCTGTATGGTATATGGTCCCGATCCAGTTCTCATTAAAATAATCCATCAATTTCTTTTTTTCAGAGACAGATCAGTGATCTGTCTCTGTTTTTTTTGTAATACCCTTACATTACAATAAAAATATGTCTGAATACCTGCAGTAAAATTATCAATCAAATTCAGTAAATTTGACTGCTGCAATTAATCAGATTATGAATATTGAAGAAAGAATAAAATCATTTGCACTATTAGGTGAAACACTTAGGGAATCACTAAATAATAATTTTGACGAATCTGGAGGGAACGGTCGCGACCGTTCCCTACTAAGAATTTTATTTGATACCCAGGAGAACCGCAATCCATGGTTTACCCCTGAAAATGTAAGAAGAGCAATTGCCGCTATTGCAGATGAGCTTACAGAGGAAAACCTGATAAAATGGACAAACGCATATAATGGAATTAATGACGAAGGAAACCCTCTGAGAGTTGCGGTAATAATGGCAGGCAATATACCCCTTGTAGGTTTCCACGATTTTCTGTCTGTTTTAATTACCGGGAATAATCTGATAGCTAAAATAAGTTCAAAAGATTCGGAGCTTCTTCTTGTCATAACCAGTCTCCTCTGTAAAATAAATCCTGAATTCAACGAAAAAATAGAATTTACAGAAAGCCCGCTTTCGGGTTTTGATGCTGTTATTGCAACCGGGAACGACAACAGTTCACGGTATTTTGATTACTATTTTGGTAAATATCCGAATATAATCAGGAAGAACAGAAACAGTATAGCTATTCTTGAAGGAGATGAAACCGATGAAGAGATAAAGAGACTAGGGACAGATATCTTTTCATATTTTGGCCTGGGATGCAGGAATGTATCGAAAATTTATATCCCGGAAGGATTTGACTTACGAAAACTTTCAAAGAATTGGGATAGCTTCCACGATATTATAAGGCACTCAAAATACTCAAACAATTACGATTTTAATAAGGCAGTTTACATTGTCAATAAAGAGAATTTTAATGATACAGGCTATTTGTTGTTGAAAGAAGACATTAGAATTTCCTCTCCTGTTTCAGTCCTTTATTTTGAATATTACGGATCGCAGGATGCTGTAAAACAGGTTCCGGAACTTCTAAAAGAAAAAATTCAATGTATAGTTGGCAAACGCTATATTCCTTTCGGCCAGGCCCAGTGCCCTCATCTGTGGGATTATGCCGATGGGATAGACACATTAGATTTTCTGTTAAAAAAAAAAATTGCAGGAATATTGTAATCTAAAAAATATTATATTGCACCCATCGAATTAATACATATTATGGTTTATAAATTTGTAGTGTTATCAGATGAGGATGAGTCTTTTGTCAGGGAATTTGAATTTCTTGATACGCATACATTATTGGATTTTCATAACCAGATTCAGGATGAATTGGAGTTTGATAAATCCCAGATGGCTTCATTTTTTATGGCAACAGACAATTGGGAAAAAGAGGAAGAATTTACTCTTTTTGACATGGGCACCGGTTCTTCGACTATGGAAGTAGCTGTTTTGGAGGATATTATATTCAGAAAGAACCAGAAATTACTTTATGTATTCGATTTTTTCAATGAAAGATCTCTATTTGTTGAATACACGGGAGAAGCTAAAGAAATTGATGGCCGTGATTATCCTTCATGCACAAATTCTAAAGGAGTACCTCCCAAACAGGTGATTTTTGGAGGAACTTCAAGGAAACTATATAATAATATTGTTGTTTCCGTAGACGAAGATGACGATGATGTGGTGGAACCGGAAGTAGACGATCTCTTCCTCAACGGGGATGATGAAGAAACACTTCCCGACTTCGAAAATATAGAAAACCTGAACGAAGACGAAGAATAGACCCGTCAGGTTTAATTTTCCGATGAAAAATTTCCTGATAGTTTTGCTTGGTCCTACAGGAGTTGGCAAGACTGATATTTCTATTAATCTGGCCACTCACCTTCACTGTGAGATAATTTCATCGGATTCAAGGCAGTTTTATAAAGAAATGACCATAGGAACTGCAGTCCCTGACAAAGTACAACTCGAAAAAGTAAAGCATCATTTTATCAGATTCATTTCAGTATTGGATTACTACAGCTCAAGTCTTTTCGAAAGGGATGTACTCAATCTTCTTCCTCAATTATTTGAAAAGAATAAGGTTACAATAATGTCGGGAGGTTCCGGAATGTATATCGATGCGGTCTGCAGTGGAATTGATGACATACCGGATATAGATCACGCTGTCAGAGAAAAATTTCAGAAAAGATACAGCGAAGAAGGCATTGAAGGATTACGAATGGCCCTGAAACTGTTAGACCCTGAGCATTATGCAATTGTAGATCTCAAAAATTATAAACGGATTATAAGAGCTCTCGAAATTTGCGAATCAACCGGAAAACCATATTCATCTTTTCTTAAGAAACAAAAAAAGATAAGAGAATTCGGTATCATCAAAATAGGACTTATCAGGCCCCGCGATGAGCTGTATACACGAATTAATAAAAGAGTTGATGAGATGATTGAAACCGGACTGGAGGAAGAAGTAAACAGTCTGTATAATTTCAGAAACCTGAATGCACTGAAATGTGTCGGTTACAGAGAACTTTTCGATGTGACTGATGGCAAAATAACACGGGATAAAGCAATAGAACTTATCAAAAGAAACACCAGGCGATATGCCAAAAGGCAGTTAACATGGTGGGCGAAAGATAATGATATCAGATGGTTTCAGCCTGAGCAGATGGAGGAGATAATTGAGTATTGTTCTGAGATTTGCACCCCCTTTTGATAAGTCGACCCCCTGCCGCTGAGCGGCTGTTCCTTCGCTAGCGCGGATTTGTAATCCGTGCTAAAAATGACATTCGGTTTTGGCACCGATTGCAACCGAGCAGAGCTGTTTGTTAATGCTACAGTCACCTACCATCAACTGCGAGCTCGGCGAAGCCAAATCGGCGCCAGCTGTGAAGCACAGAGGGTCACAGAGAATTTTGGGATAAGGATCAGATCGGGTTTTTTAGTTTACTAATTGCCTTAATAGGATCTTTTGATTTGAAAACAGAGCTGCCGGCAACGAGAACATTAGCTCCGGCTTCAACAAGATCGATGGCGTTTGCAGTATCGATTCCACCATCAACTTCTATTAACACATTATAATGACCAGTATCAATCATGTTACGAAGTTCAATTATCTTATTATAGCTCTCCTTTATAAATATTTGTCCGCCGAAACCCGGATTAACTGTCATAATAAGAACCATATCGATATAAGGGAGTATATTCTTAAGAAGGAGAACAGGGGTATGCGGATTAATTGCCACGCCTGCTTTCATTCCAAGGTTTCGAATTTCCGTTACAGTCCGGTTCAGATGAATACATGCTTCATATTGAACGGTCAGATTATTTGCCCCGGCTTCACAGAACTGATTCAGGTAACGGTCAGGATCGATGATCATCAGATGAACGTCAAGTGGTTTAGCAGCAACTCTTTTTACGGCTTTGATAACGGGGAATCCAAATGATATATTTGGGACAAAAACGCCATCCATGATGTCGAGATGAATCCAGTCAGCGTCGCTCTTATTTACCATCATAACATCAGTGTCGAGGTTACCAAAATTAGCTGCCAGCAGTGATGGTGATACCAGATGATCCATTTAAATTTAATTTAGGGCAAAGATAGAACAAATTGTTATCCAAGATACGATTTCAGAATTCTGCAACGAGTTGTAAACTGGATTCTTTTTATTGCTTTCTCCTTGATCTGCCTCACTCTTTCGCGGGTCAGGCTCAATTCTTCACCAATTTCCTCGAGTGTATAAGGATGCTTCATCCCAAGGCCGAAATATAATTTCAGAACCTTTGATTCGCGAGGCGATAGTGTGCTCAAAGCTCGCTCTATTTCATAGGCAAGCGATTCGTTGATAAGGTTCTTATCAGGGCTTGGAGTGTCACCACTTTGGAGGACATCATACATATTATTGTCTTCCTCTGCGCTTATAGGAGCATCCATGCTCACTGTTCTTCCATTCGTTTTCAGCGCCTCCTTAACTTCTTCAGGAATCATTTCGAGTATCTCAGCAATTTCCTGGGATGATGGTTCCCTTTCATATTCCTGTTCAAGACGTGCGAATGCCCGGTTTATCCTGTTGATAGATCCGATCTTATTTACAGGAAGACGTACAATCCTTGCTTGTTCTGCTAAGGCCTGAAGAATAGCCTGGCGGATCCACCATACAGCATATGATATAAATTTGAATCCACGGGTCTCATCAAAACGCTGAGCAGCTTTCATCAACCCAAGATTACCTTCGTTTATGAGATCGGGTAAGCTCATTCCCTGATTCTGATATTGCTTTGCAACAGATACCACGAACCGGAGATTCGCCTTTACCAGTTTTCGGAGTGCTTCAGTTTCACCTGTTTTGATCCTTCTGGCAAGAGTAACTTCTTCTTCGGGCGAAATAAGATCAACACGACCAATCTCCTGGAGGTATTTATCCAATGATGGAGTGTCGCGGTTAGTAACCTGTTTTGTTATCTTAAGCTGACGCATGTACAGGCCAGTTATTAGTTTTTAGGAGACGATTCAGGCAATAGGTACAATTTTAGTAAAAAAAAGCTATTAAACATCATATTTAGCAATTTTTTTTTGGTAAGTAATACTTTTTGATTAAATTGCAACGCTATTTTTTCATAATAAGATCAAATTACTAAATGATTTGATTGAGTCCGTTGCATTTAATTAACTTTTTCTTGTATTTATATTCGCAATTTTATTTAATTTTGCAGCGGTTTTCAGATTGAAGGAGAAGTAACAAAATCTATCGGGTCGATATTCGCATCTTGGCCTGTGTTTCCAACAAAATCATTAAAATCTCTTATATTCCATTTATCATTACAATATGTACGACATTCTTGAGTTAAGTAAGAAACTACTTCCTGAGTTAAAGGATATAGCAAAAGACCTTCAAATTAAAAAAGCAGAATCATTAAAAAAGCAGGATTTGATATATAAAATCCTTGATCAGCAAGCGGTTGACTCCACAGAGAATAATGATCAGGTTAAAACTGAAACTGGAGAGACCAACCTTGAGGAGACACCCTCTCCTGCTGAAGTCAGAAACACATCAACCGAAGTCAGCGAATCCGAATCGGAGGTCCAATCCTCTGAATCAGACAATAACATGGAATCAGAAGCAGCTGCTGCCCTGAGACGCGGAAAACGTCCAAGGACTCTGAAACCCATTATTAAAAGATCTGTAGAATCAGTTATGTCTGTTTCACCTGATGGAGTTAAGAGACCTGATACAAGGCAGGGAGATTGGCAGGATCAGGCAAAAAGACCTGATAAAACCGATGATAAAACTGATCTCTTCAAGAAACCGGAACAGTTACGTGAGAACAGAAAAGCTCCCAAATGGAGGACAGATTCAAAATATGAAGAAAAGATTGAAAGGAAAGAAAGATATAATGCTGTTCCTTCTGAAAGATTCGATAAAAATACAGAATCAACCCCTGAACCTGAAATAGATAATTCGATTTCTGCTCAGAATGTTGACGCAGATATACCTCTTGAAGAGAATAAACTCTCTGCTGATGTCTATTTTGGTGATATAATAGTTGATCCACCGGTTAAAGATACAACTCGTGAAGTAATTCCTGTAAAAGAGGAAAGAAAAGAAAAACCATATGATTTTGAAGGCATTATCTATAACACCGGCGTGCTTGAGATTATGCCTGACGGTTATGGCTTTCTCAGGTCGCCCGATTATAATTACCTTAATTCACCTGATGATATTTACGTTTCTCAATCACAGATAAAATTGTTCGGTCTCAAAACAGGAGATACTATAAGGGGCTCAATCCGTCCACCAAAAGAAGGTGAAAAGTACTTTCCCCTTATTAAGGTTGATGAGATCAATGGCAGAAGTCCGGATTTCATAAGAGACAGGGTTCCATTTGATTTCCTTACACCGCTTTTCCCCGATGAAAAATTTACACTTTGTCAACCGGGAGAAGGATCTCTTTCAGTAAGAGTGATAGACATGTTCACTCCTATAGGAAAAGGTCAGCGCGGACTGATCGTTGCACAGCCAAAAACTGGAAAGACAATTCTGCTCCAGGAAATTGCAAATGCTATCGCTAAATATCACCCCGAGGTATACCTTATGATATTACTGATTGATGAACGTCCCGAGGAGGTTACCGACATGGCAAGAAATGTGAAGGCTGAAGTTATTGCATCAACATTTGATGAGCCTGCGGAACGTCATTGCAGAGTTGCAAATATTGTTCTTGAAAAAGCCAAAAGGCTTGTTGAATGCGGTCACGATGTCGTTATTCTTCTTGACTCTATAACACGGCTTGCAAGAGCTTTCAATACCACCGCCCCGGCCTCAGGCAAAGTATTATCGGGTGGCGTTGATTCTAATGCGCTTCATAAACCAAAGAGATTCTTTGGAGCGGCGCGTAATATCGAAAATGGCGGATCTCTTACAATTCTGGCCACAGCACTGACAGAAACAGGATCAAAAATGGATGATGTTATCTTTGAGGAATTTAAAGGTACCGGTAATATGGAATTACAGTTAGACCGGAAACTTTCAAACAGGAGAATATTCCCCTCAATTGATATACCTGCTTCAAGCACACGAAGAGAAGATTTGCTTCTCAATAAAAATATCCTTCAAAAAATTTGGGTATTACGTAATTTCCTCACCGATATGAATTCAGTTGAAGCTATGGAATTCCTGCGTGACAGGTTACTCCAGGCAAAATCAAACGAAGAATTTTTGATTTCAATGAATGGTGGATAAGATTTACGTTTTTTTTATAATTTTGCACTTTCTTTTTTATTAACCTTTTAAACCTTATATAATTCACATGGGAACAAAAAAATTTATAACATGCGACGGTAATCAAGCCGCAGCGCATGTTGCGTATATGTTTAGCGAAGTTGCTTGCATATATCCTATTACACCTTCTTCTACCATGGCAGAATTTGTTGATGAATGGGCTGCCAATGGATTAAAAAATATTTTCGGCGATCAGGTTAAAGTTGTTGAAATGCAGTCTGAAGCAGGAGCTGCAGGTGCCTTGCACGGAGCTCTTCAGACCGGTGCCCTCTGTTCTACATTCACCTGTTCACAGGGCTTGCTTCTTATGATACCTAATATGTATAAGATTGCAGGTGAGCTCCTTCCCGGAGTATTCCACGTGAGCGCCCGTGCAATTGCCGCTCATGCACTATCTATATTTGGTGATCATAGTGATATCTATGCAACACGTCAGACAGGCTTTGCAATGCTGGCCAGCGGAAGTGTTCAGGAGATTATGGATCTGGCAGGTGTAGCCCACCTTTCAGCTATCAAATCAAGGATTCCATTTATGCATTTCTTCGATGGTTTCCGGTCTTCAGCTGAAGTTCAGAAAATAGAATATCTCGAAATGGACGACCTGAAGAAACTAATTGACCTTGACGCATTAACGAAATTCCGCGCAAATGCCTTGAATCCTGAACATCCTGTAACACGCGGTACTGCTCAGAACCCTGATATTTTCTTCCAGGCAAAAGAATCTATCAATAAGTTCTACGAACCAATTCCCGACATCGTTAATTCTTATATGGCCGAGATTACAAAGCTCACAGGAAGAGAATACAAACCTTTCCAGTATTATGGTGCGCCGGAAGCTGAAAATATTATTATTGCAATGGGCTCGATCACTGAAACTACAAAGGAAGTCATTGATTACCTGGCAGCTAAAGGAGAAAAAGTCGGACTTATAAGTGTTCATCTATACCGTCCATTCTCAGCAAAATACTTCTTTGATGTGTTGCCGAAATCTGTAAAGAAAATTACTGTTCTCGACAAAACGAAGGAATCAGGAGCAAACGGGGAACCTCTTTATATGGATATCAGGGAAATTTTCTACGACAGACAGGAAAGACCGGTTATAGTAGGTGGCCGCTACGGATTAAGTTCAAAAGATACAACACCAAGCATGGTTTTATCAGTTTTTGAGAATATGAAACTCAAAGTACCGATGAATCAGTTTTCCGTAGGTATTGTTGACGACGTAACATTCAAATCACTGCCAATCCTGCCAGAAATACATGTTGCTCTACCGGGTACATATTCGGCAAAATTCTATGGTCTCGGATCAGACGGAACTGTAGGTGCTAATAAAAACTCAATCAAGATTATTGGCGAATCAACTGATAAGTATTGCCAGGCATATTTCGCATACGATTCAAAAAAATCAGGAGGTATAACAACCTCGCATCTTCGCTTTGGTGACAAACCTATTGGCTCACCTTACCTGGTAAATACACCTGATTTTGTTGCATGCCATGTTCCTTCATATCTCGACAAATATGATATGCTGAAGGGACTTAAAAAAGACGGAACATTCCTTCTGAACTCCATCTGGGATGTAGAGGAAACTAAACAACGTCTTCCTGATCATATGAAAAAATATATGGCTGAGAACCATATTAATTTTTATATTATCAATGCCACAATAATTGCAGAGGAACTTGGTCTCGGAAACAGGACGAATACCATTATGCAGGCTTCATTCTTTAAGGTAGCAAATGTGATCCCATATGAAAAAGCCGAATCGCTGATGAAGAAGGCAATTTACAAGAGCTACGGGAAGAAAGGTGAAGAAGTGGTTAACATGAATTATGCGGCTATTGACAGGGGAAGTGCCGTTACAAAAGTTGAGATTCCTGCTGAATGGGCTGGTATAAAAATTACAAAGAAATCTGATACGCGTGATATTCCTGATTTTATTCGTGAAGTGATGGAACCAATAAACTTCATGAAAGGGGACGATCTTCCGGTAAGTGCTTTTTCAGGCAGGGAAGACGGTACTTTCCCGTCGGGCACATCCGCTTACGAAAAAAGAGGTATTGCTGTAAATGTTCCTGAATGGCAGCCGAATGAATGTATTCAGTGTAATCAGTGCTCTTATGTATGCCCTCACGCTTCTATACGTCCGTTTCTTTTAACTGATGAAGAAGCTGCAAATGCTCCAAAAGACTCAAAGTTCATACAGGGAATTCCAGGCGCTCTCAAGGCATACAAGTTTAAAATTCAGGTAAGTGTTCTTGATTGTACCGGATGCGGAAACTGTGCTGATGTTTGTCCTTCTAAGAACAAGGCTCTTATTATGAAACCACTCGAAACACAAATCGAAGAGATTACCCGCTGGACTTATATGCATGAAAAAGTTGGATACAAAGATACCGTGGTTGACAAATATGTTAACGTAAAGAACAGTCAGTTCGCTCAACCTTTGTTTGAATTCTCGGGTGCGTGTGCAGGTTGCGGAGAAACACCATATATCAAGTCAATCACCCAGCTTTTCGGTGACAGGATGATTGTAGCAAATGCAACAGGGTGTTCTTCAATTTATGGAGGTTCTGCACCATCAACACCTTATACACATAATAATAAAGGTCAGGGACCAGCATGGGCAAATTCACTCTTTGAAGATAATGCTGAATACGGACTTGGTTTATCAGTTGGAGCTTCCAAGCTTAGAGATCGTATCGCTTTACGGATGAATGGTGCTCTTCTTGAAGGAACAATTGGGGCTGATACAAAGATTGCTTTTGAAGAATGGCTTAAAGACAAGAATAATGCCGAAGCTTCAAAGATTGCATCTGCAAAAGTTATCGAAGCATGCAGCAAAGAAAAATCGGATGTGGCAAAAGAGATTTTAAGTTTAAAACAATATCTTATTAAAAAATCTCAATGGATCTTTGGCGGTGACGGTTGGGCTTATGATATAGGTTACGGCGGACTTGATCATGTTATTGCTTCAGGAGAAGATATAAACATACTTGTAGTTGATACTGAAGTGTATTCCAATACAGGGGGCCAGGCATCCAAATCAACCCCGGCAGGTGCTGTGGCAAAATTTGCCGCATCAGGTAAAAAGATCCGGAAGAAAGATCTCGGAATGATGGCTATGAGCTACGGTTATGTATATGTAGCCCAGGTTGCTATGGGAGCAAGTAATTCACAGTATTTAAAGGCTATAAAAGAAGCTGAAGCTTACCCTGGTCCATCACTTATAATTGCTTACGCTCCTTGTATTAACCATGGTTTGAGAGAAGGAATGGGCAAAACTCAGGCTGAGACTAAACATGCTGTCGAAGCTGGTTACTGGCATATGTACAGGTTCAATCCTCTTCTTGAAGCAGATGGGAAAAATCCATTCACTCTTGATTCAAAAGAACCTGACTGGACAAGATTCCAGGATTTTCTGAGGTCTGAAGTACGATATACTTCACTTTTGAAAGCTTTCCCGGCTGAAGCTGAAATTCTGTTTAAAGCTGCCGAGGAAAACGCCAAATGGAGGTATAAGTCTTATCAACGACTGGCTGCCATGGAATTTACAAAAGCTGAGCCAGCGGCAAAAGCAGAATAATAAACTTTAAAAATAATCAGAGCCATCCTCAGGGGTGGCTCTTTCATTTAAGTTTAAGGTTGAGGTTAAGGTTGAGAACCTCTTAACCTTAGCCTTAACCTCAACCTTAATTTTTTTTTGTATTTTTGTTCCTTGTTTAAAACTATGGGCAGAATAATCGGAGTTGATTATGGTTTAAAAAGGATAGGGCTGGCTGTTACGGACCCATTGCAGATTTTTGCATCACCTCTTATTACGGTTAATCAGGAAGAATTTTACAATTACATCAATGATTACATGAAAAAAAACGAGGTAGAAGCTTTTGTAATAGGTTATCCGGTTCAGATGAACAACAAACCAAGTGAATCTGTTGCTTACATCAACCCGTTTATAAAGAAACTAAAAAGGACCTTTCCTGAGAAATATATATATCTCGCTGATGAAAGATTTACCTCCCGGATGGCGTTAAAAACAATGATAACAGGAGGTGTGAAAAAGAAAGACAGGCAAGACAAATCGATGGTGGATAAAATCAGTGCTTCCATTATTCTGCAATCTTACCTTGATACAAGATCTAATAAAAAAGAAAATAAAGAGTAATGACTTATCCAATAGTTATATACGGACACCCGATCTTAAGAAAAATCGCCGATGAGATAGACCATGATTATCCCGGACTTAAGCAGTTAGTTGAAGACCTGTTTGAGACTATGTATAATTCAGAAGGGTTAGGACTTGCCGCACCGCAGATCGGTAAATCAGTAAGAATATTTGTTATAGATGGTAAGCCGGCAGCTGAAGATGAGCCATCACTTGCTGATTTCAAAAAAGTATTCATTAACCCTGAAATCTCTGAGAAATGCGGCGAGTTTCAGCCAATGAATGAAGGATGTCTGAGCATACCGAATTTAAGAGAAGAAGTTATGCGGGAATCTCATATACGGATAACTTATTATGATGAGAACTGGGAATATCATGACGAAGTTTACGATGGTTACAAGGCAAGAATCATCCAACATGAATTTGACCATCTGAACGGAATTCTTTTTACTGATAAAGTTAATCCCCTTCGGAAAAGACTGCTTAAAGGCAAACTAACCGCCATTAGCAAAGGCAACTTTGAAGCCAGCTATAAAACAATTCTCCAGGGACAGAAAATAAAAGGCTGAGATTGAGTAAATCCCAAATCCTTTTACCGAATAATTTCTGGTATATTTATTGGAAAGAGTTTGAAAATTCTTTCTATCTTGTCGTTATTTTATAAAAATGAAAAATAAAATCAGAATACTATTATGCCTTTTTCTGGCTGTAAATTCAATAATAGGATTATATGGTCAGAAATCCGGTAAAAGAATCACCATTACAGGCTATGTTGTTGACGGTACAGCTACTCCGGTTGCTGATGCTATTATTATGGTCGATGGAGAAAAAACAGACAAAATTACCAATAGTAAAGGATTTTATAAAATCAAAGTCAGAAAGGAAAATAAGAAGATTGGAGTTTTTACCACCTTTAACGGAATTATTGAAAAGGAAATAGAAGGCAGGAAAAATATCGATTTCACCTTTCCAGGCTCAATCCCCTACCTGAAAGATGATTCAAAAGAGGAACCGGTTGATGTAGGCTATGGAAAAGTAAAGAAAAAAGATCTTCTTTCGCCGGTAGGAAAGATAGACGGAACAAAATCAAAATATGCCGGTTATGATAATGTTTATGATATGATTCGCGGACAGGTTCCGGGAGTAGTGGTTAATGGAACCAGCATAATTATAAGGAATCCTTCTTCAATCAACGAGAGTAATGAACCTTTATTTGTAGTTGATGGAGTTCCTGTCAGCACAATAGATAATATCCTTCCTCAGGATGTCAAGTCAATTGAGGTTCTGAAAGGATCGGCTGCCTCAATTTACGGTTCCAGAGGTTCCAACGGCGTAATTCTCATTCATATGTTAAAAGGAAATGACAAGTAAAGGATCTTTCCGGAACTTGTAACTAAATCTGAGGTTGAGGTTAAGGTTGAGAAAAACTTTAGTGCACTTCAAACTTTTTTCTTACCTTTAGTTGTCTCATTAGCTGCAGACTGTGCTACACAAGGAAATTCCATTTCTTCGTATCGGCCTGCCATTATGTTTAGGAATCATTACAGGCCTTTATTTCCGTCCGGATATCACCTTCCTGATATATGCTGTTCTTATCGTTATATCAGGATTTGTAATCAGTCTTTGGTTCAATAATTATCAGGTCAATCTGATTTATGGCCTCACACTAACAATTTCGTTTTTTATTTGCGGTTTGATTCTTTATACTAATGAAAAGAGCAGTCTCTCTATACTTAAACCCGGGAAAACATTATTCACCTGTACTTTGTCGGATTATCCCGAGGAAAAAGGTAACACTGTAAGAATTATCGTAAAGCTCAACAGCAGAATTGAAGGGAATAATTTGATTCCGGTAAAAGGATCCATTTTGCTCTACAACAAAAAAGATTTATCGTCAGTATCTCTTATTCCCGGTGATTTACTCATAATCAGTTGCTCTCCTGTAGAAATTACGAACCGCGGAAATCCATACGAGTTTGATTACAGATTCTATATGGAAAATCAAGGCATCAGGTACTATGCTTTTACAAACAGAAGCGATTTCATCAGACACTCCTCTCCTCTTCACAGAAAACTGATTCACAGAGCATTAATTACCCGACAAAAAATCATTGATATGTTCAGTTCGAGCGGGATCAAAGGTGAGCAACTGGCCCTTGTGGCAGCAATTACTCTTGGTCAGAAAAACATGCTGGACCCGGAACAAAAAAACAGCTTTATAAAAGCCGGCGTCATGCATATTATGGCAGTCTCAGGTCTACATGCCATAGTCCTGAGCATGTTCGTACTTTATCTTTTGTTTTTTATGAAACGAAAATTAAATATGTACAGGATTATAATTACAATTATTGTCTTGTGGGCTTTCGCTTTTGTTACCGGTCTGACTCCTTCAGTATTAAGAGCAACCCTGATGTTCTCTTTTCTTCAGGCCGGGAAATTGATGAAGAGACCTTCTAACGGAATTAATTCTGTACTGGCATCGGCATTTTTTCTAATCCTGATAAGACCGTCTGTAATTTTCAATGCAGGCTTTCTTTTATCTTATTCAGCTGTCACATATATCATCTGTTTTTACCAGGATTTATATCTTAAATTACACTTTAAGAACTGGTTAACGGACAAAATATGGCAATCAGCTGCCATTACAATAATTGCTCAGGCCGGAACGTTACCATTAACTGTTATGCTCTTCAACAGGTTCCCTACTTATTTCATTCTTGCCAATATCACTATTGTTCCTGTATCAACCCTGCTGATCATAACCGGATGTCTCATACCTATGTTTTTCCATATTAATTTTTTATGCCACATAATAGCCATAATACTTGGTTATTTGACCGGACTTACTGAGATGCTCACACAAAAAGCAGCTTCATTGCCATATTCCACAATCGAAAACATTGGAATAATTATACCGGAGTGTATACTTCTTTTCATTACAATTTTCCTTTTCACAAGGTTTTTATTAAAGAAAAAATCTATCCCATTAATTTATCCGGTCATTTTTCTGGTTCTATTTGTTTCAGTGACTGGATTTAAGGATTTCTCAACGAAAAATACCAGTGAACTGATAATTTATAATACACCTGGAAATAATACCATAGGAATAAGAACCGGAAAAATACTCACTCTCTTTTCAGATACAAGCCTGATCGGACCTGAAGTAAAACGTCACTCCGCTGTTCTGGGACTTAAAATCAAGCGTGTGCAGCTTAAACGTAATTTTTGCTGCATTAAAGCCGGAAGCAAAAAGATACTCATAACAAGTTACCTGAACGACAAAATCATTCAGGATCTGATTCCTGATATTATTGTGATAATAGGTCCGAAACCTGACATTGCTTATGATTTAGATCCTGCAATTATTCAAAAAACAGTCGTAATCTCTTCAGGAGTTAGCCGGGGATTTTATTTGCCAGGGCAAATTGTACCTGGCTCTGTTCACATTGTTAAAAATTCAGGGGCATTTATCAAAAGGATATAACTGGTTCATAAATAAAAACCGGAAAAAACTTGAGTATTAAGGGATTTATCTCTTATTTTGTCATGTTTTTTCAAAAAAAATTTAATGAGAATAATAATCGCAGGAGCCGGTGAAGTTGGGACACATCTGGCTAAAATGTTATCGAATGAAAATCATGAAATTATTCTTATCGATCCCGAAGAATCCAGACTCAAACCGATTGAAAGTTCTGTTGATGTTTTAACACATGTGGGTTCGGCTACATCAGTAAAGTTATTAGAGGATGCTCTACGCAAAAAAACTGATCTGTTTATAGCTGTTACCCATTCAGAGGATACGAACATAACAGCGGCTATATTGGCGAAGAGATTTGGTGCAATTAAAACCATCGCACGAATTGATAACATGGACTTTCTCGAACCTGCCAACCTTGATTTCTTTAAATCTATCGGGATAGATTCTCTTATTTATCCCGAGCTTATTGCAGCCCGTGAAGTTCTTGGGTTGCTTCATGAAACAGGATCAACCGAGTTTATGGAGTTCTCTGGCGGTAAACTGGCTATGTATGTGCAGAAACTCGACGAAAAAGCTCCTATTATTAACAGAAGTCTTCAGGAGATTTCTGTGAGCATGCGAACAGATAAATACAGAGCTGTTGCAATAAAAAGGAATGCAGTCACAATTATCCCCAGAGGAAATGAACACTTCCAGCTGGGCGATATGGTCTTCGTAATATCAACTCATGAAGGAATAGATGAGATGATGAAGACATCGGGGAAAGAGAATTTTGAAGCCAAAAGTATAATGATTTTGGGAGGTAGCAGGATAGGAAAACACGTGGCTTTGTATTTGCAGAAAAAATGTGAAGTTAAGCTTGTTGATTCAAGTATCGACAGGTGCGAGGATCTTGCTGAAATTCTCGATAATACCCTTATAATAAACGGTGATGGCAGGAATGTTGATCTTCTTGAACAGGAAGGCATAACAAAAATGGACGCATTCGTCGCAGTAACGGGAAATTCTGAAACAAATATCCTATCATGTTTGCTTGCAAAAAGGATGGGTGTAAAAAAGACCATCGCTGAGGTTGAAAATATGGAATTTATAAATCTTGCTGAAAATACAGGCATTGATACTATAATAAATAAAAAGATTTCAGCCGCAAGCAGGATATTCAGACATACGACCAATCCAAATGTGACTCAGGTTAAATATATGACCGGGACTGACGCAGAGGTTATCGAATTCAATGTACCTGCTAACTCAAAAATAACAAATGGAACCCTAAGGAGTATGAATTTTCCAAAAGATGCTATCGTAGGAGGAGGAACCAGAGATGGGGAACCTTTTATAGCAACAGGAGATACAATCATAAAAGCCAATGATAAGGTTGTTGTTTTCACGTTGCCATCAGCATATGAGAAGATTTCTAAATACTTTACCTAGACTTTATGATCAACTACCGGATAATAGCCAGGGCTTTTAGCCTTTTGCTCATTGTTGAAGGTTTGTTCATGCTGGTTTCTGCAGGCGTTTCTTTCTTGTACCACGAGCATGCTGCTTCGTCTTTCGGTTATTCTGCCCTTATTACAATTGTGACCGGTGTTCTGGTTTTCAGCCCTTTCCGTAATGAAGAGAGGATTTATGGAAACAAGGAAGGATATATTATAGTAACAGGGATCTGGCTTATATTCAGCCTTTTTGGCACTCTGCCTTTTCTGATAAGTGGTTCGATTACCAGCTTTGGCGATGCATTTTTTGAGTCGATGTCAGGGTTTACTACTACCGGTGCATCCATCCTGCCAGATGTTGAAACCATGCCAAACGGAATTCTTTTCTGGAGAAGTCTCACACAATGGCTGGGAGGAGCAGGAATAATTTTTGTTTCTCTTTCTCTCATTCCTGTCTTTAAATCCTTAAATATACAGGTATCAGCGGCTGAATTTACAGGACAGCAAACAGATAAGATACATCCCAGAATTAAAGATGCAGCTAAACGTCTTATTACCATCTACTTCCTCTTAACGTGTCTCGAAATAGTACTGCTGATTAGTGGAGGGATGCCTTTTTTTGACGCAATTTGTTATTCATTTTCCACACTGTCAACAGGCGGTTTCTCAACTCACAATAATGGGATGGAAAATTTCTCTTCACCTTATATTATGATAATTTTAATCATTTTCATGTTTATTGCTGGTACAAATATGACATTGGTTTACTTCGGGCTTAAGGGAAATTTTAAAAAAGTTATAGGGAATAATGAATTTGTTTTTTATTCAATTGTTTGTGTTGGATTTACCGCAATTGTTACACTTGTACTTTGTGTAAATTCAGGTTTTACATTTGGTAAAGCTTTAATTGATGGAGCTTTTCACGTAGTATCTATTATTACAACAACAGGATTTTATACTCAGTCCCATACTTCATGGGGAAGTATAATCCTTATCATATTTTTAGTATTGATGTTTACAGGGGGAACAGCAGGGTCGACAAGCGGTGGAATTAAAATGGTCAGACTTCTCCTCATTGCAAAAAATAGCCGGCAGGAACTAAAAAGACTAATTCATCCCAACGCTTTTATTCCGGTCCATCTGGACAGAAGAGTTATACCTCAGAGCACGATCTATAATTTACTGGCATTCTTTATTTTATATCTTATTATAATGAGCTTCGGTGCTTTCATAATCTCCTGTATGGGCTATGATATAATCACCTCTTTCAGTATATCTGCTTCAATGCTCGGAAATATTGGTCCCGGATTGGGGACTTTAGGCCCATTCACAAACTATTCTGCTCTTCCAATGGTTGGTAAATGGTTCCTGTCAATATTGATGTTGCTTGGAAGACTGGAATTACTGACAGTATTGATCCTTTTCAGCAAGAATTTCTACAAAAGCTGATTTTATACATCAAGAATACCCAGTCCCTGCCTTACAACAACCATTTCATCACCAGTGCAATCGACAATTGTTGAGGCTTCATTTTTCCCAAAACCTCCATCGATTACTGTATCTGTAAAGTCGCGGTATTTCTCATAAATTAGCTCCGGATCTGTAGTATACTCAATAAGCTCATCCGGGTCGTGAATAGAAGTTGTAATGATTGGCCTGCCCAGTTCTCTGACCAGTTCAAGTACAATGTTATTGTCGGGAATCCTGATTCCCACTGTCTTTTTTTTGTTTTTGAAGAGCTTGGGTATCTGATTGTTTGCCTGTACAATAAAAGTAAACGGCCCCGGAAGATTCCTTTTCAGTAATTTAAAAATGTTATTGTCGCGTATGATTGTATAGTCTGAAAGCTGGCTCATATCATGGAATATGAGAGATAGTTCAGGATTTTTCGGGTTCAGTCCTTTAAACCGGGCTATTTTTTCAATCGCTTTTGTTGCCATAATATCACAACCCATGGCATACACGGTATCAGTAGGATAGATAATAATGCCGCCATCCTCAAGCAGATCAACTATTTGCCTGATTTGCTTTGGATTAGGATTTTCGTTGTAAATACGGATAAGCATATAAACCTGAATATATCTTCCCAGTGACTATCTTTTATAAAATATTTTTCTTTTACCACAAAGGAACACTAAGGTAACACAAAGGTTCACAAAGGTTTCTTATGACCAAACTCACTTCAGGGAAATAAAAAAAGGGTAAGCTACTTATATCGCACCGCTACAACTGCCTACCCTTGCTACCTTCCGATCCTGGGGGAGTTCAGCAGGAGCTGGTCGTATAAGACTTACCCCGCGTAAAAATACAAATATTAAAGAAGCCTGCAAAATAATTATTCCGAATTAACTCAGTTTTACGGACTATTCATAATATTTTTAACCGTATCAAAAACGTCTGAAAATCAATTTATTTACCCCATCCTCGGGTAGAGTAAACTGATTTTCTTCGCGCCATTTGGGGTCGGGGTGAACGAAGAAAATCAATAATACACTCTCTAATATTCCTGATAGTCAGATATTTTTACATTATATTTGTTTATAAATTGATCTTAATTAAGAATTAATACCTACATCGATGGAAGAAAAAGTTAATGTTTGGAAAGCTAACCTGAATAATGGTCTTATCCTGGGTCTGGCAGGAATCGCATTTTCTCTGATTTTATATTTCCTTGACCTCACACTTAACAAGTCAGCAGGTTATATTAATATTCCAATACAACTAATCCTTCTCTATTTCCTTCTCAAATCCTACCGGGATAATTTTCTGCATGGTCAGATTACCTATGGTCAGGCTGTAGGTGCCGGAGCAGTTATTTTTGTATACTATACAGTAATAATGGCTGTTTATGGTTATTTGTTATATTCAGTAATTGATCCAGGATTAGTTAAGAAATCATTGGCGCTAGCCGAAGATGCGATGTCAAAAAAAGGTTTGCCTCAGGCTCAAATTGACACGGCAATGGCGATGACTGCAAAATTCATGAAACCTGTTGTAATGATTATTTCCGGTATCTTTGTCTCAATGTTTTTTGGAATAGTTTATAGTCTCATTGTAAGTATTTTTGTTAAAAAAGAAGGCAATCCGCTGATTGACACACCGCCTGCCAACTAAATCTGAAATTTATTTTAATGGATCTGTCCCTTGTAATACCCGTATATAATGAAGAGGATTCAATTCAGGAATTAACTGAGTGGATCGAAAGGGTGTGCACAAACGAGAAAATTTCCTATGAAATTATCTATATCGATGATGGAAGCACTGATTCCTCATGGAAAAAGATTATTGCAATGGCTGCTTTTGATAAACTTGTCAAAGGCTTCCAATTCAGGCGACATTATGGAAAGGCAGCAGCTCTTCATACCGGATTTACCGAAGCTGCCGGGGATGTCATTATTACAATGGACTCAGATCTACAGGACAGTCCTGATGAGATACCCGAGCTATACAAAATGATCGCTGAAGATGGATTTGATCTTGTCTCGGGATGGAAAAAGAAAAGATATGACCCTTTCATAAAGCGCTTTTCAAGCAAATTTTACAATTTCACTGCACGTTGGTCATCGGGAATAAAACTTCATGATTTTAACTGTGGTCTGAAGGCCTACCGTCATGAAGTGATTAAGAGCATTGAAGTATTTGGGGAAATGCATAGATATATCCCCATGCTGGCAAAGGAAGCTGGATTCAGGAAAATTGGGGAAAAAGTTGTTGAGCACAGGGCCAGAAAGTATGGTGTTACCAAGTACGGCCTTGACCGGTTTATAAAAGGATATCTGGATCTTCTGACAATAGGATTCATCACCCGTTTTGGTAAAAATCCAATGCATCTGTTTGGGTCAATCGGTACTGTGATGTTTATGATCGGTTTTGCTATGGCAGGCTCTCTTGGTATCAGAAAACTGGTATTTATTTCGCGTCATACACGGGCTCCGCTTGTAACCACAAGTCCATATTTTTATATCGCTCTCACTGTGATGATCATTGGATCATTTCTCTTCCTGACAGGTTTCCTAGGGGAACTGATAAACAGGAATTCTTCTGAGAGGAACAGGTATCTGATGAAGGATAAGGTGAATATCTGAGAATGAAACCCCTCTGCCGCTTCGCGGCATCTCCCCCAAGGGGGAGAAAATTCACAATATTTAATTGAATTCCACTAATACGAGGTGTATTTTTCCCCCCTTGGGGGGAAATTAAAAGGGGGTCTAACTACTGTGGTATACTTCAATTATTGCTTTTGTCATTTTATCCCACGAGAATTTCTCCTTTTCCTGCCTCACTCCTTCTGTAAATACCTCTTTCCTGTTATTATCAAAGAAATCAACAATTGCGTTTGCGATAGCATCAACTTCAGGTTTTACTACATAGCCACATTTTTGATCTGCAACAATTTCCCTCAGACCTCCTACATCTGTTACCAGCATAGGTTTTTCAAAATAAAATGCAATCTGTGTGACTCCACTCTGCGTAGCAGATCTATAGGGCTGGACAACCAGGTCCGCCGCACTGAAAAATACCGGGACTTCATTATCTTTTATAAAGTGGTCGAAAAAGATTACATCACTCTCAAGGTTTTTCTTTTTAACAAGGTTCCTGTATGGAGTATCATCTTCGTAAAATTCCCCTGCAATAATAAGCTTAAGATTTCTGCCCCTCAGTCTCTTATCTGAAAATGCTTCAATCAGCAGATCAAGACCTTTGTAGGCTCTGATAAAACCAAAAAACAAAAGAAAGCTATCCTTCGAATTCAGATGCAGTTTCAATGTAGCCTCCTTCCGATCTGTTTTTGGTCCATAATTATCAAACAAAGGATGAGGAGATAGTATTACCGGAATATTTTTCCTGAAGATTGCCAGATCATTCAGAACAGTTCGCGACATGACTATTGCTCCATCAATGCAATTTGTAAAATACAGTGTAAGAAATTTATCACCTGTCCTTTTTTCATGGGGCACAACATTATCGAAAATGCAGATTACTTTAGTATGACTGTTCGATTTTGCCAGCCGAGCAATTGTGCCAAAGCATGGACCCATAAATGGAAGCCAGAACCTGATAAGAAGAATATCGGGCCTTCTTTCCCGAATTTTCAGACCTGTGATTATCCAGTTTAACGGATTTATTGAATTAACAATACGTTTTACACTTAAATTATCAGGACAAGGACCATCGGTAAATTGAGTTTTACCGGGGAAAAGGAATTTTGGATATTGCAGACTAAATGTAAATATCTCAACATCGTTGCCTTCTGTTAAAAACTGCTGTGCAAGCCTGTCGTTGAATGATGCCAGTCCGCCCCTGTAAGGATAAGAAGGACCCAGAGATATAATTTTCATCTATTTGATATAATCGGTAAAAATATAAAATCCGGGGAATTAAAAATTCAGAATTTTTTCTTGTCCGGCTCTTAAACTTAAAGATAATCATTAAGGTAATCGTAACGTGAAGTTAGTTTTCCTGCCTTGAGTATCGTTGCCCTGCTTATCATAGGGCTTTCTGTTTCAGATAAAAGATCCTGCAATACACTACCCATTAATTGTTTTCCAAAATCAAGGGAAGCGTCGCGAGGGAGTTCGCCAGGCAGATTATCAATTGACATAACAGTAATATTTGTCTGACGTGAGAATGCCGGTTCCTCTGTTTCGAGGAATGGGTTATATGCATAGAAAGGATCAGAAATTGTAGTTGCCCTTATTGTTGATGGTATACCACCGTTTATATCACAGCTTATATCCGCAACTATGGATATCCTGAACTCAGTTTTTTTCATGTCTTCCCTTGTGAAGAATACAGGTGACCTTGGATCCCAGAAATGTCCGGTAATTAGTATATCTGTTACACTGGCATATGGCAGGAAAGCTGATTCATAATCGCCGGGTGATTTTACAAAATCGCTGAAATTGAATGCCAGTCCATTTTTATGTCTGGTATAATGTTCCGGTTTTATCTGACAGAAAACAGGGACATCAAAATCCCGTTTCAGATAATCCTCCGGAGAAACCTGCACAACATTCGCGACACCCAGAGTCTCAATGGCACCGTGAGTGACCCGACCGTCACCGGTAAGGAGAATTTTTAATTGGGGATTAAGCTCAATAAGCCTCAACCCTGCCCACATTTCGTCAAGATCATGGCACTGGTATGCAGGTTTAAGTTTGAACTTATTTGTTTTTATCCCTCTGGCTCTTATTCCATTATAGGCTCCTACGATACCCGCATAGCGGCCGAATGCTACCACTCGCTGTCCTTCATCAGTTGTAAGGTATTCAAAATCAATAAGTCGAATATTATTCCCTGCCATTGCCCTGAACATATCAAGATTATGGGGTTGTTTCTTGGCAACATGTGCAAAGAAGAGATATGTTTTTCCCGGGAATGAAAGTGCGTCTATCAACTTCTTTAACACCCAGCAGAATATCGCATTCGCGGAGATCTTCCTTCAGCGGGATGTCAAGATATTCATATTCTTCATTTGAATAGCATCTGAAGTCACTTGGCTGAACAAAGAATTCAACATTGGGATAGAGCTCTTCAAGAGCCACAATCTGCGGTGGAGTAAGAGGGACCCTCCTGTCGGCAGGATTCCTTGTTTCCGTGAATATTCCAACTTTTAACATTTTTGCCATGATTGCAATGTTAAGAATGGAGATGTGAAGATACAAAAAAATAGTTTGGAGTGAGCTAAAGTCTGAAGTGCCTGAAGTTCTAAAAAGATGAATATAGCTACTTCTAAGTACTCCAGGCACTCCAGGCACTCCAAACTTTTTTTGTATCTTTGCGGAACATAATATCGGGGCTGACATGGTTTTGACAGCATGAGGGATGTTATGTAAGCATGCAGTGTGTGGTGGCGCGTCACTTTAACAGTGTCACAAAACAATAAAAGGCGAAAACAATTACGCTCTCGCAGCATAAGCGAATAACAGTAGCTTAAGCACTTCACGCCGAAAGGCATGATCTCCCGGCACATGTGCCGGGACGAGACGTTTCCCGGGCGGTCAAGCCCTGATCCAACCCGACACGGAGACGCACGCAATCCGGGGCTAGTCTGAAGGTTGTTCCGACCCGACGGCGAAACAAACAGGAAATAAGGGCAGGTTAGGTTGTTCTGCAGCTGACCGGTCACGAAAATCAAGCAGAAATAAGCATGTAGAAAGCATATGATTTCCATGTTTGGACGCGGGTTCGACTCCCGCCAGCTCCACGATCAAGCAGAAAACAACCACCCCTGAAAAGGGGTTTTTGTTTTTAAGAAAACCGTTAAAAACTTGTTTTTATAAGGTTTTCGAAAAAACAAAAAAACCATGCGAAGCATGGTGGTTGTTTTCTATTTGCAGGACTGGAGCTAAGGGATCAATGAGCGAAGCGAATTACCCCCGTTTCTTGAGAGCTTATTTTCCAAAAGTCGACATAAAACAAAAAAACCATGCGAAGCATGGTGGTTGTTTTCTATTTGCAGGACTGAAGCTAAGGGATCAATGAGCGAAGCGAATTACCCCCGTTTTCTTGAGAGCTTATTTTCCAAAAGTCGACATAAACAAAAAAACCATGCGAAGCATGGTGGTTGTTTTCTATTTGCAGGACTGAAGCTAAGGGATCAATGAGCGAAGCGAATTACCCCCGTTTCTTGAGAGCTTATTTTCCAAAAGTCGACATAAACAAAAAAACCATGCGAAGCATGGTGGTTGTTTTCTATTTGCAGGACTGAAGCTAAGGGATCAATGAGCGAAGCGAATTACCCCCGTTTCTTGAGAGCTTATTTTCCAAAAGTCGACATAAACAAAAAAACCATGCGAAGCATGGTGGTTGTTTTCTATTTGCAGGACTGAAGCTAAGGGATCAATGAGCGAAGCGAATTACCCCCCTTCCAGCTGACAAACCAGAATTATTCATTAACAACTTAGATTTTATAATGATAATCGGTTCTTTTCCAGCTCATATTGTCTTCATAATTTAGAAAAGGATCTTCCGGATCTGGTTCTCCAACTAATAAATGCCGTCAAAAACTGTTGCCAGAGCTTACTGATCAGATAAGATCTCACAAGGTCCTATCCTAAATGTGTCGCATACTTAACGATTACTATTTGCAAACACATTGCAAATAGCTTACATTTGTAATGAAATTGATTACTCATAACTAAATTAATTAGATCATGGAAGGATATTGCGTAAAATGTAAGTCTAAAAAAGAAATTAAAGATCCTGTTGAAGTTACAATGAAAAATGGCCGAAAAGCAATGAAGGGTAAATGTCCAACATGCGGAACCGGGATATTTAGGATACTTGGCAAAGCGTAGATTCGTTAAGCTTTCATTTTAAAATTAACTACAACTAATGAGTGTATAATTATGGTAGAATTAATCTTCTACCATAATTTTTTATTTTTACAATATATATCACAATTACCTTATACAACTTTGGTTGGAAAAACCAACGGGCTTGACCATAGTTGGCCGGACAATATTGAACACCCAGAGACTAGGTTAAGTATTTGTTGTTTAGTACAGGCGGCGAAGGCTGAAGGCAATTCAACAAAGCACCGTCCGAGTTAGTTGGTCGGCTTTTTATTTAAAAGTCAGGGTGTCAGGATCCTGTCTGGTCCTGATTGCTCATAGTAAAGTGGATCGCTCCTGTTGTAGGTTTTTCTCTCATTGTTTCAAGTAATGAAGTGCAATACTTCCTGAGGTTAAAATCTTTGACTCAACAAGTTTTAATTGTGATTCCTTCTGCAGACTAATACCAGCCAACAACCGTCTGCCTTCTCCAGCAACTACCGGATGAACCACAAAATAATATTCATCAACTAATCCAAGCTCTATAAGTTGTGATGGAATATCTACACCACCTACTAAAATATTATTTCCTTGTTCCTGTTTCAATTTAAGTATTTCGTCCTGAAGGTTGGTGCGAACAATTCTCGTGTTTATTCCTTCAGCTCTGTCTAAAGTTCGTGAAAAAACAATTTTGGTGATGGACTCAAATGCCTGAGCAAATTCGAGGTCAGCTTTTGTCTCACCAGAAGGGTTTTTTGCGACATCTGGCCAATAAGGAACCATCAATTGATAGGTTTTACGCCCATAGATAAGCAGGTCAGCATCTCGCACAAGGCGGGTAAAATATTCAAGCAATTCGTCATCAGGGATCATTTTGGTATGGTCGAAGCAGCCATCTATAGTAAGATTGATTGCATAGATTAGATTTCTCATTTTATTGAATTTAAATTGTCTGTCATATTGATTACTTGCTATATGTCGCGTTAAAATCAGATAACAAAAATTTGTCTTTTAAGTTTGTCTCCGGTGACCGATAACCTGCCAACTGACAGCCCGGCGGTTTAATTTAGTTGCCGTCCATGCCAGGGTTGCAAAAGCCAACCGAGGATCGATTACGATTCACTTTGCGAAGCAACCTGAGATTTTATCCGATCCGAGCTCATTAAATAATTGCTGAGCAATTGTTCAATTATTAATTAAACCGTCCGTGGTAGGCGCCGGAGTAATGTTTAAACTGTCATGCTTGCTGTAATTTTATTAGTTTACTTGACTAAATCCAAGCTTACAGTGTAGAAATTGAAATACCTTGCATCCGGCGCCTCTGTTCGCACTTCAATTTTAGAACCATTAGTAAAAACAATTAAGGGTTCTCCGAATTTATGATAAGATTCATTATTCCGAAAATATCTTTTGCTCTTATTCGGATATTTAATTTTGATTTTTTCAAGGAAGATCTTCATTTGATCAGCATACTTTGAATCTCGTTTAACCAAAATTCTTATCGTTTTAATTACATCTGGTTGTGGTGCATATTTTGGCTCCCATTCAAACATGTTAATAATAAAAATTAATGAATCCTTTGAATTTTTTAGTACCCAATTTTCCGATTTGAGAATTCTCAGATCGGGATATAACTGATTTGACATTGTCCCCGGTTGGTTAAGCTTTGATGCACCGGTAGTATAAGATTCAAAATTGTGCTCACTTAATAATTTACCTAAGTGGTTGGCATTTGTTAAAGCTATTTCAAAGTCTTCAACTGTCAAAGATGGGTTACTTAATAGTTGGCAATTACCGTTAGTGCTATTTAAGCAGCTAAGAAATAAAAGAGCTATTAATTTTTTCATAGTAATCACTATTAATTATTTGCGTTTAACTTTCTACTCAAAAAATATGCCATTTGAGGTCAAACTTTTAAGGTCCGAGCTTGACGAAGTCAATTCAGCAAACCGTCCGAATTAGGTACAGTTTTTTAGTCCAGGAGTATCTGTATTTGGGTTTTTAGATTAGGTATTTTACTTTTTATTATCTGCCAAACCTCTTCAGCATCAATTCCAAAATAATCATGAGCCACAATATTTCTAAAACCCTTAATCTTTATCCATTCAATATTGTCATGTCCTTTTTTGAAATTATCGGATATTTTATCTACCATTTCGCCGATAACAACGAAGTTCATCATCGTTGCATCAAAGTTGCGATAGTCATTATTGAAATCATCAGCTGAATCAAATGCAGAAGTATATTCGATGATCCTGTCTACCGCTTCAATAATAAATTCAAGACAATGATGGTCTTTAGTCAGCATAAACAGTCTCTTTTAAAATCGATTTTTTGATTCGGGGTTTGATATATTTCTCGCGGCAGATGTCAATTTCGATTCCCAGGCTTTTTTGGAAAAAGTCCTTTAGTTGCAATTTAAGGTCATAAAGGTCCTGAGTATTCTCTTCAAATTCTACTAGTAGATCAATATCACTGTTAACATTTTGGTCGCCACGAGCATATGACCCAAACAATCCTATTCGGATAATATGATATCTGTCTCGGAACAATTTTTTATTCTGTTTTAGAAAAGCCAATATTTGATCTCTAGTCTTCATATGTTCACAAAGTTACAAAAATCGAACAATTAGTGGCAAGAAACATAATAATGTTGCGAAGTCATGGTTTACGGTTGATACTTTTCGAGTCACGATGAAGTTGTCCAGATGGGGCAAAGTCCCTGTAGAAGGAACAGTCCGGGTGCCACATGATTTAGTAAGTGGGTTAAATTTTTCTCTCATAGACTTCTGGGGCTAATTGAGAAGTAGTCCGGGCTGCTAAAGCCAACCGAGGATCGATTACAAATTCACTTTGCAGAGCAACCTGAAATTCACATTCGATCAGAGCTCGGCGCAACCAACCGAGGACAGACTACAATTTGGTTTGCGAAACAATTAGAAAAATTTATCCGGTCCGAGCTCATCGAAATTCCGCGCAGCGGGATGAGATAATTAATTAAAGCACCGTCCGAGTTATAGGCTGGCTTTTATTTCTGTCTCGGTACCAGAAAATTGTCTTGTTATGAATTCTTTACTTTTGTCTTATGTTGCCCACTAAATTGTCATGTTACCAGAAGCTTTCTTGCTTAGGCGGGAGGGAGAAAAATTTTAAAATTCTATCTTTCTGTTTTGCAAACTCTTTGACAAGCTTTTGGCTGCAGCATTGGATTTGAGTAAGCTTTGCAATGTGTTTGCAAAACTTATAAAGTTCTCATTCATTCTATCTCCATCTTGAATCTTTAAAATTCTTAGACTCATCAAATACTGGTTTATTAGTTTCTTTGCCCCATATTTTTTTCCCAGCTCGTTTAGGAAACTTTTGAAAATAGTCATTTCTTTCTTTGAAATATTGGTCTATAGCATTTTTACACTCATCTACTGACTGATAATCGCTATTATGAATAATCCCTTTTGACATTCCACTAAACACTGATTCAATGACATTTAAAAATTGAGCTGATGCAGGTAGCGGAGCCAGTTCCACAAGAGGTGTTTGATTAATAATTCTAAAATCGTCCTTATTTACCTCATTAATTTTATCATTTAGTTTCCTTGAAGCATGCCAGGAAGCTGCGTCCCATGAAAAAAATATCTTTTCTTCGGTTTTGTATTTAAATAATAATATTTCCAGAAGTTTGATCATTTCATCCGTGTTCTTTTTAAGCGAATAAAAATGGGTAATTTGATTTTGCGATAATTCTAAACCAAGAATGATTCTTATGTGCCTTGCTGGAATACAATATGTCATTATATACGCTATGGTTGAACTTCTTTATGTATACATTCTTTCGAAGTTCAATTCTGGTAAAATAACTTAGCCGTTGTTTAAAATTTCAGTTTCTTTAAATTTCTTTGTACTTCCCTTTCGACCTGTTCAAAGCCCGGACGCTCTTTTATCTGGTCATTCATAGAAACTTGCCAGCGTCCCTTATATTGAGGAATGCGTTCTGATAATTTCGCCAGGAATGTATTAGAGTCTATTCCTTTGGTTGTGCACTTCTTTTTAAACTCATTCATATAAAAACCAATATTCAAACTGTGTCCCTTCAACAAATACCAGATATCATAAAAGTCTCTGGCTTGCATTCGTTGGATGACCGAACGCATTTTTTCAATCAATACCTCCTCAAGAGGATAGCAAAGTAGTTGATAGTAATCAATATCAGAGTAGACCTTGAATGCCTCTTTATTTACTGGTTCAAATTCCATCTTTTCGCTTCTTGAGATATCGACTTTAACTTTTTTATTACTCCTCTGTCCTCCTAATGGACCGGTATAGCTGATATAGAAGTTTATACCACCATCTTCATGCTCGTTGTTGTCAATTGTCTCCAAAGGTATATTTGCCTCCTCGCGAACAAATTCAAATGTTTGTTTAAACCATTCAAAAATCTGTTCGTTAGTAATCTTATCATCAAGTAATGTAAAATCAAGATCTTCAGAGTAACGGTAATCTTCAAAATAGAATTTCTTAAGTACAGTTCCTCCTTTGAATACAATCACTTTTGAAAGATTTTCATGTTGAGCAATTCCTTTCAGTATCTACGATAGAATATAGTCTTTTTCTATCTGCTGGTCACGAACTCCGGTTTCTCTTGCTTTTTGCTGTATTTCTCCAGGTTTGATCATGTATAAATGGCCGATTTTATAGTTTCAGTTTCCAGATTCTGTTGAATACTCCATCTACTGATCATTTTCCCTGTTTTTGGAAGTTCGGTATCCAGCAAAACATAAGAAGCTGTTTTCATTTGTTGTAGTTCAATAATGATATTGTTCTTTATTTCAAGTAATTCGAGTAGAAAACCCATTCTTTTTATTACAGCATGAGATTTGAATCTCTTTACATACTCCAATAATCTTTTGAAATTAATTTGATCTTTCGAAACATAAATTGCCTTAGCAATCTCAACGATACCACCTGCGTAACCAGGATTAAAAAGACAGTCAATTATTGTTTTTTCAAGATCTGAACATTTTACTTTATTATAACTATCAATCCATGTTTTTCTATAACCGAAAAAATGATTCTCATTATGGAAAATAAATTGAAATGAAACATTTTTAATATTGAGAATTGAAGGTCTCATTTGCTTCGAAACAACAACCTGTTCTTTTAAGGAGGGTTGAGTTATTAAATCAAGAATCTCCAATGCTGAATAGTAGCCTATATAATAATTGTTCCCGCCAGCAAGGCATTCAGCTGCTAGATGCCAGTCCGGCATGAATGATCCTGACTCCTGTTCATAAGGAATGATGAAGTATTTGCCTTCTTTCAATCTCATTAGAAGTCCCCTTTTTGTCATATCACTAAGTAATTCTCTGACTGCACTTTCTTTTGAGTCTGGAAGTGCTTTAAAAGCTTCTTTATAATCAAAACAAGACATGTCGTTTCCTCTGAGCCAGGAAAGTAGTTCATTGGATTGTTTTGATATATATTTATTCTTCATAGTATAAATGTCAGGTTAAACCTGACTACAATGATACGAAAGATAATTGAGTTATTGACTTTTGTGATTATAAAATTTATTATTTGTAGTAGATATGTCAGGATAAACCTGACTGCAATGATATAAAACATAACTTGACACTTGTAGTATTAAATGGCTCTTTTGCTTTTGCCAGAAACGGGGAGTCGTGGGGAGCGGCAAAAGCAAATGTGCCATTTATTTATTGAGGTGCTGAGGGATTTTATAATTTTTGTGCGCGGGTAAGGTCCAGATAAAGGTAGATGAAATTATAAATCTAACTTTAAGCTATTAAAGTACACACAAATCTGTCTTTTATCCCGGATAGAAAAGCTGTCAATTTATTGATATGCTTGCCTATAACGGGAGTTTGTCTAATAACCTTTTCATTTAGTTCTGAATTCAGTTTATTTAAGTCGGCAGATAATTGTCCGGGTGGCAGGATAGATATGGCGTGCTTTTTGCCATCCGGGTGTTGGGTTGATTACTGATCTCGGTCAGTGGCTCAGAGTCATGCAAAAAGCATGACAATACAACTTACCTTTATTGTCCGTGTTATGCTTAGACCTGGGTTAAAGTTCTCGTAATCAACGGGAGTTGTCAGGTAATAGAAGGTGTTTTATAGTTCTTTTATCTATTTTATTATTGTCCAGAACTAATTTTAATATACTTCAGCTATTTACTTAGTCATATTAAAAGTACTTGAATGCATTTGGTTTTTGAAATTTGAAACATTTTTATAGTGTCATGTTATTTGATTAGTAGGGTAATCCCTTCTACTGCAATTTGCAGACCCACACAAAAGATTAAAAATGCCATTATGCTATTTACTATTTTTTCGCGTTGAGATCCTAAATAATTGATGAGCTTATTTGCATTGACATAACTAATAAATATTAAAAAACAAATTCCAATTACAGCGAGAACTATAGCACCGGTATTTATTAAATATTGAGTAAATACTTTGTTGGATCCATGTGCACTTAAAGTTAAGAGCACTGATATTGTACCAGCTCCGGTAGTAATCGGGAAAGTAATTGGGTAAAATAGTTTATTTTCAATTCCTGGATCCAGACTTAAATCCTTTTCCCCGTTTGCTGACTTAGCTCGATCCTCGGGGGTTGACGGCGTTAGAAAATCCCATCCTATTTTACAAATCATTATCCCTCCCGCTAATTTTATAATCGGAATAGACAATCCAAATAATTCTAATATCCAATGACCGATGAATAATGTAATAAAGCAAATGCCAAATGCATAAAAAGCAACTCGTTTAACAGCTTTTCTCCTATCTTTATAGGTCAAGTCAGAAAAATATGGACTCACAATAAAAGCCGTTCCCAGTGGATTAATTACAGGGAACAGGGCAACAAATCCGGCAAAGATATAGTGGATAAAGGTATAAAAGTCAAATGTCATATTATTAGGTTTTTTTATTTCCAGATATTTCTATTTTTCGTAGTTGTGTTATCATATTTGCAAGATCGTAAAAATAATGTTATTAATAAACTTAACCATAGTTGTAACAATTCTATTGTGATTCAGTCAGAGGCCGGGCAGTTTGGTGTTGACGTCAGCGTCTCGGTGGCGTGGTTTTTGCAGATCCCGATAAGTGGGCAGGATTTGTCAAGTTATAATAAATTTGTCCAGATGGCGATGCAAAAACCATGACACCATGCGCGTCGGCCGACAGCCCTACTGACTCTTTACCGGAATCACTAAACAGTCCGGGTGGCATAAGAATGAAGAACGGGTATAAGTTTTCTCTCAGAGACTTTTAGGGCTGATTACTAAGCAGTCCTGCTGCGGAAGCCAACCGAGAACCGACAGGAAATCTACTTTGCGAAGCAGTTTGATAAACTTTTACGGTCCGAGCCCGACGAAGTCAATTCAGCAAACCGTCAGAGTTAGCTGTTGGGTTTTGAAATTGTCATGTGATAGTGAGTTTTTTATTCTTTCCTGATCTCATTTGTCAAGGTCTGAAGTGCTCTATTCAAAACAACATCTTTTCCATTAATATAATCTTCAATATCCTCTTTTATCTCAATATCAGGGGATATTCCAGTACCGATAAATGGCTTCATGCTGTGCGGAAATAATTCTCGTACAGTACATATTCTTGCAGTCGTTTCATTCGGTAAATTTGAAAGTACTAATGGAGCACCAGAGGAGCCTCCGGTCTTATCCCCTATCATAAGCGGTACCTTGGCCAATTCTCCCCGTTGCCTGAAAGTATTTATGCTGTAATGTTGAGGCAGCAATTGTTGGAAAATAATTATCTTCAATATATTTGATTGCAGGGACGCCTTCAATTTCAATGATTTTAGCTCCTAGTAGAGTGGAATCTATCCCGGACTTCTTTCTAATTGACGTAAAATAATACTCATCTTTAAATTCTTTTATTCCAACCGGGATATAATCAAAGTAATCATTCCATGAATAGGATTCGTTCATCAATTGCGTATGTCCGTCACCGAATGCGCAAATAAATCGCTTTAATATGTCATAATAAGCAATGTCATTCTTTGTAGCGATTATTAAAGGAATAGTAGCTTTATATAGACTATCTGGATTAAATTTAAGATGATCAATATTTACAAAATTATATTTGATCTCGCTCCAAATTGTACTTAGCGTATAGACCTTATCACCCAAGGATATACTATCCGGAAATTCTAGAGTGATATTTTTAACTGGGGCAGAATTGCTCGAATGAACTTTTGATTGAGCTTTTAAAGCATTTCCAATAATGCACAAGAAAAACAATACTCCTGCGGTTTTAATACATAAGTGTCTCATATACATTGATTTATTTAGACAAAAATTGACATTAACAAGCTCTTACTTCAAAATCCAAGAAACTTAATAGGTTTGTGTACTGTCAATCAGGTTCTTATCTGACATCATCTGGGCGGGCCGGCCTTGGCCGAAGGCAATAATACATACCGTCGGATTAGCAGCAGATTATTTCATTCCTGTCAGCACTTTTTCTAATATTAAATTAAATTCTGTCGGTTTTTCTATCATTGGATAATGTCCAGATGCAGAGATAGTTTCCACTTGAAAACTATTTTTACAATGGTTTTTCAGTCCAGTTTCGTTTGTTGGAAAACCGTCATTATTTATTAAATACAACTTATAATTAAGCTGTTCTAATCTTTGTGCATCGGTATAAGCGTATTGCATTTGGTTCATAAATGTTCCATAGCCAATAACAGAATCGCTATTTGCAAAATCAGTTTTTACTCTGTCTTTCACTTCCTTTGAAGTTGTTGGGTGAAAAAGCATCATATCTGCATATACAGGTGCTGAATTTTTAAAATCCTTTTCAAGCATTGGAAAAAAGTCGGTCATTTGTTTCATTTGTTCTGGTGTAAATGCAACGTCAATAAATTTGAAATTGTCAACACCTACAACCCCTACTATTTTTGGATTGTTGGTTAACGCTGTTTGTAACATAATTTCGCCTGCCATAGAATGTCCAATGATTACAACATTTTTAAGGTTCATTGTGTCAATAAATGCAGTTACATCATTGGCATATTCTTCAATTGTCCAGTCGGTTCTTTCGGCTTTGGATTTGCCAAAGCCCGCCAGGTCAATTGCGAAAACATTGTAAGTTTTAGAAAAATAATCAACTTGATTCTTCCAATACATTCCGTCAATACACCATCCATGTAAAAAGAGAAGAGTTGTGTCGCCTTGTCCTTGTTGAAAATAATTGATTTCAACTTTTTTTTCTCTGATTGTGATTTGTTTAGTTGTCATCCTTTTTTGTGTTTGTGCCTTGCTTACATTCGATAAAAGTTGCAATTACGATTAATAAAATTGCTTTTTTATTCATTTTTGTTTGAATTTTAATCAAAGATAAAAGGAACATAGGACAGCCTTTTGTCAGGGGTTTAAAATATTTTTTTTGAACGTTCTTCTAAATAGTGTTCAATGCTGAAAGTCTTGTCGGGTTTGAAATGAGTTTGTAGTAATTTGAGTTCTTTTATTCTGTCAAGGCGAAACTCTCTTATTTCTTGTCGTAACTCACAAAAGGCAATAGTTGTCCAAACAGCACCACTAAAATAAACTGCACAAGGTTGGATTGTTCGTTCTGTTATTTGCTCTTCCTTTTTTGACTGATATTTTATTTTCAGTTTTTCGCTTTCTGTAATTGAATGCTGGATATTGTCTAAATACAAACTTGTCGGTGCCCAAGGTTTATGAAATCCGATTCTTGAATTTAAAAATTCCAATTTGTCTATGTCTTTGAGTGATAAAACTGCTTTTATTTTTAAAAGTGCAGATTCGTAATTTTGTTTAAGAGAATCTTCGGTATGGTAGTTTAAAATTTTACTTGTTGTTACCAAAGCTCTTGCTTCTTCCATTGTGAACATTACAGGTGGCAACCGATAACCTTCAACTAAAAAATAACCCTTTCCTTCTTCTTCGCCAATTGGAACACCTGCAAGTCGTAATGTTTGAATATCTCTGTAAATTGTCCTGTTTGTAACTTCAAACCGTTCAGCTATTTCACGAGCAGTTGTCAGTCGTTTAGATTGAAGTTGTATGAGTATGCTTGTTAGTCTGTCAAGTCTATTCATTGTCTGTGTAGTGTTTCGTTAAATTGCTGATGATGGCCCGGTGGTTTGGTGAGGTACCGTCTGTGTCGCGGTGGCGTGGTTTTTGCAAGTCCGATAGTTATCGGGACTGGCAGATGGCTGAAGAGTCCGGGTGCACGATGAAGCCGTCAAGACGGTACCAAGTTCGGGTAAGGCCTGTGAGTCCGGGCTTGCAAAGCCAACCGAGGACCGACTCCAATTTGGTTTGCGAAGCAATTAGATAAATCCATCCGGTTCGAGCTCGGCGCAATCAATTCAGCAAAGCACCGTCCGAGTTATGTGTTCGTAGCTGATTTAAAGCTTTTAGTCCAGATTTAAAACTTTATTCTGCCTTTTTGAAAGTGTCGAAAGTAAAAATAAAGAATGAGGCAATGATGTAGATAATAAATAAAGCAGCCCATCTTAGTGGAGTAATCTGCATAGCATTTTGTAATGAAAGGAGAGCTACTAAAAGACTACCAAAAGCTAAAGCAACAATAACTCTTCTTGCATAATTGAAAGTGAGTTTTTTGTTACAATTTTTACAATTCCATTCTGAAAAAACAAGTTTAAAAAGTACTTGTTTTCTATACTCAGTTACTGAATATTTATAATTACAGTATGGGCAGGTTCTTGATTTCATATTAGTCGTATTGGTTATAAGTCCTGGTAGATACAAGAAAATATTGGGTCACGATAAATTCTCTAATGTAGACTGCATCTGGTTTTACAAGCGCTATGACACATAACGGCCCGGTGGTTTGGTGAGATACCGCCTGTGTCGCGATGGCGTGGTTTTTGCAAGTCCCGATAAGTGGGCAGGATTTGTCAAGTTATAATAAATTTGTCCAGATGGCGATGCAAAAACCATGACACCTTGAGCGTCGGTCCGCAGCCTTATTGACTTTGTCCCGGGAGACGAAACAGTCCGGGTGCCACTGGAATTAATAAGTTGAATAGAATTTAATCCCATAGACTTTGGGGGCTAATAATGAAGCTGTCCGGGCTGCCGAAGGCACTTAATTAAAGCACCATCCGAGTTAGGTGCTGGATATTAATATATTACATAACAATCCAAGCTCAATTATCCTTTATACATCGTACTGAATATAGGCCTTTCTTATGTGATTCTAGGCTTAGGACATTATAATGACTAAATATGTTTATATACCGACACCACTTTATAGAATCATTATTTGGCTTTGAAGTGCTGGTCCAAAAACGGGTTTCAGACTCTTGAAAACTATAATCCTGCTCATCCCATCTATAGTAACCAGCCAGTCTTGCGGTGAATCCAGTGATATTTGTAATAGAAGTATAATAGTTAGATAAATAATCTCTCCACCACCCCTTAATACTTTCTAATTTTATCCCTGCAAATTCTTCACCACCTAATCCATCAAGAAGTAACTTCCATTCGTTGTCAGATGGAACATGCCATCCAACTGGACACGCCCCCTGCATTGTTGGGGATGTATTGTTATTCATGCATGCGTCCCATGTATAAAATCTTCCATAAGCCTTGATTAGCATTTCATCTCTATCTTGAGCAGAAACTCCATTAATAGTTGATCCGTCTGAGTATTTGGTGGCTCTAAGATTCTCAGCCATCCAATTCTGACTTCCAATTTTAATTGTCATATATTCATTACCTTCGTTGTCCTTAATTGTATTGTAATCTAATTTTGTAATAGGCACATTATTTATTAAACCGTCTTCGATTTTAAAAGGACTACTCTTTATGTTAGTTGAAACGCCATATATTTTATAGGTTGCTGTAATACAACCTTTTGAGGTGTCTAAAATGTTCATATACCCTTGGTTGACATAACAATAATTAGTGTCGTTGATTATTCCAAAACCTGTGCCCAGCAACTTTCCCAATCCATTTGCGCGCGACTCACCTTGTATAAGTTCTTTGGCACTGAAATAGTAAGTACCCTTATCCAGGTTGGGTATCGTTAAATAAAATCTTGTACTTGCCGTGTCTTCAAGTCTAATGGTTATTCCATCAAGTGTGGTCCATGCATCTGATTTATTAGCATGAAACTTCACTTTCAAGCCATTAGTTAATTGTATTGTTGAATACTGTATTGAGTCATCTATCTTTTTACAGCCAATTAACAATGTTAAGCTTATCGTGAAAGTCAATAGAGAAACTAAAATTTTCATGATCTGGATTTTAATTAATCCGGGATTTTTTTTGTTCCCTCTTGCACCTAACTCATTTTTATATGTAGGGTTTATCGCAGAGAATTGTCCTGTTGTATATACCCTTAACATTCATCCTTATTTCATATTTTTCTTTTTAAAAGTGATTGAATCAAAATGACAATCCCCACTCCGAACAAAAAACCTGAAAAGAACCCTATTAGTTCGTGATCAAGTTTAATGGTATTGTCTTTCATTAAAAAACGTATCAATAGTGCAGATAGAATTAATAAAATTGAAACAAAAATTGTTTTTCCTTTAGTCATAGTAATATTTATTTAATGTTAAGAATTTTCCGGGGGACCTTACATATAACGGGAGTTGGCATGCGTTTTTGCCAAGTCCCGATAGGTGGACGAGCGTTTGGTTTCAAGATTAAACTGTCCAGAAGGCGTGGTCCAGATAAGTGTGCAGGATTTGTCATGACACTATAAAGTTGTCAAGGTGGCGTGCAAAAACCATGACAACTGCGCGTCGGATTGCAACCCTATTGACTTTGTCTCAGCAGCAGAAACTGTCCTGGTGCAACAATATTTGATAAGTGGAAATAGATTTGCTCGCATAGACTTTTGAAGCTGATCGAGAAGTAGTCCGGGCTGCGGAAGCCAACCGAGGACCGACTACAATTTGGTTTGCGAAGCAACTTGATAATTTTATCCGGTCCGAGCTCAATGAACAATTGTCTGGCAATTGTTCAATAATTAACTAAAGCACCGTCCGAGTTAGCCTTAGCAATTTATTTTATTAGTCGCAGGGAAGTTTGTCTCAGGCGTATATATGAACTATGAACTGTCAGGATGTGAACAGTCATGGTATCTGTAATTTTGTAAATGATTCTATAATTGCCTAAAATAATCTCCCTGATTTTGTCTTGCTTTCTCATTTCAGGAACCATTCGACCAATTCTGGGATTCGTCTCCAGGTATGAAGTAACACTGATTAGTCTCTCGACCGTAAGAGACGCATATTTTATTGAATCCTGTGAAATATATTCGACTATAGACTTTAAATCAGTAAGTGATCTCTGAGTCCAGATCACTTTAACCATGTTTTGAGCTCTTTCTTAACTTGATCTGTTGTAAAGACTCGCCCTTCTTCAATATCCTTAAGCCCTTCCTCAATCCGATTAAGAATCACAAGTTCCTCAACTATCTGGTCAACAGTGAAGTTTTCAGGTAACCTGTCAATGGTCTTTCTAACTTTATCTTTTGTTAACATAATCTTCTAATTATAACGCAAAGATACTACAAAAGTCAACGAATTTGTCTCGTTGCAACGGAGATTTGTTAAGGTTAACAGCCCGTCGGTTTGGCAGCAGGATCAGTCAGGGTACCAAAAGATTTAATAAGTGGGTTGTATCTTTCTCTCATAGATCTCCTCTCCCATTACGAAGCAGTCCGGGCTGCGGAAGGCAACCGGGGATCGACAGGAAATCTACTTTGCAAAGCAGTTTGATAAACTTTTACGGTCCGAGCCCGATGAAGTCAATTCAGCAAAGCACATATGATAAAAGCATAGTCTCCGGTGGGTTACAAAAAAAGTAGTAACTTATTGTTGTCAAACAAAATACCAAAGACTATGCAAACACAAGTTACAAAAAAAATCGATTTTAAAGGTACGGACCTTTTCATTGGACTAGACGTTCATAAGAAGAGCTGGAGTGTTACAATCCTCGTCGGAGGAATGGAACACCGAACATTTACTCAACCTCCCGATCCCCGGATTTTGTACAATTATCTTCAAAAGATGTTTCCAGGTGGAACTTATTACAGTGCCTACGAAGCAGGTTTCTGTGGTTATGGAATTCATCGAGAGTTAAATGATCTTGGGATAAAAAACATTGTTATTAACGCGGCAGACATACCTGCGAGCCAAAAAGATCAGCTTCAGAAGCGAGATCCAGTCGACAGCCGTAAGATCGCCAGGGCGCTTGAAAAAGGGCTACTCAGAGCAATCCACATTTTTGACAGGGATATGGAAGAACTTCGAAGTTTAAACAGGACAAGGTTCTATCTGATGCGTGACTTCCGGAGAAGTAAAAACAGAATAAAAAGCTTTCTTCAGTATTACAGTATCTATATTCCGCAGGAGTTTGATAATAATCAGTGGACCTTAAAATTTATCGACTGGTTAAAACAGATAAAAATGAAAACTTCTAGTGGTCAGGATGCCTTCTCAAACCTGATCCGTTCTTTCGAATATCATCGTGAACAAATCCTGGTACTCAGCCGGCAGATCAGAATAAGAGTGCGTGAATATGATAAGGAATTATATAATTTATTAAAAACTATCTCTGGCATTGGTCCTCTGACTTCGAGTGCATTAATAACCGAGCTTGGTGATATTAATCGTTTCCCTCACATAAATCATTTAAGCAGTTTTGTAGGTTTGATTCCCAGGGTAAAGCAAAGCGGCGAGACATCTTACAATGGTGGAATGACCTTTCGTTGCAACGAATACCTAAGAACATTGTTAATTGAATCCTCGTGGCAGGCCATCCGGCAGGATCCGGCTCTGATGCACTATTATCAACAGCATGTGATTAATAATAAAGGGCAGAAAGTAATTGTTAAAATTGCCCGTAAACTTTTAAATCGCGTAAGATATGTAATGAAAAACAGACAACCTTATGTAACAGGAGTAGCTTAACAGAAATATAAATCTATAAGATCATTACCAGTTGGGGATAGCGCAAAACTCGGCATGTGACAAATCGATTACAACAGCAAAGCCTTCGCACCCTTATCTATAAAAAATGACATGTGATTGCGGCAGATTTTACTTGACCGCTTATAGCAGCCTGATTTTATAGAATTTATAAGAAGAAGTTTTTAAGATTATTATATTTAATTTTACAGAACCTCGGGATAATGCTTTTCATAGCACCGTCCGAGTTATGGGCAGTAATTATTTAAATCTATATTTTAGTCCAATTTGAAATTCAGTAAAACTTAAACCTCCATAAAATACGGGGGCGTTACCTCCAATAAGCATGTATTTCTTCCCGAATAGAAATTCAGGTCTAATTGTTAAACACAATGATAATTGAGGTGAAAAAATATTCTTAATTTCAAATTTAGAGATAAGTCCTGCTCCAAAATGTTTTGTTAAATCGATCTTTTGTGAATAATTTTCAATATTTAAGGATTGTCCCACTTTCTGGACTATTTGATCCTGTCCCCATAGATAATTGTAGCTAATCTCTGGGCCAAGAGATATAGATGCATTTTCATTATCAACTAGTAAGCCTTGAATGTTTATTCTATAGGAAAAGCGTCGCGACTGAGAGTTGATTTTTTGAGAAATAATTAAAGTTGGATCAGCATCTACATACGGTAAATAATCAAATTGGGAATTATTAAAGTTATAATGAAGCCCAAGTCCAACTTTAAGTTTAGAACTAATATTGTGTTGATATTGAAGTCCAATGCCGTAAGCGCTTTGGAATCTTAATTCTGAAGAAGTATTTAAAGAACTACAAAACTCAACTTCTTGTCCAAAACAGGATAGGCCAAATGCGATAATTAAGAGTGAAATAAATGAAGTTTTCATAGTTTAAGATTATTATTGATTTTTTTTGTAAGCTAGCATGGATTACGAAGGCATCTAGGTAACTATCTTTGGCTCAGAGCTATTGCCCATAACAGCCCAGCGGTTTGGTGAGTTGGCGTCCGTGTCGCGGTGGCGTGGTTTTTGCAAGTCCTGGAAGATGGCAAAAAAGTCATGGGTCACGATGAAACTGTCCCCGCGGTACCAAGTACGGGTAAGGATTGTGAGTCCGGGCGCACAATGAAATAGTCCAGATGGCGAGCAAAAAACAAGGCACTAGCGCGTCGGCCGACAGCGCCAATGATGCTGTCCCGGGAGACGAAACTGTCCGGATGCCACAGGATTTAATAAATGGAAGAGAGTTTATGGGCATAGAATTGGGGATTGATTACAAATCTGTCCTGGCGCTGGCGAAGGCACTTAATTAAAGCACTGTCCGAGTTATCGGCTGGGTTTTATTAAGGTCCAGGTTAGAATTTCCATTTCTCTCTCCGGAAAAACTCAAAAAGATTCGTCTCCTCAACATTGAAAGTCTTACAAACATTAGGAATCTTATGAGCATTTGGTTTGTAAGCATCCGATAAAACACATATTGTAAGTATTGTTTAGGCTCAATAATTTTGTTTTAAAATTAAAAGCCATGACAATTGAGGAATATACACTCCTGGAGCAAGAGTTCTCCACATCAGAGACAGACATAAAGACCTTTCTTGGTTCAAAAGGGATCAGCATTCATAAATATTACTACTGGAAGCGTAAGTCCAAAGACCTTCAGGAGGCCTCATCACAGTCAGAAGGACAGTTCCTTCCTATCAATGTCCTCTGCGGTGGATCAATCAAACCGGGGAAACGGGGTAAAAACTTAAAACAACCTTTTATATCCCAGGGGGAGATTGAAATAGAACTTCGGACACCATCTGGAGCTGAACTTCGTATCCGGGGGCTCATGGACTCGTTAATGGTTAGCACAATTATTGCTTCATCCGGAGGCCGACGCAATGTTTAGTCTCAATGACAGCATGCGCTACCTGCTCTATAGTGAGCCAACCGACATGCGGAAGAGTTATCATACTCTAAGCGGTCTTGTGACAAATAATCTGAGACTTAATGTACTCGATGGTGATGTCTTTATTTTCATTAACAAGTCTCGCAACCGTATCAAGCTTCTTCATATGGAGCCGGGAGGGCTTGTCATCTACTCAAAACTTCTGGAAGAGGGTCGTTTTCGTCTTCCCTCAAAGGATCCCGGTCAGGGATCGCTCAGGATCGAATGGCTGGACCTGGTGATGATGGTTGATGGAGTTATGGACGATCCGTCAACAAGGTTAAGAAGATTAAAAAGAGTAAAATTTTAATATAAAATGTTGTAAATTATTTGGTTATCTAAACAATGTTACTATCTTTGTATCAGATAATTACAATGTTTTTATGGCATCCGGATACACCCAGCATGAGGTTGAAAAAATGGCAGAAGAGATAGAGTCTCTTCGCAATCAGCTATCTGCTAAGGAGGATGCAATATCCAAGCTCACACAAGTGATAGAGAACTTACGCAAACTGATATTTGGTAAGAAAAGCGAGCGTTTTATATCACCAGACCCGGATGCCAGACAACTGGATATCTTCGGTGAACAGCTGAGTGACAATGAGATAGAGCAATTAGAAAAGACTGCCAAACAGGAAGAGGAGCTTATAACCAACATCGTAACAGCAAAGAAGGCTCGCACTCCCCGTAAGGATATCTCCCTTGAGAACCTACGTGTTGAGGAGACGATTATTGATCCTGAAGGGATAAATTTTGAGGAGTATGTTTGCATTGGATCTGAAGTGACAGACAAACTAGCCTACAAGCCTGCTGAGTTTTATATAAGGAGGACCACCCGCAGGAAATTTGCTCTTAAAAACCAGCCTCAGGAGCTCAACCAGCAGCAGAAAGAGAGATCAACAGTAGTGATAGCACCTCTTCCTCAGAGCCCAATACACAAATGCATGGCGGATACGACGCTCCTGACAGAGATAATCATCCAAAAATACCTTTATCACATACCTTTTCACCGGCAGATAGCCAGATTTACGGATCTTGGGGTGCGGATAAGCTCTTCCACTGTGGGAGACTGGTTCTCCCAGAGCTGCGAGTTGCTCAAACCACTCTATGACCATCTTCGACGACGGGTCTTGTCCACCGATTACATTCAGGTTGACGAGAGCACCATACCAGTGATAGACAATGAGAAGAAACGGGCTGTGAAGGGTTATCTGTGGGTTGTTCGCAGTCCGGACAATGGCGAGGTCTTCTTCCACTATGACAGAGGTTCCCGATCCGAGAAGACGGCTATGGTTCTGCTGCATGACTTTAAGGGAGCAATACAGAGTGACGGTTATCAGGTTTACAAGCGCTTTGAGACCCTTGATGGGAAATTGATGCTTGGTTGCTGGGCTCACGCCAGGCGTAAGTTCGATGAAGCTCTTCAGGAGAATGAGAAACTGGCAAAGGAGGCTATGTTACAGATACAATCTCTCTATGCCTTAGAGAGAGAGGCTGATGAGATGGGGGCTACACCTGATCAGAGAAGAGAGTTACGATGCACAAAGGCATATCCCATAATGGTGACCTTTGAGAAGTGGCTTTACGACAACTACAATACTTTGCTTCCTCAGAGCAGAACAGCAAAAGCAATATCTTATACGTACTCCCTCTTTCCAAAACTTTCGAGGTATCATCTAGATGGTAGATATAGAATAGATAACAACCTTGTTGAGAACGCAATCCGTCCGCTGGCTATCGGAAGAAAAACTATCTCTTCTGCGGTAATGCAGAAGCTGCAATCAGAGCTGCTATTGTCTACTCTCTGATTGGATCCTGCAAGGCAGCTGGTGTTAATCCTACAGAATGGCTTGAGGATGTTCTTTCAAAGATATACTCCTATAGCAATGGGAAAGGCAACATGGAGGATCTGCTTCCGCATCAGTGGAGGAAGAGTCAAACTTGTGTCAAGTAGGGAAATTATCGTGCAACTAGTGTCAACTCTGCCCGAATTGGGATCAAATCAATCAAAATTTACCCAACTTTAATCAAGATCGCACAACTTGTACTAAAATTGGTACAATTGCATCCAAATCAGATCAAATTTTAATCAAAGCGAACAAGAATAGTGGCCGATTATCCACCGTAATCCATAAATTAGATGTGATTTATCGGATGCTTACTTTGGTTTGAACTTTTCACTATGAACGAGAACGCAATTATGTAAAATAGCTTGAGCAATTACGAATGGATCAGCATAAGGTTTTCCCAGCAGAATTGCCTCCTCTTTAACCAAATCTGGATGCTTTTCTAAGATTTTTTGAACTTGTGTTTGTTCTTCCAGTGAAGGTTTAATAAATACATTCTTATTCTGTTTAGCCCAAGCTGCAATTTCATCATCATAATCTTCAAGTTCTCTAAATACTTAACTTGAGGATATTATTTCGCCATCATTAATCATTTGTGTAAAATTTTCCCACAGGGATGAAAATACGTCTCCTGGATAGTTTTTTAAATCAATAAACGGTCCACTATCGAAAATGTATTTAGGGTGGAAAAGGTCCATTAATAGCTAAAAGACTTTTTTCTCGTAATCAGGAATTCGGTTTAATTTAATATTTAAAAAATCAGACACTTGAGAAGCAGTCAGTTTCCCGGAATGATAATTCGTAAGGACTTGAGTAACAAAATTTTTCCCAAGGTGGCTAAGATTTGTCACGTGATAAGATGGACCGCCTTTTTGTGTTTTTGGCTTCTTTGCTAAATCGTGCTTGTACAATTCGCTCCACTTAATTCTTGTCTTAGAATAGAAAGTCTCGGTTGTTTTTCCATTGTCAAGCAGTTTTCTTAGCACAACCTCTTTTGAAACTTTATAACTGAACGCAATTGCGCTCAGTAGTTCTTCTGACCAAACTTTATTATTTTTATTCTCCAATACAAGGATATCATTGAGTAATTCATCGTTAGGTAAAAGAATGTCAGAAGCAAATTTGTTACATAAAACCTCAATTTTATTTGGATTTTCTCTTAGTTCTTCTGAATAATAGTCTCTGAATATACCTCCGACGTTAAATAAAATGTGACATAATTCATGAAATAGGCTAAAGATTTTGCCATTTGGGTAATCCCCACTATTTATTACAATTACTGGAAATTCATTATCCATTAATGAAAATCCTCTTACTTCTTTTAATGGATATTGAAAAACATAAACCCCATTCTTTTCAATCAAGTTCCGATAATAATTAAAAGCAATATCAGGATTTCTAAAATTTTGTTGAAGAGTTCTGGTAATTCCAAGATACTCTCTTATCTGATTGGCGAAGTTGACATTTAAGTTCGATTTTTCAAGATTGAATACCCTTTGGAGGGGTTTACTAACAGGGTTTTTATTATCGTTGATTTGTTTTAATACAAGCTGATTGTGTTTTGCTTTTCTTATGATTAATCTTAGCTCAGGAGATAAATTGGAGATTCCATTTTCAGGTAGCGTTCTGAAATCTTGTTTTGGAGTTGACTCTTTCGGTGGTCTCGGTAAGAAGAATACTGCTAAAGGCCTTTTATAAATATTATATGCAAGCGTTTCTAGTTGAGCGAGAGTCGGGAATGAATTTCCAAACTCCCATTGTTGAATTGTCTCCCTATCCTTGTCTAATTTTAAGGCAACCTCAGCAAGGGACAGGCCAAGACTTTCCCTCGCCCAAACTAAGATGGACGGTTCAATTCTTATTATTTGATTATTTACGCTCATGATCTTTAAACATCTCAAATTTAGTAAAGTTATTCTTATTATACAGTATTTTTATCTAAGTAACTGGGGTCCATCACCTTGCCGCTATTTATTGCGTTAGCATTTTTGCATGTTAGAGCTCACACCTGGGAGATAGCAGTATGTTTATTACCCTTATCGTACACTATAAAATATTTGGTACAACAGACTTGTTCCTGAGTCGTTTCTCAGTGATTATTCCAGGTCTAGAATGATCCTTATATTCTCTTGCACAGTTAATCGAAGTTCCTTCGGAAGTACACCTGATTTATTTATTAGCCTCCTGTTGTCTATCGCCCTTATCTGATCAATCATAACATCTGAGTCAAACTTCAGACCAGCTGTTCCTTTTTTTATGTGGACTCTCAGAATCTCACTTTCTTTCTCAACGTTGGCGGTAATAGGACAAATAACAGTGGAAGGATGCTCATTATTTAAAAGATCTGTTTGAAAAACCAGGACACTCTCCCTGCCCCTGCTCCAGGTCCCTTGCCCCATGCTCTCTGCTCCCCGCTTAAAGCACCGCCCCGTCAGTCACATAAGCAAAATGCCGGCAATATGCTTAAATACAGGCTTATACAATACTTTTAGACTAACTTTCAACGATCAGAATCAGAATAAAGATAATAAATATCAATTGGATAACCGTCAACCTGACTTTTTTTCACCTGTCTCGAAACACCAGTGGCCTTGACCATAGTTGGCTGTATAATCTTGATCAACTTTAGTCAAAGTTAAGTGCCTGTTGCTTAGCTATGTAAGTAAATTATTATTTGAACGGCCAAGTGTGGTCAACAAGCCCCCTTTCCCATCACAATTTTAAAGGAACAAATCCTGAATTCCAGGTAAGAGGCTTAATATTCTCAACCTTTTTAAGCAAATGTAATCTCCGTTCCGTATTCGTCAAGGTTATACAGAGCGATCATATTTTGGTAAATTATTATATGTTATCATCGCACTACAGGTGCTGTTTTGGGAAAAAACTACTGCAGCAACAATCATCCCATTTTTCCTGCCTCACGATTTGGAGAGAAACCCTTACAGGTCACCTCTGATAGTACAACCTGTCAGGCTGCTGGCAATAACAAACCCTAGTATGATTCAGATATACATGTTAATAATTGCTTCGAACAATTCCTGTTTCCCACTGGTAATAGCAGGTTCACCATTTTTAAGAGCAAGATTTCTTAAATCTTCAAGGCTCAGTTTTCCTTCTTCGAAATCCCTACCAATCCCGCTATCAAAAGTAGCATACCGGTCTTTGCGCATTTTCAGATAGGGCGATTTTTCCATTATATCATTAGCAATAATGAGCGCACGGGAAAATGCATCCATGGCAGAGATATGGGCAATGAAAAGATCTTCCAGATCGGTTGAATTGCGTCGGATTTTTGCATCGAAGTTTGTACCACCACCCCGGTAACCACCTGCCTCAATAATTACCAGCATTGCTTCAACAAGATCATACAGATCGATTGGAAACTGGTCAGTATCCCATCCGTTGAATGCATCTCCGCGATTGGCATCAATACTGCCTAACATTCCGGCATCAGCTGCAACCTGCAGGTCGTGCTGAAAAGTGTGACCGGCCAGGGTGGCATGGTTCACTTCAATATTCAGTTTGAAATCTTTATCCAGACCAAAACTTCGAAGAAATCCAACAACAGTTGCCGCGTCAAAATCATATTGATGTTTTGTCGGCTCCATTGGTTTAGGTTCGATGAAAAAGCATCCTTTAAATCCATTTTTCCTGGCATAATCTTTTGCCATATGGAGGAAACGTGCAAGATGTTCCTGTTCACGTTTCATTTTTGTATTAAGCAGAGTCATATAGCCTTCACGGCCACCCCAGAAGACATAATTTTCTCCACCAAGGGCGATTGTTGCATCAAGGGCATTTTTAACCTGGAGTCCTGCACAGGTTATTACGTTAAAATCGGGATTTGTTGCAGCTCCGTTCATATACCTGGCGTCCCCAAAAACGTTTGCAGTGCCCCAAAGAAGTTTGACACCCGATGCTTTTTGTTTCATTGACGCATAATCCACCATTTCTTTTAGTTTTTTCTCGTAATCTGAGAAGAATTTCCCCTCATCAACAAGGTCAGTATCATGAAAACAATAATAGGGAATGCTCATCTTAGTTATGAATTCAAACGCTGCATCCATCTTGTCTTTTGCATTCTGTATGGGATCTTTGCTGCTATTCCATGGCATAATGCGTGTTTCAGAACCAAACTGATCTTTCATGCCCGCGCAGAATGAATGCCAGTAGGCAACTGCAAACCTGAAATGATCTTTCATACTTTTATCGCCTATTTTGCGATTTTCGTCGTAATAACGAAATGCAAGAGGGTTTGTTGATTTGTCCCCTTCAAATTGAATTTTCCCGATCCCTGGAAAGAATTCCTTGTCGCCCAGTGTCACCATAGCTGAAAGTTTTTATATTAATAAATATTAAAATGACCCTTATCGATTGACAGAAAATACGTAATCTGCTTCCTTCACAGCCTGAATAAATGCCCTGATATTCTCAGAGGAAGTATCAGGAGCCATCCCGCCGCCACATGACCAGATAATTCTTGAATTATACCTGCAGGTTTTTATCATTTTACTAACGCTTGCCCGGACATCAGCCGGGGAACCCATTGCCAGGATATCCCTCGGAGGAATATTACCTAACAATGTCACCGAATCACCTGCCAGAGACCTGATTTCACTTATCGTATGGTTAAAACTGAAATTGAATAGATTGACTCCCAACTCCTTAAGGTATTTTGCGCTGATAAGACCTGATGCATCATTATGAAAGAATCTAACTTTTGCATTAAATGTTCTGTAAATCCGTTTCATATGAGGAAGAACGAAGGTCTCAAAATCGGGTTCCCCTAGAAATCCAACAATGTCATCGAGAATAAGGATTCCGTCTATATCTCTGAATTTCTCAAACTGAAGACTCAGCCAGTCAATTACAAAATCGGTAATGGTAGTAAGTCCTTTCTGCGCCTCGTCTGGAGTAATGGTAAGGGCTAGCATGAAATCGGTCATTCCGAACAGGAATGATGCAATATTCAAAGGACCCCGGCTGGTCGCAAATCTAAACCTGCAGTTGTTCTGCTTTATCCTGTCCTCATATCTTAGCATCCGGTTTATTGAAAATGGCAGAAGGCCGTCGGTCTTTACATTAGGCTTTAACAGACCAGAAATATTTTCCGGATTAGAGCTGATTTTACTAGGGTAGGGAAAATCATTTTCACTCCAGACGAGTTTGGAACCGAACGCTGAAGGCTCGGTGCACATACCAAATTCAGCCCAGAATCCTGGTAAAAACATGACTTCAGGGAATTCCTTCATTGCCTTCACGTTTGAATTGAACCAGATTTCCGGATCAGCATAGTAATCAATTATGCTCGAACCATACCATTTAGGCAGCCAGGGGCTGTCAATTATAAAACCCACAGGTTTTTCATTTGTGGCCTCCCCTTCAATAATCTTTATCAGGTTTTCCCAATGTATTTCTTTCATGGCTTACAAATTCAAAATTCCTAACTCATTTCAGATTCCCGGAACATGGTTGGATTTAAGATTCATTAATATTCAAGGTAAAAGGAACAAAAGGGCAAAAATTTAATTATCCTCATGTGGTCTATTCCGGTTATTAACTGATCTGAGTGATGACTGACGTACAATCAATTCCGAATTAAGAATTATTGTACTTACTTTTTCAAACTGTGTGCCAGCAAGAATTTTAATCATGGTAGAAGCAGCAATCTCTCCCATTTCCCTGCCGGGATAATGAACCGTTGTCAGATTGGGCTCAACTACTTTTGAGAGAGGATCATCATTGAAGCCGACAACTGCAATGTCTTCCGGTATCCTGTAGCCGGCTTTCTTAAGTTCACAGATTGTAGAAACTGCAGAGGTGTCATTGGCAGTGAAGATTGCGTCGGGCATGGCTCCGTGCTTCATGAGTTCCCTTACAATCAGTCCCCCTGAGCTGTCATTCATGTTAGTGACTATCAGGAGGTCTTCATCAAATACGATAGAATTGTCGCTCAAAGCCTGCCTGAAGCCTCTTAACCTGTCATTGTAAACATTTCGGTTAAGGCTCCCTGTAACGGTGGCTAACCTCCTGCATCCCTGATCTATAAGATGTTGTGTGGCTTCATATCCTGCCTTAAAATTGTCAATTACGACGCATATGCAATTGCTTTGGCAAAAAACCCTGTCAAAAAAAAGTATCGGGATATCTTTCCTGAAAACATACTTGAAATGATCCAGGTTTTTTGTTTCAGAGGAAAGAGAAACAAGAAAGCCATCGACCCGGCTGTTAAACAATGCCTGTATATTTTCTGCCTCAAGTGATACTGATTCCTCAGACTGACTGATAAGCAGCTGATATCCCTCCTGTTTTGCCACTTTTTCCATTCCGGAAATAACAGTGGACATGAAATGACTGTCTATCCTTGGTATAACAACACCCAGCGACCGGGTCCTTTTAAGCCTCAGACTGGATGCAAACTTATTCGGCCGATATCCCATTTCATTTGCAACCTGAATAATTTTTTTGCGAACCTCTTTCCTTACCTGGGGGTTGTTGTTCAATCCTCTTGAAACAGTCGAAGCCGAAATACTCAGAGCCCTGGAAATATCATATATCGTAATTTCTCCTTTTTTCTTTGACGCTGCCATCATAAGTCAAAATAACAAAGAAAACATAAATAATAGAAATATTTTCAAATATATTTTGCAATCGGTTGCAATATAAAATCTTTTATTTAAATTTATTTGGTTTTTAGCATTAATTAATCCGGGCAGCGATATTCCCGGCTCTGAATTCTATCGGGGAAATACTTTACATTTACGTACCTGAACTATTTATTTTATGCAAACAGAAACCGGAAAACTATCTGTCAGGGAGAAGATAGGTTACAGCCTCGGAGATGTAGCTGCTAACAATCTTTAGATGACGGAACTAAACGTTGAATCTTAAGGATAAAAAACCAAATAACCAATATTCTCCGAATTTGCGAAAAGATACCTTATATAATATATAAAAACGAAATCAAATGACAAGAGCAGCATTTGTGAGTATTCTACTTTTCATTCTAACTGGTGTCGCAAGTTCTCAGATGAGCAGCCTTAAAATTTCCACACAGAAAGAATCAGGAAGTTTTACAATCTCATCAGGGAGTAGTTCCAGCTCAAATGCTAATAAGTGCAAAGGATGATCCGGGGGTGATCAGGGCTTTCAAAGATCTTCAGGCGGACATAAAAACTATTACCGGTAATTTGTCTGTGCTGTCTACTCATAAGGTACGTTCTCATTCAGAGGTGATAATAGTGGGTACTATTGGAAAGAGTCCTTTAATTGAAGATCTTGTAAAAAGGGAAAAAATCAACGTTGATGATATTTCAGGCAAATGGGAATCCTTTATCATTCAGGTAGTTGATAAACCATTCCCGGGAGTGGAAAGGGGACTCGTAATTGCCGGTAGCGATAAACGAGGCTCAATTTACGGGATTTACGAGATTTCGGCTAAAATAGGTGTTTCGCCATGGTACTGGTGGGCGGATGTTCCTGCAAGGAAAAGCAGGGATCTCTTTGTTTCTCCGGGGCGCTTGGTTTACGGCGAGCCTTCAGTGAAATACCGTGGCATTTTTCTTAATGATGAAGCTCCGGATCTCACCAACTGGGTCGCCTGGAAATATGGGATGGTCCCCGTGTCTTCGAAACCTCCTATTCCTCCTGGTGTCGCAAACTATGGACACGAATTCTATGCAAGGATTTTTGAATTGCTGCTCAGACTGAAGGCTAATTACCTGTGGCCTGCCATGTGGAACAATGCGTTTAACGAGGATGATTCATTGAATGCTGCGCTGGCAAACGAATATGGCATAGTTATGGGGACCTCTCATCAGGAACCTATGCTCAGGGCACAGAAGGAATGGGATCGCCGATATCTAAAAACTCTTGGAAGCTGGAACTGGACAAAAGATTCCGACACTCTTGCAAAATTCTGGCGTGAGGGTATCAGACGCAACCGGAACTTTGAATCCCTGATAACCATCGGACTCAGAGGTGCTGATGATACTGAGATGGGACCGGGAGGCCCGCGGGCTAACATCGATAAGCTTGAAAATATCGTAAATGTTCAGAGAAAAATACTTTCTGAAGAGATTAACCCTGATTTGACTAAGATTTCTCAGCTCTGGTGCCTCTATAAGGAAGTTCAGGAGTACTATAATGCCGGTATGCGCGTACCTAACGATGTAACATTGCTTTGGGCAGAGGATAACTGGGGAAACCTGCGAAGAGTGCCTACAGCAGGGGAACGGGCCAGGACCGGAGGTGCAGGGATTTATTATCATTTTGATTATCATGGCGGACCCCGAAGCTACCAGTGGATAAACACAGACCCTATCCCTAAGATCTGGGATCAGATGGCTCTTGCAAAACAATATGGCGCCGACAGGATCTGGATTGTTAATGTGGGCCATTTCCGGGGGTATGAATTTCCAATTGAATACTTCCTTTCCCTGGCATGGAAAAGTGAAGCTCACACAGCAGATGACATGAAAGGTTTTACAGAAAGGTGGGCTGAAAGGACATTCGGACCTGCCTGCCCTGAGGAAATTGCTGATATCATATCGAAAACCACAAAGTATAATGGCCGCCGTAAACCTGAACTGCTTTCTCCATCCACATATAGTCTTGTCAGTTACAGAGAGGCAGAAAACGTTGTAACAGATTTCAGGGTGCTTACAGAAAAAGCCGAGCAAATCAATAATCTTCTTCCGGCTGATATGCACGATGCTTTTTATCATCTTGTATTGTTTCCCGTTAAAGCCAGCTCGATCGTGAACGAATTGTACTTCACCTCGGGGAAGAATGCACTTTATGCAAAACAGGGAAGAGCAGCAACCAATGAGCTTGCAGAAAAGACCGAAATACTCTTCAGAGCAGATACAAGCCTGATGGGCTATTACAACCGCAAATATGCAGGCGGCAAATGGAATCATTTTATGGACCAGACTCATCTGGGTTATAAAAGTTGGGCCGACCCCCGTGTAAATAGTCTTGATGCTTTGCACCTTTACAGGATCCAGATTCCTGATATTTCTGATATGGGTATAGCACTGGAAGGTTCGGAAAATGTATGGCCGGTAACAGGTGAGCCTGCTGTTCTCCCTTCATTTGATATTTTTAACAGGCAGGAAAGGTACTTTGAGATCTTCAATAAGGGAAGTAAATCATTTACATATTCAATAACATGTGACGAACCCTGGATACTTCTAAAGGATACAGCAGGATCAATAAGCACCGAAAAACGGATAACTGTAACTATCGACTGGAAGAAATTTCCTGCCGGAAGACAAAACGGGACCATAAAGATCAGAGGTGCCGGCACAGAAGTTAAGGTAAGCATGTCAGTATTTAATCCGGTCCCTCAGCAGTCCGGAGTTATTAAGGGATTTGTTGAGGCGGATGGATATGTTTCAATGGAAGCAGAACATTACAGTTCAATAAATAACACAGCGAACCGGAAATGGGAAAAGGTTGAAGACTATGGCAGAACGTTATCAGGAATGCGTGCAACAACGTTTACGGATGCCCCCTCAGCCATCCCGGGGAAAAATGCTCCCTGTCTTGAATATGGAATGTACCTCTTTTCTTCAGGAGAGGCAGCATTAAGGTTAATCCTTTCACCAACCCTAAACTTCCTCGCGGAAAGAGATCTTAAAATCGGTTTGTCATTTGATAATGAGGATTCCCGGATTGTCGTTGTAGTTCCAAAAGATTTTAGTGCTATGAACGGCAATAAGGATTGGGAACAGACAGTAATGGACAATGCGAGATATCTCGATTTAAAGCAGATTTTTAAGGTACCTGGTTACCATACTCTTAAGATCTGGATGATCGATCCGGGGATTGTAGTTGAAAAAATCGTTTTGGATACGGGAGGGGTCAGCGCAAGCTATCTCGGTCCGCCGGAAAGTTTCCGGCTCTTTTAAAAATAAGGAACAAAAAAAAATTCTTCTGAGATAAGTCTGTTTGATGATATTCAATATTCTGTTAAAAAAATCTGTAAAAATATTTATGCAATCGGTTGCAAAATTGAAATAATTCTTTTAAATTTAATGGCCAACTTTACCTGATCTTAATATTAAATACGAATCCTTCTTTAAGTAAAAAGCAGCTTATCAAAATCCGGGTTACTAATTGATAAAAAGGTAGATTATTGCTTATTGATGAAAAGGAGTTGTGATAATTGCAACTCCCTTTTTACAACAGAAATTTTTGTGATTCAATATAGTTGTCAATCATAAAAAATACGATTAAACAGAAGAAGAATTATCTCCTATCAAGGAAATAAGAATTTTAGATATAATGCCCACCTATTCATCTCCTGGAGCATTTATAGTGCTATCTGATGGTGAAAAATATGAAATCGATTTTAAAGATATTGACGGGAAACGTATGTATTAACCTGAAGAGGGACATAAGATATAGGTTGTTTTTTTAGTTAGTTAATTGGGTTTGATGGGCGAAACCGGCAGGCCTTCTTTATTTTAAGGTTGCGCCTGCCGGATTTTCGTTCATTTTACTTATCGGGACAAGCCTCAAAAGGAGAAGCAGGCAATCCTTCAATGTTATATAGATTAGCGCCTTCCGGATTATCAGCCCAGGCGTATCTCACGCATTTTGGGTCTTTTATTTCATCACTCCATACTATAACACTATTATTATGGATTTTTGCAACTGCCCAAACAAATTTTCTATCCGCTCCGGCTATAGCAAAATAATTTAAATCGCCTCCGCCTTTAATTTCTAAACCACTGCCAACGTGCTCAAATTCTATTATTATACTGTCTGCATCTTTTACTGATGATCTGTAAACAGGGCCGGAATAGACGATATTTTCATCTCCATAAGCCAGTTTCCTGGCTGCCAGAGCTAGTCTTTCCCCTACAACTGCCTTTTCAAGCGGATGGATGTCGTTCCATTCTCCCACATCAATTGTAACTGCCATTGCTGTATTTTTCACTGATAATGATTTAAGCTGTCCGTATCTTAATTCTGCCCATTTACTTTCTGAAGGCAGATACTGAACCTCCATGAAATTTGGTAACTGAACAAAGATGAAGGGTAGAGTTCCCTGTTGCCATTTATTTCTCCAATCATTTATAAGTGAAGTCAAAAGTTGCTGATATTCTGAGTGTTTATTTGTGTTTGCTTCACCCTGATACCATAATATACCTTTTATGCGGAAATTTATTAATGGTGCAACCATTGTGTTATAGAGTCCTGTTGGTTCATTCTGCGTCGAGATTGCAGGAGAACCTGTTCCTGATCCTGGAGTCACAGGTCTGAACACCTGTCCAACCTTGTATATCCATTCACCACGCAAATCAATGCTGTCGAGGCCAGCAACAAGATAATAAGACTTATCGGGTACAAATCCTCCTTTTCCGGAATAGTTTGTCACCCTGATCGCGATAATATTTTTACCTGATTTCAGTAAGCCTGCTGGAAGATTATACCTTCTTGGCGGATACTGATATGTTATCGATCCGGAAAGAACTCCATTTACATAAACATTATCCGCATCCACTATGCGTCCAAGGAATAGTTTTGCAGGCACTCCTGTCATTGATTCAGGTACATTGATCTCTTTTCTGAACCATACGATTCCATTCAGTCCTCTTATGCCCTGATCATCCCAGTATCCAGGGAGCCAGTATTTATGCCAGTCTTCGGGTATATAGGTTTTATCATACCATTTAATCGTGCCATTCATGCCCTTATCCATTGACCTCGAATCAGCCGCTGCCGCTTCACTTGTTCCGGGTTTCCTTCGTGCTAACCTCAATATCGGATTCAGATAAGCAGTGTCCTTAAGTTTCTCAATTCCTGATATCAGCTGAGGAAAAGCTTTAAGTCCTTCTTCACTAATCCATGCTTCTATTGGCGTTCCCCCTACACTAGAGTTGATAATTCCAATTGGAACCTTATACTCTTTATAAATACTTCTGGCGAAGAAGAAAGTAACTGCCCCAAAGCCAAGTACATTTTCAGGTGAGCAGGCTATCCATTTTCCACCAGGAAGATCTTTATGGATTGAGACGACATCTGACGCTGTTGGAATAAAGAAATTCCTGATTTCCGGGAAATTTGCATTCGCTATATCATCAGGGTATTTTTCTTTTACCCTTTCCATTGGCAGAACCATATTAGACTGACCTGAACAGAACCATACATCTCCGATTAAAATATTATTTATAATGATACTATTGCTCCCTTTCACCTCCATAGTATATGGTCCTCCAGCTTTCATGGGAGACAAAGCAATCTTCCAGCTTCCGTCAGAAGAGGTTACGGTATTTAATGTCTTTTTATTGAATTTAACCTGCACTTTTTCTCCGGGAGATGCCCAGCCCCAGATTGTTAATTTAGTATCCCTCTGTAGTACCATACCGTCGCTTACCAGTACAGGAAGTTTGACTGTAGCCTGCAAAAACAAAGGAAGTATGAAAAGCAGAAGGCTGGTTACAAAAATTCGGCAATTCGGTTTCTTCATTTCATTCATAATTGTACAGTTCAAATCTTAGAATTGAATAATCATCTGAGAAAATTCTAATATGTCTTCCATGATGTGTCTGATCGCCATTCAGGTGTCTAATTACTTGCCACTCTTTACCGTTTTCAAATCTACCTTCCTCAACTTTTAAAATCCCGACATTTAATATGGGATTGCTTAAATTTCTGAATGTTACTACAATTCCGGAACCGGCAACATAGAATTCGTCAATTATTATTCCGGGCCTCTTTAACCAACTGGTCAAGTAGTTCAAAATCAAACTTGCCTTCTTCTGGTTCTATTAGTTCCCAGTAAACAGGAGCCAGAACAGTATTGATGTTCATGGCTTTTAGTTTTGCCCATATCGGCGCCATATATTCCAGACTGGTAAAAGAAGAATTTCCAAGTTCACCACCAAGAATCAGAAAAGGCTTATCGTCGACTATTAATTGATAAGTTTTGCCTTGTTTATTTAAATGCGGGATTTGATGCTGCTCTGAAGATATATTTTGAACTTTTTTTTGAGCAAAGGAACATATCGGAATTGTAAATACTGGTAAAAACATCAGAACTCTTGAAAGCTTTTTCATGTTGCAAAATTGTTTTGAAACTACTCAGTTGACGTTTTTTTTGAATGTCCCTTAATTATCTTAATACTATTGTTTAAAATTACGATTCTTTTTGGACCATATAATTAAGAACGGCTCTATTTTCCTGTTTATTATTGGTGAATTATCTGCATGAAAGGCGGAACCTGGAGTACAAATAACTGTCATATGTGGTGATGACCTCTGGCTTAAACACTTTAGAAACAATTAAAATAAGAGTATGACCTAACAAATGTTTGATTTTTAATAAACTTATTTGAGCAAGAACTGTTTTTTGAGAAGACAATCATAGACAAAATGAGATTTTATGTCACGGATAATTTATGACATTTAATTTACTTTTCAACAATTTAAAATTTTTTACGTATGAAAAAGCTAGTATTTCTATCAATGACATTTCTGTTTACAATGAGTATTGTACTCGGACAAACGCAGAAAGCAGACAAAGAAAAAACCAAGGAAACCAAAAAAGAAGCAAAAACAGAAAGGGTTGCTCTAAAAAAACTTGAAGGTGTAGATGTAAGTCCGGTAGCCAAGAGCAATTTCAGTTCAGACTTTAAGGATGCTAAAAATGTTGAATGGAAACGGGTTGATACTTACGACAAAGCCTCGTTTACCAATAAAGATGGAAAGAAAATATCAGCATTTTATGATTTTGATGGAAATCTGGTTGGGACGACCCAGTTTAAAACTTTTGCTGATTTACCAGAAAACGGGCAGAAGGATATCAAAAAGAATAATAAAGATTACACCATTGGTCAGGTTGTCTTTTACAAGGATAATGAAAACAATGACACTGATATGATCTTATATGGAGTACAATTTGGAAGTCAGGACAATTATTTTGTGGAGTTGACAAAGGGAACGAATAAAATTGTTTTACAGGTTAATCCTTCAGGAGAAGTCTTCTTTTTTAAGCAGCTATAAGAATCTGATCCATAACTTTACAACAAGAGGACGTCTTAAACAGTACAAAGAGACGTCCTCTGTTTGTTTTTGTTCATACAGTTCTCACAATCTTTGGCAATGCCGCTAACCTCCAAAATCTGGCTCAGACCTGGCATCAACGTTGTAAGGAGGAACTATTGCTCACAGTCTGTATGCTATTTTCTGAAAATTGTTCTTCTCAGAATTATAAAAGGCCAATTGACTACAGATTCAAAAATGGCGTAAATGGATATTCCGCTTTTTTTCAAAAAATATTTCATATCCTGAAGCATCAATAAAAGCAGGAACGATCGGAAATTCAATAACCAGGGTATCAATAAATCCTGCAGGAGATATAAACAGGATAGACATTTTAAATCCTATTGAAAGCTTTTTCATGTTGCAAAATTGTTTTGAAACTACTCAGTTGACATTTTTTTTGAATGTCCCTTAATTATCTTAATACTATTGTTTAAAATTACGATTCTTTTTGGACCATATAATTAAGAATGTCAGTATTTTCACTGTAATATAAGTGCACAATTTGCCTGACTATTGTAAATATTAAGGATCATTTTATAAAATATGGGATAAGAATAAGCGACGGCAACAACTATTTTAAGAATACTCCGATAAGCAATTATATCAGAATAAGCATATCACAGCGAAATGAGCAGGAAATTGAAGCAGGAATTATAAGGCTCGGAAAAGCTATAAATAATCTTAAATGATTAAAGAAATCTATCAGTTAATTATGTTCACTGTTTTCCCTGTTGCAGCCGATTGTCGTGCGGCATCAAGGATCTTAACTACAATAATGTTGTTTTCGAGAGAGTAAGGATCATATTTCGTCATCTTAATTTTCCCTTTCAAGACATCTGCAAAATATGAAAACGGATCTTCATAAACGGCAACATCTTTTGCTGTGACTTTGACAGAACGCTCAGCATCCATCTTGCTGTTCCTTAACCGCATATTGTAATTATTTTCTGCATATATATAACCCGATACACCATAGATCTCCATATCTTTTCTGCCAAAAGGCCAGTTCCATGAAGCCTGAATAATACATTGAGCATCAGGATAACTTACAATTATTGTTGCTTCATCATCCACCTTTGGATATATTTCAGGTTTAAACTGCCTGGTAACAGCCGTTACAGAGACCGGCTCCTCTCCTTTCATTAAATAAGTCATAAGATTAGCCCCATAACATCCAAAGTCAATGAGCGCACCTCCTCCATTTTGGATGGGATCAGTAAGCCAGGCAAGGAACTCTTTGCTGCATCCTATTTCTTTAGGACCCTGATGCCCGTCATGAACGACAACCTTTCTGACATTACCTACAAAATTGCTGTCATTAGCAAGCTGAAATGATTTTGCAGTAGTCGGATACCATGAAGTTTCGTAATCGGTAAGAAGTTGAATTTTGAATTTCTTAGCCAGCTCCTTCATCTTTGCTGCATGTTCGTTGTTTGTAGCCAGCGGTTTTTCTACCATGACATTAATTCCACGAGGTGCACACTCCTCCACCACTTTCATATGCTCATAAATGGAACCAAATGCTACAACCGCTTCCGGTTTTACAGAATCGAGCATTTTACCCAGATCGCCATAGATCAGTTTTGGATCGAAATTATATTGTTTAGCTAAACGCAGCGCTAGTTCGCGATTGGGTTCATACAGTCCAACAATCTTAAAATCCGATTTTTCTTTTCTTCCTAATATAAATGCAATATGTCCGTGTGTACCCCCGGCAATTGCCAGCCGAATTGGCCCTTTCGAGGGTTCTTGTGCCTGCAGGTTAAAAATCATAAACATTAATATTACCAGAAAAACAAGACTATTTGATTTTTTCATATGGTGAATTATTATATCGATTTATCAGGAATAAATGTAAAGAAAGGAATTAATTATCCGACATAAATTACCAACTTTATAAAACGAAGTAAAAAATGCAAAATTCAAACCACAAGACAATGCGATTAAAAATATTTGGACTACTCATTCTACTCTTAAGTATGAATCTTTTTGGTCAGACGGTGCAGCAGGTAAGTATTGAAAAGATTAATCCTGCTTTGCTCAATAGTCGCTGGAAAGCCCAGTGGATAGCCCATCCCACTGAGTCACTTCTTGATTATGGGGTGTTTCATTTCAGGAAAGAATTTGAACTCAGGGATCAGCCAAAGGAATTTATTATTAATATTTCAGCCGACAACAGATACCGTTTGTTCGTAAATGGAAAGGCAGTCTGTTTTGGTCCGGCCCGCTCCGATCTTGAGCACTGGTCCTTCGAAAGCATTGACATTGCGTCATTTCTGAAGCCAGGTAAGAATATTATTGCATCAGAGGTATGGAACTTCGGTGAACTTAAACCATGGAATCAGTTCTCTATCAAAACAGCATTCATTGTCCAGGGCAATTCGCCATTGGAGGAGATTGTAAATACAGATAAAACCTGGAAAGTAATAAAAGATGCTGCTTATTCGCCTGCATCGGCGGGCTCAAAAGAAACAAACGGACAATTTACCGTTGTAGGCCCTTGCGATAAGGTTGATGCGGCACTTTATCCATGGGATTGGGAAAAGATGGGATATGATGATCATTCCTGGCTTGAACCACGGACGCTCGATACTGCACATCCGAGAGGAGTCGGCACTGATATCAACTGGGAGCTGTCTCCCCGCCGGATACCCATGATGGAACAGAAACATCAGCAATTTTCAACCATTCGACGATCTTCAGGGCCGGCCGTACCAGATGGTTTCCTTGAAGGGAAAGCTATCTGGAATATACCTTCAAACACAAAGATCACAGTATTGATAGACCAGGCAAACCTTACTACGGGCTATCCTGAGCTGGAAGTTTCAGGGGGGAAAGGAAGCATAATAAAACTTACCTACTCAGAATCGCTATTTGACTCTAAAGGTGTAAAAGGGAACCGGAATGAAATAGACGGAAAGTCCATTCTGGGATATTCTGATTTCTTTTTGCCTGATGGTAACCCGAACAGGCTTTTTCGTCCATTGTGGTTCAGAACATGGAGATACCTGCAGATAGAAATCAAAACGACTGGTGAACCACTTAAGATTAATAGTTTCTCAAGTGAATTTACAGCCTATCCTCTACAGGAGAAGGCAATTTTTGAATCGGACCTGCCACGTTTGAAAAAAATCTGGGATGTCGGATGGAGAACTGCCCGGCTTTGTGCTAATGAAACTTACTTCGATTGTCCATATTATGAACAGCTACAGTATATAGGAGATACGCGCATTCAATCTTTAATATCCATGTATGTGTCAGGCGATGACCGCCTGGTGAGAAATGCCCTCATGAACTTCAATGAGTCGATTTTTTATGAGGGCTTAACCCGAAGCAGATATCCTTCAGCTTATCCTCAGATCATTCCTCCCTTTTCACTGTATTGGGTTGATATGGTAAATGATTACTGGACACTGCGCGATGATCCCGAATTCATAAAAAGCTTCCTGCCCGGCATAGAAAATGTACTCGGCTGGTTCTCCCGAAGGATCGATCCGAAAACAGGAATGCTCGGGAAAGTGCAGTACTGGAATTTTGTCGATTGGGCAAACGAATGGGCGTGGGACAGCTCAGTTGGCATGGGCGGTGTTCCCACTGGTGGATTGAATGATGGGAATTCCTCAATAATTACAATGCAATTTGCCTTTGCTTTGCAACGTGCCTCTGAGCTTTTCAGCTATTTTGGGCAGACTGAAGAAACCGAAAAATATACCAGTCTGGCCAATCAGCTGATAAAAGCAGTTTATGCAAATTGCTGGGACGAAACACGAGGTTACATTGCAGACACTCCTGATAAAAAAGCATTCAGCATGCATGCCCAGATATTCGGAGTATTAACAAATACAATTCCTGAAAATAATCAGAAAGCTTTCATAATGAGATTCATAGATGACAAGAGCCTCGTTCAGCCTACGATGTATTTCCGTTTTTATCTCACCCAGGCTTTGAAAAAAACGGGTATGGCCAATCATTACCTTGAAACACTCGGGTTGTGGAATGATATGCTTGATAAGGGTCTGACAACATTTGCTGAGAATCCCGATCCTGCGCGATCCGATTGTCATGCCTGGAGCGCAAGCCCCGATTATGATTTTCTTGCAACAGTGGCAGGGATTCGTCCCGGATCATCCGGTTTTAAAACAGTTGAAATTGAACCAGCCCTGGGAAAGCTTAATTTTATAAAAGGCCAGATGCCTCATCCTGCCGGGATGATTAGTTTTGATTTAAAAAGAACCGGGACAGAAGGCATAAGCGGAGAAATTATTCTCCCCGAAGGTTTGAAAGGTATTTTTAAGTGGAATGGGAAATCAATATCGTTAAAAGGAAAGACTGAGATTGAATTATAGTATTTTTATTGCCATCAAGGCAGTAAAATATTTTACGAAAAACAGTACGGGAAGCAAGGTACAGGAAAAACAAACCAAAGACTTATCCGGTTTTTTTATTCTTTTGGTTTTGGGGCAACATACATCACATTCTCTCTCATTCTCACAGGCTCTCTGTGATGATTCGAAATAACAATTCCTAACAGGATCACTATGGCAAGAACAAGAAGCAAAATAAGGGCCCGCTCTTAATAAAGTCCAGAAAAAAAGAGTCTTTTTTCATTTTCAGACCAGGATTATGGTGAAAAATCGTTAATCAGATCTTCAAAAGATTAGTCTCTAAAAATTAAACAGTTAACCTTAATACCAAAATTACAAAATATTTTGAATTAATGTTGCACCTCATTAATTCTTAATGATCGGAATACCCTTAACCGGGGCATTTAAACCTTCTGCACATAAAACCTATATCCTGGAATCCAATAAATATTAATCGTTTCTCAGGTATAAGAAAGACGGAAATCAGATCTTTGCAAATCAGAGAGATTTTGTGAAACCGGATTCATCCATATCAGTTGATCCTTAAAGTTATCACTGAGCTTATATTTTTTCCTGTGGTCATTTATTGATTCGCCGATTATCTGGATTTTATTCATATCTGCCATTCCTATGCCCGTCTGACCGCAGAAATTCAAATAACCCACTGTTGAGAAATCTATGCCCATCAATTCAATACCAACGCGATCAGTTGCTAACCAATCAAGACCTGCAATACAAACCCTGTGGTCAACGGGAGTGCCATCATTCGGACCATTGCCTTCCATACCTTCAAAACCGTCGATTACTGCGAGGTGAGGATGAAGCTGGCCCGACATGGCATAGAGATTATAATTTATTCCACGAAATCCGCTTCCGTGCATTAATGATTTATCGCTTTTTGCACCTTTTCTGGAAGAAGGACCGAAAGTAAACCCGGTATCTTTAATTGGTGCACCCACTACAATATTCTTCAGCGATAATGTTGCAAAAACACGGTCGTGAGTTTTCATCCGTGCCACAGAAACTATAAATGAATCAGGGTCAAGCATTAAATGAGAAGCTCTGACTGCATGCGGACTGAAATCCTTTTCATCGAATACATAAATAATATCAAATGGCTCCTTGTCGAGGTCAACAAGTTTAACTCCATATTTATCTGCCAGTCTGAAATATCCGAAATTGTCATATCCATCGAAAGTGGGACCGTTCGCTGCCGACTCCGCAATAATGACATTCTCAGTCTTACCTATGGATTTAAGAAATTCAAGTATTCCTTCAAGCGTATCAACATGGGTAGAAGCTAATTGTATGTTAGTGTTAACTATGTTTGGCTTCAAAACCACCCGGTGCGACCCAATTGCCTGTGATATTTCCTTTGAAAATGTGGAAAGTGAACGAAAAGCCATATCTGCGCGGTTATTACCTGTGGTAAGTGCTACTTTTGATGCAAATGATGCGTCTGTTCGTGACGAGACAAATAGATCCATGGGTCTGATGATGGCAGCTCCCACTCCTCCAATTATTGATGTCTTGAGAAAGTTGCGTCTGGTGAATGAAGACATATCTTGTAAGTTTAGATATGAAACAAACTTACAAAAATAAGATCATAATCATGACTGGATGAGATAACAATATTCCTGACCCGGATTATTGTTTTTTGTAATAGTTAGTACTCTCAAAAATCTTATCAGCTGATTTTGCAACGAAACCACTGTACAAATTCCCGTTTGAATCCGGAAATCTCTGGGCAAACTCATAATAACAACAAGGCACTTCAAATGATCCTTCTTTGAAATCTGTCATTACTGAATCAGCAATGGTACTCGATTGCTGCACGAGGTCTGCCGATGTTCCTTTCACTTCGCCACCGGAACTGTTTAATATGAATCTGTTTTTCTTAAGAAGCTCATTTACAGAGTAAATATTATTGTATCTCTTTAATGCGTTTACACTTACAGTAAAATGGTTGGCCCTGAATCCAAAAACATAAAACCATGCAGCATATTCTGATTCTTCACGCAGACGACTGTATATTTCATATGACAGGGGATTGAACACAGTTCCGGCAAAAATCAATCTGTCTGGAGAATTTTTTCTGAAATAAGTCTTATTAAAAGCTTGTTTTAGTGATGTTTGAATAAATGCAGAGCATTCTGAAAGGATAAGCTGACTTATAAAAATCCGGGGTGCTGAACTATCTCCCGGCAGTTCATAATGTTTTGCATAAAGGTGTTTCTCCCTGAAATTATATTCCCCTTTCGCCACATAGCCATTAGAGATAAATGGTTTTGCCAAAATGTCGATGTCAATTTCCGGGTAATCGAGCGTCCTGAACGCGATATGATCATTAATAACTGTTTCATCTTCCGATGTAAAGAGATCGTATATCTTTTGAACTGATGGATTCCGAGCAGTATAGCCAGTCCATAAAAGGTTGAAAATAGTATTAAGATCCATGGCATTGAAGGATTAAATGACGGAGTATTAACAAGTTTGTAGATTGCTTGTTCATTTTCTCAATAAAACCCCTCTGTCGATTCGCGACATCTCACCTAAAGGGGCGATAATTCAGTGACTTCATTGAATCTGCATTATTTAGCAGCCCCCCTTTAGAGCATAGGCGTAAACTTAAGCTAAGGGAATGAATGAGATACTGCATAAAAAAGTTTCCCCTCCTTTTGAAGGAGGGGTGGCCGGGACGATTGATTATCTGATATATACAGCATTTAATACCCGGCCGGGGTGGTTGATTAATTGATTTTTTCTTACATTTAAGGGTATGAAAAACCAAAACCTCTATAACAGAAAAAGTCTTAAGTTCTTCAGATCATCACTTAGGAATAAGTCTACTTCTGCAGAGACTGAGTTATGGAACATTTTAAAATCTAAGAAACTCGATGCAAGAAAATTCAGAAGACAACATAGCATAGGTAATTACATAGTTGACTTTTTTTGTCCTTCAGAAAAACTTGTAATTGAGCTTGATGGAAATCCTCATGGTGAATATCATAATATAGAAAAAGATAAAAAAAGAGATCAATATCTTGAAGGCCTTGGTTTCACAGTACTGAGATTTGAAAACAGATTTATATTCCAGGAACCTGAATTTGTAAAAAATGAGATAAGAAAAACCTTCAAAAGAGAAGATCCGGAATTTGAATAAACAATCAACCACCCCGGCCGGTGTCAGCATTTGTATCATAATTAATAAGTGGTCCGGCCACCCCTCCTTCAAAAGGAGGGGAAATGTATCAGGCTTAATTTCAATATATTACATTCTGGTTTGTACTAAACTCTCTCTATTTTACTGTATTCAACTCCTTAAGTTTACGCCTATGGCTTTAGGAGGGTTGGGGGGTAAAAAATACGAGAGTACTGAGATCCACATAGACGCAGAAACTATAACAATATATATTATTTATCATTTGTCACATTTTTACACACCGTAGTGTCTAATAAATTGACACATCAAGAAAGTTACATATGTTTTTATTGCTGATATTGTGATACTTATGAATTTGGCACGTTCTTTGGCTAACTTATTTTGATTAAGAATTACGAATTAAAAATCAGGAACCCGAATAAAATATAACATGAAAAAAATCTTATCAATATTATCACTTCTTATAATCTTCTTTTTCCAGGAAATAAATGCCCAGGAAAAAAAATGGACTCTTGAAGATTGTATAAATTATGCGGTAGCGAATAATATCGGACTAAAGAGGCAGGGGCTTCTTACCGAAACTGATCAGGTAAACCTTCTCACATCAAAAATGAATGTTCTGCCATCAGTCAATGCCGGATCAGATCTTCAAGTAGGATTTGGAAGGTCAATTGACCCGACAACGAACCTCGTTTCTTTCAGTCAGAATCTTTTGAATGACTTTTACGTCAACACAAACCTCAAGTTGTTTAATGGCTTCACCAAACTCAATACTATTTCAGCTAACAAATTTATGCTCAAAGCAGGAATTGAAACTGAGAAAATAGCAAGAAATACTCTTGTCGTTGATATTATGGGACAGTATTATCAGGTCTTGTATTCCAGGGGACTTGAAAATGCTTCAAAAATGCAACTTGATCTTTCTGAAAAACAACTATTCAGAATTACTAAGATGGTTGAGACAGGTAAAGAGGCTGTGTCAAAACAGTATGAGATTGAGAGTCAGGCGTCTACAGACAGACTTTCCTATACTATTGCCCACAACAATGCCAGTTTGGCTGTTACGACCTTAAAACAGATGCTCCAGCTGGAACCAGGCTCTGAATTTGATATTCTTATGCCTGATCTGAAGAATATTCTGATTACTGACACAAGTTTTAACACAGACAGCATCTATTCAATAGCCGCCCAGATTCTTCCTAGACTAAAAGCTATTGAATATGAACTCAGAGCATCGAAAAAACAGGTAGCTGCTGCAATTGGAGGTATTTCGCCAAGTTTATCAATAGGAGGATCAGTTTCAACAGGATACTTCAATGCTCTAAGCGATACCAGTGCTAAGATTCCTTACACAAGACAATTGAAAAACAATGAAGGACAGCAGGTTTATGTTTCACTGAACATCCCAATATTTAATAACTGGTATACCGGGCGGAATATCAAAATTGCAAAGATAAAAAGGAATGATACTGAGTTAAAACTTCAGCTTGAGAAAAATAACCTCTATACTGATATTGAAAATGCGTGTTTAAACTACAACAGAGGCAAGGATGAATTTGCTGCAGCCACTTCTAATTATTACTACAATACAAAATCATTCGATGCTGTTGAGAAAAAATTTGAAGCCGGACTCGTAGATGTGACTGATTACTCCTTAGCAAAAACAACATTATTCAAAGCTGAAACTGAAGCTCTCAGAACAAAACTGCAATTGCTGATACGAAAACTGACGATCCAGTTTTACTCTACAGGTGAATATGAAAACCTCATTGGTCAACAATAAAATTCAATTGCCAGAAAACTATATAAATACAACATTAATTAACCACAAATAAAAACTTGAAATGGATACCCCGAAGAATACAATGGATAAAGTGATCCCAAAGAAAAAAGGCCTTCAGAAGAAACATATCGGATATATTGCTATTGGATTAGCAGTCGTAGTACTTGCTTATATGGCATTCTTTGCCGATCGTACCTCAACATATAAGGTTGAAAAAGATAAACTTATTATTGAGACAGTAACTGAAGGTCAGTTTAATGACTACATTACTGTTCCCGGCACGGTGGAACCAATAAGCACCATCTTTCTCGATGCCCAGGAAGGCGGGCGTGTTGAAGAAAAAATTGTTGAAGAAGGATCAATGGTCAAAAAAGGAGAAGTAATACTAAGACTATCTAATCCTGATTTATATCTGAATATTCTGAACAGTGAAGGTGATCTTGCTTATAAAGAGAACCTTTTGAGGAATACGCAGATCCAGATGGAGCAGGACAAACTGCAAATAAAGAGAGATCTTGTGACAATAAGTTATGATATTGAACGCAAGGTGCGTAATTTCCACCAGAATGAAACTCTGATCAAAGACAGTCTGATATCGAAAGAGGACTATCTCAGGTCGAAAGAGGATATGGAAATGGCTATTCAGTCGAAAGAGCTTTTTATTGAACGTAGGACACAGGATTCACTTTTCCGTTCTGTGAATGTCGAGACAATGAAAAACGACCTCATAAATATGAGGAAAAACCTGGGCCTGGTTAAAGACAGAGTAAAAAACCTTAATGTTACAGCGCCTGTAGACGGTCAGCTTGGACTTTTAACACCTGAGATCGGACAAAACATTAACAGAGGTGAGAACATGGGTCAGATTAATGTACTTACATCATATAAAGTAACTGCCCAGATTGACGAACATTATATCGACAGGGTTCGGGCACAACTTAATGCAACACTTGACAGACAAGGCAGTAAATTTGACCTTACGGTAAGAAGGGTTTTCCCTGAGGTACGGAATGGCACTTTCAAAATTGAAATGATTTTCCGCGACAGCATGCCGGATAACATCAGGACAGGCCAGACCTATTATATAAGTCTGCAGCTTGGTCAGCCAAAAAAATCAGTTCTTGTACCTATCGGCGGGTTCTTCCAGGAGACAGGCGGACAATGGATATTTGTACTTGATCCTACCGAATCTTTCGCTACAAAACGGAATATTTCAATCGGAAGAAAAAATCCAAAATATTACGAAGTTCTTGAAGGTCTTAAACCAGGCGAAAAGGTAATAGTATCTGGTTATGAAACCTTCGGGAAAAATGAAAAACTTATTCTTAAAAAATCCAAATAACTCTTAATAATTAATGTCATGATTAAAACTAATGATTTAACAAAAATCTTCAGAACAGAAGAAGTTGAAACTACAGCTCTTAATAAAGTAACCCTCCATGTAAAAGAGGGAGAATATGTGGCAGTTATGGGTCCGTCAGGATGCGGAAAATCCACCCTGCTTAATATCCTTGGTCTGCTTGATAACCCAAGTGCCGGAAGCTACATCTTCAACGGAACTGAAGTAGCTAACCTGAAAGAACGCGACAGGACAATCTTCCGTAAAGGAAATATCGGATTTGTCTTCCAGAGCTTTAACCTGATCGACGAACTTAATGTATATGAAAACGTTGAGTTACCTCTGATCTACCTGAAAATGAAAGCCAGCGATCGCAAGAAAAGTGTTGAAGATGTTCTCGAAAGAATGAAAATCGGACACCGTGCAAAACACTTTCCTCAGCAGCTATCAGGTGGACAGCAGCAGAGAGTTGCTATTGCCCGTGCAGTTGTAGCAAATCCGAAACTGATCCTCGCCGATGAGCCAACAGGTAATCTCGACTCAAAAAATGGTATTGAGGTCATAAACCTTCTTACAGATCTTAACAAGGAAGGCACAACAATCATAATGGTAACCCACTCCGACAGAGATGCAGGTTATGCTCACAGAGTAATAAATCTGTTCGATGGCCAGGTTGTAACAGAAAAATAATATTCTTTTTTATAAATATTTTCTATGATATTTTGTTGTAGAGTAGAGACGCCAGGCATGGCGTCTCTACATTTATTACATAACAATATCGCCCATTTTTTTTGGATTCATTATAATATATTTTCGTATTCGTTTTAGTTCGTATTCTGACCTTATTAGCCGGTCATGATAGCCAGGTTGCCAGCCAAATTCCAAATGCATCTTTTTTGAAAAACTTGTTACCGCAGATTTCAATCCGCGAATAATAGATCCTAAATTATTCGATTGCGGACCAAAAACATTTCTGTACGAAGTTGTCATTGTATTCGCACGAATATAATTCCCAATTTTGATTATAGCATGGAAATGATCTGGCATGATAATGAATTCATCAAGGGAGATGTTCATTTCCTTCCGAATTCCAGGAGTTTTCAACCATTCCTTTTGTAAAACTAAACCCAATTCTGACAATACAATTCCTCCATTTTGGCATATACCAAAATATGGATTTTTCTTCCTTGTACAAATGGTAATAAAATAATTTCCCGGTGACGAATAATCATGTCCAACCAACCTGGAAGAATCAATCCGGTATTTATTTTTAAACCTGGGATTCACCTTTAATTACAGCGAGAAAATGCAATTTATGAAAAATGAAGATGTTAACCAAATACCAATTATAACAGGCTGTCTGAAAATTTGAAGCCAATTGTATGATTTATGTACAAAATCAATTCATAATTAAAATGCAAAAATGTTACATGCCTGATTATGTGATATATACAATTAATGGTATAACCTTTGAGGTTTTTTTTAGAGGAACTTGAAAAATTAAAGACGTCAGAATATCATCGTAACTGTTGTTCCATGACCCGGTGTCGAATCACAATTTATGTTCCCGTTATGAATCCGTATAATTTGTCGCGACAGGCTTAAACCTATTCCCGAACCTGATTCTTTTGTTGTAAAAAACGGCACAAAAATTTTCTCAAGAGTGTCTGCATCCATACCAGGGCCATTGTCTTCAATTGTTAGTACTACCCTACCGTCAGGGTTCCTGTTGGCACTCATTGAGATAAAGTCGTCTTCCTTATATTTTCCAAATGCTTCGATGGAATTTTTAGCAATATTAATAAATACCTGCGCAAGAAGTTTGTCGTCAGCAACCAAAGTTATATCATCAGGTGTTACGCTTGAAGTGATCAGAGGCCTTACTTTATTATTGTTGTTATCATTATCAAAACCACTGTTTATCAGAATCATTATCCTCTCGAAAAACTCTTTAATTTTAACCATTGTAAACTCTGGTTTTGGCAGCTGTGCCAGGCTTCTGTATGACTCAACAAAATGTATTAATCCTTTTCCATGTTCTTCTATGATATTGAGCCCTCTGATAGTGTCTGAAATTATCCTGGGTGTAATGAATTCAGGGCTTTTCTGATCTCCTCCCGATTTATAGAAACCTGAAATTGTAGAACTTAAAGACGTAATCGGAGCTACTGAATTCATGATCTCATGGTTAAGAATCCTGATCAGTTTTTGCCATGAATCCATCTCGTGTGTGTCGAGTTCACTTTTGATATCCTGTAAATTAACTATTTTTATCTCTCTCTTTTGTATTATTATTGTCTGAGAATGGACTGCCAGGCTCAGGAGGTTGTGGTTAACCTTAACATTTATACGTTTCTGTTCTCCCGATTCAATTTTTTCAAGTAATTCTACCAGCTTTGGATCAATATTTCTTAATTTATTTATATGTGATATCTGATCCAGATTAAACATCCTTTGAATTTCAGGGTTTGTAAATTCAACAACCCCGTTCTTGTCGAAAGATATAATACCTGTTCTGATCTTCTCCATAATATTCTTATAAAACTTCTCCTGGAGTTCTATATTTATCTTCGCATTTTTTAACTTGTCATTCAATTCGTTCAGACTCTTGTTGAGTAATTTCTCATTAGCAAATCCGATTCCTTCAGGAAAAAACAGGGAGGTGTCTTCATTCCTGACGGCACTGAAAAAATATGCCAGTTTCTTGTTTGTTGCGTTAAGCCAGATTCCAAATGATACTGAAATCAAAGCGAGGCAGAAAAAAGAGAGAATTGCCCATGTAAGATCCTTTCCTAAACTGAATGCAAAAGCAATGGCAAAAAGGATAACGCCTGCCAGGTAGACAATCATGACAAGAAAAAATCTTTTATAGATCATACTTTTTCAGCTTATTATATAATGTCTGCCTGGTTATTCCAAGTTTGGAAGCTACGATGCTCAGATTATTATCGTGCTTCTTTATTGATTCAGATATCAGTTTTTTCTCCATCTCCTCGAGAGTTGCAGTGTCATTTTCTATAACTCCCTTCGAAATTGTATTAAACAAAAAATCAGAAGGACCTAGTATCGGTGAATCGGATAATATCACTGATTTTTCTATGGAATGCTGAAGTTCACGTATGTTCCCTGGCCATGAATAGTTTGACAGTTTTTCGAGGGCCTGTGTGCTGATCTTTTTGCCGGGCTTATTATATTTTTCGGAATAAATTCTCAGGAAATGAAATGCGAGTACGGGTATATCATCAACTCTGTCTCTCAACGGAGGCACTTCTATTTGTATGGTGTTTATACGGTACAGAAGGTCTTCCCTGAATGATCCCTCACTTACCATCGACGGCAGAATGCAGTTTGTTGCACAAATCAGTCTTATATCAATTTGTACCTGTCTGTTTGACCCCACTCGAACAACATACCTGTTCTGAAGAGCACTTAATAGCTTAGCCTGTGACTGTAAACTCAGGTTACCTATTTCATCGAGGAAAAGGGTTCCTTTATGTGCTAACTCGAACTTTCCTGACCGGTCCTCCTTTGCATCAGTAAATGCACCTTTTACATGTCCGAACATTTCACTTTCAAAAAGAGAATCTGTAATTGAACCCATATCCACATTTACCATAAGTTCATTACTCCTCTTTGAAAGATTATGAATTTCCCGTGCAACCAGCTCTTTTCCAGTTCCATTTTCTCCTGTAATCAAAACATTAGCATCGGTTGCCGCTACTTTTCTTACAATGTTCATTACATTGATCATTGTGGGTGAGGCGCCCAGGACAATTTTATCTTCAGTCCTCCTGATCTCTTTTTTCAGAAACTGGTAATCATTCTTCAGAGTAAGCGCCTCTTTCCTTGATGTTCTTAGTTTCCATGCAGCATTTATCGTTGCAAGAAGCTTATCATTATCCCAGGGTTTAAGAATAAAATCGAAAGCACCCTCGCGCAATGCTTTTACGGCAAGTTCCACATCGCCATAAGCTGTGATCATTACGACGCTCAGATTACTGTCGTGCTTTAGTATTTCTTTCAGCCAGAAGAGCCCTTCATTGCCTGAGTTTACTCCTGCCTGAAAATTCATGTCGAGAAGCACTATATCTATTTCATTCTGTTCCAGTATTTCATGGATCCTCTTGGGACTGGATATCGATATAACTTTATCTACCTCATACTGTAACATCATTTCAAGTGCGCTTATTACGCTCTTGTTGTCATCAACAATGAGAAGAGTTCCTTTGATCATACTATATATTTTTTTACAAAATACTGAAATTAAAAAATATATGTCAAATTTATGTCAAAAAATTAGACAGTATTGAGGGTACTAATAATTTTTGAAAAATAACAACTTACTATAAGATCAGTTATCAAATTAAAATGTTCTCAGATTAAAACGTTTTTTCAAGAGCACAGATCGGACAGACGGGGATCCTTCTCATTAAATAAGTTAGCCCATCATTGATTTTTGAGTCAACCAATAAATCATAGGGTCATGGCATGACCCTACCCTGGAATGTCAATTAATTTGTAGAGCCACGCCATGGCGTGGCACCACCGAACCTTATAAAAAACAAAATCCCCTGATTGTCAATTCAAACAGGGGATCTGAACATTTAGTCTATATTATTCCGCCCGTAGCGTATCAACCGGGTTTGTCGAAGCAGCTTTGTAAGACAGATAGCCTATTGTTGCAAGAGCAACCATACAACTTAGTAAAATGGTAAAAGCAAAGATCCACCATGATATTTCAGTCCGGTATGCAAAGTTCTGCAGCCATTTATGCATCAGATAGTAAGAAACAGGACACGCAATTATAGAGGCAATTAAAATCAGCTTTGTGAAATCAGAAGTTAAAAGCCATATTATCTGACTAATACCTGAACCATTTACTTTTCTGAGGCCAATTTCCTTTTTACGCTGCTCCGATGAGTAAAGTGCCAGACCAAACAAACCAAGACAGCTTACAAAAAAGGCTAATCCTGTAAATATGCCAAGAATAGTTCCAAGTTGTGATTCACCAGTATATTGCCTGCGAAGACTGTCAGTTACAAAATCATATTCAAACGGCTGGTCAGGGGCATTCTCAATCCATTTTGATTTCATAAATCCAATTATTTCAGAAATATTTGTTTCAGGCCTGATCCGGCAAGTAATCAAATCGTTACTTTTTTTAAGGTAAATTGCCAGGGCACCTACCGGCTCATGAAGTGAACTAAAATTAAAATCTTCTACAACTCCTATTATGGTGTAAACGTCCAGAACAGGTTTATTAATATCAAAATCAGATTTTAGAATTGTTCCTATTTTTCTTCCTATAGGATCTTTCCATCCAAGGAGCTTAACTGCGGCCTGGTTAATCACTACCGCCGAAGAGTCAGTTGAAAATTCTTTCGAAAACCATCTTCCATTGACAATTTTCATATCAAATGTCCTGAGATAGTCAAAATCAACAGAAAAATGGGTAAATAATAAGGGATCTTTCGACATGATTCCGTCGCGCCAGATAGATCCATTGTTCCTTGTTGAAGGCGATGGTAAAAATCCGCTTTCGGAAACAGAAATGACTTGCGGATTAGCAGTCAGCTGATTCTTAAAATTTTCAATATTCTTATCAAGAAGATTAGTATTCTTAATTACTAATAAGTGTTCCTGGTTGTATCCAAGATTTCTATTCAGAATAAAATTCATCTGTTTGCCAAGTATCAAAGCTGAAGAAAGAAGGGTTAGTGAAATCGTAAACTGACCGATTACAAGAATACTTCTGAAACTTGTTTTCTTTCTCCCCGTAACCATTTCACCTTTCAATATTGATATTGGTTTGAATGATGATAAATATAATGCAGGATAAATTCCTGCAAGAAAGCTGATAACTAAAATAAGCCCAAATACTGAACCAAGAAACCTTATATCGAAGTAATTAATTGACAGACTCTTATCAGTCAGTCTATTAAAGAATGGGAGGGCGATTTCTGTCAGAACCATCGCAATAACATAGGCCGCAAAAACTATCAATAGCGATTCAAGCATAAATTGCATTGAAAGTTTTGATTTTTGAACTCCAAAAACCTTTCTTATTCCAACCTCTTTTAATCTTGTCACCGATCGGGCAGTTGAGAGATTAGTGAAATTAATACATGCCAGAAGAATAATAAAAACTGCGATAAGAATGAAAATGTAAATATATTTTATATCGCCACCAGCCTCAAAGCCTCCTGAAATATCAGTCCTTAAGTGTATGTCCCTGACGTTCTGAATACTGAATTGAACGAGAATGCCTTGACCCAGAAGTTTATCCCATGAAGTACCCAGAGCCTGAGCTGCCTGTGGAGCAACATATCTTTCAATCAACTGAGGCATCTTTTTATCAAAGGAAATCGCGTCAGCATTCTTCCTGAGCAGAACATATGTCTGAAAATTATTACTGAGCCATACGTTCTCCAGGTATTCTTTTTTGCTGTATAGAGATGCGATAAAATCAAAATGGAAATGAGAAGCTTTAGGTAGATCCTTATATACAGCCGTTATCCGATAATCAGTTTGATTGTCGAGCCTTAAAATTTTATTGATAGGATCTTCGCTGCCAAAATACTTTTTTGCCATCGACTCGCTTAAAGCGATTGTAAATGGAGCAGTAAGAGCGGTTTCCGCATTACCTTTAATAAGCGGAATAGTAAATACCCCAAAAACAGATGAATCAGCATAAATGATTCGGTATTCCGCATAACTTACATTGTTATACTTAATAATTGACTTACCATAATTTCTGAACCTCACTGCTTTCTCAACTTCAGGATAGTCCTTTAATAATGCCCCGGCAAGCGGAGCCGGGCAATACGCTGAGTTGCCTTCATACCCATTAAGCCTTGTATACATGGTCATCCTGTAGATTCTGTCAGCTGCCAGATTATATTTGTCATACGAAAGTTCGGCTTTGACCCAGAGCATAATAATGATAAAACATGCCATGCCAATTGCAAGTCCCAGGATATTCAAAAATGTAAACGCCTTGTGCCGAAGCGAGTTTCTGAAAAATAGTTTTATAAATGGGAGCATAGTGTTCTTTATTAAATGTGTGATAAATTAATGATCTGATTCATTCCTACCAAGACCTGTGCCGGTTTATTTATCACATTAACTATCTGCATCTTACAACTTTATATCACTGTTATTTTTCACATTGAGTGTATATTTATTATCCACATTATGTATTATTTGTATCCACTTTGTTGTATTTTTGACAATTTAATGACTAATTAAGAATTATGATAAAAATAAAAGGCAAAATACTTATTGCTGATGATAATGAAGGGATACTGAACTCACTTTCTTTCATTCTCAGGCAGGAATTTGAAGAAGTGACGACAATAAAAAATCCCTCTAAATTTACATCTCTTTTGCGTTCTGGATCCTTTGACATTATTCTCCTCGATATGAATTTCTCAGCCGGGGTCAATACCGGTAACGAAGGTCTGTTCTGGCTGAGAGAGATTATCAAAGAAGATCCCGACGCCGTCATAATACTAATAACTGCTTACGGCGATATTGAACTTGCTGTGAAAGCGATGAAGGAAGGAGCAACAGACTTCATTCAGAAGCCGTTTGATACTGTAAAGCTCGTTTCAACCATAAAAGCAGCTTATCAGCTTCGGAAGTCAAAAGTGCAGGTTTCAAAACTCCTGAATAAGCAAAAACATCTCTCTGAAGACCTGGATAAGAAGTTCACTTCGTTGATCGGCGAATCGTCCGTTATGAAGGACATTTTATCTGCAATAAGAAAGGTAGCTCCTACAGATGCCAATGTTCTTATACTTGGCGAAAATGGAACAGGTAAAGAACTAATCGCCCGCGAAATACACCGTCAATCAAAACGGTCAGATGATGTGTTCATAAGTGTTGATCTCGGATCTCTTTCGGAATCACTGTTTGAGAGTGAGCTATTCGGACATGTGAAAGGCGCTTTTACCGGGGCAACAGAAGACAGAAAAGGACGATTTGAGACCGCAACCGGCGGGACCTTGTTTCTTGATGAGATAGGCAATCTTCCGATCTCTATGCAATCGAAGCTGCTCACCGTTTTACAGAACCGGTACATCATCCCGGTAGGCTCAAACAAACCGGTTCCTGTTGATGTCAGATTAATAACCGCGACCAACAAGAATCTTCCCGACCTTATAAGGGATAATCTCTTCAGGGAAGATCTGATGTTCAGGATAAATACTGTTCAGATTGAAATTCCACCCCTGCGCAACCGTGGTGAGGATATTCTTTTACTTGCTGAACATTTTCTTAAAATATATGGGAAAAAATATGAAAAATCGCTGAAGATCAGCGGAACTGCTATCGATAAACTCAAACAATATGAATGGCCGGGAAATGTAAGGGAGCTTCAGCATATGCTTGAGAATTCGGTAATAATGGTTGATGAAGGAATTATCAAGCCTGAGAATCTGCGTTTTACTACAAGTATTTCTTCCGGGAAACAACTTTTTGATAATTCACTAAATCTTAATGATGTTGAAAAACTTACTATTAAAGAGGCATTGTTTAAACACAAAGGGAACATTAACCAGACAGCAAAGGAACTGGGGATAACAAGGAAAACTCTTTATTCAAAAATCGAAAAGTATGAACTCTAACAGATTCTATACGGGTATAATTATAAGGGTAATTTTTATTACCCTTACAGCGATTCTTCTTGCATTCATTTCATTTAAAACCAATTATCTGTATTCCATTCTTGTTTTAGTAGTTCTTGTAACAATTGAAACATGGGCCCTGATAAGACACATACTAAGACGAAGAAATGATCTCAAAAGAATGCTGGAGTATATTAAGGAGAATAATCCGACTATCTATTTTTCGCAGGCTAGAAACTATCCGTTCAACGAACTGGGTGAGTTCCTGAATGAGATCGGAGGTATAGTAAGACAGGTCCGCATTGATAAAGAAAGTCAGTTACAGTACATGAATTATATTGTTAAGCATGTCGGAATAGGATTGATTTCGTTTGATCAGGATGGGAATATTGAAATAATAAATCAGGCGGCAAGGGACATTTTAGGTGTTGCTGAAATAAACTCAATAAGCACTCTTGAAGCAGTCCAACGTGGTTTACCCGATACAATAAAAAAATTAAAGTATGAAGAGCAGAAAGTAATCACCTTAAAGTCGGACCACAGTTTAAAGCTACTGGCAATACGTGCATCTGTTTTTAAAATCGGGCAGAAAGAAATCCACCTCGTCTCTTTTCAGGATATAAAAAATGAGCTGGATGAAAAGGAAATGGATTCATGGCAAAAACTTATAAGAGTACTGACCCATGAAATAATCAACTCCGTTACTCCCATCACATCTCTTACAGCAACTATTTCGGGATTCTTCAGGAAAGACAATCAGATCCGGTCAGTAAAGGATATTACGGACGAAAATATCAATGAAGCACTCACAGGTCTTGGTTATATAGAAGAAAGAGGCAAAGGTCTTATAGATTTCGTAAACAAGTTCAGGAGCCTGACGAAGCTGCCTGCACCAAAGTTTGAGGAAATAAGTTTTGATAAACTATTTAAAGGTATTACACTTTTAAAAAAAGACGAGCTTGCATCTAATGGCATAAGACTAAAATGTATTCGAACGGGAGACAATTTTAATCTTTTTTGTGACCGCAGTCTGATCGAACATGTTCTTCTGAACCTCATCAACAATGCGTCGGATGCCATAAAAAGCAGAAACAACAGTATAGAAGAAGGAATAATAGAAATTTCAGGATCAACAGGGGAAAAACTGCATCCCCGAATAGAAGTAAAAGATAATGGAACAGGGATTTCTGACAGCATAATGGAAAATATTTTTGTCCCCTTCTTTACTACAAAGGAGCATGGTTCTGGTATTGGCTTAAGTTTGTCACGTCAGATCATGAAGCTTCATGGCGGAACGATCACGGTATTCTCAAAACCCGGCATCGGAACGGTTTTTTCATTAATTTTTTAAAAACTTTGAAAAACGATGCAACATCTGAGAAAGCAATCCGTCTTTAGTTCAAATAAGAGATAGAAAAGAGATTATTAATCGCTTGAGAGAAGCACAAAAAGACAAAGCCATGACAGTTAAATTATATGCAAACGAAGTTGTTCTTAAAGCGGGTGATACAAACCAGGTAATTGAGAATAATACTGTGGAAGGAAAGCTAATAGTTACAAACCAGAGGTTATATTTTAAGACCCTTGATGAAAATACTGACAGGTTTAATCTTGAAATTCTTTTTGACAATATTCTTGAAGTCATATATTTCAGTAAAGGTCTTTTCGCACCTAAAGGTCTTAATGTAGTTACACGTGATGGCAAATCCCACAATTTTCCACTGAAACAGCGTGATGAATTTGGACAATTGATCAACAAAATGTACTAGATCATTCTCAATCAATATATACTCCGGTTATAACAAGAAAAAGAAACCCGCAAATTGCGGGTTTCTTTTTTTATCCCATATACAAGTAAGCCCACGCCATGGCGTGGCCCTACATTATAAGAGGGTTTGAATTGTAGGGACATGCCATGGCATGTCCCTACTTGCTTATTCATATTTAAGCGATTGTGCAGGGTTTACACGGGCTGCACTCAAAATCCTGTAACTGATTGTAAGAATTGCAATACCAAGAGCGATGGTCAGTCCTGCAACAAAACTGAAAACTCCAAGATCTATCCTGTAATAGAAATTCTGCAGCCATTTGCTTGCAACATAATAAACAATAGGCCATGCAATGAGAGCAGAAATTGAGACCAGAATGATGATCTCCCGGGAAATTGCAATATAAATACCTGGTATTGATGAACCCATTGCTTTTCTGACACCTATCTCCTTTGTTCTCTGTTCCACAGTGAATGATGTCAGACCAAAAAGACCAAGTGCTGCAATGAAAATTGCGAGTATTGAAAAAATAACTGCCATCTGGGCATTCTGTTTTTCCTGGATATACATTTTCTCAAAATCAGCATCTACGAAATAATATTGTAATGGTGTGTTCGCTGTATATTCTTTCCATTTATTCTCAATTGCAGAAATTGTTTTAGTGTAATTTTGTGCCGATAATTTGACAGAAAGATATCCTCCTGTTGGCTGGTCACCAATATAATTGAATATATACGGGGCAATAGGATTTCGCAGAGATACGAAGTTGAAATTTTTTACCACTCCTATAACCTGCATGAATTTTATTTTGCCCGAATCTCCGGGTGTAGCGAACCTTGTTTTTTCAATATCTTTTATCGAAAAATTCTTGAGAGCTGTTTCGTTTATAATACATGCCTCGCGATCAGTAGGATGTGACTTGTCAAATGATCTTCCGGATTTGAGTTGCATGCCATAAGTAGCCAGATAATCATCGTCAACATAATTGGTTTGCATAAGGAAAGTCTCATCTTTTCTTCCTTCTATCGCATATCCGCTGTTACTGTTTTCACGTCCCGGGACAGCTGTTGAACATGTTATATTTATCACTCCTGGTATTCCTTTAACAGCCTCTTTGAACGATTTTGTCTGAGTTCCGAGAGCTCCTGCACGGTTAATCACGATTAACTGATCTTTATTGAATCCGGTATCTTTGTTCAACATATATTTTATCTGCCGGTACATGACCATTGTACTAATAATAAGCAAAATGGAAACAGCAAACTGAAATACAACAAGAACCCTCCTCAATCTTCCGTTTTTCATACTGTTTTTCACACTTCCTTTTAATACCTCGTATGGATTAAATGAGGAAAGAAAGAAAGCAGGATAACCTCCGGCAAGAAAACCTACGATCACTGAGAAAATGAGCATAACAGGTATTGTATACCATTCCTTCAGCAGATCAAGTTTCATCGTGGCTCCAAGAAGATTATTAAAATATGGCAAGGTGATCTTTATGATAATCAATGCAAAAATCAATGATATAAATGAAAGAATAAAAGATTCTGACAGGAACTGGGTAATGAGCATTCCCCTGGTTGATCCTCCGATTTTTTTTATCCCAACTTCCTTGGCTCTTTTAGCAGACTGAGCAGTTGATAGATTCATGAAATTTATTGCCGCAATTAAAATAATGAGTATTGCTATGCCTCCGAATATTTTAAGATATTTCGGATCACTTGATTGTTTAAACTGCTGCTGAATATTGGGTTCAAGATGAATGGCTGTAAGCTTCTGGCAATAAAATCTGTACTTATTACCCTGTGCTACAAAATCAGTTATCGATACACCCATATATCTTTGGATCTCCGGACCAACATATTTAACCAGTAACTCCGGAATTTTCTGATCGACAGTTGCATAAGTTGAATTCGGTTTAAGAAGCAGGTATGTGGCAATACTGTTATTTAACCATATTGGGCTTTTCGACAATGGATTAGTCATAAATGATACAATGATATTGGCTTCAAAATGAGAATTTTCAGGCACATCGGCCATTACACCCGAAACAGTATATTTTACTGAATCAGAACCAATCTTAACAGGTTTATCGATCGGGTTCTCGGTGCCAAATATCTTTTTAGCTGTTGATTCTGATAAAACAATCCTATTCGGAGCATTGAGCAGATTATTTATGTCTCCTTTGATAATGGGAATAGTGAAGAAATTGAAAAAGGAAGAATCAGCTTCAATCATATGTTCTTCCGTAAATGTCTGATTATTATATTCTACAATTGTAGGACCCCTTTGAGACATACGTAGATAATCCTCTATCTCAGGAAACTCTTTAGCCATAGTCGGCCCCATTTGAGAACAAGTATAGGCTCCCGTTATTTCCTGGCCACCTATTTTTCCGTTAAGAATCAGCCTTACAATCCTGTCCTTTTTCACATTAAATTTATCATAGCTTGCCTCGTTTATTACGAAGATTGCGATGAGAAGGCTGCAGGCAATTCCTATCGACAGACCAAGAATATTGATTACGATATACGCACGTTGTCTTTTAAAAGATCTTAAACTATGCTTTATTAAGTTTGTGAACATGGTAAATTGGTTAATTGGTTAATAAAAGGGCAATGTCTATTATAAAAACTTTATGAATTATACTATTCTGAGGATTTTAGTTAATAGACGTTAAATAATTAATGATGCTGCAAATGTTGAAAATTATTCTACCTTGAGAGCTTCCGCAGGATTTATGCCTGTTGCCTTATATGCCTGGAAGCTAACAGTTAACAAAGCAATCAGGATCGCACCACCTGCTATCCCAAGAAAAACCCAGATGCTCAGATCAATTCTGTATGCAAACTGCTTCAGAAGATTGACGATAATCAACCAGCCAAGCGGGATTGCTATTATTATTGAAAGAAGCACAGGCAAAAGAAATTCCTTAGAAAGCGTGTACATAACAGTCAGTGAACCTGCTCCCATCACTTTCCTGATTCCAACCTCATTTGTTCGCCTCTCTGCAGAGTATGAAGACAAGCCGTACAAACCCAGGCAGGCAATGATTACAGCCAGAATTGTAAAATATTTCAGCAATTCGGAAAGTCTGATTTGTGCTCGGAATAACCTGTCATAATCCTGGTCAATAAAAGTGTAATCAAGCGGGTATTCAGGAACAATATTTTTCCATGTATTTTCTACTGCTTTTAAAGATTCAGGTATTTTTCCCGGTGTCAGCCTGATTAGTATTACACGGAGATATCGTGTATCAGCTAGCGCAAAAGCCATTGGTTCTATTGCCTGATCTGCTCCTTTAAAATGAAAGTTTTTTAATACCCCTACAATTGTCCCGTTCAGCCCCATAAATCTGAAATTCCTTCCAACCGGATCTCCAATTCCCATCAATTTGACAACTTCCTCGTTTACAAGAAAATTGCCAAGAGTATCATGGACCATATCTCCCTGAAAATCTCTTGAGAAATCCCTTCCTGACACAAGCTTCATATTCAATGTTTTCAGATAATCATAATCGATGGCATTTGTTCCGATCAGTACCTGTTTTTCCGGATCCTTTCCATCCCAACTTGCACCTCCTGAATTGCTGCCCATCATAGTAGGATTCCACATCGACGCCGTAACTCCCTGAACTAATGACTCTTTCTCCAGCTCCTTTTTCAGTGAATAGTATTTTGGCTTCAAATTATCAGGCATGGGTATGCAGATCAGATTTTCTTTGTTGAAACCAAGATCCTTCTCCTGAAGAAATTTCAGTTGTTTGTACATAAATATAGCTGATGTAGCAATCAGTATGGAAAGAGTAAACTGAACCACAACCAGAATCTGCCTCAGTTTGCCATTTCCTTTCGAAGAATCTGCTTCACCTTTTAATACAGTCACCGGTTTGAATGAAGAAAGGTATAAGGCAGGATAAATACCTGATATAAGGCCTGCAACCAGACCAACAATAATAAAGTTTATGATAAATGTGAAATGAAAAAGATCACTCAGATTGAAACTTTTTCCCGAGATGTTATTAAATGTACCGAGCATTAATCCGATAAGTATCATGGCAAATACCATTGACACCGCAACCAGGAGTAGTGACTCAAGCATAAACTGTATTATCATTGACATCTGATCTGCGCCGGATACCTTTTTTATACCGATTTCTTTTCCTCTGCCTGAAGCTTTCGCCGTTGAGAGATTAATGAAGTTTATGCAGGCAATAAGCAGGACGAAAATTGCAATCAGAGTGAAGATAGATACAACTATTACAGGACCTTTTGTCTCCTTAAAACCAAACTGGCCATGTAAATGAATATCTAATAATGGAAATACATTGTATTTGGTTGTTATCTGAGGGTCATTCTCGACAACAACATCGGTAAGCTTCTTGTTAACCGCTTTTATATCCGCATCTTTTTCAAGCTGAACAAAAGTAAATATCTCATTATTCCCCCACGATTTATCAGCCATTCCAATCTCTTTCAGGTAAGAAAAAGGGATTACACAACTAAAGCTTAACATTGAATTTTCGGGAATTTCTTTAAACACGCCTGTAACAGTAAACTGAGCTATATTTTCTACAGTAATTGTTTTTCCGACCGGGTTAATATTGCCGAAGTATTTGGCAGCCAGTTTCTTTGTAAGTATAATTGAATGCGGAGAGTTTAATGCTGTTTGAGGATCCCCCATACTTAAAGGAAGCGTAAATACTTTAAGAAGATTTGAATCTACCGCAGCTACAGCAGATTCAAAAAAAGACTTGTCATCGTACCTGAATAAAACCCTTGGCAGCCATGGATTAATTCTAACCTGTTCTTTTATTTCGGGAATTTTTTCTTTCCATACGGGTCCGCCTGGCATTGGTGTAACAGTAACATGATACCGTGCGCCTGAATAGAACTGATCTTCTTCAACACGGTAAATATTCGCTGCGTTCACGTTGAATTTTTCAAAACTAAATTCATCCTGCACCCATAACAGGATTAATAATGAAGCAGCAAGACCTACTGCAAGTCCGGTTACATTTATTAAAGTAAATACTTTATGTCGGGATATATTCCTGAAGGCTATCAAAAAGAAATTTTTTATCATATTACTGGTTTTTTTCTGTCTAAAGACGAGTAAACGTTATAATTGTTGCAGATAAGTTATTTTTACCTTAGAAATCAACAATACTAAAATGCATCACACTCAAATTTTTCATGTCTTTGTAATGAAAATTTAAGAAAAAAACTCAAAATAACAGTCATGATAAAGAACTTTTTTATTAACGCATACCGCAACATGAGGAAACAAGGCGGATATGTACTGCTGAATGTAGGCGGGCTTGCAATCGGCCTTACCAGTTTCCTGTTTATATCATTGTATGTTATTAATGAATTAAGTTATGACAGGTTCCATAAAAATTACCAAAACATTTATAGTTTGAAAGTTGTGGGTCGGATGGCAGGAGGCGTTTTGGACCAGGCAGTTACCGCTGCTCCGATGGCTCAGGCTATGCTGAAGGATTATCCCGAGGTGCTCGCCGCTACCCGGGTAACCAGATTGGGTGCCTGGCTTATTCGTTTCGGTGAAAACAAATTTAATGAAGACGGCGTTTTGTTCGCTGATTCAACATTTTTCAGTGTGCTCGACTTCAAATTGCTCAAAGGTGATCCAAAAACAGCTTTGGTGAGACCCCGGTCAATGGTATTGACTCAAAAATATGCAAAAAAATACTTCGGAAATCAGGACCCCATGGGTCAGAAAATGATCGTGGAAGCAGATACCATACTATATACAGTCACAGGAGTAGTCCAGGATGTGCCGGATAATTCTCACATGAAATTTGATATGCTTGCTTCAATGAGCACCTATCCCGGAAAGGCAAACAACCAGCAATGGGTAAGTCACAACTTCTATACCTATATTGTGGTGAAAGACGGAACAGATCCTGCTAAATTGCAGGAGAAATTCCAGGGGATGGTGACAAAGTATGTTGGCCCACAGATCCAACAGATACTTGGATATTCCATCGATGATTTCAAAAAAGCAGGGAATGATTTCAGATATGTACTGGAACCGCTGAAGGATCTTCATTTGAAAGGAGCCACACAGTACGGACTTGAGCCAATGGGTTCTTTAGCAACAGTGTATATTTTTGCAGTGATAGCTATTTTGATACTGATTGTTGCAGTAATCAATTATGTAAATCTTGCTACTGCCAAATCAGCCGGCAGAGCAAAAGAGGTTGGCGTAAGGAAAGTAGTGGGTGCATATAAATCGGGTCTAATTTCACAGTTCCTGGGAGAATCAGTAATAATTGTACTCTGGCAACAATACTTGCAGTAATCCTTGTTTACGCCCTTACCCCTTCATTTAATCAGCTTATTGGAAAACAACTTTCAGTTGGTATTTTTGATAACATATCAGGTATCGGCATTTTGATCGGGTTAGTTCTTATTGTCGGTATATCTGCTGGTTTTTATCCTGCTTTTGTTCTTGCTTCCTACAATCCGGTTGAGGTCTTAAAAGGGACCATGAGCCCTGGTTCAATGTCAAAAAGACTCAGGGGATTGCTTGTAGTATTCCAGTTTACTGTCTCAATAGTAATTATTATAGGTTCAATTATAGTGTATAACCAGCTGAATTATATGACAAAAAAAGACCTGGGATTCAATAAGGAAAACTGATAATAATCCGACGACCTGATGCATTCTGGCAGCAGATTGAATCATTCAGGAATCAGCTATTGCAGATTCCGGGAGTTGACAAGGTCGGTTTCTCCAGGCAAGTTCCCGGTACAAATTTTAATAATAATGCATTTTTTAATGATGAAGATCCTGAAAAAAAGACTTACCTGCTGGAACAGGCTCAGGTGAGTTTCGACTATCCGCAGGCATTAGGCGTGCAACTTGTGGAAGGAAGATTCTTTTCGCGTGAATATAGTACAGATTCAACAGCAATCCTTTTAAATGAAACAGCTGTGAAATCACTGGGATTGAAAGATCCTGTAGGGAAATTCGTTCTTCAGCCAAGAGGGCCGCAACAGTTCCAAAAGCTTAAGATTATTGGGGTTATGAAAGATTTTAATATAACTTCAATGCATAAAGCAATTGAGCCGGTTTGTTTTACAGTAATGGGAGCGCGGAGGCGGTGATCAGTATGCCACAGTAAGGCTGACCGGAATTAATATTAAAGGCTACTATTAAAGCTATAGCTGATAAATGGCAGAATTTTACCACTCAACAACCGTTTCAGTATGACTTTTTCACCGATACATGGAATAATCTCTATTCATCTGAAATGAAGACCGGGAAGATATTTATTTTATTCTCAGTTCTTGCAATTCTCATTGCCTGTCTGGGACTTATTGGGCTGGTAACTTATATTACTAATAAGAGAACCAGAGAGATAGGAATAAGAAAAACATACGGGGCCTCAATAACTATAGTTCTTGGATTGTTATCAAAAGAGGTAGTATACTCTGATTCTGATTTCCTCAGCTCCTGGCTTATCCGCTTGCTTTCTTCGGTTCAAAATACTGGCTTGAAGGATTCGCCAGAAGGTAAATATAAGTCCGCTTATCTATCTTTTTGCAACCCTGGTTGTACTGATTATAGGCTGGCTATCAATAAGCTATCAGACAGTAAAAGCAGCAGGACACAATCCGGCAAAAGCTTTGAGAATAGATTAATATATCCTATCATCCGTTGCACAACGGATGATAGGATGATTAAATTTCCTGAGAATTTGGCCTTTTTACTTTAAGGTTTGATCTCAGCTATCTTTTCTTTTGGAACAAGAGAAACACTTACTTTCTTAACTGTAATATTCCTCCCAAGATCGAACGTAGCGGTCTGCCTTATATCTTCTGATGATGCTCCGATTCTGACTTCATATTTGCCAGCTTCAGCAATCCATGATGAAGCAGATGTATCGAATGATGAAAGACGACGGCTGTCAATTACGAAGGAAATAGTTTGTGATTCTCCCGGTTGGAGAAGTTTTGTTTTAGCAAAACCTTTCAGTTCCAATGCTGGTTTATCTAGTTTACCTGAAGGAGCTGTAATATATAATTCGGCAACCTCTTTACCGGCAACTGACCCGGTGTTTTTAATATCAATCGTCGCTTTAATACTCCCGTTGAATTTTGAGGAGCTCAGCTTAATATTACTGTAAGTGAAATTTGTATAAGATTTCCCATAACCAAATTCATAGGCTGGTTTCACTTTGAATGTTTCATAATACCGGTAACCCACATAAATGCCATCATCATAAGTGACAACTGCGGGTACACTTCTCCCAAATGACATACCTCCCTGATCGGGGGCTTTGTTCTCTACCAATTCTTTACCGGGAAAGGTCTTTGCAGAGGGAACATCTTCATAATTTACAGGGAAGGTAATAGCCAGTTTGCCTGAAGGGTTTACTTTCCCGCTCAAGACATCAGCAACTGAATTACCTGTTTCCTGTCCGCCCTGCCATGCAAGCAATATAGCGTCTGGCTCATCCCGCCAACTTGCAGTTTCTATAACACCACCAATATTCAAAACTACAACTACTTTTTTTCCTTTTGCTTTGAAAGCATCACTTACATTCTTAATAAGCTGCTGCTCAGAATCATCCAGCTGGAAGTCGCCTTTAGTATCAGTGCGATCTCTGCCTTCTCCGGAGTTTCTTCCGATAGTTATTATTGCTGCGTCCGAAACGTTGGCCATACCTGTAATTAAATCTTTGTTGAGACCCAATTCCTCAATTGGCCTGGAACCCATTATCGCCATAAATCCTCTACGCGCAGGACGTCCCGATTTAGTCAGATTCAGATAACTATTATAAAGGCCGGCCAGGTCCTCGTTGACTTTATAACCTGCATTCTCCAGACCTTCTGTCAGGGGAACTTTGTATGCTACGTTTACAAATCCGCTACCGGTACCGCCTGGAATAATATCATACGATGTATTCCCAAATGCTGCAATATTTTTAACATTATTCCCGAATGGAAGTGCGCCTTCATTTTTCAGCAGAACCATACCTTCGGCAGCTGCTGCACGTGCAACTTCTGCATGAGCCTTAAGATCAGGCTTATCTGAATATTTATAACCTTTGAAGCGAGGACTTAATAACATTATATTCAGGATCTTTTCTACGTTTTTGTCTAAAACAGCTACCTCGAGCTTGCCATCTTTTACTGCCTGGATTATCTTTTTAATCTGGTCCGGTGACCCTGGCATTAGCAGATCATTTCCTGCTTTCATTTGTGCGATAGGATCTTTTCCTCCAAACCAGTCAGTCATTACAAAACCTTTGAAGCCCCAGTCATTTCTTAAAATGCTTGTCAAAAGATCAGGACTCTCGGAAGCATATGTTCCATTTATCAGGTTATAAGATGACATCACTGTCCATGGTGAACTTTCCTGTACAGCAATCCTGAAGCCTTCAAGATATATCTCACGTAAAGCACGTTCACTTATTATGGTATTAAGTGAATTCCGATTTGTTTCAGCATTATTGGCTACGAAATGTTTGATTGATACACCAACACCCTGCGATTCTACTCCTTTTACCATAGCGGCAGCAATCTGCCCGGCAATATAGGGATCTTCGGAATAATATTCGAAATTTCTGCCGCACAAAGGATTGCGTTGAATATTCATACCAGGACCAAGAAGAATGTCATTGCCGTACTCGAGAACTTCATTCCCCATAGCCTGTCCTACTTTACTTACCAGATCAACGTCCCATGTGGAAGCAAGTAGTGTCCCAACAGGGAAAGCCGTACAATAATAGGTATTCTTATCATTTTCACGTGTAGGATTTATCCTGACGCCAGCGGGACCATCTGTCTCAACCATTGGAGTTATACCCAGGCGTGGAATTGCAAAAGTAGTACCTGCAGCACCTTCCACAAGGCTCTGGGTTCTGCCAACAACAGGTCCGGAAGGAGCATTTGCCGGAGCATTAGTAGGACGGTTCGCTGTAGTTCCTGAAGGAGGAGGTCCTCCGGGCATTCTCATCCCAGTTCCAACAACAAGTGCAGCTTTTTCCTCAAGAGTCATTGCTGCAATAACTTTTTTGACAGGATCTTTCCCAAGTTTTGGAACATTACCTGTTTGTGAGTTTCCAGATATTAATAGGGAACCCAGTAGGATTGTACTAATAAAAAATCTTTTCATGAGCTTTAATTTACTTTTATATAATGTAATAATTCTCAACTAAATAATATAACAATTCTCAATAGTAACTTTCTGATTCAAAGGTATGAATTTTAACTAATTCGGTTAAATGTACAACCTGAACAATAGTTAATAAAACTTAAATATAAGTACCGGTCGATTTTACCGACAGAAATCGGTATTTAAGATACTATTCCGGGAACCTCGTAGTTGGGAGGTTGCAACAATAATCAATAACACAAGGATTATTGTTGTCGCACCAGGTCACGTTCCAATAATCATGCAGATGAGGGTGGTCAGATTAAATTTTTATCTGAACAATTGCGGCGCAAACTCCGAAAGGTAAATTCGCCAGTTTGTCCAGCTGTGACCTCCTGTGCTTTCCCTGTAAGTATAAATTAAGCCATGCTTATCAAGAGCAGTTCTAAGATCCTGAACAGATTTATACAGGAAATCTTCTTTCCCGACGCCAACCCAATATAGTTTGTATCCACTGTTTTTGAGCGCATCAAATTTAGCATCCTGTTCCGGATCGGGTTTCAGCCCCATAGCTGTTCTGTCAACCAGACCCATGCTCATTACACCTATATATCCAAACATTTCAGGATATTTACCTGAAAGAGTGAGAGTCTGCATTCCTCCCATTGATAATCCTGCAACAGCACGGCTATTCTTTTCTGCGATTACCCTGTAATGGCTTTCGATATATGGAATTATGTCTTTAACCATGCTCTCCTCAAACATTCCCTTTCCCATATCGTATGGTGCCTGGGCAACTTTTTGAACTGGAGCATCAGTAAAAGCCGCCTTCTGTCCGGGATTCCCGTTAGGCATAACAACTATCATCGGCTTTGCTTTTCCCCCGGCAATGAGATTATCCATAATCTGACATACACGTCCGAGTGTTGTCCATGCATCTTCATCTCCACCTCCTCCATGAAGAAGGTAAAGAACAGGATATTTAATTGTACTGTTTTCATATCCTGCAGGGGTATAAACATACATCCTCCTGTTAAGGTTGAGGGTCGGTGAGTCATACCAGACTTTAGAAAGAGTACCATGAGGAACATCTTTTACAGAATAAAGATCTGATTCGGGTCCCGGAATAAACAACATACTTTCATTGCGTGTACCATCCCTTTTCACAAGAGGGTTATTTGGATCAACAACTCTGACTCCATCAATTAACAGAGTATAACTATACAACTCAGGTTTAAGCGGGCCTACTGTAAGAGTCCACAGGTTTGTGTCATTTTTTACCATGGGCACGCTGGCCCCGAAACCGGGCATCCAGTCTCCGCTCACAGCTACAGTGACTGCATCTTTTGAAAGTAATCTGAAAATCACGCTGTTATCGGGTAATATTTCACCCGACCTGATGACAACGGGCATTCTAAAGGCTGGCCTTGCAACAGGCTGAGTGGCAGGTTTTTTTGTGTTGTTCTGTGCATTTACAGCAGATGCCATAAACAACAAAATCATAATTGCGACAAAAGTCAAAGATTTTCTTCTCATAATCTTTTTATTTATAAATATTTATAAAATGTAAGACACTATTTTGCTGCTTCAGGATATTCATGTACAATAGAATGATTTCTTTGAAAGATGTATTATTGATCTCTATTCTGCAAACAGATAAAACAAATTAGTCCACAGCTTTATTAACACAATCAATATTATATTGTTATTCTTTTTGATATACTTTTTTGCATAAAATTTTAGTTCATAAATTTACTTTTTTTTAAGATATAATTTTAATCGAAAGTATACGTTACTAAATAAGAGCCTGAACTTATTTTTACTTAACCAATTGAAATTATGAAAAAGTTACACCTCAGATGTGCTATGATCCTGACTGTACTGGCAATCACAATTTTTAAAACTGCAGGACAGGCGTTGCCCGACGTTTTCCTTAATAACTCTCTCAATGAGCAGTTAAAATTTCTTGATGAGCATACTAAAATATACGATAATTACCGTGCAATCAGAGAAGATATGTTTCAAAAAATAAAAGGAAATGTTGCAGACACTCTTTCTTCAGTTGAAAATAAAATTGCAGGATTAAACAAAACAGCGTATACGCTGAATCGCACAATTGATACGCTGAAGAGAAATCTTGAATTGACGCAAACAAATCTCGATGAAATGACGAGATCTAAAAATAGTATAAGTGTAATCGGAATGCAGGTTAATAAGTCGGCTTACAATAATATCATGTGGATAATTGTAGGCGGGTTGGTCGCGATTCTGATAATAGGGTTTCTTGTATTCAAACGGAATTTGTCTGCCATTTTTAATACGAAGAAGGAATATGATGAGCTTAAAAATGAATTTGAAACCTATCGCAAAACATCACGCGAAGCACGTGAAAAGATGACTATGGATCACTTTAACGAAATAAAGAGGCTTAAAAGCGGCGGTTGATATCGCAGCGTAAAGAGCTATCTATTTCCTGAATTCAATTTTAAAACCTGTTACCTGCCATGCTGGTAAATTCTTTGGTTTCTTTATGATCAGGGATTCCGAAGTTTGCTTCCAAATAGTTTTTTCCCTACCTCCTATCAGAATAATTTTAGCAATAGGTTTTACTCCTGTTTTGGCTGATTTTGCCAGAGATTTAATAACAATATCACCTTCAGGTTTTCCAAGACAAAATGCGTAAAGAGTGTTCCCTTTTGAGGTAAAGCGAATATCACTCGAACTATAGCCAAAATTCTCGTCGAACCTTTCCAGTTTTTTTACTGGTCGGTCGGAAGGTTTCTCCCCATATATTTTCCATGGACGGGTACCATAAATTCCTTCCCCGTTTGCTGAGGTCCAGACACCTATCTCTTCAAGTATCTCTAACATATCCGGTTCAAGATCTCCTTCCGGTGTCTGAACAACGTTAATCAGCAGGTTTCCATTTTTACTTACAATATCAACCAGCATTTGAATTATTTCAGTTGATGTTTTGTACTTCTGACCTGTTCTGTAAAACCAGTCACCTATCGATGTATCTGTTTGCCATGGATACTGGTTCACAGTATCTTTAATACCGCGTTCGAGGTCTTCAACCCACATTCCGCCGGACGGTTGTTTACATGTATATACAGCTTCAAGGCTGCCGTTGTTTTTTACGATATCCTGATTATAAAAATGCGAAATCAGGGTACGCCCAACGTTTTCAAACGGCATTTTACTATCGGAATATAAGAGATCAGGTTGATAATTGTCAACCAATTCCTTTATACATCTGTACCATTCAAGCTGGAACGCGGGATTTGTTGTAAGCCAGCCATTATCACCGTCTTCTGCTTTTGCATGATACAGGTCCTGGTAATCAAGGTTCGAACCATCATAAGGGACGCCTGTTTTTGGTCCGGTCTTGTCAGATCCATGGGCTGCCTGAAACCATGTATAACTTGCTCCGAGATGTTCTGAAACGCCAAATTTCATTCCCTGTTTCTTTGCGGCCTGCTGCCAGATTCCCACAACATCTTTTTTTGGGCCGGTATTCACCGCATTCCATCTGTTGATCTTTGAATTCCACAGGAAAAAATTATCATGATGTGTGCCCATACTTACAAAGTATTTCGCCCCTGCTTTTTTATAAAGCTCCATGAGCTTGTCAGGATCCCATTTTTCTGCTTTCCAAAGAGGGATGATATTTTTATATCCAAATTCCGATGGATGGCCATAATGTTCAAGATGATATTTGTAAGCCGGGTCATTTTCCTCATACATTCTTCTTGCATACCAATCACCCTGACGTGGTACTGCCTGTGGACCCCAGTGTGCCCAGATACCAAATTTTGCATCGCGGAACCATTCCGGATACTGATATAGCTTAAGAGATTCATCAGTAGGCTTGAAAGGTCCTTCAGCGACATATTCGTTGCTTTGCTGTCCCGTTAAAAACATTGCTATTGCAAGGATCAGACAAATGCTCAATCCTGTCCATTTAAAAGTTTTGAATTCATAATTTTATTGTTAATTATTACAAAAATCTTATCTCTTATCGCTATTTAATTCTTAACCTTTCTTACTTTCTATTTTCTACTTTTTACTTTCAACTTTTTACTTTTTACTTTCAACTTTTTACTTTACTTATTTCCTACTTACCGATTTTCTCCAGAGGAATTCCTCTTCTAAATATATTCTATTACCGCCTCCTTTTATTTTCTTCTCAATTTCATTTATTAAAAGGTTGCAGGCTTCTGTGCCCATTTTTCTTGGGATCCTGGTTAATGACTGCCAACTGTGGATCAAAGGAATCAGTAATCTCACTGAAACCATACCCGAATATCCCAATATCTTCAGGTATACTTAGTCCGGCTTCCCTTGCTGCTTTGTAAGCTCCGAGTGCAACTCTGTCGTTAACTGTAAAAATGACTTCAGGCAGGTTAACTGATGAGTTTAATCTTTTAAATGATCTATAACCATCTTCCAGTTCAAATCCCCCTTCAATTATCCATTCTTTCCGAACTGGTATTTTGTTTTTTAAAAGAGTTTCAATAAATCCTTCATATCTTTCCTTCCCTATACTTGTTTTCGTGTATCCTGAAAAACATGCAATTTTAGAATACCCTTCATGTATTATCCTGGTAAGGGAATTAACTGCTCCGGGTTATATCATTAAACACCACTCTTGAAAATTTAAGATTCTCAAATACTCTATCGAAAAAGACAAGGGGAATTTTCATTTTTCCCTACCTTGTAAATACTTGTCTGTTTGTTGTTTCCTGCGAGAGACAGACCAGCAGACCGTCTACTCTCATGCCTATTAGGTTTTCGATGTTTTGTTTTTCAATCTTTCTTTCTCGCGGGAAACTGTCACAATAATATAATAATTATACTCCGAGGCATAATCTATCATACTATCAACAATATAAGAAAAAAAACTATTTTCAAGGTCGGGAACAACAATCCCAATGGTAAATGTTCTCCGTGAGTTCAAATGACGTGCAATAAGGTTTGGGACATATCCCATCTTACCAGCTGTGTCGATAATCTTTTTTTTCATCAACCGGAAATATCGGGATGATCCCGCAATGCCTTAGAAACAGTAACGCGTGATACATTTAGTTCCTTCGCTATATCGGATTGTCTGATATTAACCATCTGATTTTCAGATTTCAATATTATTAAGTTTGAATTAATATCTCACCTTAATTCTGACTTCTCCGGGGATTTCTTTTTCGGAGACAACAATTATATATCCGCCACCACTTCCTGAGGTTATTGCCCCGGGATAGTTCGGTAAATATTTTGTTTCCATCTCATTCATAACCCAATCCGGAACCGTGAGAGGCAATATTTTTTTCCATGAGAGAAGGGTTGCTGTAAGAGACTTCCCAAGTCTGGAAATATCTTTATTCACGATAGCTTCCCAGCACATATCCCCGACTTTCCCAGCTCCATGATAAAAGACTTTTCCAGATGCATCTCTTTGAGAGGATCATAGCCGTCGGGACGTGGTTCAAGAGGAACAAGATGAAGAACATCGGAAAGCCAGTCACAGATATCATTTCTTGTAGTGGATTCAATATTTTCAGGCCAGTAGCCACCATTATAGTAAAGACTGTTTACTCCGGGGAATAATAGTCCAATATGATCCTGTGAACCTGAAATATATTTTTTCCCCGGAGGATTTTCGGCCCCGAACAACAGCTTGGCATTTTGTTCAAAATCACCATCAGGATATTTGTCACCCCAGATCTGAATACCTACTTTTCTGGAGCTTGTGGCAAGACCAGACCTGTCATTAAAATCCATTGTTGGCCAGATCTGTGCAACAACTACGGAACCCGGATAAATCACCGACACCCATGGCTGATCAATCCAGCCGCCAGCCAGACATAACCTATAAGGGAACCTCATCTCTCTTTTTGTTGCTGAACTTGATCGTGAAGGTAACCCTGGTTCCGGGATCCTGTCAAGTACAATATATTGTATCCCAAGCCTTTTACAAAGAGATTCCTTGTAAGGCGTATGCCCATCGTCATTTACAACAAAGATGTCAGGCTTTAACCTGATTAAATCCGGTTCAAAATCGAGCATCCCCGTGCCTGACGATAGAAAAGCATCATAAACATATCTGACAGATTTCACAATATATAACCTTTCTGCTTCAGCAAAAACCGGTTTCTTACCCTTTAGCAGAAGGAGGTTTTCATCCGTACCTATACTGACATATAAATTGCCAAATGATGAAGCTGTTTTAAAAAATGCAACATGACCGCCATGAAGCAGATCAAAACAGCCGCTTACCATAACCTTCTTGTTTTTCATTAACGGAGCGGTTTATTTATTGAATCTATTTATACCCCTATTTTTGCTTTCATTTACTATCTGTTCACTTATCCATTCGTATGTTTTTTTCATTCCTGTCCTGAGAGAAATTGAAGGTTCCCATCCGAGGTATTTTTTAATAAGAGTATTTTCAGAGTTGCGGCCTCTTACCCCTTTCGGTGCTTTCAGATCATATGTTCTTTTCAGCTTATAACCTGCAATATCTTCCACAATATCAACCAGCTCATTAATGGAAACCATCTCGCTGCTTCCGAGGTTAAGGGGCTCCTCAATATCACTATACATTATAGCCTGAATCCCTTTTATGCAATCATCGATAAACATAAAACTCCTGGTCTGATAGTCCGTCACCCCATATAACTATCTCTTTTTTGCCGGTGATGCCGGCTTCAATAACTTTACGGCAGATAGCTGCCGGAGCTTTTTCACGGCCTCCATCAAATGTTCCGTAAGGACCATATACATTGTGGAACCTGGGCAACTCTTGTTATAAGACCAAAATCTTCGCGAAAATGCCGGCACATCCGTTCGCTGAAAAGTTTTTCCCAGCCATACCCGTCTTCTGGCAATGCAGGATAAGCATCCGATTCCTTCAATCCCGGATTATCAGGATCAGTCTGTTTTTCCCCATTATATACACAGGCTGAAGAGGCATAGAAAAACCTGTAGATTCCGCATTCTTTTGCCGCCAGAAGAAGTGAGTGTTTATCAGCACGCTTATCATACATGCCGCCTTATTATTTTCAATAAAACCCATGCCACCCATATCTGCAGCCAGGTTAAAAACTTCATTATATCCATTTACAGCTTTATAGCAGTTATCTCTCAGGCGTAGATCCAACACAAGGTTATCAGCATCGCCTGAAACCTGATACCATTCATTCAAAGGTTTCAGATCGACTGCTCTTACAGAATGACCTTTTTTAACCAGTTCTTTCACAAGGTGCCCACCAATAAACCCCCCTGCACCAGCTACAACAATCTTTTTCATAGTTTTTAAATTTTAATCTAACTTACACGGGAACTTTCGCGATTACTTAAAAATATAAATGTAATATTTTTATAGTTTATCCGATTTCATTATTAATAATATTTTATCAAAATTGATCAGGACAGAATATCTTAAACAGAACTTTTATATGGCTTATACAGACTCATTTTTCAATTTTTATTTCTTTTCCTTTATACTGAAAAGTGGAAGCGTGACCGGCAGGCTCTATACCTATTCCATTTTTGCCGTTGACCCAAACGATTCTGAAGGTCCGGTCCTTCATCATACCCGGGAACTCACCCATCCTGTCACCAATCGTAAAAGATTTTTCAGATTCATTCCACTTCATCACAATTGTTGAGTATTTACCGGTTTCATAATTATAGGAATCATTTTCATCCTCATAAAGAAGGAATTCTGCATCAGCTCCGGTATAAACCCGTATTTCAAGCGGGTCCGCATTTTTTTCAGTGGCATATTGAAGATAAGGTCCCATCGGAACAACCGAACCTGCTCTGATGTATAGAGGAATAGTTTCAATTGGTGCAGCAGCATCAATTGTCTGACCACCAGATAACAACTTGCCAGTCCAGAAATCATACCATTTTGTCGATGCGGGAAGGTAGACCTTGCGTGTTTTAATCCCTGACACATTGTCTTTTACACTATACATCTGTTCTGTTACAGGGTTTACAAGGAAAGCGGGTCCGAACATATACTGATCAGGTATTGAATTTATTTCAGGGTCATTTCTGAAATCGAAAGCGAGTGAACGCATAATGGTATAACCTTCGCTGGTAACTTTCCAGCCAAGTGAGTAGATGTAAGGTAATAGTCGGTAACGCAGATTATCATATTTCAAAAGGATTTCTTTTGTTTTTGCATCCCAGTTATCTGAGAAAAGTGCCCTTTCTCCTTTTCCGTGTATTCTGAAAATGGGGCTGAAAGTGCCGAACTGAAACCAACGTGTGAATAATTCCCGGTTAGCCGGTGTTGACCAGTCAGGAGCCTGCCAGTGAAAATGGTAACCGCCAATGTCTGAAGTCCAGTAAGGAATGCCCGATGCGCAGGCATTAATTCCCTGTGGCACCTGGTTCCTGTACGCATTCCATGTACAGGCTATATCTGATGACCATAATGTTGCAGCATTCCTTTGCTGTCCTGCAAATGCCTGACGGATAAGGAAAAATGCTCTCTTACCCTGAATATCCCTTCTCCAGTTTTTATACAAACCGGTGGCATGCATTAAAGAATAGGTATTCATGTAATCTATACCCCTCCCGATAGCAAAGTTACTCTTCCTTCGTGCATCAATATTGCCGCCGTTGTCGGGTTCGCACTGATCGACCCACCAGGCATCCCAACCATAGCGGCCTACAAGACTGTCGTTCGCCTGCTTCCAATATAATTCACGGGCTTGCGGACTGTGAGCATCATAATAACTATCCATAATATGTGTCATGACGTTGTCCCATAAAATATCAGTCAATCCTCCGGAATGTGCCATCTGGTCATAAGTATTTGTCCCTTTTGAGAAAACGGGCCAGATTGAAATCATAGCATGAACATTTGCCTTATGCAATTCATCGACCATAGCTTTGGGATCGGGGTATCTTGCCGGCCACATTACGTGCGATCCGATCACATTGGGTTCCCAGTAGAACCAATCCTGAACAATACAGTCGACAGGAATTTTATTATTACGGTACATATCTTTTACCGACAAAATTTCTGCCTGGCTTTTGTACCTGTCCTGTGACTGGAAAAGGCCGAAGGACCATTTCGGGAACATGGGCGCAGATCCTGTAGCGTTCCGGTAAGAAGCTATGATATGATCGAAGTCGGGGCCATATATGAAATAATAGTCTGTCATATTGCCGCTTTCCGACACATACTTGAATTTTGTATTTCCCTCCTCAGCCCCGTAGAAATTTGAAGCAGAGTAGTTATCCCACATAAGTCCGTAACCTTTGGTGGAAAGAAGTACCGGAATTGCACCGGTCATATACTTGATTGTCATATCCTGATTCCTGCCTTTGTAATTTATTGAGAGTGAATCTTCGGGATGGCATCCGAGACCATAAAGCGATTCATCTGCCGGAGAGTCAAACTGAGTTATGCAGCTATAAGTCGGAATTCCGGCAATTGTAACAGATGCCATCGATTTTCCATTCGATCCATCCTCGCTGAGGATGTTAATTCCTCTCAAATCGGTATATCTGACAGAGTTATTCTCTTTGTTTACAATTACCACGATTTTGGAAGTTGTAAGTACAATTTCACCTGCATTCTCAGTTATGGTGAAACCGGGAGTGTCTTTCCACTCATTGGTTATAACCAGTGAAGGTTTGTCGAGGAATATTGGGAGGAAGGTGTATTTCACTTCAATAATATTGTCAGTGCATATTTTTACCTTCATCAGACCTTTCTCAAGGTTGCAAGTGATCCCATCGTTGTCTTTAGTAAATGATACTACTTTTGCCTGAGCAGCAAAAGACAGAACTGTGAATGTCAATACACTCAGGACTTGTTTAATTCTAAATTCATTAAGTTTCATTATTAAATTATTGCTTAAGTTAATAACTCTGTCAGGTCTGTTCTTTGTCTGACTTTGTGAGAAACCGGGGAGTCTACTTAATATTCAATTTATACCACTTTATTGCATTTTCGCTGTAGATCTTTTTTACTACTTCTTTCGGAAGCCGCAGCCCACGGAATGAACCTCTGAAATTGACTGTTTTCATCTCATCATTTGTAGTGAAATATTTCCAGTCATCCATCCAGGTATCATGAATCCAGCTTTCCAGCTTACCACTGTCTCTATTATCATTACTTGAAAGATCAGTTCCATACAATAGCCTGTCCTGATATTTGATACAAAAATTTCTTACTTTTTCGCGGTCTTTCGCTGACTGATATTCCAGATGACAAATGCGCGCTGCCATATCAACAGCCATATTCGGAAATTTATCAAGTCTTTTTGCCAGTTCATCAATATTCCACTCAAGACTTCCCAGGTGACATCCTATAAAAGTTAGTTCAGGATGTAACTCGAGAAGATGGTCACGGACATTTATCTGATCTTCGTAGGATGGATATTCAGGATGAAGGAACATGTGGTACTGAGGATTTTCAGCAAAATAGCTGCTATCGCCTTTCACAGTCATTTCAGCAAGAGGCAGCCAGCAATTACGTGGTTCGCCCAGATGAGCTGTTATTGGCAAGCCTTTGCTTATTATGAAATCAATAACTGGTTTCAGCGCAGGATCATCTACCATAATAAACTTCCCGGCTTTATCTCTTTCCGTCATACCGATATTTTTCCAAAGCTTGACAGACACAGCACCACCGGAAATATTATTATTCAGGTGTGCAATAGCCTTTTTACTCCATGAATCTGTTCCCCAACCAGCGGTATCGAAATAAAAAGTTGCACCGTAGAACACTTTCCCGGGATGCTTTTGTATCGATGCAAGTGCCCAATCATGCTGACTTATTACCGATGCTGAATCAGAGTGATCGACATTTAGTGTAAGAAGAATAAAATTATCTTTTGCCGCCTGTTCCTCAAAAAAACCTCCATAACCGCTTATATGTACATGAGAATCGATTTTCAATACTGACTGAAAATCTTTAAGTGAATAAAAGTCATTTTTGCATCCGGAGAAAATCGCTGATATAAGAATGAAAAAGAAAATCCTGATTTTCATTTTATGTATGGATTGTTGAGAGCTAAATATATACAAAAAAGAAAGAACACAATATAAATATTATGTTCTTCCCGTATCATTCTAACAAAGATAATCTTTGCCCCGATTTATTTAGGCATTATAACATAAGGTGCGGAATTAAGAAAGTCGATACTTTTCTGGCAGCTTGTAAACTCGTCGAAATTGTATTCTTCAACCTCTACTATGCCATATTTCATTCCTGATTTGGCTGCACCGGCCCAGATTTTATCGAAATGCATAAAATCATCTGCGCCAATCTCTTTTTTATCTTTTATGTGCCAGAGTTCAAAACGACCGGGATATTTATTAAAATACTCTACTGGTTTTGCACCACCCATAACTGCCCAATAAAGATCTATTTCAAATATGACCTTTTTCGGATCAGTATTTGCAAGCATAAAATCGTACATTGTTTTACCATCCAGCTTTGTAGAGAATTCTTTGTCATGGTTGTGGTAACCAAAACGAAGTCCCTTCGCCTTGCATTTTTCACCAATTTTATTGAAATACTCACAATAAAGTTTCAGCGTATCAAGGCTGCGATATGCGCTTGCTCCCATAAATGGCTGAACAAGGTATTTTGCACCTAAAGCAACGTGAGCATCAATACACTTGTCCCACCAGGCCATTGATTGTGCCATATTGGCCTGACTGGGTAATTCCTGTCCTACGTGTGAACTAATTATTTTCAACCCGCTTTTCAGACAAAGTGCTTTAAATGCGGCTGGCTCCATACCATAGACTTTCCCATTGTCATAATTTGCCAGTTCGACAAATTTATAACCCATCTTACCTACCTTTTCAAGAGATGAAGCTACATTTTTTGGTAAATCTTTATTTATTGAGTCACGAACGGAATACAATTGCAAACCAATATTCTTATGTGGTTTAACTGTAAAATGAATTGAAATAAAGCCTGTTATGGCTATAAACAAGATAATTGAAATCAGATTTCTTTTTTTCATTTTTTGAAAGGGTTTTAGAATTTTAATGTATAATACGATGATTATTAAATGATTAAGGCAATAACTTTGACAGGTTTAAAAGTAGGTATTTTTTAATTCCGAAAATAATATTTATGAAAGTTTTTACTCTGTGAAACTCTGTGCTTCTCCGTGTTCTCTGTGTAACAAAAAGTATTTGGAACTCACACAGAGGTTACACGGAGAAGCACAGAGTCGTTATTCAGAAATGAATTTTAACAGAGGAATCAATATCGGTTGGTCTTTCTCGGCTGTATATGCAATTGTTTGCTTTCCATTTATATCCACAATATCCTGATGTACATACGGATTGGCTTTACCTATAAACAATAATGCCCGGTCCCTGGCTTCCTGTGAAAAGTTGGTAAACTGAGGATATACGACAGCTATTACATCAGCAAGACCGGATTTCTTTGAAATCAGTGCACCTTTCAAAATGACATTTGTATTCTCATCAGGTACTACAACCACTGTACCACCTGAAGGTATCCAATTAAGCCAGTTCATTTCTTCTCCGGCATTCTTTTCATTTCCTTTCGTTATAATAGCATTTGAATAATACTTTCTTAAGCCCTCTTTAAAGAGAGGCGGAAGTTTAGTGCTGTTTATATAACCTGATATCAGCCTGCAATTATTATAATGACCGGCATTAAAATTATAATCATCAGAATTAAGATGACCCCTGGAGTTTAATATTTGAATTGCCAACAGATCTGTAAGAGTTTTGAATTCTATTAACGAAGTATCAATTTGCGGGTTATCTTTTATAATATATTCCGTTATAAGTTTCTTATATCCTGATTTATCTGAATTGCCAAGATTTAATTCCCCCGAAATGCTTCTTATTTCACGGGGAACATCATCCAGCCTGTTCACTTTCATAAGTATCCTGCTTACAGGTATTCTGCCTTCATCATGCAAAACAGGCTCTGAAATAATTGAATTATCCGATAATACTTCTTCTGCTGTAATATCAAGAGATCCGGATGTAAGACCGCTTGCCGAGGCTGTAATATGAATCTTCCCGGGCTGTCCATTCGACCTGATAATATTTGATACCGGCATTCCCATATACCAGACACCCTCCATTTCATGGCGTTTGTCTTTATCTGACTCGTAGATGGCTGGTCCGACAAGAGTAGCTGGCCCGGTTAAAGTCCATTTAATTGTATTATCCGCACCCGGTGCATGGTTCCCTTTGTTATCAACGATGTCGGCTTTTACAATTATCAATGAACCACGGTCGGCAGGAATCTTATCATGCGATCCGGTCAATATTATCTTAGCGGGTTGTCCGGCTGCCAGCGATTCGGTTTTAATAGCTTTCCCCATTTTTGCTGCTTTGGGTATCCGGTATGGATCTTCGTATCCATTTGCGTCGACATTCAACAAGGGTGAATTGAGAAGTTCCATATCAGCGCCATGGTCAGCATAAAGATTTGCATCTGAACCAGCTAAAACCTGTTTCATTAATATTCTGGTTGAATCTTCATTCATCAGAAATTTTGAAACGGCATTGCGATTTAGATCGTTGCCTGTATTCCATATCATAATACTTGGATGATTACGGTCGCGGCGTACCATCTCCTTTATTTGTTGTTCCTGAACAGGGACAGAGAATACCTTATCATCGAGTTCCGGAGAATCCTCCTGTACAACAATTCCAAATTTGTCGGTAAGATCATAAACATACTTATCATCAGGATAATTGCCGGTTTGAATAAAATTATACTTCAGATTTTCAGAGATATCCTTTAAATCCATCAGAGTAAGCCACTTTGGAATGGCATCTCCAAGCCACGGAAAGTCCTGATATCGGTTCACACCATGTATTAATACTTTTTTGCCGTTTAAGTAAAGACAGTTTTCCTTGTAATTCCAATTAAACCAACGCAATCCGAAAGAACCTGACAAAACATCAGTTAACGTCTTTCCATCCATTACCTGGGAATTGACTTTATACAGATAAGGATCATCCCCCGACCAGAGGTGCGGTTTTTTTATTGGTTTGAAAGTCTGATCAAATTTATATACCTGTCCGGGATCTATTGCTGTTTCAGATTTTAAAACCTGAACGATTTTATCCGATGCATCAGATATTGTGGTTAACAATGTGCATGTTTTTTTTTGCGGATAATCATTTTTTACCCAGGTCTGAACTCTTACAATGCCTTCCTTTCCCGAAACAAGTGGTGTGGTAATGAACGTTCCCCCCTCATGGCTTGCTGATCCCTGCATAGGAATAAAAAGTTTATCTGTCAGAACCAGAATAACGTCCCTGTATATACCTCCATAAACATCAAATCTGGCAGATGATACAGGTGGGATCCCTCCAAAATCATCTTTCTGACGGTTATTGACAGCAACAGCTATTACATTATCTTCTCCGAATCTGACAAATTGAGAGATATCAAAATCGAAAGAGCCATATCCTCCTTTATGATCACCAAGATATTTGCCGTTAATCCAGACTTTACAGTACTTCTGAACACCTTCAAACTCTATGAAAATCTTCCTGTCTGAATATTCTTTATTAACAGAAAAGTGTTTGCGATACCATCCCCAGCCAGTCCACCAATATGGATTATCATTTTCCGAGGCATTTCTGATGAAGGGATGAAGTTCACCGGTTGTTTCAAAGGTGCTCCAGGTATGCGGAATGCTTATTGCAACCCATCTTGAATCATCTAAACCCGGTGATTCATATCCTTTATTTTCACTTGCGGCTGAAAAATAATTGAAAGTCCATTGAGAATTAATTACCTTTTCAATTCTATTATTTTGCTGATTTTCTGTGGATTTCTTCTGGGCAAATGAATTAGAAAAGAAAAACAATAAGGACAGAAAGATAATAATTTTCATATTCAGCATATTATGAAGATTGAATTACTATGTACAAGATAATAATTATTCAGGATAGAAAATGAATAATTATCAATTTTTAGCAATGGACAGTGAATGAACCGTGTTGAATGCTATTGCCAGGTGAAATAATAATTGAGTTACAGGATAAACTGTTTAAGATTTGCACTTAATACGGCTATGGAATATATTTATAGTCTCAATCTTCTAATCTAATTTACTATGAAAATTATAAAAAAGGTGCCCTTATTCATATTTTTTCTGATTCTGGCTGGATCTGAGGCAAATTTTGCACAGGAAAAAAGTAACTATTCCCCTTACAAAAATAAAGAAATCTATAAAAAGGGTTGGATAGATTTTAATAAGAACGGAAAGATGGATCCTTATGAGAATCCGAATCTTGACATAGATAAAAGGATTGATAATCTGATCAGCCAGATGACTATTGATGAGAAAACCTGCCAGCTGGTGACTTTATATGGGTTCCCAAAAGTGCTGATGGATTCATTACCGACACCCGAATGGAAACATAAGATCTGGAAAGATGGCCTTGCCAACATCGATGAACATTGCAACGGATACATATCTTCTGCTTTATCATGGCCTCCTTCTCTTCATGCTAAAACTATGAATGAGGTTCAAAGATGGTTTATTGAAGAGACACGGTTAGGAGTACCTGTTGACTTCACAAACGAAGGAATTTATGGAGCCTGCTTTCCTGGTGCAACTCTTTTCCCTTCACAGATTGGCGTGGGGTCTACATGGGACAAGTCGCTTGTTTCACTTATCGGGTCTATTACCTCAGCTCAGACAAAGGCTGCAGGCTTCACAAATGTATATTCACCGATACTTGATGTAGCACGTGATCCCCGGTGGGGCCGCGTGCTTGACAGTTACGGTGAAGATCCCTACCTCGTATCTCAGTTAGGATTACAGCAGATTCTTGCAATTCAGAAAGATCATACAGTCGTTTCAACAACGAAACATTTTGCAGCCTACAGCATACCGATAGGCGGAAGGGATGACAATGCACGCACTGATCCGCAAATTGCACCTCACGAAATGTATTCATTGCTTCTCGAACCATTCCGTGTTGCATTCACTGAAGGTCATGCCCATGGGACAATGAGTTCCTATAATGATTACGATGGTGTACCTGTTACCGGATCCGGCCAGTTTCTTATCAATCTTCTCAGGCAAGAATACGGTTTTAAGGGATATGTAGTCTCCGACAGCGAGGCACTTGAATTTTTATGGTCAAAACACAGGATTGCTCCGGATTATAAAGATGCGGTTAAACAGGCACTTGAAGCAGGACTAAATGTAAGAACGACATTCCGGAGCCCAGACTCCTATCTCCTTCCTTTGAGGGAACTTGTGAAGGAAGGTTCCGTCTCAATAAAGACACTCGACAGCAGAGTTCGTGATGTTCTGTGGGTGAAATTCTGGCTCGGCTTATTTGATAAGCCATACATTGAAAATCCTGAAGAATCTGATCGTATTTTTGCCAATCCTGATTATGAGAAGGTTTCCAGGCAAGCTTCATATGAATCGATGATACTTTTAAAAAATCATGATCATTTCCTTCCACTTAAAAAGGAAAATGTAAAAAACATACTTATCGCTGGACCCAATGCAGAGAATATTCACTTATCGCTATCACGATATGGCCCAAAGAATATAATATACAAATCGGTAGTCGAAGCATTTAAGTCAAAGCTTGGCAGCAATGTAAATATTACCTATTCAAAAGGTTGTGAAATTGCAGGTTCCGACTGGCCGGAAAGTGAGCTTATCCCTACTGAACCCGGTGAGCAGGAAATGGCTGAGATAAATGATGCAGTTACGAAAGCCCAAATGGCAGATGTGGTAGTCCTTGTAATGGGTGAAGATAATAATATTGTTGGCGAATCAAAATCCAGAACAGATCTGAACCTGGCCGGTCATCAGCAGCTCCTGCTTTCAAAAATCCATGAAACAGGAAAACCGGTCATACTGGTTCTGATGAATGGAAGGGCAATTACTATAAACTGGGCCGAAAAGAACTGTGATGCAATAATTGAAGCCTGGATTCCCGGGAAATATGGAAGTGAAGCTCTTGCTGACATTATCTTTGGCGACTATAATCCGGGAGGCAAGCTGACTGTTACTTTTCCGAAATCAGTCGGACAGATACCAATGTGCTTCCCTTCAAAGCCTTCGGCTCAATCGGGATCAAAAACAACTGTGAACGGAGTTCTGTATCCATTTGGTTTTGGACTGAGCTTTACTACCTTCAAATATGAAAATATGAAAATCACTCCCGAAAAACAACTCGCGGCCGGAAATACAGATGTTTCAGTTGATGTCACAAATACCGGACAGATGGCAGGAGATGAAATTGTACAGCTTTATATCTGTGACGAGGTAAGCTCTGTTATCAGGTTTGATAAAGAACTTCGCGGTTTTGAACGGATAAATCTTTCTCCGAATGAGACAAAGACTGTTCATTTCACACTTTCACCTGAAGATCTTCAAATGCTCGACAGAAACATGAAATGGATAGTAGAACCAGGTTGGTTCAAAATTATGATAGGAAGTTCATCAGTTGATATTCGCCAGCAGGGCAGACTTGAAATACTTTCAACAAATCAGCTAAGCAAACCATATGACTCTCAAAAATAAATTCAGATAGATAAACCGCTCAAACTCAATAATAAAATTGACAGATTTAATATGTGGATTTCAAATAATCAATAGTAAAATTGAAGAAAATAAGCACTTTTTCTTTGATATATTAAAACTATTTGTACATTTGCCAATCAGTTTATAAGAAAAAAGTGAAAATATCTTTAATCCATATTATAGTCCTCATCCTCATTCTTGCTCTGCGCACATGATCCGGGAATAATATGTATTACTATAAACATACAAGCTTTCCGGAAAACGGGAAGCTTTTTTTTTAAATGAATTTTCGATGATGAAAGCACTCAGAAGTTCGACAACAACAACAGGAAGAAATATGGCTGGCGCCAGGAGCCTCTGGCGTGCTAATGGTATGAAACCGGAACAGATGGGTAAACCGATAATAGCCGTTGTCAATTCATTTTCGCAATTTGTCCCTGGTCATGCCCATCTGCATGAAATCGGCCAGGTAGTAAAAAAGGAGATTGAGAAGAAAGGTTGTTTTGCTGCAGAATTCAATACAATTGCTATTGATGACGGAATCGCAATGGGTCATGCGGGTATGTTGTATTCGCTGCCATCGAGGGAACTGATTGCTGACAGCGTAGAATATGTTGTTAATGCGCATCTGGCAGATGCAATGATCTGTATAAGCAATTGCGATAAGATAACACCCGGTATGCTTATGGCCGCTATGAGGCTTAATATTCCCACTGTTTTCGTTTCAGGAGGACCTATGGAAGCAGGCCGTTTTAATAATAAATACATTGACCTCGTAGATGCAATGGTTGCAGGTGCTGATGATTCAGTAAGTGACAGCGAGTTGAGTGAGATTGAAAAACTGGCATGCCCCACCTGTGGTTCCTGTTCGGGAATGTTTACTGCCAATTCAATGAATTGTCTAACAGAAGCGTTGGGGCTTTCTCTTCCAGGTAATGGAACAGTAGTAGCTACTCATATAAACAGGATAAAGCTTTTTAAAAATGCTGCCGGAGTTATTGTGAATCTGGCTGAAAGATATTATAATGATGGCGATGAGTCAGTGCTTCCCAGGTCTATAGCATCAAAGAAAGCATTCATGAATGCAATGTCGCTCGATATTGCCATGGGCGGATCAACAAATACTGTTCTGCATCTTCTTGCAATAGCACAGGAGGCCGGAGTCGACTTTACAATGAAAGATATCGATGAATTGTCACGCAAGATCCCCAATATTTGTAAAGTAGCTCCGAGCTCGCAATACCATATTCAGGATGTTAACCGTGCAGGTGGCATAATGGGAATAATGGGGGAACTGAATCGTGGCAGCCTTCTTGACACCAGTGTAAGCAGGGTGGATTATCTGACTCTTCGAGAAGCAATTTCAGACTGGGATATTAAAGGAACCGAAACAAAACAAGTAGCTTTTGATACCTATAAAAGTGCCCCGTCAATGGAGAAAAACCTTGTGATGGGATCACAGGCCACAGTGTTTAAAGAACTCGATGAAGACAGGGAAAAAGGATGTATAAGGTCGGTAAGATTTCCTTATAATAAAGACGGCGGTCTTGCGGTTCTCTATGGAAATATCGCGAGTAAAGGATGCATAGTCAAGACTGCAGGCATAGACTCTTCTCTGTTTACATTCAGAGGGAAAGCTATTGTTTTTGAATCGCAGGATGCCGCCGCCGAAGGCATCCTCAAAGGAAATGTTAAGGAAGGAGATGTTGTCATAATCAGGTATGAGGGCCCAAAAGGCGGACCAGGCATGCAGGAAATGCTCTACCCTACCTCATATCTGAAATCCAAAGGGCTTGATAAAAAATGCGCACTCTTAACAGATGGAAGATTCTCGGGAGGTACCTCCGGGTTATCCATCGGGCATATCTCACCTGAAGCTGCATCAGGAGGAGAATTAGCACTTATCCGGAATGGTGATCAAATTGAAATTGATATCAGTAAACGAAAAATAAATGTTCTGTTATCAGATGAAGAATTAAAAACCAGGAAAATAACAGAAGAATTAAAAGGCGACAAAGCTTACCGGCCTGAAAACCGTGACCGCGTGATTTCATCAGCACTCAAAGCTTATGCAGCAAATGTAAGTTCAGCGGATCTGGGAGCAGTAAGATTAATTTAAGGAGTCGGGCGTCAGACATAGAGAAAAAGACAGCAGGACCGCAAGTTGAGGAACGAAGTGACGAAATCCCGAGAGCGAAGCGACTCGGGAACAGCAAGACAAATTTTATAATAATTAGACTACAATGTATATGAAGACTGAACAAGAGCAAGAACAAGCAACGGTAAACATTAAGGGAACGGAATGTATATCAGGAGCAGATGCTATTCTGCAATGTCTTATAGAAGAAGGCGTTGATACTATTTTTGGATATCCCGGCGGAGCAATAATGCCAGTCTATGACAAACTTATGGACTATGATAGTAAGCTTCGACATATTCTTACCCGCCATGAACAGGGGGCAGCTCATGCAGCACAGGCATACGCCATGGTTACGGGCCGCCCGGGTATCTGTTTTGCCACATCAGGACCAGGGGCAACTAATCTGGTGACCGGAATTGCAAATGCCTTTCTGGATTCAGTGCCAGTAGTATTTATTACTGCACAGGTAGTTTCTAATCTGATAGGTACTGATGCTTTTCAGGAAACTGATATTATAGGAGTATCTATGCCCGTTACAAAATGGAATTGTCAGGTAAAAAAGCCACAGGAGATACCCGGAGCGATTGCAAAAGCTTTCTACATTGCAAAATCAGGTCGTCCCGGACCCGTTCTCATTGATATAACAAAAGATGCACAGCTTGAAAAGCTAAATTTCAAATATAAAAAATGTGACTATATAAGAAGTTATAATCCTCACATTCCACTACATATCAACGCAATAGAGTCAGCAGCTATAATGATAAACCATGCTGAAAGACCACTAATCCTTGCAGGACACGGGGTGCTTATTGCGGGTGCTGAAGATGAACTTAAAGCATTTGCTGAAAAGACAGGAATACCCGTGGCTTGCACTCTGCTTGGCCTTTCCGGCTTTCCTTCTGCTCACCGTTTGTTTACCGGTATGCTTGGAATGCATGGCAACTACGGACCAAATCTGTTAACAAATGAAGCAGATCTTATCATTGCAATAGGAATGCGTTTCGATGACAGGGTCACAGGTAATCTCAAAAAATACGCACAAAAAGCTACAATAATTCACATTGAAATAGATGAAGCTGAGATAAATAAGAATGTTATAGTCGATGTTGAAATAAACAATGATGCAAAAGACGTTCTTAATTATCTTATTCCACTTGTAAAGGAAAATTCATTCGAAAAATGGATAAGAGAATTCAGAATTTGTGACAAGACTGAATATGAGAAAGTTATAAAACCTGATACAAAGCCTGAAAAAGGTGAAATAAGAATGGCTGAGGTAGTGAACCTGGTATCTGAGAAGACAAAAGGGGAAGCAATAATTGTTACTGATGTAGGTCAGAATCAGATGATCGCAGCACGATATTACAAATTCAGCCATCCAAATAGCTTCGTCACTTCAGGTGGAATGGGGACTATGGGATTCGGACTCCCTGCCGGAATGGGAGCCAAAATCGGCAGACCCGACAAGCAAGTCGTTACTTTCGTTGGTGACGGAGGTTTTCAGATGACCCTTCAGGAATTGGGAACAATTTTTCAGTATAATGTCCCTCTTAAAATAATTATCCTTAATAATAATTATCTGGGAATGGTGAGGCAATGGCAGCAAATGTTTTTCGATAAGAACTATGCCTCAACCGAACTGGTCAACCCTGATTTTGTGATGATCTCAAGGGCTTATCATATTCCGGCAAAAAAAGTTTCCAAAAGAGAAGAGCTCGATTCATCATTGAAAGAAATGCTTGATGCAGACGGCCCTTATCTTCTTGAAATTACGATTGAGAAGGAAGGAAATGTATTCCCAATGGTAGAACCCGGAAAGTCAGTTTCAGAGATCAGATTAACGTATTAATAAACGTCTCTGTGTAACTCTGTGCCCCCTTTGTGATCTCTGTGTAAGTTCTTAGTTTTTAGTTACACAGAGGAACACAGAGAAGCACAGAGATCCACAGAGAAAAAAATATAAATATTATGAAAGAAGAATTTACAATATCGCTTTTCACCGAGGACCACATAGGAATACTTGGTCAGATAACAATTATATTAACGAGAAGGCAGATCAATATTGACAGTTTCACTGCGTCAGAATCAGCTGTGAAAGGCGTATACCTTCTTACTATCGTTGTAAGAACGACAGTTGAGATGATACAGAAAGTATCGAGGCAGATGGAAAAACTAATTGATGTCTTAAAAGTTTTTGTGCATACCTCTGATCAGATTATTTACCAGGAAATCGCCCTGTTTAAAGTAACAACAAATGGGCTGATGTCGGGTAATGTTATCGATCACATCGTCAGAGCTCACAATGGAAGAATTCTTGAGGTTTCTCCTGAATATATTGTTATTGAAAAAACAGGGCATAAGACGGAAATAACTGAATTACTCAATCAGCTTGAACCATTTGGCCTATTGCAGTTTGCGAAATCAGGCAGAGTGGCTGTCACCAAACAGGTTAAAGAATTGACTTCATATCTGAAGGAAATGGATGAAGCAAACCGTTTTAAAACAGACCCAACACTTAATTAAAAGGCTACCCCCAAAATGGGGGGCTATTGAGCAAATCAAGTCCCCTATTTGGGGGATTTAGGGAGTAAAAATTGGAGATGGATGAAAATTATTTTTTATAGTAAAACCAGTATTATTCACATATTTAATATTTAAGATCATGGCAAAAATTGATTTTGGCGGAGTTATTGAAAATGTAGTTACAAGAGAGGAGTTTTCTCTTTCAAAGGCCCGTGAAGTTCTCAAAAATGAAACAGTCGCTGTTATTGGCTATGGTGTTCAGGGACCTGCACAGGCAATGAATATGAGAGATAACGGCATAAATGTCATTGTCGGTCAGGCGCATGAGTTTAGTGCCGATTGGAATAAAGCTATTGCCGATGGCTTTGTACCCGGGAAAACATTATTCTCAATTGAAGAAGCCGTTAAAAAAGGCACTATTATTCAGTACCTTGTATCGGATGCAGCTCAGCGAATACTCTGGCCAAAACTAAAACCCCTGCTCAAGAAAGGTGACGCTCTTTATTTCTCGCATGGATTTTCAATTACCTACAAGGAGCATACGGGAGTTATTCCACCCGAATATGTTGATGTAATCCTCGTTGCACCAAAAGGTTCCGGAACCAGCGTTAGGCGTAATTTTCTTGCCGGAGCAGGTATTAATTCCAGTTTCTCGGTTTTTCAGGATTTCACAGGCAAAGCTGAAGAACGTACAATTGCTATAGGAATTGCAATAGGTTCAGGCTATCTCTTTCCTACAACTTTTGAGCAGGAAGTTTATAGCGATCTTACAGGGGAACGTGGCGTGTTAATGGGAGCTCTTGCAGGAATTATGGATGCTCAGTACGAAGTGCTCAGGGAAAACGGACATAGCCCTTCTGAAGCATTTAATGAGACCGTGGAGGAGCTGACCCAGAGCCTCATCAGACTGGTTGATGAAAAAGGAATGGATTGGATGTATGCAAACTGCAGTGCAACAGCTCAGAGGGGAGCCCTCGACTGGCGACCAAAGTTTAAGGCAGCCACCCTCCCTGTTTTTATTGATTTATATAACAAGGTGAAATCGGGTGAAGAATGCGTACGCGTTCTTAAATCTACAGGAGCTGATAATTACAGAGAGGTTCTGAATGCAGAATTAAAAGAACTTGGTAATTCAGAAATATGGAGAACAGGTGCTGCAGTGAGAAAATTGAGACCAGTGAAAGAATAATCTTTAAAAATAATTAATAGTTATGGACGATAAGGTCATTATTTTCGATACAACACTCCGCGACGGAGAACAGGTGCCTGGTTGCCAGTTAAATACAATTGAAAAAATTGAAGTTGCCCAGGCTCTTGAAGCTCTAGGGGTTGATGTGATCGAAGCTGGTTTCCCGATTTCAAGCCCGGGGGATTTCAATTCGGTAGTTGAGATTTCAAAGGCAGTGTCAAACCCTGTGATATGCGCCCTGACGAGAGCTGTTAAGAAAGATATTGAAGTTGCAGCTGAAGCACTTCAATATGCAAAAAGAAAGAGGATTCATACTGGTATAGGAGTATCTGATTTTCATATTAAATACAAAATAAAAACTACTCCTGAGGAAATATTGAAAAGAGCAGCCGATGCAGTGAAATATGCAAGGAAATTTGTTGACGATGTTGAATTTTATGCTGAAGATGCCGGCAGAAGTGAGAATGCATATCTTGCAAAAGTTATTGAAGCTGTAATCAATGCCGGAGCAACGGTAGTGAATATTCCTGATACAACAGGATATTGTCTGCCCGAGGAATATGGACAGAAAATAAAATACCTCAGGGAAAATGTCCCGAATATTGATAAAGCAACCATCGCTACACATTGCCATAATGATCTTGGGATGGCTACAGCTAATACAATGATGGGTGTAATAAACGGAGCCAGACAGGTTGAGGTGACAATTAATGGTATTGGAGAAAGAGCAGGGAACACATCTCTGGAAGAAATCGCAATGATCATAAAAAGTCATCATAATCTTAATTTGAAAACCGACATAAATACAAAACTTATCTACAGCACAAGCAGACTTGTTTCAACACTCATGAGCATGCCTGTTCAGGCTAATAAGGCAATTGTAGGAAGGAATGCTTTTTCTCATTCTTCCGGTATTCATCAGGATGGTGTTCTTAAGCACAGAGAAAACTATGAAATTATAGATCCCGTTGAGGTTGGGATAAGAGAATCATCAATCATCCTCACCGCCCGCAGCGGAAGGGCCGCACTTAATCACCGTTTAGAACTTCTCGGATTCAATTTTGGAAAAGAAGAAATCGACGATATATATCATCGTTTCCTTTTGCTTGCAGACAAGAAAAAAGAAATCAATGATGAAGATATCAGAATTCTGGCAGGCGTTGTATTCCAGGGGGAAAAGGCGCTCAAACTCGATCTTCTCCAGGTATCATGCGGAAAATCTCTTATTCCTGTTGCAACTGTTGGCATCAAGATCAACGGGGAGGTACACTTTTCAACAGCATCCGGTAACGGACCTATAGACGCAGCCTTTACAGCAGTCAGACAGCTGATAAGTAAAACAGTGCATCTTGAAGAATTTCTGATTCAGGCCATAACCAAAGGAAGCGACGATCTGGGGAAGGTCCATATCCAGGTCGAACACCAGGGAAAGATCTTTTACGGCTTCTCTGCAAATACCGATATTATTACTGCTTCCGTTGAAGCTTTTATTGACGCTCTTTCAAAAATTAAATAACACCGCGATCCGAGGCAGAGAGAACCTCATCCCCCTTGCCCCCTTCTCCTGAAAGAGAAGGGGGTAAGAGAAGGAAATTCATCTATATAAGCCCCTCTCCTCAAGGAGAGGGGTTGGGGTGAGGTAAAAAGGGTCGGGGGCAAAAAAAGGGAACGAAAAAATTTAAAATGATTAAATGAAACCAAAAACACTTTTCGATAAAATCTGGGACAGTCATGTAGTGAGGTCTATTGAAGATGGACCCGATGTACTTTACATTGACAGGCATTATATTCATGAAGTCACCAGCCCACAGGCTTTTAACGGCCTGAATGAACGCGGGATACCTGTTTTCAGGCCCGGGAAAACTATTGCCACGGCCGACCACAACATACCAACAAAAGATCAGCATCTTGCTATTCGTGATCAACTATCCAGAAATCAGGTTGAAAGACTAACCGAGAACTGTAAGAAGCATGGAATTGAATTATTTGGTCTTAATCATCCAAAGAATGGCATTGTTCATGTTATCGGACCAGAACTCGGATATACCCTGCCGGGAATGACAATTGTATGTGGTGATAGTCATACATCAACTCATGGCGCATTTGGAACGATAGCATTTGGCATAGGTACCAGCGAGGTAGAGATGGTACTTGCCACCCAGTGCATTCTTCAGCCAAAACCAAAAAAAATGAGGATTACTCTCGATGGTGTACTTCAAAATGGAGTCACTTCCAAAGATATAATTATGTATATTATATCAGAGATCTCAGCCAGTGGTGCAACCGGCTATTTTGTTGAATATGCCGGATCTGCAATAAGATGCTTAAGCATGGAAGCCAGAATGACTATCTGTAATATGAGCATCGAAATGGGTGCGCGGGGAGGTTTAATCGCTCCTGACGAAACGACTTTCACCTATCTGAAAAACCTTTCTTCCATTCCTGGAATTAAAGACCTTAAGTCTTCAATAAATGAATGGAGTAATCTGAAAAGCGATGCAGGCTCGGTCTTCGACCGCGATCTCAAATTCGATGCAGGTTCAATAAAACCCATGATAACATATGGGACAAATCCGGGAATGGGAATGGCAATAGATGATTCTATTCCCCTTACAGATAAGAGCGGTGATGAAGCCTCTTCGTCTTTCATAAAATCACTCGATTACATGGGATTTAAACCAGGTATGAAACTTCTGGGACATCCTGTAGATTATGTATTTATCGGAAGCTGTACGAATGGAAGAATAGAAGATTTCAGAGCTTTTGCACAGATTATTAAAGGCAGGAAGAAAGCAGCTAATATAACTGCATTGATCGTTCCCGGTTCAAAAAAAGTTGAACAACAGATGCTGGCCGAAGGATTGATGGAATTGTATAAGGATGCAGGTTTCGAGGTAAGACAACCAGGCTGTTCATCATGTCTGGCTATGAACGAAGATAAAATTCCAACAGGGAAATATGCTGTGTCTACATCTAACAGGAATTTTGAAGGAAGACAGGGACCCGGTTCAAGAACTCTTCTGGCCAGCCCGTTGACTGCTGCTGCTGCTGCAATAACAGGCGTGATCAGTGATCCAAGAGAATTATTAACAGAAGTAAAAAAATAATCAGATATGGCTAAAGTTAAATTTGATATTCTTGAATCAACATGCGTTCCTCTCCCATTTGAAAATGTTGATACGGACCAGATAATCCCGGCAAGGTTTCTAAGCGCTACATCCAGACAGGGTTTCGGTGATAATCTTTTCCGCGACTGGAGATATACAAAAGCAGGTGAAAAAAACAGTGAATTTATTCTCAATGATCCAAATTATGGAGGACAAGTACTTGTTGGCGGTAAAAATTTCGGCAGCGGATCAAGCAGGGAGCATGCTGTATGGGCCATCTATGATTATGGATTCAGAGCAGTAGTATCGAGTTTTTTTGCTGATATTTTCACCAATAATGCACTGAATAATGGCCTGCTGCCAATTGTAGTATCTGACGACTTGCTGAAGAAACTCCTTAATCTTGTCCAAAAGGACTCCGGTACTAAAGTTAAAATTGATCTGATGAATCAGACATTTACGATATTACCAACAGGAGATTCTGTAAAATTCGGGATAAATCCCTACAAGAAGGAATGTTTACTGAAAGGACTGGATGATATTGATTTTCTGTTAAGTATGAAAAGTTTTATAACCAGTTATGAGAAAACCAAATCATTGTAAAATGAAAGTTGAGATAATGGATACCACCCTGAGGGATGGAGAACAAACACAAGGAGTTTCTTATTCACCGCTGGAAAAACTTCATGTTGCAAAGCTTTTGCTCAAAGATCTAAAGGTCGACCGGATTGAAGTTGCCTCAGCCCGTGTCTCTTCAGGTGAATTTGAAGCTATCAGACAAATTACCGATTGGGCACGACATAACAATCTCCACCGGAAAATTGAAGTTCTCGGATTTGTTGATGGTGATATTTCATTAAACTGGATAGATGATGCAGGTGCCAAGGTTATTAATCTTCTTTGCAAGGGATCACTGCGTCATCTTGAAAAACAATTGAAGAAAACGCCCGACGCACACGTTCATGATATAAAAGAAATTATCAGGAAAGCCGGCAATAGGGATATGGATGTAAATCTCTATCTGGAGGATTGGTCAAACGGAATGATCCATTCTGAAGAGTATGTATACTATCTTATTGATTCTTTGAAGGATGAAGACATTAAGAGATTTATGCTTCCCGATACTCTGGGTATTCTGAATCCTGAGCAGACCTTTGATTTCTGTAAAAAAATCATTGACCGATATCCGGCGCTCCATTTTGATTTTCATGCACATAATGATTATGATCTGGCAGTCGCTAATGTCTTTTCGGCTGTTAAGGCAGGTATTACCGGAATTCATACTACTATTAACGGGCTTGGAGAAAGAGCAGGAAATGCTCCTCTTTCAAGTGTTATAGGAGTTCTGAAAGATCTTCTTAAGATCAATACCGGGATAAATGAATTCGAAATAACCAAAGCAAGTAAAATTGTAGAAACGTTCAGCGGAATAAGGATCCCTGTAAATAAACCTGTTATAGGTGAAAACGTTTTTACACAAACTTCAGGTGTTCATGCAGATGGAGACAGTAAAGACAACCTCTATTTTAACAGCCTCCTTCCTGAAAGATTTGGCAGAAAAAGAAAATATGCTCTTGGAAAACAATCAGGGAAAGCAACAATAAGGAAAAACCTTGAGGAATTCGGCCTTTTTCTGAACCCGGAATCACTCACTAAAGTAACACAGAGAGTCATTGAGCTTGGTGATAAAAAAGAAAATGTCACCACTGAGGACCTGCCCTTTATTATTGCCGATGTGCTCGGAAGTGAAGAGATAAACTATAAGATATTTATCAAAAATTATTCTCTCTCTCTCTCTTATGGTCTGAAACCTTTTGCAAGTGTTCAGATTGAGATCGATAATAAGTTATACCAGGAAACATCATCAGGAGACGGACAATACGATGCTTTTATGAAAGCACTGCGGATAATTTATAATAAACTAGGCAAACAATACCCCGCATTAACTGATTACCAGGTCTCTATCCCTCCGGGAGGAAAAACAGATGCCTTTGTTGAGACTGTAATTACATGGGACTATGATGGTAAGGAGTTTAAGACGCGCGGATTTGATGCCGACCAGACAGAATCAGCCATTAAGGCAACTGAAAGAATGCTTAATATCATCGAAAATTTTGAATTAAAAGCCAGTAAAATATTAAACGAAGTAAATATACAGGTCAAATAAAACAAACTATGAGTAAAACTTACAAAATTGCTGTCATCCCGGGTGATGGTACAGGTCCTGAAGTGGTAAGGGAAGGTAAAAAAGTCCTGAATGCAGTTGCAGGAAAATTTGGATTTAATTTTCAATTCGAAGAGTTCGATTTTGGAGGAAACCGCTACCTGAGAACAGGTGAAATTTTACCCGATTCGGCTACTGAGCAATTAAAAAAGTTTGATTCAATTTTTTTGGGAGCAATTGGACATCCCGATGTAAAACCCGGTATCCTTGAGAAAGGAATTCTTTTAAAATTACGGTTTGATCTTGATCAGTATATTAATCTTCGCCCCATAAAACTTTACCCTGGAGTTGCTACTCCTCTCAAGGACAAAGGTCCCGAACATATTGATTATGTTGTTGTAAGGGAAAATACAGGCGATGTTTATACTGGCATAGGCGGTGTTGCGATGAAAGGAACACCCGATGAAGTCGCGATTCAGAATATGGTCTATACCCGTTTCCAGGTAGAACGTTGTCTGCGCTATGCTTTTGAATATACAAGAAAAAGAAACAAGAAAAAAACGCTGGCCCTTTGTGGAAAAACAAATGTCCTGACATATGTATTTGATCTTTGGGAAAGAGCTTTTCATGAAATTGGTAAAGCTGATTATCCTGATATCAAGAGAGAATACTTTCATGTGGATGCAACTGTCATGTGGATGGTTAAGAACCCTGAGTGGTTCGATGTTATTGTTACAACAAATATGTTCGGAGATATTATAACAGATCTTGGTGCCATTACACAGGGTGGTATGGGAATAGCTGCCGGTGGTAATATAAATCCTGCAGGAGTATCTATGTTTGAGCCTATCGGAGGCTCTGCGCCAAAATATACCGGGATGAACATTATTAATCCGCTGGCTTCAATTGCATGCGGAGGTATGATGCTTGAACATCTTGGCGAAGAAAAAGCAGCCAAAGCAATAGAAAATGCAATTATGGATGTAACTGCCAATAAGCTGAAAGACATGGGAGCCGGAAAGATGGGATATTCTACAACGGAGGTTGGAGATCTGGTTGCAGAGAGGGTCTGATCCCTTCAGTGTAGTGCACTGAGAATTAAAACCTTATACATTTGCCCTCCTTTTGAAGGAGGGGAAACTTTTTTATCCTGTATTTCATTCATACCCAAAGCTTAAGTTGATGTCTATGGGGTTTGGAAGTGTGATTAATTGAATGGCTAATACAAATAAGTGAAAGAGATTATTTAAGTTTTAGTTCATTTTTTGCACAATTCATTAATTATTTCATATCTTTGCATTTATAATTTTAAGAAATGTATTATAAAACAACGTCACACCATCATTTTCATTTTTGCTTTCAGGCGAGGTGACAATGGTATAGGTGTGAACTAATAATATCATAAACCCGTCTGAGCATAGTCAGGCGGGTTTTTCTTTCCCGCATGTTTTGCTCAGACACATTAAAAATAATATGAGTAAACTAAAAATCGCAATTCAAAAGAGCGGACGACTCAGTGATAACTCAAAGAATTTACTTGAAGAATGCGGTATCAAATTCTCAAATGGCATTAGCGTCCTTAAAACCTCAGCAAAGAATTTTCCTGTAGAACTTCTTTTCCTAAGGGATGATGACATCCCTCAATATGTTGAACAACAGGTAGCGGATATTGGCATTCTAGGAGAAAACATGGTTTTTGAAAAGAACAAAGATGTAACTGTTATTGAACAGCTCGGATTTGCTCAATGCAGGCTTAGTCTGGCCATTCCAAAAGAAGAAAAATATGAGGGTTTAGGATATTTCATGAATAAGAAGATAGCAACAAGCTACCCATACATTCTAAAAGGATTTCTCAAAAAAAATAATATCATTGCCGAGATAGAGGAGATCAGCGGAAGTGTGGAAATAGCTCCCGGAATTGGTCTCGCTAATGCTATCTGTGATATAGTAAGTTCAGGCAGTACACTTCTTACAAATGGCTTGCATGAAGTAGAGACAATCCTCAAAAGTCAGGCAGTCATTATTGGAAATAAGAATCTTTCAACTGAAAAGCAAACCATTCTTAATAGTTTACTTTTCAGGATCAGGGCAGTAAAAAATGCAAAAGAGAATAAATATATACTTCTTAATACCCCTGAGTCAGCAATCACAAAAATATGCAGTATTCTGCCCGGGATGAAAAGTCCTACAATAGTTCCATTGGTTGAAAAAGGATGGTTCAGCCTCCATTCAGTAGTGAAGGAGGATGAATTCTGGGAAAGTATCGATCAGCTGAAGGCGGCAGGTGCAGAAGGTATTCTGGTCATTCCAATTGAGAAAATGATACTCTGATGAAAACATTTTTCTTACCTGAGAAAGGAATGTGGGATGAACTTTGCATCCGCCCTCACATTGAAAGAGACAATCTCGAAAGCATCGTCAACGCTATTATTAATAGTGTAAAATCGGAGGGCGATAGTGCTATTTATTCCTTTTCCGAAAAATTTGATGGTTTTGCTCCGGCAAATTTAAAAGTTCTGCCAGGTGAATTCCTGGTATCTGATAAAAATATATCTAAGGATTTAAAAGCTGCTATAGGGAAAGCCAAAGCGAATATTGAGAGGTTCCATTCAGCACAACTTACAATAGAACCAGTAATTGAAACATCGGGTGGAGTGAAATGCTGGAGAAAAAGTGTAGCAATTGAGAAGGTCGGTCTCTATATTCCCGGTGGAAGTGCGCCATTATTTTCAACGCTACTGATGCTCGCTATTCCTGCGAAAATAGCAGGATGCAAAGAGATTATTGTCTGTACACCTCCCGGCAAAGACGGGAAAATTAACCCCCTGATCCTTTTTACGGCACAACTTCTCGGCATAACCGAAATATATAAAGCAGGAGGTGCCCAGGCTATCGCAGCCATGGCTTACGGAACTGAAAGCATTCCTAAAGTTTATAAGATCTTCGGACCTGGTAATCAGTATGTAACAAAAGCCAAAGGACTTGTACAGCAGGATGGAATAGCCATAGATATGCCTGCAGGGCCGAGTGAAGTACTAATAATTGCTGATAGTCTGGCTAATCCAGAATTTGTTGCTGCAGACCTCCTCTCGCAAGCCGAACATGGTCCCGACAGCCAGGTTTTGATGTTGACGGATGACATAGATTTTGTTGAAAAAGTCAAATATGAAGTCTATCAACAACTCGAACTGCTCCAGAGGAAAGAAATCGCCTCAAGGTCACTTGAACACAGCAGGCTTATTTTACTACCCTCCCTGAACGATTGCGTGGAATTCAGTAACCTCTATGCACCTGAACATCTTATTCTGAATATCTCAGATACGGGATCATTTATTGAAAAAATAATAAATGCCGGATCTGTATTTGTTGGAAATTATAGCTGTGAAAGTGCCGGTGATTACGCTTCAGGGACTAACCATACTCTTCCGACTAACGGGTATGCAAAAAGTTACAGCGGTGTATCCGTTGACAGTTTCCTCAAAAAAATATCCTTCCAGGAAATAAATGCAGCAGGACTAAAGGAACTTGGGCCCATAATAGAACTTCTGGCTGAAGCCGAGTCATTAACGGGTCATAAAAATGCTGTGAGCATAAGACTAAAAAGTTTGAAGAATGACAGATCTTAAAAAACTTGTACGCGAAAATGTATTGAGACTTATTCCTTATTCATCAGCCAGAGATGATTATAAAGGTAAGACCGGTATTTTTCTGGATGCCAACGAGAACCCTTTCGGGAAGCTAAACCGGTATCCCGATCCGTATCAAAAGGAACTTAAATCAGCTATATCCGGGATTAAAAAGGTTGATCAGGAAAGAATTTTTCTTGGAAACGGGAGTGATGAAATTATTGATCTTTGCATCAGAATATTCTGCAATCCGGGAACTGACAAAATATTGACCTTCACTCCTACTTATGGTATGTATGAAGTAGCAGCCTCAGTAAATGATATCGAAGTTTTAAAAATCCCGTTAAATGAAAAGTTCCAGATTGATCTCTTAAAAACGGAAAATCTGCTCAATGACCAAAAACTGAAACTGATCTTCATTTGTTCCCCGAATAATCCGACATCCAACTCAATGAATTATAATGATGTTGAATACCTCGTGAAGAATTTCAACGGAATAGTAATTATTGACGAAGCATATATTGATTTCACGGAGAAGCCTTCATTTATTAAGCTTATCGACAAATACTCTAATCTGATTATAATGCAAACCTTTAGCAAAGCTTTCGGCCTGGCAGCGGTAAGGGTTGGCATGGCTTTCACAAATCCCGCTATAATTCAGTATTTCAACAAAATGAAACCTCCTTATAATATCAGTACCATTAATCAGCAAACTGTTTTAAAAAAACTTTCACGTATCGATGAATATAAAAAGCAGGTTCTCAGAATTACAAGAGAGAGAGTAAGGCTTGTTCATCTTCTATCAGAAATGAACGTTGTGGAAAAAGTATATCCATCTGATGCCAACTTCGTTCTTATAAAAGTCAAAGACGCAAATAATATATATAATTCATTGGTTAAAAAGAATATAATAATCCGCAACCGCAGCAGCGTAATTGATAATTGTCTGCGGATAACGGTAGGTACAAAGAGTGAAAATGATATGCTCATCCAGGCTTTGAAGGAATTATGAATAAACTAAAAATATTTACCCCCTTTCTTATTTCCCCCAAGGGGGAAAGGTTTGATTTGCTCCTTCCCCCTTGGGGGAAGGTTGGGAAGGGGGTCGATGAATATCAAATATTTAAGTTAGTATGAAGAAAGTGCTTTTTATCGACCGTGATGGTACTATACTGAACGAACCTGAAGACGAGCAGGTTGATAGTTTCGTCAAGATGACCTTCCTTCCGGGAGTTATAACCTCTCTGTCGAAGATTGCAATGGAAACTGATTTTGAATTAGTTATGGTAACCAACCAGGATGGAATGGGAACACCCTCATACCCTGAAGAAACTTTCTGGCCTGTTCATAATAAAATGCTGGAAATACTCAAGGGAGAAGGTATCGTCTTCAAAGAAATATTCATTGACAATACAATGCCTTCACAAAATGCGCCTACACGAAAACCCGGTACAGCGATGCTTGTAAAATATCTCGCACAGGGCATCGACCTCGATTCCTCATATGTTATAGGTGACAGACAGTCGGATGTTGAACTGGCAAAGAATCTTGGATGCAAAGCCATATTTATCGGCAGTAAAAAATTACCCGATGCGACACTCAACACAAATTCATGGGACGACATATATAAATATCTGAAGAATATTCCGCGTACTGCAAAGATTCTACGAAAAACTTCTGAAACTTCAGTAGAAATAGAACTCAATCTTGACGGAACAGGCAAGAGCATGATTAATACCGGACTAGGATTTTTTGACCACATGCTTGAACAGATTTCTCGTCATGGCAACATCGATCTTAATCTTCAGGCCAAAGGGGATCTTCATATTGACGAACATCATACCATAGAAGATGTGGCACTTGCACTTGGTGAAGCGATCAGGAATGCTCTTGGAGGAAAAAAAGGAATAGAAAGATATAGTTTCGTTCTGCCTATGGATGATTGTCTTGCCCGTGTCGCTCTCGATTTTGGAGGGCGTCCCTGGTTAATCTGGGATGTAAAATTTACGAGAGAGAAGGTTGGAGAAATTCCTTCAGAACTATTCTTCCATTTCTTTAAGTCATTCAGTGACACAGCAAAATGCAATCTGAATATAAGTGCGGAAGGTGAAAATGAGCATCATAAGATCGAAGCTATATTCAAAGCATTTGCAAAAGCTCTTAAACAGGCAGTTAAACAGACCGATAACTTTAACCTGCCAACAACGAAAGGCAGTTTATGATAGCTATAGTTAAATATAATGCCGGTAATATAAAATCTGTTCAAAATGCATTGAACCGGCTTGGTTATGAAAGCATTATAACAGATGATCCATCTGAACTTATCAATGCGGATAAAGTTATTTTCCCCGGAGTCGGAGAAGCGAGTAGTGCAATGAGATATCTCAGGGAAAAATGTTTGGATAAAATAATAACCTCATTGAAACAACCCGTGTTAGGAATTTGTCTTGGACTGCAGCTGATGTGCAGGTATTCAGAAGAAGGAGATACTGATTGTCTTGGAATATATGATGTTAATGTCAGACTGTTCCCTCCTGTAGATAAAATTCCTCATATGGGCTGGCATAATTCCATGACAATCAAAGGCGATCTTTTCAAAGGAGTAAAAGTTATTGATGATCTTTATTTTGTGCACAGCTATTATGCAGAAATATCGTCTTTCACTACTGCCACATGCGATTATATCGTACCTTTCAGCTCAGCCATGCAAAAAAATAATTTCTATGCAACTCAATTTCATCCTGAAAAATCAGCAGGGCCAGGTGAGAAATTATTAAAAAACTTTCTGGAACTATGAGGATAATAATAGCTATTGATATTTTAGGCGGGAAATGTGTAAGGCTTATAAGGGGAGATTTCAAGACAAAAAAAATCTATAATGAGGATCCTCTCGAAATGGCATTAAAACTGGAAGGCAATGGAATAAAATATCTGCATCTTGTTGATCTTGACGGTGCCAAAAACAGGAAAATAGAAAATATCAAGATCCTTGAAAAAATTGCACAGAAAACAAATTTAAAAATTGACTTTGGAGGTGGATTAAGAACATATGATGATCTGATAACAATATTTAATGCAGGGGCCCGACAGGTAACAGCTGGTAGTATAGCCGTTACTGACCCTGATCTCTTTTTACACTGGCTGGCAAAGCTAGGCCAGGAAAAGCTTATACTTGGAGCTGATTGCATCGGAAGAAAAGTTACAAAAAGCGGTTGGCTTGAAACTTCAGATAAAGATGTTATCGGATTTATTTCAGATTACAGAGCAAAAGGTGTTAAGTATACAATATGCACTGATATAAGTAAAGACGGTATGCTCCAGGGGCCATCAGTAAATTTGTATAAAGATATCCTCAACAAGGTAAATATCAACCTTATAGCGAGTGGGGGAATTTCATCAGTAAAAGATATTGAAGACATTATGGAATCAGGTTGTGAAGGAGTTATTATAGGCAAAGCTTTTTATGAGGGGAAAATAACTTTAAAGGAATTAAGTAATTTATGTTAAAGAAACGCATAATCCCCTGTCTCGATATAAAAGACGGGAGAACAGTGAAAGGAGTAAATTTTGTAAACCTGATCGACGCAGGAGACCCTGTTGAGCTTGCAAAAATCTATGTGAAACAGGGCGCTGATGAATTGGTCTTCCTCGATATAACTGCTACTATCGAAAACAGAAAAACACTTGCCGCACTGGTGGAAAGAATTGCCGCTGAAATTAATATACCATTTACAGTCGGAGGCGGAATTGAAACTGCTGATGACGTTGCAATCCTTATTAAAGCAGGTGCGGATAAAGTCACTATAAATTCATCTGCCGTGAGGAGGCCTGAGCTTATCTCCGAGGTAGCAGCACAATTTGGAAGTCAATGTGTTGTTATTGCTATTGACACAAAACTAATTGATAATGAATGGATTGTATTTATAAATGGAGGCCGTACAATGACTCAGTTAAGAACACTGGACTGGGCAAATGAGGTTGAAAACCTTGGAGCTGGTGAAATACTCCTCACGTCAATGAACAACGATGGAACCAAGACTGGGTTTTCGATTGATATAACAGGTGCAGTAAGCTCAAATGTTAATATCCCCGTCATTGCATCGGGAGGTGCAGGAACTAAGGAAGACTTCCGTGATGTCTTTTTTAATACCAGCTGCAGCGGAGCTCTGGCAGCCAGCATATTTCATTTTGGTGAGATCGATATAAGGGATCTGAAAAAGTACCTTAAATCAGAAGGCATTGCTATCAGATAAGGATGTTAGCATCGCTAGCGCGGATTTACATTCCGTGCTTATGTTTTAGGCACCGATTACAACCGAGCAGAGAAGAATGTTTTGGCTACAGATACTTAACCATCTACTGCGAGCTCGGCGAAGCCAAATCGGCGCCAGCAGGGCAACAGCACAGAGGCTCTATATGTAACTAAAAATGAAGAACTTACACAGAGGATGTTAGCGTCGCTAGCGCGGATTTACAATCCGTGCTTATTGTGTTTTGGGCACCGATTACAACCGAGCAGAGAAGAATGTTTTGGCTACAGATACTTAACCATCTACTGCGAGCTCGGCGAAGCCAAATCGGCGCCAGCAGGGCAACAGTACAGAGGCTCTCTGTGTAACTAAAAATGAAGAACTTACACAGAGGATGTTAGCATCGCTAGCGCGGATTTACAATCCGTGCTTATGTTTTAGGCACCGATTACAAATCGGCGCCTGCAGGGCAACCGTATCGACGCTCAAATTGGGTATCTATACCACAGAGGTTTAAATAAATAAAATCAATATGGAGAAAATCGACTTTTCAAAAGGTAACGGACTGGTACCGGTAGTTATTCAGGATAACAACACACTTCAGGTTTTAATGGTTGGCTATATGAATGAAGAAGCATTAACAAAAACCAAAAATGAGAAAAAAGTTACATTTTTCAGCAGGAGCAAGAACCGGCTCTGGACGAAAGGAGAAACATCAGGAAATTATTTGAACGTTGAAGAGATTTTAAGCGATTGTGACAATGATACAATACTGATCAGAGTCGATCCTGCCGGTCCGGTTTGTCATACCGGAAGTACTTCATGTTTTGGGGAGGAAACACCAAAGGGTTTCATATATGAATTAGAACATATTATCAATCAGCGTATCAAAAAAAATACTGAAGAGTCTTACACAAACAGACTATATAAAAAAGGTATTAATAAAGTCGCCCAAAAAGTAGGGGAAGAAGCTGTTGAATTAATAATTGAAGCGAAAGATGATAACATTGGGTTGTTCCAAAATGAAGCAGCGGATTTGCTTTATCATTTTCTTATTTTACTGAAATCGAAAAATGTCACCTTCAGCGATATTGAAGATGTGTTGAAAAAGAGGCATGAAAAGAGAGGATGAATTGTAGGGTCATGCCATGGCATGACCCTACCTCTGAATTATAATATTAATGTAGGTGCCACGCCATGGCGTGGCACCTATAAATTAAATATATTTAATTTAAATCTTACTTTTTATAACTTTTTGATTGTTTTTTTAAAAAATCAGTTACTTTTGTAAAGAATAACGCAACTAATGAATAAAGTATACAAATATTTCGCCTCCTATTTTTACTTCTATTTTTATTTTAAAAACAGATAAGGGATTTTTGTATACAGATAATATTAAATTATATGAAGCAAGGGTCCCGAAAGGACCCTTGCTTATTTTAATACATTTATGAAATGAAAATTGCAATACAGGGAGAAAAAGGAAGTTTCCACGAAGTCGCTGCCCGACAGTATTTTAACTATGATGAAATTGAAATATTGGCATGCTCCACATTTGATCTTGAGCTCATCACTTTAAAGAATGGAGAAGCTGACTTTGCTGTAATGGCTATTGAAAATGCCAGATCAGGGAGTATTCTTTATAATTATACACTTATAAGAGAGTCGGGAATGAAAATCCTTGGAGAACATAATCTGAGGATCAAACAGAATCTCATGGCTCTTCCCGACCAAAAAATATCAGATATAAAGGAAATCCGGACTCATCCTATTGCAATTGTACAATGCATGACATTCCTGAATCAGTATCCCGGAATAACTCTTATAGAAAGCGATGATACAGCCGGAAGCGCAAGGCAGATAAGCGAATCGGGGCTAAAAGGGGTAGCCACTATAGCTCCAACCAATGCTGCAGAACTTTATGGACTTGAAATACTTGCGCCTGGTATTGAAACATATAAACAGAATTATACAAGGTTTCTTGTTATTGGAAGTGAGGACAAAGGCAATACAAGAGGCAATAAAGTGTCAATATGTTTTTCTACCGGCCATAAGCCAGGATCACTTGCCAAAGTACTCGATAAATTAGCTGAACTGGATATCAACCTTTCAAAAATCCAATCTGTCCCCCGGTTAAACGGAGAATGGGAGTACATGTTCTACGTCGATCTTGAACTTAATAAAAACACAAAATCCGACATAATAAGGAGGGTCCTGGATAAATATACCAGTAACCTCGAAATACTTGGTGTATATTTTAAAGGTGACATGCTATATGAAAGTTAAACCTGCCGACCGTACTGCAAGTGTTCAGGAGTATTACTTCTCACAAAAACTTGCACAAATTGACAGAATGCGCAGTGAAGGACTGGATGTTATTAATCTTGGCATTGGCAGTCCCGATCAGCCGCCTTCTGATAACACCGTTTCAGCGCTTATTAATGAAGCCAGAAAGCCAACATCGCACGGCTACCAGAGTTATTCAGGCATAGCCGCCCTCAGGAAAGGATTTGCTGATTGGTACAAAAAATATTTCCACGTTTCCCTGAATCCGGAAAACGAAATTCTGCTTCTTATGGGCAGCAAGGAAGGAATAATGCACATAAGTATGGCATTTGTAAATCCGGGTGATGAGGTTCTGGTACCTGACCCCGGTTACCCTACCTATTCCTCGGTCACGAATCTGGTTGGCGGCATAGTGAGAAAATATGAGCTTACAGAAGAAAATGGCTGGCTTCCCGATTTGAAAGCTCTGGAAAAAAGCGATCTGAGCAAAGTCAAAATAATGTGGGTAAATTATCCAAATATGCCAACCGGAGCCAAAGGGTCAGTTGAACTCTTTGAGCAACTAGTCAGCTTTTCAGGAAAACACAACATTCTTCTTGTTAACGACAATCCGTACAGTTTCATACTGAATAATGATTACCTGAGTCTCCTTCAGGTGGATGGAGCAAAAGAGACTGCATTGGAACTCAATTCACTGAGTAAATCGCATAATATGCCAGGTTGGAGAATTGGAATGGTTGCAGGCAACAGTGATTATATTAAAACAATTCTGAAGGTAAAAAGCAACATGGATTCAGGTATGTTCCTTGGAATGCAAATGGCTGCTGTTGATGCACTCAAAAACGAAGAATCGTGGTACTCTGCAGTAAACGAAGTCTACAGAAAAAGGAAAAAAATAGTTGAAGAAATAATGGATCTTCTTAATTGCCACTATGACAAATCACAGGTTGGTCTGTTTGTCTGGGGACGAATTCCAGCGGAAATCAATAATTGTGAAGTTTTCATTGAAGAGATTCTGAACACTTGTAATGTGTTTATCACTCCCGGATTCATTTTCGGCGAAGCAGGTCAGAGATATATCCGTATCTCATTGTGTGCAAATGAGAAACGACTTGAAGAAGCAAAAGAAAGATTAAAAATTCATCTGAAATAAAAGAAATGACAGTAACAGTGGTTGGAATAGGACTAATCGGAGGATCGTTGATGGTCGATCTTCGTAAACGGGGTTTTGCAGATAAAATAATCGGAGTTGACACCAATTTGCATCATCAGAATATAGCATTGCTATGCGGGTTGGTTGATGAAAACGACACTCTTGAAAGCGCCATAGATAAAAGTGACCTTATTATACTTTCGACACCGGTTAGTACAAATTGCAAAATGCTCCCCGGAATTCTGGATAGACTCTCAGGTACTTCAAAAATTGTTGCCGATATGGGTTCAACAAAAGGGAGCATAGCGGGTATTTCAAAAAATCATCCGGCAAGGGGCAGATATGTAGCCGTCCATCCAATGGCAGGTACGGAATATTCAGGTCCCCTGGCCGCTATAGGGAAACTATTTGATTACAAAACTGCTATTGTCTGTGACAAAGAGTTGAGTGATCCTGATGCTCTGTCAACAGTTGAAAAAATGCTTGACTTGCTGAACATGCATAAAGTATATATGAATTCATCGGAACATGATGTTCATGTGGCTTATATCTCACACATATCACATATTACTTCATTTTCCCTTGCATTAAGTGTTCTCGAAAAGGAACAGGAAGAACAGAATATTCTTACACTGGCAGGTGGTGGTTTCGAAAGTACAGTCCGTCTGGCTAAGAGCAACGGTGAGACCTGGGCTCCGATATTCATTGAAAATTCAAAATATATCCTTGAAGTTATGGATACATATATTGAGAAGATGAATGCATTCAGGAAAAAAATTTCAGAAAAAGATCTGGAAGGACTAAAAGCTCTGATGGAGGAAGCAAATAAGATAAGGAAGATACTAAATTAAGTTTGGAGATTTGGAGCCCCTCACCCGCTACGTGGGAGCTCCCCTAAAGGGGAGCAAATACTCTGACAATTAATTTACTTAAATATCAGAGAAGATTTTACCCCCCTTTAGGGGGGCAGGGGGGCCAAAAGGAATAAAAATTATTTGACAATTTAACACCAATACAATGGAAGTAAAACTTAAGAATACACTTATTCAGGACTGGAGAGGCCATAAAGGGAGACCTTTTCTGATATCAGGACCATGCAGTGCAGAAACAGAGGAGCAGGTTATGGAGACTGCCACACAATTGGCTAAGATAAAACAGGTAAGTGTCTTCAGAGCTGGTATCTGGAAACCAAGAACGCGTCCTAATTCATTTGAAGGAGTCGGAACTGAAGGTTTAAAGTGGCTCAGAAGGGTTAAACAGGAGACTGGTCTGATGGTAGGCACTGAAGTAGCAAATGAAAAGCATGTGTATGAAGCTTTGAAATATGGAATTGATATGTTGTGGATCGGTGCCCGGACTTCCGTTAACCCTTTTACAGTGCAGGAGATTTCTGATGCACTGAGCGGAGTGGATGTAATGGTTCTGATAAAAAATCCTATTAACCCTGACCTTGAGCTGTGGATAGGAGCTATAGAAAGAATAGCCCGGGCAGGTATCACCCGGATTGGTGCAATACACAGAGGATTCTCTTCCTATGAAAAAACGTTATACCGCAATCAGCCAAACTGGCAATTGCCTATTGAACTTCGTCGGAGAATTCCTGATCTTCCCATTATATGCGACCCAAGTCATATAGGAGGCGCAAGACAATTCCTTCATGAAATATCGCAGAAGGCAATGGACCTTAATTTTGACGGTTTGATGCTCGAATCTCATATCAACCCTTCAAAAGCATTAAGTGATGCCGCTCAACAACTGACTCCAAATGACCTGAAGGAACTTCTAAGCAGGCTTATTCTTCGTAATCCAAGCACTTCCGATCCTAAACTACTCGACGTATTGGGGGAATTGAGGCAGCAAATCGACGTTTACGATGATCATCTCCTCGATCTCATGGAAAAAAGAATGAAAATTGCAGAAACAATCGGTCATTATAAAAAGGAAAATAATATTACTATCTTGCAAACAACAAGGTGGGAGGAAATAATTAATAAAGTTATTGCAAAAGGTCTTGCAAAGGGACTTAGTCCAGAACTAATTGATACAATATTTAAAGCCATTCATCAGGAATCTATTAATCACCAGATGAAAGTGATGAATACTGATGTAAAGAGCCAGAACGGAAAAAAATAATGAAGAACACCCCCTGTCTTTTTAACCGCAAAGTACGCTAAGAAGGCGCAAAGTGCGCAAAGTCAAATTATTAAAGATCGTTTCTTTGCGACCTTTGCGTAAAATCTTTGCGATCTTTGCGGTTAATGGATTTTAAGTTTTAGTATAGTCTTCTGAGCATAAAAATATAAAGCTAAAAAGAAACGTATGGAAAGATACTTAGAACCTTCAGCGTTAAAGGGCAGCATAAAGGCTCCAGCTTCAAAAAGCATGACACAACGGGCAATTGCTGCCGCGTTACTGGCTGATGGAGAAAGTATAATCCATAATCCCTCTTATTGCGACGACTCTCTGGCAGCAATGAGTATTGCGGTTGGTCTTGGTGCCAGGATTGAACCACAGGTCAATGAGATGAAAATCGTTGGATCTGCAGTTCTGAAAGAGCCAAAACTGAATTGCGGTGAATCGGGTCTGGCTATCAGAATGTTCTCCCCTATTGCTGCATTATATCCTGTGGAAATTTGTATGATTGGCGCCAATTCGCTCAAGAAGAGACCTATGTTCATGATAGAAGATGCTTTAAATCAGCTTGGTGCAAAGTGTTCAAGCACAGCAGGTTTTCTTCCTCTTTCTATTCGTGGACCACTAACCGGTGGAAAATGTGAGATTGATGGATCGGTTAGCAGCCAGCTTTTAACCGGACTTTTAATGGCTCTTCCACTTGCTAAAAAGGACTCTGAAATTAAAGTCAATAATCTGAAAAGCAAGCCATATATCGACATGACAATCGAGATTCTCAGTTCATTCGGGATAACGATTGAGAATCAAGGGTATTCACTTTTCAGAGTTCCATGTAAGCAAAAATATACACCTCTCAGTTACAATGTGGAAGGCGACTGGAGCAGCGGAGCTTTTCTCCTGGTCGCCGGAGCAATTAATGGACATATTACGGTAAGTGGTCTCAGGAAAAACAGCAGGCAGAGCGATATGTCGATTATTTACGCACTTGAAAAAGCAGGTGCAAAAATGATGATTGGTGATGACAAAATAGAAATTTCAAAGTCAGAATTAACGTCATTTGATTTTGATGCCACTGATTCACCTGATCTGTTTCCGCCTCTTGTTGCCCTTGCTTCGTATTGCAAAGGAACTTCTGTAATAAAGGGAGTTTCAAGGCTGATTTACAAGGAAAGTGACCGTGCTAAAACACTACAGGAAGAGTTTGGCAAGATGAATATTAAAATTGAAATTAAAGATGATATAATGAATGTGACGGGTGGCAATCCTCAAAGCTCTAAGGTTGAGTCTCATGAGGATCACCGTATTGCGATGGCCGTTGCAATTACTGCACTTGGTGCATCAGGAAGAGTCTATATCAGAGATTCACAATGTGTTGCAAAATCATATCCGGGCTTTTTTGATGATCTCAGACAACTCGGAGCCCTGGTTCATGAATAATAGGTAAAGTCTGATTTTTAGTCAATTCTGTCATGAAAAAGAGCCAATCTGTTAGTTTTTATAAAAATAATTTGATTTTTTGATGATGTTTTGAATTTTTGATTATTTTTGTACCGTAACAAACCGGTTTAGAGGTTTGAGTAATTTTGAAAGATGAAAATAAAAATGTTTAATAATTGGTCGTGGTGCAGCTTAACAATTTCAGCTGTGAGACAAGCCATTATATAACATTAAAAGATATTTATTATAGAGGGCACGCTGTTCACAGTGTGCCCTTTTTATTTATTAATCTCAATCCATCAGACAATGAAAAAGAACATCAAGATTTTACTAAGTGAAAAAGAAATGCCCAGCCAATGGTATAATATTATGGCAGACATGCCCAATAAACCATTGCCTCCCTTGAATCCAGATACCAGGAAACCGGTTGGTCCTGAAGATCTTGCCGCTGTGTTCCCAATGGAACTGATAAAACAGGAAGTCTCAACTGAGAGATATATCGATATTCCTGAAGAGGTTCTTGATCTTTATATGACTTATCGTTCCTCACCACTATTCAGGGCTTACAATCTTGAAAAGGCGCTGGGTACAAAAAGTAAAATTTATTACAAATATGAAGGTGGCAATTATTCAGGTTCACATAAAGCCAATACCGCAATTCCACAGGCATATTATAATAAAATGGAAGGAATCAAAAGAATCACTACCGAGACCGGTGCCGGCCAATGGGGAAGCGCCATGGCCTTCGCTTGTCACCATTTCGGACTTGAACTTCTTGTTTTTATGGTTAGAGTCAGTTATGACCAGAAACCAGGTCGTAAGCTTTTAATGAACACCTATAATGCAAAGGTAGTGGCTTCACCAAGCACTATGACAGTTGCCGGAAGAAAAGTTCTTGAGTCTGATCCCAACTCTCCGGGAAGCCTTGGTATTGCAATTTCCGAAGCTATGGAGATTGCGGTTCAGGATCCATATACCAAGTATTCTCTTGGAAGTGTTCTTAACCATGTCATCCTTCATCAGACTATCATTGGTCAGGAAGCAATTCTTCAGATGGAAAAAGCAGGTGATTATCCTGATGTTGTAGTCGGCTGTTTTGGCGGTGGCTCAAACTTTTCAGGAATTGCATTCCCATTTCTTCGTGAAAAACTGCGTCACAAAAAAAATATCAGGCTTATGACAGTGGAACCTGCCTCCTGTCCAAAACTTACGAAAGGCAAATTTATGTATGACTTTGGTGATTCGGCGGGGATGACTCCACTCCTTCCTATGTACACACTGGGACATGATTTTATTCCGGCAAAGATACATGCAGGCGGATTGAGGTATCATGGTGCGGGCGTTCTGGTAAGTCAGCTGCTGAAAGACGGTTTTATTGAAGCAAAGTCAAAAATGCAGAGAGAATGTTTTGAAGCAGGTGTGCAATTTGCAAGGGCAGAAGGTATTCTTCCTGCTCCCGAATCCACATATGCAATCGCAGGTGCACTCGATGAGGCAAGAAAAGCCGACCTGGAAGGAGTCTCAAAGACAATACTGTTTAATCTTAGCGGGCATGGTCATTTCGACATTTCAGCTTACGAGAAGTATTTTGAGAATAATCTTCCCGATCATGAAATGACAACGGCAGAAGTTGAGGAGGCTATAGCAAATATTAATATACCTGCTTGACCTCTTTCGCCTTAACCCTTCCCAAGTCCCCTTCGCGCAAGCTGACTCCTTCGCTAAAATAGCCCGCTGGGCTATTTTTAACGTTCAGCCCCTTTAAACAATAAGGGAAGTGATACAATTCGTTTAATAACAAGGATTTATCCCCTCCCCTTATTTGTTTAAGGGGAGGGGTTAAATACAATAAAAATGTCTATTCTATTTTTGCAATTGTCCCTCTTATTGGTGTCATTACTGGTGTTGGCCTTCCCATAAAAATGCCGGGTTTTTGTTCAATAGTTAAGTTTACATTTCCATTAAACTCCCTGAACTTGCATATAACGGTTTCGGAACCCAGACTTTCTTCAACAAACCGGGCAGTTATTTCAAGGGTATTATTATCTGTCCAGGAATATGCAGAAGCAACTTTTATCAGAGGCTGGATCACTTTATAATTTGCATCAATTGACTTTGATGTACTTCGTGGAGGCGCTAAAAGAGAGGGTGATTTTGTATTTGACACCTTCCAGTTTCCTGTTCCGCTCTTGATAATCGATATTTCATTATCCCTTTTTAATGCAAAACTGCATTCCCCATTATTGAATGTAAAATAAACAGATTGGATATTAAAGTCATTATCTCCCAGGATGAATTCCCTGCCGGAAATTTTCTTTATGAAGTCAGATGTGGTCAGTTTTGAGTTATCCGGCTTAATTTCCAGATTCGCCTGTTTTTTCAGCAATTCAGTATAAGATGACGGTTCTGCCGGAATAGCCTTGTCCGATTTAATGGCCGGGATCAGATAAGTATGAACCAGGTTCATTTCTTCCTGGGTATTTCGTGCGTTTGCCGTCAGAACTACTATCGCATCCTTATCGGGAATTAAAATTACAAACTGCCCTGCCATTCCATCGAGACGTACAGTATTATTCCTTCCCCTCCACATCTGGTAACAATATCCTTGTGCCCAGTCATTACTATCTTTTGGCATCTTGTTCGATGGGTCACCACTTTCAATCTTGAATGATGTTGCTTCCTTCACCCATTGCTCAGGAATAAGTTGCTTTCCTTTCCATTTTCCGTTAGCTATCAACAGTTCTCCAAACCTTGCCATATCTTCAGTACGAAGCCTGAGCCCTATCATACCAAGATTAATTCCCTGCGGATTCATATCCCAGTCGATCCCTCGTATAGTCAGGGGGTCAAAGATCCTGGGCTTCAGGTATTCGAACAAGGTCTGTCCTGTTACCTGTTGAACAATAGCCGAAAGCATAAACGTTGCCATATTATTATAAAGGAATACTGTTCCGGGTTTATGTACAGGCTCCAGAGAGATAAATGACCTTATCCAGTCTTCATTGACTCCTGCACCCATTGGAGCAGGCTCCTGACCTACCGACATGGTAAGGAGATTCTGAACAGTCAGTTCCTTCATGTACTTACCAATAGAATCGGGCAAAGAATAAGGAAAAAAGGAAATAACTTTATCGGAGAGTTTCAGTCTATTTTCCGAAACAGCCAGTCCTATGCCTGTCGCTGTGAAGGTCTTACTGGCTGAAAACATGATATGCCTGTATTCATGACCATATGGATTCCACCAACCTTCTGCAATTACCTTTCCGTGCCTTATGAACATAAAACTGTGAATTTCCTGGCGACCAGTATCCACCGCGTTTATAAAATCTATTATCCCCGCAGAGGAAACACCTTCCGATTCGGGAACACTTCTTGGGAGCTTATCTGAGATTTGGCCTGTCAGGTTCGTTGTAATTAGCGAACTTAAGAAAATGATCAGCAGAACTGAAAGAGATTCTTTCGCTTTGCAATATGCTTTCATAATGTAAAAATTATGTACAATTATTATTATATGTCATTTTATGTTAAACCCCAAACTAATTTGTTATTTTAAGATGCATTTTAATTGGAGGGTCTAAAAATCAGAATAAGAAGTCGGATGAAGCAGATATGGATTAGCTTTTGAAACTGTATTTTTATATTCTTCCATTCCTGAAAGTTTCTTCCATTCATCAGTTGCGCCAAAAGCTTTCCAATGCTCATCATGTGATTTCATATCTGAAAAAGTAGTCATATACATAAGGTTTGGCATGTGACTTCCGATCAATACTTCACCCCAGAATACAGGATTGAAATTCAATTTTTTAAATATATCTATTTCCCCTCCCTGGTTAAACATTTCTATCTTCTTTACAGCCTTGGCGTCGGTAGCACTTTCATAACTGCGGAGCTCATAGATCCTCTCCTCTGGAGAATTAGTATATTTTGGAGCATTGAATTGCGGAAAATCTATAAAAGCTTTAAGAAAAATGCTCTCATATCTTTTATACGGAGGTTCATTGAAAGGAGCATCAATAAATGCTTTACCGGCTTCTGCATATACCTTATCTTTTGTAAGCTGATCGGATAATTGGATAAACTGGTCAACCGTCTTGAAAGGAACAAGAACATAGACTAATTTTCCGAAAGCTGTATCCGCCTCAACAGGTTTGAATACTCCAACAACCGGAATACCTGCACGATGCAAAGCAGGCAGATATGCATCTTTAAGATAAGCATCAACCTTGCCTTCCTGGGTCTTATCTGCAACCCTGTAAACTTTTATTTCATAGTATTGTTGTTTCGGGGTCGCTTTTCCAAACCCGCTGTAAACGACAGAGATCAACAGTAATGCAACTGCCATAATCCTGTAAATAAGATTTTGTTTTTTCATAGTTAAAGTATTGATTATATGGTTAATATGCTACTAGTAGTTTTCTCCATTCTTACCCCAAACCTCTTAATTCAACCACATCCCAACCTCTCCCCATTTGTGGAGGGGCTATTACTTCCGAATTTACTCAGAGGTCCTGAGTTTCTTACCCCCTTCTCTTTCAGGAGAAGGGGGCAAGGGGGATGAGGTTAATACTCTGCCTTAAATTCCTCAAATATCTCATTTGCCTTAGCAGGTGTCAGTTCTGATCCTGACTGAACATAAAACCTGTGATACAAAGTCACTGACTGACCTTTCTCAAGTTTATAACTTCTCTTTTCAAGTTTAGGATCATATGAATTCTGCCCGAAATTGTTTAATGAGAAAAGACCATATCCTCTTGCATGAGCATAGGCCGGAAACCCTGGATTTTTAGGATTGTCAAAAATTGCCATGCTGATTTTAGTATTATTCTTAACGCCACTCAGGATCACCCATTCATTTCTCGTTCCCCATACCGAATCCCCTTTCAGGCCATTGCTCGAGATGTACATGCCTGTCACTCCTGTATTATCAACAGCTTCAACTGTTGTAGGGTTTCCCTTATCATCAGTAAATATCAGAGATTCATTTGAAGGCATCTCAAATGCCCTGTCGACCCTTATTGCAAACATTCCCTCCTTACTGTCGCCTATTATGACCTGCCCGTCTGCGGCAGTCAATGTCGAGATATGATCAATAGTCCGGGTGTTCTTATCACCGGAAAAGATATACCTGGTGTTTTCGTTCAATATCGCTTTCCCATTATTATCCTCCCATATCATGGTAACTTCCAGTTCACCTTTCTTTCCGCTTATTGCTTTAATAATTTTCTGATGAACAATGTGCCCATAGCTATCTTTCTTTGAGGCAGGGATTGCGGATGAATTATTCCAGAAATCAAGACCATTGATATTCCCGTAATTAAACCATATGCCTATATGATGCGGATGATCAATGCGTTCATTTTTCCTGGGTTCAACAGGATATCCCCGGGTAATTGTTGAACCATCGGGAGAATAAACGGGGAACAAAAATGGCTTTTCAATATTAGCCGGATACTGATATGATGTAAACAAATTCCCATTTATTAAGACATCGATTTTATGTTTATCGTCGTGCCGGACAAGTTTTACATCCTCATCGGGTTTAACTTTAATAAAAAGCCCTGAAACCAGGATTGTAAATGCAGATAGAAATGACAGAAATACGCTCATCATAATCAGCATTTAATATTTGAATATTTGCCCGCCTGCGAGAACTTCCTGATTTGCCTCATCAAATGTAGCTTTCTGACCGGTTCTCATCGCGGCTGTGCACATTATCGTAGCTATTGAATGATTATATCCTGCCATGATGTCGGCATTTGGTTTCTTTCGATCGCGAACACATTCCAGCCAGTTCTTCATATGTGCATTAGTCATAGCATCGGAACCGGTGTTGGCCGATGTCTCAACTTTAAATCCTGGTAAGTCCATTGATTCAAGAAGGTTAGGCTTCATATTCATTTCCGCCGCATCACCAGCCGTTAGTCCACCTTCAGAATTGATTTTATTAGTATCAAGGTTGAGAGACCCCCCGTTTGAGAAATAAATTTCTTTTGTGCCGCCGGCGGAGTTTGTAAAACGGGAAGTATAAACAACCTGGAATCCGGAATTATCATCTCCATAATCCATTACGGCTGTCATAGTGTCAAAGTTGGTCCTGCCGTCTTTCCACAAATATACATTTCCGTTAGCCGCAACACTTCTTGGATGACTTAAACCTGTAAACCAATGAACAGTGTCTATCTGATGAGCCATCCACTGACCTGGTATTCCCGATGAATATGGCCAGAACAACCTGAATTCAAGATACTTTCTTGGATCCCAGGCAGCCGGTGCACGGTTCATCTGGAAACGAATCCAGTCAGTGTCAGATTCTTTAATCACTGATGTTAGTTGAGGTCTTCTCCATCTGCCAGGCTGATTTACGTTCCACGACATCTCAACCATCACTATTTTTCCAAATTTTCCTGATCTGATATAATCATTAGCAGCTATGTAATTTGGAGTACTCCTTCGTTGTGATCCGATCTGTACTATTTTTTTTGAATCCTGAACAGCCTTTAGAGCTTCCCTTGCATCAGACATTGTTTCAGCAAAAGGTTTTTCACAATAGGCGTCCATACCTTCTCTTACTGCTTCTGCCAGAACCAGCGCATGCTGAAAGTCCGCTGTACTTATTATTACTGCATCCGTATCCTTTCCACTGAATAATTCATCATTATTACGTGCTTTTCTTATTGTAATTCCTTTCCCTTTGAAAAAGGATTCAGCCTCATCACGACGTCTGTTCCACAGATCGGAGACAGCAACAATTTCAAAATTGAAATCCTTCGCCATACTAAGAAAGGCCGGAGCCAGTGAACTTCTGAACCGGTCAGAAAAACCTACTATACCTACACGAACCCTGTCATTTGATCCAAGGATACGTGAATAACTCTTCGCGCTCAGAGACAAACCTGCTGCGCCGATTGCTGATTTTTGAATGAATTCTCTTCGGGTTGACATAATATGCCGTTTTTATATTACTGTTGCTAAAAGAATATTGTGGATTTTCCCTTTGTTTTACCACTAAGGAGTCTGATCCAATAAATACCTATAAGTAAAAATAAGTTAATTCATTATCATAACCCGCACAAATCTCTTGCTTTTTACCTATCCATCCATCTTTAACCATTTTTAACAGTTGATCAAATTCATTTCATCTTTAATTCAATTCAGACAAAAACATATGACATTATCTACTTTTAAAAAAAGTTGATCTGAAAAATGAAGAGAATCCTTATTTATATTGATGGTGTAATAGCGGATGTCTGCACCATTATAAAACTCCTCTTGGACAGAAATTGAAAAACTCTTTCGTGCTGACTAAGTTATTTTCTGTTTTTTTAACTTATGCAGTATGAATTATTATTGAAATAACCTTAGTTTTGAAATAACAAAACCAACTTCACAATCCAAAAAATAAATCAATAATTTAAAATAGAAAATAGTAAAATGGAAAACGAGAACAAACCAGCTATCAAACGATTATATTCTCTTGATGCCTTGCGTGGATTCGATATGTTCTGGATTATGGGCGGGGAAGCAATATTCGTCGGCCTCGCCTCACTGACAGGCTGGCCAATATTAAAGTTGTGGGCAGTACAGCTGGAACATGTACAATGGAACGGTTTCCATTTTTATGATATGATCTTTCCTATGTTTCTGTTTATAGCCGGAATTTCTTTCCCATTTTCTATGGCTAAGCGTATATCGATGAATGAGAGCCGGAAATCGATCTATAAACATGTCATTACACGCGGCTTACTACTGGTACTGATTGGTATTGTATACAACAATGGTGTGAACTTCGACTTCGCTCACTTAAGATATGGTAGTGTTCTCGGAAGAATAGGGTTGGCATGGATGTTTGCCTCACTGATATTTATGAATACAAAACTTAACATGAGGATCGTATGGTTCTGCTGTCTGCTTCTTGGATACTGGGCACTTCTTATACTTTTCCCGGCTCACGACCTCGGTTCCACAGATATTTTTTCGCGTGAAGGAAATTTAACCAGTCACATAGACAGGCTTCTCATGCCAGGAAGACTATATCTTGGTAATCACGATCCTGAAGGATTACTCGGTGTTATTCCTGCCATCGGAACAGCTCTCCTGGGTATGTTCACAGGAGAATTCCTTCTGTCAAAATATCTTAGTGATAAACCTTATCGCAAAGCACTATATCTCTTTCTGGCAGCTATCATCCTGATGGTAATCGGAAGGATCTGGAATCTTGCTTTCCCGATTAACAAGAATCTATGGACGAGTTCATTTGTTTGTTTCGTTGGCGGATTAAGTCTTCTACTGTTCTCAGTTTTCTACCTTATAATTGATGTGCTGGAGTATAAAAAATGGGCATTCTTCTTTGTGGTTATTGGTCTGAATCCAATCACTATCTACCTTACCGGCAGAATAGTTAACTTCAGATCGGCAGAGAAATTTTTCTTTGGCGGATTCGAATCCATTATGCCGGCAACCTGGGCACCACTAATTGAAGGAATAGGCATTACATCAATCGCTTGGGTATTCCTGTATATTCTTTATAAAAAGAAGGTATTCCTGAAGATTTGAGTAATGCTTCCCAGCCTGACGGCAGGCAGATCAGCTGAACTCTGTTAAAGACTCTGATTTAGTTTGCAAGCGCCTGATATACGAGAGCTTCAAATTTTTGCGGAATTTCTCCATGTCTTAACGGACTTTGCTGCATAAAAATCAGGCCAATAAGCTTTTCTTTGGGATCTGCCCAGTAGGTGGTTGCAAAATAACCTCCCCAGGAAAATGATCCCTCTGACATCCCAAGCTTCTCCTGGCCAGAAGCTGTAGTTATCTCAAATCCCAAACCGAATTTATTTACGCCTAGACTCAGATCTCCAATCTGGTTCGAAGTCATCAATTCTACCGTATGTCTGGCAAGAAGAGTTTTGCCTTTATATATCCCATTATTTAACATCATTTGAAGGAAGATGGCATAGTCTTTTATTGTCGAACTCAGTCCTGCACCACCGGAATAATATGTTCCTTGAACTGTAGGATATTTCACAAAGTCAGGCGCATTAATAAGATGGTGGTTTTTATCCTCAGTACTGACATTTACCAGCCGTTCAATTTTTGATGCAGGCAAATAAAAATAAGTGTCATTCATTCCTAAAGGCTCGAAAATATGTTTGTGAAAATAGTGATCGAGACTTTCGCCAGAAAGAACCTCGACCAGATAACCAAGGACATCCAGGTTTAATCCGTAAGTGAATCTTTCACCCGGCTGATGTACCAGGGGTAATTTTCCGAGTTTTCTGATCTTATCTCCCAGTACTATTTTTTCGCTGACAAATCCGGTGGGAATACCAGCTTTTGCATAAATAGCAGTCATATGAGGCGATCCAATACCTGCATAGTCTATACCTGAAGTGTGTGTAAGAAGATCCCTGATTGTAATCTCGCGATTTGCTTTAATTGTGGTATAGGTTGTATCTTTTTCATTGAATTTATCAAGAACAACAGGATTTGCAAATTCAGGAATATATTTTGAGATTGGGTCATCTAAAAGAAACTTACCTTCTTCAAATAACATCATCACTGCAACACTTGTAATGGCTTTGGTTTGCGATGCAATACGGAAGATATCATCATTGTGCATTGATGTTTTCTTCTCAATATCGCTCACACCGAAGGACTTGTCATAAACAATTTTACCATCACGGGCGATAAATCCGACGGCGCCTGCTATCCATCCGCTATCAACGGCTTGCTGGATCATTTTGTCGATCCTGAGCAACCTGTCTCCTGATACCCTTGCAGATATCTGAGTCGATTCCATGAGTTCTGTTATTTCTCCTGGCTTTGGTGATTGCGTGCATGAAAAAGAAATAATAAGAATCAGGGAAACAATCGATGGAATAAGATTTTTTTTCATAGTTAAACACTTTAATATTGTTATCATACTTTATTTCTTCTTTGTATAACTCAGCAGCAGCACGGTAAGATTTTCAGCTGCTTTCCTGTTGTCAAAACCTGCCGGAAGGCGGTCATGATCGATATATTCATTATATATCCACGGATCACCGATAGCAAACACATAACCTTTTCCAAACTTATTCTCAGCTATTATGACTTTGCCTTTTTCTGTCAAAATGGATTTCGCAGTACCGGTCAGATTAATGTCAGAAATATCTTTTGAATAGATTTTTTTTACTTCTTTAAAAAGTGGATGATCTGGCAGATTTGTACTTGCTCCCATCTCAAAAATATCGCCGGTTACCGGATGTAATGTTACATGGTTAAACCTCATTCCAAACTGCGACATCAGCATATTGAGATGAGTAAATTCACAGTTTGGACCATCATTAGCCAGTACAGCCAGAACGCCTCCGGCCTCAACCCATTTTGTAATTGAAGCAACATCGTCTGATAAAATATAGTTTGGTTTTGGAGATTCTGTCGTAGTGTCGGGATCAACAATTATATATATACTTAATTTTTGTAAAACCTCAGGATATGGTTTTGCGATAGTTGTAATCTTCGCCCCCCTGCTGGTAAAAATCTCTCCCCAACGTGAATATCCGCTGAATGCTGAATCAGTCCATAAATAATGAAATGGCTTCCCTGTCCTGGCATCTGTCTCATGATTAAACCAATTATCCAGCCCTACGACAGGTTGTGAAAACAAGTCAGGTATAATAAAGACAGAGATTATTAATAATATGAGTGCAATTCTTTTAAGACACTTCCGATTTTCCATAAAATACTCTGTGTTATATTTCAAAATTATGAAACATTAAGCATGAAACAATGATAATCGAAAACTTATTCAAAGGTAAATTGAATCATTATCTTTGTTTTCCTGGTGTACCTTGGTGCCTTTGTGCCTTGGTGGCAATATTTTTTTTTGCCACCAAGGCACCAAGACACCAAGTAACACAAAGGATTAATTTCTAAAATTTATTCCGATGTTGAGACCAAATAAACTTATCACTGCAATTGCGCTTCTTTTTATTTGTACTTCAGGCTATTCCCAACTTTTAGTACGAGCGATCAAGCCCGGACAGATCTGGCCCGACAATGAGGGAAGGCATATAAATGCTCATGGTGGCGGGATTATTTATTTTAATGATACTTATTACTGGTTTGGTGAATACAGATTACCAAGATCAGAAAAGGACAAGAGCCGTTATGGAGTGAGCTGCTACTCTTCAAAAGATCTGCTTAACTGGAAAAATGAAGGGCTGGCATTAAAAGTAATCAGTGATTCCGCCAGCTTATTGAATCCGGGATGCGTTATTGAACGTCCGAAAGTAATTCATAACGATAAAACAGGGAAGTTTGTAATGTGGTTTCATCATGAATTGAAGGGTCAGGGGTACAAAGCAGCACTTACAGGAGTCGCAGTAAGTGATAATGTAACAGGCCCTTATAAATACATAAGAAGCCTTCGTCCTGATGCCGGAGTATGGCCCGAGAACTTTCCGGAGGCTTATAAGATTTCTACAATTAAGGAGGGTGATCTTAAAAGCGGTTCTGAAGAGTGGAAAACCGCTGTGAAAGAAGGATTATTCGTCAGGCGTGATTTCAAGGGGGGCCAGATGGCGCGTGACATGACCATTTTTGTTGACAAAGATGGCAAAGCCTATCATGTTCATGCATCGGAAGAAAACATGACTCTTCACTTCTCAGAGCTTACTGATGATTACCTCGATTTTACCGGTAAATATTTCAGGGTTCTTCCGGGAGAATCGAATGAAGCTCCTGCAATCTTTTTTGCAAAAGGTAAATACTTCATGTTCACTTCAGGTACTACAGGATGGAAACCTAATGCAGCCCGTCTGTCGTCTGCCAAAAAGATCTCAGGCGAATGGAAATATATCGGCAATCCATGTCGTGGCACGGAGGATGAAAACAAGATTACCTTTGGCTCACAGAGCACCCAGATTTTGCAGGTTCATGGCAAGAAAAATGCATTCATTTATATGGGTGACAGATGGATTCCGGAAAATCTTGCAGATAGCCGGCATATCTGGCTTCCTGTTGAATGGGAAAACGGGTTACCAATTATAAAGTGGTATCCTAACTGGAACCTGAGTAAGCTCTGACAACATCTTCATCACTAACCACAATGGCCGGCCCCCCTGCCCCCCTAAAGGGGGGTAAATACTCTATATAAAAGTGAAATTCTTTATGACTCAGAATTATTCCCCCTTTAGGGGGATGGCCGCGAAGCAACCAGGGGGCATTATTTCTTTGAAATTTGTTTTCTTCTAATATTTAAGCTAGTTTTCATATCCGAAACTAAACCTATATGAAATCAATTTCCGTTATTAAACGATCAGTTATTCTGGTTGGACTTGCAGGTTTTATCATTATCAGTTCCTGCAAAAAAAATGCAATAAGTGAGGTGAAAGTCCCTGATTTTACGACTTTATCATCACAATTCAACGAACCATCTGCTGAATATACAACCGCACCATTCTTCGTCTGGGACGGGGAAATAACAACTGATGAGATCGACAAGGATCTCCTTAGTTTTAAAAATGCCGGATCATCACAGGTCATTATACATCCCCGCCCGGGATTGATTAACGAATATCTTTCGGAAAACTGGTTCAGACTTTATAAACATGCTGTTGAAAAAGGAAAAGAGCTCGGTATGAATATCTGGATCTACGATGAAAACTCATATCCCAGCGGCTTTGCCGGCGGACACGTACCGGATGAAATGCCCGAATCATATAATAAAGGTCAGGGATTGAATATGACAAAAGCCGATATTCTTCCCGATACCGTCGATAAATTTTATCTATGTCTGAAAGAGGAAGGTGGTACTTACAAGGATATAACCTCCACAGTCAGTGATGAAAAAGGTAAACCCGGCAAATATTTCCTGTTTTCAAAGACTTACAATGAGAAATCTGACTGGTATGGTGGCTTTTCATACGTCGATCTCCTTTATCCCGGTGTTACTCAGAAGTTTATTGATGTAACCATGAAAGGTTATGAGAAAAATATCGGGAGTGAATTCGGCAAAACTGTTCCCGGTACATTTACAGATGAACCGCAGATTGAATCACCGGGAGGTATACGCTGGACACCCGATCTGTTTGATGTTTTCCTGAAGCGATGGAAGTATGATCTTAAAACCCGGTTACCATGTTTATACGAAGAGACAGGCGACTGGAAAAAAGTCGGCATAACTACACTGAAACATTCTCCAATTATTTATTGACAGATGGGCAAAGCCCTGGCATTCATATTGTGAATCAAAAAATCTGAAATTCACAGGACACTACTGGGAACATGAATGGCCAAATATGCGTCCCGGAGGCGACAATATGGCAATGTATGCATGGTCGCAGGTTCCGGCTATCGATATGTTATTCAACCAGTGGGACGATTCCACAACAAAGGCCCAGTTTGGGAATGTCAGGTCAGTTAAAGAGCTTGCCAGCGCAGCTAACCAAACGGGCAGAGAAAGAAAATTAAGTGAAACTTATGGCGGATCGGGTTGGGATCTGACATTTACCGATATGAAACGAAATGGAGATTGGGAATATGCTCTTGGCGTAAACCTGATGAATCAGCATCTTACATATTTCACAATGGCTGGAGCAAGAAAATATGATTATCCTCCCACATTTGATTATCACGAACCATGGTGGAATAATTACAGGTATCTGAATGATCATTATGCAAGACTTTCACTGGCACTATCGTCAGGAAAACAGATTAATGATATTTTGATTCTTGAGCCAACGACAACGGCCTGGCTCTACGATTCTTATACAGAAAATAGTAAAAAACCTGACGAAATCGGACAGGCTTTTCAGACTTTTATTACCACTCTTGAGAAAAGTCAGGTAGAATATGACCTGGGTTCAGAAAATATTCTTAAAGATATTGGCAGTGTTTCAGATGGCAGGATGCATGTCGGACAGGCAAGTTATTCAACTGTTGTTCATTCCTCCCATGGTTGAAAATCTTAACTGGCAGACTTTCCAGTTACTGGAGAAGTTTATTTATGGTGGAGGTAAGCTTATCATATTTAATGACCCCACGCTCCTTGATGGATCCGAAAGTGAAGAAGTTAAGAGAATTTTCGCAAACATACTTCAGAGATTTTCAAATAAAGGATTATTCAGAAGAAAATATTAATAAATATTTCAGTAATAAGAATCTGAAGTTTGAAAAATGACCGGAGGATACTATTTATCATCACCGCAGGATGTTATCGGACGGGCAGATTATTTTTCTGGCAAATTCGAGTCTGACTGAGAAGGCCAATGGATCGATCATAACAAAAGGGAAAGATGTTCTTGAAATGAATACACTCACGGGTTCAATTTCAGGGTATCCTAACCAGGAAAGTCGGTGAAGATGTAACATTATCTTATTCAATTCCTCCTGCCGGAAGCCTTTTGCTATTTATTCCATACAGTAAGATCTTGGGATATACCATTCCGCGTAAAACCTGTGAACTTTGTTACCGTTCGCCTGTCATCACCGCTGAAAGTAACACAGGAACGAGGACAATGTCCTTATGATTGATTTTTGTGATCTTAAAATTGGAAATGATAGTGCAAAAGATCTTAATACATATTATGCAGCTGATAAAGTCTATAAATATTACGGGTTCAAAAACGGAAATCCATGGAATACCTCTGTTCAATTTAAAAGAAATATAACTGACAGGGATACATTTAAAGTACCGTACAGGATTTACGGCAACATATCATTTCCCGGTAAAGGGCAAATTCGACTTTTCTTCATTTAAAGCAGTTGTTGAACGAACAAATCTATGGACTGTTGAAGTTAATGGTACAGAAGTGAAACCTGAAAATTCAACGTGGTGGCTCGACAGGTCATTCGGCGTTATAAAATCGGATCACTTATCAAAACAGGGGATAATACAATTACTCTTAAAAGCTTCTCCGATGAAAATAAATGCTGAGATTGAACCTGTTTATATTCTTGGTGATTTTTCAGTTAACCCTGTCGAAAAAGGATGGGAAATTGATGAGACTTCGCATAACTTATTCTTCAGGAAGCTGGAAGACACAAGGTTTGCCGTTTTACTCATGGGGTGTTACTTACAGTGAAGAATTTAATATCGCAAGTGCTGAAGGCAAACTGGGAAGTTGCTCTGGGAAAATGGAACGGAACTATAGCAGAGGTCAAAGTAAATGGGACTCAGGCACCGGTAATAGCTTTTCCTCCATATCACTAGTGATATAACACGACTGATCAGACCAGGAATAAATAAAATCGATGTAACTGTTATCGGGAGTCTCAGAAACCTTCTTGGTCCTCATCATAATAATCCGAAGCCAGGATTTGTTTCACCCTGGATATGGAGAAATGTAAAAAGTTATCCTGCAGGAAAGGACTACTCGTTAATAGATTATGGTATGTTTGGAGAATTGTACTTGTTACATGGAATCCAGTAGGATAATATATGGTTCTGGGTACTGGGTTCTGGGTGACTGGGTCCGTTGAAAATTAGCCATCACTCCAGTAACCCAGCATACCAGCACCCAGCCAGCCAAGTACTATATTATTCTTCGAATAAACTTGTATTTACCTACAATTAACTAAATATCAATATACTATTTTAGACCTATTGCAGAAAAGAATTATTTTTCTACATTTGGACAGATATTAAATCTGCGTTCTTTAATATGAAGAAATTATTAAATTACGTTAAATAGTAAAATGGGGGTATGTTGTAGAGGCACACCCGTGGAACCTAAACCTTAAACCAAACTTATGAGAAAACTTTTATTCTTTATTGCTTCTTTGTTTATTACCGGCAGTCTGCTTGCGGGCGGACTGGTTACCAACAATAACCAGAGTGCCATGTTCACACGTCTTCAAAACCGTAATGCTTCAACTGATATTGATGCAGTTTATTTCAATCCTGCAGGATTAACAAAACTTGGTAATGGATTTTTTGCATCAGTGAACAATCAGACAATCACTCAGACACAAACTATTGGCACCACTATCTGTTTCTTTCAGGACCCCAAAAGAATATATAGGTAAAGTAAGTGCGCCTATTTTCCCGGGCGTATATGTTGCTTATAATACCGGTAAATTTTCATTTTCAGCTGGATTTAATCCAATTGGTGGTGGTGGCGGTGCTAAATATAAAACCGGGTTACCTTCATTCGAAATGCCAATATCTAATGTCGTCCCTAGCTTAGCAATTAGTCTTGCTCCTCTTGACGCTGCGTTCAATTCGGTTACAGGTACCGATCCCGGGTTTAGAAATATTACTGGTTATACAGCAGATATTTATTTTAAGGGATCCTCTGTCTATTTCGGCTATCAGGCTAACATATCCTTTGAAATTAATGATAAGATTTCCGCAGCAATTGGGGGAAGGTTCGTTTCTGCTAAAAATACCTATAGTGGATATATTCGGAACGTAAAAATTAATGCCCCAGCTGCTTACGGTGGATCACAAGCTCCTGGAGATTATCTCAGACTTGTTGCCGCAATTCCAGGCGTTCCTGCAGGTACTAAAGCAGTGCTTAATGGAACTGCAGCATACATTGACGGAGCAACTTCTGTTGAAGCTGACGCAGAAATGAAAGGTACAGGATTCACTCCTATTCTTTCTTTAAATCTTACCCCTTCTGAAAATCTTAATATTGCTGTTCGTTATGAATTTAAAACAAAACTTAATCTTAAAACTAATGTAAATAACGGCAAAAATGGTGGCGGTTTATTCCAACAAGACTCAGTAGCTATAGCTGATTTACCTGCAACGCTTTCTATTGGTTTAAATTTCAAACCAACTGATAAACTGATGCTTTCCGGCAGTTTCAACTATTACTTTGACAAAAATGTGGATTACGATGGGCAGAAGAAAGTAAATATAAATATGATTGATAAAAACTTCCTGGAATTTGGTCTTGGTGCAGAATATGCTCTGACAGAGAAGCTTCGTATTAGTGCTGGCTGGTCACATACGACAACCGGGGTAAACAAGAATTATCAGAGCGACATGAGTTTCAGTACGAATACCAATTCATTCGGTGGGGGTTTCGGATATCGTATTACCCCGATGATTGATCTGAATTTAGGATTCCAGAGAGCATTCTATGCTGAAGGTTCAAAGTCATTTAGTGATCCTATCCCATACACAGAAACATATAATAAATCCACATGGATGATTGCTGCAGGACTTGATTTCTCTTTCGGAAAAAAATAAAACCCTCTAATCATAACCATTGTTATGAGGCCGCGTCGTATGATGCGGCCTCTTTTATTTACTAAGGTTTAAAAATGAAATATCAAAATAAATAATTGATTTATGATGGGAATTACCTGCTAATAAGGTAATAAGGTTAAACTCTTATAGATATGATTTTTTCTACTAAGTTTAAAAAATAAAATAAGGTTAAAAATAGAATAAGGTTAGTAACATGACAAACCTTATTTTTTTCTTCTAACCTTAGTAGCAGAATTATGCAAATTGTCTTCAAACCTTATTACCTTATTTGGTTCTTATTAACTCGGAGAACACGGATTTAATACTCCGTGCTCCTCTCCGTGTACTCCGTGTCCCCCGTGGTGAATTAGTCCTATTATTTAATAACTAATTCCCAGGGAATTCAGATTTTTAATATATGCATCCTTACGCGGAACGGAAGATTTTTTTAACTTTCCGTACCATTCTGCTGCCATGGCTCCATTTCCTGTTTCTTTTGCCAGACTTATAATATTAATAAATAACAGACCCTCAATTCCCGAATTTTTACTTTCTGGAGAATTGGCAATTTTTATAAAACTCATTAATGCTTTGGCGGGTTCCTTATTTTCAGCAAGCACTGAAGCATCATCTATTTGCTTATTAAGATCACTGTTCAGGCAGACGTCATAAAACGAAAAGCAGTTATCTGAACATGCTTCTACTATATCAATCGTTCGTGTGCCGCTTTTAAGTGGTGGAAAGGTCAATTCGAAATTCAGCTTCTCTCCTATTGATTTGAATTTATAGGTATCAGGACAATTCGGAATACCTTTTGAAGATATCATTTTACTTTTTGTCCCGTCGGAGTAAACAATATAAATATTCTTATCGGCACAAAAATAACCATCTGTTATCCTGTTTTCAAGATTCATATAAATCACTGTTTTCTGCAGGCCTGTCGCAATCTTGGTGATCTCAAGGACTTCCGGCGTTTTCAGACCGTAATTGGGTGATGTAATTGTCTGAGCCTGAAGAGGTGCGGCACATAATAATGTCAGACAGATGATCAATCTGGTTTTATTCATATCTGTATCTATGATTTTAGTCCGGGCAAGGTACAAATAATTTCCTTTTTGCCTTCAGGTTTTAAATGTACAACAGGCTAAATTGCCTCGCGGATAAGATATGAGCTTCTTATTGATTCCTGACTCTCTTTGACTAACTCGTATTTCATGGTTTCAGTGTCCATAATAATACCCTGAAACCGGCCTAATGAACAGGCTCCGCTGTTCAGGTATCGTTTTTTCTGATTCAAGATAATAAGTATGATGTGACTCTAGTTTGTGTGTATGTCCCAGAATTACAACGTCATACTCTTTCAATAGCCTGAGAGCATATGTAAGATACTTTATAGTGTTGTATTTTTTTGGGATATGATTTATTTCGTCTTCAAGTGCTATTATCCTGAAATAAATATCCATCATATACTTCGAATGCGACATTTTCTTAAGGAGCGATATGCTAGTTTCCCAATGCCCCTACCAAACCTGGTGCCGTTCAGCCACTCAGCCTTATGACCATGTTCAATGTGTATAGTTGACCCTGAGAATTGGTTATATCAAAATGATCAACGCTAAAATCACTTATAATATCGTGGTTCCTCTATAAAGACAAAATCATTGTCATCAAAATACCTCATTAATACAGGATTTGCTTTTTTGATTTCATCATATGTATATTTTACCAGTTCAAATACATCGCCGTTTAAAATTACCTTGTCGATAGAATAGATATCCCTTATACCTTCAATCTCATAATTAGATCCATCTCTTTCCACTGGAATGTGCCGAAATTGTCACATGCGTCAATATGCAGATCAGATAGTACAAGGATGTTCATAACAGTTCGTTTTATTGAAATTTCAAAATGTAATCAGAAACCGGTCCAACTTCATTTATGATTGATGCGTTTTTAGTCTTCATAGCCTTTGCGGGGGCCAGAAGGCCACCGCCGGTTTTAAGGTATAAGAATAAATATTGACTCAAGACAGTATATTTTAATATAATGCCAAAAGTACCAACAGATTGTTATCGGAATATTACGGAATGATTAAGAATATGTTAATAATTAAATAGTTACCTTTTAAGCGGGTCATTATTTGAATTAAAAGCACCTTTTTCGAGGAAGTCAATTATATTTTATATTCCAGACTTGCGTCCTTTCAGAAATACATTCCAGACGGCTTCCACAGGCCTTTCTTTACGTAAAAGGTTCATAAGAAAAGCCTGCATTCAATGAACGCAGGCTTAAATGACCCCTTGAAACATAAAAAAACTGTTTTGTGCTTCTGCTAACCTCTAATCGTTTAATTATACTAAATTATGCTCAATTTATGACAGATTAGTTACACAGACAATAAGATAATGTTTAAAAATTATTTCAGGAAAGAATAATATAGCAGTAGAAGGGTATTTACTGCTCATGTGATTCCTGATTCAATTAAGCTCAGATATAATTCTAAAGATTCTTTCCTTATTTTAAGTGTTGCAAAGGAATACAAGGTTCGAATATATAATTTCCTGCAATATTTGTTATTTTTGTATCATGTTCTGTATTTTGATCACTTGATCAGAAAACTAATAAACAACAGTGTGAGAAAATTCACAGAAATGTAACAATTAAGTAACCGTCAATGATCATTAATAACTTTAATTGAGGTTAACTTTGCGGCGATTTACTACACTTTTTCTGGCTGAAGAATAGCCAAAAAATATAAGAAGTTAGTTATGACAACACGAAAGGAAGAAGCAATAGTTGATAATATTAAGAGTTTAGAGGAAATGGCCGATCTTGTGCTGATTCAATTGACTCTTCTGGAAAAGTTCATGTCGTTGACTGATCATAATGAAATGGACAAAATACGCACTTCAATATTGGAAAATGAGAATAAAATTGATGAGTATGAAGTTATTATAAGTGACAAGTTTATCAATTCAATAATTCTTTATCAACCGGTTGCATCTGATATAAGAAAGCTTAATTCGGTGTATCGTATTTCAATTAATCTTGAACGAATCGGAGATCTGGTATTGAATATTATTCATTCCATAGAATCAATAAAAGAAACTGGAAGAGTACAAGGCTATGCTTGATGTTTTAATGAAAATGCTGGTTTCAGGAGTGACATGGTGGAAAAATCAATGCTTTCTTTCATGAACAATGATGATGCGTACGCTGAATGGACGATAAAAAATGATGAAATAGTGGATGAGATGAATCAGAAATACTCTTAAAAACAGTGTTTCCAGAGCTAAGGTAAGTGAAAAGACAAGGGAAATGTTATTGAGCTACATGGATCTTAAGAATATTATAACCAATATGGAAAGGATAGCCGATCATGCAACAAATATTGCAGAATCTTCAATCTATTCAATTCAGGGAACTGATATAAGGCATTAGGGTTTTGGATTCCTACCCATCGGGGAAAATAATAAAATTTGATACCAGTTACATTGAAAAGATGCAAAAACAGATTCTTATAGTTGATGATGAAGAGGATTTGTGCGAAATTCTTCAATACAATCTCAACAATGAGGGTTACAATACCGAAGTTGCACATTCTGCTGAAGAAGCTCTGAAGAGGACCCTTGGAACTTTTGACCTGGTACTGCTTGATGTAATGATGGGGCCAATTTCGGGGTTTAAATTTGCCGATAAACTAGAAAGGAAATGAACCTCGATATTCCTGTTATTTTTCTTACTGCAAAAGATACTGAAAATGACCTTCTTACAGGTTTTAGTCTTGGGGCTGATGACTATATATCCAAACCTTTTTCCGTCAATGAGTTAACTGCCAGGGTAAAAGCTGTTTTGAAAAGGTCAGATTCGGATAATGTTAATAACAAAACAATTGTTCAGTTCAATGGAATTGATTTGGATACTGTACGTAAAAGACTGATAATTAATGATGAACGCATTGAACTTACCAAAAAGGAGTATGAAATACTGAAGACATTTGCTTGAAAACCAGGGCAAAGTATTTTCAAGGGAAGATCTGCTAAGGAGAATCTGGGGACAGGATGTCATCGTGACAGAAAGAACTGTTGATGTAAATATTACAAGGTTACGAACCAAGCTGGGGCAATATCGGCTCTTCATTAAAAAACAAGACAGGCTATGGATACTTTTTCGAGTTCTAAGGCATTAATTTTCGGAAATGGTTACCAGGAATAAGTTCAGAAATAATCTTTTCATATACTATTCATCAATATTTATATTATTTACACTCCTTATCCTTAGTTATCTTTATAAAAGAGAAAAAGAGTTCAGAATTACAGCTCTCAATGATGAACTGGAAAACACAACAAGAATTGTAGATAATTATATTAAGAGCAACTCAATCACTCAAAAAGGAACTACCACATTATAGATTCTATTGTTAAATTATTACCGCAGGATAGTCTGAGTGTAACAGTCATAAGTCCTGAAGGTAATGTAATGTTCGATAGTTTTGTTTCGGACTTAGAAAATGGAGAATCATAAAAACAGACCGGAAATAGCAGCTTCCCTTTATACAGAATTTGGAACATCTATCAGAAAATCAGCGACTACCGGAAAAGAATACTATTACTTCTCAAAATATTTTGGTGATTATTATATAAGGGCCGCTGTCGTTTATAATATAACTGTTGAAAATTTCCTTTCAGCAAAAAAATATTTTCTTGTTATCATCATTATCGTCTTCTTCCTCATCTGGCTAATAATGCTTCTGATAACAAACAAGTTTTCAGAATCAATTGTCAGACTCAAAGACTTTGCTTTGGCGGTAAGAAATAATGAACCATTCGATTTCAGCCAGAAATTTCCAAAAAATGAATTGGGCATTATTAGCGAAGAGATTCTTGAGATTTATAAAGATCTTCTCAAATCAAAAAATGAGCTTGTGAATGAGAGAGAAAAGCTCTTTAGTCACCTTAATGTTCTTAATGAGGGTATTGCATTCTTTACAAAAGATAAAGTAAAGATCCTTTCAAATAATAATTTCATTCATTTTATGAACATGATATCCGGAGAGCTATCTGTTTCCGGTGCAAGTTTCTTTAAGATTGAAATTTTCAATAAGGTTAATGAATTTATTGATAAACAATTAAACGGTGAAATAAACTCAAACCAATTACCAAAATTTGAATATCAGCTTGGCAAGAATGGTAAGTTTTACCGTGTTCAGTGTTTTGTATTTCATGATAAAAATTTTGAGATTATACTGAGCGATATAACAGAGATGGAACAGAACAGGCTTATCAAACAGGAGATGACCTCAAATATTGCTCATGAGCTAAAGACACCTATCTCATCGGTCAAAGGCTACCTTGAGACTCTCATAAACGCCCCTTCCATGACTGCCGATAAACAGAAATATTTTATAGAGAAGGCGCTCGCACAGAGCGAAAGACTTACAAATCTTATAAATGATATCTCAATTATTAACCGCATAGAAGAAGCAGGAAGTTCATTTATAACTGAAAAGGTAAAGATCAGTGAGATAGTAGATGACGTTACCAATAATTTCAAATCAGCTATTGAAGCAAGAGAAATGCATATTGAAACGGAAAATCTTGAAAATGCAGTTGTTACAGGGAACAGGTCTCTAATCCTGTCTATTTTCCAGAATCTCCTCGAGAATGCAGTCAATTATGTCGGTGATAAGTCCATTATCAGAATTGTGCTTTACAATGAGGATGAGTCTTTCTGTCATTTCCTTTTCTCCGATAACGGAATCGGTATTGCAGAAGAGCACCTTCCACGTGTTTTCGAAAGATTTTACAGAATCGATTCAGGACGGTCACGGAAAAGCGGAGGTACCGGACTAGGCCTGGCAATCGTTAAAAATGCAGTTCTCATTCATAAAGGTGAAATTTCGGCCAGAAATAGAACCGAGGGTGGTTTGGAATTCCTGTTCTCGCTGCCTAAATAAGAATGACTCCCTATCCGAAACGACCTGAGATATAATCTTCTGTCTGTCTTTTAGCAGGATTGGAAAAGAGAACCTGGGTTTTATTGAATTCAATTAGTTCCCCGAGGTAAAAAAATGCTGTATAGTCGCTGGTTCGCGCAGCCTGTTGAAGGTTGTGAGTCACAATGATGATGGTATAATCTTTTTTCAGATTAAGCAATAGTTCCTCAATCTTATTTGAAGAGATCGGATCGAGTGAAGATGTAGGTTCGTCAAACAGAATTATGTCAGGTTTCATAGAAAGAGAACGGGCTATGCAGAGCCTTTGCTGCTGACCTCCTGAGAGAAATGTACCTTTCTTATGCAGGTTATCCTGTACTTCTTTCCAGAGTGAAGCCTTCATCAGTGAATCTTCAACTATTTCTTCTTTCTGAGACTTAGAAAGATGAATACCATTAAGCGTATATCCTGAAATTACATTCTCAAAAATGCTCATTGTGGGGAAAGGATTAGGGCGTTGAAAGACCATTCCTATTTTTCTTCTTAATACAATAAGATTCATTTTATATATATCCTCATCTACAAGATAGATCTTCCCTTCAGCTCTCGCTCCAGGAGTAAGTTCATGCAAACGGTTAATACAACGCAGAAAAGTGGTCTTGCCGCACCCTGATGGCCCCATGAACGCAATGATTTGGTTTTTAGGTATCTCTAAATTAATATCTGACAATATCCTTGCTTCCCCGAAAAAGGCATTTAAATGTTCAACCCTTAAAATTGAATTTTCCATCGTCTCTCTAAAATCTTAGTAACTACGTTTAAAAACAAAATCATCATTATAAGTACAAAAGATGCTCCCCAGGCAAGCTTATGCCAGTCTTCATAGGCACTGCCGGCATAGTTAAAAATCAGCAGTGGCAAACTGCTCATTGGCTTAAGTATATTTGTATTAATAAAAGGATTCCCGAAAGCTGTAAAAAGAAGAGGAGCCGTTTCTCCGGCTACCCTTGAAATACTTAATATACTGCCGCTTAAAATACCGCTGAAACCCATTGGCAAAACAATACGAAGTATAGTTTTGTAATAAGGCACCCCGAGAGCCAATGAAGCTTCCTTTATCGTGCGAGGAATAAGTTTCAAAGTTTCCTCTGTCGATTTAATAATAGGAGGCAACATCATAATTGCCAGAGCAATACTGCCAGACAGGGCAGAAAAATGACCGGTAGGTTTAACAATCCACAAGTATATAATTATTCCAAGTACTATTGAAGGTATCCCTTGCAGAACATCAACGCATAATCCCACCCAATAAGCAAGTTTATTTTTACTGTATTCGCTAAGATAAAGACCAACAAGTGCTCCGAAGGGAATTGCCAATAGTGAGGCACCGAAAACTATTATACCACTACCGATCAAAGCATTAATTATCCCTCCTCCCTTTTCCCCAACCGGTTTCGGGAGTTTGATAAAAAAGTCCCAGCTGATAGAGGATATACCTTGTTTAACGATATAGAATAATATCAATAAAAGAGGTACTGTCGATAAAACAGTAAATAGGATTATTCCACTCTTAAAAATTCTGTCCTTGTAAAATCTTAATCTTATTTGCTTATCCATATCAATGGAGAATATAGCGTTTAATGATTTGACGTCCCGATATATTTATCAATGTTGTTACAACAAAAAGTAAAAGTCCCATCTCGATAAGAACCGAAAGATATACAGTCCCTGTCGCCTCTGTAAATTCATTTGCAATAACACTGGCCATAGTATTTCCCGGACTGAAAATATTCTTAGGGAGAAAATGCGAATTCCCGATAAGCATTGTGACTGCCATTGTTTCTCCTAAAGCCCGTCCCAGAGCAAGGAGAATAGCAGCGAACAAACCTGAGCGGGTGTATGGAATAATTATCTTCCTTATAACCTCAAAACGCGTTGCACCCAATGAATATGCCCCTTCTTTTAAAACAGGAGGAACCATGCTTATTACCTGCCTGGGAAAGAGATACTGAATACGGGATGACCATTATAGCAAGAATAATTGATGATGTAAATATTCCAACCCCGTAAGGTAATACATGCAGTTTTATTTCCAGATTCCTGACCAGGGGCACCAGAATGACCATTCCCCAAAATCCATAAACGACAGATGGAATACTTGCCAGTAATTCAATAATATTTTTAAAAATATTTGAAACGATCCCCTTTGGATAATACTCCCCAAGAAAAACTGCTGTCGATAAAGCAAATGGCGTAGAAATAACAAGTGCAAGCAATGAAGTAAGCAAGGTCCCGATAAGAAAAGGCAAAGCACCATACTCATCAGTTACAGGATTCCAGGCCCTTCCATAAAGAAATTTAATCCCCAGGTGCTTAATTGAAGGTAATGAAGTAACTGTGAGTGTAATAAAAATAGATATCAGGATAATTATTAATATAATACCGGTTAATCCCAAACCCTTTTGAAACAATTTTTCAAAAAGGAGTACCTTATATAGCTTTTTGCCTTCATTATTATCTCCTGTTTTATTTTTAAAATCAAATCGCATAACCGGCAATTTTTAAAATTTCTCAGACTAGTCAATCCTGAAATTAACTATTTGTAAAATTAAACTTTGTAACTTAAATTTTATATAGAAGGGGCATTAATAAAACAATAAGGCAATCCTTAAGTGGACTGCCTTACTGACTTGAGATTTTTACCTTCTATAACATTGATTTACCATTGAATACAATCGATTTCAGGTTGCTTTCCACAACTTTCATTGCAGCTTTTGGAAGTGGAGCATAAATTAAAGGAGCTGCATATTGTTGTCCTTCATGTGTCATCCACCAAACAAGTTTAACTACCTCTTTTGCCTTTGCTTCGGGCCTGTTGTCATAATTCTGTTCTTTGTACAACAGAATCCATGTGAAACTGCTGATAGGATAACCATCAGGAGCATCGGTGTTTGTAATTGAAACACGGGCATCAGCAGGAAGGGTAACATTTGCAGCAGCAGTTACAGATTTAATGGATGCTTCAACATATTTCCCGCTTTTATTTTGCAAAAGGCCAACCGGCATTTTGTTTTGCAGTGCGTAGATCAATTCAACATATCCTAAAGCACCAGGGGTTTGCTTTATCATTCCGCTTACTCCTTCGTTACCTTTGGCACCAAGTCCGGCAGGCCAGTCAACTGATGTCTTATGCCCTACCTTATTCTTCCATTCTTCACTTACTTTTGATAAATAATCTGTAAAAATAAATGTAGTCCCACTTCCATCTGAACGATGGACAATTGATATTGGCATATCAGGTAGTTTTACAGTAGGATTAAGCTTTTGTATCCTTGCATCATTCCAATTTGCAATCTTTCCAAGGAAGATATCTGCAGCAACATCAGGAGTAAATTTAAGAGCAGGGTCTCCGGGCAGATTATAGGTAATAACGGCAGCACCAAGACAAGTCGGGATATGAACGACAGCCGCAGGCATTTTTGACAGGTCCTCGTCACTTAAAAAAGCATCTGAAGCACCGAAGTCAACGGTTTTGCTCATCAGCTGTTTTATTCCACCACCTGAACCTATTGATTGATAATTTATCTTTACTCCTGTCTTGATATTATATTCGCTGAACATTTTGGAATAAAGAGGATATGGGAAACTAGCTCCTGCTCCCAATAATTCAACATCGCTTGCAGGAGACTTTGAAACCTGATTTTGAAATAGGAGAAAATGCACTGGAAAAAATTCCTGCAAATGCGATGAAGGTAAAAATGTAAACTAATCTGATTGTTTTCATAATTTCATATTTTTCGTTTTAAAAATTAATTTAATGGAGTAGCGTTAATATTACAGAACTTTAAATTATTTGAATATATAATATACTGTTAATCTGAATGCAAGGTCATTGCTCTTTTCAGGAAGAGTGTTCACAGCAGAATACGGTTCTTGTACATGTCGTACCAAATATTAGGTATAAGATGTACATTTTTAACCGGGGTATAATCAAGTCCGGCCAAAATAAGAGATTCTGTAATGACCCCTTATAAGTTCCGGCATACACATTATTTTCATTGAATTTACTATCGGGGTTATAAAAATCGTAACGCACGACATATCCTAATTTCTTGCTGATTGGACCTCTGGCAAATATTGAGATTCCCGAAGCCAGAGCATTAACAGTATCTTTCACAATAGACGGGGCGGCTTCGGTGAATATGGTATTGTTTTTCTGTACCTGCTGAAAAACTTCTGCTCCTATTGTAAACTGCTTTGTCTGATAAGCAAGGAAAGCTTTATAGGTTGTTTTATTTTTTTGGTATGGTTTCGCCTGTGTCCATTCGTTATCGGCTCCAAGATCCACTATTATTTTCTGGTCCGCGAATTTTGCATAAACATCACCATAGAACTTTTTGAATTTATCAGCTTCAGGTTTTGCACCGCTTCCATTTGCAATCATAAAGTTATATCCATAATCACCCTTATCATTAAGTTTACCCTGCAGACTTATTCCCATATCGCTTGAACCACCTATCTTTCTCAAATCCATAATTGTTTTTTCAAGTGAACGATAACCCCACACAGGTTCAGAAGTTGTGGCATACATTGGAGTCGACATCTGCCCGATAACAAGATCAGCGTTATGAAAGATATTTTTCCATCGCAGATTCGCAGCCTTAATATACACAGAACGGTTGCCATCAGATGTAAAAGTTGAACCTTCATATGCAAGTAACAGTTGAGTTGAAAAATGTTCACTTATATCATAATCATATCCCAGGTAAATCCTTCTGAACTCAAGCGATGTAAAATCTTTCGGTGTGCCGCCATATTGAGTATTTGACATATTAAAAGAATTTGTATGACCCTTGTACAAAAAGTCTCCAAAAGCATAGCCCCAGACTTTTCCGGAAGGTTTAAATTCTACTTTTGTAGTGTCTTTTTGACTAAACACATTGAAACTCAATAGAATAAATAGGACAAAGAGTAATTGCTTTTTCATTTTTTTAATATTAGGTTTAACTTGGATTTTCATGTTACAAAAGTCATTTTTCATTATTACACAGCGATTGCAATCGGGTTAAGTAATTGTTACAAAAGAGTACAGAGAATTAGTGCTCGTATTTACATAAATCAAAAAATCAAACTCATATGATTTTACTATATCTCTATAAGAAAAACCAGCAGTGAAGCAGATATGAATAATAAATGCCTTAAATGGGCAACAGAACTTAAGTCAATTTCTCAGGCCGGTTTGTGTTTTGGGGATAAAAATGTGTTTCGATGCAAAATATTCAAAGGTATTTGAGACTATCTTTGATTAACATTGAATTTTATAGAATTAAAAGCCATTAACCGCAAAGGTCGCAAAGATTTTTCGCAAAGGTCGCAAAGATATTACTGAATAATTTAACTTTGCGTGCTTTGCGCTTTCTATGCGCACTTTGCGGTTAAAAAAATATCTGTAATGTCAAAAAAATCAATCGTTTTAATCGTTTCGTATCTGCTTGTAACCACTGGCCTGAATTGCCAGGTAAAAAGCCCTGTAACAAGCGGTAAGGACAAAGTTGCCTTGTTTGCAAAACAAACAGAAATGAAGGCCAATTCACCCTTCAAGGATATGAAATGGCAGTATATCGGTCCTGAGAATATCAGCGGCCGGTGCACCGCCGTTGAAGCTATCTCCCCACGTGGCGGGAATTATACAATATGGGTTGGATCAGCCACAGGCGGGGTATGGAAATCAATTAATGAAGGAACTACATTTGAACCTGTTTTTGAGGAAATGCCAACAGCCTCAATCGGTGATATCGCAATCGATCCGAATAATTCAGATATAGTATGGGTGGGAACCGGGGAAGCAAATATCTTCAGAAGTTCAAACCCAGGGTGCGGAGTATTCAAAACGACTGATGGCGGGAAAACCTGGAAACTTATGGGTTTGGAAAACACATATACAATCGCCCGGATAAGGGTGGATCCCAAAAATTCTGATATCGTATATGTAGCAGCTACTGGTCATGAATGGACTCCAAATGAAGAGCGCGGATTATATAAAACTACCGATGGAGGCAAAACATGGTCCAAATCTCTTTATGTCAATGAGAATACCGGAGTTTATGATGTAGTTCTCGATCCTAAGAATTCCAGTACACTTTACTGTACAACATGGGAACGGATGCGTCTTAAATGGAATGATCCAAGAACCTATGAAACGACTTTAAATAACGGAATCTGGAAGTCTACAGACAGCGGAAAGACGTGGAAGAAAATAAATGAAGGATTGCCCGAGGCTAACAAAAGAGGCCGTATAGGGATAGACATTTCAGTCTCAAATCCTGATATTATTTATGCTTATGTCGACAATTATGAAATTGCCAGCAAAGCAAAACCAGGTGAACTTGATTCCTATGGCCGACAGAAACAAGATATTATTAAAGGAGCAACAGTTTATCGCAGCGATAATGCCGGTGAAACATGGAACCAGGTAAGTGGTCTTGCTCCCGGACAAAGTGTTTTTATGGAAAATCTCTCAGCAACTTACGGATGGGTGTTTGGTCAGATAAGGGTTGACCCCAGCGATGAGAATACTATATATACAATGGGCATTGAACTTAATCAGTCGACCGACGGGGGAATTACATTTAAAGCCCTCGATGGTCCCCATGCCGATCATCATGGATTATGGATAGATCCTGCAAATCCAAACTTCTTGCTTGATGTTCAGGATGGCGGACTTACAATTTCATATGACAGGGGAAAAAACTGGAAATTCCCTATTAAAGTACTCCCTCTGGCACAATTCTATAACGTTGCTTATGACTTCAGCACACCTTTCAGGGTATTCGGATCAATTCAGGATCATCATAGTTTTTACGGTCCGGTAGATCTTTCTGAAGGACGTGATAAAGTACCTGCAGTGGAATTTAAACACACACTTGGTGCAGAAGGCAGTACTCATGCGGTAGATCCGGCAGACAACAACACAATATATTCCAGTACTTTCTATGGTGCCCTTGCCAGGGCGCAGATTGATAATTATCCGGCAAGCGTTAAAGAGCTTCTCCCGAAAAGATTTCCCGGAGAGGAACCTCTCAGGGGGGAATGGGTTGCCCCTTCAATTTTATCGAAATTCAATTCCTCTATTGTTTATCATGGAATGCAATACGTGCTATTCTCACGCGATAAAGGAGATACCTGGGAATATATAAGTCCCGATCTTATCATATAACAAACCTGAAAAACATGGCGATATAAATTATCAGACAATATCGGTACTTGCTGAATCTCCCCTGAAATTCGGACTCCTTTACGCAGGCACTGATGACGGACGCATTTGGAGAACAAAAGATAATGGTAAAAACTGGACAGAAATCAGGAATGGAGCTGTCCCTGTGAAGTTTGTCTCACGCATTGTTGCCTCCGCATTTGATATGGGTACTGTTTACATGACTCAGACAGGCAGGCGCGATGATGATAGCCAGGTATATATCTGGAAATCAAGTGATTTTGGAGAGAGCTGGCACGATATCTCAGGGAATATCCCATTTGGACCAGTAAATGTTATACGTGAAGATCCTGTAGATAAAGATATCCTTTATGCAGGAACAGATGGCGGAGTTTTTATCAGCAAGGATGGAGGTGAAAAATGGGATGTGCTTGGAAACCTGCCTTTTGTATATGTTCACGACCTCGCAATACACCCCAGGGACAATATGATAATTATTGCAACCCACGGCAGGGGGATGTGGGTAATGGATGCAAATCCGGTAAATGAAAAAGATAAAAGAGATTCCCGGACTAATGATGAGGGAGCGGATGAATGACCTGTTGTAGGGACATGCCATGGCATGTCCCTACATAAATAATTCCAAAATTTTTTAATTTTCCAGATAAATGAATTTCTCTTTTAATTCTGTCACATGACCGATAATTTTAGAATTTGAGAGACCAACATTATGCAAGTCTTCCAGTATTTTATTCACATTTTCTGCAGGAGCTGAAAATAAAAGACCACCTGAGGTCTGAGCATCAAAAGCAAGCATTTTCAGATTATAATCGAGGCCTTCTGCAAATTCGATATCTTTCTCTGCATACTCGAGATTACGGAAAGAAGCTCCGGGAATACATCCATCATCTATCAATTGATACGAATTACCGATAAGAGGAACCTCCTTCATATTAATTGTGAATGAGACTTTGCTTGCTTTAGCCATTTTAAGACAATGGCCTGCAAGACCAAATCCGGTAATATCGGTGGCTCCCCTTATTTTGTTCTTTTTCATCACCTCAGCTCCTGTCTTATTAAGCAGCTTCATAATGTTTTTTGCCTTTGCAAGATCATCGTCAGTAACCATACCCAATTTGTGACCGGCGAGAATAACCGCTGTTCCAACAGGCTTTGTCAGTATAAGCAAATCACCTTGCCTGGCACCTGCATTTGTAATTATTTTATCAGGATGAATATACCCTACAACTGCCAGTCCATATTTTGGAGGAAAATCATCAATTGTATGGCCGCCGATAATTCTCACACCGGCCTCAGTTGCTTTATCGAATCCCCCTTTTAGAATTTCAGCGTAAGCCTCCATAGGAAGCTTTGATGCAGGAAACATCATTATATTAAGAGCCAGTACAGGGTCCCCTCCCATTGCATAAACATCACTTATTGAATTTGATGCAGCAATTTGGCCGAACTCATAAGGATCGCTGCAGACAGGAGGGAAAAAATCGGTTGTAAGAACAAGTGCAAGGTCATCATTTACACGGTAGACTCCGGCATCATCGTGAGTATCAATATCCACCAGTATATTCGGATCTACCGGTAATGGAAGATATTTTAATATCTCCTCAAGCTGTTTCGGAGATATTTTTGCAGAACAGCCACCCGATTCCACCATCTGAAGAAGGTCAATTTTTTTGTTCATCCTTCTAACACTCAGGGCTTAATAATTTTGTCTGCTGTGGACATAGCTTCTGCTATTGAATACATATTACTTACAGCACCCACTCCAATAACGGTATCAAGGCAATAGTAGTTTATGCATGTAGCACAAAGCATTAACTCTACTCCCATTTTCTCCAGATCTCTCAGGTGCTCAATAGCCGGAGACGATTTGGTAGCAAGTTTAACACCATTATTATAAAAAACTATCTTCCGGGGAAGTTTGTCAATATCTTTTAGTGCTTTAATATAATTGATCATCAGCAAGTATCCAAGTTCATCATCACCTTCTCCCATTTTATCTGAGGAGATAACCACAAAATAATTACCCTGTTGAAAATGAGGAATTGATGAAGCGCAATATTCTTCCACATCAGGCTGAACTAAATCAGTTGATGATTTTGTCACATTTAAAGTCCAGACACCGCCGGATTCACTGCTTTTAACATCTGCCTTATTATCTTTAAGGAATCTGCATAAGTTATCGAAGGCTGTTTTATTATCGGTAATGACAACGAAAGTTTCTCCTTCGACGGATTCCTTCAAGGCTTTCTTGGCTGCTATCAATGGTGCCGGACATAGTTGTCCTTTTGTATCTACAATTCTCATATATTTAAAATATAAACGAACTGCAAAAGTAACAAAAGAAGTCTGAAAGGAGAAGGAGAAAGGAGAAAGGTGGTTCACCAAAGACTTTGTCCTGTATCAGGATTATTATCCCAACTAATAAATTGTCAGTGTGGGCCATCCTTGTAACCTTTCTTACAGAGAAGCTGTAACAAAATTCCATACCTTTATATCATTAATTGAATCACTCCATTCCTTGTAAAATGAAAATAGTCAAGTTTATAACAATAATACTTACCACCTTGCTATTAACAAATCCAATAAGTAGTCAGGACATTAACAAAAATATTTTACCAGGTTCATGGCTCGGTAAACTTTCAGTTCAGGGCATCGAACTGCGGTTAGTTTATAATTTAAGACTAAATGATAAAGATAGCCTTATCGCTACACTCGACAGTCCTGATCAGGGCGCGAAGAACATACCTCTTGGCCAGGTTATTCTGGCAGATAAAAAACTGACAATCAAGGCTCCACTCCTTTCTGGCGAATATAATGGAACCATTACAGGAGACTCGACAATTGAGGGTGTATGGACACAAAGAGGCGTAAATTATACTGTAAATCTTAAAAAACTTAAGATCCCATTTTTTATAAACAGACCACAGGAACCGAAACCTCCTTTCCCCTATACATCAGAAGATGTGACCTTTACAAATGATAAGTTCAATATTAAGCTTGCCGGAACATTAACAATTCCTTCAGGAACAGGGCCGTTCAAAGCTGTAATAATGATTACCGGCTCGGGTGCTCAAAACAGGAATGAAGAGCTTATGGGACACAAGCCTTTTCTTGTAATAGCTGATTACCTGACTCGTCATGGAATCGCAGTTCTACGTTATGATGACCGTGGAGTTGGCGGCTCACAGGGAGTCTATTCTGAGGCAACTTCAGCAGATCTCGCGACAGATGCTGAAGCAGCATTTAACTTCCTGAAATGTAATCCAAAGATTAATCCTGATAAAATAGGGTTTGTTGGTCACAGTGAAGGCGGATTGATAGCAGCAATTGTTGCCGCCTCAAACCCGGCTGTCGGGTTCATTGTTTCATTGGCCGGCCCGGGTGTTTCCGGAGAAGAGATCATTCTCAGACAAACGGCAGATATAAGCAGGGTATCAGGCGTAAAAGAGAGCGACATTAAGGAATCGATCGAAACAAATAAAAAGGTTTATGCAATTTTAAAGAAAGAAAAGGACAACAAAAAGGCAGAAGCAATGATCGTTGACCTTTTCAGAAAAACCCAGGAAAAGAAAAAAATGTCAGAGGAAGACACTGAAAAGGCTGTCAATCAGCTTAAAATGTCATTCGGAGCAAATCAATACACATGGTACAGGTACTTTATAATGACAAATCCGTCAACTTTCTGGGAAAAAGTAAAATGCCCGGTACTCGCACTTAATGGTGATAAAGATCTCCAGGTCGCAGCAGATGAAAACCTGCCTTCAATTAAAAAAGCTCTGAAAAATAATAAATCTGTAAAAATTGTTCTGCTTCCGGGATTGAATCATCTGTTCCAGCATTGTAAGACAGGTCTTCCGGCTGAATACAATACTATTGAAGAAACTTTCTCACCAGATGCTCTTAAGATTATGTCTGACTGGATTTTGGCTTTATAATAATACAAATTTCGTACTCGAATCAGAGCAATAAAGTTGATTTATATCTTTTAATTTTATTATTTTACAGCAATAACTTCTAACCTGTTTCAATATGAAAAATATTTTGCTTCTTCCATTGCTGGCAATTTTGATAATCCTACCTGGCAAATTATCTGCGCAGGATTTAGCAACTAAAAAATCTGTTACCGGTTCCTGGTTAGGTAAACTAGCCGCCAACGGCATGGACCTTAGGGTAATTTTCAATCTGAAATTAGAGAAGGATAGTCTTACTGTTACCCTCGATAGCCCAGATCAGGGTGCATCAGGTATAGCAGCCGGCCCGGTCATTCTAGATAAAAAAAAGATTGTTATTCAGGCTCCTGGAATAAAAGGAGAATATGTTGGAACTATAAAAGGTGATTCTCTTATAGGTACATGGACCCAGAATGGTGGTAGTTTTCCATTGAAACTAAAAAAGCAAGTTGCAGCCAGCGTGCCAAAGTAAACAGAGAAGTACCTCTTATTTTTGTTTAGGTTTTACAGGCATATCTGCCAGTTTCCTGAGGATCGTCCTTCCTCTTGATATGATACCTGCAGATCCATCTTCCATGAGTATCCGGATTGATGTGGAAAGCTCATTTGCCAGGTCAGGGTAAATCAATGTCAGCTTGTATAAAATCTCCATTGAATAAGCTTTTACAGCAATGGCAGAAAATCCGGAATTTAACTGATTAAAGGAAAAATCAGCCAGGATACCTTGTTGAGGTGTATTTATCTTTTCAATATCTGTAAGTGATAATATTCTGAGAAATGAACGCAAAGTGCTTTCATTGTCAATCTGAGTAAGAGAGTCCACTATTTTCGAAAGATAAGGATATATCATTTCGGGATAACTGTCACATACTTTTGAGAGAGTCCATGAAGCCCTGAATGACAGACGTTTGTCTGATGAGAAAGAATATTGGTATAATTTAACTAATATGGCAGGATTTTCAATCGCTGATGCTGCTACCCATTCGGCTTCAGGCATGCTCATCATATTATTTATTATTGCCTGAAGGTCCTTATCAATTGTCAGGTTATCAGACTCGTCAATAATTTGATAGTTCTTAATTTTTTCGCCTTTTTGTCTTTCAAAGTAGTCACGGGCAACAAAAACATCAGCTTCAGAAAAATCTATTTTCAATAATTCATAATGATCAATCCATTTATAATCAATATGTTCAGAGATAATGGGTATTTCATCAAGAGTATCACATATGAATGGTATCAGTTTAATCTGTTTGTGGCCGTAGTCATGTTCAACCTCAGTCAATCTTCCACAAATTACAATCTCCATCGATAATTCTTCGTCCACTTCTCTGATTATACATTCTTCTTCAGTTTCTTCCGGATCCAGTTTGCCTCCGGGGAACTCCCATTTAAATGGATGATCCGTAGCTTCCCCACGCTGGACAACAAGAATTTTATTGTCTTCATTCCTTATTACGGCACATGTTACAATTATCATAAATATATCAGTGATATTCTTCCAAAACCTATTTCCTGCGACCCGTAAAACCCCTGTGTCGCTTCGCGACATCTCCCCTAAAGGGGCGAAAATTCTCGTTCAACTAGTCAGATTGACCTTCACCGAACACGTCTAACCCCCTTTAGGGGGGCAGGGGGGCCCAGAAGATCCTCATACAGCGGTATTACCAGCAAATAATCAAACGTCATTGCTTCATGATCAATCTTACACGCATAATGGTGCATCCCATTTGTGACTACCAGATATGGAACTTTGTAGCTCATATTATATGTCGCTATCTGTTCAAATACCTTATCGTCAATTTCAATTTCGGGAGATTTACACTCAACTATTAATACCGGCTTCCCTGTTCTGTCATGAACCAGAATATCCACTCTTCGTTTTAGTTTGTTTAATCTGAACATTACTTCTATACCAAGAAGTCCGGGCGGGTATTTTCCTTCATTTATAAGATATTGAATAAAATTCTGTCTGACCCATTCCTCGGGAGTTAATTTCACATATTTCCTTCTCAAAGGATCGAGGATCATTTCGAATCCCTCTTTTCCTGATATCCTGAAGGAATATTGAGGCAGATTTAACTGTTTCAAAATATCAAATTGTAAAAGTTCATTTCCATACAAATATATTCAGTTAATTTATAAGTGCCTAAAGTTCGAAGTGCCTAAAGTGCCTAGAGTGCCTAGAGCGCCTAAAGTACTTAGAGTTACTATCATAATGTTTATCTTTATCTTTTGCATGTTAAAACTTTAGTCACTCCAAACTTTAGATCACTCTAAACTTTTCTTTAACTTTAGGCACTTCTAACTTTAGCTCACTTTTAATACTTTTTTATGAAAACCAAAGAGGATATTGTTAATAACTGGCTTCCGCGATATACAGGTAAATCTTTAGAAACCTTCGGTAAATACTTCCTCCTTACCAATTATATGTATTATGTTGAGCTTTTTGCCAAATGGAATAAGGTTGAAGTTGACGGAAGAGATAAAAATATGCCAAGTGCCACTGCAGATGGTATAACCATCATAAACTTCGGAATGGGAAGTCCTAATGCAGCTACAATTATGGATCTTTTGAGTGCGGTTAATCCGAATGCAGTCCTTTTCCTTGGAAAATGCGGAGGGCTTAAAAAGAAGAACACTCTTGGTGATCTGATCATTCCGATTGCTGCAATCAGAAGCGATGGAACATCGAACGACTATCTGCCAAATGAGGTTCCTGCTCTACCGGCATTTAAATTACAGATTGCGGTTTCAGCCACAATAACAAGGTTAAACAGAGAATACTGGACAGGAACAGTATATACAACAAACAGAAGGGTCTGGGAGTATGATGACCGGTTTAAAAAATATCTTGTAAAAACAAGGGCAATGGCAATTGACATGGAGACAGCCACTATTTTTACAGTCGGTTTTGCCAATGAAATTCCCACAGGAGCTCTTCTGCTTGTATCTGACCAACCGATGATATCAACAGGCATTAAAACTGAAGCCAGCGATCACAAAGTCACAGCTGATTATACCGAAATGCACCTTAAAATAGGAATTGACTCCTTAAGAGAAATAATTGATAATGGCGTATCAGTTAAACATTTAAGATTCTGAAAATGGCGGTTACCTACGAGGAGATAATTTCCGATCTGAAAAACAGAATTTTCAAACCTGTATATTTCCTGGCGGGAGAGGAACCTTACTATATAGATCTTATCAGTGATTATATACAGGAAAATGTATTACAGGAATCTGAAAAAGCTTTTAATCAGATCATTCTTTATGGTGATACCACCAATATCGCAGCAATTATTGATACAGCGCGCAGGTTTCCAATGATGTCTAGTCATCAGGTCCTAATTATAAAAGAAGCCCAGTCGCTTAAAAAGCTTGAGGATCTTATCATATACATAGAGAAACCACTTGCATCAACAATACTGGTATTCAGCTATAAATACAAGACCATTGACAAAAGAACAAAGCTTTTCAAAGTACTTGAAACTCATGGATCCTATTTTGAATCTGCAAGAATACGGGATTATCTGATTCCACCATGGATTGAAAGGTATCTTATGCTTAAAGGGATTAAGACAGACCCGGCTGCCAGTGCTATGCTGACCGAATACCTCGGGACAGATCTTCATAAGATCGTAAATGAACTTGATAAGCTTATTATTACTCTACCGGCAGGTAAACCAGTTATCACAGCTTCCTTAATTGAAAAGAATATCGGGATAAGTAAGGATTATAATAATTTTGAATTACAGAAAGCGATTGGTGAAAAAAATGTACTTAAAGCAAATACAATAGTTTATTATTTTGCCGACAATCCAAAGGATAATCCTATTACTCTTACAATTGCCTCACTTTTCGGACTTTTCAGCAAGCTTCTTACATATCATTATCTTGCTGATAAATCAAAAAATAATGTCGCGGCAGTCCTTAAGGTCAATCCATTTTTTGTGAAGGATTACGAGAATTATGCATCAAAATATAATGCTTCAAAGACTGTTTATATAATCAGCCTGTTGAGAACATACGACTTGAAGTCAAAAGGATATTACGACCCGGGGACAGATCCGGGCGATCTTCTTAAAGAGCTTGTTTTTAAGATTTTGCACTGCTAACCCCCTGATTATCTTAACCCTTCCCCCCATCCCCCTTCCCTTAAACAATAAGGGAAGGGGGTGATATTCAATTAGATAAGTACGCAACTATATTAAAACACAACTTTAATATTTTCTTAAATCTTACTTGTAAATAACAATTTCCAGCCCTTCCCGTATTGTTTAAGGGAAGGGTTGGGTAGGGTTAAGTAAAAAGTGAATGGGTTTTGGGGATGGCTAATTCATCTCCGGTGAATCGGGGAAATCAGCCCACATTCTGTATTTGTTTTTAAAACTCCTTAGGACTTTCTTCCAGATATCATCCCCTCTGTTGAGGACTATATTTGAATTTACTTTTGCAATGACCCAAGAATTCTCTTTAAGTTCTCTTTCAAGCTGTCCTTCTGACCATCCTGAATATCCCAGGAAGAATCTGATCTGCGACTGGTCAATTTTTCCTGTTCTGATCAGATCTCTTATTGTTTCAATATCGCCACCCCAGTAAATATCTCCCTCAACATGAACACTGTTAGGGATTTTATCGCCCAGATTATGCAGATAATGAAGTGTATCAGGTGCTACAGGTCCACCCATACTCAGATTCTCATTCCATCCTTCAAAGTCTTCAATAGCAGCGCTTACCTGCAGATCAAGTTTTTTATTAAGAATAAATCCAACAGAACCCTGTGCCGTATGGTCAGTCAGATACACAATACTCCTGTTAAAGAAAGTATCAGGAAGAAAAGGTTCAGAAATAAGAATCTTCCCTTTTTCCGGAATTTTGTCTTCCGGTAAAATCGCAAAAAAATCAAGTTCCGACTGCATAGATCGAATTATAAATATTATGCAAAAATAATTAAGTAAAAACTTATCTTCAATTAAATATTATCATATTTTTACCTGAATTGTTAAATAATCTCATGCAAAGAAGTACTTTAAGCATTATTGGTAATAAAGTTGTTCTGAATATCCGCGAAAGGATGTGCGAAACAGCCGAAGAATTGCTGGCAAGTGACAAATTCCGGTTGGTTCTTGATCATTGCCTCGCAAATTTAAAAGCTAAAAACTCTCCTTTACTCGAATTCTTTGGCGGCTGCACTGCTGACGAAGATTGTGTAAACGATCTGGTAAAGACTCTCTCAATGCTAGTTAAATATGAGAGCAAAGTTGTCCCTCATATTTTTGAAAAGTCGAAAATATTTCTTAAGAATCTTGATAAGCTGGCTGGTTTTGTAGAATACCTCTATGATTATTGGCGTCATTTTGACCGGTTTATAATAAATGATTCAGAGGGTGACCGTCTTGATAAGAGGCCATACAGAACTTTTAACGAAACAATTGAACAGCTCACTCATCTTATAAGGACCGTTTACAGACATATTCAGGAAAATATTACGGGAAGTCATCCTTCAGTTTACAGACAAGTTCCTGCGGGAGCTGAAATGGCTGTGATTTCCCTGGCAAAAGATATTGCCTACAGCGGAGCTCAATATAAGAAACTGAATAGTGTCCCTGTAATAAGGCAAATGCTTATTTATCCGCCACTCGTAATTCAGCAGCCAACAAATAAGCGAACCGGACATTTTAAAAGAATAAATAAAAATCCTGTTGATCTGGTTTCTTTAAAGCCCGGAGAATGGATTTGCTACCCGGCAAAAGTGGGAAAATTGCTCATAATGGTTTATTTCCACCTCGATTTTTTTGATTTGGGATTTTCCATGTGTAATCTGTTTCAGTTAGCCGATGACTCAGATCTTGAGAAAAAGCCCGATGCGCTGTTTATATACGGAGTACCGGGAAATCTGATTGACGGACTTGCAGAATTTTCGACTGTATTTTACGATGATCAGGAAAACGGGATATTTGTCGGAGCTATACCTGACAGGCCTGAATTCGGATACTTCGGCTATCTCAAAAAGATGATCTTAACCCTTCATAATTCAATTGTTATGAAGCTTGGAAATATGCCCTTTCATGGAGCGATGGTAAAAATACTACTGCAGGGAAACAAGGAAGCCACCATTCTTATGATGGGCGACACGGGAGCTGGTAAATCAGAAACTCTTGAAGCTTTCAGGGTACTTGCAGAAAAATATATCCGAGAACTCACAATTATAGCAGACGACATGGGTTCAATTGAGCTTGATTCTAAAGGTCTTCCCATAGGATACGGCACTGAGATTGGTGCATTTCTCCGTCTTGACGATCTGCAACCCGGATATGCTTTCGGTCACCTCGACCGTTCAATAATAATGAATCCAAGTCAGGTCAACGCCAGGATTGTATTCCCTGTTACAAATTTTGACACCGTGGTGGCCGGACATAAAATAGACTATATCCTTTACGCTAATAACTATGAGGAGATTGATACTGAACATCCTGTTATTGAGAAATTTACTTCGGCAGAATGGGCTCTTGATATTTTCCGAGAAGGAGCTGTAATGAGTAAAGGAACAACTACATCAAGCGGTCTTGTTCATTCCTATTTTGCAAATATCTTTGGTCCGCCTGAGTATAAAGAGGACCATGAAAAAATAGCTTCAAAATACTTTGCTTCTTTCTTTAAAAATGATGTTTTTGTTGGTCAGATGAGAACCCGTCTTGGAATTCCGGGTTATGAATCCAGCGGACCAAAAGAAGCAGCTATGGCATTGCTGAGGATTATAGGAGTAACAGATATTGAAAAATAGATTCACTGTATTACCTCATCCCCTTGGGCTGTTGAAAAAGTAAACCAATTAACCACAAAGGTCCACCCCCCTTCCCCCCTAAAGGGGGGTTAATTCTGAGTTTTTCAATAAATTCATCAAGGACACCGAATTGGTCCCCCTAGGGGGACAGCCGCGCAGCGGCAGGGGGTATGACTTCTTTGTGTGCTTTGTGGTTAATAAGAACATTTTCAACATCCCAAAGGGGCGAAGGAATTAATATTTATCAGGCACTGCCTCTTTCATCATTCCATATACCACATCAAATACATCTTCTGCATTTGGCTTTGAGAAATAGTCACCATCGGTCGTATAAGCAGGCCGGTGTTCCTTCGCGGTAAGTGTTTTTGGCGGACTATCAAGAAATTGCCAGCCATTTTGTTTTTCGAGAACTTCCTGCATCATATATGCTGTAGTTCCTCCGGGGAGGTCCTCATCAAGAAACAGAACTCTATTGGTTTTTTTAAGTGACTCAACTATCATTTTATTCTTGTCAAACGGAATAAGAGTCTGTACGTCAATAAGTTCTGCTGATATGTCGTGTAATGCAAGCTGTTTCACGGCCTCTATCGCTATTTTCACTGTAGATCCATAAGTGACTATTGTCAGGTCTGTACCAGGGTTTAAAATTTCCGGTATCCCCAGCTGAATTTTGAATTCCCCAAGGTTATCAGGTAATTTTTCCTTCAGTCTATATCCATTTAGCGGTTCAATAACTATTGCAGGGTCATTGCCTTCAAGAAGAATATTATAAAAACCCGCGGCTCTCGTCATATCCCTTGGGGAACAAACATAAACTCCTCTTACTGAATTAATTAGCATGCTCATAGGTGAACCTGAATGCCAGATTCCTTCCAATCGATGCCCCCTGGTCCTGATTATAAGCGGAGCGACCATTTTTCCGGCACTTCTGTAATACGTTGTAGCCAGATCATCACTTAATATCTGAAGAGCATACATCAGGTAATCGAGATATTGAATTTCTGCAATGGGTCGCATTCCTCTCAGGGACAATCCCAATCCTTGTCCTAATATTGTTGCTTCCCTTATACCTGTGTCTGTAATTCGCAAATCACCATATTTCTTCTGCAATCCTTCGAGGGATTGATTAACTCCACCTATAACGCCGGTATCTTCACCGAAAGTAACAAGAAGAGGATATTTCGAAAAAAGTTTATCAAAATTGTCGCGCAGTACCTGACGACCGGGGACTTCAGGCGAATCAGCAGAATAAACCGGAGCAACAGGTTTAACTTTAAGAACTGACGTCGGCATCTCATTATAAAGGAAAGAATCATAACCTTTCAATGCATCGGCATAATTGCGTTTAAGCCAGCCATGTAATTCCTCATTCAGATTATCTGATTTTATACAAGTGCCACAAATGTTCCTTAATATTTTCCTTGCGGTTACAAAATTATCCTTTCTGATAGGCGCAGGAACCTTCATCAACTCTTCCTTGTAATTATCAACACTTTCTTCTTTTGCCTTATCGGTGCACATACAGCTTCGATCGTTGATGATTTTAACAAGAGCATCACGTTCGATCTTTATTGGGCTTTGAAATGATTCCCAACCTTTCCTTCTTGATTCCTTAGCTTCTTCTTCAGCTTCAACAACTATAGTGTCCAGCTCCTCCGGGGTTGCAATATCCATGCTCAGGATCCATTCTCTCATCTTCTTAATAGGATCATATTCAATCTCCCATTTAAGTCGTTCTTCACTTTTATACCTTTCGTGAGAACCTGAAGTAGAATGTCCCTGCGGTTGTGTAACTTCTTCAATATGAAATACCACCGGGGTATGCTGTTCGCGACAAATAGCGATGCCCTCTTCATAAAGTTTTATCAGGCCTGGATAGTCCCATCCTTTTCCTTTAAAAATCCTGATTCCTGGTTTATCTTTCTCTGTTTCAAAACCCTTGAGAATTTCGGAAATGCTGCCTTTTGTTGTCTGATATTTTTTGGGAACTGATATTCCATAACCATCATCATAAACCGAAACAGCCATCGGTACCTGGAGAACTCCTGCTGCATTAATTGTTTCCCAGAAATAACCTTCGGAAGTACTGGCATCACCTATTGATCCGAACGCGACCTCATTGCCATTTACTGAGAGTGTCTTGAATTGACTAAGATCTTTATTCTGTCTGAATAATTTTGAGGCATATGCTAAACCTAATAAACGAGGCATCTGACCTGCAGTGGGAGAAATATCTGCTGATGAGTTCTTCTGCTTTGTTAAATCGCGCCAGGTTCCATCACGATTTATATTTGGAACAGAAAAATGATTATTGAAAACTCTTCCACCGCTTCCGGCATCAAATTGGTCATCGATATTTCCATATAGCTGATGAAAAAATTCAAGCGAGTCATACAAGCCCATCGCCATCATCCAGGTCTGGTCGCGATAATATCCAGATCGCCAATCTCCATTTTTGAATTGTTTTGCAAGAGCCATCTGTATTAATTCCTTTCCATCGCCAAAAATTCCGAACTTGGCTTTTCCTGTCAAAACCTCCCGACGCCCGATAACACTACATGCGCGACTAAGGTTTGCCAGCCTGAAATCGGCCAGAATAAGCTCTTTTTTGAAATTTGGTCCTGATAGATTATTTTTAGGTTTCATCCCGATTGTGTCTGTATTCAAATGCTGCCCTGATTGACCATTGTTTTGTTTCATCCCTGTATTAAAATTTAAAGGTTTACTGAAAGTAGAAACAATCGAATATCAATCTTGTTTAAATAAACAGAATTTAGGCAGGCCTGCTTATTATCAAGGGCCAGTGAAAAGTGTGTTTCCACTTAGAATTCTGATTCTAGTTATTATCTTCCTCAGAAATATCGCTTTTCAGTTTATCAGTTGCCCAGGTTTTAAAATTACCACTTGCATCGGAATAGACCAGAAACACCTCAAACTCAGGATGGTCAGCCAGAAACTCAATAGTTTTATTTTTCCCCATAACCATGAATGCAGTTGCCATACCGTCAGCCATAGCACAATCATCGGCAATAACTGATGCACTAAGTACACTGTTTTTTGCCGGAAATCCTGTTTTCGGATCGATTTCGTGGGAATACTTAACTCCATTTTCTATATAGAACTTTCTGTAGTTTCCTGAAGTGGACAAAGCCTTGTCACTTATTGTAATTATGGCTTCCAGCGTTTGTCCGGGTGTCATATTATTATCAACTGGCTTGTCAATGCCTATTCTCCATAGTTTACCTGCTTTCCGCCCTTTTGCTCTTACTTCTCCTCCGATCTCAACCAGGTAGTTTTTAATCCCAAGTTTATCGAAAAAACCACAAACCATGTCAACTGAAAATCCCTGCGCTATAGCATTAAAATCGAGACTGATATGTGGATCTGATTTAATCACTTTACCGTTCACAAGAGAGACTTTGTTCATACCAACCAACTTCATCAGGCTATCTCGTTTTGAATCCGTAAAGTTTTTATGGCCATCAGGACCAAAACCCCAGGCTTTTACGAGAGGACCTACTGTTATATCAAAGGCGCCATCTGTCATTTCGTAAATCCTTGCCGATTTATTAAATACTTCCGTAAAACAAGAATCAACAACTATATTTTCATTCCTGTTTACCTTCGAAATAATTGATGAATCGTTGTAAAGAGATAATGATTTATCAAAATCATGAAGAATCTTTTCAACTCTCGTTCTTAAATGCTGAGGATCATTGTTATTTTTGTTTTCGTATACAATACTATATGTGGACCCCTGGATGAAACCATTGAAATTTGAATAAACAGGAGTACTGAATTTACATGAGGATAGCATCAATCCGGCCAATACTATTATAGAAAATATAAATTTTCTCATTTTGTAATTTTATTTTCTGCGAAAATAGCGGTATTCGATTAATAACAGGATTTTTATAAGAAGTTATTTAACCACAAAGCAAACAAAGAAGAGGTAAACTTACAAAAAGAGAAAGTTTTAGAACTTCTTATTTTTGTTCTTTGTACAGAATCCATCCTGTGTACCACAATTTCACTATTTTTGCAGGTATTCTGCATAAGTATTATTTAATGAGAAAATCAATAGTATCTGTACTTCTTTTAATAGCATTTTTAATGCCCTCCGCTATTTGCATTGCGGCAAGTGATAGTGATTCTATTCTTTACACGAGTCATGTTTATGATCAAAAGATTAAAACTGTTCAACTTTATAAGGATGGATGGAATCTTTCGTATCCGATTATTAAACTGAATAATGATGAGAAACTGGTGCTTAATTTTGATCTGCTTGCTGATCAACCTGAATCATATTATTATACTTTTATCCATTGCGATAAGGATTGGAACAAATCTGATATTTTCCCAAATGATTATATGAACGGGGATGCTGAAAACCCTCTTGATGATTATGCCAGCTCCTTCAACACTACTGTCAGTTATTTTCATTACAAGCTTATTTTTCCAAATGAAAGCATAAGCTTTAGTAAATCAGGTAATTATATATTGAAAGTTTATCCACCATTCAGACCCGATGAGCCTGTAATAACTCAAAGATTTATTATTACAGAGGATGCTGCTAAAATTGATATAGACGTCCAACGACCACTGATGACAAAAGAAAACAATACACATCAACAGGTGGATTTTACTGTATTTTTAGGCGGGATTTCTGTCATTGCTCCCGTCAGAAATGTCTTTGCATTTATCCTCCAAAACGGCAGGTGGGATAATGCTAAAAGAAATCTCAGCCCCGAATTCTATGGGAACAATGACCTTAAATATAATTCTTTGTCAGACAAAAATATTTTCGATGGCGGAAATGAATACAGGTATTTCGATATTAAAAGTATTCGATACCAGACTGAATATGTTAAAAAAATAGATTTTGTGATTCCCAATTATAATGTTTTTCTATTTCCGTCGGATAACCGGGAATTCAAACCTTATTTTTACTGGCAGGATTTTAACGGAAAGTATTATATAGCGTTCCAGGAAGGCCACAGACCTGACATCGAAGCAGATTATGTATATGTTTATTTTACTCTCCCTTCCGATCAGATCACGGGAGGGAAAGTGTATATCTCCGGAGCTCTGAGCAATTGGTGTTACGATAAGAATAATCTGATGACATACAATGCGGTAAAAAAGCAATATGAATGCACAATGCTTCTGAAACAAGGATGGTATAATTATGAATATGTTTTCATAAAAGATGGCAAAACATTTGGTACTTCAGCACTGTTTGAAGGAAGCCATTATGAAACAGAGAATGATTATGTGATACTTGTGTATTACAGAAATCCTGATGGCCGGTATGACAGAGTCATTGGAACCGCTATTGCAAATACCCTTAATAAACTAACGAACTAACACAGGTTTATCGTTTTTCGTTTATCGATTCTCCCTGGTCCCCTGCTCCCCTAAAGGAGGGGTAATTCTCTGTTTTCTAGTGAATTTCGCTATGGACTCAGAATTGTTCCCCCTTTAGGGCATCGGCGTAAACTTAAGCTTTGGGGATATATGAGATACTGCATAAAAAGGTTTCCCCTCCTTTTGAAGCTACTCTTTGTACACATCTTTTATTTTAAAATATTTCATTGCAACCCTAAATCCATCTAATAATTCATTGAACCTGTCCAGACCTGTCTTTATAGTGATGTAACCGGGTGGACCTTGCGACATATAACCACCCCAATGACCTATTCTACCCATTGCCCATGCAACCCATGGCAGTGTCCCTTCTGTAAATGGATTGCTAAGTTTCTGTGTCTTTCCTTCTATTTCCGGCATATAGATCTTGAGAAAGTTTAATTGTTCTTCGGAAAAGATCAAAGTGGCTTTGATCTCATGGATGTTTGTTAAGGATAGCTTAAGGATCATGGTTGTCAATGCTACCTGCAAAGCCATTACAGCAAGTTTTTTAAGACCCTCACCTGTTTCAAGTTGAGCTGATTCAATCATCAGGCCCTTACTCTTTATGACCCTGAAGAGTTCTTCAATGAACCACCGTTGACTATACCAATCCACACATCTTAATGCATCTTCCGGAGAACTTATAATATGTGTTGTTAAAAGTCTCCATAAGATGGGTGTTTCATTGGCGGGAATGGTTTCTGGAAGTTCTTTTGCTTCGATAGCCCACATTTCAACATATGCAGGTTTATTCCCAATTTCTTTGTTTACAGGATGCTGTATCTTTACTTTTTCGTATTTAAGAGACATCCTGGCTTTTCGTTTTTTCCTTTTGCGATTATGTCTAATTTCCAGATCATAACTTGCTCGTTGATTTGAAGATTCAAGCTTTTCAAAAAGTTTCTGATCCTCACCAAACAATCTCCGGTTGATACTTGATCTTATCAGCAGATGGGTTCTCTTATCCGGAACATGGGCAAACTCATCGTATATATCAGATTCCCTGTCTCCAATGAATGTCAGGCATGAAGCTTTTGTAAGCAAATCTTTGGTTCTTTTTGTACTGCTAATCCATCTATAGGACTCTTTCTCTTTTATATCCTGGTGCTTATAATCACGTTCATGCCTAGAAAGTTTTTCCCAACTTCTGTTCCATATGTTAACATCGGATATCCCTATCGGAAGTTGGTGTGATGGATTTATAACAAGCACAGGATGGCAGAAAAAGCCTGCATTATCATTCTTCGTAACAGGACCTATGTCCTTATCCTCTTCTCTCATCCTGTCTATATGATCAGTAAAATTCAACTCTGTAGTATCTTGAATACAAAGTAGATGCACCGGTTCGTCATTGTTCTTACAAACCCTGTAGAGTCCCTCTGCAAGATATTTATGGTCAAAACTGTTGTTGTTTAGCATTCTGTAAGCACCTTTTCTTTTAGTATTAGTGGTACAAAACTTATTAACTACAACATTACCAAAATTCAACATATCAGCCATAACTTTTTCTGCTCGTTTTTCAATTCTTGAATCGGGTAGAATACCTTGGTAAAAACCGTCAAACTGTCTGTTAATCATGCACTTAATGTACGAAAAACTAATCAGTTTTACAAATGTAATACATTGATATTCAGATATTTATATTAACACGACCAAAGTAGTTATTAACAATCAAAATTACGATATTTGTGTACAAAGAGTAGCTTTTGAAGGAGGGGTGGTCGGTACGATTGATTATCTTATATATACAGTATTTTATTTCCCGACCGGGGTGGTTGATTCATTGATTTCTTCTTCCCTTTTTTGGTATGAAAAACCAAAACCTCTTTAACAGGAAAAACCTTAAATTATTAAGATCATCACTTAGAAATATAAGGCTGTGTTATGGAACATTTTAAAATCAAAAAACTTAATGCTAGAAAATTTTGAAGACAACACAGTTTAGGTAACCAGAAAGATCCGGAATTTGAATAAAAAATCAACCACCCCGGCCGGTATCAGCATTTGTATCATAATTAAAAAGTGGTCCGGCCACCCCTCCTTCAAAAGCTAATCTTTATACACAAGTCTGTAATGTATTGATTGTTAATAAAATATGACGCATTGTTAATATAATATATTGATATTCAATTAATTAAATGCATGTGTTTTGTATCTTAACTACATGACACACAAAGAATATATTGGATTTTTCGAGAATATACTTCCCGATCCAAGGTCAGCTCGAAGAGCTGAAAAATTAATGATAGATTTGCTAAAAGATGGCACCGTTGTAGTAAATAAGTTCTGTCAAACACATACAGAAAAAATTGGAGCTTATAGAATGTTAGCAAATGAAAGTTTCGGTTATGAAGAATTAGCCGAAGGATCTTATCGCTTCTGCAAGAAGAACGTTAACAAAAAAAGACATCTTCTTTGTATTCAAGACACTACAGAGACGAACTACACTAATCATGAGTTGAGGTTTAATGACAATGATCCGGATATTGGTCCTATCACAAACAAAAGCAGTATTGGATTTTTCTGCCATCCAATGCTTGTAATCGATCCTGAAAATCAATTGCCATTAGGTTTTTCATCAATCAACATTTGGAACCGGTCTTGGGAAATGAAGAATAGGCGTGAAAGAGATTATAAAAACCAGAACATAAAAGAAAAAGAATCATACAGGTGGATAAGAAGTGCTGAGGAAACGAAAATACTTATTTGCAGTCCAACATCCCTCACAATCATAGGGGATAGAGAATCGGATATATATGAAGAATTTGTCTCAGTTCCTGACAGCCGGACTCATTTACTGATAAGATCCAGTTATGATAGAAAGCTCTATGGTGAGAAACAAAATTTATTTGAAAAATTAAGTAACTCTAAACTTAGAGCAACATATAAAATCGACATCCCATCAGGCCCTAAGAGGACAAAAAGGACAGCAAATATGTCATTAAGGTATGATAGAGTCAAGATAAGCCACCCAATAAATAGAGTTAAAGGCAACAAGCCTGATTACGTTGAACTTTGGGCTATAGAAGCAAGAGAGCTTCCTGAAAGTGTTCCTGAAAAAGAAGATCCAATATTATGGAGATTACTAACTACTCATGAAATCAAAGTTATCACTGATGCACTCACGTATATTGAATGGTACAGCCAACGCTGGTTAATAGAAGAGTTGTTCCATATAATGAAGACTAAGGGTTTTTGTATTGAGTCAGCGCAACTTGAGAAAGGAGCTGCCTTGAAAAAATTGTGCGTACTGACAATGCAAGCTGCTCTAACAGTAATGACTCTAAAACTATCCCTTCAAAACCAACATAAAATAAAGGCTTCATTGATCTTCCCTGAGGAATACTTGCTTTTCTTTGACATATTAATGGGCGACCTTGAAGGAAAAACAGCAAAGCTCAAAAATCCTTACGAGCGAGGCACTATAAAATGGACAGCTTGGGCAATAGCAAGGCTGGGTGGATGGAGTGGTTACCCATCGCAAGGCCCACCAGGATACATTACACTAAAAGATGGACTAGATAGGTTTAATGATAAGGTAGAGACTTACTTAAGTATAATGAAATTTATTAATAAAAAAGATGTGTATAAAGATTAGCTTCAAAAGGAGGGGAAATGTATCAGATTCAAATTAAACACTTTACAGGTTATGTGTGCTAAACTCTCTCCATGTTTTACTATATTCAACTCCTTAAGTTTACGCCTATGCCCTTAGGGGGATGGCCGCGTAGCGGCCAGGGGGCGCACTTAAGCTTTAATTATGTTTATCAATCCCATACAACATATTAACAGTATGCTTCAGAGTCTTAACAATTTCTGCCATATACTCCTCAACTGCCTTTACTGATCCCGGAAGAGTGTAAATCAAAGATTGGCCCATTACCCCTGCTACTCCTCTGCTGAGCAAAGCATTAGGCTTCTCAGTTCCATATTTTATCCTAATGAACTCCATTATGCCTGGAATCTCCTTTGTGAGAAGTGGTTTAACAGTTTCCACAGTAATATCCCTCGGACCAATACCTGTTCCGCCTGTAGTAAAAATAATATTATATTTATTCTCCCCTCCTACTAACAGTTCCTTTAGCATTTCGGAACTATCCGGGATTAGGGTTAATTTAATATTGAATGACCATCCGGCAGAATTGAAGAACTCTTCTGCCTTATTTCTCACCTCTGGCCCGCTGAGATCTTCATATTCTCCTCTGAAAGCTCTGTCGCTTAAAGTAATTATAAGTATTTCAAATTTTCCGGGAAAATTCATTTTTTAATTTTTTCAATAAGATTGATATTGTCGATTATCATATTCTTATCCACAGCTTTACACATATCATAAACTGTAAGAAGAGCAACGCTCACTGCTGTAAGTGCTTCCATTTCCACACCTGTTTTTCCTGTGCATTTTACTTCACTAACGATTTTAACACCTGTACTGTCAACCTTTGCATCAACACTGACTTTATCGAGTACGATATTATGACAAAGTGGAATCAGCCCGGAAGTTTTTTTTGCCGCAGAGATTCCTGCAATCTGCGATACAGCAAGCACGTCGCCTTTTTTAAGAAGATTATCTTCAATAAGCCTGATAGTCTCCGGGGCAAGAAGAATATGCCCGCTTGCTCTTGCAATTCTCAGTTGATTCTCTTTATCACCTACATCGACCATTATGGCTTTCCCTTTTTGGTCAACATGTGTAAGTTTGTTCATTTTATTAACCTCCTATATTATAGAATGAGCCTGTTTCATTTATTGATCCACATTCGGGTTTCATGTCAGCAGCCAGTTTTATTGCTTTTTCATAACCAAACTCCCTGATATCAAATTCGATATTATTGAAAAGACAGGGCTTGAGCTTTCCATTGGATGTTAATCTTAACCTGTTACATAATAAACAGTCTCCTCCACTTCCACCCTCAACAACTGAAAAATGTCCATGTACCAGGTCCATCTGACTTATATACCTAATTTCCAAATCATTATTCTTACAAAATCTGCTTACTTCCCTTGCATCCTCCTCTTCCTTTGAATTCTTTATAACGCAATTTATTTTGACAGGAAATAATCCGGCACTTTTCGCTGCAGCAATTCCTTCGAATACATCATCAATATTCCCTATGCGGGTTATCATTTTGAATTTTTCAGGATCAATGGTATCAAGACTTACATTAACTCTTTGTAATCCGGCTGCTTTAAGTTCTACGGCATATAGTTTCAGCAATGTGCCATTGGTAGTCATTGAGAGGTCTTCAATACCTTTAATTTCTGAAATCATTCTGACGAGAGCAGTTATTCCCTTTCTGACAAGAGGTTCCCCTCCCGTTAATCTGACCTTGGTCACACCATTTGCAACTGCAACCCTGGTGAATCCGGTTATCTCACTGAAGGTAAGAATCTCCTCATGACGGAATAGTTTAATCCCCTCTTCCGGCATACAATAAGTACATCGTAAATTACATCTGTCGGTGACAGATATGCGCAAATAATTTAGTTTCCGGTTAAATTTGTCTAACATTTACAATTTCTCCTTTTTTCAAAGAGTTCAATCCTGGTTTAAGAGCAATTATTCCTTCAGCATCGGAAAGTGAAGTTAAATGGCCCGATCCGTGAAAATCGACGGGAATAACTTCCTTCTTTTCATTTATTGAAACAGGAATGAATCCCAGCCTCGATGAAGATTTCCTCACATAGTCTTCAGCCATTGGCAACATAAACTCAAAAGGTTTCCATTTGTAACCCATCATCATGCTAATAAGCGGCCTGACCAGCAATTCAAACTGCATAAATGATGACACCGGATTACCTGGTAATCCAAATATAACAGCTTTGGGATGTACTCCGAATGTAGTTGGTTTTCCGGGCTGAACATTTACCCTGTTGAAAAGAATTTTCACACCCGCATGGTCAAGAACAGAAGGCACAAAATCAAAATCACCCATTGAAACACCACCCGTAATGATAACAATATCATTTTTATCAATGGCATTTTTAATTCTATCATAGGTAACTGACTCATCATCAGGGACAATTCCATAATCAACTGCTTCTCCTCCGGCTCTTTTAATCTGCGCTCCCAACTGGTACGCATTGCTATTGCGAATTTGTGAAATACCCGGACTATCTGATGGACTTACCAATTCGTTACCAGTGCTTATAATGCCGACAATTGGCTTTTTTCTTACACTTATATTGATATGGCCGACTGATGCCATGATTGCAACATCCTGAGGCTGAATAATTCTGGATCTTCTGATGACAACATCACCCTTTTTTACGTCCTCTCCTTTCAGTGATATGTTCTTTTTCGGTTCAGTTCCTGTAAACCTAACCTTGCCATTCGGAAGTTTTTCTGATTCTTCCACCATAAAAACAACATCACATCCTTCGGGCACAATCGCTCCGGTCATAATTTTGGAACATTGATTTTTACCAACTTTATGTAAAGGTTCTTTTCCGGCAGCAATGACTTCAATTACATCCATATCAGTTTTCAGATCATCCTTATTACAGGCATAGCCATCCATTGCAGAGCGGTTGAACGGAGGCATATCAATATCACTGAAAATATCCTCATCCAGAATTCGTCCGGCTGTATTGTAAAAAGGAATGGTCTCTGAACGAGTCTCAATGACAGATCTCATTACTATTCTGTAAGCTTCATCAAAACTTATCATTAAAGAATTCATACTATTCAGCAAGGATTAAATTAATTTCCATCTATTAAAACAATCGCATCTGCAGGAAAATTCACCCACACTTCTTTCTTCTCTGCTAATTGATATTTAGTTGCATCAGCTGCAAACATGTTAACATAAAATAAATCGCCGGCATCTACGGTAACCTCAAGGCCAAATTGCGACGGAATGATTTCAGTTACTATTCCTTTTATTGAATTAATTTTACTATCATCTGATATTTTATCTTTAAGAGTAATAGTGTCATTCTTTATAAGCAGAAGGCTATCGCTGGCAGGATTTACTCCATTCAGTTTAAATTTCACATCGTGTTCGGTAACTCCAATTAAAAAACCATTCTCCCGATAGATATTTACTTTGAAAAAATTTCTTATACCGGCATATCGGGCCACAAACCGGTTTGCGGGATTGGAAAACACGCCTTCAACTGATCCTTCCTGAATTATTTTCCCATTGTGTATTACGCCAACTTTTTTCGCAAGACTTATGGCATCGCAATAATCATGTGTAACATGTATAATTGTCTGACCGGCTTTATTGAGATTTCTTAGCAGTCTTTTCAGATCATCTTTCAGGGAAGTATCAAGAGATGAAAGAGGTTCATCGAGCAAAAGAAGACGTGGTGATTTTATCAGAGTTCTGGCCAGTGCCACTCTTTGCAATTCACCTCCTGAAAGTTTCTCAGTACTTCGCATAAGAATATGTGTAATATTCATCGCTTCAGCAGCTTTCTTAACCTTCTCTTCAATGTATTTATTATCCTCTTTTCTTGCCTTTAAAGGGTATGCAATATTTCCATACACTGTCATATGCGGAAATATGGCATAATCCTGAAATACAATCCCAACTTTTCTATCCTGAATCTTTTGATGTGTAATATCAATATCATCAAGAAATATTTTCCCGGAATCAGGATGTTCCAATCCGGCAATAAGTTCGAGTAACTGTGTTTTCCCTGAACCTGATCTTCCAAGCAGAACATAGTATTCCCCATCGGCAACTTCGAGGCTGACGTCAGAAAGGGCAAATCTGCCAAGTCTCCTGTTTATATCAATCAATCTGAGCATCGGGGTTTATATATTTTTCTTTTCTTCTCGAAGAAAGAAGTCTCAGACCGATCAAAAACAAAAGAGCGATCAGGATAAAGAAGACAGACGCAGGCCTGGCATAATTAAGACCATAGGAACTGAATCTATCATAAATAAGGACAGGTGCTATCATCGGGTGATAAGCAATAATTACAACGGCTCCGAATTCACTCATCCCCCTGGCAAACATCATAACAAATCCTGTAATAATGCTTCGCCAGGCAAGAGGCAATGAAATAGTAAAAAAAACTTTTGTCTGGCTTGCACCCAGATTTAACGCTGCTTTTTCCAGTTTTTCAGGAACAGATGCAAAACCATCGCGTGCTGCATTAATCAAAAAAGGAACACTTACAAAAGCCATTGCGAGAGCTATTCCTGAAGGATGATTCACCAGGTTAAGACCAAAGATGGAAGCAGTTTTTCCAAGGAATCCGTCCCTTGATATAAAACCTAAAAGGGCGATTCCGGCAGCAGTATGAGGAAGCACAATAGGGAGATCGATGATTCCCTGTACGAAGTTCTTTACAGGAAAATTTTTGCGGGCAAGTAACCAGGCCAGAGGTACAGCTGCAATGGAGAAAATTAATGTTGCTGCAAAAGAAACCCAAAGAGTCAGCCATACACTTTGATGAACCTCTTTGTCTTTTATGGTCTCCAGAAACTGAGCTCCGCCTGTATGTATAAACATTCCTGCAAGCGGAGCAAGGATGAAAAGCAGCACCAGTGATGACAAAATCATTACAATCCATGTAAATATACTGGTTCTGCTCATTATGATATCATATCTTTTTAATCCCGTTAATGTACTCCTTTAAGCCAGGTGGCAGAAGGTCAAAAGGCTCAGCAACAGGAGGGGATATCGGGTCCTGTCCGTTTTTCCTGAATATATCCGATCCCTCAGGGCTGAGCAAAAACTCCAAAAATTTAATTGCTTCTTCTTTCTGAGGTGCTTTATCCAGAACTGTAATACTATAATTAATAAAGTCGCCTGTTACTTTCATTTTTGCTCCCGGCTTATTTCCGGTTACTTCTGTGCTAACAGAGGAATAGACATCTTTTTTTGACGAATCTGAAAGATTGATAGCTTTTGGCAGTTCAAGATATTTCAATCCATGCTGAATTGCCACGGATTTGTACTGGAACATGTAATCAATAGCGTTCGATTCCATCAGGGCAACAAGATCAACTTCCTTAGGTCGTATGTAATCTTTATTCTTTTCCGACATATATTGGGTCAATCCTGGCCTGTTGTAATACTTCTCGGCCAGCATAAAAGTAAAAATTGTTCTGTAACCGCACGGATCGGAATTGGGGTCCGATCTCGAATAAATAACATCCTTTTTCTGAAGAATGTCCATCCAGTTGTCAGATTTAAGATCTTTAGAATATTTTGATTTATCGGTATATGCAATTACAATCTCATTTGTTGCAAACTTTATATTCCAACTGGCATAATCGGGAATAAGTAATTTTTCTATTACATAATAATCAGACGAAGCCATTATGTCACATGGTTTTTTAAGGTCTATTACCTTTCTTGCACAATCGAGACTTCCGGCTGACTCCAGCAATATCGTAGTGCCAGGATTTCTTTTTTCATACTCCTGTGCTATTTTTTTCAGAGGGACAGACAGCGATCCGGCATGAAATATGATTAACTCTTTTTCATTTGCCGGTGGTTGACTTTTTGAGTCGGACGGTAAAACAAAAATTGCTAATATCATGGTAAACAGAAATTTCATAATGTATAATTAATTAAAGTTTTCAGAACATTCACAAAATTAGTAAAATGCTTTGCAGCGATGGTTTAATTAGACAATAAAATAGCGATGATTACAAAACTTACAAAACATTCACCTAATTTATATCAGGTAGTAGAGATGCCCAGGGTGGGCGTTCTACATATTTTTATCGGTAAGATTCAATATTGTAGTAATTGTCTTCCAGTTTCGTGCAGTACCTATGACTTTCATTTTTTTTTCGAAGAAACCTGTATACAGTTTTGTTCTTGCGAACCCGTTGGGGCAATAAATAAAAATTTCATTACCGATTATTTTAAATTTATCAGGAGGGTAATCTACCTCTGAAACTTTTTGAATCTGCAAGTCGATAGGAGTTTCATGAAGAAAGATCACTGCCATTTTGGAAGGGTCAAATCCGGGTTCTAAAAGGTAAGGATTACAGGCACCTAAATTCCACAGATCAGTTTTTTCCCTTGTCATAACAGAAACCGGAAGATTAAACTTTTTTAGAATTGCTTTTTCTAAATTTGCTGAAAGAGAAGACTTAGATTCTTCCCGATCTCTTGTGAATATGACATTTCCGCTTTGTATATAGGTTTTCGCATCGCCAAATCCCTGGTCGATAAATAATTTTGCCAGCTCGGTCATCTTAATTTGGTTATGACCAGCCATATTAACGCTCCGAAGGAATGAAATGTAAGTTTGCATTTTAATAAATCATCTATTATTGATAATTATCTAGGTTGTTGAAAAAGTCTAAATCCATTAACCGCAAAGGGCGCAAAGAATTTTCGCAAAGATCGCAAAGGACTTAATTATAATGTTTTGACTTTGCGTACTTTGCGCCTACTTAGCGTACTTTGCGGTTAAAAATGACTTTTTCAACACTCCTCTACAATTTTGTTTTACTGATAATTCTTAACTACCTCTATTACTTCAGGAAAATCCATCCCTATTTTTTTCAGGAATTCTATTTTCGGAACACCATTGCTATTCCATCCGCGTCGTTTATAGACTGCGTCAATCAATGACTCATATTGGTCTTCCCTGTATTTTCTGAGGACCGTCATTTTCTCTGAAGTTGTCTTCCCCTCAGGGTCAAATCCAATTTTTTCCTTAAGCTGTTCATCGTATCGTTCTGCACGCGATTCATATTCTTCCTCAGTCACAGGACCCGCAGCCCTGTATGGTTGTCTGTCGTGTATGCGCGTTCCAAATCCACGCCTCAGATTAAAAACTCTTTGAAAATTATATACTCTTTCCGAATCTTCAACCAGGCGTTTTTTATCAAATTCTCTTCCGGTTACCGCCTTATATATTGTTATATAGTTGTCTACATGTTCCGGAACCTTAGCAGGTTCAGTAGTCTGGGCGTTATTTTCAGGTTCAACATCATTCCATGGTAGTTTACAAAGGCCAACCAGCCCGAACCACGTACGGAACATTGGAAAATAATGAAGAGCCTCTGCCTTATTTTCAAATGTAGGAATCTGATTATTAACCATATCCATAAAGATAAGCCAGGCTTCATCATGCTGAGGTCCTTTATTTGTCAGAGCAAATCCGCCCTGCTGAGCAAGAGATTCCTTCGACATGTACTGAGAATATTCGAGTCCCTTATTCTCCATTCCTATATCATTCAGAAATTCAGGATCACCCCATCTGTTTTTAATAAAAAGTTCTTTCATTCGCCGGACTCCTGTTCCTGCTATCTTCCCGAAACCTTCTCCCCGGGCAAGCTGGTGCAAAAGTTCCAGAGCGGGACCTGAGTTTCCAAAGTTAAGATCCAGACCTCCGGTTCTCTCTTTATTGAGAATACCATTCTGGAAACATTCCATTATAAATGCAGTAAGCGTACTCCAGGTTATAGTACAGATGCCATAAGTATCGCAGTAAAAATTCGTCTCAATTATATAATCCGGATCGAATATTCCGCAATTTGAACCGAGGCCCGCCGCATTCTCATATTCCGGACCATCTACAAGAACCTTTTGCCCCTTGTAAGGGCCAGTCTTTAAAACAAAATCATCAATCCCCTTGCTACACGACATGTTACATCCGATCCAGCAACCATCGGGTATATTTTGTGTGAAATTCCGTTTCCACACCGAAGAATCAATCTTATAAGAATCAGGATGACTACCATACTTATAATTCATAACAGGTAATAAGTCATGATCATTCATTACTTCCATGAGATGAGCCGTCCCGATTTCTCTCATCTGGCACTGTTTAGCATCAAGTTCCCTGATCTCCCTGTTAAATCGTTTGCCCCTTTCCATTATTGCTTCAAGATCAACCACATTATTGAGGTTTCCCTTTACTCCGGGAATCTTGCATACGAGTGCCTTTATTTTCTTATTCCTGAATACAGAACCAATACCCCCTCTCCCTGCTTGCTTCAATCTTACTTTCTTCCGTTTGAGATCGTAGAAACTAAAATTTAACATCCCTATCAATGAATGTTCTGCTGCTGAACCAGTCGACACTACACCAATATTTTTCTTCTCATTATCGTTTTCAGCAAATATTCCGGTTAATTGTTCAGCAAGCAAATGACTATCAGCAGTACCTTCCGGACTCTCGTAAATTTCTACTTTATGGTTTATTCCATCAATATAAACTATCACATCCCTATCAGCTTTCCCCTGCAGTTCAATCGCATCAAATCCGGAAAATTTCAGGAAAGGTCCGAAAAATCCGCCAACATTACTGTCCATAACCGAGTTAGTCTGCGGAGAAATGGTCACTACAAGAGATTTACCTGTGCCTGAATACTGAGTTATTCCACCCACAGGACCTGAAGAAATAATGATTTCGTTTTCAGGATCGTCCCATTTTGTTTCAGGCTTTGTAGCATCCCACAGGAGTCTTAGTCCATAACCTTTCCCGCCTATAAACTTTTCTTTCATAATCCCGGGAACATCCTTCTCAGTTATATCATGTGAGCCCACGTTAATATGAAGAATTTTATCGGTATAACCTTTATCCAGCGGGGTCCATAAATAATCCCATCTTTTTAAAAGTTTATAATTTCCCCCTGCCGAGTTTGTTTCCATAAGTGAATATTATCAGATGCCTGTTATTCCGGTAATTACAACGTCAAAATTACAATAATAATATTTTATTTAGTATGATATTGATCAGTTATAAGTGGATATTTTAAACTATAATATCGCCTTAAACTGAAGGTCAATAAACGAATATAAATCATAAATAAACATGAAAAGGTTTCTTATCTTTCCGAAGGATTCAAACCTGGCAAAAAATGGACAATGAGATACTCCGAAATTAAAGCTCATCTTTCAAAATTCAGAATCGGAATTGCGGGTGCGGGAGGACTTGGCTCAAACTGTGCTGTTGCTCTTGCCCGAAGCGGTGTCGGAACTCTTGTCATTGCTGATTTTGATATTATTGAGAAAGCTAACCTTAACAGACAATATTATTTTGCTGATCAGGTAGGTTTGAAGAAGACCATCGCCCTGAAAGAAAATATATCAAGAATAAACGCTGATGTATCCGTTATAATCCATCAAGATAAAATCAACAGATTAAATATTATTGATATTTTTTCCGGTTGTCATATAATTGTTGAAGCATTTGACAGTGCGGAAATGAAAGAAATGCTCATCGAAACGGTACAACAAAATATGCCCGGTATTCCACTGGTTGTGGGTTCAGGAATGGCAGGCTGGGGAAAAACCAATGATATTACCTGCAGAAAAATAGACGATATGCTTTATGTCTGCGGAGATGAATGTTCTGAAGTATCAGATGACCTTCCTCCTATTGCTCCACGTGTTGGAATTGTTGCTAATATGCAGGCAAATGTTGTACTCGAGCTTCTTATGAATATTAAGTGATTGAAGAATGAATATCTTATTAAATAACCGGGATGAAAAATTCGTACAGGAGACACTCAGTGTATCAGAAATGCTACTTCTAAAGAAGTTTTCATTCAAAATGAGAATAATAAAGATAAATGGAGCCCTAGTTTCAAAAGAAAATTACGATACTACTTTTATTAATGAAGGAGATGATGTACAGATGATATATCTTATGAGTGGAGGTTAAAAAATAAATTGTAGGTTTGCGTCATGGTTCTCAGATTTGATTTAAAAGATAAAATTCCTCCTTTCTTCCGGAACAAATACATCCTGACGATCATCATTTTTATTGTCTGGGTTTCTCTTCTTGATTCTAATAACCTGGTAGCCAGATACAAAGACATGAGAGAGTTGCATAAACTTAAGATTGACAGGGAGTATTATACCAAACGCATAGAAGAGGACAAACGCAAGCTTCATGAATTAAAAACTGACAACCACAATCTTGAGAAATTCGCCAGGGAACAATACCTTATGAAGAAACCCGATGAAGATCTTTATATCATTTTGACTCCTTCGGAGGACAGGAAAATAAAAAGAAGCAATAAATAAAAATCCGACTCTTGGCCCCCCTTCCCCCCTAAAGTGGGGTTAATTCTCAGTCATTCAAAGAGTTCATCATGGAAACCGAATTTGTCCCTCTTTAGGGGGACAGCCGCGAAGCGGCAGGGGGTGCGGGTTCCTTTTCAAGCTGCCTGTAATAAAGAAGCAAGTCAACAGGCTCCTTCTTTTCAAATTTAATTCCTCTGATTTCAAGCAATTCGGCTGCTGCCAAATCAACAAGGGACTTTTCAAAAAAGCCGGCATGTGTGAAATTAAGATATTTTACAATTCTGAACAGATTAAACCATCCAAAAAACCGCTTTTTAAATGACACTAATCCTGAAGTATTATTTTTTAACTCTTTCATTTTTTCGATCCATTCATTCTCAGCTGTAAACAATCTTATCCCTTCCGGAATCATATTGTATGTCTGAAGTAATCGATTGTTTTCAAAGAAAAAATCTATCATACTGAAAAGAGCCCTGAGCTCTTCGAAAGCTTTAATGTTATACGTTAAAAGTGTTGCACTTTTTTCAAAACTCATTTTACCAATCGAAGCTCCGGTACCGAAAGGGACCCTTGTTGAAACCCTTGGTGAAGGATAGACTGTAGTTGAATTCAAATTGAAATACCCCCCCGCAGGAACAAGTTTTTGAATAAAATAGAAATCTTCTCCTGCCTGTCGTCTGTTCATCCCTCCGGCTTTTACATAGGACATGCCTTTCACAGCGATGGCTGATCCGACTGTATGAAAAACGTATGGGAATCCCGAGTACTCCAGTCCCTGGTAATAGTATCGAAGGTGAAGCTCATATAAAGTAATATATCTGATTATATTTTCATTAAAAATACTTACAGAAAGAGGATGTTCAAAATAAATTGAACAGGCCGACCGGTCGTTCCTGATAAGAAATTCATCATTTACAGCAAGAAAATAGTTCTGATCAACTGTGCAATCTGCATCAAGATTCAGAATAACTCCATCGGGTCTGTTTATACTGTTGAATCGTCGTACAGCTTCATCCATTCCTGTTTTTCGGGCCAGGCCGACACCCCAGTTTTTAATGGAATGATGCCCAACAATAAAAGCAAAAAGCCGGAAGAAACAATGCTCATTTTGTTTCTTCCAGCTTTCAATATCATTGAATGCTTTTATATTATTCTCTGTGCTCTCCCTTGTTGCATTTTCAGGTGCGTTTATTACGACGATCACTTCAACTTTGCAAAGTGGTTCCCGGCATTTTGAAAGAGAGTCAAGTAATTTTGTTATTTCCGGCTCATTATACGCCGGCACAACCACAATTATTCCGGTATTAATATCAGGTGCCTCTTTTATTTGCTGAGAGAACAAAGTCCTTTCTTCAAGATAGGCTGAGGCAAAACCCATAGATTATTATTTTTTCTCAGCTTTATATTTCTTGTTAATAGCATCGAGCACTTTTTGAGTTATATCAAGAGAATTATCACTATACAAAACAACGCTTCCAAAGCTTTTACCAAGAATGTACTGATAATTATACTCGGATCTGTTTTCGTCAAGAAATTTTGTAATATATTCAAGGACCTGACGATTCATTACCTGCTCTTCTTCGACCAGATTTTGCTGGAGTTTATCGCGTAATGACACCAGTTCCTGCTGTTGCTGAACAAGAGACTGTTCGATCTGTGCAGCGGTCTCCCTTGTTATCAATCCCTTGTTTACCTTATCCTGGTAATCTTTTCCTGCTTTTTGATATGCAGCACCTTTCGTGGCCATTTCTGCTTCAGCGCTCTTTTGCTTTGCAATGAGATCATTCCTGCGGTCTAAAAACATATTGAACTTAAAAATAACCGTATCTATATTTATATAAGCAATCCCTTGCCCGGGAGATGAAACTATATTACTACTTGTTTCACTCTTTTTTGCAGGTTTTTTTCCTGAAAAATGCAAAAAATAAAGTCCTGCTACAGCAAGGAACAGAACAACATACAGAATTACAGATAGTCTCTTCATTTTAAATTTAATATTTGTTTAGATATTAGTCAGGCGCAAATATAAACAAATTAATAAATGAGAACCACTCACAATAATAATTTTACAGGCGTATTGGCGTAAAGGCATAAAGGCATAAAGGTCATTAGGAACCCCCATTCCCTCTAAAGGGTAAACAATTGTAATAATCAGGATTTTTTTAATTAGTCGGAATTAATCCCCTTTAGGTGGATCCCGCGAAGCGGAAGTGGGTTTAGAATTCGGGGCAGGGGATTGCTTTTATCCGTTTTTTCAGTTGCCCTAAGGAAAGGTTATTGAATTCATAAACAAGAGATATCTCATGAGCTCCTCCGGTTGAACTGATCAGGCTGGATATTGTAAAGTCATAGCTATAACCGATATGCAGCTGCTCAGTCTTTATGCCGATGAGGCCAATGATAGCATCGCCAGCCTGAGATGTGACAAGCGGAATACCTCTGTACCAAATACCGAAAATAAGAGGATTTTTATAATAATACAACCCAACATCGGTCTGGTAGAATTTACCCTGCTTCTGGAAGTTCATTGCAACAGAAAGCACTTCCTGCGTTTTTACGCGCAGCCTGGTTTTTTTTAAAATCTGGGCTCCTCCATATATATTCAGTTTCATTGGAACTGTTGATTCATCACCGTAAAAGGAGGTTTTTGGCTTAAGCAGATGATCAAGTGTTAATCCGGCCCATGTTCTGTCATTATACACAAGTGCAGAAGTTGCAAAATCCACATCAGCCACATTATCAAACGGAGGAGGTGTCACCGAAGGAGTAGTTCCGCTTCCGGTTATCTGACTGTTAAATACCAGTTTTCCAATGTCCAGACCGAGATAGTAGAATTTAAAGTTTACGCCTGGCCGGATATGCCATTCTTTATTAATGTTGAAATCGTATGAATATAAAAGCCCGATATTTGTTGTGCTAAGATTTCCTGATCCTGCAACATCATAAGTGGCAAGGACGCCAATACCAGAATTAAAATTCGTTAATGCTTTATCAAACGAAATTGAATATGTATTAAAGACTCCGGGAACGGCAGGCCATTGATTTCTATAATTTAGTGCGAATCTGTATTCGTTGGTGGCACCTGCAAAAGAGGGTGAAAGATATAACGCATTGGCATAAAACTGGGAGAATGTAGGATCCTGACCAAAACTATCCGCAAAGGTGACGAGTGACAGTATGAGTAAATATATAATCCGCTTCACCAAAATCGATCCCGTTAGGTTTATATTGACGAAAATAGTCAAATGAAATTAGAAATTGATATGATTTAACGAATATTATATCTAAAAGATTCGTCTTCCTCGATTTATTTTGAAAATCACAAAAGAAAAATGCGCTAACGCCTCATCCTAAAAGGAAAGAAATTAAAAACTTTCAGTAATTTCAGAAACTATTTAGACTTAGTTTTTCAGGAGAGTGACATCACCCATCTGTACAAAAGGCTCTCCATTCCTGAATTTGCCCCTGACTTTCCAGATATAAACACCGGGTTCACATAACTGACCTTTATTATAACCGTCCCAACCTAAATTTATATCATCACTTTCAAAAATAGGTATTCCAAGTTTGCTAAATATTTTTAACTGATAGTTAGATACTCCTGAAAATGAAGGATGAAAAACCTGAGCAGCTTCATCACTTTTGGATGAAAAATATCCGCCGGAAGGTCCTTGCTGATTAGGAATAAAAGCATTGGGGAAATTAATATAAAACTCCGACCCGGAAAATGCGTTCATAACTGTAATAGAATCAGAACAACCAAATTCTGAATAAACTGTAAGACGAACATTGTAATTGCTGAATTTTGCATAAATATGGTTAGGCTCAAAGAAGTCGGATGTTGATCCATCCCCAAAATCCCAGTTAAACCTGACAGCATTTGAGGAATAGTTCTGGAAACGAATCTCATCGTTAGGAAGAATTGCTTTTTCGGGAGAAATTTCAAAATGCGCTTTTGGCCTTGGGTATACCGTTACGGTTGCCCAGGATGATAATGTTTTACCATCTTGATTATAAACCTGCAAACCAATCCTGTATTCACCTTCGACATCAAATATCCATTCGGGATCTTTTTGTGTTGAGAAACCGCCATCCCCAAAAGTCCATCTGCATGAGTCATATGAGCTTAAATTGTTGTGAAATTTCACTTTAAGAGGAGCACATCCAACTGAGACCAGAGGATCGATTAAAAAAGATTCGGATTTCAAACTGCTCTGCAGTGTTTTCTTTTCAACTGTAATCCGATTAAATATAATGTTTTTAGCGAATGATTTTTCTAAATAGGGAGGAACAGAATTATTTATTTGCTCCGGTTCATTAATGACCTTTGTTTTGTGATTTGATTTAACTGCAGAATTAACGATAGGAGCGGAATTTGCTGGTTCTTTACGAGGAATAATTGAATAAACAGTGCTTTTTTTGAGAGGTTTTACTGCCTGTATTTCAATATAATTAGTATCAGCTGAGGGTATTGCTGCAGATTCACCTGCTGGAGTTAAATTATTGGTTCCTGAAAAAAGAAGTATCCCTGCAGTAACTCCGGCGGCGACGATACCACCAAGATAAAAAACATTAAAACTCCCCGGATCAAAACGCAGGAATTCCTGTCTGGCTGCCTTCTGCATGATTTTAGCTTTCAAAGCAACATCAGGTGTAACCTCATTAAACTCCAACTTCTTTCGGAATAATTCCCTTAGGGTAATATTTGTGCTTTTCTTTTTCAATACTTCTATTTTCAGCTATTTTCCGAATAACTATTTTTCAATTTCCCCAGTTTTTCAAGTTTATCTCTTATGACTGCTTTTGCTCTGCTGTACTGCGATTTTGAGGTATTAGTATCAATCCCCAGAATCTCAGCAATTTCTTTATGTTTATAGCCTTCTACTGCATACAGGTTAAAAACCATTCTATACCCGGCCGGCAGTTCATTCAGTACCAGGTACAACTCATCGGAGGTAAAATAATCCTCCTCAAAACTCATTACTCCTGTTTCAGTAGAAACAAATTCCTCAATCTCAATATGATATCTATATTTGAGATTTTTGTGATAATGAGTTATTGCTGTATTTACTGCAACTTTTCTTAGCCATCCTATGAAAGAACCTGATCCTGTAAAATCCTTTATACTATAAAATATCTTCAAAAAACTATCCTGCAAAATATCCTCAGCTTCAGCCCTGTCAGTCGCATACCTCAAACACACACCAAGAAGGAGACGGGAATACTTGTCATACAACTCCTGTTGTGCTCTTCTGTCATGCTTAGCACACAGCTCTATTATTTTGGGGTCACTCATCATAAACAGAGGACAATTCTAAGACATTCTATTAAAAAAAAAGGTTGCATATTCTGCAAAATTTTCTCTAAAGTAAATGAAATACTGCTTTTTTCATGCTTTCTGAATGACAAAGGTCATTAAAAAATAATTTGAGATCAATTTAATTAGCGTTTTAAAATAGATAAAAGAAAGTAAAATCATTCCTGATACAAAATAAAATTATGTTCAACAAATTTATCGCCGCAATTTTGCCTTATTTTCCTAAGAAATTTATATGGATCTTTTCAAGATCTTATATATCAGGGGAAACCATTGATGATGCAATGCACGCATCTAAAGATCTGAACAGCAAAAACATAAAAGTAACTCTCGATGTTCTGGGAGAATTCATAAAAACTCTTGATGAAGCTGAATCAAATAAACAGGAATATCTGAATTTGATCGATATTACTTATAAAAACAAAATTGATGGTAATTTTTCCCTGAAACCTACAAGCTTCGGGTTGTTGATTGATAAGACTATCTGTTATAATCATATCAGGGAAATAATAATAAGAGCAGCTACATACGGTGGATTCATCAGGATTGATATGGAGGACTCTCCATGCACTGATGATGAGATCGCTTTATTCCGTAAATTAAGGGTGGAGTTTCCTGCAAACGTAGGTCTGGTATTACAGGCATATTTGAAGAGAACCTTGAATGACATGCAACAAATGATTGATCTTAACTCTGCTGAAATACCTTTAAGTTACAGGTTATGTAAAGGGATATATGTCGAACCCGAATCGATAGCATTTAAGAAATATGAGGAGATTAACCAGCATTATCTTGAGGACCTTGAATTTCTTTTCAGGAACAGAGTACATGTTGGAATTGCAACTCACGACAAGCCTTTGATAGAAGGTGCAAATGACCTTATCAGAAAATACAATGTCCCGAAGAACATGTATGAATTCCAGATGTTATATGGAGTTACTCCGAAACTTCGTGAAAGCATTGTAAATGAAGGGCATAACATGAGAGTTTATGTGCCTTTCGGGAAACAATGGTTTGGCTATTCAACCCGCCGCCTGAAAGAAAATCCAAAAATGGCAACTCATATTATTAAAGCGATATTCTATAAGGGATAAGACTTCTGATTGCTTTTTTTCACCACAAAGAACACACCCCTCTTTAGTGGGGCGTGGGGCCTCAAATTACTAATTTAGGCTGTTTTTTTAACTGAATATATTCAAGATATTTCTGGTTAATCTGCTCGATTTCCATAGGAGTCAGTTCCTTTTCCATTGGCGCAGGCTTTTCAGGCACTCCATGAAAAAGAAGATAAGCTGCAGGCAACAATAGAATGGATTTATACCGGTGATCATGTCAGATGGAATACCTCCTTTTTCATAAGCATTAATTTTTTGCTCTTGCCGCAGATAACCGTAATTAGATGACGGATCTCCCAGTTTACCCATAGATGTTCGCCCCTGGTATCCTGAAATAGCAACATTATACCTTGCATTGTCCATTGTGGCGGGTTCTTTGCTGGGCGCATTCAATATATCGAACATTATATTATTAATCCGGGGAACAATTATAACCTCTGCTATTGACACAGTATCAGGCTGCATAAAAATGCCTGTGTTAAACTCACTGCTTTTAAGAGTGTCGGAAACCAACCATTCACTTGTTTTATAGCCGAGATGTTTGAATAGTACAGTGTCATTCCTGTAAACATAAAAACCAAATGTCCCATCAATGTTGCTGATAAAGGAATAAGCATTATTGATCAGAATCTGCGAATTTGAGACAGGAGCCAGGGTACTGGCATCCATAACAATTCCATGAAACATATTGTTAACCCTTTGTTTTCCTTCTGGCTGAAACAGGAATAACTAATCAAACAAAATAAAACAAAAAAGAGAAAAATACGTTTCATTAACCTTATACTTTTTAGGCTTAATTATCAACTCCTTAAGACTTCTTTTAGGGACATGGTGATTTTCGTTATTATCTCTCCAGTATTTCACATCAGAATCTTTGATATCCTCGATAATTACATTTTCAACCGGTTTTCCAAGGGCAAGAATTAGAAGTATATCGAAGTTATCAGGAAGGGAAAGTTCATTACTTAGTTCTTCCCGTTTTATTGATGCTATTATGCATCCTCCCAGACCGGCTTCTGTAGCTCCAAGCATAATACTCTGTGCAGCAATTCCATGATCAACACCAAAAAGATCAGAAATTGATTTATCACCGGCAATTATAATATACGCTGAGGGCCTCTCTCCTTTTTCCGGGCCTGCCCAATCTGTTAAATATCCAGCCCAGGCGATGTATGGAAAGATTCTTGTGCACTCTTCCGGGGTATTAAAATATAAGAATTTCAGAGGTTGTTTGTTTGCGCCGGATGCCGACAACCTTGCAAGATCAATGAGATATTCCAGTGTTTTGTCTCAATTTTATATGATTCATCAAAACGACGATACGACCGGCTTTTCAATACCAGTTCCTTTAAGTTCATTATCTAAATATTAGTTAATCTGAAGAATATTTACAGGGTTCAATCCTAAAAGGAAGCCCTAGTATTTTAAAAATCGTAAAATCTTTTTGAAATAAGATCCCAATCAAGAATTTCCCAGAAAGATTTTATATAGTCGGGCCGCTTATTCCTATAATCAATATAATAGGCATGCTCCCATACATCACAGGTCACCAGAGGTTTAAGTCCTTTACGGAGAGGGTTTCCTGCATTAGATTCCTGCACAATCTGCAGAGTACCATCTTCTTTTTTTACAAGCCAGGCCCATCCTGCTCCAAAAAACGTAGCAGCAGCTTTATTAAACTGTTCTTTGAATGAATCAAATGAACCAAAAGAACCATTTATTGCCTCAGCGAGATCCCCATTGGGTACTCTTCTGCCATCATGGGCAAATGATTCAAAATAGAATGTATGATTCCATACCTGTGCTGCATTATTAAAGATGCCGCCTTCGGCCTTCTTAATAATTGTTTCCAGATCAGCTTTTTCAAATTCGGTTCCCGGGACAAGTCCGTTCAGGTTATTTACATAAGCCTGATGATGTTTTCCATAGTGATAATCAAGCGTCTCTTCACTAATGTAAGGAACAAGTGCGTTCAGCTTGTACGGTAGTTTTGGTAGTTCAAATGCCATGATTTTAATAATTTGAATTAATACTTTACAATACTAAAACAATGAACAATAATGTATGTTCAAAATTAAATTTTTAAACATCATGGTACCTAAAGGGAGGTAAAAAAATCCTTTCCGGCAATGCTCGATAACACCTTTCTCTCCTGCATATCGGAATAGCTCAGTTATGGCTTCCCTGCCTTTGTCTCCGAGATTAAGTGTAAACTCATTCACAAATAGCTTAATATGGTTGTTCATAACTGTACTATCCATCTCCTTTGCATTACCTGAAACAAAATCGTATGAGGCAAATGAATCTTTGTACGCATATTCAAGGCTTCTCCGCACTACCCTGTTAACCTTCAAAGCAATATTCCTCGGGGATATTCCTCTTTATTACAATTGCTCCAAGCGGCATTGGAAGGCCTGTAAGTGTTTCCCAGTATTCGCCCATATCGGCTAATTTATGAAGACCTCTTTTATAATATGTAAATCTTGTTTCGTGGATTATAAGTCCGGCATCAACTTCATCCTCCAGAATGGCATCTTCAATTTTCGAAAAAACGTATTCTTTTTTATTGATAATTTCTGGCCATGCTATACTAAAAAGCAGATTTGCAGTAGTATACTTACCCGGAATGGCAATTTTCATTCGAGGCAGATCAGATATTTTTAACAGGCGTTTACTGATAAGAAGAGGGCCGTTTCTGTGTCCAAGTGCACTACCTGCATCGAGGATCAGATAGTTTGGCGCAACATAAGCATAAGCATGATAACTGATCTTGGTAATATCAACATCTGCAGACAGAGCCTTCCTGTTCAGCTCTTCAACATCGTAAGAAAATAATCAAATTCCAGTCCTTCTGTATCAATTCTGCCATGCACCATAGCATCAAAAATGAATGTATCATTCGGACATGGCGAAAAACCCAACGTTAATTTCATCTCTTCACATCCAGTGTTAAAAGTATCTCATTAAGCTTTTCTGACAGATTATTAAGTGCGAGAGCAATATTCCAGTTGCTTCTATTCCGTGGTTCAACCTTGTTTGAAATTGCCCTGATAGCCAAAAAAGGAATTTTTTCAGTGTGCAAATATAGAAAAAAGTTGCGCCTTCCATGGTCTCAATGTCAGGATTAAATTTTTTCATCCATTTAGCTTTCGATGTTTCAGAGCCGGTAGCAGTATTTACTGTGATCGCTTTTACAGGTTTAATAATATCTTTCAATTTATTAAAGTATGCAGGATCAGAGTATAAATGACCATCCTTATATGGGAATTCGTTTGCTTTTGTCAACCCTGCTTCAAAAAGTGTAATAAAATTCTCCCCGTCCTCAATGCCGGCATCGGCAAAACAATCGACATAAGGCATAACAACATCACCCGCATTAAGTTCTTCATTATAACTTCCCGCAATTCCGGCATTGAAAGCCAGATCAGGTTTTCCATTAACTGAAATCCATTTTTTCAATGCCCAGGCACGTGGCAACGGATCCGACACCTGTTACAAGAGACAGTATTTCAAAATTATTCCCCAATGCAGGCTTTACTGCTATAATTCTTTTAAGTGTATCGGCTTCCGAAGCTGTTGCAGTTACATATAATATTTTAAATGACATAGTTAAATGAGGTTCTATTTAGATTGATGAAAGTAAATATATGCTTTTATGATTTATAAAGATCAAAATTATTGGTTAATATTGCAGTGTAATATAACAATGTATTATGATATACCTGACTCGAAGAGAGAGATTCTGTGCTGCCCACAGGATGTTCAGGAAGGACTGGTCTGATGAGGACAACTTAAGAGTATTCGGAAAGTGCTCAAATCCAAACTGGCACGGACATAATTATATATTATGGGTTACTGTAAAAGGAGAACCATCTGAGGACCATGGATTTGTTATGAATATCAATATCCTGAAGCAGATAATCCTTGATAAAATAATAAATAAGATCGATCATAAAAATATTAATCTTGAAGTTGATTTCATGCAAGGGAAGATTGCAACAACTGAAAATCTTGCGATTGCCATCTGGAATGAACTCAGCCCCATCATTGAGAAGGAAGGTGCCAGTCTCCATTGCGTTAAAATTGAAGAAACTGAAAATAATTCAATAGAATATTATGGCGTAAAAGAATAGAAAAGGTTAATGACGGAAAGGTAATGGTTGCCGACGGATATAATAAAATTGAAACCTGGGATGCCGAAAACATAGAAGAGATTGCCAACAATGTATCACAGAGGTACTTGAAGCTGATCGGTGAAGATCCTGAACGAGAAGGGCTTAAAAGAACTCCTGTAAGAGTTGCAAAAGCACTTAATTTTCTGACAATGGGATATAACCATGAATCTGCGAGATAATAAACTCAGCTAAGTTTAAAGAAGAGTACAAACAGATGGTTATTGTCAAAGATATTGATCTCTATTCAATGTGTGAACATCATATGCTGCCTTTTTTCGGAAAAGCTCATGTTGCATATATTCCAGATGGATATATAACAGGTTTAAGTAAAATAGCCAGAGTAGTCGAAGCTTTCAGCAGAAGACTTCAGGTTCAGGAAAGGCTTACAACGCAGATAAGAAACTGTATACAGGAATGCTCTGAATCCACTCGGAGTTGCAGTAGTTATTGAAGCCCAGCATATGTGCATGCAGATCAGAGGTATTCAGAAACAAAACTCTGTAACAACAACTTCAGCTTTTACAGGAATTTTTCTTGAACAACTGAATACCCGTGAAGAATTTATTCATCTTATCGGAACAAAACTTCATTAATTCTAATATCCCACAAATCTCGCAAACTTAAAGCAGATCAGCGGAAATCTGCGAGATCTGGGGGAAAATAAGATTAATTCTATTTGACAATTTTTTATATTTTTGCAATTCGTTCTAAAAGGGTTTGAAAAACTAAAAATTATTATGAAAGCATATGTATTCCCCGGTCAGGGAGCCCAGTTTATCGGAATGGGTAAAGATCTTTATGATAAATCAGATCAGGCAAAGGACTTATTTGAAAATGCCAATTCAATTCTTGGTTTCCGTATAACTGATCTGATGTTTTCAGGAACTGATGAGGATCTGAAACAGACAAAAGTTACGCAACCTGCTATTTTTCTTCATTCCACTATTCTTGCAGCAGTACTTGGAAATTCATTCAGACCGGATATGGTTGCCGGTCATTCTCTTGGTGAGTTTTCTGCACTTGTCGCCAATAAAACACTAACATTTGAAGATGGACTGGTACTTGTTTCAAAAAGAGCTATTGCAATGCAGAAAGCCTGTGAGAAAACACCCTCAACAATGGCTGCAATCCTGGGGCTGGACGATCAGATTATTGAGGAAGTTTGTGCATCAATAAGTGAATTGTTGTTCCTGCAAATTATAACAGCCCGGGCCAGATAGTAATTTCCGGTTCAAACGAGGGAATTGACAAAGCTATTGCGATCCTCAAGGAAAAAGGAGCTAAAAGAGCTTTAAAACTTTCAGTAGGCGGAGCCTTTCATTCACCCCTTATGGAACCTGCCCGTCTGGAACTTGAAGAGGCTATTAAAAACACAATATTTAACAAACCCGTATGTCCTGTTTATCAGAATGTTAATGCCAATCCATCTACCGACCCTGAAATGATAAAGATCAAACCTTGTTTTACAACTTACCTCACCTGTCAAATGGACACAAAGCATTCTTAATATGATTGCGGGAGGAGCAACGTCATTTGTTGAGGTTGGCCCCGGGTGTGTATTATCGGGATTAGTTAAAAAAATAAACAGAGATGTTGTAACTGAAAGTGCATCATTCGTAGTTTAATAGAGTAGGGAACGGTCGCGACCCTTCCCTGCTCTACCTTTAAAAATGCAACGTAACATTTTGGATCACAGACTCGTTCAGAGATAATGCAACCGGACAGGTTTTTGCACAATGTTCAAGAATTTTCCTTTCTTTTTCTGAATAGCTATTCATAGTAAAGTCAAATTCAATCTTTATTTCACTGATCTTCCTGGGCTTATCAGTCATGATTTTTGTAATTGTGCATGTACTGCCATCAATTGAAAATGAATGTTCTCTGGCGGCAATACCCATTATTGTAAAGGCACAGCTTCCCAGTGCTGAGGCTACCAGATCGGTTGGAGAAAAATTTTCGCCCTTACCTTTATTGTCAACCGGAGCATCGGTATTTATAACACTTGCAGATTTGAGATGAGTTATTTCAGTTCTCAGATTGCCCTGATATTTTGTTTTTGCTGTTTCCATTTTGATCTTTTTTAAATTGTAAGAAATTGTTCGGCTAACGGTCGCAACCGTCGCCTACATTGGTTTCAGAATTACACCACGGTGTGTTTTGCCATCTATCATTATTTCCAGGGGACTTTCAAACCTAACGTGTCTGATATATCCGTCCTCGTAAATTACATTAAGTTTATTCAGATAATCAACATCGTAATGACCTTCGTTTATGTATGGATTTATTGTGAAATACCCTACCCTGAATGAGGTAAGATTCTGAAAAAAATGAGTACCCTGACTCGGGTCTATCCTGTAGTTCTTCAATCCTGATTCAATAATAATGCGTGCTGCAGAAATCTGGGGCCATTTAACAGGTATACCGAGCCATGGATCAGTGGAACCCCACCTTCCCGGACCAATTAGCACATACCCTTTTCCCTGCTTTACAAACATTGAGTTAATCTTTTCAATTTCTACTGCGACATTTTTATTATTTGAAGCATTGAATGATTCGGGTTTAACATAAACCAGATCGTTTATTCCTTTGAAGAGGCCATTTCCCAGGGCCGATTCAGAAAATATTATTGTCTGTTCTTTCTTTACATGATCCAGATTTATATTATGAGCTTCTTCTGTATGAACAATAGGCCGCACCTGCAGAAAATTAAATATTTTAGGACTTCCGGGAGGTGTTTCGAGGTTGGCAGCAAATTCAATTTCAATTGGATTATTCATTTCCTGTTGACCAATTTCCAAAAGAGTGCTTAATATTTCAGCAAGCGGGAACGTTTTATGTTGAAGTATATTTGAGAAGGTTATGACCCTTTTTCCCGGGTAATTTATCCCATCGCGCAGGATGTTATTGTTCCTGTCGTAGGATGAAGCAACATATTTCAGTGCAGCTTCATTTTCAATGTTTTTAATATCAATCCTGAGTATATTAATCCCGTCATCAGTTGAAGGAATAAAACTATCGATATTCAGATCGAGTGCACAAAATTCTTTCTGTGAATCTCTCAAAGCAGCATCAGGAGATGAAAGCTGAAGTATTTTTTTGGGATATTTTGGCGAAAATCTAAGTGACATACCACCTTCAACAATAAGTTTTCCCAAACCGAAGGCAATATTAACAATGCCATCTTCAGCCTTTTCCGATCCTATCGGATAGTAATTTATTGATCGTGCCACTCCCGATATTGTGGGATAATATATTTCTCCGTGTCTGCTGCCGCATACTTCCTGTAATATAATTCCCATCTTTTCTTCATCCAGAACATTAGCCGTAGCAGTCATATATGCTTTACTGGCTTTGTAAAAAACTGAAGCATAAACCTCCTTAATGGCCTCCGACAACATCTTAACCATAAGCTTGTTATCGATTAGCCTGGGAATCATATAGGTCGAGTATATCCCAGCAAAAGGCTGATAATGAGAATCTTCTAATTTACTTGATGAGCGTACTGCTATAGGATAGTTTCTCGAGACTTCCAGGAATGCGTAGAAATCCTGGTAAACATGTCCTGGCAGTTCAGCATTTATAAATCTGTTAAGGATCTCATCATCTGTCAGGTCGGACAAAGCAATTGAATACAGGTTGTTTTGATCCATGAATTCATCAAAGATATCCGTACTTAAAACAACTGTTCGGGGGATAGTAATCAGAACATCGGGAAATCTGTTAAACAGTTTATTGTTTTTAATTATACTGTTAATAAAAGCCAGTCCACGCGCTTTTCCTCCAATAGATCCTTCTCCTATGCGAGAAAATATCTGGTATTCGTCAAAGCTGGTCTTGTCAAATTTTGCTATCACTCCCCTGCCTTTCCCAAGTCTGAAGCTCGAAATTGCCACATAAAGAAAGCGCCTCATCTCATCCATTGTTGCAAAATCCTCTTTCCTGATATATTTAAACATCTGGGCAACAGGAAACAGAGCTCTTGCATTTAACCATTTTGAAAAATGGTTACGCGTAGCATGATATTCAAGAGTATTATCCGGGATGGTAAGGAGTTTCTGCTGAAGACTCTGAAGATCAGTTGCAATGGCAATAGGTTCGAGAGTTACAGGATTTCTGAATACAAATGGTCCGAATGCGAGATATTGAATAATAAAGTTCCTGAGTTCAAGGGACAGAGACTTGGAGTACTTATTTATGAATCCTGCTCCCAGTTCTTCCGCTGCTTTCTTATGCGTTGTACTTGATGATTGTATAAGGAATGGCACTTTGTCGTCATCGGCCATTACAGCTTTGCAGAGTTCAATACCTGCGCTCTCATCTGTAATATTATCTCTTTTGTAACTTATATCTGAAATAACACCCAGAACGTTGTACTTATATTTCTTATAAAGATTCAGCGCATCATTGTAATTATTCGCAAGCAGTATTTTTGGCCTTCCCCTCATTTTGAGCATTCTCTGATGTTCATTCAATGCCTCACGCTGAAAATCAAGTGATTGTAATAATATAATCCTGTATATATTAGGCAGATAAGATGAGATATATCTGATGGAGTTTTCAACCAGGATGATCGCCTGAACACCAATACGCTCAATATCATAATCGGCATTCATCTTGTCTTCTATAAGCTTAATAATAGCCAGGATCAATGAAGCATCACCAAGCCAGCAAAACACATAATCGATGGCACTAAGGTCCTCTCCTTCGAGTCGCAGAGATACTTCCCTCGAAAAATAGGTAAGTACAACTATTGGAATATTTTCATACTTTGCTTTGATCTTTTTGGCAAGGGCAAATACATCTGTCCCTTTAAGGCTCAACATTGAGATAACCAGATCAATATTCCCTTCCTGGAGTATTCTGAAGGCATCTTCGGCATTATCGGTCTGAACAAAAGTAGGTGGATATCGCAGGTTTAAAGAGGCATATTCGTTGAAAATCTGTTCATCAATCCTGCCATCCTCTTCAAGCATGTAGTTATCATAATTACTGCATATAACTAGCACATGATGAATTCTTCGCTGCATCAGGAGGTCGAAGGAAGTATCAGTAAAATCATACTGCTGCAGATCAAGAATTCCTTCAATAATGTTCATACTGCTTTTATTAATTATTCAATGAGATCACTGCCATACCTTTTTTCCCATCCATCCGTATAAGCAAAGGCTTTTTGAACCTAATATGCCGGAAGAATTTGCCTTCTTCAATAATCTTCTGATTTTTAAGTTTATCCCACATGATAGTTCCGTCATTTGATTCATGGTTAATTGAAAAATATCCCACATTCATTGAGGTGACATTATGAAAAAAGTGAGAGCCAAGTGATGCATCCACATGGAAATCAGGAAGTCCTACTTCAACGATAATTTTGGCATTCGAGATCTGAGGCCATACAACCGGTATACCCAGAAAGCGGTCGCGTGTTCCCCATCTTCCCGGACCAAGTAGCACATATTTGCGATTTTCCTGAAGCATCTTTTCATTCATCGCATCAATTTCTTCAGCCATTTCATTTGTCAGTTTGTTGCTGAATTTTTCGGGAATAACATAAATGAAATCAGTGATATCATCAATAACACCATTACCCATGCTCTTTTTAGTAATGAGAATGGTATTTTCGTTATTAATGCTGTCAGTATCAATTGAGTATCCTGCTCCATTTCCTACAAGAGGTTTTATCTGAAGTAAATAGAATGAAGCATTTCCGTCTTTATCTTTTGTAAGGTCAACAGCAAATTCGATTTCGACAGGTGTACCAAAGGCTTCCGTTACTACATCGAGTACTACCCTGAGAGTTGATGCAAGAGGGATATAATCATACTTCAGGATGTCAGCGAAATTTATTACCCGGGGACCAGCTGCATCAAGTCCGGGGATAATTGTATCGTTGTCCATATTCATAACGGATGCAGAATGTTTGAGTGTTCCGTGCCTTTCAGCATGAGAGATATCGAGAGCAACAAGTCCGGCATTTTCTCCTTCCAGAAGGTTGATCTCTCTTTTTGCCATATCAACGGCATAGAACATAACCTGTGAATTTTTGTAAAGGTCTTTATGTGAAATAATATCAAGAGACGGATAAGCAGGTGAAAACCGGAATGCTCTTTCCCCTTCAACCACGTAGTGACCCAGACCAACCGCCATTACGGCAAATCCATCAGGCGGTTTCATATGGGAGACCGGATAAAAATTGAACGATTGAGCTGTTCCGCTTATATGAGGGTAAAATGCATCTTCAAACCGATTGCCTACAACCGCCTGTATGACGATAGCCATCTTTTCCTGTTCAACCTTATAATTAATTGCCTCAAAATAGGTACGGGAATACCGCGAATATATTGATGAAAATACGAGTTTGATGGCTTCAGATAACTGCTTCAGGCGCACTTCAGGTTCTGAATGATTATTAGGAAGAAGATATGTGCCAAAAATGCCTGAGAATGGCTGACTCATTGAATCCTCAAACAGACTGGATGAACGAACTGCCAGTGGTTGATTTATAAGCCGGATGAATATTCTGAGCTCTTTTTCCAGTGTATAGCTCAGGCTGCCTTCAAGGAAATATTTCTGAAGAGTGACAAAGTCTTTCTCTGATTTCACTTTATCCCACAGATGGTTCCTTTCCATAAACATATCAAATTCATCCGTCCCGATAATTGCTGTCACGGGTGTTTTGATATTTATTCCAGGGAGTAAGCGTCCGAGTTCAAAGCTGTAGATTAGTGTATTGACAAATGCGAGACCACGTCCTTTCCCTCCAAGTGAACCGCCGGAAAGACTTACTATGTTTGTCTCATCAATTACCGCAGATTCCTCAAAATTTACGATTTTCCCTTTATTCATTTCTCTCCGGCGCTTCCTGATAATATCAATAAGGAATTCCCTGAGTTCTTTGAGGCTATTGAAGTCCGACACACCTATCGGATTAATCATTTTTGCAATTTTCACTTCTCCTCTGGCCATAAGCCAGAGCGAAAAATGATTTTTCATTGAATGGTAAACGAGGGAATCTTCAGGAACGGTTTGAAGATATGCCTCAAATTCTTTCATCGATTTGGCTACGGCTATCTGCCGGCCTTTTGTATCCCTGTAAACAAAGTGTCCGAAACCCAGGTAATAATTTATAAACGACTTGAGATCCTGAAGAAGACTTTCAGAATTTTTATTTATAAAATTGGATTTCAAAGAATGAGCATACTTTGCATTCTCCGGATCCGATGACTGCAGAACTGAAGGAAGGTTTGGAAAATCTTTTTTAATATGCCTGATAATCTCAAACCCGGCCATATCATGCATAACACCATTCTTGGGAAACCTCATATCTGATATGACGCACAGCAGACTATCCTTGTATTTATTGTAAATTGTAATGGAATCTTCATAATCCGATGCAAGAAGGATCTTTGGACGCGCCCTGAGTTTAAGCACTTTGTACAATTCATCGGTTGACACATCCTCAATGAGGTTTCTGGTCTGCTCCATAACCAGGGTATAAAGCATCGGCAAATAACTTGAATAGTATACCGCCGAATCTTCAATCAGCAGTATTACTCTGGTCAGCCCTTTTTTAGTATCATTCTCCACATTTACCTTGTCTTCCAGGAGCTTTACCATCGCAAAGAAGACTTTCGATTCACCTGTCCATACAAAATAGTTGTCGAAAGGTATTCCGATTGACTTCTGTTTTTTTACAAAGGACACATCACCAGGATTATTAAGCAAAAGGAACGTAGGTATGTACGGATATTTTTCCTTGATCTTTTTACAGAGAATGATAGGGATTTCTTTATCAACCCCTATCATTATTATTATCATATCGTAGTGCCTGGCTTTCAGCCTTGCAAACGCTTCATCCTCGCCTGATACCCCGGTAACCCTTGGAATTGAGGTCAGACTCAGTTGATAGTATTCGCCCAGCATATGGTCAGAAAACCGCCCCTCCCCTTCGATTGAATAGGCATCGTACAGATTAGCAACAAGGAGTATTTCCTTTACTTTGAATGGCTGAAGGTCGTGAAAGACATCTCTTTCCGCATTATGACGATCAAGAAACTTCTGAAGAAGCTTTCTGCTGGAGACTTCTTTTATATCTTCCTCTTCCTTTTGATTAAGCTGTGACAGTCTGATTATATCTCGTGCTTTATAACTGTTAATGTAGCCCGTCAAAAGGCTTGCTATGTTCTGAATGAGGTCCCGTTCTTCTTTTAAAAACGGACCTTCATTTTCATTATTAAATTCGGTTGTATAATAAATCTCAATTGTCCCCTTTTCATTGTCAATAGTTACGAATTCCTGAATCATTTTCCAGCTCGTTTCCCTGAAATCCACAGTTTCAAAAACCTTCCCCATAAATCTAATACGGGCAACTGTGTATTCAGGATACTGCCAGGCAGCCGGAAGAAGAAGTACTATCTGCTGAAGCGATTCTTCAAGAGGTTTGAACTCCTTCAGAATAGATGTAGTACGGTTTATACATGCTAACTCCTTTAACCGTTCACGTTGATCATGCAGCAAGCGGTTATATTCCGGACTATTTTGAGTCATTTCATCCATTGACAGAGTACCTGTTTGAAACAGGATCTAAAATTGGTGGTCTAGCCTACACTCCAGGTTGAACCACTTATCAGAAGATCATCCATGCACTTGATTTTAGAAGTCTTCTTAACTCCTTCAATCTGTTCTTTCACTGAGATTTCATAGGTAGGTCCTTCAACCGATCGTATAACTCCAAGAGCTACAGGATATTCAGGATATTTCATATTAGCCAGCATATACTGGATTCCGGGATTAGGTTCATTGGCATCGTGAACGAGAATGTTCTTTTCAGTAATTCCATTCTCTCCTATGGTAACAGCTTTGAGCTTTCTGCAACCTTCGAGTATAATGCCCTTGTCATTATTCTTGCCGAAAATCATCGGCTGCCCATTTTTCAGAATGAGGGTCCTGTCGTCTCTTACTTCTTTTTCGGCTATTATATCATGAATCCCATCATTAAAAATAACGCAATTCTGAAGAACTTCTATAACTGAAGTTCCCTTATGTTTTGCAGCTTCCATGTAAATCTGTGTCGACAAACTGATATTTGTGTCAACAGTCCGGGCAAAGAATTTTCCATGGGCTCCTATAACAAGCTCTCCGACTGAAAATGGTTCTTCAACAGTACCAAAAGGAGATGTTTTTGTTACAAGTCCTTTATTTGAAGTGGGGGAATACTGACCTTTCGTGAGGCCATAGATTTCATTGTTGAATAGAATAATATTTATATTAATATTTCGCCTGATAGCATGAATGAAGTGATTTCCTCCGATCGCCAGGGCATCGCCGTCACCAGTAATCTGCCAAACCGATAATTCCGGATTAGCTGTTTTTACTCCGGAGGCAATTGCTGTTGCACGACCGTGTATACTGTGAAAGCCATAGGTATCCATGTAATATGGAAACCGTGATGAACAACCTATACCTGAAATAAAAGCAAATTTCTCTTTAGGAATATTCAGTTCAGCGAGAGCTCTCTGAACTGAATTCAGAACAGCATGATCGCCACAACCCGGACACCATCTTACTTCCTGATCACTTTTAAAATCCTTCGCTGTATATTTAAAATCTGTTGTCTCTGCCATCTTATTTATCCTCCAGCAATTTGATGCATTTATCTTTTATATCATTCACTGTAAACGGGACGCCCTGAACCTTATTTAATTGTTCGTAGGTAAACTCCTGATGCTTAACACGCAAATAATCAGCAAATTGTCCCATGTTTAATTCACAAACGACAATCTTTTTGAATTTGCTGAAAACGGTCTTCACATTCCATGGCATTGGATTTATATAATTGAAATTCACCAGGCTTACTTTGTGCCCTTCTGCCTGCAATTCACGGACAGCTGTAATCAGATACCCATAAGATCCGCCCCAACCTACTACCAGCAAATCTCCTGTTTTGGCACCATATACTTCAAGACTTGGTATTTCGTGCACAACACGTGCAACTTTCTCCGCTCTAAGTTTTACCATTTCTTCATGATTTTCAGGAACATATGAAACTGTTCCTTTAATCGTTTTCTCCAAACCTCCGATCCTGTGTTCCAAACCCGGGATTCCAGGGATTGCCCATTTCCGGTTAAGTTTGTCATCGTCACGTTTATATGGTAAAAAAGGAGTTTCTGAACGATCAGCAAATGGAGGTATAATTTTTGGCAGCTCTTTCATCTCCGGTATTCGCCAAGGTTCCGTGCCATTGGCAAGATAACTGTCTGAAAGGAGCAAAACAGGAGTCATATGCTCCAACGCAATTCTGGCAGCTTCAAATGCAAAATGGAAACAGTCGGAGGGGGTACTCGATGCAATAACAACAACAGGACATTCACCATTTCGCCCATAAAGAGCCTGCATAAGGTCTGACTGTTCAGTTTTGGTCGGAAGTCCGGTTGATGGTCCTCCTCTTTGTACGTTTACAATTACAATAGGAAGTTCAGTCATTACAGCAAGACCTATTGCTTCTGATTTAAGCGCCAGTCCCGGTCCTGAAGTCGAAGTAACAGCCAGATCTCCGGCAAAACTTGCACCAAGAGAAGTGCAAATGCCTGCTATTTCATCTTCGGCCTGAAAACTCTTAACACCCAGATCTTTACGTGCGGCTAGCTCTTCCAGTATTCCCGTCGCCGGCGTGATAGGATATGATCCGATGAATAGTTCCAGACCGGCTTTTTCTGCTGCAGCCATAAAACCCCATGCGGTTGCTGTGTTGCCATTGATATTACGATAGGTTCCTTTCGCTATCTCTGCAGGAAGAATTTTATAAGTAGGAGTCAGTGCTTCTATAGTTTCAGCATAATAATAACCTGCTCTTAAAGCAACCTTATTTGCTTCGGCCATCCCCGGTTTATTCTTGAACTTCTTCTCAAAATAATCTTCAGTATACTTAAGCTTACGTTCGAAAAGCCAGTAAACCATTCCTAATGCAAACATGTTTTTTGTTCTCAGAACAGATTTCGGATCAAGTCCAAAGTCTTTTAGGGCTTCTTTTACCATAGAAGAAATGGGAGCTGCGATAATATTGTAGCTCTCGAGGTGTTCTTCAGATATAGGATCTTTCAGATAACCGGCTTTCACAATATTTTTTTCGGTAAAATTACCTTCATCGTAAATAACTGTTCCTCCCGGTTTGATCCATTTAGCATTTGCTTTAAGAGCGGCGGGATTCATTGCAACCAACACATCTGAAAAATCGCCTGGAGTATTTATTTTTGAATGACCAAGGTGCACCTGGAAACCTGAAACACCTCCAACGGTACCCTGAGGTGCCCTGATCTCGGCAGGATAATCAGGGAAAGTTGATAAATCATTTCCGAACAAGGCAGCAGTATCGGAAAATAAAGTTCCTGTCAGCTGCATGCCATCACCCGAATCTCCTGAAAAACGGATAACCACTTCTTCCCGTTCGATGACTTCTGATTTTTTGACCATAATAATCTTCTTTTATTTCACTTTAGCATGAAAAATAAGCTAACTAACAACAGATAATGCACAAAATTAACTTTTAAACATTGAAATTCATATAAAAAAAGAGTTTTGAGTATGATATTGATCATGTTTGCGCAATCAGGCCTCCTGCCGCTGCGCGGCTGGGGGTTAAAATCCATTAAAGGTCGGCAACTATGCCCCCCTAAAGGGGGGTTAATTCTCTGTATATTAATTAATTCATCAAGGACACTGAATTAGTCCCTCTTTAGGGGGACAGCCGCGCAGCGGCAGGGGGCCAACTATTTCCAAATATCAGCTTTTTTCAGGTTTATTTCACCTTCGAAGAACATCCTTGCTATTTTTTCAAAATAGGTAGTGTAATCCGAAATGAAGAACTGATCTTTAACTTTTCCTGAATCATTCAGCAGATTGTTTTTTTCAAGAGTTTGCCTCAGGATCATTGAAACAACGCGTGCAGAATCAACTACTTCGACATTAAAATTAAAAAATTTACTTATCTGGTTTTTTATAATGGGATAATGTGTGCATCCCAGTATTAAAGCCTGAATTCCGTCGAGTGATTCACTCGACAAATATGTTCTGATAATTGCATTACTTATATCGTCAAAAATGAATCCCTCCTCAATCATAGGAACGAGCAAAGGTGTAGCCATTGAGATGACCTGGGTGGCGGAAGATTTTTCTTTTATTTTCAGTTCATAAGTACCGGAGCTGATTGTCCGTTTTGTACCAATCACACCAATCTTATTAAAATTTCGTGTACTTAAGTAATCTACAACCGGATCAATAACATCGATAAGTATTGTTTTCTTTCCGAATTTCTCTTTTAGAGAATCAAATGCTGATGCAGAAGCCGAATTACAAGCAATTACAACGACTTTTGAATCGTGTTCCAGCAGGAATTCAGTTATTCGCTGAGAGTAATTTCTGATAGATTCAGCCGATTTGTCTCCATAAGGAAGATGAGCTGTATCACCAAAATAGATCAGGCTCTCACCCGGCAGAATCTGCTTGATAGCATGTGCTACGGTTAAGCCGCCAACTCCAGAGTCAAAGATTCCTATTGGTTGTCCTTTCACTGTAAAAAGAATATTAAAAAAATGACCATCCGCCAGCAGGGGATGGTCAAATGATAATTATTTTATAATTATTTTAAACCAAGCTTCGTCTTAACAAGAGGCAATACATTAATACTCTTTGTTTCATCATAATAAAGCAGAGCACCTTTAGCAATATCAAATACGTATAAGAAACCGTTTTCCTTACCTACATCTTTTATTGCTTTGTCAACTTTGGCATAAATTGGCTGAAATACTTCGGTTTGTTTATTCTGAAGCTGTGTCTGTGCATTATTCTGAAAGTCCTGAATTCTTTTTTGCATATCCACCAGTTCCTGTTCTTTTGTTTGCTTAACGATATCACTGAGGTTTTTGCTGTCTTTCTGATATGCCTCATTTTTATTGTTCAATTCGACTCCCATTAATTCCAGGGCATTAACAAGTTCTTTGCGGAATTTTTCGAGTTTAACGGTGGCTGAGTCATATTCCGGCATAGCCTGTATAAGTTCATCACTGTTAATATGACCAAACTTATAATTCTGAGCCATTGCATTTTTCCCTGCAAAAGCAATAACAACCATCAACACCGCTATACTTACAAATCTTTTCATTTTTAATAATTTTATTTAACAATTTAGCAAATGTAATTAATTAATTTTTATAACCTAATTTTTCAAGAACCTGATCACTGATGTCAAATTTCGGATTGGCAAATAAGATATTTCCGCCTGCGGCAGTGTCAAAAATGACAGCATAACTTCCGTCAACGGCAATTTCTTTTATAGCCTTTAGAATCTCATCCTGGATTGGTTTAACAAGCTCTTCTCTTTTTTTAAAAAGATCTCCTTCAACTCCAAAGTATTTATTTTGAAGATCTTTCATTTCCTTTTCCTTGGTAACAATAGCTTCTTCCCTTTTTGTTTTCATTTCCTGGGAAAGAAGAACAGATTCATTCTGATAAGATTTATACATCTGTTCAACAACTGCATATCCGTCTGAGACTTCCTTTTCCCATTGTTTAGAGAGCTTATCAAGCTGATCCTGGGCTGTGGTAAAAGCCGGAATGTTTTTTCGTATATATTCAGAATCGACAAAAGCATATTTCTGAGCAACTGCCAGAGTTGAAGTCAGAATTATTAATCCAATGAATGCACCTATTTTCTTCATAACCGTTAAATTTAATTACATTATTAAAACTCCTGACCTATTGTAAACTGGAATTGTGAATGATTGGAATTTGGATACAGTGATTCATTCACCGGATCGAATCCATAGCCCCAGTCGACACCTAATAAACCGAACATCGGTAGATTTGCTCTCACACCAATACCTGCTGACCTGTTCATTTTGAATGGATTATAATCTTTTAACTGATACCACGCTTTCCCGGCTTCAAGGAAGGTCAGTACATAAATTGTGGCCTGTTGACTAAGAGATACAGGGTATCGCAATTCAAATGTTAATTTTGAATAAACGTTACCTGCGGGTACGCCCTTCTGATCAACCGGTGTAAGAGCTCCAACTCCGTTATTGCCCGATCCATAACCCCGTAATTTTATCATGTCACGGCCATAGAAACTATACCCGGTCATTCCATCACCCCCAACTGAAAAGTTTTCGAAAGGAGACGGACCAATATCTTTGTTATAATATCCAAGATATCCAAAGTTAAACCTGGTATAAAGAACCATTTTGTTGTCTTTTGTCAGCGGGTAATAGTAATCTGCTTTAAATGTCCATTTATGGAATTCGATCCACTCATATTTTACCTGATCAGAAACACCCTTCATGTTCTGGCCGCTTATCAAAGAGTAGGGCGGTGTTGCCTGAAGAGAGAGAGTAAAGGAAGAGCCTGTTTCAGGATAAATAAGGTTTGGACCTGTTGAAAACCTCATCAGTTTTGTTGTTAAACTAATAAGATTGGAATTCCCATCAGAAAATAAAAAAACAATTTGATTAAAATTGGAAAGACTGTAGCGCTGATAGTTTAACTCACCATATAGAGAGAAGTAGTCATCAGGCCATTCAAGTCTTTTTCCTAATCCTACTGATGCTCCATCAATGATCATACTTCCATAACCATCTTCACCTTTTTTCTTTCCATTCGTCATTATCGAACGGTAAAGTGAGACTGAAAAAGTATTGGGTTTTTTCCACCAAGCCACGGTTCAACAAATGAAATATTATATGATGAATAAATCCGGCCATTTGATTGTGCTCTTAAGCTTATTGACTGTCCGTCACCAGACGGATATGGATGCCATTCTTTCAGCTTGAAGAAGTTGCGCATGGCAAAGTTATTGAACCTGACTCCAATAGTACCTACAAGCATTCCTGCTCCCCAGCCTCCGGAGACTTCAAACTGATCATTTGCTTTTTCTTCAAGTTTATACAAAAGATCAACAGTCCCGTTAGTTATATCAGGTAGTGGTGTAGGATTAATTTTTTCAGGATCAAAATGTCCGAGAACTCCCAATTGCCTTATTGACCTTACTATTTTAGTCTTGCTGAAGAGATCTCCGGGTAATGTATACAGTTCACGTCGGGCAATGTGCTCATTTGTCCTTGTGTTTCCGGTTATAAGTACATTATTGAGATAAGCCTGGTCTCCTTCGTAGATTCTTATTTCGAGATCAATTGAATCATGATCAACTTTCTCCTCAACAGGTGTAAGACGAGAGAAGAGATAACCATAGTCCTGATACAAATTGCTCACAGCATCCTGGGCACCCGAAGATCCATTTAACCTGTCTTCAATCAGTGACTGGTTATAGACGGCTCCCTTTTTCATATTGAAAGTTCTGGATAAATCTTCCTTTTTATAAACGCTATTCCCCACCCAGTCAACATTTCGAAGAAAATACTGTTTCCCTTCATCTATTTTTATCTTAAGACCAACACGGTTTTCAGAAACTACATAAAGGGAATCTGATAAAATGGTAAAGTCCTTGAACCCATTATCATTGTAGAAAGTTGAAAGTTTTTCTTTATCCTCAGTAAACTTGTCTTTTATAAATTTTGAAGCCCGGAAAAAATTAAGGTTTTTTACTTTAGTCGATTTTAATTTACTACGGAGTTTGGATTCTTTAAAGTATTCATTACCAACGAATGTGATATTTGCAATCTTTACTTTTTGCTTCTTGTCGACATTTATGCTCAGTATTACATTATTTGGCTGATCAGGATCATCTTTCTCAACAAATGTGACTTCTGTATTCAGAAATCCTTTTTCAACAAAATGATCTTTAATAATTTTCTGGGCGGTATTCAGCAGATATGGAGTTACCTGGGAACCGATTGGAAGGTTTATTTTCTTGTTAAGATCAGTTTTTTCTGAGCTTTTTAAGCCATTCAGCTTAACGGAAGAAATCCTTGGCCTTTCCAGCAAATTGATATCAAGAAATACAGTGTCTGACTGTATTTTTGTTATTGAAATTCTTACGTCTGAAAATAAACCCTGCTGCCATAATTTCTGTTCTGCAGTCGTAATAGCATCTCCGGGAATAGTAACTTCTTGTCCAACCCTAAGGCCCGAAATACCAATAAGTGCATTGGCATCTAGAAATCTGACTCCGGTTATTGATACGCCACCTACTATATAATCTTCGGAAGTCAGATAATCGACGATCTTCTGTTTTTCCTGTGCATTTAGTGAAAGGCTCAACAGGGCAAGAGATATTACTATAAAAGTCCTTCTAAGTTTGTTAATCACCATTATTTTATCATTTTTCCGAAACTTGTTCACTCGTTTTTCCGAATCTTCGTTCTCTTTTCTGGAAGTCAATTATAGCAATATATAAATCATTCTTACCAAAATCAGGCCAAAGTTTTTCTGTAAAATAAAGTTCAGCATACGCCGCCTGCCATAAGAGAAAATTGCTTATTCTTAACTCTCCACTTGTTCTGATCATTAGTTCAGGATCAGGAATACCATTTGTTGTGAGATATTTTTCAAAATCGTTCTCCGATATTAATTCGGGGTTTACAATTCCTTTTTTTGCATCTATTGAAATTTTCTTTGCTGCCATCGTAATTTCCCAGCGCGAACTATAGCTCAGAGCAATTACGAGATTAAGTCCGGTACATAAAGAAGTCAGCTTCATTGTTTCAAAAAGTCTTTCCCTTACCTCAACTGAAAGTCTTTCTGTATCACCAATAGTCCTGAGACGAATATTGTTCTTTAATAATGTTTCTGTCTCATTACTAAGAGACTGAATCATTATTCCCATTAATGCAGAAATCTCCTCATCGGGTCTTTCCCAGTTTTCTGTAGAGAAGGCATAAAGCGTAAGGAATTTTATTTTCAGTTCAGCAGCAGCTTCTATTATTTCCCGAACCGCATTAACACCCTGCTGATGACCAAATACCCTATCAAGCCCCCTCTGGCGTGCCCACCTCCCGTTCCCATCCATAATAATTGCCACATGAGAAGGCACTTTATTGTAATCTATCTTTTTCTTCAACTGCATAATTCTTACCGTTTCCTTTTAGAATCCACTTCCCCATAAGCAGGACAACCGGCTAATTTATTATAGATCTTCCATGTAACTGCTAATCCTGTGAAAGTATACCAGTCGTTGTTATGTATCCATGAATGATCTGACGGGGCAACTAAATCTTTTAAGCCGTCAAAGTTATCATAAAAAGTTTTACGAAAGCCATATTCGGCTTCCAAACCTATATTTTTATAAATATTAACTTTAAAACCGAAAGAAAATGGAACGACGGGGATAAAAGCACCAGTGTTTGTAACATATGCAACGCCCCCGCCTGCTGCAAAATATGGAGTATAATCCCATTGTTTCCCATCAGTTGAATAGGGGAAAAAATTGAATTCAAACTGAAGCGCCCATTCACCCACTGTTCCTGAAAAAGATGCTGCTCTGGCCTTTTGAAAACTATTATTGAAATCAAGGTCATTTGCTCTCAAGCCTCCAAATAACAGATTTGTTCTTAATGCCTCACGTGGATTTAAATTATATCTGAAAAAAATGCCTCCTGCCGGAAGCGGAGAATACAAAAGTCTGCCAGGATTTATGTCACCAATATAGCTTGATACTCCTAACATGACACCATAATCGGCATTTCGCTGACCTGATAAGGAGAGAGAAAAGACTGAAAATAGCAGTAACCAGCGAATTTTTTTCATCAAAACTGAACCAGCTCTTTACCTGAAGGAAGACCAGCCATTTGTTCCGGTCTTCAACTTGTAAGTAATAGTGAAATTGAAAAAATAATAAACGTCATTTGAGCTGGAATATTGTGAAGTATAACCATCAAGATTATCAGAAAATGAATATCGTCCGGTCAATTCTATTCCAAAATTAAAATCAGGTGAATAAACAAGAGTAGTACCAACTCCACCGGGAATAACAACTGTAAATCCTCCCCGTTTAGTCATAATGGCCTCAAGGGCGCTATTTCCTTTGACTGAATAGCCGCATCCTCCGATTCCGGTAAATACATAAAAGTCGAGAGACTTAAAAATGCCTCCCAAACCAACCTGATGACCTTTACTGAAAATATAACTGTCTTCAACTTTGTTTTTAATGAAATAATACTCACCGATAAGAGCCGGTTCTATAAATAGTGTTGTGGATTCATACAATCTGTTTTCATTTGATCCTCTTATATTTGTTGCGTGGAAAACTCCTGAAGTAATACTCAGTCTTACGTTAAAATCCTGCAAAACCCTGTATTTTGCATTAACATTAAAATTGAACCTTGTCTGCTTCAATGTAATATTCCTGATTCCCAATATATTTATCGATTGTGAGTAGCCCCCGATATCACCAAAGAAAAACGAAGGTCCGATTCCCATTGTTGCTTCATACCTCTTCGTTTTCCATATTTGAGCATCGGTGAACGAAATAATGAAACAAAGAAGTATTAAGGTTAGAAGGGACCTTTTCATGATTATTCCTGTTTTATTATAATGGCAAATATAGTAATCAATTTTAATGAGGATAATATAACAAATATAAATATAAAAAATTATGTTCTATTCTCAAATTGAAACGATTACCTAAGGTCAATTTCTAAAGTCTGCTCCCCACATCAGCTTACTTCTTAGTGTGCTGTAAAAGTCCCTCCCGTTTAACATTACAGTCTTGATTTTAACACCAGAACGTTCAATATGAACTTCCTCGCTGAAAGGAAGTTTCTTTGACCGGAAGTCGCAGGTAGCAAGGTATTCTTTACTCCTCCCTTCAATTATCATCCTGATTTTACCTTTTCCTGAAAGAACAATTGGTCTTATTGTAAGGTTGTGAGGAGCAATGGGTGAAATTATTATGCTTTCATCTTCAGGTGACAGTATAGGACCGCCAACACTTAAGTTATAAGCGGTAGAACCTGTTGCAGTGGAAACAATCAATCCGTCAGCCCAATATGTATTCAGATGAGTTTCATCGAGAAATACGTTTATTGTTATCATACTCATATCGGCTTTCTGAATTGTTATCTCATTGAGAGCCAGTGAAGAACCTTCTTTAAATAAGTCTGATGGCTTTGAAATTTCGAGCAGGCACCTTTCAACAGTATCATATTCATTATTACACAACATATCAATTGATTTCCCTATCTCTTCCGCCGAAATGTTAGCCAGAAAACCCATCCTTCCTGTATTGACACCTGCAATAGGAATACCCATATCCTTAACATTTAATACTGTCTCGAGGAAAGTTCCATCACCGCCTACACTCAGAACAAGATCAGGCAATTCCGAACTAAATGACAACTTGCCAGGGTTCTCAGCAATTTGCCAGACTGGTCCTGTAGCAGCATTCACCAATTTCTGATGGATCCTGATTTTAATACCCCGCTTATGAAATTCATCCATTAACCTGTTTACACCATCCAAAGTCTTTGAATTATTATCCTTGAAATAGATTGCTACTCTCTCCAGCATATTTCAAATATTAAGATATTTCATCAGCATGTCAAACCGTTCATTATAAAATCGATCCATTGAACCATTATCAGAAACCCAGGTTTTAACTTCATAATTATAGCGTTCAAAAGTCCTGATAACAGAAGAAAGATCCCCACTGTTTACTTTAAGAGTAACTTCAAGTTTTGTTGATTCCGGCGGAGATGTGATATACATGCTTAGCACTTTAACGTTATTACCTTCAACAATCTGAGCGATCTGAGAGAGCGAATAATCTCTTGCAACAAGTTCAAGAACTATGATACCGCCAGGCTGATCGATAGCAGATATTCCGGCTATATGCCTTATAAGATCGCTCGTCGTAATTACTCCTAAAAAATGATTCTTACTATCAAGGACAGGAACAATTGAAAGCTTCAACCGCGATGCCAGACCAATAACCTCAAAAATATGCTGGTCAGCATCAACATAGGGTTTGAATAATTTCAGGGTATGATTTCCAATTGGTTCCTCAGGCTGATTCATATCATATATGTCAGAATCCGAAATAAGACCAAGAAAGTCCTGGTTATTAACTATCGGCAGATGCGATACCCGGAATATCTCCATCCAGTTCAAAGCAGTCTGACCCAAATCGGAGGTTTTGAGTGATGGGATAACTTCTGATATTAAATCTTTGGCGACCATTAACCTTTTATTTTCAACTAAAATAGTAAAAAAAAATGCAGTTGTTGTACTTTTGCTTTACATTCACAATATGGAAAATTCTCACAAAAATTACTATGACAAAGTTAAGCGTAAATATTAACAAGATAGCAACTCTCAGAAATGCAAGGGGAGGAAATGTTCCAAATGTACTGACAGCGACAATAAATTGTCAGCTTTTTGGTGCCGAGGGGATCACCGTTCACCCCCGCCCCGACGAGCGACATATAAGATATAATGACGTTATGGAAATCAAACCGCTAATCACCACCGAGTTTAATATTGAGGGTTATCCATCAAAAGAATTCATTGCTCTTGTTCTTTCGGTTGTACCCGACCAGGTAACATTAGTTCCCGATCCTCATGATGCAATCACATCAAATGCCGGGTGGGATACGCTTAAAAACAAGGTTTTTCTGTCCGGTGTCGTTTCAATATTCAGAGAAAAAGGAATCAGAACTTCACTTTTTGTCGATACTAATCCAGTTAATATCAATAATGCAGTATTAACAGGCACTGACCGAATAGAGCTTTATACAGAACCGTATGCTTCGATGTTCCCACTGAATGCCTTTGAAGCTATTGAACCATTTATTAAAGCCGCTGAACTGGCAAGGAAATCGGGATTGGGATTAAATGCAGGGCATGATCTCAGTCTCGAAAATCTTAGATATTTTCACCAACATATCCCCTGGGTCGATGAGGTTTCAATAGGTCATGCTCTTATTTCAGATGCCCTTTATCTGGGTCTTGAAAATGCTATCCAGATGTACAAGCGTCAACTTGCCTGATTCTTTTTGATATGAAACTATTTCATCGGATATACGGTAATGGACCTCCTCTGATAATTCTTCATGGTTTGTACGGATCATCAGATAATTGGGTAACAATTGCCAGGAAACTGAGTAACAGTTTTACCGTCATTCTTCCCGATCAGCGAAACCATGGCCAGTCCCCACACAGCGAAATTCATGATTACGATTCAATGAGAGATGATCTTTTTGACCTCGTGGGCGATTTAGGAATAAAGAAATTTTTCCTTGCCGGTCATAGTATGGGAGGAAAAACTGCAATTTCATTTGCACTTAGATGGCCTGAGATGCTTAATGGCTTGCTGATTGCTGATATTTCCCCTTTTACGACTGAAAATGCACAAAATTCAATCTATAGTCAACATTCTGTAATTCTTAATGCAATTTTATCACTTGACTTGCAAAAAATTAAAAACAGGAAGGATGCTGAATCACTTTTATCGGTAAAAATACCATCGGAAAAAGAAAGAGGCCTTATTCTCAAAAACCTTGAAAGAACATCTGAGAACACTTTTGCCTGGAAATTGAATGCCAAATCTTTATCAAAGAACCTTGACAAAATAATGATAGGAGTTGAAAGGCCATCTGATTATAACAGACAGATAACAGGTTTTCCAATCATCTTCCTTAAAGGCGGTGATTCAGAATACATACCCCACAATGATTTCAGGGATATACTGAAAGTCTTCCCGGCAGCTGAAATAATAGAAATTCCCGGAGCGGGTCATTGGATTCAGGTTGATAAACCAGGGGAGGTAGAGAAGTATATAAGAAGACTGCTACAATAACCTCACCCCTACACTTCTCCTTAAGGAGATGGGTCTATATATTTGAGTATCTTTTTATTACCCGCTTCTCCTCAAGGAGAAGGGGGAAGGGGGATGAGGTATTACTGAAATGTCACCGACTCAATATTCTCCTCTTCGAGCTCAGGCAGATTCATGTACCTTAAGAGAACTCTGCCAATGGCAAGAACATCTTTTTCACAATACCTGACAATTCTTTCAATATCATCCTCATTATAGTATATCCCGGCAACCTGGCTGCCATCAATATCATCTTTGGGTGTTGGTATTCCCAGTATGGTAGTAAGCAGATCGAGTGAAGTATAGTTTTTATAATCACCAAACTTCCATAAATCCATTGTATCGAGGTGCTTTATTTCCCATGGTTTCTTTCCCGCATTGTCAAGGATTTCCGGTAATGGAATCCTGTTTATAACCATCCTTCTGGCTATGTATGGAAAGTCGAATTCCTTCCCGTTATGAGCACATAAAACAGATTCAGTATTATTCTTTGAAAATTTGGTCAGCATTCCTGCAAACTCCGTCAGCAGGGTCTTTTCATCTTTTCCAAAAAAAGATTTAAGTCTGAAGCGATAAGGATTCTTTTCTATTATAAGCCCCACGGAAATACAAATTATTTTACCGAACTCTGAATAAATACCTGCACGCTCATAAACATCCTGTGCTTTCTGTTCGGGAGACCTGAACTGTTTTGATTTCTTTTCCCAAAGGTTTTGCATCACGGGATTTAAAAGCCCGAAGGAGACAGATTCTGGCACTGTTTCAATGTCGAGAAACATAACATCCTGTATTTTAATCTTATCCAGCATAATATTATGAATTACTTTTAAAAAGATGCTTTTCAATTATTGAAATCAACACCTCTATTCCTACCTGGTTTTCTCCACCTCCGGGAATTATAATATCCGCATACCGTTTTGATGGTTCAATAAACTGCAAATGCGAGGGTTTCACTGTGTCATGATACCTTTCGAGTACTTTAAGGACAGATCGTCCGCGTTCTATAATATCTCTGCTTATTACCCGGCCCAACCTGTCATCGGCATCTGCATCCACATATACTTTTATATCTAACATATTCCGTAATCCGGGATCAGTCAGGATCAGTATGCCTTCTACCAAAACGACTCTTGCCGGTTTAATAGTAATTGTTTCCGATGCCCGCAGACAGGTTAGATAAGAATAAACAGGCATTTCAATTGAGGCCTTCTTTTTCAGTTGTTTAAGATGCTCAATAAGCAGTTCCCATTCTATAGAATCGGGATGATCAAAATTTATTTTCTGTCTCTCTTCAAGCGTAATATCTCTGTTATCTTTATAATAAGAATCCTGGGGGATTACTATAACTTCATCATTTGGAAAAACTTCCATTACTTTCTTTACAACTGTTGTTTTTCCTGAACCTGTTCCACCGGCTATTCCTACTATCAACATATTTGTATATTTTTGCGCTAATTCTTTTCAAAAATAAGAAGAAGTTTGGAGTGAACTTAAGTTTGGAGTGACTAAAGTTGAAAAAAATATTTTATAACCCTAGACACTTTAGACACTTTAGACACTTTAGGCACTTTAGACACTTTAGGCACTTTAAGCACTTTAGGCACTCAAAATAACTCACATGGTTAAACATATAGTTTTCTTTAAGCTTACAAAATTCAGTTCACCGAACGAAAAGCAAGTTCTGGTGAAACGACTTGATGAAACATTTTCTCCTCTCGGCTTATTACCTTTCATAGTTGATTTCAGAACAGGAATTAACTATAATGAAGCTGCACATGCCTGGGATTTCGTCATTGATTCAGTTTTCAGTAATAAGGAAGACCTGGAGAAATATATGGAAAGTGAAGAACATCTGAAAGCTGTTAAAACAGCTTCAGAAATTGAAAAGAATAAAGCAGTAATAGATTATGAATTTTAAACATATTGTATGTCAGAATTATATCCACTGAAATTTGAATCTGTTTTAAAGGAAAAAGTCTGGGGAGGAAGTGCACTTGCCACCCGTTTTAATAAAAAATCAACAGGATCCAATCACATTGGAGAAAGCTGGGAATTATCGGCTATTGCGGATGACCTGTCTGTAATCAGTAATGGTTTTCTGGCAGGTAACGACATTGAGGAACTTATTGAAGTTTATATGGGCGATATCACGGGTGATCAGATATATGAAAAGTTCGGAAACGAATTCCCGTTACTGATTAAGTTTATTGAAGCGCAGGAAGATCTGTCTATACAGGTTCATCCTAATAATGAACTGGCTAAAAAAAGGCACAAAGCGTATGGCAAAACTGAAATGTGGTATATCCTCGATTGTAAAAAGAACTCAAAGATTTATACCGGGTTCAAGAAAGGTGTTACCAGAGAAAATTATGAAGAGGCTCTGAAGAATAACACGATTGAAGATATTCTGAATGTTGAAACTCCTGAACCCGGAAACACATTTTTCACTCCGGCAGGAAGGGTTCATGCTATCGGAGCAGGAATAGTTCTGGTTGAAATACAACAGACTTCGGATATTACTTACAGGATTTTCGACTGGAACCGGAAGGGAAGCGGAAAAGAAAAAAGAGAGTTACATACCGATCTTGCCCTTGATGCCATTGACTTTAATCAGAACGGGAGTAATAAGTTAAGTAACCTACCGGTGCTTAATGACAGTCTGAATCTGGTAAATTGTGAGTTTTTTAATACAAACCTTCTTTATTTTAATAAACCAATTGACAAAGAGTATTACTTCATTGATTCATTTGTTGTGTACATTTGTATTGATGGTGAATTCCAGATTTGCTGGGACGGCAATACAGAGAATGTTGTAAAAGGGGAGACAGTTCTGTTACCTGCAATGATTAAGGAAGTTACGTTGAAACCTGCGAATGAAGCGAAACTGCTTGAAGTTTATGTTAATACAGAAGCTGTCATTTAAAGACAGTTCAAAATGCAAATTCAAATTGCAAATTGGAGATACCATTAGAAAAAAACAAAAGCAGAGTTACTCTGTGAAAAAATCAATGTAACTCTGTGCTTAAAATAAACCTCATGAAGATATTATTACGGACAATTATTGCAATCTTAACCATCTCTTACTTAGCAGGATGCAATGGGAAAGCTCACTCAAAAAAGGAACAAGCTATTGTAAGTGACTCATCCACAGTTGCGGATACAGGATACACAGGTATTAAACAATATATGAGCGGCAAAAATCTTATAAAACTTGTTACATTTAAAAATGGTGTAAGAGATGGGTTGATGAGATCATTTTATCAGACTGGGGAACTACGTATGACATTCATCTATAGAAACGGTTTAAGGCAAGATTCCTCAATATGGTTTTATCAGCAGGGACAGCCTTTCCGGTCGACTCCTTATAAGAATGATACAATTGATGGGATTCAACGACAATATTACAGGAACGGAAAACTGAAAGCCAAAATCGGTTACTCCAAAGGTCTGCGCACAACCTTTTTTCAGGAATTTACACCTGATGGGAAGCTTATTCATGGTTATCCCGATCTTGAAATCAAAGTTGCAGATGAATACAAAAGCAAATCCCGCTACAGACTTTCATTGGAATTAACAAATAAATCAATCAACGTCAGATATTATCGGGGGAATATATCAAACGGTATATTTGATACAGCACAATGCAAACCGATAAAATCAATTAAAGGGATTGGTACCCTGGAATTGAAAAAATCAGGATCGACAAAACCTCCCATGGTAGGTGTAATTGCAGAAGTCCTGACAGATTTTGGAAATAATTATCTGATATACAAAAAGGTAGAATTACCGTATCAGGATCTAAATTAAGGTTTTACATGATAATTCACTCAGCCGCATTCATAAAAAGCAGCCCGACATTAAGAGAATGCCCGGCTCCGGAAAAACCAGAATTTGGATTTATTGGAAGGTCAAATGTAGGTAAGTCATCATTGATCAACATGCTGACAGGCTGGTCAAAGCTTGCCAAGACATCTGTTCAACCGGGGAAGACAAGAACAATTAACCATTTTGCAGTAAATGACAGCTGGTACCTTGTTGATCTTCCGGGGTATGGATATGCGAAAGTCCCTGTAAAACTTAGAGAGAAGTGGGTTAAGGCAACGGAGCAATACATTCTGCGCAGGGAAAACCTTGTTTCTCTCTTTGTTCTTCTCGATGTAAGACATAAACCTCAGAAATCTGACCTTGAATTCATGGAATTTCTTGGAAATAATAGCATACCCTTTGCAAGAGTCTTTACAAAGAGTGATAAACTTACAATTACAGCTCTGGAAAATTCCGTAATGCAATACAATACAGAGATGCTGAAGAACTGGGAATCATTACCGGTTTCATTCATAACTTCAGCAGTTAAGGCTAATGGACGGGATGAAATTCTGAACTATATTGAAGATTCTATCAACAATTTTTCAATTAGCACATGATTTCGGAGGGAATTTATAATTTTGTATGGAAATTTGATCTCTTTTGTAAATCATTAAAAATATCGCGAAATGTTTGGAACGGCACCAATGAAAGTCTTTTCCTGCAGGTCATCAAAAGGTCTGGCTGAGAAAATTACGGACAAACTAGGAATCGAACTTGGTAAAAGTTCCGTTACAAGCTTTAGTGATGGGGAATTTCAACCTTGCTTTGATGAATCTGTTAGGGGTTGCATGGTTTTTATAATACAATCCACAAATCCACCCGCTGATAATCTCTTCGAACTGTTACTTATGATCGATGCTGCAAAGAGAGCGTCGGCATACAAAGTAATTGCAGTTATTCCGTATTACGGATTTGCGCGTCAGGACAGGAAAGACAGGCCAAGGGTTTCAATTGGTTCAAAGTTTTCTGCTGATCTTCTGAGTACTGCAGGTGTTGACAGAGTGATTACAATGGATCTTCATGCCGACCAGATCCAGGGTTTCTTTAATGTACCGGTTGACCATCTTTTCGGCTCAGCCATCTTTGCACCTTACATTGCAAATCTTAAACTAACTAATCTTTGTGTTTCTGCCCCTGATATGGGAGGATCAAAAAGGGCAAATGCCTACTCCAGGCATCTGCAGTCGGAGATGGTATTATGTTACAAACTCCGTAAGAAACCAAATGTTATTGAGGAAATGTCGATTATCGGTGAGGTTGAGGGACGAAACGTTGTGATAATTGATGACATGGTTGATACAGCAGGTACTCTTGCACTTGCAGCTAATATGATGAAAGAAAGGGGGGCCTTGAGTATCAGGGCTTTTGCCACTCATCCGATACTATCAGGGAATGCTATTGAGAGGATAAATGAATCAGCTATTGAGGAACTTGTTGTAAGCGATTCAGTCCCATTTATAAATAGTTCTAAAAAAATCAAAGTGCTTTCAATTGCTGATATTTTTGCTAAAACAATTCAGGCTGTAACAGAAAATCAGTCGATTAGTACAAATTTTGTATTCTGATTCCTTTATTCTATATTTGCAGGCCAATTTTTTAACTAATGTCAAACGTGTAATGGGGAATTATCCTGAGGATAATTCTTAGTAGCACAATAACACTTAAATAATGAAGACAATTGAAATTAAAGGAACTTTCAGAACAGAATTAGGGAAAAAAAGCTCCAAAGAATTAAGAAAAGAAGGTAATGTACCTTGCGTTATATATGGAAAAGAAAAGAATATCCACTTTTTTGCACATGAAAACAGTTTTAAAAACCTTGTATATACGCACGAAGCCCATCTGGTTCAACTCAATTTAGAAGATAAGGTATATAGCGCTGTTCTTAAAGATATGCAGTTCCATCCTGTAAAAGATAATATCCTTCATGCGGATTTTATTGAACTGTTTCCCGATAAATCTGTAATAATCAATATTCCTATTAAAGTGTCAGGCGATTCAGCAGGAGTCATGGCCGGAGGGAAATTAAGTATCAAAAGAAGAACTCTGAAGGTAAAAGGCTTAGCTGAGGATCTTCCTGAGGATCTCGCAATTGATATCACCAACCTGAAAATTCATGAAGGCATAAAAGTCGGTGATTTGTCATACGACAAGATCGAATTACTTGATCCGAAAAAATCAATGGTTCTCACAATTGCCACTTCACGCGTTGCACAGAAAAGCGATGAAGAAGTTCTTGCTGAAGAAACAGCAGCAGCTAGCAGCAGCTGCAACCGCTGCAGCAGCAGCCTCTACTGAAGCTTCTGCGGCTGAGAAAAAATAGTGTTGAATAACATTCAGGCTTGATGAAATATCTTATAGTTGGCCTGGGAAATATAGGTGAAGGGTATAAAGATACCCGACATAATATAGGATTTACAGTATTGGATGCCATGGCTATGGCATCCAATATTTCTTTTAGCGACAAGCGTTACGGTGCTGTTTGTAAAATCAGTTACAAAGGACGCGACCTTCTCCTTCTTAAACCATCGACATTTATGAATCTCAGCGGAAACGCTGTGAGTTACTGGCTTAAAAAGGAAAACATTCCTATTGAAAACATGCTTATAATTGTTGACGATTTAGCCTTACCACTGGGGAGTATAAGATTAAGACCAAAAGGCAGTGATGGCGGACACAATGGTCTCGCTCATATAAACACAATACTCGGAACTAACGAATATGCAAGGATCAGGATCGGAATTGGAAGTAGTTTCCGAAAAGGTGCTCAAATTAACTTTGTACTTGGAAAGTGGGATCCGGAGGAAAAGAAGTTTATGAACGAGAGGATCTCAATTGTTATCGATATGATCAGGTCATTCGCATTTTCAGGGTTGGAGCTGACAATGACAGCATTTAATAAAATTGGGAAAGTTGTGACCCAATCTGACACTTCAACACAGGTTGATCGTCCAACCCCAAGCGGCCCACCAACCCGCCTAAAGGGGGGCTAATCCGCGGTCGTCAATAAGTCAATCAGGGTAACCGAATTCGTCCCCCTTTAGGGGGACAGCCGCGCAGCGGCAGGGGGTTAGTACTTGCGATACTTAGTCCACCCTTTAGGGGGTTGGGGACTCAAAAAAGGTTAAATTTTTCATTTTTTTCATATGCCCGAGAAAAAAGAAATACGCATAGATAAGTTCCTCTGGTCAGTCAGGATATATAAAACCAGGAGTATCGCTTCAGATGAATGCCGCAAAGGAAGGATTATCATCAATGATGTCCAGGTAAAACCCTCCAGAATAGTCATCAAAAATGAAATTATTACGGTGAAAAAACCTCCCGTCAATTATTCCTTCAGGGTGATCGAGCCAATCGAAAACCGTGTTGGGGCTAAACTTGTAGAACAATTTATCGAAGATCTGACTCCGGAGGAAGAAAAATTAAAACTCGAATTAGGGCAAAGCGGAGGCAAGGTTTACAGGGATAAAGGGACCGGCCGGCCAACTAAAAAAGAGCGGAGACAGATCGATAGGATCAAAGACAATTTCCAGGACTAAGGCTGAGATTGAGGTTGAGGTTAAGGTTGAGATTAAGGTTAAGGTTAAGATTAAGGTTAAAATTATAGACGGGCTGTGTCTCATCCTTAACCTCAACCTTAACCTCAACCTTAATATGGTGGTATAAAGACGTAATATTTCAAAAATCCTCTTAAAAGTAATTCTGCTTTAACAACAACATTTCACTTTTTTTTAACTTGCACTCAACAACTTCCGAACATCATGTATTTGATGTTGTGCAGGAGCATATTAAATACTTAAATGGGGAAAGAAAATATCGAAAAATATTCGGCCAGATACGCTCTCTTAAAGTCTGTATCGGGTTTCTGGCATAATAATGTCTTTTATAGGAGAGTCATTGTACTTGGTCGCGAAAATATTAATCCAGACGATCCTCTGATCTTTGCCCCTAATCATCAGAATGCATTGATGGATGCACTTGCCGTCCTGTTCACCCATAAAGGACAGCCGATCTTTCTGGCCAGAGCCGATATTTTTAAACGGAAATCCATCGCGAATATCCTCTATTTTCTCAAGATACTTCCTGTTTACAGACTACGAGACGGATTCAGCAGCCTGAAATCTAATGATGAAATCTTTGTCAAGACTATTGATGTGCTCAAAAACAAGAACGGAGTAGTGATCCTCCCTGAAGGTGATCATGCAGGATTCAGAAGGTTGCGACAATTGAAAAAAGGTATCTGCCGGGTTGCTTTTCAGTCGGACGAAGCCACAGGATTCAACCTGAAGATTAAAATTATTCCAGTTGGGCTGGAGTTCTCAAACTATAGCAGGTTCAGACAGGTTCTGACTGTTGCGTATGGAAAACCAATTGAGGTGTCAGATTACTTCGACTCGTATAAAGCAAATCCTGAGAGAGCTTTGAATGAGTTGCGTTCGAGGCTTTCGGATGAGATGAAGGGTATAATGGTTAATATAGAATCGGAGGAAGACTATGAAGCAATTGATGAGCTCCGAAGTATGATCAATGGCAGGTTCAGTGATGATATCAAGTTCTCAAAGCTATTCAGAGACAGAATCCTGGTAAACAAAATGAATCTTTTAAAATCAACTGAACCGTCTCTTTACCATAGAATATGTTCTCTGAGCCTTGATATAAAACGGAAAGCTAAAGAGCTTAAAACCGACTACAGATTACTTGAGAAAAGAAAACATCCTCTCGGCTGGCTGGTTGCAGGGATGATTGGCATTATAATTACATTTCCACTGTTTATTTACGGGAATATTTTCAACCTGACCTTTCTTGAAATTCCTAACCTTCAGATACGTAAAATAAAAGATCCCCAATTTCACTCCTCCATCAGATATGGAATATCACTGGCACTTGCATTCGTTTTCCTCCCACTCTACCTTATCCTTTCACTTTTTATCTTCTCATCATGGTGGCTCGGGCTGATTATTTTCTTTACCCTTCCCCTGTCGGGACTTTTTGCGTGGAATTATTATCTCCAGTTTCACAGAATCATAGGAGGATTCAGAGTAAGAAATTATATCAGACATAAAAACAAAGATTTTCAACTTCTCAGATGCAATTTTGATGAACTGGTTAATCTGGTAGCTAAACTATAGAATGAAGAAAAAGATTTTTATTGGCAAGGTAGCATGGATTACAGGTGCATCATCAGGCATTGGGGAATCATTGGTATATGAATTTGTAAACAGAGGTGCCGAAGTAATAGCCTCATCAAATGATCCTGCAGGACTGGAAAGAGTAAAAGCAGCATGCGGAGATGAGTCGGATATGGTCCGTTGCGTCCCTTTTGACCTCCACGATACTTCAGAAATCGGCAAAATGGTTGAGGAGCAGATAAGGCTATCAGGAAGACTGGATTATTTACTCAACATAGGCGGCATCAGCCAGAGAGCAAGAATTGAAGAAACACCCTTATGGCTCGACAGGAAGATATTTGAAATAAACTATTTTGGAACGATATCTCTTACAAAAGCTGTTTTACCGTTCATGATTAAACAGCAATCGGGTCATATCCTGGCAACCAGCAGCATATCCGGCAGATTTGGGTTTCCGCTTCGTTCAGCATATTCAGCCTCGAAACAGGCTTTACACGGATTTATCGAAACACTCTATCTTGAAAATAAAAAATTCAATATAAGAGCATCAGTTATAATTCCGGGCAGGGTCAGGACAGCAATATCTGTTCATGCACTTGAAGCAGATGGGAAAGAACATGGGAAGCTTGATGAAGGTCAGTCAAAGGGTCTTCTACCTAAACAGGCGGCCGAAATAATAATAAAAGGAATTCTCCGGAACAAACGGGAGATCCTGGTCGGTAAAAGTGAATTAATAATGCTTTATATAAGAAGATTCTGCCCATGGCTGTTCTTCAGAATTGCGGATAAAGTAAATTCGATGTAATTAACAAAGAACTTACACAGAGGGTCACAGAGAATCACAGTGTTACACGGAGAAATACTTTAGGCACTTTAAACTTTAAATAAATAATATGAAAGGTTATTTGATCAGTGGCATACAGCAAATGGGTATTGGTGTGGAAAATGTACAGGAAGCATGGGAATGGTATATTGAACAGTTTGGAATGGATTGCCGCATTTTTGATGATAACGCACCGGCCAGACTTATGCTTCCATATACCGGAGGAGAACCGAAAAACAAACACGCCATCCTTGCTATGAACCTGCAAAGCGGAGGGGGATTCGAAATATGGCAGCATACAGAACGGATACCAGTCAAAATCAAGGAGGCAATCCGTATCGGTGACCTTGGTATAATCGCATGTAAGATAAAGGCCAGGAGTATTCAGGAGTCATTGCTGCTATTTCAGCAAAAAGGGGTTCAGGTCCTTTCTGAAACAGTTGATGACCCGTCAGGCAAAAAGATTTTGTTCGTGAAAGATCCTTTTGGGAATATTTTTCAGCTTGTTGAGGCCAGCGACTGGTTTATGAACGAGAAAAAAGCGACTGGTGGTGCATATGGAGCGATAATTGGAGTATCTGACATTGATAAAGCGAGGATTGTTTACTCTGATATTCTTGGATACGATGAAGTTATTTATGACCGTACCGGGATTTTTAAAGATCTGTCATTATTGCCAGGCGGGAAAGAAGAGTGCAGAAGAGTTCTCCTTAAATGTTCTAAACCATTCCGTGGTGCTTTCAGTAAGATATTCGGAAATAGTGTAATAGAACTTATTTCAACCGCTAAACCAGGGATAAAAACACTAGAGGGCCGGTTTTGGGGTGACCCCGGATTTATCCATCTGTGTTTTGACATGCATGGCATGGACGAGTTGAGGAATTATTGTGAGAGCAAAGGACATCCCTTTACAGTCGACAGTAAAAAAAGTCATGCAGGAAATAGCTTTGACATGGGTGAAGCTGCAGGTTATTTCTCTTACATAGAGGACCCGGATGGAACACTCATCGAATTTGTTGAAACGCACAAGGTACCAATTCTTAAAAAGCTGGGATGGTATCTTGATATGACTAAAAGAGATCCTGAAAAATCGTTACCTGACTGGATTGTAAAAACTTTAAGATTTTCGAGAGTTCCTCACCCCCATCCCTCTCCCAAGGGAGAAGAGCTTAAAGAGAAGTAGGTCTAACCTACCATCCCCCGCTCTCTTGGGAGCGGTGGACAGAAGGGGGTGAGGCAAAGGACTAGATATTTTTAGCGTAGTCCTCTGCTTTCTGCATAACCCTCATAATATTTCCACCCCATATTTTTGTAATATCCTGTTTTGAATATCCGCGGTGAAGAAGCTCAATTGTAATATTTTTCATGTCAGCAGCCGTTCTGCATCCATCCACTCCCCCGCCTCCGTCGAAATCAGTTCCGATACCGACGTAATCAATTCCGATTACCTGAACGACGTGGTCGATATGGTCAACAATATCTTTCACAGTTGCAGGTTTTTCATAAGTTTTCTGAATATTTTTGTACTCGTCCCTTACTATTTTTTTTGTTGAATCATTCAGATTATCATACTCACCATATTTTGTCTTTAATTCTTTAAGTTTCAGATCCAGTTCAGGGTTGGGTTCAGGTGTTTTAAGATAATTACCCAATATACAAATCTGAATTACTCCCCCATTCTCTTTCAGAGCAACAAGCATATCATCGGAAAGATTCCTGGGACTTCCACACAAAGCTCTGCACGAGGAATGGGATGCTATAACAGGAGTAGCTGTTACTTTAAGTACGTCGAAGAAAGATTTGTCTGAAATATGTGAAACATCAACCATAATACCCAACCGGTTCATTTCTTTTACTACCTGAGCTCCAAAAGAAGTAAGACCTCCATTTTCTTGTCCTTCAGGATCAGTAGAAGAATCGCAGATATCATTATTTTTTGTATGAGCAAGAGTTATATACCTTACACCCAGGTCGTAATATTGTTTTATCCGTGTTAAGTCCTTTCCAATCGGATAACCATTTTCCATTCCAATGAAAGCAGCAATCTTACCCTGTTTCTTTAACCGGTAGGCATCATCAGGAGTTGTCGCAATACCTGCCACTGAAGAATTTTTCTCAACATTCTTAATTATCGCATTGAGAATATATATCGCATTCTTATGCACTTTGTCATAGGTAGAATCATTTCTCGGACCTTGTGCGGTGAATACAGCAAAAAACTCTGCATGAAGACCGCCTTCGATCATTTTAGGGAAATCAACACATCCATCGGCACTTCTTACACCCATATCAAAATTTGGATCTGTAAATTCCATCGGTGTATCACAATGTGTATCCACTGTGAGGATAGATGCTTGTATTCTGTTGGCTTTTCTGATCAGCTGTTTTTCAGAACTCCCGCAACCAGCTAAAATGAAAGTTAATAGTAAGAAAATAATTGGTGATTTCATGTCAGTAATGTTCATTTTGGTCGCAAGATAATTAAAATGAATCCTACCGTTTCTGTTTTTGGCATGTTTAACCTATTTTAACAATGACTGAAAGGCAGTTATACAAAAAAAGCCCCGATCCGCTTACGGCGGATGGGGCAGATATGAGTTCAGGAAATCTTTAATTCATTAAGAGACCTTTTCTCTTTCTGTCTTCTTTAATATACTTACCCGTTATTACAGCAATTATCATCTTAATTATTTCCCAGGCGAGAAATCCCAGGAACACAGCCATAAATATATATACAAGCCAAAAAACAGGGTTAAAACCATCCATGACATACTCCTTTCCCTTTTAATTTTACTTTGGATCTACGTATCAGATACAAGTTCAATTAGGACATCCTGATAATCTTAAAACCATCATTCTAATGTTTTAAGAGTTATACGAACCAGACTGGATAATTGTTGCGGTTACAGCAGAAATAAATGAGGTCAGATTTAGAAAAAAGCCCCAATCCGCAAGGAGGCCAACAGGGACAGCCATGAAAAGAATGAAATACGCTTTTTTGACAGTAAAAAGCGTATATATTGAATATAAAATTATAAGAGCTACAACTTAAGAGGAGTAAACACGCTAAGAAGAACAATTATACCAATAATTAATATTATGATTCCTGCAATTTTAGTTAATCTGACAATCAGCCGCAACCTGATCTTCTTTTTAAACCTGCTTACAAAATAACTGAGGAAAAACCACCAGCCAATCGTTCCGATCAGGACTCCCGGTACAAGAAAAAAGGGTACCAGTTCAGGTCTGACATTTCCATTTATCTGAATACCTGAGAAAAAAGCCACGTATATAAAAATCGTATAGGGATTTGAAATTGAAAGAACAAAAACCGAATAGTAGTCGCGCCATAAAGATTTATCAGTTTTTTCCCGGTTCCTGATGTCTTTTACCGGGTTAGATAAGAATACCTTTAATCCTACTCCGATTATAATTAATCCGGCAATAATGCTGATAATAAATCTCTCCTCCTTAATAAAACTTATTATGACCGTAAATCCGACTCCGGCCAGGAGGGCAAGCAAGGTGTCAGCTGTGGCAAGACCAAGCCCCGAAAAGAAACCTGACAGCATGCCTCTTTTAATTGTCCGGTTAATAAGGATGATACCTATAGGCCCCAAAGGCATCGAAACTGTAAGCCCAAGCAGAATTCCTTTAAGTATTAATACAAAAACAGTAACCATCTTTCCCGATTAATTGCAGCAAATATAAGAGTTTATTTACCCTGAAAAGGAAATTAATTTTGAATAGTTTGTTAGCCGCAATGCAAGCAAAGTCTGCCGCACCCCGTGCCGCTACGCGGCTGTTCCACTAAAGGGGGACTAATTCGGTGTCATTAATAAATTAATTAAAAACTGCGAATTTACCCCCCTTTAGGGGGGCAGGGGGGGTCTGGAGTTGAGAATTTCTGTTACTTTTGGTAGATTTTTAATAATATGTCTGAAAAAAGAAAAGCCTGGCACTGGCTGGCTCTCGCGATCCTTTCATTAATATGGGGAACCAGCTATATCTTGATGAAAAAGGGTCTCGAATCATTCTCCCCTCTTCAGGTGGGAGCATTAAGGATTGCGATAACATTTATCTGCCTGTTACCTCTTTCATTGAAACATTTTAAACACCTTAACCGTACTAACATATTATCAATCATAATTATAGGATTATTCGGAAGTGTAATCCCTGCATTTCTTTTTCCTCTTGCCGAGACAAAAATCAACAGTTCACTTGCAGGTATGTTGAACTCTCTCAGCCCCGTCTTTACGCTTTTGTTTGGAATATCGATCTATAACAGGAAATTAATAAAAACACAGGTAGCTGGAGTGATCCTTGGATTAGTCGGAGCAACCGGATTGCTTTATAATGGGTCATTAACCTTTAATTTGTTCGGCCTTTTTGTAGTTCTGGCAACTGTCCTGTCTGGAATAAGTTCAAATGAAGTAAGCAGGGTGAAAGGGCTGAACGGAATCAGGATAACAGCCCTCTCTTTTTTTGTAACCAGCCCTGTGGCAATTATTTACTTATTGTTCTCAGATTTTTCAATACCTATGCATACTGAAAACTGGGTACGGAATCTTTGTTTCATAGGAATTCTTGCGGCCCTTGGTACCGCAACAGCCCTGCTTATATACTATTTGCTTATAAGAGATTCGTCACCCATTTTTGCATCTTCTGTTACATACTTCATACCAATTGTTGCTACTATGTGGGGACTCGCAGATAATGAACACTTTTCTTCGTCATTGATTATCTCAATTATTTTTATTTTTGCCGGAGTATTTATAATTAACAAACCTGACTTTTTTAGGAGAAAAAGGCCTGTTACGGATGAATAAATATACTCTAGTTAGTCTTTCAGTTATTGGAGGGATACTTTCAGGGTTGGCATGGACAAGCTGGTGTTCAGGACTTGTTCTTCTTATCGCTTTTGTTCCTTTTTTCCTTATCGAAAACTTCCTTTTTGAGAATCCCAAAAGATTTAGTCCAAATGCTTTTTTTATCTACGTTCTTCCTGGTTTTGTAATCTTCAGTATCATATCACTTGGATGGATGAGGATTGCCAGTATTACCGGAGCAATCTGTGTGATAATGGGTTTATCCTTCCTGATGTCTTTCAGTGTATGGCTCGCACATATTGTTCGTCTCAGGGCGGGTAACTTAGCAGGATTTATTGCTCTGGTAACATTCTGGCTCAGCTATGAGTACATAAGTCTGAATATAAATATTATTTCACCCTGGTTAAACCTTGGCAATGGACTTTCAAAAGATATACGGTTTATACAATGGTATGACTATACAGGTACGGGTGGCGGTTCGCTCTGGATTCTCACTTCAAATCTTTTCCTGACAATAATTCTTGTGAATTTGCTTACAGGAAAGAAAAGGAATATTAAGTTTATTTTTATCTGGCTGATTATAATTATAATACCATCAGCCATGTCTTTCTACAGATATAATAATATAAAGCAAAACACAAAGTCTCCATCAGAAGTTGTAATCATTCAGCCCAATACAGATCCTTATACTGAAAAGTTCACAATCCCATTTGAAGATCAATTGAAAAAGGTAATAACACTGGCAAATTCCGTAATTACAGAAAAAACGCGCTGGGTCATAACTCCGGAAACAACTATTGATGACCCTGCTAATCTTGACGACCTTGCCAATGATAAATATATTAAGATGTTTAAAGAGCTGATATCACGGTACCCTGATATAAACATAGTTACAGGATTGGTTACATACCGGCTCTACCCTAAGATGGAAGAAGCACCTACTGTCAGCGCAAGAAAGATCGATGCATCAGGGTTGTATTATGATCATTTCAATTCTGCTATCCAAATTGACAGCGGAAAATATTTCAATGTATATCACAAATCAAAACTTGTCCCGGGTATTGAAATGCAGTTTTCAAATGGACCCGGAAGGTTTATTACAAGAATCTTACCATATCTCGGAGGTACAAAATGGGGTTATGGCATGCAGAAAGAACGGACATGTTTCATCCATAGTTCAGACTCAATGATAGTAGCTCCGGTTATATGTTATGAATCTGTATTTGGGAAATTTGTTACAGACTATATTAAAAAAGGAGCCCAGGCTATTTTTATTATTACAAATGATGGCTGGTGGAAAAATACCACTGGGTATAAACAGCACTTAGACTATGCCTCACTACGAGCAATTGAAACCAGAAGACCGGTCGCAAGAGCTGCCAATACGGGTGTATCATGCATAATAGATATAAGAGGCAAAAGAACTATAGAGACAGATTGGTGGAAAAAAGCAGTGCTTAAAGGAAATATCTGTCCAGAAACCAGGATAACTTTCTATGTTAAGCATGGGGATTATCTTTTACAGGCAGCTGCCGTCTTCAGTATGATTATCATTTTGCTTGTCTTTGTTGCCGGTCCGGTCAAAAATAAATTCCTACATCGGGTTAATTAGTGCAACTCTTATAATATCCTATTGCCTTTATAACAAGGTAGGCTTATCAGGTGGATAATTTGAACATTATTGGAGAAGCTGATACAGGCCTTTATTTACTTTTGTTGTTTTACCTTAAACGCAGCCACTCCCTCATCGAGCCATTTCTTATACTCCTCAATGTTCAGATTTGTTGGCATGGGAGCATTCATCGGATTTCCTTCAGAATCAGCAATTACATACAGAGGCATCGCATTCGTCTTAAACTTTGTAATTTCCAGATCTTCGTATAGTTTCCCGATAGTCTTCTTTTGTTTACCATCGATTGCAGAAACGATCCATTCATTTTCAGGTAACTGTGTCCGGTCATCAACATAAAGTTCTATTATTACAAAATTGTCGCGTAGTCTTTGAAAAACTTCAGGATCGGACCAAACTCTTGCTTCCATCCTTTTGCAGTTAGCACATGCATGACCTTTAAAGTCGATAAGGACAGGCATTCCCCTTTCCTTTGCACATTTAAGACCCTGTTTATAGTCAAAATAGCCCTTGAGACCAATAGGCATTTCAAATATGTCATTATATTTAGGTTCCGAACAAAGAACGCTGGTTTCCGTACTCTGTGCAACGGTAACTGATGAGGTATGGTTTTCAGATATCAACCGGGGAAGATTGAAATCTGATGATTTCTGAGAAGGCAGAAAAGATGATAAACCATTTAGCGGAGCACCGAAAAGCCCGGGTATCAGGTACACTACAAACGTAAATACTGCAATTATCAGGAATAATCTGAATATACCTATATGCGGAAGATCGCTGTCGTGTGAAAATTTGATTTTCCCCAACAGGTAAAGACCTAACAGAGAAAAAAGAACAATCCAGATAGACAGGAATAAAGTTCTCGATAGTATTCCCAGTGAATAAACACTGTCAATAGTCATCAGAAACTTCATACTGAATGCAAGCATTATAAATCCAAGAACAACTTTGATTGAATTTAACCAGCCACCTGATTTGGGTATCCGGCTCATAATAGAAGGAAAAAGTGCAAACACTGTAAACGGAAGAGCGAATGCAACTCCGAATCCGATCATTCCGAACGTGGGTCTTAATACATCACCGCTTGCTGCTTCAACCAGAAGAGCTCCAATAATGGGACCTGTACACGAAAAGGAAACAATAACTGTTGTTAATCCCATGAAAAATGCAGCAAGTATACCACCCTTATCCACTTTTGTATCGGCACTGGTAACCCAGCTATTCGGAAGAAGTATCTCAAAGGCTCCGAAGAAAGAAACAGCAAAGGTTACAAACAGAGCAAAGAAAATGGTGTTTGGAAGCCAGTGAGTGCTCAGAGCATTGGCAAAACCGGCTCCAGCGCTGGTAAGTGAAACAATTATTCCAAGCGATGAATAGATCAAAACAATTGAAATACCAAAAATAAGAGCTTTAAAAATGGCTTTGCTCCTTTTTTCCGAACCCTGTGAGAAAAAAGCAACTGTCATGGGGATCATTGGAAATACACATGGAGTCAGAACACCTGCAAAACCTGCAAGAAGGGAAATGAGAAAAAATTTCAGTAATCCTCTGTCCGATTTAACCGGAGATGGAATGACTCCTGAATCAGCAGCTTTATTTTTAATTGCCTGAGTTCCTGTTACCTCTCCAATTTTAATAGAGAATTCAACATCCTTTGGCGGCGAACAGGTGGAATTATTGCATGCCATGTAATTAACTGCGCCGGAGACTGTAAAAGAGGTTTGCAATGCAGTTATCTTCTGCCGGAATTCGGCTTTGTTACTATATGTTTTGATTTTAAAACCAAAAGCATCGTCCATAACTTCAACCGGTTTTGTAACCTCGTAGGTATTCCCATCGAGTTTATAACCGGGGATTGAATCAAATTTGAAAGATGTTGGAATAGGTCCGCCGGATGGAATGTCCATGGCATATATATGAGAATTCCTTTCAATAGTAGCAGTAAAAATCAGCTCATATTGTTTGTCTGTTTTCTTTTCATAACTAAAATCCCAGGTTACAGGATCATATATCTGAGCAGATGTAAAGGATGCAAGAAGAATAAATGATATAAGAAATGAAAGTTTTTTCATCATAATACTTAAATAACTTATTAACCTCATATCGCCAAGGAAGCGCCCCCTCCCGCTTCGCGGGATCCCCATAAAGGGGGATTAAATCTTTACCTTCAATCAAATTACTTGAAGGCAGCTTATTAGCCCCCCTTTAGGGGGGTTGGGGGGCAAAGAATTAAACAAAAGTAATATATCTATAATGAGTATCATGTACTAGGCCAAATCAATTTCATTATCAAAATGATCGTAGAAATGATATTCCAGCATATGATATGAAGTCACTGCCTGTACTTTAAGGCTCACCTTGTATTTAAGGTTCCATTTCCTGAAAATAGGTATCAGACCTTTTTTAAGATAAGACGCTACAAAAGGATGAACATTTAGTATGAGTTTCCTGGTTTTTATTTTATCAACAATAAATGAAAGACCACTCTCGAGTTCATCGGTAAATAAGATTGTCGGTTTCGTTTCTCCGGTTCCGTGGCATGAAGGACATTTTTCGTTTGTAGTAATGCTCATTTCGGGTCGACCCTCTGCCTGGTAATCTGCATCAGACCGAATTTGGTAAGAGGAAGGATATTGTGCTTTGTTCTGTCAGTCGCCATAGCTTCCTTTAACTTATCATAAAGCTGTTGCTTGTTTTCCTGCGATTGCATATCAATAAAATCGACAACAATTATGCCGCCCATATCCCTGAGTCTCAACTGTCTTGCAATTTCAGTTGCAGCTTCCATGTTAACTTCAAGAGCATTTGATTCCTGATCATTTCCTGATCTTGATCTGTTTCCGCTATTTACATCAATAACATGAAGGGCTTCAGTATGCTCAATTATGAGATAAGCTCCATGTTTGAAGGAGACTGTTTTACCGAAAAGTCCTTTTATCTGCTTATTAATTCCAAAATGGTCAAATATCGGCAGTGTTCCTTTATATAACTTGACTATTTTTTCTTTTTCAGGAGCAATTTCCCTGATATAAGTTTTGATATCTTCGGCGAGAGTAGGTTCATTGATATGTATACTGTTAAATGTAACATTAAGCATATCGCGAAGGATTGTTGAAGTACGGTTCATCTCTCCAATAAACAGTTTTGGCGATTTCACCTCTTTTTTTACAGAAAGGAATGCTGATTCCCATTTCTGTACAAGTTCTCTGAGCTCAGCATCAAGCTGGGCTACTTTTTTCCCTTCAGCTACAGTCCTTACAATAACTCCGTAATTCCTTGGTTTAATACTCTGAACCAGGGCTTTAAGCCGATTTTTTTCTTCAATACTCTCAATTTTTGATGAAATTGATACCTTATCGGAGTAAGGCATCAACACAAGGTTTCGTCCGGCAATTGAAATTTCTGATGCAAGCCGTGGACCTTTGGTTGAAATAGGTTCTTTTGTAATCTGAACGATCACGGTCTGACCAGAAACCAGAACATCAGTAATTTTGCCATCCTTATCAATATCGGGCTCAGGTTTGAATTTATGGACAGGAGTAACTTTACCCTGTTTTTGAAGAGCAGACTGATAATACTTGTGTTGTGTTCTGAATTGCGCACCAAGATCAAGATAATGCAGGAATGCGTCCCGCTCATAACCTACATTTATAAATGCAGCATTCAGTCCGGGCATGATTTTCTTTACTTTTCCAAGGTAAATATCCCCGACCGAAAATTTTACATTACGTTTTTCCTTGTTTAACTCAATTAACTGCTTGTCTTCCAACAACGCTAAAGAAACTTCGGAATCACCAACATCAATGATTAAATCCTTGTTTACCACTTCACTATATTAATCAGAGTTAATATATTATCAACCACACCTCATATACTAATATAATAAACCTAAAGACCATCAGATCTTTAGGTTTAATATGTTTAATAACTGACCACTTACTGATCTGCTATTTCTTTTTATGTCTATTCTTCCGCAAACGCTTTTTGCGTTTGTGAGTGGCCATTTTATGTCTTTTTCTTTTTTTACCGCTTGGCATACAGGATTATTTCTTTACGTGTGATTTAACTTTGGTAATGAATGATTTTGCCGGCTTGAAAGCTGGAATATTGTGTGCAGGAATAATAATGGTTGTATTCTTTGAAATATTCCTTGCTGTTTTCTTGGCTCTTTTCTTAACGATGAAGCTTCCGAATCCTCTTAGATAAACGTTATTACCTTTTACCATAGAATCTTTTACAGTTTCCATCAGGGATTCTACAGTTTTCTGAACTGTTACCTTTTCAATACCAGTGTTCTTGGCAATTTCATTAACAATGTCTGCTTTAGTCATTTTTCGTGAAGTTTAAAATTCAACAAATTATTTTGTGTCTTCGTTTTTTCAACTGTGCAAATATAAAAATATTATTTGTTTAAATAGAAACACTTACATAATAATTTTTTTTTATTTGCTTTTATTAATGCCTTAAATACAATGAAATAGATAAATGACTCTATTACTTCACCCCCCATTTTTATACCATAAAAGTTAGAATCATAAAATTGTCAAAATATTGATGTATTGGATTTTATTCAATTAATCATGTGTATGGTTGACGAAAGTGATTTTTTTATTACCTTTACAATCCGGAAATTGTTGGTAATAATAAATATATAACTATATGTCAATCAATAAAGTTATACTTGTAGGAAATGTCGGAAAAGATCCGGTGGTAAGGTATTTTGACAAGGGTGTTGCCAAAGCAACATTTCCACTTGCAACAAGCGAAACTTATACAAATCAGCAGGGCGAAACAATAACTTCTACCGAATGGCATAATATAGTTTTATGGCGAGCCCTGGCAGAAGTAGCTGAAAAAACCATAAAGAAGGGTGCTCAGGTTTATATAGTCGGAAAGATTAAAACGCGCTCATATGTTGATAAGGATGGCGTTAATAAATATATAACTGAAATTCTTGCTGATACGCTGCTTGTTCTTGAGAAAAAACAGACACACGTCAGTACTCAAGAACAAACAAAAACCGATAGTCCCGGTCAATCCGCCGTAAATGAACCGCCTGTTTCATACCCGCCGGCAAATGAAAATGCATCCAGGAATTTTCCTGATAAAGGTAATCCTTCCGGTGAAGAATTTAGTCCTGACATAAGGACTGATAATTCTCAAAATGAAGATGATCTGCCTTTTTAGATAGGATTTTTACTAATATATAACCAGTTGGAACCGGCTTACACATCGTTGTTTTTATCACCTGTTTCCGGAATTGTAATCAATAGTCCTGATTTAAAAATCATTATTGGTTTTTTGGTAATTATAATTCTTCTTATGGGCTCAGCACTAATGTCGGCGACCGAAGTCGCTTTTTTTTCTATCCGCCCTGAAGATATCAAGTCTTTTAAATCAAAGAAGGATAAAAAGTCAAAAACCATTCTCAGACTATATGACAATCCGGAAAAATTGCTGAGCACCATACTTGTAGCAAATAATACTATTAATATAGCTATAGTTCTTCTAGCGGCATTCTTAAGCTCTAAAATATTTAATTTCAGCTCTGAACCCGTTTTAGGATTTATCATAAATATGGTAGCAATAACCTTCCTGCTTCTTTTTTTTGGCGAGGTTATGCCAAAAGTTTATGCATCAAGAAATCATATCACAATTGCCAGTCTGATGGCTTTCCCATTATCCGCGCTTGCAAAGATATTCAGGCCGGTTACATCTTTGCTTATCTTCTCTTCCTCGTTCGTGAAAAGGAGAACAGGCAAAAGACTTACGAACATCAGTATGGATGACCTTTCTGACGCCCTGGAACTCACTTCGGAGGACTTTAATGAAGATGAAAGAATACTTAAAGGTATTGTCAACTTCGGTAATATCAATGTTAATGCTATAATGTGTTCCCGTACTGATGTTACAGCAGTAGATATCAAATCGGGGTTTGATAAAATAATTTCACTTATTATCAGCTCAGGGTTTTCAAGAATACCGGTTTATTCAAACTCTTTCGACTCTGTAAAAGGTATTTTATACGCAAAAGATGTTCTTCCTTATACTGCCAACCCACCAGGGTTTAAGTGGCAATCGCTGTTAAGGCCTCCTTATTTTGTACCAGAAACAAAAAAAATAAACGATCTTTTAAAAGAATTTCAATCAAAAAAGATGCACATGGCTATTGTTATCGATGAGTATGGAGGTACCTCAGGATTGATAACTCTTGAAGATATCCTGGAGGAAATAGTCGGAGAGATCGGGAGTGAAGGCGATGAAGATTCTATACTATTCCGCCAGCTCGATGATAAGACCTACATCTTTCAAGCTAAGATCCTGTTAAACGATTTTTGCAAGGTACTGGAAATTGAAGAAGATATGTTTGAAGACGTAAGAGGAGAATCTGAAACTCTTGCCGGACTGATTCTTGAGCTCACCGGAGAAATTCCAAAAAAGGATCGGGTTATAAAATTCAGAAATTTTGTTTTTAAAATTGAATCTGCTGATAAAAGAAGAATAAAAGAGATTCGTGTTGAAATAAATAAAGTCGATGGTGATATTAAACAGAACTAGAATATTAATAATTCTTTTCATTATTGCTTCGCTCATTAGTTGCAGACAAGTGGCCGTTCCTAAACCAAGGGGGCATTTCAGGATTGATCTGCCTGAACGCCGGTATGTTCAATTTGATGGAAAAAAGGCAAATAATTCTAATATTCCGCTTTCATTTGAATATCCAGCATATGGCCACCTTGCTTTTCAGGGAGAGAAGGGCACACATCCAGGTTGGTTTAATATTGAATTCCCTAAATATAAAGCAAAGATTTATCTTACTTACAGGGATGTAAATCATGATATCGACAGTCTGCTTTCTCAGAGTTATGATATTAATGTAAAGAACCACGTATCGAAAGCGGAGGCAATTAACGAACAGGTTTTTAACAACAGCGACAATAAAGTATATGGAATTTTATATGATTTAAAAGGGAATACTGCATCAGCTGTTGAGTTTTATGTGACCGACAGTATAAAGCATTATCTCAGAGGGTCTCTTTATTTTGCCTCTGAACCAAACGCTGATTCACTGGCACCGGTAATAGATTTTTTCAGAGAAGATATCATGCATTTGATAGAAACTCTTAAATGGGAAAAATAACACTTATATTTAACCATGGGTTGTATAACAAAACATTATCTTAATGAATTCTCCATACTTGGTGTATGGAAAATTGAAGAAGATCTTGATACTTTGTTTGATCTTGTTTCGCTTGATAACTACGAAAAGAAAAAGTATAAAGGATTCAGCAGCACATCAAGGAAACTGGAATATTTAAGTGTAAGAGCCTTGCTTTCAGAACTCGTTGGAAAGGATACTAAGATTGTATATAACAAGAATAACAAACCATTCCTTAATGACGGATCAAGATTTATCAGTATATCCCACTCACATAAACTTACAGCTATATTGTTGAGCACAGATGAAAAGGTGGGAATAGATCTCGAATATATGAGTTCAAACATTGCAGCCATAGCTTTTAAATTCATTAATGTGAAGGAAAAAGTTTCAAAAGAAATTGAAAAGAGAAGATACCATCTCTATATTCACTGGTGTGCAAAAGAAGCCTTGTATAAAATCTGCGACAAAGAGGGTATAAGCATAAGAAACAATATTACTATTCAACCATTCGTGGTAGAAGAAGCCGGAGAGATAAAAGGTCGGGTGCATACGAATAAAATAAATGAATCCTTCGATTTGTTCTATTCACGGTATGCTAATTACGCTATCGTCTGGACGAAGAAAAAATATATCACTCTTGTGACAGAACCAAAGCAAGATGAGGGGAAATAATTTAATCACAAAACACACAAAGAACACAAAGTCTAGATACTAACCTTCTTTGTGAACTCTGTGCAACCTTTGTGACCTTTGTGGTTACTGGATTTCGACTTTTTCAACTATCTGAATAACTCAAACATTGGTTCCCCGCTACAGGCATTTGGATAAGGCACTTTGCACAGCGTTGATAGCGTGGCAGCAATATCTGTCATATTCACCTGCCTCATTACATTTGCCCTGTTCACAGTCCATCCGTACCATATCAAGGGGACATGAGTATCATATTCATATGGTGAATTATGATTTGTGACATAATCGCTTTGTTTCTCAACCCAGCCGGGGTTTAACGCCACAATAACATCTCCTGATCTCTGGGGACTGAAATTATTTATTATTCGTTTTAGATTCCCGTTATTGAAATCGTTAGCTTCAAAGGCTGAATATGGATATGCAGCCGCGACACCGGTAAACTGAACAAGAAAGCGTGCTACTTTCTTCTGTACATCATCAAGCGATAAACGTGCATCCTCAATGAGTGTCCTGTTCAGGAAAATCTGTCGTTCGGAATAACCTTTCACCCAGTCTCCCTCACCATAAACAGCATTCAGATAGGTCCTGAGCAACTGCAGAGCCTGGTTCTGCTGAAAATATCCCGCTGGGATCCGGTTCATTTCTAATACGGCAGGAATTTCTGAAATACCATGGGCGGCAGTAAAATATATCAGCACATTTTTCTTGCCAATGCTGTCATTAACAAAGCTGAGAAGGTTTTTAATATCATCATCCAGTCTTAAGATGGCATCCCCCATCTCTACCGAAGAAGGTCCAAACCTGTGAGCAATGTAATCTGTAGCTGAATAGCAAATTGATATATAATCTGTTACATCACTTTTTCCCAGGCGTTCATTTTTGATAAGCCTGATGGCAAAATCGGTTGTAAGAGAATTGCCGAAAGGTGTTTCCCTTAATAAGGAATAATCTTTATTGCTGCTTTGCGATCTTATCTTTTTCAGATCGTAAGGAAAATAGTTAATTCCATTGAAACCAATTTCGAATTTATTTGAATCAGGCAGGCAATCCACATAATCCTTTTCAGGTCTTAACAGGCTCCATGTGGAATTCAGGTAAACATCCGAAAACTTCATTGCATTAAAATCATTAACCCATACAGGAAGTTTTTTAAGATAATAAGAGCTTGACATCCAGGTTCCGGTTTTATTATCGAACCAGTATGCAGCGTTTGCAGCATGCCCGGCAGAAAAGATTGCGGAGCTTTCTCTCAGCCCGACACCGAATACCTTCGCCCTGCCGTTTGTTGACAAAGCCAGTTCATCGGAAAAGGTCGATACCAGGAGGTTTATGGGCGAATTTAACCCTGATTCAAAACTCCCGCCGACTGCATTGACATTTATGTCTTTTGTACAATTGATCAGTTCACTTTTTAGAGGAAGGTACCAGTCGTCGGAGGTTATTCCATTTACTGAAGGCTCCGCTCCGGTTGCTATTGTAGCATGACCCGGTGCGGATTGGGTCAGCATATACTGAAAAGAAGCATTTTTAAAGTAAGTTCCTTCATTGATCAGTCTTTTTATCCCGTTTTCTCCCAGCTTATCCCTGAATTTTTCAAGCTGGTCGTATTTCATTTCCTCGACAACTATCGCTATGATAAGCTTAGGTTTATCGGGTGGCAGATATGCCCCCTGACCTGATAGTTTTAAAAGAACAAAACTTAATAATATAGTTGCAATATATTTTTTCATGTTAGATGCTGATTATTAAAGAATAAGAAACTGATTTCACGGTAACAGGATCAAGCGAGTTCTCCCATAACAGTTCAGTGCAAAAATACTTTTTTTAATTACAGAAGCAAATGATGAGGGTTATTTAATAACCAGAAACCTTCCTTGAACAGATGATCTCATTCCAGTGTTTGTAAAGACAATAGTATAAACACCTTCCGGCATTCCTTTCAGGTTGATTATAAAAGGACTACCATGAATTATTTCGGCATTATATTCTGATATTAACATACCAGACTCATTTATAATCCGGATGTTTACTTTCCCGGTTATCTTATCAGGCAATAAGGCGTTTATATAGCCTTTTGCAGGGTTTGGATAAAGAATAAGATGCGATTCGGATATTGCAGGATCAATTTTACTTGCAATAGGCGACATGTCAACCGCCAGATCAGTTCTTTGTCCCGGACTAACCAGTACACTGGTTTTTGTCATTGAGAAATACCCTGTTGCAGAAAAGGTCAGATCCCATGATCCGGGAGAAAGAAATCTTACGAAATTGCCGGTAAGTGTATCTGAATAGACCTGGGAACTATCTTTATCGTGCCCTTCGATAAATACTTTTGCAGGAACAGGAACATGAGTGATAGCATTCTCCACATGACCATGAATACCATAAAGTGCATTTTCGAGATACCCGATTAATGAATGCCAGTTGTTTTGCCATAAAAGAAGCAACTGGGATTCAGGAGTAATGAACTGATCGTCAAGTTCAATGGTAACCTCCCTCCCATGCAATTCCCATGTCATGAAATCCTGTCTCCCTCCGTAAATAATGTACCACAGGGCTCCTCGTGTAACTCCGTCATCAAGCATATTCATATATGACGCGCCTGCGTAAACATGCGCAGTATCGGCATATGATCTGCTGATGGAATTGAACCAGGTGTCGTCAGCATGCAATTTTGAAAGCCACCTGTCCCATGGGTAATTAACAACCTCCGATCCTGAATGAAAATTTGCAGAAAGAACAAATTTATGCTTCCTCATAAATTTTATCATATCCAGAGTCTCTTTCTGTTTTATTGTATTTGGGTCTAAAGGATCAGGAAAATTCCTGTTAAGATCAACCCCGTTTGCATTAAAGCGTACCGGTGAACTGATTGTATTCCCGGTGTTGTAGGTACCATCCGGGTTGGCGAGAGGGTTGATCCATATTTCAAGATTGTCCAGCAATGATTTCACTCTTGCACTAACTGCATAGTTTTTCAGCAGATAATCTGCTAAATGCAGCATCAGTACAAATCCACCAATCTCGTCGCCATGCATTGTGGATGAATAAAAAACAGCAGGTTTTACATCTGCACTGCCTGAAATTCTTAAAGCAAGAACCAGTTTTCCATTAACACTTGTACCTATTGTATCCAGACGGCATAATGATGGATACAGATTCAGAAAAATGTGCATTATGGAATCATACTGAGAATATGCGGGATACTTATCCCATTGCATCGGAAGTTCCTTTGTAACCGCCGGTACTGTTTTAATTACTGGTTGTTCTGATATCTTATAATTAAACTTCTGCAGAATAAACCATTCAACGGTCAGTGGCGATAATCTGATGTATACTGCTTTATCCTTAACCGACAATATTGAAACATTTGTCGTAAGCAATTCTATGTTGTTTATGTTGCTGTACGGAATTGTAACTTCAGCCTGACCATGCATCATTACGGTCCTACGCAGCAGGTCATCAGAATTTACAACCTGTGAGTTACAATTTAATACAGAGAGACCGGATACAACTAACAATATCAGGAACAGTCTTGACATAAGGAGTTTATACATTAAACCTTATATGCAGAATATCGCCGTCATCAACAATATAATTTTTCCCTTCAATATAAAATTTCCCTGCCTCTTTACAGGCATGTTCAGAACCCAAAGTAACAAAATCGTGATATTTCATAACCTCTGCTCTGATAAATCCACGTTCCAGATCACTATGGATCACACCAGCTGCCTTTGGTGCTGTCATCCCTGTTTTAATGGTCCAGGCTCTGATCTCCATAGGTCCTACCGTAAAAAAAGTTTGCAGATTCAGCATTTTATAAGCAGCTCTTACGAGTTTATCGACTCCGGGTTCAGTCAACCCTGCATCTTTAAGAAACGCCAGACGGTCTTCATTGTTCTCAAGTTCTGCTATTTCTGCTTCAGTTGCACCTGCAATCACCAGAATTTCTGCATTACTTCCTTTTAGATATTCCTTAATCTTCTCAACATATTTATTTCCTGAAGCAGCTGACTTTTCATCAACATTGCATACATACATTACCGGTTTCATGGTCAGGAGAAAGAGATCATCCACATATTTCCTGTCATCCTCCTTCACTTCAAGTGTTCTGGCATTTTTAAATTCTTCAAAATGCTCACGATACTGATTTAATATTTCAACACCGTGTTTTGCATCCTTGTCACCAGTTTTTGCAGCTCTGCCGAGACGTTCCAGCTTTTTCTCGACCGACTCAAGGTCTTTCACCTGCAATTCGAGGTCAATGGTTTCCAGGTCACGCACGGGATCAACCGAACCGTCAATATGAGGAAGCGCCTCGTCATCAAAGCAACGAAGCACATGAATCAATGCATCGGTATTTCTTATGTCGCCCAGGAACTTATTACCTACCCCTTCACCTTTATTAGATCCTTTTGCTAAGCCCGGAATATCTACTATTTCTACTGTTGTATGGACGATCCTGTCGGTGACCTGATGTTTTTCAAGCTCGTAAAGCCTTGGATCAGGAACCTGAACCACTCCCATGTTTGATTTGGTAGCGCTGAATGCGAAGGCATTTGTTTCGCCCTTTGTATTTGATATACAATTAAAGATTGTAGTTTTTCCAACATTGGTTATCCCAATAATTCCACATTGAAGAGCCATCAGTATTCCGGATTAATTGATTCGACGCAAATTTATCATAAATCCGGAGATAATTCAACGGTCAATGTAATAGATAAAGGACTGTAGCCGTATAATTCCCCTCCCTGGAGGGGTTAGGGTGGGTTTTAAGGTTAAGGTTAAGGTTAAGGTTAAGAAAAATCCATTAACCGCAAAGTTGTCGCAAAGTACGCAAAGGATATAGAACTAAATCAGCGAAAATCTGCGAGATCTGCAGGAAACAAAAATCGCAAATCCGCAATCAGATATCCGAAATCCGCAATCCTATGATTATCTTTAAACCTTCACCAACATATTCTATCTAAGAAGAAAATTATTATCAATTGAAGTATACTGGAACAGACGATAATATTTCTGATTTATTAAAAACAGATCTGAATAAAGGTTTCCGGCTTTTGGTTGAAACCTACAGCCAGAAGCTTTACTGGCACATCCGGCGACTTGTAATTCTTCATGAGGATGCGGATGACGCTCTTCAGAACACTTTTATCAATGTCTGGAAAAGCATCGGAAATTTCAGAAGTGAAAGTTCACTATATACTTGGCTATATACTATTGCTACGAACGAAGCTCTTACCCTCATAAATAAAAGGAAAAGAAATGCTTCTGTTTCTATTGATGATTTAAATGGCTATTTTGAGAGTTCACAGGAAGGAAGTACATGGTTTGACGGTGATGAAGCACAACTCAAGCTTCAAAACGCAATCATGAAACTTCCTGAAAAACAGCGCATTGTATTTAACCTGAAATATTTTGACGAAATGACCTATGAAGAGATGAGCAAAGTGCTGAAAACGTCTGAAGGTGCATTGAAAGCATCATATCATCATGCTGTAAAGAAAATTGAAAGAATGTTGATTAATGATTAAACTTTATCAATACAAAACTATCTAAGATAATAATGACAAAATTAAAAGCTATACCGCCAATAAATCCATTCAAAGTACCTGACAATTACTTTGATGAGGTAAACAGAAAAATAGTTTCTGCTGCCTCGGATATTGATCCTGAGGTCAGAAAAATCGGTATTTACAGCAGATTCAGAACGTCTATCCTCATTGCAGCTTCTGTTGCAGGTTTTATCATTATAAGTTACAGTGCTGTAAGACTATTTTCTTCCGATAGATCAAATTTGTCAGTTTCAGAAGTGCTGCATGATATAAATCCTGATTCGCTCATGAACGATTTTGACATCTCGTCACTTGAGGAAAGTGCATCATCACTGATAATTCCACAGGAGGGACCAGATGTAAGCAAAAAGGATATTATTGATTATCTTTTACTTGAAGATGTTGAAATAAATGATATTTATGAACGGCTATAATATGATAAAGATGAAAAAAATATTGTTTTTATTATTCATAATTCTGACTTCCACGGTGATCAGAACTGAAGCTCAGAATTCTAATATGGAAAAGCTGAATAACTATAAAATAGGTTTCTTCACAAAGAAAATAAATCTTACATCAACTGAAGCAGAAAAATTCTGGCCAGCTTATAATGATTTTCAAAATCAGAGAAACAAGATACAACTCGAAAAGCTGAGTATAAACAGGGATTTTAATCTTAATGAAAATTCCCTTAGTGACAATCAGCTCGAAGAAATGGGTGATAAATATGTCGATTGCATTGTACGCGAATCAAATCTCGAAGTGACTTTTCATCAGAAACTTAAGGAATTGTTACCGCCTGCAAAAGTGATAAGATATTACCAGGCTGAAAATCAATATAAACTACAGCTGCTTAACGAATTGCAGAATGTAAGACAGCAGCAGAAGGGACTAAGACAGGGAAGAAACTTTTAAGAGATATACCCCTTGGCTAGTTTCTACTTCACCCCCAGGTTCGTTTTTTTCTAAGTTTCACCCCTAAATCCCCCAGGGGGGACTTTAGCTTCTTACTCAACCACCAGTTTTGCATAAGCTAATGAATGATATTATTGAGTTAGTTAAAACTTAAGCCCCCCTTGGGGGGTTTGGGGGTGAAGCCGGCGGAAAGAAGGGAGTTCAGGGGGCAATTTACAATTCAAAGTTCCTTATAAAGTTCACCGCCTTTTCAATTTCTGTATACATAACTTTATCATCCTCAATAAATGGGACTAATTCGCGGAAGGATTTAACAACACTTTCTATCAAATCTGATGATTTGAGTGGTCTTCTGAATTCCAAAGCCTGTGTCGCTGTAAATAGTTCAATAGCTAAAATTCTTTCGAGATTTTCCGCAACACGCAATAGCTTTGTTGCCCCGTTTGCACCCATGCTGACATGATCTTCCTGTTCATTAGAAGATGGTATGGAATCAACGGAAGAGGGGGTGCAGAGTTGCTTATTCTGACTCACAATTGAAGCAGCTGTATATTGTGGTATCATAAAGCCACTGTTCAGACCGGGATTTGCAACAAGAAATTCAGGAAGGTCCCTTTGACCTGCAATCAGCCTGTAGACCCTTCGTTCTGAAATACTTCCTAACTCAGCCAGTGCAATGGAGAGATAGTCGAAGATAAGAGCAAGTGGCTGGCCATGGAAATTTCCTCCTGAGACGATCATATCTTCATCAGGGAAAATTGTTGGATTATCAGTTACGGAGTTTATCTCTGTAATAATAACAGATTTTGCATAGTTAATTGCGTCTTTGCTGGCTCCATGAACCTGAGGAATACAACGGAACGAATATGGATCCTGAACATGTGCTTTCCTGCGGGATATAATCTCACTCCCCTTCAGCATTTTCCTGAAATTTGCCGCAGTAGCAACCTGTCCTTTATGAGGACGTATTTTGTGTATACATTCGAAAAATGGATCTGGACGGCCATCATAAGCCTCCAAAGATATGGCTGAAGTCAGATCAGCGAAAGCTGAAAGTCTTTCAGCCATAGTTATAATATATACTCCATAGGAACTCATGAATTGTGTTCCGTTCAGAAGGGCAAGACCTTCTTTTGATTTAAGCTCAACAGGAGACCATCCAAATTTTTTAAGGATCACACTTGCTTCCGATTTTTCCCCTTTATAGATCACCTCCCCCATTCCAAGAAGTGGAAGTACAAGATGCGCAAGTGGTGCAAGATCGCCGGAAGCTCCCAGAGATCCCTGCTCATAAACCACCGGAATGATACCTTCATTAAAAAAATCAATAAGTCGTTGCACAGTTGAAACCTGCACTCCTGATTTTCCGAGACTTAATGCATGAATTTTAAGTAAAAGCATGAGTCTGACAATCTTCTCTCTGACAATAGCCCCTGTGCCGCAGGCATGAGACATAACAAGATTTTCCTGGAGTTTGTTAAGCTGATCATTACTTATTGTTTTATTATGCAGCGACCCAAACCCGGTTGTGATGCCATATATAGGTGATGTATTATTCTTCAGCTTACTGTCCAGGTAATCCCTGCAAACAGTAATCAGGTTCACAGATTCTTTTGAAAGTGAAATTTTCCCATTCTTCTGAAGAAGCTCCCATATTACTTCAATGGTCAGGTCTTCAGGTGAAATCTTAAAATTCATTTTAGTTAGTTTTAGTAGTATATTTTGACCTCCCAAGATACAATTGATTTTCTTCGTTTACCCCGGCCCCAAGGGGAGCGAAGAAAATCAATTTACTCTCCATGGGGCTGGGGTAAATAAATTGATTCTCGAGCGACCCTGGATTACTTATAGTATAATCTCATTCTTTATAAACGAACCAAGTTCCGACAAGGCAAGTTTTCTCTGTTCTCCCGTTGACATTATTTTTATAGTCAGACTGTCATTTATTATTTCATCTTCTCCTGCAATTATCACATAAGGTATCTTTTTTGAATCGGCATAAGAGATCTGCTTTTTGAGTTTTGTGGCATCGGGATATAATTCACTTCGTATATCCGAACCACGCAATAAATCGAGAATCTTCAGGGCATATAAAGTTTCCTTTTCACCAAAGTTGACCACCAATATCTGTGTTGAAGAAACTCCTATTTGATCAAACAGGTTTAACTGATTCAGGACATCATATATTCTGTCAGCTCCAAAAGAAATTCCAACCCCCGAAATTCCTTCCATACCAAAAACACCTGTGAGATTATCATAACGACCTCCGCCACAAATACTACCAATCCTTACATCAGATGACTTTACTTCGATAATTGCTCCGGTGTAATAGTTCAAACCGCGTGCCAGCGTGAGATCCAGTTCAATCTTCGAGTTAAAAGAGGTATCGTGTACAAATTTAAATAGGGTTCTTAATTCTGCTATTCCTTTCAGTCCGGCTTCAGAACCAGATAACAAGTCGTTAAGTAAATCAAGTTTTTCCGGGAAATTACCTGCCAACTGCAAGAAAGGTTGGAGTCCTGAGATAGCATTATCTGAAATGCCTTTACTTCTCAGTTCAAAATTTACATTATCGGCACCTATTTTATCGAACTTATCCAGAGCAACTGTAATATCAGTTATTCTGTCGGATGCTCCAATATAAGTAGCAATTCCAGCGAGAATCTTCCGGTTGTTAATTTTAATGACAGTTGATATCCTGAATTTCCTGAACACATCATCAATTATTCTGAGTAATTCATATTCATTTAACAATGAGTCACTTCCGATTACATCAACATCACACTGAAAAAATTCCCTATAACGGCCCTTTTGTGGCCTGTCGGCTCTCCATACCGGTTGTATCTGATACCTTTTAAATGGAAATACAATCTCATCTCTATGCTGAACTACATAACGCGCGAATGGAACGGTAAGATCATATCTTAATCCTTTTTCGCACATCATTGAGGATAGTTTTCCTAATTCCCGGTTAGTCAAGTCTTTATCATCTACTGCTGAAAGAAAATCGCCTGAGTTAAGTATTCTAAACAAGAGCTTGTCACCTTCCTCTCCATATTTTCCAAGAAGGGTGTTCAGATTTTCAACAGCAGGAGTTTCGATAGGCTGATAGCCATATAACTTGAAAATCGTTTTTATAGATTCAAAAATATATTCCCGTTTCAGCATCTCTCCTGTAGAGAAATCTCTTGTTCCTTTTGGTATTGATGGTTTGGATGACATAGTTATAAGATAAAAGACAAAAGTATAAAAGATACCGAGAATCTAAATCCATTAACCGCAAATTCCCGAAGCTATCACAATGTAAATAATTTTGGCCCCCCTGCCCCCCTAAGGGGGGTAAATACTTCTTTTACAACGTATTTCGTAAAATCTCTGCATTAGCCCCCCAGGTGGGTTGGTAGCTCTACCCTTTAGTACTTCTCTGGGACAAAGGTCTGCTCGGTTACCGGAGGTCTCACATATGCCACATCGTGCTTGAGTGGCGGGAGCTTTAAAGGCTTTGATGTAAGATCTTTATAAGGTATAAGTGAAAGAAGATGAGTTATACAATTCAGTCTGGCTCTTTTTTTATCATCAGCACGCACGACATACCATGGAGATTGTTTGGTATCGGTATAAGAGAACATTTTATCTTTTGCCATTGAATATTCAACCCATTTGTCGCGCGATTCGATATCCATCGGGCTTATCTTCCATCGTTTTGTCGGGTCTGTAATTCTATCCTGGAATCTCTTTTCCTGTTCATGATCACTGACAGAAAACCAATATTTAACAAGTATGATACCCGATCGTATCAACATTCTTTCAAATTCCGGACATGATCTCAGGAATTCCTCATACTCATCATTAGTACAATAACCCATTACCTGTTCAACTCCTGCTCTGTTGTACCAGCTTCTATCGAAAAGAGTGATCTCCCCGCCGGCAGGCAATTCTGATACATACCTCTGGAAATACCATTGGCTTTTTTCTTTTTCGGTGGGAATGCCCAGGGCCACTATTCTGCATATCCTGGGATTCAGACAGCCGGCTATTGTTTTAATTACACCGCCCTTACCTGCAGCATCCCGGCCTTCAAATACGACAACAACCCGCAACTTATTTGCCTTAACCCATTCCTGTAGTTTTACGAGTTCGATCTCAAGATCCCTGAGAAGTTCTTCGTATTCTTCTGATCTAAGTTTTTCTTTTTTTTCCTGTTCTATATCATGATACAGGTCTTCTTTGCTGTTAGATTTCCCTTTCACCAGGTTTTTTTCCTTATTGCGTGCCATGATGCAGAATATTAATGAAACAGAAAATTATCAAAAATTTTCGGAAATCAGTAATTATTCAATATAAAACATTTGAAGTCCAAACCACAAAGGGTACAAAGTAACAAAAAGAAAAAGGTTGAGGTTGAGGCTTAGGTTGAGAACCTTAACCTTAACCTTAACCTTAACCTTAACCTTAACCTTAACCTTAACCTTAACCTTAACCTTAACCTTAACCTTAACCTTAACCTTAACCTTAACCTTAACCTTAACCTTAACCTTAACCTTAACCTTAACCTTAACCTTAACCTTAACGCCTATTTATTGTATAAACGGTATTACCAGGGGATATCTGAAAAGTTCTCCTTTAGGAGCTTTTATACTGGCGATAATAACGCAAATAACTTTTATCGCGCCTAATATAATGATGATAGGGATACCGATAATTATGAAGCATAAAGGAATAGCCAGGAACATATAAAGCAGCATAGATAACTGAAAGTTAAGAGATGCCTTCCCGTTTATGTTTACCCATGAAGATTCATCCCTTCTTGTCAGCCAGCAAATCAGGGGTCCGATTATCCCGCCAAAGGGGAAAAAGAAACCGGCAAAAGCTGAAAGATGACATAGCATCGACCAATTTCTTTCTGATTCTGATAATATCCTGTTCTCTTCCATGATTTCTAAATGTTTATTAAAAGACGGTGTTTGCAAGCGTATGCTGCATGTTATTTCTCAAGCTTTTTCGAAGTTTGTCTGTGTAATTACAAGAAATGAATACGCCTGATTTAAACGTCTGACATTAAAATCCTGTACTGAAATAAACTCAAAAGGAGTTATTTTCCAGTATGAATTAACTGCATCTTTGATAGATAAGTTATATTCCGAAAACGAATTATCCTCAAGCACGATACAGGTCTTTGATGCGTCAAATTGCTTTATTTCATCATTATCGGGAAAAGGTGACTGACCAGTTAATGTTACAGTTTCAAAAACAAGAACAAGGCTGATTAATAAGGCTTTCATAAAATGGCACTATTGGACTGGTACTGGAATATATAACGGATTCTTCTCGTTAAATTTACGGATATATACAAACATAAGATCTTTTTCTTCCGTTTCGGACAATTGTGCATACTCATCATAAAGTTGACTATCCTTCATCAATAAAAGTTCTGTATTGTCGACATCAAATTCAAGTATCTTCCCGCTTTCAAAATCGATGAGATATTGTTTTAACTCGGTTCGCTGCAGACCTGATTGTCTGTAAGGTGAATAATATGGGTTATATGGACTATAATAATTACTATAGCCGTAGGGTGAATAGTAAGGATCGTAATAATAAGGGGAACCATAGTTGCGTGAATCATAGGTAGTAACATCAGCAACGAAATGACAAATATTGCCAACGAAAGTTATTCTGTTGAAGCTTTCCTGGATCTGAACATATAATACTCCATTCCGTGAATAACCCCATATATTATTCTTGGCAATTTCCTGCCTAATCCCCATATTATCATAGAAGTAGACTTTATCTCCTTCAAATATTTTCTTGAAAAATTCCCTGTCATTGTAATCTACTGATGTGAGCAATTTTGACTTGGGTATCGGGTTATTCATTTTAACCTGATCAAAATTAAGGTATATACCGTCACTGAACTTGAAATCGGGAGTATATTTTACCATTTCTGTTTTATCCTCCTGCGCTGCCAATTGCAAACATAGAATGGTAAATGAAAATAAACTCATAAAAAGAAATATCCTTTGCACTTTCAACATAGTATGCGACGTTTTTCTTTATCGGCTCAAATTCGTTAATGTATTACAAATTTAGATATTTCCTTCAAAGGTTGTTAATTTCGGCTTATGTATATTTGATTACTTATTTTGTGTAAATTTACATAACCGCAAAATTTTTATTTATGGTCAGTGAAACGGGAAACAGCGCTAAATTTAACGGATTAAATAAGCCAAATGAGGAAATTTTCGAAAAAAAAAGGAAAAGCATTGAAACTTTCTCTATAATAGCTATTTTCATCCTTATATCAGCTGCATTACTAGTCTCATTTAGTTTTAAACTTCCAGCAGGGTTCATGATAATTGCAGGTGCATCTCTTATCTTATTTAACATCAGGAAAACTTCTGACCTTAATAAAAGTTTTAAAGAGTCATTAAATGAATTTTCTTCCCTTAACGATAGGAAGAATGATGTGATAACCGACTTCTCTCATCGGATCAGGGAACCGCTCAACAACCTTGTTATTATTTCCGATATGCTTATGGAATCGGGTCTTCAAAAGAAACAAAAAGAACTGCTCGAGACTTTCATTGCTTCTACCAATAACATGGTCACCACTGTTAATGAATTGACTATGCAGTCGGCTGGAAACCTGAGTTATGAGCACAGGAAAGCAATAAAGTTTAATCTATTTTCGACTATTCAGAACACTATTGAACTATACAGTCTAAAGGATCAGGCTAATATTGACTTCATTCTGAACAAAAAAGAGTTCAGCGATTTTGAAAGTTATGGCGACCCGATAATTCTAAAACAGATTTTTCTCGATTTATTCAATACAATCGAAACTCAATCTTCCGAAAGAGTTACCAAAGTTGCTATAAATCTTAAAAAAACCAAAGAAAACGGGACGGAAAGCACTGTTGCATTAAGGATACAGACAGATAAACCCATTGTTCTGATAAATGATATGGGTGTTGAAAAAAGTCTTGCTGCAAAATTTATTTCATCTGGAAAAGGTTCATTTACACAAGTGATCGGAACTAATTCCACGGTATTGAATATTTATCTCCCTTACACCAATCCTGTTCCTGAAACAAAGCAGACAAGCGCTTCACAAAAGATAGAAGAGCTTAGTCAGAAAGATAAGACTCACAAAGAGCTTAAGGACCTCAGGATACTATTAGTTGAAGATAATCTTATTAACCAGAAGATCACTCTCCTTACTCTTAAACCGCTTGTTTACAGTATCGACACAGCTTCAAACGGGAAAGAAGCACTTGACAGGTTTGGCACCAATAACTTCGATCTGGTACTTATGGATATCCAGATGCCGGTAATGAGCGGACTGGTTGCAGCTGAAAAAATCAGAGCTCTTGAATCTACAACCCATTCACATATACCTATTATAGCAATAACCGCCAATGCAATGATCGGGGATAAAGAGAAATGCCTTTCAGCAGGTATTGATGATTATATAAGTAAACCTTTTCAACCTGCTGCCCTGATTGATAAAATAAAAAAAATCATCTGACGTCTTTGATCAATGGTCTGAAACCTATGACCATAATATCGTCAACCTGTTCATTCGATCCCATCCATGTTCTTATGTTTTCCTCCAGAATGGCTTTCTGATCATTCACAGGAAAATTATGAATAGACAGTAACAGATACCGGAAACGTCTGTACATGAACTTTTTGTTTTCAGCTCCGCCGAACTGATCTACATAACCATCCGAGAAGATGTAGAATATGTCATTTTCAACTAAATCCAATTCGTGATCAGTATATGGAATACTATCAGGATTCATTCCTATAATAATCTTATCAGGAAGAATTTCAACAAGACTTCCGTTACGTATAAGATAAAGAGGAAAAAACGCGCCGGCGTACTGCACTTTTTTTCTGACTCTGTCTATTACACATAGCCCGATATCCATACCATCCCTGATTATCGTTCCAATATTTTTTTCCCTGCTGAATGTTTTCTCGAGTCCTTTATTCATTACAGCAAGAATCTTGGAAGGGATCTCAATATTATCTTCATTTATAGTTTTTTCTACGATCTCTAATCCAATCATCGACATAAGGGCACCAGGAACGCCGTGACCTGTACAGTCGGCAGCCACAATAAAAATTTTATCACCTTTTTCTCCAATCCAATAGAAATCGCCGCTTACAATATTTTTAGGTTTGAATAATATGAACGAATCAACAAAATGATTCCTGAAATAAGTTTCCGAAGGCAAAAGAGCTTCCTGTATTCGTTGTGCATATAAAAGACTATCCGTTATATTTTTATCTCTCAGCTCCAACTCAACTTTTTGCAATTCAATAAGTGCATATGCCTGCTCTTTTTCCTTGAGAAGCTTCCTTGTTTTAACAAGAATTCTGGTTTGAGACAATATAAACAAAAGGATAATAGATACTGTTATGGAACCATAGAGTAGAAAATGATATGTAGCGACAGGCACTATTGTAATATCACTATTAACGGTTATCGCACTGTTAATTAAGGGCAAATATATAAGATAAATGACTCCCATCAGATAACACAAAAATAAACGAAATATCCGAATGTTCTCAGTAGTATTGAAATTTAGGTTAATAGTTTATCTATAACAATTTCATCCTTTCCGCTACGACATAACCTAATGTATCCCGAAGATGGAGAGGTGATAATATCGCCAACTCCAAGGCTGTCCCATTTATGATCGACTGCCGATACCGTTTCGTCGGATGAAATGACAATATTCGGCCATTTTCTTGGAAACCCTCCTTTTCTGAAGGCTTTTATTGTACCATCGAGTAATATGGAGTGAGGAGAAATAAACTCATGATCGCGCCTGGGATCTGTATTGCCCAGAACCTGCCATGCTACCATAAATAAATCATTAACTGCAACTGTATGATCCACGATAATAATTAATTTAAAATTTCCATCCGGGTCATTTTTTATGAAAAGATTTTTAACCTTTTCAATCACATCGCTATCCTTGAGACAGTTGACAGAAATTATAAGAACAGGTATTTTTTCGCCTATCAGGCTGAAATTAAAATCATTAATTAACTTATTGTCAAGAAAATCACATCTGAAGTCAGAATCAATTAATTTTGTACTATGGCTTTTTCCTGTAAGTTCTTCCGGATGTTTTATCGTAGCATCCAGTCCGGCTTTGCCACCAAAGGAAAAGCTGTCTGAAGAATGATCAAGAACATCGAGTGGCCCATTACTGAATAATAAGTCCTGACTGAAATCAGAATTTTCAAGGACATGAATCAGCAATGCAGTATAATCTCTTATATTAATCTCACCGCTGACGACTACCATATATTTGGTAAACATCATTTGTCCTGCTCCCGTCAATGAGTGCAGTATTTTCATCCCCTGTCCTGGATAACTTTTCTTTATTTTCACAATAACAAGGTTATGGGCAATTCCTGCATCGGGCATATGAAAATCTACAATTTCCGGTTGCAGGGTCATCCGAACCGGGGCAAGAAATAATCTCTCTGTGGCTTTCGCGATCCAGGAATCTTCCTGAGGAGGTATTCCAACAATGGTTGCTGGATATACTGCTTTATCTGAGTGGGTTATACATGTAACATGAAATTCAGGATACCAATCAGCCAGGGAATAGAACCCCGTATGGTCCCCAAAAGGGCCTTCCCATATAAGTTCCTCTGATGGGTCAACAAACCCTTCAATGATAATATCGGCATCTTCCGGGACATACAGATCGTTGGTAATACATTTTACAAGATTAACCTTCTTTTTCCTCAAAAAACCCGCAAGAATATATTCATTTATATTTTCAGGCAATGGAGCGGTTGCAGAATATGCATAAACAGGATCTCCGCCAAGAGCGACAGAAACAGGCATTTTCTTGCCTGTTTTTTTCCAGGCTTCAAAGTGGTTTGCTCCTGTTTTGTGCCGCTGCCAATGCATTCCTGTAGTATTCTTATTAAGAATCTGCATCCTGTACATACCAACATTTGTACTACCTGTTTCGGGATGCACCGTATGTACCATTGGAAGTGTTATAAAACGACCTCCGTCATACGGCCAGCATTTCAGAATTGGGAAAATATCAAGATCAGGAATGTGATGTATTTGCTGCTGACAGATACCTTTTCTTCTTACACGTGATGGGAAATAACCACCAAGTTTAAGAAGAGAGGGAAGCGCGGCAATTTTCCTAAAGAATGTCTCTTTCCTTAATGATACATTATTAAAAAGATTTTCCAGTTCATTGCCTGCGTCGTCAAGATCCTTTCTGCCCAGAGCCATAGCCATCCTCAAATCCGACCCATATGCATTTATCAAAACCGGAAAGTTGGTTCCTGTATTTTCAAATAGAAGAGCTTTCCCTCCTGTTTTAGTAATTCTGTCAGTTACCTCTGAGATCTCCAGAACAGGATCAACAAATTGTTTGATCCTGACCAGTTCATTTTTTTTCTCAAGGTCTGTAATAAATTCCTGAAGTCCTGAATAGCTCATAAATGCAAATATGAAAATCAAAGATATTCAATAAGCGTCTAAATCCCCAACATCAAACCCCCTAAATCCCAACCGGTAGAAACCCCCAGGCCGCTTCGCGGTCATCCTCCTAAAGGCATAGGCGTAAACTTAAGCTTTGGGGATATATGAGATACTGAATAAAAAGGTTTCCCCTCCTTTAGAAGGATGGGAAATGTATCAGGCTTAATTTCAATATATTACATTCTGGTTTGTACTAAACTCTCTCTATTTTACTATATTCAACTCCTTAAGTTTATGCCTATGCCTTAAAGGGGGATAAATTCTGACACATTTATGAATTTACCACAAGCTTGGCGAAGTATTCAGACTTCGCCAATGAAAAAGCATTTAAGCGAAGTTTGAAAACTTCGCATATCCTGTATCAATAACGAATGTTTGGTTATTAAAGGTATATAAAACAATAATGGGAACTCATCTCTAGGATTAGTTCCCATTCACCGTTTGCAACCGAAGCTGTTCGCGATGTCAGACTACTGTTATTCTGACCGGCTGCATTACCGGGTACTTAGCCCTTTCTGCAACCCCTGGCTCTCGGGTAATGCCTGTTACAGCAAAACCTTTGTGCTGTCCTTTCTTCCGCTTGCGCGGTTTTCCGGGACGAAGTGTCTTTCAGGCTCTGTTACATAATCCCGGAGGATTTTGCATCAGTTTCAGATAATCTGGGGCCGAAGCCCTTCATTTCCTGAAGCCCTGTGACTCAATCTTTGAAAAGAACGTTTCCGTTTTCTCAGCGATTTTCTGAACATTTTGAACGCGAAGTTCAACTGGTTCAGACCCCGGCTCTCCTGATGCGCAGTCCCGAAGGCCTGACTGAAACGGAAGTTGTCTCATTTAAGTAACCCTTTCCATTTCCACATCTTTTGAGCAGTCTTTTATCGCTCGTCTGATAAGATCAAATTTATATCAAGAAAATGATATAACAATCGATATAACCTTCTATCTTATCCACTCAATATAAACAATACGGTTCAAAAAATGTTCATAACGTCGGGAAATGACAATGGGTATAAAGTTACTCACCCCCTGCCCCATCTTTACGAAGTAGAGAGGGGAAAAGAAGGGGGTGAGTACATTCACTAAAAAAGGCCGACATTACTGACAGCCTTTTACAGTTTATTTCTATGAATTTCTATTACTTTTTATATCCGTACACTGCCAGATTACCAAGAGTCTCCTCGATTCTGAGCAATTGGTTGTATTTTGCAATCCTGTCGGTTCTGCTTGCCGATCCGGTTTTGATCTGACCTGAATTGGTAGCTACTGCAATATCGGCGATTGTGGTATCTTCAGTTTCGCCTGAACGGTGTGAAGTAACTGTTGTATATCCGGCTCTGTGAGCCATTTCAATGGCATTGAGAGTTTCGGTAAGAGTTCCGATCTGATTAACTTTGATAAGGATTGAGTTTGCGCAACCCATATCAATACCTTTTTTAAGATAGTCCACGTTAGTTACAAATACATCGTCGCCTACAATCTGAATTTTCTTACCGATCCTGTCAGTTAACAACTTCCAGCCGTCCCAATCTCCTTCAGCCATTCCATCTTCAACAGAATCGATAGGATATTTCTTTGTAAGTTGTTCAATAAAATCAACCTGTTCCTTTGAAGTTCTTCTGGCGCCTTTCGGGCCTTCGAATTTAGAATAATTGTACATACCGTCTTTGTAGAATTCTGAAGCTGCACAATCGAGTGCAATTGTAATATCCGAACCTGCTTTATATCCTGCAGCTGCAATAGCCTTAAGGATTGTTTCCAGAGCATCTTCAGTTCCTTCGAATTTTGGAGCAAATCCTCCTTCATCACCAACTGCGGTACTAAGTCCACGTTCCTTAAGAACCTTTTTCAATGCATGAAACACTTCAGCACCCATACGTAATCCTTCACTGAAGGATGGTGCTCCGATTGGTCTGATCATGAATTCCTGGAAAGCGATAGGAGCATCGGAATGAGATCCTCCATTAATAATATTCATCATTGGAATTGGCAAGGTAACGGCATTTGTTCCGCCGATATAACGGAACAATGGAAGCCCATGATATGAAGCTGCTGCTTTAGCAACTGCCAGAGAGACACCCAAGTATTGCATTGGCTCCAAGATTGCTTTTTGTTTTTGTACCATCGAGATCGATCATTTTCTTATCGATTCCTGCCTGATCCGTGACATCCATTCCGATTACTTCTTCAGCAATAACGTTATTAACGTTATGAACAGCTTTAAGAACACCTTTTCCGAGATAACGACTTTTATCACCATCTCTCAGCTCAAGTGCTTCATTTTCTCCGGTTGATGCTCCTGAAGGAACTGCTGCCCTTCCAAAATAACCACTTGCTGTCATTACATCAACTTCAATTGTTGGATTGCCGCGTGAATCAAGAATCTCACGAGCATGAACACTAACTATCTGACCCATAAATTTTTATTTAAATTATTAAACAATTATGAAATATACAAAAAAAGGGATTGATAAATTCATCCCTTTTCCTATTTAATATATTTTTAAACATTTTATTATTTTTCTGGAACTGATTCTCCGGCAACTTCTTCAGATTTTTCAGCAGGTTTTTCTGTTTTTTCTGCTTTTTCTGTTTTTACTTTAGCAGTTTTTGGAGCTTTAGTTTCAGCTGCAGCTTCATCTTTCTTCTTTGATGTTCTTCTTCTTCTTGTTGTTTTTGTTTTTGCAGCTTCGCCTCCAAGCATAGCTTCATTGTAATCAACAAGTTCCATAATGCACATATCAGCATTATCGCCAATACGGTTACCTGTTTTTAGGATTCGTGTATATCCACCCGGACGCTCAGCGACTTTGGGAGATACTTCCCTGAATAATTCAGCAACTGCAGTCTTATCTTTCAGATAACTGAATACGATCCTTCTTGAATGGGTTGAATCTTCCTTTGATTTGGTAATAAGAGGTTCAACAAAGGTACGGAGTGCTTTGGCTTTGGCTGTTGTTGTAGTGATCCTTTTATGAAGAATAAGTGAAGTAGCCATATTCGAAAGCATCGCTTTCCTGTGTGAACTTGTTCTTCCTAAATGGTTAATAACTCTATTGTGTCGCATTTCTCTATTTCCTTAACCAGTTTTATATTAATCTTTCTCTAATTTATATTTACTTACATCCATCCCAAATGAAAGGCTCATGGATTCGAGCAACTCATCCAGCTCAGTAAGTGATTTCTTGCCAAAATTTCTGAATTTAAGCAGGTCATTCTTATTAAATTTCACCAGGTCACCAAGTGTTTCAACTTCAGCAGCTTTCAGACAATTCAAAGCTCTGTACAGAAAGATCGAGATCAACCAGTTTTGTCTTCAGCAATTGTCTCATATGCAATACTTCTTCATCAAACTCTTCATTTGCCATCTTGTCATCCGAATCGAGAGTTATCTTCTCATCAGAGAAGAGCATAAAATGATAAATAAGAATTTTAGCAGCTTCTTTCAGAGCATCTTTCGGATGAATTGAACCATCAGTTTCAATTTCAAAAAGAAGTTTCTCATAGTCGGTTTTTTGTTCAACACGGTAATTTTCAACCGTATATTTCACATTCCTGATAGGGGTAAAAATAGCATCGATAGCAATAAGTCCGAATTCACTGTCAACAGGTTCATTTTCTTCTGCAGGCACATATCCTCTTCCCTTATTGATAGTAAGTTCAATCTGCAATTTAACATCCGGTTCCATTCTGAAGATAACCAGGTCAGGGTTAAGTACCTCGAAATCCGCTGAGGGCGTTATTCAGATTTCCGGCTTTAAATACATCCTGACCACTGACTTTGATCGTAACTTTCTCATGATCAACGTCATCAACAATTCTTTTAAACCGGACCTGTTTCATGTTCAGGATTATCTCGGTAACATCTTCCATTACTCCGGTAATTGTGGAGAACTCATGGTCAATGCCCTCGATTTTAACAGTAGTAATGGCAAAACCTTCGAGTGAGGAGAGAAGAATTCTTCTTAGTGCATTGCCGACAGTAATACCATAGCCAGGTTCAAGCGGACGGAATTCAAATTTTCCGTGTTTGTCGTCCGCTTCCAGCATTATTACTTTATCAGGCTTCTGGAATGATAAAATGGCCATAGGATTTTTCTTAATATTATTATTTAGAATACAATTCAACTATAAGTTGTTCCTTGATGTTCTCAGGAATATCAGTACGTTCAGGTACGTTCATAAATTTACCTGCCATTTGTGTGTCATCCCACTCGAGCCATGTAAGTTTTGAATACTTTTTTGTTGTAAGGGAATCAACAATCGTTTCCAGGGATTTGGATTTCTCACGAACACCGATAATATCACCGGGTTTTAGCTGGCATGAAGGAATGTTCACTACTTTGCCATTAACCGTGATGTGACGGTGTGAAACCAACTGGCGTGCAGCTGCTCTCGTAGGAGCAACACCAAGACGGTAAACAACATTGTCAAGCCGCGATTCGAGAAGCTGTAGAAGTACTTCGCCGGTAACACCTTTTGTTCTTGATGCTTTTTCAAATGTGTTACGGAACTGACGTTCAAGCATACCATAGGTATATTTTGCTTTTTGCTTTTCTCTAAGCTGAACACCATATTCTGATGTCTTTTTCCTTTTCTTTGTCATTCCATGCTGTCCGGGAGGAAAATTTTTCCTCTCCATGTGTTTGTCGGGTCCGAAAATCGGTTCACCGAATTTCCTTGCAATTCTTGTTCTTGGGCCAGTATATCTTGCCATTTTCTATAATAATTTGATACTTGTTTACTATTTTTTATTTCGGATTTCTGATTTTCGATTTCGGATTTCTTAATCCGCAATCCCAAATCCGCAGTCCGCAGTCACATTAAACTCTTCTTCTGCCGGGAGCACGGCAACCGTTATGAGGCATCGGCGTTACATCGACAATTTCAGTAACCTCAATACCAACATTACTGATTGATCTGATTGCTGATTCGCGTCCTGATCCCGGGCCTTTTACAAACACTTTCACTTTTCTTAATCCAAGATCATAAGCCACTTTACCACATTCTTCAGAGGCCATTTGAGCAGCGTAAGGAGTATTCTTCTTTGAACCTTTAAATCCCATTTTACCAGCAGATGCCCACGATATTACCTGACCAGAATTATTAGTCAGAGTAACAATGATATTATTAAATGATGAATGAACGTGTGCCTGACCTGATGGTTCAACCTTTACGACTCTCTTTTTTAATGCTCCAGTCTTCTTTGCCATAATCTAATTATTTAGTAGCTTTTTTCTTGTTTGCAACGGTTTTCTTTCTCCCTTTACGGGTTCTGGCGTTATTTTTGGTGCTTTGTCCTCTTACAGGAAGACCGATTCTGTGACGAACACCTCTGTAGCAGCCAATATCCATAAGCCTTTTAATGTTCATTTGTGTTTCAGAACGAAGCTCACCTTCGAGCTTATAGTTATCGTTCAGAATCCGACGAATAGTATTGATCTGATCATCAGTCCACTCCTGAACCTTTGCATTCCTGTCAACGCCAGCTTCGTCGAGTACTCTCTGTGCAATGCTCCTGCCTACTCCGTAGATATAAGTCAGGCCAACTTCGCCTCTTTTATTTCTTGGTAAATCCACACCAACAATACGTGCCATATAATACTTTTCTTAAATGAGTTGCAAAATTAGTTAAATTATCCCTGTCTCTGTTTGAACTTGGGATTTTTCTTATTAATAACGTAAATGCGACCTTTTCTCCTGACTATTTTACAATCAGCGCTGCGCTTTTTTACAGATGCTCTTACTTTCATTACCTTAATATTTCTTATTTATACCTAAATGTTATTCTTCCTTTTGTTAAATCGTATGGTGACATCTCAACTTTTACTTTATCACCTGGCAAGATTTTTATGTAATGCATTCTCATCTTACCCGAAATATGTGCAGTGATCACGTGTCCATTTTCAAGTTCTACCCTGAACATTGCATTTGAAAGGGCTTCGATGATAGTACCGTCTTGCTCAATTGATGATTGTTTCGCCATACACTTACATTTTATTTAAAACTTTTTCGATAAATTCAAAAGTCGTTAGTACCTCAGCTTTTCCTTTGTCAACAGCAACGGCGTATTCAAAATGTGCCGAAGGTTTGCCATCAGCGGTCTTTATTGTCCATCCGTCACGCATCTGCATTGTCTCCTTCTTTCCTGCGTTAATCATGGGTTCTATACAGATTACAAGTCCTTTTTCCATTTTTGGTCCTGTTCCCTGCTTCCCCCAGTTAGCTACTTCAGGCGCTTCGTGAAGTTTCCGTCCCAGACCATGACCAACCAACTCTCTTACGACTGTATATCCACCGCTTTCTGCTTTGGTTTGCACTGCATAAGAGATATCGCCTACTCTGTTTCCGGCAATTGCTTCTTTAACTCCTTCTTCAAGAGAAGCCCTGGTATATTCAAGCAGTCTTCTAACTTCCATTGATATCTCTCCTACAGGAAATGTAAAGGCGCTGTCGCCATACCAGCCATTCAGGATTACCCCGCAATCGACCGATATAATATCCCCTTCTTTGAGAACATATTTTGATGGAATACCATGAACCACCTCGTCGTTAACCGATGTGCATAAAGTGTTTGGAAAACCACCATATCCCTTGAAAGCCGGAGTTGCTCCATGATCGCGGATAAACGATTCGGCTATACTATCGAGATAAAGAGTTGTTATCCCTGGCTTAATAAGAGCAGCCATTTCCGCAAGTGTTCGCGACACCAGCATATTGCTCTCTTTTAACAACCCGACCTCTTCATCAGTTTTTAAATACAACATCAAAGAACGCTAAACTTATTATATTGATGAAGAACCGCCAACCCTTCCTTTAATACGGCCGGTTTTCATCAGACCATCATAATGACGCATAAGCAAATGACTTTCAATCTGTTGAAGGGTATCAAGGATAACACCTACCAGAATGAGAAGTGATGTGCCTCCATAGAACTGCGCAAACTGTGGTGATACAGTTGCTTTCACGGCAAGGGACGGCAAAATTGCAACTATTGCAAGGAAAATTGAACCAGGGAATGTAATACGTGACATTATTGTGTCAAGAAACTCAACAGTTTTTCTTCCCGGTTTTATACCCGGAATGAATCCGCCGTTTTTCTTCATATCCTCTGCCATCTGCACCGGGTTTATTGTAATAGCGGTATAAAAATATGTAAAGACAATAATAAAAATTGCAGTTACAAGATTATACCAGAATCCGTACATATTTGAGAACGCAACAACAAAGCTTGATCCCGAATTTGTGTACCCGGCGATGATCATAGGGAGCATCATGATTGCCTGTGCAAAAATGATGGGCATAACTCCGGCTGCATTGACCTTAAGAGGTATATACTGCCTGACTCCACCGTATTGCTTGTTACCGACAATGCGCCTTGCATACTGTACCGGAACACGTCGTGTACCCTGAACCAAAAGAATCACACCAAGTACTACAATGAATAAGAATAAAATCTCAACAATAAGACCAATAGCACCACCGGCACCATTCATTCTTACGCCTACTTCAAAAATAAAACTCTGAGGCATCCTTGCGATAATTCCAATCATGATAATAAGAGAAATTCCGTTACCGATACCCTTATCAGTTATCTTTTCTCCCAACCACATTATGAACATAGTACCTGCAGTAAGAATAATTATAGAAGATACCTGAAAAAATGTACCTCCAAGAATAAATGCAGAGGCAGGCAGAGTATGAGTAAGGTTAAGAAGGTAAGTTGGAGCCTGAAGCACGAGCACTGCAATAGTAAGATAACGTGTAAGCTGATTCATTTTACGTCTTCCGCTTTCACCTTCTTTCTGAAGTTTCTGAAAATACGGGAAAACAATACCGAGCAGCTGAACTACAATAGATGCGGAGATATATGGCATGATCCCGAGAGCGAATATCGACGCCTGGGAAAATGCACCACCCGAAAACATATCAAGGAGACTCATTAAACCTGAATTGGTCTGATGTTTTAAATTAGCCAATTGTGAAGGGTCAATTCCCGGAAGGGTAATATATTTACCCAGTCTGTACAACAAAATAATTCCAAAAGTATACAGTAATCTCGCCCGTAAATCTTCTATCTTAAAGATATTTTTTATAGTCTGAATCAGTCTCATGAAATTATAGTATTACAGCGGTTCCCTTTTTAGCTTCGATTGCTTCTACAGCTGATTTGCTGAATGCATGGGCATGAACTTCAAGTTTTTTCTCAAGAGTTCCTTTTCCCAGTATTTTCACCAAAGCATTTTTAGAAACCAATCCGGCCATGACAAGGACTTCAAAATCGATTTTTTCAATATTATGTGATTCCGCGAGAGTCTGGAGGGTACTTATGTTAATTCCCTTATATTCTTTGCGGTTAATATTTTTAAATCCGTATTTTGGAACACGTCTCTGAAGAGGCATCTGGCCGCCTTCAAATCCTATTTTTCTGCTGTATCCTGATCTTGATTTAGCGCCTTTATGTCCTCTTGTTGATGTACCCCCTTTACCGGAACCTTGTCCGCGGCCGAGACGCTTGCTATTATGTGTTGATCCTTTTGCAGGTCTTAAGTTACTCAAATCCATAACTATAGTATTGTAATATGGTTAATATCTTATATGTTTTCAACTTTAACCAGGTGTCTCACTTTAACTACCATACCCATTATCTGAGGAGTAGCTTCATGTTCAACACTATGATTCAGTTTGTGAATTCCAAGAGCTTCGAGAGTTCTTTTCTGTCTTTCAGGTTTCCCGTTTTTACTTTTCACCTGAGTTATACGCACTTTTGCCATCGCTGTTCTTTCTTAACCGTTAAAAACTTTATCCATTGCGACACCTCTGTGTTCTGCAACCGTGAAGGCATCCCTCATTTCGAGAAGAGCTGCAAAGGTTGCTTTCACCAGGTTATGAGGATTTGAAGATCCTTTTGATTTTGCAAGCACGTTTTTCACGCCTACACTCTCAAGAACTGCACGCATAGCACCTCCTGCCTTAACACCAGTTCCTTCTGATGCCGGTTTGATGAATACTTTTGCGCCGCCGAATTTAGCAACCTGTTCGTGAGGAATTGTACCATTGATAACAGGTACCTTTATCAGGTTCTTCTTTGCATCTTCGATGCCTTTTGCAATGGCAGTGGTTACTTCACTGGCTTTACCAAGTCCATGTCCGACAATACCGTCTTCATTTCCAACAACTACAATAGCTGAAAAACTGAATGTACGTCCTCCTTTTGTAACTTTTGTTACTCTCTGGATGCTGACAAGCCTATCCTTAAGTTCGAGATCGCTGGTTTTAACTTTTCTTATACCGTTTCCCATAATACATTAGAATTTTAAACCGCCTTCGCGGGCTGCATCAGCCAATGATTTTACTCTGCCATGATATTTATAACCGCTTCTGTCGAAAACAACTTTCTCGATACCTTTCTCTTTGCATTTTGTTGCGAGAAGTTTTCCGACAAGCTTTGCCTGTTCAATTTTTTTTACACCTGTTTGGGCTGCTACTTCTTTTTCTTTAGAGCAGGCCGACAGAAGAGTAACTCCGCTCAGGTCGTCAACAACCTGAACATAAATCTGTTTATTACTGCGATACACTGCAAGTCGTGGTGTTTCTGCAGTACCGTTTATTTTCTTGCGGATCCTCATTTTGATCCTTGTTCTTCTTTCCAACTTTGTTAAGGCCATGATTTTTTTCTTTTACCAGATTAAACACTAGCAGATTTTCCAGCCTTCCTTCTGAGCTGTTCTCCAACAAACTTAATTCCTTTTCCTTTGTAAGGTTCAGGCGGACGGAGAGATCTGATTTTTGCAGCAACATGCCCGATAAGTTGTTTGTCGATACAAGTAAGGGTAATGATTGGGTTTGCCCTTCTTTCTGTTTTTGTCTCGACTTTTACTTCATCAGGGAGTTGAAGTAACACTTCATGAGAAAACCCAAGACTCATTTCGAGAAGCTGTCCTTTTGCCTCAGCACGGTAACCTACTCCGACAAGTTCAAGTTCTTTCTTGTATCCTTCTGATACTCCGACAACCATATTGTGTATTAATGCACGGTAAAGGCCATGCAACGACTTATGATTCTTTGATTCTGATGGTCGCGATAATATTACTTCGTTCTCCACCACTTCCACCTTAAGGTCTTTGTCGACTGGTTGAGTCAACTCTCCAAGGGGGCCTTTCACTCTTACCAGGTTGGTGTCGCTGATACTTACAGTGACGCCTTTTGGCAGGTTTACAGGTAATTTTCCTATTCGTGACATTAAGCTATCCTCCTAATTAGTAAACATAACACAATACTTCACCGCCTATTTTTTCCTTTTTCGCCTCTTTATCGGTCATCAGTCCTTTTGAAGTTGAAATGATTGCAATACCCAGTCCGTTAAGAACCCTTGGCATTTCATCAACTCCGATATACTGACGGAGACCCGGACGGCTTACTCTTTGTATTTCTTTTATAGCAGGCTTCTTGCTCTTTGAATTATATTTCAGAGCAATTTTCAATATACCCTGCGGTCCTTCACCATCAATAACCTTATAGCTGAGGATGTATCCTTTTTCGAAAAGAATTCTGGCAACCTCTTTCTTAAGATTGGATGCTGGTGCTTCCACGACTTTATGACCGGCCATGATGGCGTTCCTTATTCTGGTCAGTAAATCTGCAATTGGATCAGTCATCTTCTATTATTTAATATAGTTTATAATTATTCAAAATTACCAGCTGGCTTTTTTAACACCCGGGATTAATCCGAATGAAGCCATTTCCCTGAAAGTTATCCTGCTTACTCCGAATTGTCTCATATAACCTCTTGAACGGCCCGTTAATTTGCAACGGTTATGCATTCTGTTAGGGTTAGAATTTCTGGGCAGACGGCTTAGTCCGACGTAATCGCCGGCAGCTTTTAGTGCAGCTCTTTTTGCAGCATATTTCTGGGTCAGTCTTGCGCGTTTAACTTCGCGGGCTATCATCGATTCTTTAGCCATATAACTAGTTTTTAGAATTTTTAAAAGGTAAACCAAACTGTTTGAGAAGTGCTAAAGCTTCTTCATCAGAGTCAGCTGAGGTCACAAATGTAATCTGAAGACCCATGATCTTTGCGATCTTATCAAGATCGATCTCAGGGAAAATTATCTGCTCAGTAATTCCGAGTGTATAATTTCCACGTCCGTCGAGCTTGGAATTGATCCCTTTAAAGTCGCGGATACGCGGAAGAGCAACAGATATCAATCTCTCAAGAAATTCAAACATCCTTTCGCGGCGTAATGTAACCATTATACCGATAGGCATATTTTTTCTTAATTTGAAATTTGAGATATCTTTTGTCGACATTGTCTGAACAGCTTTCTGACCAGCGATATCCGATAACTCCTTAACACCGTATTCAAGTAGTTTCTTATCGGCTATGGCCTGTCCTACCCCCTGGTTGATAACAATCTTTTTCAACTTTGGGACCTGCATTATGGTACTGTATCCGAATTCCTTCATCAATGCAGGGACGATCTCGTCTTTATACTTGGTTTGTAGCGCAGGTATGTACATTACTTGATCTCCTCTCCTGATTTTTTTGAATAACGCACTAGTTTATTATTATCATTAAGTTTTTTGCCAACACGTGTAGGCTTTCCGCTTGTCGGGTCAATAAGCATCAGATTTGAGAGATGCACCGGAGCTTCTTTCTTTAAGATTCCACCCTGGGGAGCTTTTGCATTTGGTTTAGTATGTTTCGATACCAGGTTTACACCTTCAACAATTGCTCTGCTTTTATCTCTGTCGACTTCGAGAATTCTGCCTTTCTGACCTTTTGATTCTCCGGTTATCACTATAACCGAATCTCCCTTTTTTATGTGTATTTTCTTCTGCATCGTTGTGTATTTAAATATATTACAACACTTCAGGTGCTAATGAAACAATCTTCATGTACTTATCACGTAATTCTCTTGCGACCGGCCCGAAAATACGTGTCCCGCGTACTTCATTAACATTGTTAAGAAGAACAACTGCATTGTCATCGAAACGAATATAAGAACCATCAGAACGACGGATCTCTTTTGTTGTTCTGACAACAACTGCTTTGCTCACTGTTCCTTTTTTTGCTTCACCTGAAGGAAGTGCGGATTTCACACTCACGACAATTTTATCACCTACGGTAGCATATCTTTTCTTGCTACCACCGAGTACCCTTATGCACAAAACTTCTTTTGCGCCTGAGTTATCAGCTACGGTTAATCTGCTTTCCTGTTGTATCATGATTACTTAGCTCTTTCGATTATTTCGATTAATCTCCAGGTTTTGTTTTTGCTCAGAGGCCTGGTCTCCGATATAAGTACGGTATCGCCAATATTGCATGAATTTGCTTCATCATGAGCCATCAGCTTTTTTGTCTTGTTTATAAACTTGCCATAGATAGGATGTTTAACTTTCCTTTTTATGACTACTACGATGGATTTGTCCATTTTTGTACTGACAACCACACCTATACGTTCTTTTCTAAGATTCCTTTCCATTTGCTGATCTAGCTATTAGATTTCATTTTCAACTCTCTGGCGCGCAATTCAGTCATTAAACGTGCAATGGTTAGCTTCACTTCTTTCACCTTCTGGGGGTTATCAAGAGGTGTAATTGCATGGTTAAGCTTCATCTTTACAAGCATTGTCTTTTCGGTATCAATCCTTTCGAGAAGATCTGAAGTGCTTAATTCCTTTATTTCTGAAGTTTTCATTTATCTTCTAAGTTTTATTCCATTAGGTAATCACGTCTGACAATAAATTTTGTCGTAATCGGAAGCTTCTGTGCACCCAGACGAAGTGCTTCTTTTGCAACTTCATATGGTACTCCTTCAGCTTCAAGCAGAATCCTGCCTGGCGTAACCGGAACAACAAATCCTTCAGGTGCTCCTTTTCCTTTACCCATACGAACCTCAGCAGGTTTCTTTGTTATAGGTTTATCGGGGAAAACTCTGATCCACAACTGACCTTCACGTTTCATGTGACGCGTCACAGCCTGTCGAGCTGCCTCGATCTGCCTTCCGGTGATCCAGCTCTCCTCAAGTGCTTTGATACCAAATGACCCGAATGCCAGCTGGTTGCCTCTTTGTGCATTACCTTTCATTCTTCCCTTCTGGGCTCTCCTGAATTTGGTCCTTTTCGGTTGTAACATTGCTCAAATATTGTTATAAATTTTATACTAAGTCTCTTATTTTTTCGCTTTCCTTTTCAGGCTCTTGCTCTTTGCATTTCTTGCTCCGATATTCGGACTGAGATCTCTCTTCCCGAATACTTCTCCGTTGCATATCCAAACTTTCACTCCCAGCAATCCAACCTTCGTATGTGCTTCAGCTAAAGCATAATCAATGTCAGCGCGTAAGGTATGAAGAGGAATACGACCCTCTTTATATGATTCACTCCTTGCCATTTCAGCACCGCCCAAACGACCTGAGATCATAATCTTAATACCCTCTGCTCCCATTCTTATTGTTGAAGCGATCGACATCTTGATTGCACGTCTGTAAGAAATTTTTCCTTCAAGCTGACGGGCAATATTGTTTGCAACTATATTAGCATCAAGTTCCGGACGTTTAACCTCAAAGATGTTAATCTGAACTTCTTTTTTGGTTATCTTTTTGAGTTCTTCTTTCAGTTTATCAACTTCCTGTCCTCCTTTACCAATGATAATTCCAGGACGGGCTGTATTAACTGTGACTGTAATCAGTTTAAGAGTTCTCTCAATGATTATTTTTGAAAGGCTGGCTTTTGCAAGCCTGGCATTCAGATATTCCCTGATCTTGGTATCTTCTACGAGTTTCCCGGAAAAATCTTTTCCACCGTACCAGTTTGAATCCCACCCTTTGATTATGCCTAATCTGTTACCAATCGGATTTACTTTTTGTCCCATCTGATCTAATTTGATGTATTTTCAACTTCATTAATCTTACTGTCAAGCACGAGAGTTACATGGTTTGATCTTTTTCTTACCCTGTAAGCTCTACCCTGAGGTGCTGTCTGCAATCTTTTCAATGCACGTCCGCCGTCGACATGAACAAGCTTTACATAAAGGTTGCTTTCTTCAACTCTCACACCTTCATTTTTTGCCTGCCAGTTGGCTATTGCTGAAAGGAGAAGCTTCTCCACTCTGCGTGATGCCTCCTGTGGACTGAACTTGAGGATATCAAGTGCTTTATTTACATCTTTCCCGCTTATGAGCTGTGTTACAAGTCTCATCTTTCGTGGTGATGTAGGACAATTTCTGAGGATCGCCTGGTATCTGCTCTTGGCTGCCTCTTTTTTCAAGTCAGCTGAATTTCTTTTTCTTGCACCCATTTCTAAATGATTTTCAATGTTTACATTACTTATTTATTACCAGAGTGACCCCTGAAAGTACGGGTAGGTGAGAATTCTCCAAGTTTATGTCCTACCATATTTTCCGTAATGTAAACGGGGATAAATTTGTTCCCGTTATGAACTGCTATAGTATGTCCCACAAAATCAGGTGAGATAACTGATCGTCTTGACCATGTTTTTATCACCGATTTTTTTTGTCCTTCATTCATTTCAAGAACTCTTTTTCCGAGCTTGAAATCGATGAATGGGCCTTTTTTAATTGATCTACTCATAATATATCAGTTATTTTTTCCTTCTTTCAACAATAAATTTTGCAGAGTATTTCTTCTTATCCCGGGTTTTGAAACCTTTTGCGGGAATACCTTTGCGTGAACGCGGATGTCCGCCTGAAGCTCTTCCTTCACCACCACCCATCGGGTGATCGACCGGGTTCATAACAACACCTCTTACTCTTGGACGGCGTCCCTGCCAGCGTGAACGGCCTGCCTTACCGGATCTCTCCAGGTTATGGTCAGGATTGGAAACGGTTCCTATAGTTGCACGGCAGGTAGTAAGGATCAATCTTGTTTCCCCTGAAGGAAGTTTGATTGTTGCATATTTCCCGTCGCGGGCTGATAATTGTGCATAAGTTCCTGCACTACGGGCAATTGCGCCACCTTTGCCGGGTTTAAGCTCAATATTATGAATAATTGTACCCATAGGAATATCGCTCAAAAAAAGAGTATTCCCGATTTCCGGAGCAGCTTCTTTACCTGAAAGCAAAGTCTGACCGATCTGTAATCCAACCGGTGCAACAATATATCTCTTTTCACCATCCTGATAAACAACAAGAGCAATACGTGAGGAACGATTAGGATCGTACTCAATTGTTTTGACTGTTGCCTGCATTCCATCTTTTTCCCTAAGGAAATCGATTTCTCTGTACATCTTTTTATGACCGCCTCCGATGTATCTCATAGTCCGTTTACCGTTAACATTCCTTCCTCCTGATTTTTTGTGCGGTCGAAGTAAGGATTTCTCCGGTGTAGCACTTGTGATAGTATCAAAAGTGCTTGCGATTTTATGTCGCTGGCCTGGTGTTACAGGCTTGATCTTTCTGACTGCCATATAGGTTTTTAAATATTGCTATAGAAATCAATTTTATTCCCCTCTGCCAGAGTTACAATAGCTTTTTTAGTAGCTGATGTTTTTCCTGTAAGAAGGCCCGATTTGGTATTCCGCGATTTTATCTTACCGCCATATCTCATCGTATTTACCGAATCAACTGTAACAGCGTACAATTCTTCAACGGCTTTTTTTATTTGTAACTTATTTGCGCTTCTGGCAACGAGAAAACCATAACGATTAAATTTATCGCCCTGGCTTGTCATCTTTTCCGTTACAATCGGTTTAAGCAAAATATTCATTACTAAATCTTTTCTAGTTTTCAAATGTTGCCTGCAAAACGTCAACTGCACTCTCCACAAGTATCAATGTTGAAGCCCTCATAATCTTGTAAGTATTTAGCTCACTGGCCAATACAATTTCAACGCCTGGTACATTTCGGGTTGACAAATATATATTATTATTTTGTTCCGGTAAAACAAATACTGATTTTTTATTTACAATATTCAGGTTATTTCCCATTTTGATGATCTCCTTTGTTTTAGGGGACTCAAGTGAGAAGTCTTCCAGTACAATAATATTATTTGTTGATGCCTTATAGGAAAGAGCTGATTTTCTGGCTAATTCTTTAACTTTCTTGTTAAGCTTGAAGCCATAAAACCGTGGTTTAGGACCGAATACCCGGCCTCCTCCACGAAACAGAGGGTTCCTGATATTTCCTGCACGAGCAGTACCGGTTCCTTTTTGTTTTTTTATCTTCCTTGTACTACCTGCTACTTCACCGCGTTCTTTTGCCTTATGAGTACCCTGCCTCTGATTGGCAAGGAACTGTTTTGTATCGAGATAAATAGCATGGTCGTTAGGTTCAATACCGAAAATCGCATCATTGAGGTCGATTTTTCTTCCGGTTTCCTTACCGCTAGTATTTACAATTGCTAATTCCATTATTTTGTAATTATTACGTAACCACCTTTAGGACCCGGCACTGATCCTTTTACAATTATAATATCATTCTCTGGCATGAGTTTTACGACTTTCATATCCATAGCCATAACCTGGTTGGTACCCATATGGCCTGCCATTCTCATACCAGGTAATACTCTGGAAGGGAACGATGAAGCGCCGAGTGAACCCGGGTGCCTGAGTCTGTCGCTTTGTCCGTGAGTAGTTCCACCTACTCCACCGAAACCGTGACGTTTCACAACACCCTGAAATCCTCTTCCTTTCGACCAGCCTCTTACATCAATTATGCTATCGGGTCTGAAGAGTTCTGCTGTAAGCACATCTCCTTCTTTGCATTGACCTACCTCAAAGCCGGTAAACTCAATGAGTTTTCTTTTTGGCGTGGTGTTAGCCTTCTTGAAATGTCCCATTTCAGCTTTGGTCGTATGTTTTTCCTTTTTATCTTCGAATCCGAGCTGCACGGCACTATAGCCATCCTTTTCCACCGTTTTAACCTGTGTAACAACACATGGACCGGCTTGCAGAACCGTACATGGAATATTTTTCCCATTTTCATCGAAAATGGATGTCATTCCTACTTTTTTACCAATTAATCCCTGCATTTCTTTATTGCTTTACTGGTTTCACACTTTAATTTCTACTTCAACTCCGCTTGGAAGCTCAAGTTTCATCAGTGCATCGATGGTTTTAGGCGTTGAGCTGTAAATGTCGAGCAATCTTTTGTATGATGAGAGCTCAAACTGTTCTCTTGCTTTTTTGTTGACGAAGGGAGAACGAAGTACTGTATAAATCTTTTTGTGGGTAGGCAGTGGAATTGGTCCGCTGACTACTGCACCAGTTGATTTCACTGTTTTTACGATCTTCTCTGCAGATTTATCCACGAGATTATGATCATAAGATTTCAGTTTAATACGAATTTTCTGACTCATCTTTTAAAGAATTTTTCCTTTAGTAACTTCTATAATTTTGTTTGATATATCTGCAGGTACCTTTTCATAATGGGAGAACTCCATTGTTGATGTTGCTCTTCCCGAGGTAAGAGTACGAAGTACTGTAACATAACCGAATTTCTCGGCCAGAGGTACTTTTGCTTTGACTACTCTTGCGCCTGCTTTCGATTCCATACCTTCCACTCTGCCCCTTCTTCTGTTGAAATCGCCAATAACATCGCCAACATATTCTTCAGGAGTTACAACTTCTGTAGACATTATAGGCTCAAGAATAACAGGATTGCATTTTCCTGCAAATTTCCTGAAGGCCTGTTTGGCTGCGATTTCAAATGAAAGGGCATCAGAGTCAACCGGATGATACGAACCGTCTTTGAGTACTACTTTAAGGCTATCGAGTGGAAATCCTGCAAGTGGTCCATTGACCATTGCCTCGCGGAATCCCTTTTCAATTGCCGGAATATATTCCTTGGGAATATGTCCGCCCTTAACTTCATTAATGAATTGAAGACCCCGTACATTAGCATCTGCCGGTGCTAAATCAAAGGTCATATCGGCAAATTTTCCACGGCCTCCCGACTGTTTCTTGAAGACTTCACGGAATTCGGCTGTGGTTGTAATAGCTTCTTTATATGCGACCTGGGGTGCTCCCTGGTTACATTCAACTTTAAATTCCCTTTTCAGGCGGTCAATAAGGATCTCCAGGTGAAGTTCACCCATTCCATGAATGATAGTCTGCCCGCTGTCGGGATCAGTTCTTACCTGGAATGTCGGATCTTCTTCTGCCAGTTTATTGAGAGCCATTGATAATTTATCAACATCAGCCTGGGTTTTAGGCTCGATGGCGACTCCGATTACCGGTTCGGGAAAATCCATCGATTCGAGTAAGATGGGTTTATTTATTGCGCATAAGGTATCTCCGGTTTTAATGTCTTTAAAACCAACACCCGCGCAAATATCGCCTGCTGAAATACTATCCTGAGGAAGTTGTTTATTGGCATGCATCTGAAAGAGACGGTTTATACGTTCTCTTTTTCCGGTCCTTACATTCAGAACAGTATCGCCGGCTTTTAGAACTCCTGAATAAATACGCAGGAAAGCTAAACGTCCGACAAACGGATCGGTGGCAATTTTAAATGCAAGTGCTGCTAACGGAGCTTCATCATCGGGTTCACGTATTATCTCTTCGTCATTTCTCGGGTCAAGTCCGATAACAGAGCCTTTATCAACAGGTGACGGAAGGAATGCAATGATAGAATCGAGGAGCCTCTGAACACCTTTATTTTTAAACGCAGAGCCGCAGATAACGGGTATTGCCAGACCGTCAATAGTCACCTTTCGAAGGGCAACCATTATTTCATCTTCGGTTATTGATTTATGATCTTCGAGATACCGTGCGAGGAGAGTATCATCAACACCAGCAACAACCTCAACCAGTTTTCCCCTCCACTCTTCAGCTTCAGCTCTCATGTCAGCCGGTATCTCTTCGGTGCTGAAACTTGTTACATTACCTTCGACTGTGTTATAGACGATTGCTTTCATTTTAATCAGGTCAATAACCCCTGTGAAATTTTCTTCTGCGCCAATGGGAATCTGGACAGGAACCGGGTTTGCGCCAAGTTTTTCCTGGATCTGCTGAACAACGCTGTAAAAATCAGCGCCGGCCCGATCCATTTTATTTATAAAAGCAATCCGTGGTACTACATATTTATTTGCCTGTCGCCAAACAGTTTCTGACTGAGGTTCAACACCTCCAACGGCACAGAATACAGCAACAGCACCATCGAGAACTCTGAGCGATCTTTCTACTTCAACAGTAAAGTCAACATGCCCGGGAGTATCGATGATATTTATCTTATAATCATCATCCTTAAATTTCCAATAAGTTGTTGTAGCAGCGGAGGTAATTGTAATTCCTCTCTCCTGTTCCTGAACCATCCAGTCCATCTGGGCATTGCCATCATGTACCTCTCCCATACGATGGGTACGACCGGTGAAAAACAGAATACGTTCTGTTGTAGTGGTCTTTCCGGCATCAATGTGGGCCATGATTCCGATGTTTCTGGTATATTTCAGGTTTTTATCCATCTCTTCTTTTACTCAGCTGCTCTTAATATCAACTAAAACCGGAAATGCGCAAAAGCTTTATTTGCTTCAGCCATCCTGTGTGTATCTTCTTTTTTCTTATATGCACCGCCTTCAAGCTTATAAGCTGCCATAAGTTCAGCGGCAAGCCTCTCAGCCATTGAATGACCTGTTCTTTTACGTGCAAAAGAGATCATATTCTTCATACTTATACTTACTTTCCTGTCGGTTCTGATCTCCATAGGAACCTGAAAAGTGGCACCACCAACACGACGGGCTTTAACTTCGACCTGCGGTGTAACATTATCAAGCGCCTGCTTGAAAATTTCAAGAGGTGTTTTCCCTTCAGTTTTAAATTTATCACCGACTATTTCCAGTGAATCGTAAAAAATCTTAAAAGCCAGATTTTTTTTACCACTGAACATAAGATTATTCACAAACCTTGTTACATACGGATCTTTGTATTTTGGATCCGGCAACAGAATCCTCTTCTTTGGTCTTGACTTTCTCATTGTCTTATTCCTTTAAACTGTTACTTCTTAGGCCTTTTAGCACCATATTTTGATCTTCTCTGTGTACGGCCATCAACTCCTGAAGTGTCGAGAGCTCCACGAACCAGATGATAACGAACACCAGGAAGATCTTTTACCCTGCCACCCCTGATCAGAACGATCGAGTGTTCCTGCAGGTTATGACCTTCACCAGGAATATAAGCGTTGACTTCTTTCTGGTTGGTAAGCCTTACTCTGGCTACCTTCCTCATTGCTGAATTAGGTTTCTTTGGCGTTGTGGTGTAAACACGTACGCAAACGCCCCTTCTCTGAGGACATGAATCCAGAGCTGGTGCTTTACTTTTATCTACCAGTTTCTTCCTGCCTTTTCTTACTAATTGCTGAATTGTCGGCATATTTCCAATTATTTTAGCATTAAATTTTACTTAAAAAAATGGTTTGCAAAGGTATTGTTTTTATTTTCAAATCAAAATCAGGTTGCATTATTTTTTTAAAAAAATAAAACATAACTTCAAATTACCTGACTATTATGCATATTCAGGCACTTAAGCATTTTTTAAAACAAGAAATCTTACTAAAAATGTAAGTTATCAACAGGTTGCTTCCCGATCTTTCCAGTGAAAAACGTTTTGTAAACTTACGATGGCAGAAAAAACGGTACTCCTGTATTTCAAAAAACTTGTGCAAAGGAAATAAAAAATTTGTAATTCTCACCTCTTTATCAAACTGTTTTTAAAAAATTATTATTTTTGTGCCCACCTAAGCATCTTATAATAAATAAATATTACATATAATATCCAGCGAAACATGAAAACATTCCAGGCGGACCAGATTAAAAACATTGCTCTTCTGGGTAACTCAGGTTCAGGTAAGACTACTCTCGCAGAAGCATTGCTTTTTAATGGTGGTATTATCGAAAGAAGGGGTACTATTGAAGCAAAAAATACAGTTTCAGACTATCGTCCTATTGAACACGAAAATGGTAATTCAATCTATTCGACAGTTTTGTATACTGAATTCCAGAATCATAAGATTAATATTTTTGATACCCCCGGACTCGATGACTTTAGTGGAGGAGTAATATCATCGCTGTTTGCCTCCGACGCTGCTGTTATGACAATAAATGTTCAGAACGGTGTTGAAGTTGGTACCGAAATTCATTTCCGTCATGCTGAAAAAGAAAACAAACCGCTCATTATCGTTGTCAACGGATTAGATCATGAAAAAGCGAATTTCGAGAAGACTCTCGAAATGCTTAAGGAAAGACTTAGCAGCAATGTAATATTAATTCAGTATCCATTAAATGAAGGAACCGGATTCAATTCCATAATCGATGTCCTTAAAATGAAAATGCTCCGTTATGCTAAAGACGGAGGTAAAGCTGAGGTAGTTGACATACCTGCAGATCAGGCAGCAAGAGCCGCTGAATTACACAGTGCCCTGGTAGAAAAAGCAGCTGAGAGTGATGAAGCCCTTATGGAACTGTTCTTTTCAAACGATTCTCTGACAGAGGAAGAACTTAAAAAGGGTATTGCAAAAGGCATACGAACAAGAGGAATGTTTCCTGTATTATGCGTTTCTTCAAAAAATAATATCGGAGTTGACAGGTTAATGGAATTCATTATAACTGAAGCTCCATCAATTTCTGACATGCCTGCCCCGGTTAATAATAAAGGTAATGAAATCAAACCCGATCCTGCCGGTCCGGCATCAGTATATGTCTTTAAATCAGCAATAGAAGAACATATCGGTGAAATAAATTATTTCAGGGTCTATTCCGGAAAGATCACCGAGAATCTGGATGTTGTAAATTCCAATAACGGATCAAAAGAACGTCTTGCCCAGCTTTACATAAGTGCAGGCAAGAATAGAACCAGGGTTCCTGAACTTCACGTTGGAGACATCGGTGCATTTGTAAAATTAAAAAATACAAAAACAGGTCATACTCTTAATGCACCGGGCAACGACTGGAAATATGAAGGAGTTAAGTTTCCTGAACCAAAATACAGAACAGCCATAAAAGCTCTGAGCGAAAGCGATGATGAGAAGCTTGGCGAAGCGCTTAATAAGATACACCTTGAAGATCCTACAATAGTTATTGAGTATTCCAAGGAATTAAAACAAATCATTGTACATGGTCAGGGAGAATATCACCTTAATATAATGAGATGGCATCTTGATAATATCTATAAGATCCCCACAAACTATAATCCTCCTAAAATACCTTATCGTGAAACAATAACAAAAACTGCAGTAGCTGATTACCGACACAGGAAACAATCTGGCGGTGCAGGACAGTTTGGAGAGGTTCATATGATTATTGAACCGTACGAAGAAGGCTCAAAGGAAGCAACGATGCAGAAGATCAATGGCAAGGAGGTAAAAATTGCAGTGCGAGATAAAGAAGAAATAACCCTTCCATGGGGAGGAAAACTTGTTTATGTGAATAGTATAGTTGGAGGTGCAATTGATGCACGTTTCATGCCAGCTATCCTAAAAGGAATTATGGAGAAGATGGAAATCGGACCTCTCACCGGATCGTATGCACGTGATATCAGGGTTTATGTATATGACGGTAAGATGCACCCGGTTGACTCCAACGAAATATCATTTCGTCTGGCAGGAAGAAATGCATTCAGTCAGGCATTCAAAATTGCCGGACCAAAAATTATGGAACCGGTTTATGATGTTGAAATTTTTGTTCCCTCCGATCGTATGGGTGATGTAATAAGCGATCTTCAGGGAAGACGCGGAATGGTTCTGGGTATGTCAAGCGAAAGACGCTTTGAAGTTATCAAAGCAAAAGTACCTCTTGCAGAAATGAATAAATACTCCACAGCTCTCAGTTCAATAACCGGCGGCCGTGCCATGTATACAATGAAATTTGCGGAATATGCGCAGGTTCCTGGTGATGTTCAGGATGCTGTAATCAAAGCATACACTGAAGAAGAAGAGGAAGAATAGAACTCACAATCCATCTAAATATAAAAGCTGTCTCTGATTGAGGTAGCTTTTTTTTTATTATAGGAACTCACCCCTGCCCCTCTCTACTTCGTAAAGAGGGGTTTAGTTTAGTATTTCTATATTAATTTGCAATTGGTCAGCGAATGCACCATTCCAAAATACAATTACAAGCATTGATAAAATTCCCCCTCTTTGCGGAGCAGAGAGGGGGAAAAGAAGGGGGTGAGTAGGTATTAAACCATTTTCAGCACATCCCACACAAATGCCCTGATACCAACTTCATCATTAACAGCATCGATCCTTTTAACATTTTCCAGAACGCTGTCAACTATTCCATCATCTACAATTGTGAGGACACTTTTATTAATCTCAGGCCAGGCATGAGTGCCGAGGTGAGGAACTCCCGAAGTTGTTCCTCTTCCCTGTACATTTTCCCACAAAGAGTAACCTTTTATGCCAAGTTGGTCAAGAAGGTATTCAACCTTTTCAGTATGCGCCTGGTTATATACTATCATTACTGCTTTCATATTCAATTTTTTTCAGGTCTAGTTAATTTGTTTTGTCCCATTGCCATTCATGAAATCAAATTCTGAATAAAGGGTGATATTCTTATTTCTCTCTCCCCGTTTTGCAAACATTGCATAAACAACAGGGACAAGAACCAGGGTTACCAGTGTAGAAAATACGAGTCCGCCGATTACTGCAACTCCCATTGGGCTCCACAATTCCGAACCTGATCCTTTGCTCATTGCAAGTGGTAACATTCCAAGAATAGTCGTAGCAGATGTCATAATTACAGGCCTAAGACGCGAGCGACCTGAAATTGCTATTGCTTCATATAGTTCATGTCCCCTTTCGCGCATGAGGTTGATGAAGTCAACCAGCACAATAGCATTCTTTACAACTATGCCAATAAGCATTACAGCTCCGATTCCTGAAATAACGCTAAGCGGAGTATCGGTTAAGAATAGTGCAATTGCGACACCGGAAAATGCAAAGGGAATGGAGAACATTATGATAAACGGCATCTTCAGAGATTCAAACTGTGAAGCCATGATAAGATAGACCAGGATCAGACTTATCAGCATAAGTTTTGCAATATCCATAAATGCATCCATCTGGTCTTTGATAGCACCTGATATCTGCACCATAACACCTCCCGGCATTACTGTAGCGTCAATAGCTTTTTGTACATCGTTCTGAATATCAGTAAGTGATCTTTTATATGGAGTAAATGAAACACGTACTATACGTTCCTTGCGTTTTCGCTCAATATTAGGAGGCGACCAGTACTCTTTAATCTTTGCAATTTCACCCAGTCTTATTATCTGGCCCATTGGATTTGTGATACCAAGGTTTTCAATATCGGTCAATGTGCTGCGGGCATCTTTTCTAAGTCTGACCACCACGTCATATTCATCACCAAACTGGCGTAATCTTGTAGCAGTGAGTCCATCTACCCTGTTTTTTACTGCAGACGAGACCATGGCTGTATTCAAACCATTGGCACTCATTTTGTTCTGATCAAAAATAATCTGCAACTCAGGTTTTGATTTTGCACGGCTTATTTTGACATCCTTACAACCTTCTATATTCTTTATTTTATTCGAAAGCTCCTCAGCAACAAGATTTGTTTCGGAAATATTATATCCATAAACTTCGACATCAACGGTACTTCCTCCGAAACTTCCCATATTATCAGAGGTACCGAGAGTAAAGTTTATGATTTCAGGTCTCTTTGCAAAATCACTTCTCATTTCTTCAACTATCTCAAATACCGACTTCTTTCTGGCTTCAATTGGTACAAGACTCAAACTATAAGTAATGGTATGTGTACCTCCTGCATTAAATATTGAAGCAAATCCGCCCTGGTCATCTGTACCCGTCGATGTAGCAATGATTTTAACTTCAGGGTATTTATTTTTTATAAGTTCATCAAGATAATTCGCTGTCAAAAGAGTCTGATCAACCCTGGTCCCTGTCTGTAGTTCAATAGTTGCAGAAATCCGGGATTCATCTGCCTGGGGGAAAAATTCAGTTTTAATAACTCCAAACAGACTCATAGATCCAATAAAAATCACTAAGGCACTTATTGAGATTACTGTTTTATGATGAAGGGCCCAGCGAAGTGTTCTTTCATAAAAACGGTCAAGACTGTCAAGCCACTTTCTTATACTTCCATCATAAGTCCAGAATTTTGCATTTTTATTAATAGGGTACCATTTCAAGAGTAAAGAGCTGAGAGTCGGAGTCAATGTAATGGCTGCAAAAACCGATGTGACAATTGTGATTGTCACAATCATGCCCAACTGTTTAAAAAGAACACCGGTAAGGCCTTTTATAAAAGTAAGCGGGAAAAATACTGCTACAACTGTAAGCGTTGTTACAATAACTGCAAGCCATACTTCATTTGTAGCATAAATTGAAGCCTCCCTGGGCCGGCTGCCCCGTTCAATATGCTTTGTGATATTCTCGAGCACAACTATGGCATCATCAACCACCATTCCTATCGCTATTGACAACGAGGTCAGCGATATTATATTTATTGAAGCACCTGTCACATAGAGGTAAATGAAAGCTACAATCAGAGATATCGGAATTGTGAGAATGACAATAAATGTGGCCCTCCATCTTCCAAGGAAAAACAATACTACAAGTACAACAAAGATTGCTGCATACATGAGTGTCTCTGTAAGGTTGCTGATTGATCCTGTGATAAACGAAGCACTGTCAAATAATTTTTCAATCTTAACATCCTGTGGCAGATCTTTTTTAAGCGATGCAAGTGCTTTTTCAACATCTCTGGTTACACTTACAGTATTACCACCCGATTGCTTCTGAATATACATGCTCATCCCCCTCGCACCATTGATCTTGGTATCGAGTTTGGATTCCCTGATTGTATCACGGACCTGGGCAATGTCTTTAAGGTAAACACTGCTGCCATTGTAATTGCTGATAACAAGGTTCTTCATAACGTCACTTTCCGGAAATTCACCCTGTATCCTTAAGGGATAATCGGTTTTACCCATTTCAATATATCCGGCAGGCATATTAAGGTTTTCTGCCCTTATCACATTTCCAATCTGCTCTATTGTAAGGTTATATGCCTCCATCTTTCTTGGATCCACATCAATATATATCTTTCTTCCCGGAACTCCTGCCAGAGCAACTGATCCGACTCCTTCAATACGGTTCAGCGGATTTACAACTTTTTCATCCAGAATTTTTTCAAGACCTGCATAGCTCTCTTTAGCCGTAATTGCATAGAAAACAATAGGCATCATGCTTGTACTGAACTTAATAATTGTTGGTTTATCGCAGTCTTCAGGCAATATACGCTCAGTAAAGCTTAACGCACTTCTAATGTCATTTGAAGCCTCATCGAGGTTAGTCCCATATTCGAAATTCATCATTACTACCGATGTAGCATCACTCGAAGTGGAAGTGATCTCTTTCAGCTTGCTCACAGAGTTGAGAGCATTCTCTATTGGCCGTGTTACATTTGATTCAATATCTGAAGCACTTGCACCAGGATAATTTGTATAAACCACCACGAAGGGTAATTCCATCTCAGGATATAAATCCACCGGCAGTTGTGTCAGGGAATATAATCCCATAACCATTAATCCGACAAAAATCAGAATGGTTGTTACAGGCCTTTTTACTGAAGCACTATATATACTCATTTTATTATGGTTGAATTCTGATATTACATTACTATTTCGATCGGGTCGCCATTGATCAGTCTTGCCTGTCCCTCTGTCACAAGATTATCACCTTCTTTGAGATTATCGGAAATTATCTCGAGCTGGTCATCAAATCTTTTACCGATTCCAACTTCAATTCTCTCGGCCTTTTTATCCCTTTCAACAAATACAAACCTGGTATTTGTACCTTCCTGCACCAGTACTGTGTATGCCGGAACAACAAATGTTTCAACTTCGCCCAGATCCATTGATACTCTTACAAACATACCCGGTTTCAGTAAATCATTCTTGTTAGGAAGCTCCAGTTCCACATTGAATGCTCTTGTACCGGTGTTTATTGTTGGAGAAATCCTGTAAACAGTACCGGTAAATATTTCATTTTTATAAACATCTGCGGTAATATCTGCTTTCATTCCTTTTTTTATTAAAGGATAGTACTGCTCAGAGATGCTGACATTTACCTTCAATGGATTAATCTCCATGAGAGTTATTATAGCTGATCTGCCGGTCTGTGTAGTAGGTGCTCCCGAATAAACCTCGCCATCCTCAAAGTATTTACCGGTGACGATCCCTGCAAATGGTGCTTTCATAAGAGTGTTTTGCTCCATGAAATCAACATTCGTCTTCGTGACATCATATTGGGTCTTTAACTGGTCGTACTGTTGTTGCTTTACGCTACCTGTATGAAGAAGAGTATCGAGTCGCGAGAGATCTTTTGTAAGACTGCTCATCTGAAGTTTTAACTGGTAAAGCTGGGTGCGGTCCATCAGAAAAAGCTTATCATTCCTGTTCACTTTGTCACCTACTTCAACATAAATCTTATCAATCCGTCCGGGTGTCGAAGGAGCCATATTTACCTCCTCAAAAGGAAGTACAGAGGCAGTATAATCTATTGTTCGTGCAATTTTCGTTTTTGCCAGGGTTGCAACCTTCACAGGAATGGCGGTCTTTTCTTCGGGTAAAGCATTTTGTGCAGTCCCTGCTGCAGGTTTTGCTTTAGAAGAACAGCCTGAAATGAAGAGTCCGCAGATCAGGATTACCGGGATTGTGTTTAAGTATTTCATTATTATTTCCTTTTATTTATGTTTCTTTTATTTCTATATATTTCAATCTATCTCTACCTATTTCCTTCTCCGCTTAAATTATTCAACAGCTTATCGAGTGCAAGTTTTGTCTGAAGTAAATTCATAAGAGATGATATATAATTATTTTCCGCTTGCAAATAGAGGCTGTTTGACTCTATCAGATCGAGACTAGACGCCATACCCTGCCTATACTTGTTCTCCATACTTGAATACACTCTTTTAGATACATCCACATTACCCTTCTGGCTCTTGTACTGTATATCCGCGCTTTCCAGATTATACTTTAATTGCTTATCCTGAATCAGCAGCTGTTCAGAAACCATTTCTTTTGTATTTCTGGCTTTTTCAAGATTTATCTTCGCCTTTTGTATATTGGAATACCTTTGTCCGCTGGCAAATATCGGAACCGATAAATTCAAACCCAGATAGGAACTTGGATACCAACTGAGATCTGAAATCTTCATTCCCATTCCTGATGTTGATGTCGAATAAACGCCTGACAATGAAGGTAATGCCATTACCCTCTGAGCTTTCAGATCGAGTGCTGATAACTTCTCCTGTTTATCAACCAGATCATATTGTATGTTTGTTGAGGGATTGAAATTCTGTGTAAGTAGCACTTCAACATTAATATCTTTGACCAGATCATCAATAGTTTCTGTAAGAATAATTTTAGTGTCAAATTTAACACCAAGCTGAAATCGTAATAGATTGTAATTCATTTCAATAGTGTTCTGAAGATTGCTGAATGAATTTTCCATCATTGTTACGTTTGATGCCATTTGATCGACGTCTGTTGCCTCAGCAAGACCGGAGTTATACATAGCTTTGGTTGACTTTAAGGTCTCACGCAAAATTGAAAGATTGTCTTTAAGAATCCTTAATGACTCTTCAGAAATCAGAATAAGATAATATGCAGAAGCAACAGCCTGTCGTGTATCAATTTCTGTGCTTTGCAGACTCGATTCTGCCATTTTCTGTGCAAGTTTTGAAGTTTCAATTCCAATGTAATAAGGCGCACTAAACAAAGGCATAGATGCCTGTACTGCAACAGGAAGTGTAAATGTTGTACCCATTGTTATTACTGTGGGCACGTCATTCATAGTCAATACAAATACTCCAAGTTTAAGGTTATCTGTCAGATTGGCACCTGCAGAAATCTGCGGCAACCCTGCAGATATTGCTGTCCATAGGTCTTTTTTAGAAGCCTGTACAGTGAATTTTGCCGATTTAACCATTTTGTTATATTGCGATGCATATTCCTGTGCATCTTTTAATGTAAGCTTCAGTTCGCTATTATTGTCCTGAGCTGAGAGAACTCCACCCATTATTGACAGGAATAATAGTAGAATAGTTAGGATTTCTTTTCTTTTCATTTTAATTAATTGTTACCAGTGGGTATTTTAAGTTAATCTGTTTTCTCTAAAAATATTTCTTCAAGCCGGTTGATAAGTTCAAGGCCTTTCACCGTAGATATTCCCCGCAGATAATTGAAGAAAATATTTCTGATCACTTCCCGTCTTGAGAACTGTTCGTATGGAAACAGATCATTATCCATTATCGATCTTCCAAGGTTAAACAGGCACCTGTTGGCTAATTCCGGGTTAATGTCTTTCCTGAAGAGTCCTTCTTTAATTCCCTTTTCAATAATCTGAAAGTTGTTTCTGTAATCGGGCAGCTCAATATTTTCGGAATTCATAATCAGAATGTCATAATGATACCTCTTCAGGTCAGCCTGAAATGCAGGGCTCATCGTTTGAAAAATAGTCCTGTTGATTTCAAACATTCTGAAAATCGCAACAAGTGAATTCTCAGATTCATCGAGTACTTTTTTTGCAAGGTCCTTTTGTTGCTGAGCCATTTTTGCCAGGACCGCCATTAATAGTTCATCTTTATCGGAAAAGATCTCATAAATTGTTCTTTTTGAGATACCAAAATGATTTGCAATTGAATCCATTGTTACAGATTTTATCCCGTAAGTCTTGAATAATTCAGCACTTCCTTCTATTATCCTTTCTTTTATCTCCATCAGGTTTTTGAATCTACACTACAAAAATGTGAAAACTATTTTAGTTTACAAAGTTTTATATGTTAAGTTTCGGATAAATTCTGTTAAACATGTATTTTTACCGGTGAATGGAAGAAATGGAAGAAATGGCGTAAAGGCGTAAGGGCATAAAGACTTCAGGTTGTAAAAGATTTAAAGGTGTAAAGGAGGTCATATTTTAAGTTTAAGAAGGTTTATAGACTTAGAGACGTTTGAGCAAACAGAATATTTTAAAGAATCTTAACTCTGTGGTTCTCTGTGATTCTCCGTGAAACTCTGTGTAACAAAAAAAATAAGAACTAACACAGAGGTACAGAGTAGCACAAAGGAGAAAAAAATAAAAAATAAAGCAGATGAAAACACAACAGATTATTTATCAAGTAGATGCATTTACAACACTCCCATTTAAAGGTAATCCTGCCGGAGTCTGTATACTTGATCAGGAACCTGATTCATCCTGGATGCAAAATATTGCAATGGAGATGAATCTTTCTGAAACTGCTTACGTCTTCCCGGGAAAGAATTTCAGGTTCATCAGATTCTTTACTCCTGAAGCAGAAATAAAATTATGCGGCCATGCTACATTATCAGCATCGCATATCCTTTATGAAACCGGTAAAGTAAAGAGAGATGAGGAGATACATTTTTCATCGAAAGCAGGGGATTTGATAACTAAGAAAACGGGTGACTGGCTAACAATGAATTTCCCGGTATATCCAGTTGAAAAAATGGAAATGACCACCGATTTCAAAAGAGTTACAGGCGCAGAAGCTCAGGAATTATATACTGCAGGTTTTGGATGGACCCTTGCTTTGATGAAAAATGAAGCTGAGGTAAGAAACATGAAACCTGATTTTTCACTGATGAAAAGTTCTGTATTCGGTGATCTGATTGTGACCGCTCCCTCAAGTGATCAGGCTTTCGACTTTTGTGTACGTTGTTTTGCCCCGGGAGTCGGAATTGATGAGGATCCGGTAACCGGATCTGCCCATTGCGCTCTTGCTCCTTTCTGGTCGGCAAAAACCGGACGAACTGATTTTAACTCCCACCAGGTATCTAAAAGAGGAGGTATTTTAAAAGTGTCTCTAAAAGGCGACAGAGTCGAAATTTCAGGTCAGGCTAAAACCATTTTCAAGGCGGAATTGTTTGTTTGAAAACGGTTCATGGTTCTTCATTTATGGGCTGGCGCGGATTTGACTTCGTCGAGCTCGCGTTCCGCTCGGTTGCAATCCCTGCCAGTTCTGACCGGTTGCAAACCGTGCCAGTAAAATGATAGAAGTTAAACTAATTGCGGCACCGATTACAACCGAGCAGAGCAGTTTGTTAAGGCTACAGTCAGCTCCCATCAACTGCGAGCTCGGCGAAGCCAAATCGGCGCCAGCACATTCACAGGAGTACCTTTGCACCATCAATAAATATTTTGTATATTTCACATATAAGAAACACGCAATATGAAACATGACATTGATTTAAGGATAAAAGAGTTAGGATTAATCCTTCCACCAGCACCAAAACCACTGGGTGTTTATAAACCCGTTCTTGTGATTGATAAATTTTTATATGTTTCGGGGCAAGGTCCTATTTTACCCGACGGCACAATGATAAAAGGCAAGGTCGGGACAGATCTTGATCTGGCTGCAGGAAAGCTGGCGGCAAGACAGGTTGGACTAACAATGCTTTCAACAATCAAGACTCACTTCGGGGAATTGAAAAAAATCAAACGGATAGTAAAAACACTAGGCATGGTCAACAGCACTCCTGAATTTGATGCTCACCCAGCCGTTATCAACGGATTCAGTGAACTCATGGCAGAAGTCTTCGGTGAAGAAAACGGAGTCGGAGTCAGAAGTGCAGTCGGAGCCATGCTGCCAGGGAATATTGCCGTTGAGATAGAAGCAATGTTTGAATTATATTGAAATCATTTAACCGCAAAGCACGCTAAGAAGGCGCAAAGTACGCAAAGTAAAAAACAGATGCCATTCTTTGCGGCATCTGCGCAAACCTTTGCGATCTTTGCGTTTAATGGATTTTTAATTTCTATTTATTAATTCAAAAATTTAAACCTCGTGCTCATTACATGAAAAATAGCTCCGAATCAAATAACAGTTGGTACCAGATAAGCAACGCTGGTGAAGTCTCCTCCCCCTCTCTTCTTGTTTATCCCGATCGTATAGAAAGCAATATCAGGAAAACAATCGAAATGGCAGGTGGAGTGGAACATCTGCGGCCACATGTTAAAACACATAAAATGGCCGAGGTTATTAAACTTCAGATGAAATACGGCATCAGTAAATTCAAGTGTGCTACTATTTCTGAAGCTGAGATGGTCGCACGATGCGGAGCACCTGATATCCTGGTCGCGATTCAGCCGGTAGGTCCTAATATTGAACGATTCTTTAAATTAAAACAGGAATTTCATGACCTGAAAATATCATGTATAGCCGACAACGAAGAGGTTATTATACAGCTTTCTGATATGGCCAGGAAAACCACGATGGAAACGCATGTCTGGCTCGATATTAATAATGGGATGAATCGTACTGGTGTGATTCCCGGTGAAAAAGCAGCCAGGTTGTTTAAACGGATCATGGACTCTCCAATGCTTATCGCGGAGGGGCTTCATGTGTATGACGGTCATATTCACGAATCTGATTTTAGTAAACGTCAGCATATCTGTAACGACTCATATCTGCCTGTAATAAGTTTGATAGAAGAATTAAAAAACGAAGGTATATCGCCAATAAATGTTGTTGCAGGCGGAACTCCAACGTTTCCGATACATGCATTAAGGAAAGGATGTTGAAACCAGTCCCGGAACACTGATTCTATGGGATTGGGGTTACAGCAGCTCATTCTCTGATATGAATTTTTCCCATGCCGCAATACTTCTTGCCAGAATAATAAGCAAACCAGGTAAAGATTTGATATGTATTGATCTTGGACATAAGGCAGTTGCATCAGAGATGCCTCAGCCAAGGATTGAAATCTTAGATATCCGGAAATATTCTATTATCAACCATAATGAAGAGCACATGGTAATAAGAACGGCAGAAGCCGATAAACATAGAATAGGTGAAGTTCTGTATTGTATCCCATGGCACATTTGTCCAACTGTAGATCGTTATGATACCGTTGTTGTAGTAAGTGACAACAATGCTACAGGGAAATGGAATGTTGAGGCAAGAAGAAGAATGATTACTATTTGATTCATATCCACAAATGTTAAATGCACCTTTGATTTTTGATGGGCATCTCGATTTATCGATGAATGCGCTTGAGTGGAACCGCGATTTAAGATGGAAAACAGAAGAAATCAGAAAAAGCGAAGAAGGGATGACCGATAAACCCGACAGGGCGAGAGGAACCGTAAGCTTTCCATCAATGCGTAAAGGTCATGTCGGATTATGCATGGCTACGCAGATCGCCAGGTTTGTTAAACCTGGAAACAAAATTCCGGGATGGAAATCACCTGAGCAAGCCTGGGCACAGACCCAGGGACAGCTAGCCTGGTATAAAACCATGGAAGAAGCTGGTGAAATGGTACAGATTTGTTCGGGAAATGATCTGGAAAAACATCTTAAACTCTGGAAGAATCCTGACCAAAGTACACCAATTGGTTATATACTAAGTCTTGAGGGCGCTGATTCGATCATTTCAATGGATCACCTTGAAAAAGCCTTCGGCTATGGACTTCGTGCTATTGGTCCTGCCCACTATGGCCCTGGAACATATGCACAGGGAACTGATTCAACCGGCGGGATAGGAAATAAAGGCAGATCACTGCTCAAAGAAATGGAAAGACTCGGAATCATTCTCGACGCCACACACCTTTGTGATGAAAGTTTCAGGGAAGCTTTGGACACTTTTCATGGTCCGGTATGGGCGAGTCATAATAATTGCCGTAAATTCGTTCCTCATAACAGACAATTCTCTGACGAACAGATTGTTGAATTGGCAGAAAGAGGGGCTGTCATCGGTATCGCACTTGATGCCTGGATGATGGTCAGAGGCTGGGTAAGAGGAAAGTCTGATCCGAAAGAAATGGGTGTATCACTGAAACTTATGATAAATAATATCGATCACATTTGCCAGCTAACCGGTAATTCTTTGCATGCTGCTATAGGATCTGATCTTGACGGGGCTTTTGGTACTGAGCAATGTCCTTATGATCTTAATACAATTGCTGATCTTCAAAAAGTTCCGGGGATGCTGTCGGAATCGGGTTATTCTGATTCAGATATTCAAAACATATTAAGCGAAAACTGGATCAGGTTTCTCAGGAATCACCTGCCAAATTAATGGCGTTACCTGTATAGGTATACAAACCCCCGGTACTCTTTACTGTCATAATTAACATCATCCCATCCATAAGCTTTAATAAGGTAGTAATAGACCCCCGGAGTTGCCTTGGCTGAAGATGAGTTAATATTACCATCCCACCCTTTCCAGTTTTTCAGCCTCTCCCCATCCCCAAAAAAGGAGTATACTTTCAATCCGCTTCGACTGAATACTTCCATACTCAGAGTCCTCAGAGATTTTGATTCAACTATAAAATTATCATTGATCCCATCGCCATTGGGTGTAAAGACATTTGGGATATTGAGTTCAGACTTATTAACTACAATATTTTTATCAAGCCTCAATGAATCTATACAAAAGGAAACATCATTTTGTACAGTAAGCTTGACAGAATATTCTCCCGGTTTATAATATATGTGCTCCCCCGGATCTCTGATAGTTGAATTTGTGGAATCTTTATCACCAAAATCCCATTTATAGGTGGATGCCCTTACAGAATTATTCGTAAAAGTCACTCCCAGAGGCGCATCCCCATTATCAGGATTGGCAGTAAAATCTGCTTTAACACGAATAGTCTGATAAAGGAAAGATGATTCGCTCATACATCCGAAACTGTCAGTTACCTGAAGTCTATATGTAACATCAACCAATGGAGGATCAAAAGTCTGGGGGTTCAATAAAAAATCGGGATAAGGAATAGTCGAAGAGGGATCTGATGACCATAAGAACCTTATTCCATCAGGTAATTTTACCGGAATTCCGTTAGAGATATTATTATAATAAAATGTGTCAACCGCAACCAGACCCTTCAATGCCACATAATCGCAGGTAAAATTCTGAAGTGCTGCTGATGCAAATGGCTTATCTATAAAGATCCATCCTACAAAGCTTGTATCAATACCTCCGCTTAAAATAACTTTATATCCTCCCTCGTCAACTTCTCCTGATGAAGATGTTAATACACCGGTTTCAGTTTTAAGAGGAATACTGAAACTTTTTGTTGCATTACTCCATTTATACCATGAAAAATCAAACAGACCGGTTCCTCCGGGGCTGCTTGCATTTAATGTCCCTTTCTGAGATCCTGAATCGTTGCAATATATGAATACAGGGTCTTTAACTGTCGGAGCTGATGGATATGAGGTATATCTTACTGTGCTCATTCCTGGTGCTGAAAGCTGAGCCTCAGAAATAAGCGGTACCAGCAAAATCATTATTAATAAAAAATAACGCACAGATTGTCAGAACTTTGAATATATAACGCTTTCGGGAACTCTTTGGTATACTTTTCTGCAATTATACTAAAATTAGGGCAATAAAATTAGTTCAGTCTAAATGAAATACTTCTTCCATGTCTGACCACCACTCACCTTTGCTCCTGGTAGAGCCAGGTTCCTGCATTGGCTCCATTATTGCCCACCACTCCTGAGTCGTAGGATCGGCAGCCATTCTAGCCATATCAGCTGCATAATCGGTACCTATGTATTCAAAATAAGCGTACAACATATTGTCTTTATGAAAGATTGTATAATTCTGTATATTGCATTTTTTGATCATTTCCAGAACCCCGGGCCACACTTCAGCATGATACTTTTTATATCTATCAAAATGTTCCGGTTTAATCCCAATAACCTGTCCATATCGTTTCATGATTTTTCAAATAAAGGATTTCTCACACAATTATAATGATTTTCATTGATAAAGTTGAGAAGACTTCAGAGCTTCTCTGAAACTTGAACATTTTTCCGCAGATAGCGCAGAATAACGCAGATTTATTTCTGCGAAAATCAGCGTTATCAGCGGGAAACAAATAACCGGCAATTAAAAGTTCGCAATTGTGATATGTTAATAAATAATATTTTTTAATCATATTGAAAATGTCTACCTGAAATTGTATTTGCTAAATTTGTCGAGCCATACGCTGTAATTCAAACCAAGACAAGAAAATGGAATACCTGGACGATCTGAATGAATCTCAGAAACAAGCAGTTATCAATACTGAAGGTCCATCTCTTGTCATAGCCGGTGCAGGTGCCGGGAAAAACACGGGTACTGACTTACCGCATTGTTCATCTTCTTCAGAAAGGTGTTCCTGCAGGTAAAATCCTTGCACTGACATTTACAAACAAAGCTGCAAAGGAAATGAAGGAACGTATCACAAGAATTGTAAGTCCTGAAATAGCCCGATATCTCTGGATGGGTACTTTTCACTCGATTTTTGCCAAGATATTAAGAATGGAAGGTGAAAGACTCGGATATAAATCAAACTTTACAATTTACGATTCCTCCGATTCAAAAAGCCTGATCAGATCTATCATCAGAGAACTGAATCTGGATGACAATATTTATAAACCCGGAGTTATTTCTTCAAGAATATCTTCTGCAAAAAACAACCTTGTAACATCGGGCATGTATGCAGCTGATGCTTCGATGCAGGAATATGACAGATCGAGCCGGATGCCATCTGCTTGGCAGATATTTACAAGACATATGCAGCCCGATGTTTCAAAGCAAATGCAATGGATTTTGACGATCTTCTGCTTAATACAAATATTCTGTTCAGAGATTTTCCGGATGTTCTGGCAAAATATCAGCAAAAATTTAATTATGTGCTTGTTGATGAGTATCAGGATACCAATTATTCTCAATACCTTATAGTTAAAAAACTTGCAGCTTCTCATCAGAATATATGCGTAGTTGGTGATGATGCACAAAGCATCTATTCCTTCCGGGGAGCAAGGATTGAAAATATTCTTGAATTTAAAAATGATTATACTGATTACCAGCTTTTCAAACTTGAACAAAACTACAGGTCGACTCAGACAATCGTAAATGCTGCAAATACAATTATCGCAAATAATGAAGGTCAGATCCAGAAAAATGTTTATTCAATGAATGAGCCCGGTGAAAAGATACAGGTTATGCAGGCGATGACCGATTCTGAGGAAGGATTTAATGTTTCGTCCGATATATTTGATAAGAAGCTTTCCCAACAACTCAACTGGTCTGATTTTGCAATACTTTACAGGACAAATGCCCAGTCGAGGATCTTTGAAGAGACTCTACGCAGAAAAAATATACCATATAAAATTTATGGCGGATTATCATTCTATGAACGGAAAGAGATAAAAGACATTCTCTCCTATTTCAGAATGGTCATTAATCCTGAAGATGAAGAAGCTCTTAAAAGATCAATCAATTATCCGAAAAGGGGCATCGGTGATACAACAATCTCAGAAAATATTTGAACTGGCTGCGACTTTCAATGTAACTCCCTGGAGTATTCTTGACTGATGCCGGAAAATATCCTGAACATTTTAACCTGGGGACAGTTAAGAAATTATCGAGGTTATGTGTGAAGTAATAAATAATCTTCGCCTGAATTCAGATACGGAAGATGCTTTTAAAAAAGCAAGGGAGATTGCACTTGCGATCAGGGATAATGAGAGAACTTAAGGAAGGCAGATCTCCTGAGGAAGTCAGTCGTTATGAAAACCTTGAGGAGTTGTTGAATGCCATAAAAGTTTTTACAGAATCGGCAGAAACAAATGGGGAACCTTCAACATTAGAAGCATACATGGCAAATGTTGCATTGCTGACAGACCAGGATACTGAAAATGACGAGGACCGGAATAAAGTAACCCTCATGACGATGCATTCAGCCAAAGGTCTGGAATTCAAGCATGTATATATTGTGGGGATGGAAGATACATTATTTCCCTCTCCTATGTCGTCGGGTAGCGCACGTGAATTAGAAGAGGAAAGACGCCTTTTTTATGTTGCGGTTACCAGGGCAGAAAAACAGGCTACATTCAGCTATGCACTTAACAGGTATAAGTGGGGAAATCTAGAGAGATGCAGTCCGAGCCGCTTTCTTCGTGAAATAGATCAGAAATTTCTCCATTATCCGCAGACTGGAGGAAAACCTTTTCAAAACAATAATATTTCTCAGAAGGAAAAGCCTTCCTCCCTTCGTGAAGAATCTAATCCCTATCTCAAGGGATGACAGGTTCAAAAAGATGACAGGCACTAATAATAAACCGGATGTGCCTTTTACGGGAAGCGACTCGTCACTTTTTACAGAAGGTGATATAGTTGAACATGAGAGATTCGGCAAAGGAACAATTAAATCAATTGAAGGGCAACCACCAAATACCACTGCTACAGTTGAATTTGATAAAAACGGAAGCAAAAAACTGCTCTTGAGATTTGCAAAACTCCGGAAAGTTTAGCCCCCCTGGCCGCTTCGCGGCCTTCCCCTAAAGGGGGGAATAATACTTCAATTAGCCTTAATTCCATTTAAGTTCAAAGTATTAGCCCCCCTTTAGGGGGGTTGGGGGGCTATTTCTTCCCAGCCTGGCCCCAGTTCATCTTCATAAAAGTATAGCCAACTGTGGAAATTGTTTTAGGAAAATTTTCATTGATCTCTTTCGTTTCCATTTTCATGGTCGGCTTATCCTTCTTATCGAATGATTCCATAGCGAGCATCATAGATCCTTCAAAACCGGGATAGTTATAATATGTAGGCACTCCTGCTTTGCCCCAGTACTTTTTATCAGCTTTCAGCTTTACATCTTTTGTCATCCAGACATTTGAATAACCATCTTTATCGGGATCGACTATTTTATATTCATCACATTTGTAACCGGCAATAATACGTGTATTTCCTGTTTTTGTTATTGTTGCTTTTTCCGGGTTTGATCCTTTCTGATTTTTTGCCTGAGCTGCGATGGCAGAATCAGAAGGCATTGTTGAAATAATTCCTGTTTTGGAATCTCCATTATCGATAAGCATCATAAAGCACCTGTTTTCCCCATCAAAAAGAAAAGTTGTAGGTACTGCTTTATTACCTTCTTTGACTTCAAGTGGCATCATTTCGATTCCTGCATCAGGACTATTCCCGTTAAAATAGGTATAATAGTCAGCTTTGGTTACATCTTTTTTATCATATGTTTCCATCTGCATGTAGAGCCTTCCGGTAAATTTATATTCATCATTATATTTGATATCAATCTTCCCGCCGAAGAGACCACGTCCTGTTTCCTTGGTTCCCCCATTACTCTGGGTAGCAGAATTGTCAGTCTTATTCTGATCATCCTGTGCTTTCTTATTGGCATCGTCTTGTGCTTTCTTGTCAATAGTAGAATCAACTTTATGATCAATCTCTTTGTTAATTGCCTTCCTTAAAAGTCCAAATTGGGCATTTGAAGTGCAAGGCAACACAAAAGCTAAAATCAATAAAAGAATGATTGAACGTTTTTTCATGTTTCAGTTTATTTTAAATTAGAGTATAAAGTTACAAAACATTCCAATTAAAAAAAAGGTTACATTTTCATGCAACCTCTCCTCATTCAATGATATAAACCCAAAATAGTCAATTATTCTGTTTCCCCCCTGTGTTCATTCTGTTTTAAGTATTTGCACTTGTAAAATGTCTTTACACTGCTGCAACTTCTGCTGGTTTTTCCTTTTCCCTGAGAACCGATTCATAAAGCGATGCGAAGGAACTGCATACCCACATAATTGCCGGGAATATTCCGACTATTAACAAGCAGAATCCCAAAATTATAATGAATATTGAAACAAACCCCAGGAGGAAAATCTGCCACCCATAGCCTTTTGTCAGCTTCCAGCTCAGTTCAACCGCTTCGATAGGATCAAGCTTCTTATCCATAATAATATATGAAACAAAAGCCAGCCGGCATCCAATGATTATACCAGGGACTATAAGCGCAAACAAGCCGAGTACAACCAATGCAAAAACAAGGAGGTTTGCCAGAATTATATGAAGGTAGTTCTCCATGAATCCTTTAATAAGATATTCAAAATCGGGTTTTATTTTTCTCACAGCCTGAACAAAAATAAAATTACCGCCATATTCGAAAACTGGTTTTACGAGAAAAGTATATAGCATTGCAATTAAACCAAAGAAGGCTGCAAAAATTCCAAAAGTCCCAAACCTGAATAGATTTTGGCCCCATTCACTTCCCCAATGCCATGGACTCCCGGAGTAATGATGATCCCAGAAGTGTCCCCAATTCCAGGGCCAGTCTGATATGTTAAAATGGTGGAATATTTTAAAGGGCCCTGTTACGATCGCCAGTATGAGAATAACCAGAAATAATCTTAGAAAATTATCTATCATAACTCGCCAGCCGGTTCCGAGACAATAGCCAAAATCAGGAACTAATTTGTATTCATTATTTGTTTCCATCTGTTTTAAATTTTAAGTTCTGTAAGGTTCTGATGTTTATAAGGCAAATTTATGACTGTAGTTTTTATTGCACTTCATACTATAGTAGTGTTTTAAATTTTTCCTACTTTAGTATGTAAACCAATACTTTGGTAGGTGTTAACTTTGAATTCCCGGGTCAGTGGTTTTTAATATCTTTATAGAATGATGGTAATCCTCGGATATTTAATTTTTATTTTGTCGGTTGCTCTGGCAGCAGGAGGTGTTGTCTTATCGTCGCGTTTGAGGAAAAAATATCATCACGAAATCTTCTCTACGCTGCTTTATTTTCAGGTATTTATTTTCACTTTCGGGTTCTATGGAATCTGGGGGCAGGAAATAATCAAAGTATATCTGTCGGCTTATATTTCAACCGAACTACTTACAAGGTTTTCAGATATTGCAATGCTGCTAGGATTACCATTTCTTGTTTTTGCATGGCTCATGTTTATCCAATTCGCGGTTGGATTATCAGGGAGAAAAAGTAATAACTGGTTTGTATTATGGTTCCTCATATTTAATTTTTCCATAATTATAATTATGGGTTATCTCGTTGCAAAAGCAGGCACCTTTAAACCTTCTTCTCTGATAAAATACTATTTTATCGCAATGTCATTTTTGTATTCCGTTATATCATCCTTGCTGATTCTATTTCCTCAAAAAGGAAAATCAATCATCCATGATTTTGACAGGAAAAGAATCGGTCCGGGAATATTTCTTGTCATGCTGGTACAATGCGTGCCATTACTTTTCTATGAGTCGCAGCTATTCATCGCTATACTTTTCACCTTTATTTTCTTTGCAAGCAACACTTTCCTTCCTATATATCTTAATTATGGTACTCTCTTTACTGTATTTACATCTGAACCTTCACGGGATATCTCATTTGAAGAATTCTGTAAAAAGTTCGAGGTTTCTCCACGTGAAACAGATATAGTACGTGAGATATGCAAAGGATTAAGTAATAAGGAAATTTCGGAAAAACTTTTTATAAGCCTGCAGACAGTAAAAGACCACACTCACCGGATTTATATTAAGACTAATGTTAAAAGCCGGGGTCAGCTGATCTACCTTGTAAGAGAATTAAAAATACTGTAAAAATTCCGGCTAAATTCAAGACGATTCGACTTTTTTCATCAAATAGTCGATACAATATTTGGAGAATAATTTTATAAGTAATAGCTTTGCGGCGTTGATTTTAAAAATAAACTTAATAAAATGTTAGTTCAACACGAAGAAGCAAGAAAGAATATAATTGAGATAGCACGTAATATCTTTTCGCATTTTGGTTTTAAGAAGACCACAATGGAAGAAATTGCGCTGGCCACAAGGAAAGGGAAGTCTTCAATATATTATTATTTCAGTAGTAAGGAAGATATTTTCAAAGCTGTTGTGGAAAAAGAAGCTGAAGAACTTAAAGCAGAACTTACCAGGAAAATATCAGATATTGAAGATCCGATTGAACGACTGAAAGTCTACATCACCATCAGAATGAGAAAACTTAAAAAGCTTACAAATTTCTATACTGCTCTGAAAAGTGATTACCTGAGCCATCTTGAATTTATTGAAGAGATCAGGAAAAGTTATGACCTCGATGAAGTCAGAATTGTTTCGGGTATTATCCAGGAAGGTATTGAAGGAGGAAAGTTTGCTGTCGAAGATCCGCATCTGAGTGCAGTAGCTATTGTAACTGCAATGAAAGGTCTTGAGGTACCCCTTTTTATAAACAATGAAAATGGAAATTTTGAAGACAGGCTTAGCAGTCTTATTAATTTTCTATTTTACGGTATAGTCAAGAGATAATTTTTTTTGTCTATCATTGGACCTTTTGACCTTTTTAGTCGAATACGTTTATTGTTGAATACTTGAATATACTAATTTACCAGTAACTCAACACCTGATTATGGAATTGACTAGTAAAACACCCTGTATTTCTGATTATCAGATTTGTAAAATAATATCATTATAAACATTATGAAAACAAAAGTTCCAATAATTATCCTGATTTTCACAATAAGCACTATAGCGTGCAATGTAAATGCACAATCATTGAAGGTGTCGCATGAACTAAAAGAGCTTATCAGACTTTCGGTAAATAATGACCGCAAGGTAGCTGAAAAGGATATTGATAAGCAGATTGCCCAGGTTCAGCAAAGAGCTGTCAGGTCGTCTTATATTCCCAAGCTGGAAGCAGGAGGTAAATATCTATACGCCTATTCAACATTTAATTCGAAAATTGGCGATATTGAAGGTTTCGAAGCTATTGGGAAGTTACAGGAATTTATGATGAATCCTGCCTTCGCTGTTATGTTTCCGAATCTTGCCGGAGTATCCTCCGAAATAACACAGCTTGAAAGGCTGTTGAACCAGCAAGGGATTCAACTTCCATCGATATCCAAAGATCTGGATGGAGACTTAAAAGGCAATTATTTTGGAGTCGATTTAACAATAAAAATGCTGTTATACAGTGGTGGACAGGTTCCAAATATTTCCATGGCATTAACAGAAAAGATAAAAGTTCAGGAGGCATTATCAGATAAATGCAAGTCAGATGCGATCAGCGAGGTAATAACATATTATGACCAGCTTGCATTATTAATCCAGTCAAAGCATGTCCTTGACGAATCATCAGAAAGGCTGGCTGCCGAGAAAAAATATGCAGTCACGGCTCTGAAAAATGGGTTGGCCACATCATTCGACACTCTTAAAATTGCAGTTGCCACCGCTAACCTTGAGGCAAAGCTGTCAGAGTATGAAAGCAGGAAAACACTTTTGTATCAGAAGTTATCCCAACTAACAGGGAAACCGGTATCCGGTTTTGAATTAATGAACCCTGAATTGAATCTGCTTTTATTTGCAGATTCGGATAACGATATAAACAACCGGGCGGAATTACGCGCTTTAACCGCAGGAGTAGAGGCCCAGAAATACCTCGTAAAGTCCGAAAAGTCATATTACCTTCCTAAGGTTCAGGCTTTAGCGTCGGCCCGTTATGATAATATTTTCAACGCTAAAGCCGATTTTAATGCTCCTGTTCCCATGAACATGAAGATCGGGAACATTGGACTCGGCCCAACATATATGGTGGGGGCAGGCTTCAAATGGGAAATCTTTGATCGTTCGGGTGGGTCAGCAAAGGTGCATCAGGCAAAACTAGAACTAAAAAAAGCCGAGAATGCCCGCGATGAAGCCCGTGAGTTACTTGAGCTCAACCAGGTAAAAGCTACAACAAATTACCATGCTTCAATAGCTCAGGTATCCTTTAAAGATAAACAACGTGTTGCTGCCCGGATGTCACTTGAAATGGCTCAAAAGTCATACAACGAGGGGATGATAAACATCACTGAACGGTTAGCCGCCGAAACTGAAATGCAGAATGCTGAACTCGAATACCTTCAGTCTGTTTTTGCACAGCATCAATCAGTGCTTGAGTGCTTCAAAGCTACAGGGGATCTTAATTTATCAAATATTCAATAAAGCTGAAACCAATACTTGAAAATTACTTTAAATCAAACTTATAATTTTTAATCTGATGAAAACAATTAATAAAAGACATTCAGGAATGCTGATCGCATTTTCAATCCTGCTTCTGGCAATCGCGGCAGTAAGTCTTGTCGGATGGATATTCTTAAAACCGGAGCCAATAATATTACAGGGTGAGGCTGAAGCAACAGAAGTACGCGTGTCGGGTAAGGTACCTGGACGTATCGACAAATTTATGGTATCTGAAGGTATGGAAGTAAATAAAGGAGATAGCCTGGTTTTAATCAGCTGTCCCGAACTAAATGCGAAGCTGATCCAGGCAACCTCAGCGGAGGATGCAGCAGATGCTCAGAATCAGAAGGCAAACAAAGGTGCACGTGCAGAACAGATTGCAGGTGCTTACGAGCTATGGCAAAAAGCAGAAGTTGGTGTGAGATTAGCTGAAAAAACTTATGACCGTGTGCAGAATATGTTTAATGAAGGTGTGGTTCCCGCACAGAAACGTGATGAGGCAGAAGCTAATTACGAGGCAGCAATTGCAACATCCAAAGCAGCAAAATCGCAGTACGATATGGCAATAAATGGGGCTGAAAAAGAAGATAAGCTTGCTGCCTCAGCATTGGTAAACCGTGCAAAGGGAGCCGTTTCGGAAGTGGAATCTTACATATCGGAAACAATGCTGGTATCTCCTATTAAGGGTGAAGTCACAGATGTTTTCCCAAAACAGGGCGAATTGGTCGGTTCCGGAGCACCTATTATGAATATTGTTGACCTCAGCGATGTCTGGGTTGTATTCAATATTCGTGAAGACTTACTGGCAAACATTAAGATAGGAAAAGAATTTGATGCAAGAGTACCAGCCCTGGGCAGCAAAAATGTCAGGTTGAAAGTTAACTATATTAAAGCGATGGCGAGTTATGCAACCTTCAAGGCAACAAAAAACAATGATGGTTTCGATGTAAAAACCTTTGAGATAAGGGCAAAACCTGTTACAGCAATTGAAGGATTGCGCCCCGGAATGAGCCTGATGGTTGACTATGATAAGTTAAAATAAGACCCTGTAACATGGCTCAAAATATAATTAGCCGAGCCATCCTAATAACCATCTGTACTTTAGATAAATAGCATTGAATTATATCACAATGAAATTACTTATTATAAGGATCCGGGAAGTTGCAAAACGGGAAGTTAACAGAATATCGTCGCGTGGACTCTATATAATCGTGGTACTAATACTTCCCGTTCTGTCGATTTTGTTTTTCTGTTCACTTTTGAAGGAAGGTGTCCCCACAAAAATGCCTATAGCGATTGTTGACCTTGATCAGACAGCTACCTCACGCAAAATTGCGCGTACTATTGATGTTACTCCGCTTAGTAAAGTTACAGAATACCTTCAATCTGAAACTGAAGCCATGTCTGAATTGCGTACGGGTAACATTTACGGATTTGTGATCCTGCCCAAAGACCTTCAGACCGATATCCTGGTATCAAATCAGCCGGTTATAAGTTACTACTATCATAACGGATTCCTAATAGCCGGAGGATTGATGCAGAATGATTTAACGCTTATTCTTCACACCCTGTCGGGAGGGATTAACATTCAGAAACGAGAGGCAATGGGACAACCTGAAGATTATATCCAGTCGCAGGTACAGCCTGTTCATCTGAACATGCATCAATTGTTTAATCCTGCTGCAAGTTACCCGGTATATATTACTACGATAATATTGCCAATAATGCTGCAACTCTTCATATTGCTTATTACAGTATACAGCATAGGCATCGAAATAAAAGAAAGTACTTCACATGAATGGTTGCATCTTTCAGACAAATCAATCGCTATTGCACTGACAGGCAAATTATTACCATATACTGTAGCGTTTTTTATAATTATGATGTTTCAGAACTTCATGCTCTATAAGATAATGCATATACCCATGCATACGTCTGTCGGATGGCTAATGACCGGGTCGCTCCTGTTTGTTCTGTCATACCAGGCCATCGGTGTATTTTGCATTGGGCTACTGCCTATGATGCGTCACTCGCTGAATATGGCAGCATTTTACGGGATCCTGGCCTTGACGCTCTGTGGATTTTCCTTCCCTATAGATTCAATGCCACCTGCATTCCAATACTGGGCAAGTGGGTTCCCCGTAAGGCACTATATGCATATATTTCAAAGTCAAATACTTGCAGGATTTGAATTAAGATATTCAATATCCTCATACCTGTATCTTATATTGTTTCTGCTTCTGCCGTTAACAATTCTATCACGACTCAAATCAGCCCTGATATACCAGAATTTTATCGAAAATGTGCATAAGACTTAAACAATAATCTGGCTAAAACCTCTGATCCAACAAAAAAAGAGTGGTTAGTTATACCAACTTTTAATACTAAACAATGAAAAGCAATATTTTGAATTTAGTAATAGAAATAAGGGAGGGCTTCCTCAGTTTGCCCGGAATAATTTTACGCGAATTCCAGCTTAAATTTTCCGACGTGGGAGTTCTGGTCCTGATTTTCGCTGTCCCAATCATTTACCCGATGCTCTATTCATTTATATATTATCCTGAAGTGGTTCACGATCTGCCTGTAGCAGTTGTAGATATGTCGAATACTTCTGACAGCCGTAAGTTTATCAGGGACATAGATGCTACTCCCGATCTGAAAGTGACTGCCAAAAGTGTTTCGATGGAAGAAGCCATCCAAATGTTCAAAAACAGAGATGTCCGGGGAATAATTCAGATCCCTGAAACTTACAGCTCAGACATAGCCCTGAATCGTAAAACAACGATTTCAGCATATGCTGACATGGAGTTCTTTCTATATTATAAAGCAATGTTGACTGGTGCAAGTTTCGTAACTCTTGAAACAGGCAACCAGATTCAGATTAAAAATCTGATAAATAGCGGATTAACTGAAAAGCAGGCAGAAATAACTGCTGAGCCACTGAAATTTGTTGATAATGCTATGGCTAACCGTGCAGGAGGTTTTGCGAGTTATGGAATTCCTGCAGCACTTATCCTGATCATACAACAAACATTGATTATTGCCATCGGCATTCTCGCAGGTACTGCCCGGGAACGTCACATGTTTCACACCCTGGTGCCGCTGGATCGTAAACGAATGGGGATATTGCGACTTGTAACCGGAAAAGTGGCAGCATATTTCATTATTTATGCTTTTCTCTGTGTTTATATGCTTGGATTTATTCCCAGGTGGTTTGGCTATGAACAATCGGCTGGATTTAAGCAGCTTATTCCCCTGATTATTCCTTTCATACTTTCAAGTATCTTTTTGGGATTAACGCTTTCCGTAATTTTTAAAAACAGGGAAAGTCCCATGATGATTTACCTTTTCACATCAATTCCATTACTTTTTCTATCAGGGATTATCTGGCCATTATCTAATTTCGGATCAATATGGCTGGCTGTACGCGAAATATTCCCTTCGTCAAACGCCATTTTCGGATATATAAAAATGAACTCCCTGTCGGCCACTACTTTCGAAACCAGGAAAGAGATCATTTCACTCTGGATGCAATCAGGAATTTACTTCCTAACAGCCTGTATTACTTATGGCTACCAGGTAAATTTTTCAGAACACTTGCGTCACGAACTTGCTTCCCATCCTTTCAAGGAAGTCCGAAAAAGAATATCTGCTGAATAATAAATCATTATTAAATAGTAATCAAGTAATTAAACTCTAACAAAAATAATACAAAAATGAAAACAAAGATTTTTTTAATTGCAGTACTGACGGCAATGCTGTTTACCTGCCTGCCTCTTCAAGCTCAGATTAAATACGGATTTCATGCTGCAGGTAACCTTGAAACACAGGCTGCTTTTGGACAACTCTGGAATAATGTGGACCTTTATCAGGGGTATACTGTAGGCGGATTTCTGAATTATAATGTCAGTAATAAACTCTCACTTCAGACTGAACTCAATTATCAAAAGAGAGGAAGCAAAATCTCATCGACTATCGAGGGATCAAAATCAGTTACAAGAAGGGAATTTGACTACCTCTCTGTGCCGCTTCTTATAAAAGGAACTTTACACGATCCGGGCCTTGGTGATAAATGTGATCTCACATTCTTTACCGGTCCTTATATGGAATTTCTTACATCCGCAAATTCAACTGTAAAAACAGGCGCCATCAGCATCGATACAGATCTTGAGAATCAGGCCGAAAAGACAAGCTATGGTTTCATGTTCGGAGGTGGAGTATCGTATAAATTAAACAACGGCGGATCCATCCTTGCTGAGCTCAGATATGAAATGGGCTTAAGTAAAGTTGATAAACAGGATGCTGATCTTCGTAATAAAGGAATGGGAATAACAATTGGATATCAGTTTTAAGTTTCGGCAGGTTTTAGGTGAAAAGGCTGTTTGCTCACGGGCAACGGCCTTTTTTACAAATATTTAAGGTACACAATAAGCCTTCCTGAGCTAAATTCAAGAGAAAAACTGTTACCAAGAGCTTCATTTAAAGTTGCAAACCACCAGTTTGTTATTTTTGTCTTTGTAAGAGGGTATTTTAGTCCATTTGATGTTACTGCCGTTTCAGGATCAATTGAAAAGATAGAAACCTGCTGTCCGGGAAACGATTCAATTTCAGCATCAGCAAGAAAAGGACGTAAAATGCCTGTATCTGTCACCATGATCACATTCATGTCTTTAGCATATTCTGTCAGCAATGAGATATTGCCTAAAGTATGATCCTCTCTTTTCCCGGTTGCTCCGATAATGATTATATCTCTAAAGCTATTTTCCCTGCACCATTCAACTACCTTTGTCAGATCATTGGTATCCTGATTTTCATCCCTGAAAATTCGATCTGCAAAGCGGCTGGCAAGTTCCTCACTCAGAGAATCCATATCACCTATTATAGCATCTGGTTCCAATCCTGCCAGAATGAGACTTGATGCGCTTCCGTCGCAGCAAACTACCCTTTCAGCATTTTTCAGATAATTAAGAGGGACCTCATGTTGAGGAAATGTTCCGTCCGCAACAATTGCTGTGTAAGAACCGGACTGAAATTTGTTCATAGTTTATTAATAATTAAGACCCATTTAAATTCATGCTCTTTTTACCTCACTCTAAATCCCTTTCCTTAAGGAGAGGGACTTTTTTCTGGTTTCTTACCCCCTTCTCTTTCAGGATAAGGGGGAAGGGGGATGAGGTTATGAGGACGTGGTATTGTTTTCTTCCATGCAACCAGACCTCCAAACGACATCACTCCATATACAATATACAAGATTACTGTAGGATACAATCCACGGGTCATAAAGAGAACAGCGGATACGAAATTTACAACAATCCATAGATACCAGTGTTCATAAATTTTCCTCGCCAGCATCCATGTAGCAATAATCGATAATGAAGTTATAAATGCATCTCTTACAGGCACAGGCGAATCCGTCAATCTTGTCAGGACAATCCACATTGCTAAGTATAGCAGAACAAAAACAATAGTAAGAATTATCCCTATCCTAAAGGTCAGTCTCGTTACCTGCAATTCTTCTTTCTCCCTTTCTCCCTTACTCACACTCACTTCTTCCGGCCCTTTGCCCTCTACCCCTTGCTCTGCGCTTTGCGCCCTGAGCCCTGCTTTGCCAGCCGAAACTTCAGTGGAGGCTGACGCTCTGGTCCACCAGTACCAACCAAGCACACTTATGACCAGATAGTAAACCTGCAGACTCATATCTGCATAAATTTTACTGGTGAAAAAAACCCATATATAAACTGCAGATGTAAGAATACCTACCGGCCAGAGCCAGATAGTTTGCTTTATTTCAAGAAATACATAAATTATCCCGGTTACTGCACCGAATATTTCAATATAGTTACTTGAAATCCAATCAGATATTGTCATAGGACTGAATTCAGAATTTTATTCCGACTTTAAACATATAATTAATGCCTGCCTGGGGAAAATATCCGTCCATAACATGAATTGACCCACCTTCATCATATTTATAAACCCAGGCGTTTGTTTCATAGTTCTTGTCAAAAAGGTTATTCACTGCAAACTGACATGTCAGTTCCTTAACTAATTTACTTTTAATAGTGTAGAGAAAAGATATATTCTGAAGAAAATAGGCATTTAACATCCTGTCAGCGTTTTGTGTGTTATCAATGAATTGTTTACCTACATACTTGGAATTCAAAATTACTTGAAAATCAGAAAATGGATAGTAATCAATAACGGAGGCGGTAATTACAGATGGTGAAAAAGAAATTGTCTTGTTTTTTAACGTTGATTGATCCTGTATAGAAGTATCCCAGTTATCTGTATAATCTATAAAAACCGGAATAATATTTCTGCTCAGAGTCATATTGGCATTCCAGCTTAAATTTTTAAGTATCTGGATTCCTGTTTCAAACTCAATTCCCTGTCTGTAGCTTTTTGGCACATTTGTATATATCGCAGATCCGACATTGTTTATTCTTCCTGTTAAGATTAACTGGTCTTTGTAGTTCATATAGTATATATTCACCCTGAACATTGTCCCTGATGAGTGATATTCGTAAGCAGTCTCGTAATCAAATAATTTTTCCGGTAAAGGTGTTTTTCCAGGGTCTGCATCTGTAAAATCGCTCCTGACAGGTTCCCTTTGGGCAACACCGAATGAGGCATGTACTTTTTGATTCTTATCAAAGTTATATGTAAAACCTGCCTTGGGATTAAAGAAGTTATATCTGTGATTTTGGGTCACATCTTTGAGATTTTCATCAAGACCACCAATTGAATAATTTATTTTCCGGAATTGCAGATCGCTATACAGATTTAATTTCTCAGATAACGAATAGTTGATTTTTAGAAAAGTATTTAAATCCTTTTTATTTCCGGTACCCTGATACCACCGGTAGCTTTCACCATCGAACGTAACAATCTTTGCCCAGATTATATCTCCAAAATGATTCCCCAGGTATTGGTTCCATCCGCCGCCAATAACAGCATTAATATTATTTTTCCTGTAATTTAATGAATAGATAAGGCCATAAAAGTCATTTCTCAGCCAACGTTGTGTTATAAAATCTGAAGTGTTTATGGTGTCTGAATTGATTATAGCGTTTGGCAAATTAAATGAACTGTAGTTAGTTTTTGGTACAAGGTTTTCATAATAGCCTTTGCCCCTGGTATAATGAATAGCCGCATTGGCACTTAAATCACTGCTGATTACCTTTGAGTAATGAAGCTGATAATTATCCTGCCAGTAATTATCTGTTTCATTTTTATAAGTATAAGCATTATAAGTTCTGTGAGTTTTGAGTGAATCCTTGGGAACACCATTCCATGCCTGATATGTATGTTCAACTCCCGAAAAAATAATTAATTTCAGAATACTTGATTCCCCGTAAAGCGTACCTGAGATATAGAAAGACTTTAAATCACTGAAGGCCCTGTCGATATATCCGTCCGACCATATTTTAGAAAAACGGCCATCAACGGCAAACTTTTTATTTATTAATCCTGTGCCAAAGTTAACGGTGTTTTTTGATGTGTTAAACGATCCATAGGATGAGTTGACTTCTGCATATGGCTCTTTCTTCAGATCGGAAGTCTGAAAATTTATTGTTGCTCCGAAGGCACCAGCGCCATTTGTTGATGTTCCGACACCCCTCTGTATCTGAATGTTATCAGTAGAAGATGCGAGATCAGGCATGTCAACCCACCACACTCCGTGAGATTCAGCATCATTTACAGGAATCCCGTCAATAGTTACATTAATCCTGTTTACATCGGTACCCCTTATATTTATATAGGTGTATCCAACTCCTGTACCGGCATCAGAAGATACAACAAGGGATGGAGTATAACCCAGCAAGTAAGGGACATCCTGCGCAATATTAGCTTTTGAAATATCCTCTTTTGTAACAGTTGAATATGCCATAGGAGTATGATTTCCTGCCCTGGTTGCATTAACAAGTACCTCCTCAGTCATGAACGACTTTGACTTAAGTGTAATATTCATAACTGTGTCGGCTTTCAGACTGACATTTCTGATTTCTGATTCGTAACCGATAAAAGAGAAATGAATTATATAATTTCCTCCCCTGAAAACCTGTAATGCAAAATCTCCATTCTGATCACTATGAACTCCAAGAATTGTATTTTCAATAGTAATACTGGCTCCGGCTAACGGTGATCCTTTAATATCAGTCACTTTACCGTTAATAACCGGACCATTTTCCTGAAACATGTTAGCGTGGGAAACAGAGTGGAGTAAGACAAAAACAATTAAACAAAATATTTTCCTCATTTTTTCTGCATATTTATTACAATATCAAGAAAATGAGGTTGTTATGATTTGCTGATTTAAGTGATACTCTTTCTTCCCTCCGCCGGCATTATCCGGATCAGGTTTAAGGGTATGATCTCAGCCCGTAATTATAAGGCACCCCATTCATTGATACTTCAAAGGTACTACCTTTTAACAGATTTATCAATTAATTGTTAAATTAGCATCCAAATCCACGAGAAATGAAAAATCTTCTTCATAAACTTAATTATAAAGGGCAGAAAAGGATATCAGTCTTAAACGCAGAAGAATTTTTCATAAATTCAATCTCAGCTGATATAAAAGACGTAGTTATTGACCAGAAAATTGATCCCAGATATCCGTATGAGTTCATACTTATTTTCGTGAAGAACGAATCAGACGTTGAGTTGTACGCACCAATGACTATTCATAACCTCATTGCCGATGGTATTTTGTGGTTTTGTTATCCAAAAAAAACCTCAAAAAAGTTTAAATCTGATATCGACCGTGACCATGGATGGAAAATTCTTAATGATTCAGGTCTGAGCGGAATAAGGTTGGTTGCCATTGATGAGGACTGGTCAGCACTGAGATTCAGAAATAAGAAATATATAAAATCGACCTCTAACAGATAACAATGACAACTACTAACTTAAACTGCAAACAATGAAAACCTTCATTTCTCAAAGGAACTTACTGTTAATAATTATTCTTATCCTTGTAATTCTTCTTCCCGGTTGTGCAAATAATGAGGCAGTTAAACAATGCCTCACCGGACATACTTATGGATTTATTGGCGGCTTATGGCATGGATTCATTGCTCCGTTTGATTTTATAGGTATGCTTTTTAATGATAAAATTACGATGTATGCACAGAATAATAACGGTGGATTATATGCGTTGGGATTTTTGCTTGGAAGTGGCGGCTGGGGTTTCTTTGGAAGCAAAGGAGCAAATAAAATGAGAACCACTCGTGTACACATTCAGAATCAGAAATTTGACAATGCCGAGATAGTGGAATAAACCCATAAAACCTCTCCCTAAATTCTGCGATAAGAGGTCTCACCCCCAACCCCTCTCCCAAGGGAGAGGGGCTTAAAAAAAGTATAGTGGTATATATGGGTAAATCAATTGAAAAAGCAATGCATTTCGGTGCTTAAGCTGAACTTTTCAGCTTAGCCGAGAGAATGAGAAAAAAACCAACAAAAGCTGAAAAATGTCTTTGGGAACAAATCAGGAAACTACGTTTTGATGGATATCCGTTCAGAAGACAACACCCAATTGATTTTTATATTGCCGACTTTTATTGTCATAAACTTAGACTTGTTATTGAAGTCGATGGTGAAATTCACTTTAATGATGCAGTATTTGAACATGATGATGGTAGAACGGGTGAACTTAAGAGACTTGGAGTTAAAGTAATTAGATTCACCAATAAACAAGTCCTTGATAATCCCGATCTGGTATTAACTCAAATTAAAGATTATATTGCAGAACTATCATCCCACTCTCCCCTGGGAGAGCGGGACAGGAGGGGGTGAGGCAAAAAACCTGGGGCAGTATCCAGGTTGAGGCCGATAACAATTTAAACTACTCAATATGAAAAAATTACCTGCAATTTTATTTATGATCTGTTCTCTCAATTCATTTTCACAAAAAAGGGAAATGATCTATCTCTGGCCGGGGAAGGTTCCCGGAGAAGTTAAAGAAAAGATGCGTCCTTCAGTTGACACTTCTCAGAAAGACGGTATTATAAGATTCACTGAAGTAACAAATCCGGTACTTGAAGTATTTCTTCCTGACCAGGGAACTGATAACCATTCCGCAGTAATTGTTTGTCCCGGAGGAGGATATCAGATTCTTGCCTATGACCTTGAGGGAACTGAAATTGCGGCATGGCTGAATAAAATGGGATTTACTGCATTCGTTCTTCAATATAGAATCCCTGACAAAAAAGAAGGTGCATTACAGGATGCGCAAAGGGCGATACGAGTTGTAAGGGATAATTGCAAAAAATGGAATATTAATCCCGACAGGATAGGGATAATGGGTTTTTCAGCAGGTGGGAGCCTGAGTGCAAGGGCGAGTATATTATTCAATAAAAAAACTTACTCTCCTGTTGATAAGTCAGATAGCATATCATGCAGACCATCTTTCACCATGCTGATCTATCCTGCCTATCTTGATCAGGGCCCGGATCTTTCATTGACTCCTGAATTAAAGTTAAATAAAGATGTTCCGCCGATATTTATTTTCCAGACTGCTGATGACCCTTACGGCAATAGCGCCCTCGTTATGGCATCAGCTTTAAGAAATGCTAAGCTTCCTGTTGAGCTACATTTATTACCTGAAGGCGGTCATGGATATGGTTTACGACCAGGTAAAATTGCAGCCGAAACATGGCCATTGCTTGCGGAGCACTGGTTGAAACGGATCCTTCATTTTTGAAACGTCCTGCTCTGCTTCGCAACTATTTACACAACTGTTTGTTGTGTAAGTAAAAATTAAGATGGATAATAAGATCAAATCAATTGAGGCAGTTTTGCCTCCGCCTGATTCCCATATGGTTGGGGATGGCTTCAAGGTTCATAATTTCTTCCCCTCAAATCCCAGAATAGGACTGAATGGTATGAGTCCGTTTTTTCTTCTCGATTATGGCTCAAAATGGCTTGTTACTCCCTCAGATAAACCACGTGGAGTAGGAGTCCATCCGCACAGAGGATTTGAAACCGTTACTATTGCATATCATGGTAAAGTTGCTCATCACGATAGTGCCGGAAACAGCGGAGTTATAAGTGAGGGAGATGTGCAATGGATGACTGCCGGAGCAGGTGTACTTCATAAAGAGTATCATGAGGAGAAATTCAGTAAAAAAGGTGGTCTGTTCCAGATGGTTCAGTTATGGGTAAATCTTCCTGCAAAATTCAAAATGACACCGGCCAAATATCAGTCAATTGAAAACAAAAACCTGCAAAAAGTATTTCTGGATAATGGTAAAAGTCAGGTTGAAGTTATTGCAGGTGAGTACGAGGATATGAAAGGTTCCGCATCTACCTTCTCACCTGTAAATCTTTTTAACGTCAAACTGCTTAAGTGTGATAAGGCCAGATTCAGTTTTAAAAATAATTATAACACAGGGATGCTTGTTATTGAGGGAGAAATAAGAATCAATGATTCTGACATAGCGGCTGAGGATCATTTTATTCTTTTCAAACACGATGGGGAAGACATAGTGATTGAAGCGGTTAAGCAAAGTATTGTACTTGTAATGAGCGGAGAACCGATTCATGAATCAATAGCATCATATGGTCCTTTTGTTATGAATACAGAAGCTGAAATAAAACAGGCCTTTGATGATTTTCATAATGGCAATTTTGGCTATCTTGACGACTAATTTAAGAATATTATCATATGGCACAATTCATTAATTCACCGTCTATTGTCAAGGCTGCAGGCACCAAAGAAAAGATCATTAAGGAGTTTTTTGGTCATGTAAACAGCAAAACTTCAGAAGTCAGCATCGCCCAAATGAAAAGCCCGGAAGGGTGGATAGAACCTGGCCAGAGTCCGAAGTTCAATGAATATACAGTTGTCCTGAAGGGGAAACTCAGGATAACTACAAAGAATGAAGAGTTTATTGTTACCGAGGGTCAGGGAATTATGACGGGTAAAAATGAATGGGTACAATATAGTACACCTTTCGAGGGTGGTGCGGAATATATAGCAGTTTGCCTGCCTGCATTCTCAATAGATCTCGTGAGAAGAGACAATTCTGATTAACACTTCTCTGTGTAACTCTGTGCTCCTCAGTGAACCTCTGTGACAGTTCTTATATTATTGTTACTCAGAGTGCCACAGAGAAGCACAGAGTTTCACAGAGAAAAAAATTCATATACCTCTCCTGACGTAAATCATCTTTTCATCTGTTTGAAATTGAGTAAATTTGGGAAAAAGCCCAAATGGAAACAAAAACTATCTGTCCTACCTGTACTGTAACAATGAGACTTGTTAAGAGTGAAGATCTTAATCACCACGGAACACTCTTTGCTGGTCGCACAGCTGAATGGTTCGTAGAATCAGGTTTTATTTCGGTAGCATCATTATTAAATCCGCAGAACATTGTCTGCCTTAAGATCCACGGAATGTTCTTCACAAAACCTGCTGTCTCGGGCGATGTTGTAAAATTTTCATCTAAAGTTGTTTTTGCAGGAAATTCAAGCGTAGTCTCATATATTCATGTTGAAAAAAATGGAGCAGATAAACCGCTGGTAGAAGGGTTTATTACATTTATCCATGTTGATGAAAATAACAAGCCTTGTCCGCACTACCTGAAGATAAGTCCGGTAACCGAGCAGGATATATATCTTTATGAAACTGCAAAGAACCTCAGGACGAAATAATCACTTTATGTTCAGCAATACGATCATCGTTGATGATGATGCGTCATATGTTGCAAATTCATTATGGATAAATAGCAAAGTGCCCGTTCCTGAAGGATTTCCAAAAACAAGGGAGAAAATTGAGAGGGCAGGTTATGAAACCGTCGCGTTGAATATGTCAGAATTCAGAAAAGTTGATGGGGGTTTAAGTTGTATATCCTTAAGGTTTTAATATAACATTACGTTTTCTTATTATTCTTTCTGGCTTTTATTACCAGGTACGCAACAAATATTAAACCAACACCAAGCAGGATATGTCCTACATATGGGAATATCTGCTCTCTGACAGCATACAAATAATAACCAATAATTGCCAGTATTATATTCCATATTCCTGCTCCTATAAAAGTAAATAATAGGAAATCACGCAGATTCATTTTAGCTAATCCGGCAGGAATTGAGATCAAGTGGCGTATACCTGGAACCAGGCGACCGATAAATGTGGATGTTTTTCCATTCCTAATGAAATACTCTTCGGCATGTTTCACTTTTTCTTCAGATAAAAGGAATATTCTCCCAAGTTTCGATCCTGCAAATTTGTATACCAGCGGACGTCCAAGGTAATATGCAAGAGTATAATTGATAAGTGATCCGGAAAGAGCTCCTGTTGTACCTGCAATTACGACAATGAATACATTCAGATCCCCCTGACCTGCCTTGTAAGCTGCAAAAGGAATTACAATTTCTGAAGGAAGCGGAAGAAATGTGCTTTCAATCAGCATGAGCAGAGCAATAGTAAAATAATTCAGATTGGCCATATACCAATCAAACAGGGTCTGAAAAAACGCCATAATTTATTCCTTGATATTTAAATTAAAAACATTCACCGAAATCGGATCAACAGCAATATTAATCTTTTTATCCATTATTGCCAATGGAGTAAGATAAGCATTATAAATATTTATAAGAAAAAGCAGCTTAGGCATGTTTGCCAAGTTTCATTCTGAATTGTTAACTTTGTTTATAGTGTAAATAAAATCAGAACAATCATAATTTTAATATGGAAAATTTAAAGACAACATATTTAGGATTAACACTAAGAAATCCTCTTATAGCAGGCAGTTGTGGTCTTACAAATTCAGTAGAAAATATTAAAGAACTGGCAAAAAAAGGTGTCGGGGCAGTTGTTATTAAATCTCTCTTTGAGGAACAGATACGATACGAAGCAGAAAAGGTTATAAAAAACAATACTAATGAGTTAAGCACTACCAACCGGCCATCTCAAACTATTTTTAACAGGAGAATTTACGATTATGAAGAGGCATACTCTTATATATATGATTTTGCAAAACGGAATACACTTGGGAAATATCTTTACTTCATTAATGAAGCAAAAGAATCAGTTGATATTCCGGTAATTGCAAGTATTAATTGCGTTACGAATGAGGACTGGCATTCCTTCGCAAAAAAGATAGAAGAGACAGGTGTTGATGCTCTGGAACTCAATATTTATATTCTTCCTTCAGATATGCGAAGAAGCAGTGAGGATAATGAAAAAATTTACTTCGATATAATCCGTGAGGTCAGAAATTATGTTAATATTCCGATTTCAGTAAAAATTGGTTATTATTTTTCTTCACTATCACAGTCGATCAAAAAGCTGTCACAGACCGGGATTAAGGGATTGGTTCTGTTCAACAGACCATATAATACAGATATTGATATAGATGAAATTGCTCTGAGTCATGGACCAATATACAGTACATCAGAAGAATATACTCACAGTTTGCGTTGGATTTCAATCATGGCCGGACAGGTAGATTGTGATCTGTCGGCGTCGACCGGGGTACATGATCATAATGCTTTTATTAAACAATTATTAGCAGGAGCAACTACAGTTCAGATTGCATCTGCCCTTTATAAAGAGGGGTTTAATGCTATTCCCGAAATCCTTAAAGGAACCTCCGAATGGATGAAAAAGCACAATTTTGACTCTGTTGATTCTTTCAGAGGAAAACTCAGTAAGTCAAATCTTGAAAATCCTGCTGCTATTGAAAGAGTTCAATTCATGAAGCTTTATTCTGGTATTGAATAATTATCAGCAATTTCCGCACAACCTCTTGGTCTTATGATTAATCTTGTTGATTGATCATTAATCATAAATTAAGTCTAACCTTTGGAATGGAATTATCATGGTCGTCCGGATTCATCATATTCTGGCCTATTAAAAACATTTCCCTGTACATTTTTTCGAATAATATTAATTTTATTCGAATATGTTTCATTACATTTAGCCGATAATCTACACCTGACAGAATTTTACATGCTAATCCAACCTGAAAAGTATAGGACTATATTTATATATTGCCCTGTTTTAACAATCCACGAATAATATAATATTTATCAAAATACTATCTATATGAAAAGACTAAAGAATATATTAAAAATTGAATTTTCTCTGATTAGTTTATTCCTTTTTACTCTTTCTGTATCCGGTCAGGTTGATTCGGTTAAAAAGAGCCAAAGCGGTTTCATGAGTAAGATTTCGTATGGAATAAAGATTGGTGCTACTCTGAGTACATTTTCAACTGAACAGCCTCATACTAACTTCAAACCCGGATTAATGAGTGGATTATTTATATCATATAAGTTCTCAGAAAGTTTTGCTTTACAACTGGAACCTACTTATATACAGCAAGGTGGAAATCTGATCTCAATAACAGATTATGGTATGTTATTAGTAAAGGATCCTCCATTCTCTTATGAGGTTCACGATCAGAGAATCACATTTCATAATATTGACCTCCCTCTTCTTATAAAATTTGAAATTCCTGTTGGGGGACTGAAAATTTTTGCGGTAGCCGGACCTTCAATAGCTTATAATATAAGAACAGAAACGCAAACCGATGTCACTGCCTGGACAGCAACGCAAACTAATTTTGCCAGGAAAGCAGCGATTTTAAATACTATTCCGGTCTACTATAACTTCCATACGGAAGATAATATAAGCAGTGATATCAAATCATGGCAATATGGTGCTGTCGGAGGATTAGGCTTTGAAACCGCTGTTGGAAAGCATACTTTAATATTTGATTTAAGGTACAGGTATAGTCTCAATAAAACCTACCCCGGTTACAGTTATCTCGGAATCTTCGAGACTCAGGGAGACCTGCGTACAAATACATTATACTTCACTCTTGGTTTTGGCTTTTAAAACAATAGATAATATGTTAAATTTAATCTAATAATTATGAAAAAACAGATTTCCAAGTTAATCCTGCTCATGGTACCCCTTATGCTACTTTTTTCTTGTAATAAAGATAAATTCAGCGAAAAAGATGCCCTGAACGCACAGCAAACGGTTGATCTTTTAGTTACTGTAATTGACGCTTCAACATCAATGGCCCCTGTGGATAGCGCGACAGTAATCCTGGTCAGTGATAGTACAATCGTTACTAAAACAACAAATTCTAATGGTATAGTGGTATTTCCAGGTATCAAAATTGGAGGAGAAGCTACAGTTTCAGTATCCAAAACAGATTTTACATCTGTTCTGACAACTGTTTACACTAATCCGGCAAGTTACAGACAGACCCAGGTTTCCACAATAGTAAATCTTTACTCAATAGATCCAACTAAGATGGCAACCTTCCAGGGAAGATTAACTATGCAGAGCGATCTGACAAACAGGAAAAGAGAACCGGCTGCAGGCGTTACAGTTAAGGCAAGTAATGGTAATTTGAATTATACCGGACAGTTATTTACTGCAGTCACTGATGCTGATGGAAAATATTCAATTGCAGTACCCGTTTCCAGCAACGGTGATAATATTACACTATTCTATCCCGATTTTACAGCTAATCAAACGCTTGCAATCGTCAAACCAGATAATTCCGTTGGAGTTGTTACCCGTTCAGTTTTATACAGACTTACCAGTAATACTCCTCTTGGTGACCTTAATGATATCCTCGCTATCCCTAGTGTATATGCTACTGTTGCAGCACCGCCAGCTGTAACCGGGTCGGGTTTTGCTTTAAGTTCAAAAGCTAACAGAGTTGCTTTATCTACTTATTCTTCAGTAACTTTAATTGACGGTGGTTCAGGATATAATGGTGGAGTCTCTATAGCCGGAGCACTGCTTACTTTCAGTGCTGATCCTAATGGATTATCAGCACAACTGAGTGTAAATATTACAAATGGAAGAATTACAAGTATTAATTCTTTTGTAAATAATGGTGCAACATACGCTACAGCTCCAACCCTGAATTTAAGTGGATTGGCTCCAACTACCCCTGCAGTTATATCATTGAACTTCCAGACGACATATAAAATATATATTTCAAACAGAGGAACCAGTTATAATACCTTCCCGCTGGTTTCAGTTGAAACAGAAACTTATAGTTCTGGAACACTGGTTAAAGCTGTAGATCCAAACATTAATGATAACTCAACAGTTAATCTGGGAACTTCTACTATTCTTAACGGTTTTGCAACAATCTACGGAGGCGTTATTAAAGGTGTTACAAATGCAGACACTTTGGTTGCCGCAACAGTTATTTCATTCGCATCGGCACCTGTTTTCACAGTTGTAAACACAACTTCTAAACCCGCAACATTATCAGTTAACACAAACAGCGTAAATGCTGACAGTACACTTAACTCAATTACAGTTGCTTCAGCCGGATCGGGTTATAATCCTGACGCTCCTCCTGTAGTTACACTTACAACCTTAGCCGGATACGGTAGCGGTGCAGTTGCGAAAGCAACAGTTAATACATCCGGTGCTGTTTCGGCAATTTTCATTACGAACCCGGGTGTGAAATATGTAAAAAATGTTAATGATTTCAGGAAAGATTTTACAGTCACTCCTACCTTTGATTATCCATATTACTACCCAACAACCAATTATAACGGAGTAAAACCTGGTGATGTAAACGTTCAGGACGTTTATTACGGTACAGGTTACCAAGTTCTTAACCAAAGTACAGGTAAATAGTATATCACAAGTATTTATAAAATGGAAAGGCTGTCTCAATGGACAGCCTTTTTGTATTAAAGTGATACCACCCGAACAATAATATCAATTAACCATCCCGGATAGATGCCTAAGACTAGAATGCTAATGGCAATTATGCCAAGAGTTACATTCCCCCATGGAGTCAATTCGGGAAGTTTAGTATCGCCCACTGAAGAGAACAATGCTGTTATTACTCTCAGATAATAGTATAAACCAATTACGCTATTGATTAACAATGATATAATCAGGATTAAAAGTCCTGCCTTCATTCCTTCAAAAATGATGTAGAATTTAGCAATGAATCCTGAAGTTAAAGGTATTCCGGCCAGCGATAATAATGAAAGTGTCAAAACAATAGCTATCCAGGGATTTCTCCAAAAAAGGCCTTTATAGTCTTCAATATTTTCTGCCTCATATTTGTCAGACGACAGAAGGGATATCACCCCAAAAGCTCCTATTGTGGTAATGATATATGATATCAGGTAAAAAATCGATGCATGTATTCCCCTGTTTGTACCAACAAGTAAGATTATTATCAGATACCCCATATTGGCGATGGATGAATATCCCAAAAGTCTTTTCAGGTTTTTCTGTCTTATCGCAAGTATGTTGCCAAAAAACATTGATAGAATTGCAATTGCAGATATCGCAACGAAAAGGTAATGGTTGTCGAATCCTTTCAGACTATAGAAGAATCTTATCAGAACTGCCATCACTGCACCTTTGGAAACTGTAGCGACAAAAGCCGAAACAGGTGCGGGTGCTCCCTGGTAAACGTCGGGTGTCCACATATGAAATGGGACCAGTGCCAGTTTAAAACCTATACCAACCATCATCATTCCAAAACCTGAAATTATCAGAGGCGATAGTTGAATACCTTCTCCAAACGCTTTTACTATTGCAGTAAATTGCATTGTTCCCGATGCCAAATAAATAAGAGCCATTCCAAATAATAAGAAGGCAGATGATACTGACGCAAGTATCAGATATTTAATTCCGGCTTCAATGGAATTGCTTTTTGATTTATTGAAGGCTATGAGAATGTACAAGGATATACTTAGCGTTTCAATACCCAGGAAGAAAATTACAAAATCATTAGCAATAGCCAGAAGGGCTGCACCAAGAGTAGAAGTGAAAATAATAATATAGTACTCTTCCCTCACTCCCTCCAGTTGCTTTATATATTCATAAGAAATAAATGTTACAAGAAGTGCCGCTATAAGCAATATTCCAAGAAAGAATAACCCATAATCATCAACTATAATTAATGATCCGATCGATCGGGGTATTGAAGGAAGGATGAAGAAAATCGAAACAAAAGCTGCTAAAAATGCAAGAACCGAAAACCAGAATACAACTCTGTAATTCCTTATTATTGAAATAACAAGCATAATCACAACAGGTGCGATAGCAATAATGAGGAAGGGTGTTAAACTCAAAAAGTCTTTTTCGGTCATATATATTATAAAATTTTAAATCCATTAAACACCCCCTCCCGCTTCGCGGGGTCCTCCTGAAGGTGGACAAAATCTGATGTTTTAAATGAGTTAATTAAAATATTGAGATTTACCCCCCCTTTAGGGGGGCAGGGGGGCTCTGGAAGAAGAGTTAATTCTTTCTGATTATTCAATGTCTTCAATATAGCAGGTTTTGCTGCATCGAGCACAGGTTTTGGGAAAAGCCCAAGCCACACAATTGCTATAACCAGTGAAGCAGATACCACTTTTTCCCTGAGATTCAGATCATTTATTTTCCAATCAGTATTTTTGCTTCCAAAGAAAACTTTCTGCATAATCCTGATTGAATATATTGTAGCCGCAATAAGTCCAAGACTTGCAAGACATGCCATAAGGATATTTGCCTTGAAAGCTCCTATAAGTATCAGCAGCTCAGCAATGAAATTACCTAAACCTGGCAATCCTAATGATGCCATTGAAAAAATGAGACCGATAGCTCCCATAACAGGAACTTTTTCCCAAAGTCCTCCCATCTTATTCAAATCGCGTGTATGAACACGTTCATAAAGCTGTCCAGCCAGTATGAATAAGGCTCCCGTACTGATTCCATGGGCTATCATCTGAATAACGACTCCCTGGTAAGCCAGCTCATTGAATGAAAATACACCCAGAATCACAAATCCCATATGACTGACACTTGTATATGCCACCAGACGTTTAAGATCAGTCTGAGCAAACGCCAGTTTAGCACCATATAATATTCCGACAACTCCAAGAAGCATGCCTATCGGTGCAAATTTTACTGACTCTGACGGAAATAATGGAACAATAAATCTGAGAAGACCGTAGGCTCCTGTCTTCAGAAGTAAAGCGGCAAGGATGAGGCTTCCTGCTGTAGGAGCTTCAGTATGAGCATCGGGTAACCAGTTGTGCAATGGAACAACAGGTAATTTCACAAGAAAAGCAGCAAGAAATCCAAGCATTATTATGAACCCGGTTGATCCAGGCAGCTCTGTTCCCAGAAGCTGCATATAATCAAATGTGTAAACTCCGGTATATTTCCCGTGCACAAAATATAAAGTTATAATAGCAATGAACATCAGCAGTCCGCCCGCCTGGGTATAAAGAAAGAATTTATTTGACGCTTCAGTTCGATTCTCATGACCCCAGATACCTATCAGGAAATACATCGGGACAAGCATAAGTTCCCAGAAAAAATAAAAAAGAAACAGATCAAGAGATAGAAATACACCAGTTATTCCAGCCAGGATAAGGAGCAGATTGAAGTGGAAGAATCCTACTCTTGAATCAATTTCCTTCCATGAAATTATAACAGAGATTATGCCAAGGAAAAACGTAAGAAAAAGCATAACAAGACTCAGTCCGTCAAGTGCAAAATGAAGGCTTATCCCGAATGCAGGAATCCAGTCAAACTGAATATTAATCAACCATCCATTATCTGAAACGGAAGTATGCAAAACGTTTAAAATAAGCAGGATCAGATCTGCTGTTAATGCTATGACAGAAATAATCCTTGACCATTCCGGGTTCCGTTTTCCGGTGATCCAGGCGAGAACTGCGCCTGCGAGTAAAATAACTATCAGATAAATAAGTATCATTTGCTAAGCATAAATGTTAATATTATTGCAATACCGATTGCGAATGACAGCAGGTACCATCTGATTTTGCCATTTTGAGTTATACTCAGTAACCTGTTAGCGGAAAGTGCCAGTGCTGAAAGCCATTTATTCCAGTAATCTATAAAATCATTCTTATCAACTACTGAAAGCCATACAACAGGTTTCACGAATAAGACATTGTATAGTTTATCAAAACCCCAGCCTTTTTCAAAGAATTTGTTAATTGCGCTATGGCTGAATGGTTCGGATAATGAAGGCTTTTTTAAATATATAATATATGCGATATAAATTCCGGAAAGAGCAACGATAGCTGATAGCAATAGAAACAAAAATTCATTATGTTCCCCTGCTTTAGTAACAACAGCAGGCAATGTGTTATCTACAAGATTTGAAAACAGATGAATATTACCTATTGAAGAAGGAAGTTCAATAAATCCTCCCAAAAGAGACAATGCGGCCAGTATTACCAGTGGAATTGTCATAAGTTTTCCGGGAAGAAATGATGGTTGTGTTTTTGCCTCACCATAGAAGGTAATAAATATCATTCTGAAGGAGTAAAGAGCGGTGAGTAACGCTCCTGTAATACCTGCCAGCCACAGCAAAACATTCCCGCTTTGTGATGAAAAAGAGTACCATAGAATCTGATCTTTACTATAAAAGCCTGCCGTCACAAGTGGCAGTGCAGCAAGAGATGCAGAGGCGATCAAAAATGTATAAAAGACTACAGGAAGTTTCTTTCTCAGACCCCCCATTTTGAATATGTCATGCTCTTCATCGAGGACCAGAATTACAACTCCGGCTCCAAGGAAAAGAAGGGCTTTAAAAAAGGCATGTATCATGAAATGAAATACTGCTGCTGACCATGCTCCAACTCCCAGTGCAAGAAACATATAACCTATCTGGCTGATTGTTGAATATGCAAGAATTCTTTTCAGATCGTGCTGGGCCAGTGCGCTGAAACCTGCAATCAGCAAAGTCAGTGCACCGATTATAGCGATTGCTGCCTGTACCGGAGGGGCCAGGCTGAATAATACATGGGTTCTGGCAATCAGGTATACTCCGGCAGTAACCATTGTGGCGGCATGAATTAATGCACTTACGGGTGATGGACCAGCCATTGCATCCGGGAGCCATGTTTGTAACGGCAGCTGGGCAGATTTGCCTAATGCTCCGCCGAGTAAAAGGGCAGCTGTAAGTACTGCAATTGAAGATCCTGTCAACCATTTTGCAGATGCACTCTGCATCAGTTCATTTATATTGACAGTCCCAAAATTCAGGAAAAGTATAAAGATTCCAATAATCATTGCAGTATCCCCGACACGTGTAATAAGAAAAGCTTTCCGGGCTGCATAACCATTCGAAGGTTCTTTATACCAGAAGCCGATAAGAAGGTAACTGCATAATCCAACACCCTCCCAGCCCAGATACATTAGTAAAATATTATCAGCCAGTACCAGAACAAGCATCGAACCCACGAAGAGATTCATATAGGCAAAGAACCTTGTAAATCCTTCATCTTTTGCCATGAATTCAACAGAGTACAGGTGGATCAGAAAACCAACAAAGGTGATGACAAAACAGAAAACCAGTGAAAGAGAATCGAGACTGAATGCAATATCCACCTTAAGATTGCCTGCTTTTATCCATTCCCAGATATTTACAGAATACGACTTTACTTCCGGGAGTGTTTTTAAAAATTCAAAGCCTGCTACAAATGTAAGAACTGCAGCAATACCAATTGATCCGGCACCGATATAACCTACTGCCTTCCGGCTAAATTTACTGCCAAAAAGAGCCAGAATGAGAAAACTCAGGAAGGGGATAGCTGGTATTAATGCAATTAGAGTGCTCATTTTTTAATCAATTCTTATCTTTTAAATTATTAACTGCATCTGCATCAAGTGTTTTAAAATGATGATAGACCTGAAGTATCAAAGCCAGTGCTATTGATACCTCAACTGCTGTAACTGCCAGAATGAAAATAAACATGACCTGTCCGTCCGGTTGTTTCCAGTGATTCCCTGCAATAATAAAAACCAGACCTGCACTGTTAAACATGACTTCGATCGACATCAACATGTAGATCATATTCCTTCGCACCAGCAAACCAATCAGTCCCAGGAAGAAGAGTATTCCTGCAAATATTATTTGTGTTCCTACAGGTACTGTAAGCATTGTTTTTAATTTGTTTTTAGAAAACGATGAACAACTTTTTTCTTCTGGCTTCCCAGATGGTAAGCGCCAATCACTCCGGTCATCAGTAAAATAGCTGCAATTTCAACTCCTAAAAGATATGTTGTGAAGAGCGAGATTCCAACCTGCTTCGGTAATATCGCATCTTTATCCGGAGATACAGGTTCAATATTTTTCAACGACATAATAAGTGTAACAAGCAGAATAGCTGCAAGTATTGAAGGAACAATCCACATCCGGGGGTTGAGCCACTTATTTTCAGATTTACGCTCGAGGCCAATATTTAACATCATAGTGACAAAAATGAAAAGCACCATTATCGCACCTGCATAAATGATTACCTCCAGGGCTGCAATAAAAGGAGCACTTAAAAGATAAAATATCACTGATACTGCCAACAGGGATAGTATAAGAAAGAGCAACGAATGGATGGCATTTTTACCTGAAATTGCCATTATCGTCGATATTATTGCCACTGCGGCTGCTATATAGAAAAATACATTCATATCATCTGAGTTTATGGCATAAGATCATTTACGTCAACCGGTTTCTCTTCATTTTCCCCTTCTCCTTTTCCTTTTACACCCATATCGACACCTGCATGTTTATAGAAGTTATATCCCGGATATTTTCCTTCGCCGCTGATGAGCAAATACTCCTTTTCGTAAACCATATTTTGCCTGTCGTATTCAGCCAACTCAAAATCAGGTATAAGCTGAATTGCGTAAGTAGGACATGCTTCTTCGCAAAATCCACAGAAAATGCATCTTGAAAAATTGATCCTGAAAAACTCGGGATATCTCCGTCCATCTTTACCTTCAGCAGCCTGAAGAGAAATACAATCAACGGGACACGCAGCGGCGCATAAATAACAGGCAACGCATCGTTCGTTCTTATCAGCATCCCGTGAAAGAATAATCCTCCCTCTGTAGCGGGGAGCAAGATATGGCTTAACTTCAGGGTATTCCACAGTTTCTGTTTTGTGAAACACATGAAGAAAAGTCAGCCACATACTACGGAGAATGCTTATCATAATTGAGTATAAATATTAATGAAAGACCCGTTTCCCTTGTTTGATTTTACCCCCTTCCCTACCTTCCCCCAGGGGGGAAGGAGTAAGTCAAACCTTTCCCCCTTGGGGGAAATAAGAAAAGGGGTAACAACCATATAAAATTTACTATTTTCTATCATTTTAAAAATATCAATATCGCTCCCGTAATCAGGAGATTAAGTAACGACAACGGCAATAAAATTTTCCATCCTAGCTCCATCAACTGATCATATCTTGGCCTTGGTAAGGAGGCGCGCAACAGGATAAAGACACATATGAAAAAGAAGGTCTTAAACAGAAACCAGAAAACAGGAGGAAGAAAAGACGGACCGAGCCAACCACCGAAAAACAAGGTTGCAATAATACCTGATATAAGTGTAATTCCCAGGTATTCGCCAACAAAAAACATCCCGAACTTCATTCCTGAATATTCAGTGTGATATCCCGCAACAAGTTCACCTTCAGCTTCAGGGATATCAAATGGAAGGCGGTGTGTTTCAGCTATACCTGCAATAAAGAATACGATAAAACCGACAAACTGTGGAATAAAAAACCATCCGCCCTTTTGAGCCTCTACTATCTTATAAAAACTGAAACTGTCAGCCATCATCACGACTCCCATTAATGATAAGCCCATGAATACCTCATAAGTAAGCATCTGTGCCGAAGCCCTCATGGCTCCTATTAAAGAATACTTATTATTTGAGGCCCAGCCGCCAAGTACAATACTGTAAACACCAAGAGATGAATTACCAAGGAAAAACAGTATACCGATGTTGGAATCAAAAACCACAAAATTGGGCCCAAAAGGTATTACTGCGAATGTCAACAATATAGTCGCCATCAGTATTCCGGGAGCGAGTACAAACACTGCACGGTCAGAGAATGGAGGTATCCAATCCTCTTTGAAAAACAATTTTATAGTATCGGCGAGAACCTGACCTATTCCAAACGGACCAACTCTGTTTGGACCCAGCCGGTCCTGCCAGACGGAGAGAAGTCTTCGTTCAACCCAGATCAGCCCGGCCGCTATTGACAGGGCAATCAAGAGTACCCCGGCTATGATAAAAACATATTTCATCAACAACAAATTAAAGTTTATGAAATTTTCCACTACCAGGCAACTCAAGATATGGCATACCCGGCAGACTAATTGACAATGCAGCCATGCCTGGCTGAACACTATAACCAATCTTTAATTTTACTTTTATTTTTTCGGTTAAAACTTCAAGCATAACAAAATCACTATCATTAACCATCATATTAACGGCATCTTTCTCATTTATGAGTAAAAATGGTTCCTGTATCTTTTGAGAAACCGATGGACTCATTGAGCTAAGTTCTTCACTTCCAAAAATCTGGTATAAAGGAAAAATCTGCAACTCATCTTTTTTAACTTCAGCATTCCGTATCGCGGGTTTATAATATTTGGTTTCATCTGCCTGACCCGTCTCGAAAAGCCTGAACCCCGGATCTCCGCCTTTCATTGATCCGTCAGGTTCATCAACATAATTGTACAATGCCTGTACAGAATTCCAACCCGGGGTCCAATAAAAAGGAACAAGTGATGATGGAGGATTTTCCTGTTGTCCTTCCATGCTGAACTTCAAAGGTGAATCGGGATCCGCAGGGAGCCCGGTTTCACTGACTGCAATATTTGCATTCATAGCTGTCCTTCCGCTATAACGCATTGTTTGTCTTGGAATTTTCGTATTGAGCATCCTGAAGTCTGCATCAGGCAGGTATTTCGTTAATTTGGAAAATACCGGTAATTCTTGTGCTAATGACTTAACAACATCATCCATCCTTTTCCATGAATGTGAATGATCTGATTCTCTTATTTGTATAAAGTCGGATAACCATTTCCAGCTTTCTTTAACCTGGTCTTTGTTTTCCACTGCTTTATAAAAGCGTTGAGCTCTGCCTTCATTATTTACCATCGTTCCTTCAGACTCAGAAAAGGCAGCTGCAGGCATCAAAATGTCAGATTGTCCTGTTGTTTTATTATTAAGATGGTCGAGAATTATTATTTCCTTGAACTTCTTAAAAAGGTCCTCTACAAAATCACTACCCGACCTTCTGTATAGATCATTCTCCAGAATTATAAGAGTTTCTGCTTCCTTATTTTCGATATCTTCAAACGAGTTGCCTGGCATTAATGCCAGTCCCATGCTATTGCATTCCGGTAAAATTATGCTCAGCATAACTTTTGAACCCTTTGAACGTAGTGCAGTTGCAATATTCAAGGCTGCATTTATAATTCCTTCGTCTCCACTACTGACACCTGATATTATTAATGGATTCTTAGCATTCAATAATGATGCAGATATTTTACCAGCCAGTTCGGGAAGGTTTTTCATCTCACTTTTTGCATCAGGTGACTTTTCATCAAGATTTCCGGCAACAGAATTGCCCAGGTTCGCTATTTCGTGTAATGAAGACCGGAATGTCTTTTCTGCAATTTCATCGAGAGAATCGTTATATGTGGTAGCGATAAAGATAGGACTGATCTCATTCTGCCCCAATTCTCTCACAGGTATATCATTCCATAATGGTATGTGATTCTTCTTTGCTTCTTCATTTGGAGTGTTTCTGGCAGCCTGGCGCAAGGCAAGGGCGACCATCGGTGCTGTATTTGTCAGATCTTCACCAAGAATAAAAATAGCGTCGGCCTTTTCTATCTCTTTTAATGAAGGAGTGTGAATGCCGCTATTCTGAAGAAAGTCTGTTACGATCCTTGTCAGAAGATATTCCTTTTTTGAGATCCCGTGATAAAAGTTATCCTTACCTGCCAGAGTCATTAAGGCAAAATTCGACTCCAGGGATGCCCTTGGCGATCCGATACCAATAATATTTTTTTTCTTTGAAAATGACTTATTCAGGTATGAAAAAAGGTCCTCGTTATTTACGGGTTGACGAGAAAGACTTCTGTCGGAACGTAACTCTGCCGTTTTTATTCTATTTTCAATATTGACGAATTCATATCCGAACCTTCCCCTGTCACAAATAAAATATCCGTTTACGGCACCATTATATCTGCTCATTATCCGCCTCAGCGATCCATAGCGTTCACTTGCAATGGTATTACAACCCACACTGCAATGTACACATACCGATGGAGCATTTGAGAGATCCCATTTACGTGTGAAATGTTTCTTCAGAGTTTTGTCAGTGAAAACACCTGTCGGGCAAACCTCAACCAGATTACCGCTAAATGCATTCTCAAGGGCGCCATCCTTGTGTCTTCCAAAATAAACATGATTCCTTGATGAGAATACATTAAGGTCTTTTCCACCGGCATAATCGCGATAAAACCTCACACATCTGTAACATTGTATACAGCGATTCATCTCATGATTAATGAATGGTCCAAGGTCCTGATTTAAATATGTTCTTTTTGGAAAATCAAAACGTCTGTAAGTGTGACCCGACATAATCGTCATGTCCTGCAGATGGCACTCACCCCCTTCGTCGCAAACCGGACAGTCATGAGGATGGTTGGTCATAAGTCCTTCAATTACTGCAGCTCTGAAAGACCGGGCGTCCTGATCGTCCACTGATACGATCAAACCGTCCGTTACAGGTTCCATGCATGACATTACAATTCGTCCCTTCGTATCATCTTTATCCTTGAATTTTTTGACCGCGCAGAGACGGCATGCACCTACCGAACCCAGCGCCGGATGATAACAGAAATGAGGAATGTCAATTCCCAGAGAAAGGCAAGTTTCAAGAAGATTCTTGTCAGGCTTAACATCGTATGATTTCCCGTCTACTATGATCTTTACCATACTTACCTCCAGGGACATTTTTTATCAGTTATATGCTTTGCGAAATCATCATGAAAATACTTCAAACCGCTTTGGAGTGGTTCTGCTGCTCCCGGAGCATGCGCGCAGAACGTATTTCCGGGACCCATATATTTTGCATTGAAGCTTAACAATTCGAGATATTCCATTTTACCCGTTCCCTCTTCAATTGACGAAAGCATCTTTTCAACCCATGGGAGTCCTTCCCTGCAGGGTGTGCACCAGCCACAGCTTTCCAGAGCAAAAAATTTCTCAACATTATGAACAAATGCAACAGGACATGTTTTGTCATCCAGAACGATCATTGTACCGGTTCCCAATCTGCTTCCAACAGCTGCAACAGTTTTAAAATCCATCTGGACATCGAGATGTTCCTCAATAATAAAATCGGTGGATGCTCCTCCCGGAAGAGCTCCCCTGAATTTATGTCCATTGATCATTCCACCGGCATGTTCCTCCAATAGTTGCCTGAATGTAATTCCAAGAGGTAATTCCCAGATGCCGGGTTTATTAACTTTCCCGCTAACACCATAAAGTTTTGTACCACCGGTCCCGGTAAGACTTAATCCTTTAAACCATTCTGCTCCGTTATTAACGATATGTGAAATCCATGATAATGTTTCAACATTATTAACAACGCTTGGTCTTCCAAACAAACCATTAATGGCCGGATATGGAGGCTTGGCCCTTGGAAGTGCCCTTTTACCCTCCAGTGAATTAAGTAAAGCTGTTTCTTCTCCGCACATATATCGGCCTGCACTTGAGTGAACATGCATGTCGAGGTTAAAACCAGAACCGAGTATATTTTTTCCAAGATAACCGGCTTCATACGCTTCGTCTATTGCTTTATGAAGTATTTTCTCAGCCTTTTTATAGGCCCAGCGAAGGAAGATATAGGACTTTTCAGCCTGGATGGCATATGCTGAAATAATCATTCCTTCTATTAACTGATGAGGATTTCCTTCGAGAAGATATCTGTCTTTAAATGTACCTGGTTCCATTTCGTCAGCATTACAAACCAGGTATTTAGCTTTTGATTTTACAGAATCCATCGGAACGAGGCTCCATTTTGCACCTGTAGGAAACCCTGCACCACCGCGGCCAAGTAAATTTGATGCCTTGACGATGTTTGTTACATCACCGGGCGCCATACCATTCAGCACTTTATGCAAACCAGAATAGCCGCCCACCTTCCTGTAGCTCTCCAGGTTCCGGACGTTAATATCTGATATAATATGTTGGGTTAAAGGCTTTTCCATTTATTAACTATTTATAACTGCCGAGTATTGCATCAACTTTCTCAATCGTAAGTCTGTTAAAATGATCATTATTGATCATCATAACAGGAGCATTATCGCAATCACCCAGACAGGATATTGGAAGAATGGTGAACCGTCCATCGGTTGTTGTCTCACCAAATCTGATCCCCAGTTTTTTTGAAAGATATTCGTATAACGATTCATAGTCCATTATCATACAACTGACACTGTCGCAGATGAGTATAACGTTTCTGCCGACAGGCTTACGGTAGATGCGGCTGTAGAAGGTAGCAATTCCGTCAACTTCCTCATCAGACATCCCTAAAAGCTCTGCTATATCCCTTACAGACTCGTCAGAAACCCATGCACGATGTTGTTGAACTATTTTCAATGCATCAATACAGGCAACTTTCGGGTAGGGATATTGCTTTATCTCTTTCTGTATCTCCTTTATTTCTTCTACACTCAGCATTATTATAATTCTTTATACTTCTTCAAAATTAACGGTCAAGATCCGCCAGCACATAATCCATTGCTCCCAGAATTGCCAGAAGATCGGGGATTGTATATCCTTTCGCGATTAAAGGCAGCATCTGTATATGAGCAAAAGATGGTGTCCTGATCCTTGATCTGTATGATGACGTACTCCCATCGCTTATAAGGTAATAACCATTTCCTCCCTTTGCTCCTTCATAAGGCACCATTGCTTCACCGGCGGGAATAACCGGACCCCACGATACGCCGACAAAATGATTGATCAGTGTCTCAATGTCAGTTAATGTCTTGTCTTTCCTAGGTGGTGTGGCAAGAGAATTATCCGACTTAAAATGACCGGATGGCATATTGTTTATACATTGTTGAATGATCCGGAGACTTTGACGCATCTCTTCCACGCGTACAAATGCCCTGTCGTAACAGTCACCATTTTTCCCTAATGGGATATCAAACTCAAATTTGTCAATACCCGAATATGGTCTTTTCTTCCGGTAATCCCAGTTGAATCCGGTTGCCCTGAGGCCTGACCCGGTAATCCCCCAATCTATAGCTTCTTTGGTAGTATAGACACCGATGCCGATAGTACGTGCTTTAAATATCCGGTTCCTGATGATAATATTGTCAAATTCTTTAAGTCTCTTCGGAAGGTATGAAACAAAGGTCTGAATGAGTTTGTCCCATCCATCAGGCAGATCATGTGCAACACCTCCGATTCTGAACCATGAAGGATGCATTCGTGCTCCTGTTATAGCAGATATGATATCAAAAATTCTTTCCCTGTCATTAAATGTATAGAAAACAGGTGATAACTGTCCCATATCCTGGGCAAAAGTCCCGAGCCACACCAGATGACTTGCAATGCGAAACAACTCGCTCATCATAATACGAATCATATTTGCCCTTTCGGGAACTTCGATTCCGGCTAACTTTTCAACCGAGAGAAGATAAGCATGGTTGTTCATTACTCCGCTCAGATAATCGATACGATCGGTATATGGAATATACGTGTGCCACGATTGTCTTTCTCCCATTTTTTCAGCACCCCGGTGGTGAAAGCCTATATCAGGTATTATGTTCACAATATCTTCCCCATGTAATTGAACTATGAGTCTCAACAGACCATGTGTTCCCGGATGTTGTGGACCTATATTGAGGAACATGAAATCACTATCGTCACTTTCTGTAGCTAAACCATATTCTTTCGGATCGAACTTAAGATTTGCATCGTCTTCTTCCCTGATAGCATCTGTAAGAACAAATGGCTCCATTTCGGTGGCTCTCGCATGTTGATCTTTTCTAAGCGGATGTCCTTTCCAGCTTTTTGGCATCAGTATTCTTGTCAACCTGGGATGGCCGCTGAAGACGATACCAAACATATCAAAAACTTCGCGCTCATACCAGTTTGCTGATTCCCAGACAGAAGTAATACTAGGGAGAGATATGTTTCCGTTTTTAAGAGCGACTTTTAGTCTTAAATCCGAATTTCTTTCAAAGGATGTAAGGTGGTAAACCACAGTAAAATCACTTTCCGGTTGTCCATTGCAATTTCGTCGTACCCTTTCATCAATCGCAGTCAGGTCGTATAACAGCGTAAAAGGAAGTGCAATTTCTAATTTGAGATATTTCAGTACCTCAATCAATTTATTACTGTCGAGCCATAAAGTCGGAGTACCGTCTATAGTCTGTTGATGATACAGAATCACTGTTTCACCAAATCTCGATTTAAGTTCAGAAATAATATTGGGATTCTTTTGGTCCATTCAAGAGAATTAAATTTCATTCATAGGTCTTATAGTTCCCATTTGGGATCTTTCTTCCATCTTTTCATCCCGTAAAGAGACTTTAGCAGGTCTATGTATTCCCTGAGGACCAATGACCCAGCTTAACGGACGCTCTTCTTTGCCCACAGAATCTCTAAGTAACAAAAGTCCTTCAATAAAAGCATCAGGACGCGGAGGGCAGCCAGAAACATAAACATCTACAGGCAGGAATTTATCGACACCCTGAACAACACTATATATATCGTACATTCCGCCGGAATTTGCGCACGATCCCATTGAAATGACCCATCTGGGAGCCATCATCTGCTCATAAAGCCTTTGAATTATCGGTGCCATTTTCATAAATACTGTGCCTGCAATAACGATCACATCCGATTCACGAGGTGTTCCTCTTATTACTTCAGCTCCAAAACGTGCAATATCATAGCGACTTGTCAGTGCTGTAGCCATTTCCACGAAACAACAAGACAGGCCAAACCCGAAAGGCCACATTGAATTCTTTCGTCCCCACCCAATCATATCGTCGAGCTTTCCCATTAAAACCGTTCTGTTTATTTCATCTGGAACAATCAGATCCTCTATATTTTTCCTGGTATCGGGTTTTATCATTTTAGCAGTTCTTTAAGGTTTTTGGCTTTCAGTATTTTTCTTCCATTAGGTCCAAAATCCAGAGCGCCTATACTTAGTTCGTATATCAGCAACACTACTAATAATCCTATAAAAAAGAGTATTCCAATATAACCGGCAATTCCAAGCTCACGAAATGAAACTGCCCAAAGCATTATAAAGGCGGCATCAAGGTCGAAAATGACAAAGAACATTGCAATAATATAAAAACCGGAAGAAAATCTTAATCGGGCATTTCCTGTAGGAGGTATCCCTGATTCATATGGTTCATCCGTTTTCTTTTCCTTATGATGTTCACCAAGTACCCATGAAAGACCAAGCATTATTCCGACGAGGAAAATCACAATAAATGCAAAAACTATAAACGGCCAGAAAGTAATATCTTGTACCAACAACATAGTTTACAAGGTATTGAATATAGGTTATTATTTCATTTATATTTAAAAGGATGCTTACTCTAAATATATGGAACTTTTTATGTTTAACAATAAATAATTACGAATATACAGATTATTATATGATCAATGGTGTTAAGTTTTATTTCAGGGTCCGCGTTAAATTCAATTTAAACAATGAACAATAAAAGTTATGAGTTTGTTTAAAGTGGTAGTATCTTTTTCTGTTGAACATTTATGTAGTACATAATTATATGAAAGATAATCCAAATAAAAATATAGACCAGAATGATCCGCAGGGATATCCATCGTACCCTCCTACTGAAGACATATATGGAAAATATCAAAAAGCAAGAAATATAAATCCGGAAGATCCCTCAAAGATTAAAACTCAGGCCGATTCCAGTAAAAAGAGCCAACCCAATGAGGATGAATTTTCAGATAATATGACAGGGGATGATCTCGATATCCCTGGCTCTGAACTCGATGATGATGTAGAAAAAAACGGTGATGAGGATGAAGAGAATAACTATTACAGTCTCGGAGGAGATAATCATAATGATCTTGAAGAAGATTATAATTAACCTAAAAACGAAAAGAAAGTGGCAATTACAAAAGTGTGGATTGAAGAAGGTTGCACAGTATGCGGATTGTGCGAGGATATTTGTCCTGAAGTATTCAAACTGAAAGACGAAGCTACCGTAATTGAAGGAGTCAGTTATGCTGATTATACAGAGAAAATAAAGGAAGCCGCAGACAACTGTCCGGTAGAAGTCATAAAATTTTCAGAATAATATCATTCATATGAATAAACTTAAAACAAAGTATATGGGATTGGAACTTGAGAATCCCATTATTCTAGGTGCGTCGAATCTTGTCAGAAACATAGATACGCTTAAAAAAGCAGAGGACCTTGGCATTGGAGCAATTGTCTATAAATCTCTTTTCGAAGAAGAAATACAACTAGAAAGATTTCAGCTTGATGAAAAACTTACTGAGTTTAACGATCTCAATGCCGAAATGGTAACAATTCATCCTGATATTGTGCATGGCGGTCCTGATGAACATCTTCTTAATATCAGTAAGGCGGTTGAAAGTCTGTCAATACCGGTAATAGCCAGTCTGAATGCCATTAATGATGATACATGGGGAAAATATGCCAAACTGCTGAGCGAAACAGGAATCGATGGAATAGAGCTTAATTTTTACCAGATTCCTCTAGATTTTGATAAAAAGGGAAACGCAATAGAAGAAGAGCAAATTAAAACGCTGAAAGAGATTCGAAAGAGCATTTCCATCCCTATCAGTGTAAAATTAAGCCCTGATTATTCCAATATTCTGAATTTTATTAAAACTCTTGATAATGAAGGGGTTGATGCATTTGTTCTTTTTAATTCCTTTTTCCAACCCGACATTAATGTTACAAATGAAAAGCATATTAAAAAGTCGAATCTAAGCCACGAAGGCGACTATAAAAAATCCTTGCGGTATACTGGCCTTCTGTTCGATAATATTAAGGCTGATATTTGCAGCAGTCATGGAGTTTTCACCGGTGATGACGTAGTTAAACTCTTATTATCAGGTGCCACGTGCGTACAGGTTGTAAGCACAATATACAGAAACGGATTGACCCAGATTAATCAGATCAAAGGAGAGCTGGAAGCATGGATGGATAGAAAAAATTACAATAGTCTCGATGAATTCCGTGGAAAATTGTCGAAAAACAAACTAAGCAGCAATCCCTTCATTTATAAACGAGCCCAATACGTTGAAATGTTACTCAATTCTGACGACATAATACTGGGAGGAACAAATTCACGTATATCACCTGCTGAATAATTATAATAGCAGAGAACAGTCGCGACCATTCCCTACATTGCCCTTTGGTTGGGTCAGAGCGGCAAAACAAAGAAAGATGTTATTTCAACCTTGTTATCCTGGTCTGAATCGGCTGATCAATTGTAATTGGCACTTGTTCCTCGATTGTGTTAGCAGAATCGAGTTGCAGGGCTTTTACATCTGAAATACACAATAATCGCGACAAACTATGCAAGGCAAGCGTTACGTTATCCAAGCCTGAGAGTTTATAATCCCGAGGCATTATCCTGTCAATAAGGATATATTTAAAATCGGCAGGCATTGAATGTTTTTTGAGTGAATTGAATGTACTCTCAAGCTTTATTTCGCCAGATGCAGTCATATCCTCAAGCACCTCTTTGAAATAAAGATTGATTTTGGGTTCTACCTTAAAACCTATATGAAAATCCACTCTGATAAGGATTCCGGGAATTATCTGATTCACCTGATAGTCAATCCTGTCAGGCTCGTCAATTCTGTCCACATGTATAAACCAATAGGTATCTGCTCTTTTGGGCTGTTTCTGAAAGATGGAATATATGACCTTTGATTCAACCTGATCGGTTCTGTTGGCTTTGATGATATAAACCAGGTTAGTGGCCGTTTTTGGAACGGAATTGTCTTTCGAGAGATCTTTGAACAGATCAATGTATTTGTAAAGATCAGTGAAAGTTACATACCTGTTTTTAAGCTTTCTCCCGAAATACCATCCAAACATTATAAGGAAATATAAAGATGCCAGCAGAAGAGTGAACCATCCGCCGTATTTGAACTTATGAAGGTTAGCAATCAAAAAACTACCTTCAATTGACAGATAAACAACGAGCATCAGGAGAACCAACCTGTGGTTCCATCCGCTTTGATAGGAGTAATATGATAATAATAAGGTAGTCATTATCATTGTGATTGTGATTGCCAATCCGTATGCTGCTTCCATATTCGCCGATTCTTTGAAAAAGAATACAACCAGGCTGCATGTGATCCATAGAAACCAGTTTACGAATGGCAGATATACCTGACCCTGGATAAATGTGGGATGTAAAATTCTGATTTTAGGCCAGAAATTCAGTGAAACAGCCTCACTCAATAGTGTATAGGACCCGCTTATTAATGCCTGACTTGCTATTATCGCAGCCGCTGTTGATATCAATATCCCTGGTAAAAGAAACCATTTTGGCATGATTGCATAAAAGGGATTCAATTGCCCGCTGTCAATGTGATGCATCATTACCCAGGCTCCCTGTCCGAAATAATTCAATAGTAATGTGATCTTAACAAATATCCATGATACACGGATATTTGCTCTTCCGCAATGACCAAGATCAGAATAAAGGGCCTCTGCTCCCGTGGTACACAGAAAGACAGCTCCAAGCAGAATAAATCCCCCTGGATACTCACTCAGAAATTTTATAGCAAACACCGGACTGAAAGCCCGGAAAATGTCGGGATAATACAAAAGTTGGGAAAATCCAAGTATTCCAAGCATTGAAAACCATACTACCATAATCGGACCAAATGAACCGCCGACAAAGTTGGTACCAAACTGCTGTATAAAAAACAAAGCACCGAATATAATGAGCACAATTGGAATTACAGGTATATCAGTATTGAAGAGCCTCAAACCTTCGATTGCTGATGTTACTGTAATTGAGGGTGTTATAACTCCATCTGCCAGCAATGCCGCCCCTCCTATCATTGTAAGGAGAGCTGCCCATCCCGATTTTTTCTTTATCAGCGCAAACAGTGCAAAAATTCCTCCCTCTCCATTATTATCTGCCCGAAGGGTTATTATAATGTATTTTATTGTTGTCTGTAATGTAAGGGTCCAGAAAATACATGACAAGGAACCGTAAACGAGCAGTTCATTTATATTGGCTTTCCCCGCAAGAAGTATAGCCCGCATTGTGTAAAGCGGACTGGTTCCCAAATCGCCATAAACTACACCTAATGTTATTATCAGACCAGCAAAGGAGAGTTTTTTAATGTCGAGATGATGCTTTTTCACTTCCATAAATATGCCCTGAATTTAGCCCGGGTTGTTTAAAAATAAAGCGGGCAAAGATAATAATTCTTAGGATTTTAAGAACCGGGGATCAATGAATTTTTAAGATAGGTCATGATCTGTAGGTTTTAGTTCTTCAATTTATTCATCACCGTATTATAATACCAATCTATCACTAGAGATACAACCTGATTATAGTTCTCAACTCCTTTATCAACTTTATTAGCTTTTAAATAAATATCATTAGCCTTTGTTTGCACCCTTGAAAGATTTTTGTTTTCCAGTGCCTGATAATATTTCTGACGCATGCGAAACTCTTTAATAACAACCGTATCTATTTTACTTATAAAAATTTTGTAATCCTTCATGCGCGATGCATCCCTCAGAAAGTAAAGAAGAAGGGACTGGAATCCCGAATATCTCAGTCGCTGATCCTCTGATTTTGTACAAATTACGAATGCAACCATGTTAGCTTCTGACTCGCTTGTAAATCCAAACTGATGTGCTTTTTCATGTGCCAGGACGAATGGATAGTCCATAGGAAGATTGTAGGAATTCAGATGAATTTCATTAAAAAAGGGTCCGAAATAACCACTTACTCCTACTTTGGCAAAAAAGGAACTGAATATCATCGCTTTTGGCCTCCGTGTTCCGTTAGGATATGAAATATCAAGTTCAGGAGCGTTTCTTCGGTATGACTCTTCAACAAGTTTATTTATTTCAGGATAATCAGCTGATGTAAAAGAAATATAATTTTTATTGGTCTCAGCAATTAGGGTATCCAGAATTGATCGGAATAACTTCTCATTTGCAGGTGGTGATTCCCATTTTAATCTCTTTTCAATGTTTGGTCTGAAATAATTGTAACCCCATGATATATAGAAAAATGAATACAGTAATGCTAATAGTTGAAATGATCGAAGAATATACCAGCGAAATTTGATTTTTCTGAATATTACAAGAACCAACGCACCCGTCAATGCTATTATTACTAACACCCAAAATATATCCCAAAGCGAAAATGGAATAAAATGACTCAGAAAGGAAAAGGACCATGCTAACACCGGGTAGATCCGCTCTGAGTAAGCTGACTCTACCACGGTGCTGTTCCGTATGGCCAGCCTGGTACCAAGGAAGATAAGCCCTGCAAGAAGAAAAGGCCACGCTGCCAGAATGATCTTTCTGAAATTCAATAATTTGATTTTAGGAAACTCAGCCATATGAATAGAAAATTGAATCCTGTAAAAATTAAAAACCAAAAGTACGAAATGATCCCCAATGCAGATAATATATCCATTAACCACAAAGTTCACAAAGAAATTACACAAAGGTCACAAAGGTCAGATTATTGGGATATTTACTTTGTGTACTTTGTGTTTTACCCACCGGAGCTTAACGAAGGTGGGCTTTGTGTGGTTTAAAGTTGCGTTATCAACAACCATACATGCTGAAAAGCAGCCCAAAAATGAAAGTCGAATTAATGTATCTTTGTCATGAAAGGATGAATTATTAATAAGTGATGTAATTATGCTTAGTAAAACCAACAATTTCCGGAGAAGTTTCTTTTTATTGCTACTTATTTCCATATTCTCCTTTGCCAGAAGTCAGGATAACACGAATTCTTCCAAAAGAATATCCTTCCTGTTTATAGGAGATATTATGGGTCATGATGAACAGATATGGTCAGCCGAAAACAGGGAAACACATACTTTTAATTATGATGATGTATTTAAATATATTAAACCTGTCATTGGTGAAGCAGATATTGCGATTGCAAATTTTGAAGTCACACTCTCCGGACCGCCCTATAAGGGATATCCTCAGTTCAGTTCCCCTGCGGATCTTGCTTCAGCATGTAAAAATGCAGGTATTGATTATCTTGTTACAGCCAATAATCATGCAGCCGACAGGGGGAAGAAAGGAATAATCAGTACTATCACAAAACTCGACAGCATAGGCATTCCTCATACCGGTACTTTTCTCAATGCCTCAGCACGCGACAGCCTTTCACCTCTTATGATTTACAAAAACGGAACTTCAGTAGCTCTGATAAATTATACTTTCAGCACAAACGGATTACCCGTACCTGAACCTGTGATTGTAAATATGCTTGATAAAGAATCGATTACAAAAGATGTGGAGAAAGCTAAGAGTAAAAAAGCTGATATTATTATTCTCTTTTTACACTGGGGAACAGAATATGATACAATACCTTCAAGAGCTCAGACAGATATGGCAGGATATTTCCTGTCAATTGGCGTTGATATGGTAATAGGATCACATCCCCACGTGATCCAGAAAATGATAATGGTCAGGGATTCAATATCTAAAGAAAATAAACTTATAGTCTACTCTTTAGGCAATTTTATATCTAATCAGCGTAAACCAAAAACCGACGGAGGATCGATTGTAAGAGTGGAACTTACAAAAGAGAATGATAAATACAGCGTATCAAATGCCGGGTATTATCTTACCTGGGTTTACGCTCCTATTGTAAACTACAGGAAAAAATTCTTTATTCTGCCCTGTTCGGAGTTTGAAGATAAGCCTGATTTTTTTGATAAACCTGAAGCATTCTCACTGATGAAAAAATTCATAAGTGATTCAAGAAAACTCCTTAATGAACAAAATGTTAACGTAAAAGAGTTCATTTTTAACGGAGAAGCCTGGGTGCAGAATAATTAGTTTTTTTCTGCCGCCAAGACATCAGGTCACCAGGTTACAAAAAATAATTTCCTGCCTGCATTATTCTGGTGAACCCTTTGTGTCTTTGTTCTTTGGTGGCAAAATTAACCTGAACAAGAGATTTGTATTCGGATCAGGAATAATTTCAGTTTTCTCCCGTGCTTTAATAGTTTTTCTTGTTATCCTTTCAGTAACCGGGATTTTGAGCAAATATGAATCCTTTGAATCTTTTATTTGCAGCTCAATATCAAAATTAAACAAATGATCCTGCATCTGCTCAATTATTATATCTGTAAATCCATTCTTGCCTGCGTAAATAGTTTTGATCTTCAGATCAGGCTGGCCGGCAATAAATAGCCATTGGTTGAAAAAACCTGTTAAATCCTTTTGGCTTGCCGTCTCCATTACTCTCTGAAAATCTATTGTCAGAACATTTTTATCCCTGAATTTTTCGTAGTAAGATTTCATCCCCCGCCAAAACACATCCTCCCCAAGCTTCCTTCTTAACATATGCAAAACCCATGCTCCTTTTTGATATGAATTATGATTCAGCAATCTCATCAGATTCGTCACTGTTGTATCCACTATCGGCCGGGGCTTGCGCAAATATAAACTGATCACGCTATCCCTGGCAGTTTTCATTGTTTCATCAAAGGTCTCCTTACCATATATCTTTTCCTGATATACCGCAGTCAGGTAAGTGGCAAATCCTTCACTGAGCCATATATGATGCCAGTCATTTTCGGTGACTGAATTTCCAAACCATTGATGAGCAATTTCATGAGCCATAAGATTCTCAGCTTTGCCTTTACCTGTGACAGAATTTTCAGAATAGAAAATGCAGCTTGCATTTTCTAAACCTCCAAAAATTGTTTTTGATTGAACATTTGCAAGTTTTTCATATGGGTACGGACCTAAAAGTTTACAATAAAATGCCAGGGGTCTCATCCCTGCGGAATAATCATTAAATCCTTCTGATCTGTTCTCAGTGAATACCCAGCTCCAGACCGGAGTGTCACTTACCGTTCCTTCTAATCTGGCAGCAAAATTCGCAATTCCGATTGCCATGACCTTAGTAGCCAGGGGAACATCTTCCTTCCAGTGAGTCAGCTTTGTATTGTATGGCATACAACTTTCCTCGACCAGATGACCGCTTCCTACAACCTGATAATGATCAGGTGCAGTGACAATAAAATCGACAGTAGCTTTATCATATGGATGATCAATGCATGGAAGCCAGTTACGGGCCCGGTCTGGCCAATTGTCTGCAAAGAATGTTCGCTTTCCGAATTTATTATTCGATATTATCAATCCATCAGCTGGTATACCCGAATAATCAATTGATACAATACCCTGTGTTTCAGCCTTTACTGAATCGGTGAAAATTACAGTAATCTTGTTATTAACGTGGGTCCATATAAGTGATCCCTTATCAAAACTCACATTTTGTACACTCATTCCCTTGCCGTCAGCGCTTTTATTCTTCAGATCAAAAGAAAGAGTTTTTATTGCTGCGATAAAATGTATTGTTATTTCACCATGTCCTGAAATGATATTATTTGTATCATTTACGGATATTGAGAAATTGTAATTTAAAATATCAACAGCGTGATTTCGCTTATATCCATCATTGCCTTCAACAGTGATAAAAAAATACAGGAAAAGAACAATTGATGATATTATCTTCATATTGTGTTGCTTCATAATTTTATAATAAAAATTCAATACTTTTTTACCATCACGCAATTTATCTTGAATTTGCTATAAATTACTAGCTTTGCATAAAATAAAATGCTCGCAATGAATTACGATTATAATACTCAGAGAAAAAGAATGTCTTTGCCGGAATATGGAAGAAATGTTCAGAAAATGGTCGATCATATAAAGACTATTGAAGACAGGACAGAGAGAAATCGTGCCGCAAAGACAATAATCTCAATCATGGGCAATCTTAATCCCCATCTTCGTGATGTCGGCGATTTTAAACATAAATTATGGGATCATCTTGCCCTGATCGCAAATTTTGAGCTGGATATTGATTCACCATATCCAGTACCTGAACCATCGAAGTTTGTTGAGAAACCGAAGCAGGTTCCATATAAACAGGGTGATATAAGGTTTCTTCACTATGGCCGGATTATTGAGCTAATGATAGATGCAGCGGTAGAAATGAATGAGGGACCTGAGAAGGAATATCTTACAACTCTGATCGTCAATCAGATGAAAAAATCTTATATTACATGGAACAGAGGACAGGTAGCTGATGAGGTCATAATTAAGGATATGAAATTATTATCTAAAGGGAAACTGTTAATGACCGAAGGAGTAAGAATTCTTGAAGTCAGAGAGCTTATTCCTCCTGTGAAAAGGAAACCGCTTGGAAAACCTCATGGAAAACCGCAGAACAAACAATTCGTTAAGAAAAAAGGACACGGCCGACGTTAATGAGTACATTCATTGTTCAGGGGGGTAAATCGCTCAAGGGAGAAATAACACCTCAGGGAGCTAAAAATGAAGCCTTGCAGGTGATCTGTGCAACGCTGCTGACTTCAGAAAAGATTACAATCCGCAATATCCCCGACATAAGTGATGTAAATATGCTGATCGAACTGATTGGCTGCATGGGTGTAAAAGTAAAAAAAGAATCCCCGTCTGAAGTAAGCTTTGAAGCGGTGGATGTTAATCTCGATTATCTCCAGACAAGTGAATTCAGAAAACAGAGCTCAAGCCTGAGAGGCTCTATAATGATTGTTGGACCACTCCTTGCTCGCTTTGGAAAAGCATTTATTCCAAAACCCGGAGGTGATAAAATTGGCCGTCGCAGAGTCGATACACATTTCACCGGATTCCAGAAACTTGGAGCTCATTTTGAATTTGATTCCTCTGATCCGTTTTTTAAAGTTGAAGCACCCGCATTAACAGGCACCTATATGCACCTCGATGAGGCATCGGTAACCGGTACAGCAAATATTATTATGGCGGCAGTCCTGGCCAGGGGCCGCACAACTATTTACAATGCTGCTTGTGAACCCTATGTTCAGCAACTCTGCAGGATGCTTGTTTCAATGGGGGCAAAAATAGATGGCATTGGTTCAAATCTGCTGTATATCGACGGAGTGTCTGGTCTCAGCGGATGCACCCATACCATTCTTCCGGATATGGTAGAAATCGGATCATTTATCGGAATGGCTGCCATAACTGAATCGGAAATAACAATCAAAAATACTTCGTATGATAATCTTGGTATAATACCCGACTCATTCCGGCGTCTCGGTATTAATTTTGAACGAAGAGGTGATGATATTTTTATCCCGGGTCAGAAACATTATGAAATAGAAACCTTCATTGACGGATCAATAATGACCATTTCTGATGCTATATGGCCCGGACTGACTCCCGATCTGTTGAGTGTATTCCTTGTAGTCGCTACTCAGGCAAAAGGGGCTGTTCTTATCCATCAGAAAATGTTTGAAAGCCGCCTGTTTTTTGTCGACAAACTCATAGATATGGGCGCTCAGATTATTCTATGCGATCCGCACAGGGCAACAGTAATCGGTCAGGACAAAATGATAAAATTAAAAGGTACCGTTATGTCATCACCTGATATAAGGGCCGGGGTAGCTCTTCTTATTGCTGCTCTTTCAGCTGAAGGCAAAAGTGTTATCCATAATATCGAACAGATAGACAGGGGTTATCAGAATATCGATACCAGGCTCAATGCCCTGGGAGCGGATATACAAAGAGTATCATAAAAAGATGGAACACCCCCTGCCGCTGCGCTCCCGATAGCTATCGGGATGTCCCCTATAGGGGGATCAATTCGGAGACCTTGTTGAATTTATTGAAGACTTATGATTAATCCGGTCTAAGCGGGAGCAGGGAGCCACCCTTATGGTTAAGGATGCCTCGTTGGTTCTGCCAATTTGTCAAATATTTATGATTGGCAGGCCTTTTGTTAAATTAGGATGTGAAATGAAATAATGGTGTAATGATGAAAAGAAAGTTTAGGGAACAGGAGGACGCAACACAAAATAATATTGACAAATTAACTGAAAATAAAGAAAATACTATTAATCCTGATAGCACAGGGACAGATTCCGATCTAAACTTGCCAAATGAAACCGATATGAAAAACAGAGAGCTGGAAGAGGTGGATACTGACAAAATGATGCTTGAAGTTAAGGCTGCCGAAGAAAAACTGGCAGAAATGCAGGATAAGTATGTTCGTCTCTCTGCTGAATTTGACAATTACAGGAAGAGGACCCTTCGTGAAAAAATGGATTTATCGAAATACGCCGGGGAGAATCTGTTCCTTGGTATAATTCCGCTAATGGATGATTTTGAACGGGCTCTAAGACATATGAATACTGCCTCTGATTGCGTCGCCATGAAGAGATGGAATTGACATTATTTACGGTAAATTCAGCGATTTTTTAAAGCAGAACGGAGTAAAGGAAATAGAATCGCTGAATAGTAATTTCAATGTTGACATTCATGAGGCTGTCGCCAAAGTTTCGGTTGAGGATCCTGAAAAAAAAGGAAAAGTAATCGATGTCGTTGAAAAGGGATATTATTTACAAGACAAAGTTTTGCGGTTTTCAAAAGTAATTGTGGGAGAATAGAACCAAATCTGAACGACAAATTGGTGGCTGAGAAAATAAAATTCAAAAGGGATGGGAAAAAGAGATTATTATGAGGTGCTTGGATTATCGAAAGAGGCCACAAAGGAACAAATAAAGAAAGCTTACAGAAAACAAGCTTTGAAATATCATCCTGATAAGAATCCTGGTGATAAGGCCTCAGAAGAAAATTTCAAGGAAGCAGCTGAGGCATATGAAGTACTGAGTAGTGATGAAAAGAAGGCCCGGTATGATCGTTATGGCCATGCTGGAATGGGCAATAATGGTGGAGGATTCTCAGGTCAGGGGATGACAATGGATGACATTTTCTCCTCATTCGGTGATATTTTCGGTGATGCTTTTGGTGGTTTTGGAGGTTTCGGTGGTGCGAGACGAGGACGAAGGATAAACAAGGGAAGTAATTTAAGGGTAAAAGTAAAACTTACTCTACAGGAAGTAGCTAACGGGGCTGAAAAGAAAATAAAGGTTAATAAATATGATATCTGCGACACTTGTGGTGGAACCGGAGCAGCAAGTGCAGCGAGCATTACAACCTGTACAACATGCCATGGATCAGGCCATGTTACCAGGCTCACAAATACTATGCTTGGTCAGATGCAGACCACATCGGTCTGCCCTTCATGTGGAGGGGAAGGAAAAACAATTACAAAAAAATGTACTGCCTGTTACGGTGAAGGAGTTATACAAAAAGAAGATATTATCAAAATCAATATTCCTGCAGGTGTCGGTAAAGGAATGCAGATGACTGTAAGCGGCAAAGGTAATGCACCTCGCCGTGGCGGGGAAAACGGGGATCTCCTCGTTGTAATTGATGAGGAAGAACATCCGGAACTCATAAGGGAAGGCAACGATTTGATATATAATCTGTTTATCAGTATTCCCGATGCTGTGTTAGGAACTCATGTTGAAGTTCCTACTGTCGACACCAATGTTAAAATCAAAATTGAACCCGGTACCCAACCAGGTAAGATCCTTCGTCTTCGTGGCAAAGGATTACCCGAAGTTAACGGTTATGGACGAGGCGATCTGCTTGTTAATGTCAATGTGTGGATTCCGAAAAGCATGAGCAAAGAGGAAATGAAAGTTTTCGAGAAATTTAAAGATTCTGAATCCTTTACTCCTGCTCCCGATAAAAACGATAAGGGCTTTTTCGATAGAATGAAGGGTTACTTCGAATAAAAAAGAATTAAGAATGCAGAACATTTGAATTAAGAATTCAGAATTCGAAAAACTTCTGATTTCTTTGTTCGTCTATTCTATTGTTCTGACTTATGATTTAATTTCCCGGAGTTTTTTTATATTTACATATCTATTGAAAATATATTAAAACAAATTCTCTTATGGCACTTTTTGAAGCAAAGAATGTCACTAAACAATACGGTAATCAGCTGGCACTCGATAATGTAAGTATGTCTGTTCCGGAACAATGCATCTACGGGCTTCTCGGCCCAAACGGCGCCGGTAAAACCACTCTCATCAGGATTATCAATCAGATTACAGGACCAGATTCAGGTGAGCTATTCCTTAACGGGAAGAAACTTGTACCTTCTGATGTCCAGTTTATTGGCTATCTTCCCGAAGAAAGAGGTTTATACAAAAAGATGAAAGTTGGAGAGCAGGCATTATATTTTGCTCAGTTAAAAGGTCTCTCCAAGGCTGAGGCTATGCGAAGACTAAAGTACTGGTTTAAAAAACTCGATATAATTGACTGGTGGGGGAAGAAAGTTGAAGAATTGTCAAAAGGAATGGCACAAAAAGTTCAGTTTGTAACAACTATTCTCCACGAACCTAAGCTCCTGATATTCGATGAACCCTTCACAGGTTTTGACCCTCTGAATACAAAAATCATTAAAGATGAGATTCTCTTCCTTCGTGAGCGTGGTGCAACAATAATATTTTCAACTCATAACATGGAATCGGTTGAGGAACTTTGTGATAATATCACTCTTATTGATAAAGCAAAAGCTATCCTGGAAGGAAGCGTTCATGAGATCAGGAGCAGATGGGCTGCAAATGAATATGATCTGGTCTTTGATGGGAATGTGACAATAGAAGGAAATGGACATTACAACATTCTGAAACAGCAGACTGATACTAACAAAAGCATTATCAGGTTGAAAACTACCAGCGATATAAATACAAATGATATCCTGCAGACTGTTATGAAATCGGGCAAAATAATTTCATTTAACCCGGCCTTGCCGTCAATGAATGAGATCTTTATAAGAGTAATTGAAGCCCGTAATTAAGAACCGCTATTAACCTCGAAACATTCCAAATATGAACAAGATATCTGTAATTATCAAAAGAGAATACATAACAAGGGTTAGAAAAAAATCGTTTATCATAATGACCATCCTTGCTCCCCTTCTGATGGCCGGAATAATAATTGTACCCACGCTTCTAATGATGAACCAAAGCGGTGAATTCAAAAAGATTGCAGTAGTTGAAGACAATTCCGATCTTTTTAAAGGTGTTATAAAAAATACAAAAGATGCCGAATTTGTGTATCTTCCTAATACAAAAGTCGACGATCTTAAAAAAACTTTCGAGGCTTCGGGTTACTATGGAATATTGTATATTTCTCCAGAGTTGATCCATACCCCTAATGCTGTTTATCTGATTTCAAAAAAACAACCTCCGATCGGTCTTCTCCAATATATTGAAAACTCACTCAAAAAAGAAATTGAACGTCAGAAGTTATTAGCATACAAGATTGAAAACCTTGATGATATAATGAAAAACGTAGAGACAAATGTTACTGTCCAGACAAAAAAACTCGATGAGTCTGGAGTAGAAAAAGGCACAAGTACGGGTATTGCTATGGCACTTGCCTATTTACTCGGATTCCTGATGTATATATTGGTTTTCATATTCGGTGCACAGGTAATGAGAGGTGTAATCGAGGAAAAAACAAGCAGGGTAGTCGAAGTGATAATATCTTCTGTAAAACCGGTACAGCTAATGATGGGAAAAATAATCGGTATTGCTCTTGTTGGTCTTACCCAGTTTATGATATGGATTTTTCTTACTGTGGGGATTGTTGGCGTCCTGAAAACCACACTTCTTCCTAAAACAAATGTTACTGAAGTGTCGCAGGTAATGCCCCAGAATATGATGTCGGGAAACCAGCCGACCACAACAACAACCCAGAGTTCAGAAATATCCCCTCAGATTACTGAATTCTCAAAGATGTTCGATAGCGCAATGAACCAGCCATGGGGATTGATAATTATATGTTTTGTATTTTATTTTATTACGGGATACCTTCTTTATGCTTCAGTATTTGCCGCAATAGGATCGGCGGTCGACAATGAAACTGAAACTCAGCAATTTATGCTTCCTGTTACAATACCTATTATTCTTGGATTAATGGTTGCAATGGGAACAATGCAGAACCCCGAAAGCTCCCTTTCATTCTGGTGCTCTCTTATCCCCCTTACTGCACCAATAGTAATGATGGCCAGGATCCCGTTCGGAGTTCCATACTGGCAAATAGCTGTTTCAATGGTAATTATGCTTATAACTTTTGCCGCGTTCGTATGGATGGCAGCAAAGGTATACAGAACCGGTATACTTATGTATGGTAAGAAAACTTCCTGGAAAGAAATGTGGAAGTGGCTCCGCTATAGCGGCTAGGGAGAAGGGCATGGAGCGAATGGCACAGTGCTCAGGGCTCAGGGCAAAAACCAGAGTACAGGCTCCGCTCGGCGAAGTCTTCAGACTTCGTCGCAATGTTTTGAAAGCGAAGTTTGAAAACTTCGCTTAGCATTTTTAATAGAGGATTTAATATATATGTATGTCGAAAATACTGGTAATAGATGACGAAAGAGCTATCAGGAATACACTGAAAGAAGTTCTGGAATATGAAAAACATGAAGTCGACCTGGCAGAAGATGGACCAAAGGGACTTGAATTGTTTTCTGCCAATTCATACGATATTATTCTTTGCGATATCAAGATGGCTAAAATGGATGGTATTGAAGTTCTCGGGAAAATAATAGAAACTTCATCGGACACACCTGTTGTAATGATTTCCGGACATGGTAACATAGACACTGCGGTTGAAGCAATAAAGAAGGGAGCATACGATTTTCTTGAAAAACCTCTCGATCTGAACAGGCTTCTTATCACAATCCGTAACGCCATGGACAAATCCACCCTCATTACCCAGACTCTGGTACTTAAGAATAAGGTGAGTAAGATGTACGAGATTGTCGGTGAATCTGAAGCGATTGAGAAAGTTAAAAGCATGATTGACAAGGTTGCACCTACTGAGGCAAGGGTACTGATAACCGGAGCGAATGGAACCGGGAAAGAACTGGTAGCCCATCAGATACACGAAAAAAGTAGCAGGGCAAAAGGCCCCTTTATTGAAGTCAATTGTGCAGCCATACCATCTGAACTTATTGAAAGTGAGCTTTTTGGTCATGAGAAGGGCTCCTTTACTTCTGCCATCAAACAAAGGATTGGCAAATTTGAACAGGCAAACGGGGGTACTCTGTTTCTTGATGAAATCGGTGACATGAGTCTCTCAGCTCAGGCGAAAGTTCTACGTGCTCTTCAGGAAAATAAAATCAGCAGGGTCGGATCCGACAAAGATATTCATGTAAATGTACGGATCATTACGGCAACAAATAAGAATATCAGGAAAGAGATTGAAAGTAATAATTTCCGTGAAGATCTTTATCACCGGCTTAGTGTTATCCTTATCAATGTCCCGACTCTTAATGAGAGGGAAACCGATATTCCTATCCTTGCAGAATATTTTAATTCATTGATCTGCTGTGAATATGGTATGAGTAAACGGGTCATCAAAGAGGATGCTTTAAAAGAGCTCCAAAATATCCTATGGACAGGTAATATAAGAGAATTCAGAAATGTTATTGAAAGACTTATAATATTGTGCCCTGTCGAGATTACCGGTAAGGATGTACTGGCTTATGCAAAACCTGTTTCCGGCAGTAATATATAATTTAGGGCCCCCCTGCCCCCCTGAAGGGGGTAAAATCTGTCTTGTTTTAATAGGTGAGTTCTTGAATAAGTCCATTGTGTTACCTTTGTGTTACCTTTGTGTTACTTTGTGTTCCTTTGTGGTAAAAAAGATATATGTACCGGATTGAAAAAGATAGTTTAGGCGAAAAGAAAATCCCGGGCAATGCATTATATGGCATTCATTCGGAAAGGGCCAGAGAAAATTTCCCAGGTAATTCTCTTTTCCCGGTTGAATGGTACAAATCGGTTGGTATCACTAAACTGGCCTGTTATAATACTTACCGAAAATTCAGGGTTGCATCGGAAGATAAACTGGGAAAGAATCTTCCTTTTAAGATTATTCCTGAAGAAATTCTGAATGCTCTTATTGCCGCATCAAAAGAAGTCTCTGATGGACTACATTTTAATCACTTTATAATTCCGGGCATCCAGGGAGGTGCAGGAACAAGTATTAACATGAATGTCAATGAAATAATCACTAATTCAGCTTTAATAAAATGCGGGCATGAGTATGGAGAATACACTTATATCGATCCTATTGAACATGCTAATATCTACCAGTCAACGAATGATGTAATTCCTACAGCACTTACAGTTGCTGTAATGAGATTATTACAGTCACTGGAGGAAATAATCAACTCGCTGAGACAAAAAGTGGAAGAGTTTGAGAAAAATACACGCATAAACCTCCGTCAGGGTTATACCCAGATGCAGGCAGCGGTTCCATCATCTTTTGGCCTTTTATTCAGTACATATAATGAGGCCCTGTCACGTGACTGGTGGAGGGTATCAAAATGTTCAGAGAGAATCAAACAGGTGAATCTGGGAGGTGGTGCAATTGGCACCGGATTATCATTACCGCGTTTTTTTATAATGGAAGTCGTACCTGAACTTCGTGATCTTACAGGTTTACCGATTGCACATAGTGAGAACCTGTCGGATGCTACCTCAAACATGGACAAATGGGTCGAGATTCATGCTACACTGAAGGCTCATGCTGTTAACCTTGAAAAAATGACTTCCGATTTACGCCTGCTGGCATCGGATATCGCCGGGGATAAAATTATCTCCCTGCCCGACCGTCAGGTTGGAAGCTCAATTATGCCCGGGAAAATTAATCCTGTCATTCCTGAATTCGTTATCTCCTCTTCTCATAAAATATATGCAAACGATGTACTTATCTCCTCGCTTAGCGGGCAGGGAACACTTGAGCTTAATGCTTACCTCCCGGCCATAGGTTGTGCGGTGATTGAAAGTCTTAATTTGCTTATTGCCTGCAATAGTTCTTTATTAAATAATCTTTTTGCAGGACTGGTCATCAATGAAACAGCTGGTTATAAAGCTGTTATCAATAGTCCGGGAGTCACTACCGCATTAAGTCCTTATATCGGCTATCACAAAGCAGTTGAGCTCGCTTCGCTGATGAAAGAAAAAAACATCAGTATCTTTGAGGCCAACAACATTCTGAAGCTTATTGACGAATCGAAACTCAAATCCGTTCTGCAACCCGGAAACCTCTTGAAATTAGGTTTTTCCCTGGATGATCTTTAATCTCTGTGCTTCTCCGTGTGACTCGGTGTAAGTTCTTGATAATTATAATTACACAGAGAGCCACAGAGAAGACACAGAGGGCCAAAGGGAATAGCAAATATTTTGCTAATTTTGCAGCAAATTTACATGATGGACACCAAAGGACGGGAGTCAAAACCACATATAGGAATTTATGGCCGCCGGAATAACGGAAAAAGCAGCTTCATAAACAGTCTTGCCGGACAGGATATAGCTATAGTATCCGACCATGCAGGCACTACAACTGACCCTGTAAAAAAATCGTTCGAAATAACGGGCTTTGGTCCGGTAATTCTTATTGACACCGCTGGTATTGATGATGCTGGTGAGCTTGGAACGAAAAGAGTTGACCGGACACTAAAGACGATTGAAACAATTGATATGGGTATTCTGATAGTAACAGAAAACTCATGGGGCAAATTTGAAGATGAACTCATAGGGAAATTCAATGATCACGATCTCCCTTATATTATAATCCACAGTAAATCTGATATTCAGGAACTTAAACAAGAGTTTAGAAACGAAGTCTTATCCATTACAGGAGTGCCTGTTTTTGAATTTTCATCCCTTGATAAGCGTAATTACGAGGAACTCATAACGCTTATCAGGAATACAATTCCGGAACATTCATATAATACTCCCACTTTACTGGGTGATCTGATCGGTTATGGTGATATAGTAATACTCATTACTCCAATTGATATTGAAGCTCCTGCAGGAAGGCTTATTTTGCCACAGATGCAGGCTATACGGGATATCCTCGACAATGAGGCTGTGGCTATTGTCTTGAAAGAAAGAGAAGTCGACGCTTTCCTTAAAAAAACGGGAATAAAACCAGCACTGGCAATTACAGACTCACAGGTGTTCGTCAAGGCGGATGCCTCAATACCCCGTGATATTCCTCTTACAAGTTTCAGCATAATGCTTGCCAGGTTTAAAGGCGATTTTGAAAATTATCTTAAAGGGACCCCGAAAATATCGGCACTGACAGACGGCAACAGGATCCTTCTTCTTGAATCCTGCACGCACCATGTTTCCTGTGATGATATAGGACGAACCAAAATTCCACGATGGATAAACAATTTTACAGGTAAAAAACTTGAATATGATGTTGTTGCCGGATTAGATTCTCTATCCCGACCAGTAACAGATTATTCACTTGTAATACAATGCGGCGGATGCATGATTACAAGAAAACAGCTTTATAACAGGCTGCAACCGGCAATCAAAGCTGGTGTTCCGGTTACCAATTATGGTATGGCAATTGCCTACGTGCAGGGTATTTATGATCGCGCAATAGCTCCTTTTGTAAAGGGAGAAAAAAAAGTGAATACATATCTGTAGACCCCTGCCATTAAATAAACCAAACTCTGGAGGTGTCTAAAAAGTCGAAATCCATTAACCGCAGAGTTCGGCCCCCCTTCCCCCCTAAAGGGGGGTAAATTCTCTACATAAAAGAAAAATTCTTTATGACTCAGAATTAGTCCCCCTTTAGGGGGACAGCCGCGCAGCGGCAGGGGGTATGCCTACTTAGCGTGCTTTGCGGTTAAGAAGACTTCTTCGACACCCCCCCGGGAGGCAAAAAACCATTCGAAATTCTCTAGAACCTGAAATAAATAAACGGCATAATTTCTGTCGTTCTCATCTGAAAAAGTAGCATTGCGACACCCATTATTATAGCCAGTTGGCCAACAAGCGGAATTTTTATAAATAATCCCCTGTATGACTCTTTAGTCCGCTCCGGCAGGAAATGGATTATATATGCCACCGCCATCAATAACAGGACATTGCTATATCCTGGAATAACGGTCATATATGATCCTGGTGAAAAATTTTCAAAGATCTGTTTCAGCATAATTTTCACACTGTCTATATCAGGAGCTCTGAAGAAAATCCAGCAAAAATTGACAAATTGAAATGTTATAAATATTGCAATTAACCTGCCAATCCAACTCGTAACTGAACGTTTTCTGAAGATAGAATCCCATATTTTGTTGATTACAAGCCCTATTCCATGCAACCCTCCCCATATCACATACCTTAAGGAGGCTCCATGCCATAATCCGCCAAGAAGCATGGTTATCATAAGATTAATATATGTTCGGATTTTCCCTTTCCTGTTTCCACCCAAAGGGATATAAAGATAATCACGAAGCCATTGTGAAAGAGATATGTGCCATCTTTTCCAGAAATCAGTAATGCTTTTAGCCTTATAGGGTGAGTTGAAGTTTATCGGTAATCTGAATCCAAGGATCAGTGCAACACCGATGGCAATATCAGTGTATCCTGAAAAATCACAGTAAATCTGGAGTCCATATCCATATATTGCCAGAAGGTTTTCAAATCCGGAATAAATTGAAGGGGCATCAAAAACACGGTCTACAAGATTTATTGCTATAAAGTTTGAGATAACGATCTTTTTAATCAAACCTTTGGAAATCATATATAAAGCGTGGCTGAATTCCGGCCTTGATAGTTTAAATTCCTGATATATCTGTGGCATAAAAACGGAAGCTCTTACAATCGGACCTGCAACAAGATGAGGAAAGAAGGAAACATAAAAACCAAAATCAATGATATTTTTGACTGGGTCCATCTTCTTCCTGAAAACATCGATAGTATAGCTAAGTGACTGAAATGTAAAAAAGGAAATGCCAATAGGTAATATTATAAAACTGATATCAAAAGTAGTTCCTAGAAAAGAATTTGAAAATGCCGACAGAAGGTCGTAAACGACGAAGTGAGTTCCAAACAAACCATTAATTAAGTTTATGATGAAAGCGGTATATTTAAAATAACCAAGCAGTCCGAGATTTGAAATTATACTAAGAAGCACAAAAAATCTTCCTGCTGCCTTACTTTTGGATTTAAATATTAATAATCCGCATGTATAGTCGATTATTGTAACAAATATCAGAAGGAATAAAAAAAGCCCTCCTGCTTTATAGTAGAAAAAAAGACTTATCAGAAACAGGTATATATTTCTGATATGCATTTTTTTATATACGAAGCTATAACCAAGAAGAACGATCAGAAAAAAAATCCAGAAAGCCGGGGCGGTGAACACAAATAGTTTATCATGATTGTAACTAAATACTGAAATGGCCAGAGATTTAAAAAGACCCGGTTTTTGAATATCAGGTACAATAAGAGGCGGTTCGGGAATATTGATCTTTACCGGCTTTGGTGAAACAGAATCAATCGGGTGGACAGTAAATAATGAAGATACCAGTAGTTTTGAAAGTGTATCTGCTCCCTGATAGGTGAGATGTACATAGTCTTTCTGAGCAAGAGGTGGTTCCTTTCCGGCCCATTTAATGATCGATGACCTTCCCCCCATCGCCAGATAGGAATCCCAGAAGAATACTTCATCCTTTTTTGCTGCATTCTTCTGAGCTTCAACTATGGATGGAATATTATTGTAAGATTTTACACTGTCACCCTCATTTGCTGCCATATCAGTCACGCCGACAACTAGTATGGATGTCAGAGGTGAAAGACTTTTAATGAGAGACAGTTGACGTACCAGACCTTTTTCATAATATGAATAATCCTCCCTTACATTTTTTACAATATTAAGACCATACTGCAGTATAATCAGATCGGGAGAAAGCTTCTTGTATGCCTCACGGAGATTATTCCTGTTAACCATAGTAAACTCAAGACCTGCGCTGCCTCGTTGCGGAATATTATCAACAACCACCCCGCTATCACTTTCAATGCTAATGCCGTATATATCGGGACTAACTCTGCCTTTGAATTCAATTGTAATATCTTTTTTACCTTCCAGGCGACAATTGATTTCATTATATCCTTCGCCCCTTTTTAATGAATCTGAATATAACAGGTTACCATCACCTTTTACAATGATATTTACATTCCCGGTTGTATTGCCGTAAAATATTCTCAGCTTGTCATAAGTGGCTGTAGCGCTGTCAGCATAACTTGACGGCCTGATACTTACGTACGCCTTTTCAATTTCCCTGGTCTTGACTTTATCGGGAAGATACCTGCAAATGGCCATGAAGGGACCCAGATTCCTGTGCGATATTTCGCCTGCTTTGTATGAAAGATAATTGTACCTTTTCCAGTTGGAGGAAGATCGTAGCCAGATTGATTTGGTATACATCACTGGCATAAGCGGCAGAAATAATCCCGGACCTGATCCTCCCCGTCCTTTTCTCAGACTATGACGAAGGTATGAAGTAATACGGTCGCCCTCAATCTGCGAATCTCCATAATAAATGATTCGTATCTGTCGTTTTGAAAATTTTAAAGAATCAAGAAAACCTTCTAACGGGATAGAGGATTTTTCAGGTAACCCGGATGTATTTTCAGTAACCAGTTTTATGGTATCGACGGCCTTCGGTATAATTACATTATTCTCCTTAGCTGCTGGTAATAAAGCATCTATTATTCCTGAAGGAACAAACTCAGAAACAGATGGAAAAAGCTGGTTTAGACTAATTATATAATGAAGACCGGTAAAACAGGCCAGAAAGATCAATAATAATAAAAATGACCTTAAAGGGCGCATTGCATATAGTAAGAAAGAATCAAATCTTTTTCTTGATCTTCAATATCTGCCCAACCTTTATTTTTCCCGGATCAGAGATATTATTCAATGACAGTACCTGAGTCGTTGTCACATTATCAAACATTTTTACAATATCCCAGATGGTATCTCCATTACGAACCCTGTATGTTACAAATTCACCATCAGTTTCTTCCGGAACATTATTTGCTGCCGGCTGTGAATTAGATACTGCTGTTTTTCCAACCAGAGCCTGTTTTTCAGCATATGATAATGTATTTATTTTCGAATAATATTCAGATTTTGAAGGATTTACATATACCACAATTTTCTGGCCTACCCTGATTTTGTTCTTATAGATATTGTTCCAGTTTCTCAGGTCAGATAATCCTACTTTGTACCATTCTGATATTGATCCGATATTGTCACCATCTTTAACGGTATATATGAGTTTTGTTTTACCCTTAATATCTGTCGTTATATAAGACGACCTTGTAGGATCCGCTATCACTACATTTCTGTTTAAATAAACATCAGGTTTATAACTTCTTATTGTATCATTCAGATTTATAAAATCGCCGAGATGATTCATTGGAAGTGTAAGTGACTGAGGTTTCGAAGAGCCGGGTACCAGTCCGGTTTTATACTGAGGATTAAGGGCATGAAGTTCACCAAGAGGAATGCCCATTACCTGAGAAATCTGTGCAAGATGAATATCCTTATTGACCATTATGGTATCAGTTGCAACAGGAATATTAAGTGGGAGCGGAACTATATTATGTTCGGCATAGTATGTTATTGCATAAGCAGCAGCAATATATTGCGGTATATATCCTCTGGTCTCCCGGGGCAGTCTGTAATAAATATCCCAGTAATCTTTTTTATTCCCCGATCTTTTAATTGCTTTATTTACGTTTCCCGGACCACAATTATATGCTGCAATTACAAGAACCCAATCTTTATATATTGAGTAAAGATCTTTAATATATCGTGCAGCAGCATGAGTTGCTTTAACAGGATCTCTTCGTTCATCAATAATGGAGTTAATTGTAAGCCCGTACATCCGACCGGTGCTATACATGAATTGCCACATGCCTGTAGCGCCGGAACGTCCATTTACTACACCTGGATTAAGTGCAGATTCTATTACTGCCATATATTTCAGTTCAGCCGGAAGTCCATAAGAATCAAAAACATCTTCAATCATAGGAAAATAATAGTCTCTCAATCCGAGAATTGCAGCAAATTTTTCTCTTTTCCTTATTGTATAAACCTCGATATGATTTTTTATGATACTATTATAACCAAGCTGGATTATTGAATTGATCTTCCCTATCCTTTCCTTATACACTGAATCAGGGCATGAGAATCCGACAGTATCACTATTGGTTTCACTATTATTTTTTACAGCAATTTTAACATACCACGTGGTAACAAGACTATCAAGATCAGCCGCAATACGGTCATTGGTGTTATCCGATTTAATTATTATTGTGTCATTATCCGGTGCAGCATTCGCTTTTAAAACCGCAAGGAAGAAAAGAAATAATATTGCTCTGAATTTCATAGTTAATTAGTTAAAAGGTTACTTTCAAATCCACACCAAAACCTGCTCCCAGGAACCCCCCGGGTAAAGGCATCTGCATAGGAACGAATGTAATGTTAAGATTATTACTTACATCATAATTAAAAAGACTGGCATCCACATTTGCATCCAGTATTGAAACAAGATACCAGGCCCCGATGCCAATATACAAAGATCCCGATTTCTTTTATAATAGTCAACAAGCCGAAGCATCCCGTCCTTGTAAGCAGCATAAAGAGACGGAGAATAAGTTTTCGGATACAATACCCGATCATAAGTTGAAGGAGAACCACTTATTAATTTGAGATAACTATTTGTCTGAGGTATATTATCGGTAAAATCCTGATAAGCTTTCACATAAGTGATATAATTTTTTGAATAAACCCCGGCGCCATAAATAAGTGCACCAAAACCAATATATACTACAGGAATTTTCCAGTATTTTCTGTTATAGATCTGACCAAGGCCGGGAAATGATACAGCCATCATCGTTGCTTTCATCGATTCAGGCTTAAATTTGTGTTTAAGAGGCTTTGAAACAGCTATAGTATCCTGCCCAAACACTATTTGCTGAACGCAAAACAGCTGCAGAAAAAGTATAATCAGTATTTTATGAAAAGTCTTCAAAATAACAAACAGACCGGTCTTTATAAGTAAAACCAGTCATACAGCTGACAAATATAATTATTTTCAGGAGTTAAGGCGATCAAATACTCCTAAAATGCGTTCCATTTCTTCGGGACTATCAAATGCTATAACGATTTTACCCTTTCCCTTTTCATTTATTCTGAAATTTACTTTTGCAGAAAATATCTTGTTAAGATGATCAGACAGTTGGGTAAAATCATCATTCAGCTTTTTCTTTTTTTCATTTTTAGCCGGGTCTTTTATTTTTTCAGACTGCAATTGTCTCACAAGATCTTCAGCCTGACGTACTGAAAGTTCACCATCGATGATTTTATAATAAACATTAATTTGTTTTTTGGGATCTTCAATGTTGACCAGTGTTCTGGCATGACCCATCATAAGATGTTTGTTCTTAATGCCGAGTTGGATTTCGGCAGGCAATTTCAGAAGACGAAGATAATTCGCCACTGTTGATCTTTGCTTGCCTACCCTGTCGCTTAATTGTTCCTGGGTTAGTTTACACTCTTCGATCAGCCTTTGAAAGCTGATTGCCACCTCAACAGCGTCGAGATCCTCCCGCTGAATATTTTCAACAAGGGCCAGTTCAAGCATAGCCTGGTCATCTGCTGTTCTGATATATGCAGGAACATGAGTGAGACCTGCCAGACGTGCTGCTCTTAGTCTTCTTTCTCCTGCGATCAACTGATAACGTCCTGACTCAATTTCTCTTACAGTAAGTGGCTGTACTATACCAAGTTTCCTGATGGATACTGAAAGTTCTTCAAGCGCTTTTTCATCAAAGCTGGTCCTTGGCTGAAAAGGATTAGCTTCAATAGAATCAACCGCGATATCAAGGTTTGCTTCAACTTTTTTCTCAAGTACTTCTTTCTCCACTCCATCAATCAATGCACCAAGACCTCTTCCCAACGCATTTTTCTTTGTCATATTCATCTTTATTTCCGGAATTGAAAAGTGGCTTACTGTAGTACTTTTGTTTCCTGTTTCTCAATAAGTTCTTTTGCAAGATTAAGGTAATTGACCGTACCTCTTGAATCAGCATCATACAGGATTGCCGGCTGACCAAAGCTTGGTGCTTCTGAGAGCTTTACATTCCGTTGTATTATAGTTTTAAAAACCATCTGCTGAAAATGCTTATTTACTTCATCTGCAACCTGATTTGAAAATCTCAGACGCGAATCATACATAGTAAGCAGAAATCCCTCAATCTCAAGTTCAGGATTAAGGTTATTCTGAATAATTTTAATTGTGTTCAGAAGTTTTCCCAAGCCCTCCAACGCAAAATATTCACACTGTACAGGTATAATTACAGAATCTGAAGCAGTTAATGCATTGACTGTAAGAAGCCCAAATGAAGGGGAACAGTCAATAAGAATATAATCATAATCTGCTTCAATTTTTTTCAGAACCACTTTAAGAATTTTTTCCCTCTCATGCCTGTCGAGCATTTCAATTTCAGCACCGACCAGGTCAATATTTGAAGGTATGATAGAAAGGTTTTCAACCTCACATTTCATCAGAGCCTCTTTCGGATCTTTACCATCAATCAGACAATCATATATTGTACATCTTATCTGTCGTGTATCAATTCCGATACCTGAAGTTGCATTAGCCTGAGGATCTCCATCGACTATAAGCACCTTTTTTTCCAGAGCGGCAAGACTTGCCGCCAGATTGATTGCTGTAGTAGTCTTCCCTACCCCTCCTTTTTGATTTGCAATAGCTATTATCCTACCCATCGTTTTTAAGTTATCGAGTTATAATTAGAGTTCAAATTTAATATTAATGACTATCTGCCGCCGGCCATAAAAGATGTAATTGTAAACATTTTTTTGGGGGTTTTCAACATCTTATTAACAATGATTTTTTGTATTATCTCCAGGGCTCAAAGGTTGACAATAAGGTCTGCATAGTTCTTTATGCACTAAGATAGATGATTGGTAAGTTGATATAATGTTTCGGTCTTTAAAAATTAACCAATTTATTTCCATCTTTGTCAGCCACATAAAAAACGAATATGATTCCAAATACCGATCACAACAGATGGATGGTCATTGTAAATCCCAATGCCGGCAACGGGAAAGGTAAAAAAGACTGGGACAAAATATCGGACCTTCTGGAAAAAGCGGATTTCTCTTTTGTCGTAGAATTTACAGAAAGAAAAGGGCATGCAATTAACCTTACTCTGGAGGCCATCTCATCGGGTTTCAGAAAATTAATTACTGTTGGTGGAGACGGAACTCTAAACGAGGTGGTAAATGGAGTGTTTACCAATAAATCCTGTCCTCCGGCAGAAATTGTCGTGGCATCAATACCGGTTGGCACAGGCAATGACTGGGGTAGAATGTTTGGAATACCTCTTGACTACGAAAAAGCCATAGAGATTATCATCGATTATAAAACATTGTTACATGATATCGGAACGATAAGCTTTTACAACGGCGCTGAAAAAAACACAAGGTATTTTATAAACATTGCCGGGCTGGGATTTGAATCGGTAGTGGTCAGAAAAACAAATATTCAGAAGGACAAAGGTCATGGAGGAAAACTCATCTACTTTTATAATTTACTTACAAGTCTGCTATCATATAAAAACACTAAGGCTGAAATAATTATCGATGGAGAAAAAATTAAAGCAGATATTTTTTCTCTGAATGTAGGCAACGGACGTTACTGCGGAGGTGGTATGAGACAGACTCCAAGAGCTGTTCCTACCGATGGATTACTTGATGTTACTATTATAAACGGCATGGGCAAATTTGAGATTATCAGGAACCTTAAGATCCTTTATAATGGGCGCATCCTGCAGCATCCAAAGATTGACGGATATAAGTGCAAAAATATTAAGGTAAATTCAAAAACAGCAATGTATGCTGAAGCTGATGGCGAATCTCTTGGTCAGACTCCGGCTGAATTTGGAATTATTCCGGAAGCACTGAAGATTGTTTATGGTACCAATTTTATTCTGTAACCTTTATCTCGAATAGTTTTGGCCATCTTTTGCCTGTGACAAAAATTCTTTTGCCCTTATCGTCATAAGCAATGCCATTTAATACGTCAGTATCAGGATCACGATCAGAGGCAGGAAGAATTCCTTTCAAATTTATATAGCCTAGAACTTTTCCGGTCGACGGATCAATTCGAGCAATATGATCATTTATCCAGATATTTGCCCAGATCTCACCATTTACGTATTCCAGTTCATTTAATGAGTCTCTTTTCTTTTCATTATCGTAAACCTCAATTTTGGAAATTACTGTAAACATTTCAGGCTCATAGAAATACAAAACATTTGTGCCATCACTCATAACAATTTTATCATCCATCGTTGTCATCCCCCAACCCTCAGTGGGGTAATAGATCTTATTTATCAGTTTGAAATCGGATTTATTATATACAAAACCTACTTTGTTCTTCCATGTTATTTCATAGATCCGATCGCGGTAAAGGGCAATGCCTTCACCGAATAAAGAAGGATCCAGATCGTGCTGCCTTAAAACCTTACCTGTTTCCAGTTCAACTTCCCGTAAGCTTGACCCGTTCTCTTCACCGGTGCTTTCAAAAAATTCACCATTGTCATAAATAAGTCCCTGCGTGAAAGCATTTCTGTCGTGAGGATAGGTATGAACTACCTTATAACCATATTTTTTAGGCACAATATCAGAAAAGATAACCGTGAAACGTACAACTGAATTTTTCGGTTTCCCATCCTTATATGCAGTTACTTTTAATGATTTTCGTCCGGTTGAAGAAGTAAAAGAGGGAGGGATCGAGTATTCGAATTTCCCCGATTTTAAAGTTGTTACATACTTGCTATCAAAAAAAACAGTTACGGAATCGGGCAGGTTATTCTGATCTTCAGCAGCCAGAGTTATCCTTAAAGTCTGGTTGAGCTTAAGGCTGGCATCTTCTTCAGGTGAAACAATTTTAATAAGTTTAACAGGAACCTCTTCACTATTCACAAGGGCAGGCTTAGCTGCATGTTCGCCCGTTTTGCCGGAACGACCCGAGCATGAAATTGTCCAAACCAGTAGAGAGGACAAAAAAATTGAAATAAAAAAATTTCGGTAATCAGATTTCATCAGGCTTCGTTTTGAAGGTAAATAATCGTTTAAAAATATTTTTCCGGGCTGATGAAATTCTTTTTTCAGCTTCCCTCTGCTCAAATTCATAGGGAGTCAGAATCTGCCAAACGCCGCTCCACCCCGGAAAACCTCCGATGTTCCTATCATCAATATATATATCGGCATCTATTTTACGGCTTACAGACTCATCGAAAATCTCCTCAGGGTAATTTTTGTTTACTGCATAAAACTCAATTCCATTTTTCCTGCAATATTCGACAGCTGCGTCGAGTTCCGGACCAGTCCGGAAGGTCCACAATATCAGTCTGGCTCCCATTTTTTCGAGTTCCTTGAGAGTCTGAAAAGCAAAAAGTTTTTCTTTTCCTATGGCAGGATACTCATGGTCAACTATTGTTCCATCGAAATCAACTGCGATTTTTATGCCTGTAAAGTCAACCATTGAATTTAAGAATAATTAATGCAAATTTAATAATAAATGATCAAAGAAGAGCAAGCACAATAACGGCCCATGAAGCTTCAATGTTCATCAGGGATTTTTTAATGAAAATTTGTCTTAAATTTATCCCATTCTGAATAACCCCACTATTTAACATGAAACATATTCCTAATTTCATAACCTCGCTGAATCTTGTCTCAGGATTTATTGCAATTATTTTAGCAGCTAACGGAAACCTGGTTACGGCATCATGGTTTATACTCGCAGCGATGATCTTTGATTTCCTTGATGGTTTTTCTGCACGTATCCTGAAGGCTTATTCCGATATTGGCAAAGAACTTGATAGTCTTGCTGATGTGGTAAGCTTTGGTGTGGCTCCGGCATTAATAATATATTCTCTTCTTAAAAATTCCTTATCTGTAATTGTATTTCCTCAAAATACTACTGATACAGCTTTAATCATATTAGTAATGCTAATTCCGGCAATTATGCCGGTTTGCGGAGCGATCAGGCTGGCAATATTTAATTTAGATTCAACACAGGCCACCACATTCAAAGGATTGCCGATTCCGGCAAATGCACTTGCGGTTATATCATTAGTTATCGCTTCACATTATTCACACTCACTGGTATTAACTTCCATCATCGGGTCACCAATTTTTCTTACAATCTTCACTATTCTACTGTCGTTGTTAATGGTAAGCCGCATCCCATTGCTCTCTCTCAAGCTTAAAAATCTGAAACTGAAAGGGAATGAAGGCAGGTATATTCTAATCGGACTAGTAATTATTTGTTACCTGATATTTGGAATAATATCGATACCCTTTATTATACCTATTTATATAATTTCATCTTTGCTATCGCTTCTTTTTTAAATTCAGACGGTTAAGTAACTGATCTAATACCAGACAACTGACGCCTTACGCCTGTTGCCCGAAGCCTGACGCCTGACGCCTATTCCTTATCAGAAAATTTCTTTTCATAAGCTGCCAGAACATTTTGAATAACCAGAAATGCTATCAAAATAAAACATGGCAGGATAAGGTATTGGAGAATCTGGATGATATACATGTCTATTATTTTTGTAATGTTTTCTAATTCTTTAATTGGCGACGGGCATCGGGAAAACAACCCTGTTGCCTGTAGCCTGGCGCCTGATGCCTAATAATTATGTTCCCCTGTATTCATTTCCGCTTCAGTAATCTTGTCTTTATTTATTACCTTCCAGGCATACCAAATATAAACCAGAACTAACGGAATGACGAATGAAACAAACATCATTGTCTTCAATGTGAAGTGGCTCGAAGATGCGTTATTAATGGTTAAAGAGCTCTGCATGTCATTCAATGAGGGATAAAATGGAGTTCCATTGAACCCGGCAATTATAAATAAAGCAAAAACTGTAAGGACAGTTCCGGTACCTGAGTACCATATTCCTTGTTTACTCGTCTTAAATACTGTAATTCCGATTCCGGCAAGCACACTCACCACACCCAAAAGAAATAATAAAAGAACAAAAGGCATCTGGAGCAGGTTATGAAAGTATTTAGACTTTTCTATACTAATTGATGCTGTTACATGGTCGACAGCATACCCATTCGATAACAGAAGGGAAATTGTGAAGAAAATGAAGAAAATCAGAAAAGGAACTGAATTAATAATTAATGCTTTAACTGATCTTTTGAATAGTGCGTCATCATCAATGGTAAAAATGATATATAAGAGCCCGTTTACTCTGGAAAGGAACAAAACAGCAAATCCGAGAGAAAGGTTTCTGATATTCAGTAGTGCTTCAAGCCCATACCACGTTGTTGCCCAATGAACCTGATTCATCTCGTTCAACGAAAACATAGCACCCGTAAAAAAAGTTGCTACTGCCACTCCTATAAGGAAAGGTCCGAGTGACCCATTCAAAAACAGAAACAGCTCAAATGTTTTTTGTCCCAGGATATTATTTGGTTTTGATCTGTACTCATAGGCTATTGCCTGTATTGTAAAACTGAATAATATAGCTATCCATACCCAGTAAGCACCACCAAAACTCGTCGAATAAAAGAGCGGAAATGAGGCAAAGAAAGCACCGCCGAATGTAACAAGAGTAGTGAAAGTAGTTTCCCATTTTCTGCCGAATGTATTAACAATCATCGTCTTTTGATTGTCATTCTGAGGTAAGGAATAAATTACCGATTGTCCTCCCTGAACAAACATAAGAAATACCAGAACACTGGCCAGAACTGAAATTATTATCCACCAGTAGTGTTGCAGAAAAAGCTGAGATATAATTGGGGTCATAATCTGTCCTCCGTGTTTTTAGGTCCTATTTTAATCTGTTTCACCATAATTGATATCTCCGAGATGAGTAAAGCGGTGAACATGAATGCGAAAAGGATAAATGTTGTTATAACTGAACCTGTGGTGACATGTGATACACCTTTTGAAACAGTCATCAAATCCTGAATTATCCAGGGCTGTCTTCCCACTTCGGTAAGTATCCATCCGAGCTCACTTGAAATATAAGGCAGTGGTATAGATAGCAGTGCAAGCCATAAAAACCATCTGTTCTGAGTGAGTGAATCTTTATACGTCAGGTAAAGAGCTATCGAAAAAATAAATATGAAGAGGAATCCCAGAACTACCATCAGATGGAAAGAATAAAAGGAGATAGTTACATTGGGAATAACGTCTTCTGGCTTACTTATCGCCGCATAACCAAAATATCTGAAAAATTTGTCTTTAAATGTTTTATCATTAAAGACTCCTTTTAGTGCTGAAATCTGAACTGAATCTTTTTCGGTTTTGGCTTTTTTATATGCAGAAAGTATATTTCTGGCATACATGCCATTTTTAATTTTTTCGGATGTCGGAATCATATTCAGTTTATCATTCCCGTAAATATGATCATCCAGGCCCGGAACATATGTATCATTATCTCCGCCTGTGAGAATTGAGAGTAAACCGGGAATCTGTATTTTAACCGCAAATTCCTTCATCTCCTTATCACCCATTTTCTTGTGAGAATCTTTAAGTATTCCAAACGCGATCAGGCCTGCATTACTTTTGCCTTCATAGAGCGCTTCCATTGAGGCAAATTTGACAGGCTGCAATTTCGACAAATTCCTTGCTGATTCATCACCGGTATAAGCGACCATCAGTGAAGATAAAAGTCCGAATATCCCTGCTATGAGTATGCTTCTTTTTGCAAGGTATTCCTCTCTTTTGCGAATAAGAAACCAGGAACTTATACCAAGAACGAACATTGAAGCAAGAAGAAAGCCGGATGAAACGGTGTGCAGGAATTTGTCTACAGCACTCTGATTAAAAAGGACTGCCCAGAAACTCACCATTTCATTACGTACTGTATCCGGATTAAAAGCCATACCCACAGGATGCTGCATCCAGGCATTGGCGACAAGGATCCAGAGTGCGGAGAGACTTCCTCCGATAGCGACAAGCCAGGTGGAAAGAAGGTGAAATCTTTTACTCACTTTATTCCATCCAAAAAACATTACAGCAATAAAAGTCGATTCCAGGAAAAAAGCCACAATCCCTTCAACTGCCAGGGGAGCACCGAATATATCGCCTACAAACCATGAATAGTTTGACCAGTTTGTCCCAAACTCAAATTCAAGGATGATTCCCGTTGCAATACCAATTGCAAAGTTGATCCCAAAAAGTTTCATCCAGAAAAGTGTGATGCGTTTCCATTCTTCCTTCCCGGTTTTAACGTAGATAGTTTCCATAATCGCCACTATCATCGATAGTCCCAGGGTGAGAGGTACAAATAACCAGTGGTAAATAGCTGTCAGGGCAAACTGAGCCCTTGACCAGTCAACGAGGCTCAAATCAATATTATCTATCATGTATATCGGATTGGTTTATTAATTGATTAAGAACATACTCGCTTCGTTCCTTATCATTATTATAGTTTTTAGACAGGAATCCCTGGAAAAAGAATATTCTCAATATGGCAAACATTATAAAGAGTTTGATGATAATTATTACCCATACCTTTTGTCCCCAACCCGACATGTGTTTGAAACCATCAATATAAAAACAGAATAGCCTTTTTAGAAAATTATTATTACTGCTCATTAATTTACCTGACTCATATAATTCAAAACCTAATTTAGTCTACCTTCATGAGATCTACTTTTCATAATCCGGTTCAACATTTGAATGAAATGGCATCTGTGGTTTACTCCTTAAATTCTCGGGGGAAAGACCAGATGTAATCTTTTGCACAGCTTTAAAATTGTAAAAGAATTCACGTGCGAATACCCTGATAACCGTGTATGCGGGAATTCCTAATATCATACCCGGAATTCCTGCAGCAAATCCAGCCGCCAAAACAACAATGAAGATTTCGAGAGGATGAGCCCTGACACTATTTGAAAAAATAACCGGCTGGAAAACAATATTGTCAATCAGATGAGTTATTGCTTCAACAAGTATCATATAATAAACCAAAGGAACAACTACCGTCGAAAAGTCCTGGTTAATATGGGAAGCGATACCCATAGTAATCGCAATTGCCAGGCCAATCCAGGGACCGGCATATGGAATAACATTCAATATTCCAATAATGAGACCCATAACCAGAGCTTGCTGAAATTCTATTCCTACGATTGTCATTCCAATTGTAACAAGAATCATGATACAACTACTCTGTATCACAATTCCAATAAAATATCTTGTCAGAAGCTTTTTAATTGAATACAGGGCCCTTGTAAAATTATCAACATATTTATCGGGTACCCACATTAAAATAGATTCGAAAAATAATCTTTGGTCTTTCAGAAAGAAAAAGGTAATAAATGTTATCGAGAAAATCGCAATAATGACATTTCCAAGAATGCTGATCAGGGAACCGATAAAGTTCTGTATCATTTTAATATTCAGTATCCCGGCAACTTTATCTGCGATGTAACCCTGAATAGAGAGGTTATTTGAAATATTTTTATTTAGGCTCTTTAATATATTCTCTACTCTATCAATCGGTCCTGATACAATCTGAACTATTTTACTGCTATCTATCGATGAGAAATAGTCGATTTGTCTGGTTACTAGAGGTACAAAGATTACTAATACCAATATAATAACCCCCCATATGATTAACAGAGTAATAAGGGCAGAAATAGACCTTGGAAAAGACCAGTTCCAAATTTTTATTTTACAAAATAAATCGACCAGAGGGCGGCCCATAATAGAAAATACACCGGACACCAAAATGTAAGCTACAATGTTCCTGAAAAACCAGGCACAGGCCAGAAGCAATAAGATTCCACAGAAAATAAGAATGTTTCTTAATGTTTCTTTCATCGTCCGAAGCATTTCTTTTACAAACCTAATTCAAATTTTTTGAATTCGCTAAAAATCGAGTTCATTAACCGTTTAGTTTTTCCTTAACCATTACTGTCATATTGTCTTGCGAAAAATAAATATTCATGTCATTATGGCCGACTAATGCACTTGGAACAGAGTTTGAAATACAAATGCAAATGAATAAATCAAACTAAAATTATAGGAGGACAAAACTATGTTACCAACAATTACAACAAGAAGTCTCAGGCCATTTTACATGACCAATTTTTTTGACGACGAATTTTTTCCAATGTTATCTAACAACAACGCAAAGAGTACAATGCCGGCAGTAAACATCAGGGAAGATGATAAAAATTATGTGCTCGATTTCGCCATTCCGGGTATTGATAAGAAAGATCTGAAAATAGATATGAATGAAGATGTTCTTACAATCTCATCGGAAGTGAAGAACGAATCAGAAGAAAACAAAGATGGTTACAAGAGAAAAGAATTCAGTTATTCGGCATTCAGCAGAAGTTTTTACATTCCTGAAAATGTGGACAGGGAAAAGATAGGCGCAAATTACAAAGATGGAGTGCTTACGGTATCACTTCCTAAGCAGGAAGAAGAAAAAAACAAGATTAGCAAGACAATTGAAATTTCATAATGAAATGCATTATGATAAATCCCGGTTAACTGCCGGGATTTTTTTTATGTGCACATTCTTCAATGTATGTCTTACCAAAGTTTCTTCCGAATTCCTTAAGGTGTTCAATTTTGTGATTACCTGCAGAGAATTTAAAAGCTGCTGTTTCTTCAAATATTTTCAATTTAAGAAGACGCATATTTTCTAAAATTATATTTGGTGATTCTCCGCTCCAGCCAAAAGATCCGAAGGCACCTCCTAATTTACCCTTATCTCTGATAGGATTGATAAGAGCAAAAAGTTTATAAACAGGGAGAAGTGTATTTTGATTAATCGTTGGAGAACCTACTAATAACCCGCCGGCCATCATTATTTTAGTCTCAAGCTCATCCAATCCAATATTTTCAATATCAGTAATATCACGGTTAATCCTTCTGTTTCAAGGATGCCATCTGCAATATGAAATGCGGCCTCTTTTGTATATCCGTAAGCCGACACATAAGCTATCAGAATATTCATACGGCTTTTTTCAGACATAACCTGCATATAATCATCAGAGTATCTTTCTGAAAGTTCAATTGCTTTTCTTAGATTCTCCTTATGAATTGGTCCATGTCCCGGACAAATGAATTCTATTTCCAGTGGTTTGATTTTTTCAATCGCTTTCAGCATAAATCTGCTGAACGGACGCATGATAACATCAAAATAATATTTAAACGATTCAGTATATGTGTCATCGAATACACTAAACATATCAGGTGAACAATAATGAGCACCGAACACGTCGCAGGTGAATAAGATTTTATCCTCCACAAGGTAAGTTAGATCGAATCAGGCCAATGCAGATTTGGAGCTGAATAAAATCTTCAATGTTTTATTTCCAAGGTCAAGTGTATCTCCATCCTTTACAACGAGTGATTTAAATGGCATATTAACAATATCTTCAAGATAGCGGATCGCATTTCCGCTTCCGACAACAGTCGCAGAAGGAGCCAGGTCGAGAAGAATGGATAGACTTCCTGAATGATCGGGTTCGGTGTGATCGAGAATTATATATTGAATATCACGCAGGATCAGTAACTGATTTTAGTTTATTAATATATATATCGCTGAATTTTGCTTTGGCAACTTCAACCAGTGTTTTTTTATCGGCATTAATAAAATATGAATTATAAGTAGTTCCATGCTCAGTATTCATAACAATATCAAATGTCCTGATATCATAATCAAGTATACCAACCCATTTGACATCTCTAGTGATGTCAATAATTTTATTGTCAATTCCTGTTCATCTATAATTAATTTTTTCAGATTTTGGCAATGATACTTTTATTTGCCTTTACCTGTTGAAGGATAGGGATTTCAACTTCAGTGCCTACAGGTAAGAAAATATCTACTCTTGAACCGAATTTTATAAATCCAAGTTCATCACCCTGCCTTACCTCAGCATTTTCTTTTGCATAAGTAACTATCCTCCTGGCAACAGCTCCGGCAATCTGCCTAACCATGTATTTCAATGCCTTCTTTAGTTTTTATAACAATTGTACTCCTCTCATTCAGTTCAGAGGATTTAGGATGCCAGGCAACCATATTCTGACCCGAATGATAACAAACATATTTTATTTGTCCTGAAACCGGATATCTGTTACTATGCATGTTAAAAGGGGACATAAAAATTGAGACCTGCAGACCGTATATCCTTAAAATATTCATTTTCCATTGTCTCTTCAATAACAACCACTTTCCCATCAGCAGGAGCATAAATCAGATTCCCGGGTCTGTTTCAAGAGAGCGTGCGGGCAGCCGGAAAAAAAACAACAGGAAAATATATAGCATAAAAGAGCAGATTAAAAAAGCCCATCTTACGATGGTCAATATTTGCCCAGATAATATTAACTATGATATTAAGAATCAGCAAAGCTATCAAACCGAAAGCTAATATCTTATATCCTTCTTTATGTATATGAATACTCATCTCTATAAAATTTGCACAAAACTAATCAAGTCAGGCCAATCATCCAAAAAGTGAAATAAAAAGATATACAAGCGGAAAAGATATAATCGCACTATCGAACCTGTCAAGGAATCCCCCATGTCCCGGCATTATAGTCCCTGAATCCTTAACACCGGTACTTCTTTTCAGCATTGATTCAACCAGATCTCCATAAGTGCCTGATACAGAAACTATCAGAGCAATTATAACCCAATGGTTTTATCGACCACGCCCAACCAAGCCGAAAGAAACCAGGCAGCAACCAGGGCCAGCAATTATAACTCCTCCGAAGAAGCCTTCCCATGTTTTCTTTGGCGATATACGCTCAAAAAGTTTATGACTGCCCAAGGACATTCCTGTGAGATAAGCACCTGTATCATTCGCCCAGATAAGGATAAAGAACCCGATGATTATCCCTGGTGAAAAAATTATATTGGGGTGGGGTAGTAATGAATTGAGGCCTGTTCTTGAGAATGCTGCAAAAGGAAACATTGAAAACGGAACCGCTGTATAAAGTACTGAAAAAAAAGTATGTGAAAGTGAGTCGAATGGTTTATCCTGTCGCCTGTACAACTCAACTACCATAATTACTGATATTACAGGAATAAGTATAAGGAAAGAGTTTTTTGGAATTTTCCCGCAGGCAATAAGAGTTGAGATAACATATGCAGTGATCCCGGCAAATAATCCATTCCACATTTGTGGCCTGGCTCCTGTATTTCTTATTATTGTGTAGTATTCGTATTGAGTTCCGACAAGGAGTATCAGCCCGGTGAGAAAAAAAGATACAGGATGAAGCCAGAATCCTCCCATTATAAAAATCACGATCCAGGCTCCTGTTAAAGTACGTCGGAAAAAAGTATTCAAAACTTCAGTTTATTATTTTGAAATCAATAATTGTTTTTACTAAAACTCAATTGTCAGAATTCTGTGTTTTGTCAATACTACTCTTTTACTTTCTTAGTCTTTACTTTTTTCTCAGCTTTTTGCAGAGATTCTGGTAAGGCTTCCTTTTTCTCTGATTTTACTTTTATCTTCTCAGCTGACTTCCTGCCTTTTTTATTCTCTTTAATTACTTCTTTATTATTGATCAGTAAAGCAGCAGTTTTGGCCGCAGCCGCTTGCTCATCTTTTAAAATATCTGCTGTTCTCTTCCCGAAAATCCTTTCCAGATCTTCACTAAAGATAACCTCTTTTTCCAAAAGCAATTCTGCAAGTTCAGTAAGGCCTTTCATATTGTTTTTCAGGACTTCTTTAGCTCTTATATAAGATTCCGCAATGATGAGATTTACTTCCTGATCGATAAGTTCTGCAGTTTTCTCGCTGTACGGTTTTGTGAAACCGAAATCTGATTGTCCTGATGAATCGTAGAAACTGATATTACCAACTTTTTCACTCATTCCAAAAAATGATACCATTGCATAGGCCTGCTTTGTAATTTTCTCCAGATCACTTAGCGCTCCTGTCGAAATTCTGCCGAAGACAAGTTCTTCTGAGGCTCTTCCACCAAGGGCGTATGCCATTTCATCAAGGATCTGTTCACGTGTAGTGAGCTGTCTTTCCTCAGGCAAATACCATGCTGCTCCAAGAGCTCTTCCCCTGGGGATTATAGTTACTTTAAGCAAGGGGCTTGCGTGTTCTAGCAGCCAGCTCACTGTAGCATGACCTGCTTCGTGGTAAGCAATAGTTTTCTTTTCTACGGGGGATATTATCTTGGTTTTTCTCTCCAGACCACCTACAATGCGGTCGACAGCATCAAGAAAATCCTGCTTTTCAACAACCGTCTTATTTTTTCTTGCAGCAACAAGGGCAGCTTCATTACAAACGTTTGCAATATCAGCTCCGGAGAAGCCCGGGGTCTGTTTTGCCATAAATGCTATATCAAAGTTTTTTTCAAGTTTAATAGGGCGAAGGTGAACTTTAAAGATAGCCTCCCTTTCAACTATGTCAGGTAGTTCAACATGTATCTGACGGTCAAAACGGCCGGCACGCATCAAAGCCCTGTCGAGTATATCCGCCCTGTTAGTGGCAGCAAGGATTATTACTCCCATGTTTGTACCAAACCCGTCCATTTCAGTAAGAAGCTGATTCAGAGTGTTTTCTCTTTCATCGTTTGATCCCATATTTACATTACGGCCTCTTGCACGGCCTACAGCATCTATTTCATCAATAAAGACGATACAGGGTGCTTTCTCTTTTGCCTGTTTAAACAGATCTCTTACTCTCGAAGCGCCTACTCCGACAAACATTTCTACAAAATCTGATCCGGATATGGAAAAGAAAGGAACATTCGCTTCTCCGGCTACCGCTTTTGCAAGCATGGTTTTTCCTGTTCCGGGAGGACCAATCAACAATGCACCTTTTGGAATTTTACCTCCAAGGTTTGTATATTTCTTTGGATTCTTAAGAAAATCAACAATCTCCATAACTTCAGTCTTAGCCTCTTCCAAACCTGCCACATCATTGAAGTTTAACTTAATATTTGTATCCTTATCAAATATTTGTGCCCGCGATTTGCCAACACTGAAAATACCTCCTGCTCCTCCTGCTCCACCACCCGACATACGTTTCATCATAAACAGCCAGAAACCAATCAATAAAACCGGCAACAATAGCCATGACAAAATATCTCCAAACCAGTTTTTTCTGTTCTGATAATCAGGTGAAATAAGTTCTGAATCGCTATATCCGGCATCTTTCTGGAATTCCTTAAAATCAGAAATAAAGCTTGTCAGATCACCGATTGTAATTACAAAATTTGGTTTAGGCAGCGATAATCCGAAACCGGTGCCCGGTTTCGGGAGTTTTGGATATCTTCCGGATACCAGGGCCTCCTTTTTAAGATAAATTTCTGCCTGATCTTTATTTACCACAACAACCTTATCAATATCATGATTTTTAATCATTTCTTTTATCTCACTAGTTGTTGTCTGCTGAACGGCGTTGCCGTTATTTAACAGCGAAAAAGCAATTAATGAAACAGCCAGAACTGCAAAAATCCAGTTTGTATTGAAACGTGGTTTTGCATTTTTATCAGGTTTTTTTTCAGATCCCTGATTGTTATTATTATTTTCTGCCATAAATCTAAAACTTACTATATTTTGTCTTCCAAGGATTCTATTGTTGCATCTGCCCAAAGTGATTCCAGACTATAAAAAGTCCTGTACTCCTCAAGAAAAACGTGAACTATTATATTGCCATAATCAAGCAACACCCAGAAACAGTTATCGAGGCCCTCGACATGAAGCGGTTTTTCAAAAGCTTCTTTTCTTACTGTATCTTCTACAGAATCACAAATAGCACTAACCTGAGCACCAGATGAGGCTTGACATATAATGAAATAATCTGCTATCCTGCTTTCCAATTTTCTCAAATCAATTTTCAGAACATTTTGCCCCTTTTTCTCAAATATACCTTTTATCACACTGCTTAAAAGGACGTCAGCTCCGTCAGATTTTTTCTTCATCAATATTTTATCAGTTTTTAATTAAGTCGCAAAAGTACCAATTTTATCTGTATTTTTGTTACTGTAATGGTCTTTTGCAATTTCAATGCCAATCTTACATTAATTGATGAAACCAGAAACTAATTTGATTTGTTCCTGATTAAAGCATTAATAATCATGATATTGGGTTCAAAAATATTATTCCTTCCTGCCATGACATCAACGAATGTCTATGCCTCTCAGCTATTAAAAAATGGCAACCTCCCGGAAGGAACAATTATAACTACAAATTATCAGACAGCGGGCAGAGGATATTTCGGAAACAAATGGGAAAGTGAGGATGGCAAGAACTTGTTAGCCAGTATCATACTATATCCATCATTTATAAAACCTGAAGATCAGTTCTATATTTCAATGTCTGTTTCCCTGGGAATTTGTGAATTTCTGGGCAGCTTTATTAACGATTCAGCTATAAAATGGCCAAATGACATTTACATAAAAAATGACAAAATAGCAGGTATTTTAATTGACAGCGCACTTTCAGGTGAAAAAATTGAATATACCGTCGTTGGGATTGGACTTAACGTCAATCAGAAAAAGTTTTCAATATCTGTTCCCAATCCCACCTCGCTGAAACTTTTGTCAGGAAAAGACTTTAACATCACCGATTGTCTGAATAAACTTTTAACAGTCCTGGATAAAAGATATAAGCAATTAATATCAGGTGATACAGGATCAATTAAAAGGGAGTATATTTCAAAATTATTCCGTTATAATGAATGGTCTAAGTTCATGGATATCAATGGTTCATTCAATGGGAGAATTGACAATGTTGCTGATGACGGCCGCATCGTTATTGAAAAACACGACTCAAAATTCTATGAGTACGCTTTTAAAGAAGTAGAGTTCATAATCTGATATCTTTCCATGCTCTGAATTTCTCCATTTCGTCAATCAACCTTCCAAGGAATTGCTCAATAGGCTTTTTCGCCATTATCTTCATCACAGGATTCAGATCCGCAATCAAAACTATATTTATATCAGCCATATTTTTAATATTATCAATCATATGTACTGCAAGAGAAAAATCATTTTTTTTCAAAGCATCTCCTTCATATACAACTTTATCAAATTCTACTTTTTCTGCAATTCTAACGGTCACTGTACCAAGCATTGTCACACTAAAACTGCAGAATTCCTTCTCAGCATTCCAGTTATTTATATTTCCATCTTTAATGAAGCGTTCGAAATTTCTGATGTCAGTAATGAATGCATATACTTCTTCCGCGTTGCATGACACCATACCATGTCTGCTTTCAAAAAATGATAAATCGGCCATAGTTAATTCGTTTGATAAATTTTTATTCCCATGATATTTCCCTACCTCCCCATCTATGGCCCCCCTGCCCCCTAAAGGGGGGGTAAATACTCAGCTTTTTAGTAAAATTCTCTAGAAGAAAAGGATTGGCTCCCCTTTAGGGGAGATGCCGCGCAGCGGCAGAGGGGCCCCCCCAGTTTGCCGGATCCAGTCTCCAGTTTTTGAGTGTTTCTACCTCTGCCTGTCCTATATAACCTGTTTTAACTGCAGTGTCAATAAGAACAGAGTAATTGCTCAAAGTATTGAGTTTGCAGTTACCGGCAGTAAAAGCATCCGATGCTTTTTTAAATTCATAAGTAAATATTGCAACCATACCAAGTACTTCACAACCTGCTTCTCTGAGAGCAGTTACTGCATTCAGGCTGCTGCCTCCAGTAGAAATAAGATCCTCAATAACAACTACTTTCTGTCCCTTTTCAAAATTTCCTTCAATCTGATTGCCTAGCCCATGTTCCTTTGCACCTGATCTGACGTAAATAAATGGTAATCCTAGTTTATCTGCTACGAGAGCACCATGTGCGATAGCTCCTGTAGCTACTCCGGCAATCACTTCTGCATCAGGGTAGAGATCTTTAACCATGGCAGCAAATGAATTGCAGATGAAAGATCTGACCTCCGGAAATGAAAGTGTTTTACGATTATCACAATAGATTGGCGATTTCCATCCCGAAGCCCATGTAAAAGGATTTGATGGTTGCAATTTTATTGCGTTAATTTGCATAAGATATTCAGCTGTTTTTTTTTCAAAATTCCCCATTTGAGATATGTATAAAGTTCATTTCGAAAATAGATTTATTATGATAAGTCCTGAACCAGACAGGTTGCAAAAATACGGCTTATTCCATAAATTCTATGACACGAATGAACTTTATAGAATAATTGCAGATTTTCAGGCTGATAAGAGCATTACTGCCATTAATATATATGGCCCCGATATCAAACATATCTGGAAAATCTTCAGAATATATTTCACAGAGGTAGGTGCTGCAGGGGGGCTGGTTTTGCATAAATCGGGCAGATATCTTTTTATAGAAAAAAAAGGAAAGCTCGATCTGCCAAAAGGACATATTGAAAAAGGCGAAGAACCTGAGGCATGTGCATTAAGAGAGGTAAGTGAAGAATGTGGTATAACAGGTCATGTAATAGTCAAACCAATCTGTCCAAGCTATCACACATATAGCTGGGAAGGAATATCGTATCTTAAAAAGACCAGCTGGTTTCTTATGAAATATGATGGGGAAATGATAATTGAACCCCAGGTTTCAGAAGGAATAACCAAAGTTCAATGGCTATTCCCCGATGAGATTAATGTAATTAAGGGCAACGCATGGTTATCGCTTATGGAATTGATAAATTGTTCAATTCTCAGGTGAAAATGCATCAGCCTCAATGCTCTTGTAATCTTTGAGATTAATTGCCCCCGGTACAAATTTGGAAGCATCCCCGCCGCTTCTGATTATATCCCTTACAATTGTGGAATTAATAAATGAATGTTCGGGAACAGTAAGAAGAAAGACTGATTCGATTCCCGGTGCCATCGCTTTGTTCACCTGACCAATTGCTCTTTCAAATTCAAAATCTGCAGATGTTCTGAGACCCCGAAGCAGGTATCCCGCACCTTTCTTTTTACAAAAATCAACAGTAAGGCCCTCATAATGATCAACTTTTATTCTGGGTTCATTTTCGAAAACCTTATTTATCATCTTTTTCCGGGTATCAAGGGAATAGTAGTTTTTTTTCAGAGCATTGGCACCAACGGCAATTATAATCTCATCAAACAGACTCATAGCCCTTCTGATAATTGCTTCATGGCCAATTGTAAAAGGATCAAAAGATCCCGGGAAAACAGCTACTTTTTTCATTCAAATGATATTTTTTTGGGGTTCTTTACTTTCTGTTTGAGTAAAGCAAGTTCCAAGTACTTCCATAATTGACTCGACATAATGGAATTTTAATCCTCTGATATATATTTCCTTGATGTTTTCAACATCTTTCCTGTTTTCCTCTGAAATAATGATCTCTTTAATGCAGGCCCGCTTTGCGGCCAGAATTTTTTCTTTGATACCGCCAACAGGGAGAACCTTCCCTCTGAGAGTAATTTCTCCTGTCATTGCCATGAATTTTTTTACTTTCCTTTGAGTGAATGCTGATGCAATAGAAGTAGCCATGGTAACTCCGGCTGATGGACCATCTTTAGGAATTGCACCCTCAGGAACATGAATATGAATATTCCATTTTTCTGAGAAATTATCGGGAAGGTCAAGAAGTTCAGCATTTGATTTAAGATACTCAAGGGCTATTATCGCCGATTCTTTCATGACCTCACCCAGATTTCCCGTCAGGGTCAGCTTCCCGTTTCCCCTGCTAAGACTTGTCTCGATAAATAATATCTCGCCTCCTGCAGTTGTCCAGGCCAAACCTGTCACAACACCTGCCTGCTCATTTCCCGAATAAATATCTCTTGTATATTTTGGAGGACCGAGCATTTCTCCCAGCTTTTTTTGAGTGAGCACAGTATCATATTTTGTCTCTGATGCAATGTTTTTTGCGGTCACTCGTACAACCTTTGCGAGACGTTTATCAAGCTCCCTGACTCCCGATTCCCTGGTATACTTTTCAATGAGGGTCTCCATCACTTTAGTGTCAATAGAGATCTGGTCTTTTTTTACTCCATGGTTTTCAAGTTGTTTCGGGAAAAGATGTCTCTTTGCAATTTCCAGTTTTTCCTCAATAAGATAGCCGGTTATTTCAATAAGTTCCATCCTGTCTCTCAGTGCCGGACTAATAGTCCCAAGATTATTAGCTGTTGCAATAAATAACACTTTTGATAAATCATATTCCATTTCAAGGAAGTTGTCAAAGAAAGTGCTGTTCTGCTCCGGATCGAGAACCTCCAGAAGAGCGGACGAAGGATCTCCTCTGAAATCCTGTCCTACCTTATCAATTTCATCGAGAATAAAAACAGGGTTTGATGAGCCGGCTCTTTTAAGATTCTGGATAATCCTGCCCGGCATTGCGCCGATATAAGTTTTTCTGTGACCTCTGATTTCTGCCTCATCGTGCAAACCGCCTAATGACATTCTGACATACTTTCTGTCAAGAGCTTTGGCAACAGATCTGCCAAGAGAGGTTTTCCCAACTCCCGGAGGTCCATAAAGACACAAAATAGGTGATTTCAGATCACCTTTCAGCTTTAGCACGGCAAGATGTTCAAGGATTCGTTCTTTTACTTCCTCGAGTCCAAAATGATCTGAATCAAGTACTTGCCTGGCATTATTCAGATCAAGGTTGTCGACAGTATAAAAATCCCACGGCAGATCAAGAAGAGTTTGAATATAATTCACCTGAACTGAATATTCTGCGGCAGCCGGGTTTAGCCTGTGCAGCTTATCGAGCTCTTTCTCAAACACCATCTTAACTTCCTTACTCCACTTTTTTGATTCAGCTTTCTTAATGTATTCTTCGATCTCTTTTTCTACCGGGTTGCCTCCCAGTTCATTCTGTATGGTTTTCATCTGCTGGTGAAGCAGAAACTCCCTTTGCTGCTGATCGAGATCACTCTTTACCTTTGACTGCAACTCGTTCTTAAGCTCCAGTACCTGGATCTCCTGAACCAGATATTCAAGCAACATAAATCCCCTGTCGCGCAAAATATTTATTTCCAGAAGCTTTTGCTTATCCTGTACTTTTATATCTGTATTGGAACAAATGAAATTTATCAGGTATGTGTTGTTTTCAATGTTCTTTATTGCGAAGCTGGCTTCCGGACTTATATTAGGATTTATTTTAATTATTTTAAGAGAAAGATCTTTAAGAGAGCCAACTATAGCATCAAAATCCTTGCTCAGTGCTTCTGGTTTTAGCTCAGGTATGGTTTTGACCTTTGCAACAAAATAAGGCTCATCAGAAACAAGTTCCTGAAGGGCCATCCTTTTTCTTCCCTGTATAATTGCAGTAGTAGATCCGTCGGGCATCTCAAGAAGCTTAACTATCTGACCAATAGTTCCGATGAGGTGAAGATCCTGAAATTGAGGATTTTCTACATCCGGGTCTTTTTGAGCGACTGTGCCAACTATCTTATCATTTCGGTAGGCATCCTTTATTAATTGAATTGATTTTGGCCGGCCAATTGAAATAGGGAGTACCACTCCCGGGAAGAGGACAGTATTCCTTAGTGAAAGAATAGGGATAGCTTCCGGAACATCAACATCTTCCAGTTCACCATCATCACCATCAGCAATAATCGGTACTATATCTCCTTCTCCGTCAAGAATATCCGGAAGCAATATCTCATTTACGGGTTTCCTGAATTTCTTTTCCATCTATATTTTACTCCTCACAATTTACGTTGGTTGTTACTTTTCCCTTCGAACTATCTAAGAGAAGTTAAAATTTCCCCCTTAAACCTTAATCCCTCATGTTAAGAACATCGATTCATAACCTGCTCATTTTATGAGCTTTAATTCCTTAACTTGCGACGCCAATCTGTTTAGTCCGAATGAATGCCAAAATTACATAATATTTTTAAAAATTAGGTGAATATTGGACTATGCAATGATTGTGCCAGAGTTTACTGAAAACAAAAATAGGGACCCTGCAGGTCCCTAATTTATACAATTTGATCAGGAAGTTATTTCTTCTTCCCCATATGATCTTTATATCGGGTATTGAATTTATCAACTCTACCGGCTGTATCAACGAGTTTCATCTTACCTGTATAAAAAGGATGAGATGTATTTGATATCTCAAGCTTGATAAGAGGATATTCAGTCCCATCTTCCCATTTAATATTCTCTCTTGACGGGGCAGTAGATTTACTCAAGAAAGCTGTTCCGTTTGACATATCCTGAAATACTACAAATCTGTAGTTGCTTGGATGAATACCATTTTTCATTGTTAAATATTTATTATTCTGATTAATCCTTACAAATTCTCCTTAATTAGGGTTTGCAAAATTAACTAACATTCTTTAAAATGCAAAAGTAATTGAAAAATTCTTGGACTTCCTTTAATATTTACTTTTTATGTGTCTGTTTATCAGACAATTCATCTTTATATCTGATGAATGAAAGCTCTTTATTTATCAAATATCGGTATGTAATATGAGTTTTTGCTTTTTTTGCCCCGAGTGCTTCGTAAATTGCAATCATTCTTGAATTAAAGTCGCCCACCCATGATAGCTCAAGTTCTTTAAACCAAGGTTTTTTCTTAAAAACCTTATAAAGCTGGAAAAAGATTGCAGATTCAACACCACTGTTCTGATGAGTCGGATGAACGCCTCCGACAAAGGCTCTCATCCTTGTCATTTTATGAGTCAGTTTATAATAAAAGAAACGTACCATATTCCAGAGATGAAGTTTCCCGTTAAAGTGTTTCAATATCTGATTGAAGTCAGGAAAAAGAACAAAAAAAGCAATTGGCTTATCATTGAAATATGCAAACCAGATAAGTTTTTCGTCAATAATCTGTTTTGCCTTTTCGAGTGACTCTTCCAGAATAACCGGATCGAGCGGAGTAAAATCTTCTTTAAAAACTGACCATGTAGAATTATATATTTCAACGATGTCATTCACATATTTCGCCTTGTTCCTGAATTCAAAATGGCGAAAGGAATACCCCTGTCTTTTTGTAAGCCATTCGGCAATCTTCATTATCCTTTCCGGAAATTCAACTATCTTATTGTCCTTATCTCTGACATCGCGATGATATGAGTATTGTTCAAAATAATTTTGAAAACCATACCCCTCAAAAAAAGATCTGTAGTATTTTTTATTGTATGGCATTCCGACTCCCGGTTGCATGAATCCATCAACCAGTAATCCCCAGTTATTGTCATTTTCCCCAAAATTCACGGGAGCATCAACGGCTTGAATGTTATGAGAAATTTGCCATTCAATGGCTTTATCAAATAACATAAATGCAGCGTCCCTGTTTTCAATAACTTCAAAAAAACCTATACCCCCCGTTGGCTGATTATTAGCATCTGATCGTACATTATCGATAAAAGCCGCAATTCTGCCAATTGTTTGCTCATTATCATCTTTAAGAATCCAGCGCCTTGCTGCCCCATGTTTAAAAGTGTGATTTTTCAGGGGATCAAATACAGATTCAACGCCAGAATCAAGCTGACAAACCCAGTATGGATCAGTGCTATATAGTCTTTTTGGAAAATCAATAAATTCCTTTTTATGATCCTTTGTTATAACCTCTACTATCTTCATAAAATACGCTATGAATCAGACATGCCGGTAACCCTGGTCAGTCTAACCGATCCTGTGCAAATATAAACAGATTTTGAGAACAGCACAAAGGCTTAAGGAATTGTCTTGCGGTCTTGCGGTCTTGCGGTCTAATTCCTCACATCTTAAATGAACCATGACTGCATGACTGCATGACATACTAATGTATATAAATGATATGATGGTCAATAAGGACAAAAAGGATTCCGACAAGAAATGAATAAAAGGTATATATTTTCAGAGGTATGTATTCAGACGGTTTGATATTCATTTTTAACCATACATACATAACCATGAATAAGTTACTGATCATATATACAATAAACGTCGAAAGAGCTACGCCCTGCATTTTATAACCCCATTTTATCATCAGCAGACTAAGTGGAATATTAATAGCAATTTCAATTATTGCGGCTATGAGCATGATATGAGTCTTCTTTCTGCCGACAATGATGGTCTGAGGGAAAACAAGCCGGGGAATAATTAACAGGGAATAAATAAGAAATATACCAGAACTCTTATGGAATTCCGGCCTGAACATGAGAGGATAAAGCCAGCTTGCAATCAGCATCATGAACATTGTTGTAGGAAAAAGAATATGCATGAGACGTTTTGATTTTACTTTCAGAATCTCGAGAGACTGCTTCATTTTCTCACGGGTTGAAAACTCAGAAAGCATAGCACTGCTAAGTCCGTTAGCAAGCATTAAAACGAGCGGAAATTCCTTTGCCCCATACCTGAACCAGGCAAACATGGCCGGATCTTTATAAACAGCAGAAACGATAATTCCATCGGTGTATTGAGCCGAACCGCTGATAAGAGTTGTAATTATCAATGGAAGACCAACATAAAGATGTTCTTTAATAAAGTCCATGGAAACTTTTATAAGAGTGTACCTCCTTAAAAGAATGATTAGCCATATCCACCTGAACCCGGTGATAAGCAGTAAACCATAAATCGACCAGATTATGTCTTTGCCCAGTATTATAGGCGTTACAATAAATATCAGCTGTGCTGAGAATGTATAAAGACCATACTGAAAAATACGGTACGACCTGTTATTCAGGAGATAGATGTATTCAATAAGCTGTACCGGACTGTTAAAAAGAATGTATAATAATAAAAGATTTATAAAAGGTACGTTACCCCTGTTATGAAAAACTGAAAAAGAGTCTTTGAATGATTGTCCAAGCACAAATAAAAGCACACTAAAAGCACATAACAGTAGAAAAGCATTGAATAATTCAGGTGATTTATCCACTCCGTTATCACCAACTTTTCTGTATGTTTTATTCCTGTGATATAAAGGAAGCAGTGATTGTATTATTCCTGTGACCCAGAAAAAAGTTAAAAAACTACTTATGAACATGAACATTTCCCATTGCCCGATGTCGTCGAGTGAAAGTCTGCTTTTGGTAAATACTATGCTGACAATAAGAAAGATAACAGGCTTCATCAACTGATAAAGTTGCAGCCCCGAAATATTATCTATAAGTTTTATTCTTTTCAAACAAAAAAAAATCTTTTACAAATTCTCCCTGAAAACAGTAAAAAGGTTTAGAAATTGCTCACGATAGTTCAATTATTTTCGAACTATTCAAAGATAGCAATTGACTCCAGCTTAAGAAAATAAAATTTAAATTTTGTGATATTGAATTTTTGACCTTATTTTGCAATCCTGAAACGGTGGATGTAGTTCAGTCGGTTAGAACGTCGGATTGTGGTTCCGAAGGTCGTGGGTTCGAGCCCCATCTTCCACCCCACCAATAAAAAAACAAGAAAGGCAATTATCTGAGTATTAAGATAGTTGCCTTTTCTCAATAAGAACATGCGTGTTCAGAATCTTTTTAAGTGTTTAACTTCACTTATTTTCTATGCATTTTTAAATGCCTTCTTACCTGCAAATTTTGAAGCACTGCCTAAAGAATGTTCAATCCTCATGAGTTGGTTGAACTTTTCGACTCTCTCACCCCTGCATCCACTTCCGGTTTTCAGGTGACCTGCATTAACAGCTACTGTCAAATCAGCAATAAAACTGTCAACTGTTTCACCGCTCCGGTGTGAAACAAAACAGTTATATGAATTCTTATAAGCCAGTTCAATTGTCTCAAGTGTCTCAGTTACTGTTCCAATCTGATTTAATTTTATTAGCACTGCATTAGCAACACCTTTCTGAATACCTTCAGTCAGGATTGCTTTATTGGTACAGAATAAGTCATCACCGACAATTTCAATTTTCTTGCCCAATACCTGGGTCATGTTATACCAGCCTGCCCAGTCATTTTCTGCCATACCATCTTCAATCAGAACAATCGGATATTGTTTCACCCAATTTTCCCAAAGCTTTACCATTTCATCACTGGTCATAAATTTCCCGGTGCTTTTAAATAATTTGTATTTCCCATCTTCCCATAGTTCGCTGGCGGCCGGGTCAAGACATATACTAACCTGTCCACCTGCTTTATAACCAGCCTTTCCAATTGCTTCAAGAATTACTTCAATGGCTTCATCATTCGATTTCAGGTCGGGAGCAAAGCCACCTTCATCACCAACTCCTGTGCTATAACCTTTACCTTTTAATACTGATTTAAGTGAATGAAAAACTTCAATACCCATACGGATAGCCTCAGTAAATGTTTGAGCACCATGAGGGGCAATCATAAATTCCTGAAAATCGACATTATTATCAGCATGCTTGCCACCATTGATGATATTCAAACACGGAACAGGAAGCAAGTGTGCATTGCTCCCACCCAGGTACTGATAAAGAGGAACTCCTGAACTAAAGGCTTCAGCACGAGCATATGCCATTGATACACCAAGTATTGCATTTGCGCCAAGTTTCGATTTATTAGGTGTCCCATCCAGTCCAATCATTGAATAGTCCAGTTCACGCTGACTAACAAAAGATTTACCGATTATCTCTTTTGCAATAATTTTATTGACATTTTCAACAGCTTTTAAAACACCTTTCCCGCCATAACGTTTTTTGTCACCATCCCTTAATTCGCACGCTTCACGTTCACCGGTAGACGCACCGCTTGGAACCGCTGCTCTTGCTTCTGTTCCGTCTTCGAGAGTTAAACTGACTTCTACCGTTGGATTTCCACGGGAGTCAAGAATTTCTAATGCCTGTACATCAATAATTTCCATATGTGCTAAATTTAAAATGATTAATAAGTCATTTTGCCCGTAATTTCAATCAATTTCACAATATCTGATTTTATTTTTCTTATAGGAACCAATGTTGAATTTCGTCAATTAAAGAAATAAAGTTAATTAAAATACTTTCCTCTTTGATTCACTGCATTAAAAATTAATGTTTCAGTATAGATGACAAAAAACTTCAACAGTGATATTAAAAAGATTTAGGTGATATTATTGCGATTTATTATTTTTATGTATCTTTGCATCGACATATTTATATAACTATATATTCTACAATTAAAATTAAAACATAGAATGAAAAAGAACAAAAAGAAATTATTCTCACTTGCAGCCCTGCTAAAGCTATTTTTAATAACAAGCATGACAGCTGCAAATCCTGTTAATACCCTCAGGGACAGCGGTGATAGTAAGGTAACCATTGTCTATCTGACAAATGACACTTTCAAACAAATAATCTATAATTACGAGAAAGATAAAGAATGGAAATATGAAGGCACCAAACCGGCTATAATCGATTTTTATGCTTCATGGTGTCCTCCCTGTCGTCAGTTATCACCTTTGGTAGAAGAAATTGCACACGAATATTCAGGAAAAATAATTGTATACAAGATAGATACAGACAAAGAGAAAATGCTTAGTCAGCGTCTTGGGATAACAGGATTGCCAACGTTACTTTTTATTCCTGTGAAAGGGAAGCCGCAGGCTTCAATGGGTTTTATTCCAAAAGAAACAATTGTTAAAGCGATTAACGATGTCTTACTGATTAAATAAAAACATTCTGTCCCCAAATCATTTTAAATCTCAATATTACAATGGAAACAACAATAAATGAAGTAGTGCATCTTACTGCACAGGATTTTAAAGAAAAAGTATTCAACTACGAAACAGGCAGTGAATGGAAATATGAGGGGAACCTCCCTGCAATAATTGATTTTTATGCTGACTGGTGCCAGCCATGTAAAATGGTTGCCCCTGTGCTCGAAGAATTAGCGGTGAAATATGCAGGCCAAATTGTTGTCTACAAAGTTGATACCGAAAGTGAACAGGAACTGGCTTCTGTTTTTGGCATACAGAGTATTCCGACTTTACTTTTTGTTCCAAAAGAAGGCCAGCCACAGGCAGCTATGGGTGCATTGCCAAAACAAACATTTGAAGATGTGATCAAGGATATTCTGCTAAAAAATTAAATTTCAGTAGGGAACGGTCGCGACCGTTCCCTACATATTATCTTTCGACCGTTCCCTGCATATTTCCCAGTTCCCTGCACATTTAATCTAATCTAATTGTCGTTTTAAGGCATTGCCGGCAAACTCCATCCTTCGCGGTATTTATGTTTAATGTAACCGCCTGCAGCCTCAAGAGCGTTAAATTTAGCAAACTGTTTATTGAAGGTAGGATTACCATCTTTTACGTTGAATTCATTAACAGTTACAATATTCAGTATGTCAGAATCACTGATATTTGTGAATTTCATATTCTGAGCGTCCCACTTAAGTGATCTGTTCAGAGACTGAAGCCTGATAGCCAGAACTCCCAGGAGTACCATTTCATTGAAGGGACCGGAATAGGAAAAGTTAGATGTCGATTCAACTCTGCTTTCAGGTGATTCCTTGCAGGCACGGATCCAGTCTTGTTCATGAAAACCATCAATATATCCTGTAGCTCCGGGAATACGGCGGAGATAAGGTTTCACACCGGGCACACGACCTGAAACCAGACGACTGTTGAAGCCTCCGCAACCGCAAATCAATGTATCTTTTGTTCCTACAAAAATACAACCACCCAGACCATCAGCCATCAGGTCAACGCCATCAGGAAGAATATCTGAAAATACAGGGTACAGACCACCATCATACCAGTATACTTTTACAGGTGGCATTCCCACTTTTGGCATCTTTTCGCGTGCAGAAAACGAGAATTCAACGGTCTCTGCCTGTGGAGGTGATTCTGTGTTTATTAAAGTTGAGCTCCCCCGAACCTTATCGGGATAACCAAGTTTTAATGATTGATAGACAGGATCAAGAACATGACAAGCCATATCACCAAAAGCTCCCGTACCAAAATCCCACCAGCCACGCCAGTTCCACGGAGTATAAATATCATTGAAGGGCCTCATAGGAGCTGATCCGATAAACAAATCCCAGTTAAGTGTTTTTGGTACAGGCATTTCGACTTTCGGCCTCTGTAATCCCTGCGGCCATATAGGGCGATCTGTCCACGTATGAACCTCCTTTACCTCACCTATTTCACCGTTCCAGATCCATTCACATAATTGCCGTACTCCATCTCCTGAATTACCCTGATTACCCATCTGGGTAGCTACTTTGTACTTTTTAGCGAGGTTCGTCAGAAGACGTGATTCATAGACTGAATGAGTAAGCGGTTTCTGGCAATATACATGTTTACCGAGGGTTAATGCAGTTGCAGCTATTCCGGCGTGTGAATGGTCGGATGTAGCTACCATGACTCCATCAATTGATTTTCCCATCTCATCAAACATCATTCGCCAGTCCCAGTAGCGTTTTGCCTGTGGAAATTCTTTAAAACTTTTCCCGGCGTATTTCCAGTCAACATCGCATAAGGCTACTATATTTTCTGTATTCATTCCAACAAGATTCGGATGACCCTTCCCGCCAATGCCTACTCCGGCAATATTGAGTTTGTCACTTGGGGCCTTATATCCTAACCCGCCTATTACATTCCTGGGAAGAATGGTTAAGGCTGTAGCTGCAAATGCGGTCTTTTTCAAAAAATTGCGTCGTGAATTAGCTAGGGTTGACATGTCTAAAATATTAATTGGTATTAAAGTTTTTTTCAATTTTCGAATAGTTACCTCTTATCAAAGCTAATAATTTATTGGTTCAATTAATCGATACTTTCCGAATACAAATATGTCAATTCTGTTTAAAAACCTGAGTGCAATAATAAAAGCACCTCCCGCCGGTAGCACAGAAGACTTATTTATTGCTTGGTTTGTATTTTGTATATGCCAGGAAAGATAATGCAGCCAAAACAATAACAACAATATAAATAAATGATGGTACCGAGGCAGCTTCGCCTGATGCATAAGAATGCATTCCTGATAAATAGTAATTCACGCCAAAATATGTCATTAGCACTGAAGCGAATGCAAAGAGAGACAGAAGATTAAACGTGAAAATATCTTTCATTCCCGGAATCCTTCTGCTATGTATGACAATACTATAAATTATAATAGTTATCAGTGACCAGGTCTCTTTTGGATCCCATCCCCAGTATCTCCCCCATGATTCATTTGCCCAGATTGCTCCCAGAAATGTTCCGATTGTAAGAAGATAAAGTCCGATTGTCAGAGTTTTAAAATTAATGACAGTAAGTTCATCAATAGTGTCTGAAATCCTGTCACGGTTATTATCTTTTGACAGCGCGAGAAGGATAAGAGTAATAAGACCCAGTATAGCACCAACTCCCAGAAATCCATAACTGCTTATAATGACGGAGACATGCAGAGTGAGCCAATAGGATTTAAGTACCGGGACAAGATTTGTTATCTCGGGGTCCATGAAGCTCATATGTGCAACCATCAGAGTCATTGAAGCAAGAATAGCAGAAGCTGACAGTGCAAATGCTGATTTCCGGCTGAAAATAAATCCGGCAAGAAGGGTTGCCCACGAAATGAAAACCATCGACTCGTACCCATTGCTCATAGGCGAATGTCCTGCAATATACCATCGCATACCGATCCCGAATGTATGAAAGAGGAAGCCAACAAACAGCAGGGAGCTAAGAATTCGTACAAACAACGAGGTTGATTTTCTGCCGCTGATTACCATAGTTATAAGTCCTATAAGCATTATCAGACCGACCGTTGCATAAAAAGGGAAAAGCTTTTCAAAAATTCCAAGACGATAATATAACAGCTCAACATTTGTTTTTGATTCAGACGGCAGTGCATACTTTGAATACTTTTTCTGATAATTGGATATTGATTCAGTGAGTTGCCTGGCAGATGCTATATTATTAGTTTCCAAAGCTTCTGTAAGACGTGGAATAATATTCCCGAGAAAAAGTGAATCGGCACCATGAGCACCTTTTTGATATGCCTCCTGGGGTGATACCCAGTCATGGGTACTATCCTGAAGAGGGAGGAGTTTCATGAAATCGCCTTTATAGATCATGTAAATTATGTTCACCCTCTCATCTACTTTCATTACCTCCTTATCGATCTTATTTCTTTCACTTGGTGATTTCGAATAGGCTGAATTGACCTCAGCGGAAATTTTGTATGTACCGTTATTATCAAGATTAACAATGTCAGTAAAAGCAGCTAACTTACCTTTGATACCCAGTTTTTTCTGCAAATCTGTGCTTGAGATACTGATCATAGGAACATCTTTCCAGTTTTTGAAATCGAGATATATACCAAGAAAGACCTGCATGGAGTTCAGCCCTTCGAATTTATTTTCGCGGGTGACCTTTCTCAGAATATCGTTGCTTAATGTGAAAAGAGGTTTGGTTCTTCCCTTCTGATCCTGTACCAGAACTTTTCCAAATTCCATTGCAACCTGTTTATCAGGAATCAGTTTCTGTGCATTTATATTTGTTGTGCCCGATAGAAACAGGATAAAAAGGAAAGCGGGTATCGCTTTTCTGATAGCAGAATTCCAGTGCCCTGCGGTTATAGTGCGAAACATTGTATTTTTACTAAGTAAAGACAACAGAATGAAAAAGAACAGTAATGCATAGCCGGTATACGTTACAAGCATACCTGCCATATCATGGTTAACGGAAAGAATTGTTCCCTGTTCATCGCGGTCGTAGGAGGACTGATAGAAACGATACCCCTTATATTTCAGAATATTATTCATGAATATCATGAAAGGCTTTTCAACATTTGCAGCCTTGTCAATTATTACCACATCACTTTTGTATCCTGAAGGACTGGTTGACCCGGGATATCTCTCAAGAATAAACTTGTTCAGTTTTATCACAAACGGAAGAGTTGTCGTCTTTGGACCGTAATTAAGCTCAAAAGTATTCCCTTCAAATTCAATTGAAGCAGAGGCAGTCTGACCGCTTTCCTCTTCCCTGTCCCATAAGTAAACTGTAGCCGATTTATTTCCGTTTATCAAATGAAAAATAAATGCGTTAAGACCGGTGGTCTGTTCCTCAGGCTTAACTGCTACTGCTCTTACGACACCGGCCAGAGACATCTGCTGGGGAACTATTTTAACATTGTTTATCGTTAAAATCTGCATTGGTTTCAATTCCACCGGTTTGCCTTTCTCCAGATTAGTTACCTTCTGAGTCATCATACTCATCATTCCAAGATTTAAAGCTGATGAAATAAAAAACTTCCCGGAATCAACCGAAATGTTTACATCAGCCGGTTGACCCGATCCAAACTCAAACGTTATTCCATTAGAGGTTTTTGTTTCTCCTTTTTTAAGAAACAAGGTCTCTCTTTCCATCATGTTTGTAACGATCAATGATACGACAGGTGCTCCATCAGGACTATCAGCAATACTCTCAGCTGCATTCGGAATTAGTTTGGCAAGAATAAGTTTATATTCCTGTCCGTTTATTTTAATTGTTCGTTTAAAGTTATCAGCCGAAGCGGATGTCATTGAGTATTTTTGACTATGGCTTTCGATTATAGCTCCGTTACTGTTCTTAACAGAGTATCCTAAATATTTATCTGTTGAAAAACATTGCTGCTGTTCTTGTCCGTTGCGAATATGAATTGTCCCTTCCCATCCAAAATATCTGGTTATTCCTGCGCCAATAAGCATCAGAATAAATGACAAATGAAACAGGGCAACAGGAAGTTTTTCTTTCCTCAGAAGCTTAAGCGAAATTACCTGTCCTATAAGATTTAATGCCAGAAGCAGCAAAATAAGCTCGAACCATTTTGCGCCATAAACCAAAGCGTACGCAGCTGAGGAACCTAAATCATTCTCAAGAAAAGTGGCGGCTGCCATTGAAATTGCGAATACAACAAATAGTATTCCCATAAAAAGAGGGGAAAATAAAAATTTCACGAACTTCATACTGTAATTTATTAAAACTATAATTAATCTGATTTCTTATCCTTTTCTAACCTTTTACCGATATTCTGATTAATCTCTCTTTGTCAAGTATCTTGATTTTTGAGGAATTTGAAAAAATAACTGAGGAGTCTTCGAGATCCTTAAGTATTCTCACAACACATTCCTTGGCCATATTCGTCATTTCTCCAAGTTCCTGCCGTGTAAGTATCATTTCGTATTCGTCATTTTTAAACACCTCATCTGAAAAATAGAGTAAAGCATCAGCAAGTCTTCCGGGCATTTTCTTTTGCGACAGGTTTACCATTTGTCTGAGTGTAATAAGAGATTTATTACTTACGTCTTCAAGCAGGCTTTCTGCAAAGATCCCATTTGTTCTGACCAGCTGTTTGAAGATATCAAAATCGATGAAGCAGGCCTGAACAGCAGTTATAGCGGCAACTGTGTAAGTGTAACGGGAATCAACATAGGCACCTGGGCCTAATATAAGCCTGCCAGGTTTTACTATACTCATTATAAAGTTTTTCCCGCTAAGCCCTTCGATATATGATTTTGCCATCCCATACCCCAAAAATAGCGCGTTCGAAGCCGGAGATCCCTGCTTAATAATTATCTCACCCGGCTTAAATGTTGCTTCATATCTGTTTTCATTTACAAGGTTCTGTTCCTCTTTGGTCAGAAGCTTAAAATTTTTCCAACCATAGGTACAGTCTTCATTATCACTTTTTTGATTTACAGCTGACATTTTAGGGCTATTTAAGGTTTTAAAAATAGGTTTTAAATACCACGACAATTTACAAAAATAATAAATATCACTCTATTAATTGATATTTGTCATTGAGATACATTATATCTATCAATTATATAAAACATAAATAGCATAGTAACTGTTAACATAATAACACAGCAATTTTTATAACTTGCCGTCCGATAACCTAATAAAAAAATAAACAAAATATGAAAAACGTGATCAGACTGTTCGCAGTGATTTTTACCACGGGATTTCTCTTTACAGCATGTGAAGGTCCGGCAGGCCCTACAGGGAAAGATGCAAATGAGAGCTGTACGCAATGTCATAATTCCGCCGGAGTTGATTCAGTGAGTACACAATTTGAATTATCAAAGCACTCGTATGGTACGGTAGCTTTTGAAGAATCAGGAAATTCAGGATGTGCACCCTGTCACACCTCTGAGGGGTTTAAATATGTAGTTCAAAATAATGTCTCCGCAGGTTTCGCAATTGTGCCTCCCGCTACTACCTACTCTAACCTTTATGTAACATCACCTGACAAAGATTACGGAACAATGCGTTGCAGCATGTGCCATTCCAAACTGCACACTACATACACCCATGATGATTTTATGCCGTTGACATCAACTGCAGCCGTCCCTATGAATTTTACAGGCGGCGCAACAACAATTAATCTTACCCAGGATGACAGTAAAAGCAATTTATGCGTTAAATGTCACCAGCCTCGTCCAATTACGAATGCAACCGATAAAAATGTTGTGAACTACGCCAGTCTGGTAAGTAATCCTACGGCGGTTTTCTACAGTGCAGCCCAGGCAAACAACTTAAATGTTTTGAAACCTTCTTACAGAACAGGCACTCATTACGGCACTGTTGGAGCTATAGTCGCAGGCATAGGAGGCGTTGAATTTGGAACAGGATACACCAATTCAGCACACGCTACAGTGGCATCATGTCAGGATTGTCATATGGCACCTATGACAGGAAAAGCAGGCGGACATACATTCTCTGCACAAGGGAACTTTAACGGATGCAACGTTGCCGGTTGCCATGCTGCAAATCCGATCTCAGCATCAACTACTTCAAAATACTGGAAGCAAACAAGAGATAACACAAAATCACTTCTCGACAATCTTGCTGCAAAATTGAATGAAGGCGGAGTAGATATTCTGAACAGGAATTCAGATGCAACAAGCAATTTATGGGCTGGACTTACAACTAATAACTATGACGGATACTTGAATCTATATGATCCCGTTAATAATCCAACCGGTAACGTTGATAATGCAACCATGTTTCAGAACCCAAGTACATCGGGATTTACGGCTGCCCAGGTTACTTATAACAGTACATTACCAAAACTTACTCTAACTAATGCCCAGATGGGAGCAATTATCAATTTCGATCTTTGTCTCAGAGAGTTCAGTCTCGGCATTCATAATGCTGCATATAGCACAACTTTATTAACTAACACAATAGCAGCACTTCCATAAGGCTTTCCAGAGATATTAAACTTGTTATTCTAAGTCCCCCCAGGCTAATCTCTGGGGGGATTTATTTTTACTTATATTATACAATACATCCTTATACTTGGCTGGCGTTAGAAATGACGCGCAATAAAATTGCAAATAATAAAACTAATCTAGGACCCCAGATATCCTTCGATACTCATAAAATGACTGAGTTTTTCGTTGCTCGTCTAGCCACGAAGTGGCTTAATGTGAATAACCCCCGGTGAAACCGGGGGGACAGCTATCCTACAAACTTTAAGCCCTGAAAGTGGCTTAATATAAAAATTATTGACTTTTATATTCAGCTCCTTCAGAGCTGATGGCATCTAAGAGTCAATTCACCCCCGGTTTCACCGGGGGTTATTCATATATAGCTCTTTCAGAGCTAGTTAATATAATTATATTGTCATAATCCCTGGTATCCAGAATTGTATGTCGCTCGATATGGCCGGGATGCATGAAAAAGGCTGAACCACCAGTCCAGCCTCTTTCGAAATAAATTCATTTTAATCTTTTACTTCTTAAGCGTTCTGAGGTAATTCACTAAATTCCAGATCTCATCGTCGGCTAATTTACCTTCATACTTAGGCATATCACCTCTTCCTGTTTTGGTTTTGTAAAAAATTTCGCCATCAGCAAGATTCTGGAATACAGGTTTGGCAAAATCTCCGGGGTTAGTCTTAATAGATCTAGCTTTTACACCATCACCGGCACCCAGTTTACCATGACATGATGCGCAATTTTTTGTATAAAGAGCCATTCCGGCTTTTGTACTTGCATCACTTTTTGCGACAGGATTTTTCATTGCTTTGAAGTTATCCGGAACAACCCATGGTTTAGGTTGAGCAGCTAACGCAGCACTCAGGACAAATGCAGCACACAGGAAAAAAAGCTTCTTTGTTCTCATAGTTTAAAATTTTTAATTAATTGTTAATCCACCAATAATCGTGCTAAAACGACAGATGTTTGGTTTATTTTTTAAAGGTTCTCATGTAAACAACAGTATTCCAGATATCTTCGTCAGTTAACTTGCCATCGTACTTTGGCATTTCTGCTCTTCCAGATTTTGTCTTGTAGAAAAGATCACCATCGCTTTGGGCCTGAAATGCAGGTTTTGAAAAATCACCCGGGAAATCTTTAATCGATCTTGCTTTCACACCATCGCCCAAACCGGCTTTTCCGTGGCATGATGCGCAGTTTTTGGTATACAATGTTTGTCCTGCCTTCTTGCTGGCATCACTGACTGCTACCGGATTTTTCATCGTTTTGAAACTGGCAGGAACAACCCAGGGTTTAGGTTGGGCCATTAAAGTAATGCTCATAAGCATAGCCGCTGAACCGGCCAATATAAATTTGCTGCTTTTCATAATACTATATATTAGTTTAACAATAAACGCAATATTCAAACGTATCTAAATTATTCCTCATCAGAAACATGATAGCCGGTTATGATACCTCTGAAAAGAGAGGTGGGTTTATGACCAAGAGTACATGTGTAAATATGAATTATCATAAATATTGAAAGAAGAAATCCCATAGAGATGTGAAGTATATCAGTTAATATTAAACCACTGACACCAAAAAATGTTTTAATAGTAATCTCAGGTAACAATAAACCGATACCGGAAATCATAAGCAATGGCATCGCCAGATACAATGCCAGCACATATGTTATTTTTTGCAGAGGATTAAATTTCCTTTCCTCTGTTACCGGAAATGGATGTTTTTCGCCTTTGAACATCCCGCTTGAATAAAACTTAAACTGGATAACAAGATTGGAGAAAAAATGCTTCTCACCGATACGGTAATATCTGCCATTATTTGTCAGCAGATTTCCAGTGACAAAGAATATATAGTTAAAGACAAGTATGAATGCAGCAAAATTATGCCATTTAACTGCCTTGGCAAATCCAACTACATAGGCAGCGTTTGTTTTGTCGGTGTACTGCATACTTAACCCGGTAGTAATAAGAATTATAAACAAAATGGCATTTATCAGATGCCAGAGCCTTATCCATTTGGGGTAGAGATACATATTCTTAATTATTTTTTGTTTTATTCTTTATTCTGAACGCGATATGAACAACAATTATTCCAATCACAATAACAAAGATAATCAAACTTAACAGGTTAAGATATTCATTACGGTTTGCTCCGATTATGTAAGAAGTGTTGAGAATTATTCCGTTGAAAAATCCATCACTGCGTTGAACTTTTGATTCGAATTTATAAAGTGAAGCCATGAGTATTGAGTTTTTCGAATGACATTCATTGCACCGTCTTACGGCTTGTTCTTTAGGAAGGATCAAATGTGATACAGGTATGTCATTATTTATTTTTGTATGACATTCGATACATCTCACATTCTCAAAATGCAAAGCCTGATTTGGGAGCCAGTCGTGTTTCTGGATCATGTTAATTTCCGCCCGGTCGCTTACAAGTTGAAATCTGCTAAAATCAGAATGACAATTCAGACAAATCGCATTATCATATTCTATTGTGGCTTTAAGATTTGTACTGTTTCTGACAGTTATCTTGTAGGTATGGGGATTATGACATTTCCAGCATGTAAATCCCTGATCCTCCATCTTGAAATGGATACTTTGTCTGTATTCAGAATCGATCTCCTCAAAATGATATTTTGCAAACTTAGCATCACCACCATGACAATCGAGGCAATTATACATTTGTTCCATTCTCAGTTCGCCAGCATGCGGGAATTTTGCATATTCATCTGAATGGCAGTCGGTACAACTGAAGCTCTTGTGATTCGATGAATAGAAATCATTTCTATGTATTATCAGGTCAGAACACATATTGTCTCTGACTTGTTTCCCTAAAGATTCATTTGTGTACTCATATCTCTGCTGTCCATGACATTTGAAACAGCGGTTATTCAGAGAATCAAATTTCGAAACAAACGTTGTAGTGTCCTGAATTACAGGTGTTTCACCTTTATTCCAGGTACTTCCCGGTGCAGAAAGACAAAACAGATTAAAGATAACTGACAGGATGAATAACCTGGATAAAAATAATTTCATATCTGATTACCAAACCGTTTTAGAATCTGATCGTTATATTAAAACCAATAAGATATTCACCTTTTTTAAAATCATTAGTATTGAATACCAGGTTTCTCTGATTAATAATCTGGTTAAAATTTGAAGCGAAAATCTGGAATGTATGTGTGGCAGTACCAATTTCCCAGCCCAAAGCGAGGTTTGGTTTCGGTTGGACATCTATATTTTGTTTGGTCAGTAACTGATCATATTCCAATATCAGTGAATGATTTCCAAATAGATTTATGCGGGCGCCTGCTGATAAACCCAAATTGAGATTCTTATAACCTGTGCTATCAGAAGTTTGAGGAACAGAGTTATAATAAGTAAGTGAGGGAGCAACCTGGAGTGAAATTTTATCAGTTAGTTTTCTCGCAATTATTATTTGTGTGAAATATGAAAGCCTGTGAATATCCCTGTAAGATGTTGCAGGACCAAATGCATCTTTCGATCGTAAGTCAATTACAAAATTCCCATAGTACGCAACAGACACTGGCATGCTGTTATCTTCTGTTTGCTGAAGGATCTGATATTTCCACTGAATATCCTGAAGCTGATAATCCTTTGTTGTACCAACACCAATCATCAATCGGTCAGTAATTCCATAATTCAAACCTATCCTTGTATTGGCAGAACCATAGATTCCAAACAGGTCGTGATAATTTTTGATCATTGAAAATCTATGATGTATTTCCATCTCAAGCTGACCTTTAAATGGCGTTGCGATTGTCTGATTTTCTATAAGAATACCTGTTCCAAAAGTAAACCGTACCGGTTTCGATTTTTCCTGGGTCTGTGTTGTATCTTGCTGTGCAAATAGTGAAGTAATGTACAAGGATAGACTTAAAACGATTAAGAACTTTTTCATATTTTAGGTTTTATCAGATTACAATTTGAATATTTTTCAGTTGTTTTTGGCTCCCTGGGTTATCCAGTAGAGAATTTTAAGTTTGTCTGCATCAGTTGTTCTTGGGACATGATCTCCGGTAGTAATTCTGACATAGAGCCTGCTTGCGGAAGCGGGTAAATTTACATATCCTCCTTTTGTTAGTGAAAGAAATGATTTACCTGATCTTAAATCGGGTGTCCTTATTGTGCCATCGTGACATGCGATACAATTGGCTGTAAATATTGGCTGGATATCAGTCTGAAGGTGCCATGTCGTTGACGGATCAACAGCTGGCGGAGCATATGAATACTTCTCACATGAAGAAAAGCCTCCTATTGATGCAATCAGAACCAGAGCACCAAAAAACATCCTGATCCTTTTCAATTTTAGATTCATATATTTAGTTATTGTTAATGTATTCACAAAGATATCTGATTATCCTTATCAGGATGTTTTTATCTGTCACAAAATTAGTTATTTGGCATGCTCTTTATCACGTAAAAAATTGATTTTTATCATCCCCGGTAATGATATATATTTTGACGAAACCTCAGAAAAAAATGATGATGCCTCACAACAAAAAAAGGCCTCTCATGAAGCCTCTTTTATTTCCTTAATTAAGTGAAGATCAGAATTTGTAAGCGTTATCTTCAATAAGCTTATCCGCTATGCGTCTTCTGGCATCTTTTACATTTACACATTCGACCTTTGATAGTATGTCAATTGCTTTGATCAGTCCGGGACAGGTTTCAGGAGTTGAGAATGCACCTATTGCCTCCAGAGCAGATTTTCGGATGATACTTGCAGAATCGAAGACATTAACATCGAGCATATCCTTATAGAGTTTCCCATCTCCGCTTATTTCTGATATTTTTTCGACTCTCAATGCAAGTGATTCAGATACATATGTTTCCATCATCATTTCCGCAATGTTATTCAGGACTTCCTGCTCATTGATAAGACCTTTCCCGAAAGACTTAGATGCACCATGGATACATATAAGAATAGCTTTTTTGAAGTTTTTAATATATCTTCTTTTCTGTTCAAAAAATGTTTCTTCTTCTTTTGCCTCAGATTTTATACTATCCAAACCTGAGTACAGTTTTTCAGCTTCTCCGAAAAGATCGAAATCGCCTTTCATTGCGCGTTTCATTGCGGTGTCAACAACCAATAGCCGGTTTATTTCATTTGTGCCTTCAAAGATCCTGTTAATCCTTGAATCGCGATAGCCTCTCTCTACTGCCATCTCAGCTGAATAACCCATTCCACCATGAATCTGTACTGCCTCATCAGCAACAAAATCAAGCATTTCGGAACCAACAACTTTTAGTATTGCTGCTTCAACTGCATAATGACTGATAGCTTCAATTGCTGCCCTGCCATAATCGCCGCAATCCTCAGTCAGACTTTTCAAATACATATCGACATCATGACTGACCCTATATACAGCTGATTCTGAGGCAAACAAACGAATTACCTGCTCAGCGAGCTTGTGTTTTAATGCTCCGAAAGAAGAGATGAGAACACCAAATTGTTTTCTTTCATTTGCATATTTCACTGAATCATTAATAGCTTTTTTAGCAGCTCCAATTACATTGGCTCCAAGTTTCAGACGTCCCATATGCAAAATGCTGAGAGCGATTCTGAATCCTTCACCTCTTTTTCCGAGCAGGTTCTCTACCGGGACTTTAACATCATTAAAATATATCTGAGCTGTTGAAGAACCTTTGATCCCCATCTTGTGCTCATCCGGACCAATCACCACTCCTGGATATTTGCTTTCAACGATAAATGCGCTCAAAACCCTGTCGGTATCAATTTTCGCGAATACCACAAGTGTATCAGCGAATCCGGCATTTGTAATCCACATTTTCTGACCGTTAAGGATATAATGTTTCCCATCCTCGCTTAATTTTGCATTGGTTTTGCCTGAGTTCGCATCACTTCCTGCCCCTGGCTCAGTAAGACAATAGGCACCTATCAACTCTCCGGAAGCCAGCTTTGTGACATATTTCTCCCTCTGTTCTTTTGTCCCATAATACATTATTGGGAGTGTTCCGATACCGCAGTGTGCCATGTATGCAACAGAGAATGAATAACCTGCCCCGGTTGTTTCAGCAACAAGCATTTGTGTTACAAATGATTGTCCGAATCCGCCGAACTCTTCAGGGATTGAAATCCCCATTAAACCCAGTTCCCCGGATTTTTTAAGCATGCTCTTCATCAGATCACGGTCGCTTTTCTCAACTTTTTCCAGATTGGGATAAACTTCGGCTTCGAGGAAATCTTTGCAGGTCTGAGCGATCATTCTCTGCTCTTCATTGAATTCTTCAGGAATAAAAACATCCTTCGATTTAACATCGCTGACCAGAAATTCACCGCTTTTCAAGAGTTTAATATTTTCCATTTTTTTAATATAATTATTTGGACTTTCTTATAAATCAATTGATTGTGCAATAAGTTCAGCAATGTCAAGATTCCTGATCTCATGTTCTTTGTTTTTATACTTAAGACCATCTGTCAGCATGGTCATACAAAAAGGACAGGCAGTCGCAATCACACTTGCACCGGTACTGAGTACGTCTTCCGTTCTTTCAATAAATACTTCCTTGTTACCTTTTTCAGCCTCTTTAAACATCTGGGCCCCCCCTGCACCGCAACATAAAGCAAAACTTTTGTTCCTGTGCATTTCAACTACATTACCGGTGAGTTTACTAAGTATATTCCGTGGTTCATCATATACATCGTTTGCTCTTCCCAGATAACAGGGATCGTGATAAGTTATTGTAATGTTATCTAATGATTTTCTGTCTATTTCTAATTTACCATCTTCAATATGCTTATTCAGGAATTGCAGATAATTGATAACCTCATATTTGCCGCCAAGATCGGGATATTCATTTTTGAATATGTTAAAACAATGAGGGCAGATGGTAATTATTTTTTTTACCTCATACATTCTGAATATTTCAATAAGCTGTAATGCCTGCATCTGATAGAGCATCTCATTGCCGGCCCGTCTGGCAGGATCACCATTGCAGGTCTCTTCTTTACCGAGAACTGCGTAACTGACATTAAGATGAGTAAGTATCTTTGCAAAAGCCTTCACAACTTTTTTGTATCTGTCGTCGAATGCTCCGGCACAACCTACCCAGAACAAATATTCCGGTTTCTCACCTCTGGCAAAGAGATCAGCCATTACAGGTACGTCAATTTTACGGGTTTCCATCGTAACATTTCTTTTTCCCCTTTGTGCCCTTGGTGCAAACCTTTGCGCCCTTTGTGGTTAGATTTTTTTTACCACAAAGGAACACTAAGGACTCACAAAGTATCACAAAGGAATATTTAAACAACATTCATTTCCAAATCCTTAGCCCAGTTCAGCCTGTCTTCAGCTGAATATTGCCACGGAGCTCCGTTATTTTCAATATTACTGAATAAAGCTTTTATATCTTTCGGAGCTGATGCTTCCTCCATTACAAGGTATCTTCTCATATCTACAATCAGCGCCGGATGATTTATGTTTATTGGACATTCCTTTGCACATGCATTGCACGTTGTGCATGCCCAAAGTTCTTCTTCCGAAATAAAATCTCTCAGAAGAGACCGGTTATCATTGAAATCTCTTCCGTTTTTAACCATAAGCGGACCTTTCTCATTCATTCTCGCTCTCAGGTCCATTATTATTTTCCGCGGAGACAATTTTTTGCCAGTAATATTTGCCGGACAAACAGAAGTGCATCTTCCGCATTGAGTGCAGGCAAGAGAATCAAAATAGTTTTTCCACGAAGCATCTTCTGCATCCTTTACACCAAATCTTTCTGGAGGAGTATCACCTGCCGGTGCAGCAAAAGCTGTATCCGGATCAAGCATCAGCCTTACTTCCCTTGTAATATTATCCATATTCTGAAGTTTCCCCAACGGGTCAAGCCTCGACAGAAATACATTCGGGACTGACATAAAAACATGGAAATGCTTTGAATACGGTAACAGGTTGGCAAACAGAAATATCAGGAGAATATGCGACCACCATGAAGCCTCATATAATATCCTGTAATTATCTGCATCCCCTTTAGTAATAAAATGCGAAATGAAAGTGCTGACTGGATATACGCCTACGGATGCTTCTCCGGTAAGATTTTTATATTCGACATAACCGGTATTCATAGCCAGTAATGAAACCATTAACAACAAGATTATCGAAAGGGCAATGTTGGCATCAATATGAGTCATCTTTTTCATTTCAATACCTTCAAATCTTTTTATATGAAAAAAGATCCGGCGGCTCAAAAAGATAACGATTGAAATTGCAACAAGAAGCGCAAAGATGTCACCAGATGCTGTTAAAATATTATACACAGGACCAAGGACTTTCAGAACCCTTTCTGTACCGGAAAGTCCATCGATGACCATTTCAAGACTCCCGAATATTATAACGCAAAAGCCCCAGAAAACGAGGGCATGAAAAAAACCAATTATGGGTCTGCGGAATATTTTTGTCTGGCCAAATGCAACTTTCATCATTACTCCGAACCGCTTGCCAAAATCTCTGACAGGAAATGCAGGTCGGGTTAGTCTGAAAAAACTGATAATCCTTAAGGTAGTGTAAGTAAATACTCCTAATGTGATGAGTAATGTTATTGCGAATACTATCTGTTTCGTCATTATGATATCTTTAAATCCTTTAACCGCAAAGGTCGCTAAGATCTTGCGCAAAGGTCGCAAAGGATTTTCTCTGCGTGCTTTGCGCCTTCTTTGCGTTCTTTGCGGTTAATTTCTTTATTTCTTTATCTCTTTTACTGCTTCAACGAGTTTAGGCAGAACTTTCATTGCATCACCAATAATACCATATTGTGCTGCTTCAAATATCGGGGCATCTTTGTCGCTGTTAATTGCCACAATAAATTTTGATGAACTGATTCCTGCAAGATGTTGTGTTGCACCCGATATACCAACTGCAATATACAGGTTCGGTGCTATTATTTTCCCGGTTTGTCCGGTATGTTCTTCATGAGGTCTCCATCCCTCGTCCGAAACCGGCCGGGAACAAGCTGTAGCAGCTCCAAGTAAAGATGCGAGTTCAACAAGAGGAGGCCAGTTATCAGGTGATTTCATTCCTCTCCCTCCGGATACAACGATGTCTGCATCAGTCAGCAAAATTTTTCCTGTTTGTTTCTGTACATCTTTTACCACCGTTTTGAGTAAGGATTCATCAACAGCAGTATTTATACTTTCGATTACCGGATTAACTTTAGTTTCGACCAGATCAAACGAATTTTGCGCAAGAGTGATGATTTTAATATCAGTCTTAATTGACTGGTGAGCAAAGGCATTTCCCGAGTAAGTCCTTTTATATACAATAAACGGGTTAAGACTTATAGGAAGTCTGCTGACACCCGATCCAACTCCAGCTTTAAGCCTGACAGATAACCGGGGAGCAATCGCTTTACCTGAATTGTTATTTGAAATAACTATGATAGTGGCATTTTCCTTCACTGCGACCTCGGCAATGACACTTGTATATGCCTGGTTATCAAGGATATTAAGTCTTTCATTACTAATGCTAACGATCTTATTTGCGCCGTAGTTGCCAAGTTTAATTAATTCGTCATTATCGACTTTACCTATTGATATTGCTGTTACCGATGTACCAAGCATTTTTGCAACTCCGGTTGCATAAGATACAAGTTCGAATGAAAGTTTCTTAAATTTTCCATCCCAATTTTCGGTATATACTAATACTGACATATAGTTTGGTTTATGGTTATTTACTTATTCTCAGATTACTTTTGCTTCATTCTGTAAGAGATCAAGAAGCTGTGCCGGATTATCCGCATCGATATATTTACAGGCTGCACGCGGAACAGGCTTTTCAAATTCCACGATCTGGGTCAGGGGTTCAATTGCTATAGGTTCAATGACTTTTACCGGTTTAGTACGGGCGAGCATGATACCACGCATTGCAGCAATCCTCGGTTCTTTTGCGATTCCTTTTTGTACGATGGCAACAAGCGGGATCTGTACAGTAACCACTTCTTTTCCACCGTCAATTTCCCTGATCATTACAGGTTGTCCATTCTCAATTTTTAAACCTGATACTGCGGAAACTGATGGAATACCAAGAAATTCAGCAATCATCCCTCCCACTACCGAACCATTATAATCACTCGATTCTATCCCGCACATTATTATGTCAAACTGTTCGTTCTTAACCACCTCAGCAATCTGTGCAGCTGTAAACCATGCATCAGATGAAACGGCATTTACCCTTATCGCATCATCAGCTCCTATTGCAAGAGCCTTGCGGATTGTTGGTTCCGATGATGCAGGACCTACATGAATAACCGTGACTGTTTTTATTCCGCTTGTGGTATCATCTTTAAGTTCAAGAGCACGGGTAAGTGACAATTCGTCCCATGGGTTGATAACCCATTGAATTCCGGTGGTGTCAATTGAAGTATTTCCTTCAGCAAATTTAATTTTTGTTGTTGTGTCGGGAACATTACTGATACAAACCAGGATTTTCATCTAAAATTGAGTTTTTAGTTAACTTGTTACAAATTGTTTAATAGAATCATTTCAACCTTTGAGGCGGCAAATATAATAATTTATGATTCACTATCAAATCATACAAATATTATACTTAGCATGTATTCGAAATATATCCTGCGCATAACTTATTCTTTTTCTTATGATTAGCTGTTTTATAATATGATGCAATTTTATTAAATTCGAAGAAGGGTTGCCCCCTCCCGCTTCGCGGGGTCCCCCTAAAGGGGGACTAAAACGGACATTTTAATGAATTAACTAAAAAACAAAGAATTAACCCCCCTTTAGGGGGCTACTCTTTGTACACAAATATCGTAATTTTGATTGTTAATAACTACTTTGGTCGTGTTAATATAAATATCTGAATATCAATGTATTACATTTGTAAAACTGATTAGTTTTTCGTACATTAAGTGCATGATTAACAGACAGTTTGACGGTTTTTACCAAGGTATTCTACCCGATTCAAGAATTGAAAAACGAGCAGAAAAAGTTATGGCTGATATGTTGAATTTTGGTAATGTTGTAGTTAATAAGTTTTGTACCACTAATACTAAAAGAAAAGGTGCTTACAGAATGCTAAACAACAACAGTTTTGACCATAAATATCTTGCAGAGGGACTCTACAGGGTTTGTAAGAACAATGACAAACCGGTGCATCTACTTTGTATTCAAGATACTACAGAGTTGAATTTTACTGATCATATAGACAGGATGAGAGAAGAGGATAAGGACATAGGTCCTGTTACGAAGAATGATAATGCAGGCTTTTTCTGCCATCCTGTGCTTGTTATAAATCCATCACACCAACTTCCGATAGGGATATCCGATGTTAACATATGGAACAGAAGTTGGGAAAAACTTTCTAGGCATGAACGTGATTATAAGCACCAGGATATAAAAGAGAAAGAGTCCTATAGATGGATTAGCAGTACAAAAAGAACCAAAGATTTGCTTACAAAAGCTTCATGCCTGACATTCATTGGAGACAGGGAATCTGATATATACGATGAGTTTGCCCATGTTCCGGATAAGAGAACCCATCTGCTGATAAGATCAAGTATCAACCGGAGATTGTTTGGTGAGGATCAGAAACTTTTTGAAAAGCTTGAATCTTCAAATCAACGAGCAAGTTATGATCTGGAAATTAGACATAATCGCAAAAGGAAAAAACGAAAAGCCAGGATGTCTCTTAAATACGAAAGAGTAAAGATACAGCATCCTGTAAACAAAGAAATTGGGAATAAACCTGCATATGTTGAAATGTGGGCTATCGAAGCAAAAGAACTTCCAGAAACCATTCCCGCCAATGAAACACCCATCTTATGGAGACTTTTAACAACACATATTATAAGTTCTCCGGAAGATGCATTAAGATGTGTGGATTGGTATAGTCAACGGTGGTTCATTGAAGAACTCTTCAGGGTCATAAAGAGTAAGGGCCTGATGATTGAATCAGCTCAACTTGAAACAGGTGAGGGTCTTAAAAAACTTGCTGTAATGGCTTTGCAGGTAGCATTGACAACCATGATCCTTAAGCTATCCTTAACAAACATCCATGAGATCAAAGCCACTTTGATCTTTTCCGAAGAACAATTAAACTTTCTCAAGATCTATATGCCGGAAATAGAAGGAAAGACACAGAAACTTAGCAATCCATTTACAGAAGGGACACTGCCATGGGTTGCATGGGCAATGGGTAGAATAGGTCATTGGGGTGGTTATATGTCGCAAGGTCCACCCGGTTACATCACTATAAAGACAGGTCTGGACAGGTTCAATGAATTATTAGATGGATTTAGGGTTGCAATGAAATATTTTAAAATAAAAGATGTGTACAAAGAGTAGTTTAGGGGGGCAGGGGGGCAAATGAATCTCTGTGGCCACCGGTTTCCAGTTTTGAAAAGAAATTCTATAATTCTTGTCCGGTTTTCCCATTTTTAAATATAAATTCGCAACGCCAAAATCTTCATAGAAAACATTCAAAATTGAACACGAAAATAAAGCCATACGGAGCAGTAGTACTTGCGATGATCTTCTGGGCATTCTCATTCATCTGGTTTAAGGATGCTAATAAAACTTTCCGTCCGATAACAATTGTCTTTATCAGGTTATTATTTTCAGTTATAATAATGACGGTGTTTCTGGTTCTGACCAGAAACTATATGAAAATAAAAAAGGCTGATTGGAAACTGTTTCTGATGCTGGCAGTGTTTGAACCTTTTTTTTATTTTCTGGGCGAAAGTTTCGGACTGACATATGTTTCAGCAACTATATGTTCTGTAATGATATCCACCATACCTGTTGTCGCTACAATTGGTGCATGGCTGATATTTAAAGAGAAGCTGAAAAAAATTAATTATGCAGGAATAATCCTTTCTTTCATCGGAGTACTTGTATTTATTCTTAATAGCGATGGAAGTATTTCCTTTAATGTCAAAGGTTTGGGATTTCTGACACTTGCAGTTGTATCTGCCGTCGGCTACAATCTTACTTTAAGCAAGCTTGTAGGAACCTATTCTCCGGTATATATAGTTAATGTTCAGAATATTATAGGAGCGGTTCTCTTTCTGCCCATTTTTTTAATTTTCGATTTTAAACAATTCATTACCGTATCTTTTACATTTAAAATGTTCATACCGATAATTGAGCTGGCCGTCCTGTGTTCCTGCGGAGCTTTTATACTCTTCGCTTATTCGGTAAAAATCATGGGAATTACAAAGGCGAATGTTTTTTCAAATTGTATACCTGTTTTCACAGCACTTTTTTCTTTTTTCCTTTTAGGAGAAAAACTAAGTGTTCAGAATATTGTTGGAATGGCCATTGTAATAGCGGGTTTGTTTATGTCACAAATGAATGGAAGGAATAAAGATATTGATGAAGCACTTGCTTTTACTGGCAAAACTGCCTGACGGAACTAATCTTTTGGCCCCCCTGCCCCCTAAAGGGGGGTAAATTCTCAGTATCACAAATAATTTCATCATGAATACCGAATTAGGGGCTGTTGAAATAGTCCTTTTTGACCGCTAAGTACGCAAAGTAGGTGCAAAGTACGCAAAGTTAAAACATTATAATTCAGTTCTTTGCGATCTTTGCGTAATTTCTTTGCGGCCTCTGCGGTTAATGGATTTAGACTTTTTCAACACCCCAAGCCGCCCAACTTCTATTTAGTAATTTTAGATCGAAGAGGCGGCAGGGGGTGTGTGGTTAATTAAATCAAACTATATTTGGTGTGCATCAATTTTCATGAAAAAAGAGGTCCTGATTCTTGCCTGGTTCATTCTGTTGACTTCACCTTGCTTTTCTCAGACAGGGGGTGATAACGTTTATGAATTTCTTAACCTCACCCATTCCGGACTTGTCTCATCGCTTGGTGGTACAAATGTTTCATTATACGGAAACAATATTAACCTTGCATATCACAATCCTGCTCTTCTGAATTCAGGAATGAACAATAGTCTGGCGTTAAATTTTGTGAATTATTTCGCGGGTATTAATTACGGACTTGCTATGTATTCAATAACAGTTAACGGCACCGGTAATTTTGCAGCAGGTCTGACTTATCTTAATTATGGTTCTTTTACTGAAACGGATATATCAGGAAATATCACTGGTAATTTCAGTGCTGCTGAATATTCCATGCCAATAATTTACTCACGTGAATTTGATTCGCTCTTTACCGTAGGAGTTACATTCAAACCGGTACTGTCTCAGTTAGAAAAATATAACTCATTTGGCTTCGCGTTCGACTTTGGTGCATCGTGGCATAACAGAATTAATCTTTTTTCTGCGGGAATGGTAATCAGGAATATTGGCTATGAAGTCACTACCTATGCCGGAGAGGCACGACTGGGTTTGCCTTTTGAAATTCAGGCAGGAATATCACAAAAACTCCCTCATGCTCCTTTCCGGTTTTCTCTCACACTCAGACATCTTGAAAAATTTGATATGACTTATCAATACAATAACGATTTAAGCTCAGGCAATAATAAAGTATCATCAGGTTTTTTTGAAAATTCCATGAGACACGTTATCCTGGGTATCGAACTTATCCCTCATAAAAACTTTTATGTCAGTGCAGGTTATAATTACCAGAGGAGAAGAGAACTTGAAATTGAATCTAAAGTCTCGACAGTAGGATTTTCCTGGGGTTTTGGAATAAATACATCATTTCTGAATATTGAATTCGGCAGGGCAACTTATCATCTTGCAGGTTCATCAAATAGTATCTCCTTAATTTTAAAACCGGATCTTATATGTAAAAGGAACCGGAACTAGAAAAGTATAATATGTTTTATATTGAGGTTGAGGCTGAGGTTAAGGCTGAGAATTCTCAACCTCATCTTTAACCTTAACCTAATTTACAGGCGAAAGTGATATGTATAAAATCATTAGTGTTCCTTCGTAAATTCCTTTGTGTACCTTTGCGGTTAATTTTTAAAAAGCAAGTAACATAAAGGGGAGTCGTAAGAAAAAATGGAAAAGAGACTTATCATTGCCATTGATGGATATTCATCCTGCGGAAAGAGCACATTTGCGCGATTAATTGCGAAAGAACTGAATTATATATTTATCGATAGTGGCGCAATGTACCGTGCTGTAACACTTTATTGTATGAGAAGGAGTTTTATAACTATGTCTTCGATAAATACTCAGGCTATCATTTCAGAACTTAAAGATATTCATATTGACTTTGTTTTTAATCCGGATATTGACGAATATGAGACATTTCTTAACTCTGAGAATGTAGAGAAGGAAATAAGAAATATGGCTGTTACTTCATTTGTAAGCAGAATAAGTCAGATCCTGGAAGTTCGTCAGCGAATGGTCGAAATGCAGAGACAAATCGGTATCTCTAAAGGAATAGTGATGGATGGCAGGGATATTGGTACAGTTGTTTTTCCTGACGCAGATATTAAGATCTTCATGACTGCTTCTGTAGATATCAGGGCCAAAAGAAGACATAATGAGTTGAAGGAAAAAGGAGTAATTATCGATTTTGAAGAGATCAAGAGAACAATAATAGCACGTGATATCGCCGATGAAAACAGGGATATCAGTCCATTGAGAAGGGCCGATGATGCCATTATTCTTGATAACAGCCGTATGACAGTTGAAGAACAAATGGTTTGGATAAAAGATATCATTGATAAATTGCGAAATGGTAGTCGAAATTGACAAACAGTCAGGCTTCTGTTTTGGCGTTCAAAATGCCGTTGAAATAGCTGAAAAAGCTCTTTTGAATGGTGAAAAAGTCTTTTCATTAGGTCCGATAGTCCATAATGACAAAGAAGTGGACAGACTTTCATCGCTGGGACTCGTATCAATCAATCAGGAGGAGTTTGGAAAACTGAAAAACTGTAAAGTGCTTATAAGGGCTCACGGAGAGCCTCCGGAAACATACAAAATTGCTGAACAGAACAACCTTACGATTATTGAAGCCACTTGCCCGATAGTAAGGAGACTACAATCCAAGATTAAAGATACATGGCTCAAAACGAAGGAGGGAGCCGGTCAGGTCGTTATTTTTGGCAAACCGGGACATGCAGAAGTGGTTGGTCTGCTGGGTCAGATAAACAACGAAGGCATTTTGGTTTCGGGACCTGATGATTTTTTAAAAATAGATATTTCAAAACCAGTCTATCTGTTCTCACAGACTACCATGAGCGTAAAAGAATACAGCAATTTGTCAGATATTCTAAGAACAAAAATGGAAGAGAGAGGGATATTCGAACCCAACAAAAGTCTGGTAATAAACAAAACAATTTGTGGACAGGTATCAAACCGTGAACCTCATCTTAAAGCATTTGCAGAGAAACACGATACTATTATTTTTGTCAGCGGCCGCGAAAGTTCAAATGGCAAAATGCTTTATTCTGTCTGTAAGAATGTTAATCCTGATACTCATTTCGTTTCAAGTCCGGATGAAATTGATAAATCGTGGTTCATTGGTAAAAATTCTGTAGGTATCTGCGGAGCAACTTCAACGCCTAAATGGTTGATTGAAAACATACGGGATATCATTTCAAATATCTGAGTATAGGAAAGTTCCGCGATTTGTAGGGCTTAAAAAAATGTATTACATTTGCTGCCTTATTTTACACAAAATTATTTATGGCAAAAATTAAAAGAATCGGAGTACTGACATCAGGAGGCGATGCTCCGGGAATGAATGCTGGTATTCGTGCTGTTGTACGAACAGCTGTTTATAACAAACTTGAAGTAATGGGAATACGTCAGGGCTATCAGGGCCTGATTGATGCAAATTTTTGTCTCCTTGAATCATCAGGAGTGAGTGATATTATCCAGCGGGGAGGAACAATATTAAAGACTGCCAGGTGTGAGGAATTCAGGACACCTGAAGGCAGGCTGAAGGCTTATAATAATCTGAAAGCTGCCCAAATTGACGGAGTCGTTGTAATCGGCGGTGACGGATCATTTACTGGAGCCAGAATCTTTGATGAGGAATACGATATCCCTTTCGTGGGGATTCCGGGAACGATAGATAATGATATCTACGGTACAGATTATACAATTGGTTATGACACCGCCCTGAATACCGTAGTTGAAGCTGTTGATAAGATCAGAGACACCGCAAGTGCCCATAACAGGATGTTTTTCGTTGAAGTAATGGGTGCAGAAGCAGGATTCATTGCGCTATACAGCGGTATTGCAACCGGTGCAGAAGCAATTATAATCCCCGAAATCAAGGGCTCCGAACAGAATCTGAAAGAAATGATTGAGGCAGGTAACTCACGCAAAAAATCGAGTAATATTATTATTGTTGCGGAAGGCCATCAGGAAGGCGGAGCATTTGCCATGGCAGAGAAAGTTAAAGGTGATTTTAAAGATTATGATGTCAGGGTATCAGTATTAGGACATCTTCAGAGAGGTGGATCTCCTTCGGCAATCGACAGGGTAAATGCAAGCCGACTGGGACATGCTGCCGTTGAAGCACTGATCGATGATCAGAAGAGCGTGATGGTGGGCATTATGAATAATGAGATCACACTGGTTCCTTTCAGGAGAGCTGTTAAGCTTCATAAAGATGTTAACCATGACCTTGTTGAATTAGCCAAAATTTTATCTGTATAGAAATTTATATTTATGTCTTCATCAAAAGTTTACTTCACTAATCTCAGAGCAAAACCATCTCAAAATCTTTTCAAAAAGCTTGATGCCCTGATCATAAAAGCCGGTATTGATCAAATTGATTTCAAGAGAAAAATTGTAGCAGTAAAGCTTCACTTCGGAGAACCGGGAAACCTGGCTTACCTCAGGCCAAATTTTGCCGCACGGATAGTGAAATTCTTAAAAGCAAAAGAGGCTATACCGTTTCTTACTGATTGCAATACCCTTTATTTCGGAAGACGTTCCAATGCACCAATGCATCTTGAGGCAGCTTTTGAAAATGGATATAACCCGCTGGCGACAGATTGTCCGGTAATAATCGGTGATGGTATAAAAGGTACTGATTACCGCGAGATTAAATTAGATCTTGAGTACTGTGAAGCAGCCAAAATAGGCAGTGCTATAGCCGACTCTGATGTAATAATATCAATGAACCATTTCAAAGGTCATGAAATGACAGGGTTTGGCGGAGCTCTTAAGAATCTGGGTATGGGTTGTGCCTCAGTAGGAGGAAAACTCTTCCTCCACTCGGGTTCTTCACCGGAGATATCTGAGGAAAACTGCACCGGCTGCAGAGTATGTGAAAAATATTGTGCACATGATGCTATTGAAATTGGTAAGGATAAAATTGCACACATCGATTATGTTAAGTGCGTTGGTTGCGGACAATGTGTTGCAGTCTGTCAGTATGATGCAGCTCAGGTAGTATGGCAAAAATCCTCTGAAACAGTATGTAAAAGGATTGCCGAGTACTCACTGGCAGTAGTGAGGGATAAACCATCGTTCCACATTAACTTTATTATGAACGTATCGCCCGATTGCGATTGTTGGGGATTTAATGATTATCCTTTAGTACCCGACCTTGGAATAGCTGCTTCATTTGATCCTGTAGCCCTCGATCAGGCTTGTGCCGACATGGTTAAAGCGGCGCCTGCACTTCCGGGAAGCAGGATATGTGATGATCATCATGAGAATGATATGGCCGGCGATGATAAATTCAAACTGGCTCACCCTGATACTTTCTGGCAGGCTGGGCTGGAACATGCGGTGAAAATAGGTCTGGGAAATACAGACTATGAATTAATAAATATGTAATTTCGGATTGCGGATTTATGATTACGGATTGGCGAATTCTAAAATCCGAAATAGGTACAAATCCGAATTCTAAAATCCGAAATCGATGAATGCGAAAGCAAGTATAGCCCGTCTTTCAATATTATCTAACACCTTACTTCTCGTAATGAAGCTGGCGGTAGGTCTTATAAGCGGATCGGTAAGTATACTTTCTGAAGCGATTCATTCTTCGATGGACCTGATTGCAGCAGTTATTGCATTCTTTTCAGTAAAAGTTTCTGATAATCCACCCGACTCCAGACACCCATACGGACATGGGAAAATTGAAAACATTTCAGGGGTTATAGAATCCCTTCTGATTTTCATTGCAGCAATCTGGATCATAATTGAAGCTGTAAAAAAGCTTCTTGGGGAAAGGATAGAACTTGAATCAATTTCCCTTGGCTCGCTGGTAATGCTTATATCTGCGGTGATCAATATTTATGTCTCCCGCAGGTTATATAAAGTTGCCCGTCAAACAAAATCTGTCGCTCTCGAAGCTGATGCTCTTCATCTTAAAACAGATGTATATACTTCATTAGGTGTAGCTATTGGATTGGCACTTATTATTGTAACAGGCATAAACTGGCTTGATCCGGTAATTGCAATACTTGTCGCCATGTTTATACTAAAAGAGGCTTATCAATTGTTGTACAAGGCATTCACACCATTACTCGATACTGCGTGGAGTGAAAATGAGATTGTGGATCTTGAAACCAGATTAAGCGGTCTTGGTGTAAGTTATCATGACCTTCGGACAAGGGTAGCCGGAAATTATCGCTTCATTGATATCCACATACAGATCTCAGAAAATGAATCAGTTGGAAATGCTCATAAATACTGTGACAAAATAGAAAATATGCTAAAATCAGTATATGAGAATGTGACAGTTACAATTCATGTGGAACCAGCTTAAAGAACTCCTCCCGGCTTTTTCCTGTACATTCCTGCAACATCATTTTTTAATTTTGCTCGCTCCCTGATCTCTCCTATCAATTCCTTACCGTTTAGTTTGAATTTTCCGGTGTTATCCGGATTGTTTAAATAAATTAGTGTACCTGGTTCGAGTCCTTTTTCTATACGCACATATTTTTCATTGGCATTACCAAGAAGGACAATCTGCTTGATTCCGCTCTTAGTATATACGAATGGGATACTGTCAATACCAGCCTGTACACATTCAATTGGAATAAAAATGGCGTCTTTTGATGTTTTTACGATTACTTTATTGCCAGTGGTCATCGATGGTCTGAGTGCAGGATCAGTTCCTTCTATTTTAATCTGCACCTCAAAAACTTTATCATCGCTGTTATTCAGCTTTTCGCCAATGTTCGCAACATAACTTACTTTACCCGTAAACTTTTTTTGTGGAAAAGCATCGATACTTATGTCAACTGTTTGTCCGTTTTTGATTTTACTTTCATCAATTTCATTGACATATGTTTTGGAGAGCATTGTTGTCAGATCGGGAAGAGTGGCGACAACCCTGTCAAACGGATTAATCATTGAACCCACTTTCCTTTTGGTTCCTGACCATTCCTTTTTATAAATAACCATACCGGAAGAAGGTGCATTAATAGTAAAACCTGCTAATACTTCCTGCAGGTCTTTTACCCGCCGGGCATTTTTGTTGACCCAATAAGTCTGATTTATTATATCTGTTTTGTTCTGAGATAGTATCTGGGTATAGCTTCTTTTCAGCTGTTCCAGAGTTCGCTGTGCTTTATCCAGAGCAATTTCTGCTGATCTGATGGTAGGTGCTGGTTCATACTTTGAATTCCGCAAAGTTATTGCTGCTTCCTGTACCGTATACTTCTGGTTCTTAATCTGATCCCTCAGGTCATTCAGCACCACCGCTGTATCGAGCAATTTCATGTCAAGTGCTGTCTGAAGTGTCGTCAGAGATGTCTGTGTATCTTTCAGGCTATTATTTAAATCGGTGCGGTCGAGAGTAGCTACATAGTCACCTTCCTTTACAACAGTGCCCTCTGGTATTAAGTCCTGTATTTTGATCATAAAAAATCTTATGTCACGGCCCATTGCAATTTCCGGACCTTTAATGTCCGTCGATTTTTCGGCAATCAGTTCTCCTGCCGATATTATAGTAATATCAAACTGACCCTTCTGAACTTTGGTAAAAAACTCAGTTGGATTTCTTCTGGAAGTTATTCTGGTAAGGGCAAATAGCAATATAAACGCTGCCACAATAACTATTCCTGTAGTAATAAATTTCTTCTTCATTCGCTATAATCTGGGAATATTCCAACATAATAAACTCCGAAATTATTAAAAATAACCCGTTCGGATGTCCTGTCTGCAATTTTTAACAACTATTAACTTAAAGTTAAATCCAATCAACTTCCTCTGCTTCCCTCACATTCTCTGTTTTACCTGCCTCATCTCCTGCCCCTTCTCCGTTTTACCTCATCCCCTGCCCCTTCTCCGTTTTACCTCATCCCCTGCCCCTTCTCCGTTTTACCTCATCCCCTGCCCCTTCTCCTTGAGGAGAAGGGGTTAAGAGTTACCACAGATTAAAGTCCCTCTCCTTAAGGAGAGGGATTTAGGGTGAGGTAAACCTGGAGATTCAGGGTGAGGTAATCAGAGAAGATATTATGAAGGGTTAAGTATAAACCAGGGAAGCGTTTGGGAAGGATGCAGAAAATTATTTATTTTACATAAAACTTTTGCAATGAAATATACAATCACCCTTATCACTTTCCTGTCTGCATTTTTAATTAGTTCTTACGGTTCAACTGGCAAGCCCGGGAAATCTTATTATACTCTTAAACCTGATGATCAGGCTGCAGTGTTCTTCACCCCGGATAACTTCAATATAACCCCTGATGGTAAGACTGATGTATCGGTACAACTGCAAACTGCCATAAACCGATTAAAGGCCGACAGGAATTTCGGTATTCTTTTTATCCCTGAAGGAAGTTATTCTATTTCAACGACAATTTATATCCCGGCTTCAATACGCCTGATCGGATACGGAAAAAACCGTCCGGTATTTATCCTTAAGAAAAATTCCCCTGGCTTTCAGCAGCCAAATCCCGGGGATAAGGGAAAGGCAACATATATGTTCTGGTTCACAAGCAGTATAGTTGAAGAGGGAAAAGAGATCAGGGATGCAAGTGCAGGTACATTTTACAGCGCACTTTCGAACATCGACCTTAGAATAGAAGATGGAAATCCATCAGCTGTCGCACTTAGAACACATTTTGCCCAACACAGTTTCATTTCACACTGCGATATTCATACAGGCAATGGAAAAGCAGGATTATTCGATATTGGCAACATGATTGAAGATGTTAAATTTTTTGGTGGCGATTATGGTATTTACACTACTAAAGCATCACCTGGCTGGCAGTTTATGATGATAGATACCTATTTTGAAGGTCAGCGCAAAGCCGCCATAAAAACTCATGAAGCAGGGTTTACTATTGTAAGGATGAGTGTAAAAAATGTTCCATCCGTAATACTTGTTGATCAGAACTATTGGGAGAAGCTTTTTATTGAAGATTGCCGGTTTGAAAACATCACAGGGCCTGCTATTGAAGTAAGTGATGAAGGTAATGCACATATGCAGGTCAATATCAGAAACCTTAATTGCAGCAATGTTCCTGTATTGGTCCATTATCCAAAACTGAATACTAATACATCATCTCCTTCCAGGATTTACAATGTAAAGAAGTTTGTTTACGGACTTCAGATGGATGATCTCGATTCGGAAGCCAGGATAAATACAGTATATGAAACCGAAGTTTTGAAAGGGCTACCGGTTGAAGCTGTTTCTGATATTCCTGAACTTCCTGATATGAAGGACTGGGTAAATCTGAAAACACTTGGCGCGAAAGGTGATGGATTGACTGATGACACGAAAGCAATCCAGGCAGCTGTCGATCAGTATCCTTATGTCTATGTTCCTCAGGGATCTTATCGGATCAGCGCTACCATTAAACTCAAACCCGAAACCGTAATGATAGGTCTCCACCCTCTTGCAACAAATTTCACACTCATCGAAAACTCACCTTTCTTTGGCAGTTTCGGAGCTCCCGAAGCTTTGATTGAAGCGCCGTCTGGTGGAACTAATATACTAACAGGTATCGGTTTATACACTGCACAGAACAATTACAGGGCGGTTGCATGCAAATGGATGGCAGGAGAAAAATCAATGATAAATGACGTTAAGTTTATTGGCGGTCATGGAACTATGACTCCCGGTCCTAAAGTATCGTGGAAATGGGAAGAAAATAAACCCGGACAGAACCAGACCGTTCAGTCTGCTGCAGAACAGGCATGGGATACTCAATACTGGAGTTTGTGGGTTACGAACAATGGCGGCGGGATTTTCAAGAATATCTGGTCAGCCAGCACTTTTGCCGTATCCGGATTTTATGCGTCGAATACAAATACGAGGGGACGGATTTATGCAATGTCGGTGGAACATCATGTCAGAAATGAAGTTCGTTTTAATAAAGTCTCCAACTGGAATGTATATGCTCTTCAACTTGAAGAAGAAAGCCGTGAAGGATCAGAATGCCAGCCTCTCGAACTTGAGAAGTGCAGCAATATGACAATAGCCAATTTGTACATGTTTCGTGTGATAAGGGTTAAAATCCCGTACCCATATTCAGTCAGAACATGGGATTGCTCAAACATTGAACTATTAAATATTCACAATTACAGTCAGATAAAATATACTACAGATAATCCTCTCTACGACATTAATACGAATATTGAGGTTCGTCCGGTTGAATTGGCACGTTTATATATTAGCGGGAAAACTCCAAAACTCAGCTCATTAAAATCGGACAAACCGGTTCAATTTCTTGCAAAAGGATTTGAATTTGCTCTTGGCGCATGTCACGATTCCAAAGGCAATGTTTATTTTGCCGAACAACGTATGAAGCGAATTTATAAGTGGTCAGTTGAGACAAATTCCCTGAGCCTGCTGGCTGATTATCAATGGGAACCACTATCACTGGGTTGTGATTCAAAAGATAATCTGCTTGTAGTTTTCAAATATAATCCACAGCCCGGATTACTTGTAAACGGACAACCAGAAAAATTTACAAATCCGCCCGACGCTTATGGAACATTTTTCAGCGGATGGGGAAATTCAGGTTTCGCGACTCTGGTTTATTCAATGAATCCCGACAATCCCGATGAGACTATATTAAAGCTTGAAAAGATACCTATGGGCATAACAGACAATATATACAAGGCTCTTTATCCATCAAACAGATGGCGTGACTATCACGATTTTAATACAATTTCGGTAGCCAGAGATTCTTTATGCTTTCTTGCACCCGACGGGAAGACAATTATCCCGGTATGCTACGACCTGGCCCGGTCATGTGCTCTGGCAGAGGCATTCCCGGGAAAACCTTTGTATACTGTCGATGAGTATGATAAGCGAACGGTGAAGTTTAATGTCGATGCCAAAGGTTATTTTTCAGATCTCAAATATTTTGCTGAAAAAGGTGAATTCAGTTCCGTTCCGGATGATTTAGGGAATGTATATATAGCTGACGGACAGGTATATATTTTCGACAAAGAAGGGAAACAAACCGGGATGATAACTGTACCTGAGAGACCATCGACGATTACCTTCGGAGGAAAAGAAGGGAAAACTCTTTTCATTACCGGGAGAAATGCATTGTACCGAGTGGAATTATAATTATTTATATATCGGTGTTATGCACCTTTCATAGATAATATAAAACGTTGCTGCTACAATTAGTTCGCAGCTCAGCTGCTCTCTATTATAATGGCGAACAAAGGAATCCTTGAAGGTGCAGAGCACCGCAATCTTTATAGGTGCAGAGCACCGGAATATCTGTAGGTGCAGAGTACCGGAATATCTGTAGGTGCAGAGCACCGGAATATTAGCTATTTAATATTTTCTTCCCGGTCTGTTTTTGTAATTCCTTCAAGGAAACTGAACTCATTTTTATAGAGCCCCGGGATTAATCTCGCCTGATCTCCGATTTCCATTATGTTTCCTGTGGCTTTATCAAATACTTTCCATTCGGGCAAATCATTACCGTTTGGATTACCATTTTTTACAAAGTTCACCCAGTAATCGTCCATTGTTTTTTCCACAGCAAAATCAATGTCACGCCACTGCCGTTTCCAAAGGTGAAGTGTGTGCAGTGCAAAAGGTACTTCGGAAGTATGAAATGCACCGTAATTTGGAAAACCGGGCTTATCTACCGGGACATGACTGAACTCATAAATGTATGCCGGTTTGCTTGCAAATCCTGCCCATAAATATGCAGGTAAAGCTGCAAACTGCATAATACCTGCTAATTTTATTGATGCTGAAACCTGGTCAGCAGTATTTCCGGGAAATAGTTTCAGAAATTCTTTTGACTTATCTCCATAGTTCTTCAAAGCCTGTTCTCTGTATTTCTCAGGTGTCAACATCTGGTTACCCATGAGTGAACCATCTCCTGTAACCCAGCCGGCTATCATCGTAACATCATTAAATTTCCCTGTCTTAAAAGCATCAAATACATTGGTGGGAATTACATAACCGTCAGCCACAGGTCCGAAATTTCCACCTGCATTTATAAGTTCATCAGCTGATTTCTTCCTGAGTTCATCAATATCAGAGACTTTTAGTTTTTCCATAAAAGCGATTCCTGATTTTTCAGCATCAGCTAAATTTGTGCTCATCCGGCTATTTAGTATTCCTCCACTCTCGGCAATTGCGCCCCTGAACAGGCCTTTGGCCAGGGGTGAGGCAACGAGAGCACAAACACTCATCGATCCTGCCGACTGTCCGGCAATGGTAACCTTTTGCGGATCGCCTCCAAATGCTTCTATATTCTTTTTAATCCATACAAGAGCAGCGATCTGGTCAAGAAGTCCGTAGTTTCCTGACACTTTATTTGCTGATTCCTTGCTCAGCCCCGGATGGGCCATGAAACCCAGCACTCCTACCCTGTAATTAATACTTACGAAGATGATGCCTTTCCTCGACATTTCTTCTCCATCATAAACAGCACACGCTGCGGAACCGGAAGAAAACCCACCTCCATAAATCCATACAAAAACCGGTAATTTATCTTTTGCCGATTTAGCTGGTGTCCAGATATTCAGATAAAGACAATCCTCACTTAAATTTTCAGGGGGTGTTATGAATTCTTCAGTCCACATCATGAACGGAACAGGTTTTCTCTGCATTGGGCTGGCAGAGAATTTATCACATTTCAAAACTCCGGTCCAGTTTTTCACCGGTGCCGGTGCTTTCCATCGCAATTCCCCAACAGGCGGAGCGGCAAAAGGAATACCCTTGAATATATTTATGTCACCGCTTTTGTATCCCGAGACCTGCCCGTTTTCTGTTTTGACAACAGAAAATTGAGCAGATAAACCCAGTGAATAAAAAGCAATGGCGATACAAAACCAAAAACGCGTTCTAAATAATTTTTTCATCCTTTATATTATTAATTACAGATTACCAGGTTTTCCGGTAATTAAATTAGTCATCCAAGTTAGTGATTTGACAGATTAAATTCAACAGACAGGAAATATTAAAGAATTTTGAAATCAGGAATAAGAAGGACCTTTCCGGAAGTCATGTTATTAAGATAGGTATCAATCGCAAGTTGTGTCTTGTCAAGCGGGAATCGGCCCTGCACTTTAACCTTGAAATCGTTCTTAAGGAATTGTTTAACTTTGGTCAGGTTTGTGAAAGTCTTAAGAAGACTATTTTCTTTCATCCAGTTAGCCAGGTAGAAGCCATGAAGTTTTTTATTCTCAAGCAATAAAGGTCTTAATGTCGTACCCTGGTCGCTTGCCGAGAGATTACCATAAACAACCACAGTGGAACCGTAAGGTAAAGCATCAAGCAGTTGCTGGGTGTAATTGCCACTTATTGGATCCAGGGCCAGTGTCGTGTTCAGACTGTGAGTCATCACATGTAACTGGTCAGTAAAATCTTCATCTGTGTTCTTTAAGACATATTTTTCACCATTACTGTACAACATTTCCGCCTGTTGTTCATTTCTGACAACATTAATAACAGTGACATTATGCTTCTTCCCAAGGAAGCGGATCATACCACCTAATGCACCCGCTGCTGCAGAATTTACGATTGCCTTATGTTTTTCCTTCCTGATAATATCGAAAAATGCAACTGCTGTCATCGGATTTACAAGCAACATTGAACCTTGTTCATCTGAAATGGCTGCAGGCAGCGGGAAACAAAAAGATGCCGGTGTGATCATATATTCAGCCCAGGTGCCACTTGCCGGATTTAAGGATGAACATGCAACCCGTTTGCCTAGCCACAGTTTTGGCAGTAATCCTTTGCCGGCTAAAACCACGGTACCGCTTCCTTCGATTCCCGGTATAAAAGAGAGCTGATCTTCCTCACTGACAATACTTTTGATCCGTTGAAGATCGGAAGGATTAACAGGTGCTGATGCTATCTTAATCAGTACTTCTCCATCTTTTGGCCGGGGGACTTTTACTATTCCTGTAATTAATTGTCCTCCCGGCCTTTCAAGCCCTACCGCCTGCATCATTTCTGGTATGATCATTTTTTTGTAATTATTATAGATTCTACAAAGGTCGGTAAAAAACAGAAGAACTTACACCCAGATTCACACAGAACCAAGATGGCCCCCTAACCGCTCTCTTCGATTTAGTTTAGCTTATTTATGAAGGGCGGCCTTCCTCCTAAAGGGGGAAAAATACTCTAAAATTTAATGAGAATTTGGGAAAGATGAAGAATTTACCCCCCTTTAGGGGGGCAGGGGGGCTGCCTTTATGCCATTTAAATTATATCTTTATATCATCAATGAACACATTTATTCGAACTTAAATTTTTTTATTATGTCACTAACTGAGAGAATTGCCAGCGATCTGATAACGGCAATGAAAGCAAAAGATAAAGTTGCACTGGAAGCTATACGAGCCGCAAAAACTGCATTTACACTTGCCAGAACAGAGAAAAGCGGTGACTCTGTTCTGACTCCTGAAGAGGAATTGAAAATCATTCAGAAATTAGTTAAACAGCGTAGGGAATCGGCAGCTATATATAAAGAACAGAACAGACCCGATCTTTATGAAAAAGAGGTGATCGAAGCTGATGTTCTTGAAAAATATCTGCCTGCAAAGATGAGTGAGGAGGAATTGGTGAAGATTCTTAAAGGAATTATTGAACGACTTGGCGCCAAATCACCTTCTGATATGGGCAAAGTGATGGGCGTTGCCACAAAAGAACTTGCCGGTAAAGCTGATGGGAAAGAGATCTCAGCGAAAGTTAAACAGTTACTCGGTTAATGGTTTGTAAGACTTGTTAATGGGATTGCAACGGCAGCGTAAACAGACGACTTAATTATTTGCGACAAACTGCGGAATCTGCGGGGAAAAAGTCTAAAAATTTCCCGCAGATGTCGCTGATTTAAATCTTTGTTACTGAGTTAGTAAAACAGGAAGCAGGCAGATTTGCTCCGTTATACAGGTTTGGAACTGCAGTATTTCTCCAGGCAAAACGAACCGCAACAGGTACTTTTACCTTTTTTGACTGGACGATAACCTGCTGACCTTTTATTTTTGCTTCGGCAGGATAATATATTCTTATCGGCTCCTGCAATCTCAAAGTATGTTAGTTTGTCTCCCTTAACATGTAATCCCTCACTATGATCAAAGGATATAATTGCTTTGTTCTTATCAATAGTAATATCCTTATAAAGAGGACCCGAATCCTCGGGCAATCCTTTTTTGTAGTACCTGTTCAAAGCCAGATATGCGAGTCGTAAAGCAGCATCCTGCTTATCTTTCGGATGGATATTTAAAGTATCGCACAGATCGCTCAGTACCGCCATTCCCGTATTTGGCACAGCAAGAGCTTTTCTCTGCGCATCCCTCACAATGACTCCCTCAAATGGATTTCCATATTTATAAGGAGCAATCTGTGCGAAATAAAATGGGAAATCATAACCCCATTTTGATCTCCAGCTTCCAATCAAAGCTGAAAGCATTTCTTTATAAGCATATCCGTTAATTGTGTTTGCTTCACCCTGGTACCACAATACTCCTGAAATATGGAATTGAATCATTGGTGAAATCATGGCATTATAAATTCTTGCAGGTTCAACCGGTCCCCAGGGAACGGTTTTTTGCTTTGCTGCAGCTTCACGAAGAAAATCATCTTTCTGAGTTGCATCTTCCGGCATCCACGATTCAGCTGGTGTACCTCCCCAGCTGGAATTAATGATCCCAATGGGTACACCTAACTCTTTATAGAGTTTCCTGGCAAAGAAATATCCGATTGCGCTGAAGTTCTTCATTACTTCAGGAGTACACACTGACCATTTTCCGGAAAAATGATCCTGCGGATATGAGTGAGGTTGAAGTATTAACAGTGAATAAACGGATTTCCGGATAGTTGGCATTTTTTATTTCTTCTTCCCCGTTATCAATTCCCCACTGAGCCGACATTTCCATGTTTGACTGTCCTGAACATAGCCAAACTTCTCCTATTAAAACGTTTTTCAGTACGATTTCATTCTGACCTTTAATAGAGATAGTGAACGGACCGCCGGCAGATGGTGTTTTAACTGTTACCTTCCATGTTCCCTGTACGCTTCCAAGTGAAGTAATCTCTTCATTCATCCAGTCAGCTTTTATCACTACCTTTTCACCAGGCTTAGCCCATCCCCAGAAGATCACATCTGATTTTTGCTGAAGGACCATGTTATCAGAGAATATCTCAGGAAGAGAAATATTGGCTTTCCCAGTTTGCAGAGAAATGAATAATAAAACTGCTGTAAAAAGAGATCTGTTTAAAAGAGTTTTCATAGTGAATGATTTTAGTATACAAACATAGTCAGAATTGAATTAATGGACAATTAGGAAAATAAATCCATTAACCACAAAGGGAACAAAGGAATCACAAAGGGCACAAAGGATTCAGAGACCTTAGAAAGATTATTTTTTTATGAAATAAAGATTATAATCCCCGTTCGTATACAGTGTCATGTTTACAAATATACAGTTTTGGATTTTATCTGGTATATGGCTGAATCTGTCCTTTCCGGAATTCATTAATACCGGATTTCGGGTTTTTGAAAATACAGACCTTTGTATTGGATTCTGTTGCCATCTTCTTAGATTAGTTTGTTTATTTCAAGCCAAAACGATAGCTGAATTTTATAAGAAATACATTGTGAGGTTTATTATCCATCGTACTGAACAGGTTACTTAAATCGTTAATAAGATCAAGACTCTCGCCACTGTTTGAACTGCTTCTTGTCTGGCTCCAGACCAGATAAACAGATGAACCGGGGTTATACTCCCATCTGACTACAAGGTTCGATAGAAACTCCTGGATATTGAAATCCATCTTATAAAATGTATAATCAACTTTACCATCAAGATTTTCATCCACACTATATGAATCTCCGTTAAGGCTAATCTGATTATCAGAATATGTATGGAAACGATTTTCATAATCATTAGCCATCGGGCTTGTAATCATCTTGTGGTTGCTGTATCTCCCTGTTGCAAAAAATGGCTGTCCCCAGTATTGAAGTGTGAGATTTGGGCTCAGGTTCAGATTGACCCTGAAAGATGCGTTTACGGTCTTCTGGTTGATACTTGCGAAAATATATTTTTCCTTATTCCCAGCATTCACAGTTGTAACATATTGAAGTTCACAATAATACTTACTGAAACCTGGATTAAAGGTAACGACTAACCAGTTGTTTGGTTTAACTGAGATACCTGCAGAAGTACTGATATTTCTCTGGCACTTTTCAAAACCAATAGTACTGTTGACAGATGAATTAAAAACAATTTTTTTGCGGTTATCGGTTGTGAAAGATAAACGGGTAGAATAATTACCGGGAGTTTTCATCATCGGACCTCCCCGTAGCAAGGTCTGGTCAAGGTTATTGCCACGTATTGCACCACCGGCATAAAGACTCCAGAAGTTTTTCAGATCCATATTAGCATTCCATTCGAATCCTCTGGCAATATTATTGGCACCAAAATTCCATATTGAATAAACATCCCAGTTAATGCTGTATCTCCTGTATAACCATTTTGGTTCAAATTGATTATACTGGGTCCATAATACTGATAATACCTGATCTGCTTCACGTAAATAGCCAATGTCGTTGGTTTCAAAGCCTGGAGTTTTCCAGGTTGTAGCACCCATAAAGTTCCAATGACCATTAAGTTTCAGGATTTGCATTCTTCCACCTGATCCGCCAAGCTGTGTCCTGTTTGTATCAAGAACTGAATATTTTTTATCGGGGCTCTGGAAATAGCGTGCAGAAGACTCCTGGGTATTTTCTATAGCCTTCTTTGAACCTTCCACCAGACTGAAAGCGGCGTTCAGGTTGAACATCCAGTTCTTTTTGTTAAAGTACTGTGTAAAATCAATTCCTCCTGTATAAGCCGCTTTATGTAAGAAATCCGTTACATCAGAATTCAACTGACGGTTGACGCTGGTAAAAATGCCGCCTATCAATGTATTACCATCATTAATATCTTTCAGTACCCTGCCAACAAAGTAATTAGTAAGCGGTTCAACGGTTTTTATCATCCTGCCCCCTATAGTATCTACTTCAGAATTCATCTGATCAGTCACTGCTTCAACAAAACCAACAGAAAGTCCGTTTTTTGTTTTGCCTGTAAGTTTTGTAGCGCCCAGAATTGTCGATTGTACAGGAACATCAGCATACCACCCGTCTTTCAGATCAGGATATCCCTGAGGACGCCGTCCGATTCTTCGTGAATAAAATAAATTGTCATTTCCTACTTCTCCGTCACCTATTCCTATGTTGAAATTCGTTATGTTATTACCTTCGATAAAAAACGGTCGCTTTTCAGTAAAGAATGTTTCAAAAGCAGAAAGGTTTACTTCTGAAGGGTCGGCTTCAACCTGACCAAAATCAGGATTGAGAGTCAGGTCCATCGTTAAGTTATTTGTGACACCAACCTTGGCATCGATGCCTCCATTCAGAGATGATAATTTACCTTTTGCCAGGAAGGGATTTTCAGGAACTGTCTGAAATGTTTCCGTTCTGGCAACTGCATAAGGAGTAACATCAAAAATTTTCCGGGGTTTAATCTTCTCAAGGCCTTTCAATTCCGCAAACAAATGTATCAGGCCCGATGCATCCTTGGGAATGTGCTGCCAGTAGGTAGTCTCATTTTTTCTGTATAAGACTCTGCCGACATCAAATCCCCATACCTCGCCGGAGTTCTTTTCAAATCGTACCTGGCTGAATGGTATTTTCATTTCAGCAACCCAGCCTTCCTTATTTATTGAGGTTTTTACCGTCCAGTTCGGGTCCCATGTCGGATCTTCATTCTGACCGTCATTTGTCATCATATGGTCGTACTTAACACCTGTTGAGCTTACTCCGAATAAAAATCCGGTGCGGAGATCGTGAAAACTGTCAATGAGTAATCCAACCAGGTCACCATCCTGTTCGTCGCGGCGGGTCAGGCGATTTACAATACTGTCGGGACTGGAATCGTAAGCTTTTATTGCAACATAAAGGTTGTTCTCGTCGAATAATATTTTAAACTCTGTTCTTTGAGATTCAGGTCTTCCGCTGTATGGCTGGTTCTGTGTGAAATTTCCTTCCCAGGTGCCTGATAACCATGATTCATCATCAAGGTTCCCATTTATGACGGGAGCTACAGTAATTCTTGTTGCGGTATACTGTTTCTTTTCGGATGTTTGTCCAAAGCATGTGAAGAAAAACATCAGAAATATCTGGCTTAAGATGAGGACTCGTTTCATTTCGGATTCTGTTTTTAAGTTCTTTAAACTAATGACGGAATCCGAAAATTGACTGATGCAAAAATGGGTTATTTAGAATTATTCTACCATTTTAGCTCTATTGTTTGACAGAGCTGGTTATCCATAGTAATTGACCCCAAACCCCCTAGCAATTAACTTAAGCTTTGGGGATGAATGAGATACTGCATAAAAAAGTTTCCCCTCCTTTTGAAGCTAATCTTTATACACATCTTTTAAAATTTCGAATTTACTCCGTCATTTTAAGTCCTGATAACATACTCTTCAATTATTATTACAGCTGGCTCTGAAAGAGCCAAATATGAATAACCCCTGGCGCCAGGGGTTATTCATATTAAGCCACTTCGTGGCTTATAAAACAGAATTGCCAAAGATGTGTATAAAGATTAGCCTTTTGAAGGAGGGGAAATGTATCAGGCATATATTCAATACTTTACATGCTGTTTTGTACTAAACTTTCTCTATATTTTAACTATATTCAACTCCTTTGGTTAACGGCTATGCCTTAACCTCACTAAAGGGAGCCTTTAAACTGTTTTTCCCTGAAAAAGGTTGATAATATATTGAATTTAGTCTTCTTGTTGGTGGACACCGGGTAGTCTCAGAGGGTCATATTCAATTAGTTGACACTTTCTAACTCAGTTTTGAAGGTATGCAGAAACTCATTCACTTTAAATTGCTGGACTTCACCACCTGTATAACCGATACTAAAAGTGATCTCCTTTTGAAATGTTGAATAACCCATACTAAAATTGTCATCCAGACTAATCGCACCGGTGATAAAGGCATTTTCCACAGGAATTTTATTGAAATTTATATCATCAGGATTTATTATACCAACATTTGTAACCAGTGGGATGGGTGGCATTTTAACATTCATCATTACTTCTTTTAATTTGGAATAAGCCATAAACTTCGATAACAACGAGATCTGCATAATTCTGTTCATTTCAGAATGTTCCCCTTTCTTTTTATTCATCTCATCTCTCACTTTAATGAGAGTCTCAGTAAATGTTGACCCTGTTTCACGTCCAATGTTACAGATGAGCGAACTGGTAAGGCTGCAGATCGCAGTATTGGCCGGCTGTTTAATATATCTTCTCAGATCAACAGGTATAATTACAGGTTTGGCTGCAATCCTGTTACGGCTGTTCGTTCCAATAAAAGATCTTATGAATGATGTAACAATCATATCATTGATGGTTGCATTGTTCAACTTTCCAAAAGATTTTATTTTGTCGAATGTGGCAGAGCTGATTTTTGTTCTTGTTATATATCTCTGGTTCTTTTCTTCAGTTTTTGACCAGTCAAATGACCATGTCAGTCCTCTCTTGGGAGACCTGAACCCTTCACGGGTAAACTTCAATTTCCTGATCACAGAGAACGTATCTGTTACTTGTTTCAGACTTCTGTCGCCCATTATCACTGGTTCCAATTCGAATGAAGGATCGGCAATAAGACCCGAATAAACTGATGCAAGAATCTTTACAAATTCTTTTAGCCCGGCTCCATCAGTCGGAGTGTGATTCATATTAATGCAAAGGATATCTTTATCGCCGTATCTGAAGACTTTGGCTCTTACAATCGGGAAACTGAAGGGTGAAATTTCACTGGTAAGAAATTCATTAATCGCTGCTTCAGGGTCCCCGGTTACTTCAATCAGCTCAATTAATAATTCAGAAGATGTGCCATCATGCTTTTTCCAGAAAGCTGTTTTTGTTTCTTCTTTATAAAAACAATAAAATACTGGTTCGGAACAGATTGTAAACCACATAGCTTTTTTCAACACTTCAAATTTCACCTTTTCACTAAAGTAAATTACATAGCGCATCTGCTGGTCAGCATAGGAGCGGAGAAAAAACTGAATCTGGTCTGAAATTTCTGAAGGAATATCAGATGGAATGCTTTTTTTAAAATCTTCAATATCCATGATCGGGCTTTTTTATATAAATATAAATATAGAAAAGAAACTTTTAATCACTTTCCGAATTCAGCAATAATCCTGCTTCTTGCCCTTGAAAAATTTGACCTGGATGTACTGCTGGGTATTGACAATATTTCAGCAATCTCTTCATGATCGTACCCTTCAAAAAGATATAGTGAAATTATATTCCGGTACTTTTCAGGAAGTTTATTAATAACTTTCATAACTCTATTAATCCTTGGATCAGGTTCATTTTCTGTACAATACGACCCAATGCTTTTATCTTCTATACAGTTATACGGTTCGATATCGCCATAGCTCAGCACATTTTTCTTATTCACAAAATCAATCGACCTGTTCTGTACTATTTTTTTAAGCCAGGAACCAAAGCTTACAGTTCCGGAATATGAATTAATTTTTTCAAATGCAGTCAGGAATGATTCCTGCATAATATCTTCTGCTTCCATCGTATCGTTTACAATTCTCAGACTTGTATTATACATTGCTTTATAATACAACCTGTAAATCCGGAATTGTGATTTCTGATCGTTTCTTTTGCAACCATCAATGAGATCCTGATGTAAGTTAAGAAATTGTTTTTCCTGGTCTGTCGCATTCGTATTCATGATAATTAATTTTGATTTGTCGGATCAAAACTAATATCAGAGTACCGGAGGTAACGAACATCCCTATAAGGGTGATGTACATCCCGATAGGCATGTATAAAATTTGTATAATATAAAGTTGTTTATCAGATATTTGCAATTTTTCTGAATTCCGAAGGAGTTTTGCCTGTTAGCTTTTTAAATGCATTATTAAAGGCTGTTTTGGAGTTATATCCGACCATTTCTGAAACCTCCTCAACGGTAAATTTATTCTTTCTTATCTCCGGATAGAATCTTTTTTGCCTCTTCAATTCTGTACGAAGCCAGCAATTCAAAAAAGGACAGGTCAAGCTTCTCGTTAATAACCTGCGAAACATGATGAGGGCTCTCTCCTATCTTCTTTGAAAGTTCTGACAGGGAAGCCAGGTTATCCGCGAAATATCTTTTTGTTTCAATTTCCTGAATGATATTGTCGAGAATTTTAAGCTTGCCTGTTTCAGTTAAAGAAGATTTACGATACTTCCCAATCGATATATCCATGAAAGAAGATGAATTATCAAAATATGTGGAATTATTCATTATTCTGAATGTGGTTATCAGAATGAAAAGTGAAACATAGGAGTCGAGATAATAATCTCCAAGATCTCCTCTGAACGAAAGTTTTACAACAATAAATATCAAAATCACAATCGAAAGATGAATAACCGTATTCCTTAATGACCGGATAACCTCATCAGATGTATTGAATACCGATTCACCTGCCTGACGGGTTTTCTTTACCAGCACCCTCATAGCAAGAGTTGTGTAGAAGACAAGCTGAACTCCCGTAGCAGGATTCAGGTATTTCTTTATCCCAAGTGGATCATTCGGAATCTTCATATGAACTTTGAGGAAAGGCCAGTCGGGATGAAAACTATAGATGTATGAATTATATTTTACGTCATTCGGTTGTATAAGGTCAAATGTCAGGTAACAGAGATAGAGACCAGCAAGAATAAAATGAATCCAGTCTTTTTTTGATTCTGACGGATCAAGGCTTCTAATTACAAAAAGATAGAGTAAAGGGCCGATTATCAGATTAATTGCCTCTGTTGAGTTGGTAATTACCAGTACTTTAGTAATATATCCTGTCTGGTTAAGCAGTTGTTCAAGTATGCTGAGTGTGAGTCCAAGAATTAAGAATCCCTGGTACCTGTTGGCTTTAATGTTCGATGAAGGTTTCGTGATAAAAAAGAATGACAGTATCAGACCCTGAATTACTCCAATAAAAATGAATATTGAAATGAAGCTTAAATGAGTAGAGGTGTTCATTTACCAAATATAATGAAAAAAACAATGTCGTTCAGAGAAGGCAGTCATGCTTTTCCAAACGACACTGGTAACCTAAAAAAATTATCGATATCGGATTTCGGATTTGACTTCGTCGAGCTCGGCTTCGCATCGGTTCCTCAATCCGCATTCCACAATCCGCATTCCGAAATTTTCTATTTCCCCGCTTTTTTCACATATATATCTCCCTGCATATTTTTCATCATCATTTCGGGACCGCCGCCATTGATTTTCCCCATGATCCAATCATCCTTTTTTATCTTGTACAAGCCGGGCTCAGTTGTCTTGTCCACTTTTGAAGGAGTTTTATCAACATCGATGTTAAAATCGCTGAATATATCTCCGTTATCTGATTTCATTTTCAGATTGGCTTTTGTATCATCAGGAAGTGTGACATTAATATCACCGTTGAGAGTAGAGAATGCCATAGCAGCTTTGGGGTCAATCGCCTTAAAAGTAACATCGACATCACCGTTAACTGTATTGGCAACAACAGAACCTGAAATATTGGTAAGCTTGATCTTATCATTTACATTATTGACTTCAAGTTCACCTTTTACATTATCAACAGTTACTTCACCATCATTCACTGTACCAATCTGAAGCTTCCCGTCCTGCGGAATCTTAATATTCAGATCGATAGCTTTCATAGGGTTACCTGTGTTGACTGTAACATTATTATCAGCCTCTTTTGCAGTAACTTCATATCCGCCATGATTTGAAATACGTTTCATGCCATTCTCGGTTTTCGGTGTATCTTCTTCATCGCTACCTCTGGGATTTACGTTAATTACGATGTCTTTTCCATCGTAACCGGTAACATTAATTGATCCGGAGACAAGGTGTACTTTCAGTGAGAAAGGCTTGCCGGGACTGCTCAGAGGAACGGTCAGAGTCTGTGTTGCATCTGATTGAGCCAGTGACTTCAGTGTAAACATGAGGCTTAGTAAAACCAGGACTGCGATTTTCATTTTTTTCATAATTGTATGGATTAAGATTGTTTTTTAATATATACGTTCCCATTAAGTGTTTCGAATTTAAATGTCTTGCCACCTTTACCGAAACGGACAGAGGTAGTACTGTTGAGTTTGTAAACTATGCCCTTGCCTTTATTGTCCTGTACTTTCAGAACAGCAGGCGGCAGTAATTCTGCTTTGGGGAAGTCTGTATAGAATTCGCCATTCATGCTTTTGAATTGAAGGTCGGCAGAAAGATCAGGCTGAAAACTTATGTTGATATTCCCGTTGATGGTATAATAAGATGATTCTTCTGGCGGATTTGTCAGGTAACTAACTGTCACATCACCATTTACGGTATGGGCAAACGTAGTTCCTTTGGCGTTTCTAATTGATATCTCCTCATTTACATTGTTTATATGCAATGTACCCCTTACGTTGTTAACTGAAATAACACCATCGTTTACAGTCGATATGTGAAGGTTCATACCGAAAGGAACCTTAACAGTAAAATCAACTTTGTATTGATAATCAATTTCGCTGCGGTCGTCATTATAATGCCAGTTCCTGTGAGGCCTTGAATCATATGGAGAAGCAATGTATGCCATAATTGTATCAGTTCTCTCGTCAAAGCCCAGCCTGAATTCCTTCTTACCTGATTCAAGAGTTTTGTCATCATCAGCCGTAATTGTTTTTTCCATTTCGAGCAATACCTTATTCCCTGAATATCCTTCCACTTTTATAAATCCTGAGATATTGTATATGAACAAGGTGGCTTCGGATGCATTGCCTGTCAGTGCAAATTCTTTGCTCAAATGTTCCTTAAAATCACTTGCATTCGCCTTTGGCAGGGTGCAAATGATACCCATTCCCATGAAAAGGGTGACTATTACTTTTTTCATAACTTATTGAATATTGGTTTTCAGATCAGTTTTTGAATACTTTTCTCGATTTTGATTTTAACCATTTGATTCAGATCTTTTTTACTGAGCAGTTTCTGCAGAGACTTAACAGAGCTTTTCTCCTGCAATTGCACCATGATATCTGCTATTGCCGATTGCATGATAGGTGATTCCTGTGAATTTATGCTTCTCACAAGACCTTCACGGACGCGTGAATCACCTGATAATTTTGCAAGAGCTTCAAGAGTGGCAAGCCGGACATTTACATTTGGATCCTCATTTAGAGTTTTAAAAAGAGCATTCATTACTTTGGTATCAACCTTTTTTATATCGTCGGTATATGAAACAGCCTGTATCCTTTGCGATGCAGAAGGATCCTGAAGCAGCGAAAGCATCATAACCTGTTTCATTTCTGAAATCTGTGAAGATAAAGCTACAATCTGCCTGTTATAAGAGTTTGTTGTTTCACCTGGCCTGTGAAGCAGGTAACCTGCCCCGAGACTACATATTACCAGAAGAAGGCTGAATGCCAAACGAGGCCGTGCTTTCAGCGACCAATATTCGCGAAGCATATTGATCCATTCGGTTACCGGATTTCTCCTGGCAATAAGTTCTTCCCTATAATTAGAAAGTAAAGCGTCGAAACCAGCATGCATAGCGCTGGACGGTTCAGGTTGTGGAATTTCGCTCATTAGTCCCCAGACTTTTCTGGCAGCTTCAAATTCTGCACGGCAATCAGCACAAGCTTCCAGATGTCTTTCGATCTCATTTCTCTGTTCCTGATCAAGATCATCAGTAAGCATTAATAGAAATTGTTCCCTGTACTCTTTGCAATTCATATTAGTTTCTTTAATTCTCAATTTTCAGATAATTACTTTTTAACTGGTTCAATGCCCTGTAAACCCTCACCTTGATTGCCCCTTCTGTTGTATTGAGGATCTTTGCTATTTCATTATATTTCAATTCCTGGAACCTGCATAATATCAATAGCTCCCTGTTTGCATCGCTTAATTCTCCAATCGCATGCTCAAGCATTCTTAGTTCCTCATCTTTCTCTAATTGTGCATCGGTTATTTGTCCTCCTTCTATCCTTTCTTCATAATCCTTCACGTCGGAATGTGCGGGAGTTCTTTTAACTTTTCTGAAATGATCATATATCGCGTTTCTTGCTATATGATACATCCATATTTTAAATTCACCAAAGCCCATGAAGCCTTCCGGATATTTCAGCATTCTTAAAAATATATTCTGTACCATATCTTCACTTAACTCTTTCTGGCGTGTCATGTTAAAAATGAATCTGAACAACTGACGATGATATCGTTCATAAAGCAGGCCCATTTTATCAATGTCACCATTTTTTACTTTCAGCATTAACGCATTATCCGAGAGAGTATCCAAGCTTTGTTGTTTTTGTTTTGGTCCATTTAATACTGTAAACCTCCGTAAAATTAAAAGGTTACAGGGAATTACAATAAATTTCAGACTTTGACGCACTGGTTTACATTGCAGATCATTCAAAGCGAAGTCTGAAGACTTCGCTTTGCAGGGGACTTCGCTTAGCAGGGAAGTCTGAAGACTTCACTTAGCAGAGACTTCGCTTAGAAGAGGTATGTTTAATTATTTCTAATTCTATTTGGAAAAATACTTCTTCATTAACCCTAAGAAAACATTCCGGTTAACGGGCTTGGAAATATAATCGGTACATCCCACATATAGGGCTTTGTCCTTCTCACCCATAAGTCCGAAAGCAGTTTGAGCTATTATGACCACTTCATTATTAAATTCCCTTATCAGCCGGGTTGCTTCATAACCATCCAGCTCTGGCAATTTAATATCCATCAGAATGAGATCTATATCAGGATTGATACGGGCGGCTTCAACAGCTTCGGTACCAGTTGTCACTTTCAAAATCTTTTTACAAAATGGAGCAACAAACCTTGTTATTAATAATTCTGATGGTTTATCATCTTCGGCAATTAATACAACCAGATTCCTGGATATCAAATTGTATGAACTCTCCGCAAGAACCTCAGAATTTAATTGTTTTAGCTCTGCAGGAGAATCATATGGGATATTAAAATAGAAGTGCGATCCTACCCCATACTTGCTGTTGAACCAGATATTTCCGCCGAGCATCTCTATATAAGCCTTCGAGATTGACAACCCGAGGCCCGTTCCTTCGTAATTTCTTGTAAGTGAATCGCTGCCCTGTCTGAATCGTTCAAAAATTAATTCATGTTGTTCATTTTTGATGCCGATCCCTGTGTCTTTCACAAAGAACTCGAGAAACCCGTCTTTTTTCTCATAACCAAATTCAACTGAACCTTCTGTTGTGAATTTAATTGCATTTTTTACTAGATTAGTCAATATGGCATAAATCTTATCCGGGTCGGTTCTTACCTCGGCTTCTTCGACTGATAATGCTTTACTGGAAACAAGCTTAATTCCTTTAGCATCTGCCTCCGGAAGAAAAAATTGCGCAATGGATTCAATCTGCTCATTAATATTTGTCCTGGTCATATAAACCGGCATCTGTCCCGATTCAATTTTAGAAATATCAACAATGTCATTAATAATTTTAAGCATTCGTTCGCCTCCCTGCTTTATGATCTGAAGATATGCTTTTTGCTGCTCTACTGTTGTATCGGGCATTTTAAGAAGTTCAGCAAACCCCAGTATGCCATTCATCGGAGTCCTTATCTCATGACTCATATTTGCCAGAAAAGCAGATTTAAGTCTGTCACTTTCTTCTGCCTGTTCTTTGGCATTGATAAGTTCTTTTTCTGTCTTCTTGCGGTCGCTGATGTCGCGTATTATTATTAGGCGGCTTCCAGTCTGATCTTTAATTCCCTGTTTAAAGATCCGGTAAGTTTTAATCTCTCCGTTTTCACCTATTTCAATCTGATCAACATAATCATTACTTAAAACTGCATTGAGTAATTGTTGATTGATGGCACCAGAAGAATCAGCAGAAAATCCTATTATGTGTTTGTTCCTGATGCCAAGAATCAGTTTAGCAGCTTTATTTATGTCCTGAATCCTGTCCTTTGAATCCAGGGCAAGTATCCCGTCAGGTAATATTTCTACCAGTGTCTCACGTGCAACCGGAACCAGATCGAGGAAGCGAAAATTAAGTATTGCAAATGCAGCCAGAATGCCGCTTAGGGTAATACTGAAAGGAGTCAAATCAAGACCAGGAACAGGACTTTTCCCAGCCAGGTAAATTATACTGACGATCCAGGGGAAAAGGCCTCCGGCCAGAACAACCAATGCCTGCGATCGGAAAGTTTCAGCCTGATGAAGAATAAAATTAATCAGATAAACTGCTGCTAAAAACAAAAGTATATATGAGTAAGCTATATAGCCTATCCAGAACCCTATTCCATGATAATATTCCATCAGATTTGTTGTTCCCGATATAGTTGAATAGCCTGTCCATATCAGGTGGTGTCTCTCATTCGTTATCACAAGAAACATTGTAATAGCTGGAATTATGAAAAGACTTAAGATGTTTCGAGTGGATAACAGCTTTTCTTTACCGGTAAACCTCAGAACAAAAATAAAATAAAGGACTGGTGTTGTTAACCCGCCAATGTATTCAAGTTTTGCCCAGATTATTTTTTCTGATGCAACAGGTGCCGCTGTTTCGAAAATAATCCAGAATGCGCCTATGCCTGCTGCGATCATCAACCATGCAAGCTCAATTGCAGCAACAACCGACCTCCGTTGCAGTGCAATAAATGCGACGATGAAGCAGACCAGTGTTGATGCGATAAAGAAAACCGAGTATACCGTAAAAAACCGGCTCATTAAAAATCATCCTTTTATCGATTGAAAGTTAGGAATAAAATCAAAATACCCTCCACTTTCGGGAAGATATATTTGTTTTGAAGAGGATTGTTAGTAAATAAATTAAACATTTTATAAATTTGATTTGTTTCTTTTGAACTAAACATATTTAAATCATACTCTAACTAAAATTAACCAGGATGAAAAAAGTTTATGTATCCTTGCTTGTATTTATCACTGTGACAATGCTCTCCAGTGCTCAATCAAAAAGTTCAATTGGAATTCTGGCAGGACTAAATATCCCGCGTCTGAGCGGTGGAAACAACAACGAATTAAGTCGTGACTACACTTCACGGTCGGGGGCTGCTTTCGGATTAACATCGTCATTGTATTTAGGATCAAATTTGAGCCTGCGCGTTGATGTGCTATATTCAAGTGAAGGTGGACAACGAAACGGAATACAGGCTTTCGATGCCACTACGGTAAATCCCCTGATACCGGCAGGCACATATTTTTATGCTGATTATAAGAACGAGAGCATACTGAATTATGCAGAAGTTCCTGTTATGCTCAAATATTCGGTGCCATTAAATAAATCATCAAAGTTTTACCTGAATGTTGGTCCATATGTGGGATTTTTGCTTAATGCCAAAGAAAGAACAAGCGGATCAAGCATTATTTATGCAGATCGGACCGAGCAGGTAATAATTGTACCTGTAGCACAATCATTCGATGCCAATACTAATATAACAAGTGAGATTAATAAGCTGAACTTCGGGGTGACGGGCGGCGGCGGTTTTACACAAGAGATAAGTTCCGGAGAAATATTTATCGATATCAGGGGTGCATATGGATTGAAAGTCATTCAGAAATTAAGTCAGAATGGAAGCAGTCATAATGGCAATCTGCTGATTGATTTAGGATATGCACTTCACTTTTAAGTGCTGCGGTCTTGCGGTCTTAGGGTCAACTTAGTCTATAAAGCATCCACAACATTTACATCTTACAGGGGCTTCCCTGTGAGATGTAATATCTTTATGCCATTATAATGCGGTGCACGGGATGAGGTAGTTCCGAACAAATCTTTAGAAGTAGTGTTGAATAACTTTAAATGTAAGATCATGAAAACCGCATTGTCAGATAAAACTATACTTATTACGGGGTCAACTGACGGTTTAGGAAAACTTGTTGCAAAACACCTTGCGATGAAGGATGCAACAGTTCTGATACATGGCAGAAACGAACAAAAAGGTAATTCTTTAGTGAATGAATTAACCACGCAAACAGGAAATAGTAAACTAAAATATTATAACGGAGACTTCAGTTCTTTGAATACGGTAAAGGAACTTAGCGAGCATATATTAAATGATCAAAGTCATATTGATATCCTTATAAACAATGTTGGGATCGGCAAAGGACGCAACGACAGTCGCGAACTCAGCGATGATGGAATTGAACTTCGATTTGAAGTTAACTACTTGTCACATGTTCTTCTTACCGAGAAATTGCTTCCTCTTTTGAAAGATAAATCCTCCTCAATTATTAATGTAGCATCTATAGGTCAGGAACCTATTAATTTTAAGAACCTGATGCTCGATAGTGATTATGATGGTTTTCTGGCTTACAGACAAAGTAAAACAGCTCTTATTATGTACACCTTTGATCTGGCTGACCGGTTGAAGGAAAATAGAATAAATGTCAATGCCCTTCATCCAGCATCCCTTATGAATACAAATATGGTAATGGAAGATTGGGGACATTCCATGACTACAGTGGAACAGGGAGCCGAAGCACTTGAAAACCTGTTATTCTCTGAAACTACCGGAGCCTATTATGACGGTAAAAAATTGTCAAAAGCAATACCGCAGACTTACGATCCAAAAGCCAGAACCAATCTTAGATTTGCTACCCGTGGGTTGCTTGAAAAATTTATAACAGTACGCGTTTAAAAAAGAATTTACCCCGAGAGCCAAAGACTTTATTCAAACTCCACCGTCACGCCTGTATCTGCGAGTCGGTTTATCTGTCCGATATCAACATTATTACCCGACAATTCAACATATTCGAGCTCCTGTAATTCAAAAAGCGGAGAGATGTCATTTATGTAATTATTTGATAATAAGACACTTTTCAGCCTCTTCAAATAGCTTAATTCATCTATAATTCCTACCTGGTTGTCTGAAAGATTCAATTCTTCCAGGTCGGTAAGTCCGACAAGTGGTGACAGATCACTTATCCTGTTATATGAAACATCGATAGTCTTTGCATGGATGCAGAATTGTACCCCGTCAAGATCGTTCACATCTGATGATGACAATTCCAACTCTTCTATTTCCTCAAGATAGAAGGGTGGATATTCAACATCCGGATCGCCGTATTCCCGTATCTTAATGGCATCATAGAAAGTATAACCTACTGAATCAGTGTGAGTTTTGGTATGAATTGGTTCGTAAGGGTCATTTACATTAATAATAGTAAATCCTTCTATGTCTAAGTCCCATTCGTAAACTGGCGAATAATCGATATCTTCATAACTCTTTATTGAGGAGGTAATCTCTTCGATCCTTTCCAATCTCAGAATATGCGAATATGCCAGTAATCCATCGAAATCATTCAGTGCCGTCAACCTGTCAATTTCTTTGATATGATATATTGCCCTGTCGGGGTGATACATCATCATCAGTTTGGAAAAACCTTTGCCGTCATCTGCTATTTCAACATTTACAAAGTCGCTGATTATCTCCGAAATTTTTTGCAGAACTGTATATTGCTGACTCTTGAATAAATTAATCAGGGTAAGTGAAATGGTATTCAGATTACTGACAGAATAAGCTTCTATGAGTTCCTGATGTAATTCTTTTATTGTCATTCTGCCCTGATTAGTATTACTAAACACAAAAGAAACCGCAATGTTAAATATAAATATTAAACGATGTTACTATTATAGAAATTGCAGGTTTCTGAAGTATAATTCAGGCCGCAGGAGTAGAATGGAGTTTTACTGCAATACTCCATTACATTTATGCCTTTACACCTTTACGCCTTTATTTATCAAAATCGATCTTCTTGAACTCAGCCAGTTTCAAAGCCTCTTTCCTGTAAGTTTTTCTTGTATGTTTTTCATCGCCGGTGCTGGTTATCCTGCTTAGTCCAAAATATGCATAGGCTGTGTACTCATTCCCATATTTGCCATAGGGAAAAAGCTCGCTGATTCCCATATTATAATATTGTTGAGCCAATTTATAGTCATGATATTTTTTTTCCTGTAAAATCCCTTTCAAAATAATGAGCTGGGCCCTGATAAAATCGCTTCCTTCAGTTACTGCTGATTCTGAAATCAGCTTTTCAGCTACGTCATACTTCTTCATAAGCAGAAGGTTTCTTATATACATCTCAAGATAAAGCCCGTTCCCCTTATAATTCTCATAAAGAGTTCTGCAATAATAAGTGCTCACAGCCAAATTATTTTCAAATCCCAGGTAAGTCCCGACCAGGACAATTGATGCTTCAGCTCTTAATACTATGGCACTTGATGCAACTGTCTGTAATTGTTTTAATCCGGCATCAATATTGCCCGGAGGAAACAGAAATACAAGTGATTTGTACACAGGATATATTTTCGGATATTCCTCACGATAGTAATTGTAAAGACCTGTGAAATAGTACAAATCGGTACATCCTGAAGTAAAATCAAAAGCACGTCTGATATATTTATACGTGCTAATTGTAAGAGGTGTCACCTCCATAATGAGATCATTATCATCATAAAACAGAAGAAGAAAACCTCTTGCGCATAAATCTGACAGCAAATATTCTGCACTGTCCTCGGGCTTTTCATTAAGTTCTGATAACCTGATGCATTCCCTCATATCTGCTTCAAAGGATACATGCGACTGAGATGTATTAAGCAAAGGATAATTTTGCCAGTAGGTAATCATTCCATTCAGCAGGTACACGATTGGATGCTCCGGATATAAACTTACAATCTTTGAATATACTTCCCGTGCATTATTAAACTGCAGATTATATATGTAATCGATATCCTGTTTAACAAGTTTGAGGGTGGCTGTATCGTGAAGCAATTGTGCATTTAAAGGTAAAGCGGTTATAATTGATATAAGACAAGAATAAATAACGATGATTTTGGATCTGGAGCGCATTATTTTGGAATTTTAAGGGTGCAAAGTTATTCAAATCTGGTCTAATCTCAATAAAAGCTGAAGTTCTTGAATTTATTCCCCCTTAATTTTTAAGCCGTTAAGCCTTTCTGCTTTTAATCGTCAAAATTTATCCTCTTAAAATCAGCCAGTTTCAGAGCCTTTTTCCTGTAGGATTTATGTGAACGCTTATCACCTTCATTATCACTTATCCGGCTCAGTCCAAAATAAGCATAGGCTGAATATTCATTTCCGTATTTTCCAAATTCTGAAAGTTCGTTTATCCCCGTTTTATAATATTGCATCGCGAGATTATTGTCATGATACTTTTTCTCCTGCAGGATTGCCTTAAGAATAATCAGATGTGCCTGAAAAAACTTATTATCATTCCTCGGAAAAGCTCCTAATAGTTTCTCTGCTTCATCATAATTCTTCATGAGAAATTGATCTCTTATAAGAGTCTCAAGATAAATTGGATTTTCAGGGTATTTGCTGTAAAGATCCTTAGCATAAATCAGACTTTCAGGAAAGTTATTTTCAAAACTCAGATAGATCCAGCTAAGTAAAGAACTTGATTCAGCTCTTAAGACAATTGATTTTTCAGAACAGGTTTTTAACTGTTCCAGCCCTTTCTTCATATCTCCGTGAGGAAAGAAAAATGTAAGTGATCTGTAAACCGGATAAAATTTCGGGTAAGCCTCGCGATAATAATTATAAGTTCCTGTGAAATAGTACAAATCCGGGCATGTTGAGCTATAATCAAAGGCACGTCTGAGATATTTGTAAGTACTTAATGTAAGTGAAGTAACTTCCATAGTAAGCCCATTATCATCATAAAACGAAAGAAGCATCCCTCTTGCGCATAAATCAGCAAGCAGAAATTCTGCCTCACGTTCCTTTTTTTCCTTCGCCTCTGATAGTTTAATACATTCTTTCATATCTTCTTCAAATGAAACAGATGAAGGAGAAGAATTGAGCATAGGATAATTCTCCCAATAAGTCATCATCCCTTTCAGGAGGAATACAATCGGATGTCCGGGATATGCTTCAGCTATTTTTTCATAAACCGCATTGGCTTCATTGAATTGCAAATCATTTATATAATCGACTTCATTTTTGACCAGATCCATAGTGGCCTTATCCTGAAGCAACTGTGCTTCTGCTGGTAAAGAGAGTAAAAATGTAAGTACAAGGAATATAAGTATTTTAAATCTTTGAGACATTGTTAAAGGATTGTTTCCGGTATAAAATTATTAAAATCGTGCTTAATTATTTCTCTTTCTTTCCGAAAACATAGTTTTAATTTTCAACCAGATCTCTGCATGTGCTGAAGTTTTTCTCTGGTCGCCTATCAGATAGGCATATGGTTTTAACCCTTCAACATTCTCAAATATAATTTTAAGAATCCCTAATAATGGAAGGAACAAGATTATTCCTGCCAGGCCCCATATTACACCTCCAAGAATAAGTATGAGAATGGTGAAGAAGGGGCTTATACTTACGCTTCCTCCAACAATATAAGGTTCAACGAAATAATGATCAATTACATTTACCATTGATATAATGATCACAACCCAGAGAGATTGTTCGAGGGATCCGTTTATAAAAGTCATTAAAAAAGGAATCAAACCTCCAAGCAAAGCACCTACATAGGGAATGATAGTCACAAGAGCTGCAACAGCTGAGAGTATCAGGCCATCTTTGAGGCCAATGATTGAAAAGCCGATTATATAAAGAATACCTATAATAAATGCCGCAATAATTCTTCCTGTCAGGTAATGCTGGGCTATTTTGCTTATCTTATTAATCATTTCGGTGGTCTCATCCTTTTTATCTTCGGGAGATAGCATCACTACAAAATTTTCATATTTATCCCTCTGCAATACAAACAGAAACGTAAATACTAAAACCAGTATAAATCTTCCGATAAAGCTAAATGTTCCTTTTACGATGCCGGTAAGAATACTTCCTGCTGCAGGTAATGCTCCTGATGTTCTATCTTTGAGTTGTTCGGAACTAACACCCAGATTATCGCTGATCCACGATTGTACATCAGAAATCAATTCTTCGAACCTAAGCTGAATATGCGGAAGCTCCTTACCGATATTGTTAATCTGGGCTGAAAGCAGCAATACAATAGCTGAAATAACAGTAATGAGGATAAGCACAGAAATTAAAGATGAAAAAACTCTTGTCATCCCTCTCTTTTCAAGCCAATTTGAAACGGGGGTCATAAGCATTGCCAGCAGGCCGGAAAATGTAATCAGAACAAAAAATTCCTTGCCGAAATAGAGTATGATGCTTATTAATATTGTGAACAGCAGAATTTTGTTTGTTCTATCAAGCTTTGGTGCTTTTAACATATTTTTTTATTTTATGAATGTTACCTTATGTAAATATAATACATGAAGACATGCCCAATAGTTTACCAAATGTATAAAAATGGGTTAAAGGCATAAGAGACAAAGTTGTAAAGTCACTTTACACCATTAAGCCATTGCGCCTTTACGCCGTTCATCACAAATCAAATCTGAACTGAATGAGAAAACCACTTTTTGTGACATTCGGGTTATTCAGGTAACTAATCCGTTTAATAAAATCGACCCTGAAGATATTCAAAACATTTGAGACTCCCACTCCGGCCTCAATATAGGGCTGTTTATCCAGTGTAAAAGTCAGTGGTAATCCATTGATGTCAGTAGGCAATTTGTACAGGTTATTATGAAAATCAGGATTATCAGTATTACTGAGGTTGCCATATAAAACTTTGAGAGTCAGCAGTTCCCTGAGCTTGAGTTTCTTTACCAGCGGAATCTTATTTAAAATAAATCCGTTAAAACAGTATTCTGCATTTAATGAGGCGTACTGATCGCTGACGAACTCAAGGAAATTCATAAGACTATAAGAATTTTTCTGGTATGAATATGTCTGATTTGCCCTGGAAACAAATAAAAGCGGATATGGTACCTGTCCGATTACTTTACCTGCCTCAAGTGTAATATCACTGTATCCGAATATTGATACAAAAAATCTTTTGCTAATGCTAAGCTGGAAACGTGCATAATTATAATCGTTGCCAATTAATCTTGAGCCTATTGATGTTTTTAATTGAATAACAGGATACTTATTCCTGATCGGATACCTGTATAATTTACCCTGATAAAATGATTCATTGGGTGCATAGCGTAGATTAAGGTACAACTCAGAAACATTTAAATTGCTTATACTATTTGTCGTTGACAGATAATCATTTGTATTGAAATTCAGATTCCCGTAAGGTGATAACCTGGTGTAACTGAAACCCGTCAGAAAAGAAAAATGATTTTCAAATTCATTAAGATATTCAGTTTTAAATGTCCTGTTTAAATAGAATTTATTGTTAATCCCTCTTTTCAGGGACAACAGGATGTTGTCTACTTCTGAAAACTGAAGTTCCTGACCCGGAATACTTACTTCTTTCTCATAAAACATCCGGATTGATTTTACAGGGAACACATATATCGTTCTGGGTGAAAATGAATAAGTCATTCCTGCAAGATATTTATATGTATTGTCTCTCAAACCATAGGCGACGTAACCGTCAAAATTTAATTTCTTATTAAATTCAGGGGTTGTCCTGCCTCCGAATCTGAATCTCGATCCTTCCACATTATTATAACTGTAGAAGCTATCCCATGGACCTATTTCTATTGATCTGAGATTCAGAAAATCAGAAGTTATAAGCATTAGAAAATTCATCTTTCTTCTGAATGCCGGGATCTTCTTTATACTGTCAATGGTGGAGTAAATAGTGCTTTCTGATTTGGTGAGAGGTACATAACGGTGTGTATTCCAGTAATCTTCACTGTTTGAGATCTTTTCAAGCTGCTCAACGTCCTGTGGACCTCTGAAGATTTTTTTGTCAATTGGTTGGTTTATTTTATAATCCCTGTATGTTATAGTTCTTTGTCCATACAATCCAATTGAGTTTTTAGACAGACCAAAATCAATTGAGATTTCATCTTTTGAAAGAAGCCATGATTTTCCTCCGAACTGATCAAAATCCTGCGTAATAGCTATATCCTGTACCCAATCGATGTTTATTTTCTTATTTAACCCCATATCTATCTTCCTTACTGCATAAGCACTATCAAGTGTAATATACAGATAGCCATGGAAAAGAAAATCGGCTTTATTCCTTGGTTCAAAAAACAGTCTTACACATTTTATGTTATCCACCGACAGTGTATCGACAATGTAATATTTATAAAGAATTGGAGCTGCATCCGCAATTGGACTTACAAACTTGTTTGAAAGAAACAGAATTTCGTTATCATAGATATTTATGTTCTGATACAGGTAATCAAGATGGGCTGCAATACCTTTATTATCAAGATACTCACTTACATTTGTACTTTTCTCATCACGTACTATCTCTTTTGTTGCTTCAGGGTCTCTTCTGTAATAATGATCGGAGATTGCTTCCTTTATATAGAGTGGCAGAACCTGGTTGCCAATTCTTTTTGTTGTATCAATGTTATCAAAAACGAACCTGAACTTTCCGGAAAGAGCTCCCTTCTTAAATTTTTCAGTCACGTTACTTAAGGCAACCTGGAGTTTTTCGTATTTTTTATATTGAAGGAATTCGAATCTTTCTTCTCTGTTTTTACTTTTATTTGCGACAACTTTTTCAATTAGCTCCACAGCAGGGTTATTTTTATTCCTGTAGACGTTTTTACCGCGGTTTATCACCACCTCGCTCAAAGTAATAGCTGACTGTCCGAGTTTTACGTTAAGAGTCTGAGCAACACCTCTTGAAATGCGAAAGGACTCGGAATCGTAACCAATAAAAGAAAAGGCAACAGTGTCGGCTTTAACTGACGTTTCGATTCTGTACTTTCCATCATTATCTGTAATAGTGCCAACGTCTGTTTTCGGCAGGAAAACTGCACAACCCGTAATAGAAACACCTGTTTTTACGTCAGTTACAACTCCCTTTATTACAGTATAGCCGGAGACCTGCGCAAATGAATAGAGGTTCACCGAAAGCGAGGTTGAAATTAGAAAAATGCGCAAGAAAATGTTCCCGAATTGCTTCATTTAAATTTGATCAGGTGAAAAAGGCTATATATTGAAAACCAATCGTTCATGATTACTCATAGAAACATAAACAATCATTTTGGATAGTTGTTTTAGGAAAGACCTAAATCTGACTTTATCATAAAGAAACTGTCTGACCGATTAAGCCTTTATGGCGTTAAGCCTTTCTCTTATATCCCACTGTCTGCCCAAAAAGTACACGTTGATCGACCCGCAAATTTAATTTTTCCTCCAAACCCGATTTATCGCAGTTATGAAACCAGGCAACCAGTCCCATAGATGCAGCAAATAAGTAAACATTGCCAGCAATGAGTCCGGTATCAACATAATAATATGATTTTTGAATTTCGGTGTTAAGCAGACCAGGTTCCTGGTAACCCGGAGTATGGATAAGTCTGTCTATATCTGCAACATAAATCAGGCGAACAGGAGCCTTATTTCCAAAGTTAACCTGACCCTTACCAATTGCCATAGCGCGAAGATCGCCGGCAACAACAGGTATAAGGTAATGTTTAAAAGGGTCGTAATAATAAGTCCCATCTTTTAATGCAACATAAAGATCAATTTCCTGGGAGTTACTCGCTGTGGCAGCAGTTCTCCCGGATATCCCAAACGGACCTTTTTTGCGATTTACACCACAGGCAGCCCAAAGAAGATTTGACAGAACCTGCAGGGATATTTTCTTATCACTAATCTCACGCACAGTCTTCCGGAGTTGTAATGCTTTAAGAACTGATTTCCCTTTATCAGTTTCAGGTTTCATCAGTTTTATTGGTGAAAGATCTTTAACAGAATGAACTGAAGTCTTGGAATCCTTCTCCGCAAATTTTGAATTTTTTTTTTCAGCCATGGGATTTGTCATTTAGAATTCTAACCACAAATTTAGGATAAATAAATGAAGTATTGTCTTGCGGTCTTGCGGTCTTGCGGTCTTGCGATCGCAGTCTCGCGGTCTCCCACTCTCCTCATTTTACTCCATGTATCAACACCCGGAAAAAATTGACATGATACCATAACCTTGCATAGAAATAAGCAAGCGCCAGCAATGCTAATAAGAATGTAAATAATAACCCGAAAAATTTACCGGCTACAGATTTTCCTGATTTGACTGCTTTTACAGAAATAAACCTTACCCAGTTTTCGAGTTTAATAAATAGAGGATAAAGGATCACAACTGTTATTGCCATTCCGAGAAAGGTGAATGCAATTGGATTATAGTGATTCTTATAACTGACCATATAATCGGTTATAGCATTTGTTATAAGATTTACGGTAAGGATGGTGAGAGATATAACGACAAAGCGGAAGAAATAACGGTACATAGTCTGGAATATTTGGGTTGCTAAATTTATTCTTTTAAATGGAAACGGCAACATAATCCAGCAGGTGTGCGGTAAGAGATACACTGAGTCAAGTCTTGCGGTCTTGCGGTCTTGCGGTCTTGCAGTCCTGCAGTCCTGCAGTCCCCGCACTCACAGTCTTTCCATTTTTCCTTTACGTCTTTGAGCTTTTATGCCTTTGCGCCTTTTTTATTATATTAGACGATCCAACTTCTATCCTATGAGCGACATTCAAATATTAATAAATGAACTCGTTAAGTTCAGAGATGACCGTAACTGGTCACAATTTCATAACACAAAAGATCTTGCGATTGCAATTTCAATAGAAGCCGCTGAATTGAATGAGCTCTTCCTGTGGAAGACAAATGAGGAATCCGAGCTTGTCGACAGGAATAAACTGAAAGAGGAATTAGCAGATGTTTTTGCATTCAGCCTTTTACTTGCAGGAAAACATGGTTTTGATGTTAAGGAGATAGTTCTTGAAAAGATGATGAAGAACGGGGAGAAATATCCGGTAGAGAAATCAAAAGGCACTGCCAAAAAATATAATGAATTGTAGAAACGGCTGCGCAGTCGCAGGGTACCTGCTGAAAGTTGTTTATGTTATTGTAGCATTGTTATTATATAAGCAGGACAACAGAACCCTATGACTGCATAACCGTAAGACTGATTTAAAGTGTTATTATAATATTCAGCAACTCCTGCCTGGTCTTTCCCAACTTTAAGGAAAGTATATTTATCATTTCTTCCTCTTTACCTTCAATAAAACGCAGATCTCTATCACTTAGAGTTTTATATTTCTTAAGAAGCTTCCCTTTCTTATATTTCCAGTATCCTATCCCATCGCTTTTCATAATGTATGATGTTGAATATTGTTTATATCAAATAGCGTTCATAAAAAATTATTCAAATGGCATGCCAGAAAGTATTGGAAAATAATAATAACAAAGTCTAAAATATCAATATCCTTATTATCAAGATTATAATATTCTTTATTTAACGAAATGCAGGGAGTTTCATAAATTTCCCATTCTCAAATTGAGAAAAGTATTTTCAACTTTAGAAAACACTTAAAAAAAATCACCTTACATCCGGGGTTGACCAATTTAATCCGGACGAAGGTGATTTAAGCAGAATAGTTTTCCCGGTCAGAACAAATTTTCTCTACGGGTATCTGTTTTGTACCCGTCTGGCATTTAATTTTATGGAGTCAATACCATTGTAGGAAGATACGGTTGAAGTATACATCTTATTCTTGTCGATGACCTTGCTGTTATCTGTCTTAACAAAGATGAGACTATAATTCCTCAATTTTGTTACATTAAACCAACAATGAATTGCATAATTCGCGGTATTCCAGGTTAGTCTTGAAGTGTGCAGTATTGTGGACCTTCTGATTTGAAAGCCTTTACACCTTTATGCCCTTAAGCCATTACGCCTAATTAAATTAGACGTATATTGTCAGCAAATGTTCTTTACCGATTCCATTCATCAACAGAAAGGATAATGTTATGTGTTTTTCACCGGAAGCAAGTTTTGCAGGAGGCGTTATCATTTCTGCCATTGGTGTTGTTACTCTCAAAAAGATCCACAGACCTTCTCAGATACTCTTTGCATGTATACCAATATTCTTTGGTTTTCAGCAATTTGCCGAAGGTTTTGTATGGTTGACTCTTCCTATGCAGGATCACATTCTACTCATGAAAATATTCGTCTATATATTTCTGATAACTGCCCAGGTCATCTGGCCTGTCCTTATCCCTCTTTCAGTGCTTATGATGGAAAAGTCGAATAAGAAAAAAGAAATCTTAAAGCTTATTCTTTTTGCAGGAATCGGATTATCGATATACTATGGATATTGTCTGTTGAATTATCATGTCAATCCTCAAATCGAGGGTTTTCATATTAAGTACTATAATGACTTTCCTGAATCTTTGTCAATGATCGCTACCATAATCTATTTAGTTGTAACAATACCCCCGCTTTTTATCTCGAGTCTGAAAAGAACACATCTGCTTGGCATCCTTATGACCCTGTCGTGTATAATAACAGTAATCTTTTTCAAGCAGTATCTTACATCTGTCTGGTGTTTCTTTGCAGCTCTTATAAGCGGAGTGATATATTGGATATTGCATGATCTGCAGAAAGAATTTCTGTTATCCAGATTCAGGTTGCTCAGGATGCATCCGGTGGAGAAAAAGGTGTAAGGAAAAGTATCAGAAGAACTTACACTGAGAGACACAGAGGTCACACAGAGTTGCACAGAGAAAAAAAGAGGCACAGATTATTATCCGCACCTCTTTTGGGCCATTAAGCCTAAGCCTTTAAGCCATTACGCCCCTAAGCTGTTACGCCTTTAGTCATTATATGGAGCAATGACTTTCTTAACCAGTGCAATCGAAGCTTTGATCCCTTCATCTTCACTTAAAATATTCCCTTCATATTCAACATCAATATATCCTGAAAATTTTGAGTCCGCAATTATCTTCATCATTTTAGCATAGTCAATTTTTGTTTCATTTCCTTCTGCGTCAAAATCACGGGTTTTCCCGCTTACTCCCTTGGCATATGGCATCATATCTGTTACGCCAGCATAACGGTCATATTCATAAAAATTACCCAGATCGGGTAGTGTTCCGCAATTGGGTTTATTAACGGTTTTCATTATTTCAGCAAGCCATTTCCCTATTGAGGAATTGCCTCCGTGATTTTCCACAATGACATTTATTCCATAATCTGCTGCATAATCGGATAGTTTTGTCAGTGCATCAATTGCTGCTGCCTGCATCTCACCCATTGTTCCGTTACCGGCTGCATTAACCCTGATTGAATGACAACCTAAAAATTTTGCTGCTTTTACCCATTTATAGTGATTCTCAATGGCTTTTGTCCTCTTTGCGGCAGATGTGTCAGCAAGGTTGCCCTCACCATCTACCATAATTATCAGACTTTTTACACCATATTTGGTGCATGAGTCTTTTAATGCTGTAAGATAGGCCTGATCTTCGCCTTTTCCTTTAAAGAATGTTGATACATACTCCACTGCATCGAGGTCATATGTCTTTTTTGCGATCCGCGGAAAGTCGAGATTGGTAATAGTCTTCCCGTTCCATAGAGCGCGATGCAATGACCATTCAGCCAGGGAGATCTTGAATTCCTGTTTCTGGCCAAACAGACTTACACTGATAAATCCTGCCAAAAGGGTGATGAATAAAAGAGATTTGATTTTCATGATTATAGATTTTAAAAATTAATGAGAAATTATCTGATGTTAGGCAATTGCAATTTAACAAATTCCAGCATTTGACGTTATGCAATCAACAGGAATGGCTATGTATTTAAGATTTATTAACAAAAAGTCGGATGTCGGGCATCAGACGTCTGGCATCAGGTGGTTAAATTCTCATCTTTCCTCAACCTTTATGACATTAAGCCGTTATACCTTTATGCCGTTTTTATGTGGTAACTTTGGTTGAAACTTATATGATATGTACAACAGGATTAAAGGTTCACTGGAAGGTTCACTCCTTGTAAATTTTGCAGCGGTAATAATCATTTTAGCCGGAGTGATGTATGCAAAAGCGATAATCGCTCCATTTTTGCTGGCACTTTTTATAAGCATAATATGCATACAACCAATATCTTGGCTCGAAAAAAAGAAGATACCCAGAGGGATTGCGCTTTTAATTGTTTTATTGGGAATGATTGTGCTTTTTTTAGGATTTGCTTTCGTTATCGGAGGAACAATATCTTCTTTCTCAAATAACCTTCCAAAATATGAAGATTCTCTTACCACTATGAAAAACGATTTTATCGGGAGCATGAATGAGCAGGGTTGGAAAATTCAATCCGATCAGTTATCTAATCTTATTCAACCGACAAAGATCTTCGAGTATACGGCAAGTGTTTTGAATAAACTTGTTAATATGGTTGGAAACACATTCCTTATCTTTCTTATAGTTGTTTTTATTCTCCTGGAATTCGGAAGTTTTTCAATTAAAACAATGGCAGTAAGGAGCGAGTCAAATAAGACCATTCCTTATTTCTCAACCATTACTCAAAATATCCGGCATTACCTTGGTATCAAAACTATGTTGTGTGTTGCAGTAGGAATTCTCATTTATATAGCACTCCGGATCATAGGTGTCGACTACCCGCTGTTATGGGCGTTGATTGCAGCTTTGATGAATTATATTCCTAATATCGGATCTATAATAGCAACAATTCCAACTGTTCTTTTTGCCCTAATACAGCTCGGTACGGGTGGAGCACTCTGGACACTTTTATCCACTTTGGTAATCCACAATGTTCTTGGTAATTTTATTGAACCAAGGGTAATGGGAAAAGGCCTGGGATTATCAACTCTCGTTGTATTCCTCTCTCTTTTGTTCTGGGGATTTGTGTTCGGACTGGCGGGTATGTTTCTGTCAGTGCCTTTCACGATGGCAATTAAAATTATTCTGGAACAAAATGAGAATACGAAATGGATTGCAATACTTCTGGGAACCCCAGCTGATGCTAAAGCCTATCTTAAAAAAAGGCAGACCGTGGAAAGAATGGGGAATGAGGAGTGAAATGTAACCCCTTCTGCCCCAATGGTGAGCTAATTACCTGTTTTATAGCGAGTTTCATTATGGACTGAGATTTTATCCCTCTTTAGGGGGATGGCCGCGAAGCGGCCAGGGACTTTTACGCCTTTTTATCACTATCTTTGCCCTCTTAAGTAAATTAAATTAAACATAAAGGAAATAAGTGATATTCGATGAATTAGATTTGAATCCGGAGTTGCTGGAATCCATTGATTACATGGGATTCAAAGAGACAACTCCAATCCAGGAAAACGCTATTCCGGTAATACTTGCAGGCAGTGATCTCATAGCCTGTGCACAGACTGGAACAGGAAAAACTGCTGCCTTTCTGCTGCCAATAATGAATTTTATCTGTGCAAAACGTCCGGCTCATACCCACACTCTTATACTTGTCCCTACCAGGGAACTGGCCATACAGATTGACCAGCAGATCCAGGGACTTGCTTATACGCTGAACATTACATCGATTGCTGTTTATGGAGGGGGTGATGGCAGCGGATGGGATCAGGAGAGAACTGCTCTCTCGAAAGGAGCCGATATTATTGTGGCTACTCCCGGGAGGCTTATCTCCCATCTTAATCAGGGTTATGTGAAATTCAACCTGATAGAAGTATTGGTTCTTGATGAAGCAGACCGGATGCTCGACATTGGCTTCTATGATGATATTATGCGCATTATCTCCTATCTGCCCAAAATTCGGCAGACACTGATGTTCAGTGCCACAATGCCTTCGGGAATAAGATCGATGTCGAAACATATTATGAAAAATCCTGTAGAGATTGCTCTTGAAAGATCGAAGCCTGCGGAAGGGGTCATCCAGACAGTATACATGCTAAACGACAGTCAGAAATTACCTCTGATAAATAGTATTATTGGTGACCACCCGGAATATCACAGTATATTGATATTCAGTTCCACGAAGAAGAAATTGAGCGAGATTGTGCGCGGATTACGATCAAGAGATTATCATGTTGAAGGCATTTCATCAGATCTTGAGCAGAAACAGAGAGAAGAGATGCTTGCCAGGTTCAAAAATAGAAAAACACGTGTCCTGGCGGCCACAGATGTGCTGAGTCGTGGAATTGATATCAAGGATATTGATATGGTAATAAACTTTGATGCTCCGTCCGATCCTGAGGATTATGTTCACAGGGTTGGCCGTACTGCCCGCGCTGAAACCACAGGATCAGCAGTGACACTTGTCAACAGGATGGATACAATGAAATTGCAGCGCATTGAAAGATTAATCGGGTATCCTGTTCCCAGGGAACCATTGCCTGCTTTCATAGCCGAAATACATGACAAAACTGGAGACAAACCCTCCGCAACTAAATCGGAGAAGCGGGGATTCAAACACAGGTTTAATCAAAGAAACAGTAGAAAAGGATCTGAGGGTCCAAAACGTACTTAATCTTACCATTATATAACTATTCGCAGGGTCTGTAAGTTGAGGTCCCCTTAGCCGGTCCAAACCATCTGTATCTGTACTTCGCGATAACATCGTAAACCGGATCTCTTACGAATCCCGGAACGATTATAAATACATAGAATCCGGGCCACAAGCCATCGAGGCATTTTAAAATATGCAATACTGCGCTGGATTTGGTGTAGATCTTATCATCCTGAATTAACAAAACCGATCCTTTATTTACATTTTCTGTTTTATAACGGTTAAGATATTCCGTTGCCTTTTCAGATTCAAGCGGGATGAAACAGAAAATTTTTCTGCTGTCATTTTTTGTAATGAATTTGACAACATTATTGCACAGCTTGCAGGTACCATCAAAAAGAATGATATACTTTTTCACTCTATTCCTATCGTCTGAAATCCCGTTTGGCATAATAAGTAGGCTTACCGTAAAGGTTGTAATTGTTTATCAGATATAAAACAGATGAATCCCGATTGTGTTCAGTGGAGATGAGCTTACTTTGACTTCGTCAGGCTCATCGGGATAAATCGGTCCACGGTTCTTTGTATCAAGACAAAAGAAAGTAAGATTAGAACATTACCTTCACTGTCACGTTATATGCAGACACCGATAAACAATTATATTATGAATCCAAATGCAATCAGAGAATTTGCTTCCTCTTATCAAAAAAGCAGGATACTGTTAACCGGTTTCGAACTTGATATATTCACTAATATTGAGGAGCACGGAACATCAAACGAACAGATCACAGGCAAACTGAAACTCGATAATCATGCCTGTGAGCGTCTTATGAATGCCCTGGTAAGTCTGGGATTTCTTAAAAAGCAAAAACATCTATTCTTCAATACTGCCGAGAGTTTTGCTTATTTATCTAAAAGAAGTCCTGAATATTTAGGTGGATTGATGCATACCAACCAACTTTGGAATACCTGGAGCAATCTTACGAAGGTTGTAAGAAGCGGCGTTTCTGCTCATCCTGATGAAATTAATGCAAGAGGAGAAGACTGGCTTATTCCCTTTATCACTGCGATGCACGACAGGGCAAAAAAACAGGCTCCCCAGCAGCTGGCTAGTATAGATTTGTCGGGAGTAAATTCTATCCTCGATATTGGTGGAGGATCGGGTGCATTTTCCATGGAATTTGTTTCACGTAAACCGGGTCTCCAGGCGACTGTTTTTGATCTGCCAAATGTTGTACCAATAACAAAAACGTTTCTTGAGAAAGAAGGATTCACAGGTAAAGTTAAGACCCATGCCGGCGACTATACAACTGATCCATTGCCGGAGGGATTTGATTTAGTCTTTTTATCTGCAATTATACATAGCAACTCGCTGGAGGTGAATAGCGCTCTGATAAAAAAATGCTTTGGTGCTTTGAATAAAAATGGCCGGATAATAATCCAGGACTGGATAATGAACAACGATCGGACGCAACCGACTTCCGGGGCTGTTTTTGCAATTAATATGCTTGTAGGAACAGAATCGGGAGATTGTTTTACCGAACCCGAAGTAACTGAAATGTTAACTGCGGCGGGATTTAAGGATATTTCGAGAATGGAGTTTGAGACAGGGAGCAGCAGGATGACCGGGATGAAGGAATAATTCCGGTAAGATCAAGAGCCCCCTGCCCCGCTGAAGCGGGGCTGTCCCCCTGAAGGGGGCCAAAATCTGTAATTTACCTTAGTTTTATACCTTCTTAGGTTCCAAATTGCTTCAGATTATTTAATGAAGATCCGAAAGTAAAAGAGTACTTTAAAGATAGTGGTGCGTAGGCAAATCCCGAAATGGCGCGAACTTTGGCAAAATCGGTAGAACGGAGGAATGTGTAGCAGGCGCCCGATTTTGCCGAAGTTAGCATTTCGGGCCTCCTTTTCTTTGTTTCATTTCTTTTGGAGGAGCAAAAGAAATGAAAAATCATTAAGTTTTTATTTCTTTTCAAACAAAGCCCACTCATTCCCCGGCATATCACGCAGGAAATCTTTCTGAACAGCATATTCAGGATGAGCGTCAATGAAGCTTTTTGCATTGAATGTTTCTCCGCAGGGATGTCCCATAATGGCCCAGAACTGCATTTTTGATGCAAGATTACTATCAGTCGCTTTTGCCTGCACTGCTCCTGCAGCGAAATATGCTGATCCCCACGTAATACCTCCAATACCTGCATCATCCTCATCAAGATGACCGCACAATGAACAACGACCGGACGCAACCGACTTCCGGGGCTGTTTTTGCAATTAATATGCTTGTAGGAACAGAATCGGGAGATTGTTTTACCGAACCCGAAGTAACTGAAATGTTAACTGCGGCGGGATTTAAGGATATTTCGAGAATGGAGTTTGAGACAGGGAGCAGCAGGATGACCGGGATGAAGGAATAAATTCCGGTAAGATCAAGAGCCCCCTGCCCCGCTGAAGCGGGGCTGTCCCCCTAAAGGGGGCCAAAATCTGTAATTTACCTTAGTTTTATATATTCTTGGATTTCAAATGCCGCCAAATCTTTTTTGGAAATAGATTTGAGGCTGCCTTTTTCTTTGGTTCGTTTCTTTTGGGCAAGCAAAAGAAATGAACAAATAAAATTACAGAGTAATAATCAGATTAAGCAATTCCTGATTTGATTTTCCGAGTTTATTACCCAGCAATGCCAGCATTGCATTTTCCTCCCCCAATTTAAATTCCAGGTTTTTCTGGGAAAGATTCTGATACATTTTCAGGAGTTTTTCTTTTCTGGTATCCCAGTATCCTCCTTTATTCGCTTTCATGACTCTGATATATTTTTCTTTAATACTAATACCTTTATATTAAAGACAGACCCTGCCGGAGAATGTTGCAGATTTCAGGAGAAAATCGGTGGGTGGGAGTCAGAGATCGGTGAGTAACGCGTCCCCTTTCCCTATCCAGACGGCGGCGTGTTGGCAAATCCCGAAATGGTGCCCTTTTCTTTTGTTCATTTCTTTTGGGCAAGCAAAAGAAATGAACAAATAACCATTGGGAAACAAAAAATGAACAAATAATCTTTATTTCAAGGAGTCCACTCTAAAAACAAATTCACAATATCATCAGCATACTGGTTTTGCGAGTTTCTTTTACCATAGATGGATTATAAACTATTAAAAGTGGGTCTGTTTTTGGCAAGAGACCCTTCAGTATGTGACACAAATAGTCGAACAAGACTTTATTAATCTCGTATTTATGTATTCGAGTTAGATTTACTGAAATCGAGGTAAGGGTTAAATAAAATCTATTTCTCACAAGTCCTCTTAATCTTGATTTTCCGTTCTTAATTCCACGTTTTACCTCCTTAATCGTTGCTTCTACATTTGCCCTTAGCTTTCTTCTTTCCTCTGGTATCTTGTAAATGTTATGCAATCGTTGATGGGATAATATTCTCATCTCATTAAAATACCATATGTGTTTTTTTTCTGTCCTTTTTCCTCCAGCTGCCTTTGCTAGGCATTTGTCCTGATATGGACATAATTGGCATCGTTCATCATTAAAAACAGCTTTCCCAATTCTCGCACCTTCTTTATGGGTTGTAATCTCTCCTTTTACTCTTTGACCTTGACTACAACTTACCCATAAATCGCCAACCTCGTCCTTCTCTATCTTTATCTTCGTTTGAGATTTCCTTCCTCTCACGGCGGTTTGAACAAGCATTATTGAGTCATTCTTTGTAATAACATCTACAGCTGGGCTGCCATAATTCCCATCTGCATGATATTCAGATAAATCAGGTGTCTTTTCTATCATAGAGGGTAACCTGTATGCTAATATCTTCGCATCATCTTCATTGTTAGGAGTCACCGCTACATCTGTTATCAAGTTAAACTTATTCCCTGGATTCGCAGTCTCCGAAATATGCCCATTATAGCCTTTGCTGTTAGCACCTCTTTTATACCTAAATGTGGCTTCTGTATCATCGGGAGAAAGTAGTATAGCACTATGTAATTCGTTGGATGGTATAACTTCTACTTTGTTTTCTGCGACTACGAAATGTTCGTTATAAACGCGATTAAATATTGAGAAAACAGCAACATTTTTATACTTCTCCCCTAACTGGACATACAGCTTGTGATAAATTTCCGCTAGTTGCTTGATCTCTTTTGGCAAATCATCCTTTTCTATCTTGTATATATATTGACCTGCAGTTTGCCTGGTGTAAACAGATAACAACTTTAAATAAGTCTCTTTATCTTCATCATCTAAAATACGGGAAAAGCGGAGTAATACCTCTATCAACAACTGCAAACGTGTGTAGTCAAATATGTTAGAGCCTAACAAGAAGCTATCTCCTCGCTGTATGTCGGTCTTTATTCCAAATTCTTTTAATTGAGCTGAGGTCAGGCTGTCAAACACCTCCGTTAACAAATCCTTGCCTGTTTGAATATAATATTCTATTACTTTATTCTGGAAATTAAAGATGCTTGCCTCGGCAAAAACACTACCACCTAGACTCTGCACGCCTAAAGCATGCCTTGTTAAAAGATTGAAATTCAAGTTCATGAATAACTGTTGGTAGGTCCAGTTATAAAGGTTTTTTAGTATTAACGCACCAACCAATTGATTAACAGGTACATTAGGTCTGCTTTTCTTAGTTGAGTATAATACATCGAAGTCCTTTTCATTAATCTTCGAAAAGATGTTAACGAAAAAACTATGCTCGATAGAGGTTCCCATCAAGGAACGTTGACTGTCAGACAATGAGTCAGTTACACCAAAAAGACTATATTGCTTATACGATTCGTTTTTCTTGAACATCGAGTGACTTATTATTCTGCAATATAATCAAAATAAATCACTTAAACAATTGTAGATCAAATATATAAATAAATATTTTACCTTTTTAGAGTGGACTCTTCAAGACAAAAAAAGTAAGATTGATTTGGGCAAACAAAAAAGAAACAAAGAAACTATTTCATTTTCCCTGTCAGTTCTTCATACCGCGCGTCACCACGGATCATCCCGAAAGCGGGTTCGGCTTCGACCATTTTTCGTGACTTGAAACCATGGGTAACAGCTGCAGACAATGCATCAACCGACTTCTTCGATTTACCTGACCGGGCCAGAGATCTGGCAAGATTATAATAGTTATTCGGATTTTCACTGTCCGACAATGTGCAGATCTCAAACAGGAAAGCTGCCTTCGAATAAAACTTGTTACGGTAAAATGATGTCCCCTGCTCAGAGCAAAGTATGGAAATAAAATTCATTACTCTTGATGCCATCTGGCTTTTTTCAGCGCTGCCCTTATCGCGAAGCCTTATAAGCGCTTTGATTTCATTTGACCACCAGATTGATGCACTGTCGGGTACTGCACCTGAATTTAGGATCTCGCCCAGGTAGTTAAGACATTTTTCTTTTGTCTCGCCTTCAGTTGCAACCATTTGATTCCATTTGCTGATTGCCTTTTGATATTCTGTCGATTTTTCAGAATCCGTCAGCAACTTTGTCATCCGGGAGGCAAAAGGAGTTCCCCGGAAGTCCCTTTCAGCAGACCTCATGTATCTTATTGCATCAACTTTGTTTCCATCGGATAGTGTCGAATTGATCAGATTTTGAGTTTTGTTTTCCATATACGAAAGGAATTTCTGATCGGCCGGTATTATTTTCCTGTTCATTGACTGGAGGATTAACCATTCGACAGCTTCGGTGATCAGATCAGGACCGGGCCATTGATGACTGCCGGAAAATGTTAGGAGATATGATACCACTCCGGTCTGGTTGTTGAAGAAGTCATACAGGTCATACATTTCCAGATAATTCATATCGCGTGTGCCGGCCGTGCCATAGTATAATAAGCCGGAATTAGCTGATGGGAGATAATTATTGTCATTTGACAGGCCTGCTCCGCAACCTATGACACCGGCGATCTTTTTTTCGGATACGGCAAAGGCTATTGCAAAACGTGATCCACCCGAAAACCCTGATGCATAGATCCTTTTCTGATCCACATTAAATCGTTCTTCGACATCCCGGAGCATTGCAGCGGCGGCAGTGAAGTTATCTGCCATCGGTCCATTGTGCGAATTGTATGAACAGGCCAGAATAAATCCATATTTTCTGCCTGCGTCAATGAAGGTTTTAACACCCGTTTTTCCAATTGCGGCAGGATCAAAGATAAGTATGACCGGCCAATTCTTTTTACCAGAATATTGTGCAGGCAGGTATAGGGCGTAACTCTGTCCTATCGCATCACGGCATTTAACCGTATCAGTTATCTGATCTTTCGCAGGCACCTGAGGGAACAGGAGTAATTGAGAAGTGAATGTAAGCAAGAACAGGTTGAATATTTTTAAGATTGTTCTCATTCTCCGAAGATATTAATTTTATCGGAATGAGGTCCTGAATCTAATATATTCCGGGATTTCAAAAGGCTAAAAACAATAAGCCCCAATCCCATGTACCCCGGATTGGAGCCTATTAATATTATATGAATGTTGATTATAGTTGAGTGCCGGATACTGACTGCTTCAAGAAACCACACTACAACTCTCAACCAGCAACGAGCAACCAGCAACAAGACTAACTCATTGTCTTAAGTATCCTCATTGCTTCTGCCACATGTTTTTCCGGTTGGGTAAGTGAGTCGAAATTATATACAACATGTCCTGTCTTATCAACCACAAAGGTCACCCTTCCGGGGATCGGTGAAGTTTTTACTCCGAACATTTTTCGTACCGTATTATCTTTGTCACTTAAAAGTGTAAAGGGCAGTTTGTACTTATCGGCAAATTCCTTATGACTCTGAACCGACTGTCCGCTAATGCCGATGATTACTGCATCCGCATCATTAAACACGCTGTAATCATCGCGAAAAGTACAGGCCTCCTTGGTGCAGCCGGGTGTTTCATCTTTGGGGTAAAAATAAATGACCAGCTTTTTCTTTCCAAGCACACTATTGATGTCGAACATTTTACCATCCTGATCGGGTAGCTTGAATTCCGGAACTTTATCACCCACCTTCAGTATCTGGGCCTGGCTGCATGCAGCAACAGAAAACAGTACAGCCGGCAACACGAGATATCTTAAATAATTTTTCATGATTTTAAATTTCTATAATTTGTGAATTAGAACAATAATGGGGATCAATTTGTTCGGTAATTACGTCGCATGCAACGACAATAAACATTTTTTGGTTAACAGCAATAGTCAGAGAGACTCTTTGATACAATCATGTAACTATTCTATTTATGTTACATTATGAAATAGTCTGACTCATGAAATTTATCTGACATGGTTGGGGATAATATTAAATTCTGAATTTAATTAGTTAATTAAACTGTGTAAAAAACAGTTTAAGATCCTGCAGGCGTGGACTATTGAGATTATAAAAAGATAAATTGGTTTTACATATTTTATAAAATTAAATAATTTATGAAAAAAACAGATTTTAATATATTAGACTGTGCCCTGATTGTCATTGCGACAGGTGAAAAGGCTCAGAATCTTAGAGAGCTCAGGGATATATTGAGAACCATCCATCCCGGATGTCTTTATTATCATTTTTGGGGTGGACTTTTGCGGCCTCATTTTGATTATCCTGAATTTCAAAATGATTTTGCAGAGTGGGCATCGAATAAACTGCACGATTCAAAAATTTCAGAACAACTTTCGATAATCGATCCCAATGTTTTTGTAGATATAGAAGATCTTCGTCAGGAAGTTGTTGAAATTATTGATCAACGTTTATCAGAGTCGGAACATGTTCCATGGGTTAAAACAGGACAGGATTTCCACTTTATCCGTTCACAGATTGTGATTTTCAATACGGGTGTTTGTCTCCTGGAGCCGCGAGAATTGCTTGAGATTATTCCAAATATGTCACTGGGCAGCATTTTTTATCATTTTATTGATGCCCGTCGGAGAACACCTGAAAACAAGAACGATTTTTCAGTCTGGTTAAAAAGTTTTGGCGATAAATACAAAGTTCTCATGGATGATCTTGATAAAGTTGATCCGTATTTTACAACCTTGAATGAGCTTCGTCAGGAAATTAGTACAATTTTTCATAATAACTTAAAAGGAGGTGCCTAATGGAAAGTCTACTTGAACAATATGCGCATATAGTAGGAAATGAGATGATTGACCACTTAAGGCAATTAGCATATCCTTTGAAAGGGATTAAGATACTGCACATTAATTCTACAAAAGAAGGAGGAGGTGTCGCAGAAATTCTGAACCGCCTTATCCCGCTGAAAAGAGAGTTGGGAATAGATGCAGAATGGGAAGTTATAACAGGAGATAGTAGTTTTTACCAGTGCACAAAAAAAATGCATAATTCGCTACAGGGCAATCGCGACGATATTTCTGCTTCTCTATTGGAAGTTTACGAAAAGACTAACCTTCTTAATTTTGAAAGATTAAAAAGTAAGCTCGAAGAAGCTGATGTTGTTTTTATTCACGATCCTCAACCTGCAGCATTCCTCCACTATTGCACAGAGAGAAAAGGCAAATGGGTATGGCGTTGCCATATAGATGTAAGCCATCCTTATCGCCCCGTCTGGAAGTATCTGCGTGAATATATTAAAGATTACGATGCCAGCATCTGGTCACTTTCATCATTCGCACAGCCACTTTCACATCCTTTGTATTTAATCCCTCCAAGTATAGACCCTTTAAGTGAGAAAAATATAAAACTTTCAGAAAAGGAAATATCAGGGTATTTAGATTCATGGGGGATCAATAAAAAGTCCCCGATAATAACTCAGGTTTCGCGTTTCGACCGCTTTAAAGACCCAATCGGTGTCATACAAAGCTACAGGCTGATTAAAAAATATGTGCCGGTGCAATTGGTTCTTGCGGGAGGGGGTGCATCGGATGACCCTGAGGGAAAAGAAGTACTTGAAGAAGTTAAAGCTTTCGCAAATGGAGATCCCGACGTACACATTCTTGAACTCCCATCTGATGCTCACAGGGCAATTAATGCTTTGCAACGGGGATCAGATATAATTGTACAGAAATCTCTTAAAGAAGGATTCGGACTTACTGTTACAGAAGGTTTATGGAAAGGGAAACCTGTAGTAGCCGGTGACACCGGCGGTATTAAACTGCAGGTTATTAACCATTATAACGGGTTCAGGGTTAATACCCCTGAAGGAGCTGCAATCCGAATCCGCTATCTGCTGAAACACCCGGAGATAATGGAAACGATGGGAAAAAATGCCCGACAGCTTGTCTTAGATAATTATCTTATTACCCGTCACTTAAGAGAATACCTTACTATTGTGGTAGCATTATTATTTGGCTCTGAAGAAAAGATTGAACTTAAATTACCGGAATAATATCGGTTGACATATGATCGGTTCACTAAGAATACTTATGGTCGCATCAGAATGTGTCCCGTTTGCAAAAACCGGTGGTTTGGGAGACGTGATAGGTGCATTGCCTGTTTTCTTAAAGAAACAAGGGCACGATGTACGGGTTGTTATTCCAATGTACTCATTTATTGATCGTAAAAAATTTGATATAACTGTCGTTATAGATAAAATGAGTGTTCAGATGGGTAATGACCATATCATCTTCAGCGTCTGCCAAGCCATGCTAAATGAAACTGTGCCAGTTTACTTTATCGACTATGAACCATTTTTTGGGCGACCAAATATTTATCATGATAATTATTTTTATGACTATCAGGATAACCCTCAACGTTTTTCATTTTTATCCAAAGCTGCGCTTCAATTGTGTCATGAATTAGATTTTAAACCCGATATAGTACATGCCCATGATTGGCATACTGCCATATTACCTGCTTATCTGAAAAGACTTTTTAAGGATGATCCCCTATTCAAAGGCACCGCAAGTGTGCTGACAATCCATAACTTAGCCTATCAGGGGCGTTATGCCAGGTACTATTACTATTATACAGGGCTGCAGGATGAAGATTTTACCCCTGATAAATTTGAATGTTATAATGCCGTTAATTTTTTAAAAGGTGGTATTTATTTTGCTGACATGGTCAATACTGTGAGCAGAGGGTATGCTTCGGAAACCAGAACATCCTCCGGAGGCTATGGCCTCGATTATTTTCTGAATAAAAAAGGAGATGATTATATCGGAATACTTAACGGAGTCAACTATAACCTGTGGGATCCGGAAACAGATACATTAATCCCGGCCACATACTCGCCCGTTGATATGAAAGGGAAACATATTTGTAAAAAGGTCCTTCAAAAAGAGATGGGATTAACTGAGTCAGATAAATCTCCGATTATCGGGATTGTCAGCAGGTTAGTAGAGCAAAAAGGATTTTTTCTCCTTTCGGAATGTATTGAAGGAATAATAAATAATATGGATGTTCAATTCGCAATATTAGGTGCCGGAGATAATCAACTGGAAAATTTTTACGGAAATTTAAACCGACTGTATCCTGGCAAAATAGGATCATTTATCGGTTATAATAATGAATTGGCCCATTTAATTGAAGCTGGAAGCGACTTTTTATTAATGCCTTCAATATATGAACCTTGCGGATTAAATCAAATATACTCGCTTAAGTATGGCACGATTCCTGTTGTACGTGCAACGGGTGGTTTAAATGACACTGTGGAAAATTACAATCAGAATACAGGTGAGGGCACTGGTTTCAAATTCTGGGAAGCCAGCGGAAAAGCAATATATAACACTGTTCTTTGGGCTCTGGAAACTTACCATTTCAGAAACACCCATTTTAAAAAGCTTATTCAAAATGCAATGAAACAAAATTTTTCATGGGAAGACAGCACCAGAGAATATCTTGAACTTTATAGCAGGGCATTAGGGAAAAAGGCTTAACACCTATAAGCCATTTTGCCTGCCGGGTACGACAAACTGCCCGCAAAGAGGTGCGGGCAGTCAGAATATTTGCTTCAATTATGGAGTCACAATGGATCACTCATCCTTCAGAATATCAACCAGCCGCACGCATAAAGCTTTTATTATCTGATAGCTTATGGTCCCTACAGCAACAACCAGGATAAGCAATGTAGCAAAAATAAATTCCCAGATCTGCAGATCATATTTATTTGCACCTGCAGGCAAGACCCTGTATACATAATAAGCAGCCGGCCAGGCGATAAGAACAGAAATAAATATCAGCCTGATGAATTCAGATGAAAGCGTCATATACAGGCTGCTATGGGAGAACCCGAGTACTCGCCGGATGCCGACTTCCTTCATTTTCCGCTGTGTAAGGAACAGGATAAGTCCGAATAAGCCTATCGATGAAATTATGATTGTTACAATTGCAGTGAGTGTCATTATTTTGGAAAATCCTTTCCATGCCCTGAGAGCATTTTCATTTTGTGTAAGGAACTGCATATTCCTGAATTCAAATGCATCATTAGGGAAGAAATTCCGGAACTCGGTATTGACTATCTCCAACGCTTTCTTCTCCTGCCCTTTGATAAAATTCACCGCATAGACTCCATTATTCATTATAGAATCCTTGGCCAGCCGGTACAGGTGAGGCTCATTCGGACTATATACAGAGAACACAACATAATCTTTAACCACACCGATCACTTCATAATCCTTGTTGAAAACCTTAATACGCTTTCCAACCGGATCCTTCCATCCGAAAACTTTTGTTGCTGTTTCATTGATGAGGCATTTGTTCCGGTCTGCAGGAAATTCCCTCGAAAAGTTTCTTCCATCCACCATCTTAAGATCAAATGTCGGCACAAAATCATAAGTTACATTACTGAACCTGACAAACACTTTATCATCAGGCTTGCCACCTTCCCAGTTCAGATCATCGCCACCCGGCAGGATAAAGGGTATATAATCAGAAGCGCACATATTTCTGATCTCAGAATGTTGCAGCAGCTTCTGGCGTAATGGTTCCAGCGATCCTTTCTGATCTGTAACGATGTTGGCAAACATAACGGTTTCGGAGTTGAATCCCAGATCTTTCTTTAGCATGAACTGTGTCTGCCTGTAGATGATGAAGCCAACTATCAGCATAAATATCGATATACTGAACTGAATGGTGACCAGGGTTTTCTTCAGGCTTATGCCTTTCGTTTTTTCAGATATGAATTTTTGCTTTAGCGCTGCAACAGGATTATATGACGAGATAACGTAAGCCGGGTGCAATCCGGATAATAGCCCCGTCACCAGGGTCACTATAAAGATTATGACGAGCAATTTCCAGTTTTCAAATGTATGGGAAAATGTTTCGCTTCCCAGCATATTATTCAGAGGGGGTATTACAAGCTGCGCCACGAAAAGTCCGGTAATTGCAGCAATAAAGGTCAGTACAACTGATTCGGTCATGAACTGTCTCCATAAACGTTTTCTATTGAATCCGAGAGTTTTCTTGATCCCTATCTCGCGGAAACGCGTGGTGGCATTTGCTGTCTGCAGGTTAATGAAGTTGATAGATGACAGGATAAGTATAAGAGCCGAAAGAAAATGATATCAGTCCGATGATAACATACATGCTCTTCTCAAAAAACGGGTCAATATAGAGCTTTGACATCGGGCGCAGATATGGATGATGTTCTTTCCTGTAATCCTTTAATGCATTATATATCTTAGTGTCAACCGATGCGGAACCGGCATTCGGTTTAAGAAGCACATATGTGTAAAACGCGTAGGACCAGTAATTGCTCTCGTAATCCTGATTCCCGGTAATTGCTTTGTAGGATAACATCGGCAATATAAAAACCGGTCGCCAGCTCGATTTTATAGGGAGGTCTTCATAGACCCCGGTTACATTGAAAACGACTTTATTCTCTCCATACACCTGTTTCCCAAGTGCATTGCCACCAGGGAACAGACGATCTGCAACTTCCTTTGACAGCACTATGGAAAATGGCTGGACGAGCGCATTCGCCTGATCGCCCTCAATAAATCTGAAGGTGAAAATATCAAATACCGACTGGTCTGCATAGTAGCCAAAACGGGTCAGGAACTGATTTTTCTTATCAACGGACAGAAAAACACCGCTTTTATTATTATCACCCACATCGTGGATAAGTGCAATTTTCTCTATTTCAGGAAGATCAACCAGGTCTTTCCGGCTCAGGGCAGCAGTGACACTCCAGGTATGTTTCACCGTATTCTCCTTCTGGTCCATGAAAAGCTGGAGTCTGTAGATGCGATCGTACTTTGTATTTTGTTTATCGTGATTGAACTGGTCGGATATAAATGTGCTGAGTAAAACGAAGGCGGCAAATCCGACTGCAAGGTTTGTGAGGATGATAAAGTACAAAACTTTGTCCCTGGTTATCCGCCTCAGAAGAATATATAAGGATTGTCTGATCATGACTGTGTTTATTATTGGTGAATAAGCTGGGGTTTTTTACACTACTTTGCTGATCGATTCAAATACTTTTTCAGATCTTTCCATCACAAGAAGGCCGTCGAAAAGGTTAACGATCCTGTGTGCTCTCTCTGCATGATTGAGGGAGTGCGTAACCATAACTATGGTTGTTCCTGCTGCATTCATCTCCTCCAGGATCTGCATCACCTGTTCTCCATTGCTGGAATCAAGGTTACCCGTCGGTTCATCAGCGAGGATCAGTTTTGGGGAAGTTATCAGGGCACGCGCGATTGCAGCCCTCTGTTGCTGCCCTCCTGAAAGCTGCCGGGGGAAGTGACTCCTCCTGTGTCCGATACGCATCTGATCGAGGATCTCATCTACCTGTACTTTGCGTTTAGCCATCGGCACCTTCATGGCCATAAGAGGCAGTTCAACATTCTCAAAAATTGTGAGCTCATCAATCAGGTTAAAGCTCTGGAAGATGAATCCGATATTGCCTTTACGCAGGTTCGTCCTTTGTTTCTCACCGAAGCCGGAAACATCAATACCTTCAAAATAATATTCCCCCGAATCCGAATCATCGAGAAGTCCCAGAATATTAAGAAGTGTTGACTTTCCGCAACCCGATGGTCCCATGATAGCGACAAATTCGCCTTTGCTGACTTCAAAATTTATTTCGTGAAGTGCTGTCGTTTCAACCATTTCGGTCCGGAAGATTTTGGATAAATTGACTGTTCGTATCATAGATTTAATTTTCAATATAGAGGCTAAGTTCATGCCAGGATTTTACTTTACTGATAATCAGCTCTATATAAAAACACAATTCACTCTCAGGTAAAATTTTTTGACATGATTTCATAAAAATATTTTACATTTAATAATTATTTGTACATGAAATGAAGAAAAATAAACTTCTTATTGTCGACGATAATAAGGCTCTGCTGAATGCTCTCAGACTATTGCTTAAAGAGGAATTTGAGGTCATCAGAACGATCTCGGGACCAAATCAGCTTTATGGAGAGCTTGAAAAAGGCGACCTCGATGTGGTGCTGCTTGACATGAATTTCAAAGCAGGAGTAAATACAGGGAATGAAGGCTTATTCTGGCTGAAGGAGATTAAGAAGAAAAATCCTCTTGTTGAAGTTGTGATGATCACTGCCTTTGGTGATGTGGAGCTGGCAGTAAAATCACTTAAGGAAGGAGCTGCAGATTTTGTATTAAAACCCTGGGACAACGATAAATTAAAAGCCACACTTGAAGCAGCAACCAGACTGAGGAATTCGAATCTTGAAATATCCAATCTGCGATCGAGAGAAAAACTGTTTAAGCAGGATGCTAACCGGGCTACCGGACTTATTACCGGGAAATCAGCCGTTATGAAGGGAATAATGAACCTGGTGGATAAAATTGCCGTCACCGATGCCAGTGTTCTCATAACAGGCGAGAATGGAACAGGAAAAGAGATTATTGCACGTGAGATACATAACAGATCAAAGCGCTGTAATGAGCTTTTCGTGCTAGTGGATCTCAACTCACTTTCTGAATCGCTGTTTGAAAGCGAGCTATACGGACATAAAAAGGGCTCATTCACAAATGCCTATGAGGATAAGACCGGCAGATTTACAATGGCAGACAGAGGCACATTATTCCTCGATGAGATAGGAAATATACCTGTAAGCCTTCAGGCGAAGATCCTAACGGTACTGCAGACCCGTAATGTTACACCCGTAGGTTCGGTAAAGGAAATACCTGTCGATTTCAGGCTGATAAGCGCTACCAACAAAAATCTTTCAGTGATGGTAGCTCAGAATCAGTTCAGACAGGATCTCCTCTTCAGAATGAATACGATACAGATCCATCTCCCCCCTCTCAGGGAAAGAACCGACGATATTGAAGATCTTGCTTTGCATTACCTGAAGATATATGGAAGAAAATACGATAAACCGGATCTCATACTGGCAGAAGATGCAATTGAAAAATTAAGAAGAAATCCGTGGTACGGAAATATCAGGGAGTTGCAGCATACTATGGAGAAAGTTGTTATACTGTCGGAGGGTAAAAGGCTGCATGCATCAGACTTTATTCTCATGGACAGTGACGTTGCTCCTCTGAATGAGACAGAGACTCTTGAGGATATGGAGAGAAAGATGATAATCAGTACCTTGAAGAAGAATAATTTTAACCAGGGACTATCAGCTGATCAGCTGGGTATCACCAGGCAGACACTTTACAATAAAATTAAGAAATATGGTGTCTGAAAAACTTCTTAATTACCGTGCCGGAATTGTCCTGCTGGTATTTAATATTATTTCATTTACAGGTGCTGGCATTATGATTGCCACCGGACACTATCTTTCTGCCTCCTTGTTTGCGATCGCAGGCAGCGATAATCATACTGCTGCTTGTCAGGATCTACAACGCTACAAACGAGACAATTACCTTCTTCTTTGATTCTCTGCGCAATGACGATACAACACTTCATTTCGCATCAGATTTCAGGAACAGGACTCTATCACGGCTATATGAAAGCATGAACAAACTGAACCGCCATTTTCAGGAAATCAGGATCAGAAATGAATATAACGAATCGTATTACAGAACATTAATTCAGCACGCATCGACAGGCATGATAGTACTTGACAGTAACAACAAGGTTGAGCTGATAAACAAAGCTGCATGCCAGTATGCAGGATTCTCCCCTGAATCTACAAATCTGAATTCGCTTATGATAAAGCATCCTGCCTTTTATGAAGCCGTTTGTAATATTAAGCCGGGGGAGAATGTGACATACAGAAACCTGATTTCGAATAACCTTCAGATACTTGTGTTCAGGGCATCTATGATTAAGAGAAAAGATGCGGAGCTTAAGCTTGTTTCCATCCAGGACATCAGGCATGAACTGGAATTCAGGGAACTCGATTCATACCGGAAACTGATCAGCGTGCTGACGCACGAGATCATGAATCTGCTCTCACCGCTGACAACCGTTTCAAAGGAGCTCTATTCAATGTTTCGTGCCAATGATAAACCAAAAATGCTGTCGCAGATAGACGACGGAACGATTAAGACTGCAGTTACCGGCCTTCAGCTAATAAATGATCAAAGTAACGGACTCCTTAATTTTGTTAACAATTACCGGAAGATCTCAAAGCTCCCGCAACCCGAATTTACAACATTTGATGTTGATGAATGGGTCGAGCAACTGAAAATTGCATTCTCAGGGAAGATGAGAGAGAACAATATCGGCTTCACAATTACTTCAGACAAGTCGTTGAAGGAAATCATTGCAGATAAAAAGCTGCTTAACCAGGTTATGATAAATCTCATTAACAATGCAATAGAAGCTCTTCAGGAAAAAAATCAGGACAGGCAGATAAGGATACAGATGCGGAGAACACCTCAGAACAATGTGAACATCAGGATAATCAATAATGGGCCGCTGATTCCTCCGGAACTGCTTGAGAAGATATTTGTACCGTTCTTTACCACAAAAAAGAGCGGATCGGGTATCGGGCTGAGTATTTCACAGGAGATAATGAAATTGCATAACGGATCCATTACAGCGGTCTCATCAGAAGAGAGTAAAACCTCTTTTATTGTTGAATTCTGACGGAAGAGCGGCATCGGGCAACATTTGGCAGTCACCTAAATCGGACTTAAGATCAGGTGCCCCCTGCCCCGCTGAAGCGGGGCTATCCCCCTATAGATAAAGCCAAATGGCACAAATATAGGGGGACTAATTCAGATTCTTTTCTAAGCTTTTTACCTTCCTGGGTTTCAAATGCCGCCAAATCTTTTTTTGCATTGGATTGACATTTTTGAGGAATATCGGATTAACCTTTAGTATTTAAAGAACTTTCACAGAGGAGCACAGAGAGCCAAAGAGTTAAGAAATCCTTGTTCGGGAAGGTGCAGTGGCAAACCCGAAATGGCGCGAACTTGAAGGCTGTTTGGTGGCGCGAAGGCATGTGTAGCGAGCGGACAAACAGCCTGAAGTTATCATTTGGCTTCGCCGAACTCGCAAAAAGCTGGCGCGGATTTGGCTTCGCCGAACTCCCAGAAAGCTGGCGCGGATTTGTAATCCGTGCCCCTACATATGCTCGGTTCGGGACTCCTTTTCTTTGTTTCGTTTGCCTTCGGCGAACTCGCAGGGTTAGCTCGGTAATAAAATCAGTTTATTTTCTGTTCGGTTCTTTTGGAGGAGCAAAAGAAATGAAAAAATTCACTTTATTTGATCCTATAAACTCATCATATAAAAATCTATCCTATGAGCTCCGGAAAAACATTCATTATCTGTTTTATACTCCTGCTCCCATTTTTAATACAAGAAAAGGCAAGCTCCCAGGATAAAAACTGGACAAACTTCCGTGGCAGCAAGCTCAATGGAATAGCAGAAGCAAAAAATATTCCGCTGCTCTGGAATGATTCTGTTATTATATGGAAAACAAAAATTCATGATGAAGGGTACTCCTCTCCTGTCGTTTTTGACAATCAGATCTGGGTTACAACAGCGACAACTGATGGCAAAGAGCTATACGCTGTCTGTACCGATTTTCAGACAGGAAAAATTATTTATGATATAAAAGTTTTTACTCCTGATGATGTTGAAGGAAAGCATTCCCTGAATACTTATGCCTCCCCTACTCCCTGTATCGAAAAAGGTTTTGTGTATGTGCATTATGGAAGCATGGGAACGGCTTGTATAAATACATCAGATGGCTCCATTGTATGGAAACGCTCAGATCTAAAATGTAAGCATGTCCAGGGACCGGCCTCATCGCCGGTACTCTATAAAAACCTGCTGATACTTCATTTCGAAGGCACCGATGTAAGGTTTATTGTTGCCCTAGATAAATCAACCGGGAAGACTGTATGGAAGACCAGCAGGCCCGAAGAACCGTATAAGCCGCTTGCTCCAATTGGACGTAAGGCATACATAACCCCGTTAATATTGAATGTTGAAGGACGTGATATGCTGATATCGGATGGCTCTGCTGTCTGTATTGCATACGATCCAAACGACGGAAAGGAAATATGGAGAGTTGTGGACGGAGCCGAATCGACTATAGCAATGCCGTTTGCTGAAAATGGTGTTGTATACTGGTATACAGGATTTTCTGTGGGTGATGATGGCAATAAATATACTGAAATGCTTGCTGTGAATCCAAATGGGAAAGGTGATATTACAAGTACCAATATACTCTGGAAGAAACGTGAAGAATTATCACGGAACCAGAGTCTGACGCCGGTTATAAAAGACGGATTGATATATACTGTCAATACCAGGAATATCATGATGTGTATTGACGCAGCTACCGGAAAAGAAGTATGGTCAAAGCGCCTTACCTCAAATTATGACTCATCGCCGCTTTATATAAACGGGAATATTTTCTTTTTCTCTGTAAGAGGAGAAGTCCTTGTCATCAAAGCAGGACGAAAATATGAGCTTGTGGCAAAAAGTCAGATGGATTCAGGGATCTGGGCTACACCGGCTGTTCTGAGGAACTCTGTGATACTCAGAACACAGAAATTTCTTTACAGGATAGCGATGTGACCCCCTGCCCCGCTGTCACCCTAAATCGCAATGATCAAGTGCCCCCTGCCGCTTCGCGGCTGTCTGCATTCCGCTCCTTTCAGAAGATCCTATGAGCCAGTGAATACATCCGTCAAATGTATATCCCTTTCTCTGCCATGAAGTGCACAGTCCTCCGGGCTTATCGTGCATTTCGAAGATGCGGGTCTTATAACCGTTGAGTCTTGCATAGATACCGGTAGCTAATCCGGCAAATCCTCCGCCTATAATTATCAAAGATTCTTTTTTCATTGGTTCAGAAATTACAATCAATTAAAATTAAACCATTTAAGTGAATTTTTTTGAGTTTAAAGGCAGAAATTGTAACCGATATTCAAAAAAATGCGTCAAATAATCAGTAAATAACAACCCTAAAACCTCTCATCATGAATTGTCCATCAAAAAATCTTTTTGCAATTTCTCTGATACTTGGATTGGTCCTTATGACTAATCTTAGTCTTTCAGGACAGTCTTCTCCTTCAACACAAGACAAAATCCCGGGGAAGTGGCTGGGAGAACTCGAAATACCAAACACAGCTAAACTGAGAATGGGGATTACTGTTTCTTATGCCGGAGATAACACATTAAAAGCGGCTTTAGATATTATAGATCAGGCAACAGGAGACATTCCATGTGATGAAATCCTTTACAGGAATGACTCTGTTATTATCAGAATAAAAAGACTGGGTCTTGAGATTGCCGGAGTTGTTGATAATGACTATAAGACAATTAAAAGTGAGTTCAGACAGGGACCAGGTGTATTTCCGGTATTATTTAGTCGTGTTGAAGAGTTACCTATATTGCAAAGGCCCCAGGAGCCTAAAAAGCCATATCCATATATTGAGGAGAATGTAGTCTTCGAAAACAAAAAAGCAGGTGTAAGTCTTGCAGGAACATTAACATATCCTTCATCAAAAGGCAATTTTCCTGCGGTGGTACTTGTGACCGGATCGGGTCAGCAAAACCGTGATGAAGAAGTCGGTAAACATAAGCCTTTCTGGATAATTGCCGATTTCCTGACCCGTAACGGAATAGCAGTTTTACGTTTTGATGACAGAGGAGCGGGTGGTTCAACAGGGAATTTCAATCTGTCAACTACCGGCGATTTTGCAGATGACGCTCTGTCAGGAATAAAATATCTTCAAGGCAGACCTGAGATCAATCCGGCAAAAATAGGCATCATCGGTCATAGCGAAGGAGGCACAGTTGCCGTAATAGCAGCTTCGGAATCCTCAGATGTGGCATTCATTGTGTCAATGGCAGGAGCTTTTGAAAATTTTGAAGACGTTGTTCTCGATCAGATACTGGGTCAGCTGAAACAACAGGGAGTTAAAGATGAAGATATAGAACTTGAGCGTGGATGGCGTAAACAGATTTATCAGATTGCCGGGGAAAAGACTGATTCTGCCACAGCGGCAAAGAAGCTATGGGATATTTATGAGGGCTTATCCCGGGACGAAGTTACAAGGATGAACTGGCCAAAAGGTAGACACGATGCTATGATCAGGCAGGTATTAAATCCATGGTGGAGGTACATCCTTGCTCTGGATAATAAAGAGGTTCTCAGGAAAGTTAAGTGTCCTGTACTGGCTATCTACGGTGAATTGGATCAACAGGTAAATCCATTGAAGAATATTCCGGTAATTGAAGAGGGCTTAAAAGAAGCAGATAATAAAGACTTTACAGTAAAAAAGCTGCCCGGGCTCAATCATCTCTTTCAGACAGCCGGAACAGGTTCTGAATATGAATATATCAGGATTGAGGAAACGGTATCACCTGCTGCACTCAGCCTGATAGGAGGTTGGATCCTGGACCGATAAGCCAGAGGTGCACAGCTTCACCTCTTCTTTTCTTCAACCCTCATTAATTCTTTAGGCCCTTCGACCACCGTAGCACATCCTGAGCTTGTCGAAGGATGGCGAAGGCGGTTTGAGCCGTTACGCCACTAAAGCAAGGGAGCAAGGGACAACGAAAGTGAAGTTTGATTTTGTCCCCTGGTCCCTTTGTCTCTTAGTCTCATTATACCTTTACCGGGACAGATACAACAATAGGATCTTTAACCGTGTGTCTGTCTTTATCCTTTTGAATTTTGGGATCAGTCATGAGTGAATTCAGTTTATCCATATCTGTAACTTCCATGACCATTACAACAGATTTTGGATCATCAGTATCCTGAAACGTTTTAAAACTGGATACTGCCGGAGCAAATAACTTGGCTCTTTCTTCATGACCTTTCAGCCATGCATTGATGTCACCTACTTTGTGACGGACTACTACTGTTGGCATAATTAAATATTTTTAGTGATTAAATTAAAATTTAGAAGCTGAGTTACTCTCCAGATAATAAGGTTTAGTGAAACATCGGATTATTTAAAAAGTTCAATTTTACTCACAAGCGGCTTGCGGTACGCGGCAATGAAATCTGCGTGAATCTGCGATATCTGTGGGAAACAAATATCTTTAACCGCAAAGCACACAAAATAGGCGCAAAGCACGCAAAGTAGGCGACCCCCTGCCGCTACGCGGCTGTCCCCCTAAAGGGGGCCAAAATCTGTAATTTACCTTAGTTTTATACCTTTGGGGATTTCAAATGGCCTCAGATTATTTTGGGAAATAGCGACTGTTTTGAGGCTTGCTGTGGTGGCGTTAAGTAAGCAATACTGTTTGACCCCGAGCTTGTCGAGGGGGAGTTGTATTGCGTGGGCAAGCCGAAAAACAGAAGCCCCAAAATAATCTGCAGCCTTGATTTTTCTTTGTTACTTTCTTTTTATCAAGGAGTCCACTCTAAAAAGGTAAAATATTTATTTATATATTTGATCTACAATTGTTTAAGTGATTTATTTTGATTATATTGCAGAATAATAAGTCACTCGATGTTTAAGAAAAACGAATCGTATAAGCAATATAGTCTTTTTGGTGTAACTGACTCATTGTCTGACAGTCAACGTTCCTTGATGGGAACCTCTATCGAGCATAGTTTTTTCGTTAACATCTTTTCGAAGATTAATGAAAAGGACTTCGATGTATTATACTCAACTAAGAAAAGCAGACCTAATGTACCTGTTAATCAATTGGTTGGTGCGTTAATACTAAAAAACCTTTATAACTGGACCTACCAACAGTTATTCATGAACTTGAATTTCAATCTTTTAACAAGGCATGCTTTAGGCGTGCAGAGTCTAGGTGGTAGTGTTTTTGCCGAGGCAAGCATCTTTAATTTCCAGAATAAAGTAATAGAATATTATATTCAAACAGGCAAGGATTTGTTAACGGAGGTGTTTGACAGCCTGACCTCAGCTCAATTAAAAGAATTTGGAATAAAGACCGACATACAGCGAGGAGATAGCTTCTTGTTAGGCTCTAACATATTTGACTACACACGTTTGCAGTTGTTGATAGAGGTATTACTCCGCTTTTCCCGTATTTTAGATGATGAAGATAAAGAGACTTATTTAAAGTTGTTATCTGTTTACACCAGGCAAACTGCAGGTCAATATATATACAAGATAGAAAAGGATGATTTGCCAAAAGAGATCAAGCAACTAGCGGAAATTTATCACAAGCTGTATGTCCAGTTAGGGGAGAAGTATAAAAATGTTGCTGTTTTCTCAATATTTAATCGCGTTTATAACGAACATTTCGTAGTCGCAGAAAACAAAGTAGAAGTTATACCATCCAACGAATTACATAGTGCTATACTACTTTCTCCCGATGATACAGAAGCCACATTTAGGTATAAAAGAGGTGCTAACAGCAAAGGCTATAATGGGCATATTTCGGAGACTGCGAATCCAGGGAATAAGTTTAACTTGATAACAGATGTAGCGGTGACTCCTAACAATGAAGATGATGCGAAGATATTAGCATACAGGTTACCCTCTATGATAGAAAAGACACCTGATTTATCTGAATATCATGCAGATGGGAATTATGGCAGCCCAGCTGTAGATGTTATTACAAAGAATGACTCAATAATGCTTGTTCAAACCGCCGTGAGAGGAAGGAAATCTCAAACGAAGATAAAGATAGAGAAGGACGAGGTTGGCGATTTATGGGTAAGTTGTAGTCAAGGTCAAAGAGTAAAAGGAGAGATTACAACCCATAAAGAAGGTGCGAGAATTGGGAAAGCTGTTTTTAATGATGAACGATGCCAATTATGTCCATATCAGGACAAATGCCTAGCAAAGGCAGCTGGAGGAAAAAGGACAGAAAAAAAACACATATGGTATTTTAATGAGATGAGAATATTATCCCATCAACGATTGCATAACATTTACAAGATACCAGAGGAAAGAAGAAAGCTAAGGGCAAATGTAGAAGCAACGATTAAGGAGGTAAAACGTGGAATTAAGAACGGAAAATCAAGATTAAGAGGACTTGTGAGAAATAGATTTTATTTAACCCTTACCTCGATTTCAGTAAATCTAACTCGAATACATAAATACGAGATTAATAAAGTCTTGTTCGACTATTTGTGTCACATACTGAAGGGTCTCTTGCCAAAAACAGACCCACTTTTAATAGTTTATAATCCATCTATGGTAAAAGAAACTCGCAAAACCAGTATGCTGATGATATTGTGAATTTGTTTTTAGAGTGGACTCATCAAGAAAAAGAAAGTAAGAATGATTTAGGCAAGCAAAAAATGAACAAGACCGCAAGACTTTAAGACTACATGACAATTCCCGCCGTTACGCCTTTATTTACATTTGAGGTTAGCGCGTTTTACTTTAGAGGGTGCAGCAAAAACTCCATAGTTGGCTTTCTTAAATGATTCACAGGCTTCAGCTGTCTGACCTTTTCCCTCTTGTGCCAGAGCGATCTGAAAGTAGAATTTTGCTTTGGGTTCTTCAGCTCCAGTCTCAAGGGCAAGCCCTTTTTGCGCATACTCTAAACCCTTGTCGAAAACCTTCTGTTTGTTGTAAACCTCGGCAAAGTAATAGAACAGATCCTTGTCGTCACCATATTTTGCAGCTTTATTAAGAAGGCCAAGCGCTTCATCAAGTTTATTTGCCTGATCGGCCTTTGATCCTGATGCACGAAAATAAGCAAGCGCCAGTGAGGATGCCTGTTTAATTTTAGCAGAATCAGTTCCTGGTTTCATTTTCCCGATAAACAGATCGATAGTTTTTTCAAATTCGTCGGAATTAGCCTGTTTTAAATATATTAATGCCTTATTGTAAATTGCAGAATAATAATCAGGGTTGATAATCAAAACGCTGTCAAATGTTATAAGTGCATTTTGATAATCATTCTTAGAGAAATAGTCGATTGCCATGTTATTATAAGCTTTTATCAGCAGTAGGTCAGCGTCCTGTTTAATTGATGGGTTATCATATTTTACTGATATTGCAATTGCCTTTTTTGTGGCCGAAATTATTTCGGATGCCGGTTTTTTAGCCGTAAATGCCCGCGAGGCAACACTATAATACAAACCTGGCAGGACTTTTATCGCCTTCTGGCTTAGATCAGCTGCAGAATCTCCAACCTGTTTTGACAGGTCGACCGCTTTCTCAAAGGCTTTAATTGCTCCCTCGGGATCAGTCTGAACTAAATTGGCCCCTTCATTGTAAGCTTTAATAACATCATTACGCCCCTGTGCTTTAACAGTTGAAACTGAAAAAACTAATACAACCAGGAAACTGACAGTTTTAATTAAATTTCTAAAGTTCATTTTGATTATCATTTTTATTAATAGTATTTATTCTATTGAAAAGGTTAAAAATAAAAATATAAATTGTTTTGTTTAATAATTTATCAAAAAAGTTTAATTTTTTGCAGATCTCTCTCGCAAAGACGCAAAGTCGCAAAAACTCTCAACCTAAACCTTAACCCCTGTCCCTTAGTCTCTTCGTCTCTTAGTCACTTAGTCATTCCTCGTAATATTAAATCATCTGACTGACAGGATGTAACTAAAACCAGATCATCTGGTTTTAGTTTCAGTTGCTGACCTCTCATCCCGGCACTTACAAAAATAAAATCATAAAGGAAACAACTTTCATCGATAAAAGTTGGGTAATCCTTTTTCATTCCAACAGGAGAACAACCTCCTCTGACATAACCGGTAATGGTTAAAATATCCTTCACTGGAATCATAGCAGCATTCTTATTACCTGATTTATTTGCTGCTTTCTTCAGATCCAGTTCTTCAGCTCCCGGAATAATACAGACAAAAATTCCTGATTTATCTCCTCTTAATACCAATGTTTTAAATACCTGGTCAATGTTCTCTTTTAACTTACCGGCTACGGCAAGAGCACTCAGATCCGACTCATCCACTTCATAAGCCAGGAGCTCATATTCTACACCTTGTTTATCAAGAATCCGTGCTGCATTTGTTTTCGACATATCACATGAATAATAATAGTAAAATTAATAACTCTTTCAGCGGCGTGCGGTTTGCGGTGTGCGCTACGCGGCAGGATTTTAACTTTGTGTCCTTTGAGCCTCCTTTGTGTTCTTTGTGGTTAAAAATTTCCTGACTCCTTACTCCTTACTCCATTTCCCTTTTCCGTTCAAAGAACGCCGGTTTTTCTGAAAATTGTTTAAATTTGAGTGTCAAGGTATTATCGAACCATAAATTTAGTTTTTTTATTAACATCCGATTTATCTGAAAGTAATAAAGAAATAATGAAAATAATAAATCCATCAGAAATCTCCGGCAAAATCATGACTCTTATAGAGGAGGCTGAAACAAGAATGATATTAATTACTCCCTCTTGCAAGTTCTCTGATTGGATAATACCCGAAGAAAAACTAAAAGAAGCAATTGCCAGGAAAATTGAAATTGAATTCTATATTCTTGACGGAGAATCAAATGAAAGTCTTGCAGAAGTGAGAAGTCTTGGTATCAAACCTCACCTGGTAAAGAAGCTGAATGCCAAATTATATTTTAATGAAAAACAGGCAATTGTAACATCTATGAATTTCCTGACCAGTTCAGAAACAGATTCATTAGAACTGGGTCATATTACTGAAAGTGCTGAAGAATATTCTGAATTGATGTCTTTTTTTAATACATATATCAAGTGTGTTGATTTACAAAATGAAACTGGACTTAATAGTGAATTTCATAAAAAAAATAATGATTGGCTTACTCCACTGATTTTAAATCTGAATGCACACAACGCTTCACCCTCAGAAGTTTTATTCAAAGGTAATAGCCTGAATATTAAAATTGCAGCAGAGGAGTTTAATTGTTTTATTGATAATGAAAAAGGGAATTTTTTGCGAATGAAGCTGGAAATTTCAAAAAAGGATTACAGAAATTTTGTCAAATTCAAACATCTGATCGAAAAAAAAAGCAAGTTAACTGTTGAATTAATTGAAGGAGACGGGCACCATTCATCTTCAATCTGGGGGCAAACCACTTCAAGACTAAAGACAATAAACTTAAATCTCCCCATCAAAGAGGAAATTGAGACTATTATTAGTCAGATAACAAATTTCATTCTACTTGTTAAGGAAGTAAGACAAGTAATAAGTGAAAATCAACAGCAATAAAGTCGAAAGTCGAAAGTCAAAATCGAAAGAGCGTTAGGCGACCCCCTGCTGCTGCGCGGCTGTCCCCCTAAAGGGGACTAATTCGGAGCCATTTATGAATTTATTGAAAGACTGAGAATTAACCCCCCTTTAGGGGGGCAGGGGGGTCGTCACAAACGATAAACGACCGCAAGACCGCAGGACTGCAAGACTGCAAGACAATTATTGCCTTTACGCCGTTGCGCCGTTGCGCCTATTTAAAGACCTGAATCTTCACTTTACTATTATCATTCCGTGAAGTTATTATGGTAACCTTTCCCGGTTCAGAATATTTCCAGTTTTCAGCCAAAGTGTTATTAACCAGGATCCTGGATGGCTTTTCAGGAATATTCATTTCAACCTGATATGTCATATTTTTGATCATCCCCGAATAGCTTCCCTGACTGGGAAAAATGGTGAAATCAGTCTCCTTTTCATCATCTGTGCATTCAAAAAGTGTTCTGGATATGTTTCCTTTTTCGTACTCAAATGTCTTTCCATCATCCTCCAGTAAGGTATAGGAGCTCTTTGCTTCAGGGTATACTTTTAATATAAGCGTATCCGGAGGATATTCACCCACATATTGCATTGTCTTCTGGCATGGTATAATAGCTCCGTTTTTTATGAACAAAAGACCGCCCCTGTTTTCCGGCACGCTGCAATGAACCGTTTTTTCACCGTTAAATTTTTCACCTGTCCAGTAATTTATCCAGGTACCTCTTGGGAGATATATTGAATCACTGAAAACTCCAACCAGGAGATTTTCGCCAAACATATACTGGTAAATCATATTATCGACATTTCTGTCATCGGGAAAAACAAGTGGCATTGCCCTGAGGATTGGCATTCCTGTCTGGCTTCCCTCCAGAGCTGCTGAATAGATGTACGGCATCAGGTCGTGCCTCAGCTGATCATAGAAACGGAAAGTTTCCTTTTCAACTGGTGGCAGGAACCACGGGTGATGAAGTGCATACCAGCTGTTAACCTGTACCCATGGCAGGAAGAAACCCATATGAATGCCCGCTTTTGTATCGTCTACTTCCATCACATCGGCAGAGGTATTTACAAAACCACTCAGGCCAAGATTCAGCTGATCAAACAATGCATCCTTTCCTCCGCCATTGTCACCGCTGGTCGATGCTCCCCAGTGCTGTGCGCCTGCATATCCTCCGCAATAATGATGAAATGACCTGATTCCTTTATGATTGCGGAATGTTTCGTACATCTGTTTCGGAAGCAGAACCTGGTTCAGGTTATGCATTTCTTTGTCTGTATAACCATTATAATATTTCATGTCGGGATGTTCATCGAGGGTCCTTCCCGGATCGAGCTTGAATCCGTCCACCCCCTGATCGATGAATTTTGTAAGATGAGAAAACCAGTGTTCCTGTCCCGACTGTTGTTTGCCTGATTTTTCTGCAATCTGGTCCTCTTCTGCAACCGACAGATCGTGATCGATGCAGAGCCAGAGAGCAAGTTTAAAACCCAGCTTATGAAGTTTTGAAATAAAAAGCTGCGGGTGTTCATATTTTTTGGGATTCTTTTCCTCCCAGAATGGTTCTGCCGGAAATTTTTTAAGATCCCAGTTCTGTGATGTTGAAAAGTCATAATACTTTGCCATCCACTGAGGCTCGAGCCAGTAGATATCGCAAGGGATCTTTTCATCTCTGAACCTTACGGCATCATTCATCACTCCCATCTGATCTTCCATTGTGTTACCTCCAAAAGCCAGTCCGTATGCCCATTTAGGGAGCAGATAGGGCTTCCCGGTGATTGATGTGTACAGCGAAATAGCCTCCTGCATGGAATTCCCGAGCATGAGATAGAAATCCATGTCTCCGTTGGTATTGTAAATAATTAACCTGTCTTTTTCAAAACGGCCGACATCGAAATAGTTTAGAGAAGTTGTATTGTTAAAGATAGCCCATCCTTTAGAGCTCATCAGAAAAGGCATAGGGATTTCTGTCTGTTGGTAAGTAGCCCACATCCGCAGTAATTCTCCCCGATGCTGAATGTTTTTACGGCTGGTTGATCCGCCGCCGTAAAACCGTTCATCCGGAGCCAGCTGCACTTCGAGCAGTGAGGGTAATATATCCCGGACAGATTTGCTGCTATCCGGTTTAGCTTTCAGATAATATTCATCGCCAATGATATTTTCACCGTGTTTTTCGCCTGCAAAATACTTCTGAATTGATTCAGACACTTCCCTGGTTTCAGGACGATCTGATTTGGGGTAAATATTGATGCTGTTGATAAGGCTTTCGTTATTCAGATCCTTAACTGAAATGTTTCCGGTCTCTTTATTTACTGAGATCCTGAATTGTCCTGATTGAATAACTGTAATATTTTTTTCTTTTCTGATTGTTGGATTAACATCACCCCAGTCAGATTTCACGATCCCGTACCGTTCCATCAGGGACTGACCGGGAACAGCTTCCTCAGAAATCCTGATTCTGAAAATGTTATCAGAGCAAACCTGAACAGTCATAAAGTTTTTATCTTTCAACTGAAAGGTTATGTTGTTTTTTGCTTCCTGTGCGTTCCCTGACTGGAACGCTGAAATAAACAGGAAGAACAACAGTATGGTGAGGTTTTTTTGGGATATAATCTTTTTCATAAAATTTTAAAAATCTTTGATAAAGATAAAAAAAAGCTGGATACCTGTTGCGTTCAGTATACAGTGGGCGGAGTGCGGTAAGAGGTCGAGGGGGACTGCAGGACCGCATGACATCAAGACTACTTTACCTTTATGCCTTTGAGCCATTATACTTTTTTTAGTAATTAACAATATTATGTAAACTTTTTTGTTTATTTTTGAAACATGAATACTGAATTATCAATAGTAAAAGGGATCCACCCGGGATTAATACTTGAGCGTGAGCTTAAACAACGTCATCTGCATAAAGGTCCATTTGCACTTTCTTTGAAGGAATACCCTCAGACTCTGGTATCTATCACAAAAGGAAAAAGAAGGATGAACACAAATCTTGCTTTAAAAATTGAGAATGCTCTGGAAATTGAAGAAGGGTATTTTATGACTTTACAGCTATATCATGATATTGCAGTAATAAAAAGAAAACAACTCCGATTACATCCTGATTTTACCAAATTAAGGCGAGTTGTGTTTTGGGATACAAAAATGGAAAAAATAGACTGGGAAAAACAAAAAAATGCGGTTATAACAAGAGTATTTGAGAGGGGTAATAATATTGAGAAAAAGGAGATAATCCGATTTTATGGACGAAAAGATGTCAATAATATACTGAAGACTCATGGGAAGTAACCTCCATTACAATTCCACCAGTCCACAGTTAGTAGGTATCCTGAAAAAATTGATGGCTGCAAAGGAATTAAATGCTTTCAGATTAGTCGGAGGGACAGCTCTAAGTTTACTTAGAGGTCACAGGGAATCAGTAGATATCGATTTGTTTTCTGATGCTCTCTATGATTCTATTGATTTTAAAGCAATCGATACATTTTTACGTAAAACATTTTCGTATGTTGACACAAATGAATACAAAGTTGCGGGACCAGGAAAGTCCTATTATATTGGCGCTAACAAAGATGATTGTGTGAAGTTGGATTTATTCTATACTGAACCATTTATTCAGGAAATTCTACTTATAGATGGCATCAGGTTTGCAACTATTGAAGAAATTATAGCAATGAAAATTGATGTCATTTCCCAAGGCGGAAGAAAAAAGGATTTTTGGGATATCCATGAACTAAAAGATGACTATTCAATTGAAAAAATGCTTGCTCTTCATAAGGAAAGATACCCATACAACCATGATGAGGATCAAATCAGAAGCAATTTCTCAGATTTTAAAAATGCAGATGGTGATTTTGATCCGATCTGTCTAAAGGGAAAACACTGGGAGATTATCAAATTAGATCTGATTGATTTTGCAAAGTAGGCTTTATTTCCGCCGTTGTGCCTTTACACCCTTGCGCCGTTATGCCTTTAATTATCACTTAAAAACGTGATATATCAAATTATCACATTATTTGGAGTATAAGAAAACCTGATCTCCAGAATGACCGCCAGCCTTCGCTACAAACTTCGCTATCCCTCGTCATGTTCGGGATGAGCTTCGTTGGTTGAAAATGGCGACCCCCTGCCACTCTGAGGCTGTCCCCAAAAATCGGGACTTAAGATCAGGACCCCCTGCCGCTTCGCGGCTGTCCCCCTAAAGGGGGCCAAAATCTGTAATTTTCCTTAGTTTTATACCTTTTGGGATTTCAAATGCCGCCAAATCTTTTTTGGAAACAGATTAACATTTTCGAGGCTGCGAAGCGGTGGCATGAAGTAAGCAATACTGTTTGAGTCCCGCCTTGGCGGGACGAGTTGTATTGCGTGGGCAGACGAAAAAATGTTAAGCCCAAAAAAGATTTGAGGCTGCCCTTTTTTGGTTCGTTTTTTGGGCAAGCAAAAAATGAACAGAAAATCTATATTTCAAGACAAAGAAAGTAAGATTGATTTAGGCAATCAAAAAATGAACAAGACCGCAGACTCCAGCCTTCGCTGAAGCTTCGGCTGACAAAGCAGGACTGCAAGACCGCATGACATTCTATTGTTAATAATTAATATATTAGTGGAATATTAATGATCTAACCATACATAACCATGAAAAGGACTATCTATCTATTTATTGTTATTTTATTAATAACAGGAAGCTGTAAACAGGGAATAAAATCATCAATTGAGGGTGCCTGGCAATTGATCCAGACGCAAAGTGTAACGAACGGGAAGGTTGAAACTGTAAATCCCGGGGCAGGCAGCGAATTTAAAACATGGACAGGAGAAAATTTTATGTTTGTAGGAAGATGGACTGAAAATTCCAAAGCAACAGATAACTATGGTTTCGGGACATATACTCTTGATGGAAAAAATAATTATGCAGAAACGATACTTTATCATTTCAACAGACCTTATGAAGGCCAGACAATAAGGATGAAGCTGGAATACAGAAATGATACAGTCTTTCAGATTTATCATCGCCTCGATAGCGCAGGCAACCCCGATGAGAAGATCTATTCTGTTGAAAAATATATCAGATTGAAATAATGAGGCATTTTATCACTATGCAGTAAAAAGAAAAACTAAGAGACCATGGGACTTAGGGACGAAGATAATTTGGCAAGTTCCCGGGAACCACAGTACCTCAGGACCGCAAGACCGCAAGACAAATATTACATTCAATGACATCTTCCGGTTCAACAATGACATCTTTGGGTGTAACAATGACATCTTCGGGGTCAACAATGACATCTTTGGATCGTGCAATAAAATCTCTGGATCGTGCACGACAGTTGACTCGTCTTTACGCCTTTGTGCCGTTATGCCGTTATTACTCCTTGCTAACGCCTTTGAACTTACCGCCTGAGGTTTTTACATCCATAAATTTCCCATCCGGGCCCCGCTTTACAAACAAGCCTGTTTTTGGATTCTTAACCTGGGTCCGTTCACGAACAGCGCCGATCCGATGCCCGTCGCCAACTTTTCCATTTTTCGCCATTTTTCAATTGTATTTGGCTATCAGACCATTTGATACTAAGGCGTCTGAAGTTCTGCCCAAGGAATAAATTTTGCAGAAATCAAAAATTTCTTACATTTACAGAAGAAAGATGTAAACTGGCAAGTGAAACTCTTTCGACCTGACCGAAGCTTTATTCCATTGGCTTCGGTTATTTTTTGTTTTTAACCCTTCTCTCTATACATGTTCAGTCTCCTATCTAATTCATCAACAGGCAACCATGCATTTGTTGTTTTCAATGATTCAATGACTTCAATTGTTCTTTTTGTGTCGATTTTATCATTTTCGACCAATTGATCAATTATCCAAATCGAACCATGAACTTCTATTTTTTGCTTTATTGCCTCCTTTTTTAATTTATCATCACATGTCAACAATATGCATTCTAATTGCTTTGCCTTATATAGCGCTGTTTTATCTGCAATTGATCTGTTTGCATAATTTAGCTTCATATTTAAAATAGTCTCTTGTTCATCATGTTCCACAACAATAATTTTCAGCTGCCCGCTTCTGACAAATAGTTCAAATTTGTTTTTTTCATCAGATTGCAATATTTCATTATATATAAAATCAGTAGTATATATCTCGATGTCTAATCCAAAGAATTCTGGCAAAACTTCAACATTAAAAAGGTCAAATAAGACACTGACATCGGCTATTGCTACTTTCATACCATCATAGACATTTGTTTACGCATCTCCCAACCGCTGATTCCAGCGAAATAGGCTGCTTCATTTAATGTTAATACCTCCTTGGCCAATCCCTGAAATATTAATTTTTCCATTCGGGTTGGTTTTTCCTTCGACATAAATCTCCCGGGTTCCATGTTAGGTTTATGATACTGCCTTTCCCTATATTTTATGTTGAAAATTTTAAAGGTATATGAGGAAATTATACCAAGATCAAGTGCTCTTGCAAACAGTGCTGCAATTGAAATACCCCATTTTTCCTTAAGAATAATAAGTTCTTTCTCATAAAAATGGAATCTTTCCCGATCAAACTCTTTTCGCGCCATTTCTCCCGGAAACAAAAATGCGGAGGCGAAAGTATGGCATAGCTTTTCTCTTTGTTTTTCATCAAGGTCTTTTGAAAATTTCAGATTATGATGAGCGAGTTCATGTAAAGCAGTGAAACGTTTTCTTACTACATCACTTCCTGAATCAATCTTCCGGAGCACAATTAACTTTTTGTCTTTGTAAGAAGCTTTCATCCCATCAAATCCTTCAGGCGCAGAAATTTCAATAACATTATAACCTTTATCTTCCAGAAGTTCTACGACATCTGATATTGGATCATTACCTAGATTCCATTGAGTTCTTAAAGAAATTGCAGCTTTTTCTGCATCCTTTTTCGATACAATAGACTCTTTGAAATCGAAAGGTGATACAGGTTCATTTATACCTAAAAGAGTTTCCAATTCATTATATCTCTCAAATGCGTCTTTTGCTTTCATCGCAACAGATTCACGCATTGGTTTGGTAAGCTTTGTTGAATATCTTCTGAAATCAACATCAGAAAGTTCAACATCCTCTTTAGGTATTCTGAAAAAATAGTCGACAGAAACAGAGAGGGCATTAGCCAGGGCAATTAAGATTTTACTGCCCGGTTTACTCTCACCAAGTTCATACTTATGAAGTGATTGCCGGCTTATCTCGCCGCCAATTTTTTCAGCAAGCTCTCTCAAGGAGAGTCCTGACATTTTTCTGGCAGCTATAAAACGATCTTTAAAGGTAGTGTCCATAAAATAATGATTGGTTTACAAATATAATATTATTTTCCGTTTTGTAAACCTTTTTCAGAGATTTTTTGACTAATAAATTATTTTGGGTATTTTTTATAACTTTAAATATTGAGTTTTATCGTTAATCAGCACCAAATCACGAATCAAACACCGTGTTCTATTTGAACCGTAGCTTATGATTATTTACAGCAATTCATCGGAACAATTCAGGGAGGATGTTCTGTACAACAGGATTTCTGATATTATGAATGATGCATTTGTCAACACCTTCGGACATAAAGTGCAGCCTTCTGAGCTCTCATCATTTCAAAATTCCCTCAGCCGTGTAAAAGATCTGATTGAAATTGCAGGTATAAAAGAAAGCCATATTGCACTTGAATACCAGGTGCCATATAATCAGAGCAGAATAGACTGTCTTATGTTTGGCAAAGATGAGGTTGGGAGAGATAATGTTTTTCTCATTGAGCTGAAGCAATGGACAAATGTGACGGCCCTCGAAATAGAAGGAAATTTTGTGGAGACATTTACCGGTGGAGGAATGAGAGTTGTTCCACATCCCTCTCAACAGGTCAAAGGATACCATAATTACCTGCTGGATTTCGTTGAAGAATTTGAAATAACACCGGCACTCACACTGACAAGCTGCTCATATTGTCATAATTACAGCAATGTAGACACATCAGGACTCTTTAATATTGTTTACAAAAATATACTGACTGATTTCCCTGTATTTTGCCGGGAAGATGTTGTAAAGCTTGCTGACAAAATAAAGGACCTTCTTCGTTCCGGAAAGGGAACAGAAGTATACAACAGGTTTATGTTGAGCCGGATCCGGCCGTCAAAAAAATTGCTGGAGAATGTACAGGGAATCATACAGAACCAGGCTACATTTTCACTTCTCAATGAACAGCTGGTTGCAAAAAATCTCATCTGGGGAAAAATCCGCAGAGCTGACTCAAAAAAAGAAAAATCTGTGATCCTGGTTAAAGGAGGACCGGGTACCGGCAAATCACTGATCGCATTAAACATACTTGCAGAAGTGGCTTCAAAAAAGAAAAAGGTTCTTCTGGCATCAAAATCAAAACCATTCCGCGATGGCTTGCAGGCATGGGTAGGCACTGCAGGTAAAAATATTTTTGTAAGCCCCTATTCACTTACTCCTTCCAGGATGGAAGAGAATGGTCTTGATGTCCTGCTCATTGATGAAGCTCACCGTATCGAGACAAGCAATGTTTACCAGCATATGAGGGCTGCTGACAGATCAGATATGCCTATGGTTGATCAGTTGATCAGATGTTCAAAAACAACAGTTTTTTTTATTGATGACAAGCAGAGGGTCAGACACCAGGAGATAGGTAATTCAATATTTATACGGGATTCTGCAAAGAAATTCAATGCAACTGTTGAAGAAGTCGAGCTTTTATCCCAGTTCCGGTGCATGGGATCAAATAATTACCTTGAATGGATAGAGTCAGTGCTTGGTTATACGAAAGAGAAGAAGATTTTGAAAAAGAATGAGATCTTTGAATTTAAAATATTCAGTTCGCCTTCAGAACTCTACAATGAGCTGAAAAAGAAAGAACTTGAAAAACCCAATTCAGCCAGGCTGACTGCAGGGTACTGTTGGCCCTGGCATGATCCCAGACCAGATGGAACACTTGTGAATGATGTTAAAATCAGCGATTTTGAGATGCCCTGGGAAACAAAAGGGGAACACGCTGTCAGTGAATACCCGGTATGGTATCAGTGGGCATATAAACCAAAAGGATTCAAACAGGTTGGATGTATATACACAGCACAGGGATTTGAATTTGATTATGTTGGTGTCATAATTGGTCCTGATCTGAAATACAATCATGAAACTGATGCACTCATAGGTGATATGGCGGCAACTAAAGACCCGACTTTAAGGAAAGACCCATCGAACTTTGAAACATATATGAAAAATGTTTACAGGGTTCTTCTAACGCGTGGGATGAAGGGGTGCTATGTGTATTTTACGGATAAAGAGACTGAGGAGTATTTCATAGAAAGATTAGAAAAATAATCTTGATGTTTAAAGGGACGATGAAAATATTTAATGAACAAGGGTCGATATGAAAGATAAGATTACCCCTTCCAACGAACCTGAAATTAAACCTGAAACCGTTTTTGAAATTGGGGCTGAAGGAGGAGGAATAAGCATATATCGTCAAAGGGATGGTTCAGTTGATAAGTATATCATGTACCAGAATGAATTTGATCCATTAGATGATGATGAGACTTTGGTTAATGTCAAAAAGGAATACAAAACATTTAATCAGGCGTTTCAATATATTGAAAGGTTCCCTTGGCAAAGTTTACATATTTTAGTTGTCCATGAGGATTTTAGAAAAACTATAGTTGAAAAGTTAAAAGAAAAACTGAATAAAAAATTACGCGTCCCTGCTGAATTACGAAATAGAGAGGATTTATACTATATAGAAGAAATAAATAAAAATTTATCAAGGATATCAACAAACCGGGATAACTTGCAGCATTAATTATGTTATTCTAAATTACTTCAATTTAAACTGTTTAAAGTTCACTTTTCACTGTTGACTCCTGCTTCTGTCTGCCATATACTCCTTTGTCCCTTTACGCCGTTGCGATAGAAGGTTAGCACACCATTTTTTTCTCTCGCAAAGACGCAAAGTCTCAAAAGAAAAAATGTGAGATATTAGATATGAGACGGAAGCGTAGAGCGTAGAGCGTAGAGCAACCCTGCCGTTATACCGTTGGGCCGTCAGACTGTCTAAAAACCTACTGTAATTGTTGATAAGTGTGGGTTTAGGGATTCTTCAAAAAACTATAGTTTTTGTATCTTAACTACATGAAATTCATACAAGGACATAACAGAACACAAATTAACCTTTTCCCTGTTTCACTCGACCAATCCATCGACCTTGATAATGAAGTGAGGATGATTGACCTTTTTGTTGATAGTCTTTCTATAAAAGATTATGGATTCAGAACAGATTTTACAGAAAATGGTCGTCCTGCTTATCATCCTTCGGATTTACTGAAGCTATTCATTTACGGGTACATGAATAAGGTGAGGTTTTCACGGGATCTGGAAAAAGAGTGTAAACGGAACATTGAGGTAATGTGGCTTTTAAAGTGTAAATTGCTCAGGATCTGGGAATAGAAACAATTGTGGCAATGTCGGCTTCCCTATAATCCGGTCCAATCAAAATTAGAGTTTTTATTAATAAATGATTTATTTAAAGTTTCTTTTGGTGTTTGATAATTAAGAGCTTTATGAGGTCTCATTTCATTGTAATCTGTTACCCATTCCTGTACTTTAGTTCTGACCTCAGAAAGTGATTGAAAAACATAAGCGCTTAATAACTCTTTTCTGATACTTCCATTGCATCTTTCTATAAAAGCGTTTTGCGTGGGTTTTCCGGGCTGGATAAATACAAGAGTGATATTATTCTGACGGCAATAATAATCAAGTTTAGAAGATATAAACTCAGGGCCATTATCGACACGGATCATCTTAGGAAGTCCTCTTGTTTGTTTGAGTTGCTCCAATACCCTTATAACTCTCATGGCTGGCAAGGATGTGTCAGCTTCAACAATAAGAACCTCTCTGTTAAAATCATCTATTATGTTCAATAACCTGAACTTTTTGCCATTCCAAAGACTGTCATTCATAAAATCAATAGACCATACCTGATTTGGGCCATCAGGCTGCATAAGCGTTTGTTTTGCTCTTGCTGGTAACCTTTTCTTTGCTCTTCTTCTGATATTTAATTGCATTGCAGTATAGACTCTGTAAACACGTTTATGATTCCACTCTCGACCTTGTTTTCGTAACCTGTAAAATATTGTATATTCCGAAATTAATTGACCCCCTGTTCCGATTTAATTGACCCCCCATTCCGGACAATTGACCCCGCAGGAATTGGTTATTTTAGCTGACATTCCGGCATATTGACCCCTCTGGGGAAAACTTGTTGAATGACATTCCGGCAAATTGACCCCCCTTGATCGTTGAGTTTTTTTCTTTGTTGGAAAAAAATATGCGATGGCAAGAAGGACAATAGAAATGGAAGTTAAAAAACAGATCAGCATTTTACAGAGTCTTGGATATGGCAAGAAGACTATAGCGCGTGAACTGGGTTTATCAAAGAACACTGTCAAGAGTTATCTTGATAGTTCCGAGGGTATTGAAGGAGATCAGTCTGATGAATCCCGCAGAGAAGATCTGCACGATTTTTTACCCTATTGCCAGAGCGAGCTTCCACGCAAGGGTGTAACCCGTCAGATATTATGGGCAGAGTATCGTGGTAGATATCCTGGGGGATACAGCTACAGCCAGTTCTGTGAGTATTTAAAGCAATATCTTGATCGCAAGGATGTATCACTTCATATTGAGCAGCAGCCCGGGGATAAGCTGTATATCGATTTTGCAGGATCTAAGATGTCCATAGCTGATCCATACACTGGTGAGATAAAGGAGATGGAAGTCTTCGTTGCTGTTTTGGGTTATAGCGGCAGAACATATGTAAGAGCATGTGAGAGCCAGCGTAAAGAAGACTTTTTATCCTGTATTGTAAGAGCATTAAATTACTTCGGAGGCGTACCAAGAGTTCTTGTACCAGATAATCTTAAGTCTGCAGTAGATAAGGCTAATCCATATGAAGCGGAAATAAACAGGGATCTCCTTGATCTTGGTAACCATTATGATATGGCCATACTTCCCGCAAGAAGTCTCAAGCCAAGGGATAAGGCATGGGTTGAGAGGATGGTGCAGATTATTTATACCCGGATTTACGCACCGCTTCGAAACCAGGTATTTACAAACCTTGATAATCTTAACGATGCTATCCTTGAAAGACTTGAATCTCATAATGATCAACCACTTCAGGGGAGAAAAGAGAGTCGAAACATACTTTTTGAAACTGAAGAAAAACAACATCTTCATCCTCTTCCTCAGGATTATTGGGAACTGAAGGAATATCTTCAGGTTAAGGTTATGAAAAACTGCTATGTTCAATTACATCTTGACAGACATTACTATAGTGTGCCATACCATTATATTGGACAGAAAGTAAAGTTGGTCTATACTGTAACTTATGTAGCGGTCTACCTTAATGGCGAAAGTATAGCATACCATCTACGTGATCGTATTCCATACAAGTACACAACTGTTAAGGAGCATCTTCCCTCCACCCATCAGTTTGTAAGCGAATGGAACCCGGTGAAGTTCATAGAATGGGCAGGCCGCATTCATCCAGATGTTGAGTCTTACATAAGAAAAGTACTTGACAATAAATCGTATCCTGAACAGACATACAGAAGCTGCGTTGGCATCTTATCCTTTGAAAAGAAAGCTGGGAAAGATCGTCTGATAGCAGCCTGCCAGAGAGCTTCCTCTTTTGGAGTCTATAATTACAAAGTTATCGGACAAATCATAAACAACCGGCTTGACAGGGTTGAACCTAAAACAAATCAGATTACAATGCCTCTACATGAAAATATAAGAGGAGCAAACTATTATAAATAACCTATTAAAACTTTAGAGCCTATGACACATGAAATACAACACTTAATGCAGAATCTCAGACTTCCGGGAATGAGAGTCGCATACGAAGGTATTATATCTACCAAAAACCTTCACTCAATCGGTAATGATGAGTTATTAAATTTGCTTTTACAGGCAGAATGGGACGAAAGAGAAAACTCCAAAGCAAACCGGAGATTACAGAATGCAAAGTTCCGAATGCGTGCCTCAATGGAAGAGATAGACTTCATTGCACCACGAGGACTTGATAAAACACAACTGCTTCGTTTTACCGACGGCAGCTTTTTAAAACATGCTGAGAACATACTTATCACCGGTCTCACTGGTGTAGGTAAAAGTTACATTGCCTCGGCTCTTGGTCACCTCGCCTGCCAGCTTGGATATAGAGTCAATTATTTTATCGCTCAAAAACTCTTCGCTACACTAAGAATGTCCAGGGCGGATGAATCGTATTTAAGACAAATTAAACGACTTGAAAAACAGGATCTTCTGATTATTGATGACTTTGGAATGCAACCATTGGATGAAATGGCAAGAATGATGCTTCTTGAAATCATTGAGGACCGTCATCAGAAAAGTTCTACAATAATAGCATCACAGTTACCGGTTGAAAAATGGTACGATGTCATTGGAGAAAGCACAGTTGCTGATTATCCGCACTTTTTTATTATGCGAAGTATTTTCTTAAAGTTCCCTATTAATCAATCGATTATAAATAATTAATCTTCCTTTTGTTAGCATAATAATTTACCTTGTAATTAGGGGCGGTGCCCACTGATTAAAAGTTCAACTAAACAAAATTATTATGCAAAACAATTTCTATTTCGAAGAAATTACCTCATGGGCATACAATTACCTTAAAGAGGAATTTTCTTACAAGTATGTCACGCTTCGACATTATCGGAGCCGATGGCTTCCAGTCAAGGAGTATATGGAAAAGCACGGGTTAAAATTTATCAACCCTGTAGTGTGTAATGACTTTTTACTCGAGTTTTATAAAGGCAGAACTCATGGAGAATTGACTGATGAAGAAAAACTCATTGAAAAGTCTGTTTTGGTATTATCCGAGTATATAGCGACCGGTTCAGTACAAAGGAAATGTAAGGTCAGATATTTGGACGGTTCAATTGGTCTTATGATGAAGGATTTTCTCACTTTTAAGCGATCCGGTCGTTTAAGGGAAATTACGCTTGATAAGATAGAAAGCCACATGAGCAATTTTAATTTTTGGCTCTCAACGAATGGCATTTTCAGTATTAATGATATCAAACACCATCACATTATCACCTTTATTAAAAGCCTTGATCCCCATAAAAAATCTCTTATCCACGATACATTAATGGATTTACGCGGGTTTTTCAAATTTCTTTATATGAAGGGGATCATTTCCACCAATATATCGGCTTTCATTCCAAAGGATAATTATCAGAAGCAGGCCAAATTGCCTTCATATTATACGGAAGAAGAAATTGAAAAGCTGTTGAAATCGGTTGAAAGAGGAAATATTGTAGGAAAGAGGGACTACGCTATATTAGTGCTCGCCGCATATCTTGGGTTAAGGGCATCCGATATCGCACGTCTCCGGTTCGAGAATTTACACTGGGATCAGAACACGATCATTCTCAGGCAATATAAGACGGGTAAAAATATATCCCTTCCTTTATTACCGGTGGTTGGAAACGCACTCCTTGATTATATCCAATACGGGCGGCCCAAGTCTGATGAACAGTATATCTTTTTGCTTATAATATCTCCATTCCTTCACGTTCGTCCACAAACCATTGCTGGCATGATAAATCGTAGATTTTCCTATGCTGGGTTTAAATCAACAAACAGGAGGCATGGGGGCCACGCCCTCCGTCATAGTCTTGTTAAGGAATTACTTAACAATAAACAATCCCTTCCTGTGATAAGCGAAGTGCTCGGCCACAAAAACACAAACTCAACACGGCATTATATACGAATAGATACCGAATCCCTTGGCCAATGCGCCTTGGAAGTCCCTCTAGTTGCCCCAGTATTTTACAACCAGGAAGGAGGTATATTATGGTCATGAGCAGCAAATCATTTTGGAGTGCCTTTGCTCCACACATCAACAACTTTATCGGTCTGAAAAGAAGCCTTGGTTATAAATATGAAGAAGAGGAAAGGGTTCTTTATAGATTTGACCGGTTTATACTGGATCAGGGTCATACAAGCCTCGGATTGACCAAAGAGATATCGGATAAATGGGCCGACAGACTCCATAATGAAGCTGAGCTGACCATATATAGTAAAGTTAAGGTGGTAAAACAGCTGTTGGAATATCTCCGTGATCAAGGCATCAAAACCTATGTTCCCCAACTACCCAAATACCCCGGAAGCACATTTATCCCTTACATCTATTCCCATGAAGAGATGAATGCAATATTCCAGGCTTGCGACAGCTTGAAGATGAGATGCAGGAATGTTCATTCTTGTCTGTTGATCATGCCCTGCCTGTTACGGTTACTTTATGGGACAGGTATTCGTATAAGTGAGGCTTTATCTTTAAAGAATAAGGATGTAAATATTAGTGGGCGATGCCTGACCTTAAAAGATACTAAAAATGAGAAAGACAGGTTGGTGCCAATGTCAAACTCGCTAACGGCTGTCTGCAAAGACTACCTGAAACAGCGGAGTAATCTTCCCGTCAATGGATTGAAACAGAATAATGGTCCATTCCTTGTTTCATTGAATGGTGGAGTTTGTAAACATGCTGCTGTACATCGCTTGTTCCGGAAGGTTCTTGAAATAGCGGGAATCCCTTTTACAGGTAATAGAAAAGGACCCAGGATCCATGATATCCGTCATACCTTCGCTTGTCATTCTTTTCTAAAGCTTTCTGATGAAGGTATAGACCTGTATTGTTCATGGCCCTACCTTTCTACTTATCTCGGGCATCAGTCGCTGGAATCCACCGAGCAATATATAAGACTGACCTCGCAAATGTATCCGGAACTGCTGAGAGCAACCGACGGATTATGTGTAGATATTTTTCCGGATATTCCAACCACAAATTATAGACAGCCATGAAACAAGTAAACGAGTTTGCAAGACTACTGTCTGGCTTTCTGAACAACTACCTACCTCATGAAAAAGGAGTTAGCGCGAATACGATAAAATCATATAGCTATACGTTTATCCTGTTTATTAAATATATGCATGAGAACATGAACGTACCTGTTACCAGGCTGTCATTCACTCTTCTTAATAAGGATTTGGTTGTAGGCTTCCTTGGTTGGCTCGAGAAAGAAAGGGGCTGCGGTGAGGCTACCCGCAATCAACGTCTAGCAGCGATATCTTCCTTCATTAAATATGCTGAATATATGAACCCAGATCATTTATTTGACTGTCATCAAATACTATCCATTCCTGCTAAAAAAACAGGAAGTAAGGTTCTTAATTATCTGAATATTGATGGTATGAAACTGTTGTTGCAACAACCCGACACTAAAAAAACCAAAGGTCTCCGGGATCTTGCCTTATTATCGTTGATGTACGAAAGTGCCGCAAGGGTTCAGGAAATTATTGATCTGACACCTGCTTCCCTATTCATCACAAACAAACCATATAGGGTTATCCTACATGGGAAGGGCAACAAATACAGGACAATACCTCTTCCCGATAAGCAGGTAGAACTGCTCAGACAATACATGACCCAAAGTGGTCTATTAGACAGGGAAAATGTGCAAAAACCTCTGTTCCCAAACTATCAGGGGCAGAGGATGACACGTAACGGGGTTAATAATATACTGGTTAAATATGTTAAGATGGCAAAAGAGAAAATCCCCTCTTTGGTTCCTGATCACTTGAGTTGCCATGACATAAGGCATACCAAGGCTATGCATTTATTGGAATCAAAAGTTGAATTAATACATATTAGAGACTTCCTGGGACACAAATCGGTATTGACCACAGAAATATACGCACGGATGAACCCTAAATTTACTTTTGAAGCGATAAAGAACGCGTATAAAAACATAACTGCTGATAATATACCAGCTTGGAAGGGAAATAATGAAATAATGATAATGCTGAAAAACCTTGCTAAATGAGATAAAATATTATGCGAAGTAAATGGTGGAATTAGGTCAACTAAGTTGATGGTTCACAACACATGCCATTATATTACTTCGCATAATAAAAAAGTGCGGATAATCTGCGTTATGCGAATGTTAGCATAATGCCGATGCAATCCTTGATAGACTCGTACATACATCACATCGGATTGAATTATCGGGAGAATCGATGAGAAAGAAGAAAAAAGTATAATTTTAGCAGATTAATCGTTCATTGCATACTTAACAACGATCGCCCTTCGGGGTTGTTGCCTCCGGCAGAGGGGTCAATAACCCGGAATGAGGGGTCAATTAGTCCGGAATAGACAAAATATCATCCAAAAACCGATGGCAGGATGTTTATCGACCAACTCAGTTAAATCTTGGATGATTGTTTCATCATGTTTAATTTTATGTACATATCGATATGTTGACCTTGGAAGGCATAATGATTTGCAGGCCTGACGTTCACTTACCAGGTGTTCTTCCACCATGCAGTGTGCCATTTCCCTTTTTTTATCAGGCCCTAGAGTTTTTTTTCAACAGCGTCTTTAAAAGCTTCATGAACTAAACTGAGATCTGCATACATTTTTTTTAAACGAGCATTCTCTATTTCAAGCTCCTTTAATCTTCTTAACTGGCTGGGACTCATTCCTCCGTACTTACCTTTCCAATTAAAGAATGTTGCATTACTGATACCATGTTCACGACAGATATCTGTTACTGAAATTCCTTTTTCTTGTTTTGAAAGAATAGAAATAATCTGATTTTCTGTAAATCTTGCTTTCTTCATAATAGGTGTAAAATTAAAGATTATACTCTAATTTTAACTGGACCTACTTTGGGGAAGCCGACATCTCCAGGTCAAGGTCAAAAGGCTTTATATCAAAATCCGTGAGTTCAAAGTATCCATTATAATGCTGGATCATGTGAAATTTCCTGATTAAATTATAATCGAACTTGTGTTCATCAATCTTCATCACGACCTTCATCCTTTCTATTTCGGATATATTTGATCCATACAACAGGTCGACTTTTCCATTAACAATCGAAACCATGAAACCTTTTTTTAGGATTAGCATGACTTCAGAATATGTATAGTCTACTTCGAAAGAATTTTCCTCATTTGTCTTGTCAATTCTTAATATCTGACTTTGCTCGAGGGAATAGAGTTGTGTAAGACTATCAGTTAATTCCTTTTGGTTGACTTTAATCCAGATTGTATATCTTGAAAAATATTCGCCAAATAGATGGATGAATAATTTACCCCAATGAATATTTTCATGCATATCGATTCCAAAGAGGTCATAATTCTTTCTTTGATCAAGCTTTTTTAAAAAGTCTTTACTTGTGAATGAATCTGTTTTCATCTGTATAGGTTTAAATTATCCCGAACAAATGTATAATACATATACGACAGAATATGACGTTTTAGAAATTAATCCAGATTAAATTAAATCTAACTTAAATTGAAATATCAATTCCAAGTCTACTTAAATTTTGCAATAATCCTATTATAATCAGAAATTAACAATTGTATTATATTCATTCCATTACTATAGGTTTTCTAAGATATATTTGATTATTTTATCTTTACGCTGACTGATCTGTTTTTTATCCCAAATTTCCGTTTCAGCAGTAACACTTTGGATTTCCCTCTGCTGAGCCAGATATAAATATGTAGCTCTCTTTTCCCTGAACGGTCTGTTTCCTACGGAACAATTATGAGACTTAGAAAGCAAAAGGTAGTTACCTAAACAATCAATAAATTGATTTTTAAATTCTTCGTCATATTCACAATACCCTGCTGAAACTGGTGTACCGTCAGTGGGTGTTTCTGGTGCTATATGTTCAAGTTCAGGACTCAGGATTTTGTCAAACCGAGTAAGGGAATATCCACTTTTTCCCTGAGTTTCCAGAAAATTTTCATATTTCCAAAGAAGAAATTTTGCCGTTGAATGATGAATTTTGCCCTGAAGTGCTTTCTCAAGTTCAGCGTTATTCCAATAAGCCCACCACCATGAGTCAGACGGTGCATTTTTTATCCCTTCAATTTTGTCAAGGATTGGATTTATGTCTGGCTGATCAGGCGTGAAATTCTGGTACACATCATTTATTCTTGATGTAAGTTCCGCACGTGTGCCTATTAGTCTATTACGCAAAACTAAGGATTCCATAGCTGAACAAATCCTAATGATTTCATTTTTTGCCAGGCCAAAAGTATACGCCTTTATAATAAAAGGAATTGCAATTCCAAAACCTCCTAAAGTTTTTATTGAATGAATTTCAGGGTACTCTCTTTCATCTTTTGCAAAGAAGGTTGTCATATGATCAAAACTTACTGCCAGAGAACGAGTAAATGATTTTATAAACGGTATAGGATCATTTTCTGAAAGTTGTTTATTTATCTTTTCAATTGGGTTTGATTCCCAAAGAGAATTAAAATGAACCCGCAAAGTATGAATAAGGACTTCATCTTCATCGATACTGTATTCAATAGATGATATTGATTTGTAAATTTTTTCAAAACGGGATTTTATTTCCCCAATTAATCCTTCCCTTTCTTCTCCTGCATAAAGGTGAACATTAAACATGAATTGGGCTTTTATTATCTCAAGGTTAGATGGTTTTTTACCACGATTATTCTGAAAAATAAACATTTGAACTGCTTCTGATTCATTTTTCACTTTGTGAGTTGTACAAGATGCTTCAGTGATAATCTTTAACATCTTGCTCAGAAACAGATCATCTTTTTCAGCAAGTGCAACAGTGAAATAGTCAAAAGCTTTTATTATTCGCTTTGCCGATTCAGTTTCAACGTTTTTATCTTTTTTTGATTGGTCAATTACATAATCTATGAACAGCTGGTTATCATAATCTACAGTTGAAAATACACAAGTCGATTTACGTCTGATCATGTCCTCGTATAGCATCTCCTCTTGCTCAGTCAATGCACGGAGTGTTTTAAGCTTATTGAACAGAACGGCGAGAAAAATGATAATAGTTGTAAGTCTTTGTTGCCCGTCAATTACCCCAAAATTTCTATCGGATATTTCTTCAAACAGGAAATGGCCGAAATAGTAATGAGTTTTTGCATTGCTCCTTCCGTAGTCTGTCAAATCTGAGAGAAATACGTCTGTCTGTGTGTTCAAATTGTTGTTTTCAAAAGGGGTCTCCCAGGAAAAAGCTCTTTGGTAGGAAGGAATAAATATTTTATTACCGGCAAGCATTTTGATTACTGAAGTTGATGAATCCATAGTAACTAATATTTAATTTATATAATGGCTTAATTTTCAAAAGTAATTTATGATAACGACATAGCACGTCGTTTAAATTGAATTTACATTTTTATTTCAGATTATGCAATTGCGAGAGGAATGGGAACGCGGATACCGGCTTCTTAAAACAGTACAGTGCTAATTCCAATTTATTCCACCGTCATTGCGGGGAGCTTGCACTTAAAGCCGGGACTACCAAAAATTACATTTCAAGACTTGAAAATAATGCAAGTGATATCAGGCTCTCAACTCTGATGAGAATAATCACAGATGGACTAGGCGGCCATCTGAAATTGACTCTGGATTTAAAATAAGGTACACGAGGTACGGGTACGCGGAGAGTCAGTGTGCTGGGCATGATGCAGAGGAATTCTCCTGATGAATCTTTGTGACTTAGCGCCTTGGTGGCAAATAAGATTTAGCGTAAATCATTCTCCGGGATCCTCTTCAAAACCACGAAACGGTATGTCATCATCCGGATCTTTGTCAAATGGACCAACACCTGGAGGATTAAACAAGCCCCAACGATCAATTATATAATCCCATTTATCAAATCCGGCCACCCAGGCTATGAACAGGAGACGGTATTCTTCAATAAGGTCTCTTACAATCTGATAGTATTCAACATATTCAAAGCCAAACGCATCGAGAGAATGATTCTGAACCATCAGATCACGTGCCGCTTTACGGATTATGGCAGCATTTTCCATTTTAAGATCATACAATCCAGCCGCCTCAGCACCCGCGACTTTAACAGAAAGAAGTGCTGCATCACATAACATCTGACCTTTAACCTCCATAAGGTATTCATTGTTTTCAGGGATCAAATCAGCAATCTTACGCACCATATCGAAGATCTCTTTTCCTTTCTGATAAATCGGAAGTTTTTCGGGCTTCGGCTTATCTTCTTCGTCATCTGAATCCATATTACTTTGAATTAATTAGTTTTAAAACCGATTCGTTTACTAAAATAGTGACACCCTTATTTCTCACCAATGGAGGTGCCAATTTGGTACTTCCAATTTGCAAGTTCCTCTGATGAATCTGGAGGACGAAAATTGCGACCTCCATTTTCCTACCATATAAGGTTATCACATTTTGTGATAACCTCTTTCAATTTTCTGGTTTTCTTTAAGATCACATTTTGTGACCTTAAACGATATCTATGCTTTTTGAAATCCATTAACCACAAAGAACTCAAAGGGAACACAAAGGGCACAAAGGGAATTTCAGAAATTATTTATCGATCTATCAGCGAAATCTTGAGGACGCAAATTGCGACCTCAAGATTTTAAAATATTGAGCTATAATTTCTCATATATCCCACATTTGAATTCTTTCTCATTTCTCTTGCAAACCTAAAAGGCCGTAGGCCTTACATAAACTAACGTCGGGCGCAGCCCGATGCAAAACGACTCCATGATTATCAAGCCCCGTAGGGGCGAAATACATCAGAGATATCGATCTTCAAAAGGGATTTCGCGAACTTTTAAAAGGGTTTTATACTCAGCCATAAATGATACTTTCTCATGATGACTCTTCTGATTCAAAATATATGCTTTAACTGCATCAATACCTGATTTGCTGACTGAGAATCCACCATAACCATCCTGCCAGTAGAAGTTTCTGAATTGTTCCCCCTTTGTTTTTATCCACTTGGAAGAACCCTTCTTGATTTCCTCTGCAAGATCAGCCAGAGTCATGGTTTTATGAAGGGTGCAGAGGATATGAATATGGTCGGAGGTTCCCCCAATTTGTAATGGTATTGATTTATAGTTATTAAGAATTCCACCTATATAAGAGAATAGCTCATTCTCAATGTCCTTCCTGATTAATTTTTCATTGTCTTTGGTATGAAAAACAATGTGAACATAGATTTGAACAAATGATTGCGACATAATTAATAATATTTCGCCCTCTACGGGGCTCATTAAGAATTGGGTTCATTAAGCAGGGCGCTGCCCAGCTCTAAAATCTTTTGCCCCTGACGGGGCGAGTCATTTTCCAGAACTTCAATCCGGACTCCCAGGACTTTCTCATTTTCTTTTGGATTCTTCTCCAAATGAAGCTTTATAAACTCGTCGACAGAAATCGGGATCCACATAACAAATAAATTTGGTTAGTAACTAGCACTATCTCTTTGGATATCACATTTTGTGATTTCCATTTATTATAATTTCACGCAGCGAGCGTTTCAAATCAAATTTATGAATATTTAAGCAAAAAAGAAAATCCTAACCACAAAGTGCACAAAGGCATACACAAAGGACACAAAAGGTTATCACCGATTTCCCTTTTCTACCCGTTAATTCCAATTTATTCCACTGTCATTGCGGGGAGCTTGCGACAAAGCAATCCCCTGAGCAGACAGTAATTAATTTTGTGGTTACTTTGGGCGATTTCGCAATGACCGATCCGACACCAGGGTTACTTATTCATCCTGACAGCCTCCACTCCTTCCCTGGATATTTTAACCGGTATAATAAACCCCTTACTGTCAAATTCAATTTTTTCGATACAGGTTTCCCGGTGGTTTCGGTCGGTTTCGCCTTTTGGCCTCCGGTGATAAACAATGTACCATTCATCTCTCCCCGGAACCTTTACCAGTGAATGATGTCCCGCCCCTGTAGCTATTGCGGGATCCTGTACTAATATTTTACCTATGCGTTTGAACGGACCCAGCGGGTTGTCAGCGATCGCATAAGCCACACTGTAGTTCGGACCGCCCCAGTCACCTTCCGACCACATGAAATAATACTTGCCATTGCGGATATACATGCATGGACCTTCCACATATCCTTCAGGAGTAATCTCCTTAAAGATCTTTCCGTCGGGAAATGGAACCAACCCGGTAAAATCGCTGTTCAACCTGGCAATGTTGCAGTGTCTCCAGCCTCCATAAATAATGTAGTACTGGTCCTTGTCTTTAAAAACAAACTGGTCGATGGGCTGTGCACCGTTATGAAATTTGCCTATTAAAGGCTTTCCTAGGTAATCCTTATACGGACCTTCAGGCTTATCCGATACTGCAATACCAATGCCACCCGTTTCATTATCATTCTGTATATCGTTTGCCCCGAATAACAGGTAGTACCTGCCGTCCTTTTCAACCATGGCAGGTGCCCAAACAGCCCTCCTCGCCCATTTAACCGCAGCTGTATCGAGAACATGCGAATGTTTGGTCCAGGTAACAAGATCCGGTGATGAAAATGCATCGAGAAAAACCTGCTCATTATAGGGTGCAGAATATGTTGGAAAAATCCAGAATATACCATTCAATACAGCACCCTCCGGATCAGCATACCATCCCGGGAACACAGGATTTCCGGAAGTTTTGAGCTTTCTGTTTTGGGCAGGTGTAAGGCAAATAACGGAAAACAAAATAAAAATGGTCAGGAATAGCTTTTTCATTTTGGCTTAAATATTTTCAGGATTCAAAATAAGTGAAAGTAATTGATTTCGCATAGACCAGATTTGCAGACAAAACTAAAAGCCTCCCTTGGGGTCCCGATGGCTATGTATTTCTTCACAATTAAGGTAACATATTAACTCTTGCTTCATTAACCCTTTATTTGCATTTGTGTATTATCTAGGCTGTCCCCCTGAATTGGGACATAAGATCAGAGCCCCCTGCCCCGCTAAAGCGGGGCTGTCCCCCTATAGGGGGCCGAATTCGGTAATTTGTCCGAGTTTTTACCTTCCTGGATTTCAAATGCCGCCAAATCTTTTTTGGAAATAGATTAACATTTTTGAGGATGCGAAGAGATGGAATGAAGTAAGCAATACTGTTTGAGGGAGCATAGCGACCGAGTTGTATTGCGTGGGCAGACGAAAAAATGTTAAGCCCAAAAAAGAATTGAGGCTGCCCTTTTTTGGTTCCTTTTTTGGGCAAGCAAAAAAGGAACGAAGAAATATTTAGGCAAGCAAAAGAACCAACCGAAGGGAGCTCGCCGAAGGCAAATGAAAGATATTGTTAATAATTATTCATTTCTATAAACATTGAAATTTATATCAGTCAGGAATAATAACTAATTTTAAAACAAATAAAACTAAATAAGACATGGCGCAACAATATCTTGATCATTCAAAAGCAATTTTAACTTCCAAACGTTCGAATTTTAAAGGTGGAAGCAAAGAATCGGGGATCATCTCTTTATTCGGATACCAGGACGAATATGATCTCAGAGAAGGATATCCGCTACTGACTACCAAAAAGATGGCCACAAAATCGATGTTTCATGAAACAATATGGTTCTTAAGAGGCGATACAAATATTAAATATCTTGAAGATAATAACGCCCCAATCTGGCGACCTGATGCATTTCAGGGCAACCTTCCCGGGATGCAAAAAGCCGGAATCTTTTCCGAAGGGCTTTCAAAGTATTCTACCGACTGGGACAAAGCCATGGAAGAATATGGTCAGAGAATACGGGAAGATGCTGAATTTGCAGAGAGATGGGGCGATGCCGGACCAATTTACGGGAAACAATGGAGAAGATGGGAATTTTTTGATCACGACAAAGACAGGTTTATTGAAATAGATCAGCTGACAAATCTGATAGATGGTCTCAGAAAGAAACCAACCGGGAAAAAACATATTGTCGATTCATGGAATCCCGGCGACACCCCAAAAATGTCATTGCCTCCCTGTCATGTTTTATACCAGGCAACTGCAAATGAAGAAGGCGAGCTCGAATTGCAGCTCTACCAGAGAAGCTGTGATCAGTTTCTGGGTGTTCCTTTTAACATAGCCAGCTATGCTGCTCTCACCCAGGTAATTGCCCAGGAAGCAGGGATGATTCCCAAGACATTTATCCATACTTTCGGAGATTCACATTTCTATGCCGGCATCGGTAAGAGAACCGAATGGCACAAAGAGAATTTCAAGGAGCTGCAAAAAAGAATAAGAGCTGTTTCTGAAAAAGCAGGCTATCTGGAAGTTGCTGAGTGGATCAATAAAAATGCTCCCAGCGATGGCAATGAAGAAAAATATGATCATGTGACCGCCATCCTTGAACAGATGTCAAGAGATCCCAAGCCCTTGCCAAAGCTGCACATCACAAAAAAACCTTTTGATCAGCTGACTATTGATGATTTTGTTGTAGAAGATTATAATCCTCATCCGGCGATCAGAAGGAGTATGGCGGTGTAAACTATACCCATCCCCTTCCCCTCTCTGCTTCGTCCGCATCTTTATGATCGGAATTTGGCTTCGCCGAGCTCACTCCGTACGGTTCATCTGGCCTTACATACTCACTCCCTTCCCCTCTCTACTATCGTAAAGAGGGGAGAACTACTTACACAAAATCAGAGTATAATGAGAATGGAAATTTAGTATTTTTACTAAAACATTACACAGTGGGCAGAACAAAAACACTTGATTTCAAGATTGTAAAAAAGAGAGCCAGGGAGCTTAGACGTAAGGAGACACGCTCTGAAGCAATACTGTGGAATGAATTGCGAAACAGGAAGCTGCATGGATATAAATTTCTTCGTCAGCATCCTATTGTTTATAATCCATATGGATCTGGTGTGAAATATTTTGTGGCTGATTTTTATTGTGACAATAAGAAAACAGTAATTGAACTTGATGGTCCAATTCATAAAAACAATCTGGAATATGACCAATTCAGAGACGCAGAAATGATGAATTTAGGACTTAATATTTTAAGAATTAAGAATGAAGAACTTCAGAATATAAACGATGTCCTTAAAAAAATCGAAACTTATTTAAATACTATCAATTAACCCTTTCAATTTCCCCCTCTTTACGAAGTAGAGAGGGGGATTAAAGGGGGTGAGTAAAAAAGATCTGATGGAAGAATTAGTATTTGCTTACCCGACTACCGGCCTTTGGAAATTAATGCCCTACAAGAAAAAAGGCTTAATACGGGAAAATAGTGAAGCATTAAAAAAGATTATTCAGGATGGTCTGTTTCTCAGAAGAAGTGAATCAGAAGAAGACACTTCTTTTAAACAGATTATTTCCTATGCAATTATCTCTTATAAAGATTCATTTTATCTATTCAGGAGGACATCAGGGCAGACAGAAAAAAGATTGCACAATAAATTCTCTTTGGGAGTTGGAGGTCATATGAACCCCGGCGACTCTATGGAACCGAAAGAACAATACTTAACTGATGAGTTAAAAAGAGAATTATCTGAAGAAGTTAAATTACTGAATGGATGTTTTTTGGAGGATATTGAATTTATCGGCTTTATAAATGATGATACAATTCCGGTTGGAAGGGTTCATATCGGACTTTTGTATAACATCCATGTATCAAATAAAGAAGTATATATCAATGAGACGGATAAGATGACGGCAGAATGGATAGATAAATCCAATTTAGCTGAATTCTACGAAGGAATGGAAACATGGAGTAAGATAGCGTACGATTGCTATATAAAATAGTCATGCGGTCTTGCGGTTTTGCGGTCCTGCGGTCTTGCCGAATTCAATTCCCCTCCTCTGGAGGGGTTAGGGGTGGGTTTCGTTGTAAACCTTTATCCCTTTACGCCTTTTAATAAATCCTTTAACCGTCCTCCTTCGCTAGAGCTATGGTGGACAAAGCACCCTTCGTCAAGCTCAGGGTGGACGCAAAGGTTTGCGCAAAGGTCGCAAAGGCCCCCTCCCGCTTCGCGGGATCCCCCTAGGGGGAATAATACTGTATACATAAAGAAATATTTGTATGGATGAAGAATTAACCCCCCTTTAGGGGGGCAGGGGGGCCATCATTACGCCTTTGTTCTTTAGTGTCCAGGTGGCAAAAAAAAGAATTTATATTGCCTTCGGTGAGCTCATTGGATTCCACTCTGCTTTTTATTATCTAAATTTGCATTTATAATAGCGTTCACTCATCTTACGAAAATAATAACTATGAAAAATTATAAAAGGGCAATCATTCTGACAGCCATAATATTACTTTTTCTTTATCTCTTTGGTTTGTTTGTAAATTACTTTGGCGACTGGCTATGGTTTAAAAACCTGGGATACAGTTCGGTGTTTGACATCATGGTTCTGTCAAAGGTTGTTTCTTTCCTGGTGTTTTTTGTCATATTCGCCCTGTTTTCAGCTATTCATATCCGTACGGCTTATAAAATAGGAAGCCATACCAGAGATAATGTTGTTTTCTCTGATGAAGACCCGAGAAAACTTTTTTTACCATTATTCAATGGAAAAGCAGCTTTTTGGGTTTGGGGTTTGATCATACTGTTCTTCAGTATCATTATGGGCTCTAATGCCACCGGCCACTGGAGTGACTTTTTGCAGTTTATTCATTCCTCATCATTTGATCTGAAAGAACCTGTTTTTGGGCAAGATGCCGGGTTTTATATTTTCAAACTTCCTGTTTACCGCTTTGCTGTCAACTGGTATCTTTTCATGACAGGCTTAACTTTTGTTGCTGTTTTATTCTCATATTATCTTGATAATGCTTTTAATATCAACGGAGATCGTTTCCCTGTTTCACGTCAGGTAAGAAGCCACTTAATAGTATTATCCGGCTTTTTTACGCTTGGTGTTTCATCTCTTTATATTATTAAATTATTTAATATTTTATATTCCTCACATGGAGCTACATACGGTCCTTCATACATGGACATACATGCACAGATCCCTGCCTATTGGGCCATCTTTGTTATAACTCTGATCATTACTCTTCTTTTATTTTTCTTTCCTGTTTATAAAAAAATAAAAATTGTATTCTATGCTCTTGGAACATGGGCTATTGTATGGGTGGGCTTTGTGTTGATTTATCCTTATATTATTGAACAATATAGAGTTAAACCAAATGAACTGAAGATGGAAACGCCCTATATTATGAACAATATTAATTTTACAAGGGCGGCTTTCGGGTTAAATAATATTAAGACTGAAACATATGCAGCTGACCAGAACCTTACATATAAAGATATCCAGGAAAACCAACACACGATTGAAAACATCCGTTTATGGGACCGGCGGCCCTTAATACAAACCTATAAACAGCTGCAGGAAATAAGATTGTATTATGATTTTAACAGTGTACTTGTAGACAGATACATGTTTGACAAATACACTGAAGTTGCTCTCGGCGCAAGGGAGTTGCCTGTTACCGGAATACCTGACCGGGCACAAACCTGGGTAAATGAACATCTGATATACACCCATGGATATGGAATTGTAATGAATCCGGTAAATGAGATTACCCCTAATGGAATGCCCAATCTGATTGTAAAAGATATTCCTCCTGTTACTACGGTACCTTTGAATCTCAAACAAATGGCTATTTACTATGGAGAAGAAACGAATCAGTATCTGCTTGTCAACACAAAAACCAAAGAATTTGATTATCCCAAAGGAGAAGAAAATGTTTATACAAGCTATCAGGGTAAAGGAGGTGTACAAATATCCTCTCTTTTCCGACGATTGGTATATGCATGGAAACTGTCCGACATAAAAATTCTTCTGACCGGTTCCCTTACCGATCAAAGCCGGATCATGTTTTACAGGAACATTACACAACGCGACCAAATGCTGGCTCCTTTTCTCTCTTATGACAGTCAGCCTTATCCGGTAGTGGGAAAAGACGGAAACCTTTATTGGATACATGATGCTTACACAGTAAGCAAAATGTTTCCTTATTCCGAGCCGGTAAAAGAGAATGCAATCGGAGGAGGAATCAATTACATAAATAATTCTGTCAAAGTAGTCATAAATGCCTACGACGGAGCTGTTACCTACTATGTTATCAACCCTAAAGATCCGTTGATCCAGACATATCAAAAAATCTACCCCAAACTTTTCAAGCCTTTTGAGGAAATGCCTGACTTTCTGAAAGAACACATTCGGTATCCAACTGATTTATTTAATATTCAGACTGAGATGTACAACACTTACCACATGACTGATCCCCAGGTGTTTTATAATCAGGAAGACTACTGGCAGGTTCCAAACGAAATATACGATACAACTCAGCAACCATTATTCCCCTACTACATTATTATGCGATTGCCTCAGACCAAAAAGGAAGAATTTATTCTGATGCTGCCGCTTACTCCTTCAGGCAAAGACAATATGATTGCATGGATATGTGCCCGCTGTGATGCACCAAATTACGGAGATTTGATTGTCTATACCCTTCCAAAGGATAAACTGATATACGGCCCCATGCAAATTGAAGCCAGGATTAACCAAAAACCTGATATCTCGGCTGAACTCACACTTTGGAGTCAGAAGGGTTCTCAGGTCATCAAAGGAAATCAGCTGGTGATACCTATACAAAATTCATTTATTTACGTGGAGCCGGTTTATCTGCAGTCGGAACAAGGCCAGATACCTGAATTGAAAAGAGTTATCGTGGCTTTTGAAGAAAAAATTGAGATGAGACAAACACTCGACGAAGCTCTTCGGGCAGTCTTTAACGTACCGGGAGAACAAGGCACAACGCCTCAACAATTTATGCCTGACCAGACAGGTTCGCCAGTAATTTCAACAAAAGCCAGAGAAGCTCTTGACCATTATAATAAAGCCCTTGACTACTTAAAACAAGATAACTGGTCAGATTTTGGAAACGAACTGCAGCAAATGAAATCGGTTTTACAACAGATGACTGAACCTAAATCGAACAATAAGCCAGATTTAAAAAAATGATTTCCTTGAGAGCATAAACGCAAAAACAAAAGAGAGATTAGAAATCAATTAACCGCAAAGTACACAAAGGTTTGCGCAAAGTTCGCAAAGGCCCCCTCCCGCTTCGCGGGATCACCCTAAAGGGGGAATAATACTGTATACATAAAGAAATATTTGTATGGATGAAGAATAAACCCCCCTTTAGGGGGGCAGGGGGGCCATCATTACGCCTTTAAGCCTTTTTTACCGTGAAGATTAACTATGTGAATAATATAACATTATTCAATAATTATGTAATGTTGTAACCTCAGTCACTTCCTACCTTTAGATTTCTTGATAATTATAAAATAAATTGAGGAGGAAATGAAATGAACAATGATGAAAACATCGGTCCTAAGCCTGTAAATGACAGTGCCGAGGCCAGAAAAAAAGAAGCCCTTATCAAAGAAAATGAAAACAGGCTCAGGCAGGAAGAAGTAAGAAAAGCGGTTGTAACGACTTCAATTATAGGATTTGTAGTCCTGTTGGTCGCAATTTTTATTGCCTATCTGGTTTATAACCATGATCATAAACTACTGCTCAGTCAAATGGAAACACAGAAGAATACATTTACAGAGAAACTAACATCCCGTGATTCATCGATAGGAGAATGGGCTACCACTTTTAGCGAAATTCAAAAAAACATCGCACTCATAAAGGACAAGGAGAAAATAATTTCAAATAATTCGTCGACCGGAGAATTATCCAGGAATAATAAAGAACAAATTATTAATGATATCAAATACATTAATACTCTGCTCGAACAGAACAAAAAGAAAATTGCCTCATTAAACAGTCAGTTGAATAAGTCTGGAGGGACAATAAAGGGATTGCAAAATACAATTGCCGGATTGGATTCATCAGTTAAAAAGAGTGAAAGTGATATTGCAGATTTAAAAGCCTCGCTACTCACCAAAAAATTCGAGCTTGAACAGCTGAATACTGAGAAGACAGGTTTGCAAGATACTCTTGCACGAAAGAATGAAAAAATAGTTGCTCAGACAAATGAGATGAACAAGGCTTTTTATGCATGTGGAACCTTTAAACAGCTGAAGGCTAAGGGTCTTTTAACCAAAGAAGGGGGATTCATCGGATTAGGCAAGACGAAAACCATAGCTGCAAACTTTCCCGATAGCTCATTAAAGCAAATCGATATCACTGTTATGAAATCGATTCCTGTGAATTCAAAAAACGCCAGGCTCATCTCTGAGCATCCAGTTAATTCATATAAGTTTGTACGTGATGCAAACAAAAAAATTGAATCCTTAGAGATAACTGATCCTGTTCAGTTCTGGAAAATTTCAAAGTACGCAGTTGTTGAGATAAGTAATTAATGTAAAGATATATTTTTTGTAAACCCCGCATGATCAGTGATCTGCGGGGTTTTGATTTTTATTCTACCCTTCTTAGGGGCATGAGGCATAGAACAAAATCCAAAATCCTTTAACCGCAAAGATCGCAAAGCTTTCGCCAAGGACGCAAAGAAAAACAAAGAACTTACACAGAGGAAATCAGGAGATGCACAGAGCGACACAGAGACAATTCCCGTCCTCCGGAGGGGCTAGGGGTGGGTATTTCCTTAGATGAACAGATCATCCAATGTATACGACAGGTGTGCAATATCTTGCTCGGATAAATGCAAATAGAGCGAGAACCTTACCGAATTTTCCAGGTCAATAAACGCTCCATTTGTCCAGTTCCCGTCTACCGCGACAGGCACCGTTATCAGCTTCGCTTCTCTCTCCTTTGAAACACAGATCCAGGGCAGTACATTACTCGGAAATCCTTCCTCGAGTATCAATATTGAGTCGTCTTTTCCTAATTGTGGCTCTATTGACCATGCTGCTGTGAGATCATAAAATGATCATTCATAAATGAATTCCTCTCCTCCGATAACTTTAACAGGATACCCGGTCTGAGTGTTATATTCATACGAAGTGTTTGATTCTGAGTATTCACTGATGCCTGGAGATGGTTCATAATTATGTGTTAATGTTTTAATTATGTTGTTACGGTTTGTATTGATACCAGGGTTACCAGACTGATTAAAAACTGAATAAGGATTGTAATAGGAATCATACTGAAAAGTTACTGTGGTAAGAAGTTTCGGTCCTGTTCCCGCAGGAATAAACAAATACGTCAGATAATTCCATTCAACTACGTTACCATTGTTGTCATAACTGAAAGTATACATTTGAGTGACAGTACTGTCACTATTATGAAGAAGTATCCTGGAAATCATATTGTTGTTATCATATTCGAATGACCTCATTGACCTGAAAACAAACTGTCCGTTTTCAGGAACATAGTTTAACTCTTTTGCAAGCTTCCCGTTCTTTTCATATTCATATACAGAATACATTGTTATTCCTGTCTTGCCCGGGTCCACAAATTCGTGCGTTGATCCTGATGGTGCAGTCGAGCTTAAACTGGCAGGAGAAATGGATACCTCTTCTTTAATCAGCTTTTTACTATCATCATAATAATATTTCCGATAAAATAAAGTGCTGTTGACTTCTGAGATGAGATTGTCAGAAGTATAGATGTACTGACCAACAATATAACCGTTATTCTTTATCTTCTTAACGAAGCTGTTTTGGGTTGGGGTGTAAGCATCCTTTGCGCAACTACAAAACAGAAAGACCATCATTATCAGGAAACTATTCTTTAGACCTTTAGTCTGGGTTTTCATTGCTTTATGATTTAAAGAACGTTTATTTCTTATTAAACCAAAATTAAGAAATATTACATGAATGATGAAATTACTTTTAAGTTAGTATAAAAGGTACTCTTTGAAGGTTGCAGGAGCTTGGGGCAAGGGGAAAGCAATCTGAAACAACTCTTAAAAATCCAACCTGGAGATTGTCAGGTGTAAAAGCTCCAACCACCAATGCTGAATTCTGAGCGCCCTGTATTACTTCCGAAATTTTTGAATGGATGAAGAATTTACCCCCCTTTAGGGGGGCAGGTGGGCCTCCTTTATTCACAGATATTTTGAGACAACGTCTCTCTTCGAGAAAGGTGCCGTCAGAAATCTCATCATCACTTTGCCTGATGTCAGCCAGGCGATTTTTGCTCCGTTCTTTTTGTTTTCTATCATCTTTTTGACAAGGAACGGAGTGATGGTGTCAACATCATTTGCCAGAAGATTGTATATTCTGATCATTTGCTTTTTGTTTGGCGGATTCTTTCTGAGAGGTTCAAGAAGCAAGTCAGTTAATACCATTCCCGGACTGATAGTGCCTACAATCACAGGAGCATCTTTAACTTCTTCCGCAAAACCTTCGGTGAAATATCTGACTGCCCGTTTTGAGGTGCCATAAGATAATAATCCGGATAAAGTTCTGCCATCGCTTCCGAGACCTTCCATATTATAAATTGCACCAAATCCCTGCTCTGCCATCCGGTTATATGCAATATGGGTTGCCAGCATCAGACCTTTTATATTTGTATCTATTATTTTCATGAAAATTTCAACAGGAATTTTATAAAACATAACCTGTTCACTGGCTGTACCGGCATTGTTCACCCATATATCAACCTTCCCGAACGCCGCGATTGTATTGTTCCATAAGCTTATCAGATCATTTTCTACTGTCACATCACATTTAAAGGCTCTGAAAGATTCAGTCCTGTAATTTGTGGAAAGTAATGATAATGAGCTTTCAACTGAACTGTCTGAGGTTCCTGAATAAGAAACATTCCATCCAAGTTTCAGGAAGTCTCTGACAAGTCCGGCACCGATACCTCTTGTCCCGCCGGTAATAATTGCTGTTTTCATGATAACATATAAATCAAATTTATTACTGGTTTGTTCAAAGGATTCATTCCAGCAAGTTACTTAAAATCCCTTAACACTATCCTCCGGTAAGCTCAGGATTAGGATGCACTATCTGGCAAGCACAGTGTAAAATCGCAAAGGCCCCCTGGCCGCTCTTTTAAATTTATTTTAGTACAATTACGAAGGGTGACCTTCCGCCGTTATTATTTAAACACCTCCGGTTCCAGAGACCTTACATTATTCTTAAATGCCACAACAAACGCGTTGGTATAACCCGATTGCCTGCATGTTCTTTGGAGTGCTGTAGCAGAAGAAAGTGCCGTGAACTCACCGATAGTATACCTTTTAGCCCCCATATATACATAAACATATAATTTATAGCTCTTCCCGTTTATTACCATCTCTCCGGTGTTCTTCTCACTTGCACCCGGAAGAATCTGTACTCTGTAGACTATAGCATCCTTAGCTCCGGGTGGTACAGCTTTTGTTTTTGATTCTGTGTTAACCGGCAAACTGCTTTTTGCCGATGACTTTTTCGAAGATTCCATCATCACCGGTTTTTTAAGTCCTGCTTTTGAACGGGGACTTTTGATTTCTTCTCTTTTAATGAGTTCTCTCTCTGGTTTCGTTTTTACGAGCGTAGAATTTGATGCTATCGTTGCCGTACTCAAAACAGGATTCCCATTAAAAACAGTTACCAGACTCAGATTTTTGATTTCTTTCTTTAAATAAACTCTGAACAATTGCATATCATATGATTTCAGGGATTTTCTTCTTGTAAAAAATGCTGTTTTCCCGTCAAGCTTATTAATTGTAAGTGCTATATCATCGTAAACAGAGTTTATACGGTTTCCCATGTTTTTTGGCTTATCCCAGCCTTTTCCGTTGAATTTGCATGTGAAGAGGTCATAACCTCCATATCCTTTCAGCCCATCTGAAGAAAAATATAAGTTGTTATCTGAATCAAGAAATGGGAAAAACTCGTTTCCAGCGGTATTTATCGATTTCCCAAGATTTTCAGGCTCTGTCCATTTTCCACCTGATTTTCTGCAAAGGAAAAGATCCATCCCTCCGTAAGAACCAACCTTATCAGAGGCAAATACGAGGAATGCGTCATCTTGTGACAGTGCCGGGTGCGAATAATTGTAATCGTCGGCACAAAAATCAAGAGGTGATTTATCAATGACCAGGCCCTTTGAGGTTAGTTTCGCCATAAAGATTTTTTCCTTCTTATCTTTTCTGGACAACTTTGAAAAATAGATTGCAGTATAATCATGGTTAAAAGTCATTGCTTCACACGGGGATGTAAAGGAAGTGGATGGAGAAAAAACCATATGACTACCCGTAACGGAATCAATAACAGGGGCACTATAAGCCTCAACCGCTCCGAAAGAGATCTGATTCGGCGACATTTTTCTTTCATTCTTCGACAATGAAAGGAACACGATTTTATCCTTATAAAACTGAACACCTGAGGAAGGCGGAAGAATTTTTAATCTGAAAGAATCAATACGGACAAGTCGCATAAATTCTGAGGTGTCAGCTCTTATCAAAAAAGCATTTGCATTCAGATTACTTCTTAAATTTTTACCTTCTACAGCAGAGGAAAGCAACAGTAATGGAATGAAAGCAGTAAACCCTATTTTAAAAAAACTTTTCACGCAGATATTATTTTCATAAGTTTTACCAGTGACTACGGTTTGTTACCCTTGTTTTATCAGATTGAATATTTATACCCAGGTTGAATTCTACAGTAGGCTTATTTTTATAAAGGGCTGTGTTTCCTGCAAATTCATAAAATGCTCCAACATAGAATCGAGGATATCTGAATTGTCCGAAAAATGAGATCTTTCCATCACCGTTGAAAGAGGTTCCAATACAAAAATCTTCAAGATAAAGTTTGATGATGGGGTTGATATTACTGCTGATTTTGTTGAAGGTAGAATCGGTGGCCAAAATCAGTATCGAAGGTTCCAGAACTATATTAAGCGACTTACTGATGAGAATTTTATATCCCGCCGTAAAAAAGTATTCTTTTGAAACAGGTACTTTATAAACTCCAAGGCTATCAGGTTTCCAGGGGCTTCCAAGTACATTAATTTCTGAGATTCCGGCGAAAAAGGTTGGAGTGTAATAATAAATTCCAAGGTCCAGGTTTGGATAGAATGTTTTATCAGAGAAATTCCCCGTATCACTCTTTATTGTATTATATTCCCCTTTCAATGACACTCCAAATGACAGGAAAGATAGTTTCCGCTTGTTTAAAGGGATCTGATATGAAACTGATCCGCTTAAACCGATATTTCGCTCCAAACTATTGAAATCATTAAAAGCCGATGCCCCTATTCCTGTATTCGTAAATTCTGTAACACCGGGAGATGAGAAATATCCGGAATTGGTTTTTGTGATTCTTGTATTTCCGCTTATAAGTTGTGTGTTGGCTTTACCCAGGAATGCTGCATCAAGATTAACAGATAAGAAATCTTTGCTTCCAACAATTGCAGGGTTATATATATACGGGCTAAATACCCAGAAGGAGACTGGATTTAAAAACGTTTGTCCTTCTACAATACATGAAGAAAAAACAAATACTAATATCAATAAGATTCTTTCAGTGTATTGTCCATTTGATTTTAAGTCCATTTAGTCATGTTAATAGTGTGATTTATTCAACACATAAGGACTTAATTTTAACATAAATGCCATCTAAATGTTCAAACTTTTGTCCAGAAAATGGTCGGGCTAATCCCTACACAAGGAAGAAAAACTTAAATCTATTAACCATCCACCTTCGCTGAAGCTATGGTGGACAAAGTGCTCTCCGGCAAGCTCAGGGTGGAGATGCGACCCACTGGCAGCTTCGCTGCCATCCCCCTAAAGAGGGAATAATTATGAGTCATTTAAAGAATTTCACTTTTTTGAAGAGAATTTACCCCCCTTTAGGGGGGCAGGGGGCATTTATTCTTTAACTTTCTCCGCCAGTGCCTGACGGATCATATTCCTCAATTCCAGCTGTTTGGCCTCGACCTCATGTCGCGAAGTAGGCCGGAAATATTCAGCATAACGGCATTTGACCAGCTTATATGATAAGTTATCCACATTGCCTTTTATATCTACTCCTAGCTTTATAGGCAATGGACAATCAACGACAGAAACATGGTAATCGAAAGTCATGTCCAGGTTATGACGTCCGGCCACAACTGCCTTGTATTTATCCATGACAATCAGGAAAGGATAAATATCAATTTCATTACGGAAGATCGTGAATTCGGCCGCCAGGGAATCAACTTTGTTCTGGGTCTTTTTGTTGAATCTGAGTTTTTTGGCAATCTCACTGAAGGTCTGACCGTCCATCAGAATCAGGTTATTCCCTTTAATCGATGCAGCGCCGCGCAATGTCGATTTTTTGATATTATATAAAGAATCGAGGTATGTCTCGGCAGCAATATGAAATTCACCTTTACCGCCGAATGATCTCAGCATAGGCATCATAGAATCAATATCGGGAATCATAGTCAGCAATTCACTGATCTCAACATCCATCATATGATAATCGATTCCGAGATACAGGTGGTTTTTGCGGGGAGTACGATACATTGCCGTAAGCTGCATCCTTGCAGCAGGGGTAGTGAATTTAAGTCCGTCGAGAAGAAGGATGCCATCGTGGACCTGGACGGCACCTGTAATATTTGTAGCTGTGTCAACACCTATCGTAGCCAGTTTGACATCTGCATTAAGAGTCACATCAATTCTCTTTGGTACCATGTAGGGACCGGTACTTACAGTGTCAACCGATGTGTTTTCCTGCTTATTTACACTTGTTGAATCATAAGTGCCTAATCCGCTTGTCAGAGCCATTAACTGGGCAACATCGGTTTTATTCGATACAAATTTGAATTTTCCTCTCAGAATTGAATCTCCTCTGAAATATGACAAAACGTTATTTAAATTACCTGTAAGCTGAAAATCTGATTTGCCGATCTTCATACTGCTTTCCTTTATGTTGAAAGTCTCAGGATCGAAATCCATTTTTACGGAAGGGATCTCAATCGTATTCGTAAGTTCCGACATGGTAATCAGACCCTGATTCATGTCAATATAACCTTTTACGAGCCATTGCAGAAATATATCTTTCTGTGTATTGTCATTTGTGATGTCGAGGTCTGTACTGATTTTATTAACAGTTGCAAAATTTTTACCCATGGCTGTTTTCAGCTCACCGCTGTTATACGATAAACTTATATGTGGCTGAAAAGGGCTCCCTTGTCTGGGAGATACAGCCACTTTTCCATGCGGGGCTGCAATGGCGATGGACATGTCATTCATTCCTGCCGTCATTGCATCCATGCTGAAGCTGCAGATAAAATCAGGTATCCTGGTACTGTCTCTGACGTCTGATGTTTCAAGGATAAGTGATGATTTTGTCAGCGAAGCGTTATAGCTTGCAAGTTTCCCTGCTACGATATTGTCAGAAATTATCGATGCAAAAACGAAACCCGTGTTCTTAGATAAAGGGTTATTGTTAGGCAACGCAAAATCGATCTTTGATTTGTCAGTTTTAAGTGAGATGCTATCATATTTGACATCAAAATCCGACAGGGTTACTGAACCAGACAATTTCATCTTTTCAAATTGCATCTTCTCAAGCTGGCTCATTGTAAAGCTTGACTTAACCTTTCCCGATGCTTTTCCCCTGATGGTAGTCTTCATACCCGCCGGGATCATACTGTTAAATTCATCAAGTGTTAATCCGGCAGTGGTGGTAAGATTGTATGAAATATCCTTAAACAGGTGAGTTACCATACCTTCGGTACTGATGGTTGACTCAGGTGTTTTTGCAGTGAAACGGTTAATACGGACGAATGAAAGCGGATCGCTTGTCAGATCAGTGTGAATCGATAAATCACCATTAACATCATGAAGTGGCAACGAAAAAGCGGAATACTTCAATGTCCCCTTTTCAAACACCATATGCATATCCAAAAGCGGCATTTGTGAACCATTATAGATGCCTTTAATACTACCATCCGACGACAACAATCCGTCAACTTCTATACCGTTGAAATACGACCTATATGAAGCCGGCACAATTGCCAGTAGATTTTTAACCGGCCATGATTCAAGTTTATAGGTCAGGTCAGTAGTAATATTCTTGCTTACCGTGTCATTTTCAATGGTCCCGTTAAGCAAAATTTCCATATCATTTATTGAAGCTGTTGCGTTTTTTAGACTTATAAACTCGCGTGAAGTGATTACATCCATCGGCAGATCGAAGTGTACTGAGGCCTGTTGCAGGTATTTTTCCCCGCCGTAATCGAGGGACATCATTGAAGAGCTTGCCTTAACATTGCCGCTTATGTTATCCCCGATAACTGTTCCGTTAATTTTTGCACTCAGGTCACGGATTTCAGTGTTAAGCTTTTCTTTGGTATCTTCAACTGATAACATTGAAGTGCTTACAGTAACATTGCCTCTTATACTGTCGTGGGAAATTGTTCCGTTAATTTTTGCACTCAGGTTGCGGATAACAGTGTTAAGCTTTAGTGACAGATCATTATAATGAAGGCTGACATTTTTCACTTCAATATTTCTTAGGTCAATGAAAGGTAATTCGGTTTTTGACGCTACCGCCGGAGTTGGAGTTGTATCCACCGGTGTGATATTATAGTTAGAATGTCCAAGGCTGTCGGAATAAACGTTAACCGATCCGCTGTTCATTTCCAAACCGATAAGAATGATATCTTTCTTTTTCCAGTAGGCTTTTGCATCAACGACTGCAACCAGCTCATTTACCCTGACCAGGGTATCAGACATAGAACCATTGACAGGGTTGATTAATGCGAAATTCCTGATCTTCAATCCAAAGTTCGGGAATGTGCTGAAAAATGTCAATTCCACTGAACCTATTTCCGACTTGCAGGTAATATATTTCGCGGCCTGTTTGCGAACAATCGGAGTGATCCTTGCAGGAGTGAAGACAATCCAGATAACTATACTGACGGCTATGATCAGAACTCCTACCAATGAAAGAAGAGAAATAAAGAAGATCTTTATGAATTTTTTCATAGGATATTCAATTCAATTATTAACAACTTATGGAAGAAGTGATATTTTACTGAGCCAATTTGGTAAATGACGAGTTTACTCCGAAATCATCATGATATTTCAGTGAAGTTGCAGTTAATTCTGTAACTGTATAGACTTTGGGAACGGCACCTCCAATCTCAATGGTATGTATCTGTGTCAGTAAATCTTTATCAAGTGTCCAGGTAAATGCCTGCGCTTCTGCTTCGGTGACATTATCGGATGTATCCCAGGTAGCGCCTGTACCGTCAGAAGCATATTTATAGAATAAAGTGCCTGACTGCCATTTTCCGGTCAAAAGGGATTGATCGAAAGTTGTGTCTGTCTTAGTACATGAAACAGCAAGAAGAGTAATCACAGTAAGCATAGTAATATAACGCAGTGTCTTTTTCATCATTACAGTGGATTTAAAATTAATCTTATTAGTAATCATTCATTAAAATAATCAGAAGTTCCAATGCTGGAATTCAGGTTTAGATTTCGGGTCACAAGATAATCAAAAGCCGGGGAATAAAAAAAAAGACATGAGAGGTGAAATATCAGACCGCAAGACTAGTTTGCATTTACGTCATCTTCTATGCGATGATTGATTTCATCAATAATTGGTCTTACTTCTGTATGTCTGTGACCGCCGTTTAAACGATGCACTGTAATGTTGTGTTTTGTGAATTGCTTCTTCTCAAACCTTTTTTCATCTTTCCCCCAGAACACGATAACTTTTTTATTGTCAATTTTCATTATTTCATGCAGCACGTCATATGGCCAACGTTTGCTATTAAGACCAATCTGGTCTAAAAAATGAATTTTAAAATCCGAGTTGTCAGACGGTGAAATCAATACCATAAATTCCACTCTGTTTTTCCATTCATCACTCATTAAATTGTAAAGAAATGGCACCACTTCAGATCCGAAGGAATAACCGGCAAAAATAAATTTATGGCGATTATACCTTTTCAAATTCAATTCAATGTAAGGTAAAATACTGTCTAAGGTTTGCTGGGGAGTTTTACGCTGGCTGAAATATTTATATGAGTTGATAGACATTAAAGGTATATTTTCAGCACATAAGCTGTCGGTTAATTTTTCACCAAATGAGCTCCTGCCTGAATCACCCGTAAAAAAAATCACTAATGGCTTATCGCTGGTAATTGTATCACTGCATTCCGGGTGTATTATATAATTTGTTTGTGCCTGTGCATCACAATAAAATATGACCAACAATAGAAAAATATACTTTCTGACCATGAACTCTTATTACAATTATGTTTTAGATCATTATAACATGCAATTTAACCGGAAGTTTGAAAAATGCAAAAAAGTTATCGGTCGCTAATGTTGGAAAAGCTCGTGTTGTAATAAGGTTTGACGGACTAACCGTCGCGCCGTTACGCCCTTGAGCCTTTACTCCAATATAAATCTACAATAATTTTCATCTTATTAAGTATTATTCATATATTTGTTGTTTATAACCAACATTATTATCATTTAATATTATTAATGATGGATATAACCAACAATAATATATATTCTATAAGTGATCCTGCTTTTATGAAGAGAATAGGATTCTTCATAAAGCATCATCGTCTGGAACAAGATAAATCGCAGTCTCAGCTGGCAGAAGAGGCCGGTATAAACCGCTCCACACTGAGTCAGTTTGAGAACGGAATGAACAGCAACCTTCTGACACTTATCCAGCTCCTGCGGGCACTTAAGATGCTGCATATCCTTGATACTTTCACAGTTGAAAAGCAAATCAGTCCCCTTCAGCTTGCCAGAATAGATAAACTTAAACGAAAGAGGGCCGGAAGAAAGGATAAGAAAACAATGGAGGAACAGAGCGACGAAAAACCTGAATCGGGCTGGTGATGATAACTACGGCATACATAAACATCTGGAAACACCGTGCAGGTGCAATCGCATGGGATGATTCGACCGGTGTGGGTTCCTTTGAATTTGAACCCTCATTCCTCAGGTACAATCTGGATATCTCCCCTCTGAAAATGCCTGTCAGTATAGCGGCAGGAAGCATCTTTTCCTTCCCGGAACTCAGAGCCAGCACCTCCTTCAGAGGTTTGCCCGGTTTACTGGCCGACATGCTTCCCGACAAATATGGAAATGCACTTATAAATGCCTGGCTTGCACGGAATGGCCGTCCTCAAAACAGCATGAACCCTGTCGAAATATTATGTTTCATCGGCAAACGCGGGATGGGTGCGATGGAGATCGAACCAGCCTTCCCGAAGGGATCCGGCAGGGCAGTCAGAGTGGAATTAGATGAGCTTGTAAAAATAGCCAATGATATTCTATCCGGAAGAGAAGGGTTCTCTGCAAGACTTACTGAAGACGAAGAAAAGGCTATGTCGGATATACTGAAGATGGGTACCTCTCCGGCAGGTGCAAGAGCTAAGGTGCTGATAGCTTTTAACCCGGCTACCGGCGAGGTCCGGAGCGGGCAGTCTGCTGCTCCAGAAGGTTTCTCCCACTGGCTTCTTAAGTTTGATGGTGTTACAGATGCCCAGTTCGGTGCAAGTAATGGCTATGGACGGGTTGAGATGGCGTACAGTCTTATGGCGAAAGATGCCGGTATAGAAATGACAGAGTGCAGACTGTTTGAAGAAAACGACAGGGCTCACTTCATGACACGAAGATTTGACCGCGAACCAGGCAACAGGAAAATCCATATGCAAAGTTTATTTGCTATGCAACATTTCGACTTTAACGATATAAACTCATTCGCGTATGAACAGCTTTTTCAAACATTGCGGACCCTGGGATTACCTTATCCGCAGGCTGAACAGCTCTTCAGAAGGATGGTGTTCAACGTTCTTGCCCGGAACTGTGATGATCATACTAAAAACTTCGCATTCCTGATGCCTGACAATGGCAGGTGGCGACTTTCCCCTGCATTTGATATCTGCCATTCATATCGTCCGGCCAGCACCTGGGTGAGCCGGCAATCTCTCAGTGTAAACGGGAAGAGAGAGAATATCAATCGTAATGATTTTCTTTCAGTAGCAAAACAGATGAACATAAAGAAGGCACCATCAATAGTTTCAGATATAAACAGAACTGTATCGGGGTGGAATGAATATGCAGAACAAACGAAAGTTATACCTGAACTGCGTGACTCTATTTATAAAACACTGATCAGACTTTAGGATCGGTACGAAGGAATATTTTCAACTGTCGAAGTTTGAACTTCATCTGTTTATTTTGGAAATGAGTGGCTAAATACCTAAACGTTTTAAAAAATTATCCCTGTAGTTACTGCCAATGGGAATTTCGGTCTTAATGATAAATAAGCGATTACCTTCGATATGATCGATCTTTGATTTGTTGATTATAAAAGATCTGTGGATCCTGACGAACTGTGAAAGAGGCAACATTTTTTCAAAATTTGTAAATGAAATATTCGGCATAAGAATCCTTTTTTCTGTAACTACTTTTGTGTTGTTGCCCTGTGCCTCAGCATATAATAATTCATCATAATCAATCTTAAAGATCTTTCCGTCTGCCTTGATAAAGAAATGGTTATCAGCATCCGGGTCAGTGACCGGCACCCTTTTCTCAAGAGAATCCAGATTTGCAGTTACTTTATCGATTGAAGCTAATATATTTTCAAGTGAAAATGGCTTTACCGGTCCTGTTCCTTTGAGTTGTCTGAGCATTGCAGTGCGCGTTATGGAGAGAAATGTACCAAGCAGGAGAAACCCTGCAACAACAGATACTAAAGCTATTATCATACCGGCACCATCATCTCTTGAGAACTGCTTCAGACCGAAAACGCCTATTAGAGATAAACCAAGCAATGCAATTGCCGAGTAGATAACAAATTGAGCCAGTTGCGATGACGATAGCCATTTTCTGCAGATCCACCGGCCTGCATAAATGCATACTAGAAAGAATAAACCCAGCAGCATTATATTTATTATCCTGGAAGCCGGAACACCACTGAAAATAGCTGGCAAGCAAAATAGTGCCAAAAAAATGAAAATAAATATAAAATGCACTCCCACCTGGCTTTCAAACACCTCTGTAGCAATTTTTTGCGCTTGTCTCAATTCTCTTCTGTTAAAGTTAAAATTAGAAATTCGTATTTATGTGTCCGACCTTAAAAACCGGCATTTCGTAATCCATTTTATGGTGTATGAACTTAAAATTTTTCTCTGTCATATTGATGGCTGATATTCGCCATAAATAAGTCAAATTTAAATATACATAAGATCATGCAGACTACAAAAGAACTAATTATTGAAACACAAAATCTACAATTTGGCTTCAATGAACATGAACATGTCTTGAAGAACATAAACTTAAAAGTAGAAAAAGGATCTGTTTACGGTTTTCTAGGAGCAAACGGAGCCGGAAAGACTACAACAATACGGTTGCTTCTTGGATTATTAAAAGCACCTGGAAACACGATACATCTTTTTGGAAGGAAACTCAGCGAAAACAGGAATAAAATTTTATCCGGAACCGGATCGCTGATAGAGCATCCTTCTTTATATGAGCATCTTTCAGGTTATGACAATCTGGAGATAAGCTGTTCAATCAGAAAAGTCAATAGAAAGAGGGTAGCTGAGGTTCTGCAAATGGTTAGATTATCTGAAGCGGCAGGGAGAAAAGTAAGTCAATATTCGATAGGAATGAAGCAGCGTTTAGGTCTTGCAATTGCTCTTATCGGAGAACCAGAGTTACTAATTCTGGATGAACCGGTAAATGGCCTTGATCCGGGTGGAATAGTTGAGATCCGTGAATTGCTTATGACCTTAAATAAGGAATCAGGAACGACAATTTTCTTATCGAGTCATCTGTTATCTGAGATCGAAAAGATGGTAACAGACGTGGGGATAATTAATAAGGGGGAACTGATATTCCAGGGGACCATAAATGAACTAAGGGATCTTCACAAGGATCAATGCAAATACCATCTCGAAACAAATAATAATCAGTCAGCCCTTGAATTTCTGAAATCAGGATATTCTGTCCGGAATAATAAGAACGAGTTAATTGTTAATTGCAGTTCAAAAGAGCAGTTTGCCTGTATCATTAGCGATTTGGTAAATATTAATATAGGCATCTACAAGGCTTATGGTGAAAACAAAGATCTGGAGCAGCTCTTTTTAGGCATGACTGAAAAGGTACAGCAGGTCTTGTAATGCTATTAATGTAATTTTCAATTCATAATTCTTTTATCCAAAATTAAAAACTTTAAAAATGAAAGATTTTATCATATTTTTTCGTGCCGAAATGATCAAGATTAAAAGCACTTTTGCTTTGTGGCTGGTGGTTCTTGGAGCAGCATTCATTCCCTTTTTTCTGACGATAAGTTACGCATATCAATGGAAAAAATATCTCCCGGCCCCGGGGGTAAACCCATGGCATGAATATCTGCGGAACGGATTTAACAGTGTCCACTTTACCTTTCTTCCATTGCTGATTGTATTGCTGGTCACACTTCTTCTGAATATTGAGCATAAATCCAATTCGTGGAAATATTTATTTGTACTTCCGGTATCTAAGACCAGGATATTTTTCTGCAAATACCTGGTATTAATATGCCTGATGATATTTTTTTATATTCTTGCAGTTATCTTCTTTTTATCGGGAGGTGTTTTATTAAGCTTATGGAAAAGCGGGTTTAATTTTCTAAGATATAGTCCCTCCTATTCTTACCAATCCACACAACTGGGGATAGCTTCATACATTTTCCGGTCATTTATTTCAGTATCGGGGATAATTGCTATCCATTTCTGGTTGAGTTTCCGGTTAAAGAACCTTTTTCTGAACATAGGAATAGGTCTTGCGGGTCTGATAATTGCGGTCACTATGGTAATCGGAAACTGGGGAAGTGCTATATATGTGCCTTATGCCTACCCCGTTCTAATGTGCAATTTTATTCCCAATCCACATAGATTTCTTTCAGGGTTTCAGTTAAATAGCCTGATAGTATTCTGTGTGGTTACAGTATTGTGTTATGTGGATTTCTCAAAGATATTTAAGGGTTAAGATCTTTTCGAATTTGCAGCATTTTTAAATTTCTCAAGTCTTTGTAAAGAAATAATTTCTAAATTCATTGATCAAAAAAATCCTTCAAAAATGAAAATTAACAAGAACCTCGCCATCCTGTTGGCAATTCTGCTGACAGTAAGCTTTACAATGCCTCTGAAAAGCCAGGACAAACAATCTGAACTTGTAAAGGGGAAAAACGTTTCAGAACTATTAAAAGCCGGGGAGAAACACAAGTATACCGTAAAACTGGGAAAAGATCAGTTTGCATTCTTCAGGCTTAACCAGAAAGGCGTTGACGCACTGATCACCACCTTCGATCCTGACGGAAAAAAGCTCTACGATTTTGACAGTCCGAACGGACGAAAAGGAGATGAACTGGTCACCCTGTTTTCTGATAAGGCGGGTAACTATTCTCTTGAGGTAACTGCTCTGGAGGAAAAAGGTCACCAGGGAAATTATGACCTGGTTTGGGAAAAACTTGAACCAAAAGGGACTACTCCTGAAAAACAGATAGACCAGCTTTTTACTGCCTTGAATAGCCCACAGACACCCGGAGCCTCAGTTGCAGTAGAAAGGGATGGTAAAATAATTTTCGAAAAAGGTTACGGTAGCGCCAATCTTGAATATAATATTCCAAATACACCAACAACAATCTTCCATATTGCATCAGTATCGAAACAATTCACAGCATTTTCAATCCTGCTTCTTGAGGGTGAAGGCAAGCTTTCAATAAACGATGATGTAAGAAAATATATTCCTGAGGTCCCTGATTTTGGTACAGTGATCACACTCAACCAGCTTATGCATCACACAAGCGGGTTAAGAGATCAGTGGGATCTTCTTGCCATGGCAGGCTGGCGGCTCGATGATATAATCACAAAAGACCAGGTATTGAGGCTTGTAAGCCGGCAGAAGGATCTGAATTTCACCCCGGGGGATGAGTTCCTGTATTGCAATACCGGATTCACTCTGCTTGCAGAAGTTGTTGCAAGGGTATCGGGTATGACATTCGCAGAATTTACCCGCACACACATTTTTGAACCTCTGAAGATGACGAACACTCAGTTTTATGACGATTGTGAAAAGATCGTAAAGAACAGAGCCTACTCCTATCACATCGACAGCACAGGTGTCAAAAAAAGCATATTGAGCTATTCAGTTGTTGGCGCAACAAGCCTTTTTACAACTGTAGAAGACCTGAGCCGCTGGGCTGCGAATTTTGAAAAACCTGTTGTGGGTAAAGATATTATCTGGATGATGAATCTGAAAGGTCTTCTTAACAAGGGTGATACTATTGGTTATGCTATGGGTCAGGGCATCGGGATTTACAAGGGATTAAAGATGATTTCTCACAATGGTGCTGACGCAGGTTACAGAACCGCTCTTCACCGGTTCCCTGATCAGAAATTCTCAGTAAATGTGCTGAGTAATCTGGCTTCATTTGATCCTTCAGGAATGGCTCTCAAAGTCTCAGATATTTACCTCAAGGATAAAGAAGTGATTGCGACACCAAAAAAAGCAGCAGAAGTCAATCAGGCTCCGGGAGTTACCTCTGATAATAATATAAAAATAGATCATGATACGCTTCTCTCCTACTGTGGAAAGTATGAATTGGAACCGGGAAATGTTGCCACAATAACTCTTGAAGATGAGAACCTTTTTGCGGAGTCTCCGGGTCTTCCAAAAACCCAGATGACACCAGTTTCATCTATCACATTTGATGTCAGTGCAGCTTCAGCCAGAGCTACTTTCATCAAAGATGGATCAGGTAAAGTCACCGGGATGAAAGTCTCGATGGGAGGTGAAGATCACATTATTATGAAATTGCCCGATTTCGATCCTGCTAAAGTAAATCTCACTGAGTATGCAGGAGACTATTACAGTCCGGAGTTAAGTACCACATATACAATGGTTGTAGAATCCGGTAAACTTATTGCAAGACATTTCCGTACAGGAGATGTTCATCTTATGGCAATAAAACCTGACCAGTTTAATGGCGATCAGTGGTATTTCGGTAATGTTGAATTTGTTAAGGATAGTAATAATAACGTCACCGGCTGCAAGGTTTCAACAGGAAGGGTGAGGAACCTGGTGTTTGTGAAAAAGTAGAACAGCAAGACTGCAAGACTATTTCATAAAAGCTGAATTTTCTTTATAGGATTTGTCATCAGCATAAATAAAGAGGCAACTACCACCAGAAATCTTATCGACTAACTCTTTTAAGATTTCTGTTGGTACAGCCGGACAACCCCAGCTCCTGCCCAATCTGCCATACCGAATTGCGTATCTTTCACTTACGTAATCTGCTCCATGAATAACTATCTCTCTTTTCCTTGCATTGTCGTTAATATTCTTTTCGAGTCCGTCAAGCTTGAGTGAGTATCCATTCTCTCCATTGTAAGTCTCAGCTGTCATAAAAAATCCAAGCGAACTTTTCAATGACCTTAAATCATTTGAAAAACTTTTTGCGAAATTTTCTCCCGAGTTCTTACCATGGGCAACAAGACATCTGATCAAAAGATTTTTGTTCCCAAGGTCAATTACAAATAACCTCTTCTCCGTCGATGGCAAGGAATAGTCAATTATTGTAATCAGATTTTTTTTCTTGAGATTATCTATCCGGCTATAACCCCTGTAAGCTGTGTTAAAAACCTCATAGGATATCACTCCATCAAGTTTGCAGTCGATCCATAGTTGATGAACATCAGTGCTGTCGGCTCGTTCATTGTGGATAGGTATGAGTGGTGATGATACGAAAATGCTCAACAAGGATATAAAGCTGATGATGAACATTCTTATGACATTGTTGGGTTGCCGGTTAAAGTAAGAAAAAAATGTGACTCACTATGTATAACTAATGGCGGAAAAAAGCTTACTCCTTTGCCTTTATACCGTTGAACCTTTAAACTATTAAGCCTTTACAATTGTAATCCCTTGAACCATATTGAATGCAATTTTGTCATCTGACGGATTATCTTTTCATCAATATTTTGTCGATCCTCATACTTGCGTAGAATATTGATCTCCGCAATGACGATCATCCGTCTGCACTTGGACGAATTTATTTTTAATAATGTAGTACTTCTCATATCGCAAAGATAGGTTCACTTAATTCGCGATCTGTTATACTATTATCGGAATAAGTTACATAATTCTGTGAGGAAAGCTGGTAGGTATTCGGAATGCCGGTTAAAGCATTATGATCATATGTAATAATTCCTGGGTTGTTTTTCCGAGTTTGCTGCCGAGGGTTTCAATCATTTTCTTTTCCCCTCCGATCTTGTACTTAAGATCTTTCTCGGTTATAAATGGATACATTTGTTTCAGTCTTTCTTTCTTGTTTGACCAGTATTTTTTTATGTTCATGGTAGTAAGTGTTAAGATATGAATACAACTAAACTGATTCAGATATTCTTTAAAATCAGTTGACTACGGGCAATAAAAATCCTTTTTGCTATAGTTTCAAATCTCAGGTTTAATTTCTGCGCTATTTCTCTGTAATTATAGCCTTCGACATACATCTTAAATGGTTCCCTCAGTCTGTAATTCAATTGCTCTATATTCCGGATGATATTGTTGTATAAAGATTCCTGATCAGCATCTGATTCATCCTGCGACATCATAAACAGGTCATTTGCCCGGTTCACAGGCAAGTCCTGCATCACGATCCTTTTATAGTTGTTAATAAATGCTTTCCTGAGCATCCTGTCCGTAAAGGATTTTAAATAACCATCAGTTTTATACCTGGTGCGGCTATTAACACCATTCAACAATGTTTCCCTCACAAGATCACGTTCTTCAATGTCCAGGTTCAGACTATGTGTAAATTTGGTTAACCCCTTTTCAAAATCGAACAATTGTACATTAGAACTATTTGTTTCCATCTCCAACCTGATTTAAAAATTCTCACCCAATCCTTTCCGTTAATCAATCCCTGTTAGTTCATCAGGTATTTAAATCACTAATCCCCGGTAGCCACTCCGCTTCACTGAATCAGAAAAAAAATCGAGGATTATTCTCTACTTCTCTTTGCCAAACTTAGCGGAAAAGGGTTATTGATAGATTAAGAACAGGTTAAGGTTAAATTAAGGATGGATTAATGTTTGCATAGGGCAAGGGGTAAGGGCATGGAGCAGAGAGCAGATCGGAAACGATAAACAATAAACTTACTTTAATTCCTTCAGGATGCGCAGGGCTTCTTCAACATGTTTTGTGGCTTGCGTCTGAGAGTTGAAGACATAGACCACTTTCCCCGATTTATCTACTACATAAGTTACGCGTCCCGGTAGCATACCTAAACTTGCGGGCACGCCAAAGAGTTTCCTGATTTTATCTTCTTCATCGCTTAACAGCGTGAAAGTAAGATGGTATTTTTCAGCGAACTTTTTATGACTTTCGACAGATTGTCCGCTGATGCCAATGATCATTGCATTGGCTTCATTGAATACCTCGAACTGGTCGCGAAAAGCACAGGCTTCCTTTGTACAACCCGGAGTGTCGTCCTTGGGATAAAAATAAATTACCAGGTTCTTGTTGCCGATAACAGAATTAATGGGAAAGGGGGTTCCATTTTGGTCATCCAGCGTAAATTGCGGGACAGTATTCCCGACTTCGATTTTTTTCATATCGGATCAGATTTCAGAATTGAAAAGCCAGTTAATAAAATAAACAAATTGAAATATACATTTGAAGTATCGAATCACTTTCCAATAATAACAGGTGAGGGGGGATAAAGTTGTGGGGTATGAGGTATAAGGCATGTGGTGAGTGATTGTCTGAAATCCGTTAACCACAGACATGCCTGCTGTGCAGGCATGCGGGGAAAAATACTGTAAAGTAAATGAGAATACTAAGTGGATGATGAATTTACCCTCCTTTAGGGCATAGGGGGCACCTTATATTTATAAACATTCGTCTCATACCTGACAAATCCCATTTTCAGATACAGTTTATTTGCAGCAATTCTTGTCGGTCTTGAGGTGAGCCTTATATCCTCTGCTCCCAATGATTTAGCGTAGTCGATTGCAAATTGAATTAAATCCTTACCAATTCCCGTACCTCTCTGTGTTTCATCAACTACCACATCTTCAATCCAGAATTTTATTCCTGTTGGTGTCGGATAAGTTCCGATAGTAAGCATACCGGCTATATCCCTGTTATCAAGTTCGGCGATGAAGAAATGTGTATTCACCGACGCAAGAAGGTCTTTGAAATATAGCCTGGAAGGCAAATCAATAGCCGGATCAAGTTGAGGAAGCAGCTTAAGGACTGTTTCAAAGACCTGATCAGTAAATTTTGTTATTCGCGTTATTTTCATAGACCCTTTCCGCCTTTACGCCATTTATAAGGTCAGACTTTTGAAAAATTTGAGGATATCTTCTGACAGCAATTCAGGTTTTTCCATTGCGGGGAAATGTCCTCCGGAAGGAAAATCACTCCATTGCTGAATATTATACCCGCGTTCAACGAATTTCCTGGGAGGAAACGGTTCCTCATACTGGAAATGGGCAATTGCCACAGGAGTCTTTATGAATGTATCCTTTCCTATTACGAGGGGATTTTTACTGTTCTCGTTATAAAGCCTCATCGATGAATGGATTGTTTGAGTTATCCAGTAAAGCGTGACATTTGATAAAAGTTCATCTTTTGAAAAAACACTCCCTATATAACCGTTGCATTCTGACCAGCCATACATCTTCTCAACTATCCAGGCGCACAATCCCATCGGTGAATCGTTAAGTCCATATGCCAGGGTAAGTGGTTTTGTATTCTGTTCAAGTGAATAGCCCCCTTCTCTGGAAAACCATTCTTCTTCCGAATCGAGATAATCATTTTCTTCTTTTGTAAATTCCTCCTTCTCTTCCATCAGCGGGACATAATTACCCGGGATATAATTCAGATGCACACCTATGACGTTCTCAGGATATTTCATGGCTAAAGCTGTGGAAACACCCGATCCAAAATCACCACCCTGAACAGCGTATTTATCATATCCAAGTTCAGTCATAATTTTATGCCATAACTCAGCCATAAAAGTAACATTGCATCCTGTCTGAGTAACTTTTTGCGAGAACCCGTATCCCGGCATCGAAGGAATAACAAGATCAAATGAGAAATCAGGATTCTCTGTGAGCAAGGGTATAAGTTTCATCATCTCGAGAAACGAATAAGGCCATCCATGGGTTATGATCAGTGGAACAGACTTTGCCCCTTTGCCTTTGATATGTAAAAAATGGATCTTATAATTTTCAACCTCTGCAATAAAATTGGCATACTTATTAATTTCACTTTCGGTTTTTCGCCAGTCAAAGTAATTGACCCAGTAATCTTCCAGTTCTTTCATATAACTTAAACTTGCCCCATATGTCCAGCCAGAGTGTTCAATCTCATCAGGCCAGCGGGTAAGTCTTAACTTAGCTTTCAGGTCATCCAGAATTTGCTGGGCTATTTCAATTTTAATTTTCTTGATCATTTATCAATTATTTCGGGGTAAAGCATGCGATACGTAGTGTGATATCCATAATCGGCCGCAAAGTTAGTAAAATTTCATTTTTAAATCAGGTAAAATCCGCTATCCACAAAGCTCATCAAATATGAGCGACCCTCTGCCGCTAACTAATTCGGGTTCATAAATGAATTACTTAAAATACAGAGAATTACGCCCCCCTTTAGGGGGACAGGGGGGCCATCATTTCCCAAACAGTCTTCTGAAAAATCCCTTTTTCTTTTGCTTTGGCTTCGACGGGTTATTTTCAATCAATGATTTTTTTCTGCCATGGAAAAGGTCAAGAAACTTGTTAACAAGGTTCTTTTCTTTAAATTCAGGACAATCAAGTGCAGCCACCAGATCAGGAGACAGACCTGGAAAGTCCGTAAAAAGTTGCCTTCTCAGGGTGTCGTTCTTCTGCACTTTTTTCAATGTTAATCCTATTATTGGCAAGGCAAGGGTGCTTCCGGAACCATACGAACCATTGTTAAAATGAATAGCTCGTGATGAGGCTCCAACCCTGGTCACAACAACAAGTTTTGGATTGAAAACGGTGAACCACGCATCTGAATAGTCCTGTGAAGTACCTGTCTTCCCGGCCAGTGGAAGATTAATTCCATATACACTACCCAGGGTAGCTCCAGTCCCTTCACTGACTGCTTTTTGCAAAATAGCCCGGATAAGTGTCGCTGATCTCTCGCTCAGGACCCTTTCTTTTGGTTCACTGAATTCGTTCTGATAGATTATTTCGCCATCCGGTGCTTTGATAGTGGTTATACATTGTGGTGAGACCTTGAAGCCCCCATTGGCGAAAGACGAATATGCTATCGCTTCTTCAAGGATACTTGCCTCAGCTGTACCAAGAGCTATGGATGGTACACTGTCAAGATTATAGGAAAACCCCATTTTCATCCACAGTGAATCAAGTTTCTGAAAACGTGTTTGCAAAAACAAGTTTACCGTTGGAATATTCATGGAAAAGGTCAGGGCACCTGCAAGAGTATATTTCCCCCCGGTGGTGTGATCGTAATTTTCAGGAGTCCAATCTTTAAGCCCATGAAGAGTAATGGAGTCATTATCAAGATAAAGACAGGGTTCAATTCCCTGTTCAAATGCTTCAGCATAGAGAATTGGTTTAAATGAGGAAGCCATCTGGCGCCGGGCATAAATCTGGTCGTATGGCGCAGATTTAAAATCGACGCCGCCTACCCACGATCTTACAGAACCTGTTTGCGGGTCCATGGCCAGAAGTCCTGCGTGTAGTATCAATAAGGCCTGCCTCAGACTGTCACCCACCGAAATTGAATCAGAATGGGAGCCATTCCAGTCAAAGATGCGACGTAAATTGATCTCATCTGCCCGATCAGACAAATTCATAGTTTTAATTTCCTGATCTGCAATCTGTTTAACAGTTCTTTTACCTGAGGCACTCTGATATTGTTCATTTAGTCTTTTCTGCATTACAGAAAGATGTTCACGAAAGGATTCAAGAACATATTTCTGAAGAGTGAGATTCAGTGTAGTTGTTATAATCAAACCGTCTTCTTCCAGGTTCCATTTCTTTCGGGTTTCTGTCTCAACATTCTGTAATATTTTCTCAGCCTCATCTTTAACCCTTACGAGAAAATAATCGGCCGGGCCATCCGATTCAACATCGGAATAATTTTGTATTAACGGCAGGTGGCAAAGAGAATCCGCCTCAGGTGTGTTAAGATAATTTTGCTTCTCCATCTGCCTCAAAACAACATTCCTTCTTGCTAACGCATTTTCAGGATTCAGACGGGGATTATAAAAAGTATTGGCTTTGAGCATTCCTACCAGAACCGCAGATTCCTCAGTAGTCAGATTGTCGGTTTTTTTATTGAAATACCTTCTTGATGCAGTTCCTATTCCGTAATTATTTTCACCGAAAGATACTGTATTCAGATAAAGCGTCAGTATCTCTTCTTTAGTAAAGGTTTTTTCGAGACGATGAGCAATTATTGCCTCTTTTGTTTTGATAATAAGCATATAGAGATGACCTGCTTTTTTCCTGCCAAACATATTCTTCGCCAGTTGCTGTGTTAATGTGCTGCCTCCTCCTGACCGGCGGTCATTAAGAAGAATTGATTTGAAAAGGACCCTGAAAAGACTTCTTGAATCAATACCTTTATGTTCAAAAAAACGGGAATCCTCGGTTGCAACCAATGCATTGATCAGGTTCAATGGAATCTGGCTGAATGAAATATTGGTCCTGTTCTGTGAAAAGATATTACCAATGAGTACTCCTTCGGAAGAAAGTACTGTTGTTTCATTTGCGTTTTTATAATTCAAAAGTTCTTTTGTAGTCTGCAGATGACCGAATATCCCCAAGTAAACAGTAAACACAAGCAACACCGGTAATAACAACATTACCAGAAAAATAACAACAATTTTTTTCCAATGATTTTTGAGCATCAGGTCTATTTACCTCCTTTAACGGGAAAACCCCGGAAATAGTTCACAAGCGCCACTTTCTCCTTGTAACCTCCTGACACTAACATGGCCCCCCTGCCCCCCTAAAGGGGGGTAAATTCTCAAAATTTTAATTAATTCACTAAGTACACCGAATTCGTCCCCCTTTAGAGGGACATCCCGATAGCTATGGGGAGCGGAGCGGCAGGGGGTTTCCTTTAAACCTTTGAACCCTTACTCCTTTACGCCTTTTTTTATAACTTTACTGATTGTAAATTGAAATCATATGGATAAAGTAGTGCTGAAACCTTATAATGTAATTGATAATACTGAACTTCCGGAAATATCATTTGACAGTATACCCACTGATGGTGATCCGATTGAAATTAACAGGGAATTATACTATGTCTGTGAAATGAATTATGAAAAGAAGTCTGAGCTTCCACGGATTGGTGTGATACCTTTGGTGGTGAAAAATCCGGCTAATGTGGTAAACATAAAAGAATATATTCAGTGCTTATCTATTGCTCACCGGAAAGTACTTTTTAAGAATGCGAATGGTACTTGCGGGCTTGAGAATTGCGACGAAATGATAATAACCTGAGGTTGAGGTTAAGGTTAAGGTTAAGGTTGAGGTTGATGTTGATGTTGAGGTTGAGGTTGAGAGTTTTAAATTCAGAATAATGACCTTGAAACAAAAATACGGTAATACTGCCCTGGTGGCAGGTGCATCTGAAGGGATCGGAGCTGCCTTTGCCACTCAGCTTGCAAAGGAAGGCATGGACCTGGTTCTCATCGCACGTCGCACAGGGCCATTGCAATTGCTGGCTGATTCACTCAGCGACAAATTTAAAGTACAAATACAGTGTATATCCTGCGACCTGTCAGATATAAACGCAGTAAATCATATTGAGAAAGCATTAAATGGTAAAGAAATAAATCTGATGGTCTATAATGCTGCCCTCTCTTATATAGGACCGTTTATAAAAAATTCCTCAGAAAACCATACACTTGCTGCCCGGGTCAATATGATAACTCCTTTGAAACTGGTTCATTTCTTTGGAGAAAAAATGCTGGCGAAAGGAAATGGCGCAATTGTTTTGATGACTTCCCTTGCCGGATTCCAGGGAAGCGGTTTTCTAACTATGTATGCTGCAACAAAAGCATTCAACAGGGTTTTAGGAGAAAGCCTGTGGTATGAATGGAAAAACAGCGGCGTCGATATCATAGCATGCTGTGCCGGAGCAACTTCAACTCCCGGTTATATAAATACACAACCTGAAAAAACCGGTATTTTTACTCCACGTGTTCTTGAACCTTCAGAAGTCGCAAAAGAGTGTTTAAAGAATTTAGGAAAACAGCCATCTTTCATAACTGGCAGAAGCAACAGGATAGCTTCATTCATAATGCAGAAGATTATGCCCCGGAAAATGGCAATCAATATTATGGGGGATACTACAAGGAAGATGTATCGACTTTAACAATCTTACGTTAGGGAATTGGAGATGTGAAAAAGTCAAAATCCTTTAACCACAAAGATCACAAAGGATAACACAAAGGTCACAAAGTGCTCATTTACAAGACAAACATCTCTGTGTGCTTTGTGCCTTCTTTGTGGACTTTGTGGTTAAAATATTTTCAATTACTACTCAATTTAGAATCTGAACCGGATTGAGTTAATAAATGTAAGGTATAATCCTGTAAGGAACTCTTTTAACATATGTATTCCAGAGGTCGCCATATTTTAAAGCGCATCTCTTATCATCATCCCTCTGACGTGCAAATAAAAGCAGGATGTAATATAAAGGATATAACCATGGACCGATTAAAGTAGGATAACCAGTACAGAGAACTATACCCGATGCCATTAAGATCTCACCTGAATAGTTAATATGTCTGCTGAGGCCCCAGAATCCATTTACCAGCAGGGCATTATTGCCATCAGAAATTGTTTCAGGAATAATATTCAAAAAAGGCTTCCCCGGATTTTTCTTGAAAAAATATTTCTGAAGATTTGCTCCGCGTGATAATACCCACCCCGATAAGAAAATAAGTACATATACAAATAATAACCATGAAGGTGTATGAGGATCAGGCAGATCTACTGTCGACCATAAAAAAACCGAATAAAAATATGGGTAAAAGACAATGCATCCCCAGCCTAATTTGAATCCCACTCTTTCTGCAAATAAATCATAGGTGTACAGATGAACTTCTTCGAAAATGAAATAATCAATAACGAAATATGTAAGAAGAGCTGTTGACAGAATAATGCCTGCGGAAGACTGATCTCCGTAAAGCGCCAAATGATGAGCAGTGAAGCTAAGGGCATTCAACTCGAGCATTGTTGCACCTGTAAGGTAGAGCCACATCTTTGCATCTGCAAGTCCCCCACGGAACTGAAGGTTTTCTATCCTGCCGAAAAACAGATCAGACAAAAACGATTTCCTCACCGGCGGGTAACGCAACACAACAACAAGAGAGAAGATTATTCCTGCGACAAAGGCGCCAGCAAGTCCGTACCATCTGTAATTGTACAACCAGTCGAAAGGCATTACTTTAAAATAACCAAGAAGAAACCATAGAAGAACCATTACAAAGAAAACGCTTATACCATTAAGATGATATCTCATTTTTTCTTTGGAATTTGTCTTGGTAATATATCCGGTCACCCATCTTCCGGGTAAAAGGGCGTTTAATATGAATATCAAACAAGAGATTATAACCGGTGCTAAAAAACCCAATGTTTTCTCCATCCTCAATTATTATAGTTTCATGATTTAGTAAAACTATTGAATTTTATGGCATTAAACAAATAGTTTGAAAGTACAGGGTTGTTGTTTAAAAATTGTTTTCTCTGTGAACTCTGTGACAGTCTCTGTTACAAAAAAATTAAGAACTTATACTGAAGTCACAGAGAAACACGGAATTGCACAGAGAACTTTACCATGAGCGCTTGAGCTTTTTTATCTTTAGGCTGTTAATCCATATTCCCAACCAGCAACCAGCAACTATTTACATCCCGTTTCCCGGTGCTTTCTTCAACATTTCCTGGTACTCCGCCGGTGATAAGCTATTCATTTTATTAAGCATAAAAGCGGTGATAGCCCAGATCTGTTTATCTTCATGAGTAGGACCAAAAGCCGGCATACCAGTCATTTTGATGCCATTTTTTATAATCCAGAATGCCTCATCCGGTTTTGGCATGTCGTCAGATTTATAGAATACCGGTGGCTCCGGATAAAGACCTTTTGCAAGCTCAGAAGGTTTAAGACCCGGTCCTCCATGACAAACAACGCACATCTCATTATAATGCGATATGCCAACACTAAACAAACTAGTATCCTGCAGGTTCGGCGCAACGATACCTTTAATTCTTTTGTTAATTGAATGCTCCAGTGTGATACCGATTATCTTTTCGGTGATAGGCTTGTGATGCTTGATCTGACTTGGATCAAATGTTCCTGAGAAAATGTACACCGTAAAAATAATAACAAGAAACAGAAGCGTGAAAAGGATAGTTAATAAAACATTTTTCATAGCTGAGTTATTTTTAAAGATTACCTAAAGTATTATTTCAAATTTACAATAGTTAAATTGGATAACCAAGGATGAAGTCCTTTAACCATAAAAGTTACGCACTCCTGCACCTCTCCTATTTCTTCTTCAGCAAATAATTTCCGTCGGAACTGTCCTTATGCACCTTCTGTTACCGTAAGAATGCCCCAGTTATCCGATACTCTCTTTGTGGGGTAAACAGTTCCATATTCTTCGAGAGGAATCAGGTTCCGGGGATCAAAAGAAATCCTTATATCTTCAAGTCTGATATTCAAATGAGGTTTTATGATAAATAAACCTCGGTAACCTGCAATAAGTTCAACTCTTTCTTCATCTCTTTTGATCTCATCAGCCATTATTTTTTCAGATCCGTACTGACTTATGCATTCTGCGCAGAGATTATCAGGAACAGATAAGCTAAATGCTTTTGTAAAATAATCTGTAAGGTTGGTAGTGCTGGTGATATTTCTGTTCCAGTGCCTGTCTGTACGGTCCAGAATGAACCCATACATAAGTGTGGTGATATAGGTGTCCCGAGGCCAAAATCTCCGACATAGTCAACATGAACAGAAGGAAAATTACCTGCTTCATTTCGTGTTTTTAAGTGCTAAGTTACAAAATTGGATTGATTGTGGTTTTCCTCTGTGTGCCTCTGTGCTTCTCGTGTAACTTCTGTGTAATAAAAAAAACTTCACATAGGTCCAGAGTGAGTCACAAATAAGAATCAAAGGTTATACCGCATTTTTGGCTATCTTTGCAACCCACTAATATCAAATATTTGAAAACGTTCTCTGAATTAGGCATATCCGGCACTTTTATAAAGGCACTGGAAGAAATAAATATAATTAATCCGACTGAAATACAGGAAAAAGCTATTCCCGTTTTAGTTGAAAAAGAAACCGATTTCATCGGTCAGGCACAGACAGGAACAGGTAAAACAGCTGCATATGGACTTCCAATATTGCAGGCAATAAATCCTGATAAACCATATATACAGGCCCTGATATTATCGCCTACGCGCGAACTTGGGCAACAGATTGCAAAACAGTTGTTTAAGTTTACAAAATATCTCCCAAAAAAGATATTCATCGAATCGGTTTATGGTGGAGCTCATATTGAGGAACAGATACGGTCGCTAAAAAGGCCTACTCACATTGTGGTTGCCACACCCGGACGTCTTTGTGATCTTCTCCAGCGTAAAGCAATCGATCTTTCATTCATCAGAACCCTGGTTCTCGATGAAGCCGATGAGATGCTCAGCATGGGATTCAAAAAAGAGCTCGATACAATTCTTAAATATACTGCCGGCAACCGCCACACCTGGTTGTTTTCCGCAACTATGCCGGTTGGTATTAAAACGATCATTTCTAGTTATATGTCTCCAAAAGCAGTACGGATTGAGGTAAACAGAAATGACATCGTAAACAAGGATATTGAACACAAATTCCTAATATGTTCACGTCTTGATAAACCCGAGGTCCTCTTCCAGTTCCTGAGAACCCAGGGAGCAGGAAGAGGGCTTGTTTTCTGCAGGACAAAAATCGAAGCCCAGACAGTAACGAAAAGACTTCAGGCAAAAAAAGTTAATGCCGAGGCATTGCAGGGCGATATGTTACAGAAAGAACGTGATAAAGTAATGAGGGCATTCAAGAATACTAAACTCCAGATACTTGTTGCGACCGATCTGGCAGCAAGAGGCATCGATGTAAAGGAACTTGCATTTGTGGTTCATTATCAGCTTCCTGAGAAAACAGAATATTATACTCATCGCAGCGGACGAACAGGACGTGCTGGAAATAAGGGATTCTCTCTCAGCCTTGTAACTCCCAGGGAAGTTGATGGATTAAAAGGAATTGAAAGGGAGCTGGGGATCAAAGTTAAAGAGATCCAAAGATAGCGCAGAGCCTGGAGCGTAGGGCGTAAAGCGTAGAGCGTAGAGCAAAAAAAATCAAAAAATGAGCAAAGATCCACTGGAGGGGAAAACTCTGGAGTTTATAGTTAACTTCCTGGTAGATTATTACGGATGGGAACAGTTAAGTTCTCATATTAATATAAACTGCTTTACAAATAATCCAAGTGTTCAGTCGAGTCTGAAGTTTTTGCGAAAAACACCCTGGGCCAGGAAAAAAGTTGAGGATCTCTATATTTCTATAGTCAAACGAGGCTGAAATAGCGACGATTATTATTTCCTGCAAATATTTTTCCCGCAGTTCCGATAGCTATCGGAAACGCAGATTAACGATGATCAAATTCGATCGCCTAATAATGAATAATACATTTCATTATATATTTCTTTTAATTAGATTTGGAACTTAAATCTTCAAAGATCTGATCTTATAAACTCATAATTTAATAACATGAACAAAATTTTAAAACTTGTTGGACTTCTCCTTTTTGTCAGTACACTGGCAATGAGTCAGGAAACTGGGTATGTTTTTACAATGAAAAAAGAACTTCCCTGCACACCTGTAAAAAATCAGAATGCCACATCTACATGCTGGTGTTTCTCAGGGATTTCAATGCTTGAATCAGAACTGTTACGTATTGGAAAGCAGCCTTATGATCTTTCAGAAATGTATGTTGTAAGACATACTTATGAGAAAAAGGCGCAGATGTATGCCAGGATGCATGGCAGCTCAGAACTTGCAGGTGGCGGTGAATATGGTGACGTACTAAGCGCATGGCGCGAAGTGGGACTGGTTCCGGATGCTGCTTATCCAGGATTGAATTATGGTGAAACAAAACATAACCATATTGAGATGGATGGCGCAATCAAAGGTTATATGGATGCTATTATCAAAGGTTCAAAACTGACTACTGCATGGTTTCCCGGATTGAATGGAATCCTCGATGCATACCTCGGAAAAATGCCTGAAAATTTTACATATGAGGGTAAGGCCTATACCCCTGCCACTTTCACAAAAGAACTTGGTATCAACCCCGATGATTATGTTCTTTTAACCTCATTCAGTCATCATCCATTCTACAAACAGTGCATGCTTGAAATACCTGATAACTGGGCTGGAGGTACATTTTATAATCTTCCTCTTGATGATCTTATGCAGGTTATCGATAATTCTTTGATGAATGGCTACACTGTTGCATGGGCGAGTGATATGAGTGATAAGGGTTTCTCTATGAAACAGGGAGTTGCTATCATTCCTGAAAAAAACTGGAACGAGATGAATGAAGAAGAACTATCAAAAATATTTAACGGACCTCATCCTGAAAAAGTTATCACACAAGAGCTAAGGCAAAAAGATTTTGACAATTATACCACAACTGATGATCATGGAATGCATATTATCGGTCTCGCAACCGACCAGGCAGGAAACACTTTTTATAAAGTGAAAAACTCATGGGGAGTTGTGGGTAAATATGATGGGTTCATCTTTGTGTCAAAACCATTTGTAATGCTGCGGACAACCAATATTATGGTGAATAAGAATGCTATCCCGGCAGCTATTGCGAAGAAACTTGGACTATAACCGATAGGTACACCCCCTACGCTTCGCGTGATCCCCCTAAAGGGGAACTAATTCGGTGTAATAAATGAATAAATTAAAAGACTGAGAATTAACCCCCCTTTAGGGGGGCAGGGGGGCCAAAATAACTGTGACCGTTGTGGTTAATGGATTTCAATCTTTTTAAATTTTACTCTTCAGGGAAAGCTTTCTTAAAGGCTTATTTACTTTAAGAGTTGTAAAAACCACAACCAGTGTCATAATTCCACCGAAAACGACTGAAGGCACAAGTCCCATTAATCTGGCTGCAACGCCCGATTCGAAAGCGCCTAATTCATTTGAAGAACCTATAAATATACTATTTACCGAAGCAACACGCCCACGCATTTCATCAGGAGTGAAAAGCTGAAGAATAGTTCCTCTTATCACCACACTTATATTATCGAATGCTCCGCTAAGAATCAGCAGTATTCCGGATAAGATGAAACTTTTTGAAAGACCAAAACCTATCATACAGATACCAAAACCGAGAACCGCAATGAAAAGCACTTTCCCGGTTTCTTTTACAGGCGGATGATACATGAGCACGAATGCCGTAAAAGCTGCACCAATTGCGGGGCATGCCCTAAGCAGCCCCAGACCCTGAGGTCCGGCATTCAGAATATCCGATGCAAATACCGGAAGCATGGCAACTGCCCCACCGAAAAGAACAGCAAACATATCGAGAGTAAATGCTCCAAGCAATTCAGGTGTTTTGAAAACAAATCGTATGCCTGTTCGGATACGTGTAAATATGCCTTCGGCTGTGTCAATAATTTTGTGCTTACTGATTTTAATCAGCATTGCCATAAAGAACGAAAGAATATTTAAACCTACTACCAACGAATAGGCAGGTACTATACCCCAGAATCCATAAATCAGCCCCCCTATTGCCGGTCCTAAAACTGCAGCAACCTGCCAGTTAGCACTATTCCATGTTGCAGCATTTGCATATAAATTCCTGGGCACAAGCTGACCCAATAATGCAACCTGTGCAGGACCTAGTATGCCCCTTGCCAATCCTGTTAAAAAGATAGTGGCGAAAATGGGCATAATGCCGTATTTTGCAGAGAAATATTCAACATTTGAGCTGTAGACTAAAAGAGCCAGTGAACTGATAACAAGTAAAATAGTGGTATAGTTAACAATTTTCCTTCTGTTGTGTAAATCGATATAATGTCCGGCAAAAAGTGAAATACCCACCTGTGGGACAACTTCTGCCAGACCAACAAATCCCAGCCAGAGAACGTTGTGTGATAAGGCGTATATCTGCCAGCCAACAATGACTGACTGCATCAATGCGGCCATTGTCATAAAAATGCGATAAAGCAGGAAAAAGCGGAAATTTTTAACGTGTATTACAGCAAATGCTTCACCGGAGAACCAGGACTTCATAAAATTATATTTTCAGGGGCAAAAATAACATATTATGTGAGAAAACGGCTCAATGGTGCAATGGCGTAAAGGCGTAAAGGCGTAACAGTGACTGCAGGATTTTTCGTTCAGAACATTAATTTCTTCACGGTTTCAATCTCATCCTTAATAATAGTATGCGGCATATCGGGATAGACTTTCAATGTAACCTCCGCCCCCATCAATTGAAGAAGATTTGCTGATTCCTGCGATCTAAGCAATGGAATATGAGGGTCTTTATCACTATTGCCAATAAAAACTTTCGTCCCTTCAAAATTTCCATTATACTTTTCAGTTCTTATTGTCTCTCCTATCAATCCTCCGGAAAATGCAATTATCCCAGCATATCTGATTGCATATCGTGCTCCAACCTCAAGAGTAAGACAGGCTCCCTGTGAAAAGCCTGATATGTAAATCTTTTCAGCCGGTATATAAACTAAGATCTCATCAATAAGACGCTTTACAGTTTGTATGGCGGAAGAAAGCCATGGTTCATTCGCGGCCTCAGGTGATAGAAAACTATAGGGATACCAGGCGTTGTTTGTTGCCTGTAGCGCTGCAATGTAAAATGTTTCATCACAGAATTCATCAGCAAGAGAAATAATATCTTCAGCATCAGCACCCCTGCCATGCAGCAATATGATAGCTTTTTCAGCCTTAATTAAAGGCTTCCCTTTTTCAAGGATCTGATATTTATGCATTAGTCTTTGAATTTGCCGGTGTTTACAATAACCGGGGTGAGCAACTTTTCAATTTCGGTTCTGTTGACTTCTTCCCATGAGGGTAGTTTTAATTTCTCACCAAGACTTTCTTTGGATTCATCCAGAGTAAATCCGATATCGCTTGTTGCCGCTTCAAACAGTATTCCCCCCGGCTCGCGGAAATAGACAGAATGAAAATACTGACGGTCTATTACGGGTGTAGGATTAACGATTCCTTTACTCACAAGCTTTTCCCTGAATTCAATCTGAGTCTGGTCATTTCGGGTAGCAAAAGCGACATGATGGACTGTTCCGGAACCACCAGTGCCACGAAGAGATTCGGGGGAACATAATACATCAACAAAACTACCTGGTTGTCCGGAAGTTGAAAACCTGAAACGATTCCCTTTTTCTGCAACCAGCTTATGATCCATCTGTTCTGTAAGAAGTCCCGCTGTTCTTTCATAACCTTCTTCACTAAGCGAAACACTATAGAATCCTCTGACTGCAAATTCCAGAGGTATCTGGCCATAGGTAAATCCTTTACGCTTATCGGTTTTATTGGCAACCAGTTCAATACCAAGTCCATCCTGATCTTCAAAATAAATAAAGACTTCATCATCAAAACGCTCAGCGGGATTCTCAAACTTGATTCTGAACTTAGACAATCGCTTCATCCAGTAATCCAGACTATTTTCGGGTATCGAAAAGGATGTAACTGTCAACTGTCCTTTGCCTTTCCTTCCTTTTGGCAAACCGGAAAATGGAAAGAATGTAAGAATTGTACCTGGGTGACCGACTTCATCACCATAATAAAAATGGTAAACATCGGGGGCATCGAAATTAATTGTCTTCTTCACCAGCCTCAACCCTAATATCCCCGTATAAAAATCTATGTTCTGCTGTGGGTCTGATGTAAGGGCGGTAACATGATGCAGACCTGTTATATAATTATTCATGTTTTAATTATAATAACAAGAATTAATCAGTATTAGTTCATAAAAAGAGGTATGGTATATGATGAACCCTCTACCGCTACGCAGCCGGGGCTGTGAAAAAATCGAAATCCATTAACCGCAATGTTCGGCCCCCTGCCCCCCTAAAGGGGGGTAAATTCTCTACATAAAAGAAAAATTCTTTATGACTCAGAATTAGCCCCCTTTAGGAGGGAAGGGGGGCGTGACCTACCAGGTATTTTTTAAACTTTTTCAGGTTCCGGAGTTGCCTCGTCATGCCAGCAACCCTGTCTGAATTTGTCATTATATTTTCTTCTCCACTCAGTTCTTCCGGGATGATTATGTCTTCGCGGAGCAACTCCGGATAGAAGAATCTTAGACAGAATAAACAGCCCTGCTGTCTGCCAGAATGTAAGTACAGGTCCGTGGAATAAAAGCGGTATCAGAGCATTCCATAAACTCATTGTGACAAATATTGCCAGTGTAATAAAACCCACTCCAAGGATTCCGAATCCTATGAACTTAAAAACTCTTAATGTTTTCATATCAGTTATTTTTTAAAAGATTATATAATTCGTTTAAATTTTCTCTAAGTGCAAGAACGGCATACCTTTTTCTCGATATAAGTGTACTGATTCCCACGCCTGTTTTTTCAGATATCTCTTTGAAGCTCATGTCATCAAATTCGTTTGCCACAAAAACATCTCTCTGTTCTTCCGGAAGTTCAGAAAGAGTGTCTTCGATTGCTTCCCAGATCATTTCCTTAATCTCTTCGTCTTCAGGAGCAGATCCAAGCGAAGGGAGTATTTCTTCAAGTGTCAGAGGCCCGTCGTCACCATCTGTTTTAGTTTCTTTAAAGTTGAGGCTGGCTGTCTTCTTCTTCCTGAACAAGTCGGTAATACGATTATCAGCAACTCTGTAGAGCCATGATGTCAGCGCTTCAATTCTCCTTATATCATTGAATCCTATTGTAAGCTGGTAAAAGACATCCTGCAGAATATCCTCAGCTTCCATCTTGTCGGGAATCCTGTGTCTTATATAGCCTAGCAGACGTTTCCGCTCATCTTTATAAACAGCTCCTATTTTTTCTGACTCTAAAGGACTCATTGAAAGTGCATGTTTAGTTCAATAGACGAATGAGTGCAATAAATATTTTAAATATCTGGATTATTGTTTAAAAGATACATCGTATCAGGTATACCATATTGAAAGAACCTTGCATATTTAAGAAAAACTAAAATAATTAAGGAAGTAAACTTTCCTGCATATAGGATGTTTAAGCTATTATGAAAAAACAGCAATGTAATTAATTGATTATGATATTCCGGGAGGATGATTTTTAATACTATTTAAATGAAGAAGAATAATATATTGTCAAAAGCATTAACAGGTTCAAATCATACCCTGCTTAGTTCAGGGATTCTGATAATACGTTTAACAATAGGGATATTTTTGTTTGTAGCAGGATCGGGAAAAGTGATGGGCTGGTTTGGTGGTTATGGTATGGAAAAAACCTTAGAGGGTTTTTCTCACATGGGTTTTTCTGCCTTTCTTACATACCTGAGTATGTATACGGAGTTTATTGGAGCTATGCTTCTCATTCTCGGATTTCTAACCCGTTTTGCAGCATTTGCAGTAACAATCAATATGATTGTTGCAACCATCGTTTCCCTGCCCCGTGGTTTTCTTGGACCAACGGGTGCACAGACTGCATTTGTCTTTCTGATGATGGCGTTGGTGATCCTTCTGACCGGACCTTTGACTTTTAGTCTTGATCACATCATTTTTTCGGGAGATCACGACAGAAAATAACAGATAAAATAAAAAGAAATAAATAATGGAAATTAAAAGTTCTGCATTTAAAGCCGGCGAGAGTATTCCCTCAAAATACACATGTGATAATATTGATATTTCACCTGATATTGAATGGTCAAAGGTTCCGAATGGAACGAAGACTTTTGCACTAATTATGGATGACCCTGATGCGCCTTCAGGGACATATGTTCATTGGGTCATATATAATATTCCGGGAAATCAGAGAGAACTGCCGGAAAATATTCCGGCAAAAGAAACACTCGACAACGGTACAGTTCAGGGCAGGAATGATTTCGGTAAAATCGGGTATGGCGGGCCTTGTCCTCCGAGTGGCACTCACAGGTATTACTTCAAAATTTATGCTCTTGATACTGAGCTTGAGTCCTTACCTGGAATTACAAAAAAGGAACTGTTAAAGGCCATGGATGTTCACGTGCTTGAAGAAGGTGAATTAATGGGAAGGTATAAGAGAAAACCATAAACGTTTATCGCTTTTCACGTTTCGTTTAATTCGAGGTTTCATTCTTAAGAATAATCTCGATTCTCTTATCAGGAACAAGCCAGATAAAAGCTACGAGTATGTAAATTCCTCCTGCTATCCATCCACTTATCAAAGTTGAGAATATTGCTAATAAATATAGAATTGGTGATATTTTACCCTTAAAATCGTTGCCAATCGCTTTTGCGAGAATTGAATCCGGACCATGATTGGCTATTATCGTGGTCTGCAATATATAATATGCTGCAGCTGACATTAAAAGTACAATTCCATACAGAGCCATCGGCATAGGTTTAAAGTGGTTTTCCCCCATCCAGCCGGTGACAAACGGAACAAGTGATAGCCAGAAAAGCAGGTGAAGATTAGCCCAGAGAATACCTCCTGTAACATGCTTTACAGTATGCATCATATGGTGATGATTGTTCCAGTAAATGCCTATATAAATGAAGCTTAAGACATAACTTAAAAGCCCGGGAAGCACAGGTCTCAGATCGGTAAGTTTATCCCCGGCAGGAATCTTTAATCCCAAAATCATGATCGTAATTATGATGGCAAGTACACCGTCACTGAATGCTTCTAATCTTTCTTTTCTCATTAGAATATAACATGGTATATGTAAATAACAAATAAAAGAGATAAGAGGTTCTTCCCTTTGGTGAGCTCGCCCTTATCGGGCATCGGTTCCTCTTTCGGGCCGGTGTCGTGCTTATCGTAAATAGCTTGTCTGTTGAAATGAGAAACAACAAAATCAGAGGTCACACCGATGGGGATATGGTGAAGGAAAGCAGGTAATATCACAACTAATTTCTTAATTTTTATAAGTGATTCCTTTTTTAAATTTAAAATTTATACTTTTGAGTAACTCTCAGAAGGAAATGCCAACTAATTCTTCAGATTATTCTATGGTTCCGGAAAAACGTAATCAAAATTCACCTGCTATTTATGGGATCATCTTCTGGATATCTCTTTCAATTGCATTAACGTTAAGTTTACTTGATCTTATAGGATGGGTGTTTGACCTTTCTATTCTCAAAAGTCTGAGTGTGCAGTGGACCCCTATGAAGATAATTACTGCAGTAAGCTTTATTATCCTGATATTCGGAATCATAGTATTAAGGGAAGACTTTCTTTCATCTTACAGGAAACCGGTCATTTACATTATATCTTCTTTTCTTTTCCTGGAAAGCCTTATGACAATATTTGTGTATGTGTATATATTCAAAACAGGACATGAACCGGATTTTACTACTTATCCTGTCTTCAATTTTTTTCTGTCATTTAAGATGCGGATGGCATTTGTGACCTCACTAAATTTTCTTGTTATTGGATTTATCCTTTTCTTTCTTTCCGGAGGTACTAAAAAGAACTCAGATTTGGCGAATATCCTGACAATCCCTGTATTCCTGTTTTCATATTTTGTCCTTATAAGTTATATACTCGGAGTATATACGATTGCCCAGCTAGGAGATGTTACTGTTGCTTTAAATACAGCTTTCGCCTTTCTGGGAATATGTATCAGTTTTCTTTTACTGGATTCAAATTCCTGGTTTTTCCGGTTGTTAATTTCAGGGGAAACAGGATTTTTAATGGCGCGTAAGCTTTTGCCAACCCTTGTGATTCTCCCTGCAGTTATCGGATGGTTTAGAATTAAAGGAGAACAAAAAGGCTTTTTTTTATCTGAGGAGGGAGTTATTGTCGTTGCGATTACATATACTATATGTTTTCTGGTTCTGGTTTGGCTCACTTCCAGATCAATGAATATTATAGACAGGAGAAGATTAGAATCGGAAGAAGCTCTCAGAATATCAAATGAAGAGCTTAAACACCGGGTACAGGAACGGATACTCGCCGAAAAGGAGCTCCAAAGCACCAAGAACTACCTCGAGAATCTGATAAACTATGCAAACGCACCAATAATTGTCTGGAACCCGGGTACAGAAATTCAACTTTTCAATCATGCTTTTGAAAATCTCACAGGGTACTCGTCTTCTGAGGTTCTGGGTAAGAAACTCAATTTTCTCTTTCCCGAACATTCATTAACGGAATCAAATACAAAAATTAAACTATCACTTACCGAAAACTGGCAGACAATTGAAATACCTATCCTGACAAAAAATAATGAAGTCAAAATAGTTTTATGGAACTCTGCCAATATTTATGATAATGATAACAAAACAGTTTTGTCAACTATTGCCCAGGGTCATGATATAACAGGAAGAATAGCAGCGGAGCAGGCTCTTCTCAAATCAAAGGAAAAGCTTGATCTCGCTCTTGAGAACGGCCAGATCGGTACCTGGGAATGGAATATTGAACATGATTTCTTTGAATGCGACACGAGAATGGTGAAAATCTTCGGCATTAATAATGACCTGTCATCATTAAAATTTGATGACTTCGTGAACTATGTTCATGAAGAAGATGTTTCTCATTTCAGAAGATCAGTTCAGAATGCACTTAAGCAGAATATCCCGCTCAATACTGTTTTCAGGACCCGTCCCGGAAACAATGGGTTTAATCATATTAGTGTTAAAGCAGTTGTTGAAGAGGACTATAATGGCAAACCTGTTAAGTTGTCGGGAGTCTGCTTCGACATTTCCGAAATGAAAAAAGGAGCCGAAAAAGCACTGTTTGACATCAATGAGGACCTTGTGAGGTCGAATAGGGAACTTGAACAGTTCGCCTATGTTGCATCACACGACCTGCAGGAACCATTAAGGATGGTTTCAAGTTTCACACAGCTCCTTTCTCAAAGATACAAGGACAAACTTGACAGCGATGCCAACGAGTTCATTAAATATGCGGTTGACGGCGCCATGAGAATGCAAACGCTTATTAACGATCTTCTTGAATATTCAAGAGTCGAAACAAGGGGCAATAATCCTGAACCTATCGATATGAAAACTATTCTTGTTCACACGATGACCAATCTGAGTATGAGAATAAAAGAGAAAAGTGCATTGATAACAAACGATGAATTACCGGTTGTATTTGCCGATGAAAGACAGATGTTGCAGCTTTTCCAAAATCTTATCACCAATGCTCTTAAATTTTGTAATAATTCTCCCCAGGTTCACATCTCATCAAAGGAGGAGCCTGATCATTTCATTTTTTCAGTCCGCGACAACGGGATTGGCATAGAACCGCAATATTTCGAAAAGATTTTCCAGATCTTCCAGAGGTTGCATGGAAGGGATGAATACGGAGGAAACGGTATAGGACTTGCTATTTGCAGGCGCATCGTTGAGCGTCATGGCGGAAAAATCTGGTTAGAATCAAAACCGGGAAAAGGAACAGTTTTTTACTTTACAATAATTAAAAATTAATAACATAAATCATGGAACATCCTCTTTTAAATCCGATTGACATACTTGTTGTAGAAGATAACCCGGGTGATGCCCGTCTTATCAAAGAGGTTCTGAATGATCAGAAGATATACAATTCTCTCTTCATTGTAAATGATGGAGTGGAAGCTATGAATTTCCTACAGCACAAGGGAAAATACAAGGACTCACCCAAACCCGATTTAATTATCCTCGATCTCAATCTTCCAAAAAAAGACGGCAGAGAGGTTCTTGCTGATATTAAAGCAGATGATGATCTGAAAAGGATTCCGGTGGTAATTATGACCATTTCACAGGCAGAGGCAGATATCCTTAAATCTTATAACCTCCATGCAAATTGCTATATTACAAAACCCATTGACCTCAATCAGTTTATCAAAGTAATAAAATCGATTGAAGAATTCTGGTTTTCAATCGTTAAGTTACCGTCAAAGACCTAGAACTCACAGGTTCTTTTATTTCATAAGATTGAACTATTAATTAAACATAAAAATTGAGATTTAAGACATGGAACGAGGAATAGAGAAAACCGTGGAAAAAAACTGGATACCTCCCAAAGAACCATTCTTAAACATTCTAATCGTAGAAGATAATCCAGGCGATGTGATAATTGTAAGAGAGTTTATTAAGGAAACCGGGGCTAAATTCAATCTCACGCATGCAACAAATCTTAAAGAGACTTATGCATTCTGTGAACAGGGAGAGTTTGATGTAATCCTGCTCGATCTCGGACTCCAGGAAAGTACATCACTCGAAACATTGAAAAAGATAAAAGTCTTCAATATTAAATCTCCCATTGTCGTAATGACAGGACTTGATGATGAGGATGTTGCTCTGGCAGCCCTGAGAGAAGGAGCCCAGGATTATCTGGTAAAAAACAGGCTTACTTCCGAAAACATTCTGAAGTCAATAAAATATGCGATCGAAAGAAAAAAAATCCAGGATTTACTAAAAAGACACACGCATCAATTCTCCATACTTTCCTCCGCTACAGCATCATTAAGTCAATGTGAGACAAAACTTTCAAGCTTCATCACAACATGCGAAAACATACATTTGTTGCTAGAGAAAGCTAATGCCATTTCATTGGAATTTGAGGAACCTGATTCAATACGAATTTTCAACGCGGAATGGCTCACACCCTGGTATGATGAAATTAAAATACAAACAGGGATTGACTTAAATAATCCTGTCTTACCCTTCACAAGGCAAAAACAAGAACTTGTTGAGCTTTTCAAAGATGGGAAAATACTTGAAGCAGATGGCGGACTTTATGACATCTTAAAAGGTGCCGTTGACATAAAGCAGTGTATGGAACTGGAACGAATTACAGGAACTAAAAAAATATATGCTTTTGCTTTTATTAAAGCAGAGGACTTTTATGGAGCAGGGATTATCTTATCACCGAAAATAATTGATAACGACGATCTTGAGATAATAGAGACCATAGTAACGCAAGCCACACTTTGTATTCACAGAAGATCAATTGAAAAGGACCTCAGGTTAAGTGAATTCCGTTTAACAAAATTGAGTAAAGAACTGGAAGACAAAGTAATTGTACGTACAAAAGACCTTGAAACTGCAAACGAAAATCTGCACCTGGAGCTTACCGAAAGGATTAAGGCAGAGGATGCCCTTAAAAAGAGCGAACTCCAGCTTACTGAACTTAATACTACCAAGGATAAGTTCTTCAGTATTGTTGCACATGACCTGAAAAACCCTTTCACCAGCCTTATCGGGACCTCTGAATTGCTATATGACAATATAAGTAACCTTAAAAATGATGATATTCATAAACTAGCGTTGGTACTCAATGATTCAGCTAAATCGGGTTATGCAATACTCCAGAATCTTCTTGACTGGTCAAGATCACAAACAGGTTTATTGAAATATAATCCTGAAAATCTTAGTCTCGATAAACTTATAGAAGAAAATATTTCAAATCTTCATCTCTTTGCCTCAAATAAGGAGATAAATATGATTTATAAACCTAATGGGGAAACATCAATTTTCTCAGACAAGGGTATGATAGACACTATATTGCGTAATATCCTAAGTAATGCAATAAAGTTTTCACATAGAGGAAGCAAGGTACTTATCCACACAAAATATGCTCGAAATGAGGTTGTTATTTCTGTTAAGGACTCAGGAATAGGAATTTCTGCTGAAAATATTGAAAAGATCTTTAAACTCGATACAAAACATTCCGGGATCGGTACCGAAAAAGAACAGGGCACTGGGCTTGGATTGAAACTCAGTAAGGAACTTGTTGAAAAAGGTGGAGGAAGTATCTGGGTAGAAAGCATTGTGAACCAGGGCAGTACATTTAATTTTTCAATCCCTCTGAAGAAATCTAAGCCTAAATGAGTTAATAAATAAAAAGAAATTCAGGGAATTTGTACAACCCGACTCTTTTATTTACTTTGCAGGTATAAATCTGTAAGTCAGAATAGGTTTTTCCTTTAAATCATAATTAAAAGTGTGCCAATGAGAAATTTTTCACTTGACAAAAGCAAAATAAAAGTTCTTTTGCTTGAAGGAATTCATAATAATGCCGAGTTGTTTTTCAGAGAAAGCGGCTATAGTGACGTTGAATGCCTGAATGGCTCACTTTCGGGGGATGAACTTGAGAATAAATTACAGAACACTCATATTATTGGAATTAGAAGTCGTACTGAACTACGGAGAAGTTTACTTTTAAAAACTCCAAAATTATTCGCAATCGGGTGTTTCAGTATAGGTACAAATGGGGTAGACTTACAGGATGCAAAGATGCTCGGGATACCCGTTTTTAATGCTCCTTTTTCAAATACCCGCTCAGTAGCAGAACTTGTTATAGCTGAGATCATTATGCTGATGCGGGGGATCCCTGAAAAAAGTACGCTGGCTCACCAGAAAATCTGGATGAAATCTTTCAATAATTCGGTTGAAATAAGGGGTAAAACTCTTGGCATTATTGGTTATGGACATATTGGTACTCAGGTTGCTATTCTTGCAGAAAGCCTGGGAATGAATATCGTCTACTATGATATCGAAAAGAAGCTCAGTATAGGAAATTCAAAACCTGTTTCAAGTTTAGATGATCTTTTAAAAATATCTGATACTGTTACCGTCCATGTTCCTTTGACTGATCTGACAAGAAAAATGATTTCGAATGAACAGATCGCTTTAATGAAAAAGGGATCATGCCTGATCAACGCCTCAAGAGGCGATGTCCTTGATTACAAAGCCGTTGCTGAAGGACTCAGATCAAAGCACCTGGCCGGGGTAGCAGCTGATGTATTTCCACAGGAACCAGCTTCAAATGATAAACCTTTCGTGAATGATCTCCAGGATTTTAATAATGTAATTCTTACACCTCATATTGGGGGTTCTACACTCGAAGCTCTTGCAAATATCGGAACAGAAGTTTCTGAAAAGCTCGTAAGATACAGTGACACCGGGTCAACTATCGGAGCTGTGAACTTTGTTGAGATAGCTCTTCAGGCAAACTCCTCAAAACAACGATTTTTACATATTCATAAAAATGTTCCCGGTGTTTTGGGCGAAATAAACCATTATTTTTCTTCAAGAGGAATAAACATTTCTGCGGAGTATCTTCAGACCGATGCTGAAATTGGATATGTCATCATTGAAACAGACACTGACCTCGATCCGTCGGTTCTGAAGGACCTTAAGAATATTCCGAATACAATCAGAGTCAGAATATTGTATTAAAATATACCCTGTGCGGGAGCTGGCGCGGATTATAACCGAGCAGAAGTGGCACGGATTGCAAATCCGCGCCATCTAATCTCCTTACTCCTCACGTCCTATTTTGGCCCCGGAGGACAGTTCTTCTTCAGATAAGTGGTATAGAGTGTTGCAAGATGAAGCATCGTACCCTGACCTTCGGAAATACTATGTGTCCGGTTTGGGTAGGCCATAAACTGAATTTGTTTATTGTACTTTATCAACTCATTGAGAAGCATCTCAGCATTCTGGTAATGAACATTATCATCGCCAGTGCCATGAATATATAACAGGTTCCCATTCAGGTTTTTTGCATAAGTTACAGGGGAACCTTTTACATAGACATCCATGTTTTCCTGAGGCAGCCCCATATATCTTTCCTGGTAAATATTATCATAAGTAAGCTCATTGGCAACTGCAGCGATTGCGATGCCTGTTTTATAGATCTCGGGAAACTGGAACATAAGATTTAATGTAGCTGAGCCACCTCCGCTCCAACCCCAGACTGCAATCCTGTCAGGGTCGACAAAATCCCATTTTAAAATTTCTTTGGCAGCCATAGCCTGATCGTGTATATTTATCTGGCCTATTTTCTGATATATCGATTTTCTCCAGGCAGCTCCCTTTGGCGCTGGTGTACCCCTGTTGTCGAGCGATATATAAATATAACCATCTTTTGTCATGTCGCCCAAATATAAGAAGTTACGGCTGCTGCCGTATGAATCCTTTACAGTGGCTTCTGCAGGTTCAGTATAAACATAAAATACAACGGGATACTTTTTGGTAGAATCGAAATTTACAGGCTTTACCATCCAGCCATCCATCTCAACATTATCAACTGTCTTAATTTTAAAAAATTCAGTAGTGGATTTTACCTTAAGTGAATCAATCCGGGCAAGAATACTTTTCTTTTCATTCAGCGGTTTCTGATTAGCAACCGATATAAACTCACGTGAAGAGCGGGTAAAACTATTTGAGAATGAATGAACAGCATATTTCCCATTAGTCGAAAAAGAATAACTGTGTGTCCCTTTTAGCAATGACGGACTAAGCAATTCAAGCTTCCCTGTACCGTCGAGTTTCGTCCGGTACAAATAGTTTTGCGTGGCATTATCAGGTGAAGCCATAAAATAAACGTATCCTTTTTTTGAATCGACGTAAGTTATGTCACTGAAATCGTAGCTCCCTTTTGTTACAAGCTTTTCAGGTTTCCCTTCCAGAGAAACCTGATATAAATGTCGCCAGCCGTCTTTTTCCGAATCCCACAGAATACCCTTTCCCTCAGCCAGCCAGATAAATTTATTTGTGAAGTCGATAGTATATGGGTTTCCTGGTTGATAGATATCGACCCATGCCGCATCTGATTCCTGCTCAATAACCTTTGAATTTCCGGTTGCACTTTCGCAAAGAAAAAGTTTGCTTACATTCTGCTTTCTGTTTAACTGCTGAATAAGCAGATTACTTGTTGATGGGATAAATTCAACTCTTACGAGATAATTCTGATCGGGCTCTCCCGGAATTTTCATCCATATTTTACTCGTATCGGCTATTGTGACAACTCCAACTCTGGCGGAGGAAGGTTTTTGTCCGACTTTCGGATATTCAATTGGTATGACCCTCGAGTAAATTGAATCGGTATAATTAATTATAAAAAACTTCCGGATATCGCTTGCATTGAGCTGCCAGAAAGCAATTTTCTTGCTATCGGGACTCCAGCGAAACCCATCACGGCAGGCGAATTCTTCCTCATAAACCCAGTCAAATGTCCCATTAATCATAGTAACTGATCCATTGCTGGTAAGCGGTTTTATTAGTGAAGATTTAATATCTTCCACATAGATATTATCCCCGCTGACATATCCCACTGATTTTCCATCAGGAGAAAACTTTGCAAACATAAGCGATGATGCAGGAAGTGTTTTGCCAAGCTGAGTCAGAGTACCTGAGGTCCGGTCAATCACCCAATAGTCTCCTTTCGTATGCAGACGCCATACTTTTTTTGTATTCGTAAACAGCAGCACTTTTTGCTGATCAGAGGAAAACGAATAGAAATTGATTTGAAGAGGGCTGGTACTTCCGGCAGGAGTAAGTTGTTGTTTGGATAATATCACCACTGGCTTATTATCCGGTAAAGTATACTCTACTAATTCATTTTTCTCGACCCTGTAATAGGAATTCCCGTCAACCGACCAACGTATATCTCCTACCTGGGAGCTGACAGTAAATGAAACGAACAGGATCAATATTGAAACTATAAAAAGTTTCTGTCCTGCCCTGCGCATGAGTGAAGCTTCGGATATAAACATAATAAGTTAAATGTAAAATTATTGATATAATAAATTCAATTTTTTGGCTCTTAAAGTTATAGAATTATTGGAAAGTTTAAGGCTTTTCTGCGATTTTACTATTATTAAGGGGGTGTTGAAAAAGTCTAATATCAGACAGCTTCTTTAATTATACTCTCATAGATTGCTTCACCCCATAACCTTCCCAGCACATTTGCACCCTTCTTATTTGGATGCAGATAAAATGTCCCTGCATTACCCGATTCAGGAATAAGATCGGTGAGATAATTGTTGCGGAAATATGCAAACCCTTTAAGGTCCCCAAGAAAAACTTTTCCCGGGTTGGTCTGCGAATACTTTAAAACCAGCGATTGCAGTTCAGGGAAATAGCTTTGCAACCTTGCCAGGCCTTCCGCCATGTATCTGGCGCTGTTATAAGTATTAGGACTATACCATATAGGTTGCAAAAGAACAATTTTACACCGGGGGAATTCAGAAAGTAATTTATCTGCAATACTTTTCAGATTTTTTTGATAATCTGCGGGATCAACCGGAGATCCGTGCGGCCCATTTTCAGCGCTATCGTTAGTACCCAATGAAATAGTAAAAACCAATAAATTGCTTGTGTCTTTATGAAGCAGACGGGTTGCTGTAATAACCTCATTCAGGGCACCATTATCGTCAGGGAGGTAATCAACTGTAGTATAACCACTCCTGCCCTGATTTATAAATTCTACGCTTTCAACCCCTGACTGATGCCGCAAATATCCACTTGCTGCAGCAGGAGGAGCTTCCTCTTCAGGCTTTCCGAGTTGTACTCCCTGGGTAATACTATTACCGATATATACGATGTCAAGATTCCATTTTTTTTCAAATGGCTGATCAGACAATTGGATAACAGAACAAACTACCAGAAATAGAAGAATTTTGAATGATCGAGGTATTTTTTGATTATTCATAATTTTCAATTTAATACGCAGTTAATTAATAATTATCTAACAGCGTAAGTTGTAAAAAGTTATTTTCTGTCTTCAAAGATATGCCAATTCTCTCAATAGAATTTGGAACCTGAAACATAAAAACCCGGGAGAATATTTACTAAGCTCTCTTCATTCTTCATGTTCTCCAGAATGTCTTAACCAATTTTCCGAGTTCCTCTGATTTGTTAAGGACTGGATCGAGAGATGTTAGCTTCCATTTCCAGCTATCTGAACTGCCAGAAGGATTATTAAGTCTCGCGCTATCACCCAACCTTAAAATATCCTGCAAGGGAATGATAGCTGTTTTTGAGACAGAAGCATATGCTAACCTGACAAATTCTTCTTGTATATTATTATTGGTCAGCTTCTTATTGATATACTCCTCTGCTCTTTTTTTGAGATCACCATTTAATTCATTTTCGAACCATCCCCTGGTTGTATTATTATCATGCGTCCCGGTATAAACTACACTGTTAATGTTGAAATTATGAGGCAGGTGAATAGATCTTTCCATGGTATCATTAAAAGCGAACTGGAGTACTTTCATTCCGGGTAGGCCAAAATTGTCTCTTAACTCATACACTTTGTCATCGATATCACCGAGGTCCTCGGCTATAAATGGCATGAAACTCAAATCTTTTTTTAAACGTTCAAAAAGATCATGGCCCGGTGCGTCCATCCATCGACCGTTTATTGCTGTCTTTTCACCTGCAGCCACTTCCCAGAAACCGGAAAACCCGCGGAAATGATCGAATCTGACTAAATCAAACCATTCCATATTTTTAAAGATTCGGTTTAGCCACCATGAAAAATCATTCTTTTTCAAGTTGTCCCAATTATAAACCGGCATGTTCCAGAGCTGTCCGGTTTTGCTGAAATAATCGGGTGGAGCTCCGCCAATTCCAGCCATTTTTTTATTATCGTCGAGTTTGAATACCTCGGGGTTCTGCCATACATCTGCACTTTCATAGCTTATATAGAACGACATGTCGCCAATTATCTTTATCCCAATATTATTTGCGTAGGTCTTTAATGATATCCATTGGATAAAAAACAGAAACTGACTGAATTTTTCTTTTTCAGCTTCCTCTTTGTATTTTTTCTTGTAGAAGGCTATTTCACGAGTGTTCCGGTCGCGCAATTTTTTGGGCCATTTACTCCACGATTGACCTTTAAATTCCCGCTTCAGAATGTTAAACAAAACAAAATCATCCAGCCAGTACCTCTCTCTGATGCAAAACTGACTGAACTTTTCCCTTAGATAAGGCATTGTACTCATATTAAAATTCCGATATGCCTCATCAATCAGTTTCATTCTGAAAGTTTCCGCTTTTTTAAAGTCAGCTTTGCCCGAAGAACTGAATTTTAATTTATTGAGACTTTCATCGGATATAAGCCGGTATTTTACAAGCCATTCGGGGTCAATCAGCAAAATATTACCGGCAAATGCCGATGAACTGCTGTAAGGAGAATATCCGCTCTTCCCGCTTACCGGATTGACTGGTAATATCTGCCAGTATGTCTGTCCCGACTCTTTAAGGAAATCGATAAACCTGAAAGCTTTATTTCCAATATCGCCTGCCCCATAATCACCGGGAAGTGAAGTAATATGTAATAATATCCCCGCCTTTCTGGCGCTTTCCTCTTTTATTCCTTTAAGAACACAGGGAAGTGGAATCTTAAGTATTTCAGATACGCAAATATATCCTTCATTGCCTGCGCGACTACCATTAAAAATTGAAATCCATTTTTCAGGGGCAAGCTCCGGTAATATTACATGAGTATCGTTCCAATCTGGAGAACTATTTTCCTGTAAAGGAGCAATATAAAGAGGAACAACAATAATATACCATGTGTTAAAATAGCTCCTCGCAAATGCAAGAATATTATCACGGCATTTTCCGGTAACTTCCAGCGGATAGTACTGTCCATTAACAAACAACTCCGGATTCCGCTTACGTTCATTTATCAGCAGATAACTAAACCACATTTTTATCCTTCCGTTTTCTCTGTTATTGTAAAGATACTGAAGGAAATCCCCCTGATGTTCAGCTTTTTCTCTTATGAGTTGTCCCAGCATTTTTCCCATCCTGGCAAAGTCGACAGGCCTACGGTTGTCAGGGTCAACCATTGAAAAATCCCACAACTCTGTTCCCTGGTAGAAATCGGGAATACCCGGACATGTGGATTTTAATGTCAACTGAACCAATGAGTTAATTACTCCATATGCGGATATCTTGTCATGAAACGGTTGAAATGTTTTCAGGAAATTACTTCCGGGTGCGAGAATTTTCCCGACAAACTCACACACCCTTTTTTCGTAAACTTCATCAGGATCATTCCAGTTGCTATTGACTTTTGCTTCACGTAATGATTTCACCAGGTATCCGTTTATCCGCGCAAAAAGCTGCTCATCTGTCTGCCCGTTGAATGGCATAACCCCTGTTAAGGTCTGATAAATAAAATATTCTTCATTTATATCAGGTACCTCTCTTTTGTTTACCTGTGTCTTGAGTGGTCTGTTTATTTTTATCCAGCCATCGACGATCTTTATCCACTCCTCAGGAATCTGGCTTATTACATTCAATAGCGACCGTGCATCTTCTCCCCTTTTTGTATCATGTGTTGAGGTGCTATTAAGGCTATAAGGAATTGTCCTTTGCCTGTATTGCATTATCACGTGAAACTCAGAGGGGGATATTCCATTTGCGTCGATCCGGTCACCTACTTCATTATGAGAAATAAAACAATTGTAATCATACATTGCAGTATCCTCAATTCCTTTAGCCATCAGAGGACCAGCAAACTGCATGCATCTCAGAAAAAAGTTCAGAACCCTGGATTTGTCCGCTTCTGTCTGACCAAGGAAAATATCCTGGAGAAGCCGAAGTGATTTTTTAAGTGACGGAGTCCTCTTACCAGCTCGCTGAATCATTGTCTTTATAATGCCCTGGTCTTCATCAGTAAAAGGGAAAGAATTTGAATACAGCTTATATCGCGGACAGGCAATAAGAAACTCCCCAATTGCCTCTTTTATAGTTTCAGTTGTGATTTCCGGATCACTGTCAGTGTTGATAAAGCCTGCATCATAAAACATTCTGCATAGGTTGTCCCAATCTCCCTGCATGCTTTGAGTAAGGATCAGTTTCTTTTTCTGATAAATTATTTCTTCCGGATCCCCCTTTTTCCCGGTTAATTTATTGTAATATTTCCTGAGAGACGCATAATTATTTTTATAAGTAAGCAGATTATTTACAGTTGCAAGAAAATCATAACCTGAGGATCCCTGGATAGGCCAGTTTCCAGGACTGGCTTCATCTTTCTGAAGAATCTTTTCAGCAATTATGTACATTTCATCGCCGGTTAAAAGGCGTAGCTTTTCAATGTATTTTGAAGGATCTTTTAGTCCGTCTATATGGTCAATACGCAGACCCTGGATCTTTTTTTCTTTTACCAGTTCATTGATAAATGAATGATAGTTATCGAACACTTCATCTTTACTCATCTGAAGACCTATCAGGTTATTTATCGTGAAAAAACGCCGGTAATTCAAATGTTTATCTATCTCCTTCCAATAAGTAAGTCTGTAATGCTGATATGTTAAGAGTTCCTTTAAAATGGAGATATCATCATTGAATGCCTCAACGATAGAGAGAGCCTGGTTATGAGTCAATCCATTCTTCCTGATTTTATTTGCGAGCGATTTAAAATGAGGATTTATTTCTTCCTTCAATATTGAAATTATTGAATCATAGTTAACAGGAAAAAACAAATCGTAATATTGGAAGACTATCCGTTCATTCCTCAATGTGACTTTGATTTCGTCATTCTCCAAGGCTTCTTCTGCCAGGCTTCCCAAAAACGGAATAATGATTTTTCCACCGAAATCCGGATGATCAAAATCGACATCAAAGTATCCGGCATATTTTGAATTCCGGCCGTGTTCCAGAACATCCATTAACCAATAGTTTTCGTGGTGAAAGGCCATATGATTCGGTACTATGTCCTGTAACCATCCTATTTTCAGCTTTTTTAATTTTCGGGATATTTTATTGAAATCTTCGGTACTCCCGATTTCCTTATTAAAATGATGAGGATCAGTTATGTCATAGCCGTGCATGCTGCCCGGCACGGCTGAAAAGACAGGACTTGCATATATCGTACCAATGCCAAGAAGGGATAAATAATTGATTTGTTCATAAAACTGACTGAAGGAAAAGTCTTTATTGAATTGGATGCGGTATGTTGAAACAGGATTGTACATGGAATTATGCTTTCACATCAGATAACAGTAAAATTGATTTCGCATCAATGCTTATTTTTTTATCATCTAAACTTAAGCTTTGCTGATTATTCCAATTTTCCCCAGAAGAGTTAAGAAGGATGAACAAGCTTTTTTTTGTGTCCTCAAGTTGAAGTGATACAGACTCATCTTCAAAATTCATAACACACACTATCATATTTTCGCGGTACTTTCGTAGGAGGACAATTGCATTATTTCCGTCAATTACATATGCTTCAACACCTTTTCTGTCGGTGCATTTCAGTACAGGATGAATTTTCCGTAAGCGAATGATTTCCTTATAGAACTCAAATAGTTTTTGCTGCTCCATTGAGTGCTTATCCCACCTGAGTTTTGATTTTTCGAAAGTATTGACTGATTGAGGATCGGGCATCCTTTCTTTGGCGGGAAAATATGTGAATTCCCTTTTCCGCCCTTCACGAACTGCGCGTATTAATCCATTATCTTTATGACTGGTAAAATACAGAAATGGATTTTTCTCTCCATACTCTTCACCCATGAATATGAGCGGTATAAAAGGGCTAAACAATGTTGCTCCGGCAATTAGTTTTAATGTTTCAAAATCAATGAGTGTTGAAAAACGATCACCCAACATCCGATTACCTGTCTGATCGTGGTTTTGAGTAAAGACAATGAATTTCGAACCTGAAAGTCCGGAGGTTGCATTTCCAAAGGTTTTCTTTCTGAATTGTGAATAAGTACCATCATAAACAAAGGCATCATTAAAAGATTTGCAGATATGGTTGATACTTCCGAAATCAGAATAATATCCATTATGTTCACCGGTTACCAATGCATGAATGGCATGATGAAATTCATCGCACCACTGCATATCCATACCATAACCGCCAATATCAGCAGGGTTAATATACCTTACGTCATTAAGATCTGATTCTGCTATGAGAAAATGGGTTACATTACTAAACTCATTCAGCCTATTCACATTCTCATGTAATTCTTCAAGAAAGTGTTTTGCCCCAAAGTCTTTTATCGCATGCACGGCATCGAGCCTTAGGCCGTCTATGTGAAAATCGCGCAGCCACATGAGAGCATTTTCAATAAAAAACTCACGGACGCCATCACACCATTCATCATCAAAATTTATCGCTTTTCCCCATGGTGTATGATACTTTTCGGTGAAGTATGGACCGAAGGCAGCAAAGTAATTCCCTTCAGGACCTGAATGATTATAAACCACATCGAGAATTACAGCAATATCTTCCTTATGACATGCATCTGCAAGTTTCTGCAGACTTTCAGGGCCACCATAAGAACTCTGAACGGCAAAAGGTAATACTCCATCATAACCCCAGTTACGGCTGCCGGGGAACTGCGCAACAGGCATCAATTCTATAGCTGTAACACCGAGATCTTTCAGATATTTTAGTTTTCCTGCTATACCATCGAAAGTACCCGGACCAGAAAATGTACCAGTATGTAATTCATAAATGATCAGATCTTCCTGCAAAATTCCATTCCAGTGGTTATCGCTCCATTTAAAGTTTCCCAGATTTACTGCCTGTGAAAAGCCATGAACACCTTCTGGCTGAAAGAGCGATGCAGGATCAGGAAAATGCTTTTCGTCAATAACAATCTTATAAAGGTTTCCCGGTGTTATATTCTGTAACTCAGCATCCCAATAGCCAAATTCTCTTCTGTCAAGTGAGACCAATTTGTCAAATATATATATTGAGACTGTTTCAGCAAAGGGAGCCCATATCCGTATAGTAGCAGAAGTTGGCGAAAAAAAATTTAAACCGATGGTCCTTTTTTCAATACTATGAAGCATCCCTGATCTTTTTGGTTATCTGCATTAAGAGGATAACAGATCTTTCTTTAACCTCAACAATTTCACCGGCATTTATTGTAGTTTTTCCATCAAGATCAAATGACCCGTCGTAAGTATCAATTATCCTTAACCAGGTATGTCCCCATCTTTCATCAGGAATTTTGAAGAATACAGATTCTGAGTGGGAGTTAAACATAATATAGAAACTGTCGTCAATGATAATTTCGCCTTTTTCTGTTGTTGCTCCTAATTGTTCACCTGAAAGAAAAACTCCCAGTGATTTTGCTAAAGTATCTGTCCAGCGTTCTTCAGTCATAGGTTCCCCCTCAGGCAAAAACCATTCGATGTCAGTAACACCCTTACCTTTAATAGGTTTATGCTGGAACCATTTTTTCCTGCAAAATACGGGATGGTCTAACCTGAAATGGATCAGCCTGGAAGTGAATTCAAGTAAAGCATTATCTTTTTTCTGCCAGTTGATCCATGAAGTTTCATTATCCTGACAATAGGCATTATTGTTCCCTTTTTGAGTACGGCCAAGCTCATCACCGGCAATAATCATAGGTACGCCCTGAGACAGAAATAAAGTAGTCAGGAAATTTCGAACTTGCTGCTTTCGCATATTATTTATGGATTCGTCGGCGGTTGGTCCTTCCACTCCGCAGTTCCATGAATGGTTGTTATCTTCTCCATCTGAATTGTTGTCGCCGTTGGCTTCATTATGTTTTTCACTATATGACACCAGATCAGTAAGTGTAAATCCGTCATGGGCAGTGATAAAATTCACACTTGCCATTGGAGTGCGTGAATCGCTTAAATATAAATCGGAGCTTCCGGTTATCCGGTATGCAAATTCAGGAATCTTTTCATCATCGCCTTTCCAGAACTGGCGCATACAATCACGATATTTCGCATTCCATTCAATCCATCCTGCCGGAAATTTACCAACCTGAAAACCATCTTTGCCAACATCCCAGGGTTCGGCAATAAGTTTAACCTGCGACAGTATCGGATCCTGGTGTAGTATATCGAAGAAAGAGCCCCACTTGTTAACATCATCAAACTCACGGGCAAGCGCAGTGGCAAGGTCAAAACGGAATCCATCAACATGCATTTCAGTAACCCAGTAACGAAGACTGTCCATTATCAGTCTGAGCACTGTCGGGTGAACAGAATTCAGAGTATTTCCAGTGCCTGTATAATCCATGTAAAGTCTTTTGTCATCCTCTGTCAGCCGGTAATATGAAATATTATCAATTCCACGAAAGCATAGTGTTGGTCCAAGCTGATTCCCTTCTGCGGTGTGATTATAAACTACATCGAGGATTACTTCGATGCCATTCTTATGAAGAGTTTTTACCATCTCCTTAAACTCATTTACCTGTTCTCCTAAAATACCGGAGCTTGAATACGAGACCTCTGGTGCAAAGTACCCTATTGAGTTATAACCCCAGTAATTGGTAAGGCCCCTGTCTAATAAATGGTGATCAGCTACAAACTGATGTACCGGCATTAATTCCACTGCATTAACACCAAGTGTTTGAAAATATTTAACTGATTCGGGGTGAGAGATAGCTGCAAAGGTCCCCTTAATCTCTTTGGGAATCATTTCGGCAAGCTGTGAAAATCCCTTTATATGCATTTCATAGATTACAATTTTATGTAAGGGAATATTAAGAAGGTTGTCTCCCTGCCAGTCAAAAACCCTGTCAACAACAACACATTTGGGCAAGTATAATGCGCTATCTGTTTTGCTGAATGACAGATCTTTATCCTTGTGTTTTGTATCATATCCGTACAATGCGTCATTCCATTTAATTGATCCGTTAATTGCTTTTGCATAAGGATCAATAAGCAGCTTGTTCGGGTTAAAACGATATCCGTTTTTCGGTTCATACGGACCATATACGCGATAGCCATATTGCTGGCCTGGCTTAATCCCCGGAATATAAATATGCCAGATGCCGTGACTGCGTTCGCTGACTTTAATACGAGTTTCCGATCCCATAACATCAAACAGGCATAATTCCACTTCCGCTGCATGTTCAGAAAAAAGTGAAAAATTTACGCCAGTTCCGTTGTAAAGAGCACCCAGAGGATAGGGATTTCCAGGCCACATGGATAATTTTTCTGCCATAAATTTATCGCTGTTTATACATTAGTGTTTTATACATAACAATAAAAACTGATAAAGGGTTAATTATTAAACAGGCAGAAAAAGAGAGAAAGTGGAACCTACATCAGGTTCACCCTCTGCTGTAATATATCCGTTGTGGTTTTCAGCAATTTTTTTGCAAATAGAAAGTCCAATTCCGGAACCCTGAAACTCGGTTTTCTTATGAAGCCGGTAGAATAAGTCAAATATACTTTCAGCATACTTCTGTTCAAATCCCATCCCATTATCGGTAACCGAAATCCTGCAGTATTTTTGGTGAATAATTTGTGGATTCTCCGATAAATTAGTGATTCCGCTAGTAATCCTTATAACAGGAGTAACTCCGGGACGACTATATTTCAATGAATTACCAAGAAGGTTCGCAAATAATTGCTGTATCTGAAATGGAATTACATTGAGCACTGGTAACTTCTCGCTATAGATTACTGCATTTTTAGCTTCTATGTCAGGCATCAATTCCTGTTTCGAATTTTCGAGTAATTCATTCAGATCAGATTCCTCAAAAGTCTTTTCAGCTTTGGCAGAATGGGAAAATAACAACAGGTCATTAATGAGGCTTCTCATTTGTTTGGCAGATGCTTGAATCTTAGCAAGATATTCATTCCCGGCATCAGATAATGATTGCAGATCTTTTTCCGAAAAGCGTGAAATGAATGTTTGTATTTTCCGTAAAGGTTCCTGCAAATCGTGGCTTGCGATATGGTTGAAAGAAGCAAGTTCAGTATTGCTCCGTTCCAGCTCTTTGGTAGTTGTTCGCAATTCGGCATTTCTTCTTTCCAATTCTGCCAAATTATTATTAATCTTAACAAAAGACAGAATGAAAACCAGCAATGAGAAAAGTATCAGAAACAGGGTTGAAAGAGGGGTAATAGAAAGTTCATGGGCATATTTCTTTTCATGAGCTTCAAATAATGTTGTTTCAAGAGCAGTTATCTTATTTATATCCAGTCGAATCAGATCCATAACATGTTTGCCCTTCCTGAGATTCTGATCTAATGCTGACGCATTTGCAACAGGTTCAGAAATTAGTTTTAATGAATTTTCAAGCAGGCTGAACCTTAAATCTATCAGAAAAATCAGCGAGTCAAGGTTATTATGTTGCTGAACATCGTTTGCCATTAATGACTTTAACTCTCTAAATGGTTTTTGAATGGTCGCCCGTCCAGAATTATAGGATTCATTAAAGACCGAATCCCTTGAAATGATGTAGCTACGCTGACCTGTCTCGGCATCCTTTACCAAAGAGAGTAATTGCTCAAGCTTAATCTGTATTTTATTTGAGTGAATTAATAATTCAGTTGACTCATTCTGGGCCTGAGTACGCTTATAAGAAACACTGGCAATAAAAATCAGAAGGAAAATAGATATTACAAGAATACTCTGGATGAAGAAGGATGATATGAAGATAGCACGAAGCTTCATAATCACTCAATGTTACCGGTTAAGTAAGTATACATCCCTGTTTAATCCGGATGTATGATATTGCCAGTTTATGGTAATTACTTCTTCAAGAATTTTTTTTAATGTCCCAAAATCATTTGGCTTTTTAATATAGACATTAGCTCCTTTGACAAATGTGTCTTCAATGTCTTCCTCTGAAGAAGAGGTAGAATAAATTGCTATGGGGATATCTTTTAAATTGTCCATGTTTCTTATTTCCTGCAGACATTCCATCCCGTCTTTGCGAGGCATATTAAGGTCAAGGAACAGTATGTGAGGCAATGGATGACCGTTTTTGGTCAGGTGATCCATTAGTTCAACTCCGTCATTGACAAGTGTGACCCTGGTTTTAATTTTAATTTCTTCAAAAGCCTCCCTGAAAAAAAGACGATCATCTTCGTCATCATCTGCAAGCAAAACATGTATCAGTTCGTTTTCCATAGAGTCATTTTTAAAGAAATTTCTTATTCATGAGAAATATTTTGCACTTCTTCTTTCCGGGTGCGCCTTTCATTAATTATCCGCTGAAACAGAGAAGGAGTTAAACCGGTTACATTTTTAAACTGATTGCTTAAATGGGCTATACTGCTATAGTTTAATTTCCATGCGATTTCGGTAATTGTAAGTTCATTGGTGATCAATAACTGTTTTGCCCGTTCAATTCTTTGAAGAATAATATAATTTTCAATAGAAATATACGTCACTTCAGAAAACAGATTTGATATATAACCATAGCGGTGTTTTAGCTTATCGGCTAAATATGAGGATGTTTTTGATAATGGTAATTTTTCTTCCATATAGACCATTTCTATTATGGCATCTTTAATTTTTTGAACGAGAATGCTTTTATTACTTTCAACAATTTCAATCCCGTAATAATTTAGCCCTGAATTAAGTTCATTTAATCTTAGAGCCGGTAGATCTTCCTCTATTTCGACTTCCCAAAAACTTAATAATGAATAATTCAATTTAAATTTGTCCAAAACATCCTGTAAGATTTTTTTACAGGTTACCGGCATGTTGTATTTGATATATAAATTCATATTAATCCAGCCAAATGGCGTAATTATGAAGGAACTCTATTTTATTAGTAAATCCCATATTTCTCCTACACTTAAGGATGATAAGGGAAAGAATTTTAATGTCAATAATACCGGGGGAAACCTGATTTGTAGGTGAATTTTTCCGGTTGAATATAATTTCTTTCAGGGGAATAAGTTCACCTTCTTCAAATTGAATTATTCCCCTTAAAAGAATTTATCAAATATCATGCAATTAAAAGACAAAAACACCATCTAAAATATTATTTATGAATGTCTTAGCTGGCAGATGGCTGCATTTCCCTTTTAGATTTTCTTGAATCAATGATGTCCGATGCTTCGACTTTAACATTTTTAACTTTTGTCGATATCCCATCAAACAATGAATCAATTGAACCCTTAATGGAATCAAGATAGTCTTCTCCTTTTTTTGATATTTTTCCTCTTACTACTGAACCTTTATCGGGAGCAAACAAGACTCCTATCATTGCACCCGCTGCAAGTCCGGCAAGTACCCCTATTATAATTTTTTGTGTTCTCATAACACCAGTTTTTTAAGTTACTACTACAAATCCTTCACAGAATAGAATTCTATTAATCATACTCAAGCAACAATAAATTTCTGATTTTGTTCCGTAAGAAATGGAATTAAAAACCTCAAAAGACAGGAGCTTAATTTCTAAAAATAAAACCCTGCACTTTCGTGCCAGGTTTTTCATTAGTCGGGGTGAGAAGCTAAGTATATTTTATTTACCTGAATATAAATATAATAGACTTAACCGATTTACCCAAGTTTTAACTTTTTGTTACTTTGATTTTTAATATGAGACCCAAGTCCCGGATAAAAATGGACATGTTCTGACGACATGTCCATTTTTATTAAGATATTGGACGTGTGCTATTGTTTTTAACAAAAATACTAGATAATTTTGCAGTATGTTCATAATTGGGATAATATTGAACAACCATGACAAATCCAAAATTTGATAGGAATAACCCTTTCAACGGTCTTCCTCTTCTTCCTCCTTCTTCGAAAGTAGAGGATGACATAGATATTTTAAAAAAGCTTGTATCTGCTTCAAGAGCATTAGCCTCAGTAAATATCAATGTTATGCGACTTCCAAATCCGTATATGCTAGTAAATACAATAGCATTACAGGAAGCTAAAACTTCAACTGAAATTGAAAATATTTTCACAACTGAAGACGAATTGTATAAAGCAGTTTCGGATAACAAAAGTGAAGAAAAAGCAGATTTGGCTGCAAAAGAAGTTCTAAGATACAGGGAGGCACTTTGGGCCGGATACCATGCAATGAATGAAACAAAAATCTTAAATCTGGAGTCAGTTCTGTCGATCTTCCGTCAAATCAAGAATACAACAGCAGGGATACGCCCTCCACAGGCTAATGTTGTAATCAAAAGAGGACAAAGCGAGTTACGACCAGGTGAAGTAATCTATACACCTCCAAGAGGTATTGATATTGTTGAGCGACTAATGGATAATCTATTAAGTTATCTTAATGACAATAACAAATATCCAACAGATCCATTGATAAAAATGTGCATTGCACATTATCAATTCGAAGCTATTCACCCTTTTCAGGATGGTAATGGGAGAACTGGAAGAGTTATTAACCTGATCTATCTTGTACAGACAGGGCTTTTAAATCAACCGGTACTATACCTGTCAAAGTATATAATTGTTAATAAATCAGACTACTACTTTAATCTTGGTGCTGTAACACAACTGGGTTCGTGGAAAAAATGGATTATGTTTATGCTTGATGCCGTCGAAAATACATCTGCACTGACCAACAACTTGATTAATGACATATTGGAACAGATGGATTCGACATTGTCTTATGGAAAATCTAAAATACGATGGTATACAAAGGATGTAAATGAAGCCATTTTCAGCCAGCCATATATAAAACCAAAGATTATCGGAAATGTTCTAGGCAGATCTTCCCGAACGACTCTTTCAAAACTCATGGAAGAACTGGTTGCTGAAAAGATATTAACTCCCAAAAAGGATGGTTCTGAAGTGTATTACCTGAATGATGACCTGATAAGAATCTTAGCCGGGTAATTCAGAAATGTCATTTCGTTATTGTATCAGGTATTGCCTCATTTGTTGAGGCAACATTTTTTATACTTTTTACCACTTCAACATGGGCAGGGATCATTTCTCCCGATTTTTACATCTACTCTAACTGGTTCATGTCGGGAATCTGATAGCTCTTTTTTATGGGTATATCCATACCATGTCGTTGGAATTTGTTTGTAACGGTCAAAAATATTTAGAAGTTTCCTCTTAAAATATGTTTCCTCTGGTTTGAACATATCCTGTTCGACTTCATTAAAATTGCCGCAGATACTCTTACTTACATACTCAAGGTCAAATAATCTTTTTATTCCGGGTAGCAACTCAGCAGATCTCAATTCCAGGGCATCGCAAATTGCAAGACCAATGAAATCACTATCAATGATTTCATCTTTTAAAGACGCTTCCGAAAGATGATTGAATACATTCCTGAACCAATCAATTACTTCTTGCCTTTTATCTGGTTGATGAAGACCTATTTGTCCAACACAGCAGGAGACTCCACTGCGGGCATAAGTACAAATATTCGGAGAAAACACAAATTTTTTTAGAACTTCAAGCTGTTTCTCAGATATATAATAAAGTGGTTCCCAAAGATTTCCTGTAAGATGGTCTCCATACCAAAATCCAAGAAAATCCTCTCCCTGACTGAATGTTTCAAGGATATCTTGAAGAGATTCCTTAGCATGCAGCTCACCGAGAAGATAGAATGCATGAAGGGCAAAACTTAGCTTCTCCTCATCAAATCTGTCTGCATCATATATTTTTTTAAAATATTCATATCTGCAAATTGAGTCACGCAATACATTTCTCAAGTCTGAGACAAGTGATTCATAAGGGAATGAAAGAATTTGTTTCAGTTTTTCTTCACCTATTCTCAATCCACTTTCATAAAGCCAGTTAATTTCATCATGAATAAATTCAGGAGGTGTTTCAGTTTGCACCTCTTTATTATGATTTTGTACCTTAACTTCAATTTTGTTTTTATCTTCTTCACTCATTATTTTAACACCTCTGTCGAAGCGTGCTTTCATTAAAATCGGTAACACTGCCTTTGTATCTGGATGATTCGGAGCAAGTCTCTCAAGTATTTCATATCGGGACTCGGCAGCTTCTATATTTCCGATTGCTGAAAAATACATGATTGCCACTCTGTAAAACCCCGTTACCTCAGCGATGTGAAAGCATTTTCTTTCAGGATACAGATCTTTTATTTCCAAAAGTTTCCCAAGGACTTCGGGAATGTTATCATATTCTTCTTTAAGATAGTATTCGCCTGCAAGATTAATCTTTCCAAACAGATAATCAGGATGTTCTTTTACAAGCCAATGATTAACCTCAATTGCCTTTTCATCATCCCCGGAATTAGAATATGCAACCATCAGGAAATTTTTCAAATGAGGAACATTCGGGTATTTTTCAATTAATCCCAGCAAACGATTTAAAATCATTTCTCCACCTTTCACCATTTCAAAATTCAAAGATTCAAACTGAAGCTGTAGTTCAGGTGTAATCCCGAATTCAACATCCATAAATTTCTTGTCGGTGGTTATTTCGTAACAAAATAATTTATATCTGTCACTCATACATTTTTGCCGGTATTCAGATGAAAAAATGAACTTTATATTCTGGAAGCAAATATGGTTAAAGTCAAATATATTTAAAATGGATTATACTGTTATTATTGGCAACTGGAATTTAAGTAAAATTAAATATTTTGTACTACTTTTTGTACTACTAATGAAAAAGGCCTCGTAAATATTTGATTTACAAGGCCTTTTAATTTACTCAGTCGGGGTGAGAAGAATATATTTACATGTTAATGCACTGATAATCAATTATAGATTATCTACCATATTATTGCTATGCAATAAATTATCAACCACAATTATCATTGTATATTGTTATATTTCATATATTTGTGAAACGATATTATTCTGATCTTAATTATCTACCACAATGAAAAGAAAAATCCCGCTTGAACAAATATATGGAAATGATTTGGAAGGCAATCCAATTGATGCTTATGTTTTTGGTAATGCCAGCTATCATGTTCGTAAGATGATTCGGAGCAGAACTAATAAAGAAGGATTAACAAAGGTCTCGATAGAAGTTCGGATACACAATTACGGGGGGACAGGAAGGTATGAAGATACTTACCATTTTATATCTACAAATGTTTGGATAAATCCAAAGCACTGGAATAAGAAGAAAGAAGAGATTACATCAGCTTCACCAAATGCAGAAACAAACAATAAAGTAATTGACGGAAAGTATCTTGCAGTAAAAGCCTTTGTAAATAGCAAAGGGAGACAAAAACCTGATCAAGTTTATGCTGAAGGTTTGGACTTGAGTGTACTTGCCAAATATTTTCCAAGTTATGCAGAGAACAGAAAGTGTTTAACTGATTTTATCGATGACTATATTACGTTTAGAAAGAACCAAAATACTCATCCGACTACTTTAAAAGAATTTAAAACAATGATGAACCGAGTTAAAAAGTATGATAAATCTAAAGGCAAAAAAACGCACTTTGAAGATATATCAATTACTTGGTCTGATGATTTCGAATTCTATTTAAGAAGTAAAGCAAAAAATGGCAAAGCAATTGGCTATAATGAAGGTACTATTGAAAAGAGTTACACGATTTTGAAAACGGTGCTCAACCATTATTATGACAGAAGAGCAAAGTACAAAATTAATTTAACTGATGATTTTAGAATTACTGGGGCAAACGGATTTAAGCGAGGTAAGAAAAGTATTAATGAAGCAAATCCACTTACTAAAGACCAGTTAGATGCATTATATCTTCATCAGTTTGAAGTACCTCATTTACAATTAATCAAAGATCGGTTTATCTGGCAGTGCTACACTGGTATTCGATTTATAGATGCTTTCACTATAACCAAAAAGAATATTAAGGATGGGTGGTTGCGACTCAAGCCGAGTAAAACAATTAGGCATAATATTGAGGTAATACAACCGCTTAATGATGTTGCTCTTGAAATACTACAAAAATATGATTATGACATGACCCGATTATCAATTACTAATCAAGCATATAATCGAGAGTTAAAGGTCATGTTTCAAGAACTTCAAAAGAAGTATCCTGAAGATCAGTATCCAAATTTAAAATATAAAGATGATTATGGAAGTTATGGTAGCAGAGACACATTTATAACCATGTGTGTGAATGGAAATGCTAACTGGAAAAATATTTTACAATACGTTGGGCAAAGTAGTTATGCAATAATGAGCAGGTATGTAAAAGCAGATAACAAACAGCAGGAAGCTGAAATTCAAAATATCTTTAAGAAACCTGTAAATAAAGAGATTTAAGACACTTTTGCTCCTTTGGCGCATGATATTAATCTCATTGAGTTAATGTCTGCATACTCTTCTTGATGGCTCTTTAATCACATCCCTAAATAATCTTAATTTTCTATCCAGAAAAAATAAAAACAGTTAGGTCTGGAAGATCAAAAAGTTTTTTCTAAAAATATTTTGGTTTTACCAACATCCAGATATGTAAGACCAACCCAGATATCAAATTTTGTAAAATTTTCCAAAAAATAAAAATTTTAGTATTTATTTATGGACTCAGGAAAAGCAATTGTAAAAATAAATGAAATACTTAAAACAATACAAGCAGATGCAATTGCCTCACCCCCAGCGTATTAGGCGGGGGTACTAAGCCGCCACCCCCTATGGGGGGATACTAAATGCCTGTATATGTGTACATTATATAGTTATTATTGATTGTCCATTGAATATGAAACTACAAGAAAAATTTCCATCTGACAAAACCATTTTAGGTTTAAACAAAATTTACCATACTGTTGGCTATCGTAGCCACTTTATTAACTCTGACTGCATACAGACATCAAATAAAATAGTGACAACTGGCAAAAAATATAGATTAGCCACTACGGCAGATCAAGAGCCTGATCGCATTGTACAGAATATAAGATTGATTGAAGTACTTTTTATTGTAAGATACCTCAATATGATTGTCACTGATTTGGAAAGTCATCGCAGTTACATAATTGAAATTGATATTAAGTTTCCAGAAAAGCCATGCGAATGGGTAATATTTGAATGGGATGACTACGAAAAAATTAATGACTTTATATATGTTGCGTCTTATTGCAACAAAGGTGCTAATGAAAAGAAAAATCCAGATCATGAAATTAATGACGAAGAGAGGAAGAACAATCTTTTAGAATTCGACTTTTAGCTCTCAATCAGCTACCATATATTTATCTTCATATTGTTAACAATCAGAATCTTTATACCTTTGTAAACTAATATTTTTCATATGGGTAAAACAAAAAAGCAGAAGATCGAAATCACGGAAATGTTCGTAGCCAAAGCATGCCCAGCAAGGGTCTTTTGGGGTATTATAACTCGTAGGGTGGATGAGAATGGAAACCCTGTAGTGTTCAGTAGGATATTAATGGATGACGGTTTATTATGTGCCAGTGCAGAAAACCAAAAAATTCTGAGTGAAAATCTCAACTTATTAGCAAAACTGGTCTGTTTTACTCCATTGCATGAAAATCACGGTGTTGTTGAAGAAATTTTCGGGACTGACTTCTTTTTGAACTAACCTCATTTACTTGATCAATACTTGAATAAGTGCCATATATGTTACCTACCCAGTATCGTTTTAAACACCAATATTCAGTGTTCTTATATGATATTCTGGTAAACATTATCAAAGTCGGAGAATATAACCAGCATTTTTTTCATAAAGTTCAGCTAAAGCGTGAAGATGATCTAACGCTCTTCGATTCAATCAAACAAGAAGATACGTATGATACTTTCGTAAAAATGGGTTACTCTGATGACATGGACTGGGTCTTAATTAAACAGGTTTATGTGGCGGTGCTGGCTGATTTTGTGCAGTTTGTTTCAACAGCTTTAGATACTTCTACGAAAGGACAATTATCAGTTACTTACAGTTTACTGAGAAAACCTTTCAAAGATAATTTGTTTATTCTTGAATGGATTCTATCCGATCCTGCCGAATTTTTAAAAAGATTTAAGTCCAAAGAATCTTATCAAGAGATATCAATTGACAAAATCCCAAAAGAAGAGAAGCTAAGGATAATCGAAGCTGCTAACAATAAGTCTGCAATGCCATTCTTGCCGTCAGATTTTATTTATGAATTACGATACGACAAATCCAAGTCATATGGTTTCGAACAAAGCTGGCAAATGGCAAACCATTTAATTACGTCATATAAGCATTATCAAACAGAAGACATGAATTTAAACTTTGTTTTTTCTGACCATGATGCGAAATTATCACAGTGGGAAAACTTATATTTTTTATTGCCAAGTTTGATGCTATATGTCGTAAATATTTGCTGGTCTGTTTACCTGACAATGCAGCCACAGAGTAAATTAATCGATGGACACATGCTTAGTAAAATTGCCGTTGGTTATATTCTATGCACTAAAGGGACAGTCCAAGAATTTGATAATACAATAATTAAAGATGTGCCCTTATTGTGTGAAAAATGTTGTAGAGAAATACCAATTACTGATAAAGTTGAAAAAACGATAATTAACAGTGGTTCTTATAGATGTTCAAAGTGCCATCGAAACAATTTATTCAAAATCGCACATCAAGAAAAAAGAATATAATTTGCCACAATCCAATATCACTTCTTCCAATGATATTTAACCAATGAACCTTACCGCATGAGCAAAGAATTACAAAAAAGTGTCGAGCAATATATTGAATCCCAGTGCGACTGCAAGGTTATTAGTTCTAAACCTGAACAGGTTATCAAAGATTTAGGCTTCGAAGTCACCATCTGGAATGTTAAGACTGATAAAGCTGGCTCATGGTGGGTAGCAACCTCTGACACTTTACCAATGCATTTCTATCCCCAAGATCAAGCCTATTACTTTTCTACTGACGAGGTTTTTTCTTTTCATATCGGACTAATGTTACGTTTAATGAATGATGAAAGAAATACAGCAAAAGGTTTAATTGATGATATCACAGTCGGGACTGAAATTAATATCAACGTGAGACGGAAACTTCAACTTGCGGCAGAAAAGTTATTGCAAGCAATAGAAATAGAAGAGATTCAGGCTATCGGAGTCATGTGTAGAGAAACTTTACTAACTCTTATGGAATATATTTTCAAACCAGAATATGTAGAAGAGGGTGAGGAAATGCCAAAGAAGTCAGATTTTAAGAATAAGAGCAGGATTTCTTTCGAATCATTACTGGCTGGCTCAGATCACACGGAACTAAGGGATTCTATGAGAAAACTTTCGTATTCAGCATGGGATTATTCCAACTGGTTAACACATTCTAAGTCTTCATGCGTTCAGGATGCATCAATTGCACTGAACCTATGTACAACAGTTGTTTCAGCCTTTGAAAACCTTCTTGATAAGTCAAACGACCCTCTTGCTGGGTTAAACTGTAAAAAATGTGGAAGCAAGAATTTGTTTATCGCTGAAAATGATACGAATTCTGAATTACTGATCGTTTGCGAAAAATGTAACTATGGCTATTTGAAAAAATAAAAACACACTGAAGACAGAATTTCAATTAAAGGAACAAGTCTCGATTTCTTTTTAATCTTGAATATTTAAGTAGTAGAACAAGCGTTAACGCTGAGTTCCTTGAATTGTTTTTATTTTATTAGTTTTAATAATCAGTTCCCTATCTGATTTATTCAATGTTGCAAAATTATCATATACAATGATTTCATCATGGATTCCAAAGTCACCGTAAACAATTACAATTGACTGAATATAATATTCAAAATGGTCAGTATCTTCTTTTATTTCCGACTGTAATACTTTCGAATAACTTACCCCCATTGTACCACAACTCCATAGATATTCGACAAGTACTTTAACACTTGTCAGATTTAACTCTCCATTATATTTCCCAATTAATGTATCGGATGTAATGAACTTGTTTTTCGCTGGTTGAAAATAACTTGATTTATGTACTCTTGAAAACAGGATGTCATTTGAATATTGAATATTTTTTCTTGTGAACTCAAAATACTTATCTGATTCGCTTTCCCCTATGATCTCACGATTAACAGAACTATATTCATTTGATTTATCTGACCATACTCTTGCTTCATTCTTATCATTAGTGTACAACTGTATATTCCGAAATTAATTGACCCCCTGTTCCGATTTAATTGACCCCCCATTCCGGACAATTGACCCCGCAGGAATTGGTTATTTTAGCTGACATTCCGGCATTTTGACCCCTCTGTGGAAAACTTGTTGACTGACATTCCGGCAAATTGACCCCCCTTGATCGTTGAGTTTTTTTCTTTGTTGGAAAAAAATATGCGATGGCAAGAAGGACAATAGAAATGGAAGTTAAAAAACAGATCAGCATTTTACAGAGTCTTGGATATGGCAAGAAGACTATAGCGCGTGAACTGGGTTTATCAAAGAACACTGTCAAGAGTTATCTTGATAGTTCCGAGGGTATTGAAGGAGATCAGTCTGATGAATCCCGCAGAGAAGATCTGCACGATTTTTTACCCTATTGCCAGAGCGAGCTTCCACGCAAGGGTGTAACCCGTCAGATATTATGGGCAGAGTATCGTGGTAGATATCCTGGGGGATACAGCTACAGCCAGTTCTGTGAGTATTTAAAGCAATATCTTGATCGCAAGGATGTATCACTTCATATTGAGCAGCAGCCCGGGGATAAGCTGTATATCGATTTTGCAGGATCTAAGATGTCCATAGCTGATCCATACACTGGTGAGATAAAGGAGATGGAAGTCTTCGTTGCTGTTTTGGGTTATAGCGGCAGAACATATGTAAGAGCATGTGAGAGCCAGCGTAAAGAAGACTTTTTATCCTGTATTGTAAGAGCATTAAATTACTTCGGAGGCGTTCCAAGAGTTCTTGTACCAGATAATCTTAAGTCTGCGGTGGATAAGGCTAATCCCTATGAAGCAGAAATAAACAGGGATCTCCTTGATCTAGGTAATCATTATGATATGGCCATCCTTCCTGCAAGAAGTCTCAAGCCTAGGGATAAGGCATGGGTTGAGAGGATGGTGCAGATTATTTATACCCGGATTTATGCACCGCTTCGAAACCAGGTATTTACAAACCTTGATAATCTTAACGATGCTATCCTCGAAAGGCTTGAATCTCATAATGATCAACCACTTCAGGGGAGAAAAGAGAGTCGCAACATACTTTTTGAAACTGAAGAAAAACAACATCTTCATCCGCTTCCACATGATTATTGGGAACTGAAGGAATATCTTCAGGTTAAGGTTATGAAAAACTGCCATGTTCAATTACATCTTGACAGACATTACTATAGTGTGCCATACCATTATATTGGACAGAAAGTAAAGTTGGTCTATACTGTAACTTATGTATCGGTCTACCTTAATGGCGAACGTATAGCATACCATCTACGTGATCGTATTCCATACAAGTACACAACTGTTAAGGAGCATCTTCCATCCAGCCATCAGTTTGTAAGCGAATGGAACCCGGTGAAGTTCATAGAATGGGCAGGCCGCATTCATCCAGATGTTGAGTCCTACATAAGAAAAGTACTTGATAATAAATCGTATCCTGAACAGACATACAGAAGCTGCGTTGGCATCTTATCCTTTGAAAAGAAAGCTGGGAAAGACGTCTGATAGCAGCCTGCCAGAGAGCTTCCTCTTTTGGAGTATATAATTACAAAGTTATCGGACAAATTATGAAATAACCGGCTTGACAGGGTTGAACCTAAAACAAATCAGATTACAATGCCTCTACATGAAAATATAAGAGGAGCAAACTATTATAAATAACCTATTAAAACTTTAGAGCCTATGACACATGAAATACAACACTTAATGCAGAATCTCAGACTTCCGGGAATGAGAGCCGCATACGAAGGTATAATATCTACCAAAAACCTTCACTCAATCGGTAATGATGAGTTATTAAATTTGCTTTTACAGGCAGAATGGGACGAAAGAGAAAACTCCAAAGCAAACCGGAGATTACAGAATGCAAAGTTCCGAATGCGTGCCTCAATGGAAGAGATAGACTTCATTGCACCACGAGGACTTGATAAAACACAACTGCTTCGTTTTACCGACGGCAGCTTTTTAAAACATGCTGAGAACATACTTATCACCGGTCTCACTGGTGTAGGTAAAAGTTACATTGCCTCGGCTCTTGGTCATCTCGCCTGCCAGCTTGGATATAGAGTCAATTATTTTATCGCTCAAAAACTCTTCGCTACACTAAGAATGTCTAGGGCGGATGAATCGTATTTAAGACAAATTAAACGACTTGAAAAACAGGATCTTCTGATCATTGATGACTTTGGAATGCAACCATTGGATGAAATGGCAAGAATGATGCTTCTTGAAATCATTGAGGACCGTCATCAGAAAAGTTCTACAATAATAGCATCACAGTTACCGGTTGAAAAATGGTACGATGTCATTGGAGAAAGCACAGTTGCTGATTATCCGCACTTTTTTATTATGCGAAGTAATATAATGGCATGTGTTGTGAACCATCAACTTAGTTGACCTAATTCCACCATTTACTTCGCATAATATTTTATCTCATTTAGCAAGGTTTTTCAGCATTATCATTATTTCATTATTTCCCTTCCAAGCTGGTATATTATCAGCAGTTATGTTTTTATACGCGTTCTTTATCGCTTCAAAAGTAAATTTAGGGTTCATCCGTGCGTATATTTCTGTGGTCAATACCGATTTGTGTCCCAGGAAGTCTCTAATATGTATTAATTCAACTTTTGATTCCAATAAATGCATAGCCTTGGTATGCCTTATGTCATGGCAACTCAAGTGATCAGGAACCAAAGAGGGGATTTTCTCTTTTGCCATCTTAACATATTTAACCAGTATATTATTAACCCCGTTACGTGTCATCCTCTGCCCCTGATAGTTTGGGAACAGAGGTTTTTGCACATTTTCCCTGTCTAATAGACCACTTTGGGTCATGTATTGTCTGAGCAGTTCTACCTGCTTATCGGGAAGAGGTATTGTCCTGTATTTGTTGCCCTTCCCATGTAGGATAACCCTATATGGTTTGTTTGTGATGAATAGGGAAGCAGGTGTCAGATCAATAATTTCCTGAACCCTTGCGGCACTTTCGTACATCAACGATAATAAGGCAAGATCCCGGAGACCTTTGGTTTTTTTAGTGTCGGGTTGTTGCAACAACAGTTTCATACCATCAATATTCAGATAATTAAGAACCTTACTTCCTGTTTTTTTAGCAGGAATGGATAGTATTTGATGACAGTCAAATAAATGATCTGGGTTCATATATTCAGCATATTTAATGAAGGAAGATATCGCTGCTAGACGTTGATTGCGGGTAGCCTCACCGCAGCCCCTTTCTTTCTCGAGCCAACCAAGGAAGCCTACAACCAAATCCTTATTAAGAAGAGTGAATGACAGCCTGGTAACAGGTACGTTCATGTTCTCATGCATATATTTAATAAACAGGATAAACGTATAGCTATATGATTTTATCGTATTCGCGCTAACTCCTTTTTCATGAGGTAGGTAGTTGTTCAGAAAGCCAGACAGTAGTCTTGCAAACTCGTTTACTTGTTTCATGGCTGTCTATAATTTGTGGTTGGAATATCCGGAAAAATATTTACACATAATCCGTCGGTTGCTCTAGCAGTTCCGGATACATTTGCGAGGTCAGTCTTATATATTGCTCGGTGGATTCCAGCGACTGATGCCCGAGATAAGTAGAAAGGTAGGGCCATGAACAATACAGGTCTATACCTTCATCAGAAAGCTTTAGAAAAGAATGACAAGCGAAGGTATGACGGATATCATGGATCCTGGGTCCTTTTCTATTACCTGTAAAAGGGATTCCCGCTATTTCAAGAACCTTCCGGAACAAGCGATGTACAGCAGCATGTTTACAAACTCCACCATTCAATGAAACAAGGAATGGACCATTATTCTGTTTCAATCCATTGACGGGAAGATTACTCCGCTGTTTCAGGTAGTCTTTGCAGACAGCCGTTAGCGAGTTTGACATTGGCACCAACCTGTCTTTCTCATTTTTAGTATCTTTTAAGGTCAGGCATCGCCCACTAATATTTACATCCTTATTCTTTAAAGATAAAGCCTCACTTATACGAATACCTGTCCCATAAAGTAACCGTAACAGGCAGGGCATGATCAACAGACAAGAATGAACATTCCTGCATCTCATCTTCAAGCTGTCGCAAGCCTGGAATATTGCATTCATCTCTTCATGGGAATAGATGTAAGGGATAAATGTGCTTCCGGGGTATTTGGGTAGTTGGGGAACATAGGTTTTGATGCCTTGATCACGGAGATATTCCAACAGCTGTTTTACCACCTTAACTTTACTATATATGGTCAGCTCAGCTTCATTATGGAGTCTGTCGGCCCATTTATCCGATATCTCTTTGGTCAATCCGAGGCTTGTATGACCCTGATCCAGTATAAACCGGTCAAATCTATAAAGAACCCTTTCCTCTTCTTCATATTTATAACCAAGGCTTCTTTTCAGACCGATAAAGTTGTTGATGTGTGGAGCAAAGGCACTCCAAAATGATTTGCTGCTCATGACCATAATATACCTCCTTCCTGGTTGTAAAATACTGGGGCAACTAGAGGGACTTCCAAGGCGCATTGGCCAAGGGATTCGGTATCTATTCGTATATAATGCCGTGTTGAGTTTGTGTTTTTGTGGCCGAGCACTTCGCTTATCACAGGAAGGGATTGTTTATTGTTAAGTAATTCCTTAACAAGACTATGACGGAGGGCGTGGCCCCCATGCCTCCTGTTTGTTGATTTAAACCCAGCATAGGAAAATCTACGATTTATCATGCCAGCAATGGTTTGTGGACGAACGTGAAGGAATGGAGATATTATAAGCAAAAAGATATACTGTTCATCAGACTTGGGCCGCCCGTATTGGATATAATCAAGGAGTGCGTTTCCAACCACCGGTAATAAAGGAAGGGATATATTTTTACCCGTCTTATATTGCCTGAGAATGATCGTGTTCTGATCCCAGTGTAAATTCTCGAACCGGAGACGTGCGATATCGGATGCCCTTAACCCAAGATATGCGGCGAGCACTAATATAGCGTAGTCCCTCTTTCCTACAATATTTCCTCTTTCAACCGATTTCAACAGCTTTTCAATTTCTTCTTCCGTATAATATGAAGGCAATTTGGCCTGCTTCTGATAATTATCCTTTGGAATGAAAGCCGATATATTGGTGGAAATGATCCCCTTCATATAAAGAAATTTGAAAAACCCGCGTAAATCCATTAATGTATCGTGGATAAGAGATTTTTTATGGGGATCAAGGCTTTTAATAAAGGTGATAATGTGATGGTGTTTGATATCATTAATACTGAAAATGCCATTCGTTGAGAGCCAAAAATTAAAATTGCTCATGTGGCTTTCTATCTTATCAAGCGTAATTTCCCTTAAACGACCGGATCGCTTAAAAGTGAGAAAATCCTTCATCATAAGACCAATTGAACCGTCCAAATATCTGACCTTACATTTCCTTTGTACTGAACCGGTCGCTATATACTCGGATAATACCAAAACAGACTTTTCAATGAGTTTTTCTTCATCAGTCAATTCTCCATGAGTTCTGCCTTTATAAAACTCGAGTAAAAAGTCATTACACACTACAGGGTTGATAAATTTTAACCCGTGCTTTTCCATATACTCCTTGACTGGAAGCCATCGGCTCCGATAATGTCGAAGCGTGACATACTTGTAAGAAAATTCCTCTTTAAGGTAATTGTATGCCCATGAGGTAATTTCTTCGAAATAGAAATTGTTTTGCATAATAATTTTGTTTAGTTGAACTTTTAATCAGTGGGCACCGCCCCTAATTACAAGGTAAATTATTATGCTAACAAAAGGAAGATTAATTATTTATAATCGATTGATTAATAGGGAACTTTAAGAAAATACTTCGCATAATAAAAAAGTGCGGATAATCAGCATTATGCTAACATTCGCATAACGCAGATGCAATCCTTGATAGACTCGTACATACATCACATCGGATTGAATTATCGGGAGAATCGATGAGAAAGAAGAAAAAAGTATAATTTTAGCAGATTAATCGTTCATTGCATACTTAACAACGATCGCCCTTCGGGGTTGTTGCCTCCGGCAGAGGGGTCAATAACCCGGAATGAGGGGTCAATTAGTCCGGAATAGACATACAACTCAATCCAGATATCTTGTCGTTCATTTATAGGCTTAATGCTAACAGTGTTTTCATAGTATGGTGAACCCGTATCATTTACTTCGTGATAAAAACCTACGGGATAAGAAAAATCTTTGGAATATGCTGCCTCAAGAATATGTTCTTCTTCGGGGGTTCTTATAACTTTATCTTTATCCTTATCACAACCTGAAATAACTAATAAGAACAACATTATCGATAAAAGATTTTTCAGTATGGTTTTCATCGTAATGAGGTTGGGTTAGTCAACATATCATATTAACTTGTTATTATTTGACTATTTTTAATAATCTGCATGAAACTTGTATATATGAACCATCTTGATTCAGGACAAGTGAATCTCCACTTAATCTGAATTTGTGTGCGCCAACTAATATCCATTCCCAAGAATACAAATCATTTCTGGCTTCATCATCCTTAAATTCAATGGAATTATTTTTAAGAAGATAATTTCCTCTACCAAAATCAAGTGCATCTGAACCAATATAAGAGTATGTACTACTGTTAAACTTGATTGTTATTGTGTCAACCGATTTGTTATGTGTGCCCAAATAATATATGGTTTTTTCGCCAGAATAAGTGCCTGTTGCAAATTTAGAAATATCAGTATCCTCCTTTGCACATCCATAGCATAAGATAGTCAACGAAAGCAGAAATATTTGCTTTTTCATACGTTAAAAGATTATCAATATTTTAATTTACCACTATTCAGAGGCACTACTAACGTGTCACTACCTTTAATTGCCATAACTTTAGTGCTCATTTCAAATTCAGCAGTTGGTACTTCATGAGAAAAACCAATTGTAATATCTGTATTAAAGTTTTTCTCTGAATCCAAATCTACATTTACCCAATACGCAGCTCCGTCACCTGAAGTTAAAATCATCACTTTATCACCGTTAGTTGAACCCAAAACCTTCAGGTTTACAAATCCATCGCCATAAATATCCCTCTTAAGATACCACTGAGAAGTTGTGATACTAAGAGTGGCATCATCTACTTTAGAACAAGAAGTAAATGCAATAATCACCAAAAGAAATATGATCTTTTTCATTTAATTTATTTTTTTATAATGACTCGTAAAAAACGTGATATCACCTTCATCAATTAAAGATAGTGTGTCATGCGTTATTGAAAATATACCCCAACCTCCTGAATCATATTTAATAGTATAAGTAGTATACTTACCATCCGCAGAAATAGATTTGTAAGTGTGAAACTTAGTGGATAATTTTAAAGTGTCATTCTGATAAAAATTATAAATTGAATCCGAGGTAAAGACAATCCTGCTTGATGTGTTTGTTGAGGCTGGTGTCCAACACGCTGTACCACTCCCACCACAAGTGCTTAGCCAAGACCATTTACCCATTATATCTGTTGAATTGTCAGAAGAATTATCTTTTTTACATCCCCCGATGGATACAATAACTAACAAAAGGAATATTATCTTTTTCATGATGATTTATATTGACCATTTTTTAAAGGTTCTATCTTGATTTAATAGTTTCTATTATTTCATTAACTGTTTCTAATCCTGATGCTGAAAATTTAATTTGCATTGCTTGCTTAAATAATCCATTATCCTTCCAGTATAATCGGCTATTCCAGTATAATTTTCTGTTTGAAATGCTATCATTTGAATAATACAGTACACCAATTGTTTCTGCATTTTGACAAAATCTTTGAATTTTATCCAACGCAATGAGATTGTTTGAATTATCCTTAACTTTTATACTCAAAGGTATAGTGGTTTGTAATGTATCACCAAAATCGAAACAGAATAACCCATTGCTGTATCCATACTCCAGTATAATTGTGGTGTCATTTGAGAATTTAGAAAAGGTATTCCCTTCAAAACCATTCATCCCTAACCCTTTAAATCCAGATGGTACTTGAATTGTATAATTTGTTTTAAAACTAATTGTTAACCAATTATCTATTGTTGTCATATTATTACACGCAGTATTTTCAATAACATTATCTTTCTTACATCCGACACTGAATGCAGTGATAACCAGAAGAATAATTATCTTTTTCATAATGGGAGGTACTATTTGATTTTTCTAAAAGTCAGGACAGATTTCTTTGTATCTATATACTGTGAAAACTTGCCAATGTTAATGGTCAGATTTGCCTCATCGTACTTGAAATAAAAAGTCTTATCAAAAAATACGCTTGACAGTCCACCTGTCAGACGAATACTGTCAGTGAACATTTTGTAACTATACCCATCACTTCCAATTACAGGGAGACGATACCCATTTCTGATTTCGTAACCCCTCTGAAGGATAAGAATACCTGTTTCCTTATCTGAGTTAAAAATAATCGTGTCTGATTTAGTACTTGTCTCGACCCATGAACCACTTAGTCCTTTCGGGAGCGTACTTGGGTCAGGGAAAGATGTATTATCTTTCTGGCATGATATTAACATAAATCCAATTGAGAAGATCACTGTTAGAAATAGTACCCGTTTTCTTAATGATTCTGTTTTCATTGCGTGTTGAGGTTAATTTTAGCTGAAATGTACAATAACCTTTCTTTTAGTAGTAATTGTATTTATAACAGTACCATTCTGCTCCTTGAAACGTAGGATGATATTTAATATCTTCGATTACGTTTCCATCTTTATAAGTAGTTTTTGAGGAAAGAAAATCTTTATTATATAGTTCAACAATCACTTTCCCATCTGATTTTGTATAACTATATGTATTTTCCATCATTTTTGACCCATTCTGGTCAAACTCAGTTTCTTTAACAATACGTGCGCCTTCATACATGTATGTTATATATGTACCCTCAGGACTGTCTGTCTCTTTAATTAATTTATTATCTAAATCATATTCATATTTTCTGTTATAACTCAGATCACCAACAAGATCATAATGAAATTCAGAAACTAAAAGATTATTAGTATAAGTATAAACTACGCTATCTGCCAATACATTTTTTCGATATTCTAATTCAATTTTATTGTTACCCCTATAACTATATTTATATTCCCTGATTAAAGTAAAATCAGATTCAGTTTGGTCAGGGTAATTTGCACCTTCTATTGAATTGTATTTCATATTTAATAAAACTCCAAGGTCAGAGTATTGGTACGTGTAAGAAGCAAAAAGAGGCTTGGGGTAGTCTGAAATTAAAATCTTCTTTAAATTCCAATTACCATCATAAGAATAAGAATTTGTGGCATATGGTTCGCTATCAGAAGAAGATGAATATATGTATTTCGTTTTTATTTTGCCAGTTCCCTGCAAATTATACTCATCATTGGGGACTAAAGTGTTTTTCTCACAGGAAAAGAACATGAGAGAAAAACCTAACATCAACGCAATCTTTTTCATGATATTACTTTAAGAGTTAACCATTTTTTCAATTAATGCAAATATTTGTATAAAGTATATCCTTTTCAGACAACGAATTGTAAAAACTTATATCATCCACTGGAGAAAATTCACCTGAACAATTAAATGTATGATAAGCGAGTCCTCCCGAGCCAAGCATCATGTCTGAAACTATAAAATCTTGATTATTATATTTTTTATACCAAATCCTACCTACATAATTTCCTGTATTGTCATTTTTTGAAGTTGTAATGATATCGCTTAACCATTTAAGATTTACACCGATATTATTTACACCACAGGCATTGAAGTTTAATATTTTGCCGCATGGAGCAATATAATTGTCATTTTCTTTTTTATCACACGCAAAAATAATGAGAGAAAAGAATAACAGCAACGTAATCTTTTTCATGATCTTAGTTTAGTGTTAATGTTTTCACATCAAAAATCACGCCAACAAATTGAAATTCATACATTATTGCTAATTTACATGATGTCCTTTAAATATTGATTATAAGTTCATTTTGATTGTTTAACTTTGGTAGGAGTCATATAAAAACAAACTTTTGTATGCAAATCAATATACTAAATTCTAAAGGCTTATGATTAATAATTGTGTTAAAAATATTTTACGATGACTGACGAATTTGAAATTCATTCTAATAAAAGGACTGATAGAACGTATATAAGTCCAGCTATAGAAACTAAAAATCTTTTAACAAATGAGATCAAGAAAATACGTATAGTCTCTAAAGTCATAGATTCACCAGAAGAGCATTCATTTGCAAAGGTAAAGGATGAATTGATTATAAGGGTGACACCACAACAACGTGAAGAGCTTATTGCCAAATTCTATGAAGATAATCGGGGAATATTTGTCCTGACTTTCCAAAAATTCACAAAGAAAACTGGAAATCCACACCAAGTTTATTTTTCATTCATCGGAGAAGAAATCAAGAAGATTGTCGATTTTATTCAAAGTATTGCTGACCTGCCACTTGAAAATAATGCATCTTCAAAAATTGATGATAAAAGGTTGAAAGAGATTTTATTGTCAAAGGAACAAACACATAAATTACTACGTGATAATGAAGATGTTTTAATTGAGTTCGTCAAGAATGACATCACCAAGTCAGACATCGTTACATTAGGATACAGAAAAAAGCAGCTAAGAAATTTTGAAAAACTTCTGTTTGATCATGAATTCTTTCAGAAACTGAAGGGAATATATCAAGTGCAAAGTAATGAAAGACTATGGCAAATATTCTTTGAGAAGAATACTTGGATTTTTGGATATGGATTAAATTATATTTTTAATACTCCACTGGCTGAGAAGAAGCTGGAGCAGGTTGTAAGTGGTTTCGATTTTCAATCATCAGGGAAGCGTGTTGATGCACTTTTAAAGACCAGAGGTCTTATTAACTCATTATGTTTTGTTGAGATTAAAACGCCACAAACTCTATTGATCAAAGATTTAAAAAATGCGTATAGACCAGAATGTTGGCAAATATCAGATGATCTAACAGGTGGTATATCACAAATTCAAAAAACATTGCAAAAATCTTTATCAAACCTATCTACCAAAACTGAAATTAAAGATGATCATGGTAATCTAACAGGAGAGACCGTTTTCCTATACCAACCAAAATCATTTATAGTTGTCGGAAATTTGAGTGAGTTCATTACTGAAAAAGGCATTAATGAAGAAAAATTTTCATCATTTGAATTATTTCGTCAAAACATTAAGTCTCCAGAGATTGTGACTTTTGATGAGTTATATGAAAAAGCTAAGTTCATTATTAAAAATACTGAATCTGTAAGTTCTGATTAATTTTTAAACTATGTATATTCACCATTGTACTCAAATATTAAAGAAAAATTGAAAATGAATGCACAAGACCTAATGTACGTCATTGATAGAATTCAATCAGATAAAGAACATCACAGAGATCGAAGAAATTTTCATGAAAATTATGAATGGCTTGAACATTTTTGGCGGTATAAATATAAAAAGGGAGACAACTCAATTGATGATTTTATTACTCAAAAGGGACAGTTCTATTGGAACATTAAAAGTATTAGGGTATTAGCTAAAGAATTTGCTTCAATTGAATGTGTGGGGTCAAATAAAGACCCAGACTATGCCCAAACTCTCATGATTGCTCAAGCCACTATGTACCTTAGATATATTTGTAATCTATATGATAAAGATACTCCTACATGCGATACCATTAGCTGTAGAGAACATAAAATTAGAAAGGGTCATTGCACAAAGAGTAATGCTTTACTTTGGAAAAAAGATTTTGACCCTGTTTTTGCATTTCGAGCACTTATGTTTATTGTTAGGCAAGTTCGTAACAATTTATTTCATGGTCACAAAATATCAGTAGAACCAGACCTGTTTAAAAGAAATAAAGTATTGGTGGAACTTTCTGCACAAGTTACTGAAGTATTGCTTACAAATTTATTTGAATCTGAACGTTAGGTTTGACAAAACAAATTCTGTGCCTATAACTTAGTATAAAATAAAGATGATTTACGAATATTCTGAATTATCCGTAAATTGTGGTAACAAACACCAATTGCAAGAAATTATTAAATACACTAAACCTTATGATACCAGCGACTTTTATAAATTTTGCATCTGACATTTTGGGTTCAACGAGTTTGGGTTTAAGTGGTAGTAAAATTGCAGAGTATTGTTCTGCTTATGCCATTGATTTTAATGTCACTATCCCATATCCTGATTATCCTTTCCCCGACTTACCTAATAAACGGACTGCACTAAGAGAAAACTTAAAAGCATTTTCTTCAGCGCAGCAATTTAAAATTATCAAAGAACTTTGTGAATTAGAGATTTTCCAAGAAAATAAAGACGTAAAGGATTTAAAAATAAAACTTGTAACACGCTATGGACAACTGAGTGAAGCAGGAAGTTCTAAAGAAGTAAATGAAGCATTAATAGAAGAAACAAAACATTGGCTTCAAGATTATCCTGAATCGTTGAAACTATATCAAGAAGCCTTAAGCAAGTTTGATAACAAAATTTTCAGGAGAAATTTACTTGATGACCTGAGACTTTCACTTGAACTCTTATTAAAAACAATTCTTAAAAACGACAAATCTTTAGAAAACCAATTAGGAGATATCGGCACATTTATACAAGCACGAAAAGGTTCAAAAGAGCTAACAAATATGTTTGTTAAACTAATTGACTATTTTTCAAAATATCAGAACACTTATGTAAAACATGATGACGCTGTCATTGAGAATGAAATTGAAATTATCTTTGAAATGACTTGTTCATTTATGAAGTTTTTGGCACGCCTTAAGTAATGGTCAGTGAATTTGAAGGCTTAAAAATTTTTAAATCATAGTTTAAAATACAAATCACCAATTTCTTCCTGTTTTAAACCTAAATTAATTTTCTCTGATTGAACTATGATTAAAGACTTTACTTAGCTTATGCAGCGATTTCTATGGGCAGTTGTCACGCTCCAGTTTCTGGAGAAGTACAAGCCAGAACCATTACTTTAAGCGTTTCTTTTTAAATGAGAATATGATATTACCAACAATGAATTCAGAAGAGTTAGTCCGAGAAATCATGAAGGATTACCAAATTGTAAATCGGAAAGGCAAATATGAACTGGAAAAGCTAAGAAGACCTGCACTAAAATCACAAAGTCGTCATGTACAGAGAATCTATGATTACAATTCGAAAAATCATAACAACTGGATTATTTTTTGTGATTATGACATGAAAGACCCACTTTGGTATGTTGTAGTGCATTTTGTTGATAAATGGGGATTACAGACTTATTTGGTGGATGAAAAACAACGAGTACTTTATCATTATTCAGGACATTTCCTTGATCGGTATAATGAACGGTTTCTCCACGAAACTAAATTGTCCAAAATTGAAATTCTTAAAAAGTATTTATTAAAGAATGTATCTGCATATATCGAAATGCTTCCCGATACTGAAAGATATCAAAAACCCGTTTTTGGAAAATCGAGAGAAGGTGTGGTATTAGGTAATGTTGAATTACAGGGATTATATAGTATTATCCATGTTAAAACTTTTATTGCTGATGACATGATAATCGCAAATCAGCAAGCAAAATTTGATTACACCAGCGAACGTTACAAACAATACTGGGATGAGGTCTACAAAAAAAGGATTCAGAGTGCATTCGATGACTAAAGTTTGTCTTAGCAGGTACTACCAGAAATCCTCTACTTCCACAAAACTAAAACCGTGGTTTATCTTTTTCGATATATATTCGCCAGCTTTAACATCAATGCTGTTTGTACTGAAATGCCAGTTTATGATCACATTATGCTGGTCACTTTTAATTAAAATCAGTTCTTGAAGAAGTTTCTTTAAGTAATTCATGGCATAACCACGAGTATATTTAATACCAATTTCAATTAAAGTTACTGATGCTGGAGTAATTGAGTATTTCTTGACCCATTCATGAAGCGGTAAATTAAATCCAGCAGGGTCAAGTGGAACAAATGTCCCCCATATACGGAGTCTTCCATGCGTAAAATTAATTTCGGGAGTTCGATCTGTCTGCTCGATATAAAGTTTTTTCAAAATACATTGTTTATGATTAATTACCAACGTGCTTTTAAATTATCAGAGACCATTGAAATACTGCCATTTATAAATTAAGATATACATCACCTATTTCTTCTGCTTTAATGCCCAGATATATTTTTGTTACTTTAATACTACTGTGATTAAAGAGTTCACCAAGTAATAGCAAAGACTTTTCGCTGTAGTTGTTCAATGCCCACACATGCCGCCCAAGTGTCTTTCCTGAAAAGGTGTGAAGACGTTGAATTTTCAGATGACTGAAGGTTATACTTTTTAGTGATTTCCTTCAATCTGCGATTTACGTATTGCACATTGATTGCTTTGGATTTGGTTTTGTTAGCGAATAGCAGGTCATTATCATCCACTACATTCATTTTTTCATGTAATCTGGAAATATTTTCAACGAGGGTCGGATTCAGCTTAATCTTTCGATTCTTTTTCGTCTTTCCCTCGACCAATTCAAGTGTGTGCTTATTGTATACATCTTTCCAACGTAACTTCAACAGATCACCAATCCGTAGTCCAGTAAAACATCCAACACTGATCAGTAATTGAAATTTAAACTCATTGTCTCTTTCAAGTTTTTGCAGAAGCAATAACATCGAATCCCACTCCAAAAAAGATGCTTTCGTTAATTGTCCTTTCAGTCCCATGATATTTTGTTTTTTATAGTTTCATTTATAATTGCCACCAGACATAACTGATACCAATATTTTATTCTTTATTCTTCGTTGAGAGATATATTATTGAAATACTGTTTGTTATAATTTGCCTTGAAGTATCACTTCGTACAAAAGTGATACAAGCATAAGGGTAATGTATCGTGTCAAAAGTTTTATAATGCATATAATTTTCAATTTTGGTTGATAACATAAAATTTCATCTGGGGGTTATAGAATAAAAAATCATGCAAATTCACGATATACGTGTTCAAAGGTATATCATTGCTGGTTTCAATAATTATTAAGTAGTTTGTCCTCGAATCCTCCCCAATTGCTATAGATCGCTGCTCAATTTTAATATCCTTTGTATTCATGGTACAAATATACAACTATTGTTGTACATAATTAACGTTGTAACGAAAATATTGTATATTTTGTTATTGTTTCATATCTTTGATCTAAAATAAGGAGTTATGGCAAAGAAAGTTAGTTCTGAAGCATCAGTTGACCAGCAAATGAAAAAGATTGGGGAGAAGGTCAGAGAATTGCGCAAGGAGAAGAATCAAAACTACGAGGCATGGTCGTACCTGAATGGGATTAATAAGGTTAGTCTGAACAGAATAGAAAGGGGTGAAAATATAACCATGAAACTTTTTCTTGAAATATTAAAAAAATTGCAAGTTTCACCAGAACACTTTTTTAAATCCATCCAGTGATTCAAACCAGATGATTTCATATTTTTTCATAATTTTTGTAATTTAAAGAGCATCGCTTCCTCCCTGTCGGTACACTTACTTCATTTTTTTGCATTTAATTTCTTGAAATCTGGTTGGTTTAGCGTTCAAAGCGGCATTATTGACCATTTCTTATACTTATCTGGGGAGTAATAAACTGCCATTATTGTGCCAATAAAGGACAAAAAATCATAGTTAACGTATCCATTCAAGCACCACTCTTGGTGCAAAATTTGATCTGGTCTGTATTTATTTTAAAACGTAAAAAATGAACCAGAATCAAAAGAGAAAAATACTACCACATCACCAGAAACGTTTGGATAATATCGCACAGATGTTAAAAGAAATGCGTTTTTCTGAAGGAAAAAATCAGAGTGAGTTTGCAGAATTTGGTGTAAGCCGTAGACAAATTCAACGTGGCGAATCTGGGTTCAATATTTCTTTATTAAAATTATTCACCATAATCGATTGCTATGAAGGATACACCCTCAGTGATTTTTTTGAAGGGATGCAGTAGCAGTGTTTTGTGGACATAAAATATTTCGTATAGTGAAAGGGGGAAAACGGAAACGACATAACGACATATTTTATATTGCTGTAAAAATCGTGTTCAAACAACCATTCTGTATGATATATTTAGATATAGATAAAATGATAATCATTATCCTTGTACCATACGGGTTATCCAATTTATTTAGCAATTGATATTATGTCGTTATGTCGTTGTCGCTTTTTATGCATCGCCAATATTTGCCTCTTTACACCACCTTTGTACGGTTCTAATATTTACCCCAGCTATCTTAGCCGCAGTTTCTTTATCCTTGGGATTTTTTCTGCAATAGTCAAGACATGAATTTTTCTGTTCATCACTAACTTTAAATCTTCTATCGATTACCTGTACATCAACCATTAATCTTGGCAGGTCAAACAGCATGGATAGATATTCTGGTGAATGTCCTTGGAGTTTCATTTGTATTATTTTATCATTTCTTGCTGAAATGCTCAACTTTCTGTATTTCTGTTGTTCGATTCCAAACATCAATCGCACAAATGCTTCCCTGTAACTCTTCATTATTACATCTGAAATTTCTATTGCTCTTAGGTCAACGGGTAGTTTATTATTAATAGTCCAGCCATTAGTTAATCTATCATTCAGAACATCTAAGTTGAAGGTGTAATATTTTTCATAATGATATAGTGCCGAGAAGATCAGTAAAAGTCTCTTGTGCATGATCAACATCCTTTTAACGACTTCTGTATTAAATTTATAAACATATTTAATGTCTGTTTCAAAGTTTTTGTATTGGTTAAACACTTTATCATTTATTTCTTTCGAAATATCCAGAAAAACAGGGTCTTCTAATTCTGTACAATTTTCCCACATCTGATAGAAATTAAATTTATTGGTTTCAAGCATGTCAGTCATGCTTTCATCCAATACATTATCATCTATGTTTTTTAGTTCATTTTCACTGTTAATTTCAAAAGCCAAAAACCTTGAAAGTAATCCATTGTCAACGTTAGAATTTGCGAAGAACTTGTAACATGTTTCAGGAGTACTTGCTAATATTAATGATAAATAAGTTTCCTGTATTTTAAATGTAAAATCTTTCAGAGTTTTTTGGTATCTCTCATGACCATAGCAAGCCAATATTAGATCAAGAAATGCTCCGTATGTCGTATAATTTGCACCAATAAGTGTTTGTGCTTCCGTTGTGCTGATAATGCCTCTGCCATCATTTTCCATTAATTTCTTTACAAAACCTGCTTTGGTTATATCAGCACCAAGAAATAATGTTTTTTGCACGGGTTTGCTTTCATTAAAAGGAAGATCATCAGCCTTCGCCAGTGATTCTCTTTCTTTATATTCCCTGTAGTTTGTAGCAAAATCTTTTTCAATGCGATCTTCAATCGTGCCGCAGATTTTTTGCATTTCATTCACTACATTTTTCCCTGACGATTGCTTGGCAATAATCCATGTGAATAAATTAGCTTCATACTTATACGTACCATAATGCGTAAATTTTAAGTTTGGGAGTATGGCACTGACATTAGTAATACCAGCCAGTAATGCCATGAATTTGGGGACATCTTGATACTTCAATAAGGGGATTCTTAACATCATTGGCAGTTTTCCATACATATCAACGGGTGGTAATACAATTTCACTTTTTATCTTTTCAGTAACGAGCTTGGCAATTGCTTCTTTGGCTTTTATCAGATATTTATCAATACCTGATTTATCACCACTAAAGTCTTTCAGCATTATATCAAATTGTTTATCACATTCACCCTTGTCATATTTTGTTGACACGCTGGAAATGTTATGATAAATTTCACGACCGTCTTCTCCAAACGTGCAAAGACTAAAACCATAACTGACCCAATCATTATAATCTTCAGTTAAATTAATCTTGTTCTCTGAAAGGAAAACACTCATGTAAAAACACTCTTTATATAGGTCATCGGTTATTTCAGTTTGCTTGTATTGTGCAGAACCTGAATTTCCATCAATTTGCTTCAATAATTCATGTTGTTTTTCAAATTTCCCAGTATATGTCCAGATCAGACTATCGTCTCTCCGATAAAGTTTTTCGATAAATGGTATGTAGCACATACGTGAAATGTCCTTACCTGACTTATCAGTTGACAAATTGTATTTCTGAAAATAATATTCTTCCAATTCCAGATATAAATATTGCCATTTAGAAGCATCATGCAGATTGTGTCTGACAATTACCTTTAAACCATCGCCACTTGGACTTGTGAATAATAAATATGTATGCGAATCATTTTCAATATTCAATCTTACTTCTTCTAATTTATCAATGTGGTCAAAGTCTATCACAATCAATCCTGACATCTGTGATATTTCATCAGCTTTACCAGTACCAGTGAATGTTCCACCAAAAGTCAATGCAGGGAAATTTTTTAACTTCTGATAACTCTTCTCCTTCGCTGTTGCATTTGGATTGTCTTTAAGAAACTTCTTATATCTATTCGTGTTTGGTTTAAGTACTTTAGTATCATTTGTTGCCCAAGCGAGAATTTTATCCAATTCTACGGAACGGTGATCATTACGATTGTTTACTCTTGCAAAAAACTCCACCCTTATATTTGGTACTTCAGGAATAATTGGTACTTCAGAAATAGTTAATGCTTCAGAAGATATTTTGTTGTTATTGTTATCAGACAATTTGCAATCATTTTGCAAAATGATGAAATCCTTTTCGGTACAACCGTCTGAGATTACGAAATTTAATAATGTTGTTTTTGTTGCGGTGTTTCCGCTAAATGAATTTTCCATACCTGACCATTTTAATATACCTATTATTTTTATTATACGTTTAATTTTCAAGCTCATGCTTGACTGACCATTCTAAACATTAACCCCTTTATCTGGCGGGAAACGGTCAGGGCAACCCGCCAGAGGGGTAAGCAATCATTTTCAATTCTTGCTTTTAAATAAATACTCTTATTTCATCTTTTCTTTCGTATCCCTTAACTTTTATTTTCATTCTGATGATTTCATTTAAAATACATCGCTGCCATCCGTTAATCTTGTGTCATGTATTACAAGGTGTGCGGGTATTTCAACGCACCAAGCAATTGGGAATTTAGCCTGTAATTCAGTTTGTGCCACCTGTATTCGATATAAATGCTTTTTTTTCATGTAGACGGGCATGCCAATCCTACCTGCTTTTATCCAAGTGTACGTAATGCCTGAGTATCCTGCTTTAATTAATGCAATTGATCTTTCATCCCAAGTATTAGTTGATTTGATGATTTCACCAACTTCAATTTGAATTTCACTAATTGTTCTCATTATCGTTATTTGTTTTTTTAAGCTGGCAACCCATTTCAATTGCTATTTCCAGATTCTCTTGCTTATTATCACACCCTTTACCAATTCTTCGCAATCTATTAGCTGCAAGAAGAAATGTACCCGTACAAGTAAAGGGATCAACAACCAGATCACCTTCCTTCGTAGAGTGTCTTATGAGACGTTGTGCCAATTCTTCTGGTTTTTGCCATGTGTGCAATCTGTTTCCTTGACGACCGTCTGGAGCATTCATTTCCATAACACAAAACATGTCATTCGTAATGGATATGTCCAAGGGAGTTGATTTGTTCGAATACAATTCCCATATAAGTTGATAATTTAAATTGTGGTGCATTTTTGGTGTTACACCTAATGTATTTTTATATGACCAGATCAACGGTGGTGCAACAATAAATTTCGTCTGTTTCAATAAGACGTTTAAGAATGCCTGAATCTCTTCAGGATATGCACCTGAAAATATAAGCATTCTACCTGTTTTCTTGGTCTTTTTAATTGCCAGAGGTAGCCAATGTTTTGTGAATTTAGCAATATCAGGCACGTCAGTCATGTAAGGTGGGTCTGTAAATAACAGATCAATGGAATCATCGTCAAATGTTCGTAGAAAGTCTTTGCAATCCATTAAACTTACTTCTGGCTTAATGAGGATTTCAGCCGATGCTTGTTTAATATATTCTGCTTTCTTATCTGTAAGAGTCTGACCATTTACAATTTTCCTGATCTCATTACTAACAATTTTTGGTGTTACAACTTTCCCCGATTTAATTATTGCTTCGATTACCTGTTTTCGTAATTCGGGTTCATTATTTATAACTCTGGCATTCGAAGACTCATCTTTTGTAATCCCTTCAGTTTGTAGAGTCGTTTTATTCGACTCTACAATTTCTCGATTGTTAAATCCCTTTTTTGCACCATTTGGAAAATGTTCTTCCAACCATTTACCTTTTTTAGCTTCTATCTCGACACGAAACAGTCCCCATTGATTCTGTTCATCAAACCCCACTTTATTTTTTTTTGCAAATTCAGCAAGTGCTGCTGCTTTATTTTCAATAAATTTAATTTCATCAAATGTCTCGGCTACTGCCAAATCTGATCTAAACCCTTGGTATTTTTCCAATTCCATTTCTTTCATAATTTATTCTGATATATTATTTTTTATAATAAATATTGTTCTCCCGAAAAGCATATAATTCTCATTACGTAAACGTAAAGTTGCACAGCCAAAGTATTCCAGACCTTTAAAATGATTTATGTTTAAGAATTGATTCTCTTTGAACTTCCAAAGGCTGGGTACTGAAATTGTTTTTATTGTTCTGTACATTTTACTAAAGTTTTAAAATAAAAAAACCACCAACGGTACGACCCATAATGGGTGCTTTTCAGTTTGTGGTCTAATTCCCGCAGGACGGGACTTCAGTATATGTATATTTCAGTGTTGTAAAAATATAGTGAATTTTTTCTAATGTCAAGGATTTTAATAAATATTATATAATATTCATATTCAGGCGTTTGACAACATGAAGGATTGATGTAAAATTTTGATTGGCATTAATTTTTAACCAAAAAACGCAGATAATCACCAAACACAGACGTTTAATGAAGATTCAATCTAAAATTAGTGATCAGGTTTATGGGAATAGTTTATACGTTCACGTGTTATGCTTCAAGATAAACCGATTATGTTCTTGCTTATAATTGCGCCAGAGTGGCAAAATTCTCACTATTTCAAGTCCAGATAATTTATGGCAATAATACCAAGCAGACTTATTAAAAGCGATTATAATATATCCTGAAGGCAGGAGTACCAAACTCAGCATCAATCATTCCAAACGTTCATAAAGTTGTTTCTGCTTCTGAGTGAACAGTAAAAACCATAGTTCAAATTTCCTGCAATATGTTTGCACTATATTATATATCTATGGCATTATATGCCTTCTCTGTCAATTCAAATTTTGGGTCTATTTCCGTTACTTCTTGGTAGGTCAACTCGTAAAGTTTATAAACGATATTATCAATTTGCTGTTCAATTTGTGAAACTAAATATTTTTGAGTCATTAATTGTGAAACCTTTTGCTCTAATAAACAGGATGTTAAATTTGGCAATGGAAATGTACGAAGTTTTTCTACCCCAATATCAACCCCAGCACCACGTTTTTTCCCATAGGTGTAAAACCAATAGTGCGCATATTTAGAATTAATAAGACCTAATAAATATTCCAATGTAAAATTTTTGTTTTTTTCTATTATTGATATAAACGACATACCTACGTAATGTTTTTCAAGATCAATTGCAAATTCATTTTTGTCAAACATAATTTTAAAAAGTATCTTTCTATTTTCGAAAAACTTTTTTTCTCTTGGTCTATGAATTCCATATGGTCTATTGGAAGATGTTATTAAATCCGAATAGTGGTCAAGATGATTTTTTATCTTAACCAAATTTTTATCAGAGGCAATTCTTTGTTTGTTTATATTATCAGAATATATTAACCATTTCTTATCAAGCGGATTAACTTTCCACTTAATTACATCATTTGGGTCTAAGTATTTGACAAACAATTTTTCTGATGATATGTTGGTATTAAGGGACTTAAATTCTTGATCATTTATTACAAACACTCCATCGCCAACATTAAAATTATTCTCGCCTAACTTTTTTAATTGCTTTCGTGAAACTTTATCAGGAGCTTCAACCACCCCTTGGCTAAGATCATAATAAAAACCTAAAGTCTTTTCAAAATCTGTATTTACATTTTGTGAAGCAAAGATTATTTCATGTCCTTTAAAGACATCTACGTTGTATAATGTTTGAATATTTAAATCATTAGATTCAGAGTCATTTTCTATCACATTAATATTATTTTCAATTTTTTTATATTTAAAACAGTTTCTTTTAGTTTTTGAATAAATACCTATCATATGATGTCCTGCAACATTATCAAATACTTTTAGTTTTCCAATATCTACCACAGTTGAAAATGAGAGTTTGTCGTTGACTCTGTCTATGAGTTTCTTCGCTCCTTGACTATTAATCCAATAGCGTGAAGTTATAAATGAAATACACCCTTTTGGGTTGGTAATATCAATAGCAGTATGAAGAAAGTAATACCAATAATCCATTTTCCCCTGATGGTATAAAAGTCCTATTTTTGAATTATTCACTGGTTCAAATATATGGGCATTATCTCTTTTCCTTCAGGTAAGGTGGATTAGCAATAACAATATCAAATCCAATGTTTGAAGTAACCTGTTCATTCATTACATCTGGAAAATTTAGTTTCCAGTCAAAAAATTGAAGTGGGATGTCAGTCTTAACTTTTAGTTTTTCCAACTTCATTATGGCATTCTCAAAACCAGTGATTTTATTTTCATATTCCACTCTTTTAACCTTGTCTTTTGCCGTCAACGAAAAAAAAGCACCTTGAGATGTGTTTTTTTCTTTGTATTTATGCATTGAAAGTTCCAATTGTTTTAGAAGCACTTCAATTTTAAGTTTTTGAATTTCATTTTGAAGATCATGTTTGTCTCCTTCATAACTAAAGTAAACTTTTTGTTTATCAAATAATTTATCGAGACTTTTTCTAATTGATTCTTTTAAATTTTTGGTGCTATCCGATGCTGCTTTAACTTCCCAATCTATCTCAATAATTTCTTCGGACTCACCAATTTTTAATTTGCTTACTAAGCTATTCCCAACAACAATTTTATAATCAAGATTAGGGAAGTGGTCTGGGTATGGACTCATCAACTATTAATGAAAGCCAGAATCTTAAACGGGCAATATCTACCGCACCTTTTTCAATATCAACTCCATAAATACTGTTTTGTATAATATTTAATTTAACCTTAGAAGCATTAAAATTAGTTGCGTTACCATTTTCAAATGTATGTATCGATTGTTTGGCTGTAAATATTTCATGTAATAGACCCATTGGGAAAGCACCCGAACCAATAGCTGGATCACAAATCTTTACTCTGTCCAATAACTGCTCAATAGTTTTTAAATGTGGTTTTAATTCTTTTGTAACTTCTTTGTGTTTTATTAATTTTTCTAAAGAAATTCTATCAATTTTTAATTTTTCATTTTTAATTTCTAATTGCTCTGAGAGGTATTCAATTAAACTTTCGTGGCACATGTAGTGCACTATCTCTTTCGGGGTATAAAATGCTCCTTTATCTTTGTTGTCTTCAAGCAAGTTTTCAAAAATATGTCCCAACATTTCTGGGTCAACGGCTACTGTATAATCGTTGGGGTCGTCTTCGTAAATTGTGAAATTGTATTGATTGAAAAAGTCAAAAAGATTTTGAAATAAGTTTGCAGGGAAAATTATATTGCGGTGCTTCTTATCATCTTCTTCAAATAACCCCCCATTTAAATAAGGTATTCTACATGGTTCTCCTTTTACAAATTCAATTAAATCATCCTTTCGCTTTGAGTTAAGTGTATCAAAAAATAATTTCGATAAAACTTGAGAATAAAATAGATCACCATCTTTGTTGTTTTTAAACAAATTTGCAAGAAAGTTAAAATCACCTTTACCCCATTCACTTTTCACGGAAACTCCTAACCAACCTTTTTTTTGTATGAAATATAGAAATACAATGCGTCCTAATAATTTTTTGATAAAGTCACGAATTCCTTTTTCATCACCATTGAAAATAGTCTGACGGATATATGGTTTTGAAACCAAAAAATCACAAAAAATATTATACTGTTTTTTATACTCGTCAAAGAATGCTTTAGAAAGTTTTTCTACAGAAAATGCATCTTTTACATCTTCAAGTCTCGCATTGTTACCTTTATTGGCTATTGTCACAAATCTTTCGGCTGCGGTGCGACAAGATTCTCCTTCACCTAAAATATAAGTATATCGTTTAGGCTCAGTTTTTATAGTAATTAAGTCACCTTCAGAGTTAAATCCAGTCAATTCTGAAACATATGTAAACCGCCAACTGGGGTTTTCTGGATGGTGATAAACGATAAATGCAGCATCAATATTCTTCCAATATTTTCTCAACAAATTTCGCAATCCAACACGATTACGTTCCAAAATGATTCCCTTTTCAAGAATAACCTCATAGACTGCAATGTTACGATCGATACCATTTTCGTTTAAAGTAAGATAACCCAATTTTAAAGCAGAAGATGCAACATGGGTATTGATATTTGATATGGTTTCTGGTTTTGCCAGTAATTGGTTATTAGCAAAAGTTTGTGCGAGAAACTGTTTCCAGTTATGCTGGTTATATTTTTGCTGAAATAGTTGTTGAATTTGCGCTTGGGTCATGACTTATGAGAATGATTCGGAGATAATTAATAATGGCTTTTCTATTTTGCTTTTATTATTTTTTTGTACTTCTGTCATATCAACATTATAGTTGTTACATATCTTATCCAACTCAGTGATATTCTGTTTCAGATTCAGTTTTCGTTTTTGAAGTCTGTCAACATCTGTTGGAAGATTAGTGAATTTTCCAATATCAATCAATATGACAATTTTCCGAATATTCTCTTTCTGCTTGTCGTTTAGATCGGGGTATTTCACAATTTCCGAAAAATTTTTTCGCTCGTTGAGCTACGCCACCTAACGCTTCTGGGTCAATCTGTGCATGTACCAACTCCTGTTCTTGAGTTTCAAAATTTTCAATTGCAATCTGTATATGTTTATGGTGTCTTTCAATCAATAGAGCACGCTTTTCTTTTTGGTCGGCTTCAAAAAGCCTGAATGACTCAATGGGTGTAATTTCCTGTGGTTGATCATTACCATCAACCCGATAAAATTCAAATTTTTTATCAGTTTTTAAAAATGCAACCGTGATGTTTTTAAGTTCTGGTTTTGCTATGGCTTCTGCATTTCTGCCGACCCTTGATTTTAATGGTGCTTTTTTAATACTTTCGAACCATTCACGATTGTTTTTTCTGAACTTTCGAAGAAGAAAAGATATTTAAGTCGTTCATCTTCTTCTTCTTTATAATTACCACTAAAGAGTTTTACATCATCCAGTATTTCATCCGTTGAGAAAACCTGATTGTCTTCGCCAAAAGCGGTATGGAATGCCTGAATTTTCATGAATGCAATTTTATTCAAACCGATCTGTGCATCACCTTGAGCCGAAGGGTAAAATACATAATTATAAATGGCAGAAGCCTTTGTACCAATACGGTTTACACGTCCAATTCGTTGCATGAGTTTTGTCGAATTCCAAGGAGTGTCGTAGTGAATAACAACATTTGAACGATGCAAGTTTACACCTTCTGCAAGTACTTCTGTTGTTAATATTATATTGAAGTCAGTTTTCTGTGACTTACCTTTTTTCTTTTCATCTTCATTTGGAAAATTTGCATCGAAATTTTCAACAATTGTTTCGTATTTTTCTCTGCGATTTTTACTTGAGATCAGTAAAACATCAGTTCTGCCTTCTTTTTTCAATGCATCAGCCAAATAATCGACTGTGTCTTTTGATTCAGAAAAAACGACCAATTTTCCTTCCAAATTAGTTTTTTTGTTCAGAAACTGCTTCTTTAAATTGACAATAAACACATCCAGTTTTGGGTCATAATCAACTGCTGTCCATTCCTTCGCCAATTCTTTAAGCAGGACAGCATCCTTTTTAAGTCCTTCCAAAAACTCAGGTTTAAAATCATCTGCACTGAAGGTGTGGTTTTTTGGATTATCTTCAGCCAATCGTTGAATTTCCTTTTCAATATCTTCTTCAGACCAGCCTTTATCCAGCAACTTATTTACATCTGTGTCAGGAGCAATAAAAACTTTGTTTTTTTCAAACATTTCGATCATTCTGTCTGTGGCTTTTTTAAATGTGGCAAGCGACATTTTAAATGCATAGAAACTACTTTCCAGACGCTTAATTAATTGCGTTTTCATAATAAAAGCCAATGACTTGGATACCGTTTCTGCGTTTTCATAATATTTATCCTGTAATTCCTGTTTTAACCCGAATATAGCCTGATATCGATTATATCTTAACTTATCGGTATCGGTAAGATAAAAAACGGTCTTATAGAATAATTCATTAAGTTTGATATCCATCACATATTCTACTTTCTTTGGTGGTTCAACCTTTGGGAATTTTATCCCCTGCGCTTCAATGTCAGATTTATAATCAGGTATATTTTCAAGGTCTTTTCTGGTTCTGCGTATGGTTATTGGTTCGATTACATTTTTGCGAATTTTGCCATAAATATCACGCAACTTATTTACGTCCAACTCATCATAACGTTTCAATGTTTTGTATTGCTCCATTAAAGGGGCGAAGAACGAAGTCAGGTTAGTGATCGGTAAAGTGGATTGTCTTGCATCCTGAAACATCTGAATCTGGTAAAAAATATCATCAGGACGGTTGTTTAATGGAGTAGCAGATACCAAAATCACTTTCTTTTGCAATCCCTTTATACTTCCAATATTCGTTCTGGGGCTCTTGCAAATTAATTGTAATTGTTGAAATGCATCGGTTTTATAATTTCGAAATTTATGTGCTTCATCAATAATTATCAGATCATATTCTTCTTTGTTCCAAAAGTCTTGATGTCCTTCAAGGATTTTAATAAGACTACCATTAGTAATGAACTTAGTGTATTTATCGATATTGAAATCCTTAAAAGTATTCTTCCAGTTTTTTTCAATTGCTGGTGGATAAACGACCAATATTTTAGTATAATCTCTGCCGTTTTGAAGCAAAAACTTTTTGGCAACCATTGCTGCAACTACTGTTTTACCTAAACCGACTACATCAGCCAATACAAAGCCATTATGCTTTTGGAGCATATTGAAACCTTCATTTACTGCATCTACTTGATAAGATAATTTTTTGAAATTTGGTGGAAGATCGCCCATAGTATCAGGGTCGTAATCAATATTTCTTCCAAAATATTCACTTAGGAGTTTTATATATATTTCAAATGGTGTAATATCATCATGTAAGTAAGTTTGCTTCTTAATGTTCTGCACATCAATGGGAAGTATATCTACTGCATCTTGCCAGAGTAATTCAAATTCATCTGTGGCAAATTTTACATCATCATGATCACACAACTGGACATTGAATTCATAATTGAAATTATTTCCTGCTCCCAGACCAGAATCAGTTAAGTTAGAAGAACCAGTTATTACACATGATTGAGTATGCTCGTTAAAAGGTTCTGGACGCAAAATATAAACTTTAGCATGTATTTTTTTTTCTGGGTGAGCTTTTACCTGTATTTTCTTTTCAATTAAATCATCAATGAATTGTAGAATCCCCGTTTCAGTTTCTTTATCATAGTTTGCCGTCTCAATATCCTCTTTGACTTCATTAATGAAATCTTCCTTTGTTCTTTCGTCATTCTTAAAAAACTCCATCCCTGATTGTTGAGCATCTGCAAGTAATTTGTCAACATTGATACCAACTAATACTCTTATCTGAGGTACTTTATTCAGAAAGGGTCTGATTCTGAAATATCCTGATGCTCTGAAATAACCAACCAACGCATCAAAGTAATGTATATTCGGATTATAAGTAAAAACGCCTTCAAATTTTCTAATTAAGGTATTTTCTTCACTGTTAGTAAAAAACTTTGTGGACATGTACAGATTTTTTATGACTGGTAAAGTAAAAATACGTTTTATTTTTTTGTGATTGTAATATATTTTGGATTTGAGTATTACTTATGAACTTGATATTGACTATTTTTGGCATATGTATTACAGAAGAAAAATATTATTGGCTCTCCTTCAAGTGTTTGATAATAAACTTGAAAAGATAAGTTTGCAAAAATTGTTGATGCTTTTTACAAAATTGCAATTAAAACCAGACTATCATTTTGTCCCATATAAATTTGGTTGCTACTCTTTTCAGTCAAATGCTGATCTTTCTACTATGGTCAAGTATAGACAGGTTATTGAAGGAGAGACCTGTTGGGAGAAAATTGACAAAACCGATTACATTGCAGAACTTAAAGAGGTTGACCGTAAGGCTCTACGTTCACTTAAAAACCTGTATGCAACAAAATCGCAAGATGAATTGATACATTTTACCTATACTAAATATCCATATTTCGCAATCAACAGCACCATTGCACATAAAGTGTTAAGTAGAGCAGAGTATCAAGCTGTGTCAGATGCAAAACCACAACTTAATGTTACGATATTGTTTACTATCGGATATGAAGGTGTAAGCCTTGAAGAGTATCTGAACAAACTTATAATAAATGGCATTAAGGTGCTTTGCGATGTTCGTAAGAACTCGTTAAGTATGAAGTATGGCTTTAGTAAGACTCAACTGCAAAAAGCCTGTGAAGGGGTCGGGATTAAGTATAAGCATGTCCCTGACTTAGGCATTGATTCGGATAAACGGCAGGAACTTAATACACAGACAGATTATAACAAGCTCTTCATTTTATATCGTAATGATATACTGACAAAGACCCTTTCACAACAGGAAGACATAATAAAATTACTGAAGACATATAAACGTGTTGCTCTTACTTGTTTTGAAGCCAATATTCACCAATGTCATCGGAAGCACTTGGCTGAAGCAATTGCTAAGTTGCCTGATTTCAAGTACGAACTGAAACATATTTGATATGGCGTTGACCAGAATTCTAATCACGGTAAAAACGTATCCGACCATATCGAAAAAATACGATGAACTCGTTTGTACTGCTGGCTTTCTTGAAGATGGTTCATGGATAAGACTTTATCCAATCCAATTCCGTAAAAAATCTTATACAGAACAATACCAAAAGTATCATTGGATTGAAGTTGATATTGTAAAAAACAAGAGAGATTTTCGACCTGAGAGTTTTCGTCCAGTATCTCATGATACACCAATAAATATTGTCGGTAAAATTTCTCCCGATGGTGATACATGGGATGAAAGAAGAAAAATAGTCTTAAAAAAAGTTTATACAAATTTTGCAATACTTAAATCCGAAGCAAAAAACAAGAAAATTAGTACATCGTTGGCGGTATTCAAGCCAACCAAAGTGATTGACTTTGTCTGGAAAGAGCAGAAAGAGAGGGACTGGTCAAAGGCAAAGCTGGAGCAATTTAATCAGCTTAACATATTTGAAAGCACGAGTCCTACAGAATTCAAAGTCGTTAAAAAACTACCATATAAGTTTTCTTTTATATACGAAGATGATGAAGGGCAACAAAGCAAACAAATGATTGAAGATTGGGAAACTGGACAATTATTCTGGAATTGTCTTCGTAGACATGACGGGGATGAAATGAAGGCTTGCATGGATGTAAAGAAGAAATATTTTGATGATTTTGCAAAAACAAAAGATTTACACTTTTTCTTGGGTACTACACAAAGCCATCATTATGCAAAAAGTCCATTCATTATCATCGGTACTTTTCATCCAAAGAAAGAAGTCCAATTGAATCTGTTTGGAATTTAACCTTTACATATGTATATATCCAACATGCAACATTTCCTTGATGAAACAGGAAATATCCCCAAACAAATGCCAAAAGAAGCACGTGAATTAGCCAGTTTCTTAGCCTTGGTAGTTGATACTTCAACCAAAACATTGCCATCCTCTCTCGCCTCAACTGATATCCGTTGCTTTGAAAATGGTTGTCATGGGTTGATTAAAAGTGAGGTTTTAAAGCCAAATAATGAAATTCACTGGGTCTGTTCAGAATGCCAGAATGAAGGCAGAATTAGTGAATGGCAAAAGACTAAGTGGGATAACAGGGTATTTCGCAAATAAAGACGGTTATCTACCACTTTATCTACCACAAAGAAAAAGACCGTTGTAATTTATTGATTTACAACGGTCTAATCATGTTATGAGTCGGGGTGAGAAGACTCGAACTTCCGGCCCCTACGTCCCGAACGTAGTACGCTACCAACTGCGCCACACCCCGATATTCAATTCTATTTTCAAAATTATACTTATTCTTTGTACTTGTTGCCCCTACCTCCAGAATCCCAAGTACCCGGGACTACCAACTGCGGGTACAAAAATAATCAATCCGGCTGCATTACAAAAAGATTTTTGAAATACTATCCAGCTTCAAAGAAAGAAAGATAAAACTAATCAGTTTTGAAAGGCTTTTCATTATAATATCTCAACCTGCTTTATTAAATCAGCTTTGAAAGAGTATTTTATAATATAATTAGTCACAATGGATTCAGATGAAGAGGATGATATAGCTTTACGGGAAAGACCTTCAAAGTTTGTTAAGTTCAAATCTGGGAATTATGTAACTTATTTCTGTAATTATGTAACAATCACCTAAATAAACCGTCTTAAATTGTGACGTAATTCAATATTAAAATTATTGGATATGTCAAAAAAGATTAATTACTATCGTATGAATAGTAAGGTAAAAGAAAGTTTAGAGGAGCTGGAAATGAGATTAAAAAGTGACACAACGTGTTTAAATTCAAAACTTGAAACCGCTAATGATGACCAAAAGTACTTTTTTAAAATATTCCTGGAATCAAGAAATTCAAAATCACTCTTAGAGCGTTTTTACGGATTATTTTCTGCAACAACTCCTGAGGAAGAAGATTATGAAAACATGAAATACTATGTAAATAATTTGCTGCATTTTTCATCATTGGAGAATCACTAGTTTATTAATTGCAAAGTCCAGAAAGATATCATCAACTCACAAAAGGGCAAATGAGAGATTATAAAGGTTTTTAAAGGTTAGGTCACGGGTAGGAATTAATGGAAGTGATATTAAGTATCATATCATTTCCCTTGAACAATTAAATTGATGCGCACTATGACTACATTTGGAAGAATAATTCCTTCGTTAAGGCATAATTTTATCATCAACCCAGGTTATGTAAAAGACAATAAATTGAGTAAAAATCAGAATAAACTAGCACCCACTAAAAACACTCCAGAGGTCATACTTGACCCGAAAGGAATTATTAAACTGAAAGGCCGGCTAATTCCCGAAAATGCGGAGAGTCTGTTTATTCCGATTGAGGAATGGATAATTGAATATTTTAAAAATCCTGCAGAAATTACCTGTATTGAAATTAGTCTTGAATATATTAACAGTGCCGGTACCAGGTATTTACACAATATTATTCATAAAATTACACATATTCATCTCAATAATGACAGTAATAAATTAATAATTAACTGGTTCTACAGAGATGAAGATGAAGATATGCTCGAGAAAGGGAAACTTATATCTTCTGATTTAGATATTCCTTTTAATTTTATAATGATAACCTGACATTCCTTTATTCCCGTATAGAATACATTTTAATATCCGGAGGAGCTGTTTAAGAGTAGTTCTTAATCATAATTGCTGGTTGCTGGTTACTCTCTTTAAATTGACTCTTCCCCGTATAGTTAATAGCATAATTAAAGCCGGTAAAATACACAACCACAAAAATGTTTATATTTGATATCCATTTTAAAAAAAATAAAAAATGAAAAACATTAGGAGAATACTAGTTCTGACTGCTTTATTTCTATTACCGGTATTTTTTACTGGTCTTTACGCCCAGGTCGGGAAACAGCCCATTATCGGTCATTGGGATCTAACAATGGACATGGGAAATAACCAAACAGCGCCATCATGGCTTGAAGTGAAATTATCAGGATTCAAAACACTTGTCGGTTATTTCGTAGCCGATGCAGGAAGTGCAAGACCAATTTCAAAAGTAACACTCGATGGTCAAAAAGTTACCTTCAACATTCCTCCGCAATGGGAGATGGGTTCAAATGACCTCTTTTTTGATGGAACCCTTGATAATGACAAACTATCCGGAACAATAACAACTCCTGACGGACTGAAACATTCATTTACCGGAGAAAGAGCCCCAAGTCTGGTAAGAGAAAAAGCCCCGGTCTGGAATGAGCCGGTCAAATTGTTTAATGGCACTAACCTCGATGGCTGGGTATCACAGAAGCCTAACAACCAGTGGGTTGCTGAAAATGGTATTCTTAAAAGTCCAAAATCGGGATCCAATATTATTACCAGGCAAAAATTCCAGGATTTCAAACTGCATATTGAATTCCGGTATCCCGCTGAGAGCAACAGCGGTGTCTATCTTCGCGGTAGGTACGAGCTGCAGATTATTGACTGCCATGGCGAGGAGCCTTCTTCAGTCTTGCTTGGAGGGATCTACGGATTCCTTACTCCGAATGAAAATGTTGCAAAATTACCCGGAGAATGGCAATCATATGACATAACCCTGATTGGGAGACGCGTTACCGTTGTAGCAAATGGAAAAACTGTGATATGTGATGCGATCATACCCGGAATAACAGGCGGAGCATTAGACAGCAAAGAAGCAGAACCGGGTCCTATTTTATTGCAGGGAGATCATGGTCCGATCGAATTCCGGAATATCGTTATTACTACTGCCAAATAGAAAAATCACACTAAGTAGGCGCACCCCCTGCCGCTCCGCGGCTGTCCCCCTAAAGGGGGACAAATTCGGTGTTTGCAATGAGTTTATTAAATGACTGTGAATTTACCCCCCTTTAGGGGGGCTGGGGGGCCGGATTTTATTGTTCCAGTTCAAATCTATCCTTTAAACGAATATCCCTCGAGGACGCACCAATCATTAAATCAAATTCCCCAGGTTCGGCAACCCACTGTAATTGCTGATTATAGAAAGAAAGTTTTTCACTGTCAATAATAAACTTTATAGTCTTACTCTGACCTGCCAGTAATCTTATTTTCTTAAAGTCTTTCAACTCTTCAGTTGGTCTTGCGATAGAGCCGATAAGATCTCGCAGATAAAGCTGGACGATCTCTTCGCCATCATATTGGCCAGTATTTTTAATAGTTACCGAAACTTCAATCTGATCATTACGATTCATTTTCTTCTTACTCAACTGCAAATTGCTATACTCAAATGTCGAATAACTTAATCCATACCCAAATTCATATTTCGGGTAAATAGATAAATCATTATAAGAGCTGGTATAAAAACGATTATCGTCGCTTACAGCAGGACGACCTGTATTGAAATGACTGTAGTATATTGGTATTTGTCCGACACTAAGCGGAAAGGTGATCGGAAGTTTTGCTGAAGGGTTGTAATCACCGAATAATACATCGGCAATAGCATCTCCTGCTTCGCTCCCCAGCCACCAGGTATAAAGTATTGCAGTCGCGTTATCGGCAGTGTAATTAAATACCAGTGGTCTCCCAGCATTGATCAGAACCACTATAGGTTTCCCTGTGGTCAAAAGTGCTTTTAAAAGGTCCTCCTGTACACCCGGAATATTTATGTTACTGCGACTTTTTGCTTCGCCAGTCATATCGCGTCGTTCACCGATACTAAGAATTACCACATCAGCCTGTCTGGCGATGTTTACAGCTTCTTCAAATCCGTCTTTATTGCCGCCTTCTATATTACATCCTTTCGCATATAATAACTTTGTTTTGTTGCCTGCCTTTTTCTGCATTCCTTCCCATTGAGATACTACATAACTTGAGTCAACTCCGGGAACACTGACATCCCAGAATCCCTTATTCTGATTCACTTCTTTTACCAGAGGACCGATAAATGCAATAGTTTTTATGTTTTTGGACAGCGGCAGAAGATGGTTTTGATTTTTTAAAAGAACAATGCTTTTTCTTGCAACATCTCTTGCAGCAACCGTATGATCGGGATTATTAAGTTCTCTCTTTTCTCTGTCAGGATTACAATATCTGAAAGGATCGTCAAATAGTCCAAGCTCGAATTTCTTTTTCAATATTCTTTTTACTGCATCGTTTATTAACTCAATTTGCACCTTTCCATCTTTTACCAGTTGTGCCAGGTTGTTTATATAGCACCGGCTTTCCATATCCATGTCGCAACCTGCTGTAATTGCAGAGAGTGCAGCTTCATAAGCATTTTTAACTGTGCCATGGTTTATCATCTCACCAATCGAACCCCAGTCACTTACAACGAAACCATCAAACTTCCATTTCCCTTTTAATATGTCTCGCTGTAAATATTTACTCCCCGTAGATGGTACCCCATTAATGTCGTTAAATGAAGTCATAAATGTAGCAACCCCGGCATCAACGGCTGCTTTAAATGGTGGCAGATAAGTTTCCCAGAGAAGCCTGTCGCTCATATCTACCGAATTATAATCTCTGCCTCCAATTGCTGCGCCATAGGCGGCAAAATGTTTAGCGCATGCCATTACCGAATTTATATCCCCTAAATTATCACCCTGAAATCCTTTCACCCTTGCAAACGCGATTTTTGAGCCCAGATAAGGATCCTCCCCTGCTCCTTCCATTACTCTACCCCACCTGGGATCACGCGCAATGTCCACCATCGGCGCGAATGTCCAGTTTATGCCACCGGCACTTGCTTCTGTCGCGGATATTCTTGCCGATAGCTCAATCGCGTCCAGATCCCAGCTACATGATTCAGCAAGTGGTATCGGGAAAGTGGTTTTATAACCATGAATTACATCCTGGCCGAAAAGCAATGGAATTTTTAACCGCGATCTCATGGCAATATTTTGCCACTTTCTCGTCCGCTCAGTGCCCATGCAGTTAAGCAAAGAGCCTACTTTTCCACTCTCAATCTGACCTACTTTATTGCTATCTATGGTAACAGGCCCGGTTGCAGTCCAATCATCATTGTACTGGTTGAGCTGTCCGACCTTTTCATCGAGTGTCATCATATTCAAGACAGAGTCAACTCTTTGATCGATTGTTCTTTTCTGAGCCAAACCTATTTGCAGAAAAGATGTATTTAATACTATAATTATTAAGATATTCGATACAGTTTTTTTCATATGCATAACAAATTGTCTGGCTAATATAAGGCCTTTTAGCTGAACAATTGCCTCCTCAGATAGCGAAACAGGACAAGTTGATTTTTATATCAGTTTTTTTTTAACCTTTACAGAATAATCTCAGAATAAATGACAAATTATAACCGGATCTCATCGATTGACATAATGAGGGGTCTCACCCTCGTTCTTATGTTGTTCGTAAACGATCTGAACATGAGTGTTGCACCGGCATGGATTGGTCACAGGGCAGCAGAATTCGACGGAATGGGTCTTGCTGATTGGGTATTTCCAGTGTTCCTTTTTATTGTTGGGATGGCTATCCCTTTTGCATTTTCGAAAAGATTATCAGCAGGGCAATCAACATATGATCTGAGCAGGCATATAGTTACAAGATCGGTAAGCCTGATCGTAATCGGGGTTCTGATGCTCAACAGCGGCAGGGTTAATCCTGAACTCACAGGAATCAGTAAAAACCTATGGGCAATATTGATGTACATTGCAATCTTTCTGTTCTGGAACGATTACCCTGATAAAGAAAACAAATTCTTCACAATTACAGGTCTGAAACTTTTGTCTCTGGCAATCTTTGTATTCCTTGTATTTAAATTCAGATCGGGTAAAATTGAAGAAAATAATGGTTCGCTGATTACAAGCTGGTGGGGTATCCTGGGATTGATTGGCTGGGCATATCTGGTCTCTGCATTTACATATGTCCTTTGCCGTGATTCAATTTTCAAAACAAGCCTTGTTGCCGTATTTTTTCTTATTATGAACATGCTTTCATCATGGAAGCTCCTTGGGTTTCTCGATCCTTTTAAATCAATATTCGGAGTAATTATTGGCGGGAATAATCCCCTGATAGTACTCACTGGCCTGATTGCCGGACTAATCATAAAAAAAATACCTTCAAAAGAGTTCAGAAAGATCATTCTAGTTTTTACAGGACTGGGAGTACTTTACCTCATCTCAGGTTTTTTCCTCAGAAGATGGTTTATCATATCAAAAATTCAGGCTACTCCAAGCTGGGGAATGATCTGTTCAGGAATAAGCATGCTCGTATTCATACTTTTATACTGGATTGCTGATGTGAAAGGGAAAATAAGATGGGCAGAATTTTTAAGACCTGCCGGAGAGAACTCACTTACAACCTATATCGCTCCTGACATAATTTATTATCTGATCTGGAGTTCAGGAATTCCTATTCTGATTTATAAACAATCACATGAACCATTAATCGTTATTGCCGGTTCAATAATCTGGGCCCTCTTAATGGTCGGATTGACTGCTCTTCTGGCCCGGATGAAAATCAGATTAAGATTATAGACAATTATTTACCAATTGGTTGCCAGATCCCTGCAAGGCCAGTAAAGACTGCCTTATTTAAAAATCCGGCGCCTCCTTTTGAAAACAATTTCAGACTTGTATATTTCTCCCTGGGAAAGATCAGGTTAGTCATTACAAGTCTGCCGTCATCGACAAAAACCTCCACGGAAGAAGCATCAATAAATAAATGAAGTTTAAGAACTGGTTTTGCATCATATGGTGCAGTTGAAATTCCTGCAAATTCCTTTGAAAAAGATGAATTACCTGCTTCTCTCCTGTCAACATAGAATTGTTTTTGCGATTTTGAATAGCCGATTATTAGTCTTTCCCCGATTGTATTCTCAAAAATTATACCTATGGTATCAGAAGGGGAAGATGAGAGATCAAAGCCAAAAAGCAGCTCGCTTTGCATAAGAGATACATTGCGGGTTGGGATTTCTTTCTCCCCGCTAAAGCTTTGCATCTTAAGGGAAGCTGTATCAGATTTAATACGAAGACCGCCCAGTTCACTAATCGGCAGTGATGTAAGAAAATAATGCCCATTATCAAGCACAAGCATTAACTCCCTTGGAATCGTCGAAGCACTTCGCCAGGAAGTGGTAGGTACAACATTTGCATAATCCCAGTTACTCATCCATCCAATGAAAATTCTTCTCCCGTCCGTTGCAGGAATATTTGACCAGGTTACACCAGCATAATCATCGCGGCCCCAATCGACCCATTTTATCTCAGTTTCATCGGGAACAAATTTATGACCATCAAAATTGCCCGTAAAATACTGGGTTGCAGATCCGCCGTTTGGCCCTCCCGGATTAATGCTGACAAGCATAACCCATTTCACTGTTTCAGTTCCTGCAATCTTAATTGGGAAAAGGTCGGGACATTCCCATACACCTCCATGAGCTCCTGTATCTTTCCCGAATTCACTTTCAAATGTCCAGGTCTTCAAATCGAAAGAAGAATATATGTGAACTCTGTCTTTAACAGCCATTATCAGTTCCCATTTTTTCATCCCGGGATTCCAGAACATTTTTGGATCCCTGAAATCGCGTATTCCAGGGTTTTTTAGTACCGGGTTACCTGAGTACTTCGTCCAGGTCCGTCCCTTATCAAGACTATACGCGATCCCCTGATTTTGGAAAGTGTTGCTTCCGCTTTTTTCAAGGATTGGGTTATGATAAGTAAAAATTGCAACCATCGGAGGTTTCTCAATTGATCCAAAACCTGTTGTATTGTTTTTATCTATCACTGCACTTCCTGAAAATATATACCCGAGCGAATCCGGCGAAAGAGCAACCGGCAAATGTTTCCAGAGGATGAGATTCGTGCTTACTGCATGACCCCAATGCATAGGTCCCCAGACAGTACTATCGGGATAATACTGATAAAAAAGATGATACTCACCCTCATAGTATACCAATCCATTCGGATCATTCATCCATCCTTTCTCGGGGGAAAAATGATACTGCGGACGATATTGTTCCTGATAATATCCGGAAACTGTTTTTTTTGTTCCTGATATTTGAACATGATGGTTTTGGCAATTTGTCGTCAGAATTCCAATTGCCAGAATGAATATAGAAAATTTCAAATTCTGTTTCATTTTAATTTTGTTTTTGCCTCTCCCAAAAATTGTTTTATCTCTCCCCAAAATTTCTTTTTTACCTCACCCCCTACCCCTCTCCTTAAGGGGGCTATATTAAACCTTTAAACACTCCTTCTCCTCAAGGAGAAGGAGATGGAGGATGAGGTACTATTTACTCATAGAGTATGGAAAATCCTCCTCCTTTGTACCTCTCCTCTTTTCAGGGTCAGGGCTCATTCTGAATATTAATGTTCCTCCTTTTTGCAAGTCGCTATGTCTGAAAAAATTTTCATTTATTTTCCTGCCATTAAAAATAATATCTTTTACATAAATATTTTCACTTGAGTTCTCCGGAGCCTTAATCACCAACGTCTTTCCGTTTTCAAATTTAAGAGTAGCTTTTTTGAATAAAGGAGAACCAATGACATATTCACCTGATCCGGGTGTGACCGGATAAATTCCAAGTGCTGAGAAAACATACCATGCGGAAGTCTGTCCGTTATCTTCGTCACCACAATATCCATCGGGTGTGTAATTATAAAGCTTATCAAGAACGGTACGGACCCAAAACTGGGTTTTCCAGGGTTGACCGGCATAATTATAAAGGTAGATCATATGCTGAATTGGCTGGTTGCCATGTGCATAATTACCCATATTAGCAATTTGCATCTCACGGATTTCATGAATAACTACTCCATAATAAGAATAATCAAAGATCGGGGGTACCTCGAATACAGAATCCAGCTTTGCAATGAAGTTTTCTTTCCCTCCCATCAGATCAACAAGCCCTGCAACATCCTGAAAAACGCTCCATGTATAATGCCAGCTGTTTCCTTCTGTAAAGGCATCACCCCATTTATAAGGACTGAAAGGTGATTGGAAAGTACCGTCAAGATTACGTCCACGCATCAACTTTCGTCCATCATCAAAAACGTTTTTATAATTCATTGCCCGTTTTGCATAAAGGTCAATTTCTTCCTGGGGCTTATGAAGTTCTTTTGCCAGCTGCCATATGCAAAAATCCGCGTAAGCGTACTCGAGAGTTCTGGCAGCATTTTCATTTATTCCCACATTATAGGGAACATAACCTATCTTATTGTAATAATCTGCACCTAAACGTCCGACTGAAGACACGGGTCCCTGACCTTTTGTGTTTTTTATAATAGCTTTATACAGAGTGTCAATATCATAACCTCTTATTCCTTTTGTATATGCATCAGCTATCAATGATGCTGAATTAGAACCTATCATGCAGTCGCGATGGCCCGGACTGGCCCATTCGGGGAGCCATCCGCTCTCTTTATAAGTATTTACGAGCCCTTCCATTATTTTGGCATCAACATCGGGATATATTAGAGTAAAAAACGGGAATACAGCACGAAATGTGTCCCAGAAACCATTATCTGTGAACATGTAACCGGGAAGAACTTCACCATTGTATGGACTATAGTGTACAATTTCGTTTTTTGCGTTCAATTCGAAAAACTGTCGTGGAAATAATATCATCCGGTAAAGACATGAATAGAAAGTTCGCATCTGGTCGGAGGTGCCACCTTCGACATCTATGCGGCCCAGCTGTTTATTCCAGGCTTCTTTACCTTCTTTTTTGATAGTTTCAAAGTCTTTATCGCCTGTTTCCCTGGTAAGGTTTAATAAAGCCTGTTCCTGACTTATAAATGAAGACGCTACCCGAACATTTATCTTTTCACCTTTTTTGGTTTTAAATCCAAGCACTGCACCGGCATGATAACCTTCTTCTGTAAGCTTGTTAGCATTTAAAGTATCGCCGTGCCATGTATTTGAATAGGTAAAATCATGATCAAATATCGCAACAAAGTAGTTATGAAAATTCGCCGGTACTCCGCCATGATTATTCCTGCAATAGCCAATGACTTTACGTTCTGAAGGGATTATTTTCACCATTGATCCCTTATTATATCCATCTAATAAAATATATGAGGAATCACTTTCAGGAAATGTAAAACGGAATATCGCTGATCTTTCAGTAGGTGTTATTTCTGCCGTAACATCATAATCAGCCAGGTAAACGCTATAATAATAAGGCCTTGCTACTTCTGCTTTATGCGAAAACCATGAGGCCCTTTGATTTTCACCAACTCTTATTTTCCCTGTGAGAGCCATCAATGAAAAGGCAGCATAGTCGTTGATCCATGGACTTGGCTGGTGAGTCTGTTTAATACCCATTATTTTATTGTCGCTGTATGTGTAACACCAGCCATTGCCCATAGTACGGGTCTGGGGAGACCAGAAATTCATCCCCCATGGTAATGCTATTGCGGGATAAGTGTTGCCATTGGATAGTTCATATTTTGAATCTGTTCCCATCAACGGGTTAACAAGATCCACTGGATTTTTTTCTGGCAGTTTTCCTGTACAATGAGTGGTAAGTACAACAAGTATGATAATGAGAATTATTAATGGTATGAAAATTCTCTTTTTTGACATTCCTGATGAGAATCTTCCAAAACATCCGGCTTGTTCTTTTTCAAAGTTCATTATGGTTTATTTTTAAATTAGTTTTGAAATCCTTTAACCACAAAGATCACAGAGTTTAACACAAAGGTCACAAAGGGTTACTTTACAGTATAGAGCACTTTGTGTTCTTTGTGCCTACTTTGTGACCTCTGTGGTTAAAAAGACTATATTCCTCAACCCAAACCTGCATAATTGAGAGGGGTCACATTCTTTATCATTGGTTAAAAATATTGACTATTATTTAGTTAAAGTTGATAATACTAATTTATCTATTCTATTAAAGACCAGCTCGGGTGTCAGTAACTTCATGCATGCCAAATCGTTTCTGGATTTTCCCTTTCCATAAACAGTGCATGGACGACAGGTAAGCTCTTCAACCGGAATACGGATCGAAAAATTATCCGGCTGCATCCATGCTGAGAATCCACCCAGAGGATCAGTTCCTCCCCAGATTGAAATGACTTTTGTACCTACCAAAGCAGCCATATGCATATTTGAAGAATCCATGGCTATCATAAGATCAAGCTTACTCATGAAAAGAAGCTCTTCATCAAGACTAAGCTCGCCGGCAAGATTGAATGAACCCGGTACCTTTTTACTCAATTCCACAAGTTTTCCTTTTTCGTCAATACCTCCGAAAAACCAGAATCTGCATTTATTTTTTTCTGAAATTAATCCAAGAAGCCTTATCATATTATCCTCGGGCCACATTTTTAGTTTATGTTTTGCATACGGCGCAACTCCGATATTCAAAACACCGCGCATATCGTCAATATAAGATTTCTTCAGTTGTATTTCAGGAGAAGGGCTTATCCAATTCTCTTTCGAGGGTGTAACATGATACCCGGCTTTTGCAAAAACATCACAATATCTTTCAACTGAGTGTTTCAGCTGTTTCTTATTTTTACCTTTAATAAGAGATCTTTTTTCTCCTCGTCCTTTATTTATAGTTGCTGAAGGTATTCCATTAAGCTTAAAGATGAACCTCAGTATTTTAGATCTCAATACATCATGCAGATCAATGACATAATCAATTTCAGACTGTAGCCGGATGTCTTTGAAGAGACGGATTAATCCTGGAATTCCTTTATGTCTTTTTTTCAGGTCAGGAAGAAAAAGCTGCAAGCCCCTGATACCTGAAAAAAAAGGTTTGAATTGAGCCCGTGTTAATAAGACCATTTCAACTTCAGGATATTGTTCCCTCATCCCTTTTAGTACCGGAGTAGTCAGGGCAACATCTCCCATTGCTGAAGTTCGTATAATTAACAAGCGCATGTTAATATTTTTCGTAGGATTTTTCCTCGATCAATCCTGAGGAAGTCTTGATATTGATTTCTCTTTTTATTTCTGAGCGCTTATCGTTCTTTATATAGACTGCCCGGGCAGTTGCAATAAAATCGTCACCAAAATCTTTTCTTCGTTCAAGGTCGCGGATATGATCTTCGATATCCCATAACTCACAGTTCACTTCATATAATGACTTATACAAAACATCCGAAGTACTTATTATGGTTTTTGTCACTTTTGTAAGTTCATTGAATTCTTTTCGGAGATTTATTTGTTTCGCCTCATCTTTAATCCTTTCAAGTTTTATCTGCAGGATTGTCAGTTTATCAATTATCTCTCCGTTTGATACTTCGATTTTCATTTTATGAGTTTAATTTGTTCAAAAATAGCATCTTTTAAATCCATTAACCGCAAATGAAGCAAAGAATTTTGGCCCCCCTGCCCCCCTAAAGGGGGGTAAATTCTCTGTTTTTAATTAATTCATTAGTTACACCGAATTAGTCCCCATTTAGGGGGACAGCCGCGCAGCGGCAGGGGGTGAGCCTTGGGGCACAGGAAGGCGTGAGATAAACTATCAATACGGATCCACATCGATAGCAATCTTAAGCCCTGAGGCTCCCTTTTCTTTCCCGAGTCTGTCGATTGCTTCGATTATTAATTGTTTAGCTTTTGCCGGAGGTTTTTCTCTTTCGATCTTCAAAAGTATATTTTTAATATACCATAGCTGAACCTGAGAAATTAGCGGAGATTCCGGTCCCAGGACCCTCTTCCCGAATATCTCCCTCAGATCCTTTCCAAGAATATCTGAGAAATAATTTAACTGGGTCCGGTCTTTATGTTTAATACTTATTTCAACCATACGGCAAAATGGAGGATAATTAAAATTCATCCTTTCTTCAGTCTGTATTCTGAACATTCCTGAATAATCATGTCGGAGCACTTGTCTGATGACCCTGTTTGTTGGATCTGAAGTCTGAATCACAACTTTACCTTGTTTTTGCCTTCTGCCTGCCCTTCCACTCACTTGCTCCATTAGCTGGAAGCTTCTCTCATGAGCTCTGAAGTCGGGATAGTTTAATAAATTATCGGCATTTAAAATGCCAACTACAGTTAAATTCTCAAAATCAAGTCCTTTTGAAATCATTTGCGTCCCGATAAGAATATCGATCCGTCTTTCCTCAAAAGCTCTGATTAATTTATGAAAGGAGTTTTTGTTTCGTGTCGTGTCCTGATCCATTCTTGCCACCCTGGCTGAAGGAAAAACAATTTTTATTTCATCTTCAATTTTTTCTGTTCCGAATCCCTTCGTCACCATTGCTGAGGAATGACAATTATCGCATTTTGATGGCATGCTTGTTGTATAACCGCAATAATGACAAACAAGCTTCCCGATTCCTTTATGATATGTGAGGTTAACGGAACATTGAATACAGACTGGAATCCAGCCGCACTCCGAACATTCGATATATGGAGAAAAACCCCGGCTGTTCTGAAAAAGTATTATTTGTTCTTCTTTTGAAAGTGCTTCATCCATTGCCTGAAGCAATTCGGGTGTAAAATGCGAAACCATAAGTTTCTTCCGGTACGCTTCCCTGGTATTTGCCAGAATAATTGTAGGTAGTTTTATAAGTCCGAATCTCTCTTTTAGTTCCGTTAAACCATATTTACCTATCACAGCATTATTATAGCTCTCAATTGATGGCGAAGCTGAACCAAGGACCGTTTTCGCATTATGCATTGCCGCCAGCATGATTGCAGAATCACGGGCGTGATATCTTGGAGCCGGGTCCTGCTGCTTGTATGATCCGTCATGTTCTTCATCAACAATAATTAATCCCAGGTCAGAAAAGGGAAGAAAAAGAGACGATCTGACCCCTAGAATCAGTCTGTAACTATTTAAGGAATCCTTTTCAGCTACTCTTTTCCATATCTCCACTTTTTCAGGATCGCTGAAACGGGAATGATAAACACCGGTGACTGCCCCAAAATGTCTCTTTAGCCTTAAAATTATCTGAGTTGTAAGAGCTATTTCAGGAAGCATATAGAGAACCTGCTTACCTTTCTTCAGTTGTTCCTCAATCAGATGTATATATATTTCCGTTTTCCCGCTCGAAGTGACACCATGAAGCAATACAACATCTTTTTCGGCAAAATGAGTCTTTATTGAATCGAAGGCCTTCCCTTGTGCCTCACTTAACTCTTTTATCGGTTCTTTGAAGTCATCCTTTTCAGAAATCCTTGAAACAGGATGAGAATCAGCCCCAAGATATCCCTTGGTCAAAATTGAATTCAGAATACCCTGGGTGGTATGTGATTCGGATAATAATAAAGACTTGCTGACAGGTAATATCTCTTTACCCGATTCATAACCTGAGAGCCGGAGATAGCTTAACATGACGACCTGTTGCCTGGGAGCTTTCTTCAGCTTATCGACTATTTCATTAAGTTCTGGATCAGAAAATTTCTCAGAAAGTTTTATGAATGTTTCCAAACGAGGCTTAAAACTGCTTAGGCTGATTTCGCTTGGCAACGCTGCTTTCATAACTTCGCCTTCAGTGCACAAATAATATTCAGATATCCAAAGCCACAGTTTGAGCTGTAACTCATTTATAACAGGAATTTTGTCATATAGTCTGAGAATTGATTTGACGTTATTAGTCTCAGGAGTCTTATCGTGGAGGGTACAGACAATTCCAGAATAAAGATTTTTTCCGCCAAACTGTACAGTAACCATAACACCGGGTCTGACATCTTCAGAAAGTTCCTCCGGCACTCTGTAGGTGAATCTTCCATGGACTGCAAAAGGCAGAATAATATCAGCAAAGCGGTTCTTTGTCATTTTATATAGTTCCACTACAAAGTAAGAATAAATTTGCAAGAGGAAATTCGGTTATTTAAAAAATAGAAATCCATTAACCGCCAAGGTCACAAAGGAAAATACGCAAAGGTCGCAAAGAACTAATACTTTAAACTTTGCGTACTTTGCGCCTTCTTAGCGTGCTTTGCGGTTAAATGTATTTAATAACAATTGCCTGTTGGATTCAGTTTGATTTCACAAAGCTAGACATAACTGTCAGTAAGTGATCTCTCCTTATTGGTTTTATGAGACATGCATCACATCCTGCTTCCAGAATAATATCCTTATCATCTTCAAAAATGAAAGCAGTCTGGGCTATTATAGGAATATCTTTTCGGATTTTTCTAATTTCTTTTGTTGCTTCGATTCCATTCATTTCCGCCATCTGCATATCGAGAAGAACGACATCAATATCGGGTGTGATTTTGATTAACTCCAATGCCTCCAAACCCGATCGGGCGGTAAGAATAGTAACTCCTGTATCGATAAGTATCCTGTTAAGATAAATCAGAACATCTTTATTATCATCTACCAGAAGACATTTTTTAGAAGTCCAATCAATCGTGATACTGCCGTGATCACTCTTATTAGATGGTCTTAAACTTCGACTTCCTGCAGGCCGGTATGGAATTGAAAAACTAAATTCGGAACCGACTCCTTTTTCTGATTGGACATAGATTTCCCCTCCCATTCTTTCAACAACTTCTTTTGCAAGGGTAAGTCCGATACCCAATCCTTCAAACGGACGATGATGTCCATCGAATTCCTGTCTGAATTCTTCAAAAATACGTCCGATATTTTCTTTATTGATTCCGATACCCGTATCCCTGATTCTGAAAACAATATTTTGATTTTCCAGTGAATATGAAAATTCAACTGATCCATCGAGTGTAAACTTTACAGCATTATCCATCAAATGATTTAACACTCTTTTTAGCCAGACCTTGTCAGTAAAAATCAGATCCCCCGTTTCTTCAAAATGATTTTTGACATTTAGCATAATTGGCTTTTCATTCCTCTTGATAACCTGACGGGCTTCTTCAATTATCTCATTGACTATCGTATTAAGCGAAGCTTCTTCATAGGTAATCTGAATCTGAGAACTCTCAAGACGCGAAAGATCTATAATATCACCTATTATCTGTAGCAGTTTTTCACTGTTATGATTAATATGTTCAATATACTCCTCTTTTACTTCATTTGTAAGATTATTAGATAGTAGGAGATTCGAGAACCCGACGACACTGTTGAGAGGAGTACGTATTTCATGAGAAATATTTGCAAGAAAAGTTGATTTTAGTTTCTTACTTGACTCGGCTCCAATATTAGCTTTAATGAGATCTTCATGGATTTTCTTTAATCGGGTAATGTCGCGGGATATTGTTAAAGCTCCGAGAACTTCTCCGGTTTCACTTCTTACCATAACCGATCGTGTAGAAAAATTAATGTAATGGCCGGCACTATGTTTAAGCCTCAATTCAGACTCAAAAAATCCATTATTCACCAGGGCCTGTTCTCTTCTCAGCTGGTAATCCTTATCCTCAGGATGAAAAAGATCTTCCGGACTCAAAGAATTATAAGAATTCCTGTCATAGCCTATCATAGAGTAAAAAGCAGAATTGCTGAATCTGAGATTCCAGCTTCTGTCGTAAAAAGATATACCATCATTTGCAGATTGAACCAGCATCTCGTAAAACTTATCTGTCTCAATGTGCTTTTTGGTGATCAGATCTTTTTGGCCGGCCAGTTCTTCATTAGAATGCCTGAGATTAGCATTCAGATCAGAAATCTGTTTATTTCGTTCAAGCAGTTCCTGATTAACCTTTTTGAGTTTAAGTGAGAAAAATATTACTATAGCGCAAATGACTATCAGCAGAGCCAATAGAGTCAGGATTAAACTATTAAGGGGTTCTGACATAATCAAAACCAGTCCTAAAACGCTGACGCTGCCGATCATAAGTTATTGCTCCGGTAAGTTTTTAAATTTAAATGAAATTGTTCATTTAAATCTGATATATCACAAATATAAATATTCGTAGTATCACTTCAATCCGAATGTTTATAAAAATTGCTAAATTGCGACCTTGTATTTAAAATTTTCCTTTGCTCAGATTATGAGTATTCAATTCTGGATTAAAAGTGAGTAATGATGGGCCTTCCAGAATTAAAATTAATAATCAAAGAATAAATATTTTGGTGGTGATGGAAAAAAACGAAAGCCAGTATTCAGGAGGCAGGCGATATAAAAACAAGGATATAACGGTCTATTGGAAACCATCTGCTTGTATCCACGCATCATATTGTTACAGAGAACTTCTTGAAGTATTCGATCCGAGCAAAAGACCATGGGTGGATATGGAAGGTTCTTCAACTGAAAGAATCATTGAAGTTGTAAATCTGTGTCCAACCGAGGCGCTTGCCTGGAAATGGAATGATGAAGCTAAAAACGAATCTGTGGGCAGCGATCAGCTGAATCATATTAATTTTAGAAGGCCGGAACTCATGAATACAGATGAGAAGGATCCGGGTGACACACCAGTATCAGTAAAAATTATGCCTGACGGACCAATTGTGCTTAAAGGCACGTTTACGATCTCCTATAACGGGAATAAGAAAGAAGTCCATGATGGCATGGTTTCAATCTGCCGCTGCGGGGTAAGTGATCATATGCCCTTCTGCGACGGGCAGCATAGAAAAGCTGGTTTCATAGGTTAAAATCATCGGGTATGGAAGAAAATAATGAGAAAAAATCAAAGGTAATAGTCGAGGTTATAGATTTCGGGCCCTTGAAAATTACCGGAAATTTTGTGATAAAAGACCTGCAAAGAAATAAGGAAGAATCACCCGGTGAGGTAAGATTGTGCAGGTGCGGAAAATCTGCAAATAAACCATATTGTAATGAATCTTGTAAGAAATAGGCGACTAACGGGCAACAACATGAAAACAACTTTGCATCTTCTCACAGGTTGCCCAGCATTTATTTTCTGCTCTTAGTTGCCATATAACCTCAGCCAGAGCCTCTTTCAGGTATTTCTTGTCACAATTTGTCAATACCCATTTCCGCGCAATAAACCTTTTGTAGCTGATGTCAATAGCATTTCCATAGAGATGTGGACTATTTGCAGATGCATTCCCGTTAAATCTTCTCAGGCTTTTAACATTACTTGTTTTTCTTGTCATGGATGTGATGTAAAATCTCACTCCCCTCAAACCTTTCTGGGAAGTCTTTTGAATCAGTCTGCTGGCAATCTCATCAAGAAGCATTTTACTGTCCCTGGTAATACACGGATAGCTGAAAGACATTTTTTCGACAATATATTTGTTCCCGCTTTTTACTTTAACCAGCTTACCTTCTGAAATATTCCTGTTCAGTTCATCATCATCTTTGCAGATTTTAATACCTCGTAATTTTGCTGCAGCTGAATAATCAACGATCCTGTCATTTAACTTTCTGCTGAATACTTTTTGTTTATAGTCCAGACATCGTGTACTAAAGTAAGAATTTGGATTACTCCTTCTTATTGTTTTTATAATAATAACCGATACCAGGATTATAAAGACACAAAACAAGCTTAACACGGAAAAAACAAGACGCGGGTTTTTAAACTTCTTCACCAGGACTTCTTTCTCTTGTTTCAATTTAACACTTTTGTCACGAGCTCAGCAGCATCGCGGAATGAAATTGCTGAAAATACAGCAAGTCCCGAATTATCGATTATTTCTTTTGCCTCTTCTGCGTTTGTTCCCTGCAATCTGACAATGACCGGAACATTTATTTTCCCTATAGACTTATACGCTTCAACCACTCCATTTGCCACCCTGTCGCATCTTACGATACCTCCAAAAATATTAATGAGAATGGCTTTTACGGCAGGATCTTTAAGGATTATCCTGAACCCTGCTTCAACTGTCTTTGCATTGGCGCCTCCTCCTACATCCAGGAAATTTGCAGGGGATCCTCCTGAAAGCTTTATTATATCCATTGTTGCCATTGCAAGTCCTGCTCCATTAACCATGCAACCTACATTCCCATCGAGTTTTACAAAATTCAGATTATGCATTCCAGCCTCAACGTCAACCGGATCTTCTTCATTCAGATCTCTCATTGCCAGGAGATCAGAATGACGGAATAATGCATTATCATCAAGAACAAGTTTACAGTCGACAGCTAAAACTCTGTTATCACTCGTTTTTAATACGGGATTTATCTCAAGTAATTGAGCATCACAGCCAATAAAAGTTTCATAAATTCCTGAAATAAATTTTTGCATGTTCTTATATGCTAATCCGGACAATCCCAGTTTAAAAGCAAGATTCCTTGCCTGAAAAGGCAGGATCCCCATCCCCGGATCAATTTCCTCAGTAAAAATAAGTTCAGGAGATTTTTCGGCTACTTCCTCTATCGACATTCCCCCTTCAGGAGAGAACACAAAGATATATCTGCCTTTATCCCTGTTCAATAATATACTTATATAAAATTCTTCTGTTTCAGATTCTCCCTTATAATATACGTCCTGTGCAACCAGAACTTTGTTCACTTTCTTACCTTCTGGCCCTGTTTGATGAGTTACTAATTGCATTCCCAGCATCCTGCCAGCTATCTCACCAGCTTCTTCCACTGATTTTGCGAGTTTCACGCCGCCGCCTTTTCCTCTTCCACCGGCATGTATCTGAGCTTTTACTACAAAAAACCGGCTTCCAAATTTTTCCTGCAATTGTTTTGCAACAGTAATTGCCTGATCAGCCGTTTCTGCTACAAAGCCTTCCTGGATGTCAACATTATAAGCTTTCAGTAAGGACTTCCCTTGAAATTCATGAACATTCATCTTATGAAAGTTAAGTTTTAGACCTGGACATTTTGCTAAAGTACTCCACTGACAAAATAACAAAATAAAGAGATTAATTACTTAATTTAGCATAAAAAAGAATGCGTAAGCTTCAGAACAGGGAACTCGGTAGAAAGACAATCGAGCAGTTCAGGAATACTGAAAAAGCCCCTTTTGTAATAGTGCTCGATAATGTCAGGAGTCAAAGCAATGTGGGTTCAATCTTCAGAACTGCAGATGCATTCCTGACTGAAGCAATCTATCTGTGCGGGATAACATCTACTCCTCCTCACAGGGAGATACAGAAAACAGCTCTCGGGGCAACCGAATCAGTAACCTGGAAATATTTCAATCAGACTTCAGATGCAATTAATGAACTTAAAGGAAAAGGGTATAAAATAATTGCTGTCGAACAGGCAGAAGGTTCAACTGAATTGCAGGATCTAAAAATTGAAATAAATCAGAAATATGCCCTGGTTTTTGGTCATGAAGTAAATGGAGTAGATCAGGATATTGTAAATAGCTGCGATCTTTGTGTGGAGATTCCCCAGTTTGGAACAAAACACTCTTTCAATATTGCAATCAGCGTTGGGATAGTGCTTTGGGAAGTGAATAAAAGAAGGTAAACCTCACCCCAACCCCTCTCCCAAGGGAGAGGGGCTAAAACAAAAAGGAATGAGGTAATAAACTAAATAAAAAAAGGCCACTCATTAGGGCAGCCTTTTCTATATTAAAGTAATTTCTTACTGAACAGTCGATTTGAAAGTATCATCATTGAAGAACTTTGCAAACTCGAGGTCTGTTTTGGCATAACCTTTCCAATCAGCATTGAAACCAATTGCATCACGAAGGTTATTCATAGCATAATTCTTGTCATCAAGACGAGCACCAACGACAGCTTTCAGATATGAAGGTTTCCCGTTTTTGCCGAGGTCTTTCATACTGTCAAGAGTCGATTTAGCTTTATTAACATCGCCTTTCAAAAGTTCAGCAAGTGCAAGATTGAAGCTTGGTTCGTTGCCAAAGTAATTTACTGCTTTGTCGTATTCGCCTTTTGTAATTGCTATAATACCCAAACCATATTTAGATTCAGGAGTAGCGGCTGTCATTGAGTTGAAATATTCTTCAGCTTTAGCAACATCACCTTTTACGAGTGCGCCGAAACCAAGGTTGTTCTTTACTACATCATTGTTCTGAATAGCTTTTGCCTTTTCGAATTCAGCAATAGCTTCATCTGTTTTACCCAAAGTCATATAAGTAATACCCATGTTATTTTTAGCACGGATACATTTGGGGAAGTTTTCTGCTGTAACCTGATAAAACTTAAGCTGTTCATTAGGATCTGTGGTAAGAGTGGCTGCGTGCAGCATTTCCTCAAGACCTAATGCTTTAGGATCTGATTTCATCTGAGCGAGGATCTGTTCGTCGGTACGTCCAACTTTGTCAGCGTTAACAGTAAGTTTTGATCTTCTTAGTTTAGGAAGGATGTCGGTCTTAAGAACTTCGAATGCAGAGGTCATGTTTTTGATTTCTTTATCACGAACATCAGGATCTGAATACATTGAGAGAACACGAAGGATAAGATCTTTATCCTGAATCTTCGAATTTTCTACTTCTGTCTTAAATCCTTCCCAATCTTCAGGAGTTGTTTTTTCATTAAAGAAACCAGCAGCTTTTGCAGCTTCAATTTTAGCAAATTCTTTCTTCATGAATTTGTTAGCAGTTGCGCCTCTTTTCTCTGATAGTGGAGTATTGATTTTCATTGATCCGTCAGGAGATGCGTATGAACTGATATCAGTTGATTTTAATTGACGACTGGAATCTGCGCTTACATTTTTGATATATTCTTTCAGAAGAGCTATATCTTCAGCTTTAAGTTCTTTGCTGTCAATATCTGCCCTGTTTATCTTATAATTAATGTCGGCCAGCTGAGCTTCAGGAACTATTCTTACATAATTATCTTTCATTCCGATTGTCCTTGCATCTTTCTCAACCAGAGTTGAAGTAGCTATTACTCCATCAGCAAGTTTAACCGGATCAAAATCGAGTGACTTTTTGCCCCTTACAGCTTTAATTTTCAATATCAGTTGTGACATTTTCATAGCATCTTTGTAAGGAATTGTGCCTGTAAAGGTAAAATCTCCACCAGTTGAAGCGGTGATTACCTTATTATTTGCCTGAACACTTTCACCCTGAAGAACCTGAACTTTATCAAAAGCAGTTTCACCTCCTGCATAAGTAAGAACCGGGGTAGCAGTAACCGTAGTTTTCTTGTCAAAGTATTTGGCAGGATAGGTACCTTTAATTGTAACAGTAACTACACCTGCATGTGTTTCAAGAACTTTTGGAGTAACCTCATACTTTACTAAGTTTGAGTTTTTCTTCATCTTATTCAAACCGCTGCAACTTGAAAGTACGGCTGCGACCAGGATAAGGATAAAATAGCTTCTGAAATTTTTCATAATTTAAAAATGTTATTTGTTTATGACGACTTGATGACCTTTTTAACAGGAAATTCTACTAAAAAGACTTTACTAAAACACAAATTTATAACAAAATAGTCAAACTTAAGCAATTTAAGAAAAAATATGTGACTATTTTAACTGAATCACTCTTTTTTTTAATTTGTAGCTACACAAGCTATTACGATCCTAAACATTATTGCTACTCCTAAGTTCCGTGCTTCACTTTATATACAAATCTAACTTTGCTTAATAAACACCTTTCTTCAGAATTTGTTTAACGGAAACCGGAATTTTATTAATGTAAATATGAATACAAATAAAATATAGCTGTTATACTATATTGAAAATATGTTACACTATTCACAGTTAATATCTGAGGACTTTTAAGAAGTCTGATTATAATATCACCTTATTAAGGCCAACAGGGTAATTATCAAAAAATATTGTGTCTATTATTTTTGAATAATGTCCTTCATTGGCTACAAAATCTATATCATTAATATCAATAACAAGATATTTATTTTCCGGATCCTGCTTAAAGAAAGAGAAATAACTATCCTGTATCTTCTGAAGATAGTCTTTTGTTATCGATTGCTCATAGTTTCGTCCTCGTTTTTTAATATTTTCCATTAATTTTTCAGGATTCAAATGAAGATAGACGTAGATGTCGGGTTTTGGGAGGGACCCGTAGATAATATAAAAAATCTGCCGGTAAAGGTTATATTCATCACCTGTAAGGGTTGACGCAGCGAAAACAAGCGACTTCATAAAGTAATAGTCAGCAACTGAAAATGATTTAAATAAGTCCTGGGGAACCAATTCTTCCTTGAGTTGTTTATACCTGCTTGCCAGGAATGAAAGCTCAAGAGGGAAAGAATACTTACCGGGGTCGTTATAGAATTTTGGCAGGAAAGGATTGTCTGCAAACTTTTCAAGGATGAGATGTGCATTGAACTGCTCGGCAATCCTGCTGGCAAGAGTCGTTTTCCCAGCGCCTATATTTCCTTCTATAACTACATAGTTATATTTAATCTTCATCCCTGTGAACAATTATGATTTCAATTGATCAAATTTATAAATTGGAAGTGAAACGGCAATAAGAAAGCCGGCTTTTAAAAAACCGGCTCTTGCTTATTTATTCTGATTTTGTTCAGGATTTCTTTTTTCTGGTTCCGGACGTGGAGGCCGGGGAAGAAGTTCTTTTCTTGATAATTTGATTTTTCCTGTTTTAGGATCTATATCGATAATCTTAACTTCTATTTCCTGGCCTTCTTTAAGTACATCTTCAACCTTATCTATTTTTCTCCATTCTATTTCAGAGATGTGAACAAGTCCGTCCTTGTTTGGAAGTATCTCCACAAATGCACCAAATTGTACAATGGTTTTAACCTTTCCTTTATAAATCTGACCTATCTCCGGGACAGTTACAATTTTTTTCACCCAATCAAGAGCTGCAGTAATGACTTCGGCATTTTCACCAAAGATATTAACGTCTCCATGACCATCAACTTCTTCTACTATAATAGTAGCGCCTGTTACTCGCTGTATCTCCTGGATTACTTTACCACCCGGACCTATCAGTGCACCAATTAGCTCTTTAGGAATAGTAAGCATTTCAATCCTTGGAGCATGGGGTTTAAGTTCCGGACGCGGTTCAGCTATCGTCTGGCTCATAATATCAAGAATATGTAATCTTCCCGCTTTTGCCTGGTTAAGAGCTTTTGTAAGTATTTCAAAAGAGAGACCGTCAACTTTTATATCCATTTGAGTTGCCGTGATCCCATCGCGGGTTCCTGTTACTTTAAAGTCCATATCGCCGAGATGATCTTCATCACCAAGGATATCAGAAAGAATAGCATATTTCTTTGTGTCTTTGTCTGAAATAAGACCCATTGCAATCCCTGACACAGGTTTCTTGAGTTTAACTCCGGCATCCATAAGAGCCAGTGTTCCGGCACAAACCGTTGCCATTGATGATGATCCGTTAGATTCAAGAATATCGGATACGACTCTTATAGCATAAGGATTCTCATCGTCAGAGGGCATCATATTTTTAAGAGCACGGTGGGCAAGGTTGCCATGTCCGATTTCCCTTCTGCCAACTCCACGGTAAGCCTTGGCTTCACCTGTTGCAAATGGAGGGAAATTATAATGAAGTGTAAATTTCTCAGTTCCCTTATTAAGGACATCGTCGATGATCTTCTCATCAAGTTTGGTACCCAATGTAACTGTGGTAAGTGACTGTGTCTCTCCTCTAGTAAAAAGGGCCGATCCATGAGTGGCAGGAAGAGTGTCTATTTCGCACACAATCTGTCTGATCTCATCCAGCTTTCTGCCGTCGAGACGGATATTATTATCGAGGACAAGTTTTCTTGAAGCTTCTTTTAATACATCGTGGTAGTATCTTTTTACCAGCGTTTCATTTACAGGATTTTCTTCGGTATACTGACTGAGGAATTCCTTTTCTATAGCTTCAAATGTTTCAATTCTTTTATGTTTATCAGCAGTACATGATTTAGCAGCTTCGCAGGATTTAGTATATGTTTCGTCCCATATTTTTTTCCTCAGATCTTCATCATTGGTTTCATGGGAGTATGTACGTTTAACTGTTGATCCAACCTCTTCTGCAAATTCCATCACTGCCTTGCAGTGAACTTTTATTGCATCATGTGCGATTTTGAGTGCTTCGAGCATCTCTTCTTCAGAGACTTCCTTCATTTCACCCTCAACCATCATTATGTTATCATATGTTGCTCCAACCATAAGGTCAATATCTGCATCTTCCAACTGCGTTGCGGTAGGGTTAACAATAAATTTCTTATTTACCCTGGCAACCCTTACCTCTGAAATCGGACCGTTGAAAGGTATATCTGAAACTGCAAGAGCAGCAGATGCTGCGAGACCTGCGAGGGCATCAGGGATAATATCCATATCAGCAGATACCAGGTTTATTGTCACAAATGTCTCAGCATGATAATCATCAGGGAAAAGTGGTCTGAGTACGCGGTCGACAAGTCTGGAGATCAGAATTTCATAATCAGATGCTCTGGCTTCCCTTTTCATAAATCCACCCGGGAAACGCCCCGATGAAGCATATTTTTCTTTATACTCTACTGAAAGCGGCATGAAGTCTGTATCTTCCTTAGCCTCCTTTGCTGACACAACGGTTGCCAGCAACATTGTTTTTCCCATTTTTAATAAAACAGAACCGTCAGCCTGTCTGGCCATTCTGCCTGTCTCAAGGGTTATTGTTCTCCCGTCACCGAGATCAATAGTCTTCTCTTTTATTGTAAACATTGTAAGAATGATTTTATAAATATTGAAATTACAAAATAACCTAAATAGTATGAAAAAAGGCAATCTCTAATTGCCTTTTATTCCCTATTTACGTAATTTCAACGCTTTTATGATTTCACGATACCGACTGATATCTTTAATTTTGAGGTAGTCTAATAGCCTTCTTCTTTTCCCAACAAGTTTGATAAGAGCCTGCTGTGTACTGAAATCTTTCTTGTTTTTTTTCAGATGCTCAGTAAGATGGTTGATCCTGTATGAAAACAAAGCTATCTGGCCTTCTGCAGTGCCAGTATCAATTTCAGATGTTCCAAAGGTTTTGAAAAACTCCTGTTTCTTTTCTGTTGTTAAATACATATCCTTTATTAAAATATTATTAATCCAAATGTAGATCGAGTCTCCAATTTTGGAACGCAAAAATAAGGCTTTTTTATATAATATATCAAACAATTGCGTTTTTTTTTAGAAAGTTCCCGAAAAAAAAATTCCTGAGCAAACAATCAGTTGTATCCTTTCAATAATAAGACGGGAAAAAAGGACCATAAGTTGCGTTAGAAAATACTATCATTCAGAATTTTGTCAATGAAAATCTGCCATTCGTCAAATTAAATCTATCAATCTGATTGATTTTGTGGAATAAGTATATTTTCTCACCTATCTTTATATAACCTGATAGGGAAAAATATAAGCGTGATTTATACGGTTTTATTTTCCCCGAATTTTTAGAAGAAATGAGCACAGTAAATTACAGTAATGTTGCTAATACAGAGAAACCGTATTTTACTGTGTTTACTCCGGTCTTTAATGGAGAAAAACATATTTCCAGAGTATTTGATAGCATAAAAAATCAAACATTTAAAAACTTCGAATGGATCATTATTGACGATGGCTCTACTGATGACACTAAATATCTGATAGAAAATTTTATTTCACATAATCCTGAGATTGATATCCGTTTTTTTTCCCAGGCAAACATGGGCAAGCATATAGCATGGAACAAAGCAGTTGAGATAGCAAGAGGCTATCTCTTTATTCCGGCTGATGCTGATGACTATTTTTTCCCGGATACCCTCAATTTTTTTAATCGTCACTGGGAATCTTTTTCAATATCAGAAAAGAATAAATTTAGCGGCATCAATGTTCTCTGTCTTGACAATGACTCCCAGAATATTGTGGGCAGCCCATTTCCAGGTGATGGAATGCAAACTGACAATCTGCATTTGCAGTATAAATATAAGATTAAAGGAGAAAAATGGGGTTGCATCAGGACAGATCTCTTAAAAACCAGAAGGTTTCCGATAATAAAGAATACTCATTACCCCGAAGATTACCTCTGGCTCCATTTTGCAAAACGATATAAGCTGATCTGTTTTAATACGGCACTCAGAAGATATTATACTACTGAAACCGGAATACTTCAATGCCTTAAGAATAAGACCATTAACGCAGCCCGGGTATCTCTAAAATATAATTCATGGTTCCTGAAAAATTTTGGTCTTTTCCTTCTAATAAATTCACCTGTAACCATCTATCATACAGTAAGATGTTCAATTTCATGTATGAAAATAATATTAAAAAGCTGGGTAATCAGGAAATCAATAAGGATTCCGGTTATTGAAAAGTCAGTAATACAATAACTTTGGGCTGTATGGTATAATTGATCACCCGACCCTTTAATCCCGGTCTATGGTTCAAGAATTAATTCCTCTTTATCCCTGAGCTTCCTGCCCTGACTTATGATCATATTTCCTATTCTGCAATTCAGGCATTTCCTGTTTTTACAATATTCATTTCTAAGCTGAATAAGAGCCTGTGAATAAAAGGCTGATCGGGCTTTAATACCAGCCTTCTTCCATTCAGAAATTATTTTATTGTCCTCCGGAGGAATGTCCTCAAGAAAAGAAAGTGCCTTTTCAATAATTTCCTGGCTGTCTCTGCTCTGTCCATAGACAAACATAACAGGAATAACTGCATTAATGAGCAAAATATCTGCAGCCTGAGATCCGGCATTTTTTATAGTCTTCCTGCTTTTCCGGCCAAAGACAAAATGATCTTCCCAGTATCCAGATGCCCTGACTTCTAACAATTTTCTGATTCTTTCGATATTATCTGCCTCAATGACTTTAGAGAAAAGTCCACCTGAAACGGAAAGCATAGCTGCCAGCTGCGATAATCTTACAGTTGGAAAATTAGACGGCCTGAGTCTTGAAAATTTCCATAACCAACCATGAAGAGGCTGAAGCGAGTATTTGGCAGAAAGAATAGTGTACTCTTTTATAAGCATCTTATAGTACTCATCAGACAAAGCTTCTTTAAATAGTCCTGTTTCCAAAAGTCCGGCAGTTCCAAACAAAAGAGTTTCAATCTGAAAAATATTATCGGAATGCTTACGGATAATCCTGAACGGAAGAGAAGAGGCGAGCATTTCAAAAGGTTCAGTATTAACTCTGAATCCAAAATAGCGGGTTAGTAGTCTGTAGAAGGTCTCATCCCAATCGTTACCCGTTTCATTAAATATTTTGATAACTGATACTGCTTTAGCCTGTAATCTTTCAATAACAAGAGAATTAAGCCAGTGCCTGATTAGAATAGGATCAAGCTTTTTAATATCATCCTGACATGCAATAATATATGGATTGTTTACAAGTAAGGTGTATTTTTCGAAGAGAGACTGATCAAAAGATAGTTCTGAAGTCAGTATTTCTTCTCCCCGGGCATTATAGACAGTCTTATCATTTTCGGCAACAACATGAAGTATAACATTATTGAATGCTGGATCATGTTGATGTCCATGATTATTGAAATGGGATGATTTTACATGGATTTCAATATTCCCGGCCCAAACAGTTCCCGCAACTGAAATTCTGGCGTTGAAAAAATCAGGACCAGAATCACGGTTGTATTCCCCGGGGTTCAGTACAATAATCCGGTTATTTTCATTATCATACAGCTTGTCGTGATCATAGAGGCCGTATTTCCACAGGTAATGAAGAAATTCCTCTTTCATATTCAGCACAATTTAACACTAGCGAGAATATAAAATTATGAAAAAAGGAATTACGGCGCAAGTGGTATCATCTGAAAAAGATTTGATGAAAAAGTAAAGGGTCATGCCATGGCATGACCCTACATTTTTACAATATGATGTGTAGGGCCACGCCATGGCGTGGCCCTTAATTTTCAGATTAACTTATGCTGGGAGAGATGTTTTTCCATCTCAACCTGCATCTCTTTTGCTTTCGCTCCTGCTACCATGGCAAAGTTTTCAGAATTGTCGGCGAATATTATTCCCCGTGAGGAGTTGACCAGCAGTCCACATTTTTTATTGAGACCAAATTTTGCCACTTCTGCAAGGCTACCGCCCTGAGCTCCGATTCCCGGAACCAGGAGAAAATGATCAGGTACAAGTTTCCTGATACCTTTAAGCATTTCTGCCCGTGTTGCACCCACAACATACATCATGTTATTGATTGTGCCCCACTTCTGTGAAACAGATAATACTCTTTCAAATAGTTTTATACCATCTTCATTATGATACTGAAAGTCATCAGCACCTTTATTCGATGTAAGAGCAAGAAGTACAACCCATTTATCATTGTATGAAAGGAAAGGAGCCACTGAGTCTTCTCCCATGTATGGTGCTACCGTTATAGCGTCGAATGGCATGTTTTCAAGGAAGGCCTTTGCATACATTTTTGAAGTGTTGCCAATATCTCCCCGTTTTGCGTCTGCAATAACAAAGACTGACGGATAGTTTTCTTTAATGTATCTTACTGTTGCCTCAAGTGATACCCATCCTTTTGCACCATAACACTCATAAAACGCCACATTTGGTTTATAAGCAACTGTATATTCATGAGTTGCATCGATGATGCGTTTATTGAATTCAAATATCGGATCTTTTTCCTTATGAAGAAAAGCCGGGATCTTGTCAATCTCAGAATCAAGCCCAACGCAAAGGAATGAACGCTTTTTGATAATGTTTTGAAATAATGCTATATAATCCATTGTCAGTCTGTTAGAACAATTCCTATCAAATTCAGGCAGTTATATTACTTTCCTTTAACCGTTCTGAGTTTTCAGCCATCTGAAGTTTATCAAGGACTTCCTGAATATTACCATCGAGTATCGATGGCAGATTATATATAGTAAGGTTGATCCTGTGATCCGTCATTCTGCCCTGGGGATAGTTATATGTCCTGACTTTTGCTGACCTGTCTCCGGTAGATACCATTGTCTTCCTCCTCTGAGAGACTTCATCAAGATATTTCTGGTATTCCAGATTATAGAGCCTGGTTCTTAATTCTTTCAAAGCCTTGTCGTAGTTTTTTAACTGTGACTTTTCGTCCTGACAGGTAACAACTAATCCTGAGGGTATATGCGTAAGTCGTATTGCCGAATAGGTGGTATTTACCGACTGGCCACCTGGCCCTGAGGAGCAGTATGTATCCTTTCGGATATCTTCGGTTCTGAGATCAATGTCAAATTCATCTGCCTCTGGCAAGACAACGACTGAAGCAGCCGATGTATGGATTCTTCCCTGGGTTTCCGTCTGTGGTACCCGCTGAACACGATGTACGCCTGATTCATATTTCATTATCCCGTACACTCCATCGCCAGTAATACTAAAAACGATTTCTTTATAACCACCGGCAGTCCCTTCTGACATATTATTGACTTCGACTTTCCACCCTTTGGTTTCAAAGAACTTGCTGTACATTCTGAAAAGGTCACCGGCAAATATACTGGCTTCGTCGCCGCCGGTACCAGCCCTGATCTCCATCACAGCATTTTTGTCATCTTCAGGATCAGAAGGTATTATAAGCATTTTTATTTCCTCTTCCATTTCGGGTACGCGGGATGTAAGCTCATCAAGCTCTGATTTTGCCATTTCGCGCATTTCATCATCCTTTTCGGTTGAAAGAAGTTCTTTGGCACTGGTTATATTACTGAGCACTAGTTTATATCTCTCGTACGATTCAACTATCGGGAGAAGATCTTTGTATTCTTTATTTAATCTTACATACTTTTTCATATCCGAGAGAATATCGGGCTCTGTGAGAAGTTCACCAACCTCAATAAACCTGGTTTTCACACCTTCCAGTCTCTCAAGAATCATGTTATTCGCCATAAATATTTTAAATTTTCAGGGTGCAAAGTTAATAAAAAAGGTGGAATGGTGCAATGCCCCCTTGCCGCTTTGCGTCCATCCTAGTATTCGAAGGTTCCGAATTCTGAACTTATAGTGAGCTTCTTTTTTTCAGCAGGTTCACAATGACCAATAACTTTTGCATCAAGATTGAATCCGGCTGCAATTCTGATAATTTCCGGAGCATTCACAGAGTCAGTATAGATCTCAAACCGATGCCCCATATTGAATACTTTATACATTTCTGACCAGTCTGTTCCCGATTGCTCATGTATCAGCCGGTATAACAATGGCAGCGAAAACATGTTGTCTTTTACAATATTTAAATTATTAATAAAGTGCATAACTTTAGTTTGACCTCCTCCTGAGCAATGTACCATACCATGTATCTCCGATCGCATCGTATTCAGTATTTCTTTAACTACGGGAGCGTATGTCCGCGTAGGTGAAAGCACTAATTTCCCTGCATCGGTATTTAATCCATCTATGGGATCAGTAAGCCGGTATTTCCCGGAGTAAATAAGATCATAAGGTAATGTTGTATCGAGGCTCTCCGGATATTTTGAAGCAAGATACGGCGCAAAAAGATCATGTCTGGCAGAAGTAAGTCCGTTACTTCCCATCCCGCTGTTATACACATTCTCATAACTGGTCCTTCCTGATGATGAAAATCCAATAATTACATCACCTGCTTTAATTGAATGATTTGATATGACATCGGCCCTTTTCATTCTCGCTATAACAGTTGAATCGACTACAATCGTTCTCACAAGATCTCCCATATCGGCTGTCTCTCCGCCTGTTGACCAGATACCAATCCCTAATTGTCTGAGCTCTTCCAGAACTTCCTCTGTTCCATTAATTACTGCTGAAATAACCTCCCCGGGAATATGATTTTTATTACGGCCAATAGTGGATGAGAAAAGGATATTGTCATAGGTTCCAACACAAAGCAGATCATCCAGGTTCATCACGATAGCATCCTGGGATATTCCTTTCCAGACAGAAAGATCACCTGTCTCTTTCCAGTAAACATAAGCAAGAGCCGATTTTGTACCGGCTCCATCGGAATGCATTATGTTACAAAATTCTTTGTCTCCACCGAGAAGGTCAGGTACTATCTTGCAGAATGCACTGGGATACAAGCCTTTATCTATATTTTTTATTGCAGAATGAACGTCTTCTTTTGATGAAGAAACACCTCTTTTGTTATACTTTGATTCAACCGCCATATCAGAAATAAGTAAAGCGACAAAGATAACAAAAGTTAGCTTAAATTATGAAAGAGGTCTAAGGTCAACTAAATCATTTGCAGTTGAATTATTCCAACTGCAAATGATTTATTTCTTTGGAGCTACATAGTCAGTTCTCAATACTTTGAACTCAGTTCTTCTGTTTATCTGATGAGCAATCTCTTTTTGTTCATCATTTGGAAGACTATTAACGAACTGTTCGGTAAGCTGTGTTCCGACTTTCAGGAATGGATTTTGTGCAGCAATAGTCGCATCAACTACTTTAGTATGTGTCTTTCCATAACCTTTTGCAGTAAGCCTGTCAAGATCAATACCTTTACTTACCAGATAATCAACTACAGACTGTGCTCTTTTTTGAGAAAGAACCATATTGTACTCTTCAGTATTTCTGGTATCGGTATGCGACATAATCTCAATGGTGATATTAGGATTATCGTTTAGAGTCTCTATAAGTTTATCAAGTGCAACCATAGATTCCGGTCTGAGATCCCACTTGTCCAGGTCGTAAAGAATATTGGGCAACTCTATAGGCATATCAAATGCGGTTAAGAGTATAGTTACCATGAAATCATGGCTCTTCACTTGTCCTTTTGTTGTTTCCTTTTCCTTCCCGTTAAGATATCCTTTTTTTGAAGCGAGGAAGATATAATCGACATCGGGTTTCAAACTGAATTTAAAATCACCACCGGTACCCGTTTCGGCCTGAAGATTGGATCCATCGCTCGCAATAAGCTGAACAAGGGATGAAGGAATAGGTGCCCCTGTTTTTTCGTCTTTCACAAGCCCTGTAACGTTGAATCTCAGCGGAGGAAGTTCAAAAGTATACAGATCATCGTTCCCTTTTCCTTTCCTCGTTGAGCTGAAAATACCTTTTTCATCTGTTCCTTCAAAGGCTATGCCAAAATCATCAGCAAAGCTATTAATCGGAGGTTTCATATTCTGAACTGCCCAGCTGCCATCAGGCTGCGGAACAGCTTTGAATATATCGAGACCTCCCATTCCAATAAGACCATCAGATGAAAAATACAACGTACCATCTTCCCGGATGTACGGAAAAAGCTCATCTCCGGCGGTATTGATATCGGGACCTAGATTCACTGGCTTGGACCAGGCTTCGCCTTCCCTTAACCGGGTTACTTTCCAGATATCTTTTTTACCAAAACCACCGGTCATGTCGGAAACAAAATATAATGTCAGTCCGTCCTTTGAGATAGATGGATGCGCTGCCACAAGAGAATCAGGAAGTAATTTTAGATTTTTGGGGTCATTCCATTTATCGCCATTCTTCTTTGTATACATTATCATGCAACCCCTTTTTTCGCGTTTCCCCACTTCGCATCTTGTAAAGTATAATTCTTTATAATCAGATGAAAATGATGGAGTTCCTTCTTCAAATTCTGTGTTTATCCCTTCCACCGGCACTGGAGTGCTCCATTTTGATTTTTTGTCAAGCCTGCTTTCGAAAATATCCGTAAAATTCTGTCCTGTTGCACCATGAGTCTTTTTTCCTGCTACTCCGTCGCGTGAAGTGGTGAAATAAATCAAGCTATAATCATCACGCCCATAAGCCGGACTGAAATCTGATTCCCTGGAGTTTACATCTTTGAGTTCATCAATTTGATAAGCTTCGGGGTTTCTCGACCAATCGTCAGCCAGTTCACAAGACCTTATCTCCTGGTCAGCTCTGGCATCAGAAGGTGCTATTTGTTTATACTTTTTAAATTCATCGATAGCAAGTGAATATTTCCCATTCTTTTTCATCGATTCCGCAAGCCAGTATTGTGCTTCAGGTTTAGAGTTTGAGGATTTTACAGAAAGTTTATACCAGGTTTCCGCATTTTTGGGGTCATTTGTAAGTCTGTAGCATTGTGCTATCATGAAAACCAGATCATTCCTCGCCTCTTTGTTTGCTTTTTTTGTTTTTGAATAAGCATCCTTAAAGAGATCTATTGCGTCATAATATTCCCCTGCAGTGAATGAGGAATAGGCCCGTTCGGTCTTTCGTTTCTGGGCAGAAGATTCTGGCACAGTAATGAAAATTATGAGAATAAAGAGGAGCAATAGTTGTTTCATAATCGCCTTCAATTAGCTTATAAAAGTAATCAAATTAAAGAATAATGATAATAATAAGTAACGATGAAACTCTGAAATTATTATAAATAAATGAGGGTCAGAAGTCTTTGGCGTGACTGGTATAATCTGAAAATAAAAAGGATCCCTGAAAAGGAATCCTCTTACCTAACATGAAAAAAAACAACCATTTATCTTGTGAATAGTAATTCTCTGTATTTCGGCAATGGCCACATTTCGTTATCAACAACAAGCTCTAGTTTGTCAATATGACTCCTGATCTCGTCGAGATAAGGTTTGACCTTACTTTCATATGCTATAGCCTTCTTATAATTATCCTCGATGACATTAGCTTTCTTGCGTTCATCAATCATTTCATTTACAAGCTTTTTGATCATTGATATATGATCAGAAATAGTTACGATCACTTCCTTACGTGCTCCGGCAAGTCTCTCATATTCTGTGTTATTAAAGATTTCCTTCAGTCCTTTGATATTTTCAATAAGAGATGTCATATACGTAATAGCGATAGGAACAATGTGATTCATTGCAAGATCGCCCAGTACCCTTGATTCTATCTGTACCTTCTTAGCGAACTTCTCATACTCAACCTCAACCCGACTCTCAAGCTCTTTATCCGTAAAAACACCCGACCCCACAAGCATTTCTCTGGAATGCTTGGTCAGATAGAGGCTGATAGACTCAGGTACGCTTGTTAGGTTACATAGTTTTCTTTTCTTGGCTTCAGCATGCCACTCTTTGCTATAATTATCCCCTTCAAATAATACCCTTTCAGATTCTAAGATGTATTTCTTTAATACCTGGAAAATGGCCTCATCCTTGTTTATCCCCTTTTTAATAATAACGTCCACATCTTTTTTGAACTGAGTCAGCTGATAAGCAACTGCAGCATTGAGAACAATCATTGCAGGACTGCAATTTGCTGAAGACCCTACAGCTCTGAACTCGAACTTGTTGCCGGTAAAAGCAAATGGAGAGGTTCTGTTTCGGTCAGTATTATCGAGAAGTATTTCAGGTATCTTGCCAATTCCAAGTTTAAGTTCGGTTTTTTGAGCAGGCGTCATCTTCTTATCTGTTACTTTTCTTGCTATATTCTCCAGCATATTTATCAGGTAACTACCAAGAAAGACTGAAATTATTGCCGGGGGTGCTTCGTGACCTCCAAGGCGGTAAGAATTTGTCTCGTTCATAACAGATGCTCTGAGAACATCATTGCTCTCATTCACGGCTTTGATAACATTTACAAGGAAAGTAAGAAATTGTAAGTTGGTTTTTGGATTTTTCCCTGGAGATAAAAGATTGACCCCGGTATTTGTTGACATCGACCAGTTATTGTGTTTTCCTGAACCATTAATTCCTGCAAATGGTTTCTCATGAAATAAAACTCTGAATTTATGTTTTCGTGCAACCCTTCTCATAACATCCATAAGCAACAGGTTGTGATCAACTGCGAGGTTTACCTCCTCGAAGATTGGAGCACTTTCAAATTGATTTGGAGCCACCTCATTATGACGCGTCTTAACCGGAATTCCAAGTTTATAAGCCTCACATTCGAAATCTTCAATGAAAGCCATTACTCTTTCTGAAATAGAACCAAAATAATGATCAGATAGCTGCTGATCTTTTGAGGACTGGTGGCCCATGAGAGTTCTTTCAGCCAGAACAATATCGGGTCTTGCATAATACAAGGCATCATCAATCAAAAAATATTCCTGTTCACATCCAAGCGTACCAATTACTTTGGTAACGTCTTTATCAAAATACTGGCAGACATCAGTTGCAGCTCTGTCAAGCTCTGTAAGAGCTTTCAGAAGAGGTGCCTTATAATCAAGAGCTTCACCTGTCCATGAAACGAATATTGTTGGTATACAAAGTGTAGTTCCTACTATAAACACAGGTGACGAAACATCCCATGCGGTATATCCTCTTGCCTCAAAAGTATTGCGGAGACCGCCGCTAGGGAAACTGGAAGCATCCGGTTCAGACTGTACCAGAACTTCTCCTGAGAATTTCTCAACAACTTGTCCATTTTCGACAATCTCAATAAATCCATCATGTTTTTCGGCGGTACCATCAGTAAGCGGGTGAAACCAGTGGGTATAATGAGTTGCACCTTTACCTGTGGCCCATGCCTTTAATCCCATAGCAACCTGGTCAGCCTCTTGTCGGGTTAAGGATTTTCCCTCATCAATAGCCCGTTTCACTACCCTGTAAGCTTCTTTGGAAAGGAAACGTTCCATTTTAGGAAGATCAAAAACATTTTCTCCGTAGTATTCGGAAACGATTTTCGATGGTGTAGTAACTTCAACAGGTCCTCTGTTGAATACCTCTCTTAAAGCACTAAATCTAAGTTCTGCCATTTTTTTAAATATTTTTTCTACAAAAATATAACTATTTTTAATATCTACTCTATTTTTTGCCTGTTTCTTAGGTTTTTTTGTACTTTTTTATCAACATACCCCTATTTTTTTATCCTATTTTCAGTTTTTTTCATGTTTTTGTCGGTCAAGCCCGTTTTTGTCATGATTAAATTATTGCATTGCTTTAAGCCTGTTATACCTGATCTTAAACTATCAATTATAGAACCTTTAACAATTTAATGGCAGCTCAGTGTTTTAATGAAAATTTGTTATATTTGTCGCCTGTATTTAAAAAGGGATATTTCTATTAATTATTTAAGAACATATTAGATGTCAGCACTTCAATTTTTACGCGAGAAAGCGGGAGTATTAGTTGCGGGATTAATTGGTTTTTCACTTTTCCTGTTTGTTGTCAGTGATTTCTTTGGAAGAGGAAGAGGCCAACGACTGAAACAAAAAAAATATTATGAAATCGGCCAGATAAAAGGAGAATACATATCCTACCAGGATTTTGAGCTCAAACTGCAAAACCTTTTGGAGATTTATAAATTATCGGGCAGAACTAATATTGATGAAGCAACTAATGAATCATTAAGAGAGCAGACATGGCAACAGATGATAAGAGAGAAACTTCTCAATCCGGAATATTCCAAACTTGGTTTAGGAGTCAGCCCTGAAGAACTTAATGATCTGGTTCTTGGAAACAATCCTCACCCGATAGTTCAGCAATTATTCACTGATCAGAAAACCGGAACTTTTAATAAATCATTTCTGGTGAATTTCCTGAAGCAAACAGAGGTTGATGAAACCGCAAAAAAATACTGGCTGTTTTTTGAGGATGAGATAACAAACGACCGGACAAATTCGAAATTTAATACCCTTGTGTCAAAAGGATTATATGTTACAACAAAACAGGCTGAGTTTGATAAAGACATTAATAGCAACACAGTTGATTTTAGCTATATTATTAAAAACTATGCGTCAGTACCTGATTCAGCAATTAAAATTTCTGCAAAGGATATGGATGCTTACTATGCTAAACATAAAGAAAATTACAAAAGAACTGCACTCAGAGATATAGAATATGTAACATTCGATGTTGTACCTTCAGAAGAAGATAAGAAGCAAATTGAAGACTGGATTAACAAGACAAAAGAGGAATTTATACAATCATCTGATCCTGTTCAGTTTATTACTTTATCTGCCGATTCACGGTATCTGGGCTACTATATCCCGATAAGCAGTGTCCCTGCAAATCTGAAAGATTTTGTCCAGAAAGAAGATTTAAAAGCCGTTTTCGGACCTTACATTGAAGATGGTTCATATAAACTAGCCAGATTAATTGCAGTTGCAGACAGACCTGATTCTGTTCATGTCCGTCATATACTTCTGACAACCGGCAATACCAGAACACTGGAAGCTGCTAAACACGAGGCAGATAGCCTGGTGCGGCTCATTAAATCGGGTACTCCTTTTGAATCACTGGCAATGGCGAATTCTGACGATCAGGGTTCAGCTAAAATCGGTGGAGATTTAGGCTGGTTTCCAGAAGGAAGGATGGTTTTACCCTTTAACAATGCATGTTTTACCGGTAAAAAAGGTGATATTAAAATCGTTGAAACGAATTTTGGAGTTCATATAATTGAAATTTTAGGTCAATCAAAGCCTGTCCGCAAGTACGATATCGGATACATTGACAGGAAAATTGTACCAGGTTCCCTGACAAATCAGAAAGCGTACAGTGAAGCCAGTCAGTTTGCCGGCACAAATGATACTTACGAAAAATTCATCAAAACTATCGCTTCCAAAGGCTTGAACAAAATAGTCGCGAATAACATAGCTCCGCAACAGAAAACTTTACCAGGACTTGATAATCCAAGGCCGCTTATTATGGCGCTATTTCAGGCAGAGAAAGGGAAAATCATACTTGATCAAAGTCAACAGGCTGTTTTCGAAATAGGTGATAAGTATGTAGTGGCATATTGTACAAAAGTTCAGGAAGATGGCATCGCTCCTCAAAAGGATGTTGAGAATGAAATCAGATTTGCTCTCATGAAAGACAAAAAAGCTGAATTCATCTCGGCTGAGTTTAAGAAAAATGAAGCTACCGGAAAAACACTCGATGCTCTTGCACGTTCCATGGGACTTACGGTACAGGAGGCTACAAAAATAAACTTCAGATCATATCAGGTTCAGGGAGCAGGAATAGAGCCTGCGCTGATCGCTGCTTGTACAGTAGCTAAACAGGGAATTGTTATGGGACCAGTGAAAGGTAATGAAGGTGTATTTATGCTTACAGCGAATAATATAACCGTAGCACAGGGAGTCGATTTGAAAGCATTAAGGAAACAGATGGCCACTACCTACCAGATGAGAGGTTCATACGAAGCCTATGATGCACTTCGTAAGGATGCAAACATTATTGATAAGAGATACAAATTCTATTAGTAGAATTTTATATAAAGACAGAAAGGGATATGCTTAGCATGTCCCTTTTTTGTTAGTGGGAAGAATAGTTATAGATTCTGTTTTACCGGGTTGAAACCCCTCTGTCGCTTTGCGACATCTCCTCTAAAGGATTCTGTTTCACCGGGTTGAACCCCTCTGTCGCTTCGCGACATCTCCCCTAAAGGGGCGATAATACTCATCTGTTTAGTGGGATTTCAAATACTTCCAGAATTTTTTTCCCCATTCAGGGGGAGTGCCCGAAGGGCGAGGGGGTTTATAGTACAAAAAAAGCACCGGATTTCTCCAGGGATTCTGATTTAAAGTCGGCAAGACCACCGAACTTGGTTTAATATTTTTTTTAACCAGGAATATTTGAATAATCGAATTCAGAATTCAGAAGTTATATAAGTTATTAATTCTATTGTTCTATTGTTCTATTGTTCTATTGTTCTATTGTTCTATTGTTCTATTGTTCTATTGTTCTATTGTTCTATTGTTCTATTGTTCTATTATTCTATTATTCTATTATTCTATTGTTTTTAATTCTACGATTTTAACAAATTAGTTCCCCCTTCTCTCCTGGGAGAAGGGGGCGGAGGGGGATGAGGTATATAACAAAAAGAAGCCTCTTGATTTCTCAAGAGGCTTCAGATTAAAGTCGGCGACGACCTACTCTCCCACAATTGCAGTACCATCGGCGCTATCGGGCTTAACTTCTCTGTTCGGAATGGGAAGAGGTGGAACCCCGATGCTATAGTCACCTAAAGATTATTTTGGATTTTGGATTTATGATTTCGGATTTGTTTTAAAATTCCGCAATCTACAATCCGCATTCCGCAATCTATAACTTAGACATATCGGAAAAAGTTAATAAAATTTGCTATCAGAAAGTTTACGGGCAATTAGTATTGCTCGGCTTTGACGTTACCGCCTTTACACCTGTAACCTATCAACGTCGTAGTCTTCAACGACCCTTAAAGGAGATCTCATCTTGAGACGAGCTTCGTACTTAGATGCTTTCAGTGCTTATCTCTTCCAAACATAGCTACCCTGCGATGCAGCTGGCGCCACAACAGGTACACTAGAGGTCTGTCCAACACGGTCCTCTCGTACTAGTGTCAGGTTCTCTCAAATCTCCTACGCCCACAACAGATAGGGACCGAACTGTCTCACGACGTTCTGAACCCAGCTCGCGTGCCACTTTAATCGGCGAACAGCCGAACCCTTGGGACCTTCTCCAGCCCCAGGATGTGACGAGCCGACATCGAGGTGCCAAACCGCCGCGTCGATATGAGCTCTTGGCGGCGATCAGCCTGTTATCCCCGGAGTACCTTTTATCCTTTGAGCGATGGCCCTTCCATACGGAACCACCGGATCACTATGCTCTACTTTCGTACCTGATCGACTTGTCGGTCTCACAGTCAAGCGCCCTTATGCCATTGCACTCTACGCACGGTTACCAATCGTGCTGAGGGCACCTTGAGAAGCCTCCGTTACTCTTTTGGAGGCGACCACCCCAGTCAAACTACCCACCAAACAATGTCTCCCCTTGCGGGGGTTAGGTTCCAGATAAATAAAGGGTCGTATTTCAAGGGTGACTCCACGATTCCTAGCGAAACCGCTTCATAGTCTCCGACCTATCCTACACATTATTTACCCAAAATCAATGTTAAGCTATAGTAAAGGTTCACGGGGTCTTTCCGTCCCGTTGCGGGTACCCGGCATCTTCACCGGGACTACAATTTCACCGAGCTCATGGCTGAGACAGTGCCCAGATCGTTACACCATTCGTGCAGGTCGGAACTTACCCGACAAGGAATTTCGCTACCTTAGGACCGTTATAGTTACGGCCGCCGTTTACTGGGGCTTCAATTCAGAGCTTCTCACGCCGAAGCGCAATAACCCCCCCTCTTAACCTTCCAGCACCGGGCAGGTGTCAGGCCTTATACCTCATCTTTCGATTTCGCAAAGCCATGTGTTTTTGCTAAACAGTCGCCTGGGCCATTTATCTGCGTCCCGCATTGCTGCGGGAGACCTTTTTCCCGAAGTTACAGGTCTAATTTGCCTAGTTCCTTAGCCACGGATCACTCGAGCACCTTAGGATTCTCTCCTCGACTACCTGTGTCGGTTTGTGGTACGGGCACCATGTACCTAGAGCTTAGGAGTTTTTCTTGGAAGTCTGTTTAGGATCACTATCCACTTGTCCGAAGACTCATGGTACTGTCAGGTTCATCATCTCTAAGCTATTAACCTAAAAATATAACTACACCCTTTAACGTACTATTCCGTCAGTACGCGGATCTTTCACTACTCCGTCTCTCCTTCGCAGTACACGGTGGTACTGGAATATTAACCAGTTGTCCATCGAGATCGCCGCTTGGCTTACCCTTAGGACCCGACTAACCCTGATCCGATTAGCGTTGATCAGGAAACCTTAGTCTTTCGGTGGGCCGGTTTCTCACCGGCCTTATCGTTACTTATGCCTACATCTTCTTTTCCAGCCGCTCCAACATACGTTATCATACATCTTCTGCGCTGACTGGAATGCTCCCCTACCAATCATGACTTATGTCATGAGTCCATAGCTTCGGTAATATGCTTATGCCCGATTATTATCCACGCACAACCGCTCGACTAGTGAGCTGTTACGCACTCTTTAAATGAATGGCTGCTTCCAAGCCAACATCCTAGCTGTCTAAGCAGTCGCACCTCGTTAATTCAACTTAGCATATATTTTGGGACCTTAGCTGATGGTCTGGGTTCTTTCCCTTTTGTCCACGGACCTTAGCACCCGCAGGCTCACTCCCGTGTATATCTTGCAGCATTCGGAGTTTGTCAGGGGTTGATAGGCGGTGAAGCCCTCTAGCCCTATCAGTAGCTCTACCTCTGCAAGACTCACCACGAGGCTGCACCTAAATGCATTTCGGGGAGTACGAGCTATTTCTCAGTTTGATTAGCCTTTCACCCCTATCCTCAGTTCATCCAAAGATTTTTCAACATCAACTAGTTCGGCCCTCCATCCCGTGTTACCGGAACTTCAGCCTGACCAAGGATAGATCACAAAGTTTCGCGTCTACCCCCACTAACTATACGCCCTATTCAGACTCGCTTTCGCTTCGGCTCCAACTCTTCAAGTTTTAACCTTGCTAGTGAGGAGTAACTCGTAGGCTCATTATGCAAAAGGCACGCCGTCATCCAGCCTAAGCCAGACTCCGACAGGTTGTAAGCGCACGGTTTCAGGTACTATTTCACTCCCCTGTTCGGGGTACTTTTCACCTTTCCCTCACGGTACTGGTTCACTATCGGTCTCTCAGAAGTATTTAGCCTTACCGGATGGTCCCGGCAGTTTCAATCAGGATTTCTCGTGTCCCGACCTACTCAGGATACCAATTATATTATTAATACTTACACGTACGGGACTTTCACCTTCTACGGTATGACTTTCCAGACAGCTTCCGTTTCATATTAATAATAATGTCACTGGTCCTTCAACCCCGACAACGCCAAAACGTTATCGGTTTAGGCTATTCCCCGTTCGATCGCCACTACTAAGGGAATCACTTTTGTTTTCTTTTCCTCCGGGTACTAAGATGTTTCAGTTCTCCGGGTTTGCTCCTCGTATTGCTACGGGTACTATGCCTTCAGCATAGTGGGTTGCCCCATTCGGAAATCAACGGATATATCGGATATTTGCTCCTCCCCGTTGCTTATCGCAGCTTGTCACGTCCTTCTTCGCCTCTGAGAGCCAAGGCATTCACCATGCGCTCTTATTTACTTTCTTGAGTTAATCAAATTTTACTAACTTTTTATTTCCAATATGTCAAAGAACTTTATTAATTTGAGAATACATCAATTTGAAAATTTGAAAATGAATTCAATTAATCAAATCAGTTAATTTCTCAAATTAACTTGTGGAGATTAAGGGAATTGAACCCTTGATTTTTCCGAATACATCGGAATAATCTGGCCCTGATTGCCAAATTCCAGATAAAGATATTTCGGACTTCGGATTTTTGATTTCGGATTTTTCAATCCGCAATCGCCATTCCGCAATCCGAAATTATAATAATGAAGTAAAAACCAGGCGGATAAGTGACTATTTCCCATAGGGTATAGCCAACAGTTATTGCTTTTCTCCAGAAAGGAGGTGTTCCAGCCGCACCTTCCGGTACGGCTACCTTGTTACGACTTAGCCCCAGTCACTAGTTTTACCCTAGGCCGCTCCTTACGGTTACGGACTTCAGGTACCCCCAACTTCCATGGCTTGACGGGCGGTGTGTACAAGGCCCGGGAACGTATTCACCGCGCCATGGCTGATGCGCGATTACTAGCGAATCCAGCTTCACGGAGTCGAGTTGCAGACTCCGATCCGAACTGAGACCGGCTTTGGAGATTCGCATCCTGTCTCCAGGTAGCTGCCCTCTGTACCGGCCATTGTAACACGTGTGTAGCCCTGGACATAAGGGCCGTGCTGATTTGACGTCATCCCCACCTTCCTCACGGTTTACACCGGCAGTTTCGTTAGAGTTCCCGGCATTACCCGCTGGCAACTAACGATAAGGGTTGCGCTCGTTATGGGACTTAACCCGACACCTCACGGCACGAGCTGACGACAACCATGCAGCACCTTGCAAAGAGTCCCGAAGGAAAGAAATGTTTCCACTTCATGCACTCTACATTTAAGCCCAGGTAAGGTTCCTCGCGTATCATCGAATTAAACCACATGTTCCTCCGCTTGTGCGGGCCCCCGTCAATTCCTTTGAGTTTCAGCCTTGCGGCCGTACTCCCCAGGTGGATCACTTAATGCTTTTGCTTAGCCGCTAACTGTGTATCGCTAACAGCGAGTGATCATCGTTTACGGCGTGGACTACCAGGGTATCTAATCCTGTTCGCTCCCCACGCTTTCGTGCATCAGCGTCAGTAATGGCCCAGTAAGCTGCCTTCGCAATCGGTGTTCTGTGTAATATCTAAGCATTTCACCGCTACATTACACATTCCGCCTACCTTGACCGTACTCAAGACTAACAGTATCAATGGCAAGTCTCCAGTTAAGCTGAAGGTTTTCACCACTGACTTATTAATCCGCCTACGCACCCTTTAAACCCAATAAATCCGGATAACGCTCGCATCCTCCGTATTACCGCGGCTGCTGGCACGGAGTTAGCCGATGCTTATTCCCAGAGTACCGGCAAGCCCCGACACGTCGGGGGTTTTCTTCCTCTGGAAAAGCAGTTTACGACGCATAGCGCCTTCTTCCTGCACGCGGGATGGCTGGTTCAGGCTTGCGCCCATTGACCAATATTCCTCACTGCTGCCTCCCGTAGGAGTCTGGTCCGTGTCTCAGTACCAGTGTGGGGGATCACCCTCTCAGGTCCCCTAAACATCGTAGCCTTGGTAGGCCGTTACCCTACCAACTAGCTAATGTTGCGCATGCCCATCCCGTACCGTCGAAACTTTAAATATTAAAAGATGCCTCTCAATATTATCATGGGGTATTAATCCGAATTTCTCCGGGCTATCCCCCAGTACAGGGTAGGTTGCATACGTGTTACTCACCCGTGCGCCGGTCGCCACCAAAGTATTGCTACCTCGTGCTGCCCCTCGACTTGCATGTGTTAAGCCTCCCGCTAGCGTTCATCCTGAGCCAGGATCAAACTCTTCATTGTAAAAATTATCTTAAATCTCTTTACAAAAAACAATCCTGTGAACTCTAATTCAAAATACTAACAAGTTAATTTTTGACGAGATTTCCATATCTCGCCTGGTTGTTTACTTCATAATTTCAAAGAACTTTATTTTGCTTTTGGGACGACAAAGTTAATCTTTTTTAAGTCCCTTCCAAATAAAAAATGAGATATTTTTTCCGGCTTTTTCTTTCCCTGCTTCCCTTTCTCCTTTAAGCCGGAATCTCTATCTCTCCTACCCTTCAATCAACTCTTTGTCTTTAAGCGGGTGCAAATGTATGAAATCAATATTACAATCCA